>NZ_KB850053.1:0-73008 GCF_000369505.1 Acinetobacter sp. NIPH 298
CCCCACTGCTGCCTCCCGTAGGAGTCTGGGCCGTGTCTCAGTCCCAGTGTGGCGGATCATCCTCTCAGACCCGCTACAGATCGTCGCCTTGGTAGGCCTTTACCCCACCAACTAGCTAATCCGACTTAGGCTCATCTATTAGCGCAAGGCCCGAAGGTCCCCTGCTTTCTCCCGTAGGACGTATGCGGTATTAGCATCCCTTTCGGAATGTTGTCCCCCACTAATAGGCAGATTCCTAAGCATTACTCACCCGTCCGCCGCTAGGTAATGTAGCAAGCTACATCACCCCGCTCGACTTGCATGTGTTAAGCCTGCCGCCAGCGTTCAATCTGAGCCATGATCAAACTCTTCAGTTTAAAATCAGTAGTACCTTTAAAGGGTACCAATCTTGGCTCATCAATTTTCTGACAAATATTTCTCAAATAAACTTCGAGTAATTTCTACCATCTAATCAATGAAAATAATTTCGATCGATTAACCAGTAAAAATCCACACAAGTTGTTCTTCTTCAATTCTTAATGATCTTCTCGATGATTCGTCACCATCAAGCTAGGTCGGCTATATTACTCTCAATCTCTTAAAAGTCAACAGGCAATTTAGATATTTTTAAAACTTATTCTAAAACTTAAGATTCAAACCTTTCAATCCAAATCCTTGTTTCTCAACAAGTTTTTATCTGCATCACCGCCGATGGATGTGCATTCTACAGCATTTCCAATACCACACAACCCCTTTTTTTGATTTATTGTGACGAGTGGGTGTTTTTTGAACTGATGAGTTACTTTTAATGCCTTTTCTTTGTAATTAAGAACTATTTTTAAACAATTAAGTCAAGTAGAATATGTTGATTGGTTCACACTTTTGGCTTTTTTGATTGAAGATACGGTCTGTTTTAAAAAAAACGCAATATGTATTGCTTGTAGTCTTATTTTCTACGAGCCAGTTTTCCTATGCCTCATCAAGTCATAACTTCTATGAGTTAGCTTTATCAATATTAAGTTATAGTAAATGGTCAAATACAACTCGCCCAACAATCTGCGTCATCGACAATTCTGAAGCAGCAGCTCAATTTCAAGTGAATATTCGACAGCTTGCATATGATTATCAAGTGCAACCGATCAACGTGAGAGACTTTGTAAAAACAGATTGCCATGTCGTGTACTTTTCTACGACATCCCCACAACAGCAGCATAATTTAATTCAATCACACCCTTCTCGCTCGTTGCTGTCATTAAGCACCAACAATCCAGCTTGTGAGGTTGGGAGTATTTTTTGTTTATATAATAAAAAAACGTTTTCAACATTTAAGGTTAACTTGGATGCTTTGAGTGATTCCAAAGTTCATATTGATCCTCGAGTTTTACTCTTGGCAAAGAACACGGAGTAAACCGAGTGATTTCAAGTTTATACCAATCCACTTCTTTACATGCTTTATTCCGTAAATCCCAATTTACAATTTTTGCGATTACTTTTGTTATTTGCTCATTTACTTTTGCTACGATTTCTATGTTTACCATGGAAACTTACGCAAAACAGAATTTACAACTATTAAGCCAAACGGTGCTTGAGCGGATTCAACCAGCTGTTGTCTTTAAAGATAAAGGGACGATTGACCAAATCTTAGCTGACTATACAACGGGACATGCAATTCGCAGTATTCATGTCTACGATCCTCAAAAACAATTACTCGCCGAAAGTCATAAAACCATAGTGCACACGCCTTTTCTACAGAGTTTATTAGATAAATGGTTTTTACACGATCCAGTCCAACTCAACATTGTTCATCATAAAAAGCAAGTTGGTGAATTAGTGCTATATGGTAGTTCTGAAAATATTTTACATTTTCTAAAAACAATCATCATTGGTTTAGCAATTTCAATGCTTTTTATTGTGATTGCATTGTTGTGGTCGATCAATCTGACCTATCGTCAAATTATGCAAGCGATTAAACCATTGACGCATATTGCTCAATTGGTGAGCGATCAAAAGGCTTATAATTTACGTTTCCCGAACAATCCAATTAGAGAGTTTCAAAATTTAAATACGGTATTTAACGAACTCTTAGAGGAAATTCAAATTTGGCATACACATTTACAGAAGGAGAATCGCCAGCTTTCATTCCAAGCACATCATGATCAACTAACTGGTCTACCAAACCGCAATTATTTCTATCAAGAATTGTTCAATATTTTTGAAAACCCGCAATACCGTCATAACTCTGCACTGTTATTTTTAGACAATAACAAGTTTAAAATTATTAATGATCAATATGGCCATTTAGCAGGAGATGCAGTTTTAGCCGAAATGGCTTTACGCTTGCAACAATCTGTTCGCCAAGAAGATTTTATTGCTCGCTTAGGTGGTGATGAATTTGCAATCATTTTGCATGCCATCCACCACGCTGACCATTTACAAGCCATTGCCGAAAATCTACTTGCAAGTTGCAAAGAACCATTAATTTTTAACGATCAAACGATTCATTTTGGCTTTAGTTTGGGAATCGCCTTTTCTCAGTTTGCTGAGAATCCTGAAGATTTGGTGATGCAAGCCGATCAAGCCATGTATAAAGCTAAAAACTTAAACCCTCATTGGTTTCTTTATAAACCAGAAATTTAGGATATGTTATGCGCACTCACACCCTTAAAATTTCATTTATTGCATTACTTTGCCTAACACTGGCTGGCTGTTTGAGTTTTGGGCCGTTAAAGTATCGTCAGGTCAAAATGTTAAAACAAGAAGGTTTCGTTTTAACAGACGAAGGTTGGAGCCTAGGTCTACCTGAACGTTTACTCTTTGATTTTAATAAAGCAGACATCAAATCTAATCATGAGAAAGAGATTGCTCGCCTTGCGAAGCAGTTAAATAAATACAATCTGCAAAAACTTAAAATTGTGGGTCATACCGATGATGTTGGTAATGCAGAATATAATCAGAAACTTTCTGAGGAACGTGCTCAAAGCGTTTCGATGATCTTTCTCAATCAAGGCTTCAAACAAAATAATTTAACAGTGATTGGTCGTGGCTCAAGTCAGCCTTATTTACCAAATACCTCAGAGGAAAACCGTGCCAGCAATCGTCGAGTCGCTGTGATCATTATTCCTTAGTTCTATGATCAACTCCATTTCAAAAAAGCCAACTCAATTGCAGTTGGCTTTTTTTATTTAAATCAATTCGATAATATCTATGGTTGGTGGAACCCTGAAACGGAATGGCACTCCGACCATTCCTGTGCCTACAGTCACAAAAACATCGGCATGTTCATGTGAGTAAAAACCTTTTTTATGCCCAAGGATAGATACTTTCTTCATAATATAACTAGTGATCCATGGCAACTCGATTTGCCCGCCATGAGTATGACCAGAAAGCATCAATGGCCGTATCGGCAACTCTGGGACCATATCAACGGTATCTGGATTATGCGATAAAATTAACCATGGTTTGTCCTGAGGCAAATCTGGCATAAAGCGCATATTCGCCTTACCTGCCCACAAGTCGCCAACACCAATCAAACGAAACTCTTCAAAATCAACAATCTTACTTTCAATATCAATGACATTGTTTTGTGCCAATGCTTCACTTAACAGACTTTGAATCGGCGGGCCTGGATATTGTTCATCATGATTTCCAGGGACAGAGTAAACAGGCATTTTTAGCTTCTTCAGAACTTCAAGTTCTTGAACCAATCGATTTTCTGGCTCATAAGTCCAATCACCAGCCACCACGACCAAGTCTGGCTGTGCTTTATTCAGTTTTTTGACAATACTTTTTAATTGCCGCTCATGACCTGAAAACAATCCCACATGCATATCAGCAACCAATGCAACCTTGATGGGTTGCGTGAACTCACGTTTTGGATTTAAACGAAATTGATGGTATTTGACATGAATTTGATGTGGCTCAATAAAGCGAGCATAAACCAACAGACTACTGAGTATAAAAACGAAAGCAGCTTGATGTAAGTTGTAATATCCAGACCAACCCGCATAAAGACTAAAAAACCAAAGCGGCACCAGTAAATAGGAGAGATAGAAAGCAAGTAAATGTACAAAAGCTTTGAAAGGATGAATCGTTTCTGTACGTGCTTGATGGATCCACGCCTCAATAAATGCCCAAAGCGCTAGAATGGCAAAAATAAGATAAAAACCAATAATAATAGGATCTGAATTCGACATTAACGTCCTCTTTCACTTTACTTTAGGGACATCCATCGCATCTTATATTTATCTTTTTCGATGAAATGGTATACTCAAGCCCAACATTTAATCAGTAACGATTATGGCGCAATTTTCTCATTTTAATCGCAAACATACAAAGATAAGCACAAGCGCTTACAATAAAAACATGCTTGCGATTTATTGCACCATTGTACTTACTACTACAGGCTGTAGCACGCTACCTAAACATACCATCCAACCAGCGCCACAAGCCACATTACAAATTGATAGCTCACAGAGCTCATTAGCCCAAATCATTCGCCCCCTTCAACAACAGCATCCTGATCTCACAGGCTACCATGTTTTATTTGAACCATTAGAAGCCTTATCTGCACGTCTGAGTTTAATTGACAAAGCTGAGAAAAGTTTAGACCTACAATATTATATTTGGGACAATGATAAAGTCGGTGCGCTCGCCTTACATGCATTGATTCGTGCCGCAGATCGCGGTGTCAAAATAAGACTATTAATTGATGACAATAATGCAAAAAAGACCGAAGGGATTTTCCTCGCTTTAGCGCAACATCCGAATATTGAAGTCAAATTATTTAATCCCTATCGTTTCCGCAAATACCGCGCTGTTGATATGGTCTTGGACTTAAAGCGTATCAATCGACGGATGCATAACAAAAGTTTTATTGCAGATCATCAGATTGCTCTGATCGGTGGGCGCAATATGACCAACCAATATTATAATGTCAGTGAAAATTATCAGTTCTCAGATGTTGATGTCATGTTATTTGGTACGGCGGTAAAAGATATTTCAGAATCTTTCGACGATTACTGGAAGCACGAATATGCCTATGATGTGAGAGAAGTTGTTAAGCAACGTTCACACCGCCTGAATTATGAAAGCTTAAAACATCAGCTTGATGAACATTACAAACTGATCACAGTACAAAACTATTTAGACATCACCAATCACTCTCAAACCATTCATGCACTAATGAAGCAGGAGATTTCGCTTAATTGGGTCAAGGCAGAAGTCGTTAAAGACTCGCCTGACAAAATCAAGGCAAAAGCAAAAAAAGAAGAACATCTCAACTTCCAGTTACTCAATCATTTGGAACAGCCAGAAAAAAATATTGATTTAATTTCTGCTTATTTTGTACCAGAAAAGAAAGGCACAAAAATACTCACCGACTTGGCTCAAGATGGTATAGAGGTTAGAGTGCTCACCAATTCATTTAAAGCCAATGATGTTGCTGTGGTACATGCTTTTTATGGAAAATATCGTCAGGAATTACTTGAAAATGGGGTGCAACTTTATGAGTTCCTACCGGCCATAGACAAAAGTGATTTGGATAAACGCACTGAAGAACTTGCTAAAAAAGCCAAAATCAGTATCAAAGGTTTAAGTCGTTCTAGTTTACATGCCAAGCTTATGGCACTGGATGACAAACAAGTTTTTATTGGTTCTTTTAACTTTGACCCTCGTTCTGCCTATTTAAATACAGAAATTGGGGTGTTGTTGAATAGTCCTGCCCTAGCAAAAGAAGTGCATGCCACCATGGACCAAAACTTAACTAAATTTGCATATAAATTGGTCTTAGATGCTAACAACAAAATTACTTGGCATCGCCAAACTCCACAAGGACCTAAAATTTACACCAAAGAGCCTAAAATGAAATGGTGGCAAAAAGCAGGAATGAAAATAGTTTCATGGCTACCAATCGAAGGTTTTATGTAGTTTATTGATCTTGCGGAAGTGTTGTGAGCACTTTCTGTTGCAATTGCTTTAAACCTTCACGCATCCGTAGATCCACTTCTTTTGTTAGCGTTTCTACGGTATGTCCCTCTACAGGAATCGCGGGAAGCGTCAACAAATGTGCTGTCACTCTCGGCATTTCCAAAACACGTTGTACATGTTCCACAAAAGACATACTACCAATAAATGGCGCAACTAAATCTAGTTCCCCGTGTTGATTTTCATAGCAAATCACACAGATTTGCACAGGTCGTTGTGCCTCTATTGCCGCCCCTAATAATCGCCCATGTACTTTTTTGACGTTCCGACCATCGGTTGTGGTTGCTTCGGGGAAAAAGAGCACGGGAATGTCTTGTTTTAAAAACTCGGTAATCTGTTCTCGAATCCGCAGTGAATCACCCGAGCCACGCTTGATAAATAAAGTTCCGCCACCCTTGGCAATATTGCCCAGAATTGGCCATTTTTCCACTTCAGCTTTGGCCAAAAAGAAAACTCGAGCACCCGAACCCAGTACAGCAACATCTAACCATGAAATATGATTGCTCACCCATAACGCAGGTTCGCGCGGAATAACACCATGCACGTGTACATCAATATTAAAGACTTCACACAAACGGCGGCAGAAATATTGTACATAGCGCGTATTTACGGGATTATTCGGATCTTTATATAAACCATGGCGATAAATAAGATAAAAGCCTTCACCAATGGTTTCTAAGCCTGAAGCCAACTTTCTACTATATAAATTAAATTTTGAGAATAAACTTAATGGGGAGTTGTCTTTTTCTACTGTTGCATCTTGAGTCATAAAATCATTAAAACCATAGAGTCAGTCAAAACTGAACATATATACATCGGATTGATCCAGTTATATCACGCCAATATCCACTTATAAAAGTTCGCTTGATAATAAAAACCGAATGTCAGCATAATTTTTTTCAATTTCAAATGATCGACCAGATCAATTATTTTAAGTTAATCGAATTTATAGATTATCAGAGCATCAAATGAATCAACCCATCAAAACAACTGAGCAACAAAACACAATACCTTATGGCTATGCTTTAAAAATGATTTTTGGTTGGTCTATCTTATATATGGGAAGTCTTATTGCTTTTATTGAACTTATCTATCGCAATACAATATAAATCAACGAAGACTTTGCCCTTTGCTTTCAGTTTATCTTAGAATAGGACTTTAATGTCAAAGGTATGACAACAGCGTGGAATATTTAGAGCAACATCAAGGCGGTGAACGTGCAATTTTGGTAAGTGTATCTGTCCAATTGCTTGATGATCTTGATGGCGAAGAATTTCGATTACTCGCTCAATCCGCAGGTGCTGACATCCTAGAACACATTTCTGTACAACGAAATAGACCCGATCCAAAATTCTTTATTGGTTCTGGCAAAGTCGATGAAATCGCAGAATTAGTCCAAAGCCTCGAAGCAGAATTAGTTATTTTTGACCATGCATTATCCCCTGCTCAAGAACGCAATTTAGAACGCATCCTGAAATGCCGTGTCATTGACCGTACAGGCTTGATTTTGGATATCTTCGCATTACGTGCCCGTACCCATGAAGGTAAATTACAAGTTGAACTAGCTCAACTCAAACATTTATCGACCCGTCTGATTCGTGGTTTTACTGGCAATCTAGAACAACAAAAAGGTGGTATCGGTCTACGTGGTCCAGGCGAATCACAATTGGAAACAGACCGTCGACTCATCCGAGTCCGTATTACGCAGCTCAAAGATAAACTGGTTAAAGTACAACAAACCCGTTCACAAGGTCGTGCTGCACGTCAAAAAGCAGCAATCCCCACGATTTCTCTAGTGGGCTATACCAATGCAGGAAAATCAACTTTATTTAATATTTTAGCAAAAAGCGATGTCTATGCCGCAGACCAACTTTTCGCAACCCTAGATCCGACTTTACGTCGTCTCGATTGGGATGGCATCGGTGCTGTTGTGATCGCAGATACCGTTGGATTTGTCAGAAATTTACAACATGATTTAGTTGAATCATTTAAAGCAACATTAGAAGAAACATTAGAAGCAACCTTACTGTTACATGTGATTGATAGTAGCAGCGCCAATATGTCTGAGCAGATCGAAGCTGTAGAATCTGTTCTGAAAGAAATTGGAGCAGACGCACCAATCTTGCATGTTTATAATAAAATTGACCTCAGCGGAGATACTGCAAAAATCCTCTATAAAGCGCCTGACCTTCCAGATCGTGTGTATTTGTCAGCTCATTCTGGTCAAGGATTAGCGTTACTCAGCCAAGCCGTACAACAATGCTTAATGGGACAATTACAACAATTCGATTTAGTTCTTAAACCTGCTTATGGCAAACTACGTACTCAGTTATATAGCCTCAACGTTATTCAGTCTGAATATCATGATGATCATGGTGATTTGCATTTATCAATCCGTATTGCGCCACAAAAATTGGAGCAACTGATTAAACAAGCACATTTGCCTTTAGACGAAATTTTAGGAAAGAAAGCATCCTTATTCCAGCGCACTTTGGAAGAGTTTGAGATACAGCATCCACCACTATAATTGCGATCAACCATCATTCAGATAGACGAGAGTAAGAGATCATATGAAAGAGATTGACTGGACCGCTTGGTTTTACACGATTTTATTAATTATTGTATTTCGTGAGGGTGCTGTCGCAATCACCAAGGTCTTTCATCATCCAGAATTAGGAAATCTCGTCGGACTGATCGCTTTACTGGCAACGTTATTGATTTGGAGAAAATATAGAAAAATTTCCAATCGTCTGATTGATACCAACAACAAGATCATGAAAGAAAGTGCCTTCGCATTCCTGCCTATTTGTGCGGGTTCATTGATTATGTTGGTTCATCTAGGTAAAGAAATTCCTGTATTTTTATTTATCTTAACCTTAAGTACGTTATTACCATTGTGGATTTACGCCAAAATGGCAAAACGCTGGTTATAGAGGTCCTATATATGTTTATGATTATTTACGGCTTCGTTATTACGCTTATCAGCTATCTCATCGCAAAACCACTCAATAAAAAAATTCCTCAGATTCCTTTAATTGTTTTCGCCATGTTTATTGTGATTGGATTATTGTTTATTTTAGGCGTGCCTTATCAACAATATATGAATAGCGTGAATAGCATCTTTAACCATCTACTTGGCTATGTCACCGTTGCCTTGGCAATTCCATTGGCAGCCATGCGCTATGATGATTTACCGATTAAATCCATGCTTGGAATTTTAGGCTTTGCAAGTATTAGTGCTGTAGCCTTACCAATGGGGCTTGCTTATTTACTACATATGTCTGAACCAACGATTATGGCGTTTGCAACACGCGCAGTGACTACTCCTATCGCACTAAATATTGCAACCCTATTGCATGCTCCGTTGATGATGGTAACGCTGATCGTGATTTTATCAGGTGTTATTGGTGCAGCCTTCTCACCTTGGATCTTAAAACACATCAATGATGAACGTGCTTCTGGTTTAGCTTTAGGATTAGCAGCGCATGCCATCGGTACTGCTCAGGCATGGCAACGAGGTCCAGTAACTGGGCGATATGCAGCATTCGGGATGGCGGTTAATGGGGTGTTTACAGCCATTTGGTTACCAACCTTTATTTTATCTTTATCATAATTTTTGTCACAAATCTCATATTAATATTGAACTAGTTATTACAAATCACACATAATAGAACACTTGAACATTAAATGGATTTTTGATGATGGGGAAAAAATTAATAAGCGGTTTACTTTTATCTGTAATTAGCGGTTTTACTTTTGCAATCGATATTACAGGTATGTGGCAAAGTATCGATGACAAAACGGGTGCACCCAAAGCTTTAGTCGAAATTCGCCAAGAATCGAATGGAACCTATACGGGTAAAATTGTAAAACTTACACCTCGTATAGGCTATACACCAAAGGAAAAATGTATAGACTGTCCACCACCTTATACCGATAAACCAATCGTCGGATTGGATGTCGTTACAGGACTAAAGTATAGTGAAGGCTTAAACTATACCAATGGTCGTATTCTTGATCCGAATACAGGCAAAATTTATAGTATGAGAGCTAAACTGAATGCCAACGGCAAGCGCTTACACTTACGTGGTTATTTAGGTGTTTCTGCGTTAGGTCGCAATCAGATTTGGATTCGTGCAGATTAAAATCGACCTCGTACTGAAACAGAAAAGCCCTATTTTTTAATAGGGCTTTTCTTATAAGGGGTTATGAAGAAATTAACGCCCTTGTAACTTGGCATAATCTAAAAGCACGTTCGCGGCCTCAGTCACAAAAACCTCTTCTTCTGGCAATGCTGGGCGTTGATGCGCTTTCATCTTGGCACGCGATTCAACTAGCGCATCAATTGACGCTTGATAGCTTTCCCAATTTGCATAAGGCTTTTGACCTGTTGCTAAACGACGTTGGTTTTCTGCATTTAATGTTTGTTGCTCTAAATCAATTAACTCTGCACGACGTTGGTTGATATCCAAAACAACTTTCTTCTGAGCAGAGGTTTTCTGAGCAATCGCTTTACGCGTTTCTAAGTATTTGAACTGAGAATCTGCTGCAACACGTTGAGCAGAAAATTCAGACAACTTCGCTACATAAGGCTGCACTGAACCTTCTCGTTTAAACGGTGCGGTTGGAATGGTATCCCATTTCAAAGCATTTTTCGCTTTACGCTCACCAAATTCTTCATTGTAAATATCAACCAGCTTAATGTCTGGAATCACCCCTTTATTCTGGGTACTGCCACCAGTAACACGATAAAACTTACGCTGTGTCAGGGTCGCTTGACCATAAGCCAATGAATCCAACTGAACCTGAGCCGTGCCTTTTCCTGTCGTCGTGCTACCAATCACGATGCCACGTTCATAATCTTGAATCGCAGCAGAATAAATCTCGCTCGCAGACGCAGAAGCCAAGTTGACGAGAACAGCTAACGGACCTGCATAAGCTTGTACGCCACCATCAGTGTCTTCAAACACATTGACATTGCCATTGCCATCACGGATCTGCACCACAGGACCTGATTTGATTACTTGCCCCAACATACGGGCAACTTCTTCTAAAGACCCACCCGGATCGTTTCGTAGATCAATTAAGATCCCTTCTACTTTCTTCGCTTTCAATTCTTCTAAGGCTTTGGCAGTATCGACAGAAACCGAACGGTATTCAGTGCCCGCACGACGTGAACGGTAATCAAAATAAAATGATGGAATTTCAATAACACCAAAGAGATGTTTTTTTCCATCACGTGTGATTTCAACCGTACGTGAACGAACACCTGCATCTTCTTCTTGAATAATATCGCGAACCAAAGTGACATTACGTGCCTGACTCATTGCAGCACCTGTGCCTAACAAGCGCACCACAACTTTGGTTCCACGTTTACCACGAATTAACCCTACAATTTCTGAACTCGGCCAACCGATCACATCCACCATTTTCTCGCCATCTTGAGCAACCCCAATAATGCGATCTCCTGATTTCACTTGACCTGATTTACTTGCTGGACCACCTTCGACGATCATTTCAATTCGTGTGTAATCTTCATTGCCACGCTCAGGGCGAATCGAAACACCGATCCCTTCTAAACGCAAAGTGGTTTGACGATTCAACTCCATCGCATCAATCGGTGGATAATAATTACTGTGCGGATCATAAGTCGCCAACATCGCATTCAATGTCTTTTCTAGCACATCATCACTTTTCACACGCCCCATTCGCTCTAACTGACGTGTATAGCGTTTAGTCAAGGTTTGAACAGGTGTTAAATCTTCTGGCCCAGTCAAATCTTGACCATTTGCAAGTGATGGATTCTCTTTTAATGCTTTTTGTTTGGCTTGCTCTTCTTCTTTGCTGATCGTTAAATTAATCAGTTGTGAAACCAGCATCTTTTGCCAGTGGGCTTGTTGTTCAGCTTTAGTATTAAAATAAGGTACTTTTTCACGATCGATATCCAGATAAACATCTTTCTGCTGCAAGTTTTGAGGCTTTTTCAATTCAGCCAACATAAACTCATAGAACTCTCTTAATCGCTCTCGATATTGCGCATGAATCGCAAAAGGACCTGTGAGGTTTCCAGCTTTAAGTGATCCACCAAAATTTGAACCATATTTATTCTTATAATCTTCAACTTCATTGCTTAAAAATAATGAATGATCTGGATCAAGGCTATCAAGATACATATCTAAAATACGTTTTGAAGTCGTCGCATCTAAACGCATATTGAGATAATGCTGACGATCAACCAGTGTTGCTAACTGACGCGCGACCAATGCTTGTTCTTGTGATGGCTTGATCACCGTTGAAACGGCAGACGCTTCTGTCGCCGCAATAGCCTCATTCATGGTATGAGAGAAAAATAAACCACCAGTCGCAATTGCAACTGCACACGCTATCATTTGAAGTTTCATAAAATTTTGGTGCTTCCTTGGATATGGCAATTATTACACGCTGATCATATCGATATGAACATATTTCATTCAGTATTTATCAGCCTGTAAACTCGTCGGTTGCTATAAATAACGTCTCAACGAGTATTTATCATCAATATCATGTAGTTTTATCATATTCTGTACTGACAAAATGTAGCAAATCATTGCACAATTTAGCTATCGTTTTTTTCATCAAAATTCAAACGGAATCCATATGATCGGCGCGTTGATGCTAGATATAGCTGGCACAGAACTTACTCAAGAAGATATTGAACTCTTACAAGCGCCACAAGTCGGTGGCATGATTTTATTTGGACGTAACATTGAATCCCCTCAGCAGGTTCGCGCTTTAACCGATCATATGCGTCAAGTCCGCCCTGACATCCTGATCGCAGTCGATCAGGAAGGTGGTCGCGTACAACGCTTAAGACAAGGGTTTACTTTACTACCGGCAATGGGTCGACTCGGTGAACACTATATCCACAATCCTCAACAGGCGATTGAACTAGCAGAACAATGCGGTTGGCTCATGGCGATTGAGGTACTTGCAGTCGGTATTGATTTTAGTTTTGCGCCTGTTTTAGACCTGAATGATGTCAGTGATGTGATCGGTGATCGTGGTTTTGCTAAAAACATGCAAGATATCGTACCACTTGCAGATGCCTTTATGCGCGGCATGAAAAAAGCAGGCATGGCAACCACAGGCAAACACTTTCCTGGACATGGTTCAGTCAAAGCAGATTCGCATGTCGCAGCAGCAATTGATAGCCGTTCATATCAGGAAATCTATGATAAAGACATGCAGAGCTTTATTCAGTTGATGCCACAACTTGATGCGCTGATGCCAGCCCATGTGATTTATGATCAAGTTGATCCAAACCCAGCAGGCTTCTCACCATTTTGGTTGCAAAATGTTTTACGCCAACAACTTAAATATGATGGCGTTCTCTTCTCAGATGATTTAAGTATGCAAGCTGCGTGTGTGGCAGGTGGTGCTGATGCGCGTATCCAAGCAGCATTAAACGCTGGCTGTGATATGGGGTTGGTCTGCAATGATCGCGCTGCTGCTTGTACCGCATTAGATGGAATCCAAACACTTGCTTTGCCAAATCAACAACGTTTAGAACGTATGCGTGGTAAAATCCCAAATATTCAGGTGGGTACAACACTGACATTAGATGAAAACTGGCAAACCGTCAGAAAAGCCATTGAAGAATTTAAGAATTCGTTTTAATTTTACTTAGATTTTTTAATCTTTTTATGAACATAATTTAATCTTGCCGAGTGTTCATCTGATTAAAGGATTTTGCCTTCGGCTCGACTTACTTTTCAGGGATGCAAAGTAAGCAAAAATATTTCGCAGCTTTAGTCGCTGCTCATAGGCTGAGAGTACATCCTGAGCAATTTCAAAGCAACGCTTTGAAAGCAGCGCAAGACCAGATCAACGGCGGCATCCATGCCGTCCCACGATAGTAAATAACAAACCTAAAATAGGATTTTGTGGAAAAATCTCAATTTTAAAAAAAGATTAATTTTATATATCCAAATTAGGAAAAATAGAGTCTAGGACAGATGACACAACAACTTTCGAAACATCGCCACATTTCATTTACAGCGCACTATACGGGGTATATTTGGTATCAAATGGGGATTTCACATCCTGCACTCGCAACCGCAAAAGGAAAAACACTTGCAGCTTTAGTCCACCCAATTGAAAGTTGGGCTGAAAAATATGTCGGTGGCAGCATGCGTACCACCTTAAAACAACGGCACACCATGCTCGATACGCATTTAAAAGCATTGATTGAACAGCATCCTCATTTACAAGTGCTCGAAATTGCGTGTGGCTTATCTCCTCGTGGTTGGTGGTTTAGACAACACTATCCAGATATCACCTTTCGCGAACTCGACCTACCAGACATGGCCGCAACAAAACAAGCTGCGCTACAACAGATTGAAACACATGCAGATGAAGTGCTGTCTGTGGATTTATTCACGGATGCTTTTGCAACGGCTTTTGAAACATTTGATCCGAATCGCCCCTTGGTCATTATCAGCGAAGGACTGATTAACTATTTTGATAAACCCTTATTACAACAGCTCATCAAGTCAATCGCTATCTATGGCAATCGCTTTAAAGAATTACATTACTTAACTGATATTTATCCAGAACCAACTCAAAACAAACTTGCCACCATTATTTGGAATAGCAGCCGCTTACTAAAATGGATGTCACGCAGTGCCTTTAGTTTTCATTTCAAAACACCAGCAGAAGTTGAACAGTTTTTTAATGAAGCTGGCTTTAAACAGGTGCAAGTGCTGCAACCCAAACAGTTTTTTGAACAAGTAAAATTAGAAAACAATGACCAGCATTTGGGTGATCTGGTTTGGATGATTCAAGCAAGTAATAAATAGCCCCAATAAAAAAGAGAAGTGACTATTATTTATTCACTTCTCTTTTTTTTAAATCCGTTCGTAATGGTTAAATCAAACGCATTTTTGGCGCTCGATAAAACGAGTTAAACGTTCAGCAACGTCAAAACTACCGTGTTTAAACAAGATACGTAGACCTTGTTCAGTGATATCAAAAATTAAGCATTCAATTTTAAACTCACCTTCCTCATCCGCCAAATGCAAGGCTAAGTCACGTGGATGCTGACGAATAAAATCAAGCTGATCTAAGTCATCGACTTTCAAATACACACCAAAGAAAGTGATATCTACAATTTTAACAGCAGCTTCAGTCTCTAAATGACGATGTGTCAATTTTGAATCTGGTTGTAAAACAGCAATGCGCTCTTCACCACGACGCTCGATCTGTTGCATTTGCTCACGTGTCATCGAAATAATGCCATCAAGATGATCGATGGACTCACCTTTCAAAAATGAGGTAAACAAATTCATGGTTTCTTTACGGCGTTGCAACTGCGGTACGTGGTCTGCATTGGCAATCAAAGCAAATTGCATATCTTGGCACTGCAAAGCAAAATCTGCATTTTCATGTGGCAAAGTAAAGCTATCGTACTGCCCTGCTGCAACCAATGTTTTGCATTGTGGTACAGGTACATTACTTAAGCGCAATAAACGATTACAGTTAATTTCATAACGTTCACGCTCAGTGCTGCTGAAATCAGCCATTTGTCTAAAAAACAGACGCTTTGCTGTTGGTGACATACGGGTTTTATCAAGTTTGGCATGATTGACTAAATAGAGAATGACTGCTTGACCAAATTCTTCCATGCGATCTTCACGCATTAAATGCAATGATTCTTCGAGCAACATGCGCCAGCTTTTACGTGTCTTTTGCATCACGCCCATCAACACCATACGATCCATGAGCTCTGGGCGTTGATCAGCAAATGAAGATGCGATAACAGAACCTAATGACATCCCCATCATTGAAACTTTATCAATTCCAACGATATCGAGCCATTGCCCAAGCATCTTAGACAAATCTGGTAATTCTAGTATTGAAGCTGACGCACCTGTATCGACATTACGAATTTGTTGATTTGAGCCCATTGAAGGTAAGTCAATCAAGATAACAGGACCGCTCTCAAAGAGTTGCTCAACACAATACTTATAAGAGTTAAAGTTTTGAAATGCGCCCCCGACAATTACAATCGGCGTGTTGTGGATCGTTTTAGGATCTGCAATTGCCATATATTCAATTTTCCAACCATCAATCCACGTTGTACGCGCTGGTTGTTTAAAACTGTTTTTATTGTAGATGTCAAAAAAACCAAAGCCTGTGAAGCTATGATTTAAATCCGAGTCCATTTGGATAATGGAATTCATGTCCTTCCTCCATCCTTGTTTATTTTTCTGTTGCAAGCATGTCATTTTTAGCGACCCTGCCCTGCAAGTTAACAAATTTATAAAATTTGTATTACATTTATCCTATACTTTTTCATTCTATACAAATGCATGTTTTATACGCAATCATTTCCTTAACCACTTATCTTGTTTAGACCAATAATCTTTTGCAAAATATGTATCCACATCCTGATATTCGGTATATTTATCGCATAAAAATAAAAAAAATTGCGCCAATTAACAATTTGTAATTTTTTTGAATTGTCAGTTCCGCCTATTCATTGTTCGGCATTTGACTGTTACTATCTTTATAAATACATGCAATCATCAAAATGCTATGCAAGACTCAATTCAAAACTATATGCAACAGGTAGGTACTCAGGCGCGCCAAGCGTCAAGTATTTTAATGAGTGCGCCAACTCATTTGAAAAACCATGCTTTGTCTGCAATTTATACCGCTTTAGAAAACAATCAAGCGCAAATTTTGGCAGCCAATCAGATTGACATGAATAACGGACGTCAACGCCAATTAGACAATGCGTTGCTTGATCGTTTAGAGCTGACCCCTGCGCGTTTTAAAGGAATGCTACAAGGCTTAAAAGATGTAATCAGCCTCATTGACCCGATTGGGGAGATTACAGATCTTGCCTACCGTCCATCTGGTATTCAATTGGGCAAAATGCGTGTTCCACTTGGTGTCGTTGGAATGATTTATGAATCAAGACCCAATGTAACCCTTGAAGCTGCATCATTGGCATTAAAATCTGGTAATGCCATCATTTTACGTGGTGGATCAGAAGCATTGGAATCAAACAAAGCGATTGCTCTTGCGATCCAACATGGTCTACAAATATCAGGTTTGCCTGAACACGCCGTTCAAGTCATTGATACCCCTGATCGCGCAGCAGTCGGTCATTTGATCACGATGACTGAATTTGTCGATGTGATTATACCGCGTGGTGGAAAAAGCCTGATCGAACGTATCAGTCAAGAAGCACGTATTCCAGTAATTAAACATTTAGATGGTAACTGCCATGTTTTTGTTGAAGCTCAAGCAGATCTACAAAAAGCTTTGCCTATCGCACTGAATGCCAAAACGCATCGTTACGGTGTTTGTAATGCCATGGAAACGTTATTGGTAGATGAAGCAATTGCTGAGGAGTTTTTACCGCGTATCGCAGAACTCTATGCTGAGAAGCAAGTTGAACTGCGTGGATGCTCTGAAACACAACGCATTTTGGGTATATCGGTTAAAACAGCAACTGAGGAAGATTGGTATACAGAATACTTAGGTCCGATCCTTGCAATTAAAGTTGTGACCGGAATGAATGAGGCGATTGAGCATATCAATAAGTACGGCTCTCATCATACCGATGCGATTATTACGGAAAACTTTAGTCTGGCACGTGAGTTCTTGGCACGAGTTGATTCAAGTTCTGTAATGATCAATGCTTCAACGCGTTTTGCTGATGGTTTTGAATATGGATTAGGCGCAGAAATTGGTATTTCTACCGATAAAATTCATGCGCGTGGCCCAGTTGGTTTAGAGGGCTTAACGTCTCAGAAATGGATCGTTTTTGGAGATGGTCAAATCCGCCAATAACTTAAACGATCTCATTTAAACCCCGACACGATAAAGCGCATTAAATTGATCTTTATCGTGTTTTTATATATTTTCATACAAAAATACGGCGAAAACCAACAGATTAATCAAAAGAACCTGTTATTTACAAACTATACTAAATAGATTGATTTATAAAACAGTTGTATAGGCTAAAGTCTATTTTGCCAATGCAACACCACATGCTAAAACATAGCGCTTGTTACTGCTTATAAAACGCAGTCAAACCAAGCTCTCATCATAAAATTAGAATTTGTTAGGTGGTCAAACGTGGCGATATCTGTACTGGTAATAAACTGTGGTTCATCATCTATTAAATATGCGCTTATCTCAGAACGCCGTGAAGATCGTATTTATGGTCTAGCAGAAAACTTGGGTGCAGCCGATGCTCGGATTAAAGGTATCACGCTTGGTGGTGAAGCACTTGAACTCTCGATTCCGTATGCAGATCATGCCAAAGCTTTAGAAACCCTGCTCGCACGTTTATCTAATTACAATCCTCAAGCCATTGGGCATCGTGTAGTACATGGTGGCAATATGACCCATGCTGAGCAATTAACCCAACAAACGATTGATCGCATTCGTGATGCAATTCCACTTGCACCTTTGCACAACCCCGCAAATTTGATCGGGATTGAGGCAACCATGGCGTTATTTCCACAACTCCCTCAAGTGGCTGTCTTTGATACCGCATTCCATCAAACCATGCCTGAACGCGCCTATCGTTATGCCTTACCACAATTTTTATATGATCAGCACCAAGTTCGTCGTTATGGCTTCCATGGTACTAGTCATGCTTATGTGACAGAACGCGCCAGTGAGTTAGCAGGTCAGAAGAACCAAGGCGGTTGGCTCAGTGCTCACTTAGGCAATGGCAGCTCGACCTGTGCGGTTTGGAATGGACAGAGCCTTGATACTTCGATGGGTATGACCCCACTTGAAGGTGTCGTGATGGGTACCCGTAGTGGTGATGTTGATCCAAGCCTTCCTTTATTTTTATCCAACAATTTAGGCTGGGATATCCAAAAAATTGACAGTATGCTTAACAAAGACAGTGGCTTATTGGGCTTGTCGGGTTTATCCAATGACATGCGTACGTTAGTTGAAGCATCTGAAAATGGTCATGAAGGTGCAATACTCGCGATCGAAGTCTTTTGTTATCGACTCGCAAAATCTTTATCTGCGTTAAGTTGCGCCCTGCCTCGTTTAGATGGTTTGATTTTTACTGGTGGTATTGGTGAAAATTCTACCGATGTGCGTGAAAAGACTTTAGCGTATTTATCACACTTTGGTCTGCAATTTAGTCAAGAGAAAAATAATAGCTTAGCGCGAGGTAGCGAAGGCCGTATTGACCAAGGTACAGGCCCACAAATCTGGGTGATTCCAACAGATGAAGAAGGTCGTATTGCCAAAGAAACGCGCCAAGTGCTTGAACAAACTGTTTAACCTACTCAATAAAAAATTAAGGTCATTATGAATACGATTTTACTTATTCCCACAGGTGAAGGTGTTGGTTTAACCTCTGCTTGTTTAGGCATGATTTACGCACTGGACTGTAAAGGGATCAATGCGGGTTTCTTAAAACCATTTTCTCAAATCGCAGATGTAACCGTTGATCGCACCACAACTTTATATCGTCATTTATTCCAGCATCATGCTGTAGAGCCGATAACCTATGATCGTTTAACCCAACTCATCGCACTCGGTGAAACAGATGAGTTGTTGGAAGAAGCCGTTGCACTGCATCGCCAAATTGCGGCTGATCATGATGTGATTATTGTGGAAGGTCTTGTGCCAAATGGACAAGATCACTTCGCCATCGAAGTCAATGCCGCATTAGCACAAGCATTTGATGCTCAAGTGGTGTTGGTCAGTACCGCAGATTTAGCTGATCCGCGCAAAACGGCAGAACGAATAGATGCTCACTTACGTCAATTCGGCGGCGCAGCATCGACACGAACAACGGGCGTATTATTTATGCGTACCAAAGGACTGCCTGAAAGCACAGCAGCAATCCCAGTGACCCTTGATCCAAGTTTACGCTTAGATCAAAAAATAGCTGATTTTTCCTTAGAATTACAACACTACAATCGTTTTATCGGCACAGAAGCATTGCCGATTATCGGCTTAGTTCCTTTTAGCAATATACTCAGCGTGCCACGAAGTTTAGACATTGCTGAAATCGTCAACGGCACATGGTTACATCAAGGTGACGCCAAACATCGCCGCATACTGCATACCAGTTTAATTGCGTCCAACATTGAATCTGAATTACACAAATTTGTAGCAGGCGAGCTTATTATTAGTGCGTCGCAACGTACCGATACTTTGCTTGCTGCAAGCCTTGCTAGTAGTAACGGCACACCATTGGCGGGTTTAGTGCTCACCGAAAAATCCCCACCCTCCGAAAATGTATTAGAATTCTGTCAAAGTGCGATTAAACAAGGTTTACCTGTTTTACATACCCCACTTACGACATTAGAGGCACTGAAAAAGCTCAGCCGTTTTGGTAATGAAATTCCGATTGATGATACCGAACGAGCGGAACAAGTCACCCGATTTGTTTCCAGTCATATTGATAGCCAATGGCTTGATCAACATACGCAACATAATTTGCATCCACGCTTATCTCCTTCCGCCTTCCGTTATGAATTAGTGCAAAAATCCATTGCAGCCAAAAAACGTATTGTTTTACCTGAAGGTGATGAACCTCGTACTGTCCAAGCGGCTGCCATTTGTCAGGCACGTGGTATTGCACAGTGTGTGTTATTGGCCAAACCAGAGTCGGTGGCAGAAGTTGCGAAAGCCCGCGGAATTCAACTTCCTGAAGATTTACAGATCATCGATCCTGATAGCATTCGAGAGCAATATATCGAACCAATGGTCGAGTTACGTAAAGGAAAATTGGATGCACTCCAAGCGATTGCCCAACTCCAAGACACAGTTGTACTCGGCACGATGATGTTGGCATTGGATGAAGTGGATGGTTTGGTTTCAGGTGCGATTCATACCACGGCGAATACGGTTCGCCCTGCATTTCAGTTAATCAAAGCTGCACCGAACTATTCACTGGTATCATCCATCTTCTTTATGCTGTTACCAGATGAAGTCTTTGTTTATGGTGACTGTGCGATCAATCCCGACCCAACGGCAGAACAACTGGCTGAAATTGCGATTCAATCCGCAGACTCTGCCAAAGCGTTTGGGATTGATCCAAGAATTGCCATGATTAGCTATTCAACAGGAACCTCTGGCACTGGCGCTGATGTAGACAAAGTTCGTCAAGCCACCGAAATAGCGCAACAACGTCGACCAGACTTACTGATTGATGGACCTCTACAATATGATGCCGCTTCAGTTGAAAGTGTGGGCCGTCAAAAAGCGCCTGATTCACAAGTGGCTGGGCGTGCCAATGTGTTTATTTTCCCTGATTTAAATACGGGCAACACTACCTATAAAGCGGTGCAACGTGCTGCCAATGTGGTCAGTGTCGGCCCGATGCTGCAAGGCTTGAATAAACCAGTCAATGACTTATCTCGTGGTGCATTAGTTGATGATATTGTGTTTACCATTGCGTTAACGGCGATTCAAGCGGAATAACATCACCAAACCCAAATTACCGCTTTGATTAAAACAGCTATTTATCTCAATAAATAGCTGTTTTAATTTAGATAAACCGTGCCAACCAAACCGTATGCCCTGCACACTCAGGATCTTCCGCCACCATATTGATCACTTCAAATCCATATCTTTCCAATAAAGTACGATATTCATCAGCGGCTAAACTGGCATGGTATAACGGCTCACCAAACATCTCGCCGATTGCCTCACCATGTGCAGATCCACTGGTAAACATTAGAACTGTTCCGGTTCTGGCATGATGCGCAAAAGATGCAAACATGTTTCTTTGATCATCGTGCGTGAGATGAAAAAAACTATCCCAAGCCAAAATCCCCTGAAATTTCTGATCAACGTTAAAATGACGAAAATCTTGCTGTATCCATCTCTGCTCAGGAAAACTTGATTGCGCCATTTCAATCATTGCATCTGAGGCATCTACCCCTGTGATCTGATGCCCATGTTCAATCAAGTATGCCGCGATGGGTTTGGCAGAGCCGCAACCCAAATCCAAAAGATGAGAATTGACTGGAATCAAAGCAAGAAATTGATCTAACCATGTTTTTTCATATAAATGGTTGCCTCGACGCTCGGTCCACGCACGACCATGTTTTTTATAAATATCAATAATGTTTTTTGCCAAATCTGCTTGCATCACTACACTCCTGTTCAGTCTGGGCTAAGCCTGTTTTGACCGGGTCAGCACGCTTGCCTGTGGGCTTTTAATAAAGAAAATCGCATTGCCACCTAGAATCAAAATCACACCTATCATGGCATTGATATGCCATTGATAACCTTCCCATATCGTGGATATGACCAAAGCCACCAAAGGAAATAGCAATGTACTATATGCTGCCTTTCCTGCACCAATACGCCCAATCAAATAAAAGTAAGCCGTAAATCCAATCACAGAACCAAATACGGCCAAATAGAGTAAAGCTGTGATTGCACTCCATTGCATACTTGGAAAGAAGTTATCTTGCTTAAAGCCTGAAATCAATGCCATCAACAGCGCACCATAGAGCATGCCATAAGCATTGGTGGTGAAGATATCCAAACCTTGCTTTTGATGCCGAGTACTGATCATATTCCCCAGCGAAAAACCATAAGTGCCCAACACACACAACGCAATCCCCATCAGGGTATTACGATTTAAGTCAGCTCCGATCACATCATGCCAAAATAGAGCAATGATACCGAGTAAGCCTAACAAAGCTGCGGGATAAAAACGTGCTGAGACCTGTTGAGCGAAGAACAGTTTGGTGTTGATGACATTAAAAATCATCGCCATAGAAAATATAACAGCTTCTAAGCCACTGCTGATATATTGCACTGCATAGTAAAAACAAACGAAGTTCAAGCCAAAAACACATAAACCTTGTAATAAACAGAACAAGTGATCTGTGCGATTTAGCTTTTGCAGTTTTCTACTCAAGATGACAAAAACAAATAATATCATCGCAGAAATAAAGAAACGCCAGAACACGGCGACATTGGCAGTGATACCACTTTGTTGCTGTAGACTAATCGCAATCCATGTGGTTCCCCAGATCACCACAACCGAAGCATATAACAGCGCATTCATATTTTATAAACCAAAAATCATTTACACTATTTTGCTTGGTCTTAGATCACGATAGCTTGCATCATCTTGCGCTCACTATCACCAACTTGCGGTTTTCTATTTCTTCTCTTGCATCGATAACAATTATGTATTAAAAATCGCTACACTAGTCACATATCTCAAGCTTTGAGTAGAAGATGAAATATCAGATTCTAGATCAATTACAACAATATAAAGCGCAATTACTCGACTCGGTAGAACTGGGTTCGGGTATGCAATTGGCGATGTGGCAAAACAACCAAGATCGTGTCAATGTCTGTAGTAACCACCATACTTTAAGTATGTATATTCAAGGTGGCTATCAGAGTTATCAGAAGACCGCTCAAGGTTGGCACAATGGCGGCGGGCCAGATCGTATGTGTCTCATGCCACAAGATTTTGACTCAACATGGGATCTGCGTGATTCACTCACATTTGTGCATCTTTATTATACTCAACAGCATTTACAACGCGTGGCTGAACAAGTCTGGGATCGTGAGCCGAGTCAAATCACGCTCAACCCACAAGTGTTTGTATCTGACCCACACATCTCGATGATTTACCGACACTTCCTACTTAACGGGGCATGGGGTAATCACGAGAATCATTTACAAATGAGCACCGCGACTACGCTATTGCTTAATCACCTCATTAAAAATTATAGCCACACACAATGGCAAGTACCTGTCGTAAAAGGAGGTTTATCACCATATGTGCTAAGGCAACTTTTAGAATGGATCGATCAGCATTTGTATCTCAGCCTCACACTGTCTGATTTGGCGCAACAAACGCAACTCAGTGAATATCATTTTGCACATATGTTTAAACAATCCATGCAGATGCCACCGCATCAATATGTAATGCAACGTCGCCTAGAACTGGCGCATCAAGCCCTACAGACCACCCGCTTAAATCTCACCGAAATTTCTGCGCAATATGGCTTTAGTTCAAGTAGTCATTTTAGTAATCGCTTTAAGAGATATTTCGGCTACTCCCCCTCTCAAATGAGAATCAAGTCAGGTTAATTTATTTTACCAATAAACCACTTTTAGGCGAATTTAGCCACTTTGTGTTTCTTGCTTAGACAGGTAAGTAAAAAAATTATCAAAAAGTCGAATATTCAGCCCCTTCGACCTTTAGTCAAATACATGCTAAAACTCCCACAATGCAGACTTTTTGTCATATAATTTAGCCCGCCAGCTAATCGCCCGCTCAAGAGAATTTTGATATGACAACGATCATCAAACAAGATGACTTGATTACATCAATCAAGGATG
This sequence comes from Acinetobacter sp. NIPH 298, assembly GCF_000369505.1. Taxonomy (GTDB): domain Bacteria; phylum Pseudomonadota; class Gammaproteobacteria; order Pseudomonadales; family Moraxellaceae; genus Acinetobacter. Next base: position 24,319 of record NZ_KB850053.1, read on the forward strand.
CCCTGCAGTTTATTTCTTACTATCACCCACAAGACTTCATCCAAGCGATGAGCCGTGCTTATGATCGTGAAGAAAACCAAGCTGCAAAAGATGCAATTGCCCAGATCCTCATCAACTCACGTATGTGTGCTGAAGGCCATCGACCAATCTGTCAAGATACAGGGATTGTCAATGTTTTCCTTGAAGTGGGTTTAGACGTTAAATTTGATTTAAGCATGAGCTTAGATGATGCAATCAACGAAGGTGTTCGCCAAGGTTACTTAGAGAACTCAAACGTCCTCCGTGCTTCTGTTTTGGCTGATCCAGCTTTTGGTCGTAAGAATACTAAAGACAACACCCCTGCCGTGATCCACTATAAACTCGTACCAGGTAACAAAGTTGATATTACCGTTGCTGCGAAAGGTGGCGGTTCAGAAAACAAATCAAAACTTGCCATGCTCAACCCATCTGATTCCATCGTAGATTGGGTCCTTAAAACAGTCCCAACCATGGGTGCAGGCTGGTGTCCACCGGGTATGCTCGGTATCGGTATCGGTGGTACTGCTGAAAAAGCCATGATGCTTGCAAAGGAAGCACTCATGGAAGAAATCAACATGGACGAATTACTTCGTCGTGGCCCACAAAACAAGATGGAAGAACTCCGTATCGAGATCTTCGAGAAAGTGAATGCACTTGGTATTGGTGCACAAGGTCTTGGTGGTTTGACCACGGTTCTTGATATTAAAATCAAAGACTATCCATGCCACGCTGCAGGTAAGCCAGTCGGTATGATTCCGAACTGTGCGGCAACACGTCACGCGCACTTCCAACTTGATGGTACTGGTGTTGCACATATCCAAGCACCGAAACTTGAAGACTATCCTGCTGTCACTTGGGATTCTTCAAAATCAACACGTGTAAATCTGGATACCATTACCCAAGAAGAGATGAATGCTTGGAAGCCGGGCGATACTTTATTGTTAAACGGTACGATCTATACGGGTCGTGATGCGGCACACAAGCGCATGGTTGACATGTTGAACAATGGTGAAGAACTGCCTGTTGATTTAAAAGGTAAGTTTATTTACTACGTGGGTCCAGTCGATCCAGTGGGTGATGAAGTGGTTGGTCCTGCTGGCCCGACAACTGCAACCCGTATGGACAAGTTTACCCGTCAAGTGTTAGAAGCAACGGGCTTATTCGGTATGATCGGAAAAGCGGACCGTGGTCCGGCTGCGATTGAAGCGATCAAAGACAATCAAGCAACTTACTTGATGGCCGTTGGTGGTGCAGCATATCTCGTATCGAAAGCAGTACGCGAAGCTGAAGTGGTTGCATTTGCTGACTTAGGTATGGAAGCAATCTACAAGTTTGTGGTTGAAGATATGCCTGTTTCTGTCGCGGTTGATGTAAATGGCACGTCGATCCATGCGACTGCACCAAAAATCTGGCAAGCAAAAATTGGAAAAATTCCAGTGGTTGATGCTGCACAGGCTTAAGCCCCGTGTATAACCACTAAGTATAAGTGGCATTCACTTTAAAGGCATTGAGGTCATCCTCAATGCCTTTTTTAATGTTTGATATTTGAAAATACGACAAAAACTCCATTACACTGCTTAAACATCAAAAAAGGAGAACTCTCAATATTATGCTTTATCAAAGATTTTTACTTTTATCTTCACTTGCTATTTGCTCTAGCAGCTATGCTCATACTGAACCTGACTTACAGCAACAAATAAACAGCCTAAAACAACAACTTGCTGCACTCGAAACCAAACTACACCAACAACAAGCCAAAGCATCAGATGAGAAAATAGAGACCACCCACACTGAGGCTAAAAAAAGTAAAGTCGAGGTCGGAGGAGCAGTTCGTGCAAATTTAGGCATCAACTCATACGAAAAAGGCAATAAAGACCGTCATGGCGATTTTGACTTCGATATGATCGCACTCAAATTTAATGGCAATGTCGATGACATTCTACTCGGTGCAGAACTGCGCTTTTATGACTACATGACAACCGTCAAATATGCTTGGCTAGGTTATGAGTTCATGCCTAATTGGGAAATTAAAGCTGGGATCACGCCTGTCCGCTTTGGTAATCAACCCTATAATTCTCATAGCTACTATTTCAGTCCAAACTATTATATTGGTTTAGAAGATGACTTTGACCTTGGGATCCTCGTTTCACGCCAAATGAAAGATAATTGGCGACTCGATTTAGGTTTCTATAAAAATGATGAATTAGGGGGCGTTGATGGGTATGTCGATGATCGTAGTAAACGCTACTCATATGATGTTGTTGGCGTACGAGCTAACGATGAAGATATTTATGCCGAACCAACGCAAAAAATTGGTGAATACAATACGCTTTCAGGTCGCGTAGGTTATCAATTTGATCTCGGTGGGATCTCCAGTGAAATCGGAACATCTGCACTTTATGGTGGACTGCATGACAACCAAAAACGCGTCGGAAACTACCATGCATGGGCAGTTCATCTCAATAGTAATTATCAACGCTGGAACGTTCAATTACAGCACAGCCAATATGACTACAATGTCAACAACAATGCGGAACGTATGATTGTTGGCGCATATGGCTTCTATGACTCCATTGCAGCACAAGCCAAATCCTTAAGTGCCAATGTTGCCTATACGCTGCCCGTTTCTTTGGGTCCGATTTCACAACTGCAATTTTATAATGATTACGGCATGATTTATGACAAATCTGATAATAGCCGTGACACCTTTATGAACACTACTGGTGTTGCTGTTTCTGCAGGGAATTTCTTTAGTTACGTTGATTTTGTCAATGCAAAAAATCAACCTTTTATTGGGGGAAGTGTTGCAGGCGATAGCTCTAAAACGGAACAACGCTTTAATATTAATCTAGGTTATTATTTCTAAGCCTTAAACTTTTGCAGAAGGCACAATCAAATTGTGCTTTCCTGCATAGATGATTATAACCACATTACCAAGTCAAAGGATTCCATAACTTAAATGGTTTAACCAAATGTACCTCTGATTTTGCATCATATTTTTCAGGTTTAAGCTCTTGAGGCTTAGAACGAATCTTGCCAGATTCATCCTGTGCCACAAAATTATAGCTTGATGATTTTAAGCGTGTAAATGCAATTTCTTGACGAGCGACTTTTTCAGGCGTTGGCATAAATGGACCACTCGGCTCACTTCGAGAAATCTTATTTTCCTCATCATATTTAATGAAATAAGTTTGCTCAGCATCAACGCTAAAATCGATATATTTCGGTTTTTGGAAATGTAATCCAACCAAAGGACGGCTCACGCTCAATCTGTAAGTGCCTGCGGGTAATTCTAGCCAATAATAATGATTGTGCAACAAACTTGGAATACGATGACCATTGATAAATAAGTTTGCGGCAGCAATTTCCTGACGATTCCATCGCGTATCTGGACGATAGAGATAGACCACCGCTGCTTGTTGATTTTGTGGCTTAATTGGTGAGAAATGTTGCCCTAACTTTTGATTGACCCAACCACCTACAGAGAAGCCACTGACGTGGTATTGATCAGATAAACTAGGTTCTTTTTCAGTATCAACAGGTGGTAGCGTTGCGGTCAGTGCTGTTGGATTCTGTTCAACGACCTTATGACTTTGACAGCCAGCCAATACCCCTGCACAACATAATGACAATATTAAATAACGCATGACATCCCTCAAGGCGTTTTCTTGGATTTATTTTTAACTGCGCAACACTATGCGGTTTTTCCAATTTTTAAGATTAACACCTCAATGCCCAATTGCAAATAAAAAAAGCATGAAAAGCGAGGCCTTTCATGCTTTTTTAGATAAACGATAGATCTGTGGCGTTAAGCCGATTTAGAATCTATCACTTTTAAATCTTTCTTTTCACTGACTTCAGACTTCGTCACTTGCGGTAAACGCTCTGCTTTAAATGTCGGTTTGGCTGTACCATTAATCACAGCTTCATCAACAATCACAGTACCCACATCTGTACGACTTGGCAAATCATACATGGTTTCGAGCAGTACATTTTCTAAAATAGAACGTAGACCACGCGCGCCTGTATTACGCTCAAGTGCTTTTTTCGCCACAGCGCGTAATGCAGATTCATCAAAGACTAAGTCTACATCTTCCATCGTGAACAAATGTTGGTATTGACGTGTTAACGCATTTTTAGGTTCTGTCAGAATCTGCATAAGTGCATCCTCATCCAGTTCCTCTAAAGTTGCGATCACAGGCAAACGACCAATAAACTCAGGAATCAACCCAAACTTCACAAGATCATTTGCTTCCACCTGACGGAATAATTCTGATACTTTCTTCCGATCATCTTTATTCTTTACATCAGCCGTGAAACCAATACCGCCCTTTTCTTGACGTTGTTGGACGATTTTTTCCAAGCCTGAAAAAGCACCGCCACAAATAAACAAAATATTGGCAGTATCAATTTGGATAAATTCTTGCTGAGGATGCTTACGACCACCTTGAGGCGGAATAGAAGCAACAGTCCCTTCAATCATTTTCAGCAATGCTTGTTGTACACCTTCACCCGATACATCACGAGTAATAGACGGATTTTCAGATTTACGCGTAATCTTATCGATTTCATCAATGTAGATAATACCTTTTTGGGCTTTCTCTACATCATAATCCGCTTTTTGCAATAACTTCTGCACAATGTTTTCTACATCTTCACCGACATAGCCAGCTTCGGTGAGTGTCGTCGCATCTGCCATCGCAAAAGGAACATCGAGTAAACGAGCAAGTGTTTGCGCAAGTAAAGTTTTACCCGAACCTGTTGGTCCGATCAGCAAAATATTACTTTTTGCAATTTCAACTTCTTGATCGGTATGACCAGACTGCCCCACTTTCAAGCGTTTATAATGATTATACACCGCCACAGATAAGGTTTTCTTTGCAATATCTTGTCCAATAACATACTGATCTAAGGCAGCACGTATTTCATGTGGCTTAGGCAATGCTTTGCTTGCCCAATCACCAGCTTCGACCTGTTGACTGGTTTGTACCAAGTCCAAGCAGACATCCACACACTCATTACAAATATATGCGTCCTCACCTGCAATCAGTTTCCCGACTTCAGACTGCGTTTTACCGCAAAATGAACAATGTTTTTGTCCTTGAGGATGTTCGGACATATTTACTCCAATTCTTGAATCTTTAGAAAATTACGGGCGCTTACTTAATACTTGATCAACTAAACCATATTCTTTAGCGGCTTGTGCCGTCATGAAATTATCACGATCTGTATCACGAGCAACCGTTTCATAGTCTTGACCACTATGCTCGGCCATCAAACGATTCAAGCGTTCTTTGATAAAGAGTATCTCACGTGCATGAATCTCAATATCTGAGGCTTGACCACGGAAACCACCTAAAGGTTGATGAATCATCACACGCGCATTTTCAAGACAGTAACGCTTTCCTTTGGCACCCGCATTTAACAGGAATGCACCCATCGACGCAGCTTGACCCATACAGTAAGTCACCACATCAGGTTTGATAAACTGCATGGTGTCATAAATCGCCATACCCGCAGTGACAGATCCGCCAGGTGAGTTGATATATAGATGAATATCTTTTTCAGGATTTTCAGCTTCTAAAAACAACATTTGCGCAACGATTAAGTTGGCCATGTTGTCTTCCACTTCACCCGTCAAGAAAATGACACGCTCGCGTAGGAGACGTGAAAAAATATCAAATGAGCGCTCACCACGAGATGACTGCTCGACGACTACAGGAACTAAAGCATTATCAATTGTTGGAACATACATACGTTTACTTATTCCTAAATTATTGTGACACGATCTATGCCAACAATATGAGGGATAATCGATGAAATTGCAAAAGGTTCAATCTGAAATATTCGATTATTTAGACTAAAATCTGGCAATTTTTTAACAAATTAACACTTTCATAACATAGACAAAGACAGATAAAAAAAGGCGCTTACGCGCCTTTCTTCTCAACTTTTGAAAGATTAGCCACGGCGAGCTTGTTGCTCTTTCAATAAGTCTTCATAGCTTACAGCAACTTCATTTACTTTAGCAGCAGCTAAAATATGATCAACTACTTGGTCTTCTAAAACCACAGCTTCGATTTGAGCACGTTGCTGTTTGTCAGTTTTAAAGTATTCAATAACTTCAGTTGGATCTTCATAAGAAGAAGCCATGTCATCGATATAAGCTTCTACACGCGCTTGATCAACTTCAAGTTTCGCATCAGCCATTACTTTGCTAACCAACACACCAAGTTTAACTGATTTTTCAGCTTGTTCTTTGAACAACTCATCAGGAAGCATGCTGCTATCAAATGATTGAGCGCCTTGAGCACCAAACTGTTGCGTAAACTGTTGGATCATTTGTTGACGTTGACGGTCAATTTCTTGAGCAACCATAGAAGCTGGCACTTCGATTTCGTTTGCAGCAACAAGCGCATCAAATGCAGCTTGTTTAATTTGGTTGCGAAGACCGTTACGAACTTCACGATCCATATTCTTGCGAACATCAGCTTTTAACTTATCTAAGCCTTCTTCTTCAGTTACACCAAAAATCTGTAAGAATTCAGCATCAATTTCAGGAAGCTTTGGTTTTTCAACTTGCTTCACTGTGATTTTGAATTGAGCAGCTTTACCAGCCAAGTTTTCAGCTTGGTAATCTTCTGGGAAAGTAACATCAATCACTTTCTCTTCGCCTGCTTTCATGCCAACGATACCATCTTCGAAACCTGGGATCATACGACCTGAACCAAGTACCAGCTTAAAGTCTTCAGCCGTACCGCCTTCGAACTTCTCGCCATCAACAGTACCTTCAAAGTCGAAAGTCACTTGCATGTCTTTCTTCGCCATACCTTTGGTTACAGCCCAAGTTTGACGTTGTTTTTGCAAGTTTTCGATCATTGTATCAACGTCTTTATCGTTGATTTCAGATGATTTACGTTCAACTTCCAAGTCAGCAAAAGCTTTTACTTCTACTTCTGGATAAACTTCAACAGTTGCTTCATAAACTAAAGCATCGTCTTTGTTTTCAACTTTTTCAATGTTCGGCATACCGACAGCATTGATTTTTTCTTGTTGAATCGCTTCAAACACGGTATCACGAATGATGTCATTCACAACTTCTTGATAAATGCCCGCACCATATTCACGGCGTACTACATTTAAAGGCACTTTACCTGGACGGAAGCCGTTGATCTTCACAGTTTTGGCAGTGCGCTGTAAGCGAGCTTCAAACTGCTCGTTAACACGGCTCGTCGGTACAGAAACATTTAAACGACGGGCAACGCCCGAAACCGCTTCAGTCGTTACTTGCATGGCTTCCTCGATATATAGTTAGTAATAACAATTTTTTAAAGTGCCACATTATATGACAACTTTTCAGATATACAAAATTAGATGATGAAAAAGTCACTTACTTTCATTTTTTTCTTTAATTAACGCCAATTTAACAGCTTTCTTAAATAAAACTTAAAACAATGTTTCTTTTTGTTGTTAATGATAAGTTTTATCATTATCATTACAGCATTTTTAATATTTATCATTCGCGTGATTTGTGTTTTTATTTAGGGATATTTCAGTTATGGCAAGTTTCAACCCTCACCCTCTCTCCGCTGCGTTACTCGCTCTTGCATCTAGCGCTACATATGCCAACAATGAACCAGCAACGCATCAGTTATCAACAATCGTGGTTTCCGCAGCAGGTTATGAGCAAGATATTAAAAATGCGCCGGCATCGATTTCAGTAATTACCAAAGAACAATTAGAAAAAAAACCATATACCACGCTATTAGATGCTGTACGTGATCTTGAGGGTATCGATGTTGGGGAAACTCGAGATAAAACAGGACAAGGAACAATTTCTATCAGAGGTATGGGTGCAGATTACACCTTAATTTTAGTCAATGGACGTAAGCAAAATAACCACGGTGACATTTATCCAAATAGCTTTGGAGGAAACCAATTCAATCATATTCCCCCATTAGATGCGATTGAACGTATTGAGGTCATCCGTGGTCCTGCATCTACACTTTATGGCGCAGATGCCATGGGCGGGGTGATTAACATTATCACCAAAAAAGTCACCGATGTTTGGACAGGATCAGCAAGTATTGGCCGTACCCATCAAAGTAATGATGACTTCGGTAACGATACCACCGCAGACTTTAATATTATGGGACCCATCATCAAAGATGTTCTTGGATTATCGATTCGGGGCAGTATTTATGAACGTGATGCATCTACCCCTGAATTTACCTCAATCACAGATCCAGCAGGAAATACCCATTATCGTTCGCTCAGTTTTGGTGGTGGGGGGAAAACTGTAGATAACACCAATCATGCACTCGGTTTAAGCTTGAGCTGGAAACCAACAGATAATCAAAGCTTAGTATTCGATTACGATGCCTCTCGTCAAAAATATGACAATAATCCAGTAAAAGCACCTGACGGTACAACACAATTCCCTTTGGGGACTGTCGATAGTATTGAGACTATTTGGCGCACTCAAAAAGTCAATGGTGTGACAGTTGCTGCTCCACGTGCAGGATATATAAATGAACAAAAATTTGATCGTGATGCCTTTGCTTTGACCCATGAGGGAGACTGGAGTTGGGCAAAAAGTTTTGTCTCATTAGGTTATGTTGAAACCAATAACCAAGGTCGTACTCTGCCATTTACGGTTGCTGAGCGTAAACAACTATTGGAAATGATCAACGGCACTGGCAGCTATGAAGGTCTAACACTTGATGAGCGTAAAGCAATTGCTGAATCCACCTTCTTGCCACGTAAAAAACGAAGCTTAGAAAGTAATCAATGGACGCTAGATGCAAAACTCGATATTCCATTTGAATTGGCAGGTGCTCACACAACTGTCCTTGGTACACAAATTTCTCGTGGCGAATTAATCGACGGGATCTTTGGAATGGAAAATGGTACGACCGACGGCAAACAAAAAAATAATATGTGGTCACTCTTTGTTGAAGACACTTGGAACATTTTTGCTCCTTTCGCTTTAACGACTGGTATTCGTTATGATAATCACGAAGTATTTGGCGATCAGTTTAGCCCGCGCATTTATGGTGTTTATACCTTTAATGATCAGTGGACTGTAAAAGGTGGAGTAAGTACTGGTTATAAACCACCTAAAACAACTCAGCTTTATAACGGTGTGGTTATGTTTGGCGCTCAAGGAACATCACCACAATTTGGTAACCCCGATTTGAAACCAGAAACCAGCGTGAGTTCTGAGTTGGCTGCATACTGGCAACACCGATCAGGTCACAGCTTTAATGCCACCATCTTTCATAATAAATTTGAAGATAAAATCGCATCACAGCCATGTGGAGCAAATACGACCGTAACCTGCTCTGGTACAGGAGAATATGCGGAACTGGGTTACAGTAACAGTAGCAAAACAGTCAATATTGATGAGGTTGTCATTCAAGGTGCTGAACTGGCGGCACGCTGGCAGTTAGTTGAAAATATTGCGGCTTTACGCGCCAACTATACCTACACGGACAGCGAGCAAAAAAGTGGGGCAGAAAAAGGACAACCTTTAGGTAATAGTGCAAAACACATGGCAAATATTGCGGCTGACTTCAATATCACGGATAAATTATCGACCTATGTTGCTTATGAAACGCATTCAAAACGTTTCCGCAATGTGGATACAAATGGTAATGAGCTTTACTATAAGCAATATGGTGTATTGAATTTAGGCGCAAGTTATAAAATCAATGAAATATTTACCATCAATGGTCGTGTAAATAACCTATTGGATGAAGACTTTACATCTTATTCCACAACCTTTGCAGATAATGGTGATGGTACTTATACACCAACATATCAGGATCATTACAATAATAAGGATAAAGCACGCAACTTTTGGTTAAGTATCAACGCGCGCTTCTAACAGACCTCATCTTTTGGGACTCTATCTAAGAGTAGAGTTCCAAAAGTCTTAATTACTAAACTTGGTGATCGTTTACCTCAAGCACTTAAAGATCGTCAAAATGAATTATTAAATGCTGTTAAATCTGCTTAATGATTAAATGACATAAAAAGGTCGCTGAGGCGACCTTTTTTGTTGTCTGATGATTTGGCTTTTAATATAAAAAACCTATTCCATAAGAAGAATAGGTTTTAAGAAATGGCAACTACCAATATTAATTATTTTTTAGACAATACTTTAAAACACCTGAAATAAAATGTACTTTTCGAGGTAACTAAAGTATCCTCATTTCAAATTACTAGCAATAATAATTTTTATTCTCTTCGGATTTATTCTTACATTAAAATATTTACTCCAACAGGAAATAAATCAAAATGTTCTAGTAAACCATTTTTTTAGCGTCTCTTCTGAGAGTTCACCATTATCATAAATTTCTCTAAATACATATAAAGCAATACTGAAGTCTTGATTAACATATTGAGCCTCCCATTCATCATCATACGGTGAAAATACAAAAACTTCTGTAGGCTCTTCAGCAGAGTTATTTAAAAGGCTAAAATATGCCCCCTGCGGATACCTTTCACACTCATCAATTGAACATGCCAACAAATAACCATATCTCGGATCACAAACAAAACTATACCTATCATAAATGATAAATTCTGTAATCTCCCTAAACTCCACATATAATCCATCATTATGTACTGGCTGTACCTTTTCGACTATAAACTCACCACCATTCTTATAGATACTCTCAAGCCATTCAACAATAGTTCTCCATTCCGTCTCAAGATAATTAATTTTATAACTGTTAGCAACAGGCTTTCGCACCACATAACTCAGCTGATAAAGAAACATTTTCTTTCCTTAATAACTTATCGACCATAAAAAGGGGTTTGGGAAATTTTTGTCTTTATAATAGGCTTTTCGTTCACTGTTATAATAACCTTCTGATATGTTGTTGCGATACCTCTATCTGTATCATAAATAGTCAATTGTTTCAGACCTGATCTTTCATACATTGGCTGCATTACTTCTACACAATAACTACATACCTCTTTCCCTCTAACAAGGATTTCCATATTTTCCCCTTTAGTTAAACCTGCTTCATATGCTCGTTGAATTAATGCTACTTCAGCATGAGCATTTTTCATTGTTAAATTTGGATTATTAGGATTTACTTTACTTCCCGCAGCAAGAGTAGGAGTATCTATTCTATTTGCTTCAGGTCGAGCCGTTTGATTCGTGTCAAACATATACTTACCACCAATCTTAGTCTCAGCAGTTACAGTTATTGGTGATTTTGCTCCTGATAAGGTTTTACCAATTCTAATATCTACTTTTTGCTGTTCAGAAAGATAGTTTGCTAACTCTCTAGGATCCTGATAGCGCGTTGTCGGTTTATAATCCTGATTTAATACTGTTTTAGAATATAAAACTTTTAAGTCTTCTGCTTCTTTAAGCATCTGATTTCGAGTAGCAGCGGTAATACCTACAGCACCAGGCCCATAAATTGCACCTTCTGCAAATAAACCATCTATTGCTAATCTAAGGTTAACATTACAAGCAGCGGGATTAGATAAACAAGCTCTAACTACTACCCCCCCTGCAGCACCACCACCAACTGCAGCTATAGCACCAAATAATAGTACTGTATCGCGTAACTGTTTATCCTGATAATTTTGCCATTTTGTATTACATGCAGCATCAATTGAACCTCCACAATTTAGATCCACGAATGACAATATTTTTGAGGCTGACGCGACATATTGATCATTCTCATCATATTTAAATTGATCTAATGCATATGAACCTCGATAATTCGTTAACTTTTGAGTAAAAGTAATATTACCCAGAGGTTGGTTCATTAATTCAGTCAACCCACTTTGTCTTTGAGTTGCATGCGTTATTTTACATTCAATAGTTGTGCACTTGGCATAGGCATCATCATTAATCCCCCAAATGCTTTTATTTACCTCATAGTATGTCCCTTTAGAATCATACCCACCAAAATATTTGGCATCGACATCTTTTAAACATGATGAGTTATTTTTACAATCCGAGATTGCTTTTCTTAAGTTTTTAACTTGTTGTGCTGTTAAATAATTGTTTGTAACAGCATTTTCAGCAGATGATGCTGCAATATTTACATCATATCCAGAATAAGCGGCTACGACTCCTGAAACTAATTTAGTAGTACCCACCACTTTTTTTCTAAAAGCATCTTTCTCTTCTTGAGTTGCCGTACTGCTCGGTTTATCAAAGAATCCTGCTACAACCTCTGCAACACTAGCACCTATTGCACCTGCTTCACATTCCTTTTGTACCGCAGCTGCAACACAACCAGCCGCTGCATGGGCAATTTTATGTAATGCATACTCCCATGCACTTGGATCAATTTTATCTAAATGAGTACCAATCTTTGTTGCCATCTCAGCTTGTAAAGCATTTGTCACCCCAGCCAGCAATGCTTTCTCAAGACTATCTGATAAACTCTCACCTTGTAAGGTACTGCTGATTAAGTTCGAACCAACACCTTGGACAAAATTATTTGCAATTTTTTCTGCCGTTGGAAAACCATTTAAATCAATTTTAAGGCTTGTACTTAAACCTTCCACTAGCCCAGCTGTTACCACTGTAATTGCCAAACTTTTTACTGAATCTTTACTTCCTAGCTCTTTAAATGTTGCTGATAGATTACCACCATTATTGATTAAGCTAATAGAGGCTTGTGTCGTCAAACTTAGTAACGCAGCATTAGTTACTGTTCCACCAGTTGATAGTATTGCCCCTACACCTGCTCCACCTGTCGCTGCTGCAATTGCAATAGCAAGAATCGCTGCCCCCGCTGCAGTTAAGCCCTGAGAATTATAATCCCAACTCTCTTGTGCCAGCTTAACCGCTTCCCAATTGACATCTTTACGGTTAACCAAATCTTTTAGGTAAGCATTACCAGGTTGATTCGCAAGTTTTAAAACTTCTGCTCGGACATCATTATCTTTACCTGATACAACAGCTACCTGTACGGTCAAACCGCCTTTGGCTTCAAATTTCGGTGCAACAGGTCCATTAAAACTTGGAAGTTTTGCTGTTTCCGTAATCGAACCTTTATCTTGCATCGACTGCCAAACAACTGAGTTACTTTGTTTATTTAGGGTTTTTGTAACAGTAGTAGATGCTCCTTCTAATGTAATCGTCCCACCAGCTTTGAAATGAGCATCTTGATAGTTAAACTCAGACCCTTGTATTAAAGTGTCAAATTCCGATCTAGTGTTAATATAATCAGCTGTTGCTTTAAGCGGTAATTGTTTTACCATTTCATGTGTCGCCACACTTTTTGAATCATTATACTTAATGCCAAGTAAAGACGATCTTGTTTTTTTTGTCGTTTCTTTTTTCTTATGTTCATCTACCGCATATAAATAGATATTTTTCGCATCAACATTAATATCCCCAACTGCATGTAACTGGGTAGAATACAGCTTGGTATCTCCTTTACTCAGAATCTTAATATCACCACCTATCAAAGTGGTGGGAATAGCCTCCGCAATCTGAGATACTGAGGTTGTTGTGATTTTTTTCTTCTTGCCGTACCATGACCGCTTGGTTGTTGTATTTGTACTACGATCATATCCTTGATCCACCCCAACTGTTAAATTTATTCCGGCCCCGCTCTCTAATAATAAATTATTTCTTCCCATCAAGCCTAAAATATCCGCACCTTGTATCTCAATATTTGCATCTGCTGTTTGGCCAGTCGAACGAATTTTTACAGCATGTCTACCTGAAACGGTCGAACCCTGAAAATATTCTCGTTGTGTATAATTAGAATCTGTGTCTTTTCCAATTTCATAACCATCATTCACACCATCTATTAGAATAGATGCAGCCACTTGATTTGCACTTTCTCTTGCCGTTACTGTCTTGTTAAGTACTCCATTTGCTTCAAGATTGACCGCACTAAGTGTACCAAATGCTTTAATATCAGCATTCCTAGCCAAAATACCATTACTCGATGTAATATTAATATTTCCAAAACCCGATATTAATTCGCTACCAACATGTTCATAGCCATTAAATTGTTTAGCTTTATTTGTTGCTGACTCGGCTTGTTTAATTTCTTGTAAAATGGCTTCACGATCAGCGTTTAATGAAGCAGTCCCCAATAAAATATTCATTATTTCATCAATTGATTCTTGCTTATAACCTCGCATTGAAAATATTACTTGCAATGTAGCAGAACCCATTAAGGCGTTTCCTGCTATATAAAATCTCAAATCTTCTAAAGATTTATCAATATTTCCAAGTTGTAACTTTAATTGCTGTGCTCTATTAGCACCTGTGACTGAGTACGTGTTTTTCAAGGCATCTATAATCACATCACCTGAAGTAGCAACAATATTGATATCCTTATCCGCTTTAAGCTTAGATGCGTCCAGCCTAACAGTTGTCCCTTGTAAAGTTATTCGACCATTATCTGTGTTGAGCTTGACTACTTGCTCACTGCCATTACCTTTGGTTCCACCAGTCCCTTTTAGGGTTAGCGTACCTTTTTTGGAAATTAAATCTATATCACCTACAGCTGAAAGCTTATGTTTCGATGGATCAATTGTAAGATTATTACCCGTTTGAATACTTAAGTCACCATTGAGCAGGTTAAGTTTCGCATCATTTTTTAATAAATCACTTCCAGTAGCCTTATAATTCATCCCTCCGTTATCAAGTATAAAACCGCCTGCCTCCATTAAAACAGCACCACCAATTATATTGGTATTTTGTAATACTTGATTGCCTGTAGCTGTTACAGAAGTGACCCCTTTTGATGTTAGATTTGTGATTTTATTTGGAATCCATTTCGTTCCTGGTGTGTACTCTGCATTAATATAAACGGTACGCCCCGAACTCACCGCCAAATGCTGATCTGAAGTGACGTTTACACCTTGTAAAGTGAGTAAGTCTTTTGCATGGAGCTCAGTGTTGCCTTTTGAGGTCAATACACTATCTTTAATGGTCGTCATTCCAACCTTATTACTGCTTGTAAGGTTGTCTAAAGTAGAACTCAGATGCGTATTTTTAATCTGAATATCAGATTTATTATTATTTAAAGAAATTTCCTGAGCGGTAAGCACAGAATTTATATTACGCTCTCTTCCTGTATCGCCTGTAATATAAATATCAGTATTACCTTCTAAAGAAATTCCATTTTGGCTTGAAACTTCAATTTTTCCTTGGCTTGCTGTCAACTTACCTGCATTTAATGAAATTTTCCCATCTTCTACGGTACTTATGGTAATACCTTTACTCACAGCTAAACTCGTTTGTATGGTCTTAGTCTCGTCTTTATCTGCCCATGGCGTATCTATGGTCTCTTGAATTGAGTTTAGGTTGATATCTTTACTCGCTATCAGAGACATCTTTCCTGATGAACTAACTAACAAACTATTCGCAGTAATACTGCCATTTAAGGCATTAATGTTTATATCGCCTGTATTTGCCCAGAGTCGACTTCCTTGATCAAGTAGGATATTGCCACCATTACTCACAATATCAACACCATTCGCCCCAGAACCCGTCATATAAATATTTTTAGTGGTAATATTTTTCCCAGAAAGTTTTAGCCCGCCACCTCCTGATAACTTAGAGTTTTGATCCTTACCTTCTAATCTCAACTGATTGCCTGCACCTAACTGAATTTTTCCTGCGGTATATGGGAATTCTTGATTTGCAGTGGTAAAACTTAAATTATTGCCTGCATAGGCATTAATACTGTTCACTTGAGCTTGGCTACTATTTGCTTTCTTAATAAAATCGATATTGTTTAGGGTGATGTCTTTGTCTGCATAAATTGCAAGCTCTTTTGCTGCGCTGACACTTCCACCTTGAACCGTGATTTTATTTAACGCCGTTTCTTTTGAGCTGGACTGTAATTGGATATTGCCTGTTGAAGCATGTAATTTGGTATCTGTAAGATTGAGATGATTATTCGCACTGACAGTCAAATCTTTAGCCGCAACCAATCCTGCTTTGTTTGAAGTAAAGTCTTTTTGGGCTTGAATATGAGCGGAGCCTCGATTACTTCTAAGTTCTGAGTTTGCAGCTAAATTGATATTTGTCGCATCGATATAGAGGTCGCCTGTTGCTCCCATATTTCTAATCTTGGCTGAATCAGCCACATTGACATTGCCTTTCGCACTGACGATCAAAGGTGAAGATGCAACACCTTCATAATTCAAAGTCACTTCTTTGGCTTTGATATTGATATCATTACCAGAATCTAAACTTAATAAACCAAAGCTGCTAATCGTCCCTGCCGAGTTAATATCAGCGGCTGTCCCCGTGCCGGTGGTCGAAACACTGACCAAACCTTGAGTTTTACTGGTTGAGCTGATGGCTCCTGTATGCTCAATTTTTCCTGCACTGGTAACGACAAGGTTGTTTACCGCTTGCAGTGTGCCCGCATTATTAACCCCTAGCCCTTTTTCTGTGCCCACAAGATAGATGTTATTGGCATACATACCACCCAAAGCTTTGACATCAATGGCAACCGTTGGTGCTGCCGCAGTTGAGGTTTTATTCTGAATTTGTGTGAGATCTGCACTAATGGTATTGGCACCTGTCACCACCTGAATGTCTTGTTCAGCATGAAGTTGTGCATTGAGTTCTAAAGCTCTGGTATAGATATCAAGATAGCTGGCATTGTTATTTGCCCCACCCAAGCCGAGCTGTGAGCCTGTATTTGCAGAAATACTGATCTTACCTTGGTCGATCACAAATTGTTTGATCGAACCATCCGCATTGAACTGTGGTTTACCAGTCGTTAATGTCGCTCTGTTGGCATTAATAAAACCACCACCTTTGACATTGATCCCCGATGGGTTGGCAATAATCAGTTCCGCTCGTTGACCTGCAATTTCAAGGTTACCTTCAAATTGGCTCGCTCGTGCTGAGTTGACTTCATTTAAAATCAGGCGGGCTTCACCTGTTTGTAAGTACGGGTTAGCACCAACACTCCCCACAATGCTTGATGCAGCACCTGTACGACTGTTATTGAGTACTGCCCCCTGCGTTGGGACATCAAACTCTTTATAGATGTTGTGTGATACACCGCTTTTATTCGGTGTTTGAATATTAATCACAGGTACATTTTGTTTTTGTGAGTTTTGTCCAACCCCAATCACAGGTCGATTTGCAGCCGGTGCGCCAGTGTCTGCCACCATGCCTGCATAAACCGTTGAAAGTGGCATCCACATACTCATACTGGCAACCAAGGCCTTGACGTGCCAAAGCTGATGGAATGATTCATCATCAGCACGGGTCGTTGCTGTGGTTGAACCACTACTTTGACCTGATGCTTTACTTTGGCTTTTTGCATTTTCTGCAACAGCCATAAACATTTGACGTGCTTTGTTATAAATAATACGGTAACGGTTCTTGTTCATATCAGTTCTGCTATAAGTTGAATATTAAATAATTTGAAATATGGTTTAGTACGAATAACTGAGGCTAAAGCCTGTGACCCAATCTTTTTCTAAGGTCTTCGGTGCAACCAGCCCATGTCCTGCAAAAGCATCTAAATAAACCCCTTGGTAATAGCTACGTAGTCCAAATACACTGCCTAAAAGATGTCGTTTCCCCGCAATACTATTGCGCCCATTCACCCAACCTTGATCAATACCCAAATAAAATTGGGTATTCGGCATAGCTGTTCCAAAGCTGATTTCTTGTTGTAGGTAATGTCCGTTATCTCCAGAGAGCATGACATCACCATCAAAGCCTCTAACGCTGTATCGACCACCGATATAAAAACGATCTTGCGGCACTAAAATCTTGGGTGCGTATTGTCCTCTCCAATTCAAACGGTATTGAGCGGGATGATCTAAAATCAGTAAAGGATAGTTAAGCCGTAGGTCAGCACTCCACAACGGTGCTCTTGAATATCCCTCGGCAGGACGTAACTCTCCATTGATATCGCGAATTTGTTCTTCTGCGGCGAGTTTGGCATTAAATGCACCAGTTCCATGTCGATAGTCCAGCCCCACATCTACGGTGCCAGCCCCCACATATTGACGGTGCTGTAATCCAGCGTTCCAACCCGAAGTTTGACGGCGCTGCACACCCACTTCGATATTTTCGATAAAATTCTGGCTACGTTTATGATAGACTTTGCTATATACACTCGTCTTATAGTGACTACCACGACTTAAAAGACGAGATACAGTGAGGTTGCTTTGCTGATTTTTTCCGCTATATAAGAGTGGTGCGTTATAACCTGCAACATATTGTTCATATTCTGACTGGTTAAAACTAAGACTGACATCATAGTTACGAAATGGGAGCTGGTAGCTCGCAAAGTAGTTTTGGTTGCGATCACGATGCAAGTTATCTAATGAATGACTAAAGTTTAGATTGAATGCATCGTTAAGATGAAATGGGCTATTTACCCCAATCCCGACATTACCAATATATTTCCCCGTACTTTTACTGCCCGAGTCATCAACGCCAACATTGAAATTCAGCTTTTGTAAGGGTTCAGCAGTGATCAGTAAATCACTATAGCCACTGAGTTCAATCTGCTCATCTGTCGCTGCTACAATCTGAAGGTCTAAACGGCGATTGGTCGCACGTTTTAGATTCTCTAAACCTTGATCGAGTTGTCGCAGATTAAGGACATCATTTCGCTTAAAGGGTAAAGCAGCAGAGAGTTCTAATTGCGAGGGTTCTGCTTTTTGCCGAATCACTTGATGTAATCGTCCAAGTTCAAGCTGTAATTCTAAAATGCCAGTATTTAAGTCTTGTTGAGGGGCAATGACTTGGGTGGTGAGGTAGCCTTTCTTAATCACTTCATTCTGTGCAAATTTCACCAAGTTTTGTAGGCTTTGCGTGCCGATACATTGCCCCAAAATTCCTTTTTTGGGATCACTTAATGCCTTGATGACAAAGTCGAAGTCTTTTGGACTATATTTCTGATCTTGATTGTTCGTAATATCTAAACTGAGTTGGTTTATTTTAAAACATGGGCTTTCTGCAACAACAATCGATTGTAAGCTTTGATGATCTTTGACTGGTTTTGGTGTGAGCTGAATGTTTTGCTCAAGTAATTGTTGCTTTAATTCATTTAAACGCTGATCTTGGCGAATAACTTCAAAGGTAGAAACCTGATCTACACTTGGTGGAAGATTTTGGTCAGCAGCGATCGCAGAGAGAGGGATAGATGCTACACATGCAGCATAAAAACGCGTTGTTTTATTCATATTCAGATATACAGAATGTTATGTGATGTTACAAACTGAAACGGAATATACATTATTTATTCAAAGCGAACAAGAATTATTATCATCTACCTCTTAAAAATAAATTCTACTCTCTAATTTACTGATGGTTATATACATTTCCTATAAATCATTTCCAATTATTAAAAATATTTAAATTTTCATTAATTTTTTAATCTCAAAATTAAAGTACAACTATGTTTTGTAATTGATTGATCTAATTTAGAAAATACTCCCCCATAGACCATACAATTTATACCAAATATCGACGCTAGCGGTGAAGAAATATTGGCTACCTGACAACATTGCATATTCTTAATTAAATGATCAGCTTTTAGTAATTTTCCATCTGAAGTTAGATATAAAATACAACTTTAAATTAATTCACATTAACAATAAAATCTATAAAAACAATAACTTATTTTCACCAATCATTATTATAAAAATATACAGTACAATGCATCGTTAATATCAATTTAAAAATATAAGCATAAATATCAAAATCTTAACAACACATACAGAAACAAGAACAAATAAAGACATTGATAACGATAATAATTATCATTAGACTTCACACACATTGTTACATAGTTTAACAATTCATTCACTTTTACCGCATTATTTGTAAAAGTTTCACAAAGTTGCGAGTTCGGTCATTCACCACTTCAATTTCGGGGTTTCTCTCAATGGCAAAAATTAAAAGTCGTAAACACCTTGGTACTACACAGTTAGTTGCACTTGCTGCAAGCCTTCCTTTGACTGCACACGCAGCTACACCACAGGAAAATGTGACTAAACTTCCAACAATTGAAGTGAAAGCTGAAAACAGCTACAAAGCCGAAGCCATAAGTTCGCCAAAATACACCCAACCATTAGTTGATACGCCACAAACCATACAAGTCATCAAAAAAGAACTCTTACAAGAACAAGGTGCCTCGTCACTCATTGAAGCATTGCGTAATACCCCGGGAATCACGCTGCAAATGGGTGAAAATGGGAACACTAGCGCAGGTGACACATTCCAAATGCGTGGTTTCTCGACCCAAACTTCAACCTACGTTGATGGTGTTCGTGATCTTGGTGCGGTCAGCCGTGACGTATTTAACCTAGAACAAATCGAAGTGGTAAAAGGCCCATCAGGTGCTGAAGCGGGTCGTGGCTCTGCATCTGGTTATATCAATTTAGTCACTAAATTACCAAAAGCTGAAAATAGCAGTGAAGTTTCTGCACGTTATAACACGGCTGAAAATGCACGTTTGACTGCGGATATCAACCAAGCGATCAATGAAAGTGTAGCGATTCGCTTCAACGCTATGGGCCAAGACGGCGGCGTTGAAGGTCGTGATGTGGTTGAGAACAATGGTTGGGCTGTGGCTCCCTCTATTGTATTTGGTTTGAACACAGATACCCGTTTTTACTTATATTCACAACACATTCGTCAAAACAACATCCCTGACGGTGGTATTCCCACAATTGGAATGGATGGTTTCTATTATGGTTATTCATCTAACTATACAAATACTAAAAATAGAGCACTTGAAACTAAAATTCGCAATGATATTAACAATTCAGCAGACGCTCAAAAAATTAATAGTGCGTTACGCAAAGCGCCTGAAGTTAACCGTAGCAACTACTATGGCAACGCTAATGATTATGAAGATATTAGCTCAGACATGATATCAGCCAAAATTGAAAGTGACTTTGGTGAAAATATTAAATTTACCAACATATCGAGATTTGGTAAAACTCATATGAAACGAGCATTAACTGGAATTAATGCAATTAATGCTCCATCTGTTGATCTTACTGTAAACCCTGATAATACATATACCTATAATTTTAATTACGGCACATTTGATCTAAACAATAAAGATACTTGGACAATTGCACGTTCACATCAAGGTGTAGATCAAGAAAATAAAATCTTGGCTAATCTTTCAGCATTAAACTTTAACTTTAAAACAGGTGCAGTCGAACATGACCTCGTTGCGGGCTTAGAGTTTCTGCAAGAACAGCAAATTTCTCGTACCTTAGCCACCCAAATACCAGGGCAAACGACTATAACCCCACCACCTGCAAATTTATACAATCCAAATCGTCATGATGTCATGCCAAAACTGGTTTACACAGGGGCTTATAGTGATGGCGAAACTCAAACAGCCGCTGCATATTTGTTTGACACCATTAAATTATTGGATAACCGCTTACAGTTTAATGGTGGAGTTCGTGTAGATTACTATCATACAACTTATGATGCGCTCTCTATAGCGTCAACAGGCGTAGAAACACCAACTGATTTAAAAGCACATGACACATTAGTCAGTTGGAAACTGGGTAGCTTATTTAAACCAACAGAAAATAGCAGTGTTTATGCATCTTATGCCAAATCACTCACGCCTCCAGGAAGCGCAAACTTCAACCTATCTGATGCAACATCAGGAACTCAAGCCGCAAACAATCCTCGTGGTAAACCTCAAGAAACACATCACTACGAAATCGGTAGTAAATGGGATGTGTTGAAAAACACATTGGCGTTAACTGCAGCGGTATATCGCACTGAAAATGAAAATCAGTTTACGCAAGACCCGGTTACGCTTGAGTCGCTGCAAGAAGGAAAAACCAAAGTTGAAGGTGTAGAACTGGGTGTCGTTGGTCAAATTACCGATGCGTGGAACATTTCTGCGGGCGTTGCTCACATGAAAACCAAGCAGAAAGATCAGCGAAGCGTAAGTACCAATACAACAACTGGCGTAACAACAGTTACAACCACTGATTCTGTACGTTGGTCTCCTGACTGGACCGCTTCTTTATGGACGACTTATGACATTGCAGGCTTTAAAGTTGGTCTAGGTGCACGTTATGTCGATGAGCAAAAGCGTGTGATTACAGACAACCCAGCCCCAGCAAACATGCCAAAAGTCCCATCTTATGTGGTATTCGATGCAATGGCAGGTTATAGCATTAACAAAAATGCCTCTGTAAACCTCAATGTTTATAACCTTGCTGACAAAGAATATATCAGTGCACTAAACAATGGTGGTAGCCGTTTTGCTTTAGGTCAACCTCGTTCAGCGGCATTAACCTTTAACTATAAGTTCTAAATGATTTGTTGAGTCTTTTAAGATTTAATAAATAAACACAGCCTGCCAGAAAAGGTATAATTTTTGGCAGGCTGTTTCGTATCGAAAGGTTTAAAAAATGATGTTGCATATCCCTGAATTATTAAACAAGCAACAAGTTACTGAACTTCGTCAACAGATGAAACAGCCAGAGCTTTGGGTCAACGGTTCTCAAAGTGCAGGCGTACAAGCTCAACAGACCAAAAATAACTTACAAGTCGACATTCAAAGTGATTTGTACCCATCGATTAGTCAGTATGTATTAACGGCATTGCAACAAAATCTATTGCTTCGCTCTGCTGCGCTTCCTCAGCATATTTTAGTTCCCATGTTTAATTGCTATCAGCATCAAGGCAATTATGGCAATCATGTCGACAGCGCCATCCAATATTCATCTCAGACAGGCACTGCCATTCGTACCGATGTCTCGATTACCGTTTTTCTATCTGAACCTGATGAATATGAAGGGGGTGAGCTGATTGTAGAGGACACTTATGGCAGCCATGAAGTCAAACTGGATGCAGGTGATGCTATTTTATATCCGTCTACCAGCCTACACCGCGTTGAGCCAGTGACTCAGGGTAGTCGCATTGCCGCATTTACATGGATTCAAAGCATGGTCAAAGATGATTGGCAACGCAGCATGTTATTCAACTTGGATATGACCATCCTAAAACTCAGACAACAACTCGGGGATGCTGAAGAAGTTGTGGCTTTAACCCATCATTATCATAATTTATTGAGACAATGGGGAACATTATAATGTCTCAAACACCACTTGCGCCTTTGACACAGATTCCGCCACAGCTCCAAACTATTGCAGATTACCAATTGCAGGCACAAAAGCATGTAGCAGAGTCCACTTGGCACTATTTACAAGGTGGGGCCATGCACGAACTGAGCGTGCAGCAAAATCAATGTCAATTCCAAGATATCCAACTGATCCCTCGTCATTTAAATGACTTCACACACGGTCACACCCAACTCAATCTATTCGGTATCAATTATCCACATCCGATTTTTTTAGCACCGATTGGACATCAAGCGCTGTTTCATCCTCAAGCAGAGCAAGCCACGGCACTTGCGGCCGAAGTGATGCAAAGCAACTTTATACTCAGTAATTTAACCAATACTCACATACAGGAACTTAACAAAGAGAATCCGTATAAATGGTTTCAATTGTATTGGCAAGGTGATCGAGAACACGCTTTAAACTTGATTGAAATGGCTAAGGTAAACAACTTTAAAGCCATTGTGATCACCATCGATGCGCCACATACCGGAATTCGAGATCGGGAACGTAAAATTGATTTTCAACTTCCAATAGACTTGCCCCACCCTCATCATCAAGCTCCACACATGATTCAAACTTTAGCTGATCATCAGCATCCAATTTTTCAGGGGCTGATGAAATACGCACCAACATGGGATGATATCGCATGGTTGGTCAAGCAGATTGATTTGCCAGTGATACTGAAAGGTATCCTCCACCCTGCCGATGCGCAAAAAGCATTAGAGTATGGTGTCTCAGGTCTGATTGTGTCTAATCATGGGGGACGCGTATTAGATACCACCATCCCCCCCTTGATTGCGCTTGAAAAGATTCGAGCTGTCGTGCCAACAGACTATCCAGTGTTATTGGATGGTGGGATTCGTCGAGGTTCGGATGTGTTTAAAGCGATTGCTTTAGGCGCATCTGCGGTTTTGATTGGTCGTCCTTATATCTATGGTTTAGCAACCGCGGGGGCTTTGGGCGTTGCGCATGTGATCAGGATTTTAAAAGAAGAATTCGAAATTAGCATGGCATTGATGGGAACAGCCACCATAAAAGACATTAACCAAGATTTTATTTATCGGAAATAGTAAAAATATCGGAAATTATTTTCATTATTCTACTATTCAGTGCAAAAATAGGAAATTATTTTTGATTCATTCCAATTAAAATGCTTATACACCTTTGCAGTCGCTTGTATTTTCACCTAGACTGATTTTGATTAGATGATTAATATAGCTGCAAAACCAAATAACTGATTTGAATGGTAGATAATGAAAACAAATCACGGCGTTACCGATCCGTCATATACAAAACATCTCGCTGCTCTCCTGATGCTGCGCCTCGCGCGCGTATAAATTTTCTGCCTAGTCTTTTAGGCAATCGAAACATAAATCCTCTTTAAATTGATTCTGATAGACACCATATATCTTTATAGTCGGTTGTATTTATGCTGAACATGCAACCTCGGCTATAACAAGGAGTTACCTAATGATGTTGGCTGACCCAAGCAAAAAATACCGCCGTATGTACCAACGAGTGGATTTACCAGATCGTCAATGGCCGAATAATGAAATCAACCAAGCACCGATTTGGATGAGTACCGACCTTCGTGACGGTAACCAAGCAATTTTTGAACCGATGAACATGGAACAAAAATTCAAAATGTTCAATATGTTGGTCAAAATTGGTTTCAAACATATTGAAATTGGTTTTCCATCTGCATCTCAAATTGACTTCGACTTTGCGCGTAAATTAATTGAAGAAAACTTGATTCCAGACGATGTCTATATCGAAGTTTTGGTTCAAGCGCGTGATCATTTGATCGCTCGTACCTTTGAAGCATTAGTCGGGGCAAAACGTGCGATTGTGCATATCTACAACTCAAACTCACCGACCTTCCGTCAAAAAGTATTGAATGTAGATGCGAACGGCGCAAAACAACTTGCCACGAATGCTGCCAATAAAGTCAAAGAATATGCTGCACAATACCCTGCGACTGAATGGGTTTTCCAATACAGTCCAGAATGTTTCTCTGCAACTGAATTAGACGTCGCAAAAGATGTCTGCGATGCAGTGACTGAAATTTGGGAAGCTTCTCCAAGCAACAAAGTGATTTTGAACTTGCCTGCTACGGTTGAAGTTTCAACGCCAAATGTCTATGCCGATCAAATCGAATGGATGCATCGTAACTTGGCACGTCGTGATGGTGTGATCATTTCTGTTCACTGCCACAATGACCGTGGTTGTGGTATTGCTGCGTCAGAATTAGCAATTATGGCAGGTGCTGACCGAGTCGAAGGCTGTGTCTTTGGTAACGGTGAACGTACAGGAAATGTTGACGTTGCGGCGATGGCATTGAACATGTATAGCCAAGGTATTGCGCCAAACTTAGATTTCTCGAATATCAATGAAATCATTGCCACTGTTGAAGAATGTACTGGTTTACCTGTGCATCCACGCCATCCATATGCGGGTGATTTGGTCTTCACAGCTTTCTCTGGTTCACACCAAGATGCCATCAAAAAAGGCTTCGAATTCCAAAAAGACCAAGAAATGTGGGATATGCCTTACTTACCAATTGATCCGAAAGATTTAGGTCGTGACTACGATGCAGTGA
Organism: Acinetobacter sp. NIPH 298; assembly: GCF_000369505.1. Classification (GTDB taxonomy): domain Bacteria; phylum Pseudomonadota; class Gammaproteobacteria; order Pseudomonadales; family Moraxellaceae; genus Acinetobacter. The sequence continues at coordinate 50,045 of NZ_KB850053.1, forward strand.
TTCGTGTCAACAGCCAATCAGGTAAAGGCGGTATCGCATACTTGTTAGAATCGAATTACAACGTGGCTTTACCGCGACGCGTACAAATCGAATTTAGCCAGATCGTGCAGCAATACACCGACGAAAATGAGACTGAAGTCAGTGCACATCAGATTTGGCAATTATTCCAAGACACGTATGTGGATGTGAAAAACAGTCATTATCAAACCAAACATTATCAATTGTCTGATATCAATGGCAAACAAATCATTGAATTAGATATTGAAATCGAAGGCGAAGTTCAACGCCTCCGTGGTGAAGGTAATGGTCCAATCTCTGCCATGTTAGATGCCTTACAATTACCAATCGATGTGGTGAACTACGAAGAACGTAGTATCAGTTCTGGTGCAAATGCGAAAGCACTTGCGTTGATCGAAATCCAAGTCAAAGGTACAGGTAAGAGTGCATTTGGTGCAGGCGTACACGACAATATTGTCACTGCATCTATCGAAGCCATTATTGCATGTACCAACCGTTTGATTGAGCAAGGTGTATTAACCACCGAACAAGTGGTTGCCGCTGCCATCTAAGGTGTTGATGATTCAACCTATTTAAATATCGAAAAAATGACTTTTGAAAGGGTACCTGAATTGGTATCCTTTTATTATTGATTAAGAAACTTTATACAAGGCGAATTATTCTCGTGTCTTTTCCATCGGATTCAGTGGGTTTAGTCACACCACAAAAAATTTCATTTGAAGCTCCATTAGAGCTTGAGTGCGGACGGATTTTGCCTCGTTTCGACCTGATGGTTGAAACCTATGGAACCCTCAACGCAGATCACTCCAATGCCATCTTAATCTGCCATGCGTTGTCAGGGCATCATCATGCTGCTGGATTTCATCATGAAGATGATAAAAAAGCGGGCTGGTGGGATGAATGTATTGGCCCTGGGAAAGCAATTGATACCAATCACTTCTTTGTGGTGTCTTTGAATAATATCGGTGGATGTAGTGGCTCAACAGGCCCCACTTCACCCAATCCTGAAAATGAAAACCGTCCCTATGGTCCAGACTTCCCGTTGGTGACGGTTCGTGACTGGGTCAAAACCCAAGCCATGTTGTCTGATCGTTTAGGGATTGAGGTTTGGTACGCCATTATTGGCGGTTCTCTCGGTGGCATGCAGGCCTTACAATGGTCACTGGATTATCCTGATCGCCTAAAAAAATGTGCGATTATCGCCAGCGCACCAAAGCTTTCTGCACAAAATATTGCCTTCAATGAGGTTGCACGCCAGTCTATTCTTTCCGATCCGGATTTTCATCATGGACGTTATTTGGAAAATGATAGTTATCCAAAACGCGGTTTGATTTTGGCGCGGATGGTCGGTCATATTACCTATCTATCTGAAGAAGCCATGAAACAAAAATTTGGTCGTGATCTAAAATCGGGCAAATTTATGTACGGTTTTGATGTTGAATTCCAAGTCGAAAGTTATTTGCGCTATCAAGGCGAACAATTCAGTCGCAATTTTGATGCAAATACTTACTTGATTATGACCAAGGCATTGGATTATTTTGATCCCTCTCGTGAATATGAGCATTCATTGACGAAAGCGATGCGTAAACCGAAATGCAAATTCTTGGTGATTTCATTTACCACGGATTGGCGTTTTAGTCCAAGCCGATCACAGGAAATCGTGGATGCCCTGATTGATAATCATCAGCCTGTCAGTTATTTAGAGATAGATGCTGAACAAGGTCATGATTCCTTCTTGTTCCCGATTCCGCTGTATGTGAAAACATTACGCGCATTTTTAGGTGGAGAACAGCAGTTGCAATCGACCCATTTGGAGGCAAGCTAATGCGTATAGACCAACAACTTGCTGAAAAATGGATTACCCCGAATACCAGCGTGCTCGATTTAGGCTGTGGAGATGGTGAATTATTGGCTCATATGAGCAAACAACACAATATTCGCGCTTATGGCTTAGAAATTGATCAAGAAAAGATTGCAATTGCCATCAGTCGGGGGTTAAATATTATTCAACAGGACTTAAATTTAGGTTTAAGCCGTTTTGCTGACCAGTCTTTTGACTCTGTGGTCATGGCACAAGCTTTGCAAGCTGTAGATGCACCTGATGTATTACTTCGGGATATGGTGCGTGTCGGCAAACAGGCAATTATTACTTTTCCGAACTTTGCGTATTGGAAGACGCGTTCTTTTCTTGCGCTGAAAGGAAAAATGCCTGTTTCGGAAGCGTTGCCTTATATGTGGTATAACACCCCGAATATTCATTTATGTACTTTCCGAGACTTTGAAGCCTTATGTGCTGAGAATCGGATTAAAATTATTAATCGACTTGCCGTTAATGGTGACCAACAAGGTAGTGTGCTCAGCAAGCATATGCCGAACCTATTTGGTGAAGTCGCAATTTATCGAGTGAGCGCACTATGAAAAAGACATTTATCAGCACCTTTTTGTTTGGTCTGATCAGTATACAAGCGCATGCTGACTATGTTGCTCAACCGCAATCGGTTGCAACACAAGCAGCACGATACTCAGTCATGAGTATCGGTGAATTACAAAGCGCGGCGAAAGCTGGTCAGGCAGGAGCACAATTCTATCTCGCAACACGTTACCAATATGGTAAAGATGTTGCAAAAGATGAGAAACAAGCATTTGCGCTATTTAAAGCCGCAGCCGATAAGGGCATCTCAGCAGCTCAGCTCAATGTGGGTCGCATGTATGCCGATGGCATGGGTACGAAGAAAGATGAAGTTTTAGCGCGTAAGTATTTTGAAAAAGCGGCAAGCAACGGTGATAACCGTGCTAGCTTTAATCTTGCCATGATGGAAGAACAAAAGAAAAACTATATGGGGGCTTATCAATGGTATGAGCTTTCAACGCGTGATGGCATGCTTGATACTAAAGTAATTAGCCTTTCTGAAGGTAAAAAAACAGCCTTGGCTGCAAACTTGACTCAAGAACAGATTCGTACTGCGCGTGATCGTGCTGATCGATGGATTCAAGCACAGTAATATTATCATTGCTGTTTGCTGTACTAAAACCGACTGAATTATGAGGTCGGTTTTTTAATGCACCCAAAATTGTTCAAGATCACTTCAGTTTTCCCTTGATCATAACCGTACAATAAAAGTGAGCTAGGATATGATTTTAGATCACTTCTCTAAACAGCAAACGTAAAAAAAGCACTATAAAGTGCTTTTTTTGAATGCTGGGTTACTTATTAAAGAGCAACGATATTCACAGCATTTGGGCCTTTTTGACCTTGAGCGATACTGAATGAAACTTGTTGGCCTTCAAACAAAGTTTTGAAACCTGAGTTTGCGATTTCGCTGAAATGAGCGAAAACATCTGGACCTGATTCTTGTTGAATAAAACCAAAACCTTTAGTTTCGTTAAACCACTTCACTGTACCAGTAACTGTTGTAGTAGACATAATATATCCTATTGAATTTTAACATTTTAGCCATGTTATTACGGCTAATGATAACTTTGAAAAATAATGAAGAATTGAGCTTGATATCTGTAAAAAACGAAGGATTATGACTAAAACTGCGATACTTAGAGAAGATTAACCAAAACAATAATTTTTCTAGTTAATTGAATGATACCTGAAAAAAATAAATATTCAAGTTTTTTTATATCTTATATGATCTAATTAAATAAAAGATAAAAAATAAAATAAATTACTCGTTTGTTTTCAATACACTTAGAGAATTTAGATTAAAAAACATTTTATTCGCGATATTATCAAAATCGTGTAAAACAAGATAATTTAACTACTCTCATGCTTCAAAAGTCACTAAAATCTTAGATATTCAATCCAGATACCTCAAAACCATCATGTCTAATCCCCATTGGCTACAACACGGCAGTCTCGTCCTTGCAAGCAACAACAAAGGCAAAGTTGCCGAATTTGAACATCTGTTTCAACAACTCGATCTATCCATCAACATTATTCCTCAAGGCAAACTCGACATTGAAGATGCCATCGAAGATGGTTTGAGCTTCGTTGAAAATGCCATCATCAAAGCACGTCATGCTGCAAAAATTTCTGGCAAACCAGCTATCGCAGATGATTCAGGTCTATGTGTACCGATTTTAGGCGGCGCACCTGGGATTTATTCTGCGCGTTATGCAGGTGAACATGGCAACGATGCTGCCAACAATCAAAAACTGTTGGCTGATCTTAAACCTCTCCGCAACAATGACGAGACCATTGAAGCGATGTTTGTCTGCGTCTTGGCTTTAGTTACGCATGCCGAAGATCCGCTGCCGCAAATTTTCCAAGGAATCTGGAAGGGTGAGATTTTAGAAGCCACGCGTGGTGAAAATGGTTTTGGATATGATCCTTTATTCTGGTTAGCAGAACTTAATCTTTCCAGCGCAGAACTCAGCAAAACAGAGAAAAATAAAATCAGCCATCGTGGTCAGGCGATGCAACTTTTTAAAGCGAGCTTAAGCTAATATTGACCGAAGCCCAAAACATTTATTCGGGCTTCTTTCTTTTTTATATAAAAATCATTCCTCTGTTTACTGTCTTAAAATTGCAATATTAGTGTCACACCTCTGTCATGCCAAACTGTTGAGATATAACCAAAGTTTTATAGGAATATGGTTATGGCTGGTTTATCGATTTGGCATGTACTTATTTTTGCAGTAGTGGTTATTTTACTGTTCGGTACATCAAAGCTTAAAAATTTAGGTAAAGATGTTGGTGGTGCTGTGAAAGATTTTAAAAAATCGATCAAAGAAGACGAAGAAGCCACGACTGCTCTAAATGAACCTCGTACCATTGATGCTCAAGTCAAAAGTACTGAAAGCTCAATAAAAAGCTAAGCGAGCGCCATTATGCTGAATTTGGGAATGTCCGAACTGCTTGCGTTCGGCATTATTGCTTTACTGGTACTCGGGCCTGATAAGCTACCTGAAGCCGCTCGTTTTGTGGGGAAATGGTATGCAAAAATTAAGCGTCTGGTCAGTAACGTTCAAAATGATATCGATCGTGAATTACGCTTGTCTGAACTACGCGAACAAATGCAAAAAGAAATGCAACGTATCGCTGAACTTGAGCAAAAAATGCAAGCTCAGATGACCTCATTGGAACAGCAAAAAGTCTCTTTAGAAGATGAACCTCAAACTGCGGTATCCAAAAACAATCGCACACCACTTCATTACCATTATTTATTACATCCAGTGGCATGCATTTATCTACCGAAGTTTGCACTCTTACACATGGCATCTCCGACTCCGCATTCACAATTTGATTTAACCTCTTCAACTCCTGAATTAAAGGTGGCGGTATGAGTTCACCATCCAGCTCTCCATTAACCCAAACCACTTTGGGAAATGATGATCAAGACGTTAAGCTTGAAGAAATGCCGATTACCAAGCATCTGATGATTTTGCGTCGACATTTATTTAAAATCGTTGCTGCAATATTGGTTTTGTTCTTCTGTTTACTGCCCTTTGCTAACCGTACCTATCAAATCCTTTCAGAGCCGTTAAGAGCGCAATTGCCTGTCAGTTCATCCATGATTGCAACGGATGTCACCGCGACATTTATGGCACCCTTTAAACTGAATTTCTTTGTCGCACTGATGCTGGTTATGCCCTTTATCATTTACCAAATTTGGTCCTATGCGAAACCTGCGCTATACGAAAAAGAAAAATCATTGGCACTGCCTTTATTGATTAGTAGCATTGCTTTGTTTTATATCGGTATTGCGTTTGCGTATTTCATCGCCTTGCCATCTATTTTGCATTTCTTTATCAGTGTTTCTCCTGAAACCGTAGCACCAATGACAGACATCAACAGTTATTTGGCTTTTTGTTTGAAGCTATTTATTGTTTTTGGCTTAACATTTGAAATTCCAGTGATTACCTTATTACTCATTTTAATCGGGGTAGTCAGCACGCAAAGTTTGATCGAGAAACGGCGCTTTATCATCGTGGGTTGTTTCTTTGTCTCCATGTTTGTCACGCCGCCTGATGCCATTTCAATGATTATGTTGGCAGTGCCGATGTGGTTACTTTTTGAATTGGGTTTGTTCTTTGGAAGAATCATCGAAAAAAGAAAAACAGCATAGCGATTCACTCTATCGCCATAAACAATTTTCCAAACAGGTCCTAGACCTGTTTTTTTTGACCAAACTTTATATTATTATTTGATTTTTAATGTATTTGTCACATAAGTGTCAAGGCAACGTCACAATTTCAATCTAAGTTAAAGGCGGGAAATTTTTTTACTGAACATATAAACTTAGGATGATTCCATGACACAGCTGACGCCATATCATGAAGACCAAGAACTGGATAATAACACCTCTACAAATGTTCATTTTCGTGACATTTTAGAACAGCATATTAGCCGCCGTAGCCTCATCACCAAAACAGCAAGCGGTGCTGTCGCATTGACATTGGCATCAACATTGACAGGCTGTAATGATAACGATAATAAAAATACTGGTGGTGGCACAACAACACCTGTTGACCCACATAAAAAGCCTGAGAAGTTAAACTTCACTGCTGTGCCGAAGAATTTAGACGATATTGTGACTGTACCTGAAGGCTATGAAGCACATGTTTTATATGCTTTAGGCGATGCGATTAATCCAAACTACGCAGAATGGGATGACAATAATATTCCTTCTGGCCCAAGCTTTCAGTTCCGTTCAGGCGATCATCATGATGGCATGAGCTATTTTGGATTAAATACTGCCACTGGTCGTTATGATGAGCAACAATCAAACGATGGCTTATTGGTGCTCAACCATGAGTACATCAATCCAACTTTCTTACATCCTAAGGGTCCAACCAAAGTAGATGGCCGCCGTCCTGAAGATGAAGTGATTCGTGAAGTAAATGCGCATGGTGTCTCAATCATTCATGTGAAAAAAGATGCGAAAACTCAAAAAGTTGAACTGGTAAAAAACTCTGTGTACAACCGTCGTATCACTGGTTCAACCTTGATGGAGTTCGCTGGTCCTGCGGCAGCAAATGCCCTGTTAGCAACTAAGTTTTCTCCAACTGGCGTACAAACACGCGGTACACACAACAACTGTGGAAATGGCTACACGCCATGGGGAACTTACCTCACTACTGAAGAAAACTTCATTGGTTACTTCCAGCGTTCAGGGACTGATAAATACCAACGTACTGCAACAGAAGAGATTGCGCTCAAACGCTATGGTTTAGGTCTATCTATTGATTATCAATATGAAAAAAATCCAGATGGGACGCCAAAGAAGAATGAAAAAGGCGAAATTATTTATATCTTAGATGCTCAAAAAAATAAAATACCAAACTTAGATGAACAAGGGCGAATTCAATATTTAAATACAAATTCACGCTATGGTTGGGAAACTGCACAAGGTCAAGTTGAATCCCAAGATCTTTATGATCGTTGGAATGCTGATGTAAAAACAGCTAATGCAGGACAAGATTACCGCAATGCACCAAATACTTTTGGTTGGATGGTCGAAATCGATCCATTTGATAGCCGCCAAGCACCTGTAAAACGTACTGCACTTGGACGTTTTGCTCATGAAGACTGCCGTACTAGCCGCGTCATTGAAGGTCAGAACCTAGCTTTTTATATGGGCGATGACTCACGTGGCGAGTATATCTATAAATTTGTATCCGATGCCAAGTGGGATCCAAAAGATATCAACGGCGGTTATCGTGCTGGCGATAAGTATATGAATGCAGGGAAATTCTATGTTGCCAAGTTTAATGCTGATGGTACAGGTCAATGGATTGAGCTCAGTTATGGTAAAAATGGCTTAAATGAAAGCAATACAGCCTACCCTTTTAAATCACAAGCAGATGTGGTGACCTTTGCTCGTCTGGCAGCGGACTCAGTAGGCGCAACCAAGATGGATCGCCCAGAATGGTGTGCAGTTAACCCAGTAAATGGTGAAGTGTATGTGACACTGACCAACAACTCGAATCGTGGTTCAAGCTATCCAACTGATGCAGCGAACCCTCGCAGTTATGAAGACTTATATAACAACGAAAAACTTCAGAAAGGGAACGTCAACGGTCATATTATCCGTTTCCGTGAAGCAGATGATAAAACTACGGCTGAAAGCTTCAAATGGGATATTTACTTATTTGGTGCAGAAGCAGCAATGGCATCAAACATTAACCTTTCTGGTTTAACCGATAGCAATGACTTCTCATCACCAGATGGCATGTGGTTTGACACTCGTGGTGTGCTTTGGATTCAAACGGATGATGGCGCTTATACGGATGTGACCAACTGTATGATGCTTGCGGCATTGCCAGGTCAAGTCAGTGATGGTAGCAAAGCAACCACATCAAACGGAACTGAAACGATTATGGGAGCCAAGGTGAATGATGAAAATCTGCGCCGCTTCCTAGTCGGACCAAAAGAATGTGAGATCACGGGTGTGACCATGACACCAGATTACAAAGCTATTTTCATCAACGTACAGCATCCTGGTGAAGACTCTAAGAGCTATGCAGCGCCAACAAGTCACTGGCCTGCAACTCAAACCAACCCAAATAACACAACTGCTCGCCCGCGCTCAGCTACGGTGGTAATCACGCGTAAAGATGGTGGTGCGATCGCTGGCTAATCGCTGAGTTGATCCAACATGACAATGCCAATCTTCGGATTGGCATTGGCTATTTCATTAGCATGATCTGTTGACGCACAATATTTCCTTGCTGCTCTCCTTGTTGTACTTTTTCCAACCACTGCCATTGTGTTGGTGTCATGCGTAAAAAATTTGAACAGCGTGTACCATAAATAGGACTTTGTATAAACGTTGAGGAAAGTAAGGCCTCCATCTCTTTGCTAATCCCTGTATCAGGTAACAACTCTGGGATAACTTTACGTTCATCTTCTAAAATATCCCAAATGGCATATTCTAAATCGGATTCTGATATCTGCGGCTGCTGTAACATCGGCAAGAATTCTTGGGTAAAGCGCTTACGCAAATGCATAGTCTTCTTCCAATCTTCGGACATTAAACCATTGGAAACCACATACACGCCTTTGGCCAAAACTTGTGGTGCTTCTCCGCGATTGCTCATATAAACAGCTTGTTGTGTATCCCCCACAAATAAATTAAAGCCCGCATAGTCTTGTTGTTTTTGTTCTAACATTTGAGCAAAACGAATCGGCGCTAAATCACTTTCAAGGAAATCTTGAATCAAATGTCCTCTTGAGGTCTGATACTGCTGCTGTTCCCGTCCATTTCGAAAATTGGTCACGATCGCCCAACGACCCGATGCCGTCACCCCCATCCATGTACCGCCTGATTGCAGATCCTGCCCTGCCACGATCGAACTATTTTCCCATGCGTGCAAAGCAACACTGGGGCGATGATAAAACTCATCTCGATTTGAAATTAAACACAGTGGCAGTTCCTCCAGAACTTGCCATGCAAACGCGACAATACACATTGATCTTGTTCTCTTATCTTAAGGACTGTTGACTTTCACATTGAATGTACAACATTTTTAATATCATTCCGCTACAATTTGCTCAAAACTTAATTCCAAATTCTAAACTGAGGAACAGCGATGCTGACCTATCCAAATATTGATCCAGTTGCACTGAGCTTGGGACCAGTACAGGTGCACTGGTACGGACTCATGTACTTATTGGCTTTTTTATGTGCTTGGGGGCTTGCCTCTTATCGCGCAAAGCAACGTGATGGCTGGACGGGAGATATGGTTTCAGATCTCGTCTTTTACGGCGCGCTCGGTGTTGTGCTGGGCGGTCGTGTGGGCTATGTACTGTTTTATGAGTTTGCGAAGTTCTTAGAGAATCCACTGTGGTTATTCCAAGTGTGGACAGGTGGCATGAGCTTCCACGGTGGTTTCCTTGGTGTCGTGATTGCGATGTTGTTTTGGTGTAAAAAATACCAAAAGACATGGTTTCAGACCTTGGACTTTATTGCACCTTGCGTACCAACAGGTTTGATGTTTGGTCGTATTGGTAATTTTATTGGTGGCGAACTGTATGGTCGTCAAGTTCAAGACCCGAGTTATCCATTTGGCATGATTTTCCCAACAGATCCATTAGGTTTGGTCCGTCACCCCTCACAAATTTATCAAGCGATTTGTGAAGGCTTAATTCTATTTATTGTACTGTGGTGGTTTAGTGCCAAACCTCGTCCGCGTATGGCTGTTTCAGCAGTATTCTTGATGGGTTATGGTGTTGCACGTTTCTTTATGGAGTTTTTCCGCCAACCCGATGCAGATCAAGGCTTCATCTTGTTTGGCTGGATGACCAAAGGACAAATCCTCAGTTTCCCGATGATTATTATTGGACTCTGGATGATTTGGTATGCTTATCGTAAAAATATCTATGATTGGCAACTGAAAAAATAAAAATCATGGGAGCAGATGCTCCCATTTTTTATGACTTTAAAATAGTTTTTTAACCACTTCACCCAAGCGTTTGCCTTGTGCCTCACATAAGATTTTTTCATCTTGACTCATGCCCTGATCATGGCGAGGTCCACTGACATGACTTGCGCCATAGGGAGTACCGCCTGTTTTTGTATTTGACAATGCAGGGATAGAATTCGGCAGACCTAAAATCATCATGCCATGATGAAATAACGGCGGTAACATACTCAACAAAGTGCTCTCTTGCCCACCATGCATCGACCCCGAAGTCGTAAATACGCAAGCAGGTTTATTATGCAAAGCACCATTGAGCCATAGGCTAGTGGTTTGATCCCAAAAGTATTTCATCTCACTGGCCATATTACCAAAACGTGTGGGTGAACCCAAAGCCAATCCTGAACAATGCGTGAGATCATCTAAGCTACAATAAAGATCACCCTCTTCTGGAATACTCGCTTCAGCTTGCGTCACAACCGTTGCTAGATTGGGTACTGTTCGAATACGTGCGGTCACACCTACAGATTCAATTCCATCGGCAATCAGATGTGCCATTTGCTTGGTTGAACCGTATTTACTGTAATAAAGAACAAGAATGTAAGGTTGCATCGGTTTCAAGGTTTTTGTTAACTTAAAGAAGATATTATACGATTAATGCCAATTTATTCGCTGTTTTGTGTATTGATCAATCCAAAAATCTTCCCGAAGCCCTCTTTCAAAAGAGGAAGATTTGAAAAATAACTAGGATAGAACCCATGATCTTAAACCGTTATCTAAAAAAACTGAATTTTTTAGAAAAAACATGGTTTCAATTTATTGTCTTTGTATTACGTCGTTTTGAAGCTGATCGCTGTCGAGAACAAGCAGGATCCTTGACCTACACCACCCTGTTTGCGGTCGTCCCAATGCTTACCGTATTTTTGGTGATTATTTCTTCGATTAAAGCTTTAGAGCCTGCTAGGCAGCAGCTACAACAACTGATTTATAGTAACTTTTTGCCAAAAAGCACCATTGCCTTTGATAAGGCCTTGAGTGCTTTTACTGATAAATCAAGTAATCTCACCGTCATCGGTATCTTGTTTTTATTTGTTACCACAGTACTGATGCTGTCCTCGATTGAAAATGTGTTTAATCGCATTTGGCGTGTGAAAGAGACACGTTCTGGTCTAGTCGGTTTTATGCGTTACTGGACTATTATTTCTTTAGGTCCAATCCTTTTAGGCAGTGCATTTGTACTTTCTTCCGCTGTCGCATCTATGAATGTCCTCAGCAATAATTTTGCAGGCTATCAACTTGATGGTGCTTTTCTGTTATGGCTAATTTCGTTTTTATTAACGGTCTTCGGTTTCTTTATTCTATATTGGACCATACCAAATCGAAATGTGCCGATTGTCTCTGCGATCATCGCAGCATGTTTTAGTGCAACTGTGTTTGAAATCTTAAAGCGTTTATTTGGCTGGATCATGAGTAATTTCACCAGCTATGAAATTGTGTATGGTGCTTTCGCGGCGATCCCCATTTTTCTACTTTGGATTTTTCTGTCTTGGAACATCATCTTATTAGGCGTAGAAATCAGTTATGCACTGACCGCGTTCCATTCGGGCAAAGAACAAAAACGTCATCCAATCATGATGTTATTGGATATCTTAGAGTTGTTCTATAAGAAACAGCAAATTGGTAACAGTGTGAGCGAGCATGAGCTACTCGATATTGTAGGCCGTGGTGAGCTCGGGCGTTTACCCTCATATATCCTGCAATTAGAAGCACAAAATCTGATTAAACGAACCGATAAAGATGAATATGTATTGGTCCGTAATTTAGCACAGGTTGATTTTTGGAGTTTCTTTACTGCTCTCCCTTATCCACTCCCTTTAAGAGATGATGTGTCCAATGTGCATCAGGATGATGAGTGGATGGAAAAAATCGGGCCAGCGCTCATTGAAAGCAATGATTATTTAGCTGCCAAGTTATCGATTCCCCTTTCAACTATTTTTGAACAAAAGTAACAAAAAGACCTCTGCATGAGGTCTTTTTTTATTTCCTCAACCAACCTTGCAAGCTCACCACCATAATGCCCATCAATACCAGAATTGAACCAAGCACGAAATTAGGTTCAATTCGCTCACCTAACAACCACATGCCAAACACAATACCGAACAGCGGCGTTAAAAAAGAGAATACCCCTAAGCGAGAGGCTAAATAATTTCTAAGCAACCAAAACCATGCTAAAAAGCTCGCGAAAGACACCACCAACGTATGGAATGCCAAGCTACCGATTACTAAGGGAGTAAAATGAATACTCGCTTGTCCTAAAAACACAGCCAATCCAAACAGTAAAATAAAACTACCAGCCAATTGGTAGAATAATGTTTGTGTCACAGCAGCTTGTGCCAAAGAAGATAAGCGTACGGTGATCGTGGTTGCTGCCCAAGCAATACCCGCTGCCAATGCCAACAAATCCCCCCAAAGCATTTGTTGCTCGATCAGCGAAGCGGTTCCTTGTTGCCCTCGGATAAACGTCACAACGATTCCAACAAATGCCAGAGTAATGCCACTCCACTGCAACAAACTTAAACGCTCAGAGGGTAGTTTCCAATGTAAACCCAAAGCCACAAAAATCGGTGCGGTATACAGCAAAACCACAGCATGTGAAGCCGAAGTCCATTGCAATGCCTGCGCCAATAAAAAGAATTCTAAAGAAAATAAAAACGCGACCAAAGCACCTGCTTTAAGATTTTGTCGATTGAGTAGCTCAGCCGTTTTATCCAGACACAATAAAGGCAATAGTAGGATTGCGGCTAAACCAGAACGTAAAGCAATTTGCATTAAGGGAGAAATATCAGGCGCAGCCATTTTTAAGATGACTTGTTGTAGCCCCCAAATCATACAGAGACCGATCATAAGACCTGATGCTCGTGCATCTAATGTTTTACGCTCATCCATTGCCAGCTCTCAATTTTATAATTAGAACGTCAATATAAAGCTGTCGTATTTTGATGATATAGTGAAATTCGGACAATGCATGCATGTTTTCAGGCAATTCTCATATTATGAAAAAATCAGCACAACGCATCCAAGATTTTTATGAACTCCCTGCATACGATGATATTCCTGCATCATTGTGGCTACGTATTCGTGATGCACCTGCTGAAACGTTTTATCCAAAACATGCGCACGCATGGGGCGAGTTTATTTATACTTTTGATGGGGTACTTGAGGTCAGTATTGATCAGATTCACTATCTTACTCCTCCTCCGTACGGCATTTGGCTGCCTCCTCATTTACAACATAGTGGTATCAATCGTAATGAAGTGACGCACTGTACCTTATATGTACATGAAAGCCTGTGTCAAAATATGCCGCAACAAGCTGGCATTTTACTGACAGCACCACTGGTTCCTGCATTGTTGGAACATATTCGTAAACATCCATTTTCAGAACAAGATCCAGAATATTTAAGGTTGCTGCAAGTATTATTGGATTCACTCACACATGCTGAACTGGTCGGAAGTTATTTACCCACCACACAACATTCTTCCCTATCAAAAATATTAAGTCACTTACACCAATATCCAGCCGATAACAGTACGCTGCAACAACTTGCGAAAATGATTAACATGACCGAACGAACCTTAGCGCGTTATAGCCAAAAGGAGCTTGGCATGTCGCTGCACGAATGGCGGCAACGTCTCAAAGTGATGAAAGCAATGTCGATGCTCAATCAAGGTAAAACCATAGAAAGCATCGCATTGGATTTAGGTTATGCCAGTTCATCCGCTTTTATATATATGTTTAAACGCTGGATGCACTTCACACCAGATCAGTTCCGCAAGTTATATCAAGGTCGCTAATTAAGGCAAATCAATTGTCTGGTTCATTTTTTAACAATAAAAAAGGCGCTGATATCTGAATATCAGCGCCATATCATTGACGGTTATGCTTTGACAAATGTATCCCAGTCATATTCGCCTGTTTGGGTAATCAATTTCATCGTCAGTTGATCATTTAGATGAAGTGCACCAACACCTGCTGGTGTCCCTGTCATAATCACATCCCCCGCTTCCAAGCTAAAAGACTGATTGATTTCAACCAATAACGCCCCGATATCGAACAACATATCTCGGCTAAAACCATGCTGACGTTCTTCACCATTAATCATCAAAATAAGCTCTAATTCTTGTAGATCACCAATTTCGTCAGTTTCGACCCAATCTGCAAGAATACACGCACCGTCAAAAGCCTTAGCACGCTCCCACGGTTCTCCTTTGCTCTTTAAATCACTTTGCAAATCACGCAACGTTAAATCTAATCCCAGCGTAATCGCACCAACTGCCTCTAAAGCTTTTGCCTTATCTGTTTCTTGAGATAGCGGATGAGCAATGTGCAAACAGATTTCACATTCAAAATGACACTCGCCCAATGCCTGATTCCAACTTACGCCTTGCGCTAGTGAACCTAAGCTACTCGGTGGCTTCATAAATAAAATCGGACGATCTGGGATCGCATTACCCAATTCTTTCGCATGCTCGGCATAGTTTCGACCAACACAGACAATTTTTGAAGGACGTGTATTCATGGAAGCTCCTTGTTCTTTTAAACCGTTATTTATTTTTTAAAACTATTTTCAAATTTACTTTGATCAGCAGGACTGGAAAAAGCACGTTTAGGTATAATCACCACTGTTTTCGTTTTTAGTTCTAACATATAAGTCAGCTTACCAGTGATGAAAGACTGTACTTCATTATAAGCCGCCGTTTGCTTTTTCCCCGCGGCATAAAGTTCAAAGTGGTCTTGGTATAAGTCAATGCCTTGTTCACTTTTGCCAAATTGGTAACGCACAAACTGACGCTTGAATAACAGAGGCAATAACCAAAATCGCATGATCGCTTGCATGATCAAAAAGAAAACACCAAGTGCCACATAGTAGCGCCCCACGCCAGTAAAACCTAAATAAATCCCCCAAAGGATAATTCCGATACTAATTGCGGGTGTTAGAAAACGAGTGATCGGTTTTTTGCCAAACGTAATCAAAGCAAAACCATCTTGAGATTCTTCTAAATTTAGATAATAGCGCGCAGAGAGTGTTGGACGTTGTTCAGACATTATCGATTTCTAACATTTAAAAACTTGCCCCTATTAGAGCATAAACGCTTTTAAGAGAAAGTGATTTAATCGAGATTTTATACAAAAATTACGTGTTATCATGCCCTTCATTATTCATTTTAATATAAATTCAATAAATTAATGAGGCTGTAATGCTATTACCTAAATTGAAAATATGTTTTTTATTCGTTAGTGTTTTGGTGTTATTGGCAGCATGTAGCCAACAACAATTGATCAACAAAATTGTCCCAGAACAAGATCAACAATTTGCAAAACAAGCATTTGAACAACTCCAACAAGGAGATTATGCCACCTTAGAGGCACATTTAGATTCTGAATTACAAACTGCGGATATACACTCGACCTTTATACAAATGACAGCACAATTTCCAAAAGTTCCGATTCAACAAGTCAATATTATTGGAGCACACAAACTCGAACTACCAAATCAAACTCAATATCATTTGACCTTTGAATACGAATATCCACAACAACAATGGTTACTAAACGATCTGATTTTTAAGAAAAAAAATGATCAAATCACCATTATGGGACTTCATGTCACCCCAATTGATGCAGCAACTCGTCATTTAAATGATTTCACCTTTGCTGGAAAAGGTATTTTAAATTATGTCTTTTTTACACTCGCAATCATCATTCCGATTTTTGTAATTTATGTCCTGATTTTATGTATTCGTACACCAATGGAAAAACGTAAATGGCTATGGCTAATTTTTATTTCATTGGGTTTTACCCGAATCTTATTTAATTGGACAAATGGACAATTTGTGTTTCAACCTTTTAGCTTTCAACTTCTTGGTGCAGGGTTTGAACAAACCAATACCTACAGTCCTCTTATTTTACAAATTGCGCTGCCCATTGGAGCTATAATCTTTCTCTATCGCCGCCGAGCATTGGCTGTTTCACAACCTAAAAAACAAGATATTTAACTTTGATTGAGTAGTCGTCATACAGAACTACTACTCTTTATTTACAGAGATTACCGCTATAATCTCAAGAGGATACATTTTACGATACTCAGCACCCCAAAAAAATTATGAACCAACATCAAAGGAATGTGATGTCTCGTTTAATTGCTTTTTTTACAATTTTTTTATGTTGTTCGGCACAGCATAGTTTTGCCCAGCTCATTACATGGACGGACAACATCCCTAGTGCTTTGCAGCCCTTTCAAAATAAACCACAAATTTTGGCAAGCTATACGCAAAACCATATCTTTATCTATGGACATCCAGCCGTAAAAACATCAATTCCAACCTTAAAAAACAATCCACAACCCACAGCAAACTTTACTTCCGCTGCAATTATTGTTCCCGTGAACGCACAGCAAGTCGCCAAAACACTGACTGACTTTAATCAATATGTAGGTCTGTTCCCGACCCTCAAATCTGCAAAAAAATTAGCGCAATCAGGCAATACCACCCAAATGAAATATCGCGTGTCGATACCCACACCGATTCCTGTACTGAACTTTAATGAAGATGTCACCATGCAACATCAGCTTGCAGCCAACAGTATTTCAACCTTGGTAATTGATGCACCCATTCCCTATGGGGTCGGTAAATTTGAATGGTTTGCATTGGATGAAAACAGAACCTTAATCACCCTGACGCAATGGAGTGACTTAAATCAACCACAAGGTTTTTTATTTAAAAAAATTCTGAATGCAATACCAGAAGTAAAACTTGGTATTCCGAGCAGTGGCAGTGCCTTTATTTTAGAGGCATTGAGAAATCGTTTTATTGGATCAAATAGCACGCCACTTGCTGCGGGTCAAATCCCAAGCCCTCAGCTCACAACCAGCCAATTGGCAAAAGTTGCTCAACTGAGTCAAGCCGCGCAGCAGCCTGTTAGCTTTCTACACGCACCGACGACGTTGCCTTATACACATGGGCGGGAGTCCATGAGATTTACCACGACCTATCAATTTTATAAACAGCCCCCTCAACAGCTACAAAAATGGCTTGTTCCAAGTGCTTATCAAGCGTTATTTCCACGTCAGATCAAAAAAGTCAGCACCACACCCCTCCAAAACCAAAGTCAGGAGGCGGATATTCACGTCAATGTCGGTTTGGGGGTAATTAGTATTCCATTTTCATTTAAATTGCATTTTAACTATCCACAAAGCACTGAAAATAATTTTCATGCCAATGGTGGAGATTTACGCTATATCAAAGGGCAAATGATCTTAAATGAAAACGATCAAGGATCTTTATTGAAAATGACCACAGCCATGAAGATCGACGAAAAAGCACCTTTTTTATTGAGAGCAATGCGCAGTCTCCCCTACCATGACACGTTGCCAGCTATCGGGGGCAACGCTGTGTTCGTACAGAAGATAAAAACTAAGATGTAGGGTTTATTCACATAAAAAATAGGCACAAAAAAACCGCGATTAAGCGGTTTTTTCTATGGATCAAATTGGTGCGCTCAGAGAGATTCGAACTCCCGACCCCTTAGTTCGTAGCCAAGTGCTCTATCCAGCTGAGCTATGAGCGCATATTTGATGTTGGGCATTATACGCATTTTTCCCCAATTGATAAGTGCTTTTTCACGACTTCACTATCGTTTGGCTATAGATTCAGCAGCTGCTGTGTTTTAAAAAGTGTTTTCTTGTTTATAACACTGGTCTTTCTATGTTGAATTTATGTAAAGCCTTTGTAGTCATTCATATCTTTGTCATCGGGGCATACTTTTGGCGCTAAGCACTAGATCAGGTTTTTTTCATTAAAATTCAGTATCGTATTAAAATTAATGAAGCCGACTTCAGTTCTATGAATTATGCAATTTTTATGAATAATCTGATTTAACTTATACGATATATGTAGAAATTCTAATAAATATTTGATCATCAAAAAGTAGATGGCTGATTTATATGATATTTACGATTTATACAAATGTGACATATCAAGCAATATTGACACAATAATAACAACCAATAAATACTATTGCATAAGTTATGAGACAGGAGTCACATAATTATCAAGGTAAATAAAACAAAACTCCAATAATTATAGGTATATCGACATGTTATTTAAAAATATTTTATCACCCATTACAAGCATACTATCTCTTGGGAGTAGCAATAGCCAAGGAACGTCATCTTCTGTCAATACAGTATCGACAATAAAACAAGTTCATGTCGAAGAGAGTACAACCACAAATAATAGTAACAGTGGTACTCAAGTTGATGATGGCATATTCAATGGAATTGCAGCGGGTAATGGCGATCAGAACTACGGTGTTGGTGTGGGTAACGGTGATAGCCTAAACTTCACTTATCCATTCACAACGGCTTTTCATTCACTCGGAAATTCTTATTCTTGGCTTGGCGAAGCCTCACCAGTCACTTCCGTCAATACTTCAACCACCTCATCGTCAGTCCACGTTCAGGACAACGACACCACAGACAACAGTAATTTAGGCATCGCTGCTGGCAATGGCAGTAACGGTGGTTTCTTAAATGGTATCGGTTCAGGCAATGGCGAACATAACTACGGAATCGGTAATGGCAATGGTGATGACGTTAATGTCACCACGCCTGTCACCGTGCCATTTGAAGCATTAGGTAACTCGTTCGCTGCAATTGGTGGTGGAGATGTCAACTCTATCAACACCACGCCGACCAGCTCGACGACCGTGATCGAAGACAATGACACCACCAATAACAGTAATAGTGGTGTTGGTGCTACGGGTAACGGTAATGGTGGTGGTCTACTCAATGGCGTTGCTGCGGGTAATGGCGAACATAACTATGGTATCGGCAATGGTAACGGTGATGATGTGAATGTCACTGTGCCTTGGACAACCCCAGTACAAGCGGTAGGCAACTCAATTGCAGGCATTGGCGGCGGAGACGTCAACTCTATCAATACTGCACCAACCACCTCATCCACACATATTCAAGACAATGACACCACCAACAACAATAACAATGGGACTGGCACGGCGGGTAATGGTAATGGCGGCGGCTGGTTAAATGGTATTGGTGCGGGTAACGGCGAACAAAACTACGGCATCGGTAATGGCAACGGCGATGATGCCGATATCACCATGCCAGTCACAGCACCATTTCAAGCACTCGGCAATTCAGTCGCAGGCATTGGTGGTGGCGACGTAAACTCAGTGAATACTGCACCAACCACAACATCAAATGTGATTGAAGACAACGATACCACCAATAACAGTAACAATGGCGTCGGTGCTGCCGGTAATGGCAATGCAGGTGGATTACTCAATGGTGTTTCTGCTGGAAATGGCGAACACAACTATGGTATCGGCAATGGTAACGGTGATGATGCCAGTGTCGTTGTACCATGGACGACTCCTGTCCAAGTGTTAGGCAACTCATTCGCTGGGATTGGTGGCGGCGAAGTAAACTCCGTCAACACAGCACCAACCACAACCTCAAATATCGTTCAAGACAATGACACCACCAATAACAGCAACAACGGTACAGGTGCAGACGGTAGTACTGGCAATGGCATCGGCGGCTGGGGCAATGGTCCAGCATCAGGCAATGGCGAACAAAACTATGGCATTGGTAACGGAAATGGCGACGATGTCGGCATCACCGCCCCAGTGACCTCACCATTTAATGTCCTCGGTAACTCATTTGGCGGTACAAGTGGTGGCGGTGTTTCATCCACCAATACAGCACCAACAAACACACTCAATCACGTCCAAGACAATGACAGCACCAACAACAGTAACAATGGCACAGGCGTTGATGGCGCAACTGGCAATGGTATCGGTGGACTATTGAATGGTGTAAGTGCGGGTAATGGTGACAAAAACTATGGTATTGGTAACGGCAACGGTACTGATGCAGATTGGACATCTCCAATCGTCACCCCAGTCAACGTGATGGGTAACAATGCTTCATGGTTTGGCAGTTCAGATCCAGATCAACCCACCAACACCTCAGTCAATAACGCATCAACCAACACCACCAATATTGTTGAAGACAATGACAGTATCAACAATAGTAATAGCGGTACAGGTACTGCGGGCAACGGCATTGGTGGCTGGGGCAATGGACCAGCATCGGGTAACGGCGAACAAAACTACGGAATCGGCAACGGCAATGGCGATGATGTTGGTATCGTAATGCCGATCACCACACCATTAAATGGTTTAGGTAACGATTTCTCATTCTTTGGCAACTCCCATAACGCATCGACCAATGATGCCTCTACAACCACCTCTAATTTTGTATTTGATAACGACAGCACCGACAACAGCAATAGTGGTACGGGTGTTGATGGTGGTGCGGGCAATGGTATTGGTGGTGGCTTACTGAATGGTGTCAGTGCTGGTAATGGTGAACACAACTATGGTATCGGCAATGGAAATGGCGATGATGCCAGTGTCGTTGCACCGATCACCATGCCAATCAATGGCTTAGGAAACTCCTTTGCAGTCTTTGGAGACTCGACCAACAACTCAGTCAATAATGGCTCTACCACCACAGTCAATTACATCGAAGACAACGACAGTATTGACAATAGCAATAGTGGTACAGGCGTAGGCGGTGCTTCAGGCAATGGTATCGGTGGCTTACTCAATGGTGTAGGCTCAGGCAATGGTGAACAAAACTACGGTATCGGCAATGGAAATGGCGACGATGCCGCTGTGGTTATGCCAATTACCTCGCCTGTCAATGCACTCGGCAACTCTTTCTCTGTGTTCGGAAACTCGACCTCTAACTCTGTCAATGACTCATCCACAACGGCTATCAATCATTTTGAAGACAATGACAGTACCAATAATAGCAATAGCGGTACTGGCCTCGTTGGTGATGGCAGTGCAGGTAATGGTATAGGTGGTTGGGGCAATGGTGTCGCAGCAGGTAATGGCGACCACAACTATGGTATCGGTAATGGTATTGGCAATGATGCTGCTGTGGTCGCACCAATCACCACCCCGATCAGTGCGAATGGTAATGCCTTCTCGATCTTTGGTGATGCAACATCTAACTCAGTCAATGACTCATCAACCACAACCAGTAACTATTTCCAAGACAACGACAGCATTGACAATAGCAACAGTGGCGGCGGTGTCGGTGGCTCATCTGGCAATGGTATTGGTGGTCTATTAAATGGTATCGGTGCAGGTAATGGTGAACATAACTATGGCATCGGCAATGGTATCGCCGACGATGCCGCTGTGGTTATGCCAATTACGACACCAGTCAGTGCCAATGGTAATGCCTTCTCGATCTTTGGCAATGCAACCTCTAATTCAACCAATGACTCATCAACCACAACCAGTAACTACTTCCAAGATAACGACACCACCAATAACAGCAATAGCGGTGGTGATGGATCAGGCAACGGTACAGGTGGTGGTATAGGTAATGGTATAGCTGCTGGCAACGGTGAGCATAACTACGGTATCGGCAATGGTATTGCTGATGATGCAAGCATTGTCGCACCAATAACAGTGCCAATTAGTGCCAACGGGAATGCCTTCTCCATCTTTGGCAATGCGACCTCAAACTCAACCAATAACTCATCGACCACAACCAACAACTACGTTCAAGACAATGACACAACCGACAACAGTAATGGCGGCGGTAATGGTACAGGTGGTGGCTCAGGTGGCGGTTTCCTAGGTCTAGGTGGCTTGCTCAATGGTGTTGGTTCAGGCAATGGTGAACATAACTACGGTATTGGCAATGGGAATGGCGACGATGCCAGTATTGTCATGCCAGTTGCAGTTCCAATTAACTTCTCAGGTAATGCAATATCTGTTTTTGGCACTGCCACATCGAACTCAACCAATAACTCATCAACCACAACCAACAACCACGTCGAAGATAACGATTCAACCAACAACAGCAATGGTGCTGGCAATGGCTTCGGCACAGGTGCAGGTCTATTAGGTGGTCTGCTCAATGGTATTGGTTCTGGAAATGGTGAACATAACTACGGTATCGGTAATGGTAACGGTGATGATGCGAGCGTCGTTGCACCTATCACGATTCCGATTAACTTCTCAGGTAATGCAATCTCTGTATTAGATCTCAATAGCCTCAGTGAAGGCGACGTGCTCAGCCCTGTCACCAATGTCGTTGGTATTATTGCAGGTGATGGTAATGGTGGTACTGGTATTGTTGGCACAATTACTGGCATAGCTGGTGGTATTATCGGTGATCCTAATGCAGGTGGTGGTTTACTAAACCCAATCACCAATGTAGTCGGCGGCATCACTGGAATCATCGGTGGCGGTGACGGCGGCCCTCTTGGTCCAATCACAGGTATCATCGGTGGTATCACTGGTGGTGACGGTAGCCCTCTTGATCTGATCACAGGTGTCATCGGTGGTATTGGCGGCGGTGATGGCGGTCCTCTGGGTGCAATCACTGGCATCATTGGCGGTATTACGGGTGGCGACGGCAGCCCTCTTGATCTAATTACAGGTGTCATCGGTGGTATTGGCGGCGG
>NZ_KB850053.1:73018-74441 GCF_000369505.1 Acinetobacter sp. NIPH 298
GGTATTACGGGTGGCGACGGCAGCCCTCTTGATCTAATTACAGGTGTCATCGGTGGTATTGGCGGCGGTGATGGCGGTCCTCTGGGTGCAATAACAGGAATCATCGGTGGTATCACTGGTGGCGACGGCAGCCCTCTTGATCTAATCACAGGCATCATCGGTGGTATTGGCGGCGGTGATGGTGGTCCTCTGGGTGCAATCACAGGCATCATCGGTGGTATTACTGGTGGTGACGGCAGCCCTCTTGATCTAATCACAGGTGTCATCGGTGGCATTGGCGGCGGTGATGGAGGTCCTCTTGGTCCAATCACTGGCATCATCGGCGGTATTACTGGTGGTGACGGTAGCCCTCTTGATCTAATCACAGGCATCATCGGTGGTATTGGCGGCGGTGACGGTGGTCCTCTTGGTGCAATCACAGGCATCATCGGTGGTATTACTGGCGGTGACGGCAGCCCTCTTGATCTGATCACAGGTGTCATCGGTGGTATTGGCGGTGGTGACGGCGGTCCATTAGGTCCAATCACAGGCATTATCGGTGGTATTACGGGTGGCGACGGTGGCAGCCCGCTCGATATCTTAACGGGTATTATTGGTGGCATTGCTGGTGGTGATCTTGGCAATAACCCTGTAACAGGTGTCATCCAAACGGGTATTGATATTCTTCAAGGCGTTGAAAGCCTCAAAACTGAAATCATCAATACAGGCATTAATACTGTCGCTGACACAATCATCGGTGTATTCCCTCAAGCAGAACATCCTGTTGGTGATCTCGCAAATCTTGGCACACTCACTTTTGAAACTTCTCGTGATACCGTCAACGGTACACTTGAAGCAATCTCTGATTTAGCTGGCGCTGATTTTGGTGGCGCGATGGGTAATGCTACTGGCGTAATCGGTACACTCATCAATAATGGTTCAACTGCTGCTGATATTATCCAACATGTTGTCGGTGAAGATCTGCTTGGTGGTGGCATCATCGGTGGTATTGGCGGTGGTGATGGCGGTCCGTTAGGTGCAATCACTGGCATCATAGGCGGTATTGGTGGCGGTGATGGCGGTCCTCTTGGTTCAATTACTGGCATTATTGGTGGTATCGGCGGCGGTATTGACGGCGGTCCATTAACGCCAATAACGAATATCCTCAGTGGCGATATCGTTGGAAACTTAAGTGATTTACTTTCAGTTAGTGTGGGTGACTGTGGTTGTAGCAGTAGTAATGGTGTAGATAGCATCTTGAATTCTGTTCTAGGCGCAACAACGTCTTCTCAAGGCTTCTCTCTTAGCAGTTCAGGTACAAACCTTACTGACCATCTTTCAGTTTCAAACATCAATCTCACTGAACAACTATTTGAAAGTACCAACCTTTTCTAATCCTGTTTAAATACAAAAAACCGCTGATATTTCAGCGGTTTTTTTATAT
>NZ_KB850053.1:78866-79690 GCF_000369505.1 Acinetobacter sp. NIPH 298
ATTATCGGTGGTATTACAGGCGGCGGTGATGGTGGTCCACTAGGTCCAATCACTGGAATCATCGGTGGTATTACAGGCGGTGGTGATGGTGGTCCTCTTGGTCCAATCACAGGTATCATCGGTGGTATTACGGGTGGCGGTGATGGTGGTCCACTAGGTCCAATCACTGGAATCATCGGTGGTATTACAGGCGGTGGTGATGGTGGTCCTTTAGGTGCAATCACTGGAATCATCGGTGGTATTACAGGCGGTGGTGATGGTGGTCCTTTAGGTGCAATCACTGGAATCATCGGTGGTATTACTGGCGGCGGTGATGGCGGTCCTCTTGGTCCAATCACAGGCATTATCGGCGGTATTACGGGTGGTGGTGATGGCGGTCCATTAGGTGCAATCACTGGCATTATCGGTGGTATTACGGGTGGCGGTGATGGCGGTCCTCTTGGTCCAATCACAGGCATTATCGGTGGTATTACGGGTGGTGATCTTGGCAACAACCCTGTAACGGGTGTCATCCAAACAGGTATTGATGTACTTCAAGGCATTGAAAGCCTCAAAACTGGAATCATCAATACAGGTATCGACACTGTTGCTGGCACAATTATTGGGGCGTTCCCTCAAGCAGAACATCCTGTCGGTGATCTTGCAAATCTTGGTACTCTCACTTTTGAAACTTCTCGCGATACCGTCAACGGTACACTTGAAGCAATATCTGATTTAGCTGGCGCTAATTTTGCTGGTGCGCTTGGTAATGCTACTGGTGTGATCGGTACACTCATTAATAATGGTTCAACTGCTGCTGATATTATCCAACATGTCATCGGTGA
>NZ_KB850053.1:84807-86022 GCF_000369505.1 Acinetobacter sp. NIPH 298
CATCAATCTCACTGAACAACTATTTGAAAGTACCAACCTTTTCTAATCCTGTTTAAATACAAAAAACCGCTGATATTTCAGCGGTTTTTTTATATCAGACTGCTTTTATCAATCCCTTTTTCGCCCAATGGGAAAAGTACAAAGACATTAAATAATGATAAAAGAACGCTATGCATCCATTCAAAACGAAACAGTCTGATTTCATCAAAAATATATTTGAAAAAACGCAACCGATTGATAAGTTTTTTTAACATAAGAATAAAAAATCGTGATTAGAATTTACACACCCTCTTATAAAAAAATAGAATTAACCTATAAATAATTGATATATATTAATATTAAATAAGTAATAAATAACTGAAATATTTACTTTCAAACAAGCAACAAATTTCATAATTTTTTGATTCATTGAGCGGTAATTTCGGTAAATATTGCCCTTTATCATATCTTAATCAATTGATTTAGTAGGCTAAATCAAAAAATGACAAATTCTCAAGAGATTTCTACCATAAGACTTTTTGCCACAAAAAAATTAAAAACAAATAAATAAAATCAAATACTTAATACATTTTAAACTCTCATTTAACAATTAAATCTGATCTTTAATGTACATTGACAAAATAATTGAAAAACATAACACTAAATTTGATTAATGAGACATAAATCACAGAATAACCGTAACCATTAATAAATAATTGAATCAAAACAACACAACTTCAAAAATATAGGTATCGTTATGCTTTTCAAAAGTCTTTTATCACCCATTAAAAGTATTACTTCAAATTTAACAGAGAGTAGTACATCGTCGGTTAGTAATTCAATCCTAGCCCCTCTTTCTCTTTCCACAATTACAAATATTCTATCTACAAATACTGTAACAAACACAATTAGTAGCTTAACTAGCAGCACAGATGGCGGTCCTCTGGGTTCAATTACTGGCGTTATCGGTGGTATTACGGGCGGCAGTGATGGTGGTCCTTTAGGTGCAATCACAGGTATTATCGGCGGTATCACTGGTGGCGGTGATGGGGGTCCATTAGGTCCAATCACTGGAATCATCGGTGGTATTACAGGCGGTGGTGATGGGGGTCCTCTTGGTCCAATCACAGACATTATCGGTGGTATTACTGGCGGTGGTGATGGGGGTCCTCTTGGTCCTATCACAGGTATCATCGGTGGTATTACGGGTGGTGATCTTGGCAATAACCCTGTAAC
>NZ_KB850053.1:90942-532766 GCF_000369505.1 Acinetobacter sp. NIPH 298
TCAGGTACAAACCTTACTGACCATCTTTCAGTTTCAAACATCAATCTCACTGAACAACTATTTGAAAGTACCAACCTTTTCTAATCCTGTTTAAATACAAAAAACCGCTGATATTTCAGCGGTTTTTTTATATTAGATTTCTTCACCCCCAGATGGGAGAAATACAAAAAATCTAAATAAATAGGTCTAATAAAAAGTCATAAATAAAATTTATGCTTAATAATAAATGCACCTTATTTAAGATAAATCCCAGCGAATATACTAGACTAAGGTCTAATATATTTATATCAAAAAATACATTAATGAGAAATCAAAATAAAAGTATAAATCACATCTTTATCATAAAACTAAATATCACCACCACCCTTATCAAAAAATTAAATGCCAACCTCACTTTAAATACAATAAAATCCACACTGAATAAGTTCACAGGCCATGCCTCGTGCATTAAATCTATTCTTTAGCGAAGGATTGCTTAGATGCCTACACTTAATCTTTGAGTGTAAGTATTTAATTATGAAAACACAGCTCAAGACTTATGCCACACGGATTTAAATTTATTGATTTCTTTATAAATATTTTCGTTTAAACAGCATGGTCTATTTTATATTTCATTTATTTAAATGAGATGACGGTTGCTTATTCATAATTTTAAATTGTTAGGATGACATAAATGAAAATTAATTTTTTAATTGCCAGTATATTAAGCATCACCACCTGCTCAGCAATCGCTGCTCCAAAGATCTATGGCGAAATCGATGCCAGTCTCGACTACCTACCAGAAAACAATGCAACCAAATCTGATCGAGATGTATGGAAAGTAAACAGCAATAGTTCATTTCTAGGAATTAAAGGTGAAGAGAAATTAACCGAACGCCTCAGCGCTGTTTACCTAATCGAATGGGCATTTAACGCCGACGGTGATGGAACCGATTGGTCGCAACGTGATCGCTATGTTGGCTTAAAGGATGACAAATACGGAACACTTAAAGTCGGTAAAAACAACTCACCATTAAAAAAATTATCCAGCGCTGTTGATAGCTTCAATAACTACGTCCGCAACACAGCCGACATTACAAGTATCATGCCAGGTGAAAACCGCATCAATAATACTGTGGTATATGAATCCCCCAAATTTGCAGTTGGTAAAGAAGCCAATATTGAATTCAATGCTTTACTTGCAACAGGTGAAGCACAAGGGATCAAAAGCAATCAAGGTGGCGTAACTGTTGATGGTGGGGGCTTAGGTGATGCATGGTCAACATCAATCACCTATGCAGATCCAATCTTCTTGGCAGCGATTGCCTACGACAAAGCGATTCCAAGCAACTTTTTAGGACGCGGGTTCCTCAATGCAACAGATACACATACCGACATAGATAAAGTCTTTGCAGCAGCTAACACTTTACGTCTGACAGGGCGTATCAAACCAATCGATGGACTCGCTTTAAAAGCATTAATCCAAAAATCTGAGGTTGAAGAAGCAAAAGGCAATACTGTCGGCGCAAACAATATTGATGATTCCATAGGTTGGCTGGTCGGTGCAGAATATCGACTCCCAAACCTTGAGAAATGGAATCTAAAAGCACAATACAGTCAAAATTCGACCAGCTTTAAAAATGATGATGCAGACTATGATGCTAAGCAAATTATGGCAGGCGTAGATTATTCATTTAACAAACAAGTAAAAGCCTATGGCTATACAGCCTATGCAACTTTCAAACAAGCAGATGCAAAAGATAAACAACCTGTTGTTGGTACTGGCTTAGAGTTTAAGTTCTAAGCTCCACCACGAATAAAAAGCCAAAATTGATACAATTTTGGCTTTTTTAATACCTATTCATTATTTAAACCTATCAATAATTTTCAATAAATCAAATACAAAAATTTAATAATAAAGCAGGATTTAATCTTCGCTTATTCATCATCCTCAACCAATTATCACAAATCCATATCACGCACCGCTCAAATATCAATCACCAACCACCCATTTTTCAAAAAACATTCACCCTTATATTTAAAAATAAAATCATCGACTTATATCTCTCTATAATAATTTAGCAGCACCTAGTATTTCTAAAATAAATAACTACTTTGCATGTATTTTAAAAATGAATCATAACCATAGATAAGATAATGATATTCTTTTTCTGTTTATTTTTTATGATAAACAACGGATTCCACAATTCAAATTAAAGCTATGCAAAAGTGGTAGAGAGTGCCGCAAGGTTTAAAATACCTCTCCCCCGTCTTTTAAAAGTTTAGGCAACGAAGCCTATATAAAAATATGCACACCCAAAGTTTGCATATAAATATAACCGTTTATGGAGAAACACTTAAAATGTTAAAAGGCATTCTATTAACTGGTACTTTACTGACCTTAGGATTAGGTCTAACGGCATGCAGCAAAAAACAAGGCGAAGTCGGCGAACCTAAACGCCCAGAATGTATTGCACCAGCAAAACCAGGAGGTGGTTTTGACCTGACCTGTAAATTGGCACAAAATGCCTTTAAAGAAACCGAAATACTAAAATCCCCAATGCGTGTCACCTACATGCCGGGTGGTGTCGGTGCAGTTGCATACAATAAAATCGTCGCCAACGACCCTGCCAATGACAATGCCATTGTCGCTTTTTCCACAGGTTCGCTACTGAATCTCTCACAAGGAAAATTCGGTCAATATACTGAAAAAGATGTTCGTTGGTTAGCGATCGTAGGCACTGACTATGGCGTGGTTGCAGTCAATGCAGAATCTCCTTATAAAAACCTGAATGACCTCGTTGCCGCCCTTAAGAAAAACCCTAAATCAGTAAGTTTCGGCGCTGGCGGTAGTGTTGGCGGTCAAGACTGGATGCAAACCGCAATGCTCGCTAAAGCTGCTGGCGTGAATCCAAAAGAAATGACCTATATTGCGTTAGAAGGCGGTGGTGAAGCCGTCACATCTGTTTTAGGCAACCATATCCAAGTGGTTAGCGCAGGTGTTGCTGAAGTTATTCCTCATGTCAAATCAGGTAAGTTACGTGCACTCGCGGTATTTGCACCTGAGCGCCTACCAAATGCTTTAGCTGATATACCAACAGCAAAAGAACAAGGTTTTGACATCCAATGGCCTGTGGTTCGTGGTTACTATGTTGGCCCAAAAGTTAGTGACGAAGCCTATCAATGGTGGAAAACATCATTTGAAAAAATGATGCTTGATCCGAAGTTTGAAAAATCTCGAGAACAATTCGATTTACTCCCGCTTTCTATGACTGGAGAAGAGTTAGATAAATTTGTCATGCAACAGACTAATCAACTCAGAGATTTATCAAAAGAGTTCGATCTCGTTACAAAATAACCCTTAAAGCGATTAGAGCATTTCAATCCTCACATTTTGCTATAGCGAAAAAACTCAGTATTGAAATGCTCCTGAATTTTAGTACAGAAAAGGAATTATTTATGTCCGCAGAAAGGATTTTTTCAGGGACTTTGGGACTCGTCAGTTTAGGTCTTCTTTATTTAGCTTGGGGCTATGTCGCCCCTTTTGCGTATGACCCTTTAGGGCCGCGCCCCTATCCCGTACTGCTCCTATTACTACTGATTGTAAGTTGTTTTTATCTAACATTTAGACCTCAAAAATTAGCTGAGTTCATTGATTTAGGCTACACACCTTCAATTCTAAAAAGAATCGGCTTATTGATGCTGTTTATGCTGATTTACGCGGTAACTTTTGAATTCTTAGGGTTTCCTATTGCGACCGCCATCATGTTTTTCCTTGTCGGCACCCTTTTTGGAGGAAGCATCAAAGCATCACTAATCTCAGGCATTGTCTTTGGTTGTCTTTTATACGGGTTATTTGACTACGTATTAGATGTACCGCTGCCATTGGGATTTTTTAGTTAATCAAGGAAGAATAAATGGAAGTTTATGAATATTTAATGTACGGCTTTCAAGTCGCATTAACACCTCAAAACCTAATGATCGCGCTCATCGGTGCATTTATTGGAACAATTGTTGGACTATTACCCGGACTCGGTCCGATCAATGGTGTCGCATTACTACTCCCTTTTGCTTACGCATTGGGCCTCCCACCCGAAAGTGCGCTAATCCTATTAGCAGCAGTCTATCTCGGCTGTGAATATGGAGGACGTATTTCCGCGATTCTCATCAATGTGCCCGGTGATGCTGCCGCCATTATGTCAACGATGGATGGATATCCACTCGCTAAACAAGGTAAGGCAGGGATTGCACTATCACTTTCAGCTATGAGCTCATTTATTGGCAGCTTAATCGCAATCACGGGAATCGTGTTATTTGCACCACTTTTAGCAAAATGGGCAATTGTTTTCGGGCCTGCTGAATATTTCGTTTTAATGGTATTCGCACTAACGTGTTTAAGTGGCTTAGTGGGCGACCAACCCATTAAAACAGCCATTGCAGCATTGATCGGTTTATTGTTTGCGACCGTAGGTGTTGATGCTGTCACTGGTGTATATCGTTTTACCTTTGGTTCAGTCAATTTAAGCGACGGCGTACAATTTACAACAATTGTGATTGGTTTTTTCAGTATCAGCGAAATTCTAATCATGCTGGAAAAAACAACGGTTGGACAAAAAGCTTTAGGACAAGGCAAGCGCAGCTTATTCAATCTCAAAGAGTTTATGTTCACCTTAGGCACAACGATTCGCAGTTCTTTGCTTGGCTTTATTGTGGGTATTTTACCTGGTGCGGGTGCAACCATCGCCAGTGCAATGTCTTATACCAGCGAACGTAAACTCGCAGGAAAAGATGGCAAATTTGGTGAAGGTGATTTGCGTGGTATTGCTGCACCAGAAGCTGCCAA
Source organism: Acinetobacter sp. NIPH 298 (assembly GCF_000369505.1). Lineage (GTDB taxonomy): Bacteria > Pseudomonadota > Gammaproteobacteria > Pseudomonadales > Moraxellaceae > Acinetobacter. The sequence continues at coordinate 95,765 of NZ_KB850053.1, forward strand.
CAATGCGTCAGCATGTGGTTCATTTATTCCGATGCTCACCCTAGGTGTACCCGGTTCAGGCACAACAGCAGTCATGTTAGGCGCTTTGACGCTTTATAACATTACGCCCGGTCCACAGTTATTCACCGAACAACCAACGATTGTTTGGGGACTGATTGCCTCATTGTTTGTGGTCAGTGTATTACTACTCATTATGAACATCTCATTGGTTCGCTTCTTTGCCAAGCTACTGAGTGTGCCAAACTTTATTTTGCTTCCAGCCATCGCAGCAGTCAGCTTCGTGGGGGTGTATGCCATCCATAGCACAGTCTTCGACCTTGTGTTCATGGTGATTTTAGGTATTTTTGGTTATATTTTACGTAAACTTAATTTCCCTTTATCAGCACTCATTCTCGGGTTCGTGTTAGGTGAACTCATGGAATCGAGCTTGCGCCGCGCACTCTCCATTTCTCAAGGTGAACTATCCATCCTATTTGATGGCTATATTACCAAGACCTTATGGATGTTGGCGGGTATCATGATTGTATTACCGTTGATTCGTTGGTTACGCAATCGCCATAAAGCAATTTAATATTACCGACCAATCGTAGACTTCTTTTGATGAAAGAAGTCTCGTGATTACCTCATTACGATTGGTCTACTCTGCGATTACGCATTGTTCTAGTTTATGTGATCTCATTCAATGCAATATCTAAAGTATGCTTTGAGTCTAGCCATCGCCTTTCTTGGTGCTCAGCTTGCACAGTGGTTGCACTTGCCCATCCCTTGGCTATTGGGATCACTGTTTATTACCGCTTTACTGAAAATTAATCACGCCCCAATTGAGTGTCACAGTGCTGCACGCAGTATCGGTTTATCGATTATCGGACTGACTTTAGGTTTGTATTTCACGCCAGAAATGCTGCATCTGATTGCAAAAAATTGGCTCGCATTATTGATTGGTCTACTGTTCGCGTTAATGTTAGGTGGGATTGGTGCTGTCATCTTACAACGTTGGGGCAAAGTCGATTTTAAAACAGCTTGGTTTGCTTCCGCGATTGGCGGGGCAAATGAAATGTCACATTTAGCAGAACATTATGAAGCTCGAGTCGACAAAGTCGCATCAGCACATACTTTACGGGTACTCATGGTGGTGGTGATTGTCCCATTCGCCTATCAGTTTATGGGATGGCATGGCTTTGATGACCATCACATCGACCGTAATATGGAAATGAATTGGTTTGGTTTGGTCCTTTTGGTGATTTTATCTTATCTCGCCAGTCGTATTTTCCAGCACTACAAACTCCCCAACCCTTGGACCTTTGGCGCATTACTGATTACTATTTTTTTTACCGCACAAAATATTCATCTCTCAGCTATACCAGATCCCATTGTGCACTTGGGACAAGTTTTACTCGGCTGGTCACTTGGCAATAAATTTAAAGCTGGATTTTTTAAAACCGCACCACACTATCTAAGTATTGTCGCACTCTGTAATCTTGGCGCATTGGTACTCACAGGCTTAGTTGCATACATCCTAATGCGATGGACAGATATTCCCCTACCGACACTTGGCTTAGGTCTCGCACCCGGTGGTGTCGCTGAAATGACCATTACCGCAAATGTATTACAACTAGGTGTGCCTTTGGTGACTGCATTTCATGTGGTGCGTATGGTTGGCGTATTGGGAACTGTAGGCTATTTATATCTTTTCTTTGAAAAAGTGCTGCAAAAGAAATGAAAGAAATCGTCTTTTAAAAATTAGACGGCAACTATTGTTGATCACCGTTTAGTTCAAAAGTATTTACTCAGAAAATTCAGGCACAAAAAAACCGCAATTAAGCGGTGTTTTTCATTAAGTTGGTGCGCTCAGAGAGATTCGAACTCCCGACCCCTTAGTTCGTAGCCAAGTGCTCTATCCAGCTGAGCTATGAGCGCATTACTTATGTGCCAATGTGGCATGTGTTACTTGTGCAATATTTACTTGGTGCGCTCAGAGAGATTCGAACTCCCGACCCCTTAGTTCGTAGCCAAGTGCTCTATCCAGCTGAGCTATGAGCGCATTAAGTAAAAAATGGCGGTGAGAGAGGGATTCGAACCCTCGGTACAGTTACCCGTACGCATCCTTAGCAGGGATGTGGTTTCAGCCACTCACCCATCTCACCGTAACACGAGCGCAATAATACAAACTAAAACTCCTTTACACAAGGGAAGATCCTGTTTTTTTCTGTTTTTTTATATCAATCAAATATTTTTTAAACGATTTTGGTATTTTTTCAGCATTTTTTGCCTCAACGCTTGTTAATATAGGCTTCTCTTTTATACAGATCCGTGGCGTAAACAGAAACTTGCAATCTTTGACGTGCAGTCGAAGTTTGAATGACTTATGCTAAAGCGATCTGCCAGATGTGAAATGAAACGATATGATTAAAAACTGGGGCGATCCCGAAGCAAAAGCAGAAGCCGAACGTTATGACAACCCGATTCCGAGCCGAACTCTTATTTTAACCACATTAGAACAATTACAAACTGCTCAATCTCATGCAGAACTCGTCGAGTGCTTTAATCTTCAAGATCAAAAAAGTATTGATGCATTAAACCATCGTTTAAGTGCGATGGTGCGTGATGGCCAGTTAATGAAGGATGGCTATAAATTTCAGCCAGCAACAGACCTTCCGAGCCATGAGGCAACGGTATATATCAACAGTAAAGGTCTAGGTACTGCCAATATCGCAGGGCAAAACGACATCCTCCTAGCTGAACGTGAATTGCGACTGGTCTTTAATGGCGATCGCGTCAAGGTTCGTCAGACCTCAGTCGACCGTAAAGGTAAGGCTTGGGGCTTTATTAGCGAAGTGGTTCAACACCGCGTTAAACAGATTATTGGTAAAGTCATTGAACATGATGGTGAATATTTTATTCAACCCAGTAATCCCAATCAGCACCAACCAATCACCTTAGAAAAAGAACTGATTGAACATGCCAATGCAAAAGTTGGTGATATGTTGCGTATTGCGATTGATGACTACCCTACACGTGAAGAATTAGCAACAGGTCATGTGATTCAATCCATGGCAGATAAAGCGGATACCGAAATTATTATTCCGCAAACGATTTTAGAATTTGGATTACCTTACGAGTTTCCAGAAGCGGTGATTAAAGAGGCTGAAAGCTTCAAAGAACCGTCTGCACAAGACCATAAAGGACGTGTGGATTTACGCGATCTGCCATTAGTCACTATTGATGGTGAAGATGCGCGTGACTTTGACGATGCCGTGTATGCAGAAAAACGTCCTGGTGGTGGCTATCGTGTGGTGGTGGCAATTGCCGATGTCAGTCATTATGTCCGTTTAGATTCAGCTTTGAATGAAGAAGCAGAAGACCGTGGGACATCAGTTTATTTCCCACACTTTGTTTTACCGATGTTGCCTGAAGCATTGTCAAATGGACTGTGTTCTTTAAATCCGCACCTTGACCGTCTATGTATGGTCTGTGATTTAAAACTGTCTCGTGCAGGTAAAGTGACAGGTTATGAATTCTACCCTGCGGTGATGCATTCCAAAGCACGTTTGACTTATACCCAAGTCAGTGAATATTTTGATGGTACAACAGATGCGATTCCACAAGATAAAAGTATTCATAAATCACTGAACACCCTGTTCCAACTTTATCAAACCCTAAAAGGCTTACGTGCAGAACGTCATGCAATGGAATTTGAAACCATTGAAACCTATATGACCTTTGATGAATTGGGTGGTATCAAAGAAATCTTGCCGCGTACGCGCAATGTTGCTCATAAACTGATTGAAGAGTGTATGTTGCTCGCCAATGTCGCGGCAGCAGAATACGCTTTAGAACATGATATTCCGATGCTCTATCGTGTGCATGAAGCGCCAGAATTTTCACGTATTCAAAAAGTGCGTGATTTTGTGAAATTACTCGGTCTACCATTCCCAGAACAACCGACCCAAGCAGATTATCAACGCGTAATCGAAGCGACCAAGGATCGACTGGATGCACCAAGTATTCATGCGGTGTTATTGCGCTCAATGATGCAAGCATACTACGGCGCAAAAAACTCGGGGCACTACGGTTTGGCATATGAAGCGTATACGCATTTCACCTCACCAATTCGTCGTTACCCCGATTTATTGCTGCATCGTGCCATTAAAACGCACTTGCAACAAAAGCCACACACGCTTTCTGGCGCAGCCTTGGATGATGCTGGTGAGCATTTCTCTCAAACCGAACGTCGTGCCGATGAAGCTTCACGTAGTGTGACCACATGGTTGAAATGCCACTATATGCAACAGCATTTAGGTGACGAGTTTGTTGGCCTGATTAGTGCTGTGACTGAGTTTGGTTTATTTGTCACCCTTAAAGACTTGTATGTGGACGGTATGATCCATGTCAGCCAACTCGGTGAGGATTATTTCCTCTATGATCAAGCCAGCCAAAGTCTGGTTGGACAAAACCGTGGGCAAGCCTTTAGTTTAGGTGATGAAGTCAAAATCAAAGTCGCTGGTGTGAACTTGGAAGAACGTAAAATCGACTTCCAACTGATTCAGCAATTGACGCACTTGGGTCGTGTGATTCGTCAAAAAGCACCACGTACTGCTTCAAACAAAACCCTAACCACTGAAGAAGTATTTAGCAAAGCACCTATCATCGCTCAACTCAGTGAAGATGGTGAAAAGCCCGTTGCTAAAAAGAAGAATAAGGACAAAGCTAGTCCTTACGCAAAGAAACCAAGCAAAAAGAGCGCTTCTAAGCCTGAAAGCAAAGAAAAGGTGAAGAAGAAAGCAAAACCAAAAAAGAAAAAGTCAAATACTAAGCCTAAAGCTGAGTAGTCTATAAAATAAGAGAGCTTCGGCTCTCTTATTTTTTGTTATATAATACATAGTTAAATAATGTCAAAATACAAATAAAATCCTAATGTCTCATTATAAAATCACAAAATATTATTATCATTACTATGTACTCGTTTGTTTATTCTTTTTGAGTATTAGTGCGGCTATTTATATATTTAAAGGGAACTTTTCACCTACATTAACAGTAAAGTTTGTCGCCTTGGTAATTGCTAGCTTTTTCTATGTATTGCTCATGCTTTACTTTCTCAATTTGAAAATGAATCAGGAGTGGGTGATTCCACGACAATGGCGACGCGTACAAATGCAGCCTAGACTTCACGTGTTAGTTATTTTTCCTTTATTTATTATTCCGTTACTCTGGCTCAACTTAGCAGGCACCCTTCCAATGCTATGGACGTATATGGTCGGACAACCTCAAATCGTGGAAACATCAGCCACTGCCGTAAAAAAACGCTCCCGAAATGCAGATTTTTATTCTTTCCAAACAGTTTATGCAGGAATTCCTATTTTTAGAATTACTTTGAATGAATATGAAGCGTATAAAAATTATCATCTCAAATTAAAGTTAATTACTCGCCAAAGTCACTTCGGCACATATATTCTATCAATTGATGAAATTCAGATCACAACGCAAAACCTAACGAATAAATAAAAAATCAACCTTGATTTATCAACCTTTAAGCCCTACATCTATAACTATGTTTAAAGATGATATGGCAAAAATAGAATGACACTACAGCAAGCAACGCTTCCCGTTCCTCAATTTGATCAAATTCAACTTGCCGAATTAAAACAACAGATTGAACAAAGCATTCAAAATGGTCAGAACTTCTTAACTCACCTAAGTGAAGCCCCTCAAGATACCAAAACTCAATTGGTAACATTGACCGAAGTTGATCAGCTAGAAAATAACATGAGTGAAGCATGGGGCATTTTGTCGCATCTCAATGCTGTCATGAATAACCCTGAAACCCGTGAAGTATATCAATCACTATTACCGAGCTTGAGCGAATACTACACACAACTTGGACAGCACGCGGCGCTCTATCAAACCTATCAACAGGTTCATGATAACGTTGCGTTCCAAACCCTCAGTGAAGCACAACAAAGTGCCATTAAACTGGCGCTACGCGACTTTAAACTTTCAGGTGTGGCACTCGAAGGCGAAGCCAAAAAACGCTATGCGGAAATCTCAGCACGCTTATCTCAACTCTCTTCAGATTTCTCTAACCACGTGCTGGATGCCACTCAAGCTTACTTCAAACCTTTAAATGAATCACAACTAAAGGGCTTACCACAAAGCAGCATCGAGTTACTGAAACAATATGGACAACAACGTGAGCTTGAGCAAGCAGTTGCGACACTCGACTTCCCTGCTTATTTCGCGATTATGACTTATGCCGATGATCGAGCATTAAGAGAAGAGTTGTATAAGGCCTATGTAACACGTGCATCTGAGCAGTCTGATAAAATCGAGTTTGATAATACGCCTGTGATGGAAGAAATCCTCAGCCTGCGTCAGGAAATGGCACAATTACTTGGTTTTAATAATTTTGCAGAATACTCACTTGCCAGCAAAATGGCACCTGATGTTGAAACAGTCGATAAGTTCTTAGTTGATTTGGCTGAACACGCTCGCACACCTGCCCTCGCAGAAGTTGCTGAACTTAAAAGCATTGCCCAACAAGATGGCGTTGATGAATTAAAACCGTGGGATGCAACCTATTATTCTGAAAAGCTGAAACAACAACAATTTAATTTATCTCAAGAAGCACTTAAACCTTATTTCCCCGCATCAAAAGTTGTTCAAGGTTTATTTCAGATCGTGCAACGCCTGTATGACATCCAAATCATCGAACGCCAAGCACCTGTTTGGCAGAATGATGTGCGCTATTTTGAAATTGAGGATCAAGGGCAAGTCATTGGTGGCTTCTACTTTGACTTATATGCCCGCAACGGTAAACGCGGTGGTGCATGGATGAGTGGTTTCCGTTCCCGTGTGCAAACCGCAACAGGATTACAAAAACCAATCTGCTATATGGTGTGTAACTTTACTCCACCGATTGGTGATCAACCTGCACTACTCACCCATGATGAAGTGATTACCTTATTCCATGAGTTTGGTCATGGCTTACATCACATGCTCACAGAAGTGGATAATATCTCAGTTGCTGGTACACACGGCGTCGCATGGGATGCGGTTGAATTACCAAGTCAGTTTATGGAATTCTGGGCTTGGGACAATGAAAGTCTAGACGTGCTCAGTGAACATACTGAAACCAAGCAAACTTTACCGCAAGAATTGTTAGCTGCATTGTTGAACGCACGTTTCTTCCAATCAGGTATGCAAACGCTACGTCAGATTGAATTTGCATTGTTCGATCTGACCATCCATCGTCAGGCACCTGCATTAAACAGCCAGCAGATCCAAGCAACCTTGGATGATATCCGAGATAAATTTGCGGTAGTTCCTGCTGTTGCTTATAACCGTTTTCAGCATAGCTTTAGTCACATCTTCGCAGGCGGTTATGCGGCAGGTTATTACTCGTATAAATGGGCTGAAGTTTTAGCGAGTGATGCCTTTGATCGCTTCGAAAATGAAGGTATTTTTAACACCGAGACAGGAAAAGAGTTTCGGCAGTTTATCCTAGCAGTTGGCGGAAAAGATACAGCACTTGATGCGTTTCGCAATTTCCGAAAAAGAGAACCGAAAATAGATGCATTATTGCGTCATCAAGGTTGGACGAACGCTGATAAAACCGCTTAAACTACGTCATTATTGTTCACAGGGTGGTATTAACTGACATGAAAAGACAGTTCATCGCGGGTGCAAAATGCCCCAAATGTGGCGCGTTAGATCGTGTGGTTAAGATCACTACTGTGGATGACGAGTGGATTGAATGTATCGAATGTGCTTATAGCGAAAAACGGCCAACTCAAGTGGATGAACCTGAAATCGCAGAGCCAGATGAAATTGGGGTGATACAGTTCAAACCTCGTCATTTTGACTAGAAGGTTAAAAAAAATGACGTCACCCGACCAAACCAAAAATACTAAACTATTGTGGATGATCATTGCTGGTATTAGCATCATTGTGGTTTTGTTTTTTGCAATACAATGGTTTTTGGCAAAGAAGAATCTACAGCCCAGTAAGAACTCAGATCAACCTATCGCTGAGGAAACAATTGCTTCACCAGATGAAGTAAGTAGCGCTGCCTCTGAGATCACCACAATGACTGAGAACGAAGCCACCGCATCGATTCAATTAGTACAAGAGTCATTAATAAAGGAACCATTACCGACCAATGACAGCTTAGCCAAAGAAGAAATCGCTAAATTAGATGATATTCACCATCAATTAAAAGATCAGCAAAAAGATTTAAAACAGCAACATGAAGATGTCGATGCGCTGCTCAGGCTGAAAGAGGAACAAATTAAATTATTAGAGGCTCAAATTCAGCAAGCTCAATCATCTTAAAAGCGTTTTCGCTATTCCCATTTTGCTAGAATGAAGATCTCCTTCTAGCATTGTTATTCTATGTCCAGTATCGGTCAGCGCTATCCAGTACCCATTGCCATTGCATGTCTCATGCTCTCTGCACTTTTATTCTCAGTGATGGGGATCTGTATTCGCTATGCATCTCATACCGTTGATAACTATACAATCGTCTTTTTTCGAAACATCGTTGGACTCATTCTGTTTATCCCCTTTATCTTTCAACAAGGTTTTGGTTTTGTAAAAACAGAAAAACTATGGATGCATACATGGCGCAGTTTGATCGGGCTTGCAGCTATGTATGGGTTTTTCTATGCCATTGCGCATCTAAAACTCTCCAATGCCATGGTATTTACCTATTCATCACCCATTTTTATTCCACTCATCGCATGGTTATTTTTAAAAGAACGAATCACAGCAGCGATGCTTTGTGCCGCAGCTTTAGGATTGATTGGAGTTATTTTTGTTGCCAAACCTGATCAAGGCTTGCTGAACTGGATTGCGGTGATTGGGATGGCATCAAGTCTATTTGCTGCACTGGCCTTTGTCACTGTACGAGCACTTACTCGGACAGAACCACCTGAACGAATTGTGTTTTATTTCTGCTTGATTGGTTCATTCCTTTCTGTGATTCCGATGTTTTGGGTTTGGCGCCCATATCACCTCAAAGAGTTATTTTTCCTAATCAGTGCAGGTATCCTTGCCAATACTAGCCAAATCTTTATGTCACATGCTTATCGCCTTGCGCCTGCTGGTCAGATTGCGCCAGTGAATTATATGGCGATCATTTTTGCTGGCATTTGGGGATTTTTTCTTTGGCAAGAAATCCCCGATATATATAGTTTGATTGGGTTTGCTTTTATTCTAGTGGCGATTTTGTTATGTAGCCCATTTATACAAAAACAAAAGTAATTAAAAAACCATAACTCTTGGCTAACCAGTTTTTGTTCCAGTGAATACCCCTTACGCCCAAATAAATGTTCAATTCAATCAATACACAATTGTTCAGTGCATAAAAAAGCACCCGAAGGTGCTTTTTTAATGAGTTACTTATTGATACCAACCGAACAACTTAAAGTAATACGGTACGTACGCAATAATTAACATCGCAGGAACCATCACTAGTAACGGTAAGATCCAGCGCTCATAGCGATAGTAGAACGACAGATGCTTCACTTCTGCATCAGCGGCCATGACTTCATCATCACCAATCGCTTGTCGTGCCAATAGATGGTTTAAAGCAACAGGTGGTGTGACATAACCCAACTCAAAGCCAGTTAAAGCAATCATCCAGAAGTGGACAGGATCAATACCATACTGATAAGCCACAGGTGCAACAGTTGCGGAGATAAGAATGACCGCACCGAACGGATCCATGATCATACCGACCAAGACCATAAACACCACAACTAAGGAAATCACCACGAACATACTACTGATGTCACGCGGGAAAGCTTCCATGACCTCAATATGTTCGAGGAAACCACCGACACTGACCGAAAGCGCCATCAAAATAACTAATGCACCAATATGCCCAACGGTTTCTGTCGTTGAGGTATGTAATGCTTTGCCAAATGGAACACGACGTTCAGGATTACGTGGATCATCCGATGGATTCACTGGTGGTACTGGTTGAGAACCATCTGATGGTGCTGTATAGGTATTTAAAGTACTGTCCCAATGCCCAACCGGTGCAAGTGGTGCAGGTTCTTTACGTAACTTATCAAACAATACCATCAACAATAGAATCACTGGCATCATGACAGGTGCAGTAAATTCATTTAACTCAGTTGATAACGCATGCTTATAGAACAACCAAATCAGCACAAAAATCACGATATACGGCGCTACAGGAACAAATGCACGCAGTGATTTCGGTAATGCAATTTTTGGAGGTGCAATACGGAATTTCTGCTCAGCAAAGAATAATGCAATCACCAAGAATAAGGTTGATGTCAATAAGAAGACATACATACCATGTTTATAAAGTAGGTCTGTTGTCACCTCTTTGTTTAAAGATGCCACAACCACAATTAATAAACACGGACGTAACACAACACCAAGCGAGCCTGAGAGCGCAGTTGCTGCTAATGCAAACTGACGACGACCACCTGCGTTCCAAACTTCTTTATAAATGATCGCACCCGCAGCAATAACGAAGATACCAGATGCACCGGTATACGCTGTTGGTAATGCAGCAGCAATCAAAATAAGCCAAGTTAAGGTTTCAGGTGCTAAGTTCCACGGACGTAAAATATTTAAGAATAAATCAACAATACGTGTTTGCTTAAGCAACATACCTGCCCAAATAAACAAGGCAAGATTTAAGAAAATATTTGCGAATTCAACCAACTGACCAAGGTAGATCCCTTGCCCCATCGGATAATCCATAAAGAAGGTGAATGCAATCCCCGTAATAATCGCCATATATGCATACAATGGGATACTGAGGAAGGCTAAACCAATATTTCCACCTTCACGTGTTGGTGGTGGTGACTTCACTAAATGGAATAAACTAATTAATGTAAGTACTCCAAATAGAATCATCCAGAGCCAATAAATAATATTCATTCCTGAGGCGAAAGGAACACCAGAATTCAGGACAGAATGATATTGGCTGTACACTGAGTAGGTGAGTAAACCATTACCCAACAACATCGCAGTGTTATAAATACGGAAATCAATTTTAGTCGCAGGACTACGTAAACCAATATGATGTGATTTTATCGTCGCACTGATTGCAGCAAATAAAACCATAATCACTAAAAATAAAGCGCGATTCTCGGAACCAAATTTAAAAACACCAAAAAAGGATGTTTCGATATTTCGATAGGTCCGGACGCTTGGATTGGCCTCAATATGTGCCATCGCTTTATCATAGAATTGATATTTTTCTTCACACTGTTGCTTTGCAGCAAGCAATGACGAACGAACATCCGATTCTGATGCAGCACCAAACATACTGGCAAATTCATCCGCAGCATTGATCTTCATCTGCTCTTGAACTTGCGCATCGATATTTGGATTAGTATCACAGGTTGGCTTCGTCGGTTCAGCGCGTAGAAACGAATATTGCATACCAGTATTAGGATCGCCATATAAACGCTCCCCCATACGCAATAACTGACCATGAATCATCTCACCAGTACCAATAACGAGCGTCATTAATAGTAAGACGAGAACCACAAAGGTCGATATCCACTCTGTCCAGATATAACTCAGCAGACCTAATCCAGACTTTTTCTCTTGATCATTTTGCATGTCTATTCCAATTTATTGTTTTCAACATCCATCCAAAGATGTTGAATCATGCGATATCCATGGTTGATAGATAAATGAATTTACCCTTAGAATCACCAGTCCCTTTTAAACCGCTTAAATTTGCAGCAATCTTTTCCAAAAAAGAATGACTACAATCACTTTTTTATAGGTTGTTTTTATCAATTTGCCTACGTTCTACCTTTCCTTTTTATCGATAAATAAGCTAAACCACTTAACACACCGCCAATCGCACCAATCAAATGTGCCTCCGTTAACACGGGGCTACCGATTAACTGAGCTGTGCCTGCTTGTCCAAAGGTATTTTCCCAAAGTAACTTTGCAGCAATCAAGACCAAAACCAATATGGCAAACTTACGTTCTTTCGGATACTGCAAATACACCAAACTCACCGCAGTATATAAACCATGCAGAACACCAGACAATCCAGCATAAGCATCAATATAAGGCAAATAAAAATAAAAAATGAGGCTGATAAATGGCGGTAGGATCAATAACAATGCGCATAAATGTCGATTAAGTACATGAGGGAAAATGAACGGCAAACATGCGAATGCCAACATATTCAATAAAAAATGCATCCATCCAACATGCACCCAATGCGCCGTCCATAAACGCCAGAACTCTGTGAGTAAACTCGGTTTCCAATAAATAAAATGATCAGCAAAGACTTGTAAGCTCGCTGATATTGAAATACATACAGCGATCAAAATGACTTTCCGTATCCATATTTGATCTTTCATTTATCTACACCTCTTCAAAAACAGACCTTTTACGATGCACAAATCATAAATAATTTGTTCACTGAGAACTGTAAAAGGTCGTTTAATTCAAGTTACTCAACAGGTTTTCTGCTGGAACAGATCGTTATTCATCACCATCGAATAATGCATCTAATTCTGATGAACTTTGTTTTTCTTCATCCCAGAATGAAGATAAGCCCTCATCACTTGCTCGTACACCCGTATTCTCAGTCCAATAACGGTCTGCAATACCACGCACCATCAAGCCAGCCATTTGGTCAACTAGTCTAAATTGAGGATTTGCTGGTTTATCTTCACCTGAGGCAGCAGCATAAGAACGTAACGCATCACGCATTTTCGCATCATCACCGCTTGCTTGAGCGGCAACAGCATATAATGCATGCGCTAAACGAACACCTTTTTTCTCACCAATTTGCATTGACTCTTTCATGGTTGCATAAGGTTCAGGTTTTCCATCGCCAGCACCAGGTAATAAGGTCCAAATCACTGCACGGGTCGCCATTGGCGCACCCCAATATTTTTCATTATCCAAACAGGCCATGCCACGCTCAACAATCCCTGCGATATCTTTAGGTACATTGACTGAGCCACCAGAATTAATATCATTGGTCATTGCTTGTAAGCCATTCACCATCCCTAGCAAGTACACCGTTTGATCTAGATCATTACGCATAGTTGGGCAGGAATCACCTAATTTATATTTATATTTCGTTTCCCAGCGGTTTGCGAAAAGCTGATAACTGGTATATTGACGTTGAGCAGCAATCGCTGCCCAACGTTTTTGTTCAATACGCGCATCTTGTGCTTCAGTAATTTGTCCTGCTTTTGCCGCTCGCAAATAACGTAGTTCTGCTTCCAATGCTTGATTTTCAGCACAAACACCAGATGCTGTATACAACAATACCGCCATCCGCGTTGGATCAGCCCCCATCTCTTTGGTCGACATCACAGCCGGCGTTAAAGCATTCCCTGAGTTACACACCATTTCAGCATCATCCATTGCTAAAATTGGCGGTACAATATGTCTTTCACCAAAACCTAGAGCAACATTTGCCCCAGTTTTAATCACATACGAACACCCTGTTAACATTGATGTTGTTAAAAACGCAACCGCCACGCCCTGTCCAACTTTATGCAGTCTAGACATACTTCCTGTCCTCTAATTAATTTATTTTCCTTTTAATCGTACCTTATCAGATGCCATACTCGAGTTAAAGAGTAATTGCTCTAATTTTGACATAGATATCTTGACACACTTCACAGAACAATGAATTGACAGATATTTGGGAATACAGGAATTTCAGGCAAAAAAAAGTAGCATTGCGACGGTTCAGCACATGCTACTTATTAACTGGTAAAATCGTGAAACTTTTTACATTTTAGTTTTGTTGAAAATAATCCTTAAGTAACGTTCCAGCTCTTCCTACAACAATCGCCATAACGATTGCAATTACTAGAAACATCCACATTGAAATCTCCATAGAGACCTCCTACACTTTGTGTGTCTACTTTTGATAGACACTAGATTGGCGCTCATCATCAATGTTCATGGGAGTATGATATATTGATGACACTTTCAATCTCTTTCTCTTGTTCACTCCAATCTTAGATTGATGTGACTCAAGAAGTTCCCTGAGTAAAGTTCCTGCTCTTCCTACTACAATTGCAAAAATGACTGCAATCACCAGAAACGACCATGTTGGAATTTCCATCATTTTGGACCTCCACCATACTTTACGTTGGTGTTTGTACTTTAACCAAAACGCATCCAACTTGATCGCCATATTGTCGGACAATCATAATTTTCAGGATATTTTAGAGTATTTAATCTAACAATTTAGAACACACAAGTGATAAAACCATATAAGATATTGAATAGTATTATTTTATTTAAAACACACAACCATAGAGTTGTCTAACAATCAAGCAAGTTTTGCCAGTATTTTCAGGTTTTTCCACTGTGAAACTGACAATTGATCCCACCAAATGATACATGGATGATGCAAAGGATCATAAAAATAGATCACGATATAGCATTGGTGATCAATAATCTGTCGGATTTTTCTATGTTGAATCGAGTGAGGCAAATGACGGAAACAAAAAGACCATTCTTGACCGTCTAAATATTCAAAGCGTTGTATTTGAGGTTTTTTTTGAAATACAAACCAAGCAACCACCATGATAACAATGCTGAGCAACCATAACGGTATAGAGAGCAATCGATATAATAAACATATAATGATAATAAAAATAAAGAGTTGCAAAACAATAGCAAAGCGACTGTATTGCAACTCAAAAACACGGTTAGCCATGTACATATTGTTTTAATTTCAAAATAAAGTCCTTCAACTCCGTACGAGGTGGCTCACCTACCTCCATAAACCAATCTAGCAAATCAGGATCTTCTTGATCGACCAACTCTGCAAATAATGCTTTTTCCGCGACATCTGCACTGAGATAGTAATTTTTAACATAAGGGTCAAAATACACGTCGATTTCTTTTAATCCCCGACGTGCACGATAGATTACCTTACGTTCTTCCAGTGTCATTTCTTCAGACATGCTTTGTTCCACTACGCAACAATTTCCCCATAGTGTACTCGATCGTCCCATAAAGTTCGCAGAGATTTTTCTCAAGTGACCAAATACATCAATCAAATTGAGCATTGATCACATTGTTCAATATTTTCGATTTCTTGTATCGTGATCAGGATGATTTTTAAATCCAATAGACTAGGGAAAAAATAACAAATGCAATCAGGTGCTATTCGTCCAATTCCAAATATGTTACCGCGTAAACTATTTACTTCCGATCACGAAGCATTTCGCGAAACCGTCCGTAAGTTTTATGAAAAAGAAGTTGTTCCAAATATTGAAAAATATGAGCAACAACAACACGTCGATCGTGATTTGTGGAATAAAGCAGGTGAACTTGGCTTACTCTGCACCACCATGCCTGAAGAATATGGTGGCTCAGGTGTAGATCGACTGTACAGCATGATTCTGATTGAAGAGCAAGCTTATGCAATGGACTCAAGCACAGGGTTCTCTTTGCATTCAGATATCGTTGCCAACTATATCAATAACTTTGGCAATGACGCGCAAAAACAACAATGGCTACCGAAAATGGCAACAGGGGAAGCCGTTACAGCGATTGCGATGACAGAACCAGGAACAGGTTCAGATTTACAAGCCGTTCGCACCACAGCCGTGCTTGATGGCGATGAATATGTGATTAATGGCTCTAAAATTTTTATTACCAACGGCTATCTTTGTGACATGGCTATTGTCGTCTGTAAAACAGGCAACAATGAAAAAGGTTCAGCCAACTTATCTCTGATTATTGTTGAAGCAGACCGTGCAGGTTTTAGCAAAGGTAAACCTTTGAATAAAATCGGCATGAAAGGTCAAGATACCTGTGAATTGTTCTTTGATGATGTGCGTGTACCCAAAGAAAATCTTCTTGGCATGGAAGGTATGGGCTTCATGATGCTGATGAAAGAGCTTGCGTGGGAACGTATGCTGGTTGCGATCATTTGCCAAGCAGGTGCTGAAGCTGCCTTTGCTCATACAGTGCAATACACCAAAGACCGTAAAGCATTTGGCAAAGCGATTAGTACGTTTCAAAACACTCGTTTTAAACTGGCAGAGTTACGAACTGAAATTGATTTCTGTCGTACCTACCTAGATCGTTGCATGGAATTACAGCTAGAAGAAAACTTAGGAGTGGATGCAGCAGCAGCAGCTAAATACAAAATCTCTGACATGTTCTCAAAAGTTGTAGATGAATGCTTACAATTACATGGCGGTTATGGCTATATGCTGGAATATCCAATTGCACGTGCTTATATCGACAACCGTGCCAACCGTATCTATGCGGGTACCAATGAAATCATGAAAGAACTTATTTCACGTACCTTGTAATCCGAATCGACGCCAAAAAAGGAATAGTGCATCAGCACTATTCCTTTTTCATTTACTTTGGCTCAACCTTATCAGAATGCTGACTAGATGTAGGATTCATCCGTGCCATTAATTGTTTTACCGTCGGATTTTCAATATGCTGCTGCATGGTCGTGTTCAAAGCAGTTCGTGCATGTTGTGTGGTAAAATGTGCAACCTCACTCCCCACCTCACTTGCTTTTTTTGCCCAAACTTTTCCTTCAGTAGATTGATAAAAAGTTAATGCCGCTTGTAATTCTTTTTGACTAAACGTTTCGACATAGCGCTGAACAATAAATTGCTTTCTTTGCTCACTATTTAAGTTTTTAACTAAATCCACATAAAAGCTTTCTGGTATATCTTTCGGCAAACGCAGACGGATTTGCTCTAAAATCATCTTGTCGGTACTTTGTAGGCCTTGCTCCGTTCCATCTATAGACACTAACTTTTGCGCAATCACTTCTTTTTGTTTGACATCACTTGCAAAAGAAAAAGTACTCAATAATAAAGTCCCCAAAATTAGTATTTGCTTCATCACACTTTCCTTGCTGATCAATTTTTTTAATGTGCTCAATATACTCGATATTTAAATTATTTAAAGAATATCCATTCAACATTTAAACAAAAAGCCCTATGCATTTGCATAGGGCTTTTTTACTTCAATTAAACCATTATGACACTAATTTTGGTTTACGATCTGCTTGCTCGTCACGTTTACTAAATTGTAAAACGCCATCATTAAATTTCGCATTTTTCAATTCTTTACGGTCAGCAAGGTAGTTGTTGGTTACTTTCCAAGGGGCACGACGACCTTGTTTAGGCATTACATCAGCAGCACGGGCGATATAACCTGATGACAAACTCCCCATTACAGTATCTTCCATCAAATCAGCTTGGTTACCCAAGGCAATGACTTCATCAAAGCCATTCTGGTCCATGTGATTGAGCAAGCGACAAATGTAGTCAGCAGCAACATCTACTTTTAAAGTCCAAGATGCATTGATATAACCAATGATCATCGCCATATTCGGAACATCACTGACCATCACACCTTGATACAGCATATGATGAGAGGTATTCATTGGCTTACCATCTATCGAACCTTTCACACCACCTAGAATCTGAATTTCTAAACCTGTTGCAGAAATGACAATATCAGCTTCCAAGTGCTTACCAGACTTCAATAATACGCCATTCGTAGTGAACTTCTCAATTTGATCCGTTTCAACACTGGCTTGACCTTCACGCAGTGCTTTGAACAAATCACCATCAGGTACAACACATAAACGTTGATCCCAAGGATTGTAGCTAGGTGTAAAGTGTTTCATATCTACTTTACCCTTAAGCTGTAATTCAATACCTTTCAACAATAAACGACGTACTGTTTTCGGATGTTTAAGTGCAAGTGCATAAATTGCACGTTGCATCCCGATATTACGTGCGCGCGTAAATTTATATGCAGTTTCTTCTGACATAAATTTACGGGTCTTTTCATAAATAAAGTCAATCGAAGGAATGCTTGCAATATAAGATGGTGAGCGCTGTAACATCGTAACATGCCCTGCTCCACCTTTCACCATTGAAGGAACGAGAGTAATAGCTGTTGCACCACTACCGATGATAACAACCTTCTTACCTTTATAATCTAAATTTTCTGGCCAATGCTGTGGATGGATCAATTGACCTTTAAAATCTTCTTGATGAGGAAATGTTGGTGCATAACCTTGATCATAATTGTAGTAGCCAGTACAACCCATTACAAAATTTGCTGACCAAGTTTGTTTTTTCTTGTTGCTGTCTTCTATTTCAACCAACCATTTTTTCTTAGCAGAATCATAGTTTGCAGAAAGGACACGATGACCAAAATGAATTTTTTCTTTTAACTTAAATTCGTTAATAACTTCAGCGAGGTAACCCTTGATTTCTGGACCACTTGCCAAAACTTTTTCTTTCGCCCATGGCTTAAAATTAAAACCAAAAGTTGACATATCAGAGTCAGAGCGAATCCCTGGATAACGGAATAAATCCCAAGTTCCACCAAAACTTTCACGACGCTCTAAGATTTCAAAACTACGTTGTGGACAGTTTTTAGAGATATGCACAGCAGAACCAATCCCAGAGATTCCTGCACCAATAATTAGAACATCAACTTGCTTTTCCATTTTTTTTATACCTAGTAGAAACCATGAGTTTATTAAAGCACAAATTTGACAATACACAATGTCAAGTTTAGTCATTCATCGGTTTTTTTATATCAGTTCGGGACAATTTGCAGAAAAATTGGAGCTCATACACCTCGAATTTTCCGACTGGGTGTCTGTTTTAGCCAATCAAGAGTTAGCTTAGCTATACACCACTCCTATCTAGATGCTTTAGCTAGTTAGTTTGAACTTAGATGAAAAGAAAAGTGTAATACTGATCAAATCAAAAACGCCATACAATATAAAGCGCTTAAAAGGCATTCTAGCGCATTGAACTCTAGAACTTTTTACAACAAGTTTTTTTGATGCTTCATGTAACACATCAAAGATTTCGTATAAACTGTATTACATTAATTTTAGATAATTTAAACTACCGTTTAGAGTTCAATGACTACATATAACCATTTGAAAATACAGAATTTATCTATTTTTCTACTTTTGAGCATATTATTTTCAGGGTGTATAAATCAAGCTCCCATAAAGTCTTTTACGACACCGGTATTAATCATAAATAAAAGCAGAAATAATATTTCAATGCTTTCATCTGTTCATTCTTCATTATATGTAGATAAAAATGGCTGTATTCGATTAGGGAATGATTCAGGTCCTTTAATCATTTGGCATCATGATAGTAAATTAGAAAACTCTTTTGATGGAAAAATTACTATCATTGAGGGTTTTACAGGTAAGTCTATATTTATTGGTGACCAAATAACCTTGAGTGGTGGTTTACACGATCTAGAACCAACAAATGTTACGCCTATAATTCCAAAGACTTGTTCTAATCATGGATATTGGATTTCTGGACCATTGAAAAAGTAAAATGCTCTTCATTTAAGGTTTATCTATACAAAACCTATTTCATAAATATTAAAAAATAGTTATTACATTAATTTTTTATTGAAAAGGGCTGAGATATTTCAATTTTTAAAATACACAATAAAAAAGGTTGGCTTTCGCCAACCTTTTTTGAACAACTGTTCTACACGTAGAAGTATTATTTTACTTCACGGTCAACGAGTTCAACGTAAGCCATCGGTGCAGCATCACCTGCACGGAAGCCCGCTTTAAGAACACGAAGATAACCGCCGTTACGTTCTTTGTAACGAGGGCCAAGAATGGTAAATAATTTACCAACAGTTGCTGCAGAGCGAGTACGAGCAAACGCTAAACGACGGTTTGCTACTGTATCGTTTTTAGCCAAAGTGATTAAAGGCTCAGCAACGCGGCGAAGTTCTTTCGCCTTAGGCAAAGTTGTTTTAATTAACTCGTGCTCAACTAAAGCATTTGTTAAATTTTGGAACAACGCCTTACGGTGGCTGCTTGTACGGCCTAATTTCACACCACTATTACGATGACGCATGGTGATAGTCCTACTTAATTAACGGCTACGATAGGCAAAACGGTCATCCATACGGAGACTAGCTGGTGGCCAGTTCTCTAAACGCATGCCGAGTTGTAAACCTTTCGATGCCAAAACATCTTTGATCTCAGTTAACGATTTTTTACCTAAGTTTGGAGTTTTTAACAACTCAACTTCAGTACGTTGAACAAGATCACCAATGTAGTAAATATTTTCTGCCTTCAAACAGTTAGCAGAACGAACAGTTAGCTCGAGATCATCTACTGGACGAAGCAAGATTGGGTCAACTTCTTCGCGAGGTTCTTGAGCCACAGGTGTTTGATCTTTCTGAAGATCAACAAAAATTGCAATTTGTTGTTGCAAGATTGTCGCCGCTTTGCGGATTGCTTCTTCTGGATCAACAGTACCATTAGTTTCAAGATCGATCACTAGCTTATCAAGATCAGTACGTTGTTCTACACGAGCATTTTCAACTGTGTAAGACACGCGCTTAATCGGGCTATAAGAAGCATCTAACTGTAAACGACCTACAGGACGTGTTTCGCCTTCAGGGAAACGAGAGTCAGATGTTTCATAACCACGACCTTGAGAAACTTTAAGGCGCATTTTTAATGAACCAGAAGAACTCAAAGTACCAATTAAATGATCAGGGTTAACCACTTCAACATTATGAGGTAAACGAAGGTCAGCTGCTGTTACGTCACCTGCACCTTGTTTCTCTAATGTCAAATATGCTTCGTTTTGATCGAACAGCTTAATAGACAATCCTTTTAGGTTCAGCAAGAGCTCGACGATGTCCTGCTGCAAGCCTTCTAAAGTACTGTACTCGTGCTCGACGCCTTCTATTTCTACCTCTACCACAGCAGCGCCAGGCAGAGAAGACAATAGAATGCGACGTAAAGCATTACCTAGAGTATGACCAAAGCCACGCTCTAAAGGTTCCAGAATCACTTTTGCCGAGGTCCCGCTCACCGCTTCGACCTTGATCGCTTGCGGAGTTAGAAACTCGTTTGCAGTACGCGTCATTTATTGCTACCTCAAGGATTATTTAGAATACAATTCTACAATCAAGCTTTCGTTGATTTCAGCAGGTAAATCAGAACGATCTGGTGCAGCTTTGAACGTACCTTCCAACTTAGAATGATCAATTTCCATCCAAGCAGGTGTACCACGTTGAGCAGCTAATTCAATTGCATTTTTGATACGCAATTGTTGTTTAGCACCTTCATGTACCGCAATTACATCACCAGCTTTTACTTGAATAGACGCAATGTTTACACGACGACCATTTAAAGTAATAGAACGGTGACTGACTAACTGACGAGCTTCTGAACGTGTAGAACCAAAACCCATGCGATAAACAACGTTATCAAGACGGCTTTCGAGCAATTTCAACAAGTTTTCACCTGTTGCGCCTTTCACACGAGCAGCTTCTTTATAGTAATTACTAAATTGACGTTCTAACACACCGTACATACGACGTACTTTTTGTTTTTCACGTAATTGTAGTGAATACTCAGATTGCTTACCACCACGAGCCGCACCATGTTGACCAGGTGCTTTATTGTGCTTTTTGGTTTTAACATCAAACGGTTTAACGCCTGATTTAAGTTGCAGGTCTGTCCCTTCGCGGCGAGAGAGTTTGCATTTTGGACCAATATAACGAGCCATGAATGTTTCTCCTTACACGCGACGTTTTTTAGGTGGACGGCAACCGTTGTGAGGAATTGGCGTCACATCGGTAATGCTGTTAATTTTATAACCCACTGCGCCTAATGCACGAACCGCAGACTCACGACCTGGACCAGGACCTTTTACAAGGACGTCTAGGTTTTTCAAACCGTAATCCAAAGCTGCTTTACCAGCAACTTCAGCAGCTACCTGAGCAGCAAACGGAGTTGATTTACGTGAACCACGGAAGCCTTGTCCACCAGAGGTAGCCCAAGCCAATGCATTACCTTGACGATCGGTAATCGTTACAATGGTGTTATTAAAAGAAGCGTGAATGTGTGCAACACCTTCAGAGACGGTACGAGTGACCTTCTTGCGTGTGCGAGTATCTTTAGCCATCTTTTAGCTTCCAGAAATCTTACTTTTTAATCGGTTTGCGCGGACCTTTACGGGTACGTGCGTTAGTTTTGGTGCGTTGACCACGGACAGGCAAGCTGCGACGATGACGAAGACCACGGTAGCAGCCTAAATCCATTAAACGTTTAATGTTCATGGAAATTTCGCGACGTAAATCACCTTCGGTTGGAACCTTAGCAACTTCTGCACGAATCGCATCAAGCTGTGCATCGTCCAACTCACGGATTTTTGTAGTTCCAGCAATACCAACAGCAGCTAAGATATTCTTAGCTGTATGGCGGCCGACACCAAAAATATACGTGAGGGAGATAACAGCATGCTTGTTATCCGGAATGTTTACACCGGCAATACGAGCCATTCACTTTTCTCCAAAAAGGCAGCAGAGATAATCAACCGCCCCACAAAAATCTTGAGGGGCGGATAATAACCTAATTAGCCTACTGAAATCAACAGGTCTTAATTAAATTAACCTTGACGCTGCTTATGACGAGGTTCTGCGCTACAAATTACGCGAATAACCCCATTACGACGGATAACTTTACAGCTACCACAAATTTTCTTTACAGAAGCTTGTACTTTCATGATGAAACCTCTAAGTGCGCTTATCCCTTCGGATGAGCAGTCGTTTTTCTCATTAACGTTTGATTGTCATATTGATGCGAAGTAAGGTGTGCTTGAAGTTGTGCCATGAAATCCATGACTACGACAACAACAATCAACAATGATGTCCCACCCAAATGGAATGGAATACCAAACGAACTTTGCAGAACCATTGGCATTAAACACACCACGGTAATGTAAATTGCACCAATAAACGTCAAACGGTTAAGAATATGATCTAAATAACGAGCCGTTTGCTCACCTGGACGGATACCAGGCACATATGCTCCGCTACGTTTTAGATTCTCTGAAACTTCTTTCGGACTAAAAACGAGTGCCGTATAGAAATAACAGAAGAAAATAATTAACCCGCCAAAGAGCATCAAATACAACGGCTGTCCAGGCGATAACACCAATGCCAAGTCTTGCAGACTACGTTTTACAATCCCTGCATTTGGATCAGCACTCCCTAACCATTGCCCCAAACTCGCTGGAAATAATAACAGTGAGCTTGCGAAAATCGCTGGAATAACACCCGCCATATTAATTTTTAATGGCAAATGCGTTTGCTGTGCAGCAAATACCCGACGACCTTGCTGTTTTTGAGCATAGTTCACTGGAATACGACGTTGTGCTTTTTCAATAAACACAATCGCAGCGAGAACTGCTAACGATAATAAACCGAAGACAGCTAATCCGATTAAACTACCTTGACCATTCTGAACAGACGAGAACGACTGAATTACAAGATTTGGCAAACCAGCCACAATACCTGCAAAAATGATCATTGAGATACCATTACCAACACCACGTTCGGTAATCTGTTCTCCCAACCACATCAAAAACATTGTTCCTGCAACAAGCGAAGTCACTGCTGGAACATAGAATGCCAAGCCTGATGTCAAAGTAATACCCTGACTAATCAAACCAGCACACATCCCTATACCCTGCACGAGTGCAAGAAATAAGGTGCCGTAACGCGTGTATTGATTGATTTTACGTTTGCCTTGCTCGCCTTCTTTTTTCAAAGCTTCTAACGAAGGAACCACCGTAGACATCAACTGCACAATAATCGATGCAGAAATGTACGGCATAATCCCTAACGCTAAAATTGACATGCGCTCCAATGCGCCACCAGAGAACATATTAAATAAGCCTAAGAAGGTACCTTCATTAGCCTTAAAAAAGCTCGCTAGTGCCACACTGTCAATGCCTGGCAACGGAATATGCGCTCCTAGTCGAAAGACCAACAACGCGCCAATCAAGAACATTAATCGACGAATAATTTCACGGTATTTCACATGAAACGGTTGGCCTTTCATCATGTTAACATGACCTGAAGAACTAGGAGTCATAGACACTCGAGATTACTCCTCGACCTTACCGCCAGCTGCTTCAACAGCAGCTTTAGCGCCTTTAGTCAACGTAACACCTTGTACAGTGAACGCGCGAGTGATTTCACCTGAAAGCACGATGCGAGCACGAATTTGGTCACGACGAACTACATTCGCAGCTTTTAAAGTTTCAAGGCTAACTACATCACCTTCCACTTTATTCAACTCAGACAAACGTACTTCAGCAGTTTTCAAAGCAATTTGGCTAGTGAAGCCGAATTTTGGCAAACGACGATAAAGTGCTGTTTGACCACCTTCAAAGCCTGGACGAGTACCACCGCTTTTACGTGATTTTTGACCTTTGACACCACGGCCACCAGTCTTACCAACGCCTGAACCAATACCACGGCCTAAACGACGGTTGTCACGCTTAGCACCTTCTGCTGGTGCAAGTTCATTTAAACGCAGAGTCATGGCTTATTCCTCTACACTAACCATATAGTAAACTTTGTTGACCATACCACGGTTAGAAGGCGTATCTTGCACTTCTACAGTATGACCAATACGACGCAGACCTAAACCCTGTAGGCAAAGTTTATGATTTTTTAAACGATGCGAAGAAGATTTAGTCTGGGTAACTTTAATCGTTTTCATGATTGATTACCCTTGAATTTCTTCTACTGATTTACCACGTTTCGCAGCGACTTTCTCAGGAGAAGTCATATCACGCAAACCTTTGAAAGTCGCGTTTACTACGTTAGCAGCATTAGTAGAACCGTAACATTTAGCAAGTACGTTATGTACACCAGCAGCTTCAAGAACAGCACGCATCGCGCCACCAGCAATTACGCCAGTACCTTCAGAAGCAGGCTGCATGTATACACGGCTTGCACCATGACGAGCATTCACAGGGTGCTGTAAAGTAGTCCCCGCAAGGTCTACAGTAATCATGTTGCGACGAGCAGCTTCAAGTGCTTTAGAGATAGCAGCTGGAACTTCACGTGCTTTACCACGACCAAAACCTACGCGCCCATTACCATCACCCACAACAGTTAATGCTGTGAAAGAGAAGATACGACCACCCTTAACAACTTTGGCTACACGATCAACGGCAACCAGCTTTTCAACGAGACCTTCGTTTTGTTCAACTTTCGCCATGATTAGAACTCCAAGCCGCCTTCACGAGCAGCATCAGCCAAGGCTTTGATACGACCATGATATTTAAAACCAGAACGGTCAAATGCAACTTTAGTAACGCCAGCTGCTTTAGCACGTTCTGCGATTAAAGCACCAACCTTAGTTGCTGCATCGATATTACCAGTCGCACCACTACGCAAAGATGCATCCAAAGTTGAAGCTTGCGCTAAAACTTTTCCACCATCTGCTGAAATAACTTGAGCATAGATGTGACGCGGAGTGCGGTTTACACACAAACGAGTCGCACCCAATGCACGAATGTGCAAGCGTGTGCTTTTCGCACGACGCAAACGGGTTTGTTTCTTTTCGTTCATAAGAACCTCGCGCCTTATTTCTTCTTAGCTTCTTTACGAAGAATAACTTCATCCGAATAACGAACACCTTTACCTTTATATGGTTCAGGAGAACGGTATGCACGGATTTCCGCCGCCACTTGACCTAACAACTGCTTGTTTGCTGATTTCAATACGATTTCAGTTGCAGTTGGAGTTTCCGCTGTTACACCTTCAGGTAAAGCGTAGTCAATCGGGTGTGAGTAACCAAGGTTAAGGTTTACAACAGTACCTTTAACCGCAGCTTTATAACCAACACCAACAAGCTGTAACTTACGTTCGAAGCCTTCACTAACACCTTTTACAAGGTTGTTCAATACAGCGCGAGCAGTACCAGCTTGCATCCAAGCGTCTTTCGACTCTTTAGCCGGAGCAAGTTGAAGATTACCTTCTTCCTGTTTTAGCTCGACCAGCGCATGCAGGTTGAAAGACAATGTACCTTTGCTGCCTTTCACTTCGACCTGCCGGCCGTTCTGAGTAACTGTTACACCATTCGGCACAGTTACTGGGGCTTTAGCCACACGAGACATGAGGAATCACCTATTAAGAAACAAAAGCAATAACTTCACCACCAACGCCTGCAGCACGTGCAGCGCGATCAGTCATGATGCCTTTGCTTGTAGAAACAATTGCAATACCCAAACCTTGCTTAACGCTCGGTAGTTTATCTTTACCACGGTATTGGCGTAGGCCTGGACGGCTTACACGTTTAACCGTTTCGATAACTGGTTTGCCTTCGAAATATTTTAACGTAATTGTCAAAGTAGATTTAATCTCTTCTTGAGCAACTTCTACATTTGAAATATAACCTTCTTGTTGAAGTACGTTTGCAATAGCAACCTTCAACTTAGAAGAAGGCATAGAAACAGTTTGTTTCTTTGCCATTTGTGCGTTACGAACACGGGTTAGCATGTCGGCAACGGTATCTTGCATACTCATTTAGTCGCTCCTTACCAGCTTGCCTTAACAACGCCCGGTACATCACCTTGCATTACTGTTTCACGTAATTTGTTACGGCCTAAACCGAACTTACGGAAGTAACCATGAGGACGACCAGTTAAACCACAGCGGTTACGAAGACGCACTGGAGATGCATTACGTGGCAATGCCTGTAACTTTAACATCGCATTGAAACGTTCTTCCTCACTTGCATTTACATTTGCAATCGTTGCTTTTAATTCAGCACGTTTTGCAGCGTATTTAGCAACTGTCTGTTCGCGTTTCAATTCGCGATTAATCATACCTTTCTTAGCCATATCGACCTCTTATTTGAACGGGAAGCCGAATGCACGCATAAGCGCACGGCCTTCGTCATCGCTACGAGCAGTGGTCGTAATCGTGATGTCTAAACCACGGATACGATCAATTTTGTCAAAATCGATTTCAGGGAAAACGATTTGCTCTTTTAAACCCATAGAGTAGTTACCACGACCATCAAATGATTTCGCTGAGAAACCACGGAAGTCACGGATACGAGGGATTGCGATAGAGATCAAACGATCCAAGAATTCGTACATTTGGTCGCCACGTAAAGTAACTTTACAACCAATTGGCCAACCATCACGGATTTTGAAACCAGCAATCGATTTACGAGCAAGCGTCACAACTGGTTTTTGACCAGCAATGAGTTGCATATCAGCAACAGCACCATCTAATAATTTCTTATCAGTTGCAGCTGCGCCTACACCCATGTTAAGGGTGATTTTTGTGATGCGAGGAATTTCCATCACATTCTTAATGCCAAGTTCTTCTAGTAACTTTGCTTTAAGTTCGTCATTGTAACGTGCTTTAAGTCTGGCCATTGCCTTTTCAACCTATTACTTCGCTGTCGCCACTGATTCACCATTTGATTTGAATACACGAGTTTTCGCGCCATCAATCACTTGGTAACCAACACGGTCAGCCTTTTGGGTTGTAGCATTAAAAACTGCCACGTTTGAAATATGAAGCGAAGCTTCCTGAGTAACAATACCGCCTTCGGCGCCAGTTACACGGTTTGGCTTCTGATGCTTCTTCACTAAGTTAAGGCCTTCAACCTTAACTCGATCTTCAGAAACAGACAAAACGATACCTTGTTTGCCTTTCTCTTTACCTGCGATCACAATTACTTGATCGCCTTTTTTAATCTTAGCCATGATTGCCTCTTATAGAACTTCAGGAGCCAATGAAATGATTTTCATGAACTGTTCAGTACGAAGTTCACGAGTCACCGGTCCGAAGATACGAGTAGCAATCGGAGCTTTATTGTTGTTCAAAATAACAGCAGCGTTATCATCAAAACGGATCACAGATCCATCTGGACGACGAATGCCGAACTTTGTACGAACAACTACAGCATTCATTACGTCACCTTTTTTAACACGTGCGCGTGGAATTGCTTCTTTTACAGTAACTTTAATAATGTCGCCAACAGAAGCATAACGACGATGTGAACCACCTAGTACTTTGATACATTGTACGCGGCGTGCACCACTGTTGTCTGCTACGTCGAGCATACTTTCGGTTTGAATCATTGCCCTACTCCAAAACCGAGCATCACCGGTCACAATTTCGAAAGGCTCAAAGAGTACTCGAAATCGCCCGATGATGCAACAAGAACGTCTAATTACTCAGCAGCTGCTTCAACGACTTCCACTAAAGCCCAAGCTTTAGTTTTAGAAATTGGGCGGCTTTCTTTAATGGTCACTAGGTCGCCAGTTTTAGCAACGTTGTTCTCATCATGAGCGTGTAATTTAGTTGAACGGCGGATTGATTTGCCATACAACGGGTGTTGAACGCGGCGTTCAATAAGCACAACAATAGACTTGTCCATTTTGTCGCTTACGACTTTGCCGGTTAACGTGCGGACTGTTTTTTCATTCATTGTCCGTTCCCCTGTTTTTCGGTAAGGAGTGTCTTGATACGAGCAATAGTTTTACGAGCAATTTGCACTTCGTGCGATTTACCCAATTGACCAGTTGCTTTCGCCATACGAAGACGGAATTGGTTAAGCTGTTGCTCATCAAGCAAAGCTTTCAACTCTTCTACCGATTTTTCACGTAGATCTTTAGTTTTCATTACATTACCGTCCGAGTCACGATAGTGGTTTTAAACGGAAGTTTAGCTGCAGCCAAAGCAAATGCTTCGCGCGCTAACTCTTCGCTAACACCTTCAATTTCGTACAGGATCTTACCTGGTTGAATCTGACAAACCCAGTATTCCACACTACCCTTACCTTTACCCATACGAACTTCTAATGGTTTTTCAGTAATTGGTTTGTCCGGGAATACACGGATGAAGATTTTACCACCACGTTTAATACGACGGCTAATGGTACGACGCGCAGCTTCAATTTGACGCGCAGTCATACGACCACGTTCAGTTGCTTTAATTGCGATCGAACCAAATGATACTGTACTACCACGATGCGCTAGACCAGTATTACGGCCTTTGTGCACTTTACGGAATTTGGTACGTTTAGGTTGCAACATGGATTATTCTCCCTTGTCAGCAGCACGGTCACCGCGACGACCACGACGCTCTTGACCTTCACCACGACCACGACCACGTTTAGCTGGACGATCTTCAGCAGGAGCAGGGTTCATGACTTGTTTCATGCCACCTAAGATCTCGCCACGGAAAATCCAAACTTTAACACCAATCGTACCGTAAGTTGTTTCAGCACGTACAGTTGCGTAGTCGATGTCTGCACGAAGTGTATGCAAAGGTACACGACCTTCACGATACCATTCAGTACGAGCAATCTCTGCACCACCTAAACGACCAGAAACTTCAACTTTGATACCTTTAGCGCCAGCACGCATTGTGTTTTGTACCGCACGCTTCATAGCACGACGGAACATCACACGCTTCTCTAATTGTGAAGCAATTGCTTCAGCAACTAAACGCGCGTCCAAGTCTGGGCGATCAATTTCATTGATGCTTACTTGAGCTGGAACACCCATAATAGTGGTGAGTTCGCGCTGTAATTTCTCGATATCTTCGCCTTTTTTACCGATTACGATACCTGGACGAGCAGTGCTAATAGTTACTTTAGCAGCGCCAGTAGGACGTTCGATAAGAATATTACTAATCATCGCATTCTTAAGTTTTTTATTTAAAAACTCACGAACTTGAAGATCTTTAAGTAAATATTCAGCGTATTGTTTCGGACTCGCATACCAGTTAGCGTTATGGCGTTTCACAACACCCAGGCGGATACCGATTGGATGAACCTTCTGACCCATATCAAACCCCTACCTTAACGGTGATGTGACAAGTACGCTTAGTAATACGATCTGCACGGCCTTTAGCACGTGGCATGATACGCTTAAGGCTTACACCTTCATCAACGTAAATCGTAGTTACTTTAAGGTCATCAACATCTAAGCTGTTATTGTGTTCAGCATTCGCGATCGCAGATTCAAGTGCTTTTTTAACAAGCACAGCCGCTTTCTTGTTGCTGAAATTTAGAATATCTAGCGCGCGCGCGATCGATTTACCACGGATCAAATCAGCAACTAAACGTGCTTTCTGTGCCGAGATAGCGGCACCGCGTAATTTTGCAGTTACTTCCATCATAGCACCTATTAACGTTTAGACTTCTTATCAACACCGTGACCACGATAGGTACGAGTTGGCGCGAATTCACCGAGTTTATGACCAACCATATGCTCAGAAATAATTACTGGAACATGGTTACGACCATTGTGAACAGAAATTGTTAAACCAACAAAGTCTGGTAGGATCATTGAACGACGTGACCAAGTTTTGATCGGCTTACGGTTGTTAGCAGCAATAGCAGCTTCAACTTTAGCGAACAAATGTGCGTCGACGAATGGACCTTTTTTTAATGAACGAGGCATTATTCAGATTCCTTACTTGACGCGACGGTCGCGAATAATCATCTTAGTCGTACGCTTATTGGTACGTGTCTTGTACCCTTTAGCTTTTTGACCCCATGGACTTACAGGCTGAATACCTTTACTACGTCCTTCACCACCACCGTGTGGATGGTCAACCGGGTTCATCGCCATACCACGAACGGTAGGACGAATACCACGCCAGCGTGAAGCACCAGCTTTACCCAATGAACGAAGGTTGCTTTCTTGGTTAGAAACTTCACCAATTACAGCACGACATTCAACATGGACTTTGCGCATTTCACCTGAACGTAAACGAACAATAGCGTAAGAACCATCACGACCCAACAACTGAACTGAAGTACCAGCAGAACGTGCTAATTGAGCACCTTTACCGATTTTAAGTTCAAGGTTGTGCAAGGTAGAACCGATTGGCATATTACGAAGCGGCAAGCAGTTACCTGGACGAATTGGAGCATCGTTACCAGATTGAACTTTATCACCAGCACGTAGGCCTTTTGGCGCAATGATATAACGACGTTCACCATCAGCATATAGAACTAAAGCAATATGAGCTGTACGGTTAGGATCGTATTCAATACGCTCTACAGTCGCAGGAATACCATCTTTATTACGTTTAAAGTCAACAATACGATAGTTTTGTTTATGACCACCACCTACATGACGTGTAGTGATGTGACCATTATTATTACGACCACCAGTACGTTTTTTTGCTTCAACCAACGGCGCATAAGGTGCACCTTTGTGGAGATGGCTATGAACCACTTTCTCTACAAAGCGACGTCCTGGAGACGTTGGCTTACATTT
The DNA here is from genome assembly GCF_000369505.1 of Acinetobacter sp. NIPH 298. Classification (GTDB taxonomy): domain Bacteria; phylum Pseudomonadota; class Gammaproteobacteria; order Pseudomonadales; family Moraxellaceae; genus Acinetobacter. The sequence continues at coordinate 126,880 of NZ_KB850053.1, forward strand.
TTGAATTGGCATAATTCTCGTCCTTATTCCGCTGCGTTTTCAGCGGTATCGCCCAAGTCAGCCATTTCAACATCTTGGCCAGCTTTCAGGGTGACGTATGCTTTTTTCACATCAGAACGACGTCCTAATGTTTTACCAAAGCGTTTTGTTTTACCTTTAGTGATTGTTGTGTTTACTTTAACAACCTCAACACCAAAGAGTTGCTCAACTGCTTTTTTGATTTCAAGTTTGTTGGCATTAAGCGCAACTTTGAACACTTGAACACCAGCAGTATCACCTAAAACTTGTGCTTTTTCTGAGAATACTGGTCCTTGAAGGACTTGATAGATACGTTCGTTGTTCATCCGAGTTCTACCTCAATTTTCTTAGCAGCAGCTACAGACATTACAACCTTATCAAATGCGATCAAGCTAACAGGATCAATCGCAGTTGCATCTACCACATCTACGTGTGGAAGGTTGCGCGCTGCAAGATACAAGTTCTCATCTACAGCATCTGTAATGATCAATGCACGAGTTGCATTCAAGTCGTTAAGTTTAGCAAGCAATTCTTTAGTTTTTGGAGCTGCAACAGCAAACTCTTCAACTAACACAAGGCGATCTTGGCGAACAAGTTCAGCTAAGATACATTGCATTGCGCCGCGATACATCTTACGGTTTACTTTTTGAGACCAATCTTGTGGGCGAGCAGCAAAAGTTTTACCACCACCTACCCAGATTGGGCTACGAATAGAACCCGCACGAGCGCGACCAGTACCTTTTTGACGGAATGGTTTTTTACCACCGCCAGAAACATCTGCACGTGATTTGTGAGCACGAGTACCTTGACGACCACCAGCTAAATAAGCTGTAACAACTTGGTGTACAAGAGCTTCGTTAAATTCACGTCCGAAAGCAACTTCAGACAATTCAACAGCAGAGCCGGAAACAGTTTTTAAATTCACAGTATTTCCCCTCAGGCCTTGATGGTAGGACGCACGATAACGTCACCGCCAGTTGAACCAGGAATAGCACCCTTAACAACTAAAACAGAACGTTCAGCGTCAATAGATACAATCTCAAGACCTTGAACTGTTACGCGTTCATCACCTAAGTGACCGGCCATTTTCTTGCCTTTGAACACGCGACCAGGTGTCTGGTTTTGACCTGTAGAACCTAAAACACGGTGAGATAACGAGTTACCATGAGTAGCATCTTGCGTACGGAAGTTCCAACGCTTAACACCACCTTGGAAGCCCTTACCTTTTGATTGACCAGTTACGTCAACTACTTGACCAACTGTAAACATGTCAACACCGATAGAACCACCAACTTCACGACCGTCAAGCTCAGCTTCAGTAACACGGAACTCTTTAACCAAACGACCAGCAGCAACACCCGCTTTCGCGAAGTGACCTTTCTGAGCGTTAGTTACGCGCGATTCGCGACGTTCACCAGTAGTTACTTGAATTGCTTGATAACCATCAGTTTCAAGTGTTTTGATTTGCGTAATGCGGTTTGGATCGACTTCGATAACTGTAACAGGTACAGATACACCAGCATCAGTAAAGATGCGAGTCATACCACATTTGCGACCGACTAAACCAATAGCCATGTGCATAAACCTCTAAAAAAGCGGCCTAATTAACTTAACGTTAATCAACCGAAAGCCTTAACCCAAAGCGATCTGAACATCTACACCAGCAGCAAGATCTAACTTCATCAATGCATCAACAGTTTTATCTGTTGGTTGAACGATATCGATCAAACGTTTGTATGTGCGGATTTCATACTGATCACGTGCGTCTTTGTTGACGTGTGGTGAAGTAAGAACGTTGAAGCGTTCGATGCGCGTTGGCATCGGAATTGGACCACACACTTGTGCGCCAGTACGCTTAGCGGTTTCTACGATCTCTTGAGCAGATTGATCAATCAAACGATGATCAAAAGACTTCAAACGGATACGAATTCTCTGGTTAGACATACCAGTAAACTCCAAGCCAAATATATAAAGAATCACCCATGACGCACCTCACCTTTTAGGTAAGTGTCAAGGGCAGTGAAAATCACTATGGTCGTGATCGATGCCACGACTGTCATGCATTTACTACTTTACTCGCAGTAAACGCCCTCCTATTGAGGGACGCTCATTATAGCGATTGTTTAAGTCTTATGCAATTCTTCTTTTTTATTTTTAGATTTTAACCTGTCTTATGCGCTCACTACGTAGTCTATTGCTTGATTAAGCAAACGATTTCCTTGCTCAAATTTGCTTTTCAGAGTTCTTTTTAGCTCAGATATCGGTTGTACGTACTCACCATTAAACACAGCCGCATCCTCCTCATTCTCGATCAAAAGATGTAAAGCATGCGGCGTAATTTCAGGATGAAATTGAAAACCAAGCACATTGCGCCCAATCTGGTACATCTGATTGCGACACACGCTATTTTCAGCCAAATGCACACCACCGCGTGGTATTTCAAAAGTCTCACTATGCCATTGCATAATGTTAATTTTCTCAGGAATTTGAAAACAATTTTCTGGGATATGCGTCGCTCTGCCGACATCCATCCAGCCCAATTCCTGATGAGGATTTCGACTTACTGCCGCACCCAACGCATTTGCGATCAACTGACCACCCAAACACAAACCAATCGCTGGCTTACCTGCTGCCAGATAACGACGCAACCACCTTTTTTCTAGCTTCAACCAAGGATAATTCACCTCATCATTGACGCTCATCGTTCCACCCATAATGATGAGTAGATCGACCTCATCCACCCTTGGCAATGCTTCCAATTCGAGTGGTAAATCAACGGGTAAGGCGAAAAATTCAGTTGCGGTAATTTTTGCTTGATTTGCCTTTAAGTAATCGTAGCAACTTCCATAACCTTCACCTGCGATGTGCTGAAAATAATGCACTCTTAAATGCGACTTCATGCGCTAAAACCTATTTTAGTTAGAATGATAATAATTCTTAGCAAAAATAAAGCCAGTTCTAAGTCAGAGTATTCTATCTGTACCGATTCTGTACAAAACATGCAAATCACTAGCAGCTTTGCTTATTTTCTCTTAACCTAATTCATTATATCGCTTTGATTTTGCCCCATGACTACACATAAAAATAGACAAACTGACCTCGTTCATGCACCACGCCAAGCCCCTCAATACATTGAGACGGTTCAACCTCCCCTATTTCGTGCATCCACCATTATTTTTCAATCCACAGCGCACCTTTTTGATCGCCACTGGACCGATGCTTATGACTATAGTTACGGCACTCATGGCACTCCAACCACATTCACTCTGGCAGACAATATCGCTCAAATCGAAGGCGGTAGTTATTGCCTACTTGCACCAAGTGGTTTATCTGCGATTAATTTAGTGAATAGTGCAGTATTAAACGCAGGTGATGAAGTCTGGGTCGCCGATAATATTTATGGCCCTAATTTAGAACATTTAAACAATCTACAAGATCGTTATGGCATCACCGTTAAGATTTACAATCCAATTGATGCGGACAGCTTTCAACCTACAGATAAAGCCAAACTGATTTGGTTAGAAGCTGCTGGCTCGATCACTCTTGAGTTTCCAGACTTAAAGCACCTAGTCAAAAAGGCTCAACAAGCGAATGTGCTAACAGCGCTAGATAACACATGGGGTGCTGGACTTGCCTTTAATGCCTTTGATTTTTCAGATGAACATCTTTCAGTGGATATCACCGTTCATGCATTGACTAAATATCCAAGCGGCGGCGGTGACATACTCATGGGCTCGGTCGTAACACGTGATCAAGCGTTACACCACAAACTGTTCCGTATGCATGCGATACAAGGCATCTCTGTTTCTGGTGATGACACCGCACAAATCCAGCGTAGCTTGGCACACATGTCTTTACGTTATGAACAACAAGCACAAAATGCAAATAAGCTACTCGAATGGTTAAAACACCAACCTCAATTCAGCCAAGTACTGCATCCAAGCAACCCCGATTCAGCGGGTCATTGCTTCTGGAAGGACGTGTGTAACACAGGCAAAAGCGCTGGTTTAGTCAGCGTGATCTTTAAACCTGAATATGACCTTGCAGCCGTTCGAAAGTTTTGCGATAGCTTAGACCTTTTCAAACTAGGTTTTAGTTGGGGTGGGCCTATTAGCTTAGTCATGCTATACGACTTAAAACAAATGCGCACACTTGAAAATACACATTTACAACAAGGTTTATTGGTTCGCTTCTGTATAGGACTAGAACATCCCGAAGATTTGATCCAAGATATTCAAAATGCACTAAAACAACTGGAATAACACGAAGAATAGGTGAAGAATGAGCACACCCATCATTATTGCGAAAAAAACCACAGATACAACACAAGATATTGTTCTACATTCTAAATTTGCCAACCGACATGGTTTGATCGCAGGTGCAACGGGTACAGGTAAAACTGTTACGCTCAAAGTTCTTGCAGAAAGCTTCTCTCGGCTTGGCATCCCTGTATTCTTGGCCGATGCCAAAGGTGATGTTTCGAGTCTCGCCAAAGCAGGCAGCAGTAGTCCCAAATTTGAAGAACGCCTCAACCTACTCAAAGTAGACAGCGTCGCATTTGCAGCATCTCCTGTGATCTTTTGGGATTTATTTGGGCAACAAGGACATCCGATTCGCACCACGATCTCAGAAATTGGCCCATTGCTGTTAGCACGCATGCTCAATCTAAATGACACCCAAGAAGGTGTACTCTCAGCCGTGTTCCGCATTGCCGATGATCAAGGCTTATTACTCATCGACTTTAAAGATCTTAAATCGATGCTGAGTTATGTCAGCGCACACACTTCCGAATTGAAAGCAGAATACGGCAATCTATCTCCTGCAAGTATCGGTGCGATTCAGCGCAATCTATTGGCATTGGGCGATCAAGGTGGCGAGCAGTTTTTTGGCGAACCCAGTCTAAATATTCTGGATTTCATTCAAACTGATAGTAACGGTCATGGCTATATCAATATCTTAGCTGCCGATAAACTCATGAATACCCCAAAACTATATGCCACCTTCTTACTTTGGATGTTGTCAGAACTCTTTGAACAACTGCCTGAAGTCGGCGATATGGATAAACCTAAATTGGTGTTCTTCTTCGATGAGGCACATTTATTATTTGATAATGCCAGCCCAGCCTTACAGCAAAAAATCGAGCAAGTGGTTCGCTTAATTCGCTCCAAAGGCATTGGGATCTACTTCATCACCCAAAACCCACTGGATCTACCTGAAAGCGTATTAGGTCAATTGGGAAATCGAATACAACATGCATTACGTGCATTTACACCGAAGGATCAAAAAGCAGTCAAAACTGCGGCTGATACCTTCCGTGCCAATCCAGACTTTAAAGTGGATCAAGCCATTACTGAACTTGCAGTGGGTGAAGCATTGATTAGTTGTCTAGATGAACAAGGTACGCCGCAGATTGTAGAACGTGGCTGGGTGATGCCACCTTACTCATCATTTAACCCCATCACCGTCGAAGAACGCCAAGTGATTATTGCGCAGAGTATCGTTGCAGGTATATACGATCAGGCAGTTGATCGAGATAGTGCTTATGAAATGCTGCAAAACAAAGTCGCTGAACGTGAGCAACAAAAACAGCAAGCTGAACTCGAAAAGCAACAACTCAAAGAACAAGAAGCTGCCGAAAAACAACAACTCAAAGAGCAAGAACGTTTAGCCCGCGAGCAACAACGTGCTGAGGAAAAAGCAGCCCAACAACGCGCCAAAATGACCCAAGACATTGTCGGGACTTTTGCCAAGAGTGCCGCGCGTAGTTTAGGTGGGAGTTCTGGGCAAAAAATTGTCCGTGGGCTATTAGGTTCATTATTTGGAAAATAAAGCTTTATTCATTTATCAATCAAGGGATAATTTATTATCCCTTATTTTTTTTATGGTTTTATTTAAATACATATTGCAAATGCAAAATTAAAGGTATATTTTAAATACATCTTATAAACGATAGCCAAGAGAGATCTAAAATGACTCCGCAGCAAATTGACCTTGTAAAAGCCACTGTTCCTGTACTGCGTGAAAATGGTGTCGCGTTAACGGGCTATTTTTATAACCGCATGTTAGGAAATAATCCTGAATTAAAAGAAACCTTTAATATGGGGCATCAACGTAGTGGCGCACAAGCACAGGCACTTGCTGGCGCAGTCCTCGCTTATGCTGAAAATATTGAAGATCCTTCCGTGCTTTTACCTGTGGTTGAACTGATTGCACACAAACATGTCAGCCTAAATATTCAATCACCAGATTACGGCATTGTGGGTGAAAACCTCCTCCACTCCATCAGTGAAGTTCTGAATATTTCAATGCAAGATCCACTTATTGACGCTTGGGCGGCTGCTTATGGTCAATTGGCTAATCTATTCATCAGCACTGAAAAAGCCATATATGAGCAACATCAGCAAAATAAAGGCAGTTGGTTAGGCTGGCGCAATTTTAAAATCGCCAAGAAAGTCGTTGAAAGTGATGAAATCACCTCCTTCTATCTTGCGCCAGTCGATGGCGGTGATTTACCACAATATGAAGCAGGTCAATACATCTCTGTTCGTGTCTTTGTGCCTGAGCTGAATCTCAGACAGCCACGTCAATATACTTTATCCACTAGCCCACAATCGGATTATTTACGTATATCTGTGAAGCGCGAAGATGAAAAAGGTGAGTTAGCAAGTGGCTGGGTTTCAAGTACATTACATGGTTTAGCTGAAGGCTCAGAAATTGAAGTGTCTGCACCAACAGGGAATTTCTACTTAATGAATAGTAACAAGCGCAATGTCTTCATTAGTGGTGGTGTCGGATTAACCCCAATGATTGCCATGCTCAATCAATTGGTGACTTTGGATATGCCACAACCTGTCAGTTTTATCCATGCATGTCGTAGCAGCCAAGTTCATGCGATGAAAAAACATATTCATGAACTTAAAGCCAAGTATCCACGTCTCAGCACCTTTACGGCTTATGAATTTCCACATACGGATGATGTACTCGGGGAAGATTACGACATTGTAGGGCGCTTAGATTTAAGTTCGATGGATGCTGCATTATTACCGACAAGTGCAGATTATTACTTATGTGGCCCAATGCCATTTATGGCAGAACAGCATAAAGCACTGATCGCTCGTGGCATTGCAGCAGAAAATATCCATAGCGAGGCTTTTGGCACGGGTGGTGTCAAACTCAACTAATCGGCGCTGCATTTTGCGTAGGGCTAGTCTATGATAGACTAGCCCTTTGTATTTAAAGCATTAGATTGAGTGAAATACCATGCAACTCAATAAGTTTACTGATTATGCACTTAGAATTTTGATGTATGTCGCTCGCCCGAGTGATGTACCGTATACGATTGCAGATATTGCTCAAGATTTACATGTTTCGCAAAACCATCTGGTTAAAATTGTTCACTTTATGGGGAAGCAACACTGGATCATTACCACACGTGGTAAAGGCGGCGGTATTCGTCTCAACCCAGAAGCTAAAAATCTAAAACTCGGTGAGATCGTTCGCATCTTACAAGGTCATCAGCAAATTGTAGAATGCAATACCCCACCTTGTGTTTTGCGTGCGCACTGCGGACTTAAAGGAGTTTTAGATCAAGCATTGGAGAGCTTTTATCAAAGTCTTGATCAATATACCGTGGGAGAAGTATTGCAACACAGTATCCTACCCTCGTCTCAGCATTCAAATATTGATTTTTTACAACTCATTCCAAAAGCCTCGTCATGAGGATTCGCACGAATCTCCGACATCCTTTATAATGGATCTCGCTATTTCAAATTTTAAAGTAAGCTTCTATGCGCCAGCGTCAACAATCGAAAGATACCAAAGCTAAACTCGCCCCAAAAGAAAAAATCAGTTATGAGAAACAGACTGATCCTGCATTAACACTTTATGCAAACCAGTCTTTAAATTGGTTACGCCAAGCTGAGTTTTTAATGAGTGCGCCAAAGCTTGCTTTATGCGTAGAAGATACAGGCTATGAAATTGCTTTCGCTGGTCGATCAAATGCAGGTAAATCCAGTGCAATCAATGCACTGACCAATCAAAAACAATTGGCGCGCGCATCAAAAAGACCGGGTCGCACCCAAATGATCAACTTTTTTAGCTTAGGCAATCCTGACCAACGTTTAGTCGATTTACCAGGTTACGGTTATGCAGCCGTGCCTGAAGCGATGAAACTGGTGTGGCAAAAAGAACTGGAAAATTACTTAATCCACCGCCAAAGCTTACAAGGCTTAGTGTTATTGATGGATATTCGCCATCCATTGCAGCATTTTGACTTAATGATGTTGGAATGGGCGCATTCACGTCATTTGTTTGTACATATCCTTTTAACCAAGGCGGACAAACTCAATCGTGGCCCTGCCAATAAAACTTTATTAGATGTGAAACAACAATTGAAAAAGATGAAGCTAGACTTTTCGATTCAACTGTTCTCATCACTTAATAAGATTGGTTTAGAAGAACTGGCAAGTGTGATGGGTGGACGTTTGAATTACACGCTCGACCAACCGACTGAATTTGACCTCGATCAGATTCCAGAAGCTACAGATACTGATCTTGAAGAATAGTATCTGAGTCTTTCATATATGTTTGCAGCATGAGCCGTATACGGCTGCAATTTTTTAGACGATATATAATATATTTTGCGAAACTGCGTGATGAGAAACAAGGTTTCGTAAGACATACAACGAGAATAAAGTCTCAAAAAGCCCTCATATTGCAATTCATGCAACTTGATGCATAAAATAAATTTTAATTGTCCTGAATTGCTAAACACAACAGGTGGCGTATTTTCATATACTCCATACTATTGGTTCATTGCACTATCGATTAGGACTAAACGATGAAATTACTATCATTTGTGAAGAACAAAGTTCTTGGTTCTTCGATTGACTATAAAATTCTCCCTCGCAAAGTAAAGTTTGATTGGGAAAAAACGCCTGTAGATTGGATTCCAAATCAGCCTTTCGCCAGTTATTTTATTAATGAAATTAACAATATCTTACCCGCAGGTGAGTTTTGGTTCTGTCGTTTGTACAATAAAGTCTTGCCTGAAATTACCGACCCAAAACTGAAAGAAGATGTACAAGCATTTATTCGCCAAGAAGCCATGCATGCAGTTGCACATACCTCGGCAAACAAAGAATATCTAAGCCAGCGTAATATAGATATTCAACGTAATCTCGACATTATGGACTTTGTATTTGGCAAAGCTTTAGCGGATAAACCTTTTGGCAAACAAGTCCCAAAAATACTTGATCATCAATGGGATCTGTTCCGTTTAGGTGTTATCGCTACTGTTGAGCATATGACCTGTGTACTAGGCAAATATGCGTTGTATAACAAACGCTGGGAAGAGCTTGGTGCTGACCCAGAAATGATTGACTTAATCAAATGGCATGGTTCAGAAGAAATCGAACACCGTACCGTTGCCTTTGATCTCTATCGTCATCTCGGTGGTGGTTATATCGCTCGTTACTATCTCAGCGTTGCGGTGATTATTGGCGTACTTGGCTTATGGGTGGATGGCGCAGCACACATCATGGGGCAAGACCCTCGTTTTGCCGATAAGAAACCGAGTCCGTTCAAACCTTGGATTTGGTTAGAATGGTATAGACAGGGACGCAAAGATGATCAAATATTACCAAACCCAATTTGGTTAATTTCACAACAAATTGATTACCTCATGCCATGGTATGATCCTGTCAAAGAAGGAAATACCCAAGATGCGGTCAACTATTTAAACAACTCTCCTGCTGCGAAACGTGCTTTACAACCAGCTGCTTAAACGGAATTATGCTAAATCAATACAAAAAGCCCCCATCTTAGGATGAGGGCTTTTATTTATGAATAAATGTAATTAGAAGCGATAGCGAATGCCTGCTTCAAATGAACGCTCAGGGCCTACATAAATCCCTTGACGCAAGCTTGCCATATAACGCTTGTCTTCCAAGTTTTTCACTGCGCCGTAGAATTCAACTTGATCATTGAGTGTATAGCGAGAGGTTAAATCAACGGTTGTATAAGCATCAATTTTCCCAGTAAAGAAACCTGATGTATTTTCTACAATTGGTTTGGTATTGAGCTCATCAGTAAACTGCGAACCCATATAGTTCGCGCTAAGCTGGGTACGTAAACCCGCATAGCTATAACCGAAACCTAAATTTGCAACCCATTCTGGCGTATATGGTACACGATCGCCATTTCTTGATTTAAGCGTACCATTTTTATTGTATCGATCACCTTTGAACTGTGCATCTGCCACCCAAGTAACATTGGCAAATACATCAAAGCCATTTTCCAATTCTACACTGATCGCACTTTCAAGACCTTGATTATAGGTCTTTCCACCATTGGTGCTTTGAAAGTCAGAGTTACTGTTTGCTGGAATAATTTGGTTATCAAAGTCCATTCGGAAGGCAGTCAACTCATATTTAAAGATATCCTTCTGACCTCTTAAACCCAACTCCCAACTGACCGCAGTTTCTGCATCCAATTTTTGATCCTTCATACCACTGAGAGAATCACCATTCAACGCTGGAGAAAAGGCTTTATAAACACTACCATAAAGCTGTACAGCTGGAATCAATTGGAAGGTCACACCTAGACCAGGCATCACTTCTGTATTAGAGGTCTTAACCGTTTCATTCTTTCGTTTATCTTCCCGTTGTTGCTCATAGCGTTCGATACGAAGACCCGGTGTCAATGATAATTGATCGGTAATATCTAAACGGTTTTGCGCATATAACGCGACACTTTTGGCAGTATCTTTTGTATTCTTACTAACGTTACCTGTACGTGGTGTTGTACGTGTTGCATCGATAGTAATATCATCCATCTTTTCATTCATCAAGCGTAGACCAACTTCAGCCTCGCTTGGCATATTGAATAAATCATGTTTTGCCACTAAACGGGTTTCAGCACCAATACGCTCAAAAGCACGGTTATTGCCGCGCAAATCCCAATTATCTTGACCGCCTTTTCCATTTCCACGTGTTCCTGGGCCATTACGATAATTCCATCGTCCATCCACAGTAATTGGGTTATCTTGATCGACCTCATAACGCCAGTAATCACGGTTCATTTCACTCCAATACACTAAGGTTTGAAGTTCTGTATCCGCGTTGATGTTCCAACGGTGATTGATGTCGAATGAGTTACGTTCAGTCAAGAACCAATCATCTGGTGCAGGGTTATTCTTTTTCTTGGCATGATATTCACCCAAGAACTGCCCACGATATGAAATGTTGGCATCATTTTCATAATGGGTAAATTTAACACCTAACCATTGGTTATCGCCAATCGCGGTACCCGCTTTGATGACTGCATCTTTCATTTCATAGCTCTTGTCCATGAAACCGTCACTTTTCGCCCAACTTAAAATTGCACCAAAGTTACTATCTTTATTTGGAGAGCTGCCACCCAATTCAACTGTGGTTTTATAGGTATCCCAAGAGCCAATCGACAGATCGACCAATGCACCATCTTTAGGTTGCTTGGTACGATAGTTAATGACTCCACCAATATTTGATGGGCCATAACGCAATGCCGAAGAACCTTTCAGAACTTCAATACTATCCATGCGTTGTACACGCGGATTGTAATAACGGCCATTACCCACAAATAGACCCGGTGCAACAGGTACACCATCTTCTAAAATTAAGGTTTTATAATCAGCCGAACTAATACCACGCATACCGATATTGGCAACAACAGCAGACTCTTCTTCAGGTTTGACATAAACACCTGAAACACGCTTTAAAATATCTTCAGTTGAGGTTGGGATGAATTTTTGGATCTGTTCTTGATCTACAATGACTGCCGCACCCGGTATCTTAGAAACAGCATCATCCTGTGAACCGATCACCTGAATGGTAGGCAGAACCATGGTTTTGCTCTCTTGTGCTGTCTCAGCATGCAACATAGGCGCAAAACTACCGAATAACAAACCACTCATTACGATTGGATTTTTTAGAAAAAAACGGTTTTTCATAGCTTCCCCCGAAGCGGTAAAGAACGGAATATCCTTTCCATCGCTATTTTTCTTTAGCGACCAGAAACGATCTCAGACAAAAAACAAACAAATGATAGTGCAAACAAGAATGATTATCTATATTTTCTTAAGACATTTGTCATAAAATGGCTTTAATTTCATATATATATTTTTAACAATATTAATTTATTAGAATATATATCATCTTTTTTTCTTTTATATTTCAGCATATCATGGAGTTGAAATCATTTTTTTTAATTCACTTTTCAACCAATTAAATAACCAAAACTTTATCCAACATTTTCATCATTGGCTGACCTAAGCAATATTCCTCCAACTGAACTGACACCAGTCGCTCTGCCTGAGCGATATACAATCTATCGCTCACATACTGTCATTTATATTTTTCACTCAGGTGTATGCCGATCAACCACGACACTAATCATCATATCGCCCTGCACATTTACCACGGTACGTACTGTATCCAATAAACGATCAATAGGCAGTAAAATTGCGATCGCCTCTGCGGGTAGACCAACAGATTGCAACACCATAATCATAGTGACCATGCCAGCACTTGGAATCCCAGGCGCACCTAAAGAAGCAACAATCGCCACCAAACAGACAATAATCTGTTGGGTGATGGATAAATCTAAACCCATCAGATTGGCAATAAACAATGCTGCCGCTGCTTCGTACAGTGCCGTACCGTCCATGTTTAGTTGCGTACCTAACGGAATAACAAAACCTGCGGTTTGTGGTCTAACACCAAGATTTTCTTGTGCGCATTTCAAACTAAGCGGCATGGTCGCAGAACTGGAACTGGTTGCAAAAGCGGTCACCAATGCTGCTCTAGCTCCTTTAAAAAAGGTAATCGGATCCATTCGACCGAATATCCACAACAATAAAGGGAGTACAATAAGACCATGAAAAATGGTGGTTCCTGTGACCACAGCCGCGAATTCAACTAAACGACTCAATACGGAAAGATCTTCACTGGCGATCAGTTTGGCGAGTAATGCGAAAATGCCGATCGGTGCAAGTTTCATCACCCAACCCACCAGCATCATCATCATTTCGAAAAATTGTTGAAAGCTATTCCGCACCAGCGTAAAACGCTCCCCACCTTTAACCAACGCAACACCCAAAAATAATGCAAATACCACGACCGCCAAAACATTGCCTTCACTAAAGGCTTTAAATGGGTTGATCAGGGTGTTTTGTACAAAATTGGTCAAAAAACTAGAGGGTGTAAGCGTGTCTGGGGTTTGATGGCTTTGCATCTCGGCTTGGAAGATTTGAATATCAATTCCTTTGCCCACGTCAAAAAGATGTGCACAGCTGATGCCGAGAATCAGTGCCAAGGTGGTGGTGGTGATCGAACTCAGTGCTGTGATTTTCCAGACGCGGCCAAATTGACCACCTGCTTGTAGATTTGAAACACCGACCACAATTGAACTAAAGATCAATGGAATCAATAGCATTTTCAACAAACCAATGAAGATGCTACTTAAAATACCGAGCCCATATAAACTATAGTCAACGAATATCGTTTGTGGGTAAGCATTTAACAAAAAACCAAATGCCACACCGAGCACAGCGGCCAGTAAAATCTGTGTATTTAAATTCATTATGCTTGATAAAGTTTTTTAACTTATTGCTACTATGGCATGCTCATGTTGAAGAATCGAGCAATTTTTTGTCACATCTATATCATAAAAAAGCCATCAGAATGATGGCCTTAGTATAAATTTATTTGTTATTGGGTTTCGATTTCTCTGAGCCGAATCAAACCTTCTTGAACCGTACTACATACCAACTGACCATCTTGCCACATCCGACCAAAATTGAGCCCGCGAGAACTCGCACTAATGGTCGCTTCCATTTCATAGAGCATCCATTCATCTGCACGCAATGGGCGATGGAAATAAATCGTATGATCAATACTGGCACACTGTAGATTTGGAGAAATCCACGACAAACCGTGTGGACGCAATGCTGTGGTCATCAAAGTGAAATCTGAATAAAATGCCACGATCGCTTGATGCAATGAGATTTCATCCAAATTTTTAGCAATATCACCATGGGTTCGAATGTAATGTGCATAAAACGGTGCTTCAGGTTGCGGCTGAAAAGGGTTGACTGGCTGAACTGGGCGAATTTCCACATGACGTTCACGCATAAAACTGGCACGAACATTTTCAGGGACAAAATTAATCATCGCTTCTTTCAGTTCATTTTCTGATTTCAAACTTTCAGGTGCAGGATATTCGGGCTCTTTATGTTGATAATTTAAGCCTTCTTCAGGATTGGCAAAAGAAACCATTGCCGAAAAAATAGTACGCCCATGTTGAATCGCCCGCACTTGACGACTGGCAAAGCTTTTCCCATCTCGAAGCGAATCTACTTCATAAATAATCGGAGCATCAACATCCCCACCATAAAGGAAATATGCATGTAACGAATGCGCAGGACGATCTGTGGTATATGACGCTGCTCTTAATGCTTGCCCAAGCACTTGTCCACCAAATACACGTTTGCCAACCAAGTTGCGACTATTGCCCCGAAAGATATTGGCTTCCAGTCTTTCTAGCGTCAAAAGCTCAACGAGTTCTTGCGTTAAAGCATTCATGTAATCACCTTTTTACAACAATGGGGGAGAAATAACGAGGGCCATAGCAAAGCAGTATTTTGCTTGAAACCTAAGGCGGAGCAAGAATAATCATCTTAATCGAGATGAGTCGATTAATATAGATTGTAGCCAAGATAAAATGATTTACCCATCGCATTATTCTATTTATACCTGCTAAAAATACGATTTTTAACGATAAAATCTACCAAATACGCTATATTTTGTCAGAAAATAGCATACCGTTTTATGTCAGAATACAGCAGAATGTCGTGTTCATCATGACTTGATGTTAGGGTTATATTTAGGAGTTCGTAATGTCCAAGACAGGATTTGGTCAAATGTATCGTCAACTTTCGAGTAAGTTACTTGACCTTGTGGTAACCCCGCACGTTCTTGGTGAAGTTCCTGTAGAATCCACCACAACAGAACAAAGCCCAGCCGATCCAAATAAAGTCGTATGCTATGTATTACAAAACTATTCGCATAGTAATGCGCTGGTGGTCGATGGTGAGACGCGTCGCCTTAAGCTAAAACCTGCGCTAGATCCTTTAAGTTTTGGCAACTATCAAGAAAAAAATTCAGTCCTTTTTTTACATCAGAACGATAATATTTTTTTCAACACTCAAACTTATCCTCCACGCTTATTACAACTGATCGAAGCCCTTGAACAAAATCCTGACATTGAAGTTCAATTGATTCCTGTGACCGTACTTTGGGGACGATCACCAGATAAAGAAGATTCTTGGTTCAAATTATTATTTTCAGATACTTGGGCAACACCGAGTACAGTCAAGCAATTGGTCAATATCGGCTTACATGGCCGCCAATCCTACTTAGAGTTCCATGAACCCCAATGTTTACGTGAATTGGTCGACTATGCCAAAACACAGCATCCAAATATTTCTCCTGCAACGTATATTGCAAGCTCACTCGATACTTATTTAGATCAACAGCGTGAAGTGGTACTCGGCCCTGATTTATCCGATCGCCGCAATGTCATGCAGTCCGTAGTCAAAGCACCAGATGTGCAAGATGCGATTCGCCGTGAAAGTATCCATCATAAAATCAGTATGCTAGAAGCTGAACGTCGCGCCATTGGTTATGTCAATGAAATCGTTTCGGACTATTCAGCATCAGCTGTGCGTTTTGCCGATATGGCGCTGACACGTTTATGGACGCAACTCTATGACGGCGTTGAAGTACATAACTTTAGTACCGTGCGTGAACTGGCAAAAGATTATGAAATTATCTATACCCCATGTCATCGTAGCCATATCGACTATTTATTATTGTCCTATGTGATTTATAAACGCGGCTTGATGATTCCATATATCGCTGCGGGTGATAATTTAAATATGCCGTTTGTGGGGCAGTTATTACGTGGTGGTGGCGCATTCTTTATTCGCCGCTCTTTTCGTGGCAATGCACTTTACACATCTGTATTTAAAGAATATTTATATAGCATTTTATCTCGTAACACACCGATCGAATACTTTATCGAAGGCGGACGTTCACGTACAGGACGTTTACTTCCACCTAAAACAGGCATGTTGGCAATGACCATTCAAGGTCACCTTCGTGGACCTGCCAAACCGATCGTATTTTTACCTACTTATATTGGCTATGAGCGCTTGATGGAAGGTGCGACCTACGTTGGTGAAATGCAAGGTAAGCCGAAAGAGGCTGAATCTATTTTTGGTATCTTAAAAACCTTACGTAAAATTGAAAGAATCTTCGGTAAAGTTCACGTCAACTTCGGTGAACCTGTTTTCTTGGATGATATTTTAAAACAGCATCAAGCAGACAATGCTCACGTCGAAAAAAATGATGCGCCTATTTCAGCCGAAATCTCCAATGTGGTTGCAAGCTCTGCCAATCTGATTTTAGAAAACATTAACCGTGCTGTGGTTGTTAACCCTGTTTCATTGCTTTCTTTGGTGTTATTGGCGACACCAAAACATACGCTGGACGAGGAAATCTGTATAAAACAGCTCGATATCTACCGAGACCTCGTCACTCAACAGCCGTATGATGAACGTACCCAAGTAACATCATTATCAGGTAAAGAAATCATTGCTTATGGTTTAAAACTTAAACTGATCAAACGTGTTCAGCATGTCTTGGGCGATATTATTGCAATTGAAGATAATCAAGCGGTATTGCTCACCTATTTCCGTAATAATATTTTGCATGCCTTTGTATTGCCGTCTTTGGTTGCGTCATTGGTTGAGCATAACGGTAAGATTAATAAAGCAGATCTCAGTAATGTAATTCGTACCTTGTATCCGTTCTTAAAAGCCGAGCTGTTTATGAAATGGCAACCTTCTGAACTACAGCAACATATTGATAGTTATATCGATGCGCTGGTTCAGCTGGGTCTGATTTTCCAAGATCATGATGACAATTTGTTTAGCCCAACACCAAATAGTGAAGAGCATCAAAAGCTTTTAACTTTGGCGATGCCAGTGAAACAAAGTTTAGAACGCTACTACATGACACTTGCGCTGATTACGCAACGCGGTTCTGGCAATATTTCGACCAAGCAAGTTGAAGAATTGAGTCATTTATTAGGTCAGCGTTTATCTGTACTTTATGAGTTCAACTCACCAGAATTCTTTGATAAATCCCTCTTTCAGAGTTTTATCAAGGTACTGACTCAGCAAAACTATATTCGCAATAATGAACAAGGTTTCATTGAATATGATGATAACTTCAGTGAGATGGCGGCAGGTGCACGACTTGTGTTAGATGAAACCACCTTACAAATGCTGCAACACATCACTACATTCAGTGATGAAGAACTTGCAACTGCTTTAGAGGCAATGGCATCACAACAAGCCAAACGTCGCCTCAAACGCAAAAAGGCTTAACAGCAAAAACAATAACGGCAACTTCGGTTGCCGTTATTGTTTATCTATCTTCGACATTCGATATATTTGGGTTCATCCAAACACCTTAAACGTTTGATTAGTTCAACAAAATAAGCATCATAGTAACCAGATGCCACATAGCGATTACGAATTCGCATCACCAAAGCGTCATAACCTTGTTTTTCATGAGCTGAAATGTCCGCCCAATAATATGCAGGCAATTGATTTTCCCATTGAATTGCTTGTGCAGCCAACACATGGCTATTTTTGACAAACCAAGTTCGAATATTCTGACCAAAACCCGCTGGATATCCCTGAGGGCGGATCACAATATTGACAGCAAAATAAGCTAATGGGAAATTGACTACTTGAGTCGCTTCACCAAATTCCTTCTTGAGGTTATATGGCAACACGCCATAAGCTGGCGCACCCAAGATATCAATTTTCTTTTGCTTGAATAGGTCTATGGCATTGGCAAAATCCACATAAACAGGTTTTGCACCCACACTTTGTGCTAAAGCCAGTTGCGGTGGATTATCCACCAAAATCCCAATAGTCTTATTTTTTAGTTGTGAGACTTTTTGGATCTTTTGGGTATTCATGATCATATAGACTGTACCCACTGGAATCATGCCAACCACTTCATACTCGGAACCAATCATACGTTTTTCGACGTTCGGATTGGTAAACAGCTGTAAAAACACACGTGCTGTACGATTATTTGGAATGAGACCAATACCACTGGTGCTACCCATAAATTGATTATAACGATAGGTATTAAAATTCGATGCGACCAAACCCGAACATTCTTTTTGATCAAATGCATGGATCGCCTCGTTTTCATTTTTGAAAGTTTTAAATTTCAATTGGACTTGGCTATTTTGCGCATGTAATCGAATATCATGTAAACGGCGACTAATATCCCCCTGTGTACTCAAAGGATCAAACACACACCATACCTTTTCACTCGCCCAACTCATTGTCGTCATTAAGCCAAGTAACATCGAGCAAATTATTTTTTTCATATATACCCCTTAATGTCTTAGCGCAATCCATGTACACATATCGGCTTCAATGAGCCCTGTACTCACAGATATTAAAAATCAAGAATCCCACCCAAAAAGAACAACTACGTCACATTTTAATCAAAATTTCATTTATTACTATGTGCCAATAGCGCCTCAGCATAGTCATTAAAGCAAATCAAATGGTCAAATTTAAAAGCTGTTCTCGCCAGTCTCGTCGCATAAATTCGCTTGCCCGTATGTTGTTTAGATACAAGCTGTAAAAGAGGTAAATTAAGTTGTTGCTGAAACCAAAGTAGGATTTCATGCATCGGTAAAGGCGTATTGTTACTGACAATATAACTGGATTCTACTTCTGAAAGATCAGCTAACATGGCCAAAAACTTGGCTAAGTCATCGATATGAATCCGATTACTATAGTGAATGGTCGGATAAATGCGTGTTTGCTCAGCCAATCTTTTTAATCGAACAATCGATGTCCCATAGATACCCGTTGGTCGAACGATAATACTACGCTCTGGATAATGCGCTTGCCATAAAAGTTCCATCTTACGCAGTAAATGCCCTTGCTCATCGGCAGGTTGTATCAGTGATTCGTCATCAATTCGCTCACCAGCACTTTCACCATAGACCCGAGTTGAAGACACAATAATGATGCGTTGCACGGGATGCGATTTTAGAGCCCGAACAATCGGCTCAACACTCTCCACATAGGTTTGTTGATAGGCCTCTATGCCACTTTGTGATGGTGCGAGAATCACATAAACCACATCAATTGGACGAAATGCTGTTAAATCAAGTCGCTGCACGTCTTGAATATAATGAGTCGCATAACAATCTGTTTTTTCACTACGACTAATTGTGCTAATGTGGTGACCACACTCAAATAAGTGTTTAGCGACACGCTGAGATGTTTTACCATAACCAATAAATAAAATATGCATACATGTCCTTGATCAAATATGAGTTCAGTCCAGCAGTTACAAGGCGTTGGCGCTAGCGCAGCGACCCTATTAGAAAAGCTTCATATTTTTAGCACGGATGATTTATTGTTTCATCTTCCCCGTGACTATGAAGATCGTAGCACGATTATTCCGATGAATCAGTTGGTTGTTGGACGCAGCTATTTGCTTGAAGGTGAGGTCAGATCCGTCGATTTCCCACCAGGAAAAAAGAAATCCCTCGCTGCATTATTGCAAGATGATTTCGGCAAAGTCACATTACGTTTTTATCATATCTATAAAGGCTTAACTGATCGCATCCAAATGGGTGCTCGATTACGCATCTTCGGTGAAGTACGCGTTGGTGCGCGTGGTTTAGAACTGTATCATCCCGAAATTCAAGTCATCCACCAGCACACCGCATTGCCTCAAACTCAGCTCACCGCGATCTACCCAAGTACTGAAGGTCTGACACAACCAAAGTTACGTGAATATGTCCGTCAGGCTTTGAAACATCATAGTGATGATCTGCCTGAACTGCTACCAAGTAAATACAGCAATGGCTATGAACTCAAACAAGCGCTACATTACATTCATGAACCGCCGATTGATGCCAATATGCTGCAACTCAATCAAGGCTCACATCCCGCACAGCAACGCTTAATCTTTGAAGAATTAGTGGCTCACCAGATTAGTTTACTTACTCGTCGTGCTTTTATTCGACAAATCGCTGCACCACGCTTTAACAGCAGTAAAGTTCTGGCGAAGAAACTCTTAGAAGCACTGCCCTTTCAAATGACCAATGCACAAAAACGCGTTTCCAAAGAAATTTTACAAGATCTAAAACAAGATCAACCAATGTTGCGCTTAGTTCAAGGCGATGTGGGGGCAGGTAAAACCTTGGTCGCTGCAGTGGCGGCCTGTCATGCGCTAGAAGCAGATTGGCAAGTGGCATTGATGGCACCCACTGAAATCTTAGCTGAACAGCATTATTTGAACTTTAAACGCTGGTTCGAGCCTTTGGGGATTCAAGTTGCATGGCTATCGGGTAAGCAGAAAGGCAAAGCACGGATACAAGCCGAACAACAGATCAAAGCAGGACATTCACAACTCATCGTCGGCACACATGCGCTGTTCCAAGACAATGTTGAGTTCTCCAAACTTGGCTTAGTGATCATTGATGAACAACATCGCTTCGGTGTGGATCAGCGCCTTGCGCTTAGAAATAAAGGCGTAGATCAATTTACACCACATCAGTTGGTCATGACGGCAACCCCTATTCCCCGCACCCTCGCTATGAGTGCTTATGGTGATTTAGATACATCGGTTATTGATGAACTGCCACCAGGACGTACACCGATTCAAACCGTGACCATTCCTCTGGATCGTCGTGAACAAGTCCTACAACGAATCGCAACCAACTGCCGCGAAGGTAAACAAGCCTATTGGGTCTGTACCTTGGTTGAGCAATCTGAGACCTTAGATGCTCAAGCCGCAGAAGCCACCTATCAGGAAATCAGAGAACGTTTTCCAGACATCAACATTGGTCTAGTACATGGCAAAATGAAAGCTGATGAGAAGCAATCGGTCATGCAGGCCTTTAAAGACAACCAACTACAACTGCTGATTGCCACTACCGTCATCGAAGTCGGTGTGGACGTTCCCAATGCATCGATTATGGTGATTGAAAATGCAGAACGTTTGGGGCTTTCTCAGTTACATCAACTTCGTGGACGAGTTGGACGTGGTGCTACTGCGAGTTTTTGCGCATTATTATACAAAGTACCCTTGTCACAAAATGGTCAGGAACGGCTTTCTATTTTGCGTGAAAGTAATGATGGTTTCGTGATTGCTGAAAAAGACTTAGAAATACGGGGTCCTGGCGAGCTATTAGGTACCAAACAAACTGGTGATATGGGCTTTCGTGTTGCAAGGTTAGAACGTGATGACCACCTACTAACTCAAGCACACTACGTTGCGGAACAGATTTTAAAAGATTACCCACAACACGCAGCAGGCTTACTCAAACGCTGGTTACCTAAAGCACCTCGTTATGCCTATGTTTAAATCCCTCAGTACACACGCACAACGCCTTTTTGATTATGTGACGCCGTGTAGCCTATGTGAGGTCGGCATCAAGCAACATTTCGGTGTTTGTCAAAGCTGTTGGCAACAGTTACCTTGGTTAAAACAACAGATCCAACGCAATCACCAACAAGTGTATGTCGCTTGTCATTATGACTACCCGATCAATCGGATTATTCAACAATTCAAATATGAACAAAAATTACAGCATCAAAGATTATTAAATGGTGTGTTGTTACAGCTCAAACTGCCAAAAGTCCACGCCATCGTTCCGATGCCAATCTCAACCGATCGTTTAGTGGAACGAGGTTTCAATCAAACCCTACTGTTAGCCAACGCACTCGGTAAAACATTAGATGTCCCTATTTGGCAACCGATACAGCGCTTGGCGCAACATTCGCAAAAGGGATTATCACGCTTAGAACGATTGGAGAATATTGAACAGCAGTTTGTTGCAAAACCATCCAATCAGATTCGTTATAGAAAAGTGCTGATCTTAGATGATGTGATGACCACTGGTAGTTCTATTACTGCACTCTCTCAGGCTCTAGAACAACTTGGCTGTCAGAAGATTTATGCCGTATGTCTCGCAGCGGGACAAGTAAAAGACCACCTTAGCTCATTCGATTTTGCTGACACCATGGAATCACCACTTCGCTAGTCAACGGTGCTAACAACGTTGCTTGGTCAGTCAAATCAATCCATTTCATCTCAGCAATTTCGGCTGCAATCTGTGGCTTTTGTTTTAATTGAACCGAATAAACATAACTCACCAAAACATGATCTGGCTCATTGGCAGCCGCTGTTTCAAACTGCCCAACAAATTGTTTAATTTCGCATTCACAACCAATTTCTTCTAAAATCTCACGTTGAATCGTAAGCTCAGGTGCTTCATTGGCCTCTAATTTACCGCCGACTTGCATAAATGCCTGCGTATTCTGCTTACGAACCAATAATAATTGATTCTGATCGTTCAAGATAATCGCGGCAGCAACAGTAATTGTTTTCAATGAGACTTCCTCGAACATGAGTTTCAATAGCAGGCTGCTATTCTAGATCTCGAAAATACAGAAAACAACCCAATAAACATGCATGTTCCGCAACGCTATCTTTTCCCTTATTAAGTGACTTTCTCCCCCTTATCCCAACACTAAAACTATTTAAGAATAAACCAAATCATGACTGCGTGTAGAATGGTCAAAAAGATAGATAAAATTCATCGCATTAAAGCTGTTTTATCCAACTGTCATGCTGCTAAAGTAAGCTATAAAACATGATTTTTGAGAAAATAACGTTTAGGCAAGTGTTTTTCCTTTCATCCTTGTCTAAAATACACGCTGACTTTCTGTAAAATGCAGAAGGCCTTATATTGACTGCGCAAGGAAAAAAGACATGCTTGAAGCCTTTTATGCCACAGAGCGCGGTAGTCTAGAAGATGCAACAATCAATGGTGGATTTGATCTGCATCCTGAGTTGGTCTGGATTGATCTGATCGCGCCATCCCAAGAAGAACAACAATGGGTACTCGAAGCCTATGATCGCAATCTACCGACCCTAAAATCACTTGAAGACATTTCATCATCAGCACGTTTTTATCGTGATGATGAGGGTATTTTACATATCAGTACTTACTTTCTCACCAAGAACAAAAATACCCAATCAGATCGTGAACAAGAAGATCTTGAAAACACCCTTGCTGCAACCGTACACACTGTTGCTTTTTTGCTTGAGAAAAACCGACTCATCACACTTCGTGGTGAGAAATTAGTCGCATTTCGAGCATTTCGAGCAAGAGCGAGACGCAATGATTATGAGATGGACTATAAGAATCCAGTTTGGATTTTATTAGGTTTATTGGAAGCTAAACTAGATGAGCTTTCAGATATTTTAGAAGATACCCACCGCTATCTTGAAGAGTACTCTGCAGAAGTTCTCAATGATCATCACCGCGAACAAATTCTTGATCTTGACGATATGATCACAAACCTCGCGCATCAAGAAGATATGTTAGGAAAAGCACAACTCTGTCTTACAGACTTACGTCGGGTTTTGACTTTTCTGTCACGCCCACGTGCTTTGGGTAGTCATATTTATGATGCTGATATTCGAGAAATGAGTGAGGATGTGCGTTCTTTACTAGAACATAACGCATTCTTATTCCAGAAACTAAAATTCTTACTGGATATCACCACAGGTTTCGCCAACACTGAAATGAATGAAACATTCAAACGTTTCTCTATTTTACCCAGCATGTTAGCCCCACCAATGTTGGTAGCCAGTATCTACGGTATGAATACTGATGTTTTGCCTTTTGCGCAAGGAGATACCAGCTTCTGGATTGTCATTACTTTTGTTATTACTTTATTGATCGGACCAATACTCTATTTCCGCTGGAAGAAATGGATTTAGCATGAAAGGCAACTCTCTTTTTTTGAGTCTGCCTATACTAGGATCGATTCTATTCCTCCCAACAGCTTTTGCTTGTGCACCGCATTCACCAGATGAAGTGTTTATTGCACGTCTTCAAGCTGTTCAGAAGATAGCGTCCACGGATCATTACCACTTAACAATAAACAATTCCCGTTTTATCTTCCACGGCTTTAGAACATGGATAATGCATTCAAAGCCGAAACAATGGCAGAGTCAGTTCCCACTTAAAAATATAAAAAAGAATGATTTAATCATTGGCTTAGCCTACGCCCCTGATCAAGCTAAACCACACAACTATACTGTGGCTTCTTTAGCACGATTACATTGTCAAAATGATATTCTGTCTATTGGCCAGCCAATTGTACCGTTCCTAGCGTGGAACCGAAAAAATAATAATTGTCATGATGACCACCCCACATCCATAAAATTACTAGATGGTTTTTTAGCATACGATCAATCTTATTATCTCAAAAAATTACAGACAAAATACCCAACTTGTCAGGCTCTTTTTTCAGCCTTTCCAAAATCATAAATATAAAAAAAGAGCTTTATAAAAAAGCTCTTTTTTCGATTCATACAATATCAAATCAAGATAAGGTCATCTTCTAAATGACAAGCTTGGATGATCTTTAGCATTTTCTCAGGAACATTTTTAAAATGCAGCCCTTTACTTTCAGGGGTTTGACGCAACCATTGCACCAATACAGCGAGAGACAAGGTACTGCCCTGTTCAAGCTGAGCAAGATCAACAATCAAAGGAAAATGCTGATGTTGTTGAATATGCGCTAAGCCCGATTGGTAAACCTGCTCTGCATTTTCAAAATCAATCGTCTTAGGAACGATAAGTTGCTGATCAATATACTGAATCACCCTTCACCTACTTATTTTTTAGTGACTGCTGCATCTGCATCAGGTTTAAAAGTTGCAATCGCTTTATTGATGTCACCACCATTACGCTGAACCGTAGCAGCAAACTGATTACGGAATTGCAAACCTAAGTCGATCCCCGCCACATTTACATTACGGATTTTCCATTGATCACCTTTATCAATCAACTGGAAAGATACAGGAATCTTTTCACCATTGTTTAAAAAGTCCAAAGTAACAACTGGATTTTTGCTGTTGCTGGCTTTATAAGGACGCATGGTATAGCTTTGATTTGTGTATTTAGCAAAGGCACTACCATAGTTTTCAATAATCACTTCGCGGAAGTTTTTCTCAAACTGAGCACGTTGCGCTGCATTGGTATGCTGATTATTGGCATAAGTTCCTAGCACGATACGCGTGAAAGCTTGTGAATCAACAAACGGATCAAGGTTTTGACGAATAATCGTATTAACTAATTGAGGATTATTTTGCAACTTTGCGTGATCTGCTTTTAATCGAGTAACCAAACCATCTGCTACACGTTTAACAAAATCAGGTGGCGTCTCTGTCGGCGCTGCAAATGCTGTAGTTGCAAGCATGGCTGACAATACGCTTGCCGTTAGAGTTTGCTTCAATAATGTGTTCACTTTAAAACTCCTAAATACGATTATTCAGCAAAAGATGGTTCGGCATCTGACTGTGTTGCTGAAGTTTCAGTGCCTGACGCAACTTTGCTTGCACCACCACCCGTAATAAACTTACTGATTAAATCTTCTAGATCCATTGTGCCTTGGGTATTTGAAACCACATCACCACGTTTTAAGTAGTCCACGCCACCACCTGGGATAACTTTCAAATATTTTTCACCCAATAAACCATTGGTTGCTACCATTATATAAGCATCTTCATCGAGACTAGTAATGGAGGTCATGTTACTGATCAGTTGCTGTTCCATTGCTTTTTGTTTCGTCTCATCTGCTTGCTGATAATCAGAACTGTAGTGCAATTCTTCCAATGCATTTTGCTGCACGACTTTTAATTGTTCTGCATTAAAACTGGTGAGCTTACCATCCAAAACAAATTTGACCGTTGCTAGGCGCGAGACCGGATCAAGCGTAATGGATTCAACACGACCAATCGTCACACCACTCATGGTGACTTTTGCACGCGTCTTTAAACCATTTACGTTGTCAAACTGAGCCGTCATACTATAACTGTCACGTAGGTTGGTACCTACCAAGCCGCTGACTTTCATCGCAAGAAAAAATAAGGCAATACCGAAGATAATGACAAAAACACCAACGGCCAGCTCACTAATACGTGATTTCATTAAATCCCTCCGAACATGACCGCAGTCAACACGAAATCAAAACCTAATACACAAAGCGAAGAATATACGACTGTTCTGGTCATAGACGTCGCAATACCTTCGGGCGTTGGATCACAGGCATAACCTTGATACACCGCTACCCATGTACAAATTAGAGCGAAAACAATACTTTTAATAATGCCATTTACAACATCGTGCCCAAACTGCACACTACTTTGCATACCACCCCAGAATGAACCTTCATCCACACCGAGGAAATCGACGCCGACCATTTTGCCACCGATAATACCAATCGCAGCAAAAATCACAGTTAACATCGGCAAACTCACAATCCCCGCCCATAAGCGTGGAGATACAATCTGACGCAGTGGATCAACACCAATCATTTCCATGCTGGCGAGTTGCTCACTCTGTTTCATCGAGCCAATTTCAGCCGTCAAAGCCGAGCCTGCGCGTCCTGCAAATAATAACGCAGCAACCACGGGTGCAAGTTCACGCAGCAAAGTTAAAGACACCATCGTGCCTAACATGGACTCACTACCGACATTGACCAGAATCGAGTAACCTTGCAAACCCAAGACCAAACCGATAAATAAACCAGAAACAGCAATGATCAATAAAGACATCACCCCGACACGATGCATCTGATAAATAAAACGTTGAAAACCACCTTTTGATGGCATCGAAAATAAAATTTGCAGGAGCATCAGTGACGCAGCACCAATCCCCTTTATTCGCTCAATAACGAGTCTACCTAACCAGGCAATCGTATTCATGGACGAACCTCGTTATCTAAATATGCTTGGTGAGTAAATTGATATTCGACAGGCCCCTCAACCGAACCTGTTAAAAACTGACGTACAAATGGTGAAGCATGTGTTTTTAATTGTTCAGGTGTACCTTCACCCTGAATTTTGCCTTCTGCAACCACATAAATGTAATCTGCAATCGACAAAGTCTCTGCCACATCATGAGAGACGATAATCGTGGTTAAATCTAATGCTTCTCGTAATGAACGAATCAAACGCGTCAAAATCCCTTTCACGATCGGATCTTGGCCAGCAAAGGGCTCATCATACATAATCAATTCAGGATCAAGTGCAATGGCACGCGCTAAAGCAACACGGCGATTCATCCCGCCTGATAGTTCTGTAGGCATGAGTTGTTCAGCACCGCGTAACCCTACAGACTCTAGCTTTAATGCCACCAACTCTGCAATCAGGTGCTCAGGCAACTTGGTGTGTGCTCGAATCGGAAATGCAACATTTTCATACACAGACATATCTGTAAATAATGCACCACTTTGAAATAACATTCCCATACGTGCACGTGCAGCGAACAACTCAAGACGTGACATTGATGCAATATTTTTACCATCAAGTAAAACCTTACCTTGATCAGGACTAAGCTGTCCTCCAATCAAACGTAATAAAGTAGTTTTACCTGTACCAGATGGACCCATAATTGCTGTGATTTGACCACGTCGAATTTTAAGGCTTATATCGTCATAAATGACGCGGTCTCCTCGATTAAAGCTCAAGTTTGTAACTTCAATTAAGGCTTCAGCATCGAGAGGAGATTTATTATTCATAATGGCATTCATTCCTGCACTTTTTATGCACGCATACTATACACCGAAAGATTAAATCGTTGTTTTTATTTTGATAAGGGATGTATCAAGATTATTTAGTTTATGTAGTTATTCTTTGAATCAACTTCGCTGGTCGTTTGGTGAAAATTTGCATTTAAACGATCAGGATTACTTTGATCAAAAACTGCATAGGCAAAAAATAAACCATTACACAGCATCATAATGACAAAAAGACACGGCAGTCCTTCATTACAGGTAAAAGCCCATATTTGATTTAAAAAGCTGTTGTTTTGTTTCATCCTATTCATTTCTTATTCAAAGTTTGAACCAGTGCACATTTTTATTATTTTACATGACTATGCATAAATAAAAAAGCCAGTTTTTCAACTGGCTTCTTTTTTATCAATTAATAATCGTTTTTCCGACGACGGTCGCCACCGAAGCCACCTTCACGCGGTGCTGCTGGGCGATCACCAAAATCACGTTTCGGACGATCTTCACCACCGAAAGTACGTTTTGGACGATCTTCGCCACCGAAAGTACGCTTAGGACGGTCTTCACCACCGAAAGTACGTTTTGGACGATCATCACCACCAAAAGTACGTTTTGGACGATCATCACCACCAAAGCTACGTTTAGGACGGTCACCAAAACCACCTTCACGTGGAGCTGCTGGACGATCACCAAAATCACGCTTAGGACGGTCACCAAAACCACCCTCACGTGGAGCTGCTGGGCGATCACCAAAATCACGCTTAGGACGGTCACCAAAACCACTCTCACGACGTGGCTTATAGTCTACACGGTTACCACGGTTATCATCATTTGAGTCAAAACGCGGTTTATCATTGAAACCACCTTCACGGCGTGGTGGACGATCACCAAAATCACGCTTAGGACGATCATCTACAGCACCTTCACGGCGTGGACGATCTGAATTAAAGTCGCGGCGTGGACGATCTTCGCCACCGAAGCTACGTTGTGGACGATCACCAAACCCACCTTCACGGCGTGGTGGACGATCACCAAAATCACGCTTAGGACGATCATCACCATAAGATGGACGATCACCACGTGGTTTATCATCAAAGCTACGACGTGGACGGTCATCACCACCTTCACGACGTTTGAAGTTGCTTTCGCCTTCAAAACGACGACCGCCGCCACCATTGCCGCTACGACCACGACCAGCACCGCCACCGCCATTACCACTGCGACCGCGACCACCACCATCACGACCTGAACGAGCAGGAGGTGGAGATGGCTCTAAACCTTCAATTTCAGAAACACTTAAACGTGCATCTAAATAATCTTCTAAAGCACGGATTTTACCGCGTTCACGGTAAGTCGCTAAAGTAATTGCTTGACCTGAACGACCTGCACGACCTGTACGACCGATACGGTGTACATAGTCTTCATTTTTCATTGGTAAACCGAAGTTAATAACGTGAGAAATGGTTGGTACGTCTAAACCACGCGCTGCAACATCAGTTGCAACTAAGATTTTTGCACGACCTTCACGGATACTACGTAAACGACGGTTACGAACTGTTTGTGGCATTGCACCGTGCAACGCAACAACAGAGTGACCCGCTTCAGCTAACTCTTCAGCAAGCATATCGGTATCTTCTTGCGTACTCGCAAATACAACTGCTTGATCTACTGATTCATCAGACAACCAATGCGTAAGTAATTTTTTCTTGTGCTCGAAACCATCAGTCCAATGTAATGTTTGAGTAACATCAGTATTGGTACTGTGACCCGTTTCGATTGCGATACGTACAGGGTTATTCATCATACGTTCAGCAAGACGAATAATACGATCTGCAAATGTCGCAGAGAACATCAATGTTTGTTTACGATTTGCAGCTAATTCACCAATTGCTTCTAGATCTTCAGAGAAACCTAGATCAAGCATACGGTCTGCTTCATCAACGATTAATGATTCAACTTTATCTAATTTAATTTGACGACGGTTAACAAGATCAAGCAAACGACCAGGCGTTGCAACGACAACTTGCGCACCTTTAAGCTGTTGAATTTGTTTACCAAAAGGCATACCGCCCATAATCGCAGCAATACGAACACCTTTCATGTGACGTACCAATGCAATCGCATCTTGACTTACTTGTTGTGCCAACTCACGAGTAGGAGAAATAACTAAAATCGTAGGTTGAGTCACTGCTTTCATACGGTCTTTAAAAGAAGCAAATGCTTCTTCGCCCGCTAAAGAGTTAAGTGTAGGCAATAAAAATGCTGCAGTTTTACCAGAACCTGTCTGGCTAGAAACTAATAAGTCTTTTCCTTCTAATGCAGCAGGAATTGCTTGTTCTTGTACAGGAGTTGGGGTAGTAAAACCTAAACCTTCAAGCGCTTGTTGTAAGGTTTCATGTAATGAAAATTCGGCAAAAGTTTTGCTCATAGAGAGTTTCACCCTTGTGGGTGCTCCATTTTAATAAATACAAAAAATAGACATCGGCAACAGGCGGCAAAGCGACTCAAGCTGAAAATAAATGAGATTCAGCGGCGATCCGAATAACGACGATGTGGACTAAACGCACGCTTGATTACTGCTTCAACCTGAAGAATCGCTAAGCGATTTGGGCGCAAGATGTGGTCCTCTCTATGGACAGCGAGCGCAAAATATGAATAGAACAGAATGTTCAGGTAATGAACTGGAATTTCAGTGCGTGGGCGGAGTATAGCAGAAAGTTTAAGAATGTCACGCTTTTTAATTGTTTTTCCTATTAAGTTGTCTTTATTTATCGCCTAACAAGCTACTTTTCAATAAAAATAAGCCATTTATCAGTTATTTAATTAATATACCTTATATGCTTTATTTATCAATAAATACTTAGCATCGTGTTTCCCACACCACTTTAACTTTTTGAGCGACCCGTTCAGACTTCTCGTCTGTCAGAATAATTCGACAATCCAGCTTAGAATATAGCTCAAAGCGCGCTCTAATTTTTAGTTCTTCTTTTTCAATAACAAGATTCAAATATGTTCGGTTCATCTGCCTAGTTAAAACCTCTTTCACACACGTCTCCAAATCCAATGAAGGCAAAAATAGGAAAGTAAAAATATGGTTTTCTATTTCATCTTTTACTTTTATATAGTTTTGATCAATATCGTTTGGATAAGTCATAAATCCCGATGAGCACACAATGATTGTTATTCTATTCGCATGATATTTTGCTCGGAGCGTTAAAAATAACTGAAAATTACGCACTGCATACTTGTTATAGCCATGCTCCACAATGTATTTAGCAATGTCCCCTTCAATTTTCATAAAATACTCATCTAAATCATAACAATCAAATCCCGACTGAAATGCGAGTAATTTTGCTGTTGTCGTCTTGCCAACTCCACCGGGACCAATAAAATAGATCAGCAATTTATTTAACCTTATTTTCCAATCTCGCATAAAAAAGCCCTCAAAATTTGAGGGCTTTCCAGAAATTCGAATTATTTTGCAGCAACACCCCAAGCAGGAACAACTGCTTGCATCAATGGTTTTAACATTTTCAATGAACAAGCAATCACTTGACCATTTTCAAATGAGTCATTACCACCACGAGCATCAACCATCGCACCGCCCGCTTCTTTCACAATCAACTCACCCGCAGCAATATCCCACGGTTTCAAGCCTAGCTCAAAGAAACCATCAAAACGACCCGCTGCAACATAAGCTAAATCTAAAGCAGCAGAACCTGCACGACGAATTTGTGCACCCGCTTTAGTCACAGCCAATAATGAAGCAAAATGCTGTTCGGCATACGAAACGATTTCTCCATCACGTTGTGCACGGAATGGATGACCAACAGCAAGCGAGGTATTTTCTAAAGTTTCACTTGTATTCACACGGATACGACGTTGATTCATGACCGCGCCGCGACCGCGACTTGCAGAGAATAATTCATCACGTACCGGATCGTAGATCACACCGTGTTGCGTTACGCCTTTGTGTTGTACAGCGATAGAAATACAGAAATGCGGGAAGCCATTAATGAAGTTTTGTGTGCCATCTAAAGGATCAATAACCCAACACCAATCAGCGTCGTGCCCTTTACCTTCTTGAAATCCAAACTCTTCACCATGAAAACTATGGTTTTTATAACTTTTACGGAGAGTATCGATAGTAAGTTGTTCCAAGTAACGGTCAACACGCGTCACTGGACCATCAATGCCTTTATCTTCAACTTGTAAATCGAGTTTATGACGATTTTGATGTGCCTTTAAAAGCTCTTGACCAACTGTTTGA
Organism: Acinetobacter sp. NIPH 298; assembly: GCF_000369505.1. Classification (GTDB taxonomy): domain Bacteria; phylum Pseudomonadota; class Gammaproteobacteria; order Pseudomonadales; family Moraxellaceae; genus Acinetobacter. The sequence goes on from NZ_KB850053.1 coordinate 158,922, forward strand.
GCCGCACGCGCAGCCATAACCACCATAGGTTCCATTGAACACCCACTACAAATTTCGAAGATTTTGACAAAGAATAATGCATAAAAGCGCCCGCATTCTATCAAATCTGAGCACTTTTAGGGAAAAAATGTTGCTAAAAATTTAGTGGGCAATTGCCATTATCAAATGCACTTGCATTTACTTGGTTTTATTGATTAAAACCAAGCTTTTTCAATTGAAGTCAAAATACCTTGACTATCTAAGCCACAGTCTTGCAACATTTGTTGATGTGATGCTTGAAGTAAAAACGTATCTGGCAGACCCAAATTCAAAATTGGTTTAACAATTTTAGCGTGTGCCAAAAATTCATTTACTGCACTACCCGCACCTGCCATCACAGCATGCTCCTCAACCGTGACAAAAAGCTGTGTATTAGCAGCTAAATCACGAATGATTTGTTCATCAAGTGGTTTCACAAAACGCATATTGATGACACGGATACCGATTGGATGTTTATTTGCAAATAACTCTGCGGCTTGGACTGATGCTGTTACTCGACTACCAAAAGCCAAAATACTGATCTGTTGTGCTGCATTGACATTAAATTCAGCTACGACCTCAGCTTTACCAATCTCTAAAGCAGTCATTTTTTCTTGGATGTCGACACCCACACCTGCACCACGTGGATAACGAACCGCAGTCGGTCCATTATACAAATAAGCTGTATGTAGCATTTGTCGACATTCATTTTCATCTTTTGGTGCCATGATCACCATATTCGGGACAGTACGCATAAAAGCATAATCGTATGCACCAGCATGCGTTGGACCATCTTCACCGACTAAACCAGCACGATCAATACCAAAAGTCACATCTAAATTTTGTAATGCAACATCATGAATTAATTGATCATAACCGCGTTGCAAAAAGGTTGAATAGATAGCAACGACTGGTTTTAGACCTTCACATGCCATACCCGCTGCTAATGTCACTGCATGTTGCTCTGCGATTGCGACATCAAAAAAGCGTTCAGGATATTGCTGGGCAAACTTTACCATGCCCGATCCTTCACACATCGCTGGGGTAATCGCCAGTAAGCGCTCATCTTGCGCTGCTTCATCGCACAACCACTGCCCAAATACATCTGAATATTTAGGAGGTGATTTTTTTATTGGTGCAGATGCTGATGGTGCAATTTTAGTAATCGCGTGATAGGTAATTGGATCGGCTTCTGCAGGTGCAAAACCTTTGCCTTTTTTAGTATAAACGTGAACTAAACGCGGACCTTTTCGTTTTTTTAATGCATGGAACACTTGCGCGAGTTGCTCGACATCATGACCATCAAATGGGCCAAAATAGTCAAAACCAATCGCTTTAAATAAATTATCTGCTGCATCAGTTGCGGATTGATGTAAGCGTGAGTTATAGGTCCATTTCGGATGTGGCTGAATATAGGCTTCACCCAACTCATTCACATTGACGAACTGACCTGACTCCCAAATCGCGGCTAGGTGTTTGGCAAAACCGCCCGTACTGCATGAAATCGACATGTCATTGTCATTGAGGACCACTATCAAATCTGCATCATGAGCAACTGCATCGTTCATGGCTTCAAATGCCATACCCGCTGTCATTGCGCCATCACCCACAATCGCCACTACATCACATGGATCTTTTTGGTATCGACGAGCGAGTGCCATCCCCAAACCAGCAGAAATTGCCGTCGATGAATGTCCTACGCCAAAGGTATCAAATTCAGACTCTTCTCGCGCTGGAAAAGCAGCTAAGCCATTTTTACTGCGAATTGTTGTGATTTGCTCACGGCGACCAGTTAAAACTTTATGCGGATAAGCTTGATGCCCCACATCCCAAACCAAACGGTCTCTTGGCGTGTTAAAGCAATAATGTAAGGCAACAGTAAGTTCAATGACGCCTAGGTTTGCGCCGAAGTGACCACCACTCTGTCCTGCTGCATACAAAATATATTGACGTAACTCATCCGCCACTTGTGCGAGTTGGCTTTGCGCGAGCTGTCGTAACTGTTGTGGATGATCAATTTCATCTAACAGTACCGTCACAGGACGTTGAGTTGGAATTTCGGTATACAACATAATGTGGCAAAGCCTTTTTAAGCCTGGCAAATCCGAAGCTGGGTTAAATGGGGGCAATCATACAATTAAATAGGATCTACCTTCAATCAGCCACGTGTGCGAATGATGCAGTGCTGAACACTCTTATGCCAATCTAAAAGACTGACTCACAGATTATCCTGAATTATGTCACTGTTTATCAACCATTATTGTGTGCTTTCTATGAAAAAGAAAAACTTATGTGAAAAATCAGAAATTCCGATTCACGCAATCTTCACACATTAAGCTATACTTTGATTGTTTTTATGATACGAGTGAGCTCTCTGTGCCAATTGAATTTATTGCAACATCAAAGCTACCAACTGCTTTTGGTGACTTCAATATTTCTGTGTTTCAAGACCCTGAAACGGGCGAAGAACATGTGGCGCTTTCGAAAGGTTTAGATACGACTCCAACACAACCGGTGTTAGTCCGTATCCATTCAGAATGCTTAACAGGTGATGCTTTCGCGTCGCTCAAATGTGATTGTGGCCCACAATTACAAGCCACACAACAGTTGATTAATGAGACAGGTCAAGGCGTGATTTTATATCTACGTCAAGAAGGTCGCGGGATTGGTTTAACCAATAAAATCCGTGCCTATGCCTTACAAGATCAAGGTCACGATACCGTTGATGCAAACTTATTATTAAACCTGCCTGCCGATGCACGCCGTTATGATATGTGCAGCATCATGCTGGATCATCTTCAAGTCAAAGAAGTGAAATTGATCACCAATAACCCTTTAAAACTGAAAGCATTGACTGATCTTGGTATTAAAGTGATTGAGCGTGTTCCGCTGACGGTTGGACACAATCCATTCAACGAACAATATTTAAAAACCAAACGTGAACGTATGGATCATCTTTACCAAAAGGATGATTTTTAAATCTAAAATTAAGTCCATTTTCTAATTAGAGATTAAAAATAATGAAACTTTTAAAAATTCTTTTAGTCACTGGGCTTCTATTACTCAATGGATGTAGTCAAGCAAATGAGAATAAAATGAATTCGTCAAACGTTGAAGTCATTGAGTTATTAGAACAATTTAAAAATCAAGATCACTTTTCAGAGGACGGAATTTTATACACGGGTGTTCAGGATAAACAACTCAAAGATCAATTAAACCAAAAAGTCGAAAATACGACTCAAGCATATATAGAGCTTTATACAGACTCTACGCAACCGACAAAGACACAATTACTTAAAATACTCTCAGACGGTATTCACCAAATTGACCCAAACACTTTAGATACTGAAGACCGAGAACAAGTCGCAACCACATTCGAGCATTTTTTAGATATTACAGGCTTAGAAAGCTCGGAAGGTATTTTAAATACATGGTTATACGGTGAAGAAATCAATCAGCTCATAGAACGAAATCACCTTAACCAATAGTGATCGTACCCCTCTTCTTCATATTATTCTTCCTAAAACTCTATTTCTAATATTAAGCAAAAAATCCCTTACTTTTATTATGGATTTATGTTTTGATGTTACTAATTCCTAGATCACCTCAAGAGGATCATCATGCAGCATCCAACTTCAGCTGATATTCAACGTGTACGCGAGTTTTTACTCGATCTACAAGCACGAATTTGTGCAGGACTAGAGCAACAGGAACGTGCAGGCGGCGGAACCGCTGAGTTTATCATTGATGATTGGCAACGAACCGAAGGTGGCGGTGGTCGCTCACGGGTTTTGCAAAATGGTGAAGTGATTGAAAAAGGTGGTGTGATGTTCTCCCACATCAATATCAGTAAACTCCCCGCCTCAGCAACTGAACGCCACCCACAAATCGCTGGTGCAAAGGCTCAGGCTTTAGGTGTATCACTGGTCATTCACCCGAAAAATCCAAATATCCCAACCTCACACGCCAACGTACGCTTATTTGTGGCTGAGCCAGAAGGGCAAGATCCTGTATGGTGGTTTGGTGGTGGCTTTGACCTCACACCGTTCTATCCGGATGATCAAGACATTCAAAACTGGCATCAAACGGCGTATGAGCTATGTCAGCCATTTGGGGATGATGTGTATGCAGAACATAAAAAATGGTGTGATGATTATTTCTATTTAAAACACCGTGACGAGCAACGTGGTGTCGGTGGCTTATTCTTTGATGATCTCAACCAATGGGATTTCGAAACTTGTTTTAAATATATGCAAGCCGTAGGTAATGGTTATTTAGAAGCGATCTTACCGATTTTTGAAAAGCATCGTGAGCAGCCTTATACCGAAGCGCAACGTGAATTCCAACTGTATCGCCGTGGTCGTTATGTTGAATATAATTTAGTTTATGACCGCGGCACTTTATTCGGCCTACAAACAGGTGGAAGGATTGAATCCATCTTAGTCAGTTTACCGAATCTTGCAGGTTGGTCTTATCGCCCTGAGTGGGATGCGGATTCGATTGAAAAACGCCTCACTGATTATTATTTAAAACCGAGAGATTGGTTAGGTTTAAACAAGTAATAAAGTTCATTTATCCCTAGCTTGTTGAGCTAGGGATTTTCATCTTATGATGTAGACATGCTCACACATAAAAATGTACAATAATAATGTACAATAAAAAAGAGGGTAATAAAATGTCACATATCTCGTTTACTCAAGCCCGGGCTAACCTTGCCAAGTTAATTCAACAAAGCCAACAAGGCGAAAAAGCGTTTATTGCCCAACATGGTCATACTTCTGCTGTCCTCTTATCTTATTCGGATTATCAAAAATTACATGGTACACCTCAAGACTTGATGCAGGCTTGGGAAGCTTGGCATCAACAGTATCGTCAAGGATTAAATAATGAAATAACAGCGTTTCAACCCGAACGTGAAAATAGTTTTGGGCGTGAATTTTCATGGTAAATCAAATCAGTTATTTACTGGACACCAATACGATCTCTGAGCTAGCAAAACCACAACCCAATTCAGAGGTTTTACGACAGTTTTATGCTTCTCAGCATGAAATTGCGATTCCAAGCATTGTTTGGCATGAATTACGTTTTGGTTGGTTAAAAATGGCAGATGGGCAACGTAAGCAACTGATTGCTGCCTTCTTACATGATGTCGTGAGTTTAATTCCAATTTTGGATTACGATGCACAAGCAGCAAAAATCCATGCTGAGATTAGAATTCAAACCCAAAAAGTGGGTGCAAATATCCCCTTTGTCGATGGACAAATTGCTGCTATTGCAATGGCCCAAGGCTTGATTTTAGTCAGCCGAAATACGAAGGATTTTCAAGCCATAGATGGCTTAAGGCTCATCAACTGGTTTGCAGAAACCCCTTAACCCTTTAGATCATCCTTTTGATATTGGCGAATCACTCATGACCAAACAATTTGCTGTAATTGGAAATCCAATTGAACAATCTCGCTCACCTGAACTACATCATGCTTTTGCAGCAAAAACTGGTATTGATTTAAACTATAAAAAAATTCTTGCGCCTTTAGATGGTTTTGAAACGACGACTAAGACATTCTTTACTCAAGGTGGCATCGGCATGAATGTCACCGTTCCTTTTAAAGAACAAGCTTTTGCATTGTGCGACCAACTCACAGAACGTGCCAAGATTGCAAAAGCAGTAAATACACTATGGATGCAGGATGGCAAACTCTACGGCGACAATACCGATGGTCAAGGGCTCGTTGCTGCGATCCAAGCACTTGGTTGGAATCTTAAAAATAGCCGTATCTTAATCTTGGGTGCTGGTGGTGCAACGCGCGGTGTGATCTACCCATTGGTACAGGCAGGCACAAAAAAAATTGTGATTGCGAATCGCACCCTAGCCCGCGCTGAACAACTGGTCAATGATTTAAAAGATGCTGTAGTACAGGCTGAACTTACCGCGATTAGCCTAGAACAGCTTTCAGGTGAGTTTGATTTTGTGATTAATGCAACTTCGGCAAGTTTAACAGGTAATACCTTACAACTACCCGAAAGCCTTGTGTTCCATCATGCTTATGAAATGGCTTATGGCAAGCCCTCTAGCTTTCTCGATCAAGCCCAAGCACGTCAAGTCCCATCCACTGATGGGTTTGGTATGCTGGTTGGACAAGCAATCGAAGCCTTTTATATTTGGAACGCAGTTAAACCTGAATTAAAAGATTTCTTATAAATCCATCTCCAAAAAAAGAACCTGCATGATGCAGGTTCTTTTTTGCTTTGAATTATTTAACCGTTAACATTTTCTGATAAACATCTTTAAAGATCTCATAATCAATAAATTCATCATGATCAACCTTTAAGTTTTGAATCGTCTTCAAGGTCAACTTGTTTTGGCGTGCTGCCACATACACTTGCCCTAAAATATTTGCAGTCTGCTCAAGTAAGATTTTTTCCTCACTTGAAGCACCATTCTCACGTTCAAATTGAACTTGGTACTGTTTAGCAAATAGCTGTTGTGGTTGCTTATATTGTGCTTGTAGTTTCTTCCATGCTTGGCGATCTTTATCTCCACGCATCGCATCACTGACAATACGATCTACCGATTCGCCCAACGGATAATTGAACTGCTCATCGTCTTCTAGATGATGTTTCTTTTGTAACGCTTCTATCGTTGTAAGTGCCGCACCTTGAGGGTTGTATACCTCTTCACTTGAATACCAATAGGCATACACACTGGCTATTTCTTGCAACTCTTTGGTTGAATAACGCTGTACAACCTGTGGTGTGCTTTCCGTTAATTTGGCTATAAATACAGCTTTGTAGGTTTGTTCATATGATCGGGTTGCATCATAACGTTGTGCAGCAATCACTTTAAGCTGATCATCCAATGACAATGTATATGGCTGTGCAGCCCGCTCTACAATCCCTGCCTGACCCATTTTTTCAGTGAATCGGTCAATTGATTGCTCAAACATCGATCCCTTACTCACTTCCGACCATGTTTTGGCACGTTTTAATTGCACTCGATCAATCGGTGTTGCTTTTCCATAATTCAAAACTTGCATATCCGCTTTAAGGTTCACACGAGATCGCAATTCTGGAGAAGTATAATTTAGATCATAGTCATAGTTAATCGCACGCCCTTTTTCATCTAAACTAATATCAATAAGGAATGGATTACGTTTATCTACAGGCAATGCTTGATTAATCTCAGTCTGATGCTTGATCCAGAGTGCTTTGAAGGCATGATCATCAATAAACTGAGCTTGGTTATAAACAGAGAATAACTCTTCCAAAGTGCTTAATTTCGCAATATAAGAAATTAGACCAGAAGCACTTGATTGCGTTGGGTTGAATACATCAACACCATGCATACTTTGACAATATTGTGCATCGCCATAGGTAATTTTTGGATTTGATGATAAAGAATCACACTGCTCACGACTTAAACCACTTTCATAAACAGCTTCCACATCAGACCCAGACTCAGAACCATAGCCGCTTTTTGCCGCCTGATCCCCATCATCACTTTCCCATGCTGCAGCTTGTGTTGCTTCCGCTGCTGCCATTGCTTCCAAAGCGGCAGCAGACGCATCCTCAGAAGCAGAGCCATAGGCATCAGCTTCATCCTCAACACCAAAATGTTGATTCACCAATTGATAAAGCTGCTGACTCACCACACTCGCATCATCAGATGCAGTTTTAGTATTTTTTGTTGAAGATGCTTTTTTAGACTTACTTTGAGCATCGACTTCATCTGCGATCAGTTTTTCTAAGCTCTGTTCATTCATATTTAAAATGCTTTGCATTAAATATTTTTCATTCACTTTGCTATATAAACTCGATTGCAAAAATGCTTCTTCAATCGTTGTTTTTAAGCGAATCTTTTCAACGACACCTGCCGCACGTTCTGCTGATGACACTGGCAAAGCTTGTATATTTTGCTGATCTGCCAAACGATAAAACACGCCACTTGATGCTTTGAGGTATTCCACAAACTTCTTGTAATCAACTTGCTTGATCAAACCTTGATACTTCGAAAAATCGAAATATGCCAAATTACTCTGGTTTTCTTTATTAACCAAATATGGCATAAATCCAAAATAATTGACGTAAAACTTATGGTCGTTAAGATCGAGTACCATCGGTACTTTCGCCTGCACCAACAAGGTAGGTTTTTCATAACGCGCGGTTAGATTAAATGAACCCATTTTTTGACGATAATGCACTGAACCATCATATTCAAATTGCATATCATTCAAAATCATTGCCATGGACTGAATGACTTTATCCACTTTGGTTTGACCATATGAACTCTTGTCTTGTGCCAGTGCATCATACAAGGCTTGTTTCTGCTTGCTATTTAAATTGACTTTTTGATCTCTTAAATATTGCTCAACTTTTTGTTTTAATGCTGCATCTAATGGCGCTTGTGGACGAGTAGCAGCCTTATTTTGATCTAACTCAACATGAACATTAAATTTTCCGCGATAATCATAACTTGGGTATTCATACATCGCATTAATACTATTGATGGCCTTTTGCTCTAAACCAGCCGTACCAGTATTGGTTTTAATGACATGTTGTGAACATGCTGAAAGACTCAGCCCCAACAAACATAAAGTTAAATATTTTAAACGCATAGTTTTACCAACCACCTTTATATCATTATACTTTCAACTAAAAATTGACCCATTTTCATCATAAACATACGTCTAAAACTCAAATAAAAAAGGGACTTCCACCTTAATCACTGTTCTTCAAAATTCGCTTTTCTGACATTTTTTTCTAGTGGGCTTATCAATGTATTTGTGTCACTATTGTGAATAATCTAGAGTATCGAAACAGATAATCCAAAATGATTCAAATACAGGATTAAGATTATGCCAGCTTATAAAGCCCCGCTCCGCGATGTTCGTTTCTTAATGAACGAAATGTTAGATTATCCAGCACATTACCAAACTTTAGCAAGTGGTCAAAATGCTGATGCTGAAACTGTTGATATGATTCTTGAAGGTGCGGCAGATTACTGCGAAAACGTACTTTCTCCACTCAATCAATCAGGCGATGAAGAAGGCTGTACGTTCAACAATGGTGAAGTCACAACCCCTAAAGGCTTCAAAGAAGCATATGACCAATTCGTCATGGGTGGTTGGCAAGGTCTTTCGTATCCTGAAGAGTTTGGTGGTCAAGGCTTACCAATGTCTTTGAATCTAATCAAATCTGAAATGATGGGAACGGCAAACTGGTCTTTCACCATGTATCCAGGTTTGAGTACTGGTTGTATGAACACCATCATGCAATTTGGTACAGATGAGCAAAAAAATACCTATATGCCTAAACTGGTTGAAGGAACTTGGTCTGGTACGATGTGCTTGACTGAACCTCAATGTGGTACAGATTTAGGTCAAGTTAAAACCAAAGCAGAACCTCAAGCAGATGGTACTTACCAGCTTTCTGGTACGAAGATCTTCATCTCTGCAGGTGAGCACGATTTAACAGAAAACATTATCCACATCGTACTTGCGCGTCTTCCAGATGCACCTGCGGGTACACGTGGTATCTCATTATTCATCGTACCTAAATTCATCCCAACTGCGGATGGTGGCGTAGGTGAACGCAATACTGTTTCTTGTGGTTCAATCGAACACAAAATGGGGATTAAAGCCTCTGCGACAGCAGTATTGAACTTTGATAATGCAACGGGTTACTTGATCGGTGAAGTGAATAAAGGTTTACATGCAATGTTTACCTTCATGAACACTGCACGTATTGGTACTGCGGTTCAAGGTGTTGCTCACGCTGAACTCTCTTTCCAAGGTGCTTTACCTTATGCCAAAGATCGTATGTCAATGCGCGCGCTTTCTGGTAAAAAAGAACCTGAACGTGTAGCTGATGCAATTATTCACCATGCCGATGTACGTCGCTTGCTGTTGACGCAAAAAGCAATTGCGGAAGGTGGTCGTTCAATGATCTACCACGCAGCTAAACTTGCTGACAAAATGACAGATGCTATCGCAAATGGCGATCAAGCAGCTTATGAAGCACATGATGACAAACTTGGTTTCTATACCCCGATTTTAAAAGGCTTCTTGACTGAGCTCGGTTTAGAATCAGCAAATAATGGTATGCAAGTATTTGGTGGTCATGGCTATATCCGTGAATGGGGTATGGAGCAGATCGCACGTGATGCACGTATCTCAACCTTGTACGAAGGTACAACAGGTATTCAAGCACTTGATTTACTTGGTCGTAAAGTACTTTTAAGCTCGAAAGGTAAAGTTGTTCGTGACTATACTGCTGAAATCTTAAAATTCTGCGCAACACATGCGCGTAATAAGTATTTACGTCGTTTTGCTTGGGACTTAACCAAACTTTGCGCACAGTGGAATACACTGACTGTTCGTATCATGCTTGCTGCACGTAAGGACCGTGACATCGTTTCTTCAGCTTCTGCTGATTTCTTGATGTTCTCTGGTTACGTAATGATGGCTTACTTCTGGGCGCAACAGGCTGTGGTTGCTTCTGAGAAATTAGAAGCGGGTGACGGTATCGAAACACCAGAATTCTATAAAGCAAAAATCAAAGTTGCTGATTTCTATTTTGACCGCTTGTTGCCACGTGCTCAAGGTCATGCAGAATCAATGGTATCAACTTCACGTACCTTGACTTCACTTGCACCAGAACACTTCAGCTTCGACTACTAATCGGATCTATTAAAAAAGAGCGCATATATTGCGCTCTTTTTTATTCACTCTAATCTATTTTTTTAAATACATAAGCTTTTTTAGGGAATGGATATTCTTTAAAGAACTTCCGATTTTCGCCATTATTCCCATTCCAAAGTTTATCTAAATTTAATACCAAATCTTGATTTTGGTTAATTTCATAATACAAGCTAATGTTGGCAGCATCACAACGAACCATAATTTCATTCAGTTCTTCATGCGCATACCATTGTACTTGTTTACAGGTTTGCTCGATCTTGGCAACGTTCTGAGAAGAATCTGCACCTAAGCGACCAAAACTGGTATTGATCCAATACACTGAACCATCTTCCAATAGATTCAGAATATATTCCGCTTCTTTCTCGTGATTCACGCAACCCGCAAAAGCATCGGTACATGGAATACGAGCATGATAACGCCCCACATAGGTCATACTGGTTTCAGAAGGCTCTGTTAAGTTACGCTTCCCCATACTTGAGTACGGTAAAGTTGCTTGTCCAGCAACTTTAGTTAATGGCACACCATCATCGGTAAATGAAGACGGCTCATCTGGTACAACACTTACCTCATCACTTGATTGCATCTGAATTTGTTTAGCGGATTCTGAATAATCACGATCACACGCAGTCAGACCGAAACTCAATACACATCCAACACTCACATACTGTAGTAACAACCACCTGAACTGCATATCCACAAATCTCTAACATCAACATCATTATCGACGAATCCAACAGGACTGCGCCCAATAGATCTAAAGAACATAGAATATATTCATTCTCTATGCTCATATAAGGGACGCCTACCGACTGAAAGAACGACAATAAAACTGAATCATACGGTGACAAAGCAGTCTGCTTTAAGTCGGTGCATTTTAGGCGATACTGTTGGTTTTTCCAGCAGGATTTTACACAACGTAACTAATCTCTTATCTATTTAAACTTTAAAAAATGTATACCGCCCCTATTTCTTAATAAACAGCAATCAACAGATGAATATCTCTTTTATGCTGTCATTTCATTACGTTAAGGAGAAGAACTCGATGACCAATACTGGTTTATATCGCTCAAACCAAAAAAGCATGATCGCAGGTGTAATGGGCGGTATTGCTGAACGTTTTGGTTGGAACGCAAATTTATTACGCTTGATCTTTGTTGTGATCTCAATCCTCAGTGCCGCTTTTCCCGGTATTTTAGTGTATTTGATTCTATGGTTGGTCATTCCCAAGAGACAAACAGCATCTATAGAGCATGTACAACATTATCAGCAGCCTGTAAAAACAATTTATGATGATCAGAGTATGAAACGTTAATTAACTTTGCCACTTTTGGTCGCTACGGTTGGATACACCCCAAATACAACCGTAGCTTTTTTTTATTGAAATTAAGGTAATGCTCGACCTAACTGTTGTTGCAAAGCAGCAATCATATCAGCACGACTGATCATTCCGATCAAACGTTGATTCTCAACCACCGGGATATAATTAAAAGACTTCTCTACAAAATAAGGTATGAGGTCTTGAATCGGTTGTAGCGGTTCAACGGTCACCACCCTACGACTCATAATTTGACGAACATAATGCTGCCAAGAATTCCTTGGATCAGTCGCACTTTTAAACCACTCAACCACTTCATATAAAGCCAGTGTGCCGACAAGCTCTTCCTCATGATTGACCACAGGCAAGCTCATTATATTGACCGCTTTGAACTTATCTAATGCCTGATGAATATCATCATCCTCATGCAGCGTGATCACATCCCGACTCATAATATCTTGGCAAACGAAGCTATTTTGCAAACGCTCATGTGCTCGTTGTTGCGCATCTAAGATGATTTTTTCTAAGTCGTATTGACTAATATCGAGTAATTCGGTGTGGTGCTCTAAAGCATATTTAATATCTTTGGGCTGAATTGACACTTTCTGCGTCGGTGTAGGGTCTTTGCTGCGTGCATTGACATGTGCTGTTATTGGATAATGTCGCCCAATTAAACGATTAAAAAACACTGCAAACAACAACAGTAAAATTGAATTTAATAAGACAGGATAAAGCACAAAGTAGAAGCCAAGACGATGAATCGCATCGCCTCCCAATACAGCCGTGATCGCCACCGCCCCACTTGGCGGATGCAAAGAATCTGTCGTCATCATCACAAAAATCGCCAGACCCACTGCCACGCTAAATGCCGTGGTTAAATCTGGCAACCATTGCACACAAACAACACCAATCACCCCAGACAACGTATTGCCGATAATTACATTCCACGGTTGCGCCAAAGGACTGTTTGGTAGAGCAAAAAGCAGTACCGAGGATGCACCCATCGGTGCGATATACCATGCATTCATCCCACCCAGTACATACCAACTCAGTAATGACGACACGGCCAAACCACATAATGCGCCAAAGCCTGAAAGCAAACGCTCTTTCAGCGGAAGGGTTTTATAGTTGGGTTTTAGAAAACTTAGCCAGTCAGATTGAGTAAAGCTCACAATACACCTTGCTGGAATCATGTCGAGTTTGATGGGTTGCGGCAGTATACACCCAAGCATTTATAAGATATATTCTTGTTACATCTTAAAACATGTAGCCATTTTGTTCTCTAAACGCCACCGACTCCTCTTATAATAAATTTGATTAAATTAGACCAAAGACCAATATACTTAAAACACTAAACCGATTATGAAAAACAGCGCACGCCTCTTATTTATAAAAGAAATAAATATCACATAGATTTTTATCAAAAAACTAAATACCACTTACAGCTTAAATACCATAAAATTCAAACGTTCAAAAACTGGACAGGGATGTACTTCAAACTTTCTAAAATTGGATCTGTTCTTGATCAGCAAAACTTAGTCTCATTATTTATACATTTTTAGCCTTACTTGGATGTATACATGGGCAAGGAGTACACGGATTTAAAAAAAATTTACATGGATGATAGAAGTTAGCATTTACTATTGATTCGCTAAAAATATAGTTACTCTGTCACGTGAAATTGAGTGATAGATAACAGCACAAATAAGGATATTGTATGAATGTTCCTCACCTAGAAACACCAACCAATGCGATGCCGAAAGGCGTATTGCGCGGTTGGATTATCATTGCAATTGCAGCCTTGCTGTCATTCGGTCTATATGAAATTCTCCCCTATGATCAAAATGCCAATAAAGGCTTAAGTTTATTATTCTTTATTGGCATTTTATGGCTGACTGAAGCGATCCACATCACCATTACCGCGCTCTTGGTTCCTATTTTAGCCGTTTTGGTGGGTATGCCAAGCGTTGGTAGTAATGACGAAGTCAGTCCGATCACAACAGCCAAAGCACTCAGCACTTTCGCTGACCCCATTATTTTCCTCTTTTTTGGGGGTTTTGCTTTAGCAACTGCCTTACATGTGCAAAAGCTAGATCGTAAAATTGCCATGTGGGTCATTGCCTTGTCTCGAGGACATTTGGGGCTCGCAGTACTGGCAATCTGTATCGTCACCGCATTTTTATCGATGTGGATCTCAAATACCGCAACTGCGGCGATGATGCTCCCGCTTGCATTAGGCTTACTCTCCCATTTTGATGCAGCCAAAGAACGTAAAACGTTCGTATTTATTTTGCTTGGTATTGCCTATTCAGCCAATATTGGTGGTTTAGGTACCCTCGTCGGTTCACCACCAAACGCCATTGCAGCCAAAGCGCTAGGCTATGATTTTGCTGACTGGATGAAAATCGGCTTACCGATGATGTTGCTTCTTTTCCCTGCAATGTTAGTCAGCCTATATCTAGTTTTACGCCCTAAATTAAACCATCGTGTTGAATTCAAAGCTGAAACGATTCCTTGGAATCGGGATCGCATGCTCACTATGATCTTGTTTGTGGTGACAGCTTTGGGTTGGATCTTTGGCAAGAGCGTGAGTGAGCAGTTTGGAATTAGCCAACCAGATACGTGGGTGGCGATTGCCGCAGCATGTATGGTGGTAATCTTAGGGATCGCGACATGGAAAGATATCTCTGATAACACCGATTGGGGTGTACTCATGTTATTCGGTGGTGGCTTGACGCTCAGTGCGGTTTTAAAAGATTCAGGTTCATCATTGGTACTCGGACAAACCCTCGCCAACGCCTTTGGTGGTGCGTCGCCATTCTTGGTCATTGTTGTTGTAGCTGCGTTTATTATTTTCTTAACAGAGCTCACCAGCAATACCGCTTCTGCCGCGCTTCTAGTTCCAGTCTTTGCTGCAATTGCCGCGCAAATGGGGCTTCCAAAAGAAATCCTTGTATTGGTGATTGGTCTCGGGGCATCGTGTGCCTTTATGCTGCCTGTGGCAACACCACCAAATGCAATTGTATTTGGTACTGGGCATATTCAACAACGTGAAATGATGAAAGTTGGTTTCATCCTCAATGTATTATGTATTGCCGTGATTTCAATCTTCTTTTACTTATTCTTTCTTTAAATAAGTCCTAAAGTTATTGCATTGATTCTCAAACTATCCGCAAAAAAATAGCCCATTTACTGGGCTATTTTTTTTATCGAAAAATTAAGATGCTTTAGCGACACCTAACCATGTAAAGGTATTCGGTACATCATTCAGTTGAATAGTTTGTTTGATTTTTAAGTTCTTCAAATCAAGTTCAACAATCGTTTTGGCTTGAGTATCATTGATAAAAATCGTGTCTGACGCGGCATTGACCACTAAACGACTTTTAGAAAGCTCAGCACCAATAACATTGTTAATCGCCTGAATTTGACCTAATCGTTGCCAAGTTTGCGTATCAATCACATGCACAGTGCCCATACTATCCAAAATAGCCAAATAGCGTCCTGTTGCATCAAATGCTTGTTGTAAGCGTTTAACCGCAGTTGTACCATCAAGCTCTTTCGCACCGATCGACCAATCTAAACTGATCGCATTTCCTTGTTGTGGATCCACAACAAATAAAGCATGAGTGCCTGATGCAAATGCAGCAAATTGATTAATTTTTTCATGCCCTGCTAAAGTTGAAATACGCTGATCAATAAAGACTTTTTTATCAACAAAAGTATCTTTCTTCTGTTCAACCACCAACACCCCATCTTCACAACCAAAAGCAGCGTAATTTGCTATCGAAGCTGCCCCATGTAGGCGATTACATGGATTTACCAAGGTTTGTTCTTCATGGTAATGATCACCATGGATGTGATAGCTTTTTATAATACTAAGTGCCGTTGCATCGATCGGCAAATAAGTACTAAGTACATACTCGCCTCGTGGTTCAGCTACCCCATGATGATTTTTTGGTAACTTCTGCGTCGCGATACTTTGCTGAGCAATCATTGCATCATTAAACACATCGAACTTAGAAACATCCGCCACACTGCCATCATAAAACAATGCCGCAGTGCCATTGAAACTACGATAATGAGCAGGTGTAGTACCATTTAACTGGAACGTTAAGATATTTGGAGCATTAACCTTAAGTTGATTGCTTTGACTAAAGACACCGCCATCAGCAAATTGAACCACACCATCATTACGACTAACCATGACTGCATAACGTGATTGCGGGCTGCTGTACATCGCTGAAGGCGTATAGTTTAACGCTTTACTATCAATTAATTTCTGATCTTTTAGATCATAAACCGAGAGCATTGGACGATCTGCATCGGCATTAGCAATCGCCAAACGACCTTCATATGTTTGCGTCGTCGGTTGTTCTGGTTTTGGAGTGTTTGATGATGAACTTGATGAATCACCACTGCCCCCACATGCGGATAACAACACACTACTGAATAACGCACTCAGCAGATAAGCTTGTTTTAACTTATTCACACTCATTTCCCCTGTTGGACTGATTTATACTAATTTTGAAACGTTATAACATAACATTAATACAAAATTAATCATTTCCTGCATTTTTCCAACAGTAAAAATCGTATAGAGAAACAAATTTTCACTTAAGAATATGTATTATTTGGATAAATTATTTTTAGATCATTTTTTCATTTAAGTAGCGCCAATAGCGTTTTGGCAAGTATTGAACATGAAGTTTAATGTTCTGACGCTCCTTGATATTGATACTATTAAAATAATCTTTCCAAAGCTGATCATATAATTCTTCTTGTTGATCTAATTCTAATTGGAAGTTCTGACTCGCCCCATTTTCGATATTACGGTCAATCTGATGGGCTTCTAAAGAGACTTCATGGATCTCGCGTAAATCATAATAAAGACCATACTTACGTTGCTCATCATAAATCAGCCAGCGCTGGTCTTGATAACGACGCTTAAAATGCGGCTGAATCAGTGGCAACACATTAAAATCAGGTCGAATTAAACTGATAAACAATTCATCTGTGGTTTTTTTAAAGCGAATGAATGCCTCCATCCGATGTTTTTCGCGCCCCACCTTTTTCGTCCATTGCGAAATCGCCAAAACGCTGGGATGTGAATAATTTTTCTCGACTGAATGTTGATGTCGAAAAACATAGACACAGTAATTAAATAAATGCTGATAAGCGTCCAGCGATTCGGATAAATATGCAAAATAGAACTGTCTTAACGATGACTTTGACAGGCGTTGTTGTAATGCAGACCAAACACGTTGCGCATGCTGTTCATCATTTGGAATCTCAACAACAGTGGCAAATAATCCATGCTGCGCCCCTTCATTTAAACAGAGTTGAACTTGGAACTCTTTAAATTGAAAAGCACGAAAGACGCAATTGAGTAAGCCGACCATTGAACCATCAAAGTAATAATAAGCAATACCATCACTTAACATCACTAGAAGCCTAAACTCAGTTGAGGTGAAAGTTGTTTGACATACTTAGATGAGCCTTGAGTCAGAATTTGTTGACGGATGTAATGAGAAGAAAGTTCCTTTTGGAAGCGTGGACTGTCTTCACAACGAATAAAAAACTTCGCTCTTGAATATGCCACACCAAGCTGTTTTAGCAGATCGCTATGCACCCTACCAAATCGACGGGCTTGCACGATTTTCTTGGCCGACTTCACCCCAATACCCGGTACACGTAAAATCATACGGTAATCTGCACGATTTAGATCGACAGGAAACTGCTCAGGATGTCGTAGTGCCCAACTTAGTTTTGGGTCAACATCTAGATCAAGATGAGGGTGTTTTTCATTGACGATTTCGTTGACTTCAAAACCATAAAAACGCATCAGCCAATCACTCTGATAGAGTCGATTTTCACGTAACAATGGCGGCGCAGAACCCACCGCAGGCAAGTAATTATTTTCAGTATTAATTGGGATATAGCCTGAGAAATACACCCGTTTGAGTTTAAATTCTTTGTAATGTCGATCTGCCATCACAAGCACATCTTGATCAGTCTCCTGATGTGCGCCAACCACCATTTGTGTGGTCTGCCCTGCGGGCACATATTTCGGGACATGCTTAATGATTTGACGTTCATCTTTAAGTTGAATCAACCGATCACGAACCAGTCCTAAATCTTTTTGCACTTCTTGATGTGATTTTTCAGGAGCAAACGCTTTGAGCCCAATCTCAGTTGGCATTTCCAAATTAATGCTCATCCGATCTGCATAAAGCCCTGCTTCATGAATCAGCTCAGGTGATGCTCCCGGAATAGTTTTAAGATGAATATAGCCATTAAAGTTTTCTTCGAGACGCAGTTTTTTCACCACTTGCAGCATTCGCTCCATGGTGTGATCTGCGGATTTGAAAATGCCTGAGCTTAAAAACAAGCCTTCGATATAATTACGCCGATAGAAATTAATGGTCAGGTCAACCACTTCCTGTACGGTAAATGCAGCACGTTTGACGTCATTAGAACGGCGTGACACGCAATAAGCACAGTCAAAAATACAGACATTACTAAACAAGATTTTCAGCAGCGAAACGCAACGTCCGTCTTCGGTATAGCTATGACAAATCCCGGACCGACTGGCATCACCTAAACCTTTGTCTTTATTTTTACGGTCACTTCCACTGGATGAACAAGACACGTCATATTTGGCTGCGTCCGCAAGAATTTGCAATTTTTCACGAATGCGATCAGACATTTCAAACGACCTGAGGAGAACAGAGAATATCGTTTAAAAATTAGCACTTCCAAGTTGTGAAATTAAGAGCATGGGAGATGCAATGCGTCATGAGGTGACGTATAGTTGATAAGTTAAATATTAGCGATAACCAGATTTCCCAACCCATTCATTTAGATAAAACAATGATCCTGAGTTTTTATAAATTACTTACCCAACGGCTTGATGTCAGTAAAGATCAGATTTGGCGTTGTTTGATTCAAACCCCTCTCTATGCTGGTATTCCAATATTTTTTATATTGTCCGCTTTTTTCGCACCTAATGATTACTTCTCTATAGAAATATTTACAGTATTCTATGAAATGTTTCTTGCCACACTCTGTATTGCATTGATCTACTTCATCTTGGTTTTCCTTCCAACCTATTTAGTTCAAGTTTTATTGAAAAAATATAAAGTCCTCAATTTCTTTTCGATTATTGCGTATGCAGTTTTATTTACCGCTATTGTCCCTAGCCTGATTATGATTTTAAATACTGCTCAGATTAATATTATCCCATTCGGCTTTTTTCTTATTTTCTGTTTCTTCTCCCTCACATTTGCCCTGACCAACTGGGTTTTATTACTCAGAACTGTAAATAAAGCAAAGGCTTATTCAAAGCTGAAATGCCCTGATTAGCACCTCAAAGCTGGTTGCAAAGTTAAGTTTATGGTTACTTATTTATTTCATCGAATAAAAAGTGAGTACATTCTCATGATGTACCTCTAATAACCAACTACGATTAAGGTCAACGATTTCTAAACTGATCCCAATCGACCAACTAAACATATCCCAATGTTTTACAAAAACCTTCCATTTGGTTTTGATGACATGCTCGTCATAAAGCATATATACATCTTGATCAAAAGGAATCTTACATTGAAACAACCAGTCTCGAACTTTGGCAATTTCAATATCAGAATTCCAACTTTCAGAAATGTCTAACGCAACTTGATCTACGAACAACTTAGGAATCTCTTTAGATATAAGGCGAATAAATTCAGTCGCTTCAAACCCTTTTAAGAAACTTGTACGTTTAGATAAGTATGTCTCTAACGCCGATTCATCGATGAGGAAAAATAAACCAGATGGCAATTCAGCATAGTTTTCCCAACGTTGGAACTTACTTTCATAATCTGTCAGATACATGATTTGCTTTAATTTTGGTCTAGATGAAAAACAGTATAACTTGAGCTATAACCTTTGCCACTACTCCGCAAAATCCTTATACTT
Source organism: Acinetobacter sp. NIPH 298 (assembly GCF_000369505.1). Classification (GTDB taxonomy): domain Bacteria; phylum Pseudomonadota; class Gammaproteobacteria; order Pseudomonadales; family Moraxellaceae; genus Acinetobacter. The sequence goes on from NZ_KB850053.1 coordinate 178,908, forward strand.
AACCACAATTTTTGTTTGATTCCAGTGGATGCACCATGAGTCGTGCTATATCGCATATTGATACATTTCAGGGCTTAATTCTTGCCCTACAAAACTATTGGGCGGAGCAAGGCTGCGTCATATTACAACCATATGATATGGAAATGGGTGCAGGGACATTCCACACTGCAACCTTCTTACGTGCATTAGGGCCAGAAACTTGGAACGCGGCTTATGTTCAACCTTCACGTCGTCCAAAAGATGGTCGTTATGGTGAGAACCCTAACCGTTTACAACACTACTATCAGTTCCAAGTTGTATTAAAGCCAAACCCAGATAACATCCAACAGCTTTATCTCGACTCTTTAAAAGCCATCGGGATTGATACCCTGACGCACGATATTCGTTTTGTGGAAGACAACTGGGAATCTCCAACACTTGGTGCTTGGGGCTTAGGTTGGGAAGTCTGGTTAAATGGTATGGAAGTGACTCAGTTCACTTACTTCCAGCAAGTCGGTGGCGTTGAATGCTACCCTGTGACTGGTGAAATCACTTACGGCTTAGAACGTCTTGCAATGTACCTACAAGGTGTAGACTCGGTTTATGATCTTGTTTGGACCAAAGGTCAGTTCGGTACTGTGACATACGGCGATGTATTCCATCAAAATGAAGTTGAGCAATCGACTTATAACTTTGAATACGCACCAGTCGATAAAATGTTTGAATTGTTCGACTTCTATGAAGCTGAAGCATCACGTTTAATCGAAGCTGAACTGCCACTTCCTGCTTATGAACAAGTGATCAAAGCATCTCACTGCTTTAACTTACTCGACGCACGCGGTGCAATATCTGTTACTGAACGTCAGCGTTATATCTTACGTGTGCGTACTTTGGCGCGTTCTATTGCACAAAGTTATGTGGCTGCGCGTGCGAAACTCGGCTTCCCGATGGCAGAATCACATTTACGTGATGAAGTATTAGCTCAGTTAAAAGCACAAGTTGAGTTCGATGCAGCCCAAGCTGAAAAAGCGAAGGAGAATAAATAATGACAAAGCATACTGTTTTATTCGAACTTGGCTGTGAAGAACTTCCACCAAAAAGCTTAAAAACTCTACGTGATGCTTTAAAAGCAGAAACTGAAAAAGGCTTAAAAGAGGCAGGCTTAAACTTCACCTCTATCGAAGCCTATGCTGCGCCACGTCGTTTAGCATTGAAAATTGTGGATATCGATGCTGCTCAAGCAGACACGCAAAAACGTTTTGATGGCCCTGCGGTACAAGCTGCTTATGATGCTGAAGGCAAAGCAACCAAAGCACTTGAAGGCTTTATGCGCGGTCAAGGCATTACGGTTGATCAGCTTTCGACGTTCCAAGCAGGTAAAGTTGAAAAAGTTTGCTTCTTGAAAGATGTGAAAGGTCAAAGCCTTGATGCTTTACTTCCACAGATTTTGCAGGCTGCATTGGATAACTTGCCAATCGCAAAACGTATGCGTTCAGCGGCAAGCCGTACTGAATTCGTGCGTCCAGTGAAATGGGTCGTGTTGCTGAAAGATGATCAAGTGGTTGAAGCAACCATTCAAGATCATAAAGCTGGTAACGTGACTTATGGTCATCGTTTCCATGCCCCTGAAGCAGTGGCTTTGGTGCATGCTAACAATTACTTAGCGACTTTAGAAAAAGCATATGTGGTAGCAGACTTTGAAAAGCGTCAAGCGACCATTCAAGAACAAGTGAAAAAATTGGCAGATGATGTCAACGCGACTGCAATTGTTCCTGCAAACTTGCTTAATGAAGTGACCAGTTTGGTTGAATGGCCAGTTGCGTTACGTGCGACTTTTGAAGAGCGTTATTTAGCTGTTCCTCAAGAAGCTTTGATTACCACCATGCAGGACAACCAAAAGTATTTCTGCTTAATCAATGCTGAAGGTAAATTACAGCCTTACTTCATCACCGTTTCAAATATTGAGTCGAAAGATCCGATTCAAATTATTGAAGGGAATGAGAAAGTTGTACGCCCGCGTTTGTCTGATGCTGAATTCTTCTTCTTACAAGACCAAAAGCAACCGCTTGCAAGCCGCAAAGAAAAATTAGCCAATATGGTATTCCAAGCTCAATTGGGTACGCTTTGGAATAAATCAGAACGTATTGCAAAATTGGCGGTAGCGTTATCACCTATCACAGGTGCGAATGTTACTGATGCTGAGAAAGCAGCTTTCCTTGCGAAATGCGACTTAACCTCTGAACTCGTTGGTGAATTCCCTGAACTTCAAGGTATTGCAGGGACTTACTATGCCCGTCTTGAAGGTGAGAATCATGAAGTTGCTGAAGCTTTAGGTGAGCAGTACTTACCTAAGTTTGCGGGTGATGTTTTACCACAAACCAAGACTGGTACAACGATTGCGCTTGCAGATCGTTTAGATACGCTTGTTGGTATTTTTGGTATTGGTCAAGCGCCAACAGGTTCTAAAGACCCATTTGCACTCCGTCGTTCTGCAATCGGTATCTTACGTTTAATCATTGAAAATGAACTCAATGTCACGATTGAAGAACTGGTTAATTTTGCACTGCAAGGTTATGGCGATGTGGTTAAAGATCATGACAAGACGCATGCTGATGCAGTTGCTTTCCTTGAAGGTCGTTATCGTGCCAAGTACGAAGATCAAGGTGTTGCAGTGGATGTTCTACAATCAGTTCAAGCACTTGCGCCAAAATCGCCACTTGATTTTGATAAGCGTGTGAATGCCGTCAATCACTTCCGTACTTTACCTGAAGCGGCTGCTTTAGCTGCTGCAAATAAGCGTGTTGCCAATATTCTTGCCAAAGAAGCAACGCCTGAAGGTGCTGTAGTTGAAGCGAATCTAGTTGAAGCTGCTGAAAAAGCACTTTATGCGGAATTATCTGCTTTAACACCAATGGTTCAGCCTTTGCTTGATGCACGTAACTATACTGAAGCGTTGTCTAAGCTTGCTGCCCTTCGCGCGCCAATTGATGCTTTCTTTGAAGGTGTCATGGTTATGGCAGACGACGCTGAATTGAAAGCCAACCGTTTACGTTTACTCGCTCAGTTGCGTGGCTTATTTACCGCTGTTGCTGATGTGAGTGTGTTGCAGGGTTAATTTACTTTTTATAAAAAACCCGCTTTTAGAAGCGGGTTTTTATTTATTTTCTTTTGAATAGACTTATAAGCATATGAATAAATACGCTATATCATTTCTTCTCCTACTATCTATGGTACAAACTGGTTGTAATTTAAATCCTAGTTCCAAAGCGCAGCCTGAGATAGAACATAATCAAAATATACAAAATCCTATTGCTATTGGAATGGCTAGAAGTGAATTTATTAGCAAAGTGGTTACACCAAACTCAAGCAAATTAATCGGTGATAAACGGGTCGACACTTTTATATTTTACAAAAGAGGCAGTGCATCCAAACGATATGGACAAGCACTCTACAATGGATTAATGGCAGGCTACATAAAGTTTGAACCACTAATAGATAAATTATCAATTCCTGAGTCAGCAACTAGAGGTGATAATGTCGTTATTCAGGTTATCTATGATTCATCAGACCGTGTTGAAAAAGTTGTAAGGATCCAATAATTAAAACACTAATGCTTCCTAAATTTACTTAACTTTGTGCAATAAGAGCTTGAGCTTTTATTTGCAGGAGCAATGGTAGAATACATGTATGACAAGGTTAAATATTAACTTACGATTCAATAAAGACTTCTTGTATAGACCCCTTTATTCTTTCCAACTAGAAATTCATCCTTTATACATAACTGTATCAATTTCACATCATCCCCACTCTTTTCTTCTACCGAACGATAAGCTATAAAACTCTATTGCAATGAGATCGCTCAAAGGAAAGAAAAGATGATGAACAAAGTAAAAGTTTTATGTTTCGCCACTACATTGATTGCATCATCTTCACTCTGGGCAACGGATACAACAACAACGACACCAACACATACATCGAGTGAAACCCAATCCAATGTTAAACCGTATGGAGATAATCCAAACTTAGCGCGTGTACTGCTCTATAAAGCAGGCAAAGGCATGCAGAACCTAGGTGATTCGATTCAAGGTGCATCTGAAAACACATCACAAAAAATCGGTAAAAAATGGAAAAGTACCAAAGAATACAGTGCTGAACAGTCCGTCATTGTTCAAGAACAAACTGAGAAAGCAAAAACTTATACTGCAAAGAAATGGCAAGACACCAAAGATGCTGTAGTGGGTACAAATGATGGAAATGTACCCATCGAACGTGCTGAACTAAGCGCTCCATCATCAAATTAATACGATTAAATAGAACTTATAGGAATGCATCAAATAATGATTAACAAGCCATTCAAAATAACCCTATTGACCATAGCAAGCAGTGTTGGGTTCACTGCATGTTCGCTTACACCAACTCAAACCGTATTTCCCATAACGCAATTGGAACAAGTTGAAAATATTGATGCGCTGCCCGATACAAAAACTAATATTGCAACGCTCAGTAAATACAAAGACCGTTGCGTGATCAAATTTACAGGTTACTTAGAAGGTGGTGAAAGTACTGAGACTTGGGACTTTAGAAAAGATAAACTCAATCGTGCATTTTCGGAAACCTTTCACTACGCGCCTAACAGTCCAGTTAATAACACGACTCACAAACCTGAGTTAGATCAAAATACTCGCAAAGTCACCATATTTGATATTCAAAATACCGACGTAAAAAGTAACTTTAACAAGTTAAAAAGCCATTTTAACCAAAGCAACTTAGCTCAATGTCACTAATTACTTCTTAAATAAAAACTCGTTGTAGATATCTCTATCTGCAACGAGTTATGGCACTTTTAAACACGCTTGAGGTCAATTTAAACTATAAAAAATTAACTCAATTTGATGATAAGCCACTGCTCGCAGCCAACACATCAATACGTGGGAATACCAAACCAGTTCGCGTATCAGTAACTGGTTTGCCAGTTACTTTCAAACGATTGATGGTTTGATCAATGCTTTCAGTCGGACTCACACTATTGGCACGCAATAATGCAATCGCCCCTGCAACATGTGGTGCAGCTTGTGATGTCCCGCCCTGAGTTTCACCGCCAGCAGTAATCAATGCACCTGGTGCAAGTAAAGTGACCAATGAACCACCATTACTAAAACAAGTCACTTTGTCAGCAGTCGTGGTTCGATCTGTACAATTACTCCATGCCATATTCCCCAGATTACTATCGTACACAGCCCCTACACGCACCGCACCTGCAACACAAGCAGGTGAAGATATCCCATCTGCAAATCCATCGTTACCCGAAGCAACCACAGGCGCAACACCTGCTGCTCGTGCGTTGGCGAAAGCAGTGGCATAACTACTGTTTTGACATTCAGACGTATATTTCACCCCAGATACACCTAAACTCATGTTAATCGCTTTAATGTTATAAGCTTGAGCATTATTGACCGCCCAATTAATACCTGCGAGGATATCGCTATCATAGGCAGTGCTCACCCATTGCCCTTGATATCTGACCTTTCTAAATGCATCGATGCCAATGATTTTGGTTTTAGTCGCAACTTTGGCAACAATCGCTGAAACATTACTGCCATGTCCGTCATCATCTAAGCTGCCGTCATCGGGCGCACTGTCAAAGGAATACACCACCCGACAAGTCGATGCAGGGGTATTGACTGCGGTACAGCCAAAGTCAGCATGTTTATAATTTACACCTGTATCAATCACCACCACACTAGATCCATCGCCTGTAAAACCATTCGTTTCAGCTTGTGGTTGGTTAATTAAAGGGAGACTTTGCATCGTGGTCGGTGAATTTTTTCGGTTCGGGTAAACACCCTTCACTGACGGATCATTTAAAACCTTTGCTAATGTTTCACGATCTTGGATGCGATATAAACCTAAAGGCAGTCCATTAAACTCACGTAAAGTTTGAAAGCCTGATGCTTTGGCAAACTTATTTTTAAACTGTGTTTTGCCTTCAGCAATATAACTCCGCTTTTCAAGGCTTGGCGATATATGAGAAAAGTTCGTCTCATATTCAATCAGTAAATCATTAGATTCATTGCTCACCAAGGCATTCAGATCAATTTTTCCTTGGGCAACTTTGGCTACTGCACTTGAACTCAACTGCTGCTTTAATTGAGTTGCATTTAAAGCTGCAGCAGAAGAGCTTGTACTGTATAAAGCACATAAACTTAGTAATAATAACGTTTTATTTTTCAATTTATATCTCCATTGTTCTCGGATAAAGAACATTTGAACCTCTAGTGGTCTTGGGTAAAGTCCACTAAACGATTAAAGCGTTTTAATTTCATTTGCAGGATCTTTTTCTGGATCTATCGGTTGAATCGCAGGATCACTTTTGGTGTTATAAAATTGCGCCTCTTCATTCGACTGTTCCGATTGATTCAATAAAGTTGTTGTTATTTCAGTGGTGTTGTTCTCCTCTTTGTTTAATGTTGTTGGAATAACTTCAAGATATTCATCTTTCATCTGATGGATATACTGATCTTGGGAAGACGTTAAGGGATCGGATGGCTGGAAATAGAGCACGATCGCACCCACTCCAATCAATAAAAGTAAAAATGCCGCGATCTTTTTCATTCATATGCTCCAATTTTTTTTACTGTTTATCGCAAGGTTTTGTTTGAATCATCTAAAAGATAAGTTTTATTAACTTTAATATTCATGTTAATTTTAATGTTTTACTAACATTCAAAATTGTACATAAAAATTCGTTATTGCGCTCAACTTTTAGACAGCTTTTTACCTCGACGTAGAATCATTTGAGAGATGTATGGTTTTCTATAAAGACAATTGAATTTAATGAAAAACCAAAATAATTTTTCCACACTTTTAGACCAAGCAATAAAAATGCCACTTTTAATTTAGATGATTTGAACTTGATATTTGGCTCCCCCATTCATTCTTTAATTTCCTTAAAGAAGTGCATTTGGTTTTATTTTTATTTATTTAATCGTCAATTAACTTGTTTTTACTTATAATTAAAATTATATTTTTCACATATTTAGTTTCCTAATCTCTCTTCACAATTTATCTCTATAGTGTGTTTAAGCTGTAATCTACTTGTAAAGTTTTGCTGAAATCCATAGCTTTCTCCTTTTTGCTCGCTATGATGCAATTGCGTTTATGAAGTGCCCTGATATGGCACATCACTTAAGGAACCGCAATATGAAAAAAATGATCAAAACTGCTATCGTAACAACAAGTATTCTTGCTTCTGCATCTGTCTTTGCTCAAAACGTCGGCGCAAATGCAAGTGGCTCAGCCCAAGTTTCTGTTCAGTCAAACGGCTTAATTAAGGGCGTTACTGGTGCAGTTAAAAATACCGCACAAGGTGTTGGTCAAGCAGCACATCATGTTGGTCATACCGCTGTGAATACTGGTGTAAATGCAACTCAAAAAACCGTTGGTACGGCTGCGAATGTCGGCTCAAATGTTGTTCATAGCACAGGTACAGCGATTAAGAATTCAAAAGACTATTCGGTAGATAAAGCTGTTGATGGTAAAACCTTCGTAGCGGATAAAACAGCAAAAGCCGTACATACCACTGGTGTAGCTGTTAAAAACTCGAAAGACTATACGGTAGATAAAGCCGTTGATGGCAAAAACTTAGCTGCTGAAAAACGTGCAGAAGCAAAAAAACGTTATCAGGAACGTAAAGCTGAACCAAAATCAGTGGGTCTGAATACCCAAGCAGGCGTTCATGCTGGAAATTCATCTGTTCAAGCACAAACAGGCTTAAATGCAGATAAAAAACAAGCGCAAGCTGGTGCAAATGTTGGCGTGAAGGTATTAGGTGTAAATGCCAATGTAAACACCAATGCAAAAGTCGGCGCAAACTAAGCTCGACATATTCACCACAAAAAAAGCCTTTTGAACGTTCAAAAGGCTTTTTTTATTGCATACATATTTGGCTCAACAGCAGTATAGCTTGGTCTGCTCATCCGCATTATTTTCGATAAAATGACTCAAACCTTCAGCACCACAACATAAAGTCAATTGCTTATAGCTCACACTACAAAAATCAGCATACTGTTTAAAAACCAATGGTGACTGATCTAAAGGTAATGGTTCGCCAACGGGAATCAATTTATGAATACCACGATCATTCATGGTGAGTAAGTAGCGTTCATTATTCAAATCAAGTTCGACCAAAGCATTGGGCTGAACCTTTAATGGCAAAAGATACTGATGATTTGCAGCAATAATATCTGCCGCATAACTTTCGAGCTTTAAAGTCACCACATTGAAAACCAAAAAGTTTTGTTGCGTCGTTCTGACATTCGGACTCAAAGCTTCAGCGTGTTGCACAAAATGCGGAATCGCGCCCAACTTATGTAGGTTCTGTTCAGTTCCTTGTTTAAGCTTAAATAATTGCTGCACCAGTTTTTGCTTTATGGTTGCATCAAAATAACGCTCATCCAATTGCAAGTCATTATTTTCCAATATTTTTAATAAAGCACGATGATGTCGGTGCAATAAAGCATCCAGCACATGGCGATAATAAAACTTACTTTGCTTTTTGACTTCTCGAACACGTCGATAGAAATAGGTGATATCAAATGGCTTTACAACGAAATCATTTAAAAGTTCTGAACTGGCCAACACAGAGAGTGCCTCATGCCCTGTAAAAGGTAAATGAATCACATGCATCTTTGGCAACAACGGCTGGATCTTTAAAAAATGCTCTTTATCTTCGGCATAATAAGGATCATAGACAATAATGTATTCACGTGCAGGATCGACTTCATCCGCTTGAATTTGCATATCTTGATGAATTGATGCATCAAAAAATTCAGCATAACGACGGTCTTGCACCATGTCAGGATCGATGGAGTATTGCGGAACAAAAGCCACGATTTTTTGCATATTCAATAAATTTGAATATTTAATCGCAGCATAACCGCCCATCGAGCCACCATAGCCCACAATCTGTTTAAATTGCTGCAAGATCGGTTGAATCTGTTGCTGCATGGCAAGCATGCTGCGTTTGGGAAACCATGTCTTCTGCTTCGGCATAATGCCGATGACGTTGTATTGATATTTTATTAATGATTTTTCAGCATTAATGGACATGCCTTTAGCGCGACTAATCAAATCGCCAAACGAAACCACTAACGTGTCACTTGAACCTTTTAAAAAAATAACGCGAATATGATCATCTTCAAATATTATTTGTTTATCCATGCTCACACTGAAAAATATTCCTAGGTGTGAATCAACAAGTCATCAAATGATGGCTTTGCCAATCCTTAATTGCGGAGTATCTTATTTTATAGAGATCAGTCAGATTAAAAAGCGCAAAAAATGACACAATCCTTACATCCTACCGCACAAAAAGGCTTTAGTTTGGGGGCTAAACTGTACCAACAAGTTCGACCCAGTTACCCACAAGAAACAGTCATTTGGCTGCAAGATCGGCTCCAAATAGGTGAAAATTCAACTGTTGTTGACCTCGGCTCTGGGACTGGCAAATTCTTACCTTACTTGATTCAGACACAGGCAAAAGTGATCGCGGTTGAGCCTATCTTAGAAATGTTGCAACAACTTCAACACAGCTATCCTAACATTGAATGTATTCAATCCTCGAGTGATCATCTTCCTCTAAGCGATCAGTCAATTGATGCGATTGTTTGCGCGCAGTCTTTTCATTGGTTCTCAAATATTGAGAGTCTAAGTGAAATGCATCGCGTATTAACCGCATCTGGGCATGTCGGCTTGATTTGGAATCAGCGAGACATTGAGGTCAATTGGGTGAAAGCGTTAGCTGATGAAATTGCACCATTTGAAGGAGATAGCCCACGTTATCACAGCGGGAAATGGAAGCAGGTTTTTGACGGTCAGAATTTGTTTAAACCCATCGATGTACAAACATTTCAATTGATACATCGCGGTACAGTCGAACAAGTGGTGAGTAAGCGTCTGCTCTCTACCAGCTTTATCGCAGCCCTAGCACCAAGCGATCAACAACAACTCAAAACCAAGTTCGAACAAATTGTATTTGATTTTACGGGATTAACTGCGCAAGATCAGATAGATTTCCCTTATGTCACTTATGCTTATCATTTTCAAAAAATATCGAATTAATGAGTTTATTTATGAAAGCTATATATAAAACAACACTTGCCATGAGCTGCGTATTGGGTTCCGCCTTGCTGCTCAGTGCATGTAATAAAGACCAAGAGCCTAAAACGCAAAATGAAGCTCAAACCAATTCAGTCAATGATGCAATTGGTCAACTCAATCCAATGCCAATTAAACAGTTTCCAACTACGGCTGATGATGCACATGATATTGCGATCTTGGATGAATATGAGCAACGCTTTACCGAGATGACCGATAGCATGGAAATTGAATTGGCTAAAATGAAACAAGATGGCAGCTTAACAGCAGAGTTTGAACAGCAGCGCCAAAAAGACAATGTACGTTCTGCACTCAATATGTTGAAAGACTTGGAACTCAAAACTGAACAAGGTCGCTATATTCAGGGTTTACTTTATGATTATTGGGACAATCAAGCCAAGGCGTTAGAACAAAGTCGTTATTCTAATCCATCTCAAAATTCGACCGATCAGGTCGAGCAATTAAATGGCTATCTACATGCGCAAAGCCAATTGCATCATTGGAAAAGTTCACAAACATCTGAAACTAAAATGTAGACTGAGTAATCCTCATAAATAGATAGAGGGTTAACAGACCCTCTACACATGAAAATTTTGGCTATTTGCAGTATCTATTTATCGTTGATTTTTATCCATATTTCTTCAACCACACTTATGTAACATAGGTATTTTCTTTCTTAAATTCAATTCATCTTGTTTTATAGTCGAGAAAACTTGTTTACTTTCTTGGCTAGTTCTTAAATTATTATAATTTGATAAATTCATTTCAGTTATAACCCCTAATCCTATCAATTCACAAACCCTCTTAGTTCTTGTTTGCTCGTCTGTTGCTAAATTTATTTCATTACTTAGTCTTTCTCTTTCTTCGTAATATTTTATAATTAGTTGACTACCCTCATTTGATGGCATATTTAATGGAATGCCCTCTGATTGACTCCCTTTAGGTGTATAAACTAATAAACTTGAACACTTTGCATTACCCTTTACAGCAGTCATTTTCACTATTTGCTCCTGATGTGTAGCAACATAACTTTTAACATTCGGCACGTTCGCATATTCAGGATATTTTTGTGTCAATTTAATATTTTCATTTAATAAATAGATCGTATTGCAAGCGAAATTCTTAGCTTCTGCTTCAGTATAAGGTCGAATTGTCTTATTAAAATTTAGAGAATCATTCAGATATAGTTGAACTGCTTGGCCATTCGCAGCCAACAACATAATATATTCGCCCAAACTTAAATTTACTTTTTTAGTTGCTGCATTCACCGTTGTTACAGATAAGAGTAAACCTATAAATATTAACTTCTTCATTGTGTAAAGGATTGTAATGTTTTTGATGATTCAATATATCATTTATTGACCAGTTTGAAAATTTATATAACCAAATATAATTATCAAATTTTCCAAAAACTTATACAATATATTTCATTAATGAAATTTAGGCACTTTAATATCAGAACTAACTAACCCATCTAATATGAATAAAGTAGGTTGGCGATTTCGTTCAGTTTTTTATATTAAAAAAATATTCGTCTGGAATTTTAGGGCAGCAAATACTCTACGATTAATTCATATTCAACTGGTTACATGTAAGATAGTCAAGTTTTTACTCAAACGCACATTAAATCTTCTGTCTTTCGACCCATTCAATCGAACTCACACGAAATAATTCGCAAGCGCCATCGCCTACACCACCGGGTGTCAAAGAGGATGTCCAGACCAGATCTTTATCACGCACCTCAACCAACTCACCCTTTAAATTGACCAAATCGCCACGCTTGACCTGCTTAATTTGCTTTGCGATTTCAGGATTGGCAGGAATGATGTGCATATTTGACACCATTTTTAATGCTTGATCCGGTGGTACGGGTAGTTTTTTCATGTTCCAGTTTAAGTACCGATCATACTGACGTACTGAAATGGTCCGTGCAATCTCTGGATCAGCAAACAAATCTAAACTGACTGCATAATCGATAGGAGAAAACTTCGCTTGTTCATCATCGTGATAAACTTTTGAACCCAATATACGAAAATTCCCATCAAACGGTTTTAATACCGAAATGGACTGATATTTCACAACAGGCGATAAACCATTGGCAATATTATATTCTGCCTGATTGGTTGATGCATGTGTTTGCCCCATTGCAGCAACCATGCATAAACTGATCCAAAGACTTTTGTTCATGGCTCGATCATCCTCCAAAATGACTAAAATCTTAGAACATCATTCCTTTTATACTATGCCTAGACCGTGAATGAAGTTGCTTTTTTTAGTAACAATCAGCTTCACTTTGGTCATATTTTTGTGCCGTTAGAAACCACATGACTATTCAGCAAAATCAATTCGTACAGTTTCGAACCTGACCCGTCCCTCACTGATTGCTTGCGCAATCGCCTGCTGTCCTTTACTCAGCCGCGCACCACCGCTTTTGATATCGAGTAAGATCACTTCAATATCTTCGGCTTCACCATCGCCATCTCGAAAATCGGTATAACCATCAAACACCACATAATCGACTGGATCCCCTAAAAACTTAGCGTCACTGGGTAAATACCGAAACTCAGGCAAAATCGGTGCAAACTGCTCTGCCATTTTACCTTTCAACACCGCACGACTGGTATTTACGCTACGCTTCTGCGCATCTAACAATGCTTGCTTATGTTCCAATTCGAGTTCAGCAATGTATTGCTCATACTCGGCTTGAATACGCCCATTACGACTATGAGACAAAATAAGCGTCGTCAGTACCACCCCAATACATCCACCAATCAGCATTGCAAGCCAAATTGACATAAAAATGTTCCTTATCTATCGCCGTGCTATTTAACTGCAACATTAAACTTTTGTCATGTGTCACGCACTCTTATCAAAAAGATGCTAAGGTATGATTGAATATAAGAGACCTGTTAAAAAAGAGTTCATGAAGACAATATTAATCGCAAATCAAAAAGGTGGTTGTGGTAAAACCATGACTGCGATCACCCTTGCCACGGCATTATCACAAAAAGGGTATAAGGTTGCTTTAGCAGATGCGGACAACCAAAAATCTTCATTACAATGGTTAAAACAACGTCCTGAAACAGTGACAGAAATCCAAAGTCTTGATTGGCGACATGAGAAATCAATTGGCGACGCGCCTAAGAATCTGGACTATTTGATCATTGATGCACCTGGAGCACTTTCAGGTGAGCATGCTGAACAGTTGGTCAGCGAAGCACATGCGATTGTGACGCCAATACAACCGTCATTCTTTGATATTGATAGTACCCGTCGCTTTCTCAAACACTTGCAAGAGATCAAACGGATTCGTAAAGGAAAAGTACAAATCCTATTGATCGCCAACCGCGTCAAAGCAAACAGTGCCAGCTCCAAAGATATCCAGAACTTCTTTACCAAAATCGAGCACCCTCCTGTCGCTTGGATTTCTGAACGTAGTGCTTATGGTACGTTGGCGATGCAAGGTCTAAGTATTTTTGATAAACCGCAGAAGAATTTTGTGCTGATTCAAAACCAATGGCAGCCTGTTTTAAACCAGTTGGTCGATGATCCCAGTGAGTGGTTCTAAGCTTTGCAAAGAAACGTAATCTTTTGATATTAAATCTTAAAAGATCAGCAGGAAAATATCCCTAAACTGGTTTTTCAGTTAATATGGATCTATTCAATTTCCAGCACTAGAGAAAACTATGGTGCAACAATACGCTCCCGTATTACAACGCGTTTTGCTGTTTGGACTGTTCTTTGTCTTAATGTTTTTGGGATTTAATATCCTCAAATACTTTATTGTTCCTGTCCTTTGGGCTGCGATTATTGCCTATATGACTTGGCCTGTTTATCTATGGGTACAACGTCGATTTTTTGGCGAGCATCGCCCCACCCTAAATGCCACGATTATGATCAGTTTGGTCATTTTGGTGATTGGGGTTCCATTTATTTTCGCGATCTTTATGTTGCAACTTGAAGGTCGTAATTTATATTTTAATTTACAAAAACAACTCTTTTCAGGGCATGTTCAGATCCCTGATTTTATTAAGAACCTGCCGATTATTGGCGGAGACATTAGCCACACACTGAATGAATTAAGCAGTGATCCAAATAGCATTGCAAAAAATATCGCGGAATGGATTCAAAGCCATTTGAGCTATGGTCGTTTTGTCCTGAGTGAAATTAGCCGTAATTTGATCAAACTGACGTTTGCTCTGATGACCCTCTTCTTTTTCTATCGTGATGGACAAACCATATTGGCACAAGTCAGTCGTGCTTTAGAAATGGTGATCGGGCCGCGTGTCCACCATTATCTACAAACCATCTCAGAAACAACACGTGCTGTTGTGTACGGCGTTGGTTTAACTGCAGTTGCACAAGCACTTTTGGCGGGTTTAAGTTACTTCGTCGCAGGTGTGCCGAATCCAATGTTACTGACGATTGTGACCTTCTTTTTAGCCCTGATTCCATTTGGTACGCCTATTTCATATTTAGGTGTCGGGCTATGGTTATTTTCTCAAGGTCAGACCGTTGAAGCAATTGGTGTCATCGTATGGGGCGTACTGATCGTCAGTAGTGCAGACAATGTGATCCGACCACTGGTAATCTCAGGTGCAACGCAGATTCCATTCATCTTGATTATGTTTGGTGTCCTCGGCGGTGTCGCTAGCTTTGGCTTAGTCGGTTTGTTTATCGGTCCTGTGATTTTGGCCGTGTTACTGGCGATTTGGCGTGAATGGCTACATGAAAATGTGGAAGAGCCAGTTGCAGCACTTGAAGCACCACCTGATACGAAATAGTTAAAAGACTGTGGGTATCTTAAAAGATATCCACAGTTTGCTTGAAAATTCATTTATTTTTCCATTACGAATCTTTAAAACAATAACTGTGCACGGATTTTGCTTATTCTTTTTACTTGAAAAATCAACTCAATCTTGATGTAAAAAAATGATATGCCTCATTGATCAAACAATACTTTTATAAGGAAAATTTGTTTGTATGATAAAACCCAGACCCATTGAAGAAAAATAATCATGAACAGTCTTTATGTGCTCTTCAATCGCTTTAGATCGAATTCAATTCTGCTGTATTGCCTACAAATTTTTATTGTTTTAATCGGTACAACCCTGCTATTGCATGGACTTGGTCTGAGTCAATTTATTGTGCCTGTCACACTGGGTGCAATTGCAGCAGCCCTGACTGACTTTGATGACCGCTTAAGCATCCGACTTCGAAACTTGTTTTATGTCTGTGTACTGTTCTTTACGGTCAGTACAATCTTAGCGTTTCTAGCGCCTTATAAATTCTGGTTCATCGTCTATTTAAGTCTATCCAGTGCTGCTTTTGTGCTGATGGGTGCTTTAGGTCAACGCTATGCCACGATTTCATTTGGTACGATTTTACTTTCTATTTACACCATGTTTGGATTGGGTGATTATCCACATTGGTACCAGCAACCCAGTTACTTTGTCTGTGGTGCACTGTGGTACGGCTTCACCTCAATCCTATTTTTTATCATTCGCCCCACACTGCCACTACAAGAAAAAATTTCGACTATTTTTAAAGAAATAGGAGAACTCTTACAAATCAAAGCCAAGCTGTTTGATCCGGACAATGTAGATAATGTTGAAGCACTGTTGTTTGAACTCTCACAAAAAAATGCTCAGGTGGTGAATAGTCTCAATCAAGCCAAGCACTCCTTACTTTCTCGACTCAAGTCTTCCCGTATCAATAACACCAGTATCTATTGGTTAAATTTGTACTATTTTGCCCAAGATATCCATGAACAAGTGACCTCTAATTATTTGCATTATGAAAAAATTCATCAGAATTTTAGCCGCAGTGATTTAATTTTTCGTATTCAAAAAAATATGTTTCTACAGGCCACAGCCTGCCAAAAGCTCAGTCAGTCACTGCTGCATAAAACACCCTACCAAAACAGTCAACGGGCAGATGCAGCACTGGAAAATCTTGAAGCATCAATGAAAGATTGGATCGTTCAGCATCCTCACAATCTTGAGGTTAAAAATTTAGAACTCATTTTCAATAATTTAAAAAGTATCCATGAGCAATTCGCTCAACTGCAATTCAAGCAAAAAATCGAAACACTCTCCCCACAGCAACAACAGGCACACTTGAACTTGCTTGATGAAGATATTCAGGGTTTTCAGGATTTATTCTTAAAAATAAAACAACATCTCAGTCCACAGTCTGCCTTATTTCGTCATGCGGTTCGTTTAGCAATCGTCTTTGTCGTGGGGTATGCAATTTCTTTGTTGCCGTTTGCAAAAAATGGTTATTGGATTTTACTGACCAGTTTGTTTGTTTGTCAGATCACCTATTTTGCAACCAAAAGCCGCCTGAAACTCAGAACCATCGGCACGTTATTAGGTGTGCTGCTTGGCATACCCGTGCTTTATTTTGTACCCAGTATAGAAGGACAACTGGTCATTACCGTGATTAGCGGAGTGTATTTCTTCTATTTACGCCAAAAGAAATACGCGCTTGCCACGGTGATGGCAACACTGATGGTTTTATTGATTTTTAATCTAAAGGGCGCGGGTTTTAGTATTGTTTTACCAAGGATTGTCGATACGCTCATCGGTTGTGCAATCGCATGGTTAGCAGTGAACTTGATTTGGCCCGATTGGAACTTTCGTAATATCCCTGAAAATATACGCAAAAGTAGCCAAGCCACCATGAATTATTTGGATGCGGTCATCCAGCAATATCATCAAGGACGTTCCAACGATCTTGAATATCGAAAAGCACGTCGTGCGGCACATAATGCCCAGATCGAGCTATCAAATATGATTTCGAGTCTCAGTACCGAACCACAGCCCAATCAAGAACTCATCCATTATGCATTTCGCTACTTGGTCTATAGTCATAGTCAGTTGAGCTACGTTTCTGCTCTCGGCCATCAACGTATTCAAATTCAAGATCAACATATTTTGGCGTTGTTAGATCAAAGCGCAGAATTAATCAAACACAGCTTGATCCAACAACAGCCGATTCCAAATCAACAGATTGAAGACATATTAATCAAAATTCAGCACTTAAACTCACAAGGTCAGGTCTCTGAGCAAAATCAATTACTATTAAAGCAAATGAGTCTATTACTCGAGACCCTCACTGAACTGGTGATGTTGAAAAACAAACTTCTAGAACTCGAAATTCAGTAATCAACTGACACCGCATCCGTTCTAATTTATCCCTTGTTGCTGACGTGTTTGCATCACCTGTTTCAGCGCAGCACGAGGTTGAGCAAACCATAAAGCAATCAAAGCCACACTCGCGAGTGCAAAAGCCCAAATGTGGAAATGTGTATAAAGTACCCGTACCAGTTCAATAATGACAAAGAAACTCATCATCATGATCATCGACACTGCGGCTGCAACCGTACCTTTCGATACTTCTGAAGACATCAAGGCAAAACGATACATCACTGAGAAGCTAATCCCTTCACCAAAACTGATCAAGGTCATACCAATCAATAAACATGGCACGAGATAGATCGGCCAAATCACGCCAAGCAATAAGAACAACGTCCCAAATAACATGATGGGTAAGCCCACCAAAATGGTTTTACCTAAAGCAAAACGATCCATCACTTTGATCAAGACAATATTGCCCGCAATCAAACCAAAGAATATCGGAAACTGTGCCAAACCATATTGCATGCTGCTCAGTTTCAACTCATCCACCAAAATGATCGGTGACAAGGCAATCCATAGCATTAACGGCATCGCCACCAGTGGTAAAGCAAGGCTTAAACCCAAGAAATGACGATTGGTAAACACCTTTTTAAAGTCATCAAACATATAGCTAAAAGGCTGTTTCACTCTGCTTTGTTGTTGCGATGGCATAAATTTCTTTAGACCAAACCAACTCAAGAATGAAACCGCGGCAATCGCGACAAAGCCCCAATGCCAAGAAATATGTTCAATGAGAAATGCGCCGAGTACAGGACCAAGTAAAGGTGCCAATAATGAAATATTTGCCATCAGTGCCATGACTTTAATGGCATCTCGCTCTTCAAATGTTTCTTGAATTGCGGCATAACCAACCGCTGAAATAACAGTTAAGCCAATACCTTGTAAGAAACGCAATGCCAAGAATTGTTCAATATTATGCGTCAATAAAATCAACAAACAGCAGACTGTAAAGAATGCCACGCCTGCCAATAATACTGTTTTACGCCCAAGTCGATCTGAAAGTGGTCCAAGCAGCCAAGCGACACTGGCACCACCCAACAAATAGAATGACATCGACGAAGGTGCCCACGTCACACTGACACCAAATTCTTGGGTAATCGACAGCATTGCAGGCTGTATCAAGTCATTACCAATATAAACCGCAAACTCAAATAGCACTAAAGCTAAAGGAAACATGAGCGTTATACGGTTTAACGTCATATTTTGATTATTCGTCATCATGTTCTATTCACAAAAACAACCAATTCGGGTGCGTCCCATTTCCATACAAAGAAAATAGGATCATCACCACACGATTTTATGGTTTAGATTTAAATTAAATTTTGATTTTCATGCTGTGAGAGCGCATGTAATAAATGTGAAAACACCGTATTCACTAGGTGTATATAAGAAAAACAATCTATTTACGTGAGCTTGGTAAATGTTTTACCTTTTGGCAAAATTGCCAGACGCAACTTTAGCATTATTTCAAAATGACCGCAATTTGAGCAATTGTTTTAATATGTGAATAACACTCAAGTTATCCACAGCTTTGCTGATCTTTCATTCAACCTGAAAGATTTTTTCGTTTTAAGGACATAAATCAAACTGGAATGTCGCGGTGTTCTCCCCTCTAGCGCATTGATAACTTTGTTTCTTATTCACAACTTTCCACACTTCTTGACCGCGTTTTAATTGATATTCGGTTCGAACAGCAATCACAGAATCATCAAGTTGAGTTTGTTCAACCGTAATTTCTGCCTCGCTTGGATTTTCTGCGCTATTAAATTGTTGATCGATCTTTAAATTGGTTTCTTCATGGAATAGATTCGGTTGATCCAATAACACGGCATGTATCGCTGTACTTTTTTGTACCGCAGTTTGCTGCTGCGATTGAGCTATGGGCTGATTACACGCTGTTAAAAAAATTCCGCATCCTAAAATCATCAAAATTTTATGCATTTTGTACCTCTCCTATTTACCACATGCATCTATGCTACTATGCAAAATTGAATTTCAAAGCAATAAAATGTAAGTAACTTATGTGAGATTTGTTGTATTTATCAATCATTTGAATATCATCATAAGTAACTAAAAACACAAATTTTATAACACGAACATCACCACAGATTGAGCATAAACTCATGTCAGATTTAGCAAAAAAATTAACGATTGTTTTAATATTAAGTACCGCTATTGTCGGCTGTTCAAAAAAAGAAGAAGGCATGGCAAGTGATCCCTCTGTTGCCGCAGAAAGAACAGCTTCAAATAGTGATATTGTTCAGGAAAATACTGTCAAAAATCCTGAACAATTGGTCGGCACGCAACAAAGTGCGCTAGAACAAAATCGCCAGTTGGTTAAAAGCGCTCAATTGCAATTTGAAGTCAAAGATGTATTACAAACGACTTCAGCTCTCGAACAACAGCTGTTGCAATACAACGGCTATATCGAAAACAAGCAAATTGACTATCAAGTGAGTGATCGCTCTCAACGTAATCGCATTGATGGAACCATTGATATTTATGAGAAAATAATACCATTCGTACAACTCACGGTCCGTATTCCAAATGATCAAGTGACTACTTTTTTAAATACACTTTTACCTTTGATGTTGAACTTTAATACGCAGTCTTATGAAGCAAAACCTTATGAGTTAAAGCTATTAGAAGAAAAGCTGAATACCGCAAATCAAAGTAATAGCGCATCAAATACGGTAAATAATCAACTACAACAACTCACTGATTTGGAAGTGAAAGATCGTTTGGCTTATAGCACTATTCGTTTGGAATTTTTCCAACAACCCAAAGTTCGTAAAAGCCATGACTTAAATATTCATCGAATCGCTACTATGGACAGTGAGCCGTTATTAACACGGATTGGAGAGGCATTTAAAGTAGGTTTATCTTATTTTAAAGAAACCATTTTATGGCTGATTCAGTTCTGGGCGTTCTTTCTTGTCATTATTGCTATTTGGGTGATCCGTAAAGCATATAGGCTGAGAAAACAAGGCAGTTAATTATTGATTTTTGATCAATAGTATTTTGCCTATTTATGTATTTTTACTCATGAATAGATTTCCTAAAATGCCGTCAAGTTTTAGCAATCTATTTTTGAGTTATTCAATGAGCAATATTTTAATTATTAATGGTGCCAAGCAATTCGCCCATTCCAATGGTGAGTTGAATGACACCTTAACTGACTTTTCTGAAGGGCATTTAAAAAACTTAGGTCATCGTGTACAAGTCACTCGCACTGACAGTGACTATGACATCCAAGCCGAAATTGAAAAATACTTATGGGCAGATGTGGTGATTTATCAAATGCCGGGCTGGTGGATGGGTGCACCGTGGACGATGAAGAAATACATTGATGATGTATTTACTATTGGTCATGGTTCACTGTATGCCAGCGATGGGCGTAGTCGTTCAGACGCATCTAAAAAATATGGTTCAGGTGGTTTGATTCAAGGCAAGAAATACATGTTGTCATTAACATGGAATGCACCGATGGAAGCCTTTACCGATCCTGATCAATTCTTTCACGGCGTTGGGGTTGATGGAGTTTATCTACCCTTTCACAAAGCCAATCAATTCTTGGGTATGGAATCACTCCCAACTTTTATCGTAAATGATGTGATCAAAATGCCAAAGGTTCCAAGCTATATAGAAGCGTACAAAGTTCATTTAGATCAGCTTTTTGCAACTGCTAACTAAGAGGGAAATAATATGTTGACGATTATCGCTGAAATCCGTACTCATCAAGGTACTGAACATCGCCAAGCAGTTTTAGCTGCTTTTGAAAAAATTATTCCAACTGTACTGGCTGAAGATGGTTGTCATGGTTATGCGCCATTGATTGATCATCTACCAGCAATTGGAATGCAGACACAGGATGAAAATAGCATTGTGATGTTGGAGCAATGGGAAAGCACAGCTCATCTTGAAGCGCATATGCAAACGGCACATATGCTGAAGCATTTTGAGGCGACCAAAGATCATGTAGCTGATGTAAAAGTGCGTATTTTAGAAGCTAGTTTTTAAAAAACCTCTAATCACTTGATGGCCTTAGAGGAAAAAGGAAAGAATAGTTTTCTTTTCAGTGTCTTACCGTGATGCATCCTATATAACCTATAGGCTTACGTTACTTTTTTAAAAAAGTAACCAAAAACCTAGTCACCCACAAAACCTGTTCACTACTGGGATATATTTACTTATTTTGCAAAAACAATATATTACCAATAGCACGCAGGTTGTGGATGACATTTAGCACAAGCAGATTGATGTATAAATTCAGAGAAAATGCCTTTTATCTCTCCCCCTATTAAATAGCAAAAGACATTTTTTACTAATAATAATACTGCTTCAAATGTCGGCTATATTCCGTTAAATAACACTCTAAGCCCTCTCGACGATCAGCTTTTTGCATTTCTTTAGCGGCTAATTTCTCAATCTTGGTTTCCAATAAATGAAGAATCGCTGCTTGTTCCACTTCAGGGAGTTGGGCTTTTTCTTTCTGCTGCTTTTTAATTTCTAAATAATCTTCCGCCCAGTGACGCAATGGATCATTTGAATCAACTTGTGCAAATAAATCAGTGATCAATAATTCGGGCATCACTTCTTGGGTTGCCAACTCTGCCGACATCAAACCGCGGATCGAATAAAATACTTTCTTGTAGGTGAAATTATCTGCGGTTTGCATCACTTTCATCCCACCTTTTGCCAGTGATAAGTAGTGGTGATACAACGCGCTATAATCGATTCGCTCTAGCAATCCATCTCGAAACGTTTGCCATTCTGGAAAGGCATTAAAATACACAATATGTGCTCTTACCCACTCCAAAACGGTTGGGTTACTTTTAGCCAATAGCCCAAACATTTTGTCTAGGTCATAAGAGACAAAGTCAAAATCCCCATCCATGATTTCAATCAGATCACGGTACTTTTTATAATCAAAATATTGGTCTTTACTGGGTAAATGAAAACCGCGCACATCATAGTCACTGTCAGGGCTAGCCATCCCCCATAAACGGCTACCACTTTCAATATAAAATAATGGGATATCTTGGCGTTGTTGAAACAGTTTTTCGATTTCGTGATGGATGTTCATTTGTATTACTTCTCAAACGTAGGTAAATCAACTGGTTGAATATTATTAATTTCTACAATATTAGGGTTAAGCTCGAACTTCAGCCACCCTTTTTTCATCCATCTTTCTACTTTTTCTTTACCTAAAATATGTAACAGATTTGTTAGCAAATCAAACTTAGCTTGGTTTGAATAATGAAATATTACAATATTAAAATTATGCTTAGGACTATCATTAAATGAAAAAATTTCCTTTATATAATTATCATCAGAAATATCCAATGAATGTCCCCAAATATAAATATTTCCATTAATTTTTTCTAACTCCCCCCTAAGATAAGCCAAAAACTTTTCATCTGATGCCTTTTGGGTTTCATTCTTAAAGCTATCCAACAGATGTTCTTCATTAAACTCTATAGACTTTATAAGTTTTTCCACTTTTTCTTTAATATCAGTTAGAAATAGATAGTCTGTATTTTTCAATAATTTCTGATGATATTTTGTAAAACCGTACGCTTTAATTTTTTTTAATGACTCATCTTTTAAATCAGATATACCTAATACGATATTTTGCTGATTACCTGAAACCCCATGTAAGAAGTTAACTTTTTTCTCATCGGAATAAAACCTTCTAAATGTATTTGTATAGTTAAAAGAATAGACTCTATCAATATCAAAAGGTAGAAAAACAAAATTATTTATAGGATTAATCACATCAACAAGTGTTAAATAAAAGTTAAATATACAAATAAATTCATCTAACTTATAATTCAAAAAATCCACACAATCTTTATTATTATAAATATCATAATTTTGAAATTTTTTTATATTTTTAGGGTTAATAAAATACTTATATTTATCACTATTAGATTCAACATATTTAACTACAATTTCACCACTATCATAAACAACTTCATAAAATTTTTTATCCAACAAATCTATATTAAATAAAGCATTACAACTTTTTTCACTTAAATATAAAAACTTATTATCGTAATCACTTTTTTTATACCCTGAAGTCCTAACCTCTAGTTCAAGAGTATTTTCTTTAGTGTAGACATCATTTATTTTATAAATAAAATCAGTAGTATAATTCAAAGCCTCTTCAATTTTCTGTTCAAAATCAATCCATGTCTTTACCTCTCTGACATGATCCGAAAAGTATTGATACCAAACGTTTTCTTTTAACTGTTTTTTTAAGTCTGTAACTTGATTAATTGAAACTTTGATCTTATCTGTTTGATACATTGCTTTTGTATACTTAAAGAAGTAATTTTCTTTTTCATACAAAGAACCAAATAGATCATCAAAGCTCATTTCTCCTTTCTGTTCATCCCAATTTTCTATAGCTCCCATAGCAACCATAAAATGATCATATTTAGTTGGTAAGTAATGAGATAAATCGAAACCATTGCCGACAATTAGAATATTCACTGTTATAAATTCTCAAAATAAAAAAAGCGCATCTTTAGATACGCTTTTAACAGAACTTCTTTTATCTAATCAAGTATTAAAGATCAAATAACTTCCCTGGGTTCATGATTCCCTTAGGATCAAATGCCAACTTTAATGCTTTCATATATTCAATTTCCTCAGGCGAACGAGAATATTCCAAATATGGCTTCTTGGTCATCCCCACGCCATGCTCGGCAGAAATCGAACCATCATATTTTTTCACAGTCTCAAACACGTATTTATTCACCACCTGACACTTCGCAAAGAACTCATCTTTAGTTAAGTTTTCAGGTTTTAAAATATTTAAGTGTAAGTTACCATCACCAATATGACCGAACCAACAAATCTCAAAGTCTGGATAATTGTCCGCAACAATTGCATCAATCTCTTTGATAAATGCAGGTACATGCGTAATCAGTACCGAAATATCATTTTTATAAGGAATAAACGGCGCGATTGACTCTGAAATATCTTCACGTAAACGCCATAAGCTTTGCGCTTGCTCTAAGCTTTGACTCATCACCCCATCAATGACCCAACCTTGTTCCATGCAATGCTCAAAAATCTGCATGGCTTTGTCCATGATCGGCTCATACGGCGCTTCAAATTCGAGTAATACATAGAATGGGCATTGCGTTTCAAATGGACGCTGTACATGACCGCGATCCAAAACTTTTTGCATTGCGACTTCACCAAAGAACTCAAACGCGGTTAAGTCGATTTCTTTTTGGAAAGCATGCAATACAGGCATCACCGCTTCAAAGTCAGGCGTACCCAACACCATCACTTGCAGGTTTTGTGGTTGACGTTCCAACTTAATCTCAGCTTCAGTGACTAAACCAAGCGTACCCTCACCTCCGATGAATAAATGCTGCAAGGCGTAACCCGTGGCATTTTTAATCATGCCTTTATTGATACGAAGAATATCGCCCTTACCTGTCACCACAGTCAGACCAAGCACCCAGTTTCGGGTCATACCGTATTTGATGACTTTAATGCCGCCTGCATTGGTTCCGATATTTCCGCCGATTTGGCTTGAGCCAGTTGAGGCAAAATCAACTGGATAATACATCCCTTGTTGTTCTGCATAGTTCTGCAACTGTTCAGTGACCACACCAGCTTGAACTCGCACCATACGATCGGCTGGGAAGAACTCCAAGATTTGGTTCATCTTGTCAAAGCTAATCACGATCTCACCGTTGGCTGCCACCGCACCTGCTGAAAGTCCAGTACGCCCACCTGACGGCGTAATCGCAACATTAAACTGATTGGCAAGTTTAACGATGGCTTGAACCTGTTCCGTGCTTGATGGAAAAACGATGACTGATGGGTTCGGATCAAAATGTTTAGTATGATCTCGTCCCCAATTTTCCAAACTATCCGCATCGGTTTTAATACGGTTTTCACCCACAATTGCTGTTAATTGGGTTAATAACTCAGGGGTTAAAGCGACTGAAGCATTCATCGTTTACAGACCTAGCAAGAAGTAAATATAGGGCTTTTGGATGACAACATAATATTTTTCAATATCTTAAAAAGAAGATATTTGAATTATCCAAAAATATAGAAACTTTACAGAACAGCGCAAACCCATTGATGATTAGGTTTGTCCATCAGATAGATACATTTTACATAGAAGCAAGCAAGGGATAAAGCTTTGCATCAAGATAGTGTCATCACAACCGCTATCTCCTGAAAATCAGTCAACATTTCCATGGAAAATGATCAGTATTTCCACGCTGGAATTTGCAATGAAATCGCCCTCATTTTGATCAAACATGGTATGATACGGCGATTTAAATTCGACCTGATATAGCGTAGAGCCGTTATGAGCCAACATCTATCACTCCCTAAAGATAAAATCCGTTTTCTATTGTTAGAGGGCGTTCATCAAAATGCCATCGATACTTTAAACGCTGCGGGTTATACCAATATCGATTACCACAAAACTGCACTTGAAGGCGATGCTTTAAAAGAAGCAGTCAAAGATGCTCATTTTATTGGTATTCGTTCGCGCACTCAATTGACTGAAGAAATCTTTGAAGCAGCGAATAAATTGATTGCGGTAGGTTGTTTCTGTATCGGTACCAACCAAGTCGATTTAAAAGCTGCGATGTCGCGCGGTATCCCTGTTTTCAACGCACCGTATTCAAATACTCGTTCAGTGGCTGAATTGGTTCTAGCAGAAGCAATTTTATTACTTCGTCGCGTTCCTGAAAAATCAAAAGATACCCATGCAGGCGGCTGGAACAAAGCAGCAGTTGGTTCTTTTGAAACACGTGGCAAGACTTTAGGTATCGTCGGTTACGGTTCAATCGGTTCACAACTTTCTGTTTTAGCTGAAAGCTTGGGTATGAAAGTGATCTACTTTGATGCTGTGACTAAATTACCTTTAGGTAATGCACGTCAAGTGGGTTCTATGGATGAGTTGTTAGCGACTGCTGATGTGGTTTCTTTACACGTTCCAGATGTTCCATCAACGCGTAATTTCTTCAAGAAAGAACAATTTGCGAAAATGAAACAAGGTTCGATCTTCATTAATGCTGCACGTGGAACATGTGTGATTATCGAAGATTTAGCTGATGCGATTAAATCGGGTCACATTGCTGGTGCCGCGGTTGACGTCTTCCCGAAAGAGCCAAAAGCCAATGGCGAAGAGTTTATTTCACCGCTTCGTGGTTTAGACAATGTTATTTTAACCCCACACGTGGGTGGTTCTACCATGGAAGCGCAAGCCAACATTGGTTTAGAAGTTGCTGAAAAATTCGTTTCTTATTCAGATAAAGGTATGACACTTTCTGCGGTGAACTTCCCAGAAATCGCATTACCACTTTCTGATGGTCAACATCGTTTGCTTCACATCCATAAAAACGTTCCGGGTGTGTTATCTAAGATCAACACCTTATTTGCAGAACAAGGCATCAACATTTCGGGTCAGTCTTTAATGACCAAAGGTGATATCGGCTACCTCGTTATGGATGTCGATGCATCTGCTTCTCAAGAAGCACTTGATACCTTAAGTCATGTTGAAGGTACGATTCGCGTTCGCGTATTGTTCTAAAAAACACTGAATAAAAAAAATCACAGCCAAGGCTGTGATTTTTTTTGCTGCGCATTAATAGCGGTTGATACTCAATCTTAAGGACAGTTTGGAATAACCACGCCATTATTATCTTTGGCTTGATCATTGCCCCAACGTGACAGCATAAACGCAGACACCCATTGATTGGTTGGTCCAACATCTAAATCAGTCTTTAACCACCAATGATTCCATTGTGCGCCTGTCGCATTCTGAACTTTTGGTCCCCACACCTTACAGTAAACATAACTCGTGCCTTTATACAGCGTTCCAGTAACCGTGCCTCCGGGGCTAGAACGACCATTGGCATCGCCCCACGTATCTACCCAATATTTATTTCCAGTCGGTGGAGGTGGCGGTGTTGTATTCGGACAGTTTGCACTGGTTCTGACTAAAGGTGAGTTTGGTACCATATATAACCATTCACCTTGGAGTATCGGGTTCACAATATGCTGATTGCCTGCATCATTCAGACCCGGTGCATATAACTGTTCATAATGTAAATGAGGAATACCGGGTGATCCGATATCTCCCATATAGCCCACCACATCACCTTGTTTAACAGTTGTACCAACAGGCACATGGCTACTCATATGCATATAGGTGCTAAACCAACCATTGCCATGTCGAATTTCGACCCCACCAGGATAGAACGTCTGATGGACCAAACCATCGGCAGATGCAGTAATTGGACTGCCTGTAAACATGCCCATACGATACATATCAATTTTTTTATCGTCAGGATTATGCCCTTGATAGGTTTTTAATTCGATTTGCGCACCGCAAGGAAAAGGAAGTTTAAAAGCAGGACGATTCGGTAATGGATCAGCAGAAAAAGAATGCGTTGAAACCATTGCAAGCACTGCACAGGCGATGGTTTTATATCTATTTTTTAGAATAAAGCTGGTCATTAATGGCGGGATTTGTATTTCAAACATCGTTTATTATCCTTATTATTGGACTGCTTCCATAAAGCCTTTGTATTTCTCCCGATGAGAAAAATATAAAAGACTAAATATTCATGAAAGAGATTTATTGATCAGTTTTTTTATTTTTTAGATATGCTGTTCCATTGAACAGCATATTGTCATTAGATCGCTTAAATATTAAGGACAGTTTGGAACCACAGTACCATTATTATCTTTGGCTTCATCATTACCCCAACGTGACAGCATGAAAGCTGAAACCCACTGATTGGCTGGACCTACATCTAAATCGGTTTTTAACCACCAATGATTCCATTGTGTTCCTGTCGCGTTTTGGATTTTTGGTCCCCAAACCTTACAGTAGGTATAATGTGTGCCCTTGTATAAAGTGCCCGTAACCGTACCGCCCGGACTAGAGCGACCATTGGCATCGCCCCATGTATCCACCCAGTATTTATTTCCAGTTGGTGGAGGCGGCGGTGTTGTACCACTACATCCATTATCACTGGTCAAGACTCTTTGACCGTAACTGTAAGGATAAGGTGCCAGTGACTTGCCATTGATGACAATGCTTTGCGCTGAATTATTCAGACGCTGTTCAAAGTGTAAATGCGCGCCTGTGCTTTGCCCTGTACTTCCTACCGTACCAATTTGATGACCCTGACCAATTGAAGCACCGACATTGACATTAATGCTATTCAAATGAAAATAGTGGGTAGACCAACCGTTGCCATGATTGACCACCACCATATTGCCAGCACCACCATTCCAGCCAATAGAACTGACTGACACTGTTCCACCTGCTGAAGCCAATACGGCGGCACCTGAAGTTGCTCCATTATCCCATCGTACCCAGTCCAAGGCATTATAATTATGACCTGAGTAGGTGCTATAACTCCACGTTTGTCCACAGGCGAAAGGGGCTTTGAAGGAAGGCGCTGCGTAAGCTGCAAAAGGAACGAATGTCATTATACCAATGGCAAAAGCTCGTTTTAGTTTTAACATTTAATTGTCTCCATCATTATTATTTCATTTAAAGCATTATCATTTTTAGCGTTTTAATTAAGATGTACGGGGTCTTGATTGCCCCAAAATTTTATAGCAGACAAATCGTAAATTTGGTGTGTGAATCAGACGAACTGCATGCTTTCAAGCGACTATTCACACGATTAGCAGACCATTGCACGCCAAGAAAAAATTATATGACTCACACTTTCCAGCATTTACTGAGCAACCAATCTCAAAAAGGAACTGCATTTCGCGCCAATCAACCAAATGCACAAATAAATAATATTTAAAAGAATATTAAAGTTAATTAAAAAGCCACGAGCGTATAAAACCTCAGGCTGCAATAAACTAAAATTCTGCTCGTCTCAACCCAGATCTTTGGTTAGAATTCAATTATTATGTGAAAGTTACACTAACTCAATTGCTGATTAAATGTCCAACTCAATTCTAAAGTCACCGCTGTCTGCCATAGCACTATTGATGCTTGCGATGATCTGTGTCCAAGGCAGTGGTTCTTTAGCCAAAATGTTATTTCAGAGTTTTCCGGTATTAACGGTCTCCGCGATGCGCTTGTGTTTTGGTGCACTCATTTTGGCTGTGATTTTTAAAATCTGGACCATTGATTTTCGTGCGGTTCGCTGGAAAGCCATCCTGAGTTATGGTGTTGCGTTGGCAGGTATGAATGGGCTGTTCTATCTATCGCTTGAACGTTTACCGCTTGGTCTTGCCGTTGCCTTTGAATTTATTGGACCTTTAAGTGTCGCACTCTACTACGCTCGCCAAAAATATGACTTTATCTGGGTCGGTTGTGCGATTTTAGGCTTAGCGTTATTGTTCCCAATGCAACAAGCACAACAAAGCCTCGATTTGGTGGGGGTATTTTTTGCTGTCAGTGCAGGTGCTTGTTGGGCCATGTATATTATTGCAGGACAAAAACCCTCAGGCATTTCGGGCAACCATACCGTTTGTTTAGGCATGAGTATTGGTATGCTTTGTTTACTGCCATTTGCTGCTTTTTCTGGAGCGATGGACCGTGTATTCGAACTCCCCAATTTATACTATTTTATTGGGCTTGCCATTCTCGCCAGTGCCTTGCCATTCTCATTGGAAATGATCGCTTTGCGTAATCTGACACCTTTGAGTTTTGGGACTTTGATGAGTTTAGAGCCTGCTGTTGCTGCACTTTCTGGATTTGTATTTCTCGGTGAAAAACTATTGTGGAATCAATGGCTCGCTCTTGCCACGATCATCATCGCCTCAATCGGTTGCACCTTTACCATGCAACGCGCTCGTCAACAAAAAGAGGTTAAATAAAATGCCGCTTTGCAATAAAAATGTACCTGTCCGAGCGTATGATCATCATGCCTGTTGTTTAGGTTTTCTTAAACTTATTTTGTAGATCTGCCATGAAAAATCTTCAATTGGTTGCAGTGCTATACATGGTTTTATCCATGGTTGCCTATCAAATTAGTGCCTCATTTGCCAAGCAACTGATCACCACACTCGACCCACTGACAGTGACGATTTTAAGGCTTTGCTTTGCGACTATTATCGTGGCAATCATGTTCCGCTCATGGACAATTTTATCCAAACTCAAACAACTCAAATGGCGAGATTTATTGCTCTACAGTGCTTCTTTGGGCTGTATGAATATCTTGTTTTATACCTCTTTAGGCAAACTGCCCCAAGGGATTGCCGTCGGTTTGGAGTTCATTGGACCTTTGAGTTTGGCCTTACTCTCAATCAAACAGCGTAGTGATTATATTTGGGTGGTTTTTGCAATATTAGGGATTGCACTGATGGTACCGTGGCACGATGCCAATCAAGATAATTTTTCTTATATTGGGGCAGCTTGTGCTCTCGGTGCTGGGTTTTTCTGGGCCTTTTATATTTATTATGGACATCGTGTTGCACAACAAAATATCGGCATGCATGCGCTCACCATTGCGATTGGTTTATCGGCATTGATCCTATTGCCTTTTGGTTTATGGAATAATGCCCCAGTCTTACTTGACACCCAATACTGGGGCAAAGCCTTAGTCATTGCAGTGCTAGCGACAGCTATACCTTATGCACTGGACTTAATGGCACTCAAACGCTTAAGTAAACTCAGCTATGGCACGCTCACCAGCCTCGCACCAGCCTTAGCTGCTTTGGCAGGCTTGGTCATCTTGCATGAGCAAATCAGCTTGATTCAATGGGTTGCACTTGCTTGTATTATGGCGGCATCCATCGGTGTAACTTTACGCGGGGAAAAACAAGTTCCGTGACATGGTGAAGGAACACTGAATATTAGGTTTCAGAGACCTTATATTTACCATATTCCTTTAAATATTTCTGAGCGAGGCTTTCTTTCTCGCGATCAGAGAGGATTTTCCCAGCCTGTTGAAAAAACGTATGTTCTTCTTCTTTTAAGTGATGATGAACTGTCTCACTGAGCTGTTTAGCAGTCGCTAACCAGCTCGGATTACTCATATCTGTTTCTTCTAGTTTCTCGATCAACTCATCCATTTCATGATGCTCCGCCAAAGCATGGCGGGTAATACCTAAACCCACATCATCAAACATTAGTGGAATATATAAATAGCGATCCTCGGCAACCGAATGAGCATATAATTCATTTTTCAATAATTTAAATAATTGTTTTCGTTCATCGCTCATACCACTGGTCGCAATGAGTTTCTGAGCTAGACTACGTTGTTGCTCATGACTTTCTCGGAGTGCTTCAAATATATTCATCGATCACCTCTAGGATTGGCTGACATCATCAACATAGGATTTAAATCCATTATCATGTTGTTGTGCGTGGCTGATCTTTCATAATAGAAAGTGTCGTTTTTTTATACAGTGCTATTTAAGTATGTTTTTGTCGTGAAAATTTAACGTTTAGATTCAAGCTGCAACCAAAATCTGATAGCCCAAGCGACAAATTAAGATACTCACCAAAATCAGAAAGAGAATCCGGATAAATCCACTGCCATATTTTAAAGCCAAACGAACGCCCAATAATGAACCTGCAATATTCGCCACAGCCATCATCAAACCTAAACCAAATAACACATGCCCAGTCGGAACAAAAAAGCTCAAGGCAGCCAAATTGGTCATGAAATTTCCAATTTTAGACAGGGCTGAAGCATGTAAAAAATCGACCTGTAAAAAACGAATAAAGAAGAAAATAAAGAAACTACCCGTTCCTGGTCCAAAAATTCCATCATAAAAACCGATCGCAAGACTACCGATTGCAGCAAAAATCAGTAATTTGGGTGTGATGCGTTGATCCACATGAACTTGGCCAAACTGCTTTTTCATCAAAG
This sequence comes from Acinetobacter sp. NIPH 298, assembly GCF_000369505.1. Classification (GTDB taxonomy): domain Bacteria; phylum Pseudomonadota; class Gammaproteobacteria; order Pseudomonadales; family Moraxellaceae; genus Acinetobacter. Next base: position 211,090 of record NZ_KB850053.1, read on the forward strand.
TATAAATCGCAATCACGATCAGCATGACCAAGACGAAAGGTCTTAAAATATGAGTGGGAATCATCGAGACACATGCAGCGCCAGCAAAAGAGCTCACAAAGGCAAAGATCGCAATAACCACCAACAACGGCCACTTCAATTTCACTCGTCGTACAAATGAAAAGGCTGCTGAAGCTGTACCACAAATTGAGGCCAATTTATTGGTTCCGAAAATGGTGGCTGGGGCTGTCTGAGGTAAGGCCCCCATCAAGGCAGGAATTTGGATCAATCCCCCACCGCCAACAGCCGCATCAATGGTTCCTGCACAAAAAGCAAAGAACACCAGACTCAGTATCAGTTCCCATTCCATCGATGATTACTCTACAAATTCAGAAGACGCTTTGGTACTAGACGTTTCTTATCAGTGATTTCAGCCAAACCTAAACAACGTTCGCCATCGAACACCAATACTTCTGCAACAGCCTCATGCTCAATATTACTTTCCTGACCGTTGCCAAAATACTTTTCACGTCCTTCTGGTAACTGAACTCTAGGAAAATGCGCAATAGGTGCATAGACGGGAAGTAATAAAGCATCTCGTTGTTCTAGCGATAAGCTTTCCAAATACTCAATGGTGTAGTCTGGATTTATCTCAAAATGACCTGTTTGAATACGATGCAAATGAGTCAAATGTCCACCGCAACCTAAGGCTTCACCAATATCCTCACCGAGCACACGGATATAAGTTCCTTTTGAACAAGTCACATCTAAAGTCAGACTATCTTTAGTAAAGCTTACCAACGTTAAGTCATAAATCGTGACTGGACGTGCTTCTCTTTCAATCTCAATGCCTTGACGCGCCAACTCATACAACGGACGCCCATCTCGTTTTAAAGCTGAATACATTGGTGGAATTTGCTGAATATCACCACGAAATTGCGCTAAAACCTGTTCAATGCTTTCTAAGGTTAGATGTGGTACTTCTCTCTGCTGGAGAATTTCACCTTCGACATCACCTGTCGTGGTCGTTTGACCCAATTTGACTGTAGTTTGATAACGTTTGCTTGAATCGAGTAAGTAATGTGAAAACTTGGTTGCTTCGCCCAAGCATATGGGTAATAGTCCCGTCGCCAAAGGATCTAAAGACCCTGTATGCCCTGCTTTCTGAGCATTAAACAGTCGACGTACTTTTTGCAATGCTGAGTTTGAACTGATTCCTAAAGGCTTATTTAATAAAAACACACCACTTAGATGACGATAAGCACTTTTTTTCATAAATAAGAGTCAAAATACAAAGATGCATTTTAGCAAAACTATCTAGAAAAAGTTGCACCTTTAACTCATGGTCAAGGCAAATAAAGACCTATTGGCATAAAAAAATGCGCCTATTGGCGCATTTTTTTGCTTTAAAACAACGTTAAAATTAACCTTGTTTACGAGCTGGTAACTTTTCACGAATACGTGCAGCTTTACCAGTCAATCCGCGTAGGTAGTAAAGTTTCGCGCGACGTACATCACCACGACGTTTCACTTCAATTTTAGCAACAACTGGAGAGTGAGTTTGGAAAACACGCTCAACACCAACACCGCTAGAAATTTTACGAACAGTGAAAGCTGAGTTCAAACCACGGTTTTTCTTCGCAATCACAACACCTTCATAAGCCTGAAGACGTTCACGGTTACCCTCTTTTACTTTTACCGAAACAATAACTGTGTCGCCTGGAGCAAAAGATGGGATATCAGTTTTCAACTGTGCATTTTCAATTACTTGAACTAAAGGATGTTTACCACTCATTGTGGGAATCTCCATAATTGCGGGAGAGAAGAGGTCTCTTACACCGCTGGGGATAGAGGCTAAAGCGCATATCGACCCGTTTAACTTTCTCTTCACGACAGACTGTCAATAAAGAGCCTATTTATACTTAAATAATTTTAAGTATCTAAACTTTGCAACCATTTTTTTTGCTGCTTGGTCAACTCAACTTTTTCCACCAACTCTGGTCGGCGATCTAAAGTCCGTTGATAGCGCTGCAAAAACCGCCATTTCTCGATATTGGCATGATGTCCAGATTTTAAAACCTCTGGAACATCCAAACCTTCGAAATGATCAGGCTTGGTATATTGTGGACAATCCAATAAACCATCCACAAAAGAATCTTGTACTGCCGACTGGTCATCTGACATAACATTCGGCAAACGTCGAATGATACTGTCTAATAACACCATCGCAGGCAGTTCACCACCCGATAAAACGTAATCCCCAATTGACCATTCTTGATCAACATAATGCTGGATTAAACGTTCATCGACCCCTTCATAACGCCCACACAATACAATCAAGCCATCATAGTCGACAAATTGTTGTACTGCCTGCTCATTTAAGGTTTGCCCTTGCGGTGACATATACACCACAGGTGCATGAACACAGCCTGCTTGCGTAGCGAGTTGTTTGGCATGGCAAATCGCTTTCGCCAAAGGCTCAGCCATCATCACCATACCAGGACCACCACCAAATGGACGTTCATCCACTCGTTTGTAGTTGCCCTCAGCAAAATCTCGTGGGTTGATGCAAGTGACTTGCACGATGTCACGTTTCGATGCACGCCCGCTAATCCCGTATGCTGTAATCGCTTCGAACATCTCAGGAAATAATGTGATGACTGCAAAAAACACCGCAGACTCCTTTATTATCCTGCTGCGCGACTATCCTCTATAGGATTAGTAATCTACGCCCCAATTGACGTAAATACGACCAGCTTCAAGATCAACGCGTTGTACCACATCTTTATGCCAAGGAATCATGCGTTCCTCAGAGTCAACGCTGTCAAGGGTTGCTTTTACAACCATGACTTCATTGGCACCCGTTTCAAACAGCTCATAGATTTGACCGAGATTAACTTCCTGCTCTTCATCATCCAAACCGAACACGGTTAAGCCTTTAAGATCAGACCAGTAATACTCGTTCACATCCGCTTTTGGAAGCTGTGATTTGGCAATCCAGATATCCACGCCAACTAAGTTTTCTGCGCCAGTGCGATCATTTACACCTTTTAACGCAACAACCAAGCCTTTGCCATGTGGTTTCCAACGTTTTACATCGATTGTTTGCCAACCTGCCTTGGTCTCAATGTACCAAGGAAGGTAGTCAAACATATTGCTCATAGGTTCAGTATTTGAATACACCCAGAGCCACCCATTTAATCCATAAGCTGAACGTAACTGTCCAATCTGAATACGATCTTCTGGTACATTCTGTATTGGTGTCATGGGTTACCTACTACAATACAAATGTTATGCAGCAGCTACAGCTTTCTTAGCTTGAGCAGCTAAAGAAGCAACACGCTCTGAAGGTTGAGCGCCTTGAGCAACCCAGTGTGCAAAACGATCAGCATCTAAACGAAGTTTTTCCGCTTGACCTTGTGCAGTTGGGTTAAAGAAACCGATACGCTCGATGAAACGACCATCACGCGCATTGCGGCTATCAGTCACAATAATTTGATAGAATGGACGTTTTTTTGCACCACCGCGCGCTAAACGAATAACAACCATGAGAACAACCTTATAGTTTTTACGGATTATCCCTGCACCGACCATCGGCAGCATTTCAAACCCCTTTAATAGAGGGCGACATTCTACGTTAAATTTACACTGAAAGAAAGATCAAATATTAAGTTATCCGCAGCTTTGAATTTAAATGATTGAAATCCAAATTCATTACCAATCTTCTGATTCTGTACCACAACTCTGATTGGTAATATTGGCCGTGGTTTTGGTTTTACATTTTATGCCCGTACTGGTGAGTAATAAGGAATAATTACGGGGACTTTGGCTTTCGGCTTTGAGTGACCAAGCCTGTGAATTTAGGTTCAAAATCAAAGTAAATTTTTGCTTTCCAGTTGTTGTATCCAATGGAATCAGCAAAGTTGTATTGGTTGCATTCGGAACATCGAAGTAAGGTCCTTTATTTGTCGAGGTTCCTTTCAATACGAAACCATCATAACTAAAGTTACGTGTCCGATGTTTTTCTAATAGAGCTGCGACTTTATGCATCTCTTGTTGTGCCGTTGATAGATCTGCACGGCGTATATAAATGTCATAGCCGGGGATCGCTATCGCTGCCAAAATAGCAATGATAGCGACAGTGACCATCACTTCAATGAGTGTAAATGCCGATTGTTTATTCATTGCTTTCATACCATTTGAGTGGCACGATTTGACGGCGGACATTTTGCTGTTTTGACACACTTTCTGTAGAATTCGCACCCTTCCTATTATCTCCACCAACAACTTGTCTGGATACACCTGTCCCTGCTCCAATGGTCACAGGAATAATGCCTTTACCCATATTCAGCCCACCCAAACCATTATAGTTAGTGTCATCTTGTTGCTCACAAATGCCATATGGCAAACAATATTGACGAATATAACTTGTACCTTTAACGCCAACACTACATGCAGCAGGATCTCCTACTTTGGGATTAAACACGCTCGCATAAAGCTTTTTATTCATGACGATCATTTCATCCATGACTTTTTGTTCACTTGCGAGTTTTACATACCAACCATGATCTCGTAAATTTACATCCAAATCATTTAATGTACTGGCTGTGGTTGGCATGATTTCATGTAAATGCAATTTTTTTATACCGATGGTTGTATTGGTAGCTAGGCTAAACTTAACCACTTCATTATCAAAAATATTAAAAATCGCTCCAGCACTAGTATCACTGATCGGTAAACTACGGTTACTAGAGGCAATACTAATGACTGCTTTTGTTTGTAGACCATGTCCATACACACTAAAGTTCGGTGCTTCATAGAAGCGAATGTTCTCAGGAACATCTTTTTCAGGATCATTTAAAATAGAATCTTTTAAATCCAAAAGTTTCGATGTTTTTGCAAATGCAGTTGTTGCATCCTTATCCAAACTATTATCTAGATCAATACGCCATAACTGCCCACCTAAGTCACCAAAATATAAATGATCCGCTGTACCATCACCATCACGGTCAATGGCATTAATACGACTGACCACGCTATATTGCATATCTGTGACACTTAGAGCATTTTCTGTATTACTACCATTTTTATTCGTTGCATTCGCACTGCTCCACCACAGTAAATCGCCATTTTCAGCATCAAACATATAAACGCCTGCGCCTTTTTTATTGGATTGGATGTAATCTTTATCTTCATATCCCAGGTCATAGCCTCCACCAACGAACATCACTAATTTTCGTTGACCTTTCCAATGAATATGAGTAATGGTTGGCTTAGACCAACTTTGTCCCATATAGCTGAGTGGGGTTCCTGCTGCGGCATGATCAGGATCAATATGGAATTTTAATTTTGGCTGACTCAAATCACCAAGATCAAGGGCATAGTAACTCCGTCCCCCCATACGTAAACCACCGTAGAGATATTGTTTACCACACGCACCTTGTACTTCTTTTCCATCCTTTTTGCATGCTTGATCACCTACTTTTCCAACGGTCCATTTTTTATCAGTATTGTTCCACACATATTCGGCATAAGCGGTCCAAGCCCCATCTATACCATATTGCATATTGCCAAAACTGCCATGTCCCGATAAATTATTTCCTTTAAAAGCTTTGCGTTGCTGATCATTTTCAAGCATTTCGTTGGGTACAAAGGTAAATTTTTCTGTACCACCTTTGATCACTTGACCATCTTCTATATGATCTTCAGCATACACAACATGCAATAACCCTTGGGTTGAACCAAAAACGATATAATCCTCGCGTTGCTTTAGAGAACGACCTTCAAACGTTGCTTCTTGTGTAATTTTGATCGGTGTTGAATGAAGTGGCATCCCCACTTTACGATAGTTATTATTAATTTTAAGAGCGTCAGAACCATCATTCATGACAATGTCATAACCTAATAATGCCATGAGATCTTTATGGTAAGGATCGAAATCACCTTCACAAGCTTCTTTATAATACTCATTACCAATTCTGTTTAAGCTATCTGAGGCTTCATACTTCCCTGTTTTAGTCCCACCTGCATCCTCAACGGTACAACTACGATTGATATAAACTTGTCGTGCACTTTCAATCGCTGTTCCATCTTTTTCATGAGCAATTGGAAGCCGATCAACACCACCACCTGTTAGAATATTAGTCTGATCAATATTATTATCCCCCCAAAAATCTTTATAGTTTTTAGTTTGAATTGTCTCACCATCTTGAGTGGTGTATTTTTTTAGATTACCAAACCAGCTTTGTTTATCACTCGGTACAAACATGTTTTGGTAAACATCATTTTTTAAATCATGAGGGGTTAATGGATCAGCAGGAATGGTTGGGGCACCTAAGAATGGTTCGTATTCGGTTACTCCTAAATCGGCATGGAAATCTAAAATCCCTTGAGCAATACCATCTTTACTCGCTTCGGTATACCAACCACCGCCACCATTTACCCCCCAACGTGCTAAGTTTCCAATATCATCGCTATTCGGTGCTGTTGGCAATACAAACTCTAGTAAGTTTTTTACGGCAGGTGAAAGAGTTCCAACAATTGGGTTGACCAATGTACTGACTAATTTTGCAACTAAACCATCCCCCCCTACGCCCACAGCAACGTTATTATTGTCATCAACTGAAACATAAGTGAACTCACGACCAATGCCTGCCACTGCCGTTTTAATTGATGTAGGATTATCCAATAAAGAACTAGAATATTTAGCTAAACACTCCCATGTTGCCTTGTTAGAACCTGTAGCCCAATCTGTGGGTAGACTTGTACAATAATCAGCAATCTTAGTAGGAGTAACATTTAAAGATTTTTGCATCACCCTTTGTACATCTATTTTAGCTTGGCTCTCATCTAAACGTGGGACGTTACCTGTAATGACATAAATACCATTTGCATTACACTGTGAAGATACAGGTAACGGACTATTATAAGTACTACCTTTTGAGCCTGAAACAGAATCAGTAAAACCACTATAAGCAGCATCGTAAGCAGGGTCATACTGATAGTAATATATTGCAAGATTATCTAAATTTGCAGTTAAACCCGTTACAATTGATCCAACAGGTAGCAATCCATTTACTAAATTATTTAGCCCTATTCCTTGCACAAGATCATTCACAACACTGTGCTGTTTTGTATAATCATAAGTAAAATTATTAGTACTAGATAAAGTTGCAGCCCCCCAACCTGTGCATTCTCCAGTCTTCGGGTGATTGGCTGTACAAGTACGAGATAAAGCTAAGTTAGCTCCTATTTGATCTACAATATTGGTAATAGGACTTAGAACTGGTTTTAATACTCCTCCAAGAAGACCACATGTGAGCCCTCCAATTATAGGAACACTACAAACTGTATCTATGACTGTCTGAACAGTTCCTCCAACTGTAACTGCAATTCGAGCCCCAACAACTTTCGCACCAGTATGTTGAGTAGTACGCCCTAATAAATATGCGCCTGTTTCAGCATAGGCTGGAGCAGTTGGAACTTCTGCCTTATTCAATAAAGCATCAAGCCCACCAGCTAATCCACCACCCAATAAACAACCAGCAGCATCACCTATTTTGGTTAAATCCAAAGTCGTCGCTGTTAACAGCGTTTTTACGCATGTTGTAGTAGCATCTAAACTGGCAGGCTCCAAATTACTCACTGCTGTCATTAAGGCTTGACGTTGGGCTGACCCTATGTCGCCCAATCTCTGGGCTGGCACAGCAATCATCCCTGCTGAACTTTTGGTTGTTGCAGGAAATACAGTCAAACCAACGTAAGTATCAGATGGTAACGCAGTAATTCCCTTATCTGCATTGCCATTTAAAACATCATTTACTGCTTTTCTTATTCTATACAAACGACTGTAACAACGATAACCATTCCCCAGAAGCCCTTGAATTGGTTCACAACTTTTTTTCACATAGTCATAAGAGCTTTTTAATCCTAACAAATCACTGGAGTTACCTGTAACTCCATTTAAAAGTGTACCCGTTAACCCATCTACATTTGCTAAAGTAGCTAATAATGAATCATCAAGTATAATATCGCAGTATTGACCATTCGTTGAATTTGAAGCAGGCGAGAGATTGACAGTTAATCCAGCAATATTAAGATTTAAAAAGCTTAAAGCACCACCACCAATACACAATGGATATTCTTTCATCAAATCAAGTGCTGATGACCCCATTGTTCGAGAAGTATCCACCATCAATATAATGGTTTTTTGATCTACATTCGATTGATGATAAACCTCAATATCACTTGCAGAAGCAACTGAAGACATCACAAACAGACTCGACAGAATGGAACACCTAAACAGTAAGCCTTTCACTTTACTTTGTTGCTTATGCTCACGTTTTGTTAGTTTTCTCATTTTATTATTATTCATGACCCTTTCTCCCTTATGAACCTGATGGCTCAAAGTCCGATAAGAAGCGATATTCTGCAACTTGCATGTTATAGATCGGTTTTTCACTATTTTGTTTTAGACAGAGTTCGACATCATCGATACTTTTTCTTAAGCAGCCTTTTTTAATATCACTATCTACTTTAAATAATGCATCATCGCTCACTAAACCCTTCATCACCGAGACCACATATACTTGCAAACGAATATTATCCTCAGTTTTTGCACCCAAAACTTCTGTACCACGCGCTAAATCAGCAAAAGGAGTTGTCGGTGTGGTGGCTCGTTTAATATAAACTTGAGTCACAACTTGTTTACGTCCACCAGATTTTGAAGCGGTATCGTCTTCACTACTGGGGTTACATACTCCACCACCCAAGCTATTAAACTCATTACTATTCAACAGATAAGATGCTTTGCTTAATTCAAATGGATTAGTGTCAGAAAAACAAAATACCAATTCAGCATCTTTATGATTTTCATTTTTAAAGAAGCCGACAATGCCATTGGCTGCTGCGATATCAGGCGTATTGTTAGGATTTTGCAATGCCAACAAAGCAGCATCAGAGCTTTGTAATAACAGAGTTTGAATCTGATTATTGGTCACCAGTTTCAATGAACTGATGCTTTGACGAATAGCCAATGTCCCCACAATCATAATCAGCAGCAAGATCATGAGTACAACGATGAGCGTTGAACCTCGTTCAGATCGAATCATGTCCCACTCTCCCCTGTACATTTAGGTGAACTAGCACCAAACTCACAGCCTTCCGTGACCCAACCCATTGCATTTCTCAATGAAATAGTTTGATTCACTGCTTGACGTAAATGACCATTTTTATATTTTTCATCTAGCTCAACATCAGACCCCAAGACCTGAAACGGCCTCCCATTTCTTTCCTTAACGATAGATTGATTGCCTGCCGTATCTGCCGACTGGACTAAGACACCCAGTTGAATCGCATGAATATGTGGGCGAACTTTTTGGATAATACCGTCTATGTTTTTATCTACAGTTTGACCTGAATATTTGGTTAAATCCCCATATTCAATCGTGCTTGATGCATCATTTAGACCGCCATCCATCCAGCCATAACGCACTGTAAAATAATCAACATTGGGTAAAATTATCTGACCACCGCCCCAACTTAAGGACAGCTTATTTGTATCACTTTTTCCATCTAAGTCAGCCTGCGTATATTGGGCTGCCTGACAACGTAAAGAACGACGAGGCTCATCTTTCGTTGATTTATTTACATAATAACGCTGCACCACAAAATCATCTTTTTCGAGTTTATTACCTGAACAATCAAAACCAGCTTGTGGTGCTTGGTAACGGATCAACAACTGATCATTTTCTGCCGCGCCTGTTAGGTTGGATTTTTCAAAACTTTTTAATGGTTTACTGTCATCCTCTTTATCTTTATTTGGTTCATCAAAACATGCGAGGCAATTTAAATTTATTTTTTCCCCGATATTGTTTGTCGACACTAAAATCCCAGCATATTCAATTTTGTCATTTACTGCTGGCACTGGCGCGCTCAGATTTGCTTTGCGAATATCATTCACAATAAAATTTAAGCCCAAACTTGCATTGTCCTGAATGTGTGACATCGCTTTTTGTAATTTATAACTGGTCACACCTGCAATAAACAATTGGATTGCGGCAGCGACAATAATCAGACCTAACACAAGTGAAATCATCAACTCGATCAGCGTGAAGCCTGAGGCAGGATTACGTCGAGCAACGCTCGACCTGAGAAGCTCTGCCTCGCAAGAAAGACGAGAAGCTGTGCTTCGAGTACCAGGGGTCCAAGCGCAAGACGAAGCGCTATGCTTGGGGTGTTTTAAGAGACTCTTTTTCATTTTAATAAGCCTCCAAAAACAAACAGTGTGAACCCTGCACATACGCACCGTCTTTAATACAGTTCTCTAGTTTTAAATCACTACCTTCAACTAATGACGTTTCTCCCCATGCCACATAAATACATTGTCGGGCATCGCTTGTCGGGCAACGACTCACAGCGAGATTCATACCATTTTCACTTGCTTGCAGTGCCGCATTTTGTAGGTCTTGTGCTGCAATTTTTTCTGGATTTCCTGCTTCGGTTCCATATGCTTCGGTTCCATCGTTTGAGGGTACAGCCACCGCTCCAATCTTATACTTGCCATCGCTTAACCCTTGTGGATTTGCACGCATCAGCTCTGCCAAATCACGGGCAATGGTCAATGCCAATACTTGTTGACCTGCCTCAGCACTCGCATCAACAGCTTTTAGTTGTAATGCAGCAAAACCAAGGACAGCGATGGCTAAAAGTATTAATGCCACAAGCACTTCGACCAAGCCCACACCTTTTTGATTGTTATTATTCATGTGCAAGCTCCTTCTTTTATTGTTGTATCAATCGTTATGCCAACACCAATACAATACGTGATGCCTTTTCTTTCTAATTGAAAATTAGTAGAAGCGGCAATACTGCCGTTATTTCTAAATTTCAGGTGGGTCGTTGTATTTTGGACTGCTTGAACCCCATTTTCTAAACGAGCCACAAAAGTTCTTTGTGTTTCATCTTTGGGAATACTAATCGCTGTCGCACAATCATCTGCTGACAAAGATGCTAAACACACGCCTGTCGTATCACGGAGCGTAACCGCCTGACTTCTTGCTTCTGATATTTTCATTGCAACTTCACGCGCAGAGCTTTCAAGTTTTTTACGTGTGATCATGTCTGAAAAAGACGGTGCTGCCATCAAGGCGATAATGGCTAGAACCGCAATCGTAACGATGAGCTCTATCAGAGTGAATGCTTTATATTTTGCTTGTTGCATATCGCCCTCCATATGCACAATTTTTATAGTTTTGATTTATGTTCTAATGTTTAATTATCAATTTCCTACCAAACCGTAATGAAATCTATTTTTTATGGATGAAAGGTAGATAATGTCAGATAACTGCAAATTTATTAAATACAAATCAACTTTTATTGAATTAAGGATAAATTAATCACAAAATTAAGCTTATTTTTAGTTCATAAAACAATCACAATATTAAAAAATTAACCTAACTCACGATATAAAAAGCAGAAAAGCAAATACCTTTCGATATTTGCTTTTCTTGAAGATAGGGTACCTTATGATGGAGTTAACGACCATCCCAATTAGAAGTTGCGGATAATGCACATATAGAAGCACCTTTAACCCAACATTTTTGACCTTCGCTATTTAATATCAGAATCCCATCATCTTTTTGTGCCGATGTTACTATTGGCAGAGCAGTCAATGTCCACGTTGAAGCTGTGACAATTAAATCTAAATCATATAAGGCCACCCCGCTTTTAGGTATGACATTAGTTCCATAAATACCATTAATCGTTGCACTAGAATAATTACGATTGACTACTTTATATTGACTTAAACGATGCGCGATATCCATCATTTCAGCCTGTGCATCTGCACGCTTTGTTCTTTTCACATAGTCTTGATAAGAGGGATAAGCAATCGCGGCTAAAATAGCAACAATTGCTACCACAATCATTAGCTCAATAAGCGTGAACCCTTTTTTCTTATAATACATGATCAATCCTCTTCACTTTCGTCGTCATGCTTATAATCACACCCAACACCTTTAGCAGGATCTGTCTCAATATTCACAGGGGTAATCGTTTCACATTTAACCCCTGTACTTGTCAACAAAAAAGAGCTATTTCGGACATCATTACTTATTGCTTTGATCGCCCATCTTTGTCCAATAGCATCTGAAGAGGTTAATAGAGGATTACCAACACTACCATCCACAATGGTAAGCGTATATTTAGGGTTCGCACTCTCTAGAGGCAAGGTTAACTCTTGCTTAGTTTCATCAAAACTATCTATTCGAGGGCTAGGCGGCGTAGGATATAAATAACGCGGATTAAACCCTCGATAAGTAAAGTTTCTTGATTTATGCCGCTCCAATTGCTCTGCAAGTTTATGCATTTCTTGTTGCGCCTGAGCGGCTATAGCACGACGAGTAAAGTGCTCATAGCTAGGTATAGCTATTGCTGCGATAATCGCAACAAGCATGACCACAATCATTAACTCAATTAAAGTGAAACCTCTATTAATCATAATTCGATCTCACTTATTGCTTCGCATAACGTTCATACCAACGATTTGGAATAAAACGCATCGAACCGCCTGCTTCAATGAATTTTCCACCCGCTTTACAGTCCGCACCTACGCAACCTTTACCAATATCGTCTGGATCAGGTACAACAATCGATTTGGTATTACCCCCACTCACCGAACCAACATTCAGACTTACAATACCTGCACCAAGGTTATAGCTATAGTTAGCATTTTCAGCACAAACACCTGTCGGCAAACATAAGCGCTGTGCAAAACTCTGTCCTTTTACCCCTGCTCCACAGTTTGAAGATGTTCCATCTTCTGAGGCATCATACATAGTGACATACAAACTACCTTCCATAGCAATCAAAGGTGCTAGTCCCTTAATTACACTGGCATTTGCACCAGCATGATTTTCACCTGTTGCGCTAAACTTTTTATCGAATCTGAAGTACCACCCTCCCCAGCCCGTTGTGGAGTTTGCTATTGCCCCCATTACTCTAGTTCGATTATTTCCGTCCGCTTGATCTTTACGGACCAAGTTCTCATAACCTATATACATAAGTTTGTTTGTTGCTGCATTTGTATCCGTTATCGCAGCCAAAGTCCGAGCAGTAATATTAGAATCAGGATAAAACTGACCATTCGGATGAATATCATAATCATAGATCGCATAGACGGCATCATATTGCAATCCTGTTGAATCTCGCTTACCTGTTACCTCTGGAGAATCACTAGTTGCTAAAAGTGGTGAGCTCTTATTCCCTGAAATAAAACTTACTACTACTACATTTGCCCCTTCTAAACGATCAGAACTATGATGAGCTGTAAAAACGGGATTTAAATAAAAGCGAGGGCTAGTACCATCCGTTTGATGTACGTCTAAAACTTTAGTGATTTGACTATCAAACTTGTTTAGGTTCCGAGCAAAATCAACACGGAATGCTTGTCCAGCCAAGTCACCAAAATAGATATGATCGACCATACCATCATTATTACGGTCAACTGTTTTAATCTCACTCACAACACTGTATTTTAAATCTTCGTGACTAATATTTGGAATTGCCTCTACGGGAGTAGACGGTCCCCCCGTTGGGGCAGAAGACTCACTTTCAGCATCTGACTCTGCTGGAGTATTGGCATACCACAACAAATCTCCTGTATCAGCATCAAACATATATACGCCTGAACCACGTTTGTTTTCTTGTTGATAGTTATATTGTTCATATCCTGCATAGCCTGTTCGAACACCGTTTTCCCATAAACCATCACCATCATCGCCACCAGCATCATAACCACCTCCAACGAACAGGACCAATTTACGCTGCCCTTTCCAGTAGACATAATCTAGTTTAGGTTTTGACCAACTCTGCCCCATGTTTTCAATCTCAGAAAATGCTTTACCCTCTGGATAGTCTTTGGAAAAGACCTTACCTGCGCTTGGGTCAATATGGAATTTGAGTGCTGGATTATCAATATCTGTAAGATCTAAAGCATAATAGCTGCGGCCGCCCATTCGCATACCACCATAGATCCACTGTTTACCCTTAAAGTTTTCTTTGTCCTCTGCTGTACCTATTGCATTACGAACAGCTTCTTTTACGGTCAGTGTCCCATCTGGTTTTGTAACATATACTGTATGGGCAGCCCACTCTCCATCCATGCCATAATAAAGCGCATTTTTACCGCCTGCTAAAGTTCCTGCATTCGACCTAAAAGTCTCAGCTTGTTTCTCAATCATTTCTTTTGGTACAAAGCTAAATTTTTCTACGCCAGTATCTGCATTAACTACACTGAGTAAACCTTGAGTTGTCCCAAACATGACATAGTCTTCACGTCCTGTCGTACCAATGTGGATCTTCCCAGCAGTATCACGAGTTGCCTCAGCCTTTCCTTCTTGTGTTAGTAATACTGGCAGCGAATGATAAACGCTTCCCATTTGACGTAATGTTGCAGTCATTGTTGCCAAATCCAAACCATTAGTGTCAGTTGCTGTAGAAATGTTATATCCCAACAATGACATTAACCCTCTAACACGAGACGCTTCATCAGTTTTGGTTTTCTCATTCGTAGTGTAAGTATAATCAATACGGTTTAAATCAAAATTTCTGCTAACTTGTTGGTTTTCACTTTTGGTACCATCAAAGACATAGTCCGTAAGAACTTTACGTCCAGCGATTGTCGTTGACTCTTCACCATCTGTAAAAGTTTCCGTACCTAGTTTTAATTTACTTAAAGCACCATATTTTTCATAAATTGGTGTATCTGTTGGATAAGAAGTACTCTCAGACCCCCATATATCTCGTAAATCTTGTAATGTACTTTTTAAAACAACGGTACTCGCATCACCACTCGCACTTGCATATACACCATTATTGACAACATAATATTTTTTAACATTTCCGAACCAAAGCTGTTGCTTATCTTCAGACTTAACTTTTGGCTCAAACTGTGGGAAATAGGCAAATGGCTGAATAATTTCAGGGTTTAATGCGTCCATTGGAATTGTTGAAGACCCAGTACTAATACTTGGAACAGAACCGCCTACCTTATCAATAAATGCGTTGAGACTGTTGACAACATCCTCTGCTTCTGTCCCAACAATAAATCCACCTAAACCATACTCTCCACCATCTTCTTCTAATTGCCCCCACGCTGTTGCATTACTACCATCAACACTACCACTTTGAAACTCAGAACCAAATCCGACAACAGCAGTCAACACTACACGTTTATCATCCTGTACCCCTAAGGCTGTTTTAATGATACTTGGGTCATTAAGAGATTTTGCAAATGAACCTATGGCTTGCCAATCTGATTTCATCTTGCCATAGCCAGTTATACTTGTTCCATCATTAGTACCACCCGAAAGTCCTGCACTAAAGCTATAACTTGCTCTACCCAATGCTTTTGCCATTAGATTACTCGTATCCGTGGCATCTGGAGTTTGTGGTGCACCATCTGTTAAGAAATAAATACCTTGACCGCTACACTCCGCCACATCAGAAGATTTATTTAATGGCGAAACATACTTTGTATTTGCTCCAGTGCCTGTCACCAAACTTGCATCTACTGTTCGAGAGTGTTCAACACCACTATAAGTTCCTCCACCTGTGGTTGTTCCCAACAAATATGCCGCCGCTTCTGCATAAGCAGCAGAGGTTGGTGTGCCACCATTTCCTTTGAAGTTTGGATCTTTAATTAAATTTAGAACTTTGGTACGTTGTGGTGACCCAACTTCGCCCCACGGCGCTGCTGGAATACGCATATAGCCTTTCCGGTTAATATCCGTACCTGCGCCAATATATGGAAAAGTTCCGATCCCAATTTGTACATCTTTTTTAATACCTGTAGGATTCGTATTTTCATCATAAATAGGCATTGTTGCTAAAGTATAAAGAGCCTCTTTAAGGCGACTCATCCTGTCATAACGCTTTGTAAAGGTACTTGCTGTTTTAAAATAATAATCAAATCCTGACGAACTAAGAGTTTGATTACGAATAAAGCCCGTTAGGTTGGGACGTAGACTAAGTGAAACATTACAATTATTAATACTTACATTACTCTCAGAAACCCCACTTGTACCACTACCACAACGCCACCAAGTTGTTTGATCTCTGGTGCTACGATAATAAAATGTTCGAGCACCACCACCAACAATACAAAAATCCTTTTGATACCCTCCAACCGCCATTTCAGCACCATCAAAACTTCTTGTTTCCCCCACAGGTAAATCACAAGCACTCGCCCCTGCTGCTGCTACACTCATACTCCCTGATGTATCTAGCATCATTACTACTGTACCCGTGGAGGTATTTTGCTGTCCTGGAATATAAATCTCTATATCTGCTGCATAACTTGATACACTTGCACAAATCAATGAAGTCATTGCTGCTGCTATTGCACTGACTTTAAAACGATTTGACCAGTCAACCTGTTGCACATCTGCCAGTGCATCATTTTGGCGAACTTGTTTCATTTTTAACTCTTTCATGATTTATTCTCCTAAGATGCACGCACAGTTTTAATGGTGTATTCCATTTCTTGTGTACTGTATGGAACATTATTTTTAGACAAACAGTCAGTGACTGTATCTTCGTCCGCACTCTCATCCCAAAAACTGGTGTAATTGGTTAAACATGTATCAATGCTTGATCTTGGGCGATCACTTAAATTAGGCAAAATTGAAGTTGCAGTGATCACAACTTTTTGAATCCCTGTACTCTTTGAGCTTTCTTTATCATCACCTTCCATCATGTGCTCCCAATCTCGACTATTATCCGCAGCACGCACTGATACTTGTGTCATAACCGCATTACGACCACTCAAAAAGTCAGTAACTCGACTAACTTTGCAGAAACCATTTTGCCCCATTTCAGTATTTTTAATTGTCGAGCCTTCCCAATACACCACACTCGCTAAACGACTTCCCGCAAAGCTATCAGTCGATGTCCCACGAATACAGAACACCAGTTCTTTACCTTTATTCTCTGGGCGTAAGGTATAGTTCAGCATTCCATCACCAATACGCATATTGGCAAAGTCCAACTCATCATCGGTTTTATTTTCTAGTGTAAAAAAAACAGAATCACTGGTCTGTTTAAGTAAAGCCTGTGCTTGCGCATTCGTTGCAATTTTTAAGGATGTGATACTGCCACGTATTGCCCATGTACCCACTATAGTTAAGAGAGCCAACATAACCAGCACCACTATCAGGACTGAGCCTGTTTGAGCTTTTTTCTGTATTTGATTATTCATATTGGCTCTCACTCAATCCCAAAACCATTACGGATAGCAATGGTCTGTGTTACTACAGTACGTAAATACAATTTATTACGAGCATGGTCTATTAAAGGGCCTTCAACACCCAGAATCTTATATTTATGTTCTGCATCAAAAAATTGATTATTTCCTATCGTATCTGTAGAGCGAACCAACAAACCAAACTGTACAGAAACAATTTGCGGTTTTTCACCAGTTAAAGCACGATAATCCTCAATACTCATATAACTAAAGCAGTCTAAACGAGTATCTGCCTCAATATTTTCAGTCGTTGGAGTCGGAGGCGTACCACTTGTTGTAGAAGCTGTAACACTATTACAGGCTGCATTTGCTCCATCATAAGCAACCCCCAGTCGAACACTTAAGTGGTCAACTCGAGGAATAATGATTTCTCCGTTTCCTGCTAAATTTAAAGTTGTATTGGTTTTTGCTGATGCTTCAGTGTAACGAGCAGCTTTGCAAGCTAAAGCAAGTGGTTGATTCGGATCACTGCGATTCGTGTCTGAACGTAAAAAATAGCGTTCTACCACATAATCACTTACTGTTACCCCAGTCCCCTCACAATCAAACTGGTTCGGTGTATGAACACGATACTGGATTACAAGCTGATCACTACCCAAAGCATTATCATCAGAATCTGTAATATCTAAATTCGTTTCCCCTAGTGCACCACGCGTCAACAAATCCTCACTTATACTAAAGGCTGAATTATCATCAGAAATATTATCTTTAGACAATACGATACCACCATACAAAGTCTGATCATTTATAATAGGCTTGGAAGAATTTAGGTTCGCTAGACGAATGTTATTAATTACAGTACCCAAACCGAATAGCGTTGAATTCTGTAGATTCATCATGCCTTGTTGAGCTGTTGCGCTTCTTTGACTCGTTAAAAAAAGCTGTATAGCGATTGCGCTCACCAATAGCCCCAAAGCCAATGCAATCATTAACTCAATTAAGGTAAATCCCTTTTGTTTAGTTAAACGACGATTCATTTTTAGAATGCCTCCATGACTAAACATTTGGTATCTGTTTGATATGCGCCTGTAGTCGTATCAACACATTGATTAATATTATTCGCAGCAATGACCGTTTGTCCCCATGCAACATAAATACAGTTCAATGAACTCTCGACACAGTCTTCAATTACAATGGTTTGCCCTTGATCAGTTGCTTTTGTAAGAATTTCTGTTGCATCATGCTGCGCCATAGTTACAGGATTACACTTAGGTAAATCTATTTTTATTGTCGATGGAATAGCATCCCGACTAGTGGTCCCTATGCAACTGGTGACATTTGTTGTTTTAGCATTCACTGCAGTTTTATATGTTGCCAAGGCAGTCCTATTCACTCTTATACGCTCAGCTAGATCTCGTGCCGTATTCATCGCAACAGTTTGCTCGGTTGCTTCTTGCGCTGCACCTAAAGCTCTAAGCTGTAATGCGGAGAAACCCAGCACCCCTAAAGCAAGGATAACCAAAGCAACTAAAACTTCGACTAGACCAACGCCACGTTGTTTATTTATAAAAATCATCAACATACCCCTGATTTAATACTATCAACTGTTCCCATCTTAGATACTAAAATCGTGCGATTCTCTCCAAGCACTGCATTACATAAAGTAAAACTCAAAGGCACAATTTCAGGAATTTTAGGTGGATTATTTGTTGGATCAGATTCACAAGGATTTGGAGATGGATCATCACACACAGGATTATCTATTTCTTTAGTTCGTTGCCTAGCTGTCCCCAAATTTGCAAACACAACGTCAATTGCATCGCTTGTCAGTTCTATATCTGCACTAGGTGATACCCAATACAATATTGTGGATGTATTAACTGGACATATAACACTGGTTTCCCCACTATCAGGATCCGTTTCAGTAGGACAAGTCAACTTGATCGTAATATCTTTACGTAACGAAATCGCTTGCCCTCTTGCTTCACCAAAAATGAGTGCCAAATCACGTGCTGTCGTATCAAGCTGTTTTCTCGCCACCATATCCCCAAACGAAGGCACAGCCATCATCGCGACAATCGCCAAAACAGCAATCGTCACCATCAACTCGATTAAGGTGAATCCCCGACCTTTCCCCATTACTTTGTACCAATTTTTTTTAAATTTATTAGCTCTATATTAAATTTTATTTTTACAGAACCAATACAAAGCAGATAAGAACCAAAAAAAAACGGATGGAGTGTAATCCATCCGTTCCTAGTTCACATTTTTCTAATAAAATTAGGCTTGTATCACCTGAATGCGCAGCTCTTTTGGCAGACTAAAGGTAATATTTTCTTCTGTACCTTGTAACTCTTTGGGCGGTGTTGCGCCCCAATCTTGTAAGCGTTGAATCACTTGTTTAATTAAAATTTCAGGCGCTGACGCACCAGCCGTCACACCAATTTTGCTGTCCGCTTTAAACCACGCCTGCTCAAGCTGATCCGCATTATCAACTAAATAAGCAGATTTCCCCATACGTTCAGCCAACTCGCGTAAACGATTTGAATTAGATGAATTCGGAGAGCCAACCACTAAGACTACATCACATTGCTCAGCTAAATCCCGCACCGCGTCCTGACGATTCTGAGTGGCATAACAAATATCATCCTTACGCGGACCTTGAATCTGCGGAAACTTAAGCCGCAAAGCATCAATCACCTTCGCTGTATCGTCGATTGACAACGTAGTTTGCGTGACAAAAGCAACTTTTTCAGGATGTTTCACCATCAATGCGTCAACATCTTGCTCATCTTCAACCAAATAGATCGCGCCACCTTTGGACAGATCGTATTGCCCCATCGTACCTTCAACTTCTGGATGACCTTCATGCCCAATCAGGATCGCTTCTATCCCTTCACGTGCATAGCGAGTGACTTCTATATGAACTTTAGTCACTAATGGGCAAGTTGCATCAAATACTTTTAAGCCACGCTGTTCAGCTTCTATCTGTACGGCCTTAGAAACACCATGCGCACTAAAAATCACGATCGAATCATCAGGCACTTGATCCAGTTCATCGACAAAAACTGCACCGCGCTGACGTAAATCATCGACCACAAATTTATTGTGTACTACTTCATGGCGTACATAAATCGGTGGATTAAAACATTCGAGTGCGCGATTG
This sequence comes from Acinetobacter sp. NIPH 298, assembly GCF_000369505.1. Lineage (GTDB taxonomy): Bacteria > Pseudomonadota > Gammaproteobacteria > Pseudomonadales > Moraxellaceae > Acinetobacter. The sequence goes on from NZ_KB850053.1 coordinate 231,477, forward strand.
ACGATTGCTATAGCACGGTCAACACCAGCACAAAAACCCCGTGGATTGGCTAACACGATTTCCATAACATCCTCACTCATCATCCGAATATTTATACCAAACTATTTCGTTTAGCAGCACGCTACACTACAATAGCCAAGATATTTTATCATATCAGGAAAGTATCATGTCGGGTCTATTGTTTGTCGTTTCTGCGGCCTCAGGAACAGGCAAAACATCTTTAGTGAAAGCCCTACTCGATCGAGTCAGCAACCTTCATGTTTCAGTCTCGCACACAACTCGCGACCAACGTCCTGGCGAATTAGATGGTGTTCACTATCATTTTACCACTAAAGAAGATTTTTTAGCCCAAGTTGAACAAGGTGGATTTATTGAATACGCAGAAGTCTTTGGCAATTATTATGGGACTTCCCAAGCCACCGTCAAAGCACAACTACAACAAGGTCACGATGTATTATTAGAAATTGACTGGCAAGGCGCAGAGCAAGTTCGTCGACTTTTTCCAGAATCAAAACAAATATTTATACTTCCACCGACCCAGTATGATTTAAGACAACGTCTGTCTAACCGCGGCACAGATTCAGTTGAAGTAATTGAGCATCGCCTCAGTTGTGCAGTCGAGGATATGCGTCATTTTGCTAGTTTTGACTACGTGATTATCAATGATGACTTCAATAAAGCCGTGCACGATCTAGAATCGATTATCAGCGCCAACCGTTTAGTAACATTGCAGCAAAGTAATCGTCATCAACAATTGATCGAGAATTTAATTACGCTCCATCGCGAATAGCTTGAGTCTTACTCAAAAGCCTTTTATACTACTTAGTCATTTCAGATGTATTGTTCAAACGAGACTACTTATGGCACGTGTAACCGTTGAAGATTGTTTAGACCACGTAGATAACCGTTTTGAGTTGGTACTGGTGGCGAGTAAACGTGCACGTCAACTCGCACGTCAAGGAATGGAACCCACTGTAGAATGGGATAATGACAAACCAACCGTCGTTGCTTTACGCGAAATTGCGATGGGTCATGTGACTAAAGACATTTTGAAACAACGCGATCAAGACTACCAAACGTCAAATCTTGATATGGTATTGTCTACAAATTCATTAAACTTAGAAGGTTTTTCTTTCTAAGTCGAATTTACTTTGCATAGAAGCCCATTGTGAAGACACTGGGCTTTTTTGTTTGTTGAAATGTCAGTAGATCCTGTTCTATATTGATAAAAGCAATTTCCTTGATTGGAAAAATTTTCGTTTTTTTCTTCTGAACAAATTGACAAGTTTGGCAATATGCTTTTCATTAGAAGCTAAAGCAAATATCCATAGACGTTATCATTATTGAATTCATGTTATAAAAGGTGTTTTTCTATGCCAGGCGAAGAGGTCAGCCAAGCCAAGCAACAGTTAAAAGTAATTATTGATGCCTATCTCAAAGATAGCGACGTCCTGCGTGTGCTTGCTGCCTGTGATTTTGCCGATTTAGCACATAGCGGTATTACCCGTAAAAGTGGCGAACCCTATGTCTTACACCCTATTGCGGTGAGTTGTATCTTGGCACATATGCGTCTCGATGCAGATACGCTTATGGCTGCACTCTTACATGATGTAATTGAAGACACTGAATTTAGCAAAGATGAAATTGGAGAAAAATTTGGATTGGTCGTCGCCGAACTTGTCGATGGCGTGACCAAACTCAGCCACTCCAGTGATAAAGAATATAACAAAGCCGCATCTTTCCGAAAAATCTTACAAGCCACCTTACAAGATCCTCGTGTCATTATTATTAAACTCGCAGATCGCTATCATAATATGACCACGCTAGGTGCGCTGCGCCCAGACAAACGCGCCCGCATTGCACAAGAAACTTTTGATATCTTTGTGCCGATGGCACGACTCGTTGGTATGAACGAGATGGCTGATAACTTGGAACATCTGTGTTATCAAAATCTTGATCTCGACATGTTCAATGACATACAAACCGCGCTATTAGAGACCAAACCTAAACGTTGTGAATATCAAACTATTTGGGAACAAAAATTATCTGATTTATTAGAAAGCCATAAAATAAAAGGTCGAATTAAAAAGAAAAATAATAATATCGAATTGCTGCGTCACTTTGTAAAAAATGAAATTGATTTAAATGAACTGAGTCATAGCCACGCCTTTGAAATCGTTTTACAAAGCATTGCGGATTGCGACCGTCTGGTCACAGCTTTGAAAGATAATTTTCAAGTTTTACAATATCGAGACCATATTCGCCGCCCTTTACCTGGCGGCAATCAGTCGCTCATGATTAAGCTTAAAGGCGAAAAAACCACACTGTCGCTCACCATTCAAACTGAATTGATGCGTAAAGCCGCACGCTTTGGTGTGGTACTAGGGGAAAATGCACCTCAGGCTTGCCGATCAGCGATTCAAGCTTCTATGCAAAACTTGAACACCTTAATCGACAGTGATTGTGCCAAAACCACATTTAGCGATTTACTTGATTATTTACATCAAGAAAAAATCTGGGTATATACTCCGCATGGACAGTTGCATGAACTGCCGCAAGGCGCAACTGTAGTCGACTTCGCTTATTCGGCCAGCTTGTTTCTAGGTAACCATGCTGTGGGTGCCAAAGTGGATGGTGAAATTCGCCCCTTATCCACCCCACTACATAGCGGTCAAGTGGTTGAGATCATTACCGATGTGCTGGCTACGCCAAATCCAGATTGGCTGAGCTTTATTAACACGCAAAAAGCGCGTCGTGCATTGCAAAACATGCTCAGAGATCAAGATATTGATGAGCAACGTTTAGTCGGTCAACAAGCACTGAATCGAGCCTTAAAATTATTCCATCGCTCAATCAACGATCTTTCTCAAAATGATTGGATCAATGTTTTAGAGTGGCGACATTTAAGCAGTAAAGATACCTTATTTGAACAGATCGCTGTCGGCGACCTACTGCCTCAATTGGTGGCAAATCACCTATTCGCTCAAGATCAATATTCACATGTTCATGAAACATCAGATCGCTTAATTCTCGGTACTGAAGGCGTAGATGTAAAATATGCGCATTGTTGTAACCCAGTATTGGGAGATCCCATCCAAGGACATTTGTCACGTCGCGGTTTAATCGTGCATCGCTCACGCTGTCGTAATTTGCTGCACGAACAAAATCAACACCCTGAAAATATCATGCCTTTATACTGGCAATCAGAAGAAATCGATGATGTTCGCTTTAGCGCTTATTTATGTATTCACATGGCCATGAACGATGAACAAATTTCTGATCTGATCTACCAATGTCGTAAGGCAAAGACCGGGGTCGAAATGGTTCACTCACAAGATCAAAAAACCTACGTCAATATCGTGGTGAATAATCGTAAACAACTTGCGCAAATCATTCGAGACTTGCGTATGCATCTGAATTTCCCACGCATTGAACGTTTGAATATCCCCATCGTCCAACCCGAAGTTGCTAAAGTGGTTTAAAAATCATCTGAAAACGACTCGGCAGTACTCAGTCGTTTCGCAACTGAGCTTTTGTGTTAAAGTCGCGTTGTTTAAGATCGAAAATAAAGACATAGGAGAGCTTAATGTCACGTCAAGTTATTCATACTGAACACGCCCCTGCTGCGATCGGAACATATTCTCAAGCAATTCTCGTTGGCAATACGCTCTATCTTTCAGGTCAAATCGGCTTAGACCCTTATAGTATGGAACTCGTGGATGGCATTGAAGCCCAAATTCGCCGTGTTTTTGACAACCTTAAAGCTGTATGTACTGCTGCTGGCGGTAGTTTGGCTGATATCGCTAAACTCAATATTTTCCTCACTGATCTATCACACTTCCAGTTGGTCAATCAAATTATGGGGGAATACTTTGCTCAGCCGTATCCAGCACGTGCCGCGCTTGGTGTAGCTAGCCTACCCAAAGATGCACTGGTAGAAATGGACGGGATTGTGATTATTTCATAATATGTTAATTCATATTTTTCAATAATATAAATAAAAAACATAGACACCACCGATAACGTGGTGTTTTTTTATTCAAATTCCCAATAAGAATCTATTCGCTATTCGAATGAAATTCATTGACAAACGATAACAATTATCAATAATATCAATTATCGCATTTATATTTGTGAATAGTCTGCCATGTATGTCTGTTTATGTCGTGGAATCACCGATCAAGATATCAAAGATGCCGTTGCTAACGGTACAGAGAGCTATCGTGAAATCCGCGAAGAACTTGGCTTAGGAACTTGCTGTGGGCGTTGTGTTCCTGAAGCACGTGCTATTATCAGTGAAGAACTCGCTGAAATCGCTGCACGCATCTCAGTTGCAGCCTGACTTATTTAGACCTTAAAACAAATTCCATTCGTCTTTACGACTCCACCGCTTCTTGTCGAACCTTAACCACTCTTCATCTAAGCGGTTTTTTTATAAAAATAAATAATAGACGTAAATTACCTTACACTGCTCACCACTCGTTGAGCGCCTAACTCCTCATGATTGTGATTTTCATTTGCCGTTCCATAAATTACTCGCCATAACCCTCTTTGTTGATTAAAATCATATAAATTGCCTTAGTTATTAGGGCATCAACTTGGTGTTTTATGGAGCAAGGCAATGAAAGGCAATCGTGAAGTGATCAATCAGCTGAATCAGGTGCTTTATCATCATTTAACTGCAATTAACCAATATTTTTTACATTCTCGTATGTTTAATGACTGGGGCATCGAGCAGCTCGGATCAGCTGAATACAAAGAATCTATTCGCCAAATGAAACATGCCGATAAAATCATTGAGCGTGTTTTATTTTTAGAAGGCTTACCGAATCTACAACATCTCGGCAAATTGTACATCGGTCAGCATACCGAAGAAGTGTTAAATTGTGATATTCGCAAAGTTAAAGAAAATATCGCGACGATTCAGCAAGCAGTTGAGCTCGCTGAAGTTGAGCAGGATTATGTGACACGTGATTTAGTCCAAGAGATTTTAGAGAAAGAAGAAGAGTATCTAGACTGGCTCGATACTCAACTTGATTTAGTCGAAAAAGTTGGCATCGAAAACTACATTCAAAGCCAAATTTAACAAATTTTAAATCCCTCCCTTGCGAAGCAGTGCTTCTCACCTTTTAAAAGGGAGGGATTTACTTTTTGGACTGACCGATCACTTGCTCTAAAGTCAGTTGCTTTTTATAAAGCCGATTCCAAATCTCAATATATTGCTGTGCTTCAGTCTCTCTACCATTATATGCCAGCAACTGCGCATATTTTTTCAGATTAAACGGGGTTGCTTTATTCTTCACCATTTTTCCGATCATCATTAACTCATGCTCAGACATCACTGTATTGGGTGATAGTTCAATCCAATTGAGACGCCACTCAAACTGAGTTAATAATAGAATTTCTGAACTACCCAAAATACGAGCAGTCGGTGGCTTTTTCGCAAAAGCCAAACGGCTATTATCTTGATAGAGCTTATAGTCCCGCCAAATAAGCAGAAGCACAATAAGACTCAACACCCAGACACAGCGAATAATATTCTTATGTATTTCGATGCCTTTTAAATTCGGTGTTTGCGACTGAATCAGACCCAATAAGAAGCCCAATGGCAATAAGAAATAAGCGTAACGCTGCGGAAACTCAAGCATGGCATGAATCAGAATCGCAACGACCATCAACATCGCAATAATCGAAACAGTCTCTTTGCTTCGTTGATTTAACCAAAACAACCACAGTCCAATATAACCAATGATCAAGAGTCCAAGTGGAATACCATTCCAGACCAGCAAATCCAACAAAATATTATGCGAGCTATTAAACCAAACCTGTACCGTATTGAACTGAAGACTCTCCACCACTGCCACACTGGTTTGATTCCATCCATAGCCCCACCATGGCTGTTCTGCGATCGCATGAAGGATTTGCATCCACATTCCTAAACGCTCATGTCCTCGGCTCGCCCGATCAACAATAGAAGCAGTCTTGGCCACTTCGGTAAGCTGTTCCGCGGCGATCCACTGCGTCAACAGCGGTAAAAGGTAACCTGACATCAATACAAAAGTTGCACACCAAAAAATCAGTTTAGGAAAATTCAGACGCGGGCTATTTCTATGCTGTTTATAGATCCAATAAATAAAAACAAAAATCAGTACTATCCACGACGTTCTAGACTGACTTAAACTAATCGCAAATAAAATTAAGAAACTCGATGGGATCAGCAACCATAAGGCTGCTTTTCGTTTTTCATAGAGATAAAGCCCTCCAAACAATCCCACGATCAAAAAGGTCGCCATATTGTTTGGTTGCCCGAAATTGGCAAAAGGTCTATTGCCTCTCAATTGATTAATAAAGCTGAAATGAGACTCCAATTTCAACCATTGCATGATTGCCATTAAACTGGTGATCACAGCCGTTGCAAGCACCAGATAACTAAACCCTTGCATCAACTGTTCACGCCGGTTTGGTTGCTGTAGCGACAGGTTAAAACCGAGCAGAATCATTAACCAAAATGTAAATAGGTAAAATGAACTCAGTAACGCAACACTCAGATCCCCAATTAAGCCAAAGCTCCATTGCAATATTGGAATCACAACAATAGGTAGCATCCATAACTGTGCTTTAGGTACTTTTATATTTTTATTTAAGGCCAGCGTAAAGAGCGCAATACCCGCAGCAAAACCAGCGAGATCACTAGAAAAAGTCACCCATGGGTATGTATGGAATGGCGATAGCCACGCAAAGCCCAGTAACACACTGGCGAGAAGAAAACAGAGAGCTTGCATAAGGTTAAATAAAAATAAGGCTTCGCGCTAGTATATAACGAAGCCATTTTATTGATCTTAATTTGGTAGGAAAAACTACATTTTTTAATCAAGGAGAATGATCAAGTCTACCCACATCGTTTGATCAATGAACTCAACAGGAGCGCCCTTTTCAGTGAGTTACTTCCATGGTCTCAAATCCACAATCTTGACTACTTCAGCTGTTTCTTTTTTTATTAAAACTGTCATATCGACTGCTGCGGCTTTGAGTGGCACGAAAGCATCGGCTTGTGGGTATTTGGCTAGAATTTTCTGTACAGATTGTGGGTCATTAAATTGTTTAAGTAGTTTCAGATCTTGGGCACGCTGTCGGATTTGATTTTTTACTTCAATCATCGGCACGTAGCGTTCGGGACGCTGTGCAAGTGATACTCCAGAGAACACTTCTGTAAACATTTCATCATTACGTTGTTGTCTATTTTTGGAAAGCTGCATCGCTACAAATTGAGGCTTTAACCAAGAAGGTTGTTGGTATTCCAGTTGAGCCTTCTGAATATTTTCATTAATGATTTCATTATTTCTAACAACTTCAAAACGATCAACACTATAGACCATCCACACTGGACGACCTTGACCAATACTATAGATCCCGTAGAACAGAGCTGAGAGTTGAAGCAGAATAATAATGCTTAAATCCATTTTTAAGGTTTTTTTGCCTTCTTTATAGACCACCCATCCCAATACTGGTCCTACGATGACATCGATCATCAGTAACATAAGAAAGATATCTGTCACCCCAACTGCTTGAGCAAGTGGTGTAGGATACCAAATAAAGAAAACAAGCCCCACAACGGTTAAAGCAATCAGTAATGAGATAGACAAATGGCCTATAAAAAATTTAGTTCTTTTTGACATGTTCATACATCTACATAAATCATCTACAGTTAATTGGTAAATATCTGGAATCAATCCCTGTCCCATCTTGTTTAGACTGACATTTCCAAGCACGTACCTCCTTAGAGGTTGCTGTAGCAAAATCAATCGCAACAGACGGATTATTCATAGTGCCATCGCTATATGGTACTAACTCCAAATTAACTTTTGAACCGAGTTCAGGAAGATTTTGGGCTTGGACAGAAATCAATCCATCTTCATTTGTTGCAATAATAGCAACTTTGCTTGATACACCTGATGCCGTACCACAACTAAACTCATTCCCTGTCGTTGGAGCAGAAATAAAACCTGATTGCGATGCTTCTGTTACAGCCGCTCGACATACAGATGTTGCCATGACTACTTCTGAAACTTTACTACGAATAACATAATCATTATACGCAGGAAGAGCAATCGAGCTTAATATACCTACAATCGCTACCACAATCATAAGTTCAATTAAAGTAAATCCTTTTGTTATCATTTTCACTCTCCGTCAGTGGATTCTAAACAGAGCTAAAGCAAGAACAATACCAAAATAAAATAATAATACTTTCAATAGCTTAAATAAATATCAATAATAAAATAAGAATCATACCGTCAGTCTATGACACTAATTGTCATTTATTAGATTTTTCATACTCCAACCGTTGCTGTATCAAAAGTAAAGTTAACTTCTCTTTATATAAAGTATTAAAAAAATTTAATACTTTATTTGCCTCTTCCGTTTGACCATTCAAATACAAAGTTTGTATATAGCGGTAAAGCATAGGACGTTCAGGAAAGCGATACACTATTTTCCGCATACGATCTAATTCTTGTTCGGATTTATCGGCTAGAAGAGGTTGTCGTACAAACCAAATATAATCTCTTAATTGCGTAAGGAGTATTACATCTGGCTCAATATTCTTTAGATCAATATTCCGTAGTTTTACATTTTCATACCGCATCAACTCATGTTCATGTTCTATTCTTTTATAATCATAAGCAAAAACAGCCATTAAAGATGCACAATAAACAAGGTGTAATACATACCACTTTTTTTGTATCGACAATGATCGAATATCGCGATTTTGCTGTGCATAAAGAAAACCAAGAAAAAATCCCATTGGTAATAAGAAATAAGCATAGGCAAAAGGATACTCAAACATACTGTGTACTAAAATTGCGCCAACTACCGCTAGAATAACAATTGATTCATTATCTTTTGCGCTTAAAGCCATTTTCAACAAAAAAAAGAGAATAAAAAGAGAGATAGCTCCCCCGAATAAAAGACCATTCCAAATCAAAATATCTAAAAATAAGTTATGGCTATAGCCAAAAACAGGATATTGATCATAATCACTTTGATTCAAAATTTGAGCAACATTCAACTGCCCCCATCCATAACCTTGCAAAGGAGCATTTGGTAAGATCATAATGAGCTGATGCCACATTGACCATCGCTCCAACCCTGCTGTTGCTCTATCAGAGAGACTACGAATTGAAGTTATACCCAAAAGTTCTGAGAAATAAGGTAAGCAAAACCATAAAGTAACGAATACACCGACCCATGTTATTAAATACCTCATTCTTAGGCGAGTATGAACTCTAATTTTTATAAGCCACCAAATCAAAATACAAATAGCAAATACCCAAGCAGTCCTTGATTGGGTCAGCACAACACCAAATAAGATAAAAATCGTCGCTAAACTTGCAGATATATTATTAATTTTATGCTTTTCAAAAAGGTATAAAACAGATAAAACACCCATAATTAGCAAGGTTGATAACTGATTTGGCTGCGCCATATTTGCAAAAGGCCGCCCATTTGGAGGCATATCAACGATCCAAATATTACCATCAAATAGTAACCATTGGCGCAATTGAATCCAGACAGAAATCATACTTGCAATTAATATCGTTATAAAAAATCCGGCTATAATGTTATCTTTATTTGATCTTTCCAATTGAGCAATATTAAAACCGACAATAAACACCGTAGCTAGAGCTAAAAGATAGAAAAAAAAAGTAATTGCTTCTCCAAAAAAATAAACAATACCTAAATAGTATTGTATTAGAGGGATAAAGCTTAAAAATATAAAAAAAGTTAAAATATAGGGAACATGTATACTCTTTTGATTCAGCAAACTAGAAGCAAGTAACAAAGCTGCAACAAACATACTGCTATCTTGATAGACTGATAGCCAAGGTTGGTAATGGTTTGGCGATAGCCACGCCAAAAGACAAAAAAAAGCTGAGAAAAAATAAATCATTTTCATTCTGATCAACAATTCTTGATACAAAAAAAGAGGGTTTCCCCTCTTTTTTATAATCTAAATATTAACGGCAAGAAGCTGGTAAATATTTAGCTAAAATTGGAGTTGTCCCTGAACCCGCACATTCCCACGCTCTAACTGTTTGAACTGATGCGCGGTTATAATCAGCAGCACTAGATGGAACAGTTGCATCAGCGTCAGAGTAAGGTGTAAATGATACATTCACACCTGAACCTAGCTGACTAATATTACGTGCAGTCACAGTAATTACTCCATTTTCATCTGTCGCAATAGTTTGAACATATTGAGAAAGAGGAGAATTTTCAGTTCCGCCTTCTCCACAACCAAAGTTATTAGCTGTCGCATCAGCTGAAAAACCAGTTTGTGATGCTTCAGAAACTGCTGTACGACATGTAGATGCTGCTAAGACTACTTCAGATACTTTTGCACGTGCTGTATAGTCTTGATAAGCAGGTAAAGCTACCGCCGCCAAAATACCGATGATCGCAACTACGATCATTAATTCAATTAAGGTAAAACCCTTTTGCATTGTGTTCATAACATTTCTCCAATGTATAAATTTTTTATAAGCTTTATTCAGCTACTTTGTATTCAGCATGTTTCATGCCAGCTCCTAGCTTAGCCAATTTTAACTTAAAAAAACAGAGACTTAAATATTATTAGTAACGATCAGAATTAATGCAAATTAGACACATTATGAAAAAAAATGACAAATAATGTCAGCTTTCCCTCATTATCCGTCTTGAATTTTAAAGTCAATTTTGATGATGCTCTTATTGTTTTAAAATTGAGCGAAATAGGTCACATAAAAAAATTTGTAACTGACACTACCACTCATCTCCAAATAACATCCGTTTATCACTAGGCGATATATCCCTTAATTAAACGACACAATCAAATCTGAGCAAATACCCCAACATTGAATTTCTAAAAGTCTCATTCATCAGCCAAAGGTGAAATATTTGGAACTGTATAAGCTCTATTAATTCAAAATAATCGGCTCATTAGGCAACTCATTGGTTTGTTCAGGAATTGGCTGATCATAATACATCACCAACACCTGACCGATTTCCTGAATACCTGCCAAAACACCTTGTTGATATTGCTGCTGTTTGAGTCTTTCGATGATCAACTGACAAATCTGCTGCCAAGTTTCAGTATCTGTTGCACTCTTTAAGCCCCGATCAATCACAATTTCAACTTTGCGCTCGCATAGATTTAGGTAAAGCAACACGCCACTATTCAACTCGGTATCCCATACGCCCAATTCAGCAAAGAGCTGTTGCGCACGTAAGCGTGTATCCTGATGATAAGCTTGTGAACAAGGGATATGCCCCTCTATCACCACCTGTATCTCACCAACATGTCCATGCTCAGCTTGCTGTACCGTCTGAGCAATCTCTAAACGATCTTGCTTACTAAAATAGCGATGCGTGGCAGAAATATATAGAAAATGCTTAAACCAACGTTTCAAGCTCGGTTGGACTCGTTCAGCCAGTTTGGGCTGAGTAATAATTTGCGTTGTATCTGTCTTAGTTACCATGAGCCTGATGCACCTCCGCCGCCAAAACCACCGCCACCGCCACGATATCCACCACCACCAAAACCGCCACCACCGCCACGTCCACCGCCTGATAAAAAGGCTTGGAAAATCAGTTGCGCCAGTGAGGTGATCAATAAAAAGAACACACCGATACCCAGCAACAAGCTCATCAATACACCAGCCCCACTGACCAAACCTGCCACCGCTGCTGCAACCCCAGCAGTAGATGCACTGAGACGTTTACCCACAATAAATGAACCCACAACACCAGCAATCAAGATAAAGAGTGCCATTGAAAGACTACTGTCTCTGGCTTGTTGCTGATGCAATGCTTGCTCATGACGCTCTTTTAACTCCTGTGCTGCTTGTTGTGCAACTTCAGGATCTAAATTGACGATTCGAGTAATCTCATCCAAACCCGCCGCAATACCTTGTGCATATTGACCTTGTTTAAATGCAGGCGTGATCTGATTACGAATAATTCGACTCAGCACCACATCAGGTAAAACACCTTCCAAACCATAGCCCGTCAGAATTTGAATATTACGATCATTAACCGCAATCGCAATCAGTAAGCCATTATCGCGTTTAGCCGAACCCAATTGCCATTTTTCACCTGTCCTTAAAGCAAAGTCAAAAATCGCTTCCTGTCCTGTAGTCGGCACAATAATCACACCGATTTGTGCCTTACCCTGCTGATAGAGACTGAGAATTTTTTGGTTCAATTGCTGCATTTCAGCAGCACTCAATATATTGGCTTGATCAATGACTGGCTGATTTAAAGTGGGCAAGCCACGTATAGATTCCCCCTCTGCCATATCATCGGCAACCTTGGGCAGAACTGGAGCAGTGTCATTGTTATTGGCAGCTGCGGCCGATTGATTTTTTTGTTGTTCTTGGATGATTTTCCCAGCAATCAGCACATCACCTTGATCTGTTGCTGTTGCTTGCTCCGCCCACACCGCATGTTGAAAACAAAGTGTTGTAAAAAGAAGGATGAAAACAGCGTAAATTCGCTGCGTCCATGCTTGCTTTGACGTTTTCATCATACAGTGACTCCCGACAATGCCTATTTAGTTAAAAGAAACTGTTGGCGCTTGTTCAGCAGATGCTTCCGCCTTAAAGTTTTCTTTGGTTTTCATGCCGATCACTTTCGCTGTCATCACTTGCGGGAATTGACGCGCATAGGCATTGTAATCTTGAACAGTGGTAATATAACGATTACGCGCGACTGCAATACGGTTTTCCGTTCCCTCAAGCTGCGCTTGTAGATCACGGAAATTTTCATTGGCTTTGAGGTCAGGATAGTTTTCTGAAACGGCAATTAAACGAGACAATGCACTGGTAAGTTGACTTTGTGCTTGTTGATATTTTTCAAATAAAGCGGGGTCTTCTAAGACCTCTTTATCTACTTTTAAACCCGCAACATTAGAACGTGCTTGGGTCACTTCAACTAAAACTTGTTCTTCATGTTTAGCGTAACCTTTTACCACATTAACTAAATTCGGTACGAGGTCAGCACGACGTTGATACTGGTTTTGTACTTCTGACCATGATGCAATCACAGCTTCATCTTTGACTTGTAAGGTGTTATAGCCACAACCTGTAAATAATAAACTGCTTGCCAATACGGTTGCGAGAGCGGTTTGTTTCATAGCTTTCATAAAGTTTATCCTCAAGTTTTTCTTTATATTTTTGCGATAATTCATTGTAGTGTGATTTTTTGTGCGCTGTGTAAAGTTTATTAACGTTGTTTTATTTCTCTTTAAATAGACGTCTTTCATCAATTCTCTTGCGGAACTTCAATCGTTCCTCATTCTCCCTCTGATAGAAATACAAAGAGAGTATTAATAATGATAAAAGAGATCTAATAAAAACGGCATTACATCAAGGTCTGAATGTAATGCCGTGCAAAGCGAATAATGCCTAGCTATATGATGATAAGAAGTCCCCCTTATCAAAGGAGGATTTAATAGGTTTTGAACGGTGTTAAATTAAAATTGACACACTAACTATAAATTTTCGAAGCAGTCTCTTCCTGAAAACTAATCATGCCATATTCATCTGCCATACGCGCTTTCCAGTAATTGACCAACTTAGTATAGTCATGCTTCGCTGGATGAAAATCAGCTTGATAATATGATAAATATTCAGGAATCAATTGAATCAGCATTTTGCTCAGTAAATATAGTCCAAATAAATTTCCACCGACTTTAGGCAGACTTTTCCACTTATCTTGCCAGATCAAACGTGTTGTTCCGTAAAAAACCAAACTCGCAAAACCAGTGGTGACGCTACGCATCAACAAACGTCGAATTCGATCGTCGCCATACACCTCTTCATAAACATCAAATGCCACTGAACGATGCTCGATTTCCTCAATTGCATGCCACACCCACAACTTCATCGCATCCTCATCCAAGGTACTTAATAGCTCAGGATGCTTGAGAATATAACCTCCTAACATTGCAGTGAAATGCTCGAAAGCACAGGTCAAAGCAAGTTGAAGTTTTGGATGCGCTTTTCTTAATGATTCATCCTGTTTGGCGATCCAAGCTTGAAAACGATCAAGATTATAATCATCACGCCGCCATGCATCATTAAACTCACTATGGGCTTTGGAGTGCATGGCTTCTTGACCAATAAACGCAGCAATCTGTGCTTGTAATTTTGGATCTTGAACTTTGTCTCGAACATTGCGCACACTGTTGACAAAAAACTGCTCACCTATCGGAAAGGTTGAGGAAAGTGCAGTCAAGAGATGCGACATCACAGGTGAATTTGCAAAAAAATGTCGCTTAATTTTTTTAGGATTAAACTGCAAACGCCGCACGGTAATCCCTAATGCTTTGGGACGATTTAGATAATTTTTTTCTGTGTTGATATTTGCAAGAGCCATATTGATTGCCTGCATCATTTTTCATACTGACCTTGAGTATTACCTCGAAAAAACCACAATGACAGGGCAAAAAAGATGATCGAACTGGCAAAAACCGCCAAAAAGATAAAGTGTAAAAATAAAGCCTGCATATCGCAGGCTTTATAAAAGTATTATTTAAACAGAGTTAAATTAAACCCCAAGGTAATCCAAGATACCTTCTGCCGCTTCACGTCCTTCCCAAATTGCAGTCACAACAAGATCAGAACCACGCACCATATCACCACCCGCGAAAATCTTCGGGTTAGAAGTTTGGAATTTGAATTCTTGCTGTTCAGCCGCAACTACACGACCTGAACCATCTAGATTTACCTTTGCGCCACCAAACCAATCAGCTGGACTTGGACGGAAACCAAAAGCAAGTAGTACCGCATCCGCTGGCAATACTTCTACAGAACCCGGAATTGGTTCAGGGCTACGACGACCACGGCTATCAGGCTCACCCAATTGAGTCGTTACGAATTTAACGCCAGTCACTTGACCATTTTCGCCCACGATTTCAATCGGCTGACGATTGAATAGGAATTTCACGCCTTCTTCATAGGCATTTTTCACTTCACGTGCAGAACCTGGCATGTTGCTTTCATCACGACGATAAGCACAGGTCACGTCATGTGCACCTTGACGTAGCGAGGTACGGTTACAATCCATCGCGGTATCACCACCACCAAGCACGATTACTTTTTTACCGTCTAGGTTGATGTATTCGCTTGGATCTTTTTCCCAACCTTGGCAACGATTCACGTTGGCAATCAAGAAATCTAATGCATCATAAACACCATCGAGATCTTCACCCGGAAAACCACCTTTCATATAGGTATAGGTGCCCATTCCCATGAATACAGCATCATATTCAGCTAATAACTGTTCAATGGTAACGTCAGTACCAATCTCAGTATTTAAACGGAATTCGATGCCCATCCCCGTGAAGATTTCACGGCGACGCTTCATCACATCTTTTTCCATTTTAAATTCAGGAATACCAAATGTGAGCAAACCACCTATTTCTGGGCGTTTATCAAATACCACAGGTTTAACACCACCGCGTGCAAGAATATCTGCACAACCTAAACCTGCTGGACCAGCACCAATAATCGCGACTTTTTTACCCGTCGGCTTTACCCCAGACATATCTGGGCGCCAGCCTAAAGCAAATGCTGTATCGTTGATGTACTTTTCAGCATTCCCAATGGTTACTGCACCAAAGCCATCATTTAGGGTACATGCACCTTCACACAAACGGTCTTGTGGACATACACGACCACAAACTTCTGGCAAGGTATTGGTTTGATGGCAAAGTTCAGCCGCTTGGAAAATTTGACCTTCCGCAATTAGCTTCAACCAGTTTGGAATGTAGTTATGTACTGGACATTTCCATTCACAATAGGGATTACCACAACCTAAACAACGATGTGATTGATTCGCAGCCACATCCGCAGTAAAAGGTTTATAAATTTCCACAAACTCTGCTTTGCGGACAGTAATATCTTTTTTCTCTGGATCTTGGCGTGCTACATCCAGAAATTGAAAGTCATTATTGAGGCGTTCTGCCATGTCTCTCTCCGTGGGTAGGCGCAGCGATGTCATTCACCGCTTGCACCTGCCTATGTCTTTGCAGTCGTAGAATTATTGTGGATCGGCTTGAGTCTTTTTCAAAAGCGTTTGCAAATTAGCAGCTTTTGGTTTTACTAGCCAGAATTTACGACTATAGAAGTCGAACTCATTACGGATCTTGTAGGCCCAAGCACTACCTGTCTCTTGGATATGCTCATCAAGAATACGCAATAAATATTCTTTATGATCTTCCATCGCCTCAGTCGAAATACGATTTAGGTCGATGAGTTCATGGTTGTAGTAGTCAACAAAGTCATTATCAAGGTCGAGTACATAAGCAAAACCACCCGTCATACCTGCACCGAAGTTATGACCCACTTTACCCAATACAGTCACGACACCGCCAGTCATGTATTCACAGCAATGGTCGCCCGCACCTTCAATCACCGCAAAAGCGCCTGAGTTACGCACTGCGAAACGCTCGCCCGCAGTACCTGCAGCAAAGACTTTACCGCCAGTCGCACCATATAAACAGGTGTTACCAATAATCGCTGTGTTTTGTGTTTGGAACGGTGAACCTTTTGGTGGGAAGATCGATACACAACCACCCGCCATACCTTTACCGACATAGTCGTTGGCATCACCTTCCAGTTTGATATGCAAACCACCCGCATTCCAGACACCCAATGACTGACCTGCCGTACCGACAAGATTCATCACCACTGGGCTACTTTCCATGCTCAAGTTGCCGTAACGACGGGCAATTTCACCTGAAATACGTGCACCAATCGAGCGATCACAGTTACCGACTCTGAAGTTAAATGAACCACCAGTGCCCGCCTCAATCGCTGGCAACATCTCTGCCACCATTTGCTCAGCCAATAGACCTTTATCAAACGGTGCATTACCTTGAACTTGGCAATATTGTGCCTTGCCTTCAGCCGATGGATGTGAGGTTAATAGTGCACTCAAATCCAAATGCGCATGCTTTTCAGTGTCACCCGAAATAACTTCAAGCAAATCAACACGCCCAATCAAATCTTTCAGTGACGAAACACCTAACGCAGCCAATAATTCACGTGTTTCTTCAGCAATAAACCTGAAGAAGTTAATCAGCATTTGTGGCTCGCCAATGTAATGCTCTTCACGCAAATGATCTTGCTGAGTAGCAACACCGGTCGCACAGTTATTTAAATGGCAAATACGTAGGTATTTACAACCAAGCGCGATCATTGGGGTAGAACCAAAACCAAAGCTTTCCGCACCTAAAATCGCAGCTTTAATCACATCAAGACCTGTTTTCAAACCACCATCGGTTTGCACACGGACTTTACCACGCAGATCATTCACGCGAAGAGCCTGATGCGCTTCACTTAAACCCAATTCCCATGGCGAACCCGCATGATGAATAGATGAAAGTGGCGATGCTGCTGTACCACCGTCATAACCTGAAATGGTAATAAAGTCTGCGTATGCTTTTGCCACACCCGCTGCAATCGTACCGACACCCGGCTCAGAAACCAGTTTGACAGACACCATTGCTTGTGGATTGACTTGTTTCAAGTCAAAGATCAATTGTGATAAATCTTCAATTGAATAAATATCGTGATGCGGTGGTGGTGAAATCAAAGTCACCCCCGGAACTGAGTAACGTAAACGCGCAATTAAGCCATTCACTTTACCACCCGGTAACTGACCACCTTCACCCGGTTTTGCACCTTGTGCCACTTTGATCTGTAACACTTCAGCAGAGGTTAAATAGGCTGGTGTTACACCAAAACGACCTGATGCAATTTGTTTGATTTTTGAGTTACGAATCGTACCATAACGCGCTGGATCTTCACCGCCCTCGCCCGAGTTTGAACGACCACCAATGGTATTCATTGCAATCGCAATCGCTTCATGTGCTTCTGGTGATAATGCACCTAAAGACATACCCGCCGAGTCAAAGCGTGGCAGAATTTCCTCAATGCTTTCAACTTGATCTAAAGCAATTGGATTGGTGGTTTTTAATTTAAATAAATCACGAATCGTTGCAATTGGACGATTATTAACCAACTCTGCATATTCTTTAAAGTCTTGGTACTGACCTGAACGAACTGCTTTGTGTAAGGTGTTAATTACATCTGGGTTAAAGGCATGGTATTCCTTACCAAATACAAATTTCAGCAAACCACCTTGATCAATTGGCTTACGATGCTGCCAAGCAGTGATCGCCAATTTTTTCTGGTCTTTCTCTAAATCTGTAAACGTTGCACCCTGAATACGGCTTGGTACGCCAAGGAAACATTGATCCACCACTTCTGAGGATAAACCAACAGCTTCAAACAATTGACCACCACGATAAGAAGCAACGGTCGAAATTCCCATTTTAGAAAGAACTTTAAGTAAACCTTTCTCGATCCCCTTACGGAAATTTGCTTGTGCGTAGATTGGATCACCCAACAACTCACCTTTGGCGATCAAATCATTGATCACGTCATAAGCTAAATATGGATAAATCGCGGTTGCGCCAAAACCAAGCAGCACTGCAAATTGATGTGGATCACGTGCATAACCTGTTTCAACCAAAATATTCGCGTCAGTACGCAAACCAGTCTTGATTAAATGATGGTGTACTGCACCTGTTGCCAATGCTGAGTTTGCAGGCAAGAAGCCTTCACGGAAGTTTTTATCCGTTAATACAATCAGCGTTTTACCATTACGAACCGCTTGTGCAGCTTCTTCACAAATACGCGTAATCGCTGCTTGCAAACCTTCAGTTTCAGCATAGTTCAGATCAATATCTACAACTGCATAGCCGTCACGTTCTTTTTCAACATCACGTAGCAACTGCATCTTGGCATTTGACAATACAGGACTGGCGATGATGATACGGTCAGCATGCTCAGGTCCTTGTTCAAACACATTTTGTTCACGGCCAAGGCAAGTTTCCAATGACATCACAATTGATTCACGTAATGGATCGATTGGTGGATTGGTCACTTGCGCAAACTGTTGACGGAAGTAATCAGAGACGTGACGTACTTGACGTGACAATACCGCCATTGGGGTATCATCCCCCATAGAGCCGACAGCTTCTTGACCACTTTCTGCGATTGGGCGTATTAGTTGATCGCGCTCTTCAAATGTCACCATAAACATTTTTTGCGCTGCTTTTAATGCATCACCTGTTAAGCCTTGATCAATAAGTTGCTCTTCAAGCTCTGGATTTGCTTTCAAGCGAATAGAATGATCACGCAACCACTCACGGTATGGACGCATGTTTTTCAGGTGGTTGCTGACATCTTTAGTGTCAAGGACTTTACCTGTCAAGGTATCGACAACGAGGATTTGACCTGGACCCACACGACCTTTCGATACAACATCTTCAGGTTGGTAATCCCATACCCCAATTTCAGAAGCCAAGGTGATGTAATCATTTTTAGTGATCACCCAACGCGCTGGGCGTAAGCCATTACGATCCAGCATACAGATCGCATGGCGACCATCTTGAACCACTAAACCTGCTGGGCCATCCCACGCTTCCATATGTTTCGAGTTAAACTCATAGAAAGCACGTAAATCAGCATCTAAAGTTTCAACGTTTTGCCATGCTGGTGGTACAAGCATACGCAGTGCACGGAATAAATCCATGCCACCACCCACCAAGATTTCTAGCATATTGTCTAGGCTTGAAGAATCCGAACCTGTACGGTTCACAATCGGATTCAATTCAGTTAAACCTGGCAATAATGGATTTTCAAATTTTGGAGTACGTGCCAATGCCCAGTTACGATTCGCAGTAATCGTGTTGATCTCACCATTATGCGCAAGATAACGGAACGGTTGAGCCAATGGCCAACGCGGTAAAGTATTGGTCGAGAAACGCTGATGGAACACCACAATGTGTGAAGTCAAACGCTCATCAGCCAAGTCAGTATAGAAATCAGCAATCGCTGCTGGCATCATCAGACCTTTATAAGTAATCACTGTTGTCGCCAATGTGGTGACATAAAATAATGGATCATTATGTAATTGTTGTTCTGCACGACGACGTGCTAAAAAAAGCTTACGGTTAAATTCAACTTCAGTTACACCCATTGGACAGTTCACGAGAATCTGTTCAAAAACAGGTAAAGACTGCAATGCAATTTCACCTAAAGCATCGTTATTGGTTGGGACAACACGCCATGTTGCAACCTTTAAACCTTCAGCTTCAATTTCTTTATTGAGAATATTCTTTGCATTCTGAGCAAGCGCAGGATCAATATTTAAAAATACGGTACCCGCAGCAAAAACCTCTGTTAGGTTTACTCCGAGTTTCAGCGCTTCATCACGGAAAAATTGTTTCGGCATAGCCAATAACAATCCGCACCCATCTCCTGTCTTACCATCAGCGGCAATACCACCACGGTGCGTCATGCAACTTAAACTGTGAATCGCGGTTTCAACTAAATGATGGCTTGATTCCCCTTTCATATGGGCGATCAAACCGAAGCCACAGTTATCCTTAAACTCATCAGGTTGATATAAACCTTGAGCGGGAGCTACAGTATTAGGCGATGGCATGTGCATAGCGTACCCTTCTTTAAACATGGCTCTTTCGAGCAACAAACAATCAATTCATTTTCTGCGATATTGCCGATTAACTCACATAAAGTTCAATGCTTCGCGAAAACATTTTTACTGGCGGATTTGCAATATACGCCTTTCTTTTCCAAGAATCAGCGCATTTACCATATAAAGTGTTTTCAGTTATTACACCTTAGCAAGGCTTTGTAAAGCAGAAAACTTTCCATTTCACTAAATTAATGAACCATTTAGCACACAGAAAGATGAGGAGTAGACAAAACAGCACCACAAAATAGCAAAAAACATGCCAATTAAGCATAAATTTACTAAATCATTAAAAAAATTAAAATAAGTTTAAATTATAATGGTGAAGAGTGATCACACAATGAGCATAATTGCACCACAAAGAAGCTAAATGCCACAAAAAGAATCAGTAAGCACCATCATGGTGCGATGCTAATTAAATGGGTCGCTAATTTCTCGTCTTGAAGTATCTGAATTTTCTTTTATTTTTTCAGCATTTGAAGGTGCTGGAGCCGTAGAATGATTTTGCTGAACATTGACCACATTGCCTTGTGCATCACGTTGGGTCACCGTTGTTTTAACTGTTGTCGATGCACTGGTTGCGCCACTATTCACCGATGGCGTCGTTGCTGATGAACTGCCCATCAACAAAGACTCATCAACCCGAGGCAACGCAGCAGGTTTTAACTGAATTGCATAAAGCTGATTGGTCGCCAATTTCATTTCATCAGCACCTAAATCATTGACTAAATCGGCATAGGTCGCAAGCCGCTGAGCCTTTGGTTGAATAGACTCAGGAAGTGCCAAGTTCAATTGAGAAAACTGGCGATTTGCATCCTCTGCACTAGAGAATACCCCATAAGCCAAAACATATTGCTCGACTTGATCCTGACCACTCAAACGGAAATAAATGAACTTTTTGCGATCAGCACGATTCAACAAAAAGTTTTTGATGATCGCCTCGTTTGAACTACGGAAAATCTCCATCACCCACTGACGTTGATTGTCTTTGACAAATTTAGTGCCCCGAAACTCTGGCGTATGTTCATTGGTTACAACAACTCGGGCGGTGAGATCTAAAGGTCGCACCGCATCTGCAAGTGCGCCCAAATGTGTAGTCGCCGCAACTTTTTCTGGCTGTATCTGGACGGGTACTTCAATTTTAGATGGCTGCTCAACTTCCACCAAGGCATCACTGTCAGTAACAGCCCAAAATATCAACGCGGCAATTAAACAAGCCAGTGCGAAAACCAGCCAGCTATATTGTTGAATATTTTGCCAAATTGATCGTGACACAGCGATGCTTTCCTTTCGTAATTCATTATGCAGATTGATTTGCTAAAATAGCTTGCTTCATAAGCTCAACATCAAAATCTTTTGTAATTATGGCTTGCCCTAATTTCTCAAGCAAAACTAAGCGCAGTTGGCCATTTAAGACTTTTTTGTCATGCGACATGTAAGCCAAAAATTCATCCAGTGGAATTTTTGGACATAATATCGGTAAATGAGCACGTTGAATGATTTTTTTTGTACGTTGCAGATCTTCTGCCGAAATCCAACCGAGACGATGAGATAGGTCTGCCGCCATCACCATACCCGTCGCAACCGCTTCGCCATGCAACCACACGCCATAACCTAAATACGATTCAATGGCATGGCCAAAGGTATGACCCAAATTAAGTAATGCCCGTTCGCCTTGTTCTTTTTCATCATTGGCAACAATTCTAGCCTTATGCGCACATGAGCGATAAACTGCCTCTGCAAGTAAATTTGCATCTCTGGCAACCAACGCATCCATGTTTTGCTCTAACCACGATAAGAAATCCACATCGCCCAATAAAGCATATTTAATGACTTCAGCAAGACCTGCTGAAAGTTCACGATCGGGCAAGCTATCGAGCTGTGCCATATCAGCCAGTACCACTTGAGGTTGCTGAAAAGCACCTAACATGTTCTTGCCCAAAGGATGATTGATCCCTGTTTTCCCGCCGACACTTGAATCAACTTGTGACAATAAGGTAGTCGGAACCTGTACGAAATTCACCCCACGCTGAAAACACGCAGAGGCAAAACCTGCCATATCCCCAATCACACCACCACCTAATGCCAAAACCGTACAATCACGGTTAAAACCAGCTTCCAGCAAGGCATCAAAAATTAAATTTAAATGTTGAATATTTTTATATTGCTCACCATCAGGCAAGATGCATTGCGCAACTTGCTTATCGAGTTGAGTTAATGCATCCGCATAATGCTGTAAATAGAGCGGTGCAACGGTCGTATTTGACACCAACATCACTTGCCGCCCATGTAGATAGGGTTCAAGTAATTGTTTAGGGTCCAAATGACTTCCAATAAAAATCGGATAGCGACGATCACCTAACTCAACATATAACGTTTGCATAATTAAAACCAACTCGAGAATTACTTAATTTGTTTAGATAAAATAACCTGTAGAATGCGCTGCGCTAAATCTCTTGCTGCACCTTGATTTGTCTCGATTATATAATCTGCAACTTCACGATACAAAGGATCGCGCAAGGTCAATAAATCTCGCAGTTTCTGTTCGGGATTGTCTACTTGTAATAATGGACGATTTTTATCGCGATAAGTTCGCTGTAGTTGAAGTTCTACAGGCGTATATAAATAAACAACAATGCCGCGTTGTTTTAAAAATTCTCGATTGCTCGGTTGTGTGACAACACCGCCACCTGTCGCTAACACAAGTGCAGAACGGGCAGTGAGATCGTTCAAAACATTGGTTTCACGCAAACGAAATCCCACTTCCCCTTCTTTTTCGAATATCCAT
This sequence comes from Acinetobacter sp. NIPH 298, assembly GCF_000369505.1. Taxonomy (GTDB): domain Bacteria; phylum Pseudomonadota; class Gammaproteobacteria; order Pseudomonadales; family Moraxellaceae; genus Acinetobacter. The sequence goes on from NZ_KB850053.1 coordinate 254,872, forward strand.
GGAATAGTGGCTCCTGTCTTACGCTCAATCTCATGATCGCTATCAATGAAATCACGTCCTAACAGCTCTGCTAAATGTCGACCAACCGTTGTTTTTCCTGCCCCCATTGGCCCTACCAAATAAATATTTGGTAGGGTTTCAAACGCTTTGCTTGGCAATGCGCCACCTATATTAATTGCAATTATTGAAAATATATTAATGATTTCTCGTCAAAGTGTCATTAACAATTCTCGGCGTCACAAAAATAAGCAGTTCACGTTTATTATCCGTTTTTAAATCACGACGGAAAAGACGGCCGACATACGGTAAATCACCCAAGAATGGAACTTTAATTTGTGAACTAATATTTTCTTGTTCAAAAATCCCACCAAGAACAACAGTTTCGCCGTTATCAACCAAGACATTGGTATCAATCGAGTTCTTACTAATCGTCAATTGACCCGTTGGTGTTGGATTACTTGGCGCATCTTTAGTGATGTTGAGCTTCATCATGACTTTACCTTCTGGGGTAATACTCGGCGTCACATCTAAGCTCAATGTCGCATCAATAAATTCTGTTTTAGGCACAGCATTTGCACCAGCACCCGTCGAGGACGAATAAGGGATTTTAGTTCCTGATTCAATTTTCGCAGGTTGTTTATCCGCAGTCATGACTTTTGGTGTTGAAATCACCTCACCATAACCATCTGCTTGAACGGCTGAAAGTTCGAGATCAAGCATAAAGTCAGATAGGCTAATTAAGCCAAAAGCGATACGACTTGCACCAGCGGTGGTCGCACCCAAATCTACGTTTAAATTGTCTGGACGTTCAATCTCGTATTTCCAACCACCTGTATCACTGTCTTTTTCAGGCTTTCTAAGGTTCCATAGCGTGGTATCACTACCACCCACTAACAAGTCATTATTTCGAGTGACACCTTGTGACAAGATTCCCCACTTCACCCCCATCTCTCGGGTAAAGTCTGTACTCGCTCTGACGATACGTGCTTCGATCATGACTTGTTTGACTGATACATCTAACAAATCCACCATCTTACGAATCTTGTCAATATTGAGTGCAGTATCATTGACGATCAAGGTATTGGTACGCACATCTGCGACTGCACTGCCACGAGAACTGAGCAAACTCTCCAAAGCCAATGAGTCTGAGTTCGCAGTACGGTTTGAGACTCCGCCCTTACCATCACGAGACTCTTCAATTAACTTTAAAATATCTGCAGCTTTGGCATAACTGAGTTTAATATATTCGGATTGAATCGGCGCAAGCTTCACACTTTGTGCAATGGCTTTCGCTTCTTCTTCTTCCGCCTTGATCAGCTCTGAAACAGGCGCAATCCAGATCACATTTCCATTACGGCGTTTATCAAGATTTTTGGTTTTCAACACGATATCGAGCGCTTGATCCCATGGAACATCTTTCAAACGCAGGGTGATATTACCCTGTACCGTATCTGCAGCGACCATATTGATATTGGTAAAATCAGCCAACAACTGTAGTACGCGACGCACTTCGATATCTTGGAAATCCAAAGAAATCTTATTGCCTGTATAAGCTTGTGATTTTGCTCGCAATGGCGATTTATCTTCAGGACGCTTTAGGCTAATCGTGAGTTTATTCTCTGCTTGATAAGCCATGTATTCATAGCTGCCCGCGGACTGAATGGTGATCACGCCATTGCCTTTATCGTTATACGCATCAACTCCAGCGACAGGTGTCGCAAAATCATTGGTATTTAAGCGGCGTGCGAGATGGGTTGGAATCTTATTCCCCATGGTTCGCACTACGATTTTACTGCCTTGTTGTTGTACATCTACTGGGGTATTACTTCCCAATAAATCAATCACAACCAAACCTTCACCTTGTTTTCCACGCTGAAAGCCAATATTGGAAACACCTTGTTGTGCTTGACGAGCCGCAACTGGTGCTGTCGTTGCAGCCGCTGGACGTGCCGAATTTATTTTTAAAACAAAGGTATTGCCTTCAACGCGTGTTGTAAACGCCCCTGCATCTTTCAAATTTACAATCACACGAGAACGCTGATCGTCAGCAGCAACTTCGACGGAACTGGCTTCGTTGGTCGATACAGGAATCGATGTCTGCTTTAAAGACTGTTGTGCTTTATCAAAATCTAAAATCAGACGTGAAGGTTGCTCGAGCTGATAAGCCTGCGGTTGTGGTGGCAAACCATTAAACATGACACGGATTTCAGTTCCCTGATCAGCTAAGCTCATTGGCACAATATTGGTCATACTGACTTGTGCTGATGCAACCTGCATCACTGCTATAGCGACAGCACCCATAGAAAATTGACGGAATGCATGATTCATGGTCTTCGCTTCCCCAAATAAAGAATCTTTAAACTGTTTTTTCATTGTTATTCCCTTAATCTTACGGCACTGGTCCAATTAAAACGAGTGTTCTCGGTCTTTCAACATAACCTTCTCGTCCATCAGGTACAATTTCAACCAAGTCGATCTGAGTCGGGCTAATTTTAATAATACGCCCCTGATTCATCCCCAAATAACTGCCGACTTGTACGCGCTCAATCTGCCCATCTGGTGTTTGAATTAATGCAATGGTCTGATTTACTCGACCACGCATACTTCCTTTCATATTCAGAGATTCCAACGCATAGCTTTCTAAAGGCTGTGGTTGACGATTGAAGTTTGGATAAACACGCTTACCTGCCATAATCTTTAATTCAGCCGCCAAAGAGCTTGGCATAAAAGGACTCTTTAGCTGATGCGCTGAATAATTAAATAAAGGTACTGGGGTAAATATAGGTGCGGGCTCAATAGGTAAAGGTGGTTGATTACGAATTTCTGCCATTTTTTGACTCACCGCATCAATACGAGAATCACAGCCCACCAACCCAAAACCAATAAACAGGCCCAGTATTAACTTATAATGATTCATTAGCGCTGTCCTCCTTGAGCAGATGGAGCTGTCGCATCAATAGCGGCCCGATCATCAACACCAACATAACGATACGTTTTTGCTTTCACAGTGTAGCTAACCACTGGAATATCGGATTTTTTCTGGGTATCTGCTTTTGCTTCCACCGTAAAATCATGCAAAGTCACAATGCGCGGTAACGCTGCAATACCTGTCGCAAAAGCACCGAAAGCATGGTAATCACCCGTCGCTTCCATACTGATAGGTTGCTCAATAAAGAACTCTTGTTTAATTTCTTTTTCTAAGCGGATATTTTTAAACTTCAGACCAGAATTTACGCCTGTTAAGTTCATATCCTCGACCAAACTTGGAATTTCTGTTTCTTTCGGCAACTGCTCTAGTTGCTGATTAAAATTCGCTTCCATCTCTTGTAATTGTGTTTGGTACTGCTGCAAATTACGCAACTTAGATTCTTTTTCTTTAAACTCATTCAACAAGCTTTGTTCTCGTGCTTGTGCATTAGCAATGGTTTCCAATTGCTTTTGCACCACCACAAAATAACCCAATGCAGCGACAGCTAAAAGAATAAAAATCCAACAAGTCACTTTGACAGAGAGTGGCCAACTGCCATAGTTATTCATATCCAAGGTATTAAATTGTTGGAAGAATTGCTCTACTGTCATTTTTTTCTTCTTTACAGCAACACTGTCTTGATTAAGATCATTTAATTCATCTTGACTCATTGTGTCACCCCCGCTGTCCCTAATGTTGCTGTCTCTGACGCTGGATCGGCGACAACAGCTGTACCGATTTCACCCAAATCTACAGTGACCACAAAACTTCCATAATTCTCTTCGACACGAGGAACCAAAGAGCTTACTGTTTTATCTTTTTTCTCTTCTGCTGCCAAAAATGAATTCATAAAGGCATTACGATACCAAGGAGATGCCTCTAAATTACGCAGCAACTCAGCAACAGTATTTGGACTTTCCGCCTTGCCCTCGATACTGAATTTATCGCCAGTTCGCGTAAACTTAGTGATGTACATGGTTGGTGGCGTCACACGAACCAGCTCATCAACTAAACGTACAATCACTGGACGTTGTCCTTGTAAGCCCTGAATCAACTTCATTCGTTCAATAATGGCATTGCGGCGTTCTTGCAAACCCTCTAAAGACTTGAGCTGTACATCCAAACTTTGATTGGTACTGACAATGAACTGATTGGCTTGCTCTTGATCATTCAGTTTATGATCAAAATACATCCACGCTGTAAATACAGATGCAATTCCTAATGCAGCCACCCCAACACAAAATGCGACAAATTGTTTCTTTCTTTGTTCTCTTAGCTCATCGCGCCAAGGGAGTAAGTTAATCTTTGCCATTAATCAAAACTCCTCAATGCCAAACCACATGCAACCATCAATGAGGAAGCATCATTTTCAATTTTTTTAATATCGATTTGTGGAGAAAAACCCATTTGTAAAAATGGATTGGCAATCGTTACTCGGTAACCCAGTTTTTGTTGTAATAACTTTGCAAGGCCTGGAATATTGGCATTCCCCCCAGCAAGCAAAATATGGTCGATCTCGTTGAATTGAGAGGATGAAAAAAAGAATTGCAGTGAACGCGCTGCTTGTTGCACCACGGCATCTAAAAATGGCTCGAGCACCTCGATGTCATAATCATCTGGAAGCGTTCTTTCTTTTTTGGCGCGCCCTGCTTCTTCAAATGACAAACCATAGCGACTTTGAACATCTTGGGTCAGCTGTCGCCCACCAAAGACTTGTTCACGTGTATAGATAATTTTGCCCTTTTGCATCACAGATAGCGTGGTCATGGTATGCCCGATATCTAAGATGCCAACGGTATTTGCCCCCATCGGCAATGTGTCCGAAAACACACTAAAAGCGCGCTCCATTGCATAACTTTCAACATCAGCTGTTTTTGCAGCTAATCCAGCAAGCTCAAGCACTTCTACACGTGTATCAACATTCTCAGTACGTGTGGCAACGAGAAGGACATTTACCCGATTCTGATTGACCAATCGATCGGGTAAAACCTCAAAATCAAGACTCACTTCATCTAATGGGAACGGAATATATTGCTCAGCATCCATACGAATTTGAACTTCACGCTCTTCATCCGTCATATCAGCGTCCATCTCTATGATTTTATTAATCACCATAGAAGTTGGTACCGCAATTGCGACATTGCTGGTATGTGGATTGGCGAGGTTTACCACTCTCTCAAGTGCATCACCGACCGCCTCTGGGTTCAAAATGCTTTTTTCCACCACGCTATTTTCAGGCAATGGCATCACGGCATAACTTTCAACCCAATATCTACCGTTCTTTACAGAGAGCTCCAATAATTTAACAGTTGTCGAACTAATATCGACACCCACTAACCCCTTATTTGGTTTACGATATAACCTGAGCACAGTATTTTCCTATTTATTTTTTTATCCCCAAAAATACAACACACTAATTTGTTTTGGTCTTTAATTAATACGGATACAATAACCCATCTAACAATCCGTATGTCTAAAGGATATACTGACCACAATTAGTTTGTCATTCGCTCTTATTAAAACTTACTTATTATGAAAAAGCTATCCAGTTCTGGTATTGTTCGCCCATTTTTTTTGATCATTATTATTATCTTAGTCTCACTTCCAATGGGATTTTATGGCATGTATCTCTATCTCGCGCCATCACTGCCAGATATGAGCTCATTAAAAAAGGCGCCACTGTTAAAACCATTGCAGGTCTATACCGCAGATAATAAGCTAATTGCAGAATATGGCGGAAAACTTTCCATTCCAGTTGAATATGAGCAAATTCCTCCCACGTTTATTCATGCTTTTTTGGCCGCTGAAGATTCTTCTTTTTTTGAGCATAGCGGCATTAGTTTTAAAGGTTTGGGGCGAGCGATAACCGAATCTGTGACTGGTTCTGATGTCCAAACTGGGGGCTCAACCATTACCATGCAAGTGGCGAAGAATTATTATTTAAGCCCAGAGCGAACCTTAAGACGAAAACTAACTGAAGTCTTTCTTGCGCGAAAAATTGAACAGAGCCTCACCAAACAAGAAATTCTAAGCTCTTATGTCAATAAGATCTTCTTAGGTAAAAATTCCTACGGCATTGCTGCTGCTGCGCGTATCTACTACAACAAAAATATTGATGAACTCAGCATTGCCCAGATGGCAATGATTGCAGGTTTACCCAAAGCACCTTCAAAATATAACCCTGTTGCCAACCCTCAACGTGCACTTGAACGCCGCAATTGGATTTTAGGTCGTATGCTACAGTTGGGGTATATCAATCAAGTTCAGTATCAAAAAGCGGTCGCAGAACCGATTAATCTAAATATGGTGGACCGCTCTGTGAGCAATGTGTTTCCATACGTAGGCGAAATGGTACGTTCAGAATTGGTTAAACAATTCGGCGATCAAGCGATTGATTCAGGCTACAAGGTGTACACCACCATTGATAGCAATCGCCAACGCTATGCTGAGCAGGCGCTTCAAGATGGTTTGGAAGCTTATGATCGTCGTCATGGCTGGCGTGGACCAGAAGCACATGATCAACCCCTCAATCAATTTATGGCTTATGCCGACACCTACCCTGCCAAAGTCGTAAAAGTAAATAACAATTCCTTTGATGCGCTCATGCAGGATGGCTCGACTGTGACCGTTAACTGGTCAGGTATGTCATGGGTTCGTCCATATCGCAATGCCAATAGTGTCGGTGGCGCACCTTCCAAAGCCTCACAAATTGTCAAAGTGAAAGATATTATTCGCTTACGCCCCAATAAAGAAAAAACCGTTTGGTCTTTGGTCCAAGTACCTAGAGTGCAAGGTCAGCTCATTGCTTTAAATCCAAATGATGGTGCGATCGAAGCCGTTGTTGGTGGTTATAATTTCTATCAATCGAAATTTAACCGTGCGATTCAAGGGTGGAGACAACCGGGTTCAACCATTAAGCCTTTCGTATATGCATTGGCTTTAGAGCGCGGCATGACACCTTATAGTATGGTCAATGACAACCCGATTACCATTGGGAAATGGTCGCCTAGAAACTCCGATGGCCGTTTTCTGGGCATGATCCCTCTACGTCGTGCTTTATATTTATCCAGGAATACCGTATCGGTACGATTACTACAAAATGTGGGGATCGAGCGGACGCGTCAACTCTTTATGGATTTTGGTTTGCAGGATGATCAAATTCCTCGTAACTATACCATTGCATTAGGAACACCACAGGTCTTGCCTGTACAGATGGCAACGGGCTATGCAACCTTCGCAAATGGTGGCTATCGTATCCAGCCTCATTTTATCAAACGCATTGAAGATGCCTCTGGCAAAGTCATTTATAGTGCCAAGCCAGAATATGCATGTATTCCATGTATTGGCGATGCAAAAGCGCCTGCTCCGCAACAAGAAGCAGATGCTCCAGAAGTGACAGAAATCACCAATCAAAGCTTAGAAAATACCAATGCAGCATCTGAAGCTGAGTTGACAGTCGCTCAAGCTGAACGATCCACCAAGACCAATAGTGATTATCGTCAAGCACAGCGAATTTTAAAATCAAGCTCTGCCTATGACATGGCCAACATTTTGCGTGACGTCATTCAACATGGTACAGGCCGTGCTGCACTTAAAATCGGTCGTGATGATTTAGGCGGGAAAACAGGAACCACCAATGATGCCAAAGATGCTTGGTTCGCGGGCTTTAATGGCAAATTGGTTACGGTAACTTGGGTCGGCTTTGATCAGCCGCGCACTTTAGGTCGCAGAGAATATGGCGGCGTTGCTGCACTACCAATCTGGACCAACTTTATGGCCAATGCTTTAAAAGATATGCCATCTGCATGGGTTCGATTGGATAAAGATGCGAAAGATCCTATTTCTCACGATCAACTCCAAGTCCAGCAAAGCGAGGATCGTAAAGAATATCGTGCTTCTCCACCACTCGCACGCCCACTTTACCGTCCTGCACCTGCCGCACCTACACGCTCAGCGCAAAGTGATTTTTCAGACTTATCGGGTACGACATCAAACGGTGAACACACCATCACACCTGAGAGAAAACAACCACCGACGATGGGTTCAAACCCTCAAAACTCAAACGCCCAAAGAGAACGTGATGGGATTGAAAATTTAATTAATCAAATCCAATAATCCATCATAAAAGCCTAAACAGCCATCAAATTGATGGCTGTTTGTTTTTCTGAAATAGATAAATTTGAAAAGCGGCACTAACCACAAATCGCTGCTGCTGCTCAAGTACTTTCCGTCGCTCTGGATTGGCTTTATACGCATAGGGCGTCATCGCAATTAAGTTGCTGAGCGCGAGCTGATCTAACTGCATTGTGGTTTCAACAATTCGTTGCTGTTTCAGTTCAAATTGAGTCTCAAGCTGTTCAATAAACTTCTGTGGTTCATGCAAATTGACCTGCTCGAACAACGCGTCACGCAATGCGAATAAATGCTTAGGTGCAGGTGTAACCACAATCAAATAACCTTGATCACTCAACACTCGTACGATTTCATTTTGTGGAATCGGACTAAATAAACTGCTACAGACATCAATCGAATGATCTCGTACAGGCAAAGTTGCCCCCGTACCCACCACCCAAGTCACATCAGAATTTAATTTTGCCGCACGTTGTACTGCTGTTTTGGCAATATCCACACCGATGCAGTATTCGGTATAACGCTGCATAGCACTGGTGTAATAGCCTTCGCCACAACCAATATCCAAAATCGCTTTTGGTTTTAACTGTTGTAGTAATTCGACCACAGCCTGTTGTAAGGGCTGATAGAAACCTGCTTGCAAAAATTCTCGGCGTGCCAACACGGACTCCGCCGTATCCCCTGGCGTTTTACTGTGCTTATGCTGCACCACATGCAGATTTACATAGCCTTGTTTCGCCACATCATAATGATGTCCGTTATCACATCGCCATGCATGTTCAACCAAATTTAATGATTGGCGACAAACGGGACACATCAATAAATTCATCTATTTTTCTCCAAGTTTTCTCCAAGCATAAAAAAAGCTGGTATTCACCAGCTTTTTTTTAAATCGTGGCTTAACGTAATTTTAACGTCATTAACCCTAAAACCACCAAGAAAATCGTAATAATCCAGAAGCGAATCACCACTTGAGTTTCCTTCCAGCCTTGTTTTTCATAATGATGATGTAGAGGTGCCATCAGGAATACACGTTTGTTTCGCATCCGCAATGAACCAATCTGCAAAAATACCGAGATGGCTTCCATAACAAATACGCCACCCATAATCGCAAATACAATTTCCTGTCTGACCATGACTGCAATCGTACCGAGCATCGCACCCAATGCCAACGCACCGACATCACCCATAAACACTTGAGCAGGGTGGGCATTGTACCAAAGGAAGGCCAAACCAGCACCGATCATCGCTGAGCAAATCACTACAAGCTCTGAGGTATATTTCACATAGGGAATATGTAGATAATTGGCAAAACGAATATCACCAGACAAATAGGCAAATACGCCCAAACCTGCCGCGACCATTACAATCGGCATAATCGCCAAGCCATCCAAACCATCGGTTAGATTGACTGCGTTAGATGCGCCATTGATCACCAAATAAGTAAAGGCAATAAAGGCTAAACCAAGTGGAACCGCTGAAAGTGGAATGGAAAGATTCTTAAAGAATGGAATCAATAAGTCCAACATATTCGCGGTATGCAAGGCACTATCTTGCTGTTTTGCAATCACATATAAGGCAATACCTGCGCCTAAGGAAGCAACCGAAGTCCAAAAAAACTTTTTCCGTGCAGGTAAACCCGCATTGTCTTTATAACGGACTTTAATCCAGTCATCGGCCCAACCGACTGCGCCAAACACCACCATAACCCCCAAAACAATCCATACGTAAGGGTTAGATAAGTCTGCCCACAAAAGGGTACTAATACCAATAGACAGCAGAATAAGAATCCCGCCCATGGTCGGCGTTCCCATCTTCTTGGCATGATTTTCAGGTGCAAAAGAACTCACCGCTTGACCATATTTTAATGCTTGTAATTTGCGAATCATGATCGGCCCTAAAACCAATCCAATTGCCAACGCGGTCAGTAGACTCAATAATGAACGCAATGTTAAATAACGAACAACTTGGAACGAGCTGTTATACCCCGCCAATTGTTCAAATAACCATAACAACATTTAAATTTTCTCCATCAAATCAGCCATCAACGTTTCCATGTGGGTGAAACGGGACCCTTTGAAGAGGAAACTCATCGACTGGGGTTGATGTCTTTGCACTAAATTAATTAAAAACGGTAACGCCTCTGCTTGTGTAGCAAATGCATGTAATGTTTTGGCATACGCTGAGCCCTGCTGTGCTGCTTCAGCAAACTCCCCGACCACAACCAATGCATCTAAAGGCAAATTCGCTAAATCTCGGCCTAAATCATGATGTTCTTGCCAACTTGATTCACCAAGCTCACCAATGTCGCCCATGACCATGACTTTCAAACCTTGCTGCTGCAATAGGACATTCGCAGCTGCACGCATTGAGGTTGGATTGGCATTATAAGTATCATCAATAAATAGGTGCTGTTGATGTTGAATAAAGTTCAAACGACCTTTTGCACCTTGTGCCTGTTCTAAGCCATGCACAATATCATCGAGTTCAATCCCAATCGCCAGGGCAAATGCGGTGGCTGCTGCTGCATTTTCCACATTATGTGCACCTGCAAAGGGCAGATTCACAGCGCGAACGCCTTGCGGTGTATGCAAACGAAACTGTGAAAATTGAGGATGAAGTTCAACATCAGTGACAAAGATATCTCCACCTTCACCAAAACTTAACATTGGATGCTTTTGAGCACTCTCACGAATGCTTGCCACATAATCATCCTTTGCAGGAACGATCGCAGTGCCTTCAGGCAAAATGTGCGCATAAATTTCTGACTTGGCGCGACAAATACCCTCTCGCCCACCAAACTCACCTAAGTGCGCTGTTCCAATATTTAGAATGCCAGCCACATGCGGTTGCACTAGATTTGAGGTGTAATCAATCTCACCTTGATGACTCGCCCCAAGCTCCATCACGGCATAGCGATGTTCTTGACGTAATTCAAGCAACATCATCGGCACCCCTAAATCATTGTTGAGGTTGCCACGGGTAATCAACGTCGGCGCTAAACGAGACAGAATGCTGCCTAACATCTCTTTAGTCGTGGTTTTACCACTGCTGCCCGTCAATGCAATCACTTTAAGTTGTGGGTTCTGTTGACGACGATAAGCCCCCAAATGCCCCAAAGCCAAGCGCGTATCTTTGACCACAAGCTGCACAATATCAGCATCGACTGGACGTTCAACAATCGCCATTTGACATCCCTGTGACGCAACTTGTGCGACAAAATCATGTGCATTGAAACGCTCACCTTTCAAGGCAAGAAAAGCATCACCTGCTTCGGCATGGCGTGAGTCTGTCAAAATTCGCTTGATTTCACCTTGTAGAGGTTTTGCGTTATACCACTCACCCTGTGTCGCTTGTTGTAATTGTTCTGCTGTCCAAGGTTCTAATGGAACTGTACTGGTGGTTGAGGTGTGCATACTTGTTATTTACCTTTTTACTCTTATTGCGCAGGATATGCTGAGTGTATCGAATGTGGCTGTGCAGCAATTGCTGATTGCACTTCTACTACATCATCAAACCAATGACGAACGCCATCAACTTCCTGATAGTTTTCATGTCCTTTTCCTGCGATCACCACAATATCTCCTGCTTGTGCATGTTCAACCACAAATCTAATCGCTTCACGGCGATCATGAATTTCATGCGTTGTATGATCAGCAAAGTCAATATCTTGCTTCATATCAGCAAAAATCTGTTCAGGGTTTTCAGTCCGTGGATTATCTGAAGTCAAAACTACAGGATTGGCATGATCAAGTGCTGCTTGTGTCATCAATGGACGTTTACCACGATCACGATCCCCCCCACAACCAAATACCGCCCAAAGCTGACCAGAGACATGGCGCTTTAAAGTCGTCAACACTTGAATCAAAGCGTCAGGAGTATGTGCATAATCGACCACGAATAAACGCTCAGCACCCTGAATCACTTGCATGCGACCAGGTGCACCTTTGAGTTGTGGTACAAACTGGACTAAATCAGCCAAAGCAAAACCTGCATACTCAGCTGCAATTAAGCTTGCCAATAAATTCTCGACATTAAAATGCCCAAGCAATGGACTTTGAACTGAATACAAACCTGTTGGCGCAATCAGCGTAAAACTCGCTCCACTCAAGCGATAGTGCAAATCAGCAATATGATAATCTGCAACTGCTTGAGTCAGTGAATAAGTTAAGATTTTAGGTTGCGATGGATTGGCCTTGGCCGCATCCAACATGAGCGTGGCATAAGTATCGTCTAAATTAATCACCACGGCTTTTAAAGTGGTAAATCTAAATAACAAGGCTTTTGCTTCAGCATAAGCCTCTAAAGTACCGTGATAATCCAAATGGTCACGACTTAAATTACTATAGACCGCGATTTCAATCTCACAGCCGTTTAAACGCCCTTGCTCCAAGCCATGAGAACTGGCTTCTAACGCAACAAATGCTGCACCTTGCTTGGCATAAGCATGCAGGGCATTTTGTAATTGTAATGCGTCTAAGGTCGTGTGGCTCGAGGGTGTCAAATTCGGCAAAATACCATTGCCCGTGGTCCCCATCACCGCACAGCCTTGTCCTTGTGAACTCACCAATTCCGCGATTAAACGAGAAATTGTGGTTTTGCCATTGGTGCCTGTGACTGCAATACCGCGTAAGATCGATACTGGATTAACATGCTGCAAATATTGCTTTTGCCATTCACCCAATAACTGACGAACTGTTGGACAGGTCCACTCTTTTTCTAAACCTAGCGCAGTTTCACTAATCACCACCAATGCACCTGCATCCAATGCATTTTGCGCAAATTGGCGGGTTTTCTCAGCTTGGCTAAAACTATTCAACGCAATAAAGATTTGCCCTGCTTCAAGCTTACGGCTATCCAAACAAAAACCGTTAAAAGGCTGCGCAGACCAAGCTGCATCGATGTTGATCGGGTGTATCTGTAGAAAACAAATCGACATTTTTTACCTGCGCACTGGAGTTGGTGAAGTATCTAGTGGTCTATCCAAAGGGACATTGAGTAAGCGTAAGGACTCTTGCATAATTCTGGCAAAAACAGGCGCTGCAACCAAACCACCATAGTAGCGGCCTTGCGGATTTTCTACGACAACGATCATTGCTAAACGAGGGTCACTCACAGGTGCAACACCCGCAAATAAAGCACGATATTCACTATTTGAATAGCCTTTACGGTCAGCGCGAAGTTTGTGTGCTGTTCCCGTTTTACCCCCAACACGATAACCAGGAATCACGGCTTGTTTTGCAGTCCCCCCCGGTAAAGTGACCTGTTCCAACATCATCAACACTTGATCTGCAATTTTAGGGTCAAGTACTTGTTTGCCTTCGGGTGCATGTTCTAGCTTATGCAAACTTAACGGCATTTCCATGCCATGATTCGCCAGCATCGCATAACCTTGTGCAAGTTGTAAAATCGTGGCATTCAGGCCATAACCGTAAGCCATCGTACCGAGTTGTGATGAGTTGAGCTTATCTCCAGAATAGAGTATGCCTGCACTTTCACCAGGAAATCTTACATCCGAACGCTGACCAAAACCGACACGACGGAAAAAGGACGGCAAAGCATCTTTAGGCAAAGACAAGGCAAGCTTCGCTGAACCCACGTTTGATGATTTAACAATCACGCCTGTCAATGTCAGCGCACCATAGTTATGGGTATCACGAATGGTATGCCAACCCAAACGCATCGATCCTGGTGCGGTATTGATAATTGAATTCGGTGTGTATTGACCGCTTTCTAATGCAGCAGCAACGGTAAATGGCTTCATGGTTGAACCCGGTTCAAACATGTCAATCGCACCACGGTTACGCATGGCATCTTTATTTGAAAGCCCGCCCTTATCATTTGGGTTATAAGATGGCCAACTGGTCATCGCCAAGATTTCACCCGTTTTGACATCGACAGCAATCGCTGTTGCTGAACGTGCATTGTTTGCAACACCCGCAGCTGTCAACTCGCGATACATAATATATTGCAGACGTGAATCGATACTCAGGGTGATGTTTTCACCTGATTCGACCTCTTTGATCACTTCCGAAACTTTGAGGCGATTGCCTTTTTTATCACGGATAATCTTCTGTTCGCCATCAACCCCTGCCAGTCGTGTATTCAACTGCATTTCTAAGCCTTCGATACCCGTGCCCTCACTATTGGTCAAACCAATAATTTGTGCATTTGCTTGAGGCTGAGGGTAATAACGTTTATAACTTTTCTCAGTATAAACACCCTGAAAATTGCGTTTTATAATTAAATCTGCTTGTTGCGGTGGAATTTCTTTTTGCAATACCAAATAACGTGAACGAGCCCGATCATTCATTTGTTGCTTTAAAACTTTACGGTCAATTCCAACAGCATCTGCCAATTCATCTAAATTTAAATTTTTATTCGGCAACTGACGTTTTAGGCGGCGATTGGTCGGATCTTTTTTGAGTTCTTCAGTAATTTCATTAAATTGTTTTTTAGCATCCCAATAATCTCTTGGGTCAATCACGATTTTCATAATCGGTGTACTGATTGCCAGCGGCACACCGTGACGATCACTAATCACACCACGCATTGCTTCTAGACGTTCAGTCCGTAAAATATTGGCATTGGCCTTATTTTGCAAAAAGTCTTTATTGACCACTTGCACATAAAATGCACGTGCCACCAGAACCACGAAACAAAGCAGTACCACACCCCAAAGCAAATAAAACCGCCACATATCCAAAGCAAGTGTTGGTTTTGCCGAAATAGACTGCTGTTTTCTTCGTATCGGTTTACTTCGCTTATCTGCCATACAGCATGCCTTATTTATCTTGCTTCGAGGTCGTAGGTAAAGAAATCACAACGGTTTGTGCCGCGGGGGGTGAAAACATGCGGAGTTGCGTAACAGCACGTGAACCAATCTGTGCCGTCGCACCAAAGGTTTGCTGCTCAATGAGCAGACGCCCCCATTCAGCATTTAAATCATCTCTTTCACGCATATATGCACTCAAGTCACGATAGTCATGACGATATTCAAATACCTGAAACACCACCATCATTGCACTCGTGAATACCAGTGCAACAAGTACAGCATAAACAACGACTTTTTTCAGTCCATTTTTGCTGTTTGGTAGAACCTCGTCATCATTTTTATTGTTCATTATTTGCCTTTTTGCTCTATACGCTCTGCAACGCGCAGCCATGCACTACGAGAACGAGGATTTTCTTTCACTTCAGCTTCACTCGCACGAATCCGAGACACTTTCTTTAAGCGTCGCGTATCAACACGTTGTTGCGGCATGCCCCAACCATGATCTTCAGCTAGAGTCGATTCTTTTTGAATAAACTGCTTAATTAGACGATCTTCTAAAGAATGGAAACTGATCACGGCTAATTGCCCTTGGGCTTTCAACAATTCTACCGCTTGCGGTAAAAATACCTCAATATCATCCAGCTCTTTATTTAAGGCAATGCGAATCGCCTGAAAGGTTCGCGTTGCAGCATGTTTATGCTTTTCCCATTTTGGATGAGCAACCTTAACGATTTCTGCGAGCTGTGCAGTGGTGGTAATTTCGCCTGCTGCTTTAATCGCTTTGGCAATACGACGACTATAACGCTCTTCACCGTATTGATAGATAATATTGGCGAGTTGTTCTTCTTCAATTTTCAACAACCATTCTGCCGCAGTTGGACCTTGCGAATTGTCCATCCGCATATCCAATGGCCCATCTTTCATAAAACTAAAGCCACGCTCTGCTTGATCAAGCTGTGGCGAGGACACACCTAAATCCGCCATGATGCCATCGACTTCAGTAATACCGATCTTGGCTAACTCTGTTTGTATATCCGCGAAACTGGCATGAATAATTTTAAATCGAGGATCTTCTTGTTCTAATTGTGCTGCGACTTCAAGCGCTTGTGGGTCTTTATCGAATCCGTAAACACGTGCATTTTGATCTAATTTTGAGAGCAATAATTTGGTATGACCGCCGCGCCCAAAGGTGGCATCAACAAAAACACCTGAGTCGCGACCTGCCAAAACGCCATCAATGGTTTCGTGAAGTAAGACAGAAATATGCGACATAGTAGATAAATCAACAGCTAAAAATGTAACTGCACATTATCACCTTGTTTTATGCCAGTACCAAACGACTTTTTGTAGAGAATTCTTAACTTTTCATAGGTAAAACCGTTTTCTTATCATTTTCCATTCAATAAAAAAAGCAAATACCTCGCATATTTGCTTTTGCACTTAAGTAATCCGAAGTAGCGACACGTCATTCTATCGCTTTTGGGAATATATTTGGTCAAAAACTGCGCCATTCACAAAATGTGTTTTTTGCGCTTTTTCCCATCCACCAAACACCTCATTAATATTGAACAATTGAATCTTCGGAAATTGCGCTGCATATTTTGCTGCGACTTGCGGATGCCGTGGGCGGAAGTAATGTTTCGCCGCAAGCTCTTGTCCCAAAGGGGAATAAAGGAAGTTTAAGTAGCCACGCGCTAAATGACGATTTCCATTTTTATCTACTGTTTTATCGACGACTGCAACCGAAGGCTCTGCCAAAATCGAAATAGAGGGATAAATGATTTCAAATTTATCTTTTCCCAAACCTTGAGTTGCCAATAACGCTTCATTTTCCCAAGATAACAGCACATCACCAATACCACGTTCAGCAAAAGTCGTTAAAGAACCACGTGCACCTGAGTCTAGAACTTTGACGTTATGGTAAAGTTTTTTGACTAACTCACGCGCTTTTGCATCATTTCCAGCGGGTTGTTTTAATGCATACCCCCAAGCAGATAAATAAATCCAACGCGGTGCACCGCCTGTTTTAGGGTTTGGGGTAATAATTTCAACACCATCTTTAATTAAATCATTCCAATCACGAATATGCTTTGGGTTGCCTTTGCGAACTAAAAAGACAACGGTTGAAGTATAAGGTGCAGAATTATTTTTAAATTGTTTTTGCCAATCTTTTCGAATTAAACCAGCATTCGCTATTTCATCGATATCATTGGCAAGTGCTAAAGTCACCACATCTGCTTGTAGACCATCGATCACGGATCGAGCTTGTTTACCCGAACCGCCATGTGACTGTTTAAAATTAACGTCTTGACCTGTTCTTTGCTTCCAGTACTGTCCAAATGCCTGATTATATTCTTGATAAAACTCACGCGTTGGATCATAAGATACATTTAGAAAGGCTGTCGCTGCTTGGGCTACACTGGTTAAACCCAACAGCAAAAATGTTGTTATTGCTATTTTCATTTATTTCTTCCTCATCAGACCCCATTCATAAGCACTATATTTAGTATCAAATAGCTTTACAATCATATAGTTATATTAATAAATAGATTATTATTCTGCTTTTAAGATATACCGCTACAAGATATCTACTGCTCTATAAACGTACAACGAGGCATTGTGAGCTAACATTTGAAAAGTGAGGGCCTCCACGCTTTCTACACATTTGCTTGCTAAATTTGTATTGTGTACAAAGCAGCAACACTGTTATAAACATATATAACGGCGTGGCTAAATTTTAGATTTTTTGTAAAAAGTGTGACGCAGTTCTACTTTTTTATTATTTTTTATGTTTAAATTGTATCTATAAAGCAAATTATTAGTTGTTTGGTTGGTCTTGATAGACCAGAAATCAAAAAGGGGATGTGAGCAATGCGAGCATTAGAGTTGAAAAAAGCACTATGCCTAAGTTTATTTTTAACTTGTTCTATATCTGTTGGGCATGCAGCTGCGATTAAAGAAAATAACAGTTTAAAAACGCTAGACAAGACGACTTCACCGATCGTTAAAGCGCTCGATCAGCAAAAACGCAATACCTCATTATCATTATCTGCAACAGATGATGAATTAAAAATGTTGAATAGTATTCGGACAACACCGACTCAAACTTTTTTTGCCAGTCAACATGAACGTTTTTCCCGTTTCGTTCAAACCATATTTCAACCGCATACATCTTAACGATTAAATATGTAATTCCTCACATGTTTAAATGAGCCTAGTCATACCGTGACTAGGCTTTTTCGTTATAATAGTTCAAATTCTAATTTAAACGCCGATCACTTATGACAGTTCGTACTCGCATTGCGCCCTCTCCTACAGGCTTTCCTCATGTAGGCACTGCCTATATTGCATTATTTAATTTATGTTTTGCTCAACAGCACGGTGGTGAATTCATTTTACGTATCGAAGATACGGATCAGCTTCGTTCAACACCTGAATCTGAAAAAATGATTTTAGATTCGTTGCGCTGGTTAGGCTTAAATTGGTCAGAAGGCCCAGATGTAGGTGGCCCACATGCTCCATATCGCCAATCTGAACGTATGGGCATTTATAAACAATATACACTTGAGTTGATTGAAAAAGGTCATGCGTTCTACTGTTTCGCAACCGCAGAAGAACTCGATCAAATGCGTGCTGAACAACAAGCTCGTGGTGAAACGCCGAAATATGATGGCCGTGGTTTAAAACTCTCACAAGAAGAAGTTCAACGTCGTCTTGCAGCAGGTGAACCACATGTCATCCGCATGAAAGTGCCTGAACAAGGTATTTGTAAAATCAATGACATGTTACGTGGCGAAGTCGAAATCCCATGGGCACAAGTCGATATGCAAGTGCTTCTCAAAACGGATGGTTTGCCAACTTATCACCTTGCAAACGTCGTAGATGACCATTTGATGGAAATCACCCACGTATTACGTGGTGAAGAATGGCTCCCTTCTGCACCGAAACACCAGTTATTGTATCAATATTTTGGCTGGGACATGCCTGCGCTGTGCCATATGCCTTTATTGCGTAACCCAGATAAATCAAAACTTTCAAAACGTAAAAATCCGACCTCGATCAACTACTATCGAGATATCGGAGTATTACCTGAAGCTCTATTGAACTATTTAGGTCGTATGGGTTGGTCGATGCCTGACGAACGTGAAGTATTCACCTTAAAAGACATGGTGGACAACTTTGACGTACAACGTGTTTCACTGGGCGGCCCGATCTTTGATGTTGAAAAACTAAATTGGCTAAATGGTCAATGGATTAAAGCGCTCACACCTGCACAATTGTTAGAACGTTTACTCACATGGAAAAGTGATCCAAAGACTTTAGAAGAGATTGCTGCTGCGATTCAACCGCGAATCAACTTGTTGTCAGAAGCTGTGAATTGGGCAGGTTTTTACTTCAATCACATGCCACAAATCAGCAAAGAACAATTTGAAAGCAAAAAATTGACTGAAGAACAAGTTCGTCAAAGCTTACAATTCGCGATTTGGCGCTTAGAAAGCCAATTCACATGGAACAATGACACGGTGAGCCAAACACTGATGGACTTGGCAAATCAAATGGAAATTAAATTGCGTGATTTCATGCCCGCATTTTTTATTGCCATTGCGGGTTCAACCAGCTCAACCCCTGTGATGCAAGCAATGGTGACGATTGGTCCTGATTTAACCTTTGCGCGTTTACGCCATGCTTTGGAAATTGTAGGTACACCAAGCAAGAAAGAACTGAAAGTGTGGGAAAAGTTAAATGAATCGCTAAAATTGCCGAAAAATGATGCAAATAGTGAGAGTTAATCCAACATAATCATTGACGTGTGAGTGCAATCCTCCTAATATTGCCTCACACAAACTGGGGCCATAGCTCAGTTGGTAGAGCGCTACAATGGCATTGTAGAGGTCAGCGGTTCGATCCCGCTTGGCTCCACCAAATTTTAAGATTAGAAAAGTAAAACTTTTCCTTAAAATTTAAGCAAACAGCTACGCTGTGCGCAGGCAAGCTCAGTTTAAAAGTTGCAATATTTTATTGCACACAAACCATGCCTCATCTGTCCCTATCGTCTAGAGGCCTAGGACATCGCCCTTTCACGGCGGTAACCGGGGTTCGAATCCCCGTAGGGACGCCATATTCTGTTTATCTAATAATTATATTTTTCTCACAATCTTTCCATTAAATCAGATTGCACATTTTCGATTTTTCCATAAAATAGCCGCTTCTCTATGCTTGGACAAATTGTCGTATGCAATCTTCCAACTCAAATACCCATCAAGACCCAAATGCACCAAAAACATTAAAACGTGCTATGAGTACGCGTCATTTAGTGATGCTCTCTCTCGGTGGTGCAATCGGTACAGGTTTATTTCTAGGTTCTGGCGAAGTTATTGCTCAAACTGGCCCTGTAGGCGCAATTATCGCCTATATCCTCGGTGGTTTGATCGCTTATATGGTGATGCTATGTCTCGGTGAGCTCGCTGTACACATGCCTGTGGCAGGCGCTTTTGGTGCATACGCGCAAAAATACATTGGTCCAGGCACAGGATACATGATCTCTTGGGTCTATTGGCTCACATGGACTGCCACACTGGGAACCGAGTTTACCGCAGCAGCCTTATTGATGCAGGAATGGTTTCCCCATATCTCGATGTGGATTTGGACCATTATTTTTGCTCTCACCATTTTTGCTCTCAATTTAAGCTCCACACGTATTTTTGCTGAGTCTGAATTTTGGCTGGCATTGGTGAAAGTCGTAACCGTTATCGTGTTTATTTTGCTTGGTTTACTGGCTATTTTTGGCCTCATTCCTTTTGAGGGTACTGAATCAGCACCATTGTTCCACAACTTGACCACGCATGGCTGGTTCCCTCAAGGTTTGATTCCAATTTTTACCACCATGCTGATTGTAAACTTTGCCTTCTCTGGAACTGAGTTGATTGGTGTTGCCGCAGGTGAAACCAAAGACCCAGCAGTGAACGTGCCGAAAGCCATTAATGCCGCCATTTGGCGCTTGCTGATTTTCTTTGTTGGAACCATCATTGTCATCAGTGCTTTATTGCCTTTCGAAATCGCAGGTTTAGGCGGTGAAGGTGTCAGTAGCAGTCCTTTTGTCACAGTGTTTAATTACATTGGTATTCCATATGCAGATGACATCATCCGCTTTGTAATCATTACGGCGTTGCTTTCTGCTGCGAACTCAGGCCTATATGCCGCCTCTCGAATGATGTGGTCACTGTCTGATCAACGCCAACTTCCAAGCCTTTTCTCTCGACTTTCGAAGAGTGGCACACCAATTATAGCGCTTGTAGTGACGATGTTTGGTGCAATTCCTGGACTGTTATCTGAGCATTTTGCCCCAGAAACCATCTTTAAGAATTTGCTAGGTGTGGCTGCATTCACCATGGTGATCGTGTGGATGAGTATTTGCTTGAGCCAATTCAACTTTAGACGTCAATGGTATAAAGCTGGCTATACTGCAAAGGATCTGAAATTTGCTGCGCCACTGTATCCTATCGTGCCAATCTTAGGATTTGTGTTCTGCTTTATTACAGGCTTGAGTATGGCCGCAGATCCCGAAATGCACGCAGGTCTCATCGTTTGTTTAGTCTTTATCGCGGCATGTTATTTAAGTCACTATGTCTTCTATCGTGACCGCAAATAAATCTCAGAGAAAATGCACTTGCGCTTCGCTAAAACTTCAATCGTTTTAGCTTGCTCAAGCTGCATTTTTTTGATTTTGATGTAATTTTATCCACTTGTTCGCTTTTTTTAGCTTTTAGCCTGAAAAGCGTTTGACACATTATCTAATTCGCCCTAATATACGCCCACCTCTGAAACGTCCCTATCGTCTAGAGGCCTAGGACATCGCCCTTTCACGGCGGTAACCGGGGTTCGAATCCCCGTAGGGACGCCATTAATGTTTCAGATGTATGCCTCAATATAAGTCCCTATCGTCTAGAGGCCTAGGACATCGCCCTTTCACGGCGGTAACCGGGGTTCGAATCCCCGTAGGGACGCCAAATTCTAAAAAAGCCACTGCATTGACAGTGGCTTTTTTATGCGCGGATATACTTTAAAGGCGAACACAGTTCGCCTCTACATTTCACCCAATACCAACCTGAACCTCTAAACGTCCAGATTGTACACGCAGGCCTCGAATCTCAAATTGATCAACCAACTGTTGAACCAACTCTCGGCTTTCTTGCAGAATGTTTAAACCAGGCAGAATACTAAAATCAGTTAAACTTAACAGCTTGTCGACCATCCAAGAGCGGTTATTAATAAAATCAATAAAACCTGCTTCCTCAAGGTCAATATACCAAATACGATGCCCTTCTTTTTGAATACCCGGCACATCCCGAATCAAATGATTAATCAAAAAAGGGATCGGTAAAGAATTAATCACGTCAAAACTGACACTGCCCACTCGACGCGCAGCCCAATTGGTCAAAGTTCCGCCATGGCGAACCTGTAGGTCTAAATGTTCATCTACCTGACGCAGACGCAAATATTTTTCCTGTCCAATACGGCACTCTAAAACGTTAAATTCTAATGAAAGGCGATAGAGAAAACGACGATAGTGTCCGTCTAATTCGATATGAAAACGATCATTGCCACATTCCACTTTAATGTCATCAATTTCGGCACGATCAATGCGTTTTCGGATCTGATTATTGAGCAACATTTCTGGCAAATATAAAGTTAAACTACTTTTCCCCAAAGAAGCTCTGGCCATACTGAGTGCCACTTGACGTGCAGCTTCGCTGGTTTCTGAGACAATATCTCGCACAGAGTTTCGCACCCCCTCGACACCACGCTTAGTATGATGGGTAACATGATCTAAAGCATCTAATGCCGCATCTGCCACACCTGCGATATTACGAGAAGTATCACTGGCAAACTCAACCGCATCTTGTGCATGTTGCAATGTTTTATTGATGAGCCGACGAGATAATGATGGTTTATTATCAGATGCTGTATCTGCTGGCATGATATCGAACATTGCCTTTTTATCATCTTGTTGATTCAAGATGCTCTCCCTCTTCCCTTTCTTACTTATTGGCTCACTGCTTATGAGCTATAATCCACTTTCCGAACTGGTCGAACGTTTTTTCTAGATTAGCACGCAACGCAACGCGATTTGCGTATTTTTGTTGCATATCCTCAAATTTTCGATGCGTACATCTGATTAATTTACACTCAAAACCAGTTACTTTTCATCTTGTTTCTGCTTGGATATTTCACTTCGATCTGGACGTAATAAGATTTGATTTAAACGCATCGTTTTGTATTGGTCTAAGCTTTGCTGAATCTGATTTATTTTCTCTTGCCCCTCATCACAATCAAAATGAACCAGCTCGCGTAGCGTGACCCATGCCGCTTGCATCTTGTCAAAATCATTGCCTTTCTCTAATTTCTGTTGCAACCAATCCGATAAATCTTGCGCACGTTTTTGTATTTCAAATTGATAGGCAAATAAACCGCTGGAGAGCGCAATCTCATCGAATTGACCGCACGATAGTTTTTTGACTTGTTGCAATTGATGACTTTGTTGCTGCAAATAACTTTTAAGCACGTCTTGCTGGAACCACAGCGCCAATGCCGTCATTTCAGCAAAAATAACATCACGTAGCTCATACAAGCTATTCCGCTCAGCATGCTGTTTATCAAGACGAATATCGTCTAAATAATGAAGAAGACCATGCTCCAGAATCTTATGAATTGACCCTAAATCTAATTTTTTCCTATCTACCAAGATGGGTTGAGTAAGCAGATGTGTGAGTTGCTCATGCTGTTCTTGATCTATCAGCAAAGTTAATGAAGTGTCAGCATCTTTTTGAATAGATCGCCACAAATTCTCCAGTAGCGATTCGGTGCTTTGCTGTTCGATTCGATCTTTAGTCTGCATCAATTTACGTTGCAAAACATATTGCATCGAACTCGACTGCGCGATACTTTCTAGCACACGAGAATCGGTTAATAATTGGGGTGCGCTGGCAATCACCTCTTTGCTATAAGCAAGCTGAGATTCTCGCCCTCCCAGTATTCCGCCCAAAGATTTGCCCAGTGAATTTAAACCACGACCAACATCCATCAAAATATTGGTTTCTGATCCTCGCGTTTGCAAAATTGCCGCTGGAAGTAAAGTGCTCACGGCGCGGTGCAAGATTTTCAAATAGGCTTTCTGATCAATTGCTTGGCGGTACTGACACAGCAAAGCAATGGCATATTCAGCATCACTGACATCGGGCTGATAGTTGGGCTGGTTGCGATGCAGTAAACAATCGATATAAGCAAAAAAAGCAACTTCATTGCGTTGTGTCGATTGCTGCGCTGCCCATTCATAGTGTGTGATTGCTTGGCTGTATTGTGCTGCACCAGCATAGGCTTTTGCCAAAGCAATAGCATGTGCCGCACTCGGATCATGCTGTTGAATATAACTGAGTAAATCAATTTTAGGCTGCTGATCTAGGCATAGTTCGAGCTGACGTACATATACATTGATTTGCTGCGCTGTCGGCTGCTGAACGACATAGTTCAGTTGGTACATCACACATTGCTCATACCATGCATACTTACGTGCATGAAACTCATACACTGGGATCAATTCATCTTCAATCAGTCGAATCAACTGGGTTGTATAGAGAATATCGTCATCTGTCTCATGCTTGAATTTCCATTGCTTTGGTAAAGAGACTTTAAATAATCGTAACAAGAAATTGGCGCTAAGGTCTGGACTTTCCATACTGACCAACATCAATTTATCTTGTGTGGACAGATGCCCCTTGGCTTTTGCAATCCGTGCTAAACGCAATTTTAAAATTTTAGTAGGAAGCATGTATTTCCTTGCGTATTATTCGCTCAATTCTTCGATCAACTTATCATGACTGTGAATACTTTAGCGAATAGCTTTAGACGAGATGCATGCCAAGTATAAACTTATGCGCTACCTCGATGCTCAGCCCCAATATGCGCTGCAATCGTGTAAATTTTTGAATTTACGCCATTCTCGGTTTTAGCTTTTGTGGTTTTTTCGCTAAAATAGCCAAAACAGAATAGGAAAAATCTATGCAATACCGTTGCCCTAAGTGCCAAAGCGTAAAAGTGATACCTGTCAGTCAAGGTGCAAATAGCCCTCGTCCAAACGTACCGAAAAGTTTGGTGCTCTTAGTGCCTGCCATTTTTATCTTATTGATCCTCGTGTTAATTAGCATTGCACTATGGCTTTTTGGCAATGGCGCAGGTCAAGGTCTACAAATCGCAACTGTTGTTGTATTTGCTGTCTGTGTGATTGCGGGTGGCTTATTCTGGCGTGATCTACCTGATTTTAAGATTTCAATGCAAGCTTTTATGCAGGCACAAAAACATTGGAAATGCCGTGACTGCAATCACGAATGGCAAAATTAATACCTCGATCATAAAATCTCGCACCTCCACATCAGCTTAATGCTGATGTGGCTGATCTTGTTTTACTGGTTCAGCATGTTGATGGGTATGCTGACAATTCATCTCAGCATCATCCTCAATCTGTAAGGTCACTTCAGCAATATCATGTTGGTGCGCCAACATTTCTGTTGCGGCGAGATGGAGTCGTTTGCGATCCGCATTCGGCGCAAACAAGTGTACGGTTAAATGGATATTCTTCGAGCTAATCGCCCAGACTTTCAATTGATGAATACTTTCAACACCCTCCAGCGCTAATAAGTCATTCCTCAACTTTTCAATATCAACTTCATCTGGCACGCCTTCTAGTAAAATATTGATACTCTGCTTTAATAAGATCCACGTTCTTGGTAATACCCAAAAACCAATGGCGACCGCAATAATCGTATCCACCCAATACCAATTGGTATAATAAATCACGATCGCACCAATGATCACACCAACGGAGCCCAAGGCATCACTGAGCACCTCTAGGTATGCACCTTTGATATTTAAGCTTTCCGAAGCGCTGGACATCAACATCTTCATTGAAATCAGATTAATCACCAAACCCAGTGTTGCTACAATCAGCATACCCACGCTGTGAATTTCTGGGGGTTGGGTAAAGCGTTGATACGCTTCATACAAAATGTACATCGCCACAAAGAACAGCATAGAAGCATTAAATAATGCCGCCAAAATTTCGAAACGTTGATAACCAAAAGTACGCTTGTTATCTGCTGGCCGCTTGGAAATTTGAATAGCCGCCAATGCAATCGCAAGTGCAGCTGCATCGGTAAACATATGTGCCGCATCGGAGAGTAATGCCAAACTTTGGGTCATTAAACCCGCAATAACCTCGACCACTAAAAATGTCGATGTGAGTATCAGGGCAATGGTCAATTTTTTGACATTGCCTTCAGTCACCGCTGCATGACTATGGTCATGACCTTGATGTCCACTCATGTTGGACTCCTTATTTGCGTGAAAAACAAAAACCGCCTATTTTCACTGTCATTTACTCGTGCTAGACGTCATCCACAACCTGCGTGCTATCCGCTATATACCGTTTCTGCGACGCTGTTTATGAAATGCAGAAAGTGAACAGGTTTTGTGGATGACAAAGTTTTTGGTTACTTTTTTAAAAAAGTAACGGAGTTAACGGATGAGATCAAGCTCATCACAGTAAGACTCCGCCATGAAATACAAGGGTCAACAATCCCTCTCATTCATCCAGCGATACACCACAGGCAAGATCACCAAAGTTAGTAAAGTCGATGAAATAATCCCACCAATCACCACTGTTGCCAATGGACGCTGTACCTCTGCACCCGTTCCAGTCGCGATTGCCATCGGAATAAAACCCAGTGATGCCACAAAAGCCGTCATCAAAACAGGACGCAGACGCAAGACTGCACCTTGCCATGTGGCAATATGCAGATCGAACTGCTCACGTAGTTCTTTGATAAAACTCAGCATCACCAAACCATTCAATACCGCAACACCTGAAAGTGCAATAAAACCCACGCCCGCAGACATCGACAATGGAATATCTCGCAACCACAGTGCGACCAATCCACCAGACAAGGCAAATGGCACACCACTAAACACCAGTAAGCTTTCTTTAAAGTTATGGAATACCGCCATCAATAAAGTAAAAATCGCAATCAATGCCAGTGGAATCACGATCTGCATACGTGCTGCCGCAGATGCCAAGTTTTCAAACTGCCCACCATATTCCAGCCAATAACCTGCGGGTAAAGGTTGCTGCTTCAGGGTCGTTTGCAACTCTTGCACAAATGAACCGAGGTCTCGTCCTTCTACATTTGCCGTCACAATGACACGACGTTTACCATTTTCACGTCCAACTTGGCTCATGCCTGAGATGGTTTCGACTTTGGCGACATCTTGTAATTGAATCAGACCACCATTGGGTAATTGGATCGGGAGCTGCGCCAAGTTTTGTGCGGTGCGTTGATCGTCAGGTAGACGAATTTCAAAATCAAAACGACGGTCGCCTTGTAAAATCTGACCGACATTTTGACCACCGACACTGGCCGCAACCACATCTTGAATCGTTTTCACCGACAAACCATATTGCGCCGCAAGCGCATTGTTAATATCCACATTTAATACAGGCAAACCGCTGGTCTGCTCCACCTTAACTGCTGTTGCACCTGAAATTTTTTGTACTTTTTGGGCAATGGCTTGTGCTTGTGTATCGAGCACATTCATATCATCGCCAAATACTTTAATTCCCACATCACTGCGTATTCCTGAAATTAACTCATTAAAACGCAATTCAATCGGTTGAGAAAACTCACTGTTATTCCCTGGAATGGTTTCTAAAAATGCTTGCATACGGGCACGCAACGCATCAATGCTTTCTTTTGGATTTTTCCATTGATCTTTAGGTTTCAATAGAATAACTGCATCAGAAATATTGGGTGGCATGACATCAGTCGCCACTTCAGCTGTACCTGTACGAGCAAATACAGCCTTCACCTCTGGAAAGTTTTTCAGAATCAGCTTTTCAGTATTTTCCTGCATCCTTAAAGACTGTTCTAAACCTGTACTTGGCGACCGCATTTGTTGTACTGCAAAATCACCTTCACTCAGTTGTGGGGCAAATTCACTACCGATTTGAGTGATTAACACCCCAGTCAAGACCAAGATACTGATAGCAAATGTCACAACCACCATTTTGAATTGATAAGCCCAATCTAAGATCTGTTGATACTTCCCTTTTAAAGTCTGCATCCAACGTGATTCTTTTTCCTTGACCTCACCCGTAATGAATAAGGCAACCGCGGCAGGTACAAAAGTCACCGATAGAATCATTGCACCCAGTAATGCCATCACCACCGTCATCGCCATCGGATGGAACATTTTCGCTTCTACACCTGTCAGTGCAAAAATCGGTAAATACACCACCATAATGATGGCTTGCCCAAACAATAACGGTTTACGTGCTTGTTTTGCTGCAAGAAAGACTTCTTTAAAGCGTTCTTGTCGGGTGAGTAATCGCCCCGCATGATGCTGTGCCTCTGCAAGCCGTCGAATACAATTTTCAACAATCACCACCGCACCATCGACAATGATCCCGAAATCCAATGCACCCAAACTCATCAAGTTGGCACTGATATTCTGCTGTGCCATGCCCGTCAAGGTGAACAACATGGAAAGTGGAATCACACAGGCTGTGATTAAAGCTGCACGGAAATTACCTAAGAAAATAAACAGAATCACGATCACCAAAATCGCGCCTTCGACCAAGTTCTTCTGCACCGTTTTGATGGCTTTGTTGACCAATGTCGTTCGGTCATACACCGTTTCAATTTCTACACCTTTCGGGAGCGTCGATTGAATTTCTTGGATCTTTGCATCCACCGCTTGCGCAACAGTACGACTGTTTTCGCCCATCATCATCATGGCGATGCCGAGAACAGTCTCTTCACCATTATAGGTTGCTGCACCAGTACGCAAGTCATGCCCGATTGCCACCGTTGAAACATCTGACACACGAATCGGTGAACCATTTTTAATACTGACAGTGATATTCTGGATATCTTCGATGGTACTCAACATACCCGGCACACGAACCGTCAGCTGCTGACCATTCTCCTCAATGAAACCTGCACCACGGTTTTCATTATTTTCCTGCAATGCAGTTTGAAATTCAGTGAGTGAAATCTGTAACTGTTGTAGGCGTTTTAAGTCAGGCGAAACGATATAGGTTTTGTTGTACCCCCCAATACTGTTGATTTCAGCAACACCTTTGACGCGCTGCAATTGTGGGCGCACGATCCAGTCTTGGATTTCACGTAAATCCATTGCGCTATAGGGCGTACCATCCTCTTTTTTCGCACCAGCTTTGGCTTTGACCACCCACTGATATATTTCGCCTAAACCTGTTGAAACAGGCGACATCACAGGATCAACCGCATCAGGTAATTGTCCATCCGCTTCTTGCAAACGCTGATTGATCAACTGTCTGGCCCAATAAATATCAGTGCCATCTTTAAAAATAATGGTGACTTGCGATAAACCATAACGCGAAATCGAACGGGTTTGTTCTAAGTCAGGAATCCCCGCCATTGCAGTTTCGATCGGATAGGTAATCCGCTGTTCAACTTCTAAAGCGGTATAGCCATTGGCTTGGGTATTAATCTGTACCTGCGTATTGGTAATATCAGGAACGGCATCAATCGGTAGTTTCTGATAACTCCACACCCCTATCGCAATCCATGTCATCACAAACAGCATGACCCAAATGGCATTTTTAATCGCAAACTGAATCAGGCGATCAAATAAGCCTTCAGGTTTTGGCAATTGAGAAGAATTAGTGTCCATGCTCAGCCTCTCCTTTTTCAAGTTCAGACTTCAACAAGAAACTGCCGACTGCGACATAAGACTGACCTACTGTTAGACCTTGAGTAATTTCAACCCATTGCCCATCTTGGCTACGCTGTCCGATCTGTACTGGAACTGCATTAAAATCGAAACCTTTTTTCGGATTCGACTTCGCCACAAAAACCACATCTTTGCCTTCAATCTGTTGAATCGCTTCGGCACTGACTCGCATCACCGATGGCTGTGAACCTGCTTGTAATTCAACATTGACCATCAAATTTGGACGTAACTCAGCCGCGTTGGATAACACTTTGGCACGTACTTGTAAGCGACCAGTTTGTGCATCTGCTTCAGAGGTCAAGCTCTGGACTTGCGCGTTAAATTGATTGCCTGTTTGCAGCGATTTAAAACGAATTTGCTGATTCGGCTGCACATTGATATTGACCATGGTCGGCAATACAAACTCCAGCCAAAGTTGGTCTAATTGATCAATGGTAAAGAGTTGATCTGCAAGCTGAACATTTTCACCAATCACAATATCTTTATTGCTGATCACACCACTGATCGGTGCAGTTAAGCGATAGCGTCCATTCGATCCTGAAGCTGCCCCAAATGCAGTTAAACGTGAACGTGCCGCTTGTACTTGGATCTGTGCTTGACGATAAGCGTTATAGGCGCGTTGATATTCTTGTTTGGCAGAAATACCTTGTGACCATAGACTACGTTCACGCTCATAATCTTGTTTAGCCAAGTCTAAATTGCTTTGCGCAATTTGCAGATTGGCTTGTTGATCAACCAAGTCAGGCACGAGCAAATTTGCCAATGCTTGTCCTCGTTTGACTTGTTGCCCCAATTCCACATATACGGACTCAACTCGCCCCGCAAAGCTAGGGGAAACATGGGCCTGACGATCAGTATTGACCGTCAGTTTTGCAGGGAAAGTTTGCACTTGATTGACTTCACCGAGCGCGACTTGAGCAAGCTTGACACTATACTGCTGCATCTGTTCGGCACTTAGACTTAAGCTTTCCTCTGACTCGTGCTCCTCTCCTGTGTCCGCATGCTGATCTTTTTCATTTTCCTGATGCGAATGCCCTTGTTCGCCATGTTCCGCGCTTTCGCTGCTTTTGCGCTGACCACTCCACAACAACATGGCAGCCACAAGCGTCGTTGCAATGACAATAATGGCAATCCAAACCCATTGAGAACGCATTTTTGCTTTAATCTTCATCTTGTTATTCTCCAACTTGGTTTGGGAAGGCATTACTTTGTTGCCATATACGCTGATTCAGTTGCATCAAGGCATCTTTGGCGGTGATTTGTTCGGTTGACAGTCCCATACGCGCACTTTGCAGTTCGGTACTGAGTTGCCATGCTTGCTTTAGCAATTGCACTTTACGTAAACGCACATCCTGTAACTGCATGGTGGCTTGTTGCACATCGGTGACTGAAAACTTGCCTAAACGAAAGCCCTGCAAAGTTTTTTGCTGAACTTGATCCGCCAGTGGAATTTGCTGATCGTCGAGCTGCTTAAATTGCGCTTGTAGGCCTTTCAATTCAGCCAGACGAATATCAATATCCATCTGATTCTGCTGACGATAAGTACGTTGTTGCTGCTGAATTAGCGTTTGTTTGGCTTGTGCAATTTGAACCCCATATTTTTGGGAGTTAAAAATATTGAGTGGAATTTCAACGCCTAAACGAATTTGGTTTTCACTATATTGATCAGCTGAACGGGTGCGATTGACACCAAAAGTCATGATCGGCTGTGGACGTGAATTGGCTTTGAGTTGATCAATTTGCGCTTGTTGACGCTGCGTTTCTAACTGCAAACCTCGCTCAAATAAATTCTCATTTTGCTGAGTCACTGCCTCGATCTGCGTTGCTTTGGTCCATAATTCAGCCGTGTTTGCAGAAATTGAAAATTGATTTACGCTTTCTCCTGCAAGGCTCGCCAATTGCTTTTGTGCCAGTTGCAGTTGTAAATCCGCTTGTTGAAAGAGCCGCTGATTTTCCAAATGTGCGATACGAACCCGCTCCACATCCACTTGGGCAATGCTGCCTGCCTGATAACGTCTTTGAGAGGCATCCAAGTTTTGCTGGCTGACTTGTAATTGCTCAGCAATCACTGATTTTTCGAGTTGTAATAAAGCCACTTGTGCCCAAACATATTGCACGATCAATTCGAGTTCAGCGTCGTAGCGTTGCTGTTCCAAGTCAACTTGATTGGCGGAAAGCTTAGCCACTTTTTGCGCCGCTTTACGCTGACCAAAGAGATCTAAAGGCTGTGAAATACCAATGGACAACTCTCTGTCTTGATCATTTTGGAAACCCGTTTGCTCAATCGAAATGCTCGGATTTGCCCACAAAGCACTTTGTTTTAGCTGCACACTCGCCATCTGTTGCTGTGTTTGCCAGCTTGACTGATTATTTTGATACGCCCGAACCTGCTGCAAAATTTGTTCAAAATTAGAATTTTGCTGCACAGCACTTGAACTTGCTGATGCCTGATTGACATCGAGTACAGATTTCGCTGAGATGGATTGCCCAAAAAGGACAGTCGAGAGCGCAATCCCCAATATCGACCACTTGAATGGTGATGAATGGACAGAATTTTTTAGCGTATGGGTACGCTGATTTAAACTTAAAGACATGTTAAGCCCCGCAAATAATAAGGTTGCGGTGGGCTATTTTTCGGCTACCCCACCAATAGCGGGGTCAGAACAGGTGGCGGATTGAGACTGGATAGATACGGAGACTGATACGAATTCGACCAGTGATATTTTTGTTTTAATTTTTGCGTCCGCAACATCGGCTGATCAAGCTGTTGCTGTACTTCAGGCGTAACCACATGAAAGCAAGACGGCAAATGATCGTGATGATCTTGCAAACTCACAGGCATAGGCAAATCAGTTGTATCTAATTTGGAAGTTTGAACCAGAGTCGTTGCTGCTTCAATAGTATCGGGAACATGATGCCCAAAATGACTTGATAACGTTGATTGCTGGTTGGTATTTTCATGGGCGCAATAAGCTGCTGCCACATTCCAAAGACTTTGGAATATGAACAAACTTAGCAAGACGGTCACGAAAATACTGGAACGACGCAAATTTTTCTCTTTAGTCAAAAATTGCTCAGATGGACTATAGCAACTAAACTCGATGTAATAAAATTACATCTGCGAATTCAGCCATAAAATCTTTTGTGTATGCAGAATGTGCGAATCATTAGATTTTTGCTGAAAGGTAGGAAACTGCTCAGTAGAGCAAGCAGTTTCCTAAAATATAAATCTGATTATTTACACTTCTGCTTGATGTCGCAGTGGTGAATATGCTTTTCTAAATGCCCTTTCGCTTCTTGCTGAGACTGTAGGTTTTTTTCTAGAAAAATCAAACCTCCATCAGCATTCGCCAAACTTACCGAAAGAAATAAAACCATGAAACATAACGTTGTATTTAATTTAATAGACATAACACTCACCTGATTTATATATTGCAATTCATTTGATGGATAAATTCACACCCAAATAAAATGAATAAAAATTATTCGCTTAGGGTCTATTCATAATCAGCAGGTCTTGATCTCAAGACTTTTACTCAATCATGATTTACAAAACTTTGACGCAAATGTACCGATCAACATGACATCAGAATGAATATTCGAATGTGATATTGAGACCTCTATAAGTAAGGTGCTTTACATTTTTAAATGCATCATCAAGCATGGAAGAACCCTTTGAAATAGATCTATTTCTGGTGGGCTTTTTGGCTACCCCACCAAAAGCGGGGTGAGTACAGGAGGTGGGTTTAATCCAGACAAATAAGGAGACTGGTAATCATTGGACCAGTGATATTTTTGTTCTAATTCATGTATACGTAAAATTGGTTCATTGAGCTGTTGCAGCGTCGAGATAACAACGACATGAAAACATGTTGGCAAATGATCATGATGATCTTGCAGGTTTAGCGGTTTTGATAAATCAGTATTATCTTCAACCACAGCGAAAGAACTTACCTGATCTTTTGAGTTTTCTACAAGATGATGACCGAAATGAGTAACGGCTATCGTTGCTTTGCTTGTAATTTCATGACTGCAATAAGCTGCTGCCACATTCCAAATACTTTGGAATATGAACAAACTTAGCAAGAGTGTCATAAATACAGCGCAACGTCGCACGTTTCACCAACTGGTCAAAATTTGCCTTACTATAACAAGCAATGTGCATGTAATAAAATTACATTAAACAAAAAGTAAATACTTTAAAATTTTTCGATGCTTAATATATCCATATTCTCATAAATATATATACTCCCTTAGGCTCCAATGCACATCAATCCTGATCATTATTTAGAAACAGATTCTGGTAGAGTCTTCACTGCTGAACGAAATCAGATCGCATGGGCAAAATGCTTTGATGACTTTGAAAATGAAGTAATCAACAATTCAAGCGTACGAATGGTTTATGTCCTGATTGGTTGCCAAGCTGCTGGTAAAAGCACTTGGGCCGACAAAAAAATAAAGGAAGAGCCTTATAATATTGTTTTTGATGCTATTTTAGTTAAGAAGGTTGAACGAGCACCAATTCTCGATATTGCAGCCCAAAAAAATCTTCAATGTATAGCTGTTTTATTCAAAACAGATTTAGCGATTTGTTTAGAAAGAAATGCGCAAAGAACTATAGATAAAATGGTGGATGAGCAAGCCCTAAAAAATGTTTTCGCTGCGATAGAAGCACCGTCTTTAGACGAAGGGTTTACAAACATCATTGTTAGCGAATAGCCACAAAACCAACCTTCAGGCTGATTTCGTGACTAGGACTTAACCCATAATCTTTTTCATAATCGGAATGTTTGGCACCTGTGCCATCAACTACATCTTGCTTTGTCAATTTATCCAACGACGTCTAATTTTTAAATTTAATGGGGTTGAATAATATTTCTCGATCGCCCAACTTAAAATAAAGACAATAGTAAAGTAAATAGGTAACAACATCACCTTTTCTAAAGGCAAAGTCTCTTTAGGGAAATAAATAACTTTAAAAAGCCCTAAAACAATTAAATGAAATAAGTACATCTCATAACTGCGTTGACCAATCCATACCAGAATTTTGGAAGGTATGAATTGAACTTTAGTGTCTGGATTTTGCGTAAAATTGAAAATTAAAATTGCGGATAACACTGCAAATAAACTCATCCCCCAAGTGCTGACTTCTTTAATGGGCGCATAAAAATACAAAACAGTCATCAATACAGACGTAGTTGCAATGACCAAGTTTGAAGAGCGTAATTTTCCTTGAAGTCTGTGAGCGATTAGTGCGGTTAAACAACCGATCGCGATACCATCAAAGCTAGAAAAATAATGATAGAGATATGCCCCACTTTCTTCGCCTAAATGGAGTGAACGGAAATAGGGTGCATAGCAAATTATTGCAATTAAAAATAAAATAAATCCTTTGCCTCTCCCGAATAAAACACACAGTAGAGGAAAAGCAACATAGAAGACCTCTTCAACGGAAAGAGACCACAACACACCCAATGCATAATTGACCCAACCATACTCAATAATCAGGATATTCATCCAAAAGGTAAAAGCAGAGAGAACCGTTAACCCATAAGATACCTCAATATTATTGGGCGCTTGGTTCATAAAGGGTTGAAGTCCTAAATGTCCAAGCAATGAGACAGTCAGCACCAATAAAACTAAACAAGGAACAATTCGAGCGATACGGCGTATGTAAAAATCCTTGAGATGAATTTGATCAAGCGTTTTATTCCTATATAGAGTCTGCCTTGTGATTAAAAATCCAGAAATCACAAAAAACATCGTTACACCATAATTTCCATTTCTAGCAATGAATGTACTCAGACTTTCGCCAAAAACTTGTATACCCAAAAATGTATCGTGTAATTTATAAGGAATATTAAAATGATGAATTAAAACAAGAAGTATTGAAACTCCACGGAGGATATCAATTTTATAATTTCGCATATATCAAATTTTCTTATAAAGAATGGGCAGTAGAATAGGTGATTAATATTTTTTTTTCAAATAGGCATATAGGTTGCTAACCCACCTAACATAGATAACTTTAATAACGGTGTAATCTAAACCTCGGATTAAAAAAAACCAGCCCTTAGGCTGGTTTTTTTTAATCAGGTATTAACCCGTAATCTTTTTATATTTTGAACGCTTTGCACCTGCTTCATCACCTAAACGTGACTGGCGATATGCTTCATATTCTGCATAGTTACCTGTGTAGAATTCTGGCTGTTCGTTTTCAAAAGACAAGATATGCGTTGCAATACGGTCTAAGAACCAACGGTCATGCGATACCACCATCACAGTACCTGGGAATACAAGAATTGCATCCTCAAGCGCACGTAAAGTTTCGATATCCAAGTCGTTTGATGGCTCATCCAGTAAGATTACGTTTGCACCTAACTGTAAGATTTTTGCCAGTTGTAAACGATTACGCTCACCACCTGATAGCTCACCAACACGTTTTTGCTGATCTTGACCTTTGAAGTTAAAACGGCCGATATAAGCACGCGACGCGATTTCATAATCACCGATTTTCAAGATATCTAAACCGCCAGAAACTTCTTCCCAAACAGTTTTATTGTTATCTAAAGTATCGCGAATCTGACCAACATACGCCACTTTAACAGACTCACCCAACGTTACCGTACCAGTATCAGGTTGCTGTTCACCTGTCATCATACGGAATAATGTGGTTTTACCCGCACCGTTAGGACCAACAATACCCACAATCGCAGTTGGCGGTATGGTAAATGTTAAGTCTTTATAAAGCAGACGACCATCAAATGATTTGCTGATGCCTTCAACTTCTACAACTTTATTCCCTAGGCGTGGGCCAGGTGGAATATAGATTTCAGAAGTCTCATTACGTTGTTGGAATTCTTTAGAGTTCAACTCTTCAAAACGTTCCATACGCGCTTTGTTTTTCTTTTGCTGACCTTTGGCATTTGAACGAACCCATTCAAGTTCTTTTTTCAATGCCTTAGCAAAAGATTCTTCTTGTTTATTCTCTTGCTCTAAACGAGCATTTTTCTGCTCAAGCCAAGAGGTGTAGTTACCTTGATATGGAATACCCATGCCACGGTCAAGCTCAAGAATCCACTCAGCCACGTTATCCAAGAAATAACGGTCATGCGTAATCGCCACAATCGTGCCTGGGAAATCTTTTAAGAAACGTTCTAACCAAGATACTGATTCAGCATCCAAATGGTTCGTCGGTTCATCTAGAAGCAACATGTCAGGCTTAGACAACAATAAACGGCAAAGTGCCACACGACGACGCTCACCACCTGAAAGTAGAGATACATCTGCATCCCAAGCTGGTAGGTTCAATGCACCTGCCGCAATTTCAAGTTGGTTATTGAGGTTGTGTGCATCCCAAGCATGGATGATTGATTCTAATTTTTCTTGCTCTTTTGCAAGTGCATCAAAATCTGCATCAGGGTCAGCATATTCAGCAAAAACTTGATCAAGACGTTCTAACGCATCTAGTGCTTCACGTACGCCATCTTCAACATTTCCACGAACATCTTTACTTGGATCTAATGGTGGCTCTTGTTCTAAATAACCGATTTTGATTCCCGGTTGTGCACGCGCTTCACCTGAGAAATCTTTATCTACGCCAGCCATAATACGGAGTAGGGTAGATTTACCTGCACCGTTCAAACCAAGCACACCAATTTTTGCGCCTGGGAAAAATGATAAAGAGATGTCTTTTAGGATTTCGCGCTTAGGCGGAACCATCTTCGACACTCGATTCATCGTATAAATATATTGGGCCACGCAGGACTCCTCAATTGAAAAACCAATAAATCGCAAAAAGCGAAAAATAATCGCACGTATTATACGCTGAAAACCGGATTAACATGAAGTTAAGATGATATTTGTTTGCCTCAATCAAAGGATTTTCTTTTTCAAGACGTTACACGATTCACGATACAGTCATGCTGAAAAAAATAGGAAGAGAGCAAGATTCTGTTTATATGAATAAAAACGCAATAAATCGCATAAATTATGCACCATTTTGGACGGTTTTTAAGCTAAACTCGGTCACTATTTAACTCACGTAGATGATGTAATCATGACTTATAAAGATGAAACTTTGGCGATTCATGCGGGCTATTCACCAGAGGCAACGACTAAAGCAGTGGCTGTCCCTATTTACCAAACGACTTCTTATGCCTTTGACAATACGCAACATGGTGCAGATTTATTTGATTTAAAAGTTCAGGGAAATATCTATACCCGTATCATGAACCCAACCACGGCTGTGCTGGAACAACGTATTGCAGCGCTTGAGGGTGGGATTGGCGCATTAGCTTTAGCATCTGGGATGGCAGCCATTGCTTATTCGATTCAAACCATTGCTGAAGCAGGTGACAATATTGCTTCGGTTTCAACACTCTATGGTGGAACGTATAATCTATTTGCACATACCCTGCCCAAACAAGGCATCGAAGTTCGCTTCTTTGATTATCAAAACCCTGAAAGCTTACGCAACTTGATTGATGATAAAACTAAATTGGTTTTTGTTGAGTCGATCGGCAACCCACTGGGCAATATTATAGATCTAGAAGCAATCTCAAAAATTGCCCATGAATATGGTGTCCCAGTTATTGTTGATAATACCGTTGCAACCCCTGCCCTATTAAAGCCGTTTGAATTTGGTGCGGATATTGTCATTCACTCATTGACTAAATACATCGGCGGTCATGGCAATAGTATTGGTGGCATTATTGTCGATAGTGGCAAATTTCCTTGGGGCAAATATCCAGAGCGTTTTAAAGCACTGAATACGCCAGACCCAAGTTATCACGGCGTAAATTACGTTGAAGTGCTCGGTGAAGCAGCTTATATCGCTCGTGCTCGTGTTGTTCCATTACGAAATACAGGTGCAGCCATTAGCCCGCTCAGCGTCTTCCTCATTTTACAAGGTTTAGAAACGTTAAATCTTCGTATGGAGCGCCACACTGAAAACGCCATTCAAGTTGCAAAATATTTAAAACAACACCCAAAAGTCAAATGGGTCAATTATGCTGGTTTAACTGACCATCCACAGCATCATTTGGCACAAAAATATGTGAAAGGTAAACCTTCTGCTATCCTTTCCTTTGGGGTACAGGATGGCTTAGATGGCGGAACTCGCTTTATTGATGCATTACAGTTATTTACTCGTCTGGTCAACATTGGCGATGCAAAAAGCTTGGCATGTCATCCTGCAACGACGACCCATCGTCAACTCAACGCAGAAGAACTTAAATCTGCTGGTGTGAGTGAAGACCTAGTCCGCTTGTCTATTGGGATTGAGCATATCGACGATCTGATTGCAGACCTCGAACAAGCCCTCGCTCAGGTTTAAACCGAATAAAAGACAACAGTCTCACTTTAGAGGCTGTTTTTTATGCTTTTGAAGAAAAATATTATTGCATTTTCAACTATTACAATCATTTGTTTTAGAGCTTTTACTCTAAAAATATTATTATATTTCAAACATTTACACTAGACAAACAAAAAAAATCGGTTAATATTAGTACAAAATAAAGTGCAGTGTTTAATCGCAACACAAGGACATTGTAAACAACAGCTTGATTAATGTAGGAAACTTACATGAACGCAAAACTCAAAAAGCTTTTTCAACAAAAAGTCGACGGGAAAACAATCATTGTCACAGGCGCTTCAAGTGGCATTGGTTTAACGGTTTCAAAATATCTTGCTCAAGCAGGTGCACATGTCTTATTGCTAGCGCGTACCAAAGAGAAATTAGATGAAGTAAAAGCTGAGATCGAAGCTGAAGGCGGTAAGGCCACTGTATTCCCATGCGATCTCAACGATATGGAATCGATTGATGCTGTTTCAAAAGAGATTTTAGCTTCTGTTGATCACATTGATATTTTAGTCAACAACGCGGGGCGTTCAATCCGTCGTGCTGTGCATGAGTCAGTTGATCGTTTCCATGACTTTGAACGTACTATGCAGCTTAACTACTTTGGTGCTGTACGCTTAGTTTTGAATATCTTACCGCATATGATGCAACGTAAAGATGGTCAAATCATTAACATTAGCTCGATTGGTGTACTTGCCAATGCAACTCGTTTCTCAGCGTATGTTGCGTCTAAAGCTGCACTTGATGCGTTTAGTCGTTGTCTCTCTGCTGAAGTTCATTCACACAAGATTGCGATTACGTCTATTTATATGCCATTAGTACGCACACCGATGATTGCTCCAACTAAAATGTATAAATATGTTCCAACACTTTCTCCAGAACAAGCGGCCGATTTGATTGCTTACGCGATTGTAAAACGTCCGAAGAAAATCGCAACCAACTTAGGTCGCTTAGCATCGATCACCTATGCGGTTGCCCCAGACATCAATAATATTTTGATGTCGATTGGCTTTAACTTATTCCCAAGCTCTACTGCCTCAGTGGGTCAACAAGAAAAGTTAAACATCATGCAGCGTGCTTACGCGCGTTTGTTCCCAGGTGAACATTGGTAATTTAAGCAACTCCCTGCAAAATAGAAAAGCAGCGCATAGAGATATGCGCTGCTTTTTTATTGGAAGGAATAAAGGATGAAATTACTTAACCAGATAAGGGTTCAAATTTATAAGATGCTTAAAACCACTTTGTACCACCATCGCTGTACGAGACTTTGGACGGTTGATCGCTTCTAACTGACTAAATTCAATCATCTTGTGATTAAAGTCCAAGCGTGGATGTTGCGCATATAATTGTTGTCTAAACTGCTGAGAAAATTCAAAACCACGACTGCCAATTACATCACAACTGGCAGCTTGTTGCAGTAAATGTGCTTCGACACCATCCTCCATCGCCACATAAGGATTCATGTGCATACTGATCACATCAAACAATTGATCCGCACGAGGGGCATGCCATCCTCGCTCAATTGACCAGTCTTTTGCAGCATGAGCCCCCTGTCCTTCAAAGCATCGACAGTTTTCATGGTGCTGATAATGCTGTTCAGTCATCCCCAAATCATGCAATAAACATGACACCGCCAATAGCTCATCATCGCGCTTTAAGTTTTGCATCTTGGCAAATGCAACCGCATAGCACCAAGTACGCAGGCAATGATTTTGCAAGGCCTCAGAACTACAAGATTGCATCTTCTGCAATGCCTGCTTTACATCAATGCTGTCGGGTAAATACAAATCATCGAGACTCAAATCATGCTGTGCTTTGCTCTTCGAGCGATGTGCTAAGCCATACATTTTTATACTTTGTTTCAATACAGGTAATAGACTATGACTCAATAGAGCCATACGATCTTTCAAAGATAAATCACCTGAAGTTTGTATCATCCATGCTTGTCGACCAATCTGCATTATTATTCC
This sequence comes from Acinetobacter sp. NIPH 298, assembly GCF_000369505.1. GTDB lineage: Bacteria > Pseudomonadota > Gammaproteobacteria > Pseudomonadales > Moraxellaceae > Acinetobacter. The sequence continues at coordinate 295,899 of NZ_KB850053.1, forward strand.
CACATAAAATTAGAGTAATTGCTCTAATTTAAGTTTTACTGCAAATATTGCTCAATGTCAAAGCAATCGTTCTTGACAAAAAACCGCAGCTTAAAGCCGTCTTTTGAGTAAATCATCTAACCATTCGATGAAGTCCTGAAAATACTTTGGACGGTATTGACGGTCGGTAAGCAAAATATTGACCGGTAATTCTAGACTGGGAATATCGACAAATAAGCGTTGCAGTTTTCCTTGTTGTACATATGGCGCAGCATCGAACTCAGGAATTTGAATCATGCCAATACCCGCCAAACCTGCATGAATATAAGCTTCGGTGTTTTCGATCAGTAAGCGATACGGCATATCGATACGATGATCACGAAACGCAAGCTCACTCATTTCTCGATAATTTTTTGCCACATGATAATCCACGGCGAAATGCTGCTGTAACTCATCGAAACTTTTAGGTTCACCGAACTCAGCGACATACTGCGGTGATGCCAATGTCCAGATCTTAGTCTGGGTAATCGGTCGGATCAGTAAATATTCATCCTGAAATTGCCCAACTCGCACCACACAATCGAGTTGTTGTTCGATCAAATTAGAAAAATCATCACTGCCATTGATCAACACTTTTACTTTTGGATAACGCTGATAAAACGCGAGTAAATTCGGAATCAAAAGCTGTGTTGCCAGTCGCTTCGGCATACCAATACTGATCTTGCCCTCTTGGCTACGAACATGGGTTTTAAAACGATTTAGTTCTTTTAATTGTGCGACCAAACGGATCGCTTCGTCATAAAACAGACTGCCCTCATGCGTTAAAGCAACCTTACGTGTCGTACGGTAAAACAACAGCACTTCATATTCTTTTTCAAGTGATTGAATTGCGTAAGTGACATTAGAACGCGGCAGCCCCAATTGCAGTGCCGCTTGTGCGAAAGACTGCTTTTCTGCCACCAAACAAAATGTTTTTAGGCGCTCGATCTTATCCATTATTATTCAACTTTCTTGCACAATCAGTTCAATACTAACAACTATTTCAAACAAAGAAATTGATTTAGGATAATTTTCACACAAAACAAAATCAGGATGCAGTCATGTCACAACACGAGTTAGCAGGTAAAACCGTCCTCATCGCAGGCGGTGCAAAAAATTTAGGTGGTTTGATCTCACGTAAGTTTGCTGAGCAAGGTGCAAACTTAGTGATCCATTATAATAGTGCAGCGACACAAGCCGATGCCGAAGACACCTTAAAAACCGTACAAGCGCTCGGTGCCAAAGCCATTTTGATTCAAGCCGATCTATCCGATATTCAAAACATCGAAGCCTTATTTACCCAAGCCAAAGCTGAATTTGGCGGTGTTGACATTGCCATTAATACCGTCGGTCGTGTGTTGAAAAAACCCTATTTGGACACCACCGAACAAGAGTTTGATGTGATGAACGACATCAATAATAAAATTGCCTATTTCTTTATTCAATCAGCAGGTCGCCATCTCAACCCAAACGGCAAAATCTGTAGCATTGTGACCAGTTTATTGGCAGCCTACACAGGTCTTTATTCTACTTATGAAGGATTAAAAGCCCCTGTTGAACATTATACCCGTGCGGCTTCCAAAGAGTTTGGCGAACGCGGTATCTCGGTGACTGCTGTCGCGCCGGGTCCCATGGATACGCCATTTTTCTATGGTCAAGAAGCGCCTGAGGCAGTGGCTTATCATAAATCGGCATCGGCGCTCGGTGGACTCACCAAAATCGAAGATATTGAACCTTTGATTCGTTTCTTAGTCACAGATGGCTGGTGGATAACTGGACAAACCATTTTCGCCAATGGAGGTTATACCACGCGATAATTCATGTTCATGAGAAGGGCTTGGGGCATGATTCACATGTGCCCAAGCTTTTTTAATTGAACCAAAATACCAAAGCATAAAAACAAGCCAAACTGAGAACAATCGTCAGTAAGGTATGGCGAACCTTATACGCTATCGCAATGGTTAGAAGGGTGGCAATAAAATAAGGATTCAATAAAGTCTCACGAAATGCACCCTGCTCATCCATAAAGACAATCGGTGTGGCAATCGCAGTCAATAAACATGGTGCTGAATACTGCAATGACTGTTGGAACCATTTCGGTAAACGTAGCGGAATATTCGGTTCAAGCAAAATATAGCGATTCATAAATACCACCAATGCCAAAATAATCAGAACAAACCAAGTCATGTTGTACGCTCCCGCAGATTTTGCAGGCAAGTTGCTGTGAACATACCAATCACCCCAGCCATAATGGCTGCACTTTTAAAACCTAAACTCAGAAACACCACAGTTAAAGCCACTGAAACCAATACACCCACCAAAGTATTTAAATTTTTAATAAATGGAATCACGATAGCGATAAAAGTCGCGACAATCGAAAAATCGAGATGGTATTGATCTAAATTCGGCACAGAGGATGCAAGCAGCACGCCACACACACTAAACAATACCCAGCATAGATAAAAGCAACTACCCGCCCCGAGAAGATAGTAAATATAGTGCTGTTGTTTTTTAATACTGACCGCAAACAACTCATCTGTGAGTAAAAAACCTAACATTAACCGATGTTTTAACGGTTGCTTGGAAATATCTTCACGTAAATACAGCGCATATAAATAATGCTGCGTGGTAATCAGAAATACCGAAATGATGATCGTAAGTGCAGGTGTTCCTGCCATGACCAAGCCTAAAGTCATCAATTGAGCAGCGCCAGCAAAAACCAATGCTGACATTGCAATGGCTTGCATGGTCGTTAGTCCAGCTTGGATCGCCATTGAACCTGCCAAGATACCCCAAGGCAACACAGCAAAACACAAGGGCAATATTTTGACCACACCATTTAAAAAGGCCCGAGGCACAGACATAGAGGTGTCTTCGATCGTCTCAGTCAACATCAGCATTACAATCGTTTATAAGGGGTCTATGACTATGCCAAAAATTAATCTATGAAGATTGCATAAAATTGCTGTTTTATTTGAGATAAGCGATATAGCCGCCTGGCGTAATCCCAAAAGTTTGACGGAAATGCCGACTAAAATGGCTCTGATCTGAAAAGCCACACTGCTGCGAAATCTCAGATAAATTTAGTCCTTGCCTTAATAATTTTTGTGCCTTTTGCAAACGTGCCTGCACTAACCATGCATGTGGAGACAATCCCACATGCTTTTTAAACTGGCGTAGAAAATGCCACTGGCTTAGATTGGCCATGTCAGCCAATGCCATCAAAGAAAACTCTTGTTCAGGCATTGATGCCATCAGCTCTTTAATATTTAAGATCCGTTGTTTGGCATTACTTAGATCGGTCGCTTGCGGCTTGGTTTGACTATACTTCGACACTAGCCAAGCGATGGTAGAGAGAAATAAGGTTTGCTTCAGTAAGGTGTTGCTGGGTTGCTCGAATAAGTCGAATAGCAAACGGAATTGTTGTGCCAAACCTTCATCATGCAATACGGCTTCTCTAAACCACGGTGCAGTACCATGAACAGTGGTCAAATCGCGTGTCAGCTCATTAAACACCTCAGGTGTAGGATAAATCGCCCGATAACGCCAACCCGTCTCTACTGCTGAAGAACCTGTATGCACTTCATCGGCATTGACCAAAATAATATCGCCTTGCGGTGCGACGTGATTGCCACCTGTGCGATAAAAACGTTGTGCTCCTTCTTCGATCACACCGATACAAAATCCTTCATGCACATGTCGTGAAAACTCCTGCTGAAAGTAACTGGCTTTCAGCATTTCTAAACCACCGAGTTCTTCGAGGTGTAAGTAATCGACTTGTTCACGAGGTCTACGTGACATCACGACCTCCTTTGGATTTTGGCATCAAATCAGGTTAACGCAATGGGATCAGATTTATAGAATAAAATTGCTGTTTTATCTTCCATTATCAATCTATCACTTAATCCGCCCAAACAAAAAACCTTCCCGAAGGAAGGTTTTTACATATTAGACTGTATATGGTTTAGAAAAGAACATACCAAAGTGGTCAAAACTTATATTCTGAAAAAATTACAATCCCAACATAATCTGTAATATTCTAGAAGATTGTTCAGCATTTCGTGGTTTAAAAAATGCGTAAATCGTTACACCAATCACCCCTAACATCAAACCGCCTGTGGCTAAGCCTAAAAACCCTTCCCACAAAGGCGTTTCCCGATAATTGCCATAAGTATTGCGTCGATCTTGACCTTTGGCAAACATTAAATAGAAATAGAAGAAAAAACTCAGAATTGGTACGAGTGAAAAAAGTGAATACCATCCAGATTGATTTAAGTCGTGTAACCGCCTGATCATAAAAACAAAGAAAGGATAAAATGATGTAATCATAAAAATGATTGACGGAAAAAAAGCCTTAGAAATCATGTCAAGCGAATAGATTTCGACTGGATGCACAAACCTAAACGAAAAAAATCAAAAAACAGTACACAAACAAAAAGTATAAATGTTAATCCCATCCATGCCAGATAAGATAATCTTGAAAATCGCCCTCTCCACAGCAACGGATGGTCATTTATCAATTGTTGATTTCTCATATTACCCCCTATAAAAATTCATAATTTTAATTGATCTAATTTTTGTAAAGTAAAAGGAAGCTGATTAATCAACTTCCCTTTCATAGAAAAAGTATTTAAAACAAGAGCTAGCTTGAACTTAAAAGCTATTAAACAGCAAACAACAACTTTTATTTAGATCCTTTAATGCCTGCTTGCAATAACAACGCACCTAAACCACCAATTTTTTGCTCTTGTGGTTTCTCGGTTTTTGGCTTGTTATTTTGCGGACGTTTAAAGTCACCTTCTTTACGTGGTGGACGCTGACCTTGAGGCTTACGCTCAGAACGTTCAGGACGATCTTGCTGTGGACGCTGTTGCTGACGAGGCGCTTTCACAGGCGCAGAACCTTCCGCACGCATACTCAAGTTGACGCGATTACGTTCTGCATCCACTTGAATCACACGAACTTGTACAATTTGACCTGGTTTCACTACTTTATGCGGATCAGAAACAAATTCATTGGCAAGTTCAGAAATATGCACTAAACCATCTTGATGCACACCTACATCTACGAAAGCACCAAAATTCGTAACATTGGTCACTACACCTTCAAGCTGCAAACCCTCAGTGAGTTGTGCAACTTCGGTAATGTCGTCACGGAATTTTGCAGTACGGAACTCTGGACGTGGATCACGCGCAGGCTTCTCTAATTCAGCCAAAATATCCTGAATGGTCGGCAAACCAAATTTGTCATCAACAAACTCATCTGCTTTGACTTGACGAATAATTTCAGTATTACCAATGATGTCTTTGACTGTGGTCGCTTTCGCCGCAACGATTTTTTCAACCACGCCATAACTCTCAGGGTGAACGGCTGACGCATCCAATGGCTCTGTACCATCCTGAATACGCAAAAATCCTGCTGCTTGCTCAAAAGTACGCTCGCCTAAACGTGGTACTTTCTTCAATGCTTGGCGACTATCAAAGCGACCATGTTCTTTACGATATTCAAAGATTTGTTGTGCAATGGATTTATTCAGACCCGCAATATAAGCCAAAATCGCAGGAGAAGCGGTATTCACATCCACCCCAACAGCATTCACACAGTCTTCAACCACAGCATCCAGGGTTTTTGCTAGACCTGTTTGATTGACATCATGTTGGTATTGACCTACACCGATTGATTTCGGGTCGATTTTAACAAGCTCAGCCAATGGATCTTGTAAACGACGGGCAATTGAGACTGCACCGCGAATTGACACGTCAAGGTCAGGTAATTCTTGCGAAGCCAATTCACTTGCAGAATAAACTGATGCACCTGCTTCACTCACCGTGATACGTGTCAGTTTCAAGTCAGCATTGGCTGCCATCATTTCTGCAACCACAGCTTCAGTTTCACGACTCGCTGTACCATTGCCAATCGCAATAAGTTCCACGTGGAACTCTCGGCATAAACGCGTAAGCTCAGCAATCGAACCGGCTTTATCTTCTTTCGGTGCAAATGGATAAATGGTGCTATGTGCAAGTACATCACCTGCATCACTCACCACGGCAAGCTTCACACCAGTACGAATACCAGGATCTACACCTAAGGTGGTGCGACTGCCTGCTGGTGCAGAAAGCAATAAATGACGTAAGTTTTCTGCAAAGACATCCATTGCTTCAGCTTCTGCGGTTAAGCGCTTATCTGTTAATAATGAATGTTCGATTTGTGGGCGAATCTTACCCAACCAAAATAATTTTGCAGTTTGTTTTAAATAATCTTGGCGTATTTGCGGTTGAATCTGTTCAAGATTATATTCCGTTTCGATACGTGCCAATGGTGCATCATCTTCACCATCCACTTTCAAGCCCAATACGTTTTCTTGACGACCGCGTAACATCGCCAATAAACGATGTGAAGGTACTTTATTTAAGTTTTCTGAGAACTCAAAATAATCACGGAATTTTTTGCCGACTTCTTTTTTCTCTTCAGAAGCGACCGCACTTTTCAACACTGCTGTTTTAGAAAAAGTTTGTTTTAATTCAGTGGTTAAGGCGATATTTTGTGCCCAATCATCAATTAAAATATGCTGAATTGCATCAAGCTGGCTTTCAACATCTGGATAGTCTTCATGACTAAAACCAGCTAAAGCTTCAGTTGGATCAATTTGATCATTAATAATCTTTTCAGCAATAACACCTAAACCCGCTTCTTTTGCTTTAAATGATTTGCTGGTGCGTTTCGGACGGTACGGCGCATAAATTTCTTCTAACGCATTCTTGGTTTCAGCAGCATTTACACGCCCCAATAAATCATCGTTCAATTTATCTTGTTCTTGTAAAGACTGGATCACTTTCTCACGACGCTCGTACAAATCACGCAAGTAAGTTAAACGTGTATCAAGTTGACGTAATTGCGTATCGTCTAAGCCTTGAGTGACCTCTTTACGGTAACGTGCGATAAAAGGAACACTAGCGCCTTCATCAATTAAACGAATAGCAGCTTCTACTTGGTTTGGACGTACGGCAAGTTCATTTGCCAACTGCTGAACTAAGTCAGTCATCGTGATTGATTCCACAAGGGTTGAGTCTAAAAGCAATGATTATAAAGTCCATGGCTATAAAATCCACTATTGTTTTTTTAAAATATTGTGCATAGGGTTACTTCTTTCCCCACAAACCCTACAGATTATGCTAATTGAACAATGTTTCTAAAATACCGAGCTTTTTCAGCCTAAATATTGAAAAATAGATTGATTGTCATAATTTTACCTGTATATATTTGGTATCTTTCTCTTGATTTTATTGGCAATATTTGTTGCTTTATAACATAGCCAAGACTGTGCAATGAGTCGTATACTACAGAGTCTATTCACATTCACCTTACGAGCTATAGCTCTCATTGCGACATAAGCCGTATACGGTGCTAGATTTTAGCCGATAACGCAAAGCAGGGTTGAAATATAAATAGCCCCTATAGCATTGCATAAAGACGATGACAATAAACGATAAAGGAGCACAGCATGAGTTTAGTTGTACCTGCAGAATCGACGGAAACTGTTCACCATGAAACAGACCGGGTCGAACGCATTTTAGTGGTCGATGATGATGTGCGCTTGCGTACGCTTTTACAACGCTTCCTCGAAGACAAAGGCTTTGTAGTTAAAACTGCCCATGACGCGACACAAATGGACCGTTTACTACAACGTGAGTTGTTCTCGCTCATCGTCCTTGATTTTATGTTACCGGTTGAAGATGGATTAAGTATCTGTCGTCGCTTACGTCAATCCAATATTGACACCCCGATCATTATGCTTACTGCGCGTGGCAGTGACTCAGACCGTATCGCGGGCCTAGAGGCAGGGGCAGATGATTACCTACCAAAACCGTTCAATCCAAATGAGTTACTGGCACGTATTCGTGCAGTATTACGTCGTCAGGTGCGTGAAGTACCAGGTGCACCGAGCCAGCACGTTGAGGTCGTCAGTTTTGGACCTTGGGCTTTAGATCTTTCCACCCGAACCCTAACCCGTGAAGGTCAAGTTGTGACGCTGACCACAGGTGAGTTTGCCGTGCTCAAAGCACTGGTCCAACATCCACGTGAACCATTGACGCGCGACAAACTGATGAATCTCGCACGTGGTCGTGAATGGGGCGCAATGGAGCGTTCAATCGATGTACAGGTCTCTCGCTTACGTCGCTTAATCGAAGACAACCCAGCACGTGCACGCTATATTCAAACTGTCTGGGGTGTAGGCTATGTTTTTGTTCCAGATGGTGCGGAATGAGCGTAGGAAACTAGACATTGAAACTTGAACCAATTGATCCGCAAGAATTTACTGACTTCGCGACCTACTCTGAAAGGCCGCGAACAAAATGGGAACGTTTTTTAGATAAAATCAAACCGCGTTCTGCTGCCATGCGTACCACCCTCTTGGTACTGTCCATGGTCTTTTTCAGTCTATTTATGTCTTTGTGGTTCTTTTGGCGTACCTTGTATTTACCTGAGTTGCAACAACATGCGCGTTATCTCGCGATTGAACTTGAACTCATTAACAATCCCGATATTCGGATTTTACACCGAGATACCGAAGTCGATATTGATGACTGGTTAAAGAACCGTATTGGCATCGAGTACGTTACCGATCCCAAAGAATTTCCTAAAGTTGAAGAGAAATTCCTTGCTGAATTATTTACCAACCAAATTGAAGCCAAACTCGCCAAAGAGTTAGGTGTAAAAGACGTGACGGTTTATTTCAAATTTAAACCGATTCCACGCATCTGGATTCAAACACCAGAAATGAATGGCAACTGGGTCCGCGAACCACTCAAAACCTATGATAATTACAGTGTCGAGTTGATTGCATCATGGTTATTTGGTGTGCCTATTCTCTCTTCAATTATTATTCTCATTCTGGTCCGCCAGATGAATCGCCCCTTACGTCGATTACAAAATGCCGCCAACAATTATAGTAAAACAGGCAAAGCACCATATCTCGACACCAATCACGGCCCACTTGAAATCCGCCAAGTGAATCAAGCCTTTAATCACATGGTCTATACCCTTGAACAAACAGAACGTGATCGGCAAATCATGTTGGCAGGCATTTCACATGACCTCCGCACCCCGTTGACGCGTATTCGTTTAACCGCAGAAATGCTACCTGATGAATTCTTTCGAGAAGGCTTGATCTACGATGTGGATGATATGGATGCGATTTTAAATCAATTCATTTCTTATATGCGTGATGGTTCTGATGAAGAGCTGACAGAGACCAATCTCAACACCTTACTCCAAGAGTTGGTGGTGCAATTCCAACCGCTCGATATTCAGTTTGAAGCACAACAGTTACCGATCATTCCAGCACGTAGCTTATCTTTGAAACGTTTAATCGCCAATTTGCTCAATAACGCGAAACGTTATGGTTCTGAGCCGATTGAACTCTCTGCCAGCCATGTCGATGATCATATTCTCATTACCGTAGCTGATCATGGCGAGGGCATTCCTCCCGATCAGGTCGAAGAGTTGATGCAACCGTTTGTGCGTGGAAATTCAGCCCGCACCGTTCAAGGCAGTGGACTTGGCCTTGCGATCGTGAAGCGTATTGTTGATATTCACCAAGGGCAAATCAATATTCGCAACCGCGAACAAGGTGGCTTAGAAGTGGTCATTTCATTGCCCATTCCAAGCGAAAAAACGGATGAGCCACAAAACAACACCATCGACAAAATCAGACAAACGCTGACGGGACATTTTTAGAGAGACATTTTCTGATCAGATATACTGTGATTTGCGTTAGACCTTAGCCTAAAATCAATACACTTTTCACATTTTAGCGCTAAAATCCAACGCTTATAAAAAGCAACATTGAGAATGGATGATGTCTTTAAGTCGCATTCGCCTTCACAGCCTACATGACAAAGTTATGAGCGCTGATGAGGCTTCCAGCTTTATTGAAAATGGTATGACCGTTGGCATGAGTGGTTTCACCCGTGCAGGTGAAGCAAAAGCCGTTCCACAAGCACTGGTCAATCGTGCTAAAAAAAATCCATTAAAAATCACATTAATTACAGGTGCAAGCCTCGGTAATGATTTAGACAAGCAATTGACTGAAGCAGGTGTCTTGGCGCGTCGTATGCCCTTCCAAGTCGATAGCACCTTACGTCGTGCCATCAACAATGGCGAAGTCATGTTTGTGGACCAGCACTTATCTGAAACCGTCGAGCAAATGCGTAATCAGCAGCTCAAACGCCCAGATATTGCAGTGATTGAAGCGGTTGCCATAACCGAACAAGGTCATATTGTACCCACCACTTCTGTGGGCAACTCTGCCAGCTTTGCGATCTTTGCGGAAAAAGTCATAGTGGAAATCAACACTGCATTGAGCGAAGACTTTGAAGGCTTACATGATATCTATATTCCAAGCTATCGTCCGACACGAACACCACTCCCCTTAACTCAAGTGGACGATCGTATTGGCTCAACGGCGATTCCGATCGACCCAGCAAAAATTGTAGGCATCGTACTCAACGACACCGCCGACTCTCCTTCAACCGTAACTGCACCCGATGCGGAAACACAAGCGATTGCCAATCATCTCATTGCCTTCTTTGAACAAGAGGTTGCGGCAGGTCGTTTAGCAAAAAATTTAGGTCCGTTACAAGCAGGGATTGGTTCGATTGCCAATGCCGTTTTAACAGGATTAAAAGATTCGAATTTTGAAGATCTGGTGATGTATTCAGAAGTGCTACAAGACTGTACTTTTGAATTGATCGATGCTGGTAAAATGAAGTTTGCCTCAGGCAGCTCCGTTACATTATCGGCAAAATGTGGCGAGCGTGTTTTTGGCAACCTAAATCAATACAAAGACAAACTGGTATTACGCCCACAAGAAATTTCAAATCATCCAGAGATCGTACGTCGCTTAGGCATTATTGGGATTAACACGGCGCTAGAGTTTGATATTTATGGCAACGTCAACTCAACCCATGTTTGTGGTACCAAAATGATGAATGGTATCGGCGGTTCAGGCGATTTTGCCCGTAATGCACATCTTGCCATTTTTGTGACTAAATCGATTGCCAAGGGCGGAGATATCTCTTCGGTCGTTCCGATGGCGAGCCACGTGGATCATTGTGAGCACGATGTGGATATTTTGGTGACAGAACAAGGATTGGCAGATTTGCGTGGTTTAGCACCGCGTGAGCGCGCACGTGTCATTATCGACCATTGTGTACATCCATTGTATCAAGCTGCATTAAATGACTATTCTGATCGTGCTTGTGCAAGAGGTGGTCACACTCCTCACATCCTACGTGAAGCGCTGTCTTGGCATGCTAACTTTGAAGAAACGGGACAGATGCTAGCACCAATCAAAACAGCAAAATCAGCTTAACAATACAGTTAGGGGCTGTAGTAGATAAGGTTAAATTGCAGTCCAATTTAATAGTGTTTTCAACTGTTGCTTTGGGCTGCCATAATTAAATCGAAACTCACATTCTTTAATAAACAATGAAAAGGCATTTCGGTCAATACCATTGTATTTTCGAAGTACTCTTTTTGCCTGATTCCAAAAGTTTTCAATTCCATTGATATGATTCTGACCATCAGCAAAATGGCTTGAATGATTGATTCTATAATGACTAAACCCTGCAACATCTAAAGCATTATAACTATGCCAGTGATCTGTATAAACAACACTATCAGGAGTGATTTTATTTGATATTACAGGCATTAGGGTACTCGATTTAGTATCAGGTACAATGACCGTATAGACCTTACCATTGCGCTTGAGTAAACCAAAAACAATCACTTTACCAGCAGCACCTCTACCACGCTTTCCTTTACGTGCTCCACCAAAATAGCTTTCATCCAATTCAATTTGTCCTTGAAACACTTCAATGGCATCTTGGTCAAGGTGAAACATAATGATTTGACGAATTTTCTTGTAGAACAGAGCTGCGGAGTTAGGTTGAATTCCCAATAAATCAGCAGCAGTTCTAGCAGTAACTTCGGCAATGAAAAACGCTAACAACCTTATCTGAATTTTTCTATTTAATTTACATCTAGTTATCTTCATAAAAGTAGATTATCACAATGCTAATCTACTACAGCCCCTACAGTTATATTTGCAGCAGGAAAGCATGTGGAAGCATGCTTTTCTGCTTTTTATCATACATCCACAATGTAATAGTTAGCTTGAGCAATCGGCGTCAGTTAATTATGCATTTGAAATGCGTTGTCATTGGTTTCGATTTTCCATAAAAAAACCCCAAACTTTCGTTTGGGGTTTTTTGAATATGGTGGCGTGACCCAGGATCGAACTGGGGACACACGGATTTTCAATCCGTTGCTCTACCTACTGAGCTATCGCGCCAATGGCGTGTATTAAGCCGTATCTCAGATAAATAGTCAACAACTATCCTGAGCTTTTGATTTAAATGACCATTTCTTATCCAAAAAGTATACTGCAAAAGTTTTTGGACAAAAAAAATCCCTGATGGGATCAGGGATTGAAAATACAAATCATGGTGGCGTGACCCAGGATCGAACTGGGGACACACGGATTTTCAATCCGTTGCTCTACCGACTGAGCTATCGCGCCAAAGTGGGCGTATTAAACAATGTTTGTCAAAATCCGTCAAGCAAATTTGCGGATTTTTCTACCTAGCGTTTAATTTTGCAACAAAGCCAGTAATGCTCCAACCTGCTTTAGATTTTCCCAATGTGGGATAAGCAGCGATGAATTGCACCACATCCCGGCTCAAATAACTTTACCCCTTGCTCTTCTTCAAAACGACAGACCTCTTCAACTAAACGTTCAGCGACACCACGCCCACGATTGGCAGGATGCACCACAATATATTCTAAAACACGGCTTTCTCCTTGCCCTGTTGCCCAGATTGCACCTATAATTTTGCTGTTAAATTCAGCGGTATAAACTGTGGTATATTGCTGTAGATTTTGTTCAAGTTGCTCCATCGCATCTTGCCCATCTCCGAACTCTGGGCTGGTATCATAGAGTCGCTCTAGCTGAGTACGGATTCCTAGTTGGTCTAAAGAACTGTAGGCATGTACTGTAATAGGCATTGATTAACCCTCCTGAGCAAACTATGATGCTGTCACTTTTTCGTCACAGCGAAACTTTCGGTTTTTAATTCAATCATTTTTGACGTTTTTTGAGGAACGTGTCCATGACGCAACGTATCAGTGAAGTGGTAAGAAATACCAACGAAACAAAAATTCGAGTTCGTCTCAATCTCGATGGTACTGGTCAAGGCACACTCAACACTGGAGTTCCATTTTTAGACCATATGATTGATCAAATCAAGCGCCATGGTCTATTTGATATTGATATTCATTGTGATGGCGACCTTGAAATTGACGATCATCACACAGTAGAAGACTGTGGAATCACCTTAGGGCAAGCCTTTGCGCAAGCTTTGGGTGATAAAAAAGGCTTACGCCGCTATGGTCATTTTTATGCACCTTTAGATGAAGCATTGTCTCGTGTTGTGGTCGATTTGTCAGGTCGTCCTGGTTTATTTATGGATATCCCCTTCACGCGTGCCCGTATTGGCAGCTTCGATGTCGATTTATTCTCTGAATTTTTTCAGGGATTTGTCAATCACGCTCTGATGACCTTACATATTGATAGCTTGAAAGGTAAAAACAGCCATCATCAGATTGAAAGCGTGTTTAAAGCTCTAGCGCGTGCTTTGCGTATGGCATGTGAAGTTGATCCACGCGCAGAAAATACCATTGCTTCGACCAAAGGTAGTTTGTAATGACGCGTATTGCTTTACTTGACTATGGCATGGGCAATTTGCACTCTGCTGCAAAAGCCTTGGAACATGTCGGCGCAACGGTTGACGTGACCAATGATCCTAAACTGATCGCCAAAGCCGATAAAATCGTATTTCCGGGTGTTGGTGCGATGCGCGACTGTATGCAAGGTATGCACGAAGCTGGTATTGATGAAGTGGTTCGTCAAGCTGCATTCAACAAGCCTGTTTTGGCGATTTGTGTAGGCATGCAAGCCTTATTGCAAACATCCGAAGAAAATGGTGGCGTTGCTGCGCTCGGTATCTTTGACGGCGTAGTTAAACATTTTCCTGAAATGCCAAATTTAAAAGTACCGCACATGGGCTGGAACCAAGTACATCAACTTGATCCAAGCCATCCGATGTGGAATAACATCGAACAAGATGCGCGTTTTTATTTTGTGCATAGCTATTATGTTGAACCACAAGATTCATCTGTGATCGCAGCAACTTGCGATTATGGCGTGAACTTTTGTACCGCGATTCATAAAGATAATTTATTTGCCACACAATTCCACCCTGAAAAGAGTCATACCGCAGGTTTACAGTTATTAAAAAACTTTGTGGAATGGAACATCTAATTAGAAAAACCAAAGCAGATCAAATTTGTTCATTTGATCTGCTTTTATCAAAATATTCTGTAATTCTCATATTATTTTCTTTATTATTCGCATCTATACAGATCACTCCATTTTAACAATTGTATAAGAACACCTAAATAGGAATAAAAATGAATTCACCTATCCAAACCGTAGATAAACCGCTAAGTCCTAAAGGTCGTTTTGGCCGATTGTCTTTTGCCGCATGGACATTGTTAATGACGATTGTTTTCTGTATCGTGATTTTCATTTTGGCCTTCGCAAGTTTTGGTGGCAATCTTCTAGTAAGCGATGATTTCCCCTTAATCACCGTACTACTTTTCATTGTGATTTATGTTGCAATGATCTATGTCTCTTTTATTTTTACTATTCGCCGTTTACATGATCGCAATCAAACTGGATGGCTATCATTGTTAATGCTTATTCCCGTCTTTAACCTTATATTTTTAATCTATCTACTCGCTGCAAAAGGCTCGGACGGTGAAAATAGTTATGGTCCTCTGCGGGAAACAGCAGGTTGGGAAAAAGTATTTGGCTGGATCTATATTGTGATTATTCCACTGGCATTTGTTTTCGGTATTATCGGAGCAATCGCGCTGCCAGCTTATCAGGGTTACATTGAACGAAGCCAACAAATCCAAATGGAATATCAACAGGACTATTCTGAATAAATAAATGACAGAATTTAGATATTGATTAGCCAAGTTGTTAGACTTGGCTTTTTTCTTTGTATAAAACTTTAAAGAAAGACGCTGTCGTCTAACATCCAAAGCTTAGCGATTGAGCAATACTTTGCTAATATGTAGTCAATTTAAACTCTATGATGACGCAAGGAGCGAAAGCATGCTAATCATCCCTGCAATTGACCTGAAAGATGGCAAATGTGTTCGTTTAAAACAAGGCCGTATGGAAGACGATACTGTTTTCTCTGATGATCCTGTCGCAACTGCACAACACTGGGTTGATGAAGGCGCGCGCCGTTTACATTTAGTTGATTTAAATGGTGCTTTCGCTGGTACGCCAATTCATAAACCTGTGGTTGAAGCAATTGCCCGTGCTCAACCTGAACTACCAATTCAAATCGGCGGCGGGATTCGCTCACTTGAAACGATCGAACACTATTTAGAAGCGGGTGTCTCGTTTGTGATTATTGGAACTAAAGCGGTTCAAGATCCTGCGTTTGTGGACGAAGCATGTAAACGTTTTGCAGGTCATATCATCGTTGGTATTGATGCCATCAATGGTATGGTTGCAACCGATGGCTGGGCCAATGTCACAGATGTTAAAGCCACTGATCTTGCCAAGCGTTTTGCCGATGCAGGCGTGTCAAGCATTGTCTACACTGACATCGCTCGTGATGGCATGATGCAAGGCGTTAACGTTGAACAAACCGTCAATTTGGCACAATATTCAGGCTTGCCTGTGATTGCATCAGGTGGTGTGACCAATCTTGATGATGTGCGTAACCTAAAAGGCCAAACGGGCATTTTAGGCGCGATCACAGGTCGTGCAATTTATGAAGGTACATTGAGCCTTCGTGACGCGCAGTTATTGTTGGATGAAGATCGTTTGTAATTGATCAAGAGCTCTAGTGATTTAAATAATGGCTAGAGCTTTTTAAGCTTAAATGTTATCCTTGTACCGATTTTTATCTTACTCTCCAATTTTATAATGACACTTACGCCACCTTAGTTTTTTTACCTCTTATTTGTAATGAACTCATCACTGTCTAGTGATGTGGTGTAGTCGTGTGTTTTTTATATATCACATCACTAGCCTTTTTATATTCTTAAAGAAATAGGCTATTTCTATGTTTTCCAATGTAAGAGAACAATGGTTCTCCAATATCCGCGGCGATGTGCTGGCGGGTCTTGTTGTTGCTTTAGCACTCGTTCCTGAAGCAATTGCATTTTCGATTATTGCAGGTGTAGATCCTAAAATTGGTCTATATGCGTCGTTCTGTATCGCAGTTGTGATTTCTTTTGTTGGCGGTCGCCCAGGTATGATTTCCGCTGCAACAGGTGCAATGGCATTACTCATGGTTACGCTGGTAAAAGAGCATGGACTGGAATATCTACTCGCTGCGACGATCCTGACAGGGGTCCTGCAAATTGTGGCAGGCTATTTAAAACTGGCGCAATTTATGCGCTTTGTGTCTAAATCTGTCGTTATCGGCTTTGTGAATGCCTTAGCAATTTTGATTTTTATGGCACAGTTACCTGAACTCACCAATGTCACATGGCATGTCTATGCGATGACTGCGGCAGGTTTAGCGATTATTTATTTATTCCCATACATCCCTAAAATCGGAACATTAATTCCATCGCCTTTGGTGACCATTGTGGTTTTAACCATTGTTGCAACTCTGATGGGACTCGACATTCGTACCGTCGGAGATATGGGTCAATTGCCTGATACTCTGCCTGTGTTCTTGCTACCAGACATTCCACTGAACTTAGAAACACTTCGTATTATTTTCCCTTATGCAGCAGCGATGGCCGCCGTGGGTTTGCTTGAGTCGATGATGACAGCCACGATTGTCGATGATTTAACCGATACTTCGAGTGACAAAAACCGCGAATGTAAAGGCCAAGGGGTAGCCAATATCGCCTCTGGTTTTATGGGTGGTATGGCGGGTTGTGCCATGATTGGTCAATCCATTATTAATGTTAAATCTGGCGGTCGTACTCGTTTATCTACATTCTGTGCAGGTATATTCTTGTTGATCATGGTGGTGTTCATTAGTGATTGGCTGAAAATCATTCCGATGGCTGCATTGGTCGCTGTGATGATCATGGTATCAATTGGTACATTTAACTGGGATTCACTCAGAAATATTCGCCAATACCCACTCTCAAGTAATATCGTCATGATCGCGACCGTTGCGATTGTTGTGGCAACCCATAACTTGGCTTATGGTGTACTCATCGGTGTGCTGTTATCTGCGCTATTTTTTGCCAATAAAATCGAACGTTATATGGCAGTTCAATCTGTTTTCGATGAAACTGAAAGTACCCGTACCTATGTGGTTACTGGTCAGATCTTCTTTAGTTCTGCGGATAAATTTACGGCATCATTTGATTTCAAAGAAGCAATTTCAAAAATTGTAATTGATGTTAGTCAAGCGCATTTCTGGGATGTTTCAGCTGTAGCAGCCGTTGATAAAGTTGTGATTAAATTTAAACGTGAAGGAACGGATGTTGAACTGATCGGGATGAATGAAGCAAGTCAAACGATGGTTGATAAATTTGGTGTACATGACAAACCAAATGCGCTAGATCGTTTGGACAATCACTAGACCGCTTTCATCATACTTTATTCCCTCTTTATGTTTCTCCCACTGGGAGAATGAGGAACGATTGAAGTTCCGCAAGAGGGATTGATGAAAGAAGTCCCTAAAAGGAAATTATAACAATGTCAAAAATTATTGCGTGTATTGATGGTTCAATCGGCACAAATACGGTATGTGATTATGCTGCTTGGTTTAGCCAAAAACTGAATGCGCCACTTGAACTTTTACATGTGATCGATACGCCGAGAGCGCAAGTACCACAGGATTTAAGCGGTGCGATTGGCTTGGGAAGTCGAGAAAGCTTATTAAATGAGTTAGTAGAGCTAGATGAACGTCGAGGAAAAATTGAGATTGAGCATGGCAAAATTTTGCTTCGTGAGGCAAAAAAATATGTGCTAGACAACTTCAGTCTCGATGTACATAGCTTCCAACGTCGTGGCAGTTTGTTAGAAACCATTGTCGCGTTAGAAGATGATATACGTGTGCTGATCATGGGAAAACATGGTACTCAAACTGCATACCATTCCGATAAAATAGGCACACAAATCGAGAATGTAGTCCGTGCCATTCACCAACCTGTTTTAATTGCTTCATCACCCTTCACTCAGCCTCAATCTTTCTTAGTGGCGTTTGATGGCAGTGCAACGGCGAAGAAGTGCGTAGAGAAGATTGCGAATAGCCCTTTACTTAAAGGACTCGCTGCACATCTGGTCTATGTAGGTCAACCCAACCAAGAAATACACACTCAACTTGCTTGGGCAAAAGAACAATTAGAGTCACAAGGCTTTAATATGACATTAAGCACTTTGGAAGGTGATGTTGATGAAAGTATTCTGAATTACGCCGACCAAAAGAATATTGATTTAATAGTGATCGGTGCTTATGGACACTCCAAAATCCGTCAATTCTTTATTGGTAGCACCACCACAAAACTATTAGTTCGCTCCACAAAACCTGTGCTATTGCTAAGATAAGCTCGGGGAAACATTTCATTTAGCAAGGTATTTAGCTCTGCTAAATGAAGTGTCGCTTTAGGAACTGTTGTGACAAGATTTAACGCCTATACGCCTCAACTCGCCCTGATTTTTATTACTATGATTTGGGGTGGTACTTTTTTAGCGGTGCAATATGCGCTGAATTTTAGTACGCCGATGTTTTTTGTCGGTTGTCGTTTTGCGGTGGCGGCATTGGTGATCTTGCTTATTTCGGTGAAGTCCATGGCTGGTTTGACGCTCAAGGAAACTCTTGCAGGTACAGCAATTGGTCTCATGATTGCCATTGGTTATGGTACACAAACCATTGGCCTGCAAACGATCCTGAGTAGTGAATCGGCCTTTCTGACAGCGCTTTATGTTCCACTCGTTCCCATATTGATGTGGATCATTTTCCAGAAAAGCCCCTCCTTGATGACATGGATCGGTACAGCCTTGGCATTTATCGGTTTAGTCTTTTTAACTGGGAATGGTTTTTCGAGTATCAATTTAAATTATGGGCAAATGCTCACTTTGATCTGTGCCGTTGTGATCGCTTTAGAAATTATTTTGATCGGATATTTTGCAGGAAAAGTGAATCTGAGACGTGTCACGGTGGTTCAGTTGGTGGTTGCTTCTGGATTGTCATTTGCCAGTATGCCCCTTGTTGGTGAACATAGTATTCCAGTTTTTTCTTGGCCCTTAGTGATGATCGCAGTGGGATTAGGGCTTGCCAGTGCATTGATTCAATTTGTGATGAATTGGGCACAACGTATGGTTGATCCAAGCCGTGCTGCCATCATTTATGCTGGCGAACCTGTTTGGGCAGGATTATTTGGGCGTATCGCAGGTGAAAGGTTGCCGCTACTGGCATTATTTGGTGGTTTACTGGTGGTCTTAGGGGTTTTGGTGAGTGAGTTGAAATTGAGGTCTTTTAAGAAGAACCTGAAAGATAAAGAATTTTAGTACAATCAAAAAGACTGACATTTTTACTGACATTTTTTTCCATTGGAATACTGTAATCATTTGAGATATATTAAAAAAGTACTGACATTTTTACTGACATTTTCCCGAGAAAATTATGCCTGAACTGAGTAAAACATGGCTAGATGATCATACTTTAAGAATAATGACCTATAAATCTGGTTCATTTACTTTTAGTTTAAATTTAGATTTAGAAAAGTTGCAGGCCATCATTGACCGCATCAACGATGCCCAAAGACGTTTTAATAAAATGCCAGGGTTACCACAGATCATCGATCAAATGCAGGACAAAGTGCTTGCCAGTAGTATTTATAGTACCAATACAATCGAAGGTGGTGAATTCAGTGAAGCTGAAACTGAAAAAATTCTTAAAACCGATCCAAAGTTAATCCAAAAAACAGCTGAAAAAAGATTAACGAATTTAAAACAAGCAATTGAGTGGATTAAACAATTTAGTCATCAAGAACTGCAACCCAATCAAGGCCAAAATATTTCGCTACACCACGTACTTACATTACATCAGTTAGTCTCTCAAAGTATTGATGAGCAAAATAACCCTCCTAAGCAATTTCGAAACAATCAACCAACACAACAAACACGTGTCGGTGATCCTGAACATGGTGGTTCTTATCGTCCCCCAAAATGCCTTGAAGATATAGAATATCTTATGCTTGCATGGGTCGAGTGGTTGAATAGTCCTGCGATCATTCAACAGTCTGCACTCGTTCGAGCAAGTCTGGCACATTATTATTTTGAATTAATCCATCCCTTTTGGGATGGTAATGGTCGGACAGGTCGCTTAATTGAAATGCTGATTTTAGAGCAATCTGGTTACCGTTTTAGCTCATCTGCGATTTGGAAATATTATCAAGAAAATATCCACCAATATTTTGCTTTATTTAACCAATGCCGTAAGTTAGCAGATAAGAAAGAACCTCTGGCACACCACGGCTTTGTTGATTTCATGGCGACAGGAATGCTTGGAACAATTAATTTATTACATGATCAAGGTGATGATTTAATTCGTTTTCTACTCTATAAGAATGCACTTAATGAAGCACGAAATCAAAAAATACTATCTGAAAGACAATTTCAAGTTGTCACTCTTTATATGTCATTGATTGCGAAAGAGAGCGTTTCTTTTTCACCAAGCGAACTTTATAAACAAGCGGTGGTTCAAGCACTATTTACAGGGAAAACCGAACGCACTTACTTTAGAGATATTGATAAAATCGTGAAAATGGGCTTTTTAAAAGAGCATCATGGAAAATTGCTCTTCTAAAGTGTAAGATCACTGACATTTTTACTGACATTTACTACCATTAAAATGATTTAATCATTTGATATATATTAAAATAGCACTGACATTTTTACTGACATTTTTAGAAAAAAAGTTGATAGAGGTGTCTCTATCAACTTTTCATCTTACGAATACATCGGTTTATTATCATTTAACGCAATCAAACCACGAATCGCACGATAAACGATCCATATCCATGCAACAAAAATAACCGATACACAGAAAACCGTGCCAGACAGTGCAACACCAGCAAATGCATTTGGATTATCGCCTGTCAAAAACAGGAAGAAAAATGGGATAAATGCAATAATATTCCACGCTAAATACCACCAAAATGTGCGAATTTGCCAAGTAAAGTGGCTTTCAAAAATTGAACCTTGTACATCGCTACGTTTCACATAGTTAATAATCAAGGCAATGATCGCCAATAAACCACCGCTAAAAATCGCAATAATATAAAGCACATAAAGAATCAAGGTCAAAGTACGATTCGGGTCTTGATCAACAGAGTAATTCATTTTTATTTAGCTCCAAAACCTCCCTCAATGAAAAATATTGAGTGGAGAAATTAACCAACATATCAACAATATATGAAAGGCTATGGTACAGAAATAAATCTTACGAAATGGTTGTTTTTGTGTTTTATGTCTCAGTTTTTGTTGAGCAAGCCAACCAGCGCACCATCCTCCTAAAGAATCAACGATATGCAGAGTCTGTTCGGGTATACGACGATTGCCCAATTGCGCTGCCTCTTTGTCTTGAGAATACAACCAGTAACTTAGTGCATTCATCAAGCTTACAAAGAGCAAAGTAAACGGCGGTAATAGCTTGCTAAAACTCGCAATCACCATAAAGACAATATAAACCCCAATCCCGACTTTCATCGGCGACCATCCAGTCGCTGTGGTCGGTCGAACAGGCGCGGCTTTATGCTCAATCACTTGTGATGCTTTCAAATAAACAACTTGTTGCGCACGATAGCGACCGCGCTCATCTAAAATCACCAAATAATCTAAAGCACAGCCCACAATCGGTCTTGGCCCAGTACGAGCAAAGTCTTTAATATGTAGAAAAACTCGCTCTTTCTTCGCATCATTGGGTTGAATAAAGCCATAGCCTTTGTCATCAAACCATTCCACTAAACGTCCTTGATCTCGCATGACTTTTTCCTAAGCTGTGATTCGTTGTAATCGGTCTAGTAACATCATTCGCATTTCAACGGGATCTTTCTGAGAAATATCTTCACCTGTACGACCATGCGCTGCATTTTTCTGCGCCACTTGCAAACGCATACTCCAAAAACGGCAAGCCGCCATCGCCAAATAAATATCTAAACACGCCAGCTCATCGTCGCTAAGTGTACGAATCACCTGATAAGCCGCCAAGAATGCATCTGCTTTGCTCTGATCAAGATACGCTTGTGGATAGGCAGTACAGAAATCATTGATACTAATCGCAATATCAAATAGCCACTCATCTTGATTGAGTTCATAAAAATCAAGAATACCGTTTAACTGATTGCCTTCAAATAGCGTGTTGTCTCTAAATAAGTCTGAATGAATAAAGCCCACTGGACGATCAGGGTGTTGTTGTGTGATGTCGGCAAATTGCTGAAAGACCAGCGCCAATAAACTTTGATCATCAATATTCATCTGTGGCTTGAGCTGTTCAGCGACATCTGACCAATACTGATGATTACGGTTAAAATCACGTTCTAGAGCAAAGCCTTGCAAAGCCAAATGTAATTTTGCTTGTGCTTGAGCAATCGCTTGAATCTGCTCAATGGTCGTATCTTCTGGATGTTCACCCATGATTCGTGGCGCAATTTGTGCAGGTTTATCGGCAATACTATGAATCGCTTGACCGTGGTGTTTCAAGGGCACTGCCACAGGCACGCCTGCTTGTCCCAAACAATCCAGTACAGGCACCAGTTCACCTGCTCCGATCGCATCTAATTCTTCAAAAACCGTTAAAACATACTGCTTCTGATTTTGATCCACCAAAAAATAATTGGTGTTTTGAATACCGCCTTGGATTGGAATCAGGTCAATCACTGCCAAACCATAAGGCTCAGCAAAGGCTTGAACTTGTTCTAAACTCAACGGGGTATAAACCGACATGGAAAACCTGCAAAAAATAGCTGTGAAGTTTGCTAGAATACCTGTTCCCTTCATGAAGGTGTAGCACCTAAATCGGTCTCCTTTCTTTATTGGCGATTTTTTGGAAAATTTTATGCTCGCAAAACGTATTATCCCTTGCTTAGATGTTGATAATGGTCGAGTCGTCAAAGGCGTTCAATTCCTTGATATTCGTGATGCAGGTGATCCTGTCGAGGTTGCTCGTCGTTATAACGAACAAGGCGCCGATGAAATTACCTTTTTAGATATTACTGCTACCCATCATGGACGTGACACCACTTACCGTACTGTAGAACGCATGGCTGAAAGTGTCTTTGTGCCATTAACCGTCGGTGGCGGTGTGCGCAAAGTAGAAGATATTCGTTTACTGCTCAATGCTGGCGCGGATAAGGTCAGCATCAACTCAGCAGCCGTATTTAATCCTGAGTTTGTACAAGAAGCCTCTCAACGTTTCGGTGCGCAATGTATCGTGGTTGCGATTGATGCGAAAAAAACGGGTGAAAATAAGTGGGAAATTTTTACTCACGGCGGACGTAAACCGACAGGTATCGATGCGATTGAATGGGCGGTGAAAATGGCTGATTTTGGCGCAGGCGAATTATTGATTACCAGTATGGATGCCGATGGCACCAAAGCAGGCTATGACATCGCACTAATGCGTGCGATCAATGACCGCGTCAGTGTGCCAACCATTGCATCAGGTGGTGTAGGCAACTTACAACATTTAGCCGATGGTATTTTAAAAGGTGGCGCGGATGCAGTCCTTGCAGCCTCAATTTTCCACTTTGGTCAACATAGCATTCCTGAAGCGAAACAATATCTTGCTGAGCAAGGTATTGAAATGCGCCTCTAAACCGTTTCTCTATTAACGCCAAACCTCTCAACTTTAATATTTGAGAGGTTTTTTATGTGGTCATATTTAAGACAAAAAAATACCCTGCTAAGCAAGGTATAGAAACTGCGTATATACAACGCCAGAGGGTAAGAGAACATACAGCCATTTTGAGTAAATTCTAAGCATTTAAAGTGCCTGAGCTAAAATAGCGATAAAAGCAGCAGAAATATTGACATTAAAACCCTATTTTATTGACAATTCACGACAGCACCCCATTTGGTTTGCTCACGACCGATCTAAATACCGATCTCATCGAGGGATTCAATTCTGCACGTTGCATCCTTTAAATACTCAATTTAAGCCACGGATTGCTTTTCTTCTTCTTTCATCACAGCAGATGCAAGCAGTTTTGGCTTTTGTTCCACCCACTTGGCAGGAAAAACTGATTCTATCGCTTGGGTAAGCAGCTTAGAGAATGTTGCGGGTAAAGGTATGCCCAATGGATTGGCTTCTTTTAAGTCCGCAGAAGAGACCACACGCGTTCCCATCACATAATCAAACCAAGGACGCGTCACACACCAGTTGGCATCTTGGTTTGAGTTCATATGATGATCATAATGCCAAGGGATGCTAGCCTTCGCCCAATCAGGTTCTAAGTGCGCACGGCGATGCACATAATAATAATTCCCAGCACTGTAGAGTGCCGCCAAAGACATGCCTTTTGAGAATGGATAGAACGCCACGCTTGCCACCCCCGCCACCACCGCCAGTGACATCACTTCATTACGTGTGCGCCAATGTTCGAATCCTTGCACATAACATTCATCGGCAAATTCCTGCTTACGCACTTCACGATGATGGGCCCAATGTGATTCCATGCTTTTTGGTACAGGGCTATATCGTGGCTGCCCTGAACGATGTACGCCATGCAAAATATATTTATGTGCAAACCATTCAAATGCATTGGCAACTGCCAAACCTGCAATAAAACCTTTTAGCATGATTTTTTCCCAATCTGTCCTGACTTATATTCAGCATATAAATTTTGGTAGGCGAAGTATTGACGATACGCTATAGTTGTATTGACAAAACACGACAAACTAAGGAGTCGACAGGATGTCTCAACTCAAGAACTATACTGGCTCTGTTTTTGGTGGTTTGGGGCATTTACTCAAAGCCTATTGCGAGGCAGAAAATATTGCTGTTCCTGAGCAATTACAACACGTTCAAAACCTAGAACGCTTCGATTATGTGATCTGGCGTGACTTGCTTGAAGATCTCAATCGCTTAGATCCGAAAACTGGACTTGGGTTAGAAATTGCAGCCTATGTGCAACCTAAACATCTCGGTATTATCGCGTATCTTGCGCTTTCATGTGAAAATTTGGGCGAAGCTTTAACACGCTATCATGACTTTCATCGCTTAATTTATGATGGCAGCCCTTTGGTGGTCGAGTTTAATGACCCTTATGTTTCCATTCGTTGGGAAGCACCTGAACCGCATCCAACCCAACTCACCGATGAAATTGCCATTGCATTGATGGTGCAATTCCTCAAGTTGTTTATGTCAGGCGAAAGTATCCATTTACACGAAGTGCATTTCGTCAATCCCCCTCCAAAAAATATCAGCATTTATGAGCAATATTTTCGCTGCAAGGTTCGTTTTGAACAGCCTAAAACGCAACTGCTATTGCCAGTAGCTGAAGCGTTTAAACCATTAAAAAGCAGTGACCACACCCTACAACAACTGCTGTTACAGCAGGCGCAAGCTTTATTAGACAAGTTACCGAATTCAACTCAACTGGATCAACGTCTACAACATGCCATTTTGACAGGTTTGCAAAAGAACCAATATCAGATCGATTTTATTGCAGAAAAATTAGGACTGTCTGTTCGACAGTTACAACGGCATCTGCAACAGCAAGGCACTACTTTTCAGGAGCGTGTACAGCAAATTCGTTTTATGTTGGCGACTGAGTATTTAAAAGACCCTCATCTCAGCCTACAGGAAATCGCCTTACTGCTATGTTATTCAGAGCAAAGCGCTTTTCAGCGCGCTTTTAAACTTTGGACGGGACAAACACCGCAACAGTGGCGGAACAACAACACAATTTACAATTCGTAATAAAAATATTGATGAACTCACTGTTTCACAACTGATCATTGTTGTTACACCCTTTATACAAGAACCTATATACCCATGTGAATTAGTTCACATTTTTTTCACAGGGGTTAAACATATCCATAATAAAGTTTTGGATGCTTGGTTTTTCTTTTTTTAAAAAATATGTGGTGATAACAATGAACAAATATTTAGCAGAATTTCTTGGAACCTTTTGGCTCGTTTTTGGTGGTTGTGGTAGTGCTGTACTAGCAGCAGCCTATCCAGAACTTGGTATCGGCTTTATGGGCGTGGCATTGGCATTCGGTCTCACCGTTTTAACGGGTGCTTACGCGTTTGGTCATATTTCAGGTGGTCACTTTAACCCTGCCGTCAGTGTGGGTTTATGGGTAGGTGGACGCTTTGAAGCAAAAGAACTTGCTCCTTATATTATTTCTCAAGTGATTGGTGCAACGATCGCGGCATTGGTCCTTTACATTATCGTACAAGGTCAAGCAGGCTTTGCGGGTACAGGTGGTTTCGCGAGTAATGGTTTTGGTGATCTGTCTCCAAATAAATTTTCTCTAGGTTCTGCTTTCATTATTGAAGTGGTACTGACTGCATTCTTCATCATTATTATTATGGGGGCAACGGATCGTCGTGCGCCTGCTGGATTCGCACCGATTGCGATTGGTTTGGCTTTAACATTAATTCACTTAATCAGTATTCCAGTGACGAATACTTCAGTTAACCCTGCACGTAGTACGGGTGTGGCATTCTTTGCTGAAACAGCAGCACTCAGCCAATTATGGTTGTTCTGGGTCGCTCCAATTATTGGTGCCGTGATTGGTGCGGTAATTTATAAAATTGTAGGACGTGAGAAAGACGAATAATACATCCTCATAAAAAAACAGCCTTCACGTAGGCTGTTTTTTTATGCTTCAATTTGCATTTAAAGAAACGGATTTTCAATTTCTTGTTCAGCTTGACGCTCGATTTGCGCAGGTAAGTTTTCTTTCTCGAGTGCCGCCACCACATCATTAATAAAGCTTTGCAACGCTTTCGCAGTTTTTAGACCCGCTTGATCTTTAGTAATTTGCAAATTGCCATATAAGCTCACGCAATCGACCTGATTTTCTAAAGTCAGATCATAAATCGCTGAAGACTCATCACCATGTTCAAAAGGTTTAAACATCTCATTCTCACGTTGTTATTATATCGATATAGCCTGCGCCAAGCTCAATTGCTTTGCAAGATGCTCTACATTATCTCAACAATTGTAAAAAATACTGAACCAGCATATCGACCAAATGCTTGATCACAGCTTGTTTAGCATCTTCATCAATATACGGTGAGGAACTGTCTTCGGCGGCTTGGGTTCGACCTGAACTAAATTGGCGTTGCTGCACTTGAATACTGTCAGTGGTCGCTTCTTCTGCGCATTGACTTTGCCCATCCCAATGCAAATAACGAATTTCATTATTGGCCTTGACCTGCTGTGCTGATACAGGCAACTGATAAATATTGCGCTTCTGCTGCTCGGTTAATTGTGGAAATAAATTAATCCCGAGCTTTTCTTCTAAATAACAGACACTGACCACTTTAACCTGTAGTGATGCGTTATTCGGGGCATAATAAGCCCCAATAATGCCTTGTTTTGGTAAATATACGGCTTTATATACCGCCGTGGGCACAATCACCCCTTTACCAATGGTTTTTAAGCGTTGACCCTCAAAGATCGGCCCTGTTATGACATAGGCATCCTTATGTTGTTTGGTCACGATAGAACGAACCGCTTCCTCAACTTTACGCCATACTTCCTGATTATTTTTAGGCGCTTGGGGCACCATATTGGCCAATGAGAAACTGTCATATTGCGCAGCTTTATTGTTCATATCGCCATTGGGTGCCATGTGCCCACGATCGTAGCCTGAGCCTCGATAGTCGGATAACAAAGCGCGATGTCGCTCTGCTACACGGGTTTCCTCATGGAAATTATCTTCACGCTTAATTTTAATACTTAAACGTTGCGGGGTTAAATATTCCGCTGACCATAGTGGGGTTTTTGAGATGCCTGAATACATCACGTTAAAATCATTAAAGCACAGGGCGTAGCTGTCTTTTTGCAGACTTTCTTTACTTAATAAAGGAGGAACATCCCGATAAAATTGATTTAAACAACCGCTATTGGTGCTCTGCAATGGAATCAATTTAGAAATTTTCTCATTGCCAAACGCAATCGCAAAGCTGCTCGTTGCGAGCAAAGCTAATAAAATCTTTCCAACATTTTGGCTCAAAAAAGCGAATTGCGTTTTACGCTTTCGAGTTGTTCTTCTAGCCATAACCACTTCAAAATCAATATTAACGCGCAGCTTAACAACTCAAACAGCAACTGTATATTCACAAGTGGCTCAGAACGACACTTTATGTCGTCAAACTGTTCACTTGATCATCAAAGCATAAAAAATGGCACCTGATGGTGCCATTTTCATATCAATTCATCACTAAATTTCGATCTGACTACCTAACTCAACCACACGGTTGGTTGGGATTTGATAGAAGTCACTGACTGGACTGGTATTACGCTGCATCGAGATAAAGAGTTTTTCACGCCACGGTGACATCCCATCCCCAACAGTATGCACAATACGATCACGCGAAATAAAGAAGCTCATTTGCATCATATCGAATTCAAAACCAAGTTCCTGATAAGCTTGTTCCAAAGCATTTGGCACATTAGGCTGATCTTTAAAGCCGTAATACATATAAATGCGATAGAAGTGATCATCCAGTTTTTCCACTTTTACACGATCTTCTGTCGCCACATATGGAATGTCCTCGGTATAGACCGTGACGATCACATTGCGCTCATGCAGCACTTTATTATGTTTAATATTGTGCAGCATCGCATGCGGTACAATATTTGGCGTGCCTGTTAAAAAGATCGCTTCGCCAGGAACAAATTGAGTTTCCTTGCTCATACCGATACTTTTAATAAATAAGTCTAGCGATAACGCATCGGTTTCCATACGCTTATATACAATCTCGCGCCCACGTTTCCATGTCATCAAAATGGTATATACCACTGCACCAATTAAAATTGGCACCCAACCGCCAGCCAAGATCTTTAATGATGTCGACGCAACAAATACTAAATCGAGTAATAAAAAAGGGATCGCCAGCAGCGCGACTTTCCACCAAGACCAGCGCCACACGCCATAGGCCAAGGTCGAAATGAGGATGGTGCCGCACAACATGGTCATGGTCACCGCCACACCATAGGCACTAGCTAACTCAGTACTACTTTCAAAAAGTAAAATCAAAATAACGACGGAAATAAACAACACCCAATTAATAAAGGGCAAATAAATCTGACCTTGTTCAACATCCGAAGTATGGTGCACCGTTAAACGGGGTAAGTAACGTAACTGCATCGCCTGATTGGCGACCGAGAATACCCCAGTAATCACCGCTTGCGAAGCAATCACGGCAGCCGCAGTTGCAAGCCCAATCATGGGAAATAATGCCCAATCTGGAACTAACAGATAGAATGGGTTTTCAATTGCTTGTGGATTACGAAGCAATAACGCGCCCTGACCTGCATAATTCAATAACAAAGAAGGAAGGACGATACAGAACCACGCCAACTTGATTGGCATACGCCCAAAATGCCCCATATCCGCATATAAGGCTTCGCCGCCTGTCATGGTCAGGATCACTGCGCCCATGGTGATAAATGCAATCATCGGCTGTTCATAGACAAAGTTAAATGCCCAGTAGGGATTGATCATCATCAGCACATAAGGCGTTTGAATAATACTCCATAGACCAATCAAGCCAATGGACAGAAACCACAACAGCGTCACTGGCCCAAATAGTTTCCCCATCGTGGCTGTACCATGCCGTTGTACCATGAAGAGCCCTGTCAAAATCCCAAGTGCGATCGGAACCAGCCACTGATTAAAAGCAGGCGTTACGATACTCAGTCCTTCAATCGCAGATAGAACCGAAATCGCTGGTGTGATAATGCCATCACCAAAAAATAATGATGCGCCGATAAAACCCAGTGCGATCAAGTAAATCTTATTTTTATCTGAAAATACTTTTGAGCGAAGGTTTAACGCCAGTAACGAGATAATCCCGCCTTCACCATTGTTATCTGCGCGCATAATGACTGAAACATATTTAAAACTAATGGTTAAGTTCATACACCAAAAAATCAGAGATAAAATCCCCAACACCGATGCTTCATTGATCGCCATGTGTCCTGTGTTGAAACACTCTCGTATGGCATACAACGGACTTGTACCAATGTCTCCAAAGACCACCCCTAAGGCTGCCAATGTCATCACTGGCAATGCGGTTTTTTTTGCAGCACTTTGCATATATTTCAATCAAATCGGATTTGAGATTGCGCCATATTACCACTAGCCAAAAACTTTTTCTGCAAATCTATGATTTTGTCGCTTGGCAGTTGGTTTTTTTTTGGTTACTATCCCACACCTTGGTGAGGTGTCCGAGTGGCTTAAGGAGCACGCCTGGAAAGTGTGTATACGTTTGCGCGTATCGAGGGTTCGAATCCCTCTCTCACCGCCAAGTTTACTTTCTATGATATCTCATAGAGTCTTAAGAGCTTAGATCTAAAGGGTTTAGGCTTTTTTTATTGCCTTATGTTTTCCAATTAACCCTATTGAATCCTGATATAGTTGGGGGTATAACTGGGGGTATAATAAATTACACCTATTTTTATACCCCCAAATTCTACGGGAAGCGTTGTAATGCTTACAGATGCTCAGGTCAGAAAGATCAAACCTTCTGAAAAGAAAACCAAATATTCTGATGAAAAAGGCATGTATCTGGAAGTCACACCGTCAGGTGGTATGCATTGGCGTATGAAATTTCGCTTTCAGGGCAAAGAAAATATTTTCAGTATTGGTACATATCCAGACACCACACTTGCCCAAGCGAGAAGAATCCGTGATGAAGCTCGCTTAAAGTTAAAAGATGGAATTAATCCAAACAAAGCGAAGAAACAAAAAAAATTGCAGGTAGACGAAAGCACGCTTTTTAAAGCACTTACAATGGAATGGATGCAAGACCGTAAAGCCGTTATAAAAGAAGCAACTTACTTACGTGATTTATCCGTATTTGAAAAAGACCTTTTCCCTGTCCTAGGTAATATGCCAATTGATCAAATCAAAGGGAAAGATGTGCTCGCTTGTGCCAAAAAAATTGAAGAGCGTGGTGCACTGGAAATGGCGAAACGCTCAATTCCTTTAGCTGGACGTATTTTCCGTTTTGCGATTCGTAAAGGTATTATTGAGAACGATCCCACCCCACACTTAGGCGAGGCACTTAAACCACGCAAAGTAAAGCATATGGCCCGTTTGGATATTTCTGAGTTCCCTGCTTTTCTTGAACGGATGGATCGCTACCACGGCAACCTTATCATTCGATCTGCATTACAGTTGATGACCCTTACTTTTGTCAGAACAGCAGAACTTAGAATGATGGAGTGGAATGAGATTGATTATGAGAATCATTTATGGAGAATTCCTGCACACAAAATGAAAATGGCTATGCCTCATATTGTGCCTTTATCAAAACAAGCCTTAGAGATACTAGAAAGGATTCAATCGATTACAGGCATAAAACAGTACGTTTTCTATAATTACAGTACAGCTAAGCCAATTAGCAGCAATGCGCTTTTATGTGCAATTCGAACGATGGGATATAACGGTAAAATGACTGGTCATGGCTTCCGTGGGCTTGCCTCTACAACCTTACATGAGCAGGGTTATATGCATGATGCAATTGAAATTCAGCTAGCTCATAGAGTGGGTAATGCTGTTTCCCAAGCTTACAATCATGCACAACATCTAGAATATCGAGTAAAGATGATGCAGGAATGGTCTGATTTTATTGATGGGTTGAGAAAATAGGTTTTGCTTCTGACTAAAGTAATTTTTAAAGCTAAATTAAAAGTTATAAAGTATTTCTCTGTAGGATTTATATGTTAAACAGTTATACATATTAACTATGAATGCAAAAAATCTTATGTATGTTTGATATGATAGCATTGTCTTTTAGTGGTCTTTTTCCTAATGAATTATCCGAATGAAGTTAGCAAAATTTTGAAGCCTTGGGTAGATAAGGAACTTAATAAAACAGTTCTAGATCTATTTGCAGGGTGTGGAGGACTATCTTTAGGCTTTGAAGCCTGCGGTTTCAAAACAATCGGTTATGAAATGAACAGTCATGCGGCTGATACATACAATAATAATTTGCTAGGTCAGTGTCTGAACGAAAAGTTAACAACCGAAACAAATTATCCTAAAGCAGATATTGTTATAGGTGGTCCTCCTTGTCAGCCTTTTAGTGTGGGCGGAAAACAGCTGGGGTTACAAGATTCTAGAGATGGATTTCCCATTTTCATAGAGGCCGTTAAACAACTCGAACCAGAAGTTTTTTTATTCGAGAATGTAAGAGGTATGCTTTATAAGAATAAATGGTATTTAAACGAAGTTCTTAATGAGTTAGAGCATTTAGGCTATCACCTTGATTATGCACTATTAAATGCCGTTAATTATAAAGTCCCTCAAAATAGAGAACGTGTTATCGTTCTTGGGTCTAAAAATAAAATTAAGCTACCTGAACCTCAGTTAGAGCGCATCAAAGTAGGTGAGGCTTTAGGAGATTTAGCATTTCAATATGATGAAAAGTCTAAATTTTTTACAGAATCAATGGATCAATATGTAGCTAATTATGAGAAAGCATCTAAATGTGTAAATCCAAGAGACTTATATCTTGACCGTCCAGCTAGAACATTAACATGCCGTAATTTAGCAGGTGCAACAGGTGATATGCACCGCATTAGATTACCAGATGGTAGACGTAGAAGAATCACCGTAAGGGAAGCAGCGAGATTACAAAGTTTTCCAGATTGGTTTAATTTTTCAGGCAATGAAACAAGTCAATTTACACAGATAGGCAATGCAGTCGCGCCTTATTTTG
Source organism: Acinetobacter sp. NIPH 298 (assembly GCF_000369505.1). Classification (GTDB taxonomy): domain Bacteria; phylum Pseudomonadota; class Gammaproteobacteria; order Pseudomonadales; family Moraxellaceae; genus Acinetobacter. Next base: position 328,952 of record NZ_KB850053.1, read on the forward strand.
CTTATCATCTTGCTTTGCAAATAAAACAGCATATTCTAGATCCAAACAATCCAAGTGATTACACAACTGTAGCTCATCAATTGAAGTTATTTGAAAATGAAGCAATATCTTGATCCAAATCCTAAAAACCCTCAGAAACCAAATACATTTACTCTAAAGAAAAAGGAAAATCAGGAACTTATAAATACAATTCTATTTATTCTTGACCACTTCGGAATACCTATAAAGCAAGAAAAAGGATATTCTAGAAGTATAGAAAAAATGGCTTTATCTTTTCTAGCAGTATGTGGAATTACAAAAATTGAAGAATTAAAAGATTGTAAAGATGCAAATACCCCACATGCTCTGACAACACGACAGATAATCACTTTTATTAATGCAAATTTCGAGGAAAAGATAAGCTCGGGATCTTATGATGATATTAGAAGAAAAGATCTAAAACACTTAGTCTTGGCTAATATTGTCAATAAATCTTCCCCAACTTCAGCGACTAATGACTCTACTAGAGGTTATATGTTAAATCCCTTATATTCGGATTTAATAAGATCATTTGGAGTTAATAACTGGAATCAATTGGTTCAAAAAAAACTTGAGAATGTCCAGAAATTAAGCGAAAAATTGAGACGGGAGAGAGAAATTTCCAAAATCAACGTGACCCTTTCAAATGGAACAAAGTTAAATTTTTCTTTAGGTGAGCATAATGATTTACAAAAATCTATTATTGAAGAATTTTTACCCAGATATGGTTTTGGTGCCGAAGTTCTATACGTAGGTGATACGGCAAAAAAACATCTACATTTGGATAAAAAGCGTTTAAAAGAACTAAGATTTTTCGATATTGCGCATGAAGAATTACCAGATGTTATAGCATATTCCAAAGAAAAAAATTGGTTATATCTTATTGAAGCAGTCCACTCTTCAGGTCCTATAAGTGAAGAAAGGCTACTACAGCTTCAGGGGCTAACTAAAGATTGCTCTGCTGATATTGTATATGTAACAGCATTTCAGAATAGAGCCAAATTTAGAACTTTTATTGCCGATATTGCATGGGAAACTGAAGTTTGGATAGCTGACAATCCTGATCACTTAGTACATTTTAATGGAGATAAGTTTTTAGGGCCTTATATTAATAGAACTTAATTTTTTATATATTCTTTGAGCAAAAATATCAAATAAATTAGTCAATAAGGCTTATTCAATTATATAAAGAATAAGCCAAAAATAATATTCATTTGGACCCAAAGCAACTTTCTTAATTAGATAGAATAAGCTAAATAGTTTAAACATTTTTTGTACTTTAGCACTCTAAAAGCACTTTACAAAAAATTTAAAAGTACTATCCTGGTGTTCAACTATCTCTACGTTGAAATAAATGAAAATTAATGTCATAGACCTTTTTGCTGGCCCTGGTGGATTAGGGGAAGGCTTTTTCTCATTTCAAACTAAAGATAAGTTTTTCCCATACAAATCTTTATGTTCTATAGAAAAAGATATATGCGCGCATTCAACTCTACGGCTTAGAAGTTTTTATAGAAAGCTAGTACAAAACAAAAAAAAACTACCCAAAGAGTACCTTGAGTATATAAATGGACACCGCTCATATCCTCATAATCCAGATACAAAATATTTATGGGATGAAGCATGTCAAGAGACATTTCTTTTAACTTTAGGACAAGATGAATCCAAAGACCTTTCCATTTTCAATCAGATTAAGGAAGATATTGATAAAACTAAGCCTTTAGTTTTGATTGGGGGACCTCCCTGCCAAGCTTATTCCTTAGTCGGAAGAGCTAGAAATAAAGGAAATAAAAATTATATTCCAGAGAATGATCAAAGACATTTTCTATATCAAGAGTATTTAAAGATAATGGAAATATTTTCTCCAGATATTTTTATCATGGAAAATGTAAAAGGAGTTCTTTCTTCTCAAGTAAATGGTGGCCCTGTATTTAATAAAATTATATCTGACCTTCAAACCTGTAGTGAAGGATATACGTTATTTAGCTTAAAAAATGGGAAACCTTTTAGTTTGAATGTAAATGGCTTTAATAATGTCAGGGAATTTATCTTAACTAGCGAAAATTATGGTATTCCCCAAAATAGACATAGAGTTATAATTTTAGGAATAAAGGATTCTCTTTTATCTTCTAAAAAGATAAAAATTGGGAAGTTAGAAAAAAAACCACAAATTACAGTCAATGAAGCTATAGGAAATTTACCATTTTGCCGCAGTCAATTTTCTAGTAGAAGTCAAAATTTTAAATCAGATAATACTGTAAAAAAATGGAAAGAAAGTATAACTAAAGGCATCAATCACACAATAAAAGTAGATGCGTCTATGCTAGATGAGATCTTAATCAACTCCTTAAAAGAACATTTATTTCTTCTCAATAATGAGAAAGAAGAAGATTCATTACCACTTTGTTATCAATATCCTAACATAATGGATCATGAATACTATGACTTTGTATTTGACTCTGAAAATTCAAAAATATTAGATCATTCTCCTAGACCTCATATGGATAGTGATCTAGTTAGATACTTTTTTTGCTCAGTTTTTAGAGAAACTTACGGCAGGAATCCTAAGGATCATGAATTTCCGAGATCCCTAGCTCCTGATCATAAGAGTTGGAATAGTGGAAAATTTGTAGATCGGTTCAAAGTTCAAGGTAAAAATCAGCCGTCAAGTACAATTACCAGCCATATTGCAAAAGATGGGCATTACTTTATTCACCCCGACTCTACACAATGCCGTTCTTTAACAGTCAGGGAAGCTGCTAGACTTCAATCTTTCCCTGACTCTTACGTTTTTATGGGTAAAAGAACTAATCAATTTCATCAAATTGGCAATGCAGTCCCCCCGCTTTTGGCTCGACAAATCGCCACTATTGTCTATGAAATTCTGGAGTCGGTCAGCAACTCATCAAAATAACCCATACAACTCAAGTCCTTGCTCGTTATAGCCCCCCTATCAAGCAGCGAGTTGAAAACTTCACATGAAGTTTCAGGCAATAATGCACAATTATGACATGCAGCTAGATTCATACCAGCAGGACCTTGACCACCATCATTGCCTACTTCTCGGCAAATAGGATCTGAACTACACCAATTAGAACTTTCTATAGCTTTTTTAATGACAGGCTGAAGTATGCTTGGTTCAGCCATTCGAACAAGCCCTCCTAATGAGCCCTCACTATCACCTGCTGCGGTATATATTAGCAGTCCGCACATTTCTCTTTCAGGCGTGTTACTCACATAAAGTCTTTCTCTTAAAGATGCTGTGCTATACCCACAGTCAAAAATGAGTTGATTCATTAAAAGATGAGAAAAGGTATGCACCAAAAGGAATGCTGGACCAATCTCTCCGATATTTTGGAAGAGGGGGACTTTTTCTGCTTTTGCAATCAGAGCCCTAAAGGCTTTCTCTTTTTCAAACTCCAAAGACCATTGCTTAATTTTTTCTAAATTAAACTGAAGAAAAATACCTTCGCCCTGGATTTGAACTGCTGGTAGCCAATCTGCTATATCTCCCGTAGACTTTCGTAAAGATTTTTTATAGTTATCAATAGTTCGATTAATTTGGGGTTCTATACGATCAAATCCATAGAAAGCGTTTGTAATGGTTAGTTCTTTAACTTGAGTTACTGCTGAAAAGAAATTCTGAAACCAACCCTCAAAGTTGTCCATAATTAATGGCTTGGTAACAAGGGGGATTTTTGACATTGATTGAAGAAGATATTGATATTCTTGAAACTTATAATCACTATCGGTTTCAGGCAAAAAATCTTTTTCACCTAGTTGTAAACCTTTAAGAAACTCTTCTATTTCCTCTTTAGAAAATATGGGATAAAAAGCCCCCATCATAATAGCCACTTTGCTCTCTAAGTCGCCACTGGCATTGATTACATCTTTTAGAGCTAAAGGAAGACTCTCAAATTGTTCTTCCAACTCACTGTTTATATTATTTTCAGTTTTCGGGATTTTGATAGACGAATCGGTTTTTGAAAAATAAATATTTGTAGCTTGACGCAATACTGCAACTAACGGCTGATTACATACTTCATTACTATTACACCCAAGCCAAGGAGAGTGACCTGAACAATGAACCCCTTTCTCCTGCAAAGTTGATGATGACTCTCCATTTCCTTTTTGAGTTTTAGTAAAAATTCCAGCGAGGGTGACTGGTTTTGAAGCGTGAGTAAGACATTTCACTTTAACACCAGAAATAGTAGTACTACCTGTTCCTACAAGCGCTAATTTGCATGTGGATTCATTGCATTCAGTACCATTATGGTTATTTAGCCATTCAAACCAAGGAAAATCTTGTAAATGTCCATTACTACATCCACAAACAAAACGAGATTGGTAAACAGGAGCACTACAACTCTCACATTTTGGTACATCTTCCCTCGTTGGTGAAATTCTAACAAGTCGTTGGCAGTTTGTATTACTACAAATATGCCAATACGGAAATCTACTCGCTGGAATTGGGCTTAATACTTTTTGATGCCCATCGATAGTTATTGCATTAGGTGGAACTCTAAAATGGTTTACTCCTAATTTATTACTCAATCGCTTATCATCAATTTTATACTTATCAATGACATTCAGACTCAGAGGCTCTATTGTTCCGTCTTTTGTAAACCAATAGTCCAAACCACATGCAATCATTGATACCCCATTCTTATTGACTTGCATAGCCCCAGGACCAAAGGTATGAATCAACTGCCCTTTTCTTGTTTTAACTTCACTTTTTTTACTCATCCCAATCATCCTCATCTGATTCATCATAAACTCCTGTAATCCATAAGCTAGATTCGCCATCTACATTACGCATGCTGGTTGGGCAGCAAATTTTAGCTTTGTGATTACGAATGATACCAAATGGAATAAGAAGGTCCTGTTGTGCTGGTTCACTATCAGGTTTTAATTGTCCCCATTCGTTATAAGTTATTTTTGAATTATCCCATCGTTTTAATAGTTGATTAAAGAAACTGGTTAAATCCTTCTGTTCATCTAAGCTCATTAAATTAGACCTAAGCTTAAACAACTCATCTCTCCAAGATTCTATTAACGATTTGTTAATATCACTTGGTTTTGCATCTAGTGGAGATATTTGACGAGCATTAGCAATAGTAATAGCTCCTAACCCACGTTTAATTGCTGGTCTAGAAAAAGGGGTAACTGTTGATGGTTCAACTTTTGCGTATAGTCTTTGATGATACCCTCTAAAATCTTCATAATGAGATTTATCACGTGGTTTAGAGTTGTTATAGATAGTGACAACTAATCCTGGACGCTCATCAGCTTTTCGACCAACACGACCAGATACCTGAATATATTGTGCTGTAGTTTTAGGCTGACCAATAATAGACATGACTGATAATCTATCAATATCAACCCCTACCTCAATTATGCTTGAAGCTAAGCAATAAGCTTGTATATTGTAGTTACAGCTTAGGTCATAAAACTTTTTAGAATTGATTGGCAGTTTGACACTAGGGGTCTTTCGATCCAGAAGCAATTTTATGTTCTCTATACAATGATAATCTTCCAGATCTAGTTTCTGGTTCTGCTCTAGTGATTGAATCAATTGATTCGTGTATTTTGAAAGATCAGGATGCTGACTTTCAAGGATCTTAAGTTCAGGAACTAAATTTTTATAAATATCTTTCAAATTAGCCAAATTAAGCTTTTCTTCAAGAGAAACTAGAGCCTTTGGGATCTCATCATCTTTTAAGCGGCTGGTAAGCTCCATGCCTTGATAGATTCTGCGAGGGAGAATCCATCGAGGGTATCTTCGTTTCTGTTCTAATAAATAGCTCACTATATCTGATTGGAATAGAGTAATTGCTCCCCCAAGTTCTCGTATACTGTTATAAAAAGAGAGTAAAGTGACCCAAGGATCTCTATTTTCAATTTCAACTCTATTGGCAGCAAATAAAAGAGCCGATTGGGTGCGAACTTGCGTCGTTAAGATTGATCCAAGGCCAGGTGCGCATACACCAGCATATTTACGCCCTGGCAATAGATTTCCCTCATTATCACGGGCATATTTTGCAAAAAATGAATCCTCTGCATCTAGACCAGGAGGTGGGAAAATTCCAACCTTTACTCTCCCGTAGATACCATTTATCTGTTCTTTAAATCCTTTTGTAGTTGCAGTCGCACAAATAATTTTAGGTTTTATAAACAATCCATTTATGTCTTCAGAACATAACTTTTCAATCAAAGGCTCATAAAGTGCAACCATGGACCCTAGAGGACCAGAAATTAAATGTAATTCGTCTTGGATTATAAGCTGAGGAGGCATAGAAAATCTTTTTCCATCTTCTCCAATCCCAAAAATACTTCTAATTTTAGGCTGCCATGCTAGCATCGCGAATTTATCTACAGTACCGATAACTACAGAAGGTCGCTCATCGTAAATATCCTCATCAACTACGAAGACAGGGATTTGAAAGTGAAAAGGACAGTTAGTATCTATACAGGAAAAAATAACAGATTGTGATTGTTTATTTGCCACATAACCAACAATCACCTTTTTATTATCTGGGGTGTTTACTATGCCCATTTGAGTTGCACAATATGGGCATCTATCTAATAGGAATGGGTTTAAGGTTTCTTTATTGCTACTTATACTAGATTTTAAAGTAGAAAGATCCTTAAGAGCTTGTACTCTTTTATTTGGGGTGTTTTTTCCTCCAACCCAAAGTCCGATACTGAATCTTTTACCAGGAATTTTTTCCTCCTGACGAATTACTTCAAGACAACAAATCAGTGTGGCTGCCCGCTGTAATTGCTGAGCAGTCAATAGACGTAAGGTGTAGCGCATTAATACCTGTACACCATCGGCTTCACTACCCCGTTTCAATCTATTGTAGATTAAAGTGAAAGCAGCTAGGCCAAGATAGGCCTCAGTTTTACCACCACCTGTAGGGAACCAGATAAGATCAACCTTTTCATGATCGGTATGAGTACTATCAACAGCACCTTGAATACACATAAGTAGAAAACCAATCTGGAAAGGACGCCATATTCCTTTTGCACTATTATTTTTTTGAAAACTAGTTTTTACATAAGGATGATGATTTTGATCAAAACTTATACCTCGAATAGTTTTAGGGGCATGTTGTTGTTGTTTCAGCATTGCTTTATTAGCAAGTTGAAATGCAAGACGAGCTTGACGGTCAGAACAAATTAATGAGTAGCCAGCCTCAATACGGGAGAGAGCTTCTTGACAGTTTTTAATGTGAGTTAAGGCAGTTTCTTTTAATTTAGACTCTAGTTCAGCTGAATCAATATAGCTTTGATTTTGAATAATCCACTGTGAATAGGCCTTTATCATGGCTTGGATCTGGTGATCACCTTCATTGTTTAACTCAAAATTGGCGAGTGATTCCATTGAAATTTCAAGCTTGGTTAGGTCATCTAGCTCAACCTCAGCGGAAATACTTGGTGTTTCGAAGAATGGCAATGCCTCTGTGAAAACCTCAGTAACAGATTTAGTTTCAGAGTAAGGGAGGCTATTCCAATTTGCGGCAATGCCATGTCCTCTAGCGAAAACAGGTGCATTTCTATATAACAATCGATTGCTTAGCTCATCTTCACTAAGATGATTATTCTCAGCCTCAGGGTATGGAAGAATAGACGGTGAGACTATGTTAGGGGTGGTAATTCGAAGCTGCGATTGAAATAGGCTTTTTTGATTACGCTCAACAAATGAGTTGTCAAGTAGGTTATGACGATTAACTAATGCAATAGTTATTAATAACTTTCCTTGATATTCCCTAGTAACGCCCTCAATCCGAAACGACTTCAATAAATCCTCAGATTGATTATTAGACTCATCTAAGAGATTAAATTGAAAACTTTTACCTAACTCAGAGATATTTTTATTAAATGCAGCTTTGATAGGCTTTCGATACCACCAGCTATCTTGAAAAGTTTTGCTTTCACGTTGTATATTGACCTTAAAATTTTTATAGAATGCTCCAGAAACTTCAAAAGTTATTTCATTTAATAATTTTGGATCTAATAAAAAAGAAATCCCAATACTTGAGGGGGCTCTAGTGCTGGTAAGTGAAATATCAAAATCATCAGTATCTTCAGACGTTGATTGATTGACTTGGAATGAGTTTTGATAGCTTTCTGTCTTTATATATTCAGTGGCTACTTGTTCAGTAATTTCTTGAGAGGCTGATTGAGGAGTTTCATTATGTTGCACTTCAAGATTAGTATCCATAGGATAGATAACACCTACCCCATATCTTTGAGTTGGATAAACCTTTAGGATCTCTTCTCTATCTGATTTTGTGACAAAAGGTGAATTTACATCAGATGAGATGGATGGAGAATTAAGGACATCAAGCTCCTCTCCGTAAGCGCAAGGTCCTACTAGTTCTTCATGTAAAGTTTTAAAAATTATGTTATCTCTAATAGATGCTCCGGTCTTCATTTTTACTCCTTGCGCTTAATGCTGTTTAACTTTTTCTCAAAGCGGGATCTGAATGTGTTCTCAATTTTTTTATGAAATAAGTAGTAAACAGAATCTGTTGATCTTGTTGCTCCAGTAAACATCATTTTCTTTGCTTCATCTGATTCAATTTCATCAAAGTCAGTAAGAATAATGACTGGTGCCTCAAGCCCCTTAAACTTATGTATTGATGTGTATCTCAAACGGTCAGAACCGAAAGTGTAAACCTCAGCATTAAGTCCTACTTTATTTTGGTGAGCTAAGCCCTTAGACTCAGCTACTTTTGATAAAATGACTATATCTGAACATTTAAAACCTTCTTTCAAACAATTTTGAAGAATTTCATTTAATTTTCTTAGTTGTTCAGAATGATTTGAGTACATGTAGTACCGAGATTCTAAAATTGATGATTGAGATCGTAAATAGCTTTTGTAGGGTGATTCCATTGCTAACAAAGTTAAACTTAGACGGGATGATGTCTCTGTATTTCTACAATTTTTGTGAAGCTTGTAAGATATAAAGCTTGGGTTTCTTTTTCTTAAATTACTAATTAATTCTGACTCAGAAACGTTTCTAATATAGATCGATTGATATATAAAGTCCCCAAAAATATGCCATTTACCATAGGGAAGTCCATTTGCCAAAAGCAAATCGAGGCAATCTAACCAAAGATCATTTCCAATAATATCTTGTGCCTCATCAATAATAAGAAGGTCATATGAACCATCCTCTGATTTATTGATGATATTAGAATAGGCCAATTGAGGTAGGTCATTGTTCCAATAGCCCTCTTGATACTCATTGTCTGGATGAGTCAGAGGATCATAAGATTTTATTAAGGCGTGGAAGGTCGAAATAGTAATGTTGGGATAGCCACTAAGCTGTTTCTTTATATGTTCACAAAGCAACTTATTCATGCAAATAAATAATACTTTGCTGCCCTCTTTAGAAGCTCTAATAGCTGACTCTATAGCGATAAATGTTTTACCAGTTCCCGCTGGACCATTAAACAAGACACATGAGTGATCTACCAAGGAATCTAAAGCATCGAATTGTTCGGTAGTAAATTTTAATAAATCTTGTTCAATGGCTTCACAATGATTGAGTACTTGATGACTCAATTCAATATTAGGGCGAAGTAATCTAATTAAATCTAATATATCTTTATCATTAGGTCTATCAGGATTATTTCGTAACCATTGTGCAGAATTCTTCTTGAGCAATTCCTTACGAGCAAGTGAAATTTTCTTTTCTAACAAATCAGATAATTTCCCATTTCTGAATTCTTTACTCGATGCATAGCTAGTTCTGTCAATTTCTACACTTTCAAGCACTATTTCACAGTGAGTAAAAATTACCAACGGAAATATTGGAATTCCTTTTAATAACGAATTGTGGTCAGAAATGTATTTTTGAAGACTGAACATCGCATCCTTCAGTTGTACAAAAGGGTTTCTAGAACCACTTTGGTCATTTCTACCTAAAAACCACACACCATCTTCAATTCGGATTTCACGATGTGCTTTAATTTCAATTGCTATCATTCCAAGCTTTGGAATGATAACTAAAAAGTCTATTTCACCCATTATTTGGGTTTGGTGATACGTTGAGGCAATATTCAAAGAGTGGAGAATAGTCCAGTCAGAAATATTTTCTTCTTGAGATATCCTCGTAAAGAATTCTATTTCACCAGGGCTTGGATTATCTGGGTCAATTCTTTTTGGAATCATTTTTGGCATTTATTATTATCCTAAAGCTATAAGTGAAAATTTAATACCTTGAATTTGATACTCAGATTTTAGTGAAGTATTACATTTCAAGCTTTCCAAGAACTCTCTTACAATCTCTAAACCAATAATTTTTTTTTCATGTCCTTCACTTATAGAATCACCTCTTCGTCTTCTTGCTAACTCAAAGAATTTCTCTACTTCCTGCTTATCTCTAACTCCTGCAAAAGATAATACAGACTTATAGTCCTCAAAATTACCAGGCGCAATGTTGTTCGGGTTATACCAATTCTTGATATTTACAATACTAGCTTTCTTTGCCCCCAACATTTCTAATTCTTTTATAAGACCATCAATATGAGGGTGATCCCTTAAAGGTTTTTTCCATTTTTCCATTATTAGATTTTGCTTACGCTTTAAATCTTCTGACGTCAAGCAGGATGTATCAATTCGATCTACTATGTATTTTATATTTTGGATCTGATCGCTATTTTCAAAACTTGAATATTTAATTTTTCCATCTTCATCGATTACAAGGTATTCTTTATTACATTCTATATACCTTAATTCTCTTTTACTATCAAATACTTCCATTATAAAAAGTGGCTGTTCACAACTATTGAGCAATGATATATCAGAGTTAATAATCATCTCATCGCAGAAAGAAGCTGAAAATTTTGAATAAAAATCTTGGCTAGGTTTAACTGATATTAATTCACTTCTTTTTAATTTAAGATTATCTGTAGTAACTTCTAAAGACTGATCATTCGGAGCTTTAAATATTGAAGCATTGAAGCCATTGATAAATGTATTTTCTGGATGAATTAAAATAAATTTTTCAGAAGGAGGAAGAGTTACTAACCCCGATATCCAATTAGCAGGAAGAAAAGTAATGATAGGTATATCAAAATATTGCTCTCTAGCAGTTTTTGTAAAAACTGGCTTTACAAATTCATGTAAACCATTTTTCTGAATAATTTCAAACATAAAATCCCATTGATCACTCGATTCAACTAAAAGACCATACATTTCACTATTATTATTTAAAATAATATTTTCCAACGTTTCTATGATTATGTTATTAATATCAATAAATCTTATTGAACCAAAGATATCCTTAGCAGCATTTCTAATTTCTGAACGATAGTACTTAAGTGTCTCACATGCTTTACGAGTCTTTGTTATATCATCTTCAATAATTTTTCTTGCGGAAATGAACTTATTTAATAATTGGAAACATTGGTTCAATACAAAAGAAATTTGCTCCTCACCACTAGACATAGCCTGCAAACGTTTTACTGAATTCATAAAAAAAATAATCGGATCATGCTTGTATGGTATTGAAACAATGGTAGAGTTTTCAAAATTTTGGAAAAAAGAATTCATAAAGCGGAATCTCTCATTAAAGCAACAACAGACAATGCTCTATTTTTAATACCAAGCTCTATTAAATTTGTGGGAATACTTTGGGGTTCTACTGATGTAAGTCGGTTATTAGCATAAATATTATTTACCTGTGAAATTAAATCTTGATAACGATTATGAGTAGGAGAAATTATGATCATAAAACGTCCTAATCTAATACTTTCAGGTACATCATTAACCCAGATCTGACTTTCAAATTTTTTTGAATTAAAACTTCTAGGTGAAAAGGTATTAATGTCCGAAAACTTACCGCCTGAGGCTGATAAATTTAGTAAATATTCCATATTTAATTTAGGCATATTTGGTATACCTAGAGGAATTTTCTTCCAATAATCGAGTTTAGCTTTTGCATCATGGCCAATAAGCACAGGATAAGCTGAATTAGTTAAGTGTTGCACCTCATCAAAAGTTATGTCCCGTTTACCTAACCAATTTTCAGGTGTTTTGTGTGGAAATAGTTTTCCAAACTGTTCAATTTCCGAGCATGGTTTTGCTTCACGTCCTGGATCACATTTTGAATTTGAACGGACCTTACGATATCTGTACCAATAAAAGTCCTGATTTCCTGAAAAATTAACTGTTCCCTCTATAACAGCATGAATATATTTATTAGGCTCATCTTGCTTAGGTAGCAAAAGGCAAGTACCTCGCTCATACGGTGGGAGGATTTTTACTTTAGCACCATGGCATGCAGCAAGAGCTGTTAAATATGGAGTCTTTGAGATAATTGCAACACATTTGAACTCTCTATCTATAAATAAGCTTTTTGATAATGCATAGAGAAGCTGGTATTGCTTTGGAAACTTATTCAAATCCATACTAAGTAATCTTATTTAAATCCTTCTTTTAAATTAATCTATTTATAGCAGTTATTTTTACCACTTACTATTAATAAAACTCTACATTTCCTAAAAATAGATTAACCTGCCTATCAATCTATAGAAATTTTACTTAAATGCACCCTTAATATGTATGATTATAAAAAATGATCAAAAGAATATTTTAATTCAAAAATAAGGGAGCAAAAGCCCCCATTACTCTCGCTCTTCCATCTTTGACTCAATCCACTGATGGATCTCCCAAGCAGACCAACCAATACGCATCTCTGTTAAACGTATAGGCTGGGGAAATGTTGGATCATAATACTTTGATTTCTTATTGATCATCTCATAAATTTTTGATTTGCTCAGAGCAGTAAATTCAACAACATGCTTGATGTTAATGATTTGATTCATCTGAAAAGTTTGACCTGTGAACGCATTCATGATGTTTTCTCCTAATCATCTGAAGCGAGCGGAAATTCGCTCAAATGATTGGGACTGCTGTAATAAAAAACTTGAATCCCATTTCAGTCAATTCAAAGCTTGTACTGACTGTTGTAATCCTTTCTGAATGTCTTGAACATGGGTCTGTTGATGTTGCACTGAATTTGCTTCATCCGTATAAAACTCTTCAACAATATCTAAGCCCTCCTCACCTCCCACCTCAAAATTAGCGTTGCCATAACCTTGCCTTGCCACATGATCTAAAGCCTCCTGATAAAATCCTGCCGCTTTGCTTTGCTCATCAATCTGCTTGGCTGAAATAATCGCATCTTGCAGATTGACTCCATCACGTAAAGTCAGATCCACGTAGTAGATCGGAGTACGATAACTTTGCGTTGTGCTTTTACCTCTTAAAGTCAGTTGCAATGGCAAACACGAAAGTAAATCACCTGAAGCTGCATGGTAGTAACGTAGTCGTGCTGCCAAAGTTCGGATGCTGTTAAAGCCTGAGGTTCTAAAGATGAAAGTACCCAACTCATCAGACTCATCCAAATTGACGTAGAGTCTGCTATAAGGCTTGCACTGCCCACCTTGTGCTAAAGAGCATAAATCAGGTGATGGGCATGGGTGTTGTTCAATGCCATTTTGCCCAAGTCGCTGACAGATTTCTCCATTACCTGAGCAAATCAAACGTCCTGTTTGACGATCAAATAGGCTGTACTCTGCTCGTAAATTCAATTCAGGATCATTAAAGATCATACGGACTGGAATACTTCTCAACTTTTGGTTTTGATTCGGTGCTTTAGCTCGCAGTTGCTCATCCAGTGGATGTTTGACCCATCCATCCTTATTTTGGATTTGGCTGGTAATGGTAAATTGATCATCTTTTTCAGGCAGACGTTTTCCATTCTTTTCTACAATTTTACCAATGCTGATACGACCTAAAACGGGTGGAGTAATTACTAAACCTTTAATCATGATGCTGTCCTCTATATAGATGTTGAAATGGCGTTTAAATTTGGATAAATAAATTTTGGGTATAAAAAATCCCATTCCTATTGAGGTATGGGATCGGGTTGGTTGAGTTAGAATGAATTGTTGATGTCGGTAATATCTGCTTTACCCACCATTTGGATAAATCTGAAAGCGCCTTGTTCCAGCTTTGGTTTGTGGGAACTGTTGCAGAAACTCGGGATGCTGTAGAAGTAAGGCTTTACTGTCTAAGCTGACCGAATCTTTAGATTTCTTCCACGTAACTGAACCCGCCTTAAATATGGCTCGTTCTGAGTCCTGCATCTTGATTTGGATTTGATGCTTCAACTGATCAAAACTGCTCTGGTGTTGCTCCAGCAAATGACGTTGTTGCAGTAATTGCTCAAAGCACTGATTGGCTGTGACATCCTCAGATAGATCGGTAGTGCTGAGTGGTGTGTGGACTGGATATAAAAGTTGTAGTGCTTTGGCTGCTGATTCACTGGCATCCACATCAGGCGGAACATCTTTTTCCACACATTCCCAGAAGTAACGCTCTGCATCCACAATGTATTTAATCACCGTTTCACTACGCGTCACTTTAAAGATTCGGGTTTCATGTCCACAGATCAAGGCACAGATATGCGCTGCCTGTTTGCCTGTCACGGCTAACTGATGTTGTACTTGGCAGAGCACATAAAGCGGCACACCATCTCGCCAGAGTTTTGAACCATATTCCCCTACTGTTTTGCACTCTAAGATTTGAACTTCCTCATTGCCCACAACGGCATAGTCCAAGTTAGCCAACATAAAGTGTTTGTCTTCATCTGGGTGCTGTAGCACTGCATTGACGCGACGGACTTTGTGATTGGTATGCATGCTGTAGTATTGCGCCACCAGAGGTTCCAACTGCTTGCCCCAATATAACGGTGCATGGCCTGCACTTTCGTCCTCAATGCTTTGCTGCATCCGACCTGTCTTGATCATCCACAGTTCCAACATCGACATATAGGGATTGAGTCCACAGGCCGTTGCTGCATCACTACTGCCAATGCCCTGTTTTCTGACTTCTAGCCATTGTTGGTAATTCAGCTTTTTGGTGTTGGCAAGACGTTTAGCTGCGGGCAGTTGACTGGTTTTCTTTGGCGTTTTCTTGGTTCGTGTGCCCACCTCAACCTTATGCTCAGTTTCAATCTTGATGGGATACGGTTGTAAGGGTGGATGATTTAAAGTGTTCTGAATATGAGTATGGCTATTCATAATAAATATTCCTATATTGGTAAAATCGTAAAAGCTGAATTTCGGGCATAAAAAAAGCCACGTCGGGGGTGACGTGGCGAAAAGGGTTTTGCTGCTTGATGTTTTACCTAAAAGTTAAATTAAAATAGAGAGCTTAAATAAAGCTGAAGAAATAATGGGTCTGTTTAAACCACCATTCTTAAAGCTTGTTCCAAACCTCGCTGTTTAATCGCTGCACCTGCCCCAAACCAAGCTGAGTCGAGTCGGTGATCCGTACTCATAGCCCGACGTTCATGATCACAGAACTCGGTGATTGAGCAAAGCAAGCCATAGGCTGTATCTTTGGCTGAACTGAGTTCTGCTCCACGCCCATGTCCGTTAAACATGGTCATCACTTTAGACATGGCTCGTCCATTCGGTTCAGTTTTATTGTCTGATCTGGATGGCTGAGATTGCTTAGGCATCGCTGCATTTCGATAAAACTGAATGATGCTTTCATCCTGTTCTGCCATACTCAGACTGGTATTGTTAAATACAGCATCAAAGTAAGCGGCTGCTTCTTGTTGAGTCACCTTACGCTGACTGAGTTGCTTCATTTCATACATGTGTTCATCCCACGCACGAACTGAGATACCAAGTTGCTGTTTGACTTTCTCAGCATCGAATCGAATGCTGTGCGGAACTTTGACGACGCCTGCACTCCCTTGCTGACCACGTAAAGCGATTGCCAAGGTGTTATTACATACCACACGGATACTGGTGAATTGGGCGGTAGTTGCCAGAGTTCCATCACACGCGGTTGCCAATAAAATGTAGCCATTACTGACATCCTTACCCTTAAGTGCTGCGCTCTGTCCAGTCTTCGCCAACGCCCAGAATTTCTTGCCACCTTTGAGCACGCCTGCGGTTTCTAACTCAAAGCCAGATTGTTCAGTCAGGTCTCGATAGAACTCCAGAATTTCCATCGGCTGGACTTCTTGAAAGCGCTGGCTCACCACAGATAACGGTGCATGGGTATCGGAACGGTATAAAACGCGCTGCTCTTCAAAGGGCATAATGATGTTTTGTCCTCTATGGTTCTGTGCCATATAACTGACATCTGATGATTCAATCTGCCAGTCCATCCCTGCCTGCTGTGCCCAAACGTGTAGGGGTTGATTTGGTGTGAGTTGATTGCCTAGGCCATGCCAAGGGGTTTGTCCTGTGAATGCCATTGTTTCAACTAAATGTGCCATAAGATATGTCCTTTAATGCTATTGTTAAATGCGTGCTCAGTATTTAGCTGTGCTGATGTTGGATCGGGTTTGATCTGCCAGCACTAAAATCACGCCACCCAAAGCAGCACCAGCAACCCCACCAATCAGCGGTGAGAAACCCATCGACTTAGCTAAGCTCATGCCTAGCACGGCCAGAGTGGTGGGCGCACTGGCAAGGCTCAGTTGCAAAGGTTGGGCTTCACGAAAGCGCGGGTTATAAATTTCTTCCTCGTTATCCAGATACGACATGGTGTTTCTCCAATGTTTGAAATGACTGTTTAAAACGCCATTGCAGACCTTATTAGGACACTGCTTGGCGTTACTTCATTTCAGTAATATGTATTTGAAATAATTTGGAATCATATGCTTGTTCATTTTTTACTGAGTTGTACAAAACATCAGGACAAATCGAATTGACCTATGAAATCGTTATGATTATTATGAGCTTGCTGACCTACATCGTCAGTCGGTTTTAGCAGACCGTTGATCCGGACAAAAAATAGTTTCGACTATTTTTTGGGAACTCTCTCGTCCCCCTTTTTTCTTTATGGTAGGACGGAAGGGGGACACCTCCGGGTGTGCTGGTTCCTTGGATCCCAGTCTGCTAACCCCTTTTCGTTCTGCCACCATTATTTAGCAGTGATGCGGTAGAACTTCTTAATTCCAAGGAGTCAATCATGACTGTTTTTTATATTTCTAAATATCCTTCGCCCTTACCTTCTTATTATGGCTCGTCGCCACATACGACAGGTCATTTAACAGACTAAAACGATCTGCATCACAACACCTTTGTCGCTGACCAGGCATTTACTTTTCTAATTCTTCAATGAAATTAAGTCATTGATGTACTGCCATGCCTGAAATGTAGCAATGCTGTCTGTCTGCACGTCGTCCTAAAAATCAATAAACAACAATAATCAGGATTTAATTTTTATGAACAACCGAATCAAAGCATTTTTACAATGCAGTGCTGTCACAGCCTGCTTATCCATCACCTCACTTTGTCATGCTGATATGAATAAAGTCATGTCACTCATTAATGAGCCTTCCTCAGCTCCAACAATTAAACGTTGCGAAGGCAATGTAAATTGCAATGCCTTCGTCGCGATTAGCAGAGAATGGCAAATTATTCCTAAAGATGATCGATTACGTTATTACATCTATAGCGGTGATCTGAATGCCCTTATTCGAGAAGGTAAGGATTTAAAGGAACAGAAGTTAATTGATATTGATGACTTTGCTTATCAGGTCTTTGATTATCATGCCGAGAATATTAATGACAGATGGTTGTACATCAAAGGTATAGCTGTTCTGAAGTACGTCCAACGTACCCAGTTTGGTTCTCAGTAACCAAGCAATCTTTGTACCTTCCATTCTCGAATTAAAAGGAAATTCTGTCATGAAACAGATCTTCATTACGGCTGTCATTTTAGCGACTCTAATAGGCTGCAATAAGACACCTGAACCGTCCTCGCCAGATATTACTAGCGAATCAACCAATACTCCTACCCAAGATGATTCCAAGCAGCAACTGAAAGAGCAGGAAGCCGAAGCTGCTGCCATTGCCCATGATCGTTATGATCCAGACAGTATTTATACAGATGCGGATAATACTGATATTCCCCCACCTCAACTTAAGCGTGAACTGCTACCGAGTGAGGCTTTGGAAGTTAAGTTCCGTCCTATTGGTTCTCCTCCAAACTTTATTGTGGTCACACAAACCATTTATGACACTACTCGTTTGAAAGTGGTCTCTGAAGTGAACGATGTTATTGATAAAGTCGAAATGGACAACCCAAACTGTAAAGTCGTTGGTGTAGAGCCTTATACAACTAAATTTCCAAGTGTGTCCTATTACGGGGCTATATTTAAACTTGTTTTAAAGGGCTGTACTGCCGAAGAAATCAAAGAAGTTTATCTGTATACCACGCATGGCAAGCTTACTTATCAAGCCATCGTCGAGGAATGATTGCTTTAAAAAAAACACAACCCATTAATACCCTATCCTCTGTTTAAGCTCACCCTCTTATTGAATCAGCGCAAAATATTCAAAAATCCAAATGAGTAAGAACAGAGGAGCATTTCTAGGAGTAAAGCATGTCATTCACTAAACTCATGCTCCCTTTTATCTTTTCAATCGCGATGCTGACTGCTTGTAGTCCTGCACAAGATACGGCAAAAAAACCAGCTCAAACTGAAGTATCTGAACTTGATCCAGATACTCAGAAAATCATGCAAACGGATTTAAGTGAACAAACACAAAATGATGAAATACCAATATCAACAGAACCAGAGCTAAGCCCAGAGTCCGATGAGATGATTGAAGCTTTAACTCACGAGCAACCTCAAGAACAATTTGATATCCGCGTGTATCGTGCAGAATCGATAGGTTCAATGACAGGCTATATCGATAAAGTTGACATCATTTCACTCAATGACCAACCCACTACCATTACTGGCATTCAAATCAATCGTGGAAACTGTGGTATCACACGCATGTACGATTACCAGAATATGCGCTATGGCTCAGTGGCTTTAGCTTATCCACGTTGTAAAGTGGAATATATTCGTGAAATCAGTATCAGTACCATTAGAGGTACTGATACTTATCAAGTTGACTAAATGAAATAACCATAGCCCCCGATTAATAGTCAATATCCTATGCAAATAATCATATAAAAGCTCTCAACTCTCAAATTGTTTAGATCGTGCTCGCTCTAGAACGATTAAGTATTCAAACTTATGTACAAGATCTTGAAAAACACTAACAAATCGTTTAATTATTAATCTTGTTTTTAAATATGTGAAGCAAGTCAATTGGATAGATTTAGAGAAATTTTTAGATCGGCAGAGCATAAACGCTCACTATGGCTCATCGCTATTAGCGGGCTTTTATTAGCTATTGCATTAAAAACTGGATATACAAATCTTTTAGAATTTTTATTTAACTTAGCAGTATCAATAAGCTACTGGGAAACAATATTTTTTATCCCTATATTTACACTTTTAGTAAATGTCGCTGGTGATTTAAAATTAAATCCTCTTGTTATTGATTTATGTGTCTTCTTTTCAAAATTTTTAGTGAAATCCATTTATGCATTTGTAGGTTTTTGTACCGCAATGTTATTGGCAAATTTAATTTTTGGACAAATAAATAATATAGCTTTTTTTGCAATCGTGGGGTTTACAAGCTACCTTGTTGCAATAGCTGTACACTGGATTATATTAGATCTAGACTCACAATCAAGAGATTTATGTACTGAAACCTACTGTTAGTTTACTAGCAATTAAGTAAGAGAGTCCACAGAGGTTCTCTCTTACTTTTATATATAAATATACATCTAAATCAATACATTAAATAAATCTTTTTAATAAACTATTTTGACCGTATTTCCCTTGAACACAAGGGGTGAGTTTCCGAATCAAAGAAAAACAATTCTAATCCACCTGTTTTTCTAAATAAACGTGCTTCAAAAAACTTAACAGCTTTCTCCTTTTCGTATAGAGACAAACCAGAATAAATAGATATTGCCACATATTTTAAATTTTCATTTTGAAGAATAGCATCAACTAAATGTTGATCATATATTGGATCAAGACCTTGACCTATCACAACTAAGCCATCTTTGACTTTAGACAATTCTTTATAACAAAAATTTAAATAGCTATTTGATTCTATTTTTCTCAGTTTATATTCACTGGTTCCTTCAGTGATAAACAATGGTAAAAGAGTACTTAACTCTGAAAACTTATAGCTATCTATCTCTGGCAAACCACTTGAGGCACCTAGTATTTTATTAACCTCTAATGTAAGGTTAGTTTGGAGGTGTAATGCGCCATGCAAATAATAGAATGCTGTTACCCTAGCTGGATAATAAATACCTACATCTCTAGAATTAAATGTATTTTTATTCCAAAAAAAATCGACTTGTTTGTTAAGTGAAATTGTATTGTATACACTCCAATAAGGAATCAAGTCATAACAGGTTGTAAATACTTTTCTAAAATTAATTAATTCTTTTCCAATAAATTCTATATTCAGATTCGAAAAAGGGATATGTGTTGCATGCACTGTATTAAAAAGATTTTTTCTTAAATTATCATATAAATCCAATATTTCAGTAATATCCTCCCCTAAAGAATCCTTTACTATGGCAGTAGTTAGTAAAGCTTTCAATACCTCTTCAAAGTTAGTAGTCTTTAAATCATCAAATATTTTTACAACTGCTTTTTTTAAAATAGGTTCAACGCCATACTCTTTAGAAAAGCTTAAAAGTGAAGTGTAAGAGTAACTCCCCCAAATATTACAGCTAAACCCATTACCCAACAATAGGTTATCCCAAACATATTCTTTACTTAGAATTTCTTGCCAACTTAGAATCATAGTAGTTAATCAAAATCAATTAAACCAACTACCATGATACAACAAAATAACACAAAATCATCATTTTTTAAAATGACAGCTCTATATCAAGTATTTTAATTACTAGAATCAATAGTAAATTCCACCAAATCTTGTATAAATAATACTTTTGTAAAAGTTATTTTATGCTTTTTATTATCTTTTTTAAAAATTTTAACATCCCCAGCTTTAATGTTTTCATATTTAACATTTTCATTACTATCTGGAAACCTAATATATATTGATGCTTTATTCCCATAAAAAACCTTATCCAAGGTCATACTAATATCTAACCCATTATCTATATAAGCAGTACCAACACTTAAATTATGCTTATACTCCACCCCCATAGCGCTATCTTTTAACATAGACCTTAAGTTTTTTATCTCTTCTTGCATCTGTAAATTTTTAGATACAATAATCGAAGGTACTACTTTCCCCTCTTTTTCCAACCATAATTTATACTCACTGTTTTCAGCCTGTAACTTTTCAATATCTTTTTGTAGAATCTCAACTTTCACTTTATATTCTTCTGTAACACTTTTTTGTGTTTCTAACTGACTTTTAACATCTGAAAGTTTTCTATCTTCTAAAACAAATGTTGAAATCCCCCATGTAAATGTCATTACCAATACTGTATGACCTATTATTGATTTTAAAGGGTTATCTTCAAACCAATTACTCATCTTTCATATCCTAAAAGCAATACATTCTATATCACTTTGAGATTATTTAACCTATGCTTGCTTAAATTTCTTCTTATCTAAATTCAAATATTAACTTACAGCATGTACATTCATTAGATTTATTAATATTACATAGGATGTGCAATGCTCTAATACATTACACATCTTTCTTATCAAGTTCTTTTATTCAGCTTTAACTTTCCTACGCTTATTGATCTTATACTGTCCTTTACCAAAGCTACGTATATCCTTAATTCTAGCTCGAAGATGTTGGTTATCTTTCTCAGGATTCACCAAATACATAGCTGCATTGATTGCGTTCTGAATTTGCTCAGGCTTATTCCTATGAATCATACCAATACCCAATTTTCCCTTTTTTTGAAATTGCTCTTTGTACTCTGGAGAATTAGAGATAAAGTAATAGCCTTTATTAGCCGTAATCTCACTCCAACACTGCCCAACTTGTATAGCCATCCCAAAATCTTTTTGATGTTTATGACCATCGTAGATTAGTAGAAGATGACAGTGATAACCCTTCTGCGCCCCATGCTCTAAAGCCCATGCGTAACCTTGTAGACCTTTAAAGCAAGTATCTTGATTCTGCACTCTATTTATAAAAGTGCGTAGATAGGCATTAAACTGCTCAATATCTACAGCATGCTGATGTTTTAGCTCGATACTCAAATCTATACGAATGAATAATAGTTTGGCGTAATGCTGAGTTAGTTTTTGTAGATATTCACGAAGACTACGCTGATTACGTTTTTCTTGAGCCTTTAATTGGATGATCTCAAGTGCAATATTCAACTTACCCTCTCTTAAATGCTCTAACAATAAAGCTATTTGTCTATGAGTAAGATGCCTTACAGCAGAAATAGGTTGACCATTCAACATTTCATCAATAGCTTTCATCAAAAAATGAAAGGTCTCAATACCTTGAGCATATTTTAAGTGGGATTTATAAATTGCCTTAAATTGAGGAATGAATTCCATTAAACCATCTTTAAAACCTGGCTCAGTATAGCTCTCATACGACATAGAGATAATGAATTTTTCTATCTCAACTAATACTTTAGATTCATTAAGAGTAGGAATAGATTTATTCATTGATTTTTCCTAGTTTGTGTTGAAGTACATATAACTAGGAAGCTATTTAAATTTTACATAATTTTCTTCTGCCATGTAATGAGTTTATTATCCACAATCAATTATGAACTAAAATCAATAGAGCAATGCTAACTAAAATATTAAAGAGATATATTTATTATATTAATAACCCAGTAAACTTTATGAATTAAAAGACTGTAGTACACGGGAACTTTAATTGTATGCATTCCCATAATCATATAAGTATTTAATGAAATTTAAAGCTAAAGTTACGCTTTCATTAATTTACACACTTATGTCTGGCTAAAGATGAGCTTGAGGATTTATGTTATTTAATCTTCTTTTTCTTCGCAACAGCAATACTACTTTTCATCAAAATTCCAGTATTTGTTTCTTTAAAACTTTCTAAAAAGCCTTCTTCAAAAATACTACGACTTAAAAAAGTAGGTATAATTTTTTGTATAACTTCAGATTTTCTTTGACTATTGGTTGAATCTATCAATAAACTATTTGATGAATACTCTACGTTTTCCGCCATAATTGATTTACCTTGTATTCTATAACTTTTCATCTTTTGACTTTCTTTAAGTCCTAATTTTGAAGAAGCTTTGTTCTTTATAAAGACGCTCCATTGATCATTTAACTGTTGAATTACCAAGTCTTCTGAGGTAAATACACGCTCATCAAACACAATGAACACATCAGCATAGAAATGTTGTTCGTCATTCAGACGCCATAATCCCAAATAACCAGTTTTCCAGAATAAGGGCTTTGATCGTTGTGCATGATGTAAAAATGCCGTCCATATAAGAGTTAATTTTTCTAGAGGAATATGTTCAAATTCAAGGAACACCTCAATTGTTACCCTAAAAATTCGGCAATCCTGTTTCATTAAATGTTGAAACAATGCTATGGCAGTATCTAGTCGTTTTTTATATTTTTTATAGGCTTGAGTTTTTATCGCCAAAATAGATTTTTTATCCAGACTTTCAAATGGCGTTATATATAGCTGCCGTAATTTGGTAATCATCTCATTAACCTGTTCAATAGTTTTTCTATTGATATAAGGGCCTATGAGCTGTTGATTTATATTTCTAAAGCTTGCAGCATTGAATACTTGAGCTAAAAGTGTATACCGAGGGTGATCCAAATCAACAATCTGAACCTGAGCTAACTCTATCAATTGTTGCCCAAGACGAGTTATAGCTCGATTTAAAATTTGCCATGTAAGTTGTTCTTGGTCTGGAGATACACTGAGATCAAATGCCTCAAAACGTGATGTTACTAAGGTCTCAATGAAAACCTCGATACGTATTATTAATTGACGCTTTTTTTCATCAGATTCAATCTCTTGATAGTAATGGCTAATCGCATCTATGTAGCCCTGACTTGTTTTAGGTAAATGGCGTGTAGCCCATATAGTTTTTTGAGCTTTATCAGAAATAGGTGGTATACAAACCTTCGGCAAAGCTTTTGAAAGTTTTTTTAATGCATTTAATTGGCTTTTTTCGATCATGTAACTTTGCTGCTTCTCTCTCTGCTCCTTAACTGTATTGATGTAATAATCGAGATAACCATTAACAACCAAATAGTTTTTTAATTCATCAGGCAAATAGGGTTTGATATGTAAATCAAGGATATAAAAAAAACTTAGTATCCAGTATTTGAATGCCTCGATATTTTTAGTTTGTGATTTTTTAATGAGACCTACTGCAATTTTAGAATAAATTTTTTCAATAACCGTATTCCAGTTCCTAATATCTACATGTAACCCTCCCATATCATGCTGAATTTTTTGCTTTAACACTTCAATTGTATTTTTCTCGGAGAAGTCCTTTGTAGGCTTAAGCATCAAAATACAATGTAAATTCAATCCATCTTTGAAATGAGTCTCGATCTTAGTGATCCCATGTAGAGGAGCAAGCTGAGCCAAAATTATATGTAACTGTTCAATTTGGCGTCTTTTGATTTCTTGAAATTCAACAGCTGAAACTAATAATGATTTGAAGAAGCTCTCAATATAAATATCTAATACCAACACATAAACAGACTTATGTCTTCGTAATAAATTATCAAAAGCCTCCGTCTGTTGACTGAGATCATTAGATGCGTTTTTCTCTAACTCAAACTGTCTTTGAATTCCTTTATCGATTTTATCCCGAACATAAGGGATGATCGGTAATACACTCTTTTTTAGATCGACTTTTGGTAGCTGGTCAATTAGCTTATATGCCTTATATACACTTTGGAAAAATAAATGATTGAACATCTCTGGATGTGGTAATAAATATTGATTCAATCGTAAGTCATTAAATGCATATAAAAGCTCATCATACTGCTTCTTATTTTCTGGATTTTCTAATTTTAACGAAATTGAATCCTCTTCCCATACACCCTCTTTAATCTCTAAGGCAAATTTCTCGAACAGCCTTAAAGCATCTATTGTTTCTTTAAAAATAATACCTTCCCCGAAAGCAGAGCTAGTAGGCCTTGAAGAGGATGAAGGAATTCGATGTTTCATAAGTTTAAAAAAATTATCATTTGAAATTTTTTCTTGAAAATCCATATAAATTCCATTCAAATGCTTTCATAGCAAAGATTTATTTAACTCAATACTACATTATAATTTCCTATTAATCACAGTGATTTTACTTAAAAATCACTGTGATTTTCATATAATAATTAGTAGCTACTATTTAGCAATCACAATTAAGCTGCGAAGAAATGTATAAATTGTTCGAAAGGTCTCCACACTTTTACTGGCAGCTTTCAAAAGTGAATAGGTACTGATCATTTAGGTGTGGTTAATATTTGAGCAAAAAGTCAGGTTGCATACGTAATATATCTTTAATAGATATTTAGTATTAAAAGAGAAGGTCATACAAATTTAGGATAATTTGAGGTTGCAAAAAGACAATTAGTTTTTTCAGCGAGACCAGTAGACTCTGCTAGGTTATAATTGATCAGATCATATAACTTCCATGTTATAGTAAGGCCAATAGCTGTGTGGCTAAGTAAGCACCCTTATACAGTTGGGGGTAAATCTGGGGGTAAAATAAAAAACATAATTTTTAATTTTTATTGATTTTCATAATCTTAAATTCAAAAGTTTATTCCCTCTCTCGCCAAGATTCATTTGTTCATTTTTTCGCTTGTCTTTTTACCCAAATTCGGTAAAATTCACGCCACGTTGCCGGCATAGCTCAGTTGGTAGAGCAACTGACTTGTAATCAGTAGGTCCACAGTTCGAATCCGTGTGCCGGCACCATCAAATTCAAAAAAGGCTTAAACTCGATGAGTTTAAGCCTTTTTTTATGCGCTAGTTTTTAACAGCGCTGATCTGAATATAACGTACTAAACCATCTTGATAGAGTTTTCGACATAACTTGGCCGTCATGCCTATTTTGAATTGAGCCAAATCAAAGGCTTTTTTTTCAGTTCTGCTGAATTCAATATATTCAGCAAATCCAGCTAAAACAGGCACTGAAAAATCCTGAATAACAATATCACCCAAACCATACTGTGCTAAGGTCTGTACGAGTTGTTGCTCATTCACCAAATGCTGCCACTGCACATCGGCACTTTTTAGCAGATAACGATATTGCTGTTTTTGCAGATAACGACAATGCTGCCAAGCATCAGACCACATCAAATAATGAAACGCGATTCGACCTTTTGAATTTAAAACTGAGGTGGCAGAATTGAGAAATGAATTCAAATTACTGTGATAGGCTGCATCGATACAAACCACCGCATCAAATGAATTTAAAAAATTCAGTTGTTTTAAATTCAAAAAAGATTGGCAATAGCTTTCAACCTGCGGCAAGTTTTTTTGAATTTGTTCTATACATGTTGTTTGTAATTCAACCGCACTGAGTTGTTCCACATCATACTCATTAAGCCAATGCAACAAACTCGCCCCTTGCCCACAACCTAGATCTAAAACACGATCTGATTTTTTGAGTTGGACTGAGATTGCTACTTGATCGGCTAAAGTCTGGCAAGCCAGCGGATAATCATGTTGCTGTAAATCCGACTGTGGGGCTTGCCAATACCCTAAATTACTCCAAGCAAGCGGCGAGTCATCACCAAGGCGTTTTGCATCAATCGCATACTTATGCCCTAGGATTTTCTCGAACAGCGCTTGTTTGTGGTTGGTCATCTTAATAACCGAGTTCAGGCGCGACCGTAACTTTAGGTTTAAGCCCAACAAAGGGAGCTGGAGCACCAATAATCTCAGCAATTTTCATCGCAGAGGTGACCGCTGATTCTAAGATTGGCAAACCATCACATGACCATGAACCACAATAAAAGATTTTACGGTCGATATCTAAATGACGTTGTTGAATCTGCTTATTCAGTGCGACGGTTTCTGAGTCAACCACAGCACGCGTCAGCTTCACCTTGGAAATAATTTTCTTTGGATCAATATCAATCACAGGACACCATGTTTGGAACACTGCATTTTTACCAACTAAACTTGGCTCAATTGCATTGATCCAAACCGTGAATTGCTGACGGACAAACTTACGATCCATCATATAACTCAATACCGCCCAATCTTTACGGCGCTCTGGCATCACGATTGGATCGGTATGAATGACGAGATCACCTTGCTCAAATCTGAACTTTTGTAGCAAGGCAATGTCATCGGCAAATTGAGGTTGCTTCAGGAAATTTTCGATGACAGGGGTTGGCGTTGCAATCACTACACGATTAAAAAGCTGGCTTTCACCTTGCTCATTTTCAACCAAGATTTGTTCGCCTTGTTGTTCTACTTTTTGCACAGGTGAACCACTGTGAATTTCAATCCCTTCAATTAAGCGGCTGACCAAAGCAGGTGTACCGCCCTTCATTCGTAACAAAGCTTCACCTTCAGTGAGTTGGCGAATAAATTCTAATAATGGTTTTGCGGGCCACTCACCAATGGTTTTGGGATGACAGGTGCAAATGGTATACAGAACAGGCATCACCGTACCATGCCAAAATACTTCCTCAATATGATATTGATTCATAAATTCAGCTAAAGTGATGTCTTGATTGTCTGATTTAAAGAATTGATGCACCGCAGTTTTGAGTTGCAACATGCCTTTAACCAGTCGCCAACCATATTGTTGGATGCCTTTACGGTTATTAATGATCGGAAAATTACCAATGCGGCTACGCGACGTGGTCAACCATGTTTCAGTTCTGTCTTCAAATAACCAACTGCAGGCCATAAAAGTACGTACTGGGAATGTTTCAATGCCCAAGTAGCTCGCCAAGCTCAGCGTATTTTTCCAAAGCTTTGGGTTCATCACACGTAAAGGTGCGTCAATGATCCCACCATCAAAATCGATACTATGACTATCCATGCCTCGACCAGCAAGTGCTTCGAATATCGTCACTTTATGTCCTGCATCATGTAGGATTCTGGCTGCAGCAAGCCCTGCCATTCCACTGCCTATAATTGCAATATCCAAAATTATGTCCCATCAGTTGATGATTTTTATTGATTATGACTGATCCTTAACCTAAATACGGTATTAAAAAATACCAGATTCAGCATTAAAGTCAGAGTTTTGTCGAAATGTGGTTAATATCTGTTGTTACACTTTATCACAATTAAAATTTTAACCATAAACACATGAAATTATTAAATTTATTATATAAAAACAGCAATAATTATACAGATCCGTCTTTATTTATCCATTTTTTGTACTTGAAAGGCTTTGCAAAGGACAAAAATCGCGCTATTCTGATTAAACAATAACGAGAACTAAGTCACATAACAAGCTGAATAATTATAAGTGACATAATATTAAAAAAATCAATAGAGCACCATTTACACCGAAAGCCCGAGACTCTAATGGAGTTTCGGGCTTTCTTATAGATAACTGATTAATAAATGAATTAACTCGCTATTCCTCCAAATTTACCACGATTAAAATCATTAATCGCTTCCATTATTTCGGCTTTGCTATTCATCACAAATGGGCCATAACCTTCAATTGGCTCATTCAGTGGCTGACCTGTCAAAATCAGGAATTTGCTGTTTTGTTGGGCCTTGATATTAAAATCAATCTCATCACGACTTAAAACCACCAAACTTGGTGCTTCAATCGTTTGAGTTTCATTGAATACCACCTCTCCTGAAAGCAACACAAACAATGCGCTATGCCCTTCCGTCACATAAAAGGTATGTGCTTGACCTTCAACTAAAGTTCCATCCCATACATTAACAGGGCTAAATGTGCTTGCTGCACCTGCCGTATCCTGATATTCACCAGCAATGACGCGTAATTCACTTCCGACATCATCAAGCGCAATACTTTGGATTTGGCTAGCTTCAATGGCTTGATATTTTGCTGGTGTCATTTTTGAATGCGCTGGCAAATTTACCCAGAGTTGTACCATTTCAAATAAACCACCCTGCTGAGCAAACTCAGGAGAATGAAACTCTTGATGCAAGATCCCTGCACCAGCTGTCATCCATTGCACATCGCCCGCTTGAATGGTTCCACCACCACCCGCAGAATCTTTATGTGTCACCTCACCTTGGTAGGCAATAGTGACTGTCTCAAAACCGCGATGTGGATGTGAACCCACACCATGTTGTGCTGTGGTTGGATCAAACCGATATGGCGCAGCATAATCCAAGAGTAAAAATGGACTAATACTTTGTCCTAAACGGTCGTAGGAAAATAAGTTATAGACGGGAAAACCATCGCCGACCCAGTGCATCTGCTTATTTTGATACACACCGAGAATTTTTTTCATTTGGTTTCTCCTGTAAGGTAGAAGTTCTGTTATTAATATAGATTGTACGCTTCAGCGAGGACGGCTTATAGACATAGATTGACAACACATTATTCTATATATGGGACAATCAGATTAATAAAAACCACATGAGTAGCTAGAATCATCAATCATCCTATTTTTGATATTCATAATCTCATTTCTTAGACTTCATTCAACTTATAAATTTAGCTAGCATCATTTTGAGCAATACGAAAAAGAGATCATCTACGCTCTTATTCATTTTACAAAAACATGAGGAATACCACTAATGAGTCAAGACTATATTCGCCTAGACAAAGACAATGCGGCTGTACTACTGGTCGATCATCAAACAGGTTTACTGTCTCTAGTTCGTGATATTGATCCGGATAAATTTAAGAATAATGTATTGGCACTGGCAAATGCCGCGAAATATTTTAATTTACCTACCATTTTAACTACAAGCTTTGAAAATGGTCCAAATGGTCCGTTGGTTCCAGAACTCAAAGAAATATTCCCAGACGCACCTTACATCGCTCGTCCGGGTCAAATTAACGCATGGGACAATGAAGACTTTGTAAAAGCCGTCAAAGCGACAGGTAAAAAGCAATTGATTATTGCAGGTGTCGTCACCGAAGTATGTGTCGCTTTCCCTACGCTTTCAGCACTTGCAGAAGAATTTGAAGTGTTTGTGATTACTGATGCATCGGGGACATTTAATGCCTTAACCCGCGACGCTGCTTGGGATCGTATGTCTAGCGCAGGCGCACAAATGATGACTTGGTTTGGCATGGCGTGTGAATTGCATCGTGACTGGCGTAATGATATCGAAGGTTTAGGTGCATTGTTCTCAAATCATATCCCTGACTATCGCAACCTGATCAATAGTTACAATCAAAACACCTCACAAAAATAAAATGTTCAATAAAGATTAGAATAGTCAATGCTATTCTAATCTTTAACCTTTATAGGATTTCATTTGCCGTGATGAACTCATTTGATGACTTTTACTATTTCTATCTCGTGGTAAAACATGGCGGCTTTAGTGCAGCCAGTGAAGCGGAAAATATCAGCAAATCCAAACTGAGTCGACGTATTATTGATCTAGAAAATAAGTTCAATGTAAGTCTGATTCAAAGAACTACACGGCATTTTAAAGTCACCGAACTCGGACAAGAGTTTTATGAAGAGTGTTGCAAGGTGATTGCTCAAGTTGAATGTGCTGAAAATGTATTGCTCAAACAAAAAAGTGAACCTCAAGGTTTGGTCAAAATTAGCTGTCCGCCTTTAATGATGCATTTTCAAGTACGCAAGTTATTGAATCAATTTTTAAAAAACCATCCCAAAGTTGAAATCTCCTTAGAACTCACCAGCCGCCGTGTCGACGTATTACATGATGATATTGATATCGCGATCCGAACCAACTTTGAACCCACTGAAGATTCAAGCCTGATTGTTCGTGATGTGATCCGCACTGAACATTGTTTGGTTGCAGCCCCCGAATTATTACAAGGCAAACAGATCCAACATTATTCAGAATTACAAGATTACCCGAGTGTCGCTTTGGGCATTCAGAAAAATCAATATGTTTGGCACTTATGCAGCGTGAATCGTGATGAAACGGTTGATGTTCCTTATTCACCTCGAGTAAAAAGTAATGATTTAGCTGGCGTGTATTATGCGGTAAGTGATGGCATCGGCATCGCAGACCTACCCTATTTAACCGTGCAAGCCGATATTGAGAAGGGCAAACTAATTCATATTCTCCCTGAATGGAAATCCAATCGAGGAACGGTTCAGTTGGTCTATGCGTCACGAAAAGGACAACGCTTGGTGGTTGAAAAGCTTATCGACACGTTAATCGATGGACTTCGTCAACTGGCAGAAACAGACAGCGGTTATAGCCTATAGTTTAAAAAATAGGAAATTATTGCTTCTACGCCATAACTAAAACAAAAAAGGCATAAAACTCAGTTTTATGCCTTTTTAATATTTCTAAGCTTGCGATTTAAAATGGTAAATCATCATCTAAATCAGCAGGTGCTGTCGCAGCAGGTTGTGGTGCAGATTTTGGTGTATTAAAACCATTACCCGCTTGTGGATTGCCCGCATAATTGCCTTGACCCTGGCCACCTTGGTTATTGTTGTTATAACCTGTATTTTGGTAACCACCACCTTGATTATTATTGTTATTAAAACGTGGTTGGTTGAAATCGCCACCGCTTTGTTCACTACTTTGCTGACGTGAATCCAACATTTGCATTTGATCGCCACGAATTTCTGTGGTGTAACGCTCTTGACCATTTTGGTCTGTCCATTGGCGGGTACGCAATGAACCTTCGATGTACACTTTTGAGCCTTTGCGCAAATATTGCTGCGCGATTTCACCTAAACGGTTATGCAATACAATACGATGCCACTCAGTCTGTTCTTTACGTTCGCCCGTACTTTTATCTGTCCACGATTCACTTGTTGCAATCGAGAACTGTGTGAGCGAGCCACCATTTGGAAAAGTTTTTGTTTCAGGATCTTTACCCAAAGTACCGACTAAAATTACTTTATTCACACCACGCATTAGCTGTCATCATCCTATGTATTTCTGTGTTTTACTTTATAAGAGTTATGCTTAAATGGCTAGCTCTTTCCCCAACAGCTGCGTTAAATCATGTCGCGCGGCAGCATCTAAGCACTGTTTATCGACTTTAATATAAGCAACTTGCTGATCAGGCATCACCACAACTTCTTCAATACCACGAATTGCCAATAGTTTAGAAGTCCACTCATCCATTTGTTTAATTTCAGGTAATGTAAACACCACTGAAGACAAATAACGCGGCTGGGCGAGACGAAAACTAATCAACAGCCACAGTATAGCAATGACTGTCAGCACACTCCAACCCAGTGCAGTATTCTGTAACATGATCAATTGACCACCCAAAATACCACCACAAAATGCACCTAAAAATTGGGCACTGGCATTCACCCCCATCGCAGTCGCTTTGGATTGCAGCGGTGCCGATTTAGACAACCACGATGGCAATAGCGCTTCCATCACATTAAACGCAATAAAGAAAATACCCAAACCTGCCAATAACAGATATTTTGATTCATAACCAAAAATCAAAATAAAGAGTCCGAGAATAATCCCTGCGATTGCAGACAAGAAAATGCCGCGCATTTTGCGATATTTTTCAGCAATGATAATGCTTGGAAAAGCAAAAAACAGACTAATCAGCAAGAGCGGCAAATACACCCAACCATGCTGTGCCAATGGTATTTGTGCATATTCGATTAATTGTGACGGTACATATAAAAACATCGCGGTTAAAAGTAAATGTAAAGAAAAAACAGAAACATGCAGGCGATTCAAATCGGCCATTTGAATAACTTGTCTGAGCTGTGGCAAATAGCCTTGTTGAAAATTTCGATGATGACGAGTGACTTTGGGAACCAACGACAACATCACGATCGCAATCAGGCCCATCAGTGTGGTAACCCAAAACAGCCCTGAGATTCCCACGAGATGAGTCAACCAAGGACCTAGGCTAAAGGCGACCACAAATGACAGACCGATACTCATGCCCATAATCGCCATGGCTTTAGTGCGTTGCTCTTCACGCGTCACATCTGCCAGCAAAGCCATGACCACCGCAGAAACCGCGCCAGCACCTGCAATCGCACGTCCAATAATCACCCCATAAATAGTTTCTGACATGGCCGCAATCGCACCGCCGAGTGCAAACAACAATAAGCCAAGGATGACCAAAGGCTTACGATTAAACCGATCAGCCAGCAAACTAAATGGAATTTGTAATAGTGCTTGGGTCAGTCCATATACGCCGACTGCCAAACCGATCAATGCAGGTGTTGCATACTGATATGATTGTCCTGCAACCGCAAATACAGGAATAATCATAAACAAGCCCAACATGCGTAAGGCAAAGATGCTACTTAAGGCAAAGGTTGAACGGCGTTCTAAAGCATTCATCATTTCAAGATACTAAAACTGGCTCAGCGGATTATAAGCCATCCGCTCACAAAGCGTTAAATAAAAACACAACCAAAAAATTAAAAAGGGACGTTCCCGCCCCTTCATATCATGCTAATTCAGTAAACTGAATTCAAGCTTAAGACAATTGTTGCTGTCGCTTGTTATATTGAATAGAAGCGATCACCGCCCAAACAATAAATGCCACACCAATCAAACCTGTCACCACTTCTGGTACATGCACACCCGTACCACTGGTAATCATGATAAAGGCCAAAGCACCAATCGCATAATGCGCGCCATGTTCTAGGAAAATATAAGCCTCTAAAGTACCCTTCTCGACCAAATAAATCGTCATCGAACGCACGAAGATCGCACCAATCGCTAGACCGAGCATGATGATTACCACATCACTGGTAATCGCAAACGCACCAATGACGCCATCGAAACTGAAAGATGCATCGAGCACTTCTAAATACAAGAAACCACCAATCCCTGCTTTTACCATACCTTTCGAGGCACCATCAGCACCGTGGGTTACTGCATTTCCATTGTCATCCACTTCAGGTTCACCACCCAGTAAATGACTTAAGACTTTCACGCCAATGTAAACCACAATGCCCCAAATACCCGCCATGGTCACAACCAAACGCTTCGCTTCATCGACATGCGCAGCCATAATCAACATCGCCACTAAAGCGATAAAGACCGACATTGCAGGTACGCTAGCCAGATGGGCTAACTTGGATTCAATCCAACGGAACCAATGGGTTTCTTTTTCATCATCAAAGAAAAAGTTTAAAAACACCATTAACAGGAATGTGCCACCAAAGGCAGCAATCTCAGGATGATGCTCCATGAGGCGAGCAGAGTATGCCATTGGATCATTCAGTGCCAATTTCACCACTTCCATCATGCCCATATCTGCGGTTACAGCCACGATCAAGATTGGGAAGATCAAGCGCATGCCAAATACAGCAACTAAAATACCGACGGTTAAGAACAGCATCTTCCAGAAGTGATTCCAGTTACGTAACACCGAGGCATTCACCACGGCATTATCAAACGAGAGCGAAACTTCCATAATTGCTAAAATAACAGTAATGGTTAAGGCTTTGAGCATGGTTGACACACCCGCCTCAGGGCCATGCGTATAGCCCCAATAAGCGGACAGTGCCAAGCACACAATCGTAAAGAATATTGAAAAACGGAAATGCTTCATGAGCAGCCTTTTATTCGAAATTGTTGGGTCATAAAAATGTGTCTATTGTAGGCGAGTTTTTGCCGAAAGATAGTGCAGATTGTTGGAGTTATTTTGAGATCAAAAGCGATTAAAACGGAGTTCTGTTATAGTTTGAACAAGATGCATTTTTATCATTTTCTAACAGGTTCAATTGATGACTTTTTCCCAGACACTTTGGCAACGCAACCATGATTTATATCAACAAATTTTAGCCTTGCCCTTTAACCAAGAACTTGCTGCGGGAACCTTGGATCGTACGGTTTTTTGTCATTATGTGATTCAAGATGCACATTATTTATTGGCTTATGGTCGTGCGCTTGCGGTTGCTGCCGCAAAAGCCTTTGATGCAGATGATGTGATTCAATTTTCTGAGGCTGCCAAAATTGCGATCATTGTCGAACGCAGTTTGCATAATGATTTTATGCAGGAATTTGACGTCACTAAAACCGAATTTGAAAACACGCCGTTGACACTCGCTTGCCATCATTACACCTCTTTCCTGACAGCGACCGCTTGGTCAGAAAGCTATCCCGTGATTTTGGCAGCACTACTGCCTTGTTTCTGGATTTACGCGGAAGTGGGGAAAGACATCGTGAGCCAATCGGTTGCGAATAATCCGTACCAAGCATGGATAGATACTTATGCAGGTGAAGAATTTAATACAGCGGTACGCAATGTGATAGCAACCGTGGATAAAGTAGCGGCGCGCTGTGATGAAGATACTTTAGCAAAAATGCACGCAGCTTATACCATGGGTGCAAAACTGGAATGGTTGTTTTGGGACAGTGCCTATCAAAAACGTCAATGGTTCGGTTTAGACAACATTTAACCGATTAAAATCATTTATATCGTCGTAAAAAAGCCCCAATTAAGGGGCTTAGTCGTATATCGTATCGTCCGATATACTGTATGAGGCTCATCTCAAACTGATTGCATTAAAACACAAACGAGATCGAGTGAATACCTTTATCCATTAAAAAAAGTTAACCGCAATTAAAGCAATCAATGCCGGCACAGCTTGAATATAAATAATCTTTTTACTGGCGGTCAGCCCACCATAAATACCAGCCACCAACACACAGCCTAAAAAGAAATTCGCTAAAGGCAATGCGTAGCTTTCAGGTGCACACAACGACCACAATAAACCTGCGGCAAGAAAACCATTATAAAGACCCTGATTTTGTGCCAAGACCTTGGTCAGTTGTGCTTTTTCCAAGCTATTACCAAATGCTTTTAAACCCGCGGGTTTATCCCACAAAAACATTTCAAGCACTAAAATATAAACATGCAATAAAGCAATCAATCCTACAAGCAGTTGTCCGATCATACTTTTTTCCTTTTTATTGTGTCTGAACTTAAACAGACCAACCGCGCGGCTGATCTGCTATCTTTCCAATTATGGTTTTAATAATACTTTACCCTGACGAGCGCCCTGAGTCGCCTTCAGTGCAGCAGTTTTAATGTCATCAAAACTAAAAACACCCTCAACAGGTAAAGTCAGTTTCTTTTGTGTCGCAAGCGTTAACAGCTCAACAAACAACGCTTTTTTACGTTCTGCTGGCATTTCTTTATTGACCACACTTGCCCAAAAACCTTTCACCGTCGCTTGTTTGAATATCAAATCACCCGATGAAATCTGCATGGTTTCGCCCGTCATACTGCCAAATGAAACCAATAGACTATTTTCACTTAGCAAATTCAGCATCTCACCACTAGCCGTTCCACCGATTGAATCGACCCCAGCAATCAGAGTTTGATCCGCATGAATGGCTTTGACTTGTTGCTTCCAATCCTCCTGATCAGTTGCAACCACATGTTGGATACCTAAAGCCTGCATCTCAGCAATTGCATCTGTACGACGTACTAGGTTAATGACTTGTAAACCACGTGCCTGTGCAATCATGGCAACTGTTTTACCGACTGCGCCATTGGCGGTATTTTGAATCAACCATTGTTCTGCTTGAACATTCACGAAATCTAATAACATCAAGGCACTAATCGGCATCCCGATCAATTGTGCTGCTGTTTCATCATCAATCGCATCGTTTAAAGCAATGATACTGTGTGCAGGGGCAATAAAATATTCAGCCCAACTTCCATGGACACCAGCGACTGCTACACGTTGACCGAGTTTACTTTGATCAACGCCTTCACCGACTGCATCGACAATACCTACCGCTTCGCTACCCCCAATCGCAGGTAGCGTCGGTTTATAGCCATAGCTACCACGCACGGTCCAAACATCATGATTATGCATCGGAGACATGATGGTCTTGATACGTACTTCACCCGCTTTGGGTTCAGGTTGAGGCATATCACCTAACGCTAAAACGTCTACGGGTTCGCCAAATTGATGATGGATAATACTTTGCATAATTTATTCCTGTATCGGTTGTAACAGCTGTTGTGTGGTTTCTAAGGCCAAATGTAATGGTGCTTTGTCCTGTGCCAATTTGGTCATCAATGCAGCACCTAACCATAGCTGGTACATCACTTGAGCTGTTTTAAATGGGTCAAGATGTGTCGGAATCGAACCTTGCTGTTGCCCTTCTTGCAGCAATAAAGCCAGCTGTTGCGTAAGCCGATGCACACCCAAGTTCAAAATCTGTCGCATGTCTTCTGATAGATCAGAAACCTCTGCCGCGAGTTTCACAATTAAACAATTCTCTGCCCAACTGCCATAAATAGGATCGTCAATCCACGCCTGCCACAAAGCCATCAACCGTGCATAAGCACTTGATTCGCTCTGCTGCCAAAGTTGTTCCATTCGTACTTTATAGTCAGCCATATATTGTTCTAACAAAGCACAACCAAAGGCTTCCTTTGAAGCAAAATAATGGTAGAACGAACCTTTCGGCACATCACAGGCTTTTAAAATTTCTTGTAAGCCAACGCCGACAAAACCTTTACGCAGTACCAATTCAAAACTGGTATCTAAAATGTGTTGTCGAGTTGCTTCACTCTTCATTGATCGTTTCATGTCCATACTATAAATTAATATTAGACCAGTCGTCTAGTAAAGTTGTGTATTTTTCTTCGCCTACACCTTAGCTGTAGATATCTGTGGCAATGAATGATAAAAATACAACTCGGTTAGCGTGAGACAGTGGTTATAAATGTGGTCTAACCGTCACAATTTGTCGTTTTAAATATTTTTATACCACTTGAACAATTTTAAGGCGCTATCATATAAGACCTGTTCAACAGTAAGATGCTGCTCAGAAATTATTTTAAATTTAGATGTACTGAATCTTCCAGCATTGCATTTAAATTGAATAATTGATGATGCATGACATCAATGTTCAACGTCGTTTGATTTTCTATTTGCATATTATTGAGATGTTTTAATGAGCCAAAGTCATATCCGTATTCGAGGTGCACGTACCCATAATTTAAAGAATGTGTCACTCGATATTCCACGTGACAAGTTTGTGGTGATCACAGGGCTTTCAGGTTCAGGGAAATCATCGCTCGCATTTGATACATTATATGCTGAAGGCCAACGTCGCTATGTTGAATCGCTTTCAGCCTATGCACGCCAATTCCTTTCGCAAATGGAAAAACCTGAGGTTGATTCCATTGAAGGTCTATCTCCTGCAATTGCGATTGAGCAAAAATCCACGAGCCACAATCCTCGCTCAACTGTCGGCACGATTACTGAAATCTATGACTATTTGCGTTTGCTGTACGCGCGTGTCGGCACACCGTATTGTCCTGAACATGACCTCCCGATGGTGGCACAAACCGTTTCAGAAATGGTCGATGCGGTCAAAGCGCTAGAAGAAGGCACCGCACTGATGTTGCTTGCGCCTGTGGTACGTGAACGTAAAGGTGAATACACTCAACTGTTTGAACAATTACAAGGTCAAGGTTTTGTACGTGCACGTGTCGACGGCGAAATTATTGATATTGATAGCCCACCTGAACTGGATAAAAAGAAAAAACATACCATTGAAGTGGTGGTGGATCGTTTTAAAGTCCGTGATGACTTAGGCAATCGTATCGCAGAGTCTTTTGAAACAGCGCTGCGTTTAGGTAGTGACATTGCCGTTTTATCATGGATGAATGGAGAACACCCTGAACGTGTTTTTTCAGCCAAACATTCATGCCCTAAATGTGATCGTGCTGTGGCAGAACTTGAACCGCGTTTATTCTCGTTTAACAATCCATTTGGTGCCTGCCCTGTCTGTGATGGCCTAGGCACACGCAGTCATTTCAGCGCAGATAAACTGATTCCAAATCCTGAACTCGCGATTAGCCAAGGGGCTATCCGAGGTTGGGATAGACAGCGTCCGTATTACTACACCATGTTGCAAAAAGTCGCAGATCATTTTAGCATTGGCTTAGATGAACCGTGGAATATGCTGGATAAAGACACGCAAAAGAAATTCTTACAAGGCACAGGCAAAGAGAAAATCGACCTCAGTTATATCGATGAGCGTGGTCGTAAACACAACCGTGTTCAAGCCTTTGAAGGTGTATTGCCGCATTTAGAGCGCCGTTATCGTGAAACCGAATCAAATTATGTGCGTGATGATTTGGCACAATATTTATCTAATGCAGCCTGTGATGCTTGTGATGGTTCGCGTCTCAATGAAATCTCACGTCACGTCCGTGTCAAAGATAAAACCATTGCCCAAATCACCCAAATGTCGATTGGGGATGCCGAGAATTATTATCAAGACCTCAGTCTTGAAGGTGCTAAAGGTGAAATCGCCGATAAGATCTTTAAAGAGATTCGTGAGCGTTTACATTTCTTGGTCAGCGTTGGTTTGAATTATTTGAGTTTGGCACGTTCAGCAGAAACCCTCTCGGGTGGTGAAGCACAACGTATTCGTCTCGCTTCGCAAATTGGTGCAGGCTTGATGGGCGTGATGTATGTACTGGATGAACCATCGATTGGTCTACATCAACGTGATAATGATCGCTTGTTACAAACCCTCGTTCGCTTACGTGACTTGGGCAATACCGTGCTTGTGGTTGAACATGATGAAGATGCCATTCGTGCTGCGGACCATATTATTGATATTGGGCCGGGTGCAGGAATCCATGGCGGCGTCATTATCGGTGAAGGCAGCTATGATGAAATTGCCAACAATAAAGACTCGCTTACAGGTCAGTATCTTTCAGGCAAACTGAAAATCGAGATACCTAAGCAACGCACCCTATCACCACGCCCAGACGAATTTATCAAACTCTCTGGGGCAAGTGGTCATAACTTACAAAATGTCGATCTCACCATTCCACTGGGCATCATGACCTGTGTCACTGGCGTTTCAGGTTCAGGTAAATCGACCTTAATTAACCGTACCTTATTGCCTTTGGCTGCAACTCAGCTGAATGGCGCAACCACACTGACCGCAGAAAAATTTGATTCGATTGATGGCTTACAGCATCTCGATAAAGTGGTTGATATTGACCAAAGTCCAATTGGTCGTACTCCGCGCTCGAATCCTGCCACTTATACAGGTTTATTTACGCCAATTCGTGAATTATTTGCGCAAACACCTGAAGCCAAAGCACGTGGTTATAGTGCAGGTCGTTTCTCGTTTAACGTCAAAGGTGGACGCTGTGAGGCCTGTGA
Source organism: Acinetobacter sp. NIPH 298 (assembly GCF_000369505.1). Lineage (GTDB taxonomy): Bacteria > Pseudomonadota > Gammaproteobacteria > Pseudomonadales > Moraxellaceae > Acinetobacter. The sequence continues at coordinate 369,081 of NZ_KB850053.1, forward strand.
GGGCGATGGCATGATCAAGGTGGCGATGCATTTCTTACCTGATATGTATGTACCGTGTGATGCCTGTCATGGCAAGCGTTATAACCGTGAAACTTTAGAAGTTGGTTATAAAGGCAAGAACATTTCTGATGTTTTGGAAATGACGGTTGAAGATGCAGCAGAATTCTTTAGTGCGATTCCTGTGATTCACCGTCGCTTAGATACTTTGATGCAAGTTGGTCTGGGTTATATCCGTTTAGGTCAAGCTGCAACCACGCTTTCAGGTGGTGAAGCACAACGGGTTAAACTGGCACGTGAATTGGCAAAACGAGATACAGGTAAAACCTTATATATCTTGGATGAGCCGACAACAGGTCTACATTTCCATGATATTGCCAAGTTACTCGACATTTTGTATGAGCTACGCAATAAGGGTAATACCATTGTGGTGATTGAGCATAATTTGGATGTGATCAAAACCGCCGATTGGGTGATTGATCTCGGTCCTGAAGGAGGTTCAGGCGGTGGTATGATCATCGCGGAAGGTACACCTGAGCAAGTGGCTGAGGTTGAAATGTCACATACAGGTAAGTTCTTAAAAACGATGTTGAAGTAATTACTAGAGGGCTCGAATGAGCCCTTTTTTAATCATCTAACCGTGAAATCAAATAATCCATGTATCTTTTATGGAAAGCTGATTCTTGTCCTTTGGCTTCATAAACTTCAGCAATCATTTTTCTAATTTTTGAATTTAGTTCCGATTTCATAGATTGCTTAATCATTTTTTCAACAACTTGACTACTATTTATACGCTGAAAACGGTCATCATGTGGTATTTGTGCAAATAACACTTGCTCCCATTCACTCTTTGTCGCATTTTCCAAAGCTTGAACGTGCTCTGAGCTATAACTTTGGGTATCAATATATTGGTGGATTACATCAATTAATTTAGGTAAACCCTTAAATTCATTTTGTTTTTTATAAATTAATATAAAATCTTTGAATACATGTTTTACATTACCAAACATATCCATTTTATCAAAAGCATTCCTATTTTCTCCTAATTTTAATTCTATCCATTCCTTTATTTTCCGTTCAAGTAACGTTACTTTTTGGGCTTCTCCCAATTGTTCTAAAATGTCCAAGGCAAAGCTTAAATTATGTAATCCCTCTAATCCTATGACTTGCTCTGAAGCAATAAATAATTTCTCTGAGAAACTCTCATCTATAGATAGTCCCCAAAAATTATCAAATAACTTATTAAAATTAGCCTTTTTCTGATTATTTTCATCTGAAATCAGATCAGACTGAGCAAGCTTTTTTAACTCAGAAAAATCGACTCTATCTCGTTGCTCAAACCACTTTTGAAATTGAATTAACCATTCATCCTCACGATTGAATGAATAAGATACCTTTTGCAAACTTTCATAAGTTTGTTTTTTCCTATCCGACCAATTCTCTCGTTTCTGTTCTATATAATATTGGCAATCATCCCATCTATATTCTAACTGTTGGAAATCATGAATTAAGTAACCTTGTAAAATTCTTATTAAGATAATCTCTTTAGTTGAATAAGCAACTTCATCAGGTAATTCACTCAAAAAATATTGGAATAATTTAATCACTTTTTGGAAAAATCTGAAATTATGAATTTCCAATTTGTCGGCAAACTCGATCATCAAATTAACAAGTTGATCATGAATGTTTTTAGCATTTTCCCGAATCAAGGGCTCAACAGAGTTGATGATAATTGTTTCATCAATTAACTTTTCTTTATAGTCCGCATACTTTTTCTTATTGTTACCCTCAGCTTTATCTTCATCTAAAATCAAAATAACCTGACAATTTTTTTCTAATTTTAAGTAGTTTGCTAAACCCATGACATCGTTAATATTCAGTTTATCGGACATCCGCTCAAAATCATCAAAGCAAATAATTGCATCACTAACTCGACTAAACATTAAATTATCAATTAGTTTAACAGGAGCACTTATTCCTAATTGCGTAACACGAGTATCTTTAAAAACCGATGGTAAGCTCTTAATCCATTTAGGAATTTCTACTGTCGAATGGAAGCTTTCAATGCTACTATAAATATGAGTCTTTAAATCACTCAAAGACTCTAATCCAAATAAAGAAACATAAGCATATTTGCGATTAAAGACATTGTCTTTTTTATAAACTCGTTCATCACTCAATTGTTTATCTAAAAAGCTTTTCCAAAAAAATGTTTTCCCAACTCCCCAAGCCCCTGTAATCGCAATTGCAGTGCCAATTTTTTCATTTTTTATATTATTTTTTAATAATTCTTCGAGTCTTTTTTCTTTTTCCAAGATATTCATAGAATAAAAATGCTTTAGTAGTCAAACCTTATAATAATTAATTATTTAAACTAATCAACCCTCCACTACATTCTTCCCTTTGGCTTTGGCTTTTAACAACGATTGATCCGCTTTTTCTAACAGCTCTAACCAACTCTCTGCACCAATAGCCACCCCGATACTGACAGAAATCTGAATTGACTTGCCAAGACTTGTAACAGCGATACTTTGCGTAGAAATCCCTAAGCGAATACTTTCCGCAATCGCCATGGCGGCATCCATTTGAATACTCTCGATCACGACTAAGAATTCATCACCACCATAACGCACGATAAGATCAGAAGCTCGTACATGATGCTTGAGTTGATTAGCAACCATTGCGATCACCTCATCGCCAACAAGATGCCCATATTGATCATTTACATACTTAAAATGATCAATATCGATCGCAAACACACATGTCTGAGATAGCGCATTCGGCTTAGCAGTCAAATCATTAATATATTCTTCCAATGCCAACCGATTTGATACACCCGTTAAAACATCAGAATTCGCAATTTGTTTTAATTGTGATTCCATCAAATCACGCTGCTTAAGCATTAGTTTTAATTTATCAATCGCTTCAAACAAGGAGTAAAACTCATGTTTTGATTTCTGACGAGAAGGTGGCCCATGCATCGTATCCGATAAACCCAAAATCATTTCACGTGCTTTAATCAAAGGGCTAAACACCTTTCTCTTGGTATAGATCATCGTAAAAAAAGCAATCAACAGTGATAAGCTTGAAATCGCTAGAGTAAAAAAATACTGTTGTTTGGCCTTTTTATTCTGTTGCGTTGCGATATGGACACTGTAATCTAAAATATACTTTTGTAGATCCATGACCGTGGTGTATTTATCAACAATTTGTTCTGTCAGTTGCGTCCCTGTTAAAAAATACGCTTGATTATTTTGACTTTCATCTAACAATCTACGGATGATAGGTAATCCTTGCTCTAAGAACTCCGTTCTTACACGTAGGTGTAATCGGATGTAATCAGAAGTTTTCATATATTGCGGTTGAATTATATCGACTAAGGACCACAGATATTTAGCCTGATGCTCTGTTTGCAAAGTCCTCGCACGGTTTATATCAGAAATTTTTTCAGAAAAAGTAATCGGTGCCATAACATTAGATGCAACTCGTCCTGCCTGATCACGCATATCCGTTAGAATCAAAATAGAAATAAAATAATTCGACATCTTACTGTCTTTACTTTTCGACTGCGCCATCAACTCATTGAGAAGCTCACGGCTGTTATCCCAGACACTGAACATGGTTAAAATGGCATGATCAAGTTGCTGCGATGTGCGTTGAGACTGTGGTATTTCCGCATATGCGTCGACGATTTTACGCGCCTGCTCTAATTTTAATTTCACATCAGTTTGGAGCTGTGCTGCGACTGATGTGAAACCCGCTTGATTTAAAGTCGATACTGTTTCATTAATCTGCTTATCAACGACCAATCTAAACTCAGCCAATTCCTGTTTATTTTTTTCTATTTCTTCTAATGTACTCGACATAACCTTATTTGCAGGTCCGCGCTCTCTAGAAATCTTATTTGCAGTTTGGACTAATGCACGTAAGCTGGTGATTTCAGTCAAAACCTGATTTGTTTTATTATATTCTTGAAAACTATTCAGAATTAAAGGAATAGAAATATATAGAATTGATAAGATAATGATCGCCATACAGACAAAAAGTCGAAGGCTGATTTGTTCTGAACGTAATTTAACACGTCTTAAGTTACGTCCCATAAACCCACCTTGTCTTTCTCAAAAAGCCATCCAGATTATTTTTTAAACAATCAATAATTTTACCTGTGTTCTCTCAACCACAGCAACTTTTCAATTTCCTCAATATCATTGATCAAATCACCTAGCAGCAAGACTATTGGATAAATAGATTCTAAAGATGAAAATTATCAATTTTACAAATTAAGATCATTCGCACATAATTTAATCAAGCCAAGCAATACCAGAATCTGTACTTTTAACCCTCTAGGATGTTTTCTCCCCCAAGTATAAACATCCTATTTCCAAGCCCAACTTTTTCGTTAAAGTTGGGCTTTTTTTAAGAAAATATTTATTGCTTCTGTAACAATTTCAATTGTTGTAATGCTTGATAAACAATCGCTTTACGCGCATCACCGTGCTCAGGCTTATTTATTTCCAGATTTAAAGAAAATGCAATCACCTGTCCATTCGGTTGTTCAATCCAGCCCGTCCACCAACCCACTTGCGGTGTTACATCCATCCCCCAACCACTTTTGGCATAAATCTTAGTTCCATGAACTTCATCAACGAAGACCATCTGTTTCACTTGTTTTTGCACAGATTGGTCAAATTCAAGCTGCTTATTTGCCAAAGCATAAGCAAATTTAACCTCTTCAATTGGGGTAATCTTAAGCGGGCCAACCAACCAAAAATCATCGACTTGCGTTCCGATCTCGGCATTGCCAAAGCCAACGCGTTTTACTTCGTTCGCCATCAACTCTAACCCGATACGCCGAGCCAATTCCTGATAAACAGGCACTGCTGATGCCTGCATCGCCTCGGCTAAAGTTAAATCTTTTTCCCAGCTCGCAAAAGCACGCTTTTTGCCATCCCATTTAAACACTTCGTTTGGTGAAGTTTTGTGATGCTGTATCCCAATCAGAGCATTTAACATCTTGAAGGTTGAGGCTGGAATATAAGCCGTATTCGATCGACTCAACGCATTGCCATATGCTTGAAGTGTTTGCCCATCATATGTAACAAATACGCCAACAGTTTGAGCATGTTGGAATAAAGAAGCGATCTCGGTTTGATCGTGTTTTTTTGACACGGCGCTTTGAGTTGGGGCGTGAAAATTTTGACAACCAAGCAAGGTCAGTCCAATCATTACAGATGCGCAAAGGCTAAGATGTTTTAGTATTTTTGGCATAAGAAAAGCAGAAGTCGAGTATAGATTTGATTACTATAAACCTTTTGTATTATTCGCTCTGTATTGTTATCTCATCTATAATAGGAAATGAACAGACAAAAAAAAGCTCAACCTTGGGGAAAGCTGAGCTAGTAAACTACAAATACACAAAGAAAATGTTCCGAGATCGTAAAATGCAAATTACCTATCTCTTGCTTCACATTATGTGAACTATACCTCACAATGTAAAACCGATTAAACAAATTACATTTAAAGACTTAATCGGTAAATCAAATTAAATCTTTAAATCATTTCTTTCTCAGTTTTAAATTGATCATGATTTCATCAAAAATTATTCGCTTTTTTTTGTATATTTCATCGCAAAATTATTAAAAAAATATGTTTAAACCACACTTTTAATGGCAAAATTATGACACAAGCCAGCACAAATTGAATGTAAAAAACGATTGAAACAATCGAATTAACCAATCAAACAAATCTCATACAGCACTTAAAAATGATCTTTCTTCCTAGCATTAAACAATTATATCTATTTGTTAATTATAACTTTTATTGAGCGTTGACAACAAACTTTGCTTTTGTTTGTTTTTTAAACAAAATGTGGTCAGTGTTTCACCCTTCGTCGGAGGCTTGGATTTATGACATTGACATCATACTTTGTTACAATACAATGACCCCAACTTAACTCAATCACTGTTAAAGCTGGAAATTATTATGAAAAAACTCGGTTTAGCCACTGCTTTATTATTAGCCATGACCGGTGCTAACGCTTATCAAGTTGAAGTTCAAGGTCAATCTGAATTTCTAGATACTAAGCAAAATGACAAAGACTTTACTGGTGCTGGACAAGTAAGTTACTTCTTCAAAAATGTAGACACTTCTAAAGGTCCTTTAGCTGAAGCTGCGTTCTTAAACCATGCATCTAACGTTTCTGTTGCTTATAGCTTTGCGAAAGAAAGCGGTGATGAAATCGTAACTACAAAGAACGAATCTCTTGGTGCTAAAGGTGAAGCTTACATCCCTACACCTTACCTACCAGTTTATACAAGTGCTGCATATAGCCACTCTAAAACTAAAATCGATGGCAAAAAAGACAATGGCGATCGTTATGCATTAGAAGTGGGTGCAATGCTTTCACCTAATTTCTTAGTTGCTGTAGGTTATACTAGCATTGCTGACCAATTCGCTTTGGATGCAAACAGCGTACTTTCACGTGGTATTGCTAAATCAGTAGCTGAAGCACAAACAATCGGTCAAGACCAAGATGCGATTACTGCACGTACTAAATACGTAGGTAACATCGACGGTACTAACATGGCTGTAGGCTTTGAAGCTGGTCTTGTATATGGTGATGACACTGCTTTCGAATTAAAAACTGATCTTTACCTAACACCTAAGTTAAGCGTTGGTGCTTCTTACTCAGAATCTAGCTTTAATAGTGCTCGTGATTCAGCTTGGGGTACAAACGTAAACTACTTCATCACTCCAGCGGTTGCTGTTGGTGCAAGCTACGTAAATGCAAATGCAGTAAATGCTGACTTAGATACGCAAACTGTTGGCGTAAACGCGAAGTTCCGTTTCTAAGATTGAATCTATGCTCTATATAGAGCAGACGATAGATCATAAAAAACCAGTTCATTTGAACTGGTTTTTTATTTTTAAAGATCAAAGAGAAATAAAGTATCGCACCTTTATCTTTATATTGAATTACATCTTTTTGTCTTCAATATTTAATGCACCAATGGCTAATACGGCTTGAGTACGGTTTTGTACCCCTAATTTACGAAAAATCGCAGTCACATGCGCTTTAATAGTGGCTTCTGAAACCTCTAACTCATAGGCGATTTGTTTGTTCAACAATCCCTCAGCAACCATCATAAGCACACGGAATTGTTGGGGGGTCAGTGATTGCAAACGTTCTGCCAAAGCGGTCTCATCGGCGGCTCTTGGATCAAAACCCGCATGTTTCGGTAAACTTGGCGGTAACCAGATTTCCCCTTCTAACACATGTTTAATTGCTTCACCAATATGGCTTGGATGTGATGACTTCGGAATATAGCCCATAGCACCATGTGCGATGGCACGCTGAATAATTGAAGCCTCTTCATGCGCTGATACCACAATGATCGGAATGGCAGGATATTGCGCCCGCACATAGACCAGAGCCGAGAAACCCGAAGCACCAGGTAGATTTAAATCGAGTAACACTAAATCTGGTTCTGCACCCTGTTCTAACCGCTTATAGAATTCGTTTACATCAGCCGTTTCTTGGATCTGCGCTTGTGGCAAACTGTAACGAACCGCTTGAATTAAAGCATGTCTAAAGAGAGGGTGATCATCTACAATTAAAATATTCATAAGCGCTATAAGCAATCTGCTGTTTTAGTACGTCACTGTACGGTGTTTATTAAAATTAACCTATCTAAGCCTATTTTTAAATAAACCATTGGTCAAGCACTCTGACATTTTTTATTTCCTTTTCCAGTAAAATAAATCAGATATTCGTATAAATCAGATCAAATCAAATTTAACATTCAAAATTTTGAATAGAAACATAGAATTAAACCGCATTAAATTTCCAATTTTGCACGATTGGGCGATATATCTTTAAATCAGATAAGCTTGCAGTATTTGCTTATTTTACTGTGGTGCAGCGATATAGATAAATAAAAGCCATTGCTAATGAACTTTTATTTAGGCTATCACTATGTCCAATCGTAATACTGTTTCTACTCCCCTCAATATCGTTGCTGTCTCTGGGGGGTTAAATAGCCCATCAAAGACAGAGAGCTTAGTCCAAGCTATTCTAGATGAGCTTGCTGAAGCCATTCATATCAAAGTACATTTTGTGAAACTCAGTGAAATTGGGCCGTTATTGGGTGGTGCAATTTATCGAAATCAATTACCCCAACGAGTACAAGATGACTTGGCTGCGGTAGAAGCAGCCGATGCATTGATTGTTGGTACACCTGTTTATCGTGCTTCGTTCACAGGATTATTCAAACACTTCTTCGATTTTGTCGAACAAACAGCGTTGGTCGATGTTCCAGTTTTATTGGCTGCATCAGGTGGCAGCGACCGTCATGCATTGGTACTAGAGCATCAATTGCGCCCATTGTTTAGCTTCTTCCAAGCGCAAACCTTACCCATCGGGGTCTATGCAACTGATCGTGATTTCACACCAGAATATACCGTCAAAAGTGAACAGTTGTCTGATCGTGTGACCTTAGCCGTTGCACGCGCTTTACCGATTCTAGAATGGGCACCAGCCAAAGGACAACGCGCTGCCGTGATCAAAGCCAAAACCGAACAGGCCAATCAAAACCTAGGGATTAACAAACAGATTGAACAAGCAGAGGTTTTACCATCTGCGGCCGTTCCAGACTTAGATGCAGCCGAATCTCGCTTGCACCCCAAGTCTACAAAGAATTTAACCCACGTCGCATAAAATCAAAAATGTCTAAAGGGTAGGAAAATGACAACAACATCAGCAATTAAGTTCGCTTATTGGGTCCCCAATGTCAGTGGTGGACTTGTGGTGAGCAATATCGAACAACGTACCGACTGGAGCTATGACTATAATATCCGTCTAGCACAAGCTGCAGAGAAAAGTGGCTTTGAATATGCACTGACCCAAATCCGTTTCACCGCAGGCTACGGTGCAGAAAATCAACATGAATCAGTCAGCTTTAGTCATGCGCTATTAGCCAAGACCGAAAAACTTAAAGTGATTGCTGCCATCTTACCTGGCCCTTGGAAGCCTGTACTTGCCGCGAAACAACTAGCGACCATTGACTATCTCACCCAAGGTCGTGTTGCGATTAATGTCGTCAGTGGATGGTTTCGTGGCGAGTTCGATGCAATAGGCGAGCCTTGGCCTGAACATGATGAACGTTATGTCCGCTCTGAGGAATTTATTCGTACACTCAAAGGCATTTGGAGCACGGACGATTACAGCTTTGAAGGCAAATATTATCAATTCAAAAACTACACCCTAAAACCAAAACCTCTACAAAAACCCTCTATTGAAGTGTTCCAAGGAGGAAGTTCACGTGCTGCACGAGATATGGCCGCACGCGTCTCAGATTGGTATTTTACCAATGGCAATAGCATCGAAGAAATCAAAAAACAGGTCGATGACGTTCGTCACAAAGCCAAGCTTGCCCATCGACAAGTGAAGATCGGAGTGAATGCATTTATCATTGCCCGCGATACAGAGCAAGAAGCACATGCTGTGCTGAATGAAATCATCGCTAAGGCAAATGTAGAGGCAGTCAATGCCTTTCGAGACGCAACCCGTGAAGCAGGTGCTGCTGCACCAGAAGCTGAAGGCAATTGGGCAAAATCAACTTTCGATGATTTAGTGCAATATAACGATGGCTTTAAAACCAATTTAATCGGCACACCGCAACAAATCGCTGAACGCATTGTGGCGTTAAAACATGTGGGCGTAGATCTTGTGCTGTCAGGTTTTCTGCATTTTATTGAAGAAGTTGAATATTTTGGAGAGAAAGTACTGCCTCTGGTGCGACAGTTGGAACAAGAACAACGAAATCAACTAACCGCTAAATCGGCTTAAACTTAAATGGTATTTTGAATAAGAAGAAAAATAAAAGGTTGTGGCGCAAAAAACTACCCCCAAGACTCGGCTTGGGGGCTTTTTCTATTTATCCTTCAACACTGCTTGCTGTTGGATACACTGTTGCAATTAAGGCATCAACTACCGCTGGTTCAGCAAGGGTTGATGTATCGCCTAAGCTATCCAATTCATTCGCTGCAATCTTTCTCAAGATACGACGCATGATTTTACCCGAACGAGTTTTTGGTAAAGCGGGCGCCCAATGCAAGGCATCTGGCGTTGCCACTGGACCAAGGACTTTACGTACCCAATTGACCAACTCTTTACGTAACTCTTCAGACTCAGAGACATCCGCTTGTAAGGTCACAAAGGTACAAATGCCTTGTCCCTTAATGTCATGAGGCATACCAACCACAGCCGCTTCAGCAACTGCTTCATGGGCCACCAGTGCACTTTCAATTTCAGCAGTCCCTAGACGATGTCCAGAGACATTGAGTACGTCATCGACACGGCCTGTGATCCAGTAATAGCCATCTGCATCACGACGTGCGCCATCACCTGTGAAATAGCTATTTTTGAAGGTCGAGAAATACGCTTCAATAAAGCGTTCAGGATCACCCCAAATGGTGCGCATTTGACCTGGCCAAGAATCTTTAATGACAAGGTTACCTTCATTGGCACCTTCAAGTTCATTGCCTTCACCATCCACCAAAGCAGGCTGAACCCCAAACATTGGTCGAGTTGCTGAACCTGGTTTCAATGCAGTGGCACCTGGTAATGGTGAAATCAAAATACCGCCTGTTTCTGTTTGCCACCATGTATCCACAATCGGGCAACGGCCTTCACCGACCACTTCGTTATACCAATTCCATGCTTCTGGGTTAATTGGTTCACCCACAGAGCCTAATAAACGAAGGCTACTACGATCACTTTCACGAACATAAGCATCACCCTCTCGCATCATGGCGCGAATCGCGGTTGGTGCAGTATAAAGAATGGTGACATTATGCTTATCAATCACATGACCGATACGTGCCCATGTTGGGTATTGTGGAATACCTTCAAACATGACCGTTGTCGTGCCATTACACAGCGGTCCATACAGTAAATAACTATGCCCTGTAATCCAACCCACATCGGCAGTACACCAGTACACATCGTCTTCTTTAAGATCAAACACTTCTCTAAACGTGGTATTTACATACACCAGATAACCACCAGTAGTATGTAATACGCCCTTTGGCTTACCTGTAGAGCCAGAGGTATACAGAATAAATAGTGGGTCTTCCGCTTTCATTGGCTCAGGTGGGCAGTGTTCATTCACTTCCATGATTTCGAGGTGATACCACAAATCACGTGCTTCATTGAACTGAATCGGATTGCCCGTACGATGCACCACAATCACATGTTCAACACTATCGGTACCTTCAATTTCTAAAGCAGCATCCACGTTTTCTTTTAACGGAATAATCTTGCCACCACGCATCCCAGCATCGGCAGTAATCACTAATTTCGCTTGGCTATCATCAATACGGCTGGCCAAAGAGTCAGGTGAGAAACCACCAAAAACCACACAATGCACAGCCCCGATACGCGCACATGCCAACATGGCAATCGCTGCTTCAGGTACCATTGGCATATAGAGGACGACGCGATCCCCTTTGCTGATCCCATGTTTCTTGAGAACGTTAGCAAAACGACAAACTTCATCATGCAATTCAGCGAATGAAATGATTTTATGACGTGATGGATGATCGCCTTCCCATATAATGGCAGGCTTTAATGGATTGTCTTTTAAATGACGATCCAGACAGTTAGCAGAGACATTCAGCTCCCCATCAGCAAACCATTCAATTTTAAAATGATCTGGGTCAAAACTGGTATTTTTGACTTGGGTAAATGGTTTCATCCAATCAATATTTTGTGCTTCTTCTGCCCAAAATGCATCAGGCTGTTCAATAGAATATTGATAGCGATTGAAATAGTCTGTTTCCGAAATTCTTGCCGTTTCTTTAAATTTTTCAGGCACTGGGTAGATTTCTTTCATAACTTATTACTTCCTTGGTCTTTTATCTCATACCCTAGATGTACACATCTATTTCTTGGGTATGCTTGTGCTTTCTTGCAGTATGGCGAGCATATACACGAGTAAACAATGCGGCTTTGGTCGTAGGAGTATTGTTCTTATACACCCAATCTAGTTTGAAAATTTATTTAAAATAATTTAAATATGAACGACTTGTCGATGGTTTTTATTCTCAAAATTGATCGTTATTTTGATCATTGACCCACGCTTAAGCGCGCGAATCATCATAAATACCGACCATGATGATCGTCTATTCAGCAACATTTTTTCCAACAATAATCATAAACGATTACGATGGTTTCGTTATAAAATAAACCGATAAAGCTGTTAGTAAATTTTTCATCCATGTTGGTCATACATTCATCATGATGGCTTTCTTGATCAACCTCCAAACGAAATAGAGACGTCCCCTTGGCAAACGAACAAATTAACTTGACGAGTGTCGCTAAAGATACAGGTACACTGATCCAACAAGCAGGCACAAAAACCTCAGAAACCGTATTGGCGCATACTGAAAAATACCATGAGGCATATAGTGCTATTGATAAAATGGTGCTGGTTTTTTGGGAACGCGTTCCTTATATCTGCTTGGCCATTTTTGTCTTTGTTTTGTTTTGGCTACTGACTAAATTTTTTAAATTCTTTATCAACAAAACCCTCAGTAATCGCTCTTACACGCGGCAAAACTTAGTCCTTGTGCTACATCGTGTCGGCAGTACTTTTATCTTATTTTTCGGCTTCCTGATCGCACTTGTGATCGCGATTCCGGGCTTTACTCCAGGTCAATTGATTGGCGCACTAGGGATTGGCTCGGTTGCGATTGGTTTTGCTTTCAAAGATATTTTCCAGAACTTACTATCTGGCATACTGATCTTATTAGGAGAACCGTTCCGCATCGGTGATGCCATTATTGTCAATGGGATGGAAGGCACCGTTGAAGATATTCAAATTCGAGCCACTTTTTTACGCTCTTATGATGGTCGTCGGATCGTGATCCCTAACGCGACGGTGTATACCAGTGCAATCACCGTAAATACAGCTTATCAGCAACGACGCTGTGAATTTGTTGTGGGGATTGGCTATGATGATGATGAACAAAAAGCCAAGCAAATCGTGTTGGATATTCTCAACAATGAACGCAGCGTCCTGAGTCAACCAAAGTTTTCGGTCAATGTGACTGCACTGGCAGACTTCTCAGTCAACCTTACTGTTCGTTGGTGGATTGATACCACAGAAACCGATATTCTGTCCTCTTCAAGTATGATACAAGCACAGGTTAAACAAGCATTTAGTGCCCAAGGAATTAATATTCCTTATCCGATCCAAGAGTTTAAGGTTCAGTCAAACCAAGTCGCTCAACTTCCAACAAACATGAAGCCTTCAGACAATCAAACGACCTAAAATATAAGAAATAGCGGTTTCTGTACGTAAAATACGGTTGCTCAAGCGCATCGCTTGGCAACCATTTTTTTTGAGCAGCTCAATCTCATACGGTATAAAGCCACCTTCTGGTCCAACGATCACAGTACATGCCTGTTGAATGGCATGCGGCATCGACTGGTCTGCATAAGGATGCGCTACATAGGCAGGTTTTTCGGCGCTAATCAAACTTGGCAGCACATCCTCTACAAAAGGTTTAAAGCGTTTATACATCTGAATTTCAGGCTCAACCGTATCGCCTGCCTGCTCTAGCCCCAAAGTGACATAGTCATTGAGTTGTTGCAAAAATGGGCTTTGCCAATAACTCTTATCCACCCGATAACTATGAATCAAGCTGATCCGCTCTACACCCAGTGTGACCGCATCCATGATGATGCGACGTAATACTTTCGGTCGTGGTAACGCAAGAATCAAATGCACAGGAAGTTTTTCAGGCACTGCCTCCATCTGAATCGGTTTCAACACAATCCGTTGCTCTGAAATATTCAAAACTTCAGTGAGATAACGCTGACCATGGCGAATGCCAACTTTTAGATGATCGCCAACATTCGGTTGAACATACTGTTTTAAATGTTGCAATTGACGTGGATTTTCAATCAACCATTGCTCTGCGCAAGCAGTTTGAGAGGGTTCAAGTAAAACGATGTTCATGATGCATCTGTTGCTTTCAAATAGTGATCGAGCAGTTGAATATGCTGTTGCAACGAACCTTGATTGCGTTGCAATACCACTTGAGCCTGTTCGATGAGTTGCTGACGTTGCTTTGAATCATCCAAACAGCCGAGAAGCTGCGCTGTCACCTGTTCAGCATTTTCCCCGACCAAAATTCCTCGTGCTATAACGAATTCATCGACAATGCTTTGGAAATTAAAATACCGAGGGCCTATGACAGTGGGCACATTCAACACCATCGGCTCTAGAATATTGTGCCCGCCACCGGGTTCATTCAGTGAACCACCAACAAAACTCGCCTGACTCATGGCATACCACAACCACATTTCACCCATACTATCGGCTAGAAAAACTTGGGTATTAGCCTCGATACGCTGTCCTAAACTGCGACGCTGCGTATTTAAATTTAGATTTTGGCAAACTTTATAGACTTCATCAAAACGCTCAGGATGACGTGGCACAACGATACAGAGTAAATTTGGGTTTGAATTTAAATGTGGTTGAAGCTGCTTCAGTAGGCTCTCTTCTTCAGGCGCATGAGTACTGGCTAAAGTGATAATTTGCCGACCTGCCAATTGCCAATCTTGTTTTAGTTGTTCTGCTTGCTCAATAAAATCTGTTGGTGCGGTAATATCAAACTTAATATTTCCCACCACTTGACTCTTGGTTTGATCTAAACCTAAATCAACATAACGCGCTAAGGTGGCGGAATCTTGTGCCAACATCCACGTGAGTTGCTGCAACATCGGCTGGGTTAATCGTCTCACCTTGGCATAGCCTTTGGCTGATTTTTCTGATAGTCGAGCATTCAATAAAATACAAGCAATCTGGTACTGCTGTGCTGCTGCAATTAAATTTGGCCAGATTTCAGTTTCGACTAACGCTAAAATTTTCGGTTGATACAGTGCAAAAAACTGCTTGAGCAACGATTTTTGGTCAACAGGCAAATAGACGGCTTGAAATAAATCCAGATAAGGTACTTTTAGAAATAGGGATTTTGCGCGGGCTTGACCTGTCTTAGTGGTATTGGTCACTAGAACAGGATGACCTAATTTTAAATAATGTTCGATTAACGGCTGCGCTGCATTGGTTTCACCCACCGAGACTACATGAAACCACATTGCATGCAGATTTTTAGGCGGTTGAAAGGGACCAAAACGCTCAATACATTCTTGTTGAAATAGCGCATCACTTTCAGCACGTAGTTTTATTTTCCAACGATATAACGGCTTAAGACAAGCCAATAAAAAGTTATACCAAAATGGGGTTTGCTGTGCTGATTTTGCCTGCGCCATTCGAGACCATGATTCACAATTTGATTTCAGCTCATTATGCGGAATTTAAACAAAAAACTCATGCCATTTTTTAGGGTTCGTTGATATTCAACAAACCTTAATGACATGAGTAATTTATCAAACGAATTACGCTTCTAACTTTTCAAATGCAGGATAATCGGTATAACCCTCTGCATCAGCAGCATATAACGTTTGAAAATTCACCTGATTTAAGGGTAAATCATGCTCTAAACGGTCTAATAAATCAGGATTTGCAATATAAGCCAACCCAAATGAGACTGCATCTGCTTGCCCTGTTGCCAAAATACGTTTCGCCGATGCAGGCGTTAATTTTTCATTGGCAATCCAAACACCGTTAAACTTTGGACGCAAAGCGGGCATTAAACTGTCTTCAGCTTCATATTCACGAGTGAAAATAAAGGCAACATTACGTTGATCCAGTTGCTCAACCACATAACCGAACGTTGCTAACGGATTTTCATCCGTCATATCATGTGAGTCACCACGCGGAGCAAGGTGTACGCCGACCCGGCCAGCACCCCATACTTCGATAAAAGCATCCACGACTTGTAACAATAGACGCGCACGGTTTTCAACTGAGCCACCGTATTCATCATTACGTTGATTGGTTCCACTTTGTAAGAATTGGTCAATCAAATAGCCGTTCGCTGCATGTAGTTCAACCCCATCAAAGCCAGCGGCTTTGGCAAGTTCGGCGGCATTTTTATATTGTGCAACAATCTCTTGAATTTCCTCATGAGATAAAGCACGAGGCGTCACAAATGGACGTTTAGGACGAAGTAAACTCACTTCACCCGCAGGTTGAATCGCACTTGGCGCAACTGGGATATCGTCCTCCAATAAATCTGGATGTGAAATACGCCCAACATGCCAGAGCTGAACCACAATTTTTGAACCCTGCACATGCACAGCATCTACAATTTTATGCCACGCCTGAGCCTGCTCTTGTGACCATAGACCTGGTGTATTGGCATAACCCGCTGCTTTAGGACTAATCACTGTTGCTTCAGTAATGATTAAGCCCGCATTGGCACGTTGTTGGTAATACTCCACCATTAAATCGTTTGGAATACGCTCTTCACCACTACGTGCTCTGGTAAGCGGTGCTAAAACCAAGCGATTTTTAATCGTAAAATCACCTACTTGTAACGCAGAATTTAGTTCAGCCATGATCGCCTCAACTTCACTTTTATCAGCGTATTAAAGGGTTGACCTTTAATACCGTTTAGAGTGCTTGTTTCAAATGTTCGATGTATTGCTGAATCAAAGCTTCATTACGCGTGAAATATGACCACTGTCCATATTTTTCAACCTGTATCAAACCTGCCTGCTGTAATACAGACAAATGATTCGACATCGTCGATTGCGCAACTTTGCCTAAACGTTCGATGTGCCCTGCACATACGCCACGTTCAAAACTACCACCACATTGTTCAACGGGTAAAAATCGCTCCGGCTCTTTCAACCATTGCAAAATTTGTCGTCGTAATGGATTGGCTAGGGCCTTGCTTATAACATCAATATCCATAGACTCACCACGTTTCTCAACAAGCGAAGCTTCGTTCAGCACCTAGAGCCAGTATATCGAAATTTTCAAATATTAATATCTATTTTTTTCGATATTAATATCATATTTTTCCGATTAACCACCTCTTGCTAAACGAGCTTGCCGTTTAAATTAATTTTCCAAAGTCTCTTTTTAGGAAAGAGGTTTATAGACCCTGCTTTAAACTTGCTTCGATAAATTTATCTAAATCACCATCGAGAACCGCCTTGGTGTTCGAGTTTTCCACACCTGTACGCAAGTCTTTAATGCGTGAATCATCTAAAACATAAGAACGAATTTGACTGCCCCAACCAATATCTGACTTTGAATCTTCTAAGGCTTGCGCAGCTTCATTACGTTTACTCATCTCTAATTCATAGAGTTTGGCACGTAACTGTTTCCAAGCATGGTCGCGGTTCGCATGTTGTGAACGCTGGTTCTGACAAGCAACTACGATCCCTGTTGGTGCATGGGTTAAACGCACCGCAGAATCCGTTTTGTTAATGTGCTGACCACCTGCACCCGAAGCACGATAAGTATCCGTGCGGACATCGGATGGATTGATATCAATTTCAATATTGTCATCGATCTCAGGAGAAATAAACACGGCAGAGAAAGATGTATGACGGTTATTGTTACTATCAAATGGTGATTTACGTACTAAACGATGAACACCCGTTTCTGTCCGTAACCAACCATAGGCAAACTCACCATCAACACGGATGGTTGCAGATTTAATCCCTGCCACATCACCGTCAGACACTTCCATCAATTCAGCTTTAAAACCGTGACGCTCGATCCAACGCAGATACATACGTAACAGCATCGATGCCCAATCTTGCGCTTCAGTACCGCCAGAGCCTGACTGAATTTCGAGGAAGCATGGATTTGGATCCATTGGATGACTAAACATACGACGGAATTCAAGATTGGCCAATGCTGTTTCAGCACTGTCTAATTCACTTTGCACATCAAGCAATAAGCTTTCATCATCCGCCTCAACAGCGAGGTCAAGCATTGCCTTGGCATCATCAAGCTGTTCCGCCAAACGGTCAAACACCCCAAGCGTATTTTCTAAACTGCCCTTTTCTTTAGCGATGGCTTGCGCGCGGCTTTGATCATTCCAAATCTCAGGGTCTTCTAACTCTCTTAAAACTTCTTCTAAACGCTCAGCCTTTAGATCGTAGTCAAAGATACCCCCGTAGTGTTTGGCTACGATCAGATAAATCTTTCAATTGGTTTAAATACGGATTAATTTCCACGCGTTTTGTCTCACAATATTTTTTCACTCAATCGATCATTTTAACATAAGTGTTTTACACTACACAGCCTCTGTGATTCGAACAGATTTCCTTATTGCTGATTTCAAAATAATCCTTTTTTTCTTATTGATTTTATTATTCTTAAACGACACATTTAGCGACAATAGTGTTTATGAATTACACGAAAAATACCAAAACACACAATCTACCCTAAGTTTTAATAAATCAAAACATTAATATTTATCAATTAAAATCAATATATTAAACAAACTAAATTACATTTCACTTACATTCGTACCATTTGATTACCGACTTAGGATTGACGCATCGTTTTTTTAGCCTAGACTGGAAGTTGTAACAAAACATGTAATCGAAATTTCATTTGGTTCATTATCTCAAAGGGGCATAACCATGAAAAAATTAGCAATTGCATCAGCACTTTTATCTGCACTTGCAGTAACAGGGACTGCTCATGCTTATCAAGCTGAAGTTGGCGCATCGGTAGGTTATATCGACCCTGATAAAGGTAGTTCAGGCAGTGACTTCGCGATTAACGGTAAATATTATTTCAATCCTGTACAAACCCGTAATGCACCACTTGCCGAAGCAGCATTTTTAGATCGAGCAAGCAATGTAAGTGCTGAAGCGTCTTGGAAAGATAAAGGCGCGACTGACGACAATACTTATGGTGTTGGTGTCGAATACTTTGTTCCTAACTCTGATTTTTATCTTAGCGGTGATGTAAGCCGTAATACGTTAAAGCTGGATCATGCACGAGACATCAAGACGACTTATTACAGTGCTGAAGTCGGTTATCTACCAGCCCCAGGTTTGTTGCTTGCAGTCGGTGCGAAAGGCTATGACAACAAATTTGATGATGGTGTTGATCCAACCATTCGTGCTAAATACGTGACTCAAGTTGGTGGAAATGACATCAACTTAGAGGCAGGTGCAGCATTCGGTGATTTGGATGAGTTTAATCTCGCAGCTGACTACTATATTGATAAAACACTCAGTGTCGGTGCTGATTACTACGACAATGACCTATCAAAGCAACGTGAATTTGGCGTAAATGCACGTAAATTCTTTAACCAACAAATGAGTTTAGAAGGACGTGTTGGTTTCGGTAAAGATAGAACTGTTGCCAAAAATGACTACAATACATTTGGCGTTGCAGCAAAATACCGCTTCTAATCTAACCAAAGATATAAAAAATCGCCCTAAGGGCGATTTTTTATTGTGTTAAATGTACCACTTGCAATTGCAAGCTAGTATTTCCATTATAGATATTACGTTCTAGGGTATAAACCAAATCGACATAGCCCAACATCGGATTAAATTCAAAACGATCAACTGCATTAAAAGCAATTGCATCAACAGATTGCTGCCCAAGTGAAACTTTTAATTTCAAATGTTGGTCTTTCAACCAGCGATAGTCAATCACTTTAAAGCGACCTTCAAACTGAGGCAACGGAAACTTTTGCCCCCACGGTCCAAGTTGTTCGATCCAATCCAATGTGGACAAATGTAAAGCTGAATCAACTAACTGACCGTCCGTCCACAATGTCGCTTGAAATAAATCATCATCCATTTCAGCGATAGACTGGGTAAAGACCATTTTGAATTCATCAAAATCTTGCTTTTTCAGGGTCAAGCCTGCTGCTGCTGCGTGGCCACCAAAATGGCTGACCAAGTCAGGGCGCTGTTCCGCCACTTGTTCAATCATGTCACGGATATGAATCCCATCGATGGAACGCGCAGATCCTTTGATATGAATACCATCTTCATCAGGGGCGAATACTAAACTTGGGCGATAAAATTGTTCTTTTAGCCGCCCAGCGACGATACCAATCACACCTTGATGCCACTGCTCATCAAACATTACCAAAACTGCTGGCAGATGTTCGGTTTCAAGCTGAATATGTTGCAAAGCCGTTAATGCTTGTTGCTTCATTTCAGTTTCAACTTGGCGGCGTTCGATATTCAGTTGATTCAGTTGTTGTGCGATCGGATAAGCCGTTGCCAGATCTGGTGCTAACAAGCATTCAATACCAATACGCATACTTTCCATACGCCCAGCCGCATTAATTCGTGGTCCGATGACAAACCCTAAATCTTGCGCGCGTAATGTTGCTGTATCGCGTTTGGCAATATCCAGTAAAGCCAAAATTCCGGCACGACATTGCTGCTGCTGAATGCGCTTTAGACCCGTATCAATCAATATCCGATTGTTATAATCCAAAGTTGCCACATCCGCATAAGTGCCGAGTGCAACCAAATCTAAATATTGAGTGACTTTACAGCTACTTTTACCCAGCTGAGTGCGAGCACTAGCTAGTTTGGCCAACACATAAAAAGCAACACCCACGCCGGCCAATGCTTTACTCGGGAAATCACAACCCAATTGATTTGGGTTAACCACCGCCTCTGCATTTGGCGTCGCTTTTGTGGTTAAGTGATGATCGGTAATAATCACCTGCATCCCCAAAGCTTGCGCTGTTTCTACCCCTGCATGGCTGGAAATACCATTATCGACTGTAATCAGTAAATCAGGCTGATAGCTTTGTTGTGCCAGCTCAGCAATCTTTGGTGTGAGTCCATAACCATATTTAAAACGGTCGGGCACGAGATACTCAACGTCTGCACCCATTTCCCTTAATACCAAGACCATCAACGCCGTACTGGTTGCACCATCGGCATCATAATCACCAATAATGACAATTTTTTTCTGCTGATCAATTGCTTGATTAATCAGTTCAACGGCAGTATCTAAGCCTTTTAAATTGGGTGAAAGTAAATGCTTTAGCTTTAGCTCAAGTTCTTGTTCAGATTGAACCCCTCGTCTCGCTAAAATTTCAGCCATAAACGACGGTACGCCCTGAAACTGTTCAGGGCGTGTCAGAAAAGGCCTTTGTTGAATCTGCATTTTGGTCATTTATGGCATCAAACGTTGGATAACCCAAAGTCCATTTTGTTTTTCATAACTCAAACGATCGTGTAACCGATTCGGTCGTCCCTGCCAGAACTCATAATAGTCAGCCACTAAACGATAGCCACCCCAAAATTCTGGCTTGGCAAGTTCACCCTGCTCACCGATCTGCTGCTGCAAGTCTTGAAAACGTTGCTGTAACTCATCACGACTGGCAATGCATCCACTTTGCGGTGTACTGATATGTGCTGCAATCTGACTATCACGTGGGCGTTTGTGATAATACTCGGCTGACTCTTGTTCCGAAATCTTAATCACCTGACCACTAATCCGTACCTGACGCTCTAAACTTGGCCAATAAAATAACAATTCGGCAAAAGGATTCTCAGCAAGGTCGATACCTTTTTGACTATCATAATTGGTATAAAAGTCATATCCCGCTTCCGTTGCGCCACGCAACAGTACGGTACGCACATGTGGTCGCCCTTGGGCATTTGCCGTTGCCAAAGACATGGTATACGGCTCATGTAAATGTGCAGCCAAAGCATGATTAAACCAGTTTAAAAACTGAAGATGAGGATGATCACTAATTTGTGCTTCGTGTAACTCACCTTGCTCATAACTCAAACGTAATTCACTTAAGTCTTTAATCACATCACTCATGCCGACTCTCCACTATGCAACTTGGGCTTGGGCTCGTACTGCATCAGCCAATTGATGCGCTAAAGTTTCAACTTCTTGTTGTTGATCACCCTCAACCATCACCCGAATCACAGGCTCAGTCCCTGATTTACGTATCAAAAGTCGCCCACGTCCTTTCAATTGTTGCTCAGCTTTTTCAAACTCGGCAACCAAAGCGGGAATCGAATATGGATCAATCATCTGCTGTAAACGTACATTGACCAGTACTTGTGGGAATAAATCAAAGCCTTCAACCAACTCATGCAAAGCTTTACCTTGTTCGACCATCACCGTTAACACTTGCAATGCTGCAATAATTGCATCACCAGTAGTGCTCTTATCCAGTGTCAGAATATGACCTGATGGCTCACCGCCAATCACCCAGTCATTTTCTTCAAGCGCTTGTAAAACATAACGATCACCTACACTCGCACGGACAAAACCGACATTGGCTTTTTGCAATGCCAACTCAAGTGCCATGTTGCTCATTACTGTTCCAACCACCCCTGTAGGCTTATTTTTCGCCTGTGTCGCAAGGATATATAGAATATGATCACCGTCAATCAGTTGACCATTTTTATCCACCATCACCACACGGTCGGCATCACCATCAAAAGCAATACCTAGATCAGCGTTATGTTCCACAACTGCTTTCTGTAAATGTTCAGGATGAGTAGAACCACAATTTTCATTGATATTTAGACCATCTGGTTCGTTATACATCGGGATCACTTTAGCGCCCAACTCACGGAACACTGAAGGTCCTACGCTATAAGCTGCACCATTGGCACAATCCACCACAATTTTTACATTACGCAAATCAAAATGGTACGGGAAAGTCGACTTACAAAATTCGATATAGCGTCCATTGGCATCTTTCACCCGAACACTTTTACCTAAACTGGCATTGTCTTCGATCTCAAGATCATTTTCTAATTCTTGGTTAATTTGCTCTTGCAATGCATCGGGAAGCTTTTTGCCTTCACTTGAGAAAAATTTAATGCCATTATCATAATAAGGATTATGTGATGCTGAAATCACAATCCCAGCATGAGCATGTAGTGCACGGGTTAAATGGGCAATGGCTGGGGTTGGTAATGGGCCCAATAAATGTACATAAACGCCTGCTGCATTGAGACCTGCTTGCAGTGCCGCTTCTAAAATATAACCTGATAAGCGTGTATCTTTGCCCAAAACAACAATTGGCTTATTTTTCGGACTGGTGCGTTTTAATACTTTTCCAGCCGCAAAACCTAATTTCAATGCAAACTCAGGAGTAATTGGCATTTGTCCAAATTTGCCACGAATTCCATCAGTACCAAAATAACTCATTATTTACTCACTTTCTTATCTTTTATATGGATTGTAACCATATCTTTTTCATGTTATTCACTTTACACCAAAACAAAAAAACCGTCAGTGAACTGACGGTTTTTCAATCTAAACAGTTACCAAAAATCAACCAATACGATAGTTAGGTGCTTCTTTGGTAATCGTCACGTCATGCACATGTGATTCTTGCATACCCGCAGAGGTAATCTTCACAAACTTCGCGTTTTGCGCCATTGCTTCGATATCCGCTGAACCTGTATAGCCCATAGATGAACGTAAACCACCCATCATTTGATGCACAATCGCACTCATTGGACCTTTATAAGGTACACGACCTTCAATACCTTCAGGAACAAGCTTTTCTACACCTGCTTTGGCATCTTGGAAATAACGGTCAGACGAACCTGAAGCACCAGACATCGCGCCTAATGAACCCATACCACGATAGGCTTTATAGTAGCGTCCTTGGAAAAATTCAACCTCACCCGGCGCTTCTTCAGTACCCGCCATGAGTGAACCTACCATGATCGTGCTTGCACCCGCAGCAATCGCTTTCGCCATATCGCCTGAGTAACGAATACCACCATCAGCAATCAAAGGAATCTGACCTTTCAAAGCACTGGCGACATTATCAATCGCAGACATTTGAGGAACGCCAATCCCTGCAACGATACGAGTAGTACAAATTGAACCTGGACCAATACCGACTTTCACAGCATCTGCACCCGCATCGAGTAATGCCAATGCTGCATCACCAGTGGCAATATTGCCGCCAATCACTTGAACTTGTGGGAAGTTTTGTTTAACCCAACGCACACGTTCAATCACACCAGCAGAGTGGCCATGTGCCGTATCTACAACAATCACATCCACACCAGCTTCGACCAACGCTTCTACACGTGCAGGTGTTTCTGCACCTGTACCAACCGCAGCACCCACGCGTAAACGACCGAGTTCGTCTTTACAGCTATTTGGATAAAGCTCAGCTTTACGGAAGTCAGTAACCGTGATTAAACCTTTCAGTGCATTGTTTTCATCAACCACCAATACTTTTTCAATACGGTGTTTTTGAAGAAGTGCTTGAATATTTTCTTTCGATTCGCTTTCAAGAACCGTTACTAAGCGGTCTTGACCTGTCATGATGTTGCTTACAGGTTGCTCAAGATTGGTTTCAAAACGTGTATCACGCCCTGTCACGATCCCAACCACTTTGCCATCTTTCACTACTGGCACGCCACTAATGTTATTGGCTTGCGTAATCGCAATCAATTCACGAACAGTGGTTTCAGGCGTAACGGTGATTGGATCTTTCACCATCCCCGCTTCAAATTTTTTCACACGGCGTACTTCAGCGGCTTGCGCTGCAATATCCATGTTTTTATGCAAAATACCAATACCACCATTTTGCGCCATCGCAATCGCCATACGTGACTCAGTCACTGTATCCATTGCAGCCGAAACGAGAGGGATATTAAGTTGAATTCCGCGAGTTAAACGTGTCTTTAGAGAGACATCTTTTGGGAGAACAGTTGAGTAGGCAGGAAGTAATAAGACATCATCGAAGGTTAACGCTTCTTGAACGATGGTCAGCATAACAATCTCACTGGTAATTTCCGTGAGCTATTATAAACAAATTTCGCTGTATTTTTCATTTTCTATGATGAAATAATTTTTACACCATTAAATCTTTGCTATTTCGCCCACAATTCAGCACGCCACCCCGATCACCACCACACATTTCCGATCATTTTTAGAGACAAATTGCCTGCTCACTCAATTTAAAAATAAATGTTTTGGACATTTAAAAAAAATACTTTTTTAAATAAAATAATTCTCATTATCAAATTCAACTTCTGCTTGTCTAGGCTGACTCACTTATGCGACCATCGCAACGACTCCCATCTTCACCCACCCTCTTAGCGCTTGCTGTTTTTACAGCGATGACCACAACGCATGCAGCAACTGCGACGCCCCAAAGTAGCGAATCAACCAATATCCTGCCCACAATCGAAATTCAGGCACAACAAGAGCTTACTTTTAGCTACGTTGCCAAAAAAGCCAGCTTCGTTTTAAAGTCAAATGATCCTTTATTTAAAACAGCTCAATCTGTCAGTGTGATTACCCAAGAACAATTAGAACAGAAACAAGCCTCTACGCTAGCCGAAGCCATCAATGGTGTTGCGGGTGTGGTATCAGGACAACTTGGACGACGTGGCTGGGATGATTTTATTATTCGCGGACAAAACTCATCAGATCAGGTATTTATTGATGGATTACGCCAAGGACAAAGCACTTTCGTTGCCACCGAAATTTCAGGCATGGATCAAGTCCAAGTTTTAAAAGGCCCTGCATCGGTCAATTTTGGTTTGGTACAACCGGGTGGCATGGTCAATATGGTGACCAAGCGCCCCCAAGCAGAAAGTTTCTATCGCAGTACATTGACCTATGGCTCAAATCAACTCAAACAAGGCACATTTGATCTCAACTACAGCCCGAATAATAGCGATAAAGGTGCTTTTCGTATCAATGCCCGAGTTGCGGATCAAAACGATCCAACTGATTTTGTCTATTTTAAAAATTATTATATTTCACCTTCCTATAATTTTGATTTAGGTGAAAATACGGATTTATCGGTGATTGCCAGTTATCAACATCGTGAATATATGCGCCAACAAGGCTTGCCTGTTATGGGAACATTATTGTCGAACCCGAATGGCTCATTGAACAGTAAATTGTTTATCAGTGAACCTGCACATGGTGGATACGATGCGGATGTTTACCGTGTAGGTTATAATTTCGCTCATAAGTTTGAGAACGAATGGCAGTTCAAGCAAAACTTTGCAATACAAAAAACTGAAATGCTTGGTCCAGCAGTGTTTGCAGCAACAGGTAAAAACTTTTGGGCGAAAGATAAAGATGGAAAAATTGATTACACCACCATTCAGCGTCAGGGACGCTATCAAGATGTGGATAATCTAAACTTTGCAATCGACAATCAGCTACAGAAAACATTTAAGCTTGCCAATATGGCACATGAATTGATGGTTGGTGTCGATGCCATGCAAGAAAAAAGTGATTACATCAATAATCGCTGTACAGTCGGTAATTTGAATTTATATACGCCACAATATAACACCACTGTGGATTGCCCTGAAACGCCAACCAATCATGATATCAATCGCCTCAGATACACGGGCTTATATATACGTGATCGGATTCAACTGAATGAACAACTGGTTTTAAATCTTGCAGGACGTCACGATTGGGCAGAAACCAGCAGCACCAATTTAGTCAAAAATACTGAGACATCACAATCTGATAATGCATTTACTGGCAATGTCTCCCTCCTGTATAGCATTAACGATCTGGTTGCGCCCTATGTCAGTTATGCAACATCCTTCTTGCCGACAACAGGAACTGATTTTTATGACAATACTTTTAGGCCTGAAAAGGGCAAACAAATTGAAGTTGGCTTAAAACTACAAAGTCCAGATCAGCGGATTCAAGGTAGCATTGCTTGGTTTGACCTACGCCGCCAAAATGTTTCTGTCAGCGATCCAATCAACTCAGGCTTTAAGGTACAACGTGGCGAACAAATGACACGTGGGGTCGAAACTGAAATCGCCGCTCAGCTCTTTGATCAACTCAAAATCACAGCAGCTTATACCTACACGCCTGACGCTGAAACCAGCAAAGATACCGTAGCCGATAATATAGGATTGCGAATCGATAATATTCCCAAACACAGCTACAGCCTTTCTTCCCGTTATCGTTTTGAACAGAATTCCAATATAGGCTGGTATGTGGGGGCTGGCTTTCGAGGTGAAACGAAGAAAAGCATCAATGGGTTAGCTGTCGACATCCCAAGCTACACATTATTTGATACAGAAGCAGGTTATGATGCCGAACACTGGGGTGCACAATTGGCGATCCGCAATATGTTTGACAAAGATTATTATGCTGGTGCGCTGAATGAGAATCTAATTACTTTAGGCAATCCACGTCAGATTAACTTTACGGTGAAGTTTAAATATTGATCTTTTGATTATAAAAAACGCACGCTAGAGCAGCGTGCGTTATCAGGATCACAACTTTAAAAGAAATAATGCTGCACCAAAGCCGATAAACCGATAATTAAGAAAATTGCTGCGCCAATCTTATGGATCAAAGCAATCGGCAACCGCTCAGCCAATTTATTACCAATAAATACCGCAGGTGCATTGGCAATCATCATGCCTAAGGTTGTGCCGAGCGTGACCCAAAAAATACTGTCAAAACGGGCTGCCAATGCGACCGTTGCAATTTGGGTTTTATCGCCGATTTCTGCCAAGAAAAATAAGATAAATGTTGCACCAAACACACCAAATTTTTGCCATTTATTGATATTTTCAGTTTCATCACCCAACTCATCTGGAATCAACATCCAAATTGCCATCCCAATGAAACCCAGTGCAAGGATCCACAATAAGATCTCAGGACTCAGTACGGTGGTAATCCATTGCCCAAGGACAGCCGATAAACCATGATTAATCAATGTCGCCAATAATATGGCAATCAGAATCGGAATCGGTTTACGAAAACGTGCGGCAAGCAATAAAGCCAGAAGTTGAGTTTTATCGCCCATTTCTGCAAGGGCAACGATAGAAGTCGAGATGAGAAATTCATACATTGTTGAATGCTCTGGCTAGCAAAATATACCGATGACCTATCCCTCCTGCTAGCCAAAATCAAATAGATTGATTGCAGAGTGATAAATCAAAGGTCTTGCCAACAAAAGCACAGCTAAAAAGCTGTTTTTGGTTCTTTGCTATGATGACCATGTTCTGTTGAACAATTATGTTGATCATCACCTCTTTACTTTGCGTAAAGAGCGGCTACTCCCCAATGAAGTGGTTTTATTCTAACAAATCCATATCCTATTTAAAATCTCTAAATTTAGATTTTTTGATACCACCACAGTACACATCTAAAAAGCCCCAATAGGCATGCAAAAACGACATTGCCGCCAATAATACCCATACTTTCCCAACCGCTGGTGCTACCAGCATGCTGCGCTTGATATTCCATTGTCATCGCCACGGTCGCAAGTAACACCTCCAAACCCATTACCGCATAAAGAATCCATTCCCATGGAAAGTGTAAGTAACTCACCCACAACCCCATCAGCACAAAAGCAATCAACACGAGCGGTAACATCACTTTATAAATCGCGAGCATCTCTACTTCCTGTTTAAGCGTATTGAATCCTGATGATTTATTCTAAATAAAACAGCGC
Organism: Acinetobacter sp. NIPH 298; assembly: GCF_000369505.1. Lineage (GTDB taxonomy): Bacteria > Pseudomonadota > Gammaproteobacteria > Pseudomonadales > Moraxellaceae > Acinetobacter. Next base: position 397,464 of record NZ_KB850053.1, read on the forward strand.
TGAAATAAAGTCTGATATTTTAAATTTCCCAAAAAGAAAACCCCGCATAAGCGAGGCTCTCTACATTCAAAATATTTACAGCAATAAACTGCGAATATCTTTTAACAACTTGGTGAGCTTATTACTAAAACGTGCCGCATCCGCACCATTGATCACACGATGATCATAAGATAACGATAGTGGCAACATTAGGCGCGGATCAAATTCTTTGCCATTCCAGACTGGCTGCATGGTTGCAGGTGAAATACCCAAAATTGCAACTTGAGGCCAGTTGACCAGTGGTGTAAATGCCGTACCGCCAATTGAACCTAAGCTGGTAATAGTAAAGTTCGCACCTTGTAAATCTTTCGGTGACAACTTACGATCACGCGCTTTTTGGCTCAGCTCAGCCAATTCAGTGGCAATTTGCTTAATCGACTTCTGGTCAGGATTGCGCAATACAGGAACGGTTAATCCATCTGGCGTTGCAACTGCAATGCCCATATGAATTTCATTACGTAATAGTACTGATTTTTGATCATCCGCCAAGTGTCCAGCAAAATAAGGCTCTTCTTTCAGCAAGTGTGCAACCGCTTTGGCAATGAATGCCAAGATAGTTAAGCTAAGCCCCTGCTTTTTGAAACCATCTTTGAGTTCACCACGCCACGCTTCTAACTCAGTAATATCCGCCAAGTCGAACTGTGTGACTTGGGGAATAAAGTTATTCAATGACAACTGCGGCACAGAGACTTGCTGCAAGCGCGTCATCGCTTTTACTTCACCACCACCAAAGGCACTAAAGTCTGGTAAAGCAGGTAAACCAGAAGCCGCTGGTGCAGCTTGAGTTGTTGGACTTACTGGCGCTGTGGTCAATCGAGTTTTTACATATGCAAAAACATCGTCTTTCATTACTCGACCATGTTCACCCGAAGCTTTGACTTGCCCAAGTACCACACCCAATTCACGTGCCAACTTACGCACCGCTGGGCCAGCATACACTTTGGCGTTGTCGGCCTCTTGTTGCTTGCTCAGCTTTTCTGGTTGCGCTGGCGCTGACTGCGTTTGAGCCGCCACGGGTTGTGGTTTAGTCGCTGGACTACGTACTTCTTCAGCTGGAGACGCTTTCGGTGCTTTGGCAGTGGCTGGAACAGCCTCGCCACTCACTTCAATACTTGCCAACGGCATCCCTTGGCGCACATCTTGATTCAATGACACATGAATGGCTTTTACGATGCCTGCTGATGAACTTGGGACTTCCACTGAGGCTTTATCTGACTCGACCACGCATAAACTTTGTTGTGCTTCTACACGATCACCGACATTGACCAAAATTTCAGAAACAACTGCCTTATCCACACCAAGATCAGGCACTGTGATTTCAACTTCACCTGTTGTGGTACTGGTTGAGGCAGGTGCTTCGGCTTCAGCAGGTTCAGCTTGCGGTGCTGACGCAGTTTCAGTGGTTGTTGTTTTGACTTGAATCAATACAACACCCTCTTTAACACTGTCGCCTTCTTTAATCTGAATCGACTCAACCACACCAGCGACCGAGCTTGGCACTTCTACTGTGGCTTTGTCTGACTCAACCACCACGATGCTTTGCTCAGTTTCAATCTGATCACCAACTTTGACCAAAATTTCTGCAACCAATGCTTTTTCAACACCAATGTCAGGCACTTTCACATCAACCACTTGCGTCGCAGTCGCAGTTTTAGCCGCCACTGGCGCTGGTTGGTCTTCAGTTTTCTCAGCTTTTACTTCCGCTTTCTGACTTTCAGCTTTAGGTGCTTCGGTCGTGGTCGCTTCTGGCGCTTGAGCTTGCTCTTCAAGTTCAATCAGAGCTACGCCTTCTGTGACTTCGTCACCTTGTTTTACCAAAATGCTTTTGACGACCCCTGCGGCTGTACTTGGCACTTCAACCGTTGCTTTGTCTGATTCTAGAACCAAAAGGCTATCCTCAACTGCAACGTGATCACCCACTTTTACCAAGATTTCTGCAACAAGAGCCTTATCTACGCCAATATCAGGTGCTTGGATTTGCATGATTATTTCCCCTCACCTGTTTGCGCTTCATGGTATTCAGCAACTGCCTGAACTTCTGGATGCGCTTGTGGAGCCCAAGCCACTGGACGATCAGTATCTAACTCAAAGTTAGAAATTGCATCTTTAACTAAACGGGCATCGACTTCACCTTCGTCAGCTAATTTTTTCAAAGTCGCAACAACGATATGCGCAGCATCAACACCAAAGAAACTACGTAAGTTCGCACGTGTATCTGAACGGCCATAACCATCTGTACCTAATGCAACAAATGGACGACCATCAGGAAGATATGCACGAATTTGTTCGCTGTACGCACGCATATGGTCTGTAGCAGAAACGACGATACCTTCTGTACCACGTAATTGTTTAGACACCCAAGATTCTTTCACTTCTTCAGCAAGCGGGTGTAAGCGGTTGTATTCTTCACATGCCATGCCATCACGTGACAACTCATTGAAGCTTGTTACACTCCAAACGTTTGAATGGATTTGGTATTCATCACGTAAGATTTTCGCAGCTTTAATCACTTCACGAAGAATGACACCTGAACCAAGTAATTGGACAGTTGCTTTTTCATCTTTTTCGAACAAGTACATACCACGTTTAATGCCTTCCTCTGCGCCTTCTGGCATTGCAGGATGCTCGTAGTTTTCGTTCATTACAGTTAGGTAATAGAACACACGCTCTTGGTTCACATACATACGTTGTAAACCGTCATGAACGATTACAGCTAACTCATAACCAAAACATGGATCATAAGATACACAGTTTGGAATTGTGTTCGCCAAGATATGTGAATGACCATCTTGGTGCTGTAAACCTTCTCCGTTCAGTGTAGTACGGCCAGCAGTAGCACCAAGTAAGAAACCTTGTGCCTGTGCATCACCTGCCGCCCACGCAATGTCACCAATACGTTGGAAACCAAACATTGAGTAGTACATGTACATTGGAATCATCGGCAAGTTATTGGTTGAATAACTGGTACCTAACGCCGCCCATGCACTCATCGCACCCGCTTCGTTAATTCCTTCTTGAAGCATATGACCATCACTTGCTTCACGGTAATGCATGAGCTGTTCTTGGTCTTCTGGGGTATATTTTTGACCGTGAGCAGCATAAATACCGAGCTGACGGAACATACCTTCTAAACCAAAAGTACGTGCTTCATCTGGAACGATTGGTACTACGCGGTCTTTAATTGCTTTTTCTTTCAGTAAGGCAGAAATTAAACGAACCATCAACATCGTGGTCGATTGTTCTTTACCACCTGAACCGCTTAATACTGCATCAAATACAGATAATTCAGGAATCGCTAAAATTTCACTCTCTTTACGACGTGCAGGTAGGTAACCACCTAATGCTTCACGACGCGCCTTCATATACTTCATTTCTGGAGAGTTTTCACTTGGGCGGTAGAATGGAAGCTCTTCTAACTTATCATCTGTAAATGGCAGGTTAAAACGGTCACGTACATATTTCAAAGAGTCGACCTGCATTTTTTTGATTTGGTGAGTTTTGTTCACCGCTTCAATTTCCTCAGACAAACCGTAACCTTTGACAGTTTTCGCAAGAATAACGGTTGGTTGACCTTTGGCTTTCATTGCTTCTGCATAGGCAGCAAAAACTTTGTACGGGTCATGACCACCACGGTTAAGATTATCGATGTCTTCATCGCTTAAATCTTTTACAAGTTCCGCAGCTTCTGGGTACTTGCCAAAGAATTTCTCACGTGTATATGCACCACCTTTCACTTGATAGCGCTGGTACTCACCATCAACTGTTTCTTCCATTACTGCTTTTAAAGCGCCTGAATTATCTTGAGCAAGTAGAGGATCCCAATGACGGCCCCACACCACTTTAATGACACGCCAGCCCGCACCACGGAATAAAGATTCTAATTCTTGAATAATTTTACCGTTACCACGTACAGGACCATCGAGGCGCTGTAAGTTACAGTTCACGACCCAAATTAGGTTATCAAGCTTTTCACGACCAGCAAGTGAAATTGCACCCGTACTTTCTGGCTCATCCATCTCGCCATCACCAAGATATGCCCAGACTTTACGATCTTCTTCTTTAATCAAACCACGATTCATCAAATATTTTTGAATGTGTGCTTGGTAGATCGACATGATTGGACCAAGACCCATTGATACAGTTGGGAATTGCCAATAGTCCGGCATTAAATACGGATGTGGATAGCTTGGTAAACCGTTACCGCCAACTTCACGGCGGAAATTACTTAACTGCTCTTCAGTTAAACGTCCTTCAAGGAATGAACGTGCATAAATACCAGGAGCACAGTGTCCTTGGTAATAAATCATATCTCCGCCAAAGTTATTGCTGTTTGCGCGGAAGAAATGGTTAAAACCTACGTCATATAATGTTGCACTTGATGCGAAGCTCGCCAAGTGTCCACCTAGATCATCACCTGTTTTATTCGCACGAAGTACCATTGCTAAGGCATTCCAACGAATCAATGCACGAATACGGCGTTCCATATCTTGGTCGCCGGGCATCGCAGGTTGTTCTTCAACTGAAATCGTATTGAGATAAGGTGTATTTAAGCGTTGAATTGGAACGTGTTTCGCAATCGCCCGTTGATAAAGCTTTTCCAGTAAGAAAGCAGCGCGCTCCGTGCCCATGTGCTGTAATACTGAATCAAAAGCATCTTGCCATTCTTGGGTTTCCTGCGCGTCAGAGTCGCCATAAAACGCCATATAATTCACCTTTTCCCTTAAGTTATATTGTTGTTGCTATATTTATCATGTTTTGGCTTCATAAAGGTATTGCCCTAAATGAATACAAAAGCACTTAATATTTTTTTCCTAAATAGTCATTGACCCAAATCAAACATAAAACATAAAAAATCGCCAATAAAGGCGATTTTCTTTAAATATTTATATACAACTGTTAATAAATTACATTAAGGCAACATTGCAAGGTAAGTTGAAGGGTTTCTGCGTTGACCATCTTTCACAACTTCAAAATGTAAATGAGGTCCAGTACAACGGCCTGTACATCCGACATTGGCAATATGCTCACCAGCGCCAACACGATCACCTGCACTCACCATTAAGCGTGATGCATGTGCATAACGTGTGACATAACCGCTGCCATGGTCAATTTCAACATATTGACCGTAACCTGTACCCCAACCTGCTTTGGTCACAACACCAGGACCAGTTGCATAGATAGGTGTACCTGATGGTGCCGCAATATCAACACCTGAATGATGACGGGTCGAACCCAATAAGGTGCGATTGCCCCAAGTAGAACTTACTCGGCCTTCTTGTAGTGGATGACTCACCAACCAAGAATGACCTGTACCCGCTGAGAAAGATGATCCGCTGTCTTGGCGACCATATTTTTTCTCAATGCTTGCATTATTCAATTCAATGGTTTTTTCGCGTAATTTAACCGATACATTGGATACAGCAGGTAAATCAATATCATCAGGGTGGGTATAAGAACCTTGAGCTAAGGTATTTGATAACTGCTCTAAACGATCAGCAGCATTTGCTTGATTGATATTTTGATAGTCTGCAAAAGCAACTGAAGCAGCTGAAGCCGCCAATGAAAATGCCAGTAAAATACGACGCGTATGATGCATAAAAAACCTCTTGAAACCGTCCTTAAAAAGTCCCTTTATCATCTCTTCCTTGATAACAGCCAAAATAAACGCTTAAGATGGGCATATCTCCTCGAAGGAAGTTGACATGTCTGAACCTAGCAACGTTTTTCAACAGAAAGGACAACGTACAAAAACTGGAAACTTAACGTTTCTAACGACGCAAGTCACACAATGGACACAACTTACGAAAATTATTCAACCTTTACTGCCCCAACCAGAGCAATGGCAAGTTGTTTGTTATCAACATGGTGTTCTGATCATAACCGGTGAAAATCAAGCAATGATTAGTCAACTCAGTTATTTGCAAAGCCACTATGTTGCGCAGTTAGCTCAACTCCAAGGACTTCATGATTTACGAAAAATTCAAGTTCGTTTAAGACACAAAGTTATTGCACCTCAACAACCATCCCCCTCATCAAAAGTACTTACATCAGAGACTCAAGAGCTATTGCGTAGCGCCGCTGAATATGTGAGCGACCCTAAGCTTAGCCAAGCTTTACTACGTTTGGCAAGCAATAAAAAGTAAACCACTCAATTTAAGTGACGGAATCTGCTGTTATTTTCCGTGATGTGCTTCCCATTTCGGTATGTTACATTATAACATAGGCATTGAAAGACAATGACTTATGTCACACTTACATACGGAATTGGACAATTCTTCTCGTCATCAAATGTTACAATTTCATAGCTGCTTGGATCATTTTGAACATTGCGTAAGAGCTGATTATTGAGTGCATGACCTGATTTATAGCCATCAAACTTCGCAATGACCTGATGCCCAAGGAGATATAAATCCCCGACTGCATCCAAAATCTTATGCCGGACAAATTCATCCGCAAAGCGCAATCCCTCTTCATTGACCACACCTGTATCATCCACCCCAATCGCATTGTCTAAGCTCGCGCCCAAGGCCAGATTATTGGCTTTTAAGTAATCTAAATCTTTCATAAAGCCAAAAGTGCGGGCTTCACTCACTTCATAGACAAAGACTTCTGTGGAAAAATCAATGGTGGCTGACTGGTATTCTTTAGCAAAGGCAGGATGATCAAAATCAATGGTAAAGTTCAACTGAAAGCCTGAATGCGGCGTAAAAATCGCGCGTTTATCTTCTATTAATGCTTCAACAGGTTTTAAAATTCGAATAAATTTTTTCGGCGCATCTTGCTCAGCAAGTTCACCTTGTATGAGTAAATAAATAAATGGCCCTGCACTTCCATCCATAATCGGAACTTCAGAAGCGGATACCTCAACAATTAAATTATCAATCCCAAGACCAGCAATGGCACTCATAACATGTTCGATGGTGCCCACCTTAATGTCTTCACGGACCAGATTGGAACACATAAAGGCTTCTTGGATCAGCAAAGCATCGGCTGGAATATCAACTGGCGGATTTAAGTCGATACGGCGAAAGACAATACCTCCATCAATATGGTGTGGAACAAAATTAATCAGCACCTTTTGACCACTGTGCAGACCAATACCGCTCGCTTTCACCACACGTTTGAGAGTCCGTTGTTTCAACATGCCATGCCAACTTTATTTGCAAAAACCGCTATAAGTTAGCATATTTAGGGTCTTTTGGCACTTCATAAATGGATTGCCTTGTCAAAGAAAATCTCATCAGAGCTGAAATAAAACGTAAGCAATAGCGACATGATGACCCATTTATTCTAAAAAATAAAAAAAGGGGTAATCAATACCCCTTTTTAATCATCTTTTTATTCGACTATTTACGTTGTTGATTTTTCAAATAGTCTTGAATACTCATCGGTGATGACAACGGTGATGAACTTGGCGCTGCATTGGCTGAAGCCTCTGCATTGGCACGCTTATTGATCGCAGGAACATCATCTTCATCAACAGCTTGGGTTGCTTGAGCGGAAGCATGTGTAGCAGTCGTACGTTTTTTATGATCAACTTCGGCTGAATTGCGTGTTAAACCCGTTGCAATAACGGTGACACGAAGCTCATCACGGGCATCTGGATCAAATACCGTACCGTAGAAAATCTCACCATCATCCAAATCAACGATTTGATTGACGATATCGGTAATAATTTCTGTTTCGCGAAGGGTAATATCATCGCCACCTGTGATATTGATCAACACGCCTTTGGCATTGATAATATTTACATTATCAAGCAACGGGCTGCGAATCGCTTGCTCAGCAGCTTGACGTGCACGATCTTCACCACGGCCTAAACCAGCACCCATCATGGCATAACCACGTGTACTCATCGCTGTTTTTAAATCGGCAAAGTCAAGGTTAATGTGACCACGATTGACCACCAGATCAAAGATACTACGAACCGCATTTAGCAATACATCATCTGCCTTTTTATAGGCATCTTTCATTGAAATATCGCCATAAACACTGAGTAAGCGCTGGTTCGGAATAATAATCAAAGAATCAACATGTGCTTCTAAAGCATCAATGCCTTTTTCCGCAGATTTTTGACGACGACGTCCTTCAAAGTTGAATGGAGTCGTGACAACACCAACGGTCAAAATCCCCATTTCTTTGGCAACTTCAGCAACCACTGGCGCTGCGCCAGTACCTGTACCGCCACCCATGCCCGCAGTGACAAAGACCATGTCAGTGCCTTCAAGGTGTTGGCGAATTACTTCACGACTTTCTTCTGCGGCAATCTGACCCACTTCTGGGTTTGCGCCAGCGCCTAGGCCACGCGTGCTTTGCTCACCCAATTGAATCTTGAATGGTGCATTCATAGAGTCAAGTGCTTGCTTATCTGTATTGGCACAGACAAATTTTACACCTTGAATATCAGACTGCGCCATGTGCTGAACAGCATTACCACCACCACCACCAACACCAAACACTGTGAAACGGGCTTGACCGTTGCCATCGTCTAGTTCATCTTCTATAAATTCAAATGAGGCCATGACCTTTAGATTTCCTAATATATTAATGGCAGTTACTTCAGCCCGTTACTGCCCTGATTTTTAAAACTACTGATGTTTAGGATGCTGTGCAATAATCATCAACTTGTCAAGTAGAGTGACTTAGTATTACAACTTCCTAACAAATTTTCCTAAAAATAACTACAACTGAGGGTTTGTTGAGATTTCAACCATAGCTTGCGTTATTGACTAAAACCACGCAAATGAGGCATGAAACGAAGACAATGGCGAACCCCTTGCCAAGTTTCATAACGAAGTTTGCGGAAGTTTTAGTCATAACCCTTCGGGACAGGGACATTTTTTGCCGCGACTACGTTATGTTCTGCTTATTTAGAATGACTAAATTTTGCAAAACATGCCTTGTATCAGCTAAAAAATGTCCACTGTCGCAAGCATCTGTGAAATCTCAACAAACCCTAGAATATAGCCTTTAATTTGCTATTCAATGCATTCCAACCATTGGCAACCCGATCCACAAAACTACGATCCGCGGCTTCCTCTGGTTCTTCAACCACATCTTGCAAATCACTTTGGCTAAACATCAACAAACCTGAAGCAGTGGCATACATCGAACGACGCAAGGCTGGCAAATGCTGATCATCAGCATAGACCTGTAACGGTGGATTGCCCAAATGTGCAGAGACACCAAGCATCCGTCGTGCCAAATTCACCATACCTTCGATTTGACAAGCATCGCCCGTTAACACCACACCATGATACAAACCATGAATCGCGCCACTATGCTGTAATTCATCACGAATCAGCGCAAAGATTTCCTCATAACGTGCAATGATGATTTCTGCAAGTTCAATACGACTAATGGTTTGGGTGCCATCAATCCCCTGTACTTGGATCATATGATCAGGTTTCACCACACTCAGATCCACACAACCATGCAGTATCTTGATCCGCTCAGCTTCATCCGTGGTGGTCTGTAGAACAGCAGCAATATCACGCGTTACATTTTCACCACCACGCTGCAAAGTACGGGCTAGCGCTAGACGTCCATCTAGATATACCGCAATATTGGTAATACCCGCACCAATATCTACCAAACACACGCCATATTCTTTTTCATCTTTAAGCAGACTTGCTTCCGCGGTTGCTAAGCAAGACACCACCATTTTTTCCACCCCGATATTCGCACCTTTCATCGCACGATCAAGGTTTTGCATGGTACTAATTGGCATCATCATCAATTGATAATGTCCCGTCATACTGTGTGCAGACATATTGACGGGGTTCTGCACCCATTCCGCCGAATCACCCAACTCAAAACCAAGGGGCACTGCACTTGCTAAATAATAATCTGGGGAAACATGACTGGCTTTCGCCAGCTCTAACGCTCTGACTACTTCATTTGTTGTAATAATATGATCATGGTTGGCCACAGGTGTACGACCAGAAGCATAAAAACTCTGTAATTCAGTACTCGGAATAGACACCCAAGCACTATGAATACGGCACTCCGCCATATCCTCAGCTTCAGATACTGCATTTTTAATCGCCGCAATGACCTTATCTAGACTGACAATCTTGCCCTTAACCATACCTCGGTTACGAGCAGATGCCATGCCAATGACTTGGATCTTGTCCGGCGCATGGATTTTACCAATTAAAACTGTGACCTTATGAGTCCCAATATCAATCGTAACAACTGAGGGAACAGTTTCACTCATTACTTGAATACCATATTTTGTTGTGTAGTACGGGCAAACTGCCTGTTGTTTTCAAGCCACGTATTATGGCTTTGCCTGAATTGCACCTGCAAGGCTTGTGTCATCAATCGTTACAACAAACTGACCGTTGACGATCTTAGGCGGTGTTGCATTTCTCCATTGAATGGCAAGGCCATTCCGATAACGCAAGTCAATCGCCGAGATTTTGGGCCATACAGGTTTAAGATCCGTTTGTGCCAAATGGCTTAAGCGTTGTAGTTTATTCATGGTCTGATCTTGATCTACAATAATACGTAAACCCGAATCAAACTGCATAAACCACGTCATACGCTCGGTTAAATACAACTCTTTTAAACGCAAATCAGCAGGCAGAAACAGCTGATTAATTTCATTATAACGACGCATCATCATTTTGGATTGGCTGGTCGGACCATGTAAAAGCGGTAAATTTGGATGTGCTTTTGGCACAGCTTCGCTAAATACTTCACCATTGTCACTGAGCAAACGCCCTGTTCCCCAACGCGCAATCGCATGACGCGGCATCACCCGCACACGAATTGCATTTGGCCAAGCTCGTGACACGACCACACGGTCGACCCATGAAACGTTTAATGCTTGATCTCGAATGAGTTCTAAATCTGAAGTGAAATAATTATCTTTAATAATCGGCGTTAATTTCTGAACCAACAACTGGTTTTCTTGTTCTGAATTTGCACCAACGACCTGCAATTCCGCCACTGTGGCATCAGTCATGACTTTATACAAGCCATAAATACCCAGCGCCAGCACTGCAAATGCAATCACCAGCAACACCCAGCCGCCCGCATTCACCATCTTTTGTTGAGGTGAAGGCGGTTTCTCGTGGATAGAGCTAATCGCTGGCCGTGATTTACGGCGCATGGATGCAGGGAGTTGAGCCATAAATTAAGCCGACTTTGTTAAGGTTTGCTCTAAAATCGCAACGCAGAGCTGATCGAAACTATAACCCACAGCTTGTGCTGCTTTCGGCACGAGAGAATGACTGGTCATACCCGGAACGGTATTCACTTCCAACAACCAGAAGTTGCCTTGCTCATCTTGCATGGCATCAATACGCCCCCAATCTTCCGCACCGACAGTTTGGAACGCACGTAAACAAAGTGTTTGTAAACTTTGCTCTTCGGCCTCGCTTAACCCGCAAGGAATCCCATATTCAACATCATTACGTTGATATTTGGTTTCATAATCATAAAACGCCACATCTGCTGGCGGTTGTAAACGAATTACAGGTAAAGGCTGACCATTCAAAAATGAAATGGTAAATTCACGACCCGTAATCCATTTTTCAGCCATCACCACAGCATCATGCTGCGTTGCTTTTTCAATGGCAGCAGCAAAGTCTTCTGCTTTTTCAACCTTACTCATGCCGACACTTGAGCCTTCATGCACAGGTTTGATAATCACAGGCAAGCCCAATTCCGCAATCACAGCGTCCAAGTCAGTCGCTTTGCTAATAATACGGTATGGCGCTGTTGGTAAGTCGCTGCCTTGCCAAATTTGCTTGGTTTTCACCTTATCCATACCAATCGCAGAACCTTGTACGCCAGTGCCTGTATAGGGAATATTTAACCATTCCAATACCCCTTGGATCTGACCGTCTTCGCCGCCGCGACCATGCAACACGATAAAAGCGCGATCATAAGCAACCAATTCAGTCACACTACGATCTTGTGGATCAAATGCTTCTGCTTGCACGCCCGAACGCAACAATGCATCTAAAACGGCTTGACCACTATCCAATGACACAGCACGTTCAGCCGACTTCCCACCAAACAACACAGCAACTTTGCCGAATTTTGCAGCATTTGACACGTTTATATCCTTAAAACTTTAATACAAAATACAATTATTTGGCATACAAGCGATGCTGAGCCAATTCTACCGAAATTGCCCCCACGTTACCTGCGCCTTGTGTTAATAACAAGTCATTCGCTTGTAACACTTTTTGTAAAACACTTGGTAAATTGCCTTCGACTGGATCAACCAAGATCGGCTCAACCTGACCACGTAAACGAATACTACGCGCTAAAGCACGACTATCAGCACCAACCACTGGCTTTTCACCTGCGGAATACACTTCCAATAACAACAATTGATCGACTTGAGATAACACATCCACAAAATCATCAAAACAGTCACGGGTACGACTATAACGGTGCGGTTGGAACATCATCACTAAACGACGATCTGGATGGCTGGCACGTGCCGCTTTGATGGTGGCTTCGACTTCTTTAGGATGATGACCATAGTCATCCACCAATTTCACCAAGCCATCTCCGACGTCAAATTCACCTTGAACTTGGAAACGACGTCCGACACCACTAAATCCTGCTAGAGCACGACAAATCGCCTCATCCGAAACGCCTTCATCGGTTGCCACCCCTATCGCTGCTAATGCATTCAGCACATTATGCAAGCCCGGTTGGTTGACGGTGACACGTAACGGTTCACGATCTTTACGCAGCACAGTGAAGTGTGAACGCATACCATCTTGTTCTACATCAATGGCACGAACGTCATTATCGTCATCAAAACCATAAGTAATCACAGGACGACCCACTCGCGGAAGAATCTCGCGAATATTGGCATCATCACCACAGACCACAGCTAAGCCATAGAACGGTAAATTATGTAAAAACTGGATGAAGGTATCTTTTAACTTGTCAAAGCTACCATCATAGGTATCCATGTGATCTGCATCGATATTGGTGACGATGGCCGCCATCGGTTGCAAATACAAGAACGATGCATCTGACTCATCGGCTTCCGCCACGATAAAGCGACTTTCACCAAGTGCAGCATTTACACCTGTGCTATTCAACAACCCACCGATCACATAGGTCGGATCAAGGTTTTCTTCAGCCAACATGGTGGTCAGCAAACTGGTGGTGGTGGTTTTACCATGCGTACCTGCCACAGCAATCCCATGACGATAGCGCATCAACTCACCCAACATTTCCGCACGACGCACGATCGGCGTACGCTGCTCAATCGCGGCTTTGATCTCTGGATTTTCAGGATCGATTGCAGTTGAAACGACCAATACATTGGCATTTTTAATATTTTCAGCACTATGACCAATATACACTTTGATGCCATTGGCTTCGAGTTGCGCTGTGGTCTTGGAGGCTTTAATGTCTGAACCTGAAATTTTATAGCCTTGGTTACCCAACACTTCAGCAATACCACACATCCCCGCACCACCAATCCCCACAAAATGGATGTGTTTAATACGGCGCATCTCTGGCACTTTAATCAGCTTTTTAGCTTGGTTTGGATTTGTTGGAGACATAGATAAAACTCGAATTACAATTTTTTAATCAGATCAACCACATGCTGAGTTGCATTCGGTTGTGCTTGTTGACGTGCTTTAATGGCCATTTCAGATAAAAGCTGGCGGTTAAGTAAACTCGCCAACAACTCATCTAAAGCTGCTGGCGTCATCTCTGCTTGCTGGCAAATCTTGGCAGCCCCTACATTTGCGAGGAATTTTGCGTTTGCAGTTTGGTGATCATCTACCGCAATTGGTAAAGGTACAAAAATTGCTGCAAGCCCTGCGGTTGCCACTTCAGTTACCGTTAACGCACCTGCTCGGCAAATAATCAGGTCAGCATCACTATAGGCTTTGGCCATATCATGAATAAAGGGTTCAACTGCGACATTCATACTCGCAGGTGCAGCTTGATAACGATTTCGCGTTGCATCTTGCTGATTTTGACCACACTGATGGAATACATTTAACGGCACATTGAGTTTGATCAAGACTTCAGGCAAACGCTCATTTAACGCTTGCGCCCCGAGTGACCCCCCAACAATTAAGATATTCAGCGGTAATTGTTCTTGCTCACGGCTTTGGTAACGCCATGAGGGATTCAAAATGGCAGTGATTTCAGCTCGCACAGGATTGCCTGTGGTGACCACTTTATCACTGCTTGGAAAAGTATTTGGAAAAGCCTGACAAACTGTTTTGGCAATCCGTGACAACTGGGTATTGGTAAAACCAGCAACTGCATTTTGTTCATGGATGAGAATCGGAATACCGAGCAAACGTGCCGCCAAACCACCCGGTCCTGCAACATAACCACCAAAACCAGCGACAGCATCAATCTTGAGCTGCTTCATGTAGCGCATTGCGCTTAAAGTTGCTTTTAAAATTTTGAAAGGTGCAGTGAGTTTACGTAATAAACCATTGCCACGCACGCCTTGGATATCAATTTGATAAATCGGAATATTTTGATCTTTGAGTAAGCGATTTTCCATACCAGTTGGCGTCGCTAACCATGAGACTTGGCAGCCTTCTTGTTGAAGTTGTTTGGCAACAGCAAGCGCAGGAAAAACATGCCCACCCGTACCAGCGGCCATCATCAAGACATGTTTGGGTTTGTTCTGTGGTGAATTGGTCACGGTCTAATTCTTCAACTCAAAAAAGAAGGTTATCGTCTATTGTTTTCGGCAGTTATTTTAATCCTAAAGTTTCATTCACGAAAAGCGAATTTCACTCGTTTACAACAGAAAGCTATACTTTTTGCAATTGTTTGCTAAAAACATGATGATGTCTACATCTAATTGCCCATTTACCGCCAAATTAACATAAAAAATAAACGGGCAATTCGGTCAAAATTTGATAATAAATTAGTTTGCACGACCCGCTTCTAACACTGCAAATAAATCATCGGCAATTGAGGTGCCAAATTGTGCATCAATCTCTCGAATACAGGTTGGACTGGTGACATTAATCTCGGTGACATAATTGCCAATCACGTCTAATCCAACGAAAACCAAACCTTTTTCACGCAAGAATGGTCCGACCTTAGCCGCGATCATTTTGTCATTTTCACTCAGCGGACGGGCTTGACCTAAACCACCCGCAGCTAAGTTGCCACGCACTTCACCATTTTGTGGAATACGCGCCAAGCAATACGGCACTGGCTCACCATTGACCATCAAAATGCGTTTATCCCCTTCCACGATTTCAGGAATATAACGCTGCGCCATGATTGGACATGTACCCAGTTCAGTGAGCATTTCTAAAGTTGAACCAATATTCACACCATCTTGATACAAGCGGAAAATCCCTGTACCACCCATGCCATCCAATGGTTTTACGATGACATCACCATGTTCTTTGATAAATTCACGAATTAAACTTTGTTGTGAAGTCACCAAGGTCGGCACTTGTAGCTCAGGGAATTGGGTAGCAAATAGCTTTTCATTACAGTCGCGTAAGGATTGTGGTTTATTGATAATCCACGCCCCTTCTCGCTCTGCCTGTTCCAAGATATAAGTGCTATAGACAAAATTCATATCAAACGGTGGGTCTTTACGCATCAACACCACGTCATAAGCAGCAATCGATTCTTTTTGCTTTTCGCCTAACTCATAATAATGGTCATAATCTTCAAACACTTTTAACGGCGAAATCAAACCAAAAGCTTTACCTTGATCAATATACAAATCTTGTTGCAATGCATAACCCAACTCATGTCCACGACGGCTGGCCGCCCATAACATCGCCATGGTGGAATCTTTTTTTAGATTCACAGTTTCAATTGGGTCCATCACTACAAGTACACGCATAATCTGACGCTCGTATTTTTAATCTTGGCAAAAGTATAACGAACTTTAATGATGATGTTTAAACAAGTTATGTAATTCTTAATTATAAAAAAATCTATTTTATTCAGTCTTCTACAACGATCTATATATCAGGTCTGAATTGATCATTGATTAAAAATCAGAAAATTACTGGTAGATGATTTCAACACCAGTAATTTCCAAATCATCAACACTTTATACAACTTATGCCAAAAGTTTTTGAATATCTTTCGCAATTTTTTCTGGTTTTGTCGTTGGAGAGTAACGTTTGATTACTTCGCCATTTTGATTGATCAAGAACTTGGTGAAATTCCATTTAATGCTTGCACTGCCTAAAATGCCTTTCGCTTCCGAAGTTAAGTATTGATACAAAGGATGTGCAGTTGGTCCATTCACGTCAACTTTGGCAAACATCGGAAATGATACGCCATAGTTACGCTGACAGAAGCTGCCAATTTCTTCATTGCTTGATGGGTCTTGATTAGCAAACTGGTTACATGGAAAGCCTAAAATCACCAAACCTTGTTGTTGATAATCTTGATATAGCTTTTCAAGTCCCTCAAATTGTGGGGTTAAGCCACACTGACTTGCAGTGTTCACCACCAATAAAACTTTGCCTTGATAGTCTGCAAGGTTCTTTTGCTCGCCTTCTAACAATTCTGCCTGAAAATCATAAATTGTGGTCATACAACATCTCGCTCTAATTCAATCAATCTTATTTACCTAATCGCTGTTTGCATCTGTTCAGCTGTGGATATTAATATTGCACACAACTATCTTGTATGCAAGTTAATTATGCACAATATACTTTTATGCCTTTTCAAACTATACTGTCACCTAGCAAAAACGATGTTGAGGAGCGAAGCATGACTGAAATTTCTTACTTGGATAATCAAGTGTGTTTTGCAATGTATTCCGCGACCAATGCAATGATTCGTCAATATCGTCCCTTACTTCAGGAATACGATCTGACCTACCCGCAATTCATTGTGTTGCTGACTTTGTACGAAAAGGACGATGTGACTTTGTCTGAAATTGGACAAAAGACCTTTTTTGATTCAGGAACCCTCACGCCAATTATTAAAAAACTTGAAGAAAAACAGTTTTTAAAGCGTGTTGCGGTGAAAGAAGATGAGCGGATGAAAAAAGTGATCTTGCTTGAAAAGGCACTTGCTGCAAAAGATGAAATTACG
This sequence comes from Acinetobacter sp. NIPH 298, assembly GCF_000369505.1. Taxonomy (GTDB): domain Bacteria; phylum Pseudomonadota; class Gammaproteobacteria; order Pseudomonadales; family Moraxellaceae; genus Acinetobacter. Next base: position 414,549 of record NZ_KB850053.1, read on the forward strand.
TTAATTCCTTTTAAACTCGCCTGCTCTTTGGGTGTTGATCCGAATGATTTGGTGGCGATCCATAATCTATGCCATCGTTTTTTAAAGGGTTTGGAAAATTCTAAACTTGAAAGTTTGAGTGAGTAAATGCAACAAGCCATTGTTGGATTTCACCTCGATGATGAGAATCATTGGATTGCTGATCTCGCATGTGGTCATACGCAGCATGTGCGCCATGATCCACCGTGGCAAAATCGCCCTTGGGTTTTGACGGGGCAAGGGCGTAAGGAAAAGTTAGGTGTGATGTTGGACTAAGAAGTGTGAGGAGATAAAATTTGAATAAGAGTTTTTATGTTAAATAAGATTTTAGAAAAGCGCCTAAAATAATGGTTATTTAATTTTTTAGAACGCTTTCTAAATAGATTTACTATTTTCGTAAAGGTAGAATTAAATTAAATGATGTATTATGGAGCTTAGTTAATTCCTCTGTCCACTTAGCTTCCTCAATAAACCTTTGCTTAAGTAGACTATATTCTCTTGTATTGTGAATTATGGTAGCAACAAAAGCAGAGTATGGTCTATCAGGTTGAGCAGCAAGTAAAACAGCTCGTAATTTTCGTCGTTTATGACCATCTAATTGAGATAATTTGGAAAATTCTCGGGACATTTGTATTAAATCATTTTTAACAATACCTGCGACTTTACACCTTTTTAGGAACAAGACTTCATCATTTAGATTAAGAGTACTTTCTGTATTTTCTCCTAATTCTGTTTTGCCGAAAATATAAAAATGATCAAAATAGAAGTCTTCTCTGGGATCTTTATCAAATGGGTTGATAATAGGATTAGCTAAAATATCATCATCATTTTTTGTACCATTACATCGCTTGCATGATGGCAATAGATTATTCCAAATAACAACTAAATCTTCATATTTTGATTTTGGAAGAAAATGCTCAACCTCCATATATATACTTGGTGAATTTAGGTCAGTCTCACAATATGCACATTTATGTGAAGTGCTTTCAGATAAAGGGGTTTTAATTTGATCTTTATTCCATACAGATTTTCCATTTTCTTTATATTCTTGTGTAAGCGCTTCAACTTTCGCATCAGTTAAATATGATGGCTTATTACCTCTTTCCAACTTGATCATGGATTATTCTCCAATACTATCAAGCTGCATTTGATAAATTGTCTTTAACTCATTATTCGGATGTAACATTTTCTCAAGTTTATCAAAAGCAATTTCAGCATCCGCTCTATTACGATTTTTAAAGGCTAGTAAAAATTCATTTCTGATAACTTCGTATTTTTCTGTACGAAGGTCGTTCATTCCCATAACATCTCTAAGAACTTCTTCAACCGTCCACCCCTGATAACCATATTCAGAATTTGGAAGTTCTCGTTGTAACACTCGATCATCTTTCCTTTCGAGTGCAATTACCTCCCCTTGATTCGCTGTCTGAACCACATGAGGACTATGAGTCGTAATAAAGAACTGAGCTAAAGGAAATGTTTCTTTCAATATAGAACAAGCCTTACCTTGCCATTCAGGATGCAAATGTAGTTCAATTTCATCAATTTCAATTATTCCATCAAATTGATCTGCATGTAAAAATGGATTTTTAAACCGTAATTCAATTTCTTTAATAATTCCAAAAACAATAGAAATTATTGATTTAAATCCAGAAGATAAATATTCGTAATAAATTTCACCACTTGGTGTATTAATCATAATTTCATTTTCATTTGGATCTACTCTACTGAAACTGAAATTTTTATTCAGAATTGAGAAACAACGCTTGGAAAGTTCAAAATTATGGATTTGTTCAGATTGCAGAGCACCTGGGTGAGCTGAGTATAAATGTCTATGTAAAAACCAACTCTTGATATCATGGTACCCAATACCACTCATTGATTGATGTGCTGTGTGACCATCATCTTTCAGCTCATCTTTATTAATAGAACTTAACATTTGATAATTAAATGTTCTATCTACTTTCAATAAAATTAATTTTTTTGAATAGTGTCCAAAACCACTAATATAGCTATTTTCATTTGGTTTATGTTTATCAATATAAAGCTGTACTGCATGCGGGTGTTCTGTATCATCTAAGATATTTGATCTTATAGTTCCTTTTTCAGATTGAACATTTTTTTTAAGCACATATGTATGTTGGTTTGTAAAAACATGACCAATACTATCTATTAATGTAGTTTTACCTACACCATTTTCGCCACAAATAATGTTCATTTGTTTATTTATATTTTCAAGCTTAAGATGTTGTATGCCTCCAACATTTTCTAATTCGATTGTTTTAATTTTCACTATTTAAACCATAATATTTTAGATAGATATATCTTACACTTACTATAATTTTAATAAAATATAAATTAGTAAAATTCATTAAATTACTCTAGTAAGTCATTTTAAATTTTAAGAGTTTTTTTAAAATTAACATAATACGCCTTATGCGAAACACATGAACTTTTCTTTTTATCATCAATATTTTATCTAAATCCGTTCTAGGTTTCAGCACACTGGAACGGCTTTTTTGTGACTTTTCATGTTCCACGCTTATTTTTCAATCATTATTTCCAACAATTGATTAGAAATACTTAAAAGAGGCAACCTTATGCCCTTTTTTGTTCTCCAAGAATTTAAACATTAAATCCGATATGTTTTCCTGTAGGAAGCTCCACATCGATACGAAGCTTTCCGCCCATCGCTTCTACATATTTTTTCATGGTTGAAATCTTTAAATCATTACCTCGATTTTCAATCGCTGAAAGTGAAGGCTGTTTGATCCCAAGCGTTTCAGCCAGTTCTTTTTGAGAAATCTCTAACTCTTCACGAATAAGATAAAGCTGAGTTTCTAAAAGCAATTCATCTGCCATTTCTTGAATACGAGCTTGACTCTCTGGAGAACGACTAGCCAGTAATTCTTGTAAGGTCTTAGCCATTAGATTGATCTCCTAAAGTTGAGAGATGCAGTTCATATTGCTCATCTGCAACTGCCAGCATCTCTGTATAAAAACGCTTCTTACCACTTTTATCACCAATACACAGCACAATCGCTTGTCGAAATGGATCAAATACAAAAAAAGCTCTTAGAGGCTTACCTCGATGTTGAACACGTAGCTCTTTCATATTTGTAAATTTTGAGTCATATACAGTATCAACCATAGGACGACCTAAACTCGGTCCCTGCTGTTGTAGAACAACTAAAGCTGCTAAGACTTTTTCTTGTGTGGATTCATCCTGCCGTTCAAGCCATTCATTAAACAAGTCTGTCGTAATGACTGTCCACATATCACAACCAAAATATAGACTACAATCTATATCTTATAACAAATAGAATAGATTCGCAATAGAGAACATTAGAACAAAAACCACATCATATTTCTCATGAGTCATAATCCACATTTAGCAGATCAAATAATCCTTGACCTCAAGCTAAGTTGAGCTTTTATAGTTGCATAATAATCTTGAATACATGGAAAGATGATGAGCGGTTCGAATAAAACATTTCTCATATACGGTGTTAGTAAAGGACTAGGAAAAGCCATTGTTCAAACTGTACCAAGGTCAACAGATACCATCTATGGCGTATCTCGCACCCAACCACGAGAAATTTTTAACTTAAACTGGATCTGTACTGATCTATCCAAATCTGAACAAGCTGTAAGTGACGTAAAAACAGCAATTGGACAGCAAAAAGTTGATGTGCTGATTTACAACGTAGGCATTTGGGAACAACAGGCATTTAGCGAAAATTATAATTTTGCAGACGTTTCTGCTGCTGAAATCAGCCAAATCATTAATACCAATATCATCACCTGTATCCAATCCATTCAATCATTACTTGAAAATCTAAAGCGCTCTGACAATGCCAAAATTATTCTGATCGGTTCAACTTGGGGTGTTGATAACCATAATGGTAAAGAACTTGTTTTCTCGGCAACCAAATTTGCATTAAGAGGTATTGCACAATCCCTCAGAGAAATCTTACGTGAACATTTAATTGGAGTGAGTGTGCTTAATCTAGGCTACCTTGCCAGTGAATATGAGATTGAAAAACCTGTTGAAGAAATTTTAGAAGAAACGGAATATTCCTTAATTCCTTTGGCAGATGTTCTTCATGCAATTAATTTTATTATTTCAACCAGTAAGGCTGCCTGTGTAAAGGAAATACTTATGCCTGCAATGTTAGATCAGAATGTTTAGTTTTTTATGAGTACGCTAAATGCCCCCATAAGATGAGCCGACACATTCAAAAACCATTTGTCGGCAGAGTTCTACTGCAGGGTCGTTATCTGCATCGACAATTAGGTGCGAATACTCTCCCCTTTAGTTAAGCGTACAAATATTAATAATGATGTTACATCATTAAAAGGTAAATTAAGGTTTAGTTTTAAGTCGAAACTATACAAATACCCAAGGAAACATAGATATGCAGAAGAAAAATATTGGAATTATATTTGGAGGAAAATCTACTGAGCATGAAGTATCCCTTCAATCTGCAAGAAATATTGTTGATGCTATAGATCCAGAAAAATTTGATGTGACATTGATAGGGATCGATAAAAATGGAATGTGGCACCTAAATGAAAGTACTCATTTTTTATTAAATTCAGATAATCCATCTCTAATTGCACTGCATCAATCAGGACGAAATATTGCGTTTATTCCAGGAAAAAATGAAAAACAAATTATAGAGTTTCAGAACAAAACTCTATCACAATTGGATGTGATCTTTCCTATCGTTCACGGAACACTTGGAGAAGACGGTTCTCTGCAAGGATTGTTAAGAATGGTGAACCTGCCATTTGTTGGTTCTCAAGTACTAAGTTCCGCAATGTGTATGGATAAAGATATAACAAAAAGACTATTAAGAGATGCGGGCTTAAATATCACACCGTTTATCAAATTAACGAATAAAGATAGAAACAAAATAAACTTTGATATTGCAAGCTCTCAGCTTGGCTGTCCATTATTTGTAAAACCTGCTAATCAAGGATCTTCAGTGGGTGTCAGTAAAGTAACTTCTCATGATGAATTTGAAACAGCTTTAGATACGGCATTCAAATACGATAATAAAATACTGATTGAACAGGGTATAGATGGTAGGGAAATAGAGTGTGCCATTATTGGTAACAGTGAACCTTTAGCGAGTGTTTGCGGAGAAATTGAACTTAAAGATAGTTTCTATTCTTATGACACAAAATATATTAATGATAAAGGTGCAACAGTAACAATTCCTGCAAATATACCAGATGAAATCAGCCAAAAAATTAGACGTATCTCAATTAAAGCTTATGAGGTTTTAGAGTGTAAAGGACTAGCACGAGTTGATGTTTTTTTAACAAAACATGGAGATGTTTTTATAAATGAAATAAATACCTTACCGGGCTTCACAAATATAAGTATGTTTCCGAAGCTATGGGAAGCAAGTGGGTTAAATTACTCTGACTTGATTACTCGTTTAATTGAACTAGCGATCGAACATCATGAAAATGAGGCACAACTACAAAATATAGTTTCTTTAAATAAGATTGAATAGTCATCTGGATAGTATCTTGTTCATTCTAAAGTCTATTTTTTCATAAACTGTTGCGTTAATCAGCTTTCTAATACAGCTTTAGTATTTTATTTTCACTCTCTCTTTTTCGCTCAAAACCGAGCAACAAAAAAGGAAGCCTTCGCTTCCTTTTCTTTTATATTTATAACTTAGATGCCATATTTTTCACGATAGGCTTGCATATTTGCCAAAGCTTCTTTTTCGCCTTTAGCATCCAAATAATCCATCAAATCTTTCATGGTAATGAGTGCATGAACTGGAATTTCTAATTCTTTTTGCACTTCCTGAATCGCAGAAAGTTCACCCTGACCACATTCCTGACGATCTAACGCCACCAACACACCTGCAATGGTCGCACCTGCATTTTTCAAGATCGTCACAACTTCACGAATCGCAGTCCCCGCAGTGATCACATCATCAATGATCCAAACTTTTTGACCAGCAACCGATGCACCAACCAACATGCCACCTTCACCATGATCTTTGGCTTCTTTACGGTTAAAACCCCACGGTATGCTCTTACCATGTACTTGAGATAACGCCACTGCTGTCGCTGCAACAAAAGGGATCCCTTTATACGCAGGGCCAAAAATCACCCCAACATTGTCACACTGAACCAATTTATCCGCATAGCCTTGCGCTAAAAGCGAGAGTGCTTCACCATCATTGAGCAAACCTGCGTTAAAGAAATAAGGACTGACACGACCTGATTTTAAGGTAAACTCACCAAATTTAAGCACACCACGTGATAATGCGAGTTCGATAAAAGCTTGCGGATGAAATGACACAGGCGTTGTCATATAAGGTGCTCCAAATTCTTCAATTGAGGTTAAACAGACGTATGATACCAAAGGATAGCTATCCAAGTGATGTAAAAATTCTTCGAGTCGTTTCAATTAATGTGAATGGGCTGCGCGCATCCGTAACCAAAGGACTATTGGAATGGTTAGAGCAGTCCGATGCTGACGTGGTATGTATGCAAGAAAGCCGTATTACGCATGAACAATGGACCGACAAATTTAAACCTGAAGGCTGGTATACCCACCTGTTCCCTGCTGAACGTGCAGGCTATGCAGGCACGGCGATTTATAGCCGTCTGCCCTTTGTTTCAGTGAAAAATGGTTTGGGTTTCGAACTGGCAGACTCGCAAGGTCGTTTTATCGCGGCTGAATTTGATTTAGGGCTGTCACATCCTGTTCATATTGCCTCGTTATACTTACCATCAGGATCAAGTGGTGACGAAGCGCAAGCACGTAAAGATTTATTTCTACAAGAATATGCCCAAATACTAAAACAATGGCGAGATGAAAATAAATCGATCATCGTGTGTGGTGATTACAATATCGTGCATAAACGCATTGATATTAAGAACTGGTCAGGCAACCAGAAATCATCAGGCGTCTTGCCCCATGAACGTGCATGGCTTGACCATATCTATGATGAATTGGGTTATGTCGATACTTTCCGTGAAGTACGACCTGAAGCAGAATTATACTCATGGTGGTCAAATCGTGGTCAAGCCCGTGCAAAAAATGTAGGTTGGCGTATCGACTACCACGCCTGCTCTCCAGACTGGAAAGCACGTGCTGCAAATGCTTGGGTATATAAAGAACAATGGTTTAGCGACCATGCACCTGTGATTATTGACTATAAAATACACGATTAAGTGAACAGTTGTTCACTTTGGCCGCCTCTTTAACTTACATGCCATGTCGTTTTTTGTGTATTTTTATTTAGCTGCTGTATCGGCATTATAGCTGCACGGCACAGGGAAGCGGTCAGGATGACCACAAAAGGATAGGACGCCGTAGGAAGACAAAATAAACTTAGTTTAAGTTTATTTGCAAGGATGAGACATTGGACGTTGAAATGAGACCCGCATGATCAGGATGATTAAATGCGGGTTTTCTCTTTTTGTACTTTGCGTTAGGCTGTCATTGATATTTTTTATTTCCCGATGGTTTTCAGCATGTTTAAAATTTACGGTATTAAAAATTGTAATTCGATGAAAAAAGCCTTTGATGCGCTACAAGCAAAAGGAATCGATTACCAGTTTCACGATTATAAAAAACAAGGCATTGATGCTGTGACTTTAGAAGTTTGGTTGAAAGACATCGGCGCAGAGAAAGTGTTGAATAAAAAAGGCACTACATGGCGCAAATTGACGGCGGACGAACAAGCCCACGCTACTAGCAATCAAGACAATCTAATTGAGACTTTAATCGCGCAACCAAGTTTAATTAAACGTCCAGTGCTGCAAACGCCACAAGGTTTTGTTGTCGGTTTTGATGAGGAGACTTATCAGAACTTATCTGCTTAAAGCAGACATCACAAAAAACCGAGTCATTTGACTCGGTTTTTTGGATTTATCAAGATAACTTAGTTAGAACGTACCCAAGTTTGGTTACGACCCAGTGCCGCAACACCGATATAACCACGTAATTTTAGCTTTTTACCGCCGTCAGTGAGTTCAGCTTTAAGTTTATAGGTTTTACCATTTTTTGGATCAACGATAGAACCACCATCATAATTTACACCACCTGAATTCTTCAGGTTGCGAACAATGACCACACCATTCAGTGATTTATTATGAAATGGACCTTCACATTTCGTACAAACACTTTCTTGGCCAGGGACTAAATACTTCTGAATCGATGCAGATAATGAACCGTCCTTTTGTTCAGTAAACTTGACGATCGCTTTTGGTTGCTTGGTTTCATCATCAATGGTTTGCCACACGCTACCGTGTAATGCATCCGCCGCATTGGCAAAAGCTGTCAAACTAAACAATCCTAGTGCTAAAGCAATTTTCTTCATTTTTGTAATATCCTTAATGGGTCTTTTAAGACTAAGAGTATTGAGAACTTCCATTAATATTGCAATTCTTGATTGTGACTATTAGGTACAATCTGAACAGCTACAAAACACTGTTCTGATCACAACAAAATGTGGACTAAAATCAAGCATTCTCTTAGTTGTATACTGCTCTAACAATATGGAAAAATTATGAAATTTGGTACTGTTTGGAAATATTATTTTACTGAATCCCTACTCAAAGCGACCATCCGTACACCGAGTCAGTTCAATCTAGCACCGAATGCTTTGCGTCCTGTATTGGATCAATTGTGTCGCTTATTTCCACATAATCCTAATGCACGAATTCGTCCTTTGCGTTTGGCAGGTATTCGTGGTGAAGAAATTAAAACCCAAGCCGCGGCAACTCAGCTCATTTTTCATATTCATGGTGGTGCTTTTTTCTTGGGAAGCCTCAATACACACCGTGCTCTAATGACTGATATTGCGGCATGTACACAAATGCAAGTGATTCATATCGATTATCCTTTGGCGCCTGAACACCCGTTCCCAGATGCGATCGATGCAATCTTCGACGTGTATCAAACACTGCTTGTTCAAGGGATTAAACCCAAAGATATTATTGTTTCTGGTGATTCTTGTGGTGCAAATCTCGCATTGGCACTGTGCTTGCGTCTCAAACAACAACCTGAGTTGATGCCAAGTGGTTTGATTCTAATGTCACCTTATTTAGATTTGACTCTCACCAGCGAATCACTGCGTTTCAATCAAAAGCATGATGCTTTACTTTCAATTGAAGCGTTACAAGCAGGCATCAATCATTATTTAACCGAAGATATCCAAGCGGACGATCCTCGGGTATCACCGCTATTTGATGATTTAACAGGTCTACCTCCGACACTGGTCCAGGTTGGATCAAAAGAGATTCTATTGGATGATTCAAAACGCTTCCGTGAGAAAGCGGAACAAGCCGATGTCAAAGTGATCTTTAAGCTCTATACCGGCATGTGGCACAACTTCCAAATGTTCAATGCATGGTTCCCAGAAGCCAAGCAAGCATTAGCAGATATTGCTAAATTTGCACATCGACTCGATCGTGACTAAACACCTTCAAGTTGTGTGAAAAATGGTCAGCTATCGCTGGCCATTGTCATTCTTGATTCACTTTTGTCATCATAAAATATGATTGATTGGATATTTAGATAATAGTCTATTTCTCAAAGAATTTTTCCCGTCCTCATTTGCACTCAAAAGCCTAAAACCAGACTTTTTTCTCATTCTAAAGATGCTATTGTTATTTTAATTAGCGTTTCTTGATCTTTCTGATGACGAATTTACATTCATAAAGTCTCTTAGGAATCTCATTGCATATAAGGATGCATGCCAATGATAAAGATTCATTTTAAGCGTTTAGTCAATCGAGAAAAATGGAATTTCTCGCAATTTTGGGAACATGAACCACTGATTAACTGGAACATGTTAAAGAAATCTATTCTGCTGCTCATACTTGCTGCTTTTATGACCCTTTTCGGGATTGTTTGGGATGTGCTGGTCTTGCTCAATCCCATCACATGGCAGTGGGTAAATTTACCGTTGGTTTATTCCAAGTTATGGACCAACGTGATTATGCTGATGGTCTTTTTAAGCCTAATCGTGCCTTGCTATCGCTACAAAGACAAAGCTTGGGCACATGAAATCATTCCTATTTTAACTGTGCAGCTTTTTACCGTGCTGCTCTGTCATACCAGTTATTTGATCGGAAGTTTTAGCCCTGCCACCATGGTGGTATATGTCAGCGTCGTCGCAGTTGGATTGGTTTTATTTAATCGTAAGATGATTTATTGCGCGCTGGTGCCTGCCACCATTGCATTATTATTTTGCAATTTTCTCAGTATGTTTGGCGTGCTTCAGTACGCACCGCTATTTAAACCAGAAGTTCTCAATCAATCCGAGATGCATCCCTTTTGGGTAGGGAGCATGCTGTTTTTTCTATTACCAATTTTGATTGCTTGTTTATTTCTATTTGAAATTTTACTGACCCAATGGCGTTCACGAGAGCTAGCGATTCAGCATCTAAGCCGTCTCGATCCTCTCACCGATGTGTTAAATCGTCGTAGCATTGGTGCTTATCTAGAAAAATTACATCAACAACCCAACTCGTTATATTCAATTGTATTGCTTGATCTGGATCATTTTAAAAATATTAATGATCATTTTGGACACAACATGGGAGATCAGGTTCTCATTCAAGTCGCGAACTGCTTAAACAAGCATTTACGTGATCAAGATATGATCGGTCGTTTTGGTGGGGAGGAATTCATTTTATTGTTGCCACATACCACCACCACTCAAGCGCAAAATATCGCGGAACGGTGTCGTTTAGCAATTGCGAACCTACGTTTTGTGGCAGAGGATCAACAAGCGTTTTCGGTCAGTGCCAGCTTTGGGATCAGTAGTTCACTCAGTGCCGATGAACCGCATCTGATTATTAGTCAGGCGGATCAAGCACTCTATGCGGTGAAAGCGGCTGGACGGAATCAAGTCCAAATTTTTGAAGATTTGACGAGTAGCTAAAGTTAAAAATAAGACTAAGTTAAAGGTGCTGTAATCCTGAATAATTGCTCGACATCAATCACTTCATCTGCAAGATCTTTACATTCTTGAGCGTGTGTAATCACGATTAATGTTTCAATATTTTCATTGAGGAAATTTAAAATCCTGATACTTGTATGTGAATCCAGTGCTGAGGTTGGTTCATCTAAAATGAGCACTTTAGGTTTCTTTAGCACTGCACGTAATATATTTAAACGTTGCTTTTCACCACCTGAAAAACTTTTCAGATATTCATTGATATCATCATCTAATGAAATATTTTTATCTGAAAGAAGATGTTGTAGATCAAAAATTATAAGCAGTTGTGATATCTCATCATCGGTATAAGCATACTTCGCGTTATAAATTAAGTTTTCTCTTAAAGAGCCAGTAAAAATAGAATAGTTTTGTCCAACAAAGGCCACCTCATCAAAAATTTTAGTAGAGTACTGTTTCGTAATATCTAGATCTTTATAAAATAACTGCCCTCCCTTTAACTTATAAGCACCTAGCATATAATTAATTAAAGTTGATTTCCCAGTCCCAGTCTTTCCAATAATTACGTACATCTTATTCTTATATAGATCCAAATTTACATCTGAAATTAGCTTACCACCGACTTCTAACAGTGCATCCTTAAATGAAAATAATAAATGATCATTCTTATACGTCTTATTATTTAACTCGTCTTTTTCAAATTCAAAGTAACTATAAAACTTTTCTACTGCTACAGCATTACCTGCAAGTAAGTTAATTTGTTGAGAAATCATCAGAGATGGCATGGTTAGCATCATGATATATGAGCTAATCATCACCATATCACCTGTGGTTATTTTTCCTATCGAAAATAACTTGGTTGAAAGAAGCAAAAATCCAAGTAAAAATAGAAATATAAAGGCGATTTGAAATATCATCAAACCTGCAATTTTCAAATGGCTATTGAAACTTTGATCAACAAAGTGACTTACATTCTTCTTGAAATAATCGACTTCAAAATCAACAGCATTGTTCACTTTGATCTCATAAGCATTATTTATCTTTTCAAGGAACTTACTGTTTAAAATATTTTTTATTGAATATAATGGTTCATAATACTTTTTACTCTTCCTGTTAATAAAAACTGAGATCAAGAACAGTCCAAATGCTGTCCCAAGAAAACCTAAAGCAAAAACTACACTAATATTCGCACTCAGAATATAAGTAATAAAGACAAGCTGTAATACCACAGGGAAGAAAGCAAGCAAGAATGCAAAAGTGATCATCGAAAAAGCATTACTTGCTCGTACTGCCTCGGCATTGAATATACCAATATCGACTTTATCCTGCCTCGATTTTTCTATTCTAAGATAGTTTTCCAAACTCGCAATGAGTACCGAAGTCTCTTGTTTTGCACTAATCAAGCCACTGAGCGCATTTTTAACCCACTCAATAATCTGAGATAAAAACCACGCAAGGCAATATGAAACCACTAAAACATAGATGTAGTTAATACCTTCATTTTGATGAGTACTATCAATAATAAGCTTAATAAAGTAAGGAAGAATAGCGGTAATAAAACTCGTGGCGATAACCAAGCCAATCAAAACAATTAAATGTTGCTTCTCATTTTTATAAAATTTATTGGAAACACGCCACATTGCTTTATAAGTTTTTAAAAACACCGGGCAGTTTCTCCTATTATGGCTATATTTCAAGCCATAATATCACTCATGTTTTGATTATGAGTGGGAGTTCTTTGTTTGGATTTTGTCTAGTTGGTCAAATACTCTTCACGATTTTGACGATACGGCTCATCAACAAGCACAAACATTTGTTCTTGTTTGGCTTCGGCGATCCACTGCTGAACCGATGACAAAGACAAGATTTTTTGCATGTAAGCTTGGCTTGAAGCAGATACAGGGAATTGGAAACACACAAAACGCATGACTACAGGTGCATAAAATGCATCGGCAATACTAAACTCACCACATAAGAAGCTATCTGCACTTGGGCGTTCCGACCAAATTTGTTCAATCCGAGCCACATCAGCACGAAGTTGATCATGTTCAGTCCAAAGTTTTTGACCAATATGCGCTAAATCAGCTTCAATATTCATTGGACAAAGATTACGTAAGCTTTGGAAACTGCTGTGCATTTCTGCGCTAATGCAACGCGCTCGAGCACGTAATTTTTTATCTTGTGGCAATAGATTTTTTTTAGGAGATTGCTCTGCGACGTATTCACAAATCGCCAAACTGTCCCAAACCGTAACATCACCATCCACCAGCACAGGTACTTTACCCGTCGGATTCAGTTTCAAAATTTCTGTCTTAAACGGGCTAGCCAGTTCAAAATCATCAAACTGAATGAGATGCTCTTGAAACGAAATCCCTGCCTGTTTTAATAATATCCAAGGACGCATCGACCAAGTAGAGTAATTTTTATTGCCAATAAATAAAGTATACATGCTTATGATTTTCCTTCAAATAAAGCCAGTTGCTGTAATAAATCTGCCTTTTTAAATGCCCCAGTTAAACGTAACGCGCGAATTTCTTGTTGTTGCTGATCTAAAAATAAGTAGGTCGGCGGCCCTAAAATATCCCATTGTTTTAATAAAGCTTGATGAGAAGCATCATACTGACTTAGATCCAATTTAATCAGATAATACGGTGACAAGGCTTGTTGTACTGCTGCATCTTTTAAAATACGGTGCTCAATTGGCTGACATGCCACACACCAATCTGCATACACATCAATAATAATGCCGCGATCTTCCGGCGCATTGGCTAACACCTGTTGAAATTGCTCAGCGGTCTTTGCCACATGCCATTCAGCCAACTTTTCCGCCTGAACAGAACCCAGATTCTGAATATGTTGATATTGGGTATAAGCAAGAAATGGTATGGTGAGTATTAACAAGAGAATATACAGCCATTGCAACTTACCTTTTTGAGCGAATAATCGATAAAGTGCATAAATAATAAAAGCCAAACCTAAAACGAGGCTAAGCAACTGCATCGCCAACTCTGGCAATAATGGGCGGAGGAAATAAATGCTCAATGCCAACATTAAAAAGGCAAAAATCACCTTAATTTGATGCATCCACTCACCTGCTTTCGGTAAAGCTTTAGCACCTAAAACACTCGCAAGCAATAAAGGCAGTCCCATCCCAAAACCAAGCGTGAACAGCAATAAAGCGCCTTGCCATTGATTTTGGTTTTGCGAAATAAACAACAAGATCCCCGCCAATGGTGCAGTCATACATGGTCCGACCAATAATGCCGAAATCATGCCCATGACACTGGCACCAACTAAAGTACCCCCTTGTTGCATCGACTGCATACGATCCAATTGATTGACCCATTTTTGTGGCAGTTTTAGCTCAAACAAACCGAATAGGTTTAAGGCAAACACGATAAATAATAGGCTAAAAGCAATCAAAGTCGCAGGTTGTTGCAACCACCGTTGAAAATTAAGTCCTGCCGATGCAGCAATCATACCTAACACGGCATAAACCATGGCCATACTGACCACAAAAGTAAAGGCGATCGCCCATGCTTTTACCCCTTTATTGTCACGGACAATCAACGAGGTCAGAATCGGCAACATCGGTAATGAACACGGCGTAAAGGCCAGTAAAATTCCTAAACCGAGAAATAACAATACACTATAGGCCAATGAATGTTGTGCCAAGGTGGTAGACCACTTTTGGTCTTGTGCCATACCTGCTGAGTCAGTCGTAGCGGAATCGACAGGAGATAAGGCTTCATCTGAAGCGGTATCAAAGGCGTTAGTTTGGGTATTTAAGGCGTTGGCAGAACGAGCCACATCTAAAAAACGTTTTTGTGAATTTGAGCCTGTATTTTGCACACTGACCAGACCATCGACATCGGTCTGAAATTCTATATTTTGGGGTGGGTAACAAATCCGATCTTTGGCACAGCCTTGCCACGTTACTCGATAATGTTGAGATGCTTGAGTTGGGATATCAAATTCAGCTTGCTGATAATAAACTTGGCTATGTCCATAGTTCTCATCATATTGATCAACCGCTTTAGGCAAATTTAATTGTACGGGTTGATTGCCTTGTTGTACTTCAAATTTGTGTTGATACAAATAATAGTTTGGTTGAATATTCCAATGTAGACGCGCCTGATTACGCTCAGTCGATTCAACCGAAAAGGCAAATGCATCTTCAGGGCTTAACAGTTGCTCGGATACACTCTCTTGGGCATAGGTCATCGACCCACACAACAACAATAAACTACCAAGGAAGTAACACATCAGTTCGGAACTATAGCCACCCTGAGTACATTTTTTCATGATGATTTCTCTTCGATCAGCCCAATGCTCCCGATGAGATATACAGGAATTCACGGGAGATCATGAGAAGATAATTTTGCTTAAAATAAAACCGATACGCCTAAACCACCGTTGTAGCTTCTGGCATCACCATTTAAATCGACCCCAACACTGGCATCGAGCTGCATCCGATTATTCACCGCATAGACTAAACCAGTGCCTAAGCCATATTCGTAATCTTGGCTTTCTGCTTTACGGTAAATAAACTCTGAGTATCCAGATAATTTTCCAGCAATTTTATAATCAATGGTAGGTATCGCAGTTACCGCCCAATTACTGTTTTGCGCTTCATAACGCATGGTAATCGAAGTACCGATCAGATCACTAAACTCATACGCTACAGCCGAGGTTAAACTGTAGATATCATCATGCGCAGTAAATTCATCGTTCCCAGTAGCAAGAATTGCTTCTGCTAATAACGCCATGGTTAAACGATCATCGTGTAGGTTAATGGCTTTTTTCAAACCAATGCTGACATCACCTAGACCATTGTTTTCTTTGGTCATGCCCGCACGTTTATGCTGCTGCCAAACAGGACCTTGCCAACCAAGTTGTAATTCCAAGCCTTTAGCCAAACCTGTCCGCAATAACATGTCGCCATTGAGGGTTAAGGTTTTCTCTTTTTCACCATCTACGGTTTGTTGTTGATAGCTAACTGTCGGCAAACCTTGTTCCCATGCCAGCTGCCCAACAGGCGTAATTCCTGTACCCATGCCAGCGCCAGGACGATCAAAAGAGAAATCAGCAGCAAAAGTCGTGCTCGCCATCATCGATACAGCAATAAAACTCAATGTTTGAAGTTTATTCATCATTATCCCCTTTCTATTCTTTGACTACGCTTAGGCGGTCAATTCTTTTGACATTTTTGCACCATTGTTACGCAGTAACTCAAGCGTCTCACGCTCTTCAGCTAATGACTCTGACCAATCGATTTCATCAAAGTCACAATCAAAGAACAGTTGGCTGATTGATGATAAAATCGTTAAACCTTCTTCATCACGTGTATTTGGATCAACTTTTTCATCCAATAAGCGTTTTACCACTGGCGCACAAGCTGAACTTGCTGCATCCCAAAGTGGGCCATAAAACTCTTCTGCATCCCACAAATGCAAATTCGCTTTCGCCTGAATGAGTGCATCTAAAATATCTAAATAGACTTTAAGTTGTTGTTGTTTTTCAGTTTCAGCAATGGGTTGATTGGCTTCATAGGCCTCACAAATCTTTTCCCACCATGCAAATAAGCCATCACAAATGACTGAAACAGGTGGGCCTTGCTCAGGATCAATAAAATTCGGGTCAAGTCCTTCAGCAAGTAGAGATTGCACTTGGGCTAAATCGAGTTGTTGTATGGCTTGCACCAAGGCCTGTTGCTGTTTGCTTAACATGACCAATTCTCACAATATAATATTTAATGTTTCTATTATGCCGAATATCCCGACAGCTTTTTATAAAACGAACTAAAAATCATGTATAAATTTGATACACGCATAAAAAAAGCCCGATATTGGGCTTTTTTTATGCAGATATGATTATGCTTCTTTTACATCTAAATCATCATCTACATCAATATATTCAGGCAAGCCACCACGATGGTGGTCTTTTTTCTCATACAAATGCTCCAGACTGCGTTTCAACTTATCAATCGCACCATGAATAGAAAAATCAATATTTGCAGCTTTATGCGTTACTGCGACAGGTTTCAAACCTGCTGGGCGAGCTTCGATCATACAGCGTTTATCATGATCTCCCGTTTTTTCCCCATTTTCATCACTGAGATGAACTGAAAAATGTGTAATACGCTCACTATAGCGTTGAAATTCTTGCATTAGTTCTGCACGAACATAACCAATTAAACGTTCACTACCTTGAATGTTTTTATCTGTACGGATTTCAATATTCATAAATATCTTCCTCTCTTTTCGATGAGACGTTTTGACTAAACTTGTTATTTAGACGCATTTTGAGCATGCCGTCATTCAGTGCAGCTGTATATTCTGATTCTGTAAATACCTGTAGTCTCCTTGCTTTGCATCTGTTGCTTTTCAGTATGTGAGAAGATCTTCTATATTTCCAATATCCGTCCATAATTAAAAATATGCAAGCTGATTTTTGACATTTTTTATTTGCGTTGGTGCATCCGTTAAGGCACTTAGCGCAGGTTTTCCCTCTAGCAGCAAAAATTTTTGAATAATATCAAGCCAATTGGATGAAAATAAACATCCTCAAATCATACACAACACGCTATGTTGAAATCGAGTCTGCGCGCGATAAAAACTGCTGAATTGGATCCGCATTTTCCAGTGCTCCAGCCTATACAATTCTTTTGAGCATTTGGTCAAATTTGGCTTTATTTTTGCTTAATTCCTTGTATGCTTTACACGCCTTTTTAGGGGGATCTTTTTAATGCAATTTAAGCAACTTGCGGCGACATGTTTATTGGTATCAACAGCAGCTTTCACTCAGGCAAAGCCTATTTGGCAGGACTTTAGCCTCACGGGTTTATATGGTGAAAACTATGAAGTTGTTGATGAAAAGCAAACAACTTTAACGGTTGAATATGCGGCAAAAGTAAAATATGCCGATGTATTCTTTTTTATGGATCGTATGCGTGGTAGTGACGACCATAAAAGCACCTATTTCGAGCTTTCTCCGCGTCTGAGCCTAGGTGAAATTTCAGGTCAAAAACTGGCTTTTGGCCCAGTTACAGATATTTTGATCTCAACAACTTGGGAAGCAAACAGCGCCGATGGCAGTAACTTCGATAATTTCTTATACGGCGTAGGTTTTGATCTTAAAATTCCATATTTCCAATATGCAAATATCAACTTCTACCGTGCCAATAATGAAAACACCGCTGATGACTATCAAATGACTTTGGTCTATGCGTTGCCATTTAAAGTTTCTACAGAAGAATTCTTGGTCGATGGTTTCCTCGACTGGTCAACAGCTGAAAAAGATCATGCCAGCGAACTTAACTGGACCACACAATATAAATGGAATGTCGGTAAGCACATTTCACCAGACACTCGTTTGTATCTTGGTGTTGAGCACTCAGTTTGGAATAACAAATTTGGTATCAAAGGTAGCGATGAAAACAACGTTAGCGCTTTAATCAAATACCATTTCTAAGTCTCATATCCGTTTAAAAAACAGCAAGGCATTCCTTGCTGTTTTTGCTACGATCATTCATATTAGAATTGGTTGATTTTTCTCTTATTTTGAAAAACCACACTTTTCCCATATGATTTGATGACCGATCCCATGTCAGTAAATATCTCACTTGCACCCCATACTTTGGCTTCACAATATCAAATCCGTTTTGCAACGACCGAAGACTTAAAACAAATACTGACCATTTACAATGCTGAAATTTCAACTGGAACAGCCAATTGGAATGATCAAACTGTTTCCCTCACTCAATATCAACAACGCTTTCAGGATTTACAGCAACAGCAATTTCCCATGATTGTGGTCGAAGATCTACAACATAAAAAAGTGGTCGGTTATGCTTACTATGCTGCATTTCGGAGCATTGCTGGATATCGTCAAACCATTGAACATTCTGTATTTATTGACCCAAGCTACGCACGTCAGGGTCTAGGCAAAGCCTTAATGCTGCAACTGATTCATCTCGCTACACAACAACAGATGCATATTATGGTTGCAGCGATCGATAGCGGAAATACAGGCTCGATCGTGCTACACCAACAGCTCGGTTTTGTGCAAACAGGTTACATGCCACAAGTCGGACAAAAGTTTGGGCAATGGCGTGACTTAGTTTTAATGCAATTGCATCTTCAACAAGCATAACAATTTCATCACTGCCGTCATGGTGGATAGTTGGCTAAAATCAAAAAGACTTAGATTTTTAAAAGACAAATAAGATGAAAGCATTACCCTTATATTTCGTTATCACTAGTGTTTTCGCAGCGACCACCAGTTTCGCTGAATCATCGTTTGAACAAGAGTTACAACAAGGCTGTGCCAAAGTAAAACAATATGCCCAAGCAGGAAAAAAGTTTTACGATCAGAAGCAGTATGCAAAAGCGGTGAAACAATTTGAAGATCAAGTAGCATGGACACATTTCTGCCAACTGAATGCTGAAGAAAGCGGCATTCGAGTCACAGACCGAGACGTTGAGATCGCCAATAATAATGTCGGACTGAGCTATGCCAAGCTCGACAAGCCACAATGGGCAAGAGTCTGGTTTTTACGGAATAAAGACACTAAAACCAGTCAATATAATTTAAAACAACTGCCTAAACCGCAAATCTCTAAAGACTTACAAGGGAGCTATGTACGAACCAATGGCTTTGGTCAATGGGATTACATCACCGTCAAAAAACAACAGAATCGCTATCTGATTGACTTTGAGGGCTACTATTTTGGACTTCGCGGGTTAATTTATGGTCCAAATCTGGGTTCATTTGAAACCAGCATGCCGATCACCGCAAAACGGGCAAACCATCGTTATGAAGACTGTCAGATCAAACTTCAATTTTTAAATGATCCACAGAATGGACAAAAAATCGAGGTTGAGCAAAATAATGGTGCTTCAACCTGTGGCTTTGGACACAATGTTTATGCAGGTGGCACGTTTTATAAGGTTGAAGATAAATAAGAAAAAAGCCTCTTTCGAGGCTTTTTTTAAATCGCCACCAATTCTCGAATCCCCTTCTCAGGCATATCCTCACCAAGCCCTTGTGCAACCACCTGCCCCCGAGCCATCACGGTATAATTATCCGCAAGCTCCTCAGCAAAATCATAAAACTGCTCAACCAACACGATTGCCATTTCACCTTGATCTGCCAATTTACGAATCACCCGCCCGATATCTTTAATAATCGAGGGTTGAATCCCCTCCGTTGGCTCATCCAAGATCAAAACCCGAGGTTCAGAGGCCAAAGCTCTAGCAATAGCGAGCTGCTGTTGCTGACCGCCTGACAGATCCCCACCACGGCGATGTTTCATCTCATCCAACACAGGAAAAATTTCATAGAGATGACTCGGTACTTTCCGCGTCTTTGCCCCTGAAAATTTCGCCATACCAATTAAAATATTTTCCTCAACAGTGAGCGTCGAAAAAATATCACGCCCTTGCGGCACATAGGCCAAACCTGCACGTACTCGTTGTTCAGGTGACATCTTGGCAATATCTTTTCCATCTAATAGAATCTGTCCTGATTTAATCGGCAAAATCCCCATTAAGCACTTTAATAACGTGGTTTTACCTACACCATTACGCCCAAGAACCACACTGCATTCACCTACAGGTGCAGACAACGACACATCACGCAGAATATGACTACCACCATAGAACTGGTTAATTTCTTTCACTTCTAGCATCAGTGTCCCCTATCGTCCCAAATATTTTTCAATCACATCTTCATTGGCTTGTACTTCTGCCAATGTGCCTTCAGCCAAGATCGCCCCTTGCGCCAACACCGTAACTTTTTCACTGATGGTGTCAATAAAGCTCATATCATGCTCAACCACCACTAAGGTGTGGTTCTTTTTCAACTCTAAACAGAGTTCGGCTGTGCGCTCAGTTTCTGCATCGGTCATGCCTGCCACAGGCTCATCCAATAAAATCAGCTTGGGACGTTGCATCAACAACATGCCAATTTCTAACCATTGCTTTTGTCCATGGGACAATAAGCCTGCTGGCTTATGTAAAAACTCTTTGAGGCGGATTTGCTCCAGTGTTTCATCTAAAGCCAATTGCGCTTCAGGATCTAAGCGACTAAACAAACTTTTTTTGACCCGTTTATCTCGTGGTGCAGCCAACAATAAATTTTCCAGCACGGTGAAATTTTCAAATACCGTGGGCTTTTGAAACTTGCGTCCAATACCTGCTTCAGCAATCTGCTCGGTACTCATTTTGGCTAAATCATAATTTTGTCCAAAAAATGCAGTACCTGTGGTCGGTCGAGTTTTACCTGTAATCACATCCATTAAGGTGGTTTTACCTGCACCGTTCGGCCCGATAATGCAGCGTAATTCACCCTCTGCGATATACAGCGATAAATCATTCAATGCGCGGAAAGAATCAAACCAAACACTGACATTTTCTAAGTACAGTGCGATACCGTGACTAAAATCTGCATCCAGTGTTTTGATTCGCCCATAACCTTCGCCAAGCTGACCGCCATGTTGTGCTGAATTGGTGCTGACTTCATTCATTTAGTTGCGCTCCTTTTTAAAGCGGTCAAATAAACCGATGACACCTTTCGGAAGGAATATCGTCACCACGATAAATAATGCGCCTAAGATCAATAACCATGCTTCTGGTGCTGCGACGGTAAAATAAGTTTTGACCGCATTAATCAGACCTGCGCCCAAAATTGGGCCAATCAACGTACCGCGCCCGCCTGCCGCGACCCACACCGCCATTTCAATCGAATTGACAGGATTCATTTCACTTGGGTTAATGATGCCAACTTGCGGCACATACAGTGCGCCTGCGATGCCTGCAATCACCGCGGACAATACCCACGCTGAAAGCTTGTACCATAACGTGCGATAACCTAAATATTGCAAACGGTTTTCACTGTCACGAATCGCCCCAAGGACTCGACCATAAGGGCGGTTCATCAGTTGACGTAACCCGATAAAACACAACATCAAGACCAACGCTGTGGTAAAGCACAGTGTGGCGCGCATCGGTGCAGAGGTAATGTCAAAACCCAATAAGGTTTTAAAGCCTGTAAAACCGTTATTGCCACCGAAACCTGTTTCATTACGGAAGAACAGCAACGCTGCGGCAAACACCATCGCCTGAGTGATAATCGAGAAATACACCCCTTTGATTTTGGAACGAAAGGCAAAGAAACCAAAAATAAAGGCCACGATTCCTGGAACTAACACCACCAAAGCGATTGCCCACACAAAATAATCGGTTCCTGCCCAATACCACGGCAACTCCGTCCAACTGAGGAAACGCATAAAATCAGGCAACCCATCCCCTGCGGATTGGCGCATCAGATACATACCAAAGGCATATCCGCCCAAGGCAAAGTACAAACCATGCCCCAAGCTGAGAATCCCAGCGTAGCCCCATACCAAATCCAGTGCCAAAGCCACCAAAGCCAAGCACATGATCTTGCCAATCAAGGTAATCCAGTAGGCAGATAGGTAAAATGCTGAATCAGGCGGTAACAGATGCAACCAAGGGAGTATCAATAAAATCCCGAAACAAAAGCCAGTGGCGACTGCGCTATAGGGTTTATCTGCAAATAAAGAAGTGATTTTCATTGGCTTACTCCACAAAACGGCCTTTGATGGCAAACAAACCTTGTGGACGTTTTTGGATAAACAAAATCACAAGTACCAGTAGAATAATTTTTGCCAATACAGCACCCATGCCGATTTCCAACATCGTGCCGCTAATGCCTAGACCGAGTGCTGCCAATACTGCGCCCCACACTTGTCCAACGCCACCAACCACCACCACGAGGAAAGCATCAATAATGTAGTTTTGTCCGAGATCAGGCCCAACATTGCCGACTTGTGCCAACGCACAGCCTGCCAATCCAGCCAAGCCAGAACCTAGTCCAAAAGCCATCATGTCAATCCGCGCTGAGCGAATGCCGACTGCACGTGCCATCTGACGGTTTTGCGTGACCGCACGAACGAATAAACCAAAACGCGTTTTATTGAGTAGGAAAATCAACAGCAATAACACTGCAACGGTAAACACAATAATCGCGATACGGTTATACGGCAGCATCAAGCTTGGCGTCAGTGCAATACCGCCACTGAGCCATGAAACATTGGAGACTTCGACATTTTGCGCACCAAAAAACATGCGAACCAATTGCATCAAAATCAAACTGACACCAAAAGTTGCCAGCAGCGTTTCAAGTTGGCGACCATATAAGGGACGAATCACCGTGCGTTCAATCAACATGCCGATCAAAGCACTCACCAAAAATGCAGCAGGAATCGCAGCCAGTAAGTACCAATCGACCAATCCAGCAAAATGGGTTTTAAAGAAACTTTGCACCACATAAGTGGTATAAGCGCCGATCATGATCAATTCCCCATGTGCCATATTGATCACGCCAAGCAATCCATAGGTAATCGCAAGACCGAGCGCAGCCAACAATAAAATACTGGCGGTGCTCAATCCTGAAAACACATGTCCAGACCATTCACTGGCTTGTATTCTGGTTTTAATCTTGCTCTTGGCATCAACCAGCGCGGTATGTAGTTCTTGATTGTGAATAGGTTGCGCTAGACTTTGTTCCATCAATGCCAATACATCAGGGCGATTTGACGCAGCTAAGACATTAACCGCTGCAATTTTTCCAAACACATCAGAATCATTAAACTCTAATCGGGCTTTGAGCTGTGCTAATCTGGCTTTGACTTTATTATTCTGTTCAGTCAAATACAGTCGTTTGACCATCGCTAAATCGATTTCAGCGAGATTATTTTCCAAAATATCTACCGCAGCCAAACGTTGCGAGGCATCGTCAGAATCAAGCTTGGCTTTTGCTTGCCCAAAATTGAGCGCTTTGCGTAAAGTATTGACCAAAGTAACTTGGGACAAATCGGCAGGCCAATCTTCCAATACCTGTTTGGCAGGATAACTCAACAAGAGCTCATCATTATGTAAAATGTAGGTCTGTCCTGCACGATCGGTATACAACTCATTTTGGTCAATATACGCAACTAACTGATCCAACTGTTCAATACTGGCTGGCCATTGATTTAGCATGGCGCGACGCGTGGCAAAATCTGCCTTCACAAAACTTTGAATCGCATCTTGAGTAGTTGTAGGCGTTACGATAGGAGATGTGGACGCCGAAGTACTTTGCTCCGCCCAAGCAAGACCACAAAAAAACTGTGCCATAACGCAGAGCAGTGCTAACACATAGTGTTTCGCCATATGACTCCCCTTTATTGAATCTATATTTGAATGGTTAAATCAAAAAATGAACAAAACCTGCCGCATCAACGGCAGGTTCTAACAAGCTTTTATTTCGGAATGTATGGACTCCAAGGCTCTGCTGGAATGGTTTCAGGCGTTTTATGAACCACATCAAACTGGCCATCAGCACGAATTTGACCAATCATCACAGGCTTGTGTAAATGGTGATTGCTGGCATCCATTTTGAGGGTATAACCCGATGGCGCAGCGAAGGTTTGACCTGCCATTGTCTCACGTACTTTATCTACATCTGTCGTGCCTGCTTTCTCAACAGCTTGTTTCCACATATTGATGCCGACGTAGGTTGCTTCCATTGGGTCATTGGTGACCACTTTGTCCGCATTTGGCAATTTGTATTCCACCGCGAATTGTTTGAATTTATTCACGAATTCAGTATTTTTTGGATTTTTAATCGACATGAAATAGTTCCATGCCGCCAAATGCCCCACCAATGGTTTAGTATCGATCCCACGCAACTCTTCCTCACCAACAGAGAATGCCATCACTGGAAGCTCTGAGGCTTTAATCCCTTGGTTGCCTAACTCACGATAGAAAGGCACGTTTGAGTCACCATTGATGGTGGAGATCACCGCGGTTTTCTTACCGGCTGAGAATTTTTTAATGTTGGAAACAATGGTTTGATAATTACTATGACCAAATGGAGTGTACTCTTCCATGATGTCGGCATCAGCAATGCCTTTCGAATTCAAAAACGCGCGTAAAATCTTATTGGTGGTGCGTGGATAGACATAATCCGTGCCGAGTAAGACAAAGCGTTCAGCTTTACCCCCCTCATCACTCATTAAATATTCCACCGCAGGAATCGCTTGCTGGTTCGGGGCTGCCCCAGTGTAGAAAATATTCTTAGATTGTTCCTGACCTTCATATTGCACAGGGTAGAACATTAAACCATTCAATTCTTCCACCACAGGGAGAACAGATTTACGTGATACCGATGTCCAACTCCCAAAAATCACCGCGACCTTGTCTTGGGTAATTAACTGACGTGCACGCTCCGCAAATAATGGCCAATCCGATGCAGGATCGACCACCACAGGCTCTAACTTTTTACCAAGTACCCCACCATTGGCATTGATTTCATTAATGGTCATCAATGCCGTATCTTTCAGCGAAGTTTCAGAAATCGCCATCGTGCCCGAAAGGGAATGTAAAATTCCGACTTTAATGGTTTCACCATCGGCTGGTGCAGCTTTGGTTTCTGTTTTTGTTTGTTCAGATGTTTCAGCAGGCTTAGAACAACCCACTAGCCCCATACCCATCATGGCAGCCATAAGCATAGAAATCGGCATTAATTTTTGTTGCATCTTTTTTCTCCACATTTAGTGTGTTGTGATGTTGACTAAGTGGAGTTATTCAATTTTTATGCCAACAAGTTAATTTATTGTTTTATATAAATATTAATTAAAAGCTCAAGAGAAAAATCCAATCTTGTATACAACATTGCATACAAAAAATACATCGTGAACTAAAATGATGCATTTTTACGCAGTAGAAAAACTGTGATGATTTATGTCAACAATTAAAGTAAAAATCTATAATTAAAAAGCACAACATAAATTTATAATTGATCAATCTTAGAATCATTATTTTGTTAGCGAATCCATACAAAACCCCTATATTTAAAGCATAAAAAACAAAGTATTACTGCTAAGCTATAAGAGCTAACCAAAGCAAACCAAAACCCATATATCCCGAGGGGTGCAATCGAAAAAACACCCCAACTCATCCCCCAATATGCCAATAGCTGCCCGCCACACAAGCCAAATAGCAATAATGAACCACAATAAATGAAGCTTGGTACAATCGTGATTCCCCAACAGCGTAAAACGGTCGCGAAAATACCTAACATTGCATCAGCAAGGTGAAAGAGTATGCCTAATATAAAGAGTGAAGTTGTAATCTGTATAACGGCTTGTTCTTGTGTAAAAAGTGCGATCAGTTGATCTCTAAAAATAAATAATAAGGTGCACAGAATCACGGCCAGAATAAAAATAAGTTGAAATGCTTTTTTTGACCAAAGCAACGCAATTTGTTTCTGATTTGCGCCGATTTTTTCCGACAACATGATGCTAAATGTGATAGAGAATGCAGCTGGTAGGATGTACAACATAGAACATATACTTGCGATCACCTGATGAGAGGCAATCGCAACAGTCCCTAGTGGTAAAGCCAAGATTGAGATTGCCATGAAAGCAATTACATCTATCACAATCATCATCGCTGTTGGTATACCGATCCGAAGTAAGCGAAACAACAGCTCCAAATTCAGTGAAATCGCTTTTAAATCGAAATTAAAAACAGCTTTTCGCCGCATATAGCCATACAATAATATCAACATGATGCTATCCCCGATTAGGGTTGAGAGCACCGCGCCATATACGCCCAATGGCGGTAGTTCAAAGATATTCAAACCATTAATTAAACCGTAGGACAATGGTATTTTCACGACCAAGAAGATACATCCGATATACGTCACGACTACTGGCCGATCTAATATCTGTACCTGTATTGTCAATATACGAATAAACAAACGGATCAAAAGATCCAATGAAAAAATCATAAGACAATTATTCGCCAACACTTGTACCATCTCAGATGCTTCAAAAAAGGCGAATAAGAAACCAGCATTATTGATTAAAATAACGGCAAAAAGACCAAAGACTAGAACAATTAAAACGGCTTGCCCCACAACCCTATTCTTTATTTGTTGGGTTAGACCTCGACCATTTTCTTCTGCAAGAATTTGAAACAGGCCTTGTAACAAGCCATAACCCACTACAAAAACAATCATATAAACTGAAAGCGCAACTGACAAAGCTGTTAAATGCACATGGCTATAATGCGATATAAATGCTGTATCAATTACACTACTCAAAATGAAAATGGTATTACTTAACAGGATGGGGAAAAAAATACTTAAAAACCTATTCATTTTATTTTTTGCCAGCATCAATTAAATGTTTAATCTCTTTAAAATTATTCCTCTGCCTATGTGATGACATTAAGTTGTTAGTTTTAACTTATTGATTTAGGTTTTGGATATATTTTTACCAATCGATAAAAAGCAAATAACATACCAGTTTTATATTTATTATTAATAATTCAAATATTTTTTGAGATAATCTAAAAAAAAGCCCAGATCAAACTGGGCTATTCAAAAAATAAGTTCAAATCAAACCACAATATCAGCCAAATTACCCTTTTGCTCTAACCAATGCTTACGATCAGCCGAACGTTTTTTGGCAAGTAATTTATCCAACAAACTTGCAGTGAAATGAGCATCATCCAAATCTAACTGTACTAAACGACGCGTATTGGGATCCATCGTGGTTTCACGAAGCTGGCTTGCGTTCATCTCACCCAGTCCTTTAAATCGGGTAATTTGTGGGTTTTTATTGCCCTTCACTTTCTTTAAGATCGCTTCAAGCTCCTCATCATCAAGGGCATAATGCACATCTTTGCCAACATCAATACGATATAGAGGTGGCATCGCAACAAACAAATGACCTTCTTCCACCAAGGTTGGAAAATGTTTGACAAATAAAGCACACAATAAGGTCGCAATATGCAAACCATCCGAGTCGGCATCGGCAAGAATACAGACTTTGCCATAGCGGAGTTCCGATAGATCATCACTGCCTGGATCAACCCCTATTGCAATGGCAATATCATGTACTTCCTGCGAGGCTAATACCTCATCCGAAGACACCTCCCACGTATTTAAGATTTTTCCGCGAATCGGCATAATTGCTTGAAAGTTTTTATCCCGAGCTTGTTTGGCACTTCCACCTGCGGAATCCCCTTCGACAATAAACAATTCACTGTCTTCACGGGTCAACCCGACACAATCTGCTAATTTTCCGGGTAATGCAGGACCCGCAACAATCTTCTTACGCTCAACCTTTTTCGCAGCTTTTAAACGACGGCCAGCTTTTGCAATCGCCATCTCGGCCAGTTGCGTTGCAATCTCAGCATGTTGATTGAGCCATAGAGCAAAGGCATCTTTCACAATATTCAACACAATATTGGATGCTTCACGACTAGATAAACGTTCTTTGGTCTGTCCTGAAAACTGAGGCTCTTGGAATTTCAACGATAAAATGAAATTCACCCCATCCCACACATCTTCAGCAGAGAGTTTCACATTGCGCGGCAGTAAATTACGTAACTCACAAAACTCACGCAACGCCTCTGTGACACCTGAACGTAAACCATTAACATGTGTTCCGCCTTGCGCGGTTGGAATCAGGTTGACATAGCTTTCCTGAATTTGCTCGCCACCCTCCACATTCCAGCAAATCGCAAGCTCGCATGCTGCGCGGTCTGCTTTTCCACTACTGACAAATGCTGGATCAGGTAAAATCTCACGATCTTGCAACTCATCCATCAAATAGTCGACTAAACCATTTTCAAACTGCCATTCGATCCGTTCGTTATTAATCTTATCGTCGTAAATGATTTTTAAGCCTGCGGCTAGAACTGCTTTGGCTTTTAAATTATGTTTTAAGGCTTTTAATGCAAACTTCGGACTATCAAAATATTTTGCTTCGGGCCAAAAACGCACGGTTGTTCCTGTGGCACGCTTTGCCACCTTGCCCTCTAATACAGATAACGGTGCAACAGGTTCACCCTGCTCAAACGCCATTTGATATAAATTTCCGTGGCGTTGTACTGCAACCTCAACCCGTGTAGACAACGCATTGACTACCGAAATCCCAACCCCATGCAAACCGCCTGAAAATTGATAATTATCAGTACTAAACTTACCGCCTGCATGCAGCTTGGTTAAAATAATTTCGATACCACTTTGACCATATTCAGGATGAATATCGACGGGCATACCTCGTCCATTATCCTCGACAGACAACGATCCATCTTCATAAACCGTGACATAGACTTGGTTGGCATGTCCTGCAAGCGCTTCATCGACAGCATTATCAATCACCTCTTGAGCCAAATGGTTCGGTCGTGTGGTGTCGGTATACATGCCTGGACGACGACGCACAGGATCTAAACCAGAAAGAACTTCAAGAGATTGTGCTGTATATTGTGTCACTTGGTCTGACTTCCTTATTGAATCGCTGCCGATAAAAATTCGATGACTAACGCTAATTTTTCTTCAAAATCATCCATCGCATGATTACCACCCTGATCAGTGAGAATCAAAGAGGACGGATGTGCCGCACTATAATAACGTTGTGCCTGATGATAATCCAAGACTTCATCGCCTTGTTGCAATAGCACTAAAATTTTATCGGCATTTTTTAGCTCTACTTCAGCAATCGACTGTAATTGTTGCAAGTGTTCAGCATTAAGTGTCCATGACTCGGTGATTTTGAGTGGGATTTGATCAATCCCGAATAGCGTTTGAAATAGCTGCCATGGTTGCATAGCTGGATTGATCAATACAGCAGGACACGCATACTTGGCGACAAAATACGTCGCATAAAACCCACCTAAACTGCTACCGACCAAAACCACTTGCTCTTTGGGTTGAGATTCAATCAGTTGAGAAACCTGCTGAATGACTTGCTCAGGAGACTGGTTCAAATCTGGCAAATGCACCTGAATAGAATCATACTTTGCACAGTATTGTCTCAATTGTTGCCCCTTTTTTGACATCGGGCCACTACGAAAACCATGTAAATAGATAATTTGCATATGCACCAAATTAGACAGCAGCTTGACAGATAGTGAAATAAATCACATTATTAATCATAATTGATAAACAAATAACAATATAATTTGCATATAACCCTGAAATTGTCCGACACAAAAACCGATACTATGCACCGTTCATCAGTATTCTAAAAAAATTACGGATGAAACAGCAAAATATATAAGCGTTTGTTGTAGTTTATCTAAACAGTATTAGGTTCATAAATTCAACCCTTCGGTATATATCAAGGATGAGGAAATCAATATGCCAAGTTTAACACCTCTGCATGAAACCTACTGTAAGTGGGACAGTACCCCTCCCAGTCAGGCAGATGCTTTGGAAGGTTTGGCACAACTCGTCAGTACCAGCTTAAGTGGCGTACACGAATTGATGCAATTGGTACAAACTGAAGTGTTACGGACAACGCTCGGTTTAAGTGCACAAAAAGCCAAAAAATTACAAACGCACCCACAACTACAGAAATTCTATCAATTCTCTTATGTCGCCATCCAAAAGTATGGTCGTAGTTTTCTTGCACCAAACTTGCGCAAAGTAATTGAAAAATTTCCTGCTTTACATGATAAACCGCTCACTCCCACTTTACATTTTGCGGTGGGTGTACTGAATGGGATCTTTGGTGATTTTTTCTTGAGGCAACATAATCCAATGGCTTTGCCGATGGTGCTTTATGATCACTATGGATCTTTACAACAAGGTGAACTCACAGGTCGAGTGGTGATTTTAGCGCATGGTTTATGCATGAACCATTTGACGTGGTCGAATAATCGTTTTGGTGGTATTGGTGAGCGTTTACTGGCTCAACGCGATAACAACACCATGTTGTATCTTAACTACAATACTGGGCGACGAATTTCCGCTAATGGACGTAGTTTTGCCAGTGTACTTGAAGATTTGATCCAACGTAATCCACGTATTACCAGTATTGACTTGATTGGGCATAGTATGGGGGGATTGGTTTCTCGTAGTGCATTGTTCTATGGAAAACAAGATCTCTGTCAATGGGTACACATGGTTGAAAACTTGGTCTGTATCGGTTCTCCACATCATGGTGCAGCACTGGAACGTTTTGGTTTTATTTTACAAGACAAGATTGGGGCATTCCCGTTTATTAGTCTTATTGGCCAATTGGTCAATATTCGCAGTAACGGTATTTTAGATCTGCGTCATGGTAGTGTTCGTGATGATGATTGGGAACATAATGATGCACGTATTGGTTTTGCAGATGACAATCGCAAACCAGCACCTTTACCCTCACATATCAACACCTTCTTAATTGCAGGGACTTTAGAGTTTGAGAAATTACGGACTAAAGCGCTCACTGTGATCGGTGATTATTTGGTCAGTGTAAAGAGTGCGTTAGGTGAACACCCAAATCCTCGTTTTCAACTTAAATTGCCCGATACACATAAAGCGGTGTTCTATGGTTTGAATCATTTTGAGATTCAATACCATTCAAGTGTAGCTGAACAAATTACGCGTTGGCTCTATCCTGATGTCAGTGATAAAGTTGAACAAGGTGTCCAAACGCATCTGATTAATGTACCAAATAACTATACCTTTGATGATTTAGAAGGAATTGTTGAGACTTAAATGAAAATGATCGGCTATTATTTTATTAGTTGTCGATCATTTTTTAGATGTTGGAAGGATTGCGGTGTTTATTTTTTAGGATGAGATTTCACCAGATTTTTATATAAAAAATACATTCACTGTTGAGAAAGATTCACTACTTCGTTCTCCATGCCCTCATGAGCGTAAAAAATTTTAAGAGTATTTGGAGATATAATTTTGAAGTCTATATTATCAATTTCGCTTAGGCTACTTTGATGATAGATTACTTTGAACAGTCCTAAATCTGGATTAGTATCCTGATTGCCAACTTGCCCATAGTTTATAACTGACAAATATATACTTTCCCCATTTATACTAAATCCATCATCTCCCTGTTTTTGAGCAAAAATAAACGCAAATTTCTGATCATTAATTGGCATGACCCCAACCAGTACTTTCTCACTTGTATCTTCTTCTCCTTCAAAAAACTCATCATTTTGAAGGCTAAAGAAAAGTGGAGCATGTGTAATTTGATAAACTAGCTTATTCTCAATATAGTTTTCTTTAGTAAATGGAAGCTTATGAATACACAACACATTTTTAATTTGAAAAAGATCAGATAAAGTATTATTTGCTTTTTTACATAATATACTTCTATCAGAGACCTCTAAATTTATAGGTTTACTCTCAACGAAAGGCTGTTTTTCATTGCTATCAGTACAACTGATGAGCATAACAGTAATCATTAAAAATGATATTTTTGTTACATTAACAAACATAATTTATATATCCTCAACATCATTACCTAACCCATTCATATGAAGGTGATGATGATGTCTATAACCATTTTTGCCATCTTTTCTCATATGTATACATCCTGGAAATACATAATTTGCATTCCCATTATGATTAAATTTTTCAGAAAACATACGTCTCGTCTTCCCCCAATTAAATTCAATTAGTATTTGTATCATCCGCAAAGTTCGATCAAAATCCAATAAATTACTTTGTCCTAAATCGACATACTGGGTTTTTTTGTCTTTTCTTAAATAACGAATATCGCCTGCCACTCCATTAATATGTGAAGAACTTACACCAGGAGATCCATCAACCATACTAAATCCATTAAAGCTAATATCATCATAACCACATTTACATAAGGCTCCTAGGAAAGCAGCCATTTCTAAACCACCTAAATAATATCTCCCACTACTTGTGTTAAGTAGCATTTTATAACCAACATCCCCATTTCTATATTGCTTAAAGGGTCTAATATCAACTAAAAAAACGCTTCCCGCCCCCTTAACTCCCTTTGAATTCCACCTATTAGCAACAATATACCTCGACTTCCCTAAATTATGAGCGCCACCATTCTGATCATAATAAATAAACTCTGCATACCCCGTTGCAGCTCTATTCTCTCTTTTAATTTTTCCATTATGATAAATATGATAACGAGTTGTATCACTGGTTACAGGTGCTTGACGACTCACTGTGGTGATCGGTCGACCACCATTTTGTGTATAGCTATTATTTTGTCGGGCTTGATTATTCTTATCCGCTTCGGTTTTAGCTTTTTTTCTTTCCTCCTCAGCTTGTTTTTCTTTCTTTTCGGCAGCTTCTTTTTGCTGTTGCTGCAATCTCGCTGTTTCTGCTTGTTGTTGTTTTTGTTGTTCATCCGCTACTTCATGTAGTCTTGATGCTTTTATTGCACTTGCATTTACAATAAACCCTTTAGTTACAACAGACTTTTCAACTCTACTTGGAACCAAATTTTTACCTTTGACTCCAAAGCCAAAAACAAAGCCTGTAAGCATTTTTACAGTAATAATCCCTGATGCATTTGTTCTTTTAGGAATCTCGCGCCCTCTATAAAAAATACTAAACAATGTGTTTGCTACGCGTTGACCGTCTTGAGTGACGCTTATACTAAAACTATGTACAGGTAACCGTACTTTTACGGTTTGATTATTAAGTGCTGCATCCACTTTAAAATGATGAATCACTTGTTTATATCCATCCCCTTCTACAGAAACCTCAATATCCTGACCTTCTTCTGCAACAACTCCTTGTCTTACACCATTGTTATTTGCGGTATGCTTGTTAATATTCCCTTTGTACGTGAGGAAAAAATTCATATTCGGAATAGGTTTCCCTGAATCACCTTCCACGATTTGAACGTTGAATTGAATATCTTTTAATGCGGAAGTTGAGTCTACCGATGGCGAAGATGGTGCAGCTTGCTCATTCCTCACTTCTTGCGGAGTCTTATTGGCTTGTGGTTTTGGCTGAGGTGAATTTTCTGCTTCTAAGGTTGCTGGATAACTTGAAACCGTGAAATCACTTAAGGTAGCTTTCTGCTTCTCATTGGCTTTTTGGATGATGCTATTAGACTCTTTTCCATCCGCTATAATTTTTATTTCTGTATTCGGATGACGAACAATAACTGGAAGCTTGCCATGCTCATCGCTTTTTACCCTTACTCGCGATTCACCAGATACATATTTCCCATCATAACGCGAAACTAATACCACTTCTTTATTTGCTAAAGCACTTTTCTCTGAGTCAGTTAAACTTATATAAATCTTTCTTTTGCAACAGATTTCTAAATCAAAATGATTAAACATTTCGATATATTTACTGATATGTGTGCCATTTCCATCTATTTGATTTGAACCCTGAAATTTTGGAATGCCCAAAAAAGCACCCAGCCCCCCAATGCCAACTAAATGCATACCAGCTATGACGCCTGACTCTGAAACTTCAATACCTTGAATCGTTCTTCCAAAATACTCATTTAGATTATTATTTCTCAATTGATTACATAAATAACCAATCCACTCCTTAATAACTTCATATTGAATTTGAGGATTTCTCAAGAAGTCTAGCTTTGAGTTTATATTTCTTTTACCAGACCATTTACCAATCCAATTATTTGAATCAAATTGACTCTGCCATCTTTTCCGTATAGGCGATTTTTTGTCAGCACCTTTAATATCCTCGTACGATATTCCGTGGTCTCCCAAATAATAACCCAAATCATATAAAGCTTCTTCCCCAAATTGAAACAACCCCATATAACCGGACCCATTTACCTTATTCGCAGCACGAGTATTTATGGGGTGATCTATTGACAAAGAGAGATCAGATGAAGACTCTTTAAAACTTACTGCCTCAATAAAACCTGCTAAATTATTTTCAAAATTCTTGGTATCATTTTTATCAAATTTAATTGTTTTTATCATTTTAATTCTCTTTATACCAATCATTGGTCTTATAAAAACTCATACTCACAGATGTATTATTTTTTAAATAGCTATTTAGAACGTATCTAGATTTATCATCCACACCAATACTAGCACAACTTAAAATAACACCTGAGCGAGCACCTTCTTCTGAAGGAGCAACTATTTTTCTAAAATAAGCAAAAGCATTTTTATTATCATATGCGATCCATACATCATCTTTGTCTTCCTTGTAATTTGCATTATAAATATAATATTCTTTATGGTTATACAAAACCTTAGAGCAAATACCAGTTGACATCCATTGATTATTTTTCCGTTTTAAATTCAGTTGATCTAGCAGTTTGAGTCGATTCTGGCTTGCACTATTTTGACCGAACTCCCAGACATGCTCACACTCAACTTCCCCTAGAACTTTAATCTCCACTACTGGCTCATTCCAATATTTTAAGCATTGTTTAAAGCTCTCTGCATATAAACTCACACTTTGCAATAAAACCAATGAGCCAATAAATACTTTAGCTATTTTCATTTCTTAATCCCCACATCCAAATTGCTTAAAATCATGTTCTAAATTCGATTCATCTGTAGCGTCTATTTGAGCATGTTCACAGTCATCATGATGGTATTCATCGCCACCGCAACACGCCTCATCCGAGCTGTGATTTTCGAGCATCGGCTCTTCTACCAATAGCAACTTATCTGCACTTTCTTTGTCTTTTCCAAGTAAAACAACTTCGATTTGGTCAGGGTTGTCGCTAAAGATTCTTTGTGTTCTCGCTCCATCATCAAGCACACCCACATATTCTGTTTTCTTCGCGCGATTAATCACCTTATAAAGAAAACCTTCTTGTAATAATTCAGGAGAAACCAAACCACTAAAATCAAAACGTCGGCTGTACACCCCACTCTTTGGCATGGTCGGTAACTCAGCATTGACAACTGCACCACTCTCAAAGACATGCTGTCCTGCCTTAACCTTGAAATTACCGCCAGTATTTACAAATACTCCATCCTTATTAATCTTAAGCTGCGAGCCTCCTGCCTTTAGGTCGATTTCGATTGGACTGGTAATCTCGATCTTTTCTTCTGTCGATATAATCTTGATCACTCGACGGGCGATTGCCTCGATCATGTCATCCTGTGCCTGCAACTCTACTTTTCCTTTGGCGGCATAGGCTCGTATTCCTTTTTGGGCTGCAAACAAGCTGATTTTGTCTTGCGCATGCCCAATAATATTTTTCTGGGCACTCAAATTGATGGAACCACTGGCACTTTCTGCAATGTCTTGCGAGGCTTGTAAAATAATATTCTCAGGTGTGGTCAGCGCAATTCCATTCGGTGAGGCCAACAGCATCAATGCTTGTCTAAAGATTTTTCCTTGGGTTTGTTGTTTGCTGTCCTTACTCTTTTCTAAGTCTTGGGTATAGTTTTCCATAAAGCCTTGCAAAGAACCCAATGCTTGTAATGGACTGACCTTTAAACTGCTGCCTTTACTAAACGTGCCACAGCTACTCATCAAATCAAAGTCTTTAATATCGACATTCGCAAGGACTTGTCCGACTTCTTTTAGACCTTCAAAGGGGTTGTGTTGAATCTTATCTTTGAGGGCTGCTAGTTGTCCTTTGACAATATCTGCACCGTGTTCTTCAACATTTTCAATAAACGTTTTAAGATTCTCCACTGCATCTTTTGCATCTGCGAAAAATGCATTGAATTCATCAACAATGGCTTTACTATTTCCACCGAGTGCACCGATATCACCAATAAAACCACCACAATCTTTTAAGGCATTTAGCGGATTGCTTTGCATCTCATTTTTAAAAAGATTTACGGTATTATTCAATGCCTGTCCTTTGGTTTTTAACTCCAAAGACTGTATAAATTTGGGTAAACGTTCAATGACATTGAGCGCATCGGCTTGTTGTTTGAGGGCAATGTCGCTTAGCATTTTCATGCTTTCAAAACCTTCAGTCAGCAATGATTGCGCTTGGGCTGCTTCCAAGTGATCTGCGATCGCTTGTTCTTGTGCATAAGTACTGATCAACATGCCTTTACCTGCACGTACCGCACCCCAAGCATCCGTTCTGAGTTCAAAACCCTCACCACGTCCTGCACTCTGTGCTTGTTCTTTTGGATGACTTAAATGCCCTAAGTTCAGTTGAGTTGCAGCATGACTACTTTGTAATTGGGTACTAATCTGCCCCGTGGTATCGTCAAATCTGAGTTGGTTGAATCCTCGACCATCGACCTCTTGACTCCGAATACCACTGAGTTTTTTGGTGTCAGGGAGTTGCCCTTTGATATCAAATCGAGTCGGTGAGCGCTGCGCCTCATGGATTCGCCCCGTCACAAAGGGGCGATCAATATTGCCATCAAAGAAATCAATCACAACGATCTCACCTATGCGTGGTAGGAATCGCGCACCATAGCCTTCACCCGCCCAAGGTGTCAGAACATCCACCCAAGCGGAGTCGGTATCATTGTCATTGCTGCCAGCACCACCATCATGGCCATGATCATCGACACGGGTAAATAGAAAGCGTACTTTGATCCGTCCCCATTCATCCACATGAATGGTTTCACCTGCTGGGCCTACCACCTTTGCTCGTTGAGGATATGCAATGGGTCGGTGTTGCAAGGGCTGATATTCAGGTACGGTGGGAATATGACGGCGTTGCAGTGTGAGTTGGTTGCCTTGACGTTCTTCTAACATTGAGTGACTCAACAGAGGTTGCCAATGACTTTGCTGTAGCAATTGCTTGACCTGTTGGTTCAACTCTTTAGGCAGATTATTTTGGTTATAGAACTGCTTCGCGGTAATCAGGAAGTTTCTATCCGCACTGGCGTGCTGGTCTATTTCTGGGTGTTGTTTGAGTTCAAACCAATAACCCACATGCGCATCACGAACCGTGGTATTGGCAATAAATTGTTTTGCCTGCGCACTATGGTAATTGCTCAGTTGTTCATTGATGCGTTCGATTTGATGATTGCCTGAGGTACTCGCACCATCCTCACCATTCAGATCTTGTATCCATGCAGGCGTGAAGTGCCATGCATCCTCTAATCCTAAACTTGCATTGTCATAGTGATCACTGTGTCCGTGGGTACTTTGGACGCTGCCTGCGCCATCTTCTTGATCAAGCGCATCCGCTTGCCAACGTTGGATATGCACCGTGGTCGGTTGCAAGCTACGTTCTGCAACCAAACTGGTCATGCTGTCATATTGTTCTGTAGCACTACTACGATGGTAACGAATACTATGGCGCTCAAGCGCTTGGTAGTGGTTATTGTCATCAATCAGTCGGAGTTTTTGCGCTTGAATTGGAGATGCACTGAACGGAACAAGATGCTGAGCTTCATCAATTAAGCTATTGATCGATTCTGAAGCCAACAATCGTTGAATGAACATTGAATCGAGTTCATTGTGCTGCATGGTAAAGGGACGAACATCATAGTCTTTGCTAAGCCCACTGATATCTAATGTCAAACTCGCTGCAAATAGTGGGCTGCGTTGTTGCCACTCTTTAAATAAAGTCTGAACAATTTCAACCACCGATTGGTTCATAAATACCCGGCTATTACGGCGTTTTGTCCATAATGATGTCGCATCTTGCATGGTCAGACGATAAAGCGTAAGTGCTCCATCACTTTGACCTTGAGCTGCCGCGGTAATAATCCCTGTGCTGCGTGCCAATTGGCCCGTATCAGTGACCTGATCGACTGCAACAGTACATCCAATAAATTTTTTAAGCGGAATACTCGCATTGGTAGATAGGCAAATGAGCTCTGATGTTAACCCATGATTTAAAACATGTTTTCCAGATATTCGTTGTAAGAACACCTGCGCCGTTAACATCGGATCTGCAAATTGGACGTGTATCGCACGCTTCTGTGCATTTAACCCCAGTTTTTCTAATACATTAAATATATTCAAAAGCATTTTTTATGATCATAATTTTAAGAATCGGTTGAACTTTATAAGAAAAATACCTTTCTGTACATAAAAAATAGTTGTTTTTATATAAAAATATATCCAACTGATTTAAAAGAAAAAACCCCTAAATATTGATATATATTCAAGGGTTTTTTAGTTGTTTTAAAAACGCTATGGTTATTGTTTAGCTGTACTATATTTTCTAAAAAGCTGCCATAAACAAATCAGCAATATCAGACTGAAATAAATCAATGACCATACTGGTAATGACTGACCCAAGAAACTCCAATCGACTAAAGCACATTCACCAGAACCAGAAAGCACTTGTTGCAATACTGCTTTCATGGGCAAGACATCAACCAAATAATCCAAACCTGGACCACAACTTGGAACTTGATCAGCAGGTAAGTTTTGCAACCAAACATGTCGTGCTGCAACACCCACTGACCAACCAATCGCTAATGTCGCCAGCAATGCATAAAAACGTTTAAATACATTTGAAATCGGGTTATGAATGAATGCAACCAGTGCAATCAATCCCATTCCAATTAGACCTACACGTTGAAACACACACAATGGGCAAGGTTCCAATCCTTGCACATGCTCTAAATACAGCGCGAACGAGAGTCCGATAATACTGGTCAGTACCAATACTGCACTGACCAAACGGTAATTCCATCGCATAGGAAGTCCTCAAAAGATTTAACGGTATTGTGCAAGATATTGTTCAAAACTCGTGTCATTTTCTTGTTCAAGTTGCCACTGTTTTTGCAACGACGTTTGCGCTAAATGTTCAAAATATTGTTGTCTTTCTACACTGAGCTGATGCTGGTCATAACAATCTACATGCTGTTGAGCCATGACACTACCAAAGTTCCATGTTCCACCATGTTGTAAAGTATCTTTGATCACTTGTGCTGAAAGGGTATTTTCAACATCATTTAAACGCTGTTGCATGACATAAACAGCATCCTGATAAAGAGAAGTACCATCCATTTGATCTAGTGTCGCGGCACAAGTATGAATTTCATTTAGATGCTGCTGTGCCCAATCCTGAAATGACACTGTTAGATGCCCCTCTTTGATATGGGCATCTGCTGCACGCCCGCGATTGACCACTTCAGTTTGATTTTGATCAATCTGATCTTGTTCGTTAGACCATAGATCAGGACTTTCCCGCAATAAACAATACAAGGCCAGACTTTCTAAGAACCCTGCTGTGGTTTCATCAATCCCAATCGCACTATAGGGATTCACATCGACCGCACGCAGCTCTACATAACCCACACCACGATTCTTCAATGCTTGCGAAGGTGTTTCACCTGCTTGAGGCACTTGCTTGGGACGCACTAGACTGTAGTATTCATTTTCAATCTGTAAAACATGGTCATTGATTTGAATCGGTTCACCTGTCTCATCATTCAAACCTAAATCAGTAAATGCAGGATATGGCGTATGGACGGCCTTTTGTAATCCATCTAAATAATCATGCAGGTCGTTATAATAAATCCCCAGCTGCTTTTGTGCTGAGTTTTGGTAGCCCAAACGTCCCATACGCAAGGCAGTCGCTTCTGGTAAGTACAAGGTTCCTTTGACCAAAGGCTGTAAATGGTGGTTACGCCCTGTTAAAAAGCAACGACAGACCGATGGACTTGCGCCAAGCAAATACATCACCAAGGGAGTCATACGAATAAAATTTCGGATCAAGGCAAAATAACGATGGCTTCGATAATCTTGCAAACTGAGTTGTTTTAATTCTTCATTTTTTTCATGCTGCTGCAAAGTTGCAAACAACTGATCGGGAAAAGATAAATTATAATGCACACCTGAAATGGTCTGCATCCGACGACCATAACGCACCCCCAAGCCATGGCGATAAAGGGTTTTAAAACGCCCGATATTAGACGTGCCATACTGAGCAAGTTTTATATTTTCTTCATTGTCATCCAGCATACAAGGCATGGAAAGCGGCCACAATTTCTCACCATCTTCAAGTTGCTGATGCACCACCTGATGAATATCGCTTAACTCATTTAATGCAGCGGCAATGGTATTGTGTGGCGTGGTAATGAACTCCATTAACGCTTCTGAATAATCAGTCGTAATATGGGGATGTGTGAGTGCTGAACCCAAAGCTTTTGGATGATTTTTTTGTGATAAAAATCCATTGCTTTGCATACGCAAACTTTCACGCTCGATACCGCGTAACATACCGTCTAATTGTGAGGCATTTACCCAAGTCGGTACGATAGCGGACGAAAGTGTGCAAGGTTGGTTCATAATTTATATGCTCGGTTATTCATGCTCGGCCAACCAGATCAAGGCTGGCGACTTCGTTACGTGTAGTCGCATGCAAAACATGTCAACGCCCACAACTCTGCCAATTATAACGACTATTACGATCTAGTCATCTGATTGTATTCGCTTAGCTTGGCAATTTTTATCACAATCTTGCTCTATAAGACATGCTGAAATTGTGATTTTATTAAAAATAAATCTTCCAAGGGATACTCAACGATGCAAGCGCAAGACATTCTTGATTTTTGGTTTTCTCCCGATCATCGCTCACTCTGGTTTGCCAAAAGCGATGATTTTAATACCAAAATTCGCGGGCTTTTTCAAACGATTCATGATCAAGCAACCCAAGCAGAACTTTGGTCATGGCGTCAAACACCTGAAGGCCGTTTGGCTGAAATTATTGTTTTAGATCAATTCTCACGTAATTTATATCGTGATAAAGCACAAGCTTTTGCCTATGACAGCATGGCGTTGATGCTGGCTCAAGAAGCGATTAGCCTACAATTAGATGCTCAGTTAAGCCCCGAACAACGTTCCTTTTTATATATGCCATTTATGCATAGTGAATCAAAAATGATGCATGAGTACGCATTAAAACTGTTTCAACGTTTAGGCAATGAAATCAATTTAAATTTTGAGAAAAAGCATAAAGTGATTATTGATCGCTTCGGACGCTATCCTCATCGCAATGCGATCTTGGGACGAACATCCAGCGCCGAAGAACTTGAATTCTTAACACAGCCAAACAGCAGCTTTTAAGTCGATCTCCCCTCGACGTCAGAAAGAGGAATTGCATATGAAATCGTTACTCATCTGTGCCCCGCTATTGGTCACATTGGCATTTACAGGGTGTGCCAGCATACCGTCTCAACCCAAGACCTTTGATCAATTGGGGCAATTCACCGCTTATCCATTAAATAACAAAAGCTTCCGTATCGGCTTCCAAGCAGGAAATAATCTGAGTTATGGTACAGCTGAGGAAATTACCTTACTCAAGGCAGCACAAACCACACTCCAAAATGGGTTCCGTTTTTTCACTGTAGTTGATGATCCAAGCAATGCGCGGTTCAAGGAGCAACGCCAAGCTGTGATTTATCCGAGTCGACCGTATTATCCTTATGGTTATTATCGTCGTCACCCCGCCTTTTGGCCGGATCCATTCTATGATGTACCACAAGTGGTCAATCTTGATCCCATCCAAGTGTCGTATACTATTGAATGCTTTAAGACTCAACAGCAATCACCTGATGCATTTGATGCACAGCTAATTTTGCGATCCTTA
The DNA here is from genome assembly GCF_000369505.1 of Acinetobacter sp. NIPH 298. Classification (GTDB taxonomy): domain Bacteria; phylum Pseudomonadota; class Gammaproteobacteria; order Pseudomonadales; family Moraxellaceae; genus Acinetobacter. Next base: position 456,810 of record NZ_KB850053.1, read on the forward strand.
GGACAAAAATACGGATTGAGTCCAACAGGAGAAGTGTTGCAACCCCCTGCACCACCTCAAAACAAAAATGAATGAATAGGATGACTCAATGAATTCAGCCGAAGAAATCCACAAAGTACCAAGCCTGCAAAGAAGTAAATACTTCGCCACCGTAGCATTGGTGATTGCAGTGATGACGTGGATTTGTTTAATGGTCGTGGCGCATTTTCTGCCTGAGTATCGGTGGCTGATCCATATTTTCATGTTAAGCGCCGAAGCAGGTGTGGTCGGTGGTTTGGCCGATTGGTATGCGGTGACAGTGTTATTCCGCAATCCATTTGGGAAAATCCCCTTACCCAAACTATTACGTGATCATACTGAGATTATTCCACGGAATAAGGCACGTATTGCTGAATCAATGGGTCGATTTGTTCAAGAAAACTTTTTATCACCCCAAATCGTACAGCGTAGTTTGCAAAATACCGACCTCAGTTTGGCGGTCGGTCAATGGTTAGCCAACCCAAAAAACAACGGACACGTGGTTCAGATCATCCAACAAACCGTTCCGAAAATTTTTGAGTTCGTCAGTCAGGATCAAATCGCTAATTTTGTACAAAACAATAGTGTGCAATGGGTGCGCAGTACCAAGATCAATACCCTTGCTAGTGAAATGTTACGTGCGGTTTTGGAAAATGACTTCCATCAAGATGTGTTACAACGTGGACTCGATCTGGCTCATCAATGGATGGTGTCACATCCCGAAGAAGCGCGTGAGCTGTCTCGCACATTATTTAAAGAACTGGGCGTCTGGAAACTGGCTAAAGGTGCGAGCTGGATTGGTATCGATGTACAACAGCGCACCATTGATTCACTGATTGAACGCGTGGAATCCATGTTGGCCAATCCTGAACATCCTTGGCGACAAGACATTGAGGCAACCACTCATGCCCTCATGCTACAACTTGCTGATACCGATAGCGAAGCAAGCCAACGTTTGAACAGTGGTAAAGATGCCTTGCTGGATAGCCCACAAGTTTTAAACTTTATTAGCGGTGCAATCGCGATTTTATGCGATGCCATCAAAACAGATTTGATGCAACCCGATTCAGGCATTGCCACCAATTTACAAGCAGCTATTCAACAACTTGGTGTGAGCCTGATCCAAAATGAAAATGTTCGTGAAGTCCTCAATAGCAAAATGGTGGGCTTAGCCACCAATTTCAGTGAGCAATATAGCGACAAAATCATTCGTTATATTAGTGAACGCATCCATGAGTGGGATTCACGCGAAATGATTGCCAAAATCGAGAGTGAAGTTGGTGGTGATTTACACATGATCCGTGTCAATGGTGTGATTGTCGGGGCCTTTATCGGTTTGATCTTGGGTCTCATTCGTGCCTTTGTTGAAAATGTTTTGTAAATGGCTTGAAATACTCAACTTTTCACGTAAAGATGGACATCACAAAATGCCTTCTTGGTTGCAACCAAGATCTCAACCGTAATGATTTATCCGAACAAAAATAAGCAATCATGTTGCAAATGGCGTAGAGGAAGAAACAAAGGAATTTGAATGACCCCACACCAAACATTGGTGATGCAACCCAATCTCTGGAAAACATTTTTTGTTTTTCTAGTGCCGCTGATCGCCACCAACATTTTGCAAAACTTGTCGGGGACGATTAATACCATATTTGTTGGACAAATGATGGGGGTCGATGCAATTGCAGCGGTGTCGGTTTTCTTCCCTATTCTGTTTTTTTTGCTGGCATTTACTATTGGTATTTCGGCAGGTACCACTGTTTTAGTGGGTCAAGCTTGGGGCGCACAAAATCTAGAAAAAGTTCGTAGTGTGGTTGGGTCAACCCTTTTTATCACCTTAATTGGTGGCACAATTATCGCAATCTTAGGCTTTGTTTTTGCTGAACATATTCTCAATCTTTTAGGTACTGATCCCAAAGTCATGCATATGTCACTGCCTTATGTGCAGTGGATGTTGGCAGGTAGCCCGTTATTGTTTGTGTATATTATTTACACCTCTATTTTACGGGGTGTCGGTGATAGTGTTACCCCTTTGATTGCCCTAGGTTTAACCAGCCTCATCGGTTTAGCAGTCACGCCAGTCTTACTTAAAGGTTATTTTGGTTTTCCAGCCTTAGGCATCATCGCACCCGCGATTGCCACCATCTTAGGCTATAGTGCAGTGTTGATTTTTCTAGCTTTCTACCTCAACTATAAAAATCATCCACTTAAAATAGATCGTCAATTGCTCCAACATATCCGCCATGATGCAGAATTAAGCAAACTGATTTTTAAACTAGGCATTCCAACAGGCATCCAAATGGTCACCACTTCTTTGGCTGGATTGGTGATTATAAGCTTGATCAACCGCTACGGCGCACAGGCAACTGCAGCCTACGGTGCAGTCAATCAAGTCCTCAACTATATTCAGTTTCCGGCATTGTCGATTGCCATCGCAGCATCGATCTTTGCCGCCCAAGCGATCGGTGCAGGCAAACCAGATCTATTGGCCAAAGTCACCCGCACCGCATTAAGTATGAATTTTTTATTTACGGGTAGTCTGATCATACTGGCGTATTTATTCTCGAAATATTTAATGGCGCTGTTTATTACTGATCCTGCAGTTATCGAACTGGGACAGCAATTATTATTCATTGTGCTGTGGTCGCTGCTGTTTTTTGGCGCAAGTGCAATTTTTGCCTCGATCATGCGGGCTAGCGGAACCGTCAACGTGCCAATGCTGATCAATATTTTTACTATTCTTTTAATCGAAGTGCCTTGTGCGTATTGGTTTAACACACTTTGGGGACTCAAGGGAATTTGGATGGCTTATGCACTCGCCTTTGTGTGTTTATGCATATTCCAAGCCGCTTATTATCAATTTGTCTGGAAGAAACGCGAGATAAAGATTCTGATTTAAACGTAAAAGTTCATCATAATCTTTAGCGTCAAAAAAAAGCCATTCAAACAAGAATGGCTTTTTATCTTAGTAGCGGAACTTACATCATTTTCGTTGCAAGTGCAGCAATACGCTGATATCCCGTTGGGAACAACCGTTGGAAAGAATCAACAATACGCGCGTCTGCACCAATCAATAAACGACGTTTGTCTTTCAACACCGCATTTAGAATTTGACGTGCTGCTTCTTCTGGTGGCGTCCGCAAGAATTTATCGAATTGTTTGATTGATTTACCTGGATCCATGCCCAAGCTTTTCATGCTGTCATTCATTTTCGCCGCTTTTGCGATATTGGTACGGATCCCACCTGGGTGTACACAAAGCGAACTAACACCACTCTTTTCGATATCAAGTTCTTGGCGTAAAGATTCTGTGAAACCACGCACTGCAAATTTAGTCGCGTTATATGCTGATTGCGTTGGTTGCGAGGTTAAACCGAAGATACTTGAAATATTGATGATATGGCCATCTTTGGTTTGTTTGATAAACGGTAAGAATTCTTTGGTCCCGTAAACCACACCCCAGAAGTTAATCCCAACGATCCACTCTAAGTCTTCATAGCTTGCACCTTCAACCGTTGAGCCGAGTGCCACACCTGCATTGTTGAAAATCATATTGACCGAACCATGATCTTGGACGGTATCTTGCGCCCACTGTTTCATCGCATCACGGCTAGAGACATCAAGTACTGTCGTGGTCACTGTGATTTCAGGATATGCTTTCAAAAGCTCCACAGTTTGTGCCAAACCCTTTTCATTGATATCACTCAATGACAAATGGCAACCTTGTTGGGCCAATAAAACAGCTAATTGTTGCCCAATCCCAGAACCTGCACCTGTGATCGCTGCGACTTTATTTTTAAAATTTTTCATTGCCTATCCTTTGTGTTGCGAATGATATGCACATATTCGCCTAGATTACGTGCAGTTTAAGATGTAACCAATATAATTTTGACAATACACGTTGTCAATATAGTACACTATGCTTTTAAGACAAATGGCAATAACACACACATTACTTGTCATATTGGGTCTATTTACATTTAATGAGATAAGATTTTTAGGCGATACAAGGCATAGTTGCATCATGTAAACTGAGCTAGACATACGCTATAAAGACTTTTAGGAAACGGTTTTTTCAATGACAACTCAAAAGCAAGCCAAAACGAAGAAAAACAACAGCGAAACCAAAGAGCGTCAATTCAAGGGTCTTTCTTTAACTGAACGTAAAGAAGCTCGCCGTGAAAAACTGATTGAAGCTGGGATCGCTACTTACGGCACTCAGGGTTTTTTCTCAGTCACCGTCAAAGATGTCTGTAATGAAGCCAAACTTACCGAACGCTATTTCTATGAATCGTTTAAAAAAAGTGAGGAGCTATTTCAAACCGTTTTTTTAAGAATGGTTGGTGAAATGCAAAGTTGTTTAACGCAGGCGGTATTACTGGCGGCACCCGAACCAAAAAACATGGTCACTGCGGGGCTATCGGCTTTACTCAACACCATTCGAAACGATCCACGTATGGCTCGGATTATTTATATTGATGCCATGTTGGTGCAAGACTTACACAATCAAGCGACGATCCAAGAGACCTTGACTCAGTTTGATCGGATCATTCAAGGCTTTGTGATGATCACCATGCCCAATGTTCAACAAAGCACTGAGGAAGTGTCTTTGATGGCGACAGGCTTAAATGGTTATGTCACGCATATTATTATTCGTTGGGTCTCAGAAGGCTTTAAACAACCATTAGAGGACGTGTTAGCAGCATGCTGTGCGGTATTTATCTCCTTTATCGCAACAACATCACAAAAAAATTAAAATCATTTTACAGTTTTGTGACAAATAAAACTGTTAAACTAATATGGTATTAACCAAATGAATTCATTTGCTTTATTGATAAATCACTTGTCATCATTTGGTCACTACGCTGCCGCACAATTGTCACAATTTATTGCTAAATTCGACTTTATCCACTCTTTTGCAATGATATTGTCATAATTAATCTTTGTAATAAGCCTGTCATAACAACAAAACGGTTCAACATTACCGTTATAAATTTGAGGGTATTGCGCTGTGAAAGATGACTATATTTTAATTGTCGACGATGAGCTACCGATTCGTGAAATGATCCATACCTCTTTGGATATGGCAGGTTTCCAATGTTTACAAGCAGAGGATGCCAAACAAGCACATCAAATTATCGTTGATCAGCGTCCTGCTCTCATCTTGCTTGATTGGATGCTACCAGGCGGTGTCAGTGGTGTAGATTTGTGTCGTCGCCTCAAACGCGACGAAAATTTGGCTGAAATCCCTGTCATTATGCTGACGGCTCGTGGTGAAGAAGATCATAAGGTACAAGGTCTAGATGCAGGTGCAGATGACTACATGACCAAACCTTTTTCTACCCGTGAACTGGTTTCTCGAATCAAAGCAGTCTTACGTCGTGCCAATGCACTCAGTGGCGAAAAAGTCATTGATGCCAATGGTTTGATGCTTGATCCTGTCAGCCAACGTGTCAGCTTCGGTGACAGCATTTTAGAGATGGGGCCAACCGAATATCGTTTACTCGCCTTCTTTATGACTCATCCTGAACGCGCTTATACGCGCGCACAATTGCTTGACCAAGTTTGGGGTGGTAATGTCTATATCGAAGACCGTACCATTGATGTGCATATTCGTCGTTTACGCAAAGTGTTAGAACCTTATGGTGTCGATCGTTTTGTACAAACGGTACGTGGCACAGGTTATCGTTTTTCTACACGAGCTGATTTGGCAGCAGGTTAAAACCCTTTATGTACGAACCTTATCCAGTCCCTGAACTGGCACGTGAACACCAACGTTTTCGTTACAGTAGTTTATGGGCCTTTGCAAAGCAAGATTTAAGACTGTTGCTTTTTTTCTTATTGATTGCGAGCTTAATCGGATTTGGCGTTGGGTATTTTGGGAGCTGTATTTTCATCGCTTTTGTGGTGTTTTTCACTTTACAGCTCCGCTCGCTCTACTTGGTCAATGAATGGATTTCAAATCGACCTTATGATGTGCCGCCGAACTTAAATGGGATTTGGGGTGCATTACTGTTCAATGTCTATCGTGCCCAACGCCAAGAGCGTATTGTTCAGGCAGAAATGGTCGGCTTGATAGACCGTGCACAATCATCGCTGTTCGCTTTAGCCGAAGCAGTGGTATTGATTGATGATCAACATCAAATCGAATGGTGGAATCCAGCAGCCGAAAAGCTATTAGGCATTGAACCCTTAGATCGTGGGCGCAACTTATTGACGATTTTGCGTCAACCGAGTTTTATTGAATATTTCAAACAAAGTGATCAATCGCCCGATGGGATTCGTCTACAAGTACAGATGGATGAAGAGCGTTATGTACAAGTCAAACTGACTCGCTTTGGTGGAGAAAGTCGACTATTGGTGGCCTATGACACCACACGCGTACACAACCTCGAACAAATGCGTAAAGATTTTGTCGATAATATCTCGCATGAACTACGTACACCGCTCACCGTATTGAGTGGTTATATCGAAACCTTTACTGATCAGGATGATATTACACCACGTTGGAAACGTGCCTTCACACAAATGCAGTCACAAACCAAACGTATGAATGCGTTGGTCAATGATTTACTGTTACTGTCCAATTTAGAAAATAATAAAAAAGTCGCCAAAAAACAGATCATTGATATGGCAAATTTAATGAATCAAATCTTTGATGATGCGCGTGCTTATAATTTAGATTACGGACATACGCTCAACTTAGATATCGACAGTCATTGTGATCTGATTGGTTCAGATATGGAAATTGCCAGTGCTTTCAGCAACTTGATCACCAATGCGATTAAATACACACCGAAAGGCGGCATTATTACCATTGGTTGGCATGAAGAAAACGATCAAGCTCTTTTTAGCGTACAAGATAATGGGATCGGTATTGACCCAAAACATTTGCCGCGTTTAACGGAACGTTTCTATCGCGTTGATAGCGCGCGCAGCCGTCAAACAGGTGGCACAGGTTTAGGGCTTGCGATTGTTAAACATGTCTTGATGCAGCACGGCGCACATTTAGAAATCACCTCTAAAGAGAATGAAGGCTCGACCTTTACTGCTGTTTTCCCAAAAGAACGTTTATATCGAATGATCTAAGTCTTCTACGCAATAGTTATAGTGCATTTTAAATTTAAACAAGCCGACCCCAACAGATCGGCTTGTTTAGCTTTAGCTGATTGAAAATTAGCTGCTTACTTTTGCATCCAGTTCCGTTGCTTCAAGCAAATGACTCGGCAAACCAAAAATATGATCAAAAAGATAATTATAAACAAAGGTATAGCATGGAATGATCACCATCAAACTAAAATCTAGCAAGAAGGCTTTAAGCAAACTAATCTGCATCCACCATGCAATCAATGGGATCAAAATCATCACCAATATGATTTGAAAGCCAATTGCATGTGCCACCCTTCTTTTCACAGTTCGTATTTTGGAAATTTGGTTTTTTTCCCACATTTCAAAGATATAGTTATAAAAGAAGTTAACCGTGACGGCGATCACCGCAATCAGAATCGACAAAGGCCCTGTATGACTCAAAGTGGTACCTGAAAGTACCGCCAAAATCATCGCACAGATAAAAAAGCTAAACACTTCATAGAAAAATACGTAAGTGACCCTTCTCTTGGTTCCTTGCATGACCACACCTTAAAATCAATAATCAGTGGATTTTACGCCTTAAGTCTGATAAAAAAAGTCAATCGTTATCAGATTCACTGACAAGGTAATAGGCATGAAACTTAATAGTGAACAGCTGGAATTAATCCTTGAGATTATGGATCGAGGTAATTTTTCAGCCGCCGCGCGTGCGCTAAATCGAGTTCCTTCCGCGGTCAGTATGGCGATCGCCAATTTAGAAGCCGAATTGAATTTAAAATTATTTGAACGCAGTAAAAACCATCTTGCGCCGACCGAAGTGACACTTTCGATCGAGCCGCATGCTCGATTAATCGTCAACAAAATACGCCAACTGGAATTGCATTTGACCGAACTTTCTACTGGTTTGGAAACTCATCTTTCGATCGGTGTCGCGGCGGATGTGAATCAGAAGTTTTTATTGGCAGGGATTGAACATCTGATTCAGCAACACCCGCTTTTAAATATTGAAATGGTTTGTGCGCCACAGCAAGAATTAAAAGTACGTCTGCAAAATAACGAAATTGATCTATATATTGCTTATAGCTCATCGGTGATCGACATCAACGAGCGTTTCAGATTATTGGGTGTTGAACAGTTTGTTGCGGCTATTTCCCCCCAAGAGGCACAGCATCTCAAGGCCCAGCATAAAAATGAACTCACCATGCTCTCCGAGTTCAGACAAATCATCGTTGCCAGTAAGAACTATCCGCTTCCCGATCCTCGTGTCTTGGTTTCTGATTCTTGTTGGTATACCGATAATTTATCAATGGCCATCAATATGGTGGAACAAGGCATGGGTTGGGGAAATTTTCCACTTTCGGTGGTGAGTGAGCATTTCTCTAAACGGAGCTTGGTGCGATTAGAATTTAACGATACCACCAATGGACTAGATATGCCGATTCATGCAATTTGGCCGAGCCATAAACCGTTGAGCAAGGCGGTGCAGATGCTGATCGAGCTTTGGGAAAAAGAATTTTAAAAGAAAAAAGCCCGACATCCTGTCGAGCTTTTTTCCGTATTCCTTTCACTAGATACCATTCCTGTTGTATCTCACATCCCGATGCGAAAACTTATGATTCTTGTTTTATGTTTTGGAACTTCCTGTTCCTGATGAGTTCATATTAGATAATTTGATGGGGCCTGAATATGGGACATTGCCCCTAATCGTTGTAAGAAAAAGCGTACAGCGTTGCGTTTAAATATCTGGCAACAAGTACCTAAACTGCCCATAAAAAAGCTATTTTGTTTCAAATCTACCGCTTTTATGGTTGTCGATGCGAATAAACTTTTAATTTTGATTATGAAGTCAACTGTCGTTCATATAGTAACCATTATATTAAAGGCGTATTGCAAAAACTAAATTTATCTATAGTTTAAGAATGAACCTAAATTTTTGGAACAGAATATGAATATTTTCCCTTTTCCATTTCAAGTTACTGATTGGGAAAAAATAGAAACCACAGAATACAGTGGAGAAACAGGAAAAGCGTATTGGAAGACCCAGTATTTTGGTGAAGAAACCAATAAAATTCGAGTAAGAATTGTCGAGTATTCAGCCAATTACTTAGCCGATCATTGGTGTGAAAAAGGTCATATTTTATTTTGTTTAGAAGGTGAGCTTGAAAGTAGATTAAAAGATGGCCGAACCTTTATTTTAACCCAAGGAATGAGCTATCAAGTTGGTGATCATGCCGAGCCGCACCAATCCTTCAGTTTGAATGGTGCTAAATTATTAATAATTGATTGAATTAATGTAATGCAGTTGATGCAAACTTAAATTAATGACATTCAATGCATCCACTCAGTGATAGATCAGACTTTAAGTAAAAATTTGAAAGAAAAAAGCCCGACATCCTGTCGAGCTTTTTTCCGTATTCCTTTCACTAGATACCATTCCTGTTGTATCTCACATCCCGATGCGAAAACTTATAATTCTTGTTTTATGTTTTGGAACTTCCTGTTCCTGATGAATTCATATTAGGTAATTTGACTGGGTCTGAATATGGGACATTGCCCCTAATCCTTGTAAGAAAAAGCGTACAGGGTTCCTGTCTTATCCAATATTCTTTATTAAACCTAACGACATCAATTGACGTACTAGATGAATTCATACTTTACTCTAAACAGCAGTCAATTACATAATGGTGATTTCAAAAGGGGAAGTTAATGAAAGCAATAATGATTAGAAGCCCAATATCTGTACTAGAAAAAGATCAGATTGGATATGGTTGGGCTAAAGTAGATTTTTCAGAACATGAAAATGCCACTGATGTAATTGCCAAAATAAATAAAGAATATACTAATGGTATTGGTAGACATTCCAATAGTATAAAAAGATTCTTTAACTTAGCGAATGGAGATATTGTTGTCGTGCCATTATCTAAAGCAATTGCTATTGGTATCGTAAATGGTAAAAGATCCTTTGATCAAAACCTAGCCAAAACTAAAGCCTGCAATCTTATTTCAGTAAATTTCTTTAGAACCAATAATGGACATATTCTAAGAATACCTAGAAAATCTCTCACACAAGGCTTTGAAAGCCGTCTAAAAGTAAGAAAGTCGAATACAAGTTTGAATGATTTTAAGGAGGAAATTACTAGAATTATTGATTCTATTGAATCTAATGGCGCATATAAACAAGAAACATACTTGCTAGAGAAAATATCAGAAGCAGAGCAAAAATTTAAAAAGGATCTTCTTACTTCTATAACATCTGGAACAACTTGGTTGTCTGCTGGTGGAAATGGGCTAGAACAACTAGTTAAAGAGCTTCTTATTATTGAAGGTTATACAGCGGCTATTCAACCTAAAAATCAATCTTCTGATATTTCTGATATAGATATTATCGCAAGTCGAATAGACCGCTTTTCGGAATCAAATTTACTGATACAAGTTAAGCACCATTCAAACATATCAGGTAATCACGGACTTAAGCAATTGATGGCTTTCAACGATTTTGAGGATATGGAATACCAAAAGTGGTTTATTACTACAGCAGATATGACTGATTTATCATTGGATCTAGCTTCTCAAAACAATATTAGAGTTATGGTTGGTTCTGATTTTGTTGATTGGGTTTATGAGAATATTTCGGATTTATCTTATGCGACAAAACAACAATTAGGTATTATTGAAATACCACTACTTTTAAAATAACCATACAACAATTATTTAAAAAGCCCCTCAAGAATCCTTACGGGGCTTTTTATAATTTAATTTAAAAACTTAAACCGAATGACCCAACCGCTCACCCATCACCACAGCCGAATTGGCTTTAAATTGTTCTTCCCACACCATCTTGTCTTTTTCAAACAATATCACTGCGGTTGAACCGAGATAGAAACGCCCTAACTCAGCGCCTTTCTCAAGTTTCATTTGATGATGTTGTAACTCAACACGACCTGTAGGTTTTACTTTACCTGTTGCAACAGTCTCAATCCCCGCCACAATCATTGCACCCACTAAAACCACAGCCATACGACCAAGCTCAGTATCAAACAAACACACCATGCGTTCATTACGAGCAAATAAACCAGGGATGTTTTCCGCAGTCACTTGGTTCACTGAAAATAATTCACCCGGAATATATAACGTTTCCGTCAATGTGCCTGCCAATGGCATATGCACACGGTGATAATCTTTAGGTGACAAGTAAACAGTCGCAAATTGACCTTCATGGAATGGCTTCGCCAATTGCGGATCACCAATCAATTTCTCAACAGAAAAACTCTGACCTTTGGCTTGAAAAATATCACCCGCTTCAATTTTACCTAGCTGTGAAATCGCACCATCCGCAGGGCAAACAACACTATCTGCTCGCTCATCTACACCACGTACACCATTTTTTAAGGCACGGGTAAAAAACTCATTGAAAGACTTGTATTGCAGGGCATTGCTTTGCTCAGCAATACTCATATCAATACCATATTTTGCTTTGAATGCCTGAATAACAGCAGTTTTCACCAAAACATTTTCACTTGCGGCAACCTTGCCAATAACACGACTGAGCTGATGTTGCGGTACTAAATTTTGTGCTTTGATAAAGAATTGTTTTTTTAAATCTGCTGCAAAACTCAAGACGGTGACTCCCCTGAAATAATAGGACTATCGAGGCGATTGCCCCATTCACTCCACGCACCATCGTAGGCTCTGACTTGCCAATTGAGCAATCTCGCCAAAATATACGCCAAGCCTGAACGGTGATGTGACTGACAATACACCACGACAGGTTGTTGTAAATCAAAGCCTAACTGCTCTAAACGTTGTTGAGTGCGTTCAAGCGAGTGTAATTTTAGATGATTTTCGCGATTAAGGGCAGTACTCCACTCAAAATGCATTGCATTTGGGATATGACCGCCGCGTCGCGCAGCTAAACGCAGACCTGTATATTCTTCATGACTACGACAGTCCCACAACTGGATATTGTGTTCTTGAATCTGCTTTAATAATTCATTGTATTCAATACGGTGTTGTTGTACCGCATTCAAATCCACCTGTACAAGTTCGCGAACTGGAATAACTGTTTCAACGTCAGTGGTCGTTGGCAAACTTGCACCCAACCAAGCGTGAATGCCGCCATTGATTAGACTGGTGCGAGTAAACCCAAGGCAATGTAAATTCCAGATCAAACGCCCTGCCCAAGCCCCACCTTCATCGTCATAGACCACCACATGATGCTGAGGTGAAATATTTAATTTTTCAATCAAGGCTTTTAAACCCTCTACATCGGGCAATACACCATTGGCTTGTTCATTTTGCGCAACTAAATATTTAGGTTGTAAATGAATCGCATGGGGAATATGCAACTGTTCATAAACCGATGCCCGACTTAAATCAATCACACGAATCAATTCATGCCCCAAATGCGGAACAAGTTGTTCAGGTTCAATCAGTAAACCGAGTTTAAAATCAATGTCAGTCATTGTTATGGAGTCTTGTGATCACAGCATTGTGATTGATTTTAGCATAGCTCACTTTTTATCTTCGTCTGATTTTTTGCATTCATTTAGCAGAAAAATGGATATGGATAATCTAAATCATCACATCCAACACATATTTCGCTTTTATAAAAATAAAGGCTAACGCACCTGACAGCAGCTATCGTGGAGGCGGCAGGGATGCCGTCCGTTTGGCTGTGATACAAGGAAGTATCATCAGCCAAACAAATGGTTTTGCCTACTTTTCCCAAAAGAAAAGTAGGTCGAACCGAAGGTTTATCCTAATGTTTAAATCATGCTTAGCAATAAACAACAGTCACAATAATCTGAATGAGAAATTAACTTTTATTTTATTCAATCTCAAACACCTGACGCAAATACGCCAAGAACGTCTCGTTATCACTCATGGTTTTACCTGAACTATCCGAGATTTTGGCTACAGATTGGCGATTACACTCCACCAATTTCAACACAATATTCAACGGTGTCTGCCCCATATCATTGGTCAGATTGGTCCCTATTCCAAAACTAACTTGGAAACGATCTTTAAAATACTGATGTAATGACCATGCCTTTTCTAAATCAAGACCATCACTAAAGGTTAGCATCTTGGTCTTGGTATCAATTTTTAATTTACGGTAGTGAGCATAAGCTTTGTCGCCCCACTCATACGGATCACCACTGTCATGCCGCAAGCCATCAAACAACTTGGCAAAATACAAATCAAAATCACGTAAGAACGCATCCATACCGACCACATCAGTCAAAGCAATACCAAGATCTCCTCGATACTCTTGTACCCACGCTTCTAATGCCGCTTTCTGGAAGTTGCGTAATCGCACATCCAATGCTTGAAAGGCTTGTAAAAACTCATGTGCCATCGTTCCGATGGGGCTAATGCCAAGTTCTTTGGCTAATAGCACATTGCTGGTTCCACGAAATACGGTTGGTGCAGCAGTATGAAACGCTTGTACCACATGCTTCTGCCATTCAAAACTATAACGGCGGCGTGTTCCAAAATCTGAAACCAAAAAGGGGGGATCATTTTCTTGCTGTAATTCAGCGTACTGTTGCAACTGAATCAACTTCTGCTGTAACCGACGCTCACCTTCAACCCAAACACCATCATGACGAATACGGCGGAAATACAATTCATTGACGATGGCCAAGACAAAAATCTCAAACATCATCGCTTGAACCATGGGTCCTTCGATTCGAATATCCAAACGCCCAGCTTCATCAACACTGGCCTGAATAAAACGACGTTTCAGTTGGAATAATTCTAGATAATCAACGAAATCACTTTTGATAAAACGCAATGAGCGTAAGTATTGCAGCTCATCTTCTGCAAATTTTAAATCGCATAACAAATCGAGTTGATGATTTAAATCAGCTAAAATTTCTGCCAGAGGATAAGCCGTATCTTTTAAATTCCGACAACGAAATAAATAAACACTATGGGTTTGCGGAAACTGATGTAACACCACTTGCAACATGGTGAATTTATATAAGTCGGTGTCGAGTAAAGATCGAATAATGGCAGACATAGGTGCTGGTTTTAACCCATTCTTTTGCATAATATCTTTCGTTATACAACCAAAGCGCTGCTGTTGGATAGTAGACTTTTGCTGCAAAGTCACTTTTTAATCAAGCTTCTCTGCTAAAATCTCCTGTCTTTTTCAATTCTCTTTCAATGTTATGCGCGCAGTTATCCAACGAGTCCTCGAAGCCAAGGTTGTGGTTGACGGTCAAACGACTGGTGAGATTCAACACGGTTTATTGGTGTTTTTAGGCCTCGGCAAAGAAGATACCTTTGAGAAAGGGCAAAAGTTGATTGATAAGATTCTAAAATATCGAATCTTTGATGATGAACAAGGCAAAATGGGCTGGAATGTCAGCCAAGCCAAGGGTGGGATTTTATTAGTGTCTCAGTTCACCCTCATGGCTCAAACCCAAAAAGGCTTACGACCCGACTTTGGACCTGCTATGCCACCTACTGAAGCCAAAGCGCTGTATGAACAATTGGTTGAGTATAGTCGTCAACAATTTGAACAGGTTGAAACAGGGATTTTTGCGGCGGATATGAAAGTGCACTTAATTAATGATGGTCCAGTGACTTTTAACTTAGAAATCGAATAATTCCAAACAATAAAAAAACGCCCAATTTGGGCGTCTTTTTATAACTTTTTTATCTGCCCGTTTTTTCTTTAATAAATGCACGAACTTGACGAAGCTTCTGTTTTACAGGTTTTGGCACTTTAGGTGGAATTAATTTCGCAGCTTGGTTGAACCACACCAACAAACTAAAATCACCTTCCATTTTAATACTGCCATCTTGCATCCCAGTCATGAATGCAGTTGGATCACCTTTCACTAACGTTTTTACACCTTGCTCACTATCAGCAAATTGTAAAATAAAGTCAGCTTTTTCTGGGCTACCTGCAACTGTCTCAATCTTGCCATGGTTCACAAGGATTTGACGCGCCAATCCTAGATCAGTTCCGATTTGAATACGGAATTCGCGATCATGTACCAACTCAATAAACTTCGGGCTAGTACGTGCTAATTGCTTCATACGTAACGCCAAACCTGCCACTAACAAATCAAGTGGATCAGTACTTACATCAACAATAGGTAGCTTAACCACAGGTAAAGAAGAAAGCTTCATGACATTTATGCCTACAGTATATGGTGGAAATTAAGACAATCCGTATCCTAGCACAATTGTAGAAAGGTCGGTAAAAGCTTTGTCACAGAATACAACAAAGGCATGCTGAGCATGCCTTTGTTGTTGTTCAAATTATTATAAATTATCGGCTAGAACATTGTTGCTGATCGTCCTTATATACTGGTGTATGTTCAATATACTGACGATTTGCTAACTGTTTTTGTGCTTGTTTGTCTTCACGTAAAAGGATAAATGTAACCGTCACCATCGCGAGGCTCAGGGCCGTCAGATAACTATAAGCGACTGATATTTCGAAGATGGTTTGCACACCAAAGCGTACCACTTCTAACAGTCCCCAACAGAGCATACCTGCCAACATAAAACCTAACCAACGACGATAAGGAGAAAAGAAAACAGCAATAACTGCGACAGCGATTAAGCCAAATCCAACCCACATGGTGAAATTCGCTGCTTCCATAGGAACCTCCGTCTTAAAAAAGATGGTCTGTATTCTTATTCAGACCTCATCATAATTGTTCTGTATCTCTAACAGTACTTCGTATTGCATTTGCGTCTTTAAGCATTATGGAGTGTTTTTTTTAGAAAAAAAGAGCCTTAAATTAGCCACACGACACAAGCTGTCGCAATATGCTTTTGTCATTACATTTTTTTAAATTACAAAAGTCCTGAATTTCCATATAGCATCAATTGCAGCGTGTCATTACAAAAAAATAGACCTCAATTCGGATGTATAAAAACTTTTTTCTGAATTTTTTTATCGTTGTTTTTCTATACATTTAGACATAAATATGAAGAAAAAAAGACAGGATAAAAATGCACAGTGCCGCTCAAAAAGCGGCACCATTTTAATGCAATTATCGCTGTGTTTAAGCACGATTCAGATCTTTATCGTGCATTCCTAATAGATACAGCACCCCATCCAAACCCACGCTAGAAATGGCTTGATTGGCATTTTGACGTACCAACGGTTTAGCACGGAAGGCAACCCCTAGCCCAGCGATCGAAAGCATCGGTAAATCATTGGCGCCATCGCCTACCGCCATCGCTTGTTCAAGTGAGATCCCCATTCGTTCAGCCAATTGGCGTAACAATTCGGCTTTACGTGCACCATCAACGATTGCACCTTGGACTTCACCCGTGACGATGCCATCTTGCACATCTAAGATGTTGGCGTGAACTTCATCAATTCCAAGTTTTTCTTGCAAATATTCAGCGAAATACTGAAAACCACCAGATAAGATCGCAGTCTTATAACCCAATGATTTTAATGTCGTAATCAGGCGTTCAGCACCTTCAGTAATGGTCAAACGTTCTGCAATCTTAGGTAGAACCGAAGCATCTAAACCTTTCAATAAAGCAACGCGAGCACGAAAGCTTTGTTGAAAATCCAACTCCCCTTGCATAGCACGCTCAGTAATTTCAGCCACTTGTGCGCCCACACCCGCTTCCAAAGCAATTTCATCAATCACTTCTTGCTCGATTAAGGTTGAATCCATATCAAAACAGACTAAACGGCGATTACGACGATAGGCATTGTCTTCTTGTACCGCAACATCAATATTTAACTCACCCGATAAACTTAAACAGGCAGCACGCATGGCTTGTGCATCTAGCATTTGACCACTTAAACCAAACTGCACACAGGCACGACGAGGAAAATGACTTTCTTCTTCTAAAGCCAAACGACCTGACAGTCGGGTAACTGTTTCGATATTAAAGCCCTGACCTGAGACAATATTTGTGACGGCTTGCAAGTGTTCTGCGGTTAATTCTGGCGCAAGCGCTGTGACAATATAACGTGTTCTGCCACCTTCACTGACCCATTGCTCATATTCTGCGTTGGAGATTGGTTTAAATCGAACAGTTAAGCCAATATCATGTGCTAAAATCAGGATCTCTTTCATTGCTAATGCAGTTGCAGTCTCATTATCCGAAGCAACAACAATCCCTAAAGTGAGTTGATTGTGGATAACAGCCTGTCCAACATCGAGTATTTGCAAAGAATGTACGGATAGTACTTGCATTAATCGAGTAAACTGATTCGGTTGATCTGGTCCTAAAAAGGATATAAGAATGATTTCTCGCATGAATTGACTCGTGTTTGAGCGACAACTATTGTGTAAGAATCATAGCATAACCCATGAATCTATTTGCCTTGGAAATTTAACTTGAATGCGCCTCGCCAAGGGCTATTTGCTAGCCTACTGATCGTAAGTTTTGCATTGCATACCTTTTTATTGGTGATTGCAACGACTCATCAACTCAATGAAAATCGCGCCAGCCAAGGACAGCTGATGACCAGTCAGCTGGTGGCAGATAGTCTTGCAGAACTGGAACCCGCCAATACCGTTTCGTTGGCATTGGTTGCCAATCGTTATGCCACCAATCCAAGCGTTGCTTCGATTCGTATTTTGAATGCAAATCAGCAAGTGCTGGCGACCAGCGGCATGGCCAAAACACGTCAAGGCGAAGTATTCGTCCGTGATGCATTGCAAAATGAAAAGAAAGTTGGAACGGTTGAAATTACCTTAATCCAAGCCAGTATTGGTGAAATCCTACGTACCCAATGGTTGGCGATCTTTGTATCCTTATTTATACATTTCCTCATTTGGTTGGCTTATCGTGTGATTGCTCGACCAACACGCAGTGAATACCTAGCACGTATCAATCAAGAAAATCATCTTAAACATGAGATCCAGCGTTTAACCCAAGCACTTGCGCTCGAAAAACAAAATACCATCACCTTAGTGGCTCAAGCGCAACAACAAACCAAAGCACAAGCCAAACCGCGTGTTGAAAAAATGCCAATAGATCCATCTCAAATGAATCATCAAGCTTTGGCGCTCAATATTCAGTTTTATGATCCAAAGCAGCTTTTAAATAGTGTCAACCAGTCTGTTTCGGTGCCTTATTTCAAATTGTGCCAATTGTTCTTAGATAAAAGTATCGATCTCTGCGCCAAGCATTATCAAATCGATGCAGCTCAAATTTGCGTAGTACAAGAGTTCAATGCCGAAGGTGCAACCTTATCGACCACCTCGGAACAACCACATGCACTAGAATGTTTGATGATGGTTGGTGCGGTATTCCAATTATTGGCCGAAGTACTTTACAAACGCTATCGTGAAGATAAACGCTTTGCGCTACAAACCCGTGGTGCTGTTGCTAGCGCTGTTGATGCAATGCAACTGGATGCAATCGAAGCCGCAAAACGTTTAACCCAACATTTACATGCCAAAGAAGCGGCCTTACACCTCAACCACGATCAGCTCAAAACCATTCAACATCGCTATGAATTGGTTGCGATGCCAAATCCAAGCAATATCATGACGCGTCATGCCTTTATGATTAATGGTATGAATGAAGAGTGTGCGACCTTGGCACAAACGCTACGTACTGAAATCCTGATGGGGAAAAAAGCCAAAGCTGCGACAGAATCTTAATACGCATACTTCATATAAAGAACTGTCATCTCGTTTTATCCACCATCATTCAAGACTTTGCGCCTCCCCTGACGCAAAGTCTTGTTCGTTTTACAATACCTGAGCAAGAGCAAAGCACTGCTTTGATCGCAGCGCAAGGCGAAGCTCGATGACAGAAATATTTTTTTGCTGCAATGAGCACTATAGCTCCTAAGGTGAAATATCAACAGCCGCTAAGAAGCACAGGCGAAATTTTTTAAAATGCGTTAAACTATGTCAGATTTATCGAATACTAGTGCCTTAAAGGGCAGCAAAAAGGTGAAAACGAATGCCGCTAAGTTGTGTTGAAGAGCTTGTCGCAGATATTCGTGCAGGCAAAATGGTCATCCTTATGGATGACGAAGATCGTGAAAATGAAGGTGATTTAGTCATCGCTGCGACGCATGTGCGTCCTGAAGACATTAACTTCATGATCACCCATGCACGTGGTTTGGTCTGCCTGACCCTGAGTCGCGAACGTTGTAAACAACTCAACCTCCCACTGATGGTTGACCAAAACGGCGCACAGCATGCAACCAACTTTACGCTTTCAATTGAAGCGGCGGAAGGCATTAGCACTGGTATTTCTGCGGCTGAACGTGCCCATACCATTCACGCTGCAGTTGCTGCACATGCCAAACCAAGTGATATTGTACAACCAGGTCATATTTTCCCATTAATGGCTCAACCGGGTGGTGTACTTCATCGTGCTGGACATACCGAAGCAGGTTGTGATCTGGCTCGACTTGCAGGTTTAGAACCTGCCTCTGTCATTTGTGAAATTATCAATGATGATGGCACTATGGCACGTCGTGCGGATTTGGAGATCTTTGCTGAAAAACATGGTTTAAAAATTGGAACCATTGCAGATCTGATTCACTACCGTATGACCAATGAACAAACGGTAGAGCGTTTGTCACAAGAAAGTATACAAACTGAATATGGTACATTTGAACTGTATAAATACCGTGAGCTTGGTAATCCAGATATTCATTTAGCTTTAGTCAAAGGCGAACCAAAGCAAGGTGTGACCACTGTCCGTGTACATGGTTTCAGCCCAATTCGTGACTTATTAAAGCTAAATAAAGCAGATGGTTCTTCTGCTTGGAATTTAGATCTTGCCCTTAAAACCATTGCAGCAAGCGAACGTGGCGTTTTAGTTTGGATCGGTCAGGACCATTTACAAGATTTGGGTCATGCTTTCGATCAGTTAA
This sequence comes from Acinetobacter sp. NIPH 298, assembly GCF_000369505.1. GTDB lineage: Bacteria > Pseudomonadota > Gammaproteobacteria > Pseudomonadales > Moraxellaceae > Acinetobacter. The sequence continues at coordinate 476,757 of NZ_KB850053.1, forward strand.
ATCAACCAAAACCGCTCAAATCAAATGCTGCACTTTCACATCAATATCAAACCATTGGTGTAGGCGCACAGATTTTACGTGATCTAGGCGTTGAAAAAATGAAGTTGTTGAGTTCTCCACTTCGTTTCAATGCCCTATCAGGATTTAATTTAGAGGTCGTGGAATACATCACTGCCGATCAAATCACAGCAAAATAATCGAGGTTGCTATGGCAATTCGCCGAATTGAAGGTTTATTACATCTCGCAAGCGAAGGTCGCTATGCGATCTTAGTGGGTCGTTTCAACAGCTTTGTGGTTGAACATTTACTTGAAGGTGCTATCGACACTTTAAAACGCCATGGCGTTTCAGAAGAAGCCATCACCGTGATTCATGCACCAGGTGCATGGGAACTGCCTATTGTTGCGAAAAAACTCGCTGCATCAAAAAACTTTGATGCCATTATTGCATTAGGCGCGGTGATCCGTGGTAGCACACCACACTTTGACTTCGTTGCAGGTGAGTGTGCCAAAGGCTTAGGCGTTGTGGCACTTGAAAGCACAATGCCTGTCATCAATGGTGTCTTGACAACAGACAGCATTGAACAAGCAATTGAACGTTCTGGTACGAAAGCAGGTAATAAAGGTAGCGAAGCTGCACTTACTGCAATCGAAATGGTTAACTTATTAAAGGCAATTTAAAGCATGTCGCAAACACTTCAGGCCGCTTATGCAGCGAAACGCAAAGCACGTCGTTTTGCTGTACAAGGAATTTATGAATGGCAAATGAGTCATAATCCTGTCCATGAAATTGAAGCACGTACCCGTGTCGAAAATGCCATGCATAAAGTTGACCTTAACTATTACCATGAATTGCTCACGCAAGTGGTTGCTCAACATGACGCTTTAGATGAGTTACTTATTCCAGTCCTTGACCGTGAGTTGAACGCACTGGATGGTGTTGAACTTGCAACGTTACGACTCGGTGCTTACGAACTTCGAGATCACCTCGAAGTTCCGTATCGTGTGGTGCTGGATGAAGCGATTGAATTAGCAAAACACTTTGGTGGTGCTGATAGTCATAAATACATCAATGGTGTATTAGACCGTTTATCATCAAAATTACGTGAAGCTGAAAAACAGCAAGCAAAATAAAGGCTTGATGTTCTATGGCTGAGTTCTCGATCATTGATCAATATTTTAAACGCACATCAAAGCTTGATGTCAGTTTAGGCATCGGTGATGACTCAGCCATTGTCACCCCACCTCCCTCACAACAGTTGGTGATCTGTGCAGATACGCTTGTTGCGGGTCGGCATTTCCCCTTAGACACCTCAGCCCACGCCATTGGCTGGAAAAGTGTGGCCGTCAACTTATCTGACTTGGCTGCAATGGGTGCAAAACCACATAGTATTTTACTGGCTTTAAGCCTTCCGACGATCGACCACGATTGGTTAGCCGAATTTAGCCGTGGGCTATTTGACTGCTGTGACCAATTTGGGGTTGCATTGGTTGGTGGTGATACTACTCAGAGTACACAACTGACGATTAGTGTTACTGCACTTGGCTGGATTGAACACGGTCAAGCAATTACTCGATCTGGTGCGCAAGTCGGCGATTATATTTGTGTTAGTGGTCAAATCGGTGATGCTGCATACGGATTACAACATTTAGGTCATCCTCTACAACAACGCCTCGACTATCCAACGCCACGTTGTCATTTAGGACAACAGCTTAAAGGCTTGGCATCCAGCATGATTGATATTTCAGATGGACTGGCACAAGACCTTGGTCATATTCTTAAAGCATCCAAGTGCGGTGCCAAATTATTACTCGATCAGCTACCGATAGATAAATCACTGAAAGCACAAGATATGCGGCAAGCTTGGCATTATGCGCTGGCTGGTGGCGATGATTACGAACTATGCTTTACAATATCACCGCAAAATTATGAGAAACTGTTGCGACAACACTTAGATGTTCCGCTTACAATAATCGGCGAAATTGCCCAGCAAACTGGATTGCTATTTGAGTATATGGGCGAGATTTACCCATTGGATGTTCATGGATACCAACACTTTGCATAAACCACCCATTCGCTTCAATCAAATGACTTGGTATAACCGCTGCATCGTTTTCTGTGGTGTTGGCTTTGGTTCCGGTCTCAGTCCTAAAGCACCGGGTACTTTTGGTTCTGCTTTCGCCTTGCTGTTTGTCCCACTTTGGCTATATCTTGGATTATCGGCAAGTATTGTGGTGGTTTTATTGATGTCGCTGATCGGCATTTATATCTGTGGACATACCGCCAAAGTCCTCAATGTACATGATGATGGCCGTATTGTATGGGATGAGTTTGCTGGACAATCCATCACCTTACTTCCTTTACTGTATTTACAACAACTAAATTGGCTCTGGGTACTGGTCGGATTCATCTTGTTCCGCATCTTTGACATTTGGAAACCATTCCCAATCAATTGGGTGGACCAAAAAGTGTCTGGTGGTCTAGGCATCATGCTAGATGACATCATTGCTGGAATTTGGGCAGCGCTTTGTATTTTTATTATTCACTTTTATTTTCTAACTTAAGCTATTGATATTAGAGTTAATCATGTCAACAACAGTTATTATTCTTGCAGCAGGGAAAGGAACGCGCATGCGTTCACAACGACCAAAAGTATTACAACCACTCGCGGGTCGTCCACTGCTCGGTCATGTAGTTCAAACAGCAAAAAAGCTACAGGCTCAAAATATTATTACCATTTATGGACATGGTGGAGAACTGGTCAAACAAAGCTTTGCTGAAGAACAAATTGAATGGGTTGAACAAGCCGAACAACTTGGAACAGGCCATGCCGTTCAAGTGGCTTTGCCCGTTTTACCTCAAGATGGCGTTTCTTTGATTCTCTACGGTGATGTGCCTTTGGTTCGTCAAAGTACTCTTGAACAACTGCTTGATGCTTCTAGCCAATCAGGTATTGGTATGATCACGCTCAATGTTGAAAATCCAACAGGCTATGGCCGTATCGTTCGTGAAGCAGGAAAAATTCAAGCGATTGTTGAACATAAAGACGCGAATGAAGAACAGCGTCAAATTCAAGAAATTAATACGGGCATTTACTGTGTCAGTAATGCCAAATTGCATCAATGGTTACCAAAACTATCCAACAACAATTCACAAGGTGAATATTACCTGACCGATATTGTGGCGATGGCGGTTGCTGATGGTTTAGAAATTGCATCTATTCAACCTGAATTGGCATTTGAAGTTGAGGGTGTCAATGATCGTTTACAGCTTGCAACCCTAGAGCGCCAATTTCAGCAACAACAAGCCAAAGAGCTGATGCAACAAGGCGTTCACTTGATTGACCCGAGTCGTTTCGATCTCCGTGGTCGCTTAATCTGCGGTCAAGATGTACTGATTGATGTCAATGTCATCATTGAAGGTGATTGTGAGCTTGGCGATAACGTCCAGCTCGGTGCAGGGTGTATTTTAAAAAATACCCGTATTGCTGCGGGCACCCAAGTTCAAGCTTATAGTGTATTTGAAAATGCGGTTGTTGGTGAAAATGCGCAGATCGGGCCTTTTGCTCGTCTACGTCCCGGTGCAAAATTAGCCAATGAGGTGCATATTGGTAACTTTGTTGAGGTTAAAAACTCGAATATCGGTCAGGGTTCTAAAGCCAACCACTTTACCTACTTAGGTGATGCTGATATCGGTGCGGATTGTAATATCGGCGCTGGCACGATTACCTGTAATTATGATGGTGCAAATAAACATCGAACCATCATTGAAGATCAGGTCTTTATTGGCACCAATAACTCGCTGGTTGCACCGATCAAAATTGGTCAAGGTGCTACTACTGGCGCTGGTTCAACCCTAACCCGAGATGTAACTGGGCATAGTTTAGCGGTCGAACGATCTAAGCAGTTTGAAAAAGCGAATTATCAACGTCCCCAGAAGTTGAAAAAATAAGAGGATAAAATTATGTGTGGTATTGTTGGTGGCGTTGCTGAACGTTGTGTAACCGATATTCTCATTGAAGGTCTTAAACGTCTCGAATATCGTGGTTACGATTCGGCAGGTTTAGCATTATTAAATAATCAAAAAATCTTACGTGAACGCCGCGTAGGAAAAGTCGCCAATTTAGATGAAGCGGTCTCTGAACAAAAATTAACGGGTAATATCGGGATTGCACACACGCGTTGGGCGACTCACGGCAAACCGACGGAGAACAACGCTCACCCACATGTATCTGGTAATGTTGCAGTGGTTCACAACGGTATTATTGAAAACTACCAAGAACTCAAGGATGCATTACAAGCACAAGGCTATGTGTTTAGCTCTCAGACAGATACTGAAGTGGTTGCACATCTGGTCAATGACGCACTGAAACAAACGGATAGCCTATTAGAAGCGGTACAAAAGGTTACACCTCAGCTTAAAGGCGCGTATGCGTTGGGCATTATTCACACTGCACATCCAGATGAACTCATCACTGTACGTGAAGGTTCACCGCTTGTCATCGGTGTGGGAATTGGCGAGAATTTTATTAGCTCAGACCAATTGGCATTATTACCTGTCACCAACCGCTTCGTTTATTTAGAAGAAGGTGATATTGCACGTTTAACACGTAGCAGTATTGAGGTTTTTGTTAATGGTGAAGCCGTTGAACGTCCTGTAAAAGAATTGGACGCAACCGTAAGCAATGTATCCAAAGGCGCATATAAGCACTTCATGCTGAAAGAGATTTATGAGCAGCCTGAAGCGATGCAACAGACCATTGCTCAAGCATTGAATGGCAACACCCTGCGCGAAGATTTCCTCAGCCACGCCAATGCAGATTTTAGTCAAATTCAACAAGTACAAATCATTGCCTGTGGTACCAGCTACCATGCAGGGATGATCGCAAAATACTGGTTTGAGCAGTTGATTGGGGTATCTTGTCAAATTGAGATTGCCAGCGAATTCCGCTATCGCAATCCTGTCATTGTCGCAAATACCTTATATCTCTGTATCTCTCAATCAGGCGAAACAGCAGATACTTTAGCGGCATTACGTGAAATCCAAAAACGTGCGAAAGCGCAAAATATCGACATTAGTACCATGACGATTTGTAACGTTGCGACCTCATCAATGGTTCGTGAAACAGATCATCATTTATTGACGTTGGCAGGCCCTGAAATTGGGGTTGCATCAACCAAAGCCTTCACTACACAGCTTGCGGCATTGATGTTACTGATCCTCAAAGTAGGACAAGTCAAGCAACAGCTTTCTGCGGCACAACTCACCGAAATCATAGCGGCATTGTGGCACTGTCCTAAAGTCATTTTAGACACATTACAGTGTGATACCGAAATCTTACGTTTATCCACACTGTTTGTTGAGAAAAATCACTGCTTATTCTTAGGTCGTGGTACCCATTTCCCAATCGCGCTTGAAGGTGCGTTGAAACTGAAAGAAATTTCATACATCCATGCTGAAGGCTATGCTGCGGGCGAGTTAAAACATGGACCACTGGCGTTAGTGGACAATGAAATGCCAATCGTGATTTTAGCGCCAAAAGATGAAATGCTCGATAAATTAAAATCGAATATGGAAGAAGTACAAGCGCGTGGCGGCGAATTGTTTGTGTTTGCGGATGAAAATAGCGGCATTCAAGGCAAAGATCGTCAACATGTCGTGCATATTCCAACGATCAATGAATGGTTAGCACCAATTGTTTACAGTATTCCTGTGCAACTGTTGTCTTACCATGTTGCAGTATTACGTGGAACCGATGTCGATCAACCACGTAATCTCGCCAAGAGCGTTACTGTAGAATAATCAAATAGATAGAAGGAGGCTTTAAGCCTCCTTCTGTTTTATCAAGCTGAAAAAAATCTAAAAAAATATGCTAAGCCACATAACGACTGGTTTTATGATTCAGTAAAATAATCGAATTTAGAATCACCGCACCAAAAATTGAAATCAGAATTAATGTCCAATCCACAAAAAATAACGACACCAGCAAGATCGCCACATCGATTCCCATCTGCGCCTTTCCTGCTGGAATCTTAAAACGTTCTTGTAAATAAAGCACCAGTAGATTGATTCCACCCAAGCTTGAGCGATGGCGAAACAAAATCAAAAAACTCACGCCCATCAGTACATTGGCAAAAACGGTCGCATAAATTGGGTGCACAGTGGCAAGCTGAACAAAATGAGGAATGGTTTCAGTAAAACCTGCCAATAACGCCACGGCAATAAAGGTCTTGGCCACCAAGGCAAGCCCCATTTTCTTATAAGCAAAATAATAAAATGGAATATTGATCAGAAAGAATAAAATACCAAACTGAATGTCGGTAATGTAATGAATCAACAAAGATAAGCCCGCAGTTCCACCCGTCATAATCCCTGCTTGTTTCAATAGCACCATGGCAAAAGATAAGATAAATGTTCCAATCAACATCGCCAATGCATCTTCAATCTTTGAGTGTTGTTCGATCACAGGCGTGACAGGACTTACCAAAGATACATTTTGATCGGTATTCATAACGGTACAACTCAACAGGAGAACAACAAAGGGAGAGATCTTTCAAGGAAAGACATGGCATATTTGATCATTTTTATTGTTTTTTCGCAATTTATTCTTATATTTTCGTCATAAATGCAATTTATATTCAGAATAATGATTTTCGCATGTACTGCCCCATCTTAATGCAAAAGACTATTTTGTACTGATTTCATTTCATTGCCTGCTCTTTTTATTTCATTGCAATCCCATTCTCTTTAAGTTTCTCCAAGACAATTGACGTATTTAAGTTACTGACACCAAAATCACTCGACGATAAAATCCCAATCAGCTTGACCATCTCATCTAAGTTTTTAACCGCAACCTTGAGTGCAAAATCATAACTCCCCGTCAACTTATGAATATCTTTGACTGCGGGCTCATGCAAAAGAAAGTCAACAAAGCGATCATGTGTTGCATCATTATAATTCTGCAACTTTACTTCAATAATACCCATGATCGGGGTTGGATCAGCGCATAAAGCAACCTGAGCATAATAGCCTGTGATTATTTTTTTCTGCTCAAGATAAATTCGACGGCGTGAACATTGTGAAGTCGACAACCCAACTAATTCAGCTAATTCTTGATTGGCCAAACGACCATTTAATTGTAAATGATGAATAATTTTCTGGTCAAAATCATCAAGTTCTTCGATCATGAAACTCTCAGTTATGGGGTTGCATTGCTAAATAAACAATGAAAATACATGGTGATGAGCAGTTTAACGTTTTTAGCGCGAACCTCACAAGTTCATGGAAAAATCGCGGAGGATTGAATCCGTTGAATGCCCTGCGCCAGCATCGCTTGCCAAGCCTGTTGCAATGAACCATTTAAATCTATTGCTTTACATGCATCTTCAACCACATAGGTTTTAAAACCAAAATCTACCGCATCCAAAGCCGTCCACGCCACACAAAAATCCGTAGCAATCCCCACAATATAAACCGTGTCAATTTGATGCTCTTTTAAGTAGCCATTTAATCCTGTCGGTGTCTTGCGATCGGCTTCCATAAAGGCTGAATAACTATCAATGTCCTGATGACATCCTTTGCGAATAATGAGCTGAGCCGTTGGTATATTTAGCTCAGGATGGAATGCCGCATCATGCGAACCTTGTACACAATGTTTAGGCCACAACACTTGCGTTCCATAAGCCAACTCAATGGTTTCAAATGGCACTTTATTAGGGTGATTTTCTGCAAACGAAATATGCTGCTCAGGATGCCAGTCTTGAGTCAGCACCACATGTTCAAAGCTTGGCGCAAGTTGATTAATCAATGGAATAATTTGATCTGCATTGGCAACTGCTAAGTTTCCACCAGGCGTAAATCCATTTTGTACATCCACCACGATAAGTGCAGTATGTTTCAAGTGTACTTGCATTTGATCATCCAACATTTCAGCTAAAGCCTCTCTTTGTACCATACGCTGCTCTCAAGCATCTGACTACAGTGAGTCATTAACTTTATAAGATGAAAATCAGTCAAGCGAAAGATGCATTAAAGTTTCTTACAGTTTAACGAAAGCGTATTGTTCTTATGTCTCCGATCAGTCATAATTTGCATAATTGTCATTCAACGTGGCTTAATTGTTGAACGACCAATCAAAATACTGCATCCATCCAATATTTCGTTTTAATTACTTCAATCTCGGATGGGAAAATAGGATATTTTTTTAAAATGACTCAGCTAGCACAAAATATACAAGGCTCAATTGTCGCAATCGTTACCCCAATGTTTGAACATGGTGGTGTAGATTGGAAGAGCCTTGAGAAGCTTGTTGAGTGGCATATCCAACAAGGCACACATAGTATTGTTGCTGTTGGAACAACAGGCGAAGCGTCTACATTAAGCATGGAAGAACATACGCAAGTCATCAAAGAAGTGGTTCGTGTTGCCAATAAACGTATTCCAATTATCGCAGGCACAGGTGCAAATTCGACTCGTGAAGCGATTGAACTCACCAAAGCTGCAAAAGAACTCGGTGCAGATGCCGCACTGTTGGTGACGCCATATTATAATAAACCGACCCAAGAAGGCTTATATCAACACTACAAAGCAATTGCTGAAGCTGCTGATATTCCACAAATTCTTTATAATGTTCCAGGCCGTACTGGGGTAGATTTGCAAAATGAGACTGTGATTCGTCTTGCAGATGTTCCAAACATTGTCGGAATCAAAGATGCCACAGGCGACCTCCCACGTGGACAAGCACTGATTGAAGGTTTAAATGGTAAAATGGCCGTCTATTCAGGTGATGATGAAACTGCTTGGGAACTGATTTTACTCGGTGCGAAAGGCAATATTTCTGTTACTGCGAATGTGGCACCTAAACAAATGAGTGATGTTTGTGAAGCGGCATTGGCTGGCGATAAAGCAAAAGCACAAAGTTTGAATCAACAAATTGCAAATCTACACAATATTTTGTTTTGCGAATCAAACCCAATTCCTGTGAAATGGGCTTTGCATGAGATGGGATATATGAGCACAGGTATTCGCCTACCATTGACCCCGCTTGCAGAACAATATCGTGAACCTCTCCGCACAGATTTAAAAGCTGCGGGAATTATTTAATACGAGCAATTTATGATGCAATTACGTGTTGGTGTTGTCCTAGTCATTTCAGCGTTAAGTTTAGCTGGTTGTGGCCGTTTCGCCCTCAATAATCATTCTTTGGATTATAAGAAGGCAGAAGCACTTGAACCACTTAAATTCCCTGAGGGCGCAACGGTTAGACCATTTACACCTTTGTATCCTGCTCCAACAGTTGATCCACTGGCGATCGAACATGCACCAACGTTTGAAAACAAAACTGGCAACCGTTATGCACTTCCTCGTCCAGATGGTATCCAAATACAAGCGAGTAATACCGAAGAGAGTATGACCGCGCTTGGTCGTCCTCAGTTAGTGATGGATGGAAATAGAAATCCATTACTGAAAGTGGAAGGCCCAACCGCTGCAGCGTGGCAATATACCTTTGCAACGTTAAATAGCTTGAACTACAAAGTGATTTCACAATCAAACAATGGTTATGAAGCCACGATTCAAGTCAATGAACAAAGCTATTTATTGAAGCTTTCTGCGGTAGGCTCAAACAATACCGTTGCCCTCTTCAAACTTGACACAACCTTTGCAGAGCAAGCCATTGCAACAGAAGTGTTAACCCAGATTTACCAAAATTGGCCAGCCTAGTCGTTTATTAGGCATATTTTTTCAAAAAGGTTCCCCCATGTTAAAACAAACCTTGCTCTATACTGGTAAAGCAAAATCTGTATATGAAACAGACAATGCCGACCACCTGATTTTAGTCTTTCGCGATGATGCCTCTGCGTTCAATGGCGAAAAAATCGAGCAATTAGATCGTAAAGGCAAGGTCAACAACCGTTTTAACGCCTTCATCATGGAAAAATTGGCTGAAGCGGGTATCGAAACACATTTTGAGAAGTTACTTTCACCAACAGAAGTACTGGTGAAAAAACTTGAGATGATCCCTGTTGAGTGCGTGATTCGTAACTACGCTGCTGGTTCATTGTGCCGTCGTTTAGGCGTTGAAGAAGGCAAAGTGTTAACACCACCGACTTTTGAATTGTTCTTTAAAGATGATGCGCTTGGCGATCCAATGGTCAACGAATCTCAAGCGATTGCGTTAGGTTGGGCAACTGCTGACCAACTTGAAAAAATGAAAGAGCTCACTTACCAAGTCAATGATGTGCTTAAAGCATTATTTGATGCGGGTAATATGATTCTGGTTGATTTCAAACTTGAGTTTGGTGTATTCCATGACCGTATCGTACTAGGCGATGAATTCTCTCCAGATGGTTGCCGTTTGTGGGATAAAGACACCAAGAAAAAATTAGATAAAGACCGTTTCCGCCAAGGTTTAGGTGGTGTGGTTGAAGCATATGAAGAAGTGGCGACACGTTTAGGCATTAATTTAGACGATCTTTAAGCCACTCTGAAATGTCAAAAAAACCAGCTTCGGCTGGTTTTTTTATGGTTATGAGAACATATCAGGATTAGGTCTTATTTATACATCTTCAGCATGCGAATGTTGTGCCCTTGTCGACATCCAACATAAGATCGAACCCAAACACACCATAAAAGCGCCATACCAAAAAGATAAGCCCAGTGGGGTATTTAACAGGATCGCGGCAAAAAATGCAGAAAATACTGGGATAAAATAAGAAGCCCCAGCCAACAACGTTACATTGCCATACAAAATGCCAATATTCCATGCCGCATAACCGAAGCCCATAGCTGCGGCTGCAATTAGCAAAATAATTGAAGCTTGCCATTCAAACTGGAACGCGCCTCCCCCCATGAGTAGATATTTAATCCAGAGCACAATCGCAACCAGAATAAAAAATAAGGTGATGCCATTACTGCCATTGGCAATTCTTGCAGTAAGCGTGCAATAGGCTGCCCACAAAAGCGTTCCAATAAATGCTAACCCATAACTAAGTGGATTGTTTTGAATGTTCTGCCACATACCAATTAAATCAAAGCCTTGCTCACCGCCTAAAACCCAACAAATCCCCAATAATGAGATGACAAAGCCAGGAATGATCAAAAAATTGGCTTTTTGTTGATTAAACAAAATGGCGGCCACCATGGTAAACGTGGGCCATAGATAATTTACCATTCCAACTTCAATTGCTTCTCGATTATTGTTGCTATAACCAATCGAAAGCGATAGGCAAATTTCGTAGGCCACAAATAAAACACTACCCCAAATTAAATATGTTCTAGGGAATGTTCTGAGGCTGCTCCAACCAACCGAGAAAAATAGAAAGATTGAAGCGAGCGTATAGATCAGTGCTGCACCACCCACTGCGCCAAAATGACTACTAACATCCTTGATCAAAGCAACGATCAAGCTCCATAAGAAGATCGCAAGTAATCCAATGAGTGTGGCTTTTTTGGGGTTCATTACTGTTGCTGTTGTTCTTGCTGCCAACGACGTTGTTGTAAACGTTCGGCCTCAACCTCACGTTTATTTCGCGCTGATTCATACAACTTTGTACCTTTCAACTCTGGCGGTAAGTATTCCTGCAACACAAAATGTTCTGGGAAATTATGTGGATATTGATAATCCACACCATAGCCCTGTTGTTTCATTAACTTGGTTGGTGCATTCCGCAAATGTAATGGCACTGGTAGATTTGCGGTCTTTTCAGCCAACTCTAAAGCCCGATTAATCGCTAAATAAGTACTGTTACTTTTCGGGCTAGTGGCTAAATAAACAGCGGTCTGTCCTAAAATAATACGCGCCTCAGGTATGCCCACTGCTTGTACTGAACGGAAGCATTCACCTGCCAGTAATAATGCATTCGGATTGGAGTTACCAATATCTTCTGAAGCCGCAATCAACATACGACGCGCGATAAACACAGGATCTTCGCCGCCTTTGAGCATACGTGCCATCCAATACAAGGTTGCATCTGGATCACTGCCGCGAATAGACTTAATAAATGCCGAAACCACATCGTAATGTTGCTCACCCGATTTGTCATAACGCGCAATATTTTGCTGCGCTACTTTTATCACAATGGCATCAGTGATGATATTTTCGATATCAGCCTCAAATGTGCTGGCGATCAAATCAATCAGGTTCAATGCTTTACGAGCGTCGCCCGCAGCAAATTGAGTCAGCGCATCATATTCTTCAATTTGAATAAAACGTTCTTTTAAGAATTGATCGCTTTGTATGGCCTTGTTCAGCAGTGTTTGAATCGCATCCGCGTCCAGACTATTGAGGGTATACACCTGACAGCGTGATAAAAGTGCACTGTTGACCTCAAAAGAGGGGTTTTCAGTGGTTGCACCAATTAAGGTGATCTTGCCTTTCTCAACGGCATTGAGTAAGGCATCTTGTTGCGATTTATTGAAACGATGAATCTCATCAATAAAGACCACTGGTGTCAAGTTGAGTAGATCACCACTTTCCGCAATCACTTCACGTAACTCTTTCACGCCTGTATTGAGCGCAGATAAGCTAATAAAAGGACGATCTACCGCTTGAGCCAGTAATAATGCAATCGTGGTTTTCCCCACACCCGGTGGTCCCCAGAAGATAATCGAAGGTAGATGTCCCTGATCAATCATTTGACGTAACGGTGCATTTTCACCGAGCAAATGATCTTGTCCAATAATTTCGGACAAGTCACGAGGACGTAAACGTTCAGGTAGAGGAATATGCGTATCGGACATTATCAATGGCTTTATGGTCTTTTACCGTAGTCTATTGTGTCTGACTCAAATCTACAATTTGAATCTGCGATCAACTGATCATTCTATCGAACTTGTTGCAGTTGAATGAGCTGCTCGATGCTTCGATAGCTCGCTTTAATGCGTTCTGCATTTGGGAAATTGGTGTTGGCGAGCATCACAATCCCAATTTTTTGTTGCGGAATAAACGCAGCGTATGCACCAAAACCATTGGTCGCACCAGTTTTATTAAAGAACGTTGCTGGTGAAGCGATCTTCGGCTGTTTGATTGGGGTAACAGCATGGCTTTCCAATGCCATTTTGCTGGAATTCCCATCCAACAAGGTCTCTAGTTTCACTGGGTATTGATACTGTTCCCAGCCTAAGCCTTGAGTCATTGAGCCAACTTTAAAATAACCAACATGGGTATTTTCAATGGCTTTACGGATGGGCTGTTGCAACTGTTGCACATTGATCTGTGTATCCAGAAATTTTAGCATATCCGAACTACTACTTTTCACGCCATAGGCTTCTGCATCCAGCATACCCGCAGAAACACGCATGGCTTGATCAGCTTTATATCCCCATGCGTACTTCGACATGTGCTGTTCTGGTACATTGATAAAACTTTGTGTCATTCCCAATTGAGGAAAAAGCGTTTTCTCAACCAATTCTGGATACGGTTTTTTCATCGCCAAAGCCGTAACATAGCCCATCAAACCAATACTCGGATTGGAATATTGTCGTGTCGTCCCTACTTGGCTTTTCGGCTGCCATGTTTGGTAATACTTCAACATATCCTGCTGTTTCACGACCGAATCAGGAAACTGGAGTGGGAAGTCACCCGCACTGTAAGTGCCAAGGTTGAGGATGGTGGCGCGGTTGACGGCGGTATTCTTTAGTTCAGGAAAATACTTGGCAGGATGATCAGAGAAAGATAATCGCCCTTGCGCCTGAGCATAACCCGCTAAGGTTGCATTAAAGGTTTTACTGACTGAACCTAATTCAAACAAAGTATCGCTGCTAACAGCTTGTTTACTTTGCTTTGAAGCCAGACCATAGTTGATGAAATAATGTTGACCATTCAAAGTCACTGCGACTGCCATACCTGGAATTTTATATTGTTCTAACAATGGTTTAAATTGTTGATCAAGCACCTGTTTGACTTGTTGCTCCGTCAGTTGTTGTGCCCAAAGCATCGAATTGCACGACAAAAGTCCTGCAATCAACAATAATTTTTTCGAAGGCATCGCGAGAGGGTTCGACTTCATCATTCATCATTTCACTTTAAGTTAAAATTTAATTGGTACTGAGTTTGAGTAATTTGGCTTGCGGACCATCTTCGATCACCCAAATCGAGCCATCCTGAGCTTGGTGCAAGCCCCGAATTCGTTGTTTCATATCCAGCCGCTGAACTTCTTTTACAGGTCGAGTATTTAAATCCACCACCACAATGGCTTTAGAGGACAAACCACCGATTAAGGCCTTTTGCTGCCATAAAGGAAATTCTTTGCCTGTATAAATGATCATACTTGAAGGTGAAATAACAGGTGTCCAATCAATTTCAGGTGCTTTAAATTCTGGGCGAGTTTGATGATCTGGAATCTTCAAACCTGAATAGTGGTCTCCATTCGAGACAATTGGATAACCATAATTTTCACCCTTAACAATGAGGTTCAGTTCATCGCCGCCTTCAGGGCCCATTTCGACCACCCAGAGCTGTTGTTTCGTATCAAATGCCATGCCGAGTGGGTTACGGTGCCCAAGGGACCATATTTCCGCAGTCACGCCTCCTTGTTGGCTAAATGGATTATCTGCCACTGCTGTTCCATCATCATTTAACCGTAAAACTTTACCCAGATTACTTTTCATATCCTGCGCTGGATCAAATTTTTGTCGTTCTCCTGAACTCACCCACAACTTGCCATCAGAACCAAATAGCATGCGATGACCATAATGTCCCTGTCCTGAGACTTTAGGCACTTGTTGCCATATTGTTTTTACATCCGTAAGTTTCGGTTGTGCTGGATTTGATAAATCAAGTTTCGCTCGTGAAATCACAGCGCCATAGCCACCTTGCCCTTTGGTCGCGTAACTCAAATAGATCCAATGGTTTTGCTGAAATTTCGGATGTAAAACAACATCACCTAAACCACCCTGACCACCATAACTCACCGTCGGAACACCTTGCACATCCAGACTTTGCTTAGTTTTCGGGTCAATTATTTTTAATTTTCCTTTGCGTTCAGTAAGCAATATGCGTTGGTCAGGTAAGGTGGTCATCGCCCACGGTTCATTGAATTGAGCAATGGTTTCTACTTGATAAGATTGTTGTTGGATTGCTGTTTTTGAGCTCTGCTGTGCAGCATTCGATTCTGGCGTTTTAGAGTTGGTATTATTTGCACCACAGGCTTGTAAAAATATAAAACCACCACATAAAAGTGGGGTTGCGACTCGCTTCATCATCATTTTATATCTCCCTCTTATTTGTTCTAATAGTACGGGGATTGACGAATAAAACTGCTGTAAAAGTGTTGTTTTTATTTATAAAGAATCCATTTGCAATCCAGATCAACGCACCCAACGAACAATATAATCTTCGATCTGTTCTTCATCGACATCACTTTCTGAAATACATCGTCCTGCTGCTGATTTCTTGGCCCGAATCACACTTTGACGTGAACCTGTATTGAGATAATGCCATGAGGGTAGGTTTTTCCCTTCGCTTAAACGACGATAAGCACAACTTGGTGGTAACCATGTGATGGTCTGCAATTGTTCAAGCGTGAGCTGAATACAGTCAGGAACATGCTGCTGACGCTGTGCATAATCAGAACAACTGGCTGTTGTACAGTCCAATAACTTGCACGCCACTTTGGTATAAGCAACCTCAGCCGTTTCCTCATCTTCAAGCTTAATCAAACAACATAAACCACAGCCATCGCACAATGCTTCCCACTCAGCATGCGTGAGCTGATCAAGTGTGTATTGTTTCCAAAAATTTGGACGAAGTTCGATGGACATACCAAGGCTTTCATTTTAAGCGAGCTTTTTATTATAGCATTCATCCATCATTAACTTGGTTTTCAAACAGATTATCCGATTAACATTTCTTAATCTATTCAACATTTCAACCACAGAAACACCACATTTAGCTCAAAAAACACACGCTATAGTGGAAACATAACGATAAATTAGGAGGAAACACATTATGTTCCGTTGGGCCATTATTTTTGCAGTAATCGCACTGATCGCCAGTTTATTAGGTTTCGGTGGTGTTGCGGGCTTATCAAAAGATTTTGCAGTTATTTTACTAGTCGTTGCTGTTATTTTGGCAATCGTTGGTTTCTTATCTAGAGGTAAAGTCTAGATATTTATTAACAATGAATAAAAAAAGAAGAATCTCGGTATTCTTCTTTTTTTATGCTTCATCATTTTCCTCTTAGTGATCCAAGACCTCAAAATTTGTACCTTGGCGAGGTCTTCAATTTTCCGATTTTATGCTTTAATCGATACATTCTAAAAATACAGATTAGGATTTAAAAATGAGCTTCCCGATTACCACACGTGAAATTGAATACACCGCTGCCGATGGTCAACGTTTGATTGGTTATTTTGCAGCCCCAGAGATTGCTACGCCTATTGCAGGTGTCATTGTTGCACCTGAATGGTGGGGCCGTAATGAATATACTGAGCAACGTGCCCGTGAGCTTGCTGAGCATGGTTACGCGGCTTTAGCGATCGATATGTATGGTGATAAAAAAGTCACAACTGCTGTTCCTCAAGCATCTGAATGGATGAATCAGACTTTTGAACATGCCGATACCATTGTCAGTCGTGCGCAAGCGGGTTTAGCAACACTAGCAGCTCAACCGGAGGTTAATGCTGAGAAACTGGCGGCTATTGGTTTCTGTTATGGCGGTAAGGTTGTGCTTGATTTAGCCCGTTCTGGTGCAGATGTAAAAGCCGTCGCAACCTTCCATGCAGTGCTCAGTCCTAAAGCGCCAGCACAGAAAGATCAAGTGAAAGCTGAGATCTTAGTGCTGCATGGTGAACTTGATAGCATGGTAACTTTAGATGATGTGGCAAGTTTCCGTCAGGAAATGCATGATGCTCAGGTGGATCATGAGGTGATCATCTTTGAAGATGCTAAACATGGTTTCAGTAATCCACTCGCTGATGAACGTGCCAAAGCCAACAATGTTGACTTGGGCTATAACGCTGAAGCAGAGCGTCAAGGTCTTGAAGCGATGTATGAGTTGCTAGATAAACATTTAAAATAATCGGTAAATAATTGGCTAGATGATTTTTCAAAACTTAAATCCGAGTTAACATCATCTTGATATCTAAACCCTCGATAACAGTTGCTCGTGCAAAGGCGGCATGGATGCCGCCTGTTGGGCTGCCTTGCGCTAGTTTCAAAGCGTTGCTTTAAAATTGCTCAGGATGTAATGTCAGTTCAATAAAGCATTTTTGCTTACTTTTCATCCTTGAAAAGTAAGGCGAGCCGCAGGCTGATGAAAAAATTACATGCCGCCCACCCACAAGTAAATGCTTCGGCTTATATCAGCAAATGTTTAAGAGAATTTAAATTAGAACGTCGTTCTATTTCCGCTATACTATCCTTCTGCTTTTTACTGTTCTAATTCATGCCTGATTTCTCATTTTCCGATGCACTGCTGACTTGGTACGATCAACACGGTCGCCATGATTTACCTTGGCAAGTTGCGGATGACCCCTACAAAGTTTGGGTATCAGAAATCATGTTACAACAGACCCAAGTCAAAACCGTTCTACAATATTTCGATCGCTTTATTGAGCGCTTCCCGACCGTTGAAACCCTTGGTCAAGCCAGTTGGGATGACGTTGCTCCGTACTGGGCAGGATTAGGTTATTACGCCCGTGCGCGGAATTTGCACAAAGCCGCAGCGATCGTCAGCCAACATGGAAAGTTCCCCGAAACATTAGAACAATGGATCGAACTCCCTGGTATCGGTCCGTCTACCGCAGGTGCGCTGATGTCACTTGGTCTACGCCAATATGGCGTGATTATGGATGGCAATGTAAAACGTGTTTTAGCACGGTTCTTTGCGATTGAAGATGATTTATCTAAGCCAGTGCATGAGCGTGCTTTATGGAACATTGCCGAGCAGCTATGTCCCCACGAGCGTAATCATGACTATACCCAAGCGATTATGGATTTGGGTGCAACCGTTTGCACACCGAGGAAACCATTGTGTTTATATTGCCCGATGCAACAACATTGCCAAGCCTATCAACAAGGCTTAGAACAACAGCTTCCTTTCAAAAAAGCCAAAAAGCCTGTCCCTGTCAAAACGGCTGATGTGCTGCTGATCCAATCAGGTGATGAATGGTTATGGCAACAACGTGAATCCCACGGTTTATGGGGTGGCTTATATTGCTTACCAATCATTGAGCAAGCAACCGAATTACAACAGATTGAGCGACACTTCAAACTTCAAGCTCAAGTATCATCTGTACAGATAAGCCATAGTTTCACTCACTTTACTTGGCTATTGCATGAAAAACTGTTCCACGTGGAACATGATCAAAAGGAACAACTCAGTATCGAACTCGGTGGTATCTGGTTAAATCCTACCGCTGCCATTGCCAAAGGCGTTCCAACAGCCATGAAAAAATTGATTACAGCGAAACCAAAGGCAGAAGACATTAAGTAAATTATGATCTGTCCAATGACAAGGAGTTGATGTGCATCATCCAATCCGCTATACGGTTCTTGGTGTATTCATGGTGTTTCTTTCAGCGTGTAGCACTGCCCCAAAAAAACCAACACCATTGCCCAGTGTCCAACTGAATAAACTTCAAACAATGCGTTTAGACAGTCGCTTGCCCATCCCTGTTAAAGGAGTAAGCCGCAGTGAATTACGGGATACTTGGGGTGCTGCGCGTAGCCAAGGTCGTAGCCATGAGGGCATTGATATCATGGCAGAGCGTGGTACGAAAGTGTATAGTGCAACCGATGGGCTGGTCGCTGATTTACGCAACAATAATTTAGGTGGCAAAGTCATTTGGATCCGTGGACCAGCAGGCTCATGGCATTATTACGCACATTTAAATGGGCATAAACGTGGTCTCAATGTCGGCGATTATGTCCGTAAAGGTGATTTCATTGGTTATGTCGGCAACACGGGCAATGCACGCCACACTGCCCCACATTTGCACTATGGCATTTATTTAAATGGCAAAGGACGTGGTGCAGTCAATCCATACCCTTATTTACGTTAGGAACACGCAATGTCAGAAGTATTAATCGAACGGCTGGTTGAATTTGCAGAGTCTGGAAATCAGCAAAAAATCATCATCAATGGAACCAGTTATCAAGGCTGGATCATGGAAATCACTGAAGATGCATTATTGATTAGTACAGGCTTTGCAGATAAAACAGGCAAAGACTTTTGGCTTAAATTTGCGGATTTAGACAGCGCTGAATTGTATTATTGGGATACACATGCTGATGAATGGCTGGTATTTAAAATTTAATTAAATCGATTAAAACCGAGCAGCGAACAACGATTATAGAGATGGCATGGATGCTACATCTCACCCTGAAAAACTTGCGAAGCTTTGACTACTTTTCAGATCATGTCTGAACAAAATTAAAATATATTTCAACTAAAGTGCATGATCATGTAGGCTGATGATAGAATCCAATCATGACTCAACAAGACATCACAAAGATTCTTAAAAAAACCCATCAAAAACGAATTTCATAAAAAATAAGGAGTGGTTTCATGTCCCCTCAACGCTGTGGTTGGTGCTCTAACGATCCACTCTATATCGCTTACCATGATGAAGAATGGGGCAAAGCTGAGCATGATGAAGCCCGCTTATTTGAGATGCTCTGTCTCGAAGGACAACAAGCCGGCTTATCATGGATTACCGTACTGAAAAAACGTGAAAACTATCGCTCACATTTCTTCCAATTTCCGATTACAGAAATCGCCGTACTGACAGATGATCAACTTGAAAACAAACTCAGCGATGCTGGTTTAATTCGTCATTTGGGCAAACTCAAAGCCATCCGAGACAATGCCATTGCTTGGCTCAAACTCAAAGATGAAGTTGATGATGTGGTATTTTGGCTATGGAGCTTTGTTGATCAGAAAATCTTAGAGAATGATGTCGTAAATTATCGCGAAGCCCCTGCACAAACTGAGATCAGTCAAATACTTTCCAAAACACTGAAAAAACGTGGTTTTAAGTTTGTAGGCCCAACCACCTGCTATGCGTTTATGCAAGCTGTAGGTATGGTCAATGACCACGAAAATGATTGCTATTTTAAATAGTTTCTTTAAATTTTCCTTCAATAGGAGTTGCTATGAGCAATAACCTCATTCGTGCTTATGCTGCAATGCAAGCAGGAGAACAACTGGTTCCTTACCAATTTGATGCAGGTGAATTACAAGCGCATCAAGTTGAAGTCAAAGTGGAATACTGTGGTCTGTGCCATTCTGACCTGTCTGTGATTAATAATGATTGGCGCTCAACAAGCTATCCTGCTGTTGCGGGGCATGAAATTATTGGCAGCATTGTTGCGCTTGGCTCAGAAGCCAAAGGACTCAAAATTGGTCAACGTGTCGGCATCGGCTGGACCGCGGAAAGTTGCCAAGCCTGCGATCCATGTATTGGCGGCAATCAAGTGCTATGTACAGGTGAAAACGTGGCGACCATCGTGGGACATGCTGGTGGATTTGCAGAGAAAGTCCGTGCAGGTTGGCAATGGGTCATTCCCCTGCCAGAGGATTTAGACCCTGAAAGTGCAGGACCATTACTTTGCGGTGGCATTACGGTTTTTGATCCTTTACTTAAGCATAAGATTCAAGCGACACATCATGTTGGGGTGATTGGTATCGGTGGCTTAGGTCATATTGCGATTAAATTACTCAAAGCGTGGGGCTGTGAAATTACTGCATTTAGCTCCAATCCTGAGAAAACCGAAGAACTCAAAGGCATGGGCGCAGACCATGTGGTGAATAGCCGTGATGCGCAAGCGATCAAAGCCCAACGTGGTAAATTTGATTTATTGCTTAGCACGGTAAATGTGACGCTGAATTGGCAAGCCTATCTCAATACACTTGCACCGAATGGCTGCCTACATTTCTTAGGGGTGACTTTAGAACCGATTCCTGTTTCCGTTGGAACGCTCATGAACGGGGCCAAATCAGTCACCTCTTCTCCAACAGGCTCCCCTTTGGCATTACGCCAGCTGCTACAGTTCGCAGCCCGTAAACAGATTGCACCGCAAATTGAGTTATTCCCAATGTCTCAACTCAATGACGCCATTAAGCGACTTCATTCAGGCCAAGCACGTTACCGCGTCGTGCTCAAAGCTGACTTCGACTAACTCAAAGGTGGTTCCAAACTCTGTCTGACCCAATCCGCCAACTGTTGAATCGCTTGGCGGATTTCTTCTGTAAAGGCATGTCCTGCATTTAAGCGTAGATAATGTTGATAACGCTGATCTTCACCAAATACCTCTCCAGGTACAATATTAATGCCCTTGCTTTGCGCCAAATAGTACAGCTCCAAGCCTGTAATCGTGGTTGGCAACTGCATCCACAAAGCATAACCGCCTAGAGATTGGCTTAATGCAATTGGAATGCCTTGAAAGGTCTCTAGAATACAGGCACGATACTGTTCCACCTGCTGCATCAACCTAGGTCTCAACTGATCTAAATGCTCACGATAAGCACGGCTATAAATAAAATCTGCCAACCCAAGCTGTAAGGGTGTATTCACCCCAATATTATTCGCCAAAAATTGAGGGCGTAGATGCTCAAGTTGTTGCCCCAAGCAAAACCAGCCGACACGGTAGGCACTGGATAAAGACTTCGATACAGAACCACACAAAATCACGTAACCTTTTCGATCCCAGTGGCGAATCGGTAATGGACGTTCTTTTTGATAGCTACATTCGGCATAAATATCATCTTCCAAAATAAAACATTGATACTGCTCAGCCAGCTCAGCAATCCGCTGTTTCTGTTGATTACTCAAGCAATAGCCCAGTGGATTTTGAAAATTGGCGGTCAACAAGCATAGCTTGGCACTACCCTGCTGCATAAAGAATTCTAAGCGCTCTAAGTCAATACCTCGATGATCTGCAGGAATTTCAATAATTTTGCGTTTCAATCCTGCAAGCAACTGCAACTGACCATTAAAAGTCGGCGTCGGAATCATAATGCTATCGCCTTCTTTGCTCATCTGTTGAATCAGTAAAGAAATCGCAGGCAAACAACCATTGCTAATAAAAATATCGTCGGCTGCGATGTACACCCCATCCTCACGCCAGTGGTCAGAGAGTGCCTGACGTAATTGCTCATGTCCCTGTTTATTGCAATACAAAAAGTCTTCAGGCTGGCAATGCTTCAACGCTCGTTGCAAAGAACGGCGCAAACCATCGACAGGAATCAAATGCGGAGAAAGTTGAATCGCACCCAATGGGGTTAAATGACTTTGAATTGAGGCGGTCTGAATTTGATTCTGCAAATCCAAATTGGAGACTTGCCGAGCCATGGATTCAAATTGAGGGCTATCTGGAATGGGACTTTGATATTGCCTTGAGCTGACAAAATAGCCAGATTTTGCTTTCACATAAATCAATCCTCTTGCTTCCAACAATTCATAGCATTGTTGTGCAGTGCTTAAACTCACTTTTTGCTGACGTGCAAATTCTCTTAAAGAACTCAACTTATGTTGTGGCTGTAATTCATGCTGATAAATTTTGTGTGCAAGCTGTTCTGCAAGGCGTTGATATTGAAAAGTCATTTTCTGTACTGCTTTTTTAAAAATTTCTGTATCTGTATTGGTTTATACAACACCATTAAGCTATAAAAATCAACTACAGGAGGATAAGGCAATGAAAAATAAACGCTTATTTATATTATGTAGCATCCTATTTACGGGCTGCCAATTTACCGATCAGCATGCTTATCAACAGCAACAGGTCTGTAAAAGACTTGCTGAGGGGTATTTAACCACGCAAAACCAGCAGAGCTATGAGCTTTGGAAACTTGAACAAGGTCCGGCACAGGAACAGCAACATACGCTCAAATTGACCTATAAAAAACCCAATGAAAATGGGCTGATTTTGTCGGGTGTATATTTGCCTACCGTTGAGCTTGAATGTACTTTAAAAAATCAGCAGATCATGGTTTCAGTCATTCAAGCCAAAGGTGCATTAGTTCCAGTCTTGAATGTACAGCTTCAGAATGAGGCTATTGGCAAACCGAAAAGCCCTGACTTAATTGCTCAGTCAAAAACTCAATAAATAAACGGACACGCTTCGGCAAATGTTCTTGTTGATAATAAACCGCATGGATGCTTTGGTATGAATGCTCAATTTGATCCTCAAATAGCGCTTCTAAACGACCTTCTTTTAGGTCTTTCCATATCTCATATTCTGATAGCCGTGCGATTCCCTGCCCCCGCAAGCATAATTGTCGCACGGTCTCCCCGCTAGATGCCTTCATTTGAGCTTTTGCCAAGAAATACGCATGATCCACTTTAATCGGCCATGTATTGATATAGGCAGGGCGAGTAAAGCCGATCAGATCATGATCAGACAGTTGTTTTGGCTGATCTGGTTTTCCCTTACGTCTTAGATAGTCAGGGCTGGCAACAATATAGACTCGGCTTTTACACACCAATTTGGCATGTAAACTTGAATCATGCAGTTCACCGAAACGGAATGCCACATCGGTTTTATGTTCGAGTAAATCAATCACCAAATCATTGCTGTTTATTTCTATTTCAATATTGGGATAGCGTTGTCTAAATCCATGCATCAACGGCGCAATCACATGCAAGATAAAAGGCGTCGCGGAATCAATCCGTATCAAACCAGAGGTCGCCTGATCTGATCGTTGTAAAGCTTCTTCTGCGGCATTTAAGTCATTGAGTATTTTACGGGCATGATCGAGAAACTGTTGCCCTTCTTGGGTAAGTTTTAATTTACGCGTGGTTCGCTCGACTAAAGTCACTTCTAGTTTTGCTTCTAAACGACTCAATGAACGACTCAGTCCAGATGAGGTCTGCCCTAATTTTTCTGCGGCAGCAATAAAAGAACCCGTGTCCACAATACTAATAAAAGCAACCAATTCCTCTATTGTTGATTTCATTGCAATGCTCAATTGTTGATAATTAATCAACTATATTTTGCAAATTCCTGTATTTTTTAGCAACAATAATCGTCGCAAAATTGCACCTATGAACTGGATACGCTCAGTTGAGCAAAACAAGATAAGGTGAATAATATGCATATCCCACAATTTGGTTTAGGTACTTTCCGTCTTAAAGATCAAGTGGTGATTGATTCTGTTAAAACGGCCTTGGATGTCGGCTATCGTGCGATTGATACCGCACAAATTTATGAAAATGAAGCCGAAGTTGGGCAAGCAATCGCTGAAAGTGGGGTTGCACGCCAAGATGTGTTCTTAACCACAAAAATCTGGGTCGATAATTTTGCAGAAGATAAACTTATTCCAAGTTTAAAAGAAAGCCTACAAAAGCTGCGCACTGATGCCGTTGATTTGACCTTGATTCATTGGCCTGCTCCGCAATTGGGTGTCTCTATTCCCACCGTGATGCAATTGCTTTTAGAAGCAAAACAGCAAGGTTTAACCAAGCAGATTGGTATCTCAAATTTCAATATTGCCTTAACCCAGCAAGCAATTGAACGCATTGGGGCAGAACACATTGCCACCAATCAAATTGAATTAAGCCCTTATTTACAGAACCAAAACTTGGTCAATTATCTGGCTGAACAAAACATTGATGTGACCTCATATATGACACTTGCCTATGGCAAAGTGCTAAATGATCCGATCCTACTTGAAATCGCCGCACGGCATCAGGCAACCACAGCACAAGTGACATTGGCTTGGGCATTACAACAGGGTTATGCGGTGATCCCATCTTCAACTAAACGTGAAAATCTGATTAGCAATTTGAAAGCACAACAACTACAGCTCAGTATTGAAGAAATGCGGATGATTGCACAACTTGAACGTAATGGCCGCGAGGTCAGTCCTGAAGCATTTGCGCCTGAATGGGATCAATAATATGAGCAGTCGCATTAATCTTCCTTTGCTGGCACTGGCAATTGGTGCATTTGCGATTGGGACGACCGAGTTCTCGCCTATGGGACTATTGCCCAATATTGCCAACGATCTGGGCGTGTCCATCCCCAGTGCAGGCATGCTGATCACAGGTTATGCATTGGGCGTAATGCTTGGTGCGCCGATCATGACCTTGTGGTTCGGCGGCTTTGCTCGTCGTAATGCACTCATTCTATTGATGGCGATCTTTACCATCGGCAACCTGATCGCAGCGTTTGCTCCGAATTATATGAGTCTCATCGGCGCACGCCTGATCACCAGTCTGAATCACGGTGCATTCTTCGGCATTGGTTCCGTAGTTGCCGCCAGTGTCGTTCCAACACATAAACAGGCCAGTGCGGTTGCAACCATGTTCATGGGACTCACCATTGCCAATATCGGAGGTGTACCACTTGCGACGTGGGTGGGGCAAAATATCGGTTGGCGAATGTCTTTCCTTGCGATTTCTGTACTCGGCGTTATCACCATGTTATCGCTTTGGAAAGCCCTGCCTTTTGGCTCTGTTGGACAAAAAACCAATGTAAAAATGGAGCTCAGCGTGCTGACCCGTCTGCCAGTCGTGTTGGCATTGCTCACCACCGTGTTTGGGGCTTCAGCGATGTTTACCCTATATACCTATATCGCGCCAAGTTTAGTTGAGTTCACTCAAGCATCACCATTCTTTATCACCATGATGCTGGTCCTCATCGGGATTGGTTTCTCAGTGGGTAATCATTTCGGCGGTAAATTTGCTGATTTATCGATTGATAAGACCTTAATTGGCTTCTTGCTGTTATTGATCGTACTGATGCTCATTTTCCCGATCCTCGCACAAAGTCAGTTGGGTGCTGCGATTGGTTTGGTAGTTTGGGGTGCAGCAGCCTTTGCGATTGTTCCACCCTTACAAATGCGGGTAATGTCCGTTGCCCATGAAGCATCAGGACTCGCATCTTCAGTCAATATTGGCGCTTTTAATCTGGGCAATGCCATTGGTGCGGCCGCAGGTGGGATGGTACTCAGTCTCGGCTTAAACTATACATCGGTTTCCATGATCGGTGCGCTATTAGCAGGCATTGGTTTAATCTTGGTGTTCATTCAAATCAAACTCTCACGCAAACACAACGCCCAGTATCAACAATGCCCTCAAGTTTAAATTAAAAAAATACCTGATTTAAATCATAAATCAGGTATTTTTTATTTCAACAAATCAGGTAATTTCGGTTGTTTATATAATGGATGATGCACTTCTTTTTTCATTTTCATCAGCATTTGATAAGGCTGTTGCTGTACAAACATATTGACAAAACTCAACGGAATCGCCCCTGCTGGATCTGCATAACCACTGGTGGAAACTTTGACCTTATTTTCCGCAACTCTCTGAAAGGTCCAATCCCCCTCATAGCGACTCAAGCGGATAATGTCAGGCTGTTCAGGATAATCATACTTAATCGCTTGATTCTTAATACTAATGCTACCATCCGCATTTTTACTCATTTTGCCTTTAATCACCACATCACGGTCTTTGAGCGGAAATGGAAAATCCAGCACCATGTACAGAATAAACTCACCCTTTTTCTCGTCACGAGACAACAGTTGTGCTTTACCGACATAAGGTACCCATTTCGGTGTGCGCTCCACATCCAGTACCACTGCCACCGCACGCTCTAGCGGTACATCAAACGTGGTTTCAGCTTTATACTGAAACACAGGATTATTTTCTGTTTGATAGGTCCAAACCTTAATATCATTGCGATGTAGGCTAAGTTTTGCAGTTTCTGCTGTCGCACTTACAACTACGCTGGTGACACTTAATAGCGTAGCGAGAACAATCTGTTTTTTATTCATGGCATGCTCAATTGTTTTAATGATGGTGAGAACTTGCTGCACTTTGCTCTGGATGCAAAGCTCAACAAGCTCTTTTTATAGTGCAAAAAAGTAAGATTTTATACTTGAATATCGTTAAAACCTAAAACATCTTTCATATCATATTTACGTGCTTCACGTCCCACCACCCATGCAGCAGCACGCACAGCACCAGAAGCAAAGTTCATACGATTGGTGGCTTTGTGCGTCACTTCAACACGCTCACCTTCACCAATAAACATCACTGTGTGTTCACCCACGATATCACCACCACGAATGGTTTCAAAACCAATGGTTTGACGATCACGTGGGCCGGTATAACCTTCACGACCATAGACCGCAACTTCTTTTAAGTTACGTCCTAAGGTATCTGCAATTGCCTCACCCATCATAAATGCAGTACCAGAAGGCGCATCGACTTTATGGCGATGATGCGCTTCAATAATCTCGATATCGACCGTATCACCAAACACTTGAGCCGCCAATTCCAATAGTTTAATTGAAACGTTGACCCCAACGGAGTAGTTGGCTGCGTACACAACAGGTGTTTGTGTCGCTGATTCGTCTAAAAATGCCTTCTGTTCATCTGACATGCCCGTAGTGCCAATCACCATCGCAACGCCTGCTTCACGACATAATTTGAGATGCTGTTCAGTTGCCACAGGTGCGGTAAAGTCGATCACCACATCACAATCTTTTAAAACTTCATTCAAACTTCCCACCACCTTGACACCGATGCTGCCCACACCTGCAAGCTCACCTGCATCCGCACCGACCAAGCTGCTTTCAGGACGCTCAACTGCGGCTGCAAGTTGATAGCCTGCTTGTTGCACAGCTTGAATCAGAATACGCCCCATGCGTCCGCCTGCACCCAAGATTCCTATGCGTGGAGAAGTTGACATAATTTTTCCCAAAGTTTGTGTTTCATGTTTCGTACTATAACCTGAGTTCAATATAAAATCTCGTCTGAAATATGATACTCAATAACGTCATCCACAACCTGCATGGTTTCAGAAAGATGGATGGTTATGTACGATTGATAGATCTAGATAAATGCTAGAAGTGAACAGGTTTTGTGGATGACAATGGTTTTGCCTACTTTTGCCGAAACAAAAGTAGGTCGAGCCTGAACGAAGTTGAAATATATTTCAACTGAAGTGCAAGACATAGTGGCTTATCCTAAAATAGGATGAGAACTCGGCACGACTCCGTTAAGCCTATACAGCCTCATAAGTAAGAAATCAGCAGATATCTTTTGTATAGGCAATTTATTACTTTTGAAGGATCAAAAGTAAACAAAAATCCTCTGTTTGGCTGATGGTACTTCCCTGATACCACAGCCAAACGGGCGGCATCCATGCCGCCAGCACAATAGTAAATGCTGGTTATAATTTCTTATAAATCAAAGAACCTTGAGTTCCTAAAAAATTCCCACAAAAAAACCTGCCGAAGCAGGTTTTTTCTGTTGATGTCGATTAATCAAATAGACGATCAAAGAATGATTTTTTCTTTGGAGAAGAAGTACTGTCTTCACCATCAAAAGAAATCTGTAATTCTTTTAACAACTCACGCTGACGGCTAGTTAAGTTCACAGGCGTTTCAATCACAATACGGCACAGTAAATCACCTTGCATACTGCTGCGCACTGGACGAACACCTTTGCCGCGTAAACGGAACATTTTACCCGTTTGCGTACCTTCAGGAATTTTTAAGCTGACACGGCCATCAAGGGTTGGAATCTCAAGCTCTTTACCCAAAGCAGCATCCGCGATACTGACAGGAACATCCATATACAGATCAGCGCCATCACGTTGGAAAATTTCGTGTTCACGCACCACAACTTCAACGTACAAATCACCTGACTGGCCATCACGAATGGCTTCACCTTTACCGGTTAAGCGTACGCGATCACCATTGTCTACCCCTGCAGGAATGGTCACTTCTAGGGTCTGCTGACGATCAGCAACACCTGAACCATGACATGCATGACATGGATTCTTAATGATTTTACCTTGACCACGACAGGTGCTACAGGTTTGCTGAACAGAGAAGAAACCCTGCTGCATACGCACTTGACCTGCACCGTGACAGGTACGGCACGTTTCTACATCATTCGGGTTTTTAGACCCTTTTCCATCACAGACATCACAAGGGGCTGGCGCAGTAAAGGTAATAGTCTTTTTAATCCCCTTAACCGCTTCCTCAAGCGTGAGTTCCATGACATAGCGTAGGTCTGAACCACGACGTTGACGCTGTTGTTGACGACCACCGCCACCAAAAGCACCACCAAAGATATCGCCAAACTGGCTAAAAATATCCTCTGCGCTAAATCCGCCGAAACCACCGCCACCGCCGCCGAAACCACCTTCGAAAGCGCTATGTCCAGCACGATCATACATGCTGCGCTTTTCACTATCGGAAAGCACTTCATAAGCTTCAGAGGCTTCTTTAAATTTGTCTTCAGCTTCAGGGTTGTCTGGATTTCGGTCTGGGTGATACTTCATCGCCAACTTACGATAGGCTTTTTTGATCTCATCATCACCTGCGGTTTTCGAAACGCCTAAAACCTCATAATAATCACGTTTAGCCATGGTTGGCGGTGCTCCTCACGGAATTAATTCAATTTCTACAAACAAATAGGCTCTGCTGGCATTTTATTTATAAAATGCCAGCAGAGCCTTAATAGGGGCTGTACGATATTTTTACAAGGTCTAATACAATAAAAAAAAGACAAAATTAGAAAACAGCTTTATTTTTAAAGTACTTAGCAACACCTTTTAGCCATGCATTCAACAAAAACAACCATGCAATCAGACTAAATACCACACCTGTGACCGTTGTCGCTGTGACCCAGAGCGTGCTATCCCACGCAACAAAGAACAGTGGGATAAACCATAGCGCTGCAAATAAGGCCATGAGAATAAATAACAGCACATTACGCATAATCCAAAGTGCGTGCGCATGTATCCACACCTCAGCATTATCCACAACTGCAACTTTTCGCGCTAATACATATGCAAAAGCAGCAAATACGATTGTAAATAATGCAAGAAACATGAACACGTAAGAAATCGCCACGTATCGGCGATGCTGCTCAATATTACCTTGCCCCATGCGCTATATCACCTCATTCATTACATTTTGCCAAATCAGCCATGCAATGGAATTCCATTATTTTTTTGGTCTTAAATATAGATGCTACTATATTGAAATTTTCAATATTTCGCACCTCTATTCACAAAATAATTATGTTAGATCTGCTGTTTTCTTGACCTTAAACCACGCTGCGTACAGTGCAGGTAAGAAAAATAAGGTCAGTAGAGTTGCAACAATCAATCCGCCCATAATCGCAACCGCCATTGGACCAAAGAAAATACTGCGGGATAAAGGAATCATCGCCAACACCGCAGCCATTGCAGTGAGGACAATTGGGCGAAAACGACGCATGGTCGCGCCAATAATGGCATCCCATGCAGCGTGCCCTGCTTGTATGTCTTGCTCAATTTGATCAATCAAAATCAACGAATTTCGCATGATCATTCCAGAAAGTGCAATCGTTCCTAGCATCGCAACGAAACCAAACGGTTTGTTGAACAATAATAGAAAAGCCACTACCCCGATCAAACCCAACGGTGCGGTTAATAAGACAATCGTTGCTCTAGACATGCTGCGTAACTGAATCATCAATAGCGTCATCACCACTGCCAAAAATAACGGCATACCCGCGTTGACGGAACTTTGACCTCGTGCAGACTCTTCTATCGTTCCACCGACCTCGAGCAGATAGCCACTTGGCAACTCTGCACGTATCGCTTGCATCGGATCAGCCAATTGTTGAACCACAGTTGCAGGTTGTAACTGGGTTCGAATATCAGCCCGTACCGTAATGGTTGGCAGGCGGTTACGATGCCAAATTAAACCTTCTTCAAAACGTGATTCAATTTGCGCGATTTGCGCCAATGGCACAGTCGTACCATTGCTGGTTGGAACCGATAAACTGGCCAAAGAAGCCACTTCTGCACGCTCGGTTTGATCACCACGCAAACGGATCTCAATCAATTCTCGTTTTTCACGATATTGATTCATGACTGTACCCGTTATCGAAGCATTCAAGAAATTGGCTAAATCAACACTAGAAACGCCCAATTGCCGCGCACGATCTTGGTCAATTTCAATCGCAATGATTTTGCTTGGCTCGCCCCAATCCAAATGCACATTGGTGGTATTTGGATCTTCACTCACAACTTTAGAAACCTGCTGTGCCCATTGACGTACCGTGCCCAAATCTTCACCCGAGATGCGGTATTGCAATGGATAACCTACAGGTGGACCATTTTCCAATAAAGAAACACGCGTCCGTACCTGAGGCAATAAGGCTTTAATTTGTGTCTCTAAAGAACGGCGAATCTCGTCCCGATCATCCAAAGAGGAAGCCAATACCACAAATTGAGCAAAGCTTGCTTGTGGCAACTGTTGGTCTAATGGTAGATAAAAGCGTGGTGACCCTGTGCCGACATAGGCCACATAATTATCAATCCCGTCTTGTTTAGATAGGAATTGTTCCACCTTTTGCACAGCTTGTTCAGTTGCCGTCAGTGACGCACCTTCTTCCAGTTTTAAATCCACCAAAATTTCCGCACGATTTGACGGCGGGAAAAACTGTTGAGGGACCAGTTTAAACATCATCACCGACAACACAAAAATCCCAACGGTAATGGCGATCACCGTCTTACGATAGGTAATACAGATTTCGACCACATGGCGGAAAGACTGATAAAACTTAGTTTGGTATGGATCATGATGCCCCACATGTGCCTGTACCACAGGTGCAGGCTGTTTACGCAATCTCGCCCATAAGCGTAGATACCATGCCGCTTTTTGCTGGTGCTTGCTAAAATCGGGCAGTAATTTTTCACCCAAGTAGGGTACAAATAAAACCGCTGCAATCCATGACACCACCAAGGCAATGGTCACCACTTGGAAAATGGAGCGCGTGTATTCGCCCGTACCTGATTGCGCTGTCGCAATCGGTAAGAAACCTGCTGCGGTAATCAGTGTTCCTGTCAGCATTGGAAAGGCTGTGCTTTGCCATGCAAAGCCTGCGGCTTTGAGCCGACTGTAGCCCTGCTCCATTTTAATCGCCATCATTTCAACCGCAATAATGGCATCATCCACCAACAGCCCCAATGCAAGAATTAATGCACCAAGCGAAATCTTATGTAACCCAACATCAAATAAAGACATTCCTGCAAAAGTCATCGCAAGAACTAAAGGAATCGACAGTGCAACCACTAAACCCGTACGGAAACCCAAAGAAAAGAAACTGACCAATAAAACGATAATCACCGCTTCAGCCAACACTTTTAAAAACTCTTGAATACTGCGTTGCACCGCCACGGGTTGGTCTGACACTTTTTGCAGTTTCATACCCAAAGGCAGGCTTTTTTGTAGCTGGTTAAATTCGGTTTCTAGGTTTTTACCCAGTGCGATAATATCGCCGCCTTTACGCATCGAGACCGCAATCCCGATGCCATTTTCACCCATAAAGCGCATTCTTGGCTGAGCAGGTTCGCTGAAACCGCGGTAAACATCTGCCACATCGCCCAATTGAATGGTTTTATCACCCACTAAGAGCGGCATTTTTTTCAAATCTTCGACGCTGTGTAAATGTCCACTGACGCGAAGTTGGATACGATCTGTGCCCGTTTCAAAGAAACCCGCACTGGCCATGTCATTTTGTTTTTGAATCGCTTCCTGAATCGCAGTGACAGGAACACCGAGTTGTACGGCTTTAGTATTGGACAGTTCAATCCAGATTCGTTGATCTTGCAAGCCAACCAAATTGACTTTGCTCACATCCTTGACCCGTTGCAATTGCAGTTGCAAACGGTCGGCATATTCTTTCATGACGGCATAATCAAAATCTTTGCCTGTCAGCACATAGATATTGCCGAAGGTATCACCGAACTCATCATTGAAAAAAGGACCTTGCACACCACTAGGCAGTTCTGAGCGAATGTCATTGACCTTCTTGCGCACGTTATACCAGACATCAGGAATTTGACTCGATGGCAGGCTGTCCTTCGCCACAAAAGTCACCAAGGACTCTCCGGGACGTGAGTAGGCCATGATGCGGTCATACTGACCCGTGGTCATCAATTCTTTTTCAATCCGATCTGTGACCAGTGTCGAGACTTCTTTGGCGGTTGCACCAGGCCAAAAGGTTTGTACCACCATCACTTTAAAGGTAAACGGCGGGTCTTCACTTTGCGCCAGTTTGGAATAAGACATCACACCGACAATGCCCAAAAGCAGCATAAAGTACAGCACAATCCCTTTATTTTTTAAGGCCCATTCCGAAAGGTTAAATTTCATGATTAACCTCCCGCTTTTATGCTAACTTCGCGATTTTCACGATCAATCGGGTGAATTTTTTGCTGATCCCGCAACAAATGTACGCCGCCAACCACCACCCAGTCGGTTGCTTTTAAACCTGACAAAATCGGCACACTGTCACGTCCATAAGTACCTAAAGTCACAGGAACTTTACGTAATGTTTGATTGGCATTGACCACCCATAAATAGGCTTGCTGATCTGTCGCGGTGACACTCGACAACGGCACACTCAAAACATTGCTGTCCTGACTGACAAAAAATACGCGGGCGCTTTGTCCAAGCTGAATACTGGACTGACCTTCGAGGAGCGAAACTTTGACGGTAAATGTCCGTGATTGACCTGCTGCAGGTGAAACTTCACGAACTTTTGCAGCAAAACGAGCTTCTGGCTGAGACCATAAAGTTACCCAAACCGCCTGACCGACTTTGATGTCACTCACAGCTTGTTCTGGTACACCAAAAACCACCTCACGCTCGCCATCAATCGCCAACTGATAGGCCGCTTGTCCTGCGGCGACCACTTGTCCCGTTTCAATTTGACGCTCGGTAATAACTCCATTTTTATTAGAAATGAGCTGGTTATATCCCGTTTGATTGGCAGAAACTTGGTAATTCGAGCGTGCTTGTTGCAAATTTGCTTGTGCAGATTCGTGTTGATTTTTAATCGAATCAAATTGTGAGCGACTGACAGCATTGACAGGCAACAGTTGCTGATAACGTTGATATTCTTCAGCGGCAATTTTAGCTGCTGCCTGTGCACTTTCCAATTGTGCCTTGGCTGCGTTCATTTGCAATTGCGCATCTTTTACATCGAGTTTTGCTAAGACTTGCCCAACCTTGACTCGATCACCCACATCGACATAACGCTCCGTTACCTGTCCCCCAACGCGGAACGCCAATGCTGTTTGTTGTTTTGCCTGTACATCACCTGCATAGCTTTTTTGATCGGTGTGATTACGACTCGGTTGGGTCACCATGACATAAGGAATTTCCTCCGTCTTGGGAACTTCTTTTTGGCATGCTGATAAAGTGACACTGCTGAGGACAAGCAACCCCACAATTACATGATTTAGCAGATTCATCTCTGTTTCGCTCTTATTCAAATTGATTTTTTAAGGCACAATAAAGTCTATTGACAGCAACCATCATAAATTGTTTAATTTTTAATTAATATACCCATGAGTACACTAATTAAAAATTAAATCTAGTGTTTTGATTTTGAATTAAATTAAAAGAGAACATAACGTGCAAATCAGCAGCGGCCGCCCCAAAGATTTAGAGAAAAGAGCCAAAATATTACAGGCTGCGAAATCTATTTTTTTAAAATTGGGCTATCACGCAGCCAATATGAATCAAATCGCCAAAGAAGCGGGAGTGACCAAACTCACGGTATATAACCACTTCCAAGATAAAGCTAACTTATTTATCTGTGCAATTGAAGAAACCTGTGAAGAATCGATTTGTGCCAAAGAATTTGTACTGACCGCTGAAACCAACTTTGAACAAGCGCTGTATTTAATGTGTCACCGTGCTTTAAGTATTATTTATTTACCTGAAGCACTGAAACTTGATCGGGTTCTGTTTGAACTTGCCGCTGAGCAGAGTCCATTAACACAACAATTTTTTGATGCCTCACATACTCGGATGTGCAATGTCTGGTGTGATTTCTTTCAGCAAGCCATCGCGCTTCAATTCATTCAAGCAGATGAACCGCTTGCGCAAACAGAATTAATCTTGTCACTGATGTTAGGTACACGTCACCATCGAGTTTTATTGGGCTTAGACGCAGTACCCTCAATCACTGAAATCGATCAGACCATTCAGCAAGCAATCTCACTTTTTTTGCTTAAATATCAAGCTAAAATTTAGAGAATTTTCACATTTCTTTGCATTCTGCACTTGGATTGTCTCTCAATCACGCTATAGTCGAATAGTCAGTGGTGCTGTTGTATGCCACTGGTACTTTCGACATGCGCCATATACGGCACAAGATTTTTTAGACAATAACAAGCGATGGTTGAGGGAGAAATAGCATGGTTCAGCAAATTACTGCTCCATTACGTGAAGATGTCCGCTTATTAGGCAATTTGCTTGGCGAAACCTTAAAGCAACATGCTGGGCAAGAATTGTTTAATCAAGTTGAGCAAATTCGTACCCTCGCCAAAGATGCACGTGATGGTCAAATCAAAGCAGAAAAACAGCTTGAACAATTGTTTCTCAACTTAAAAGACGAAGAAATTTTGCCGCTGACGCGTGCATTTTCTCATTTTCTCAACTTTGCCAATATCGCTGAACAATATCACGTGGTACGCAGCCGTCGTCAGGCTGAGTTTGATGAGCACGCCCCAAATCCAAATCCACTCTCGCATTTATTTAAAAAATTCAACGCCAAAAAGATCAGCCCACAACAACTGTTCCAACAAATTTGTGATTTAAAAATTGAATTGGTCCTTACCGCTCATCCGACCGAAATCAGCCGTCGTACCTTGATTCAAAAATATGATGATATTACTGATTGTTTGTCCCAGCTGGATCAACAGAAGCTAACCCCGAGAGAACGCCAACACAGCGTTGCCACCCTCAAACAACTGGTTAGTTCGGCATGGCAAACTGACGAGATTCGCCAACATCGCCCAACTCCTGTGGATGAAGCAAAATGGGGCTTTGCCACCATTGAACAAAGCTTGTGGAATGCTGTACCAAAATTTGTGCGTGAACTGAATGAATTGACACAACAGCATTGCGAACAGTCTTTACCGATGACCATTGCACCGATCCGCTTTGCCTCATGGATGGGGGGTGACCGTGATGGCAATCCCAACGTTACCCATCACGTGACTCAAGAAGTGCTGTGGTTATCGCGTTGGCAGGCTGCTGATTTATATCTGCGTGATATTGAAAATCTACGTTGGGAACTGTCGATTCAAAGCTGCTCAGCAGAGTTGAGCCAAGCTTTGGGTTATGAACATCCTGAACCGTATCGTGAATATTTACGCAGTACCCGCGAACGCTTAAAAGCAACCCGTTATTGGTTGGCGCAACGCCTACAAGGTCAAGAGGCGGATGATAGTAATATCATCAAAACCACAGAGGAGCTACTCGCGCCTTTACTGCTGTGTTATCGCTCGTTGATGGACAGCAATCTAGCCGAAATCGCCAATGGGCAATTGCTTGATTTCATTTATCGGGTCAACTGTTTTGGGATTGAACTGCTCAAACTGGATATTCGTCAGGAATCAGGACGACATCGCCAAGCCATTTCAGCCATTACTGAATATTTAGGCTTAGGCAATTTTGAATCTTGGACCGAACAAGCACGGCAGAATTTTTTAATTCAGGAATTACAAAGCAAACGACCATTATTGCCTAAATTTTTGAATGAACCCGAAGGCAGCCTGATTCAGCATCCCGATGTACTCGAAGTCTTTGCCACCATGCGTACCTTGGCAGAACAGCCGAGTGAGAGTTTAGGCGCATATATCATTTCAATGGCAGAATACCCAAGCGATGTACTGGCGGTTTTACTTTTGCAAAAAGAAGCAGGCATTCAACAAGCCTTACGGGTGGTGCCATTATTTGAAACGCTCAAGGACTTGGACGGCGCAGCCAAAACCATGAATACTTTATTCAATATGGATTGGTACAAACAGCACATCCAAGGCAAACATGAAGTGATGATTGGCTATTCGGATTCTGCCAAAGATGCAGGATTTATGTCAGCCAATTGGGCGCAGTATCGTGCGCAAGAAGAACTGACCGCAATTGCAAAAAAACATGGCGTACAACTGACCTTATTCCATGGCCGTGGAGGCTCAATCAGTCGTGGTGGTGCGCCAACCCAACAAGCTTTATTTTCTCAGCCACCGGGGTCGATCTCAGGGGCGATTCGCGTCACTGAACAAGGTGAAATGATTCGATTTAAATTCGGATTGGAAGGTATCGCACTACAAAACTTAGAAATTTATACCGCTGCGACACTTGAGGCAACCTTGTTGCCACCACCTGAACCAAAGCAGGAATGGCGCGCTTTGATGAATCAAATGACCGATTTATCGGTACAGGTCTATCGTCAAACCGTGCGTGAAAATCCAAATTTTGTCCGTTATCTACGTACCGTCACCCCAGAACTAGAGTTGCAAATGTTGCCATTGGGTTCTCGTCCGGCGAAACGTAAAGTCACTGGTGGGATTGAATCGTTACGTGCGATTCCGTGGGTATTTGCATGGACACAGATTCGCTTGATGTTACCTGCATGGCTTGGAACGGGTACGGCGATTAATCAAGTACACGAGCAACATAAAAACACACTGGATGAGATGCTGGAACAATGGCCTTATTTCCAAACCTTAATTGATATGTTGGAAATGGTGTTGTCGAAATCCGATGCGGATATTGCACTGTACTATGAATCACACCTGACCCAAGATCAGGACTTAAAAGTATTAGGTGTTGAACTACGTCAACGATTACAAAATGCAGTCGATACCTTACTCAGCCTGAAAGGTGAATCAAAACTGCTCAGTAATAATGAAGTGCTAGATCAATCGATGCAGGTACGTAAACCCTATTTACTGCCGCTGCATCTATTACAAGCTGAATTGATGAAACGTCGTCGTGCATATTTGACTGAACATCAAACCGAACATAGCCCTGTCGATCATGCCTTAATGGTCAGTATCGCGGGAATCGCTGCGGGCTTGCGCAACACGGGCTAATAGGTCATTTTCCTCAGCGCCATCAACAGAGACCACTGCTGTTGATGGCTCAATTGGCAAAATATGCCATTTTTTATAAAATTTCTTGAAAAAAATTCAAATATTATTTTGAAAATAAGATGCTTAACTTTTCAAACAATTTAGCCAAAATAAATAATAAATCCGATAAGTTATTTTGAAGTGTATTTTACCAAAAGGTAAAAATATGAATAGATAAAGTGTTCGCCCCAAGATTCTTAAAACAATATAGGTGAAAGCACGATTTAAGACAGAGTATCATACGCGCTGATATCTCCTTATGAGTCTAATTTATGTCAAGTTGGTTCCCAAAATGGCAGCCGTATCAAGGCAAGATTGATCATCGCCCTGTTGCGACCAATGAATATTTACCGCCCTTACAAAGTGCGGTGTTAGGGGTTCAGCACGCATTTGCCATGTTTGGTGCGACGGTACTAGCGCCGTTGCTGATGGGCTTTAGTCCTAACCTTGCCATTTTAATGTCAGGGATTTGTACCATCCTGTTCTTCCTGATGACAGGTGGTCGTGTTCCCAGTTATTTGGGTTCGAGTTTCGCCTTTATTGGCGTAGTTGCAGCCGCAACTGGACATATCACAGGCTCGGGAGCAAATCCCAATTTATCGGTCGCTTTAGGCGGTATTATCGCCTGTGGGGTACTGTATACCTTGATTGGTTTAGCCGTCATGTTGACCGGGACGCGCTGGATCGAAAAATTGATGCCGCCTGTGGTGACAGGGGCTGTGGTGATGATTATTGGTTTAAATCTTGCACCGATTACCATTAAAAGTGTGGCAGGTCAGCCTTTTGAGATGTGGATGGCATTGATCACCGTATTGTGTATGGGTCTGATCGCCGTTTTCACCAAAGGTTTATTACAGCGTTTATTACTTTTGGTTGGTTTATTGATGGCCTATGCCATTTATGCCATAGCAACCAATGGTTTAGGTCTCGGCAAAGCCATTGATTTCTCGCAAATTGCTGCTGCACCTTGGTTTGGTATTCCAAGCTTCTCAAATCCGACCTTTGACCTCAACGCCATGTTGATTATTGCCCCTGTTGCCCTGATTTTAGTGGCAGAAAATCTCGGGCATATCAAAGCCGTTGGTGCGATGACGGGTGAAAACCTGACGCCTTATTTGGGCAAAGCATTTGTGGCTGATGGTGTTGCCACGACCTTATCAGGCAGTGTTGGTGCACCAGGCATGACCACATACGGTGAAAATATTGGTGTGATGGCAGTGACGCGTGTGTATTCAACCATCGTGTTTGTGATTGCGGGGGTATTTGCGATTTTCTTGGGACTTTCACCTAAGTTTGGTGCGCTGATCAGTACCATCCCAACTGCAGTGCTCACCGGTGCTTCGATTGTGGTATTTGGTTTGATTACCATTGCAGGAGCGAAGATCTGGATCGAAAATAAAGTCGATTTTTCCAATAATAAAAACCTGATCGTTGCATCAGTGACCATCATTCTCGGGGCAGGTAACTTTGAACTGCTGTTTGGAAATTTCAACTTGGGTGGTATTGGTACCGCAACCTTTGCTGCGATTTTATTAAATTTGCTGTTTAGTTTAAAAGATAAAAACTAACCCCGAATCAAGGCAGCGCACGCGCTGCCTTTTTTATGCTGATCTTGCCCTGCTCTCTCCTTTCTCAGCATATTTTTAGTATGATGACTGTTTACACTTCAATGTGTTCAGCTCATGCGTTTTGATTTTTTTGATTTACAACTGCTTCTTCATATTGTGGCAACAGGTAGCCTAACCCAAGGTGCAGATCGTGCTGCCATTTCTTTACAAGCAGCCAGTGAACGGATAAAAAAACTAGAGCAATACTTTGAAACACCGTTATTTATTCGACACAATGCAGGTGTCGAACTGACCACGGCAGGTCATGCTTTGGTTGAGCATGCCAAAAAACTCAACGCACAAAAAAATAAACTTGAACAAGACATGCAACGCTTTCGTCAGAAAAGCGCCGAGTCATTGATTCTGTGGTGTAACTCCTCTGCGCAGAGTGAATATCTTCCAGCCTTATTACCCCAATACTTGATGCATTATCCGCATATCAATATTGACTTACACGAAGCGGAAAGCTCAGAAATTGTAGATGCACTCACTAAAGGAATCGCTCGATTAGGCTTGGTTTCAAGCTTTTTTGACACTCGTCATTTACATACTCAGGATTTTGCTAGCGATCCCTTGGTACTGATCTGCCCAGATTCGCATGTGCTGACCCAGCAGGCACAACTCAATTTAGTCGATGCCTTGGCGTATGACTTTATTGGTCTCATGCCACACCATTCACTACAACAGTCGATTGAGACTCAAGCCAAACTGTTAGGCTTCAACATCCACTACCGCTTGCGTTTACCAAATTTTGCCGCGATTGCAGAAGTGGTCGCAAAAGGTGTAGGTATCGCGATTATGCCTGCACGTGCGGCTCAACGTTTACAAGGTATTTATCATTTTCAAGCAATTCAACTCTTGGGTGCATGGGCAAATCGCAAACTCCTCCTCGCCAGCCAAGACTTCGATCAACTCCCGCAAAGCTACCAAGACTTTGCAAAATTTCTATTGGCGCGCAAACCACAAGATGAACAAAGCATTTTAGTGCAAGACCATATAACTCCCCAGCGCCAGCAAACCGATAAAAAATAACTGACGGAATTTTTGCTCGTTCAATTGGTAACGCACTTTTTTTCCGAACCACATGCCGATCAAAGCTGCGACCAATGCCACCGAAGACCATCGATAGTCTAAAGCCCCACCTGTAGTCGGGTGATAATGCAAAAACATCGCCAAACAAATCGTGGAAACGGTAAAGGTCAGCCCTAAAGCCTGTACCAGTTCATCACGTTTTAAATGTAAAGACTGCAAATACGGCACGATGGGAATAATAATGACCCCTGTCGCAACGGTGACTGCACCACCGATATAACCAATGATCGGAGAGAGCCAACGCTCATGCCCTGCCAAATAAGGCAGCTTTTTGGCACATAAACCATAGAGTCCATAGAGTGCCAGCATACTGCCCAATAAAATCTCACTGCCCTGTCCTTGACTCTGGCTCAATGTAGGAAAAAAGCTCCAAATAGAGCCGAGGATGATGCCCAACAGCAAAGACCAGAAACGACAGATAAATGACCAGACCTGACCTTCAGCAAAAAGCTGCCAAATATTGGTCACCATAGAGGGTACGATCAAAAGTGAGGCCGCCTGAAATGGACTCATTGCGATGGTGAGTAATCCCATCGACACCGCAGGCAAACCCAAACCGATCATGCCTTTTATCATGCCAGCGAATGCAAATACTGCCATTACAATAATTAAAAAGGTCATGATCTATCTCCGTATTCATATAAGGCTATGCTACGGAAATCATTGCGACGGCGTATTCTTGTTTTTAGGAGCATGGCTCAATTAAAGATTGAGGCCAAATACTTAAGTGTAGCTCCTCCACGCTTAATTTTTCTCTGTTAGACGCTAAGCCTTCTAGCCTTCTAAACTGTCATTCTTATATTTTTCTTCCAACACATTACTGATAATACTTTCAATCATCCAAACACGGTATAAGCTATTAAACACGTAACTTTGCCCATCAATACGTAACTCTAAAACGGGAAAATCAGGTTGATGCTTCTGCTGACATAATTCATCATTTTGTTGTAATAAAGCCTCAATATCTTGTTCAGTAATATGCTCAATTTCTAAACGCTTCTGCATCCGCTGGAAATGTGCTTTAAAAGAGAGGTCTTTACCACGTGTCCAAACGCCTTCCAAAATCTGATGAATGCAATCGACTTGCTGTTCTTCTGCCACACTATAGAACAGCTTTGCCATTTCATAACTGGCTTCTTTGGTTGGACGGCAAAACGGGGTGAATGCCACTTCCGTCCGTTTTGAAACACGGGTTGCCAGCCCCCAATCAAACCAATCTCGACCTTGATAGCTTAAGGGGTAGACTTTGAGCTGAATATTATAATAATCCGCGAGTTCTGCTTTGATATAATCCAACAACAACCAACTCATCGGGTCTTCAAGCGCAATATAGAGATCTAACTCTGGATGTAAGGCTTGCACTTCTGCCAATGCTTCACCATCGTTGATCAAATGCTCACGCCACTCGATGTGATTAATCAGAAAAATAGGCGTTCCCGTCAATAATTTTTGTTGTTTTAAACGGCGCGTTAAACGCAATAAATCATCAACGGCTTGATACTTGCGTTCACTAAACTCGAAATAACTAGCTGAAACAGGCACATCCTGAAACATTCGTTCAGGAAAATCTTGTGGGGTTTGGTGCTGTTTCGCCATCGCATATAAGGTGCGTAATTTTCCATATTGCTGTTGCCATAACATATGGAAAACATCTTCCAGCAAATGTAAAAAATTTTGTTCTCGTAAAGGCGTATTTCTTAGAATGGTTTCAGCTTGTTGTAATGCTTCTGGACTTGGAATTTCTGGGGTTTCATCAAAGCCAAAACGGTGTTGTTTGGCTAAAATCTTGGCATCATTGAGACAGTATCGTTGCCAATCTTGTGCAGACATGCCATTGGGCGGTTCAGCATCTTGTTTTGAAATAATGACTTTTAACGGTTTAAGCTCATCGCTCAAAATCTCATTAAGCTGAGCCAACTGTTGTACCGCAAGATAGCTATACACATCATCTAAACGTAGATAAATACTTAAACCCTGTTCCGTGGGTAATACCGCCTGACGAGAAGGTTTCTGATAAAACCAGCTCGATCGGATGGGATCAAACCAACGACGTAACAAAGACATGTCGATTGCCTCTTGATAGAAATCTCCCCCTAACCCCTCTTTAAAAAACAGGGGAACTACACGAGTTTAATACTTGAATATAATTCGTGGAAGTCCCCCTTTGAAAA
Source organism: Acinetobacter sp. NIPH 298 (assembly GCF_000369505.1). GTDB lineage: Bacteria > Pseudomonadota > Gammaproteobacteria > Pseudomonadales > Moraxellaceae > Acinetobacter. The sequence continues at coordinate 519,514 of NZ_KB850053.1, forward strand.
AAGGGGGACTTAGGGGGATTTGAAATTTTACAAAACGCGTACTGCGCCTTTTGCTGCGCTGGTTGAATGCATCGCGTAAATCTTGAGTGCCTTAGACACTTTACGTTTACGCTCTTCTACTGGATGCCAACCTTTGGCTTCTTGAACCGTACGGCGATGTGCCATCGTTGCATCATCGACATCTAAATGGATGGTACGATTTGGGATATCAATTTCAATGGTATCACCATCTTCAACCAAACCAATTGCTCCGCCTTCCGCAGCCTCTGGAGAAACGTGACCAATCGATAAACCCGAAGAACCACCCGAGAAACGACCATCGGTAATCAAAGCACAGTCTTTACCTAAGCCTTTAGATTTCAAATAGCTGGTTGGATACAGCATTTCTTGCATACCCGGTCCACCACGTGGACCTTCGTAGCGAATCACCACGATATCGCCAGCCACAATTTTATGCTCTAAAATCGCTTCTACCGCAGAATCTTGGCTCTCAAAAACGCGCGCAGTGCCAGTAAATTTAAGGATCGAATCATCCACACCTGCTGTTTTCACGATACAACCATCCAACGCGATGTTGCCGTAAAGCACAGCCAAACCACCATCTTTAGAGAAGGCATGTTCAGCATTACGAATCACGCCATTTTCACGATCACCGTCCAAAGTTGAATAATAACGGTTTTGTGAGAATGCCACTTGGGTTGGAATACCACCTGGAGATGAACGATAGAACTCATAAACATCGGCATCTTCGGTACGGATAATATCCCACTTGTCCAATGCATCTTTCAACGTTGGTTCGTGTACAGTTGGACATGCCGTCTTTAACAAATTGGCACGATCAAGCTCACCTAAGATCGCCATGATGCCACCTGCACGGTGGACATCTTCCATGTGTACGTCGGATTTTGCAGGCGCAACTTTAGATAACACAGGCACTAAACGAGAGAGACGGTCGATATCATCCATGGTGAAATCGACTTCAGCTTCATGAGCAGCAGCCAACAAGTGTAATACCGTATTGGTTGAACCGCCCATCGCAATATCAAGGGTCATGGCATTTTCAAATGCATCTTTGGTTGCAATCGAACGCGGTAAAATGCTGTCATCATTTTGCTCATAGTAGCGTTTTGCCAATTCGACAACCAAGCGCCCTGCTCTCAAGAATAATTTTTCACGATTTGCATGAGTTGCAACGATTGAACCATTGCCCGGTAAAGATAAACCTAGAGCTTCAGTTAAACAGTTCATCGAGTTCGCTGTAAACATACCTGAACACGAACCGCAAGTTGGACAAGCTGAACGCTCAAACGCGGCAACTTCTTCATCGGTATAACTTTCATCTGCTGCAACCACCATCGCATCAACGAGGTCAATCGCTTTTTCATTGCCACGGAATTTGACTTTACCCGCTTCCATCGGACCGCCAGACACGAAGATCACAGGAATATTCAAGCGCATTGCCGCCATCAGCATACCCGGTGTGATCTTGTCACAGTTCGAGATACACACCATTGCATCCGCACAATGGGCATTGACCATATATTCAACAGAATCTGCAATCAAATCACGTGATGGCAGCGAATAGAGCATGCCATCATGACCCATGGCAATGCCGTCATCGACTGCAATGGTATTAAATTCTTTTGCAACACCACCTGAAGCTTCAATTTCTCGCGCAACCAGTTGCCCTAAATCTTTAAGATGCACATGACCTGGAACAAATTGGGTAAATGAGTTGACTACCGCAATAATAGGTTTGCCAAAATCTTCATCTTTCATGCCCGTCGCACGCCATAAACCACGCGCGCCAGCCATATTTCTTCCATGTGTTGATGTTTTCGAACGATAATCAGGCATTTTGTATTCCCAACAAGTTTGTGCTCGAGACGAATAGGACATTCTCTCTGGCGAAATGATACTGAGCTAAGCCCATCATACTACAAGTTATCGTTTAACAGATGACCACTGAAGCTATCTTTTTTTGCTCAAAGGCAATTGATAGCATCTGATTAGGGGCTAGTGGCTTTTTCGCTTATAATTTGCGGTAAGTTTTTTTCGGAATGCATTTGTGAAAATCATATTTGCTGGTACGCCTGAATTTGCTGCAACGGCATTGGCAGCATTATTAAAATCATCACACCAGATTGTTGCAGTTTATACTCAACCTGACCGCAAAGCAGGTCGTGGGCAGAAGTTAACACCTTCCCCAGTCAAGCAACTTGCACTTGAACACGGTTTACCTGTTTATCAACCTTTGCATTTTAAAGCCTCGACCGAAGAAGGCTTAGCGGCTCGACAAGAGCTTGCTGCACTTGGCGCAGATGTAATGGTGGTTGCGGCTTATGGTTTGATCTTACCTCAGGCGATTTTGGATACACCTACATACGGTTGTCTCAATATTCATGGTTCATTGCTACCGCGCTGGCGTGGTGCTGCGCCGATTCAACGCGCCATTGCCACAGGTGATGCAGAAACTGGCATTACCATCATGCAGATGGCAGCAGGTTTAGATACTGGCGATATGATGTATAAAACCTATTGTCCGATCACAGCAGAAGATACCTCTGCGAGTTTGCACGATAAACTGGCGACTCAAGGTGCAGACGCGATTTGTACCGTGCTCGAATCAGAGCAAAGCCTACAAGACTTTATTGCCAAACGTGAAGCACAAGACGAAGCGCTGACTGTGTATGCACATAAGCTGGTCAAAGCAGAAGCGCGTATTGATTGGACACAAAATGCCGTTCAAATTGATCGCAATATTCGCGCTTTCAATCCTTGGCCTGTGGCATTTATCCAACTCGATGAAAATAATGCGCTACGTGTTTGGGGTTCAACCCTTTCTCAACATAGCAAAGCAAACGCGCAAGTCGGTGAAATTGTTGCAATGGACAAACACGGTGTCCATGTGGCCTGTGGTGAAAACAGCGCAGTATGCTTAACCAGCCTGCAATGGCCTGGCGGTAAAGCACTCAATCCAGTGCAAATTGCACAAACCCAAAAATTGCACCTTGGACAAATTCTCCCATGAACCAATCGAATCAATCATCTGCAAAACATTTGAATCTGCGTGCACAAGTGGTCAAAACACTTTTGGCTGTTCAAAATGGGCAATCTTTGGCTTCCGTGTTGAATCAACATATCAATATCGTTTCTGAACGTGACCGTGGTTTATATCACGAACTTACTTTAGGTTGTTTACGCCAGTGGTATTCTTTGAAAGCAATTACCTTACCATTGCTGACAAAACCATTAGACAATGAAGCATTGGAAAGTTGTTTATATCTTGGTTTGTATCAAATTTTATGTACTCGTATTCCTGTACATGCTGCGATTTCAGAAACTGTAAATGCTGCTAAGCAACTCGGTTTCGAGCCAATGAGTGGTTTGGTCAATGCGATTCTGCGTCGTGTTTCACGTGAAACAGATGAATTTCAAACAGCGTTGAATAATACGCATGGTTTACCAAGTTGGTTATTCAAACGACTTAAAAAAGATTGGCCTGATCAATTTGATGAAATCTGTCAAAATTTAAAACAAGTCGCACCTCTAACCTTGCGCGTCAATGAACGCCAAGTCAGTCGTGACGAATATTTAGAAATTTTGGATGAAGAACAAATTGATGCTCGTCCTTGCATGCTTTCAAATGTTGGTATTGTTTTGGAACAAACGGGCAACATTACCCATCTACCAGGTTTCGAAGAAGGTGGCTTTTCTGTTCAAGATGAACATGCACAATTATGCGCGACCCTTTTACCGAATTTAGATGGTAAAGTCGTTGTCGATGCCTGCGCTGCACCCGGTGGTAAAACAGCACATATTCTTGAGCGCTATAATCCTAAAAAACTGATTGCGCTTGACCATGATGCAAAACGTTTATTACGTTTGTCTGAAAATATAGAACGTCTTACCTTAGATCAAACCGAGGTTGAGATTGTTACAGCAGATGCAACCACTTGGCAGGCACAAGAAGCCGTCGACTGTATCGTGCTCGATGCACCGTGTTCCGCAACAGGTGTAATTCGTCGCCATCCAGATATCCGCTTGTTGAGACAATCGACCGACATCGCGCAAACTGTGGCATTACAGCATCAAATTTTGCAACAGATGTGGCAACAACTCAAAGTGGGTGGCACGCTGTTATACATTACCTGCTCGATTCTAAAAGTTGAAAATGAACAGCAAATGGCAACTTTCTTTGCTGAACATAGCAATGCTGAAGAAATCAAAATCGAAGCAGACTGGGGTATTGAACAGGCCTATGGTCGTCAGTTATTACCTTACCTACATTCAGGTGATGGCTTCTATTATTGTTGTATCCAGAAGATCGCCTAACATAAACAAGAAAGCCATACATCAATGTATGGCTTTCTTTATTCTGATCAACGCATTGCTATACGCTATCATCTTTTTGTTCGGGATGACGCATCAAATGTATAATTGAAAGCACCAATCCGCCCCACAACAACCCAATTGCAATGATCATCATGATTAAAGCTGAAGTATTCATCGTCATCTCCTAGCGATTCTTTAAGCTGCTCATAAACAATGCACCGATCGCACAGAATAAAATACAGCCCCAACCAAACCAAAGCTGTAAGCTCATTGCATAATCGCCATAGCCTTTTTGCAACAATGCACTTAATGCAAGCCCAAGGGTAGAAATCAAAACAACTGGGGTAATGATGGTTAAGGTGAATTCCCAAACCCCACCCAATTGGATGGTAGATACACGATTGACATGCTGCTCTAGATCTTTCATCAGTGAACGCTTGAACCATGACACCATAATGATCGAAACCAAAGCACCTGAGACAATGCCTAGATTATTAATAAAGTGATCAATAATATCGACCAGCTTAATCGCGTTGGCACTTGAGAATAAGAAAATAGAAACTGCGCCAGTACCACCACCAATAATGGTCACGGCTTTAGCACGACTCCATTTTAACTTGTCCTGCATCGCTGAGATCGGGACTTGCAAAATACTGACCATCGATGAAACACCAGCCACAAAGAGCGAGCTAAAGAATAAGATCCCGAATAACTCTGCGCCTGCACCTAAGCTTGAAATAATCTTAGGGAATGCAATAAATGCCAAGCCAATACCGCCGCTCACCACGTCTTGTACGCTGGTACCCGCTGCATGTGCCATGAAGCCAAGAGCCGCGAAAACACCAATACCTGCCAAGATCTCAAACGAAGAGTTAGCAAAACCAATCACCAAACCTGAACCCGTCAAATTGGTTTTTGGTTTTAGGTAAGAGGCATAAGTCACCATGATCCCGAATCCAATCGAAAGCGAGAAGAAGATATGACCATAAGCCGCTAACCAGACTTTATAGTTCTTCATGGCTTCCCAGTTTGGGGTAAAGAAGGCATTTAGACCATCTACAGCGCCCGGTAAACGCAAAGCTTGAATCACCAAAATACCAAACAGTACCAATAAGATCGGCATGAAAATACGGTTCGCAAGCTCAACGCCTTTACGAACACCACCATACAAAATAAACAGTACTAAGGCCCAAACGCCGATTAATGGCCAAAACAAATGACCAATAAACGTCAGATCAAAAGTGGCGGCTTGAGAAGTCGCCAAGAATTTGTTAAAGAAGAAATTTTCTGGGTCTGTACCCCAGCTTTGACCGAAGGAGAAATAAATATAACTTCCTGCCCAAGTCAGTACACTGGCGTAATAAAGCGCAATCACAATACAAACACATGCTTGCCACCATCCCAAAGACTCAGCGCGTTTGGTGAGTTGTTGGTATGCTTTAGGCGGCGCACCATTGCTGCGATGTCCAACTGCGTAATCTAAAAATAAGAGGGGTAATCCTGCCGTCAATAAAGCTACTAAATAAGGAATTAAAAACGCACCGCCACCGTTTTCATAAGCGACGTATGGGAAGCGCCAAATATTACCTAATCCAATCGCCGAACCAATTGCGGCGATGATAAAACCTGATCGTGCCGACCAGTGCTCACGAGTTTCTGTCATAAAATAACCTATTCCTAAGGCAACTTTTCGATGCTGCTGTTCTCTGGTTGTTATACTGCTAGCAAGAAAAGTACCAATGCAAATCCTATTATTGGTTGAATCAGAAAAAACCTTTTGAGTTTTCATTTCTTATATTCAAACCAGCAAAAATTAGAAAACTCTTCCTTAAAAAATTTTGACTATTTTTTGCCTGTTGATGATTGAACAATACCCTTTTTTATTTATTTTTACTGTAATTTATGCAAAAAAAAATAACCGTTCATCGCCAATTCAGACACGATTGATTATTTTTCAACTCAATTTTCCGACCTCGTTTAAATTTCTCATTTGATTTAAAAACGTGATCAGCATAATTACTTTTCATGCATTTAATTTTTGATTCGATAATGTCCCGTGATTTTATACTTAAATAAAATATCAGACTCCTCTGTGCCCTGACCAATATTATGCAAAATCAGCGGGGTTTTCTGAAAAAAACTGTTCTTATCCGAAACGATGCCAATATGCACCAGCCCCTGCCCTAAATCCCACGTCACAATATCCCCAGCACGGTAGTTTTGATCACGCACCTGATAACCTTGTCGTTGGAAATAAGTGGCAATATTCGGAACTCGTCGGTGATCAATATTTTTATCAGGCGCTTTGAGTCCCCATTTATTTGGATACAGCTTAAAGTGCTGGCGCATATCCTCATGCATCCGTTGCTGTAAATCGATGCCTTGACGACGTAATGCTCGAACCACCACATCCGTACAGACACCTTTCACCATCGGTACATCACCCATCGGATAATCCAAACGGGTATAAGCAGGATCATAAAATCGGGTGACACCTATTTGCTTTCGCGCATCGCTCACCAACTGCTGCGAAGAAAATGCCCATGCTGACAGCGTCCACAACATGCACAAGCATAATAGGACTAGCTTATAAAATTTAGACATACACTTTCCTTTCGCCAACAATAGATCAATACGCCACCCACCGCTAATTAGGCTTGAGTTTCCTTAATCACCAATAACCGTTCTTCCTGCATATCACGAATCGCAGAATGGATCCCCTCTCGACCTAAGCCAGAATCCTTCACACCGCCATACGGCATATTGTCGACACGGAAAGTGGGCACATCATTAATAATCACCCCACCCACATGCAAATGGTCCCATGCATACAGCATTTTATTGAGATTTTGCGTATAGACACCAGCCTGTAAACCAAAACGGCTTTGATTTATGGTAGCAATGCCCTGCTCAAACTCTTTATATTTCTCTAGTATGGCGATAGGACCAAAGGCTTCATCCTTATAAATTTCAAGTTTGGCATCGACATTTTCCAACAAAGTTGGTTCGAGTAAAACGCCTTGTAGATTGCCACCGATCAGTACCTTCGCTCCTTTCTTCTCAGCTTTATCAATCCACTTTTTCAAACGAACTGCTTCCGCAGCTTTAATCATAGGACCAACCAATGTCGTGCTTAATGCAGGGTCATCAGCTTTGATCTTTTTCAGCTTTGCCAACAGTTTCTTTTTCACATCAGCATAAAGATCGGCATGAATTAAAATACGTTGCACACTAATACAGACCTGCCCAGCATGGCTATATGCAGCACCAATCAAACGATCAATCAGTGCATCGTCAACCACCGCATCTGCTTCAATCATCACCGCTGCATTTCCACCCAGCTCTAAAGTCACTTTTTTACGGCCTGCACGTGCTTTCATATCCCAACCCACTTGGTCAGAACCAGTAAAGCTGAGTAATTTAAAACGGTCATCAGTGACCAAAATATCAGCGGCTTGACGATCACAAGGCAACACCGACCACGAACCTTTCGGCAAATCCGTTTCCGCCAAAACCTCAGCAATTTTTAATGCACTAATCGGAGTTAGACTCGCAGGTTTTAAAACAAAAGGACAACCCGCGGCTATCGCAGGGGCGATCTTATGCGCCACCAAATTTAATGGAAAATTGAAGGGACTAATCAATGAAACAGCCCCAATCGGCACCTGTTTCACCATGCCGCGATAACGCGCTGCGGCTGGCGTGACGGCTAAAGGTAATACTCGACCATCATCAAGTTGTGTCACTGCATCCGCAGCCAATTGAAAAGTATTAATTAAACGTTCAACTTCCGCACTCGCCGCGCCACGAGGCTTGCCGCCTTCTGCGATTAAAATTTCGGTTAGCTCATCACGTAACTCATTAAAGCGTTTTACACAGTGCAATAAGATTTGCTGTTTTTGGAAGGGTTTTAATGCTGCCATTTCGGCTTCTGCTTTGACCGATGCGGCAATCGCCTTTTCTAAAACCTTAGCATCAGCCAACGCCACTCGCGCAAATGTCGTGCCTTGATATTTATTCTGTACGTCTAACCATTGACCTGTTGTGATTGCCTTGCCTGCCACATACAGTGGGTAATCCACAACACTTTGTGTATCTGACATTATTTATTCTCTTTGCAAAAATTTAAAATTAGACTACTGCATATTTGAATTGTTCACTATATGATGCGCCCAATCGGTGATGAATTTACAACAATTCATTACTGTTTCTCGTATTTATTGGAACAATACAATGAAAATATTAAAAATATCAATGCTCGCTTTAGGGACGAGCCTGTGTGGTTTGGCACAAGCAGACGTAATTGGTGTCAAAGGCGATCTCAGCTATTGGAACTACAATGGTAAAGCCAATATGGCTGCGCAAACATCTGCACCAGATCAAGACTTAGACCGCAAAGGTTCAGCACAACTGTCATTGGCCTTTGAACATCCCATTCCGTTACTGCCAAATGCCAAAATTCGCCATGTGAATTTAAAGACACAAACAGAAAATGAGGTTTTAGGGCAACCTATATATGACCTAGACATCGCTCATACCGATTTTATTTTATATTATGAAATCTTAGACAATATCGTCGATGCGGATGTGGGATTTGGTGCAACCACTTTAAATGGTGATGTCACAACACTTCTAGCAGACCCAACGAGTAGCCTTTATAAAATGGGGAAAGTCGATATCAATAAAACGGTTCCTGTAATTTATGGGTCAGCAGGAGTCAAACTGCCATTCACAGGTTTAAGTGCCAAAGCTGAGTTGTTATATAGCAACTTCAACGACACCAAAATCACCGATGCCCAAGCAGAATTACAATACAACTTTATTGATAACTTACTGGTGGATGTCGGTTTAAAAGCAGGCTATCGCATCTTAAATATCAAGCTAGATGACTACGAAAAAAATGATCTCAAATTTGATTTCAAAGGACCTTATTTGGGTATCAATATCCACTTCTAAACAGGCGATTTAAGCCGTAAAAAAAGCCCTGAAATCTTCAGGGCTTTGTTCTTTATAACTGAATGGGAAAGAACAGAATCAATAACGTGACCGTGACACAACCAATAAAAATATTCATGGGCAAACCGATTTTAATAAAATCACTAAAGCGATAATTTCCTGGTCCTAATACCATTAAATTGGTCTGATAACCCAGCGGTGTCGCAAAACTTGCGGAAGCCGCCATCATGATCGCAAAGACAAACGGAATCGGATTTAAATTCGCTTGAGCCGTAATCTCCAATACAATCGGCAAGGTCAGCAACGCTGCTGCATTGTTGGTAATCACTTCAGTCAATAATGAAACAAAGAAGTAAGTCAAAATCAGCAATAAGATCGCTTCACCCGCACTAAAATGCACGATGAATTGCGCCAACATTTCCGCTACACCTGTCTTTTCCAAAGCAGCACCCAGAGCAAAAGAAGCCGCAATGGTTAGGATGACCGTTAAATCTAAGCTCTTTTCAGCCTGCTTCACGGTCAGACAACGGAAAATCAACATGGCACCCGCAGCCAACAATGCGGCATTAAGCATGCTAATCACATTAAAGCCAGCAGCAATCACCGCAGCGAGTAAAATGCCCCATGACAATAGTGCTTTATCATGTTGCAGTGGTTCATGATCCAGCTCATTGACCAATAAAAAATCTTTATTATATTTTTGTCGAGACACAAAAGCAGGACGTGCTTCCAATAACAAGGTATCGCCCGCCTGTAATTTAATATTCCCCAAACCGCCTTTTAAACGTTCCCCATTACGTGCCACAGCCAATACCACAGCACCATAGCGATTACGAAATTTGGCATCACGAATGGCACTGCCAATCGCTTCGCAATGCGGTGACACAACGGCCTCTACCAAACGACGGCCTGCATGTGTTTCTTCCAAGGACGACTTTTCGTCAATGCTGTCAGGTGCAACCAATCCATTGATGTTTAACAGTTCAGTAATCGCTTCGGTATCGCCTGCAAAAACCAGACGATCATCTCCAAATAAAATTTCATCAGAAGACACGGCTGATAAAACGGTTTGCTGACGTTCAATTTCAACCAGATAAACACGTTTTAAGCTTCTTAGCCCTGCCGCTGCAACCGACTGACCGACCAATGGGCCATTCGGACTCACCACCACTTCTAAGGTAAATTCGCGTAGATTGGAAAAGACATTCTGCTCTTGATGATTGGGCAATAATTTTGGTGCAAGCCAATACATCGCAAACATACCAATGATCGCAACAGGTAGACCAATAATCGTAATATCAAATAAGCCAAAACCAGCTTCGCCCGTTAATGCTTGGTACTGCCCATTGACCACCAAATTGGTACTGGTACCAATTAAAGTAATCGTTCCACCCAGAATAGCGGTGTAACTGAGGGGAATCATTAATTTAGATGGTGCAATCCCGATTTTCTTCGACCAGCTATTCAATGCTGGAATCATAGTTGCGACCACAGGGGTATTATTTAAAAAGGCACTAAGCGGTGCGATCGGTAAGAAAATTCTAAGCAGCGCCATGCGTTCCGATTTGGGTGTGCCTAGTAACTTATTGACAAACAGATCAATACCACCAGAATTAGAAATACCTGCGGCAACCACAAACATCGCTGCAACGGTAATCAGGCCTGAGTTACTAAAGCCAGCCAAAGCCTCTTGAGCCGTCAATATGCCCAACACACTCAATACAGTCAAAATCGCTAACATCACGATATGTGGTGCAATTTTTGAAAAAATCAGCGTGAGCAGCCCTGTTAACGTTAAGGCTAATGACAACCATCCTTCCCAACCCATGAGACAGTCTTTCCACAAGTATATAATTTTCCGAATTTTATATAGTAAAACTTGATATACAAATGCGATTTAAAGCTAACCTTAGCTAAAATAATGATAAGAACCTGCCTCTATATCCATTTATATGGTAAAAATCACACGATCTAAGCGTTGAGGTCAATGTAAGCCTGAACGTACAGTGATCGGGGTCATTGACGAATATACAGTGCCCCGTATTCACTTTAATATACAAAGCATACAGAGACAGGAAGTCTCCTTCAGAATAACAAGACCCACAGGAAGTGGTTGTTTATAGGAAGTAAGCAACAATAAACTAAATACGAAAAAAGCCCCATCAGGATGATGGGGCTTTTTTTATCTATCATTTTTATAGGCAATTTAAAGACTTTTTAAATACTCAATCACTTCGGCATGTTCTGCCATTTCTGCAAGCTGTAGCGCAGTATATTCGCCTTTATAAGCCACGTTTGCACCTTTACTCACTAACAGCTTCACCACTGCTAAATGATCGTTCTCAGCTGCTGCCTGTAACGCACTATAGCCTTCATCGTCAGTTTGATTTGGGTCTGTTCCTGCTGCCAATAATTGCTCAACTTGTTCAACATCACCGAGGGATGCCCAATACACCAGCTCAGGAAGATGCAATTCTTCATCAGGAATTAGAGAAAATGTGTTAAATTTCATAAATAATTCAAAATCATATAATAAAATTAAGATTTAATTAGTCATTCCAGTTGAAACAATATTTTCCAATTTATCTAAGCTTAATTCACATTTAAAATTTTCAGATAAAATAGCTTCAAACATGATACATAATTTATCAACTTCTTTAGTTTGGTAATTATTTTCAACATTTACACATGCTAACAAATACAAGGCAGAAATCCTATTTTGTACATCCAATAAATATACAGGTGAAGTGTTGGCTATATTATTAGCAATTTTTTCGAAAACCAAATAAATATAGTACATTAAATATGGTAAACGACTATACATAAATTGATATAAAGTTTCTTTGGATTCATTTGTACCAAAAATGAAATTAATATTCAAATTTTCAGTTTTAATAGCTTGATGCTCAGTAAATAAATGCATTGCTTGATTACAAACGCCATCAAAACTATCCTCACTCTTTTTATCATATCGTAAGGCTGCTAAATAATGTGAATCTAGAATTTGATCAAAATTTAAATCCTCAAGAATTTTTTTTATCCGTAGATCATGTCCATTTACATCACCACCATTTTTATGCCTTAGCTTTAATGGATTACTTTCAAAAATATCGATAAAATTATCTTTTAAGATCATTTCTTCTAATAAATACAAATTTTCTTGGATTGGCTTTCTAATTAACATATAAGCTATACTAACTTTTCCTTTTTCCATAGCTTTCAAAGATTCATAAATACAATGCAACATATCTGATAATATTGCTTGGATAATTGTTTTTTTAATCACTGATTCATAATCACTTTGCTTATTTTTATTCTTTAACCAATTTAGAATACTTCCATCATAGTCCAACAATTCATTTTTTTCTAAGTTAGATAATTCAATTTTACTTAAGAAAATATTATTTTTCTCACCAGTTTCTAGAAAATCAACCATAATATCATGTATAAAAAAACATAATTTATGCGCTCTATCATATAGTTTATTCATAGTTTTTCTTTCAATCCATTTTCTAGAATTATAGTAAACTTCCTCCCCAATAAAAAACACCCCCAACTGTTAGGTTGGGGGTGTTTAGAATTAAAAGCTGGCGATGACTTACTCTCACATGGCAAGTGCCACACTACCATCAGCGCGAAGAGGTTTCACTTCTGAGTTCGGGAAGGGATCAGGTGGTTCACTCTTGCTATTGTCGCCAGCAAACTGTTGTGGTGTTTTGGGGTCTTAATCACGTTGTGAGTTAAATTTCACAGTGTGTGCCTTACTTACGAACCAAAGAGTTATTAACGGATTAGTATATTAAGTCTGTTTTTACGGTGTTCATTATATCTAGCTATTTCACTAAATCAAGATGAATTGATGTTTTATGAATCGAATTGATGCTTTATATACAACTGCTTGGGTGTTGTATAGTCAAGCCTCACGAGCAATTAGTATTGGTCAGCTTCATACGTCACCGTAC
>NZ_KB850054.1 GCF_000369505.1 Acinetobacter sp. NIPH 298
CAGTGCCCCGTATTCACTTTAATATACAAAGCATACAGAGACAGGAAGTCTCCTTCAGAATAACAAGACCCACAGGAAGTGGTTGTTTATAGGAAGTAAGCAACAATAAACTAAATACGAAAAAAGCCCCATCAGGATGATGGGGCTTTTTTTATCTATCATTTTTATAGGCAATTTAAAGACTTTTTAAATACTCAATCACTTCGGCATGTTCTGCCATTTCTGCAAGCTGTAGCGCAGTATATTCGCCTTTATAAGCCACGTTTGCACCTTTACTCACTAACAGCTTCACCACTGCTAAATGATCGTTCTCAGCTGCTGCCTGTAACGCACTATAGCCTTCATCGTCAGTTTGATTTGGGTCTGTTCCTGCTGCCAATAATTGCTCAACTTGTTCAACATCACCGAGGGATGCCCAATACACCAGCTCAGGAAGATGCAATTCTTCATCAGGAATTAGAGAAAATGTGTTAAATTTCATAAATAATTCAAAATCATATAATAAAATTAAGATTTAATTAGTCATTCCAGTTGAAACAATATTTTCCAATTTATCTAAGCTTAATTCACATTTAAAATTTTCAGATAAAATAGCTTCAAACATGATACATAATTTATCAACTTCTTTAGTTTGGTAATTATTTTCAACATTTACACATGCTAACAAATACAAGGCAGAAATCCTATTTTGTACATCCAATAAATATACAGGTGAAGTGTTGGCTATATTATTAGCAATTTTTTCGAAAACCAAATAAATATAGTACATTAAATATGGTAAACGACTATACATAAATTGATATAAAGTTTCTTTGGATTCATTTGTACCAAAAATGAAATTAATATTCAAATTTTCAGTTTTAATAGCTTGATGCTCAGTAAATAAATGCATTGCTTGATTACAAACGCCATCAAAACTATCCTCACTCTTTTTATCATATCGTAAGGCTGCTAAATAATGTGAATCTAGAATTTGATCAAAATTTAAATCCTCAAGAATTTTTTTTATCCGTAGATCATGTCCATTTACATCACCACCATTTTTATGCCTTAGCTTTAATGGATTACTTTCAAAAATATCGATAAAATTATCTTTTAAGATCATTTCTTCTAATAAATACAAATTTTCTTGGATTGGCTTTCTAATTAACATATAAGCTATACTAACTTTTCCTTTTTCCATAGCTTTCAAAGATTCATAAATACAATGCAACATATCTGATAATATTGCTTGGATAATTGTTTTTTTAATCACTGATTCATAATCACTTTGCTTATTTTTATTCTTTAACCAATTTAGAATACTTCCATCATAGTCCAACAATTCATTTTTTTCTAAGTTAGATAATTCAATTTTACTTAAGAAAATATTATTTTTCTCACCAGTTTCTAGAAAATCAACCATAATATCATGTATAAAAAAACATAATTTATGCGCTCTATCATATAGTTTATTCATAGTTTTTCTTTCAATCCATTTTCTAGAATTATAGTAAACTTCCTCCCCAATAAAAAACACCCCCAACTGTTAGGTTGGGGGTGTTTAGAATTAAAAGCTGGCGATGACTTACTCTCACATGGCAAGTGCCACACTACCATCAGCGCGAAGAGGTTTCACTTCTGAGTTCGGGAAGGGATCAGGTGGTTCACTCTTGCTATTGTCGCCAGCAAACTGTTGTGGTGTTTTGGGGTCTTAATCACGTTGTGAGTTAAATTTCACAGTGTGTGCCTTACTTACGAACCAAAGAGTTATTAACGGATTAGTATATTAAGTCTGTTTTTACGGTGTTCATTATATCTAGCTATTTCACTAAATCAAGATGAATTGATGTTTTATGAATCGAATTGATGCTTTATATACAACTGCTTGGGTGTTGTATAGTCAAGCCTCACGAGCAATTAGTATTGGTCAGCTTCATACGTCACCGTACTTCCACATCCAACCTATCAACGTCCTAGTCTCGAACGGCTCTTTAGAGGACATAAAGTCCTAGGGAAATCTTATCTTGAGGTAGGCTTCCCGCTTAGATGCTTTCAGCGGTTATCCCTTCCGAACATAGCTACCCGGCGATGCCACTGGCGTGACAACCGGTACACCAGAGGTTCGTCCACTCTGGTCCTCTCGTACTAGGAGCAGATCCTCTCAAATTTCCAGCGCCCACGGTAGATAGGGACCGAACTGTCTCACGACGTTCTAAACCCAGCTCGCGTACCTCTTTAAATGGCGAACAGCCATACCCTTGGGACCTGCTTCAGCCCCAGGATGAGATGAGCCGACATCGAGGTGCCAAACACCGCCGTCGATATGAACTCTTGGGCGGTATCAGCCTGTTATCCCCAGAGTACCTTTTATCCGTTGAGCGATGGCCCTTCCATACAGAACCACCGGATCACTAAGACCTACTTTCGTACCTGCTCGACTTGTGGGTCTCGCAGTTAAGCGCGCTTTTGCCTTTATACTCTACGCGTGATTTCCGACCACGCTGAGCGCACCTTCGTACTCCTCCGTTACTCTTTAGGAGGAGACCGCCCCAGTCAAACTACCCACCAGACATGGTCCTCGCCCCGGATTACGGGGCAGAGTTAGAACCTCAACATTACCAGGGTGGTATTTCAAGGATGGCTCCATTAGAACTAGCGTTCTAACTTCAAAGCCTCCCACCTATCCTACACAAGTAAGGTCAAAGTTCAATGTCAAGCTGCAGTAAAGGTTCACGGGGTCTTTCCGTCTAGCCGCGGGTACACCGCATCTTCACGGCGAATTCGATTTCACTGAGCCTCTGCTGGAGACAGCGCCGCCATCATTATGCCATTCGTGCAGGTCGGAACTTACCCGACAAGGAATTTCGCTACCTTAGGACCGTTATAGTTACGGCCGCCGTTTACTGGGGCTTCGATCAAGAGCTTCGCTTACGCTAACCCCATCAATTAACCTTCCAGCACCGGGCAGGCATCACACCCTATACGTCCACTTTCGTGTTTGCAGAGTGCTATGTTTTTAATAAACAGTTGCAGCGGCCTGGTTTCTGTGGCTGCCAATAGCTCAGACCGCAAGGATCATCACCGTCAGCAGCGTACCTTCTCCCGAAGTTACGGTACCATTTTGCCTAGTTCCTTCAGCAGAGTTCTCTCAAGCGCTTTGGTCTACTCGACCTGACCACCTGTGTCGGTTTAGGGTACGATTCCTGTGTAACTGAAGCTTAGAGACTTTTCCTGGAAGCATGGTATCAGCCACTTCACTGTACAAGTACAGCTTGCTATCGACTCTCAGCATAGAGCACCCCGGATTTGCCTAAGATGCATGCCTACTGTCTTCCACCTGGACAACCAACGCCAGGCTGACTTAACCTTCTCCGTCCTCTCATCGCATTACACAGAAGTATTGGAATATTAACCAATTTCCCATCGACTACGCCTCTCGGCCTCGCCTTAGGGGTCGACTCACCCAGCCCCGATTAACGTTGGACTGGAACCCTTGGTCTTTCAGCGAACGGGTTTTTCACCCGTTTTGTCGTTACTCACGTCAGCATTCGCACTTCTGATACCTCCAGCATACTTCTCAATACACCTTCATCGGCTTACAGAACGCTCCCCTACCACGTAACTTAAAAGTTACATCCGCAGCTTCGGCACATAGTTTTAGCCCCGTTACATCTTCCGCGCAGGCCGACTCGACTAGTGAGCTATTACGCTTTCTTTAAAGGGTGGCTGCTTCTAAGCCAACCTCCTAGCTGTCTATGCCTTCCCACATCGTTTCCCACTTAACTATGATTTTGGGGCCTTAGCTGGCGGTCTGGATTGTTTTCCTCTTGACTACGGACGTTAGCACCCGCAGTCTGTCTCCCGGATAGTACTCATTGGTATTCGGAGTTTGCATCGGTTTGGTAAGTCGGGATGACCCCCTAGCCGAAACAGTGCTCTACCCCCAATGGTATTCGTCCGAGGCGCTACCTAAATAGCTTTCGGGGAGAACCAGCTATCACCAGGCTTGATTAGCCTTTCACCCCTATCCACAAGTCATCCCCTGGCTTTTCAACGACAGTGGGTTCGGTCCTCCAGTTAGTGTTACCCAACCTTCAACCTGCTCATGGATAGATCGCCTGGTTTCGGGTCTACACCCAGCAACTAAACGCCCTATTAAGACTCGATTTCTCTACGGCTCCCCTATTCGGTTAACCTTGCTACTGAATGTAAGTCGCTGACCCATTATACAAAAGGTACGCAGTCACCAAACAAGTTGGCTCCCACTGCTTGTATGCATGCGGTTTCAGGATCTATTTCACTCCCCTCACAGGGGTTCTTTTCGCCTTTCCCTCACGGTACTGGTTCACTATCGGTCAGTCAGGAGTATTTAGCCTTGGAGGATGGTCCCCCCATATTCAGACAAGGTTTCACGTGCCTCGCCCTACTCGTCATCATTGTATGTGCCCTTTCGTGTACGGGAATATCACCCTCTACGTTCGCACTTCCCAGAGCGTTCCACTAGAACACATACAACTTAATGGGCTGATCCCCGTTCGCTCGCCGCTACTAAGGGAATCTCAATTGATTTCTTTTCCTAAGGGTACTGAGATGTTTCACTTCCCCTCGTTCGCCTTGCATACCTATGTATTCAGTATGCAATACCTACCTTGTGGTAAGTGGGTTCCCCCATTCAGAAATCTCCGGATCAAAGGATATTTGCCGCCTCCCCGGAGCTTATCGCAGGCTATTACGTCTTTCATCGCCTCTGACTGCCAAGGCATCCACCACATGCACTTAATTACTTGACTATACAACCCCAAACAGTCGACGTTACCTACAAGTAGTAACTTCAACATTTCAGTTTGACGCACTGTGCACTTAAGCACCGTACAGCTTCAATCTAATTCATATACCAAAACGCTTGATTCAGTTAATCGCTAGTTCTCGCATTAATCTTTCATCTAACTGCAACACTTTCGTATTACCGTTAAAATCATATTAATCGAGTTTTGAACAATTTATTTCAGACTCAATTCTACTAATCTGTTAATGAATTAATGTAACCTCGTCAGCTACATTAAACTGTGATAAATCACAGAACTTAATAAACCAAGATCATTCGATCTTCTTATTCACTAAATTCTGTAATCTTTAGCCCGTACTCCGTAAAGTACGTGGTGGAGACTAGGAGAGTCGAACTCCTGACCTCCTGCGTGCAAAGCAGGCGCTCTACCAACTAAGCTAAGTCCCCAGCTTATCATTGTGAATTCTATATCCTTAAATCTTTTAGCTTTAGCGATCAGATTTGGTGGGTCTGACAAGACTTGAACTTGTGACCCCACGCTTATCAAGCGTGTGCTCTAACCAACTGAGCTACAGACCCTCAGATATATCTTCAAGAAGAACAACTTGTTGTGGATTCTTACCGGCCATCAATCTTTCGTTAAGGAGGTGATCCAGCCGCAGGTTCCCCTACGGCTACCTTGTTACGACTTCACCCCAGTCATCGGCCACACCGTGGTAACCGCCCTCTTTGCAGTTAGGCTAGCTACTTCTGGTGCAACAAACTCCCATGGTGTGACGGGCGGTGTGTACAAGGCCCGGGAACGTATTCACCGCGGCATTCTGATCCGCGATTACTAGCGATTCCGACTTCATGGAGTCGAGTTGCAGACTCCAATCCGGACTACGATCGGCTTTTTGAGATTAGCATCCTATCGCTAGGTAGCAACCCTTTGTACCGACCATTGTAGCACGTGTGTAGCCCTGGCCGTAAGGGCCATGATGACTTGACGTCGTCCCCGCCTTCCTCCAGTTTGTCACTGGCAGTATCCTTAAAGTTCCCGGCATTACCCGCTGGCAAATAAGGAAAAGGGTTGCGCTCGTTGCGGGACTTAACCCAACATCTCACGACACGAGCTGACGACAGCCATGCAGCACCTGTATGTAGATTCCCGAAGGCACCAATCCATCTCTGGAAAGTTTCTACTATGTCAAGGCCAGGTAAGGTTCTTCGCGTTGCATCGAATTAAACCACATGCTCCACCGCTTGTGCGGGCCCCCGTCAATTCATTTGAGTTTTAGTCTTGCGACCGTACTCCCCAGGCGGTCTACTTATCGCGTTAGCTGCGCCACTAAAGTCTCAAAGACCCCAACGGCTAGTAGACATCGTTTACGGCATGGACTACCAGGGTATCTAATCCTGTTTGCTCCCCATGCTTTCGTACCTCAGTGTCAGTATTAGGCCAGATGGCTGCCTTCGCCATCGGTATTCCTCCAGATCTCTACGCATTTCACCGCTACACCTGGAATTCTACCATCCTCTCCCATACTCTAGCTAACCAGTATCGAATGCAATTCCCAAGTTAAGCTCGGGGATTTCACATTTGACTTAATTAGCCACCTACGCACGCTTTACGCCCAGTAAATCCGATTAACGCTCGCACCCTCTGTATTACCGCGGCTGCTGGCACAGAGTTAGCCGGTGCTTATTCTGCGAGTAACGTCCACTATCCTAGAGTATTAATCTAGGTAGCCTCCTCCTCGCTTAAAGTGCTTTACAACCATAAGGCCTTCTTCACACACGCGGCATGGCTGGATCAGGGTTCCCCCCATTGTCCAATATTCCCCACTGCTGCCTCCCGTAGGAGTCTGGGCCGTGTCTCAGTCCCAGTGTGGCGGATCATCCTCTCAGACCCGCTACAGATCGTCGCCTTGGTAGGCCTTTACCCCACCAACTAGCTAATCCGACTTAGGCTCATCTATTAGCGCAAGGCCCGAAGGTCCCCTGCTTTCTCCCGTAGGACGTATGCGGTATTAGCATCCCTTTCGGAATGTTGTCCCCCACTAATAGGCAGATTCCTAAGCATTACTCACCCGTCCGCCGCTAGGTAATGTAGCAAGCTACATCACCCCGCTCGACTTGCATGTGTTAAGCCTGCCGCCAGCGTTCAATCTGAGCCATGATCAAACTCTTCAGTTTAAAATCAGTAGTACCTTTAAAGGGCACCAATCTTGGCTCATCAATTTTCTGACAAATATTTCTCAAATAAACTTCGAGTAATTTCTACCATCTAATCAATGAAAATAATTTCGATCGATTAACCAGTAAAAATCCACACAAGTTGTTCTTCTTCAATTCTTAATGATCTTCTCGATGATTCGTCACCATCAAGCTAGGTCGGCTATATTACTCTCAATCTCTTAAAAGTCAACAGGCAATTTAGATATTTTTAAAACTTATTCTCAAACACAAGATTCAAACCTTTCAATCCAAATCCTTGTTTCTCAACAAGTTTTTATCTGCATCACCGCCGATGGATGTGCATTCTACAGCATTTCTAACTCCACACAACCCCTTTTTTTAACTTTTACTTTCGCTTGTTTCTTTTTTCTACTAATTTAATGCTTTCGTTGTTTTTATCATCTATTTATGGATAAAAAGCAGGCTCAAGGCCTGCTTTTTATTTATTTCTATTTGATTTAGTCGGTAAATGTGACGCGTGCAATTGCTTTTTTACCCGATTGGATGATTAAAGTGACATTCTCTTTTACAGAGAAACTCATATCGACCACATTCCAATCCACTTTAACGGCACCACGACCAACCGCATCTTTTGCAGCAGCAGCATTCGGATTCAAACCTGCCACACGCAAAATGGTTGCAATGAATAACTCGCCACCAAACTCACCACGTGAGATGGTCACTTCAGGGGTATCTTCTGGTACTTCACCTTCAGTAACACGATTACCTGCGCTCTTATGCGCATTTTCAGCCGCTTCCGCATCATGGAACCGTTCAACCAGTTCAAGCGCCAAGATACGCTTAATTTCCTGCGGATTACGTCCTGCTGCCATTTCATCAAGCAAAACTTTGATTTCATCCAGTGATTTAAAGCTAAGTAAATCAAAGTAACGTTCAATCAAGCTATCTGGCATCGACAAGATTTTTTGGTACATCGCACCCGGTGTGTCAAATACACCAATATAATTACCCAAAGATTTAGACATTTTATTGACGCCATCTAAACCTTCAAGAATCGGCACAGTGATGCAGACTTGTGATTCTTGACCATAGCGACTTTGTAAAGTACGCCCCATCAGCAAGTTAAAAGTTTGGTCTGTTCCACCTAACTCCACATCTGCTTCAAGTGCAATGGAGTCATAACCTTGGACTAACGGATACAAGAACTCATGAATTGCAATAGGCTGATGGTTGTTATAGCGCTTGGTAAAGTCATCACGTTCTAACATACGAGATACGGTTTGTTGACTTGCCAATTGAATTAAATCGGCCGCAGTTTTTTGATTAAACCACTCCGAGTTAAAGCGTACTTTGGTTTTGTTTGGATCTAATATTTTAAAAACCTGTTCTTGATAGGTTTTGGCATTGGCTTCAACTTGTTCACGAGACAACGGCGGACGTGTCGCACTTTTCCCAGATGGGTCACCAATCATCGCAGTATAGTCACCGATCAAGAATGTCACTTCGTGTCCCAAATCTTGAAAAGTTTTAAGCTTATTAATCAGCACCGTATGTCCTAAGTGTAAATCAGGAGCCGTTGGGTCAAAGCCTGCTTTTACACGCAGTGGACGATTCTCTTTGAGCTTTTTCAGTAAATCTTCATCAGAAATAATCTCGTGCGTGCCTCGTTGAATGAGAGCAAGCTGTTCTTCGGCTGGCAAGAAATTTGACATCACAAAACCTAAACACATCAGTTATTCAATTTGTGCGATATACTAACATTTTTTCAGCGTCTTGCAGGGGAAGTTGTACATGAGCGCAATCTATATTGGTGTAATGACAGGCACAAGCATGGATGGTGTTGATATTGTTGCAACTTCATTTGAACCTTTAACCGTACATGCCACTTTAACAGTACCTTTTGAGCCTGAGTTACGTGACGAACTCATGGCATTAACGCTACCAGATGACAATGAAATTGATCGTATGGGCAAAGCGGATGTTGCTTTAGCGAAAATGATTGGGCATGGCATTAATGCGCTGATTGAAAAGAATCATTTAGATCGAACGCAAATAAAAGCAATTGGTTCACATGGGCAAACCATTCGCCATCGTCCTGAATATGGTTTTACTCTACAAATTGGTGATCCGAATATCATTACTGAGATCACCCAACTCCCTGTTATTTCCGATTTTCGTCGACGTGACATGGCTGCAGGTGGACAAGGTGCACCATTGGTACCAGCATTCCATCAAGCATTATTCCAACATGACAGTATCCATCGTGTCATCTTGAACTTAGGCGGTATCGCCAATGTCAGCATGCTGCCTGCGAATAATCCAAACGCGGTTTATGGCTTTGATACAGGCCCTGCCAATATTCTCATGGATGCTTGGTGTCACCGCCATACTGGTCATCCCTATGATGAAAATGGCGATTGGGCCGCGTATGGACAACCGATTCGCTCACTACTTGATCGTTTACAGACACATGAATATTTTTCTAAAGAACCCCCAAAAAGCACGGGTCGTGAAGACTTTAATCTTGAATGGTTAGATGATCAAATCAGTGATTGGCGCAATGATCTCGAATATGAAGAGCTCGAAGATACACCTGAAAATGTCCAAGCCACGCTGATGAAACTGACCACACGTGCGATCAAGAAAGCGATTTATCGAAGCAAAGATTTGATGCCGACAGGTGAGGTCTATGTCTGTGGTGGTGGGGCTTATAACTCATTTCTGCTTGAACAATTACGCTGGCGTTTACGTAAACATAATTGGTCAGTGCAAACAACCGATGTGCTTGGTTTAGCGCCGACGTGGGTCGAAGCAACTGCTTTTGCTTGGCTGGCAATGCGCTTCGTTGAACAGCTCAGTGGCAATTTACCAGCCGTCACAGGCGCATCAGGCGATCGTATTTTAGGCACGATGACGGCGGTATGAGCAATAAAAAGCTTCTCAATCGGAGAAGCTTTTTTGAGATCAAGCATTTATTAGATCGAAAAAGATGACCCACATCCACAAGTGGTCGTCGCATTCGGGTTTTGTATCACAAAACGAGAACCTTCCAATCCTTCAAGATAATCAACCACTGACCCAACTAAGTATTGATAGCTTAACGAGTCGACCAAAACTTTGACATCACCGTTGCTGAACTCAGCATCATCTTCATTGACGCTTTCAGCAAAATTAAAGCCATAAGAGAATCCTGAACAACCGCCACCCGTGACATAAACACGTAGCATGAGGTCGTCATTCCCTTCACTTTCGCGCAATTGGCGAACTTTTTTGGCAGCATTATCTGACAATTCGAGAGCTTGGGCGTTCATGGTGGATATTCCTCAGACTTCAATACGTCTTTAATAAATTAAAAGACCCGACAATAAGTATAGCATACTCAATATCGGGTCTGTCTTTGAAGTTTTAAAGTGCAGTTAATGACTTTTTACAAGATTATTTATAATTCTCATCTTGTAAACCACACTCAAAATTCTTGGCATCTTCACGACAACGGAACTGCCATAACAATTTCATCATGCGTTTGTCATAAATACCGCGTTTGGTTAAATCAATACGCGCTTCACGCATTAATTTTTGATAGCCAGGTTTATCCGATGCAGGGACTTCCATCCAGTATTTTTGTGGAATGTCTGCTTTCATTTTGCCTAAAATATCAACCGCACGTGGCAGTTGTGAACTGACCCATTGTCTTGATTTTTGCCCGTACCCTTCTGGGAATTTATCTGAGCGAATAATAATATTTCCAGTCACTTGTAAAATTGGATAATTGACAATTGCGCCTTTAGTACCCAAACCTTTATGCAGTTCCAAAGGTTTAAATGCAGCTGCTGGTGCACCAATGATGTCCACTTGGCCATTATTAAATTTGGCACCAAAGTTAGTGACATCTGAACTCACCGCCTGAGCACCGACTTGAGAAGCCATAATTTTCTGGGCTTCATCATAGTCCAGAACCGCGATTTTCTTTCCTGCAGCTTTCGCAACCGTATTAATCTCGCGATCGTTGACCATCAGATAAGCATCACCAATCGGAATGACACCGACCACTTCATATTTACCATTGACCATTGCTTTGGCAAAGGTCTGGCTCGACAAACCTTGCATCACTTTGACTGCAAACTTTAAATCGGTAATTGCCCCAATGGCATCGAGTGAACCTGTAAATTGATTAAACTGGCGACCACGCATCCCTGTAATACTGACAGCATCACATTTACCTGCTTTAAAGTCTTCAGCAAGTACGGCTTCATTTTGTCCTACACGTAACTCAATGTCTGCACCCCATGCTTTCGCAGCAAGTTGATAGTCTTTCATCAAGGCGTATACATCGCCATTCCTTCCAACCAAATCAAATACACAAAGCGTTTGTTTTGCATGTGTGCTCAGAGAAAATGTTGCTACGCTTGACGCGAGTAAAAACGTTTTAAACCATGGCATTTTATTTTTTCCTTTGCAGCGAGGCTAATTGTTGTTGCATGAGATCAAAAAACCAAACAATGAGTTAGTCTCGAATCGAAGTTTATCAAATGAATATGGGCTTAAATTTAATGGTGTTTCATCTTCCTGATCAAACATATTTTTAAATCTTCACGATTTCATCTGATTCTTATATCTCTATGATTACGGTCTTTCCAAGTAAAGACAATGACTGAAATGACACAAACAAAAAAACAAAAAGCCTAGATAAATCTAGGCTTTAAGTATGCTCTATAGCAATCTTTGATTATTCACCCGGCAATGCACACTCGAAGTTTGCTTTGTCAACTGAACAACGTGCTTTCTTCAATACAGACATCATGCTCGCATCATAGATACCACGCTTGGTTAAATCCATACGGCCATCACGGAGTAATTTTTGATATTTAAGTTTATCTTCATCACTTAATTTCATTTTGTATTTTGCTGGGATTTCAGCTTCTAAACGCTTGATCATTGCAAATGCTTTCGGCAATTGCTTCACATGCCAATCACGAGATTTTTGACCAAAACCAGCTGGGAATTTTTCTGGACGAAGGACGAGATCAGCAGTCACATGCAATACAGGAAAATCAAACATCGCACCATTTGCACCTAGACCTTTGCTCAACTCTAATGGCTTATACGCATAGGCTGGCGCACCAACCATGTCGACCTGACCATTATTAAATTTCGCAGCAAAGTTCGAAATATCAGAAAGTACAGCTTGAGCGCCTACGCGTTGAACCATGATTTTTTGTGCATCGTCATAACCCAATACCGCAAATTTCTTACCTGCTGCTTTTTCAATTGAGTTGATGTTCTTGTCACGTACAAAGATATACGCAGAACCAAGTGGCGCGATACCACCGATTTCATATTTGTTGCCACCCAAATTGGTTGTCATTTTTGCAGCATTACGTGTATCTAAAACAAAGGTAATTGCACGTTGTGCAATCTCATTGCTGGTTACACCACCTAACGAATCGATTGAACCCGCAAATTTATTATATGGGCGAGCACGCATCGATGTCATCGCAACTGCATCACATTTACCTGCTTTGAAGTTGTTATCCGCAACAGCCTCATCCGTCATTGCAACCAAGTTAACATCTGCACCCCAACCTTTGGCTGCCAGTGCCCAATCCTGCATCATTTTGTATGATTCACCAGATCTACCCAATAGATCAAATACACAAACTTCAACTTTATTTGCTTGCGCCGAAGCAGAAAAACCAACGATTGATGCGGTGATCGCAGCTAATGCAATTTTTTTCATTTTTTCATCCCTCTACAAACTAATGTGTCTGTACTCCATGTTCAAAGCAAATATTAATCATGTTTTATGGAAAAAAATAGAGCTAATGCTCTATTTTTTGTGTCGGTATTGCTATTTTTTGTCATTTTTTAACCAGTTTATTTTACTCACCACTTAAAGAACATTCAAAATTGGTTCTTTCAACGGTACACCGCGCCCGTTTCAGTACATTCATCATAGTGGCATCATACACGCCCTGCTTGGTTAAATTCATGCGCCCGTCACGTAACATTTTCTGATAACGCACCTTGTCATCATTTGACAAGGTAATTTTTGCGGCATCCATACCAGCTTCTAGACGTTGCACCATTGCAAAGTTGGCAGGTAACTTCCGAACAAACCATTGTCGAGATTGAACTGCGAAAGCGGTCGGGAATTTTTCAGGACGAATAATTAAATCACCAGTAATATTCACGACAGGGAAATTAAATAATGCGCCATTGGCTAAACCTTTATTGATCTCTAAGGGTTTATAGGCATAAGCAGGTGCTGCAATCACATCAACTTGACCACGATTAAATTTCTGCACAAAGTCTGAAATATTTGAGGGCACAGCAATCAGATTCATACTTTCAACAATGGTTTTTTGCGCTTGGTCATAATGTAAATAAGCAAATTTCTTACCTTTGGCTTTTTCAATGGTATTTATATTTTTATCGCGTACAAAAATATATGCCAGCCCCACTTGAATGATTCCAGCAACCTCAAATTTTTCGCCATTTAAAGTCGCGATTAGACGGTGCTGATTACGTTTATCAAGTACAAAAGAAATTGCTTTTTGCGCAATTGCATTACTGGTTACAGCACCAACGGCATCAATCGAACCTGCAAACTTATTGTATTTCCGCGCTCGCATAGAGGTCATGTACACGCCATCACACTTGCCCGCATCAAAATCACGCTCAGCTTTTTCTTCATCCTGATATGGAATAAGCTCGATATCCCCTTGCCAAGTTTGAGCCGAAAGTCGCCACTCCTCAATCAGCTTATATGACTCTCCCGCTCGTCCCAATAAGTCGAATACACAAACTTTTTGTTTTGCTTGCACTTGCGTGCTCATGACGAATAGAGTCGCGGCACTCAATGCCCAAAATCCTTTTTTCATCTTGTTTTTCCTTATTTACTATTTTGCATATTTTTCCATCAGCACCGAATGAATATAGTCAAATTTTGATCAAAATCATAGTGCTTTTATATACATACATCGGGTTCTTATCAGTTTTAATCATATTCATCACATTTTTAAGCGCTCATTTAGCCGCTGTAAAATGTCAGCCGCCACACATCTACAAGATAAAATTTGCATTCACGCTCGATCACCTTAAAATGCAGCAATCTATCGCTATTTTGCATGCTCATGATCCAATTTGACCAAGTTTCATTACGCCGTGGTGGGCGAGTCCTCTTTCAAAAAGCGTCAATGCAGCTTCATCCAGGCTGGAAGATTGGTCTTACAGGTGTAAATGGCGCAGGAAAATCGACTTTATTTGCCGCATTTTTAGGTGACGTCGTCGCAGATGAAGGCAATCTAACGCGTCCAGCGGTTTGGACCGTGGCGCATATGGCACAAGAAATTAAAGCCTTAGAAATGGCAGCAATCGATTTTGTGCTTTCAGGCGATGAGGAGTGTTGGGGAATACAACAAAAATTGGCCGATCCAGATCAGCTCAGCAATGATGAGTTAGCGCATCTGCATGGTCGTTTTGATGAGATTCATGGCTATGCCGCCCCTGCTAAAGCCGCTCAACTGATGGCGGGCTTAGGTTTCCTCGATCACCAACTCCAATTAAATGTCTCTAGTTTTTCTGGTGGATGGCGAATGCGTTTAAATTTGGCGCGCACGTTGATGAGCCGTTCGGACTTACTTTTACTGGATGAGCCGACCAACCATTTAGATTTAGATGCTATTTTATGGTTAGAAGACTGGTTAAAAGCCTATGAAGGAACATTGGTTCTTATTTCACATGACCGTGATTTCTTGGATGCCATTTGCGATCGTATTCTGCATATTGAAAATAAAGAATTAACACTGTACACAGGCAATTATTCAACCTTTGAAACCACACGTAGTGAACGCTTGGCACAACAACAACAGTCGTTTGAAAAGCAGCAAGAAACGCGTGCACATTTACAAAAATATATTGATCGTTTTAAAGCCCAAGCGACGAAAGCACGTCAAGCACAAAGCCGTATCAAACAACTTGAACGGATGCAACAACTTGCACCTGCACACGTCGACACCCCCTTTACCTTTAGCTTTCGTGAACCCACCAAAATGAGCTCGCCGCTACTCAGTCTAGATGCAGCCAGCATTGGTTATGGTGAGACCATGATCGCGGAGAAGATTCGTCTGCAAATTACCCCAAGCTCTCGTATTGGCTTGTTGGGAATGAATGGTGCTGGTAAATCAACATTGATCAAAACACTGGTGGGTGATTTACCCTTAATGGCAGGTGAATACAAAGCATCTGAACTGCTCAATATCGGTTATTTTGCTCAGCATCAAATGGATGCCTTGGATGCAAATGCCAGTCCAATGCTGCAATTGGCTCGCATCGCAGATAAACACATCAGTGAAGCCGCTTTACGTGCCTTTTTAGGCGGCTTTGGCTTTAGTGGTGAACGTATGGATACCCCTTGTGAAAGCTTCTCTGGTGGTGAGCGTGCGCGTTTGGCATTGGCATTGATCGTTTGGCAGCGTCCAAATGTCCTGATTCTGGATGAGCCAACCAACCATTTAGATTTGGATATGCGCCATGCCCTCAGCATGGCATTGCAAGACTTTAATGGTGCTGTGGTATTGGTCTCGCATGAGCGTCAATTGATTACCAGTGTCTGTGATGAATTATTATTGGTACATGCGGGGAAATGCACTGAGTTTGACGGAGATTTGCAAGACTACGCCAAATGGTTACGTGAAGCGCGTCAGCAACAAATCAATGCTCAAAAGGCCTTGCAAAAAACATCGACCACTCAAATGACATCGGTAAAGCTAGATAAAGAGGCGCAACGTAAAGCTGCGGTACGCCACCGTGAACTCACAAGACCGATCCGTAAAAATATTGAGAAAACTGAGGGACAAATTGAGAAACTTCAGCCTCGTTTAGCTGAAATTGAGAATTTGTTGGCTGACACTGCACTGTACGAAGAAAGTCGTAAAGATGACCTCATCAAGTTAATGAATGAGCAAAACGAACTGAAAGCCAAACTTGAGCTGCATGAAGAACAACTGTTAACGCTCATGATGGAGTTAGAAGAGTTAGAAAGCGCTTTTGTAGACTAATCTAATCAAGTATCCATAGATGCTCGAATCTAAGCGCGTCTGTGGATACTACATTTTCATCGCCACGCATAAAACTTAAACAATCTCTCAAGTGCTTCATCATTAAGAAAAACCACTCAAGATGTCATGATTTTTTCAACAAGCTCAGTTACAGTAACTGTTGGAATATTCCCAAAAAATTGAGCTTTGGCTTCAGGCTCGATATACTCAAGCCCCTATTATTGTAAAGTTATCTCTTACAAATGAATCCTGAGGGTATGATTCATTTAATATTTTTGTACTCCAGTGTGGTGAGTACGCTATTTGGGACAACGTAAACTGAATGAATTCTTTAGACTTTATTTTTAATTTCGAACACTTCCTGCCAATTTTAGTTCAAGAATATGGTTTATGGATTTACGCTATTTTATTTCTGATTATTTTTTCGGAAACAGCTTTTGTTTTTATGTTCTTTTTACCTGGGGATAGCCTATTACTCGCAGTTGGTGCGCTGTGTTCTGTCGTTGAAATCATGCATCTCGGCTATATGATCAGCTTACTTTTTTTTGCTGCTGCGCTCGGCTATATGGTGAATTATCATATTGGTCGCCACTTTGGCGATCGTATCTTCAATACCGAATCGCGCTTTATTAAGCAAGCCTATCTACAGAAAACCAATACCTTCTTTTTAAAGCACGGTGGAAAAACCATTCTGCTTGCTCGCTTCATTCCCTTTGCGCGTTCATTTGCCCCTTTAGCGGCAGGTTCAAGCAACATGAATTACAGCCACTTTGTCATCTATAATATTTTAGGTGCTTTGCTGTGGATCAGTGTCTTGGTCACGGCGGGTTATTTATTTGGCCATGCAATTATTCAAGTCAGCGATTTTGTAGAAAGCTAATTAAGAATAACGTTTCACGTGGAACGTAAAGCAATTAAAAAAAAGGCGATACCCATCTTGGTATCGCCTTTTTTTCGCTCAGGATATGAAAGCTGAGCTAGATCATGAATAACTATTTAATTAAGCATCAATGTCCGCATTGAGTGCATTTTCCTCAATGAATGCTCGACGTGGTTCTACGTCATCACCCATCAAGCAAGAGAACATACGATCTGCTTCAATCATATCATCAATGGTGACTTGCAGCATGTGACGGTTTTCAGGATCCATCGTGGTTTCCCAAAGCTGTTCAGCATTCATCTCACCCAAACCCTTGTAGCGTTGGATCATCATGCCACGACGCGAGTCTTGTAAAATATGCTGCCATACTTGATGGAATGTATTGACCTGAATACGACGCTCGCCTTTTTGTAAGTAAGCACCTTCTTCAAGCAAGGTAAACCAGCTCTTCGAGTTTTTAAGTAAACGCGCATATTCAGCAGAATTTAACAGACCAGCATCCAGTAAATAAGAGGTCGGTAAGTTATGCACATAAACCGTTACACGCGGCCAATAATGTGCTGATTTTTCACCTTGTGCATTTTCACGATCAAACGCTTCAAAGGTAATTTCAGGACGCAAA
This sequence comes from Acinetobacter sp. NIPH 298, assembly GCF_000369505.1. Classification (GTDB taxonomy): domain Bacteria; phylum Pseudomonadota; class Gammaproteobacteria; order Pseudomonadales; family Moraxellaceae; genus Acinetobacter. Next base: position 17,511 of record NZ_KB850054.1, read on the forward strand.
CTTGGTTGCAATTTCACAATTGCACCACGTAATTGCTCAGCCCATGCTTCGACATATTCACGTTCATGCGTGTGATCAATCTTAAATGCATCTAGCTCAAGTAAAGCATCTAATAAACTTGCAGGATAACGCTGGGTTAAACGCAACAAACTTTTTTGCGATACTTGATAATCAGCAATCACACTTGCCAATGCTGCGCCTGTGATGGCAGGTGCATCTGCACTAACATGTAATGAAAGTTCATCAATCGCATTGGAGATCAAGAAGGTTTCCAATGCATCATTGTCTTTCATGTACTGCTCATGCTTGCCTTTTTTCAACTTGTACAAAGGCGGCTGTGCAATATAAATATAACCGCGCTCAACCAACTCTGGCATTTGACGGAAGAAGAATGTCAACAGCAAGGTACGAATATGTGAACCATCCACGTCCGCATCGGTCATAATAATGATTTTATGATAGCGTAACTTGTCTGGATTATACTCTTCACGTCCAATACCACAGCCCAAAGCCGTGATCAGCGTACCTACTTCCTGACTCGAAATCATCTTGTCAAAACGCGCACGCTCAACGTTTAAAATTTTACCTTTTAACGGTAAGATCGCCTGCATTTTACGATTACGACCTTGCTTAGCACTACCACCAGCAGAGTCACCCTCGACTAGATAGAGTTCAGAAAGTGCAGGATCTTTTTCCTGACAATCTGCCAATTTACCTGGCAAGCCCGCAATATCAAGTGCGCTCTTGCGACGTGTCATTTCACGTGCTTTACGAGCCGCATCACGTGCGCGTGCCGCATCAATAATCTTGCCAGCAATTGATTTCGCTGCTTGAGGATTTTCAAGCAAATAAGCAGAAAATTCCTTGTTCATCGCCTGTTCAACCGCAGGCTTCACTTCACTTGAAACTAATTTTTCTTTGGTTTGCGAAGAGAATTTTGGATCAGGAACTTTAACCGAAATGATCGCCGTTAGACCTTCACGGGCATCATCACCAGTGACCGCAACTTTTTCTTTCTTGAGGATATTTTCGCTTTCAAGATACTGGTTTAAACCACGCGTTAAAGCTGCGCGGAAACCAGCAAGGTGCGTACCACCATCTTTTTGTGGAATATTGTTGGTAAAACAACGAACATTTTCCTGATAACTTTCATTCCATTGCAATGCAACTTCCACTGCAATCCCACTATCGGTATCCGTAGTGAAATGGAAAATCTCATTTAAATGGGTTTTGCCTTCGTTAATATATTTAACGAACTCAGATAAACCACCTTCGTAATCATAGACGTGTTCAAAGTTGACTCGCTCATCACGCAGTACAATACGTACACCAGCATTTAAGAACGACAACTCTCGTAGACGACGCGCTAAAATTTCAACGCTAAAAATGGTTTGGCTAAACGTCAGCTCACTTGGCCAAAAACGAATGACTGTCCCAGACTTATCCGTTTCGCCAATTACTTTTAATGGATATTGTGAATCGCCATGACAATATTCCTGCTCATGGGTCTGTCCTGCACGATGAATAATCAGATGTAATTTTTTCGACAAAGCATTGACGACGGATACCCCGACCCCATGCAAACCACCCGATACTTTATAGCTATTATCGTCGAATTTACCACCAGCATGCAGAATCGTTAGAATAACTTCGGCAGCGGATATTCCTTCTTCTGGATGGATATCCGTCGGAATACCACGACCATTGTCTGAAACACTGACAGATTCGTCTTCATGAATGGTGACGACAATCTCATCACAATGTCCAGCAAGTGCTTCATCGATGGCATTATCCACCACCTCGAACACCATATGGTGCAAACCAGTACCATCGTCAGTGTCACCGATATACATACCAGGACGTTTACGAACTGCGTCTAATCCACGTAATACTTTGATACTAGAGGAATCATAAGCCTTTTCATTTGTTTGTTCTGTTTGAGAGACGGATTGAGACTCTGAACTCATGGTTACTCCCTAGTAAAAATTAATCTATCAAAAAAGATGAGGAAATAAAATTATGGCGCAGCAAGGCTGACTTGACCGTGAACAACATGGAATAATTGAAAAGAAATCGACAAATCATGCAAGTGTTTTAATACCGACGTATGGTCTAAGGTGGTCATAAAAACTTGACTCCCCAACTGACTCAATCGCTCAATTAAACGTTGTTGTGCAGCTAAATCCAACTCTGCTGTCAGATCATCTAATAATACCACAGTTTCCTTATTACTCGCATGCAGCATTGCAATTTGTGACAGTTTTAATGCCATGATTAACAACTTTTTTTGTCCACGCGATAACACATGAACAGCATCGCTGCGCAAGGCATCGCCCCCTGTTTTTAAGCGTAAATCTGCACGATGCGGACCATACTCAGTATAGCGTCGCTCAAGGTCTCGGTGATGTTGAGAAATCAGATCTTGCATCAAACCTTGCTCGGTATGAAAACCAGCACTGTACTCAAGTTCGATCTGAACATCAGGCAACAGTTGCTGTAGATCTTCTTTAAAAAATTGATTCCATTGCTCAATAATACCCACCCGTTGTGAGTGCAAAATCTCACCATAATCGCTCAGCATTTTATTCCATGGCTCTAAATCAGCCAAAGTTAAATTACGCCGTGTCTTAAGCAAGCTATTCCGCTGTTTTAATGCACGCGAGTAATATTGCCATGCAAAATAAAATTCAGGTTCCACGTGGAACATTAGCCAATCTAACAGCTGTCGCCGTGGTTTCGCCCCGTGGTCAATAATATCGGTACTTTGTGGATCAATATGCTGCAAAGGCAATAGTTTTGCCAACTGTCCTTGCGTGGCAATGGTGTCGCCATTGACTTTGATCAGTTGCTCACCAGAAGCCAGCTTTTGCATCCCAATCCGCTCATTGATTGATTGGGCAAATACGATTGAGTCAGCTGCTTCATACTGAATATAGTGCTTAGGAATGTGGGTGCGAAATGACCGTCCTGTGGCCAATAAGTGAATTGCTTCTAAAATAGAGGTTTTACCAGAGCCATTTGCCCCGTAAAAAATATTAAACGGTTGCAACTCATTCAGTGCAACCGCTTTTAAATTCCGTACACGTTCGATATTTAAACGCGTGATTTGCATGATTTAAAACTCAAATGATCAATGCAAATTAAACTCGCATTGGCATTACAACATAAGTTTGATCTGGGTGTGCTGGATCTTGTACAAGAACAGACTGATTCGCTTCAGTCATGGTCATCTTGACATCATCACCATCCAATACACTGAGAACTTCGAGAATATATTGTGCATTAAATGACATTTCCAAAGGTACATCCTGATATTGAATGGCGATATCTTCTACCGCTTCATCTTGTTCAGGATTGTTGGCACGCAACTGCAATGAGTCTTGATTAAAGTTCAAGAACACACCACGTAATTTTTCATTACTTAAAATCGCCACACGTTGCAATGATTGTTTAAACACGTCTTGTCCAATAAATACGTGTTTGTCACCACCACGAGGAATCACACGGCGATAATCCGGGAACTTACCATCAATCAATTTGGTGGTAAAACGGACAATAATATCGCCCTGCTCTTTATCTCGACTCGGCGTATTAATGGTGACATTGAGTAATTCACGTCCAATCAACAACGTCAGTTGTTCATCTTCAATACTGAGTAAACGTTGCAACTCACCTACGGCTTTACGCGGCACAATCGCCTGAATCGATGAAGATGCGGTTGACGATGCCAACACTTCACACAAAGCTAAACGATGCCCATCTGTTGTTACGGTACGTAATTGATTTTGATCAATTTCAAGTAAAGTTCCTGTTAGATAAAAACGAACATCTTGCACCGCCATCGCAAAGGCTGTTTTTTCAAAAAGACGTTTTAATTCGCGTTGGGTGACTTGCACTTGCGTGCCTTGACTATTTTCAGTGGTGAGCAATGGATAATCTTCAGCAGGAAGCGTTCCCAAAACAAAACGACTATTTCCCGATTTTAAAATACAGCGTTGATCTTCGGTAATTTGTAGATCAATCAGTGCTGCGCTCGGAAGTGACTTACAAATCTCGACCAGTTTACGTGCTGGAACAGTCGTTTCCCCTGCTTCTAAACAAGCGCCTTCCGCCAGTGTGGTACTCGCCACCAATTCAACTTCTAGATCTGAGCCAATAATGGTTAAGGCATGTTGCGTGGTTTGAATTTTGACATTTGAAAGAATATTCAAGGTATGACGGCGTTCAACAGCTCCTACCACATGTGATAAAACATTGAGTAAACTTTCTTTAGCGATTTTCAAACGCACGATTTTATTCCTCTTACAACAGAAGCCGATATGAATGTTAGCAGTGTACTATGCTGCACTTAAAAGCAGTTTGCAACTCTGAAAGTAGGGTCTATTGTCATTAAACCCGCGATTAACTTTGTAATAGACGCATTAAGTTTTTATAGTCTTCATTAAAAATTGGATCTTCTTGACGTAGGCTATTCACTTTTTCACAGGCATGCATCACCGTACTATGATCACGACCACCGAAAGCCATTCCAATTTCAGGAAAGCTATCGCCTGTCAGTTCACGCGCTAAGCCCATCGCCAACTGACGAGGGCGCGCATAAATACGCGTCCGTTTTGGTCCAACCAATTCTTTTAATGGAATACGGAAATATTCACTCACGACGCGTTGGATATTTTCGACACTAATGGTCCGTGCTCGAATTGCCAACACATCTTTTAAAGATTCACGCACCACATCTAAATCAATGACGGTGCCTTTAAAACGTGAAATTGCCACCACTTTATTCAATGCACCTTCCAGCTCACGCACGTTGGCAACAACTTGTTGAGCGATAAACAAAGCACAGTTTCTTGGTAAATCAACACCACTGTTTTCAGCTTTTTTCAGTAAAATTTCGATACGCGTTTCGATATCAGGCGGCTCGACACCAACCGATAATCCCCAAGAAAAACGAGAAACCAAACGTGGATCCAATTCGGTTAACTCTTTTGGATAGCGATCAGAAGTCAAAATAATTTGCTTAGACTCATCGAGCAAAGCATTGAAAGTATAAAAGAATTCAACCAAACTCGCTTCTTTACCCGCCAATAAATGAATATCATCGACCAACAATAAATCTAAAGAGCGACAATTTTTCTTAAATTCTTCAACTTTGCCTTTTTGCAAAGAACTCACAAAGTCTTGTACAAAACTTTCAGAGGTCATGTACATGACACGTGCATTGGGTTTTGCTTGCAATAATGCGTTGCCAACGGCTTGCATCAAATGCGTTTTACCCAAACCCGTTGGACCATATAAAAATAGAGGATTGTGCTGTGAAGCACCTAATTGTGTGAGCACTTTACGACAAGTTTCTGCCGCCATTTGGTTAGAGCGCCCCTCAACAAATAGTGAGAAGCTAAACAACGGATTTAATTGTCTTTTCTTCGCTATTTTGGTTGGATTTTGACTCGGTTGGGCTAAATCAGATTCTTTTTTGATTTTAATAGGTGTGGGTTGGCTGCTTAACGCGGCCGTCGTGGTGGCAGGTTGTTCACGTTGTTCACTCGAAGACAAAATGGTCCCTGGACGCGAATCAACTAAAATCTCGACCTGACGTATCCGCCCTTCAGACAATTGTTCTGCCAGTATTGAAATCAGCTCTAAATGATTGTCTTGAATATAACGCGTCCAATAAGGGTTCGGCGCATATAAACGCATTACATCATCAACTTCTTCAGCAACCAAGGGACGAATCCACATCGCAAAGACGTTATCAGATAGCTCTTGTCGCAAGCGAGTTAAGCAGTCCGTCCAGAGCATGTGCATCCCCTATATATCCATTTTAAATTTAAAAAAACAAAAACCGCCCCTTCACTTTTCAAAGGGGTCGCCATTCTAACCAAGTTATCCACATCTGTCAGGCACATTCAGGCGAGTTTCGCTGAAAAAAAAAGCATTCGTGAATTAAATTCAAATTTAAACCGATTGTGCATAACTTTTAGCACATCCTGTGGATAGTTTTAAGTCCAAAGTTATCCACAATGTATAAAATCAATAGAAACATAGTTATCCACAGAGTAACTTTATGTTTATCTTAAGAAATACTCGACTTTCCACAGAAAAAAGCCTTACTAATAATAATAAACTTAAATTTTAAAATTTGAATTTACTTATAAGGATCACTGCGAATGTGGATAACTGAGCATATCGAAATTTAAATTCAAAATCCAAGGTTTAAATTTAAAACAGCAATTGAAGTGTGTATAAGCTTGTCGATAAGCTGTGAATATAACGCAATACTGATATAATTTAAATAGATAGCTTGTGTATGTTTTTTGTTTTCGATGTTTTTGTATAAAATTAGAATTGTTCGCTTTATGCCAAACAATAAAAACAATATGTAAAGTTTTAGCTTTTTGATTGACAGCGGACCCTTTGCCCCATAAAATCGCGGACCTTACAGAAAGATCAATTTTGGGAGTTTCAATATGAAACGTACTTTCCAACCATCTGAATTAAAGCGCAAGCGTGTTCATGGTTTCCGTGCTCGTATGGCAACTAAAGCTGGTCGTCAAGTTTTAGCTCGTCGTCGTGCAAAAGGTCGTCATAGCTTAACTGTTTAATACTGTTAAGCTGACCAGATTTGGGTGATGTCACTTTACAGTTTTAGCACTGAATTCCGTATTCGTTGTGCTGCAGATTATAAAAGTGTGTTTGATGGTGCGCTTTTTAAAGTGCATCAGCCCCATTTCCTTTTTTTAGCAAAATTAACCGAACAGCCGAATAGCCGTTTGGGTATTGTCGTTGCTAAAAAAAAGGTACGTCGCGCACATGAGCGAAATAGAATAAAACGCCTTGCTCGGGAGAGCTTTCGTTTACATCAAGCTCAATTTAATGCTGATATCGATATTGTCGTGATGCCTAAAGTAGGTATAGAAGCAATTTCAAATCAAGAATTACATCAACAATTAGATTTAGCTTGGCAAAAATTACAGCGTTTAGCTAAAAAGCATTCCAAAGTCGTTGTAACACCTCTCCAAAATTAGAGATCTCCAATGGTACGTTTACTGCATTGGTTGATAAGATGCTACCAAATCGCAATTAGTCCATTATTGGGGCCGCGTTGCCGCTATATTCCAACTTGCTCTCAATATGCAATTGAAGCTTTACAGACCCATGGCGCTGTAAAAGGTGTATGGCTATCGACCAAGCGCGTTTGCCGTTGTCATCCTTGGGGTGGTTCAGGCTATGATCCCGTGCCACGCAAAGCACTTCGTTTCATTTCGTTTCATCAAATAGATTCTCAAATGCATCACGTTGCTGTACCCTTTCGTGATCGTTTATTTAAGCAAAATTTCTCTAATCATTTGGGATATTAGATATGCAACAATGGGCCAGATTTGCAATTCTTGGAGCCATGTTTGTTACCGCATATTTGCTTATTTTGGCTTGGCAAAAAGATTATGGTCATGCTGCAACAGCACCGCAACAACAAGCGGCTGTTGTTACTACGCATGAAGTATCTGCAGATTTGCCAAATGCTCAAAATGCAACCGCGGCTTCAGACTTGCCACAAGCAAATGTGACTGCATCACAAGCCACAGAAAGTCCTTCTGTGAGTCAGCAACTGATTTCAGTACAAACCGACCTTTACCATCTTTGGATCAATCCTAAAGGTGGCGATATTGTTCGTATTGAGCTATTAAGCCACGATCAAAGCAAAAACGGTGATCAGCCGTTTGTGATGCTTGAAAATGATGCGAACCGTACTTACGTCGCTCAATCTGGTTTAATTGGTTTAAACGGACCGGACAGTAGCCGTAGCGGTCGTCCAATGTATGATGTTGAAAAAACAACTTATACCTTGGCAGATGCGAAAAGTGTGGCGACCAAAGATGGAGCAACCAGTCAAGTCTTGACGGTTCCATTGGTCTTTAAAACGCCTGAAGGCGTTGAAGTGATTAAGACCTTCACTTTTAGCCAAGGTGAGTATCCGATTACGGTTAAACACCAAGTCATCAACCGCAGTCAGCAAAACTGGCAAGGTCAGATGTTTGGTCAATTAAAGCGTGATAATTCTGATGATCCAGGCAAATCTGACCAAGGGATTTTCACTTTAGGGACTTTCTTGGGTGGCGCATGGGGTACACCTGAAGCAAATTACAATAAGTTAAAGTTTGCTAATTTCTCTGATGAGAAATTGAGTCTTGACGCGAAAGATGCTTGGGTTGCGATGGTGCAACACTATTTTGTCAGTGCTTGGATTCCAGGTCATTTAAAGCTGACTCAAGCAGATGGTCAACCTTATGTTGCTAAGCTAGAATCACGTCAGTCTGCTGATAAAATGAATATTATTGGTTTCACTTCTCCAGTGATTAATGTACCTGCAGGTACATCAATGGAAGTAGATGCTAAATTTTATTCTGGCCCAAAAATCCAATCTGAGTTAAAAGATCTTGCTGTTGGTTTAAATCAGACAGTGGACTATGGTTGGTTATGGCCAATTGCCAAATTATTGTTCTTAGGCTTACAGTTCTTCCATAACATCGTAGGTAACTGGGGTTGGTCAATTATCTTATTGACGATCTTAGTGAAATTGATTTTATGGCCACTTTCTTCGAAAAGTTATCGCTCAATGGCGAAAATGCGTGTGATTGCACCTGAAATGCAACGCATGAAAGAAGAGTTTGGCGAAGATCGTATGCGTTTTTCGCAAGAAATGATGGCGTTGTATAAGCGCGAGCAAGTCAATCCATTGTCTGGATGTTTGCCGTTATTGCTGCAAATGCCAATTTTCTTAGCTTTGTATTGGGTATTGATGGAATCAGTTGAACTTCGTCATGCGCCATGGTTGGCTTGGATTCAAGATTTATCTGCGATGGATCCTTGGTTTATTTTGCCATTGATCATGGGTGTTACCATGTACGTGCAGCAAATGTTAAACCCACAACCGACTGATCCAATGCAAGCGAAAGTATTCCGTATCATGCCAATCATGTTTACGGTCTTCATGTTGTTCTTCCCTGCAGGTTTAGTGCTGTACTGGATCGTCAACAACAGTATTACGATCCTGCAACAGTCATTTATCAATAAAAGCGTAGAGAAAGATCGTCTCAACAAGGTTGAGACCACCTCTTAATCTCGAACTTTTACTGAATAAATCCGCTTAAGATGGTAATCTTAAGCGGATTTTTTTTGGCTGAATATTAGGGTTGTTAGGTGAATAATATGCAACATCAAACCACAATTACTGCGATCGCTACACCTTTAGGTCGTGGTGGTGTGGGGGTGATTCGTCTGTCTGGACCGAAAGCCTATGTGATTGCCGAACAACTTACACAGAAAACATTACCTGCTGCCCGTATGGCTGGTTTCCGCAAGTTTTATGATGCGGATGGTTCAGTGATGGATGAAGGCATTATCTTGTGTTTTCCAAATCCGCATTCTTTTACTGGTGAGGATGTGGTTGAAATCCAAGGACATGGTGGTCCTGTGATTCAAAATGCATTGCTGGCACGCTTACTTGATTTAGGCGCAATTGCAGCCAAAGCCGGTGAGTTTTCTATGCGCGCCTTTGAAAATGGCAAAATGGATTTAGTTCAAGCTGAAGCGATTGCTGATTTGATTGATGCCACGTCTCAAGCGGCAGCACGTTCAGCAGTACGATCATTACAGGGTGCATTTTCAACCAAAATTAATACCGTTTTAGAAAAACTCATTCACTTACGGTTGCATGTTGAAGCCGCTATTGATTTTCCTGAAGAAGAAATTGATTTCTTGGCGGATGGTAAAATTTTAGCGTTATTGGATGATGTGCAAAGTTCTGTTCATGCAGTTCAGCAATCTGCGCGTCAAGGACAGTTATTACGTGAAGGTTTGCAGGTGGTCATTGCAGGTAAACCAAATGCAGGCAAATCCAGCCTATTAAACGCATTAGCGGGACATGAACGCGCTATTGTGACTGATATTGCAGGAACAACCCGTGATGTGTTGCATGAAAAGATCAGTTTGAATGGTTTACCGATGACCTTGACCGATACCGCTGGTTTACGTGAAACAGGTGATATTGTGGAACAAGAAGGCATTCGTCGTGCCATCAAAGAAATTGAGCAAGCGGATTTATTGCTATTGGTGTATGACTTAAATCAAGGTGATGAACCGTTACAATTGGCGCGTGAATATTTTGCTGACCATCTTGAACCGAAACGATTACTTTTGATCGGCAACAAGTGCGACTTGACGGGGCAACGTGCTGAATTAAGCGATTATCAAGGTTTCCGCCATATCTGTGTTTCTGCCAAGCAAGAAATGGGCGTTCAGGCGCTCATAGATGCGATCACAGCGCATGCAGGCTTCCAGCCAGAAGAAGATACCTTTATTGCTCGAACACGCCATTTAGATGCAATGAAGCGCACTCAGCGTTATTTGGCTGAAGCCCGTGAGCAACTGGTGGTGTTTAATGCGGGCGAGTTAGTGGCTGAGTCATTACGATTAGCCCAAAATGCCCTCGGTGAAATCACAGGTGATTTTAATGCCGATGATTTATTGGGTAAGATCTTTGGTTCATTCTGTATTGGGAAGTGATATAAATTGTTGTTATTTAACAAGTTATACATGTAATTTATAAAGCATTAATAAGTTGTAGTGACTTAATGTTCTTTATGCCTATTGGTAATTCAGTGGTGTTCAATTCAATAAGTTTACACGGCGCTATGATTTTATATTCAGCTTGAGCTATCAGCCGAATCATATATTTTTTAATGAGGTAAAGTAACATAAAAGCCGTTAAATAATTATTTGGGAGAGACTTGTGACTGATAAAAATACTGGAGAATTTATCTTATATGCTTCCGAAGATGGTGAGCTAAAAATTGATGTCAGATTATTAGATGAAACTGTTTGGTTGACTCAAAAGCAAATGGCAGAAATGTTTCTAAAAGATGTTAGAACGATTAGCGAGCATATTAAAAATGTATTTGATGAAGGTGAACTTGATCAAAATTCAGTTATCCGGAATTTCCGGATAACTGCAACAGATGGTAAAAGCTACGATACGCAACACTATAATTTAGATGTCATTATTTCCGTTGGTTATCGGGTTAAGTCTAACCGCGGCACACAATTCCGTATATGGGCGACAAAAGTTTTACGTGAATATATCGTTAAAGGTTTTGCGATGGACGATGCAAGACTTAAAAACGGCGGAAATAATAACTATTTTGATGAATTACTTGCTCGTATTCGAGATATTCGAGCATCTGAAAAACTGTTTTATCAAAAGGTCTTAGAGATCTATGCAACCAGTGTTGATTATGACCATAAAACGGCTGAATCTCTAAAATTCTTTCAGACAGTACAAAATAAAATGCACTGGGCAGCTCATGGACATACTGCCGCAGAAGTCGTTTTTAGTCGTGTAGATGGTACAAAGCCGAACATGGGAATGACAAGTTTTGGTGGTTCTGGACATCCTAAAACGAAAGATATTTCTATCGCTAAAAATTATTTAGAAGAAAAAGAAATTGATGTGCTTAATCGTATAGTGACCATGTACCTAGATTTTGCAGAGTTACAGGCTTTGAATGGTACACCAATGTATATGCGTGATTGGGTGTCAAAACTAGATAAGTTCTTGCTTGCATCTGATAGGCAGCTTTTAACCCATGCTGGGAAAATTTCACAAGCTCAAGCCAAACAAAAAGCACAATTAGAATATGCAATATATAAGAAACAATATGTTGACTACCAAACACCAGTAGAGCGGCATTTTGAGGAAGCGATTAAAGATGTAAAAAAAATTGCTAAGCAACAACCACGCAATAAGAAAACTTAAGCACTGAATAGGTTTAGTTTTAATTATGAAGAATCTGTCATGATTAGAAAGAAACTTTAAAATAGGATATTCTGTATTGGGAGTAATTCCAATCAAGAATAAATGTTCCACGTGAAACATCCCCCCTATTGGTTTGATTTTGGTTGCGACTCAGTAAGTCGAGCTGTTTAGCTATGAGAGACGGATTACAATAGCTGCTGATTTTTGATTCGAGTATCAGTCATGTTAAAAAAAATTGGGATATTCTCATTATTGAGCTGTGTTTCTGTTCTGAGTTTAGCCAATGTGGAAACGCTCAAAAGTAATTTAAATAAGAACTATCCCAATATCCAAGTGACCAATATTCAAAGCACTGAAATGGCAGGTTTATACAGTGCAAATCTGGATAATCAAATCATCTATCTCGATGACACTGCAGAGCATATGTTTATTGGATCAATGGTGCGCTTAAAAGATCAGAAAAATCTCACCAAGGATTTGGTATTAAAGCAAAATTCAATTGATTGGAAACAACTTCCCTTGCAGGATGCGATCAAAACGGTCAAAGGCAATGGCAAACGTCAGCTCGCAATTTTTTCAGATCCAAACTGTCCGTACTGCAAGCAATTAGAAGCTGAATTGGACAAGCTCAATGATGTGACGATTTATACCTTTATCTATGCTTTAAAACCGCAATCTATCGCTGTTTCTAAGCAAGTTTGGTGTGATGCAAATCCATCGTACGCATGGAAAAATTTACTGCAAAAGAATGTTCAACCTAAAGCTAAAACCTGTGCTAATCCGATAGATCGAAATCTAGAGTTAGGACGTAAGTTGGGTGTGAGTGGTACACCAACTTTAATCTTCTCAAATGGTTTGAAAATGGTCGGTGGACGTAGTGCTGAAGATATTCAAATGATTTGGAAGGAATTAGGACTATAAAAAATAATACGCCCAATTCATTATTTTGGATGAATTGGGCGTGATCCAACGATTTTAACTTTTCTTGGTGGCGAGGTTATAAACAAATAAAATAATCACTGCACCGATCACGGATGCAATAAATCCTGCTGCTGAATTTTCCCCGTATAAACCGAGTAATCGCCCCCCATAGGTCGCCAATAAAGAACCCGCAATACCGAGTAAAGTGGTGACGATAAAACCTGCTTTATCATCCCCTGGATGTAGGGCTCTGGCGATTAGACCTGCAAAAAAACCTACGACAATTGCAACAATCAGCGTCCACATTGTTTTTCTCCTTGTTTCATAAAGCGATTTATTTTTTTATCCTGCTAGATCAAGCGCGTGCTGTCTGTAGTAGATTGCTTATTTATGTCGTATTTTTGTGCAAGATTTAGCGGTCTTTGATGAATATAGTTATAAAAAAGGCGCTTAATAGCGCCTTAACTTATCGTTTAAAGACCAATCTCACCAATAAAAGGTAAATGACGATATTTCTGATCGAAATCGAGACCATAACCGACAATAAAGCGATCTTCGACTTCAAAACCTAAGAATTTTACGTCTAAATCAATTTCACGGCGCGATGGTTTGCTCACCAGCGTACACAGTTCAATTGAATTTGGTTTACGGGTTTGCAGCATTTGCATAACTTTACTTAATGTCCGTCCTGAATCAATAATATCTTCAACAACGAGCACATCTTTACCACGAATTTGACCATCAAGATCTTTTAAAATTTTGACATCGCGTGAAGAAACGGTTGTACCGTTTACATAGCTAGATACTGTCATAAAATCGAGTTCGTGTGGTTTTTCTATAGCACGACATAAATCTGCCATAAAAATGACGGAACCACGCAGTAAACCAATCAATACCAGTTCTTTATCACTTTGAGCATAGTGTGCATTGATTTTTTCGCCAAGCTCTTTCACTTTGGCTTGAATCTCTTCACTTGAAATCATAATGCGCATTGCAATGGTCATCGGCAGATTCCTAAAAAATTAAATATGGGAAAATAAAAAAGGTGTTGACCTGCAACACCTCGAAAATTTGAGCGAATGGGAGAATTTTAAAACAAAATCAGCTTTCATGCATCTTTTGATGATGAATATCTGCCATTTTGCTGAGAAGTGCTATCTCGTTTCAGCAAGATCGCAGTTCCAATCGCCAACAACATCAAACCAAGTTTTTGTTTGTTTGAGGCTTTAGTTTTGGCTATAGGCTTTTTGTCCATAGATATAAGTGGCCTCAATATTGCGGTCATCGCCCATGGTAAACAGTGCAAATAAGCTGTCATCAATGGATTTTGACCGTGACTGACGCAGTTGTTGTAAAGCGGTGGGTTGCAGATTTAGCACCACAAAATCCGCTTCTTTGCCTATATTGAAGTTACCGAGTTTATCGTCCAGATCGAGCGCTTTTGCCCCGCCCAAAGTGGCATGATAAAGCGATTCAAAAGCGGAGAGTTTATCACCTTGCAACTGTTGTACTTTGTAGGCTTCATTGACCGTTTGCAATAAGCTAAATGAAGTCCCCGCCCCGACATCAGTGCCTAAACCAACTTTGACTTGTTGATCCCATGTTTTTTTCAATGGAAATAATCCGCTGCCCAAAAACAGGTTTGAGGTTGGGCAGAAAGCAATTGCGGAGTCTGTGTCATGCATGCATTGCCATTCTGTATCTTCTAAGTGAACACAATGCGCGAATACCGAACGCTGACCTGTTAGACCATAATGGTGGTAAACATCCAGATAGCCATTTTGCGCTGGGAACAAATCTTTGACCCATGCAATCTCATCTTTATTTTCACTTAAATGCGTATGCACATACACATCAGGAAACTCTGCTTTAAGTTGCCCTGCTTTTTCTAATTGTTCTGGTGTAGAAGTCGGTGCAAAACGTGGTGTGATCGCGTATAGGGCACGGCCCTGACCATGCCACTTCTGAATCAGTGCTTTAGAATCGTCATAGGAGCTCTCTGCGGTGTCGCAAAGTGCTTCAGGTGCATGACGGTCCATCATCACCTTACCTGCAATTAAACGCATCTGGTGCTGTTGTGCGGCTTCAAATAAGGCATCAACTGATTCAGGATGGACAGTGCAGAACACCAGTGCCGTAGTGGTGCCATTTTTAAGCAGTTCATTGACAAAGAATGCGGCAATTTCTTGGGCATAAGCAGGGTCTTTAAACTGGATTTCGGTTGGGAAAGTATAGGTATTTAACCAACTGAGGAGTTGTTCGCCGTAGGCACCGACCATTTCTGTTTGTGGAAAATGGATGTGGGTGTCAATCATCCCCGGAATGATCAATTGCTCAGGATAATGCTGAATGTCAACGTTTGTAGGAAGATGGTCTTGGGCTTCATTCCAAGCGCCAAACCAGCGAATTTTGCCATTTTCGGTGATGAGTACGCCATCTTCGATATAACGCACTTGATCGGCGATTTCTGCTGCTTGGGAAACGGTTTTTTGAATATCTAAGAAGCGACCACGAACAACCGTGATCTGAGTAGCCAATGTCATAACAACCTACAGTTTTACTTTTTTCGGTTGATTGTACCTGATTTTGCCCAAGTTACTGGAATATTCGCCTAAATTAAGCGGCTAAAAAGTGTATAAATGTGAGTAATCTTTTGAGTCAATTCACTCTACTTTTGGGTGAATATGGGGAAGCTGTTTGGATAATTTAAGGATTTAAACAACAATGACACTGTATCAAATACACCATCGAAAAATTCTTTTCGATTTGATCCTAAATACCCCCGAACTCTATGCAATGTTAAAACAACTTGCACGGATCGAACCACGTGCATATTTAAGTGCAGGTGTGATTCGCAATACGGTTTGGGCATTTTTGCATGGTCAGACTTTTGATTTAAACGATAGCGAAATTGACGTGATTTATTATGATGGGCAGGAACGGAATAACCATGTACAGCAGCGAGTGAAACAAACATTAGAAGACTTATTCCCTCAGCAGCAATGGGATGTGGTGAATCAAGCTTTGGTGCATACATGGTATCGCAAGGAAAATGGCGAACAAATTCAGCCAATAGCATCTATCGAACATGCTTTATCATTATGGCCTGAAACGGCAACCGCTATCGCGCTTCGTTTGAACTCATCTGGAGAGCTGGAGCTGATTGCACCATTTGGTTTACAAGATTTATTTGAATTACGACTCTGTTGGAATCCTGCACTGGTCAGCTATACCACCTTCAAAAATCGTGTTGAGTCTAAAAAATGGTAGCAACAATGGCCTAAATTAAAATGGGTTGTTCCAACGGAAACACATGATGCTTGAATAGAACAAAGGGACTTGATTGAAATCCCTTTGTTCATGTTCAGCGTATTATTGCGCTTGACGCTTATTGTGACGTAACGATAAATACGCCGTAATACTTAATACTATGATGATAAAACCGAGTGAGATCCAAATCGGCATGTGGAACACATCCAGCAACAGCATTTTTGTCCCAATGAACAACAGGATAATGCCCAAGCCATAAGGTAGATAATGCAATTTGGTTGCAGCACCTGCCAGTAAAAAGAACATCGCACGTAAGCCTAAAATCGCCATTAAGTTCGCTGTGAGGACAATAAACGGGTCGGTGGTCACGGCGAATATTGCAGGAATCGAATCCACCGCAAAAATCACGTCGGAAGCTTCTACCAATACCAACACCAAAAATAACGGCGTCGCCCACAAAAGTCCGTTTTGTCGGACGAAGAATTTGTTACCTTCAAGTTGAGGGGTGATACGGATATGTTTACGTAACCATTTGAGTAAAAAATTGTCTTCAATATTGCTTTCTTGCTCTTGTCCTTTTAGGAACTTAAAGCCTGTATACACAAGGAATGCGCCGAAAATATACAGTACCCAAGAGAACTCTTGAACGAACCAAGCACCGATGAAAATGAAGATCGTTCTCAGCACGATCGCACCGAGTACACCATAGAGCAAAATTTTACGTTGTAAGGCCGGTGGAATGGCGAATGCGGCAAAGATCATCAGCCAAACGAAGACATTATCAATCGCCAATGATTTCTCAAGCAGATAACCGGCGAAGTATTCCATGGTTTTTTGATTGGCGATATTTGTTCCGATGGTTTGCTGTAAATACAGCCATAGACCTCCACCAAATAGGATGGCCGCAGTGACCCATGCCACACTCCAATAAGCGGCTTGCCGAATCGGCACGTCTTGGTTTTGTTTCTGTTTAAAACCTAAAAAATCGATCAATAGCATCACAGTGACGATGCCAAAGAATACAAGATACAACCATAAGTTGCCGATAGATTCCATTACCACTCCCGATCTGGCAAATGGAAGCGGCATAAAAAAACCTTGACCAGTTGCCAGATGAATTAAAAAAACATCTGTTTCAACATGATCAAGGTCTTGCCTACATCACCGATGAGGATGATGCTCAGAGTCCGACTTTTTGCAAAGTGTAATGACGGAGCTCTGACACCGAAGCATTTTAATTTCAGCGCTTCGGTTTGGAGGAGGCTACTCCCCTTGTCAAACGAATTTCGTATGGATGGTGACATCCAAATCTGCGCGTAGCATTACATATTTTTAGATGAACCGCAAATGATTGTGTCTAAGGCTCGAATCGCCGATATCCTCCATCTCTGTGGCTTGTGTGCATAGTGCTTATGAGCTTAATTAAAAATTTTTAAGATCTCTTGACGTAAAAACTGATGACGTGGATTTTGTTTCACATGGTCATGCCAATACATGCCCATGCTGATTTTCGGCAGTTCGATCGGTAAGGCATGAATATGCAGATTTTCTGCATAATTGAGGTGCTTTAAAATGCTTTGTGGAATGGTCAAAATCGAATTTGGGTATTGTGAGAGGACTTGCAAAGCGGTTGAATAATGCTGGCAACGTAGAAAGATTTGTCGAGACAGTTGTTGGCGATTAAGGTAAATATCTTCCAACAGTATGCCTGTGCGCCGTGAAGACACGCCGATATGCGGTGAGGATAAATACAGCGATAAATCCATTTCCGCTTGTTGAGTACACACCACAAAGTGATCTTCAATCAGGTTTTCAAATTGTAAATTTGCTTGGTAGGGTTGCACTAAATCAATCACAAAATCAATTTGTTGGGCGGACAGATCAGCCAGCATGTTTTTACGATCCAGTTTTGAGCTGAGAAACTGAATATCGAGATTCAACGCTGCAAAGTGATTGACCAATTGTGGAAAAATAATCGGCTCGATTTCATCGTGAATGGCAATTTTAAGGCTTTGTAGCATACTCGGTACAAATGTTTGTTGCGGCATGGCAATACTTTGAATACTCAGTAAAGCGGTTTGAATCGGTTGGTAAATCTGCTCGGCAAAGGGTGTAGGCAACATTTTTTGGCCGCTACGCACAAATAGTTCATCATTCAACTGTGTGCGTAAGCGTTGTAAGGCATGACTCACTGCAGATTGACTAATACACAGCAGTTGTGCGGCTTTAGAGATACTTTTTTGTTCAAAAATGGCAATAAAAAGCGGGTATAAATTAATATCAATACGATGGAAATGCCCTACTTCTAAGGTGGTTGTATTATGAATATTGTTCATAGTTCTGAATAAAATAAAATCATTTCATTCATAATAAAATTTCGCTTATGGTGATGTAAAGCAGCGAATGATGTTTCGCCACATTTTACCTTGAGGGAGCTGATGATGTTTGCATTATCTGAACGCGCGCAGGATTTTATTGCACGAACGCAAGCCTTTATTCAACAAGAAATAGAACCGATTGAAAAAGCGTTTTGGGATGAAGTGCATCGTTTAAATGTCGATGGCGACTGGACCAAATGGCAATGGCCTGAACAATTACAACAATTGAAAAGTAAAGCCAAAGCCGCTGGTTTATGGAATATGTTTTTGCCTGATCCTGAACTTGGTGCTGGCTTATCGGTACAAGAGTATGCACATATTGCCGAACTTACCGGACGTAGCTTGCTCGCCCCTACCGTTTTTAACTGTAATGCACCGGATAGTGGCAACATGGAAGTGTTATGGCGTTATGGGAGTGAAGCGCAAAAGCAACAATGGCTGCAACCTTTACTGAATGGAGAGATTCGCTCGGTCTTTTGTATGACTGAACCTGCGGTTGCTTCCAGTGATGCCACCAATATGCAAGCCACTGCCGTGATTGACGGTGATGAGATTGTACTCAATGGGCGTAAATGGTGGTCATCTGGTTTGGGCGATCCCAATGCTAAAGTGATTATTTTTATGGCCTATACGCCTGATTCGAGCAAAGACCGTCATCATCAACATTCGATGGTATTGGTGCCGATTGATACGCAAGGCGTAACGATTGAGCGAATGTTACCTGTATTTGGTGATTACGATGCGCCACATGGTCATGGCCAAGTCAGCTTTGACAATGTTCGTGTTCCTGTCAGTAGTTTTATTGGTGGTGCAGGACAAGGCTTTGAAATTGCGCAAGGTCGTTTAGGGCCCGGGCGGATTCACCATTGTATGCGATGTATCGGCGCAGCAGAAAAAGCCTTGGAGCTGATGATTGATCGGGGTATGTCACGTAAAGCTTTTGGTCAAGAAATCCTGAAATTGGGTGGAAATTTAGAGCGCGTGGCGGAAGCGCGTGTACAAATCGACCAAGCCCGTTTATTGACGCTGTATGCCGCTTATAAGATGGATACTTTGGGGAATATGGCTGCACTGACTGAAATTTCTGCGATTAAAGTGGTTGCTCCAACGGTATTGCAAAATGTGGTGGATATGGCGATTCAGATCCACGGTGGTGAAGGTGTTTCACGAGATACCCCACTCACAGCATTTTTTAATCAAGCGCGTAGTTTACGTTTAGCTGATGGACCTGATGAAGTTCATAAGGGCATGATTGCCAAATTAGAACTGAAAAAACGTGGTTATGGTCGTAAATAAGGATATAAGAAAATGGCAGTGATTGATGTAGCTGATCAAGTTCGTAACGGTGAGGAACTGGATGTTGCCGCAATTGAAATGTGGTTAAAAACTCAGGATGTAAGTTTACAAGGACAAGTGCAAGTGACCCAATATTCAGGTGGGGCTTCCAACTGGACTTATCGCTTGCAATATGACAATGCAGATCTGATTTTACGTCGCCCACCCAAAGGCACCAAAGCCAAATCCGCGCATGATATGGCCCGTGAATACAATGTGCAAAAGCACCTCGCCCCGTTCTATCCAGTGCTGCCTGAAATGGTTGCCCTATGCCAAGACGAGAGTGTCATCGGTTGTGATTTTTATGTGATGAAGCGGATTGAGGGCATTATTCCGCGTGCCAATTTACCCAAAGAATTACAACTCGATGAGCAACAGGTACAGCAACTTTGTTTGAATGTCTTAGATAAATTGATTGAACTGCATCAAGTCCCTTATCAGGGCAATGAGTTAGAAAAAATCGGAAAAGGTGACGGCTATTGTCGACGTCAGGTGGAGGGCTGGGATGCGCGGTATGAAAAAGCCTTGACCCCGAATGTTCCTGATTTTGCCTTTGTACGTCAGTGGCTACAGCAACACATTCCTACCGATGCCAAAACCTGTGTGATTCACAACGATTGGCGTTTTGATAATGTGATTTTAGATCCACAACAGCCAACCAAAGTGATTGGCGTGCTGGATTGGGAAATGGCGACCTTGGGCGATCCGTTGATGGATTTAGGTAGCGCCCTCGCTTATTGGATTCAGGATGATGATGATGCGTTGATGAAGTCCACTCGCCGTCAGCCCACCAATCTAAAAGGCATGCTGACGCGTCAACAAGTGGTGAATTATTATCTTGAGAAAACAGGCTTACAACCTGAAAATTGGGCTTTCTATGAAGTGTTTGGTCTGTTCCGTTTAGCCGTGATTGCGCAACAAATTTATTATCGCTACTACCATCAACAAACCGATAATCCAGCCTTTAAAGATTTCTGGATCATGATTCATGCTTTGCATATTCGGGCCTTAAAACTGATTGCTCAAGACAATACAGCGGCGCAGCAACTTATTCCTGAATGTGTGGCGAAATTACAGGATATTTTAAAGCCATGAGCACAATATATTTGGTGCGACATGGGCAAGCGTCCTTTGGTGCAGCAAGTTATGACCAGCTCTCAGCCAAAGGCGAGCAACAAGCGCAGATGGTGGGTGATTTTTTTAAGCGCAGCTTAAAGCAAACTCCATTTGTGCTTGCAGGTTCAATGCAACGTCATCAACAAACCGCGCAATTGGCTTTGGCACAAAGTTTTCAGGATGCGCTGATTCAAACTGAGTCTGCATGGAACGAGTTTGATCATCAGCAGGTATTTGCACAATACGAACCGCGTTTTAAGCAACCTGAATTGCTCAAACAGGATATTGCACAAGTGGCAAACCTGCGTGCTTATCTGGCTAAAATCTTTGATGGTGCGATTGATCGTTGGATTGGAGAGCAATATGACCATGAATATCATGAAACATGGTTAGCCTTTCAAACACGAGTGGAAATAGCGTTGCAAGGACTGTGTGAAAGCATGGACGCCACACAACATCGTCAAGCGGTGGTGTTTAGCTCAGGCGGTGTGATTTCAGTGGCGGTGGGCAAGGTGTTGGGGCTAAATGCCAAACAAATTTTTGCACTGAATTGGTCACTTGCCAATGCCAGTATCACGACGTTGCGTTGGAACAATGGTCATTTGCAATTACTTAGTTTTAATGAGCATCATTATTTAAAAGCACAAGATGCAGAACTTTTAACATGGATTTAAACAAGAATAGGTGGCAGACATGGCAAAGACGATTTTAATTACAGGTGCAAGTTCAGGTTTAGGCGCAGGTATGGCGCGTGAGTTTGCTGCCAAAGGCTACAACCTTGCGCTTTGTGCACGACGTTTAGAGCGGTTAGAAACCCTCAAACAAGAGCTAGAAAACCAATTTTCGGTTCAGGTCAAAATTAAAGTTTTGGATGTCACTCGTTATGATGATGTCTTTACAGTGTTTAAAGCCTTTCAGCAAGAATTTGGCACCATTGATCGTATTATTGTCAATGCAGGTGTCGGTGAAGGACGCCGTATAGGCAAAGGTCATTTTGAAATTAATCGCGCCACGGCAGAAACCAACTTTATTTCCGCATTGGCACAATGTGAAGCAGCAGTTGAAATCTTTAGAGCGCAAAATAAAGGTCATTTGGTGGTAATTTCTTCGATGAGTGCGATGCGTGGTTTACCGAAGCATTTATCGACTTATGCAGCCAGTAAAGCCGCAGTGGCGCATTTGGCAGAAGGGATTCGTGCTGAATTGTTGAATACCCCGATCAAAGTTTCAACGATTTTCCCTGGTTATATTCGAACTGAGCTAAATGAAGGCGCGAAAAAATTGCCGTTTGAAGTGGATGAAAAAACAGGTTGCCGTGCTTTAGTGAAAGCGATTGAGAAAGCGCCTGTAAAAGCGTATGTGCCGCAGTGGCCGTGGTTGCCTGTAGGGATTGCAATGAAGATTTTGCCATTAAAATTGGTGAATAAATTGAGTTGATTGCAGTTTAATATTGGATGGAATATATCTGTATTTGGTATGGATGCTGCCTGTCACGATACTGAATTAACATGACTTCGATGAAATATGATACTCGGAAATGTCATCTGCAACCTGCGTGGTGTAAATAAGATATTGTTTCTGCGATATATCTTAATAAGTGCAAGAAGAGGACAGGTTTTGCAGATGACAATGGTTTTGCCTACTTTTCCCGAAAGAAAAGTAGGGCGAGCCGCAGGCTGATCCTGAAATTGGATGAGAACTTGTAAGACTCCGTTGAAATACAATTTTTTCAATAAGTGAGAGAAAATATTGAAGTTGCACTTAGGTTAAATGTCGTTTAAAGATCACGACAAAGCCGTAATCAATTTTTGGTGTAAACCACCAAAACCACCATTGGACATGATCACCACCGCATCGCCCTCACCTGCTTCATTCACCACACGGGCAATGATGTCATCCAAAGAACGGCTGACCTCGGCCTTGTTTGATGATGCAGAAATGATGGGTTGTAAATCCCAATCCAAACCTTCTGGTTGATACCAAATCACTTCATCCGCTAAACGTGCTGAATGCGCTAGACCATCTTTGTGGCTACCCATACGCATGGTGTTTGAACGTGGCTCAATAATCGCCCAAAGTTTACGCTGACCTAGACGCTTACGTGCGCCGTCCAGTGTGGTTTCAATCGCGGTTGGATGATGGGCAAAGTCATCATAGACTTCGATGCCACGTATAGTACCTAACAATTCCATACGACGTTTTACACCACCAAAATTTGATAATGCATCGCAGGCTTGTTCAAGGCTGACACCAACATGTTGCGCGGCAGCAATAGTCGCTAAAGCATTGGCAACGCTATGCTGGCCTGTCATGCTCCATTTCACTTCACCGATCACGTTGCCCTGTTCAAGCACTTTAAAATGACTGCCATCGGCACTGATCAATTCAGCCGATAACGCTGCTTGAGCATTCGGTTCAAGACTGGTGCGGATGACAGGTGTCCAGCAGCCTTGTTCCAACACTTCATCAATATTGGTTTCGGTAATCGGTGCAATAATACGCCCTTCGCTTGGAATGGTGCGCACGAGATGGTGGAACTGTTTTTGAATCGCAGCAAGATCATCAAAAATGTCGGCATGGTCAAATTCAAGGTTATTTAAAATCGCCGTTTTAGGGTGATAGTGAACGAACTTAGAACGTTTATCAAAGAAAGCAGAGTCATATTCATCTGCTTCAACACAGAAGTATTGACCACCGCCTAAACGCGCGCTTTCACTAAAACCAAGTGGTACACCACCGATCAAGAAGCCGGGGTTTAAACCTGCTTGATCGAGTACCCAAGCCAGCATGGTTGTGGTCGTGGTTTTACCATGTGTTCCTGCGACCCCCAGTACATGTTTACCTTGCAACACGTGATCTGCTAAGAATTGTGGACCTGATATATACGGCAAACCTTCATTGAGCATGTATTCGATCGCATCTATGCCACGTTTCATGGCATTGCCGACGATGACTAGATCTGGATGCGGTTGCAAATGGCTACGGTCATAGCCTTGCATCAGCTCAATGCCTGCATTTTCCAATTGAGTCGACATCGGTGGATAAACATTGGCATCTGAGCCTGTGACTTTATGTCCTAAATCTCGTGCCAATAGAGCCAAAGACCCCATAAATGTGCCACAAATACCCAAAATATGCAGATGCATCATGCTTCTCTCTTTATCCAATCACGCAATAAACGTGTGTAATGCAATTAAAAATTTGCCTCAAAAGATAGCAAGGCTGATATGGAAAAGATAGTCAAAATTCGTTGTTGTTTACTTAAAATTAAAGCGAGAAGTGTTAAGATTTCAACGCTTTTATACTGACTCCAATCTCCCTATTAAGCTTGTATTCTGAATCAGAAGGACATGAACTTGAGCCCTACTCTTTTAGCGCTTTGTCTATTGGTGATTTCCAATTGTTTTATGACCTTGGCATGGTACGGCCATTTAAAATATTTACATGATGCACCGATATGGCAGGCGATTTTACTGAGTTGGTGTATTGCCCTACTCGAATACAGTTTTATGATTCCTGCCACCAAACTATTGAGTCAACATGGCTGGGGTTTGGGGGAAATGAAAATTACTCAGGAAGTGGTGACCTTATTGGTCTTTGTGCCATTTTTACTGTTTATGTTTAAACAGCCTTTTAAGCTGGATTATGTCTGGGCAATGTTGTGTTTACTTGGTTGTGTCTATTTCGTTTTTCGCAATCAAAGCTAAATTTTTGGCGGGTTTTAAAAGCGTTCTTTAGTTGGGGATGCTTGAAAAAACCGCTATAATATCTGCCAATTTATTCCTTTGTGCTTGGCGTAAGTCGAGACACTGCTCTATTTTTATCAAGTTTTGGAAAAGCCAATGAATGCGGTCGCAACAGATAGCCAACCTTTAGTCGGGATTATCATGGGTTCTCAATCAGATTGGGCAACGCTTGAACATACAGCAAATATGCTCAAACAATTGGGTGTTGCATTTGAAGCTGAAGTGGTTTCTGCGCACCGTACCCCAGACCGTTTATTTGAATATGCTGAAACAGCCCGTGATCGTGGTATCCAAGTGATTATTGCGGGTGCTGGTGGTGCAGCGCATTTACCGGGGATGTGTGCAGCCAAGACTGATTTACCGGTACTCGGCGTACCTGTTAAATCTTCTATTTTAAATGGTGTCGACTCATTGCTTTCAATCGTACAAATGCCAGCGGGCATTGCGGTGGGAACATTGGCGATTGGTCAAGCTGGTGCGACTAATGCAGCAATCATGGCAGCTCAAATTCTCGGTTTAACCCGTCCTGAGATCGCAAAAAATGTTGCGGATTTCCGTACGGCACAAACTGAGAAAGTGTCGAGCAAAAACATTCCTGGTCAAGTATAACGAGGTTGATCATGAATAAAACCATCGGTATTTTTGGCGGCGGGCAACTTGGACGCATGATGGCGCAAGCAGCCCTTCCACTGAATATTCAATGTAGCTTTTTTGAAGCAGAAACAGATTGTCCTGCGGCGATTTTAGGGCCTGTGTTCTCAAGTAAAAATGAGCATGCTTTGCAGGATTTTATTGCTAGTGCAGATGTATTTAGCCTTGAGTTTGAAAATACCCCTGTCGCGGATGTCGATGTTTTGACCCAAACCAAGACATTGCACCCTCCTCGACTTGCTTTGGCCACTGCACAAAACCGCTTAGCTGAAAAAAGCTTATTCGATGAATTGAATATCCCTGTTGCGCCGTATCGTGCTGTAGATAGCTTAGATGGTTTAAAGCAAGCAGTCGCTGAGCTTGGATTACCCATTGTCTTAAAAACCGTGACTGGCGGCTATGATGGCAAAGGTCAATTCGTTCTAAGATCAGAAGATCAAATTGATACCGCTTGGGCTGAGCTTGGCCCTGCAAAAAGCTTGATCGCAGAAAGTTTTGTGAAATTCAGCCGTGAGGTATCCATTATTGCGGTGCGTGGTCAAGATGGCGATGTCAAAACATGGGCACTTGCTGAAAACCACCATCACAATGGTATTTTGTCACACTCCATTGTGCCTGCGCCAAATAGCACTGATTTACAACCTGTTGCGCAAGACTATATTACCCGTTTGTTGAATCACCTCAATTATGTGGGTGTGCTGACGCTTGAATTGTTCGTGACTGAACAAGGTTTATATGCCAATGAAATGGCATGTCGTGTCCATAACTCGGGGCATTGGTCGATTGAAGGTGCGATTTGCTCGCAATTTGAAAACCATATTCGCGCAGTTGCGGGATTACCGTTAGGTTCAACTGAGGTGATTCGTCCTACGGTAATGATCAATATTATTGGTCAGCATCCTCGATCAGAAGACGTTTTGGCACTCAACGGTGCGCATTTACATCTTTATAATAAGTCTGAGCGTGCAGGTCGTAAGTTGGGTCATATTACGTTGATGCCGAATAATCGCGATGATTTAACTGTTTTATGTCGTCAACTTGCTCAGATTTTACCTGTTCCGTTGGCCTTGACGGATGAAATGAGTATTTAAATTTAAAATATTTATCCACAATTGAGCGATCTTCGGATCGCTTTTTTATGCCCGTTATTTTTTAAATTCAAAAAATGAATGCTGTTGGATTTATGCTGAGGTGTGGATAACTTTGTTTCTGACTTTTGAATTTAAATTATGGGCTTAATTTGAATTCAAAACACGAGGATTTGCTTGTGTTGTTTTTGAATTTAAAAATGCGCTCAAGTTTTAAATTTAAAAGTGGTGAGTATCATTGCTTTGAATTTAAATGATGGGCCTGTGGGTATCTATTTTCTTGGGTTCTAAGTATTTAGAAGTGAGAAAAAAGCTATAAATCAGCAATTTTCTCTTCTGATCTCATGAGTTGGGTTGTTAAAATGAATTTAAATCGGAGTGTTTTTTGAATTTAAAACTGATGCGACGTTCTGGTTGTGTTTTAAATTCAAAGTTGATGTGTTGAGTTAAGCTTATTTTAAATTCAAAACATGGCGCTTGGGCTTTTTAAATTTAAATAGTGTCTGTGTTTTGAATTTAAAAAGAGAACTTTAAATTTAAACGAGGAAGAATGAATTCAAAGTTACGTTTCCAAACTATACATCTTGATAGAGCGTGTTAAGGTGAACAAGAAATTTGAATTCAAAAATTATGGTTAAGACATGAAACATTATTTCCCTTTTTTTCTAGGCTCTGCCTTGTTGACCTTATCTTATAGTGCCCATGCTGAGCTGATCATCAATGGCGCAAAAGTTACGACCACTACAACAACGCCAACAGCTGCAAATAACAGCAGTTTTACGCCGACTCGGAATTTTCAGAGTTGTCTGGCGAGTTTACGATCTTCAGCTGTTGCTGCTGGTGTCTCAGCCGCGAATTATGACCGCTATACCCAAAATTTGACTGCGGATTATTCGGTGATTGATCGACTGAACTATCAACCTGAGTTTTCAACACCGATTTGGGATTATTTATCGGGCTTGGTCGATAACGAGCGAGTCCAAGCGGGACAGCAAAAACTCGCGCAACATCGTGATGTCTTAAGACGAGTAGAGCAAGCTTATGGCGTTCCCGCCGAAACCGTTGTCGCGGTATGGGGTGTGGAAAGTAATTTTGGTGATATTTCTGGACGCTATCCTTTATTACAAGCATTAGGGACATTGAGCTGTGAAGGCCGCCGTCAGAGTTATTTCCGTGGTGAGTTTTTTGCCACCATGCGTATTTTACAACGTGGTGATGTCACTCAAGATCAGCTCTTTGGTTCTTGGGCAGGTGCGTTTGGACATACTCAATTTATGCCATCTACCTACGAGCGTTTAGCCGTAGATTTTGATGGTGATGGTCGCCGTGACCTTGTTTCCAGTATTCCAGATGCTTTGGCATCAACAGCAAACTTTTTAAAACGTGCGGGTTGGCAAACAGGGATGCCTTGGGGCTTTGAGGTGAAAATTCCACAAGGCATGTCGATTTCTGGTGAAAGCCGTCGTAATAAAAAATCACTAAATAGTTGGATTGCTCAGGGCGTAACGCGTGCGGATGGTCGGGCTTTGGTGCAAGGAAATTTATCAGGCAGTACGCCTGCAGGTTTGATTGCACCTTCAGGTGCCAATGGTCCTGTGTTCTTGGTGTTTAAAAATTTCGATGCGATTTATAGCTATAATGCAGCTGAAAGTTATGGTTTAGCTATTGCACATTTGTCTGACCGTCTGCGAGGTGGGACGCCATTTTTAACGACATGGCCGACAGATGATGCGGGAACATCAAGAGCAGAACGTCGTGAAATTCAACAATTTTTGATTCAACGTGGTCATGATATTGGTGCTGTAGACGGATTAATTGGAGACAAAAGTCGTCAAGCGATTCGTCAAGAACAAACACGTTTGGGACTTAATCCAACAGGCCGTGCAGGACAGCAGATTTTAGCTGCGTTCCGTCAAGAACAAGCCAAAAAAATGATGCAATAAATTGTAGTAATAAAAAAGGTCTGCTTATTGAATAGCAGACCTTTTTTATTTATGGTGCGGCATCTAATTTTACAGCTTCTAAAATATCAAAAATCACCGCAGTCACATCTTGGCTCAAATCACGATCATTAAAAATTTCATAAGCGGTAATGGTGACATCAGTATCACTCGGCAATTGTTTTTGTTCTTCTTCGATTAAATGCTCAATCGGCAATAAGGTCTGTTTGACCTCTAAATGTAGAATTTCATCATGCGCAATATTTTCATCTTCAAGCTCGAGGATTTGCTCATTGAAATAAGGAATCAAAATCGAATGAAGATAAGGGCTAATATTTTGAATATCCAAGATTTCGATATCACGAGTCTGCTCAATCGTACTGATGTGGTCATTCACTTCAATTAAGATATGATAATAACTCATGCTGATCTCCATTTAGACTAAGATGATGTTTTCACTCCACAATAACATGAATAAATCAAAACAATCGACCCATTCTTGTCATCTTACAAAAACATCAGCTTATAAATGTCCGTTAGCCTGTACAGCTCAAGCCTTAGCGAGAAAAACCCAATAGCTCCAAATCTGTATTGGTGAGTTTAAAATCTTTGGCATCTTGTGCTTTGATGCGCGGGTACATCAAAGATTTTGGATCTTGGGTATGCTTTAGTCCTAAGGCATGTCCAAATTCATGCGCTAAAGTTAGCCGTAGGTCATCGATTGAAGAAAACTCATAGATAAAAATTTTGTCCCCATCAAATTGACCTTTGTGTAGAGTCTGTGGCTTAAAGGTTTTATTAAATTCAGCAATTGATTGGGTTAATTGTTGGTAAAGTTGTTTGGACTTTTCTGTTTGTAGGTCAAGTTGCTGAACCAGCTGCTGATGTTTAGCAATACGATTTTGTAGCTGTACAGACTGTTGTTCAAGATCTTGTTGTTGTTTTTGAATTGACGTAAATAAGGTTTTAATCGAGCTTCGCTGTTTATGTTGTTGCTGATTCTCAACACGGGTTTGATATTCAGTTTTCTGTAATTCAAGTTGCAGTTTTGATTGCGCTACATTTTGTTTGAGCTGTTGTAATTGTTGATTTTCATTTAGCCAAATTTGTTGTTCATGTTCTAATTGATTCAAACTTTCAGCGCGTTTCATACTGCGAATTTGACGCTGATCAAAGACTAAATGAATGGAAAACTCAGCTTCAGGATCATAAACAAAATAATGTTGTCCTGTGTCTTTTTCCCAAATTGCTGCCGCCTGTTTGCTTAAATCAATCATTTGCTGCTGACTAATCTTTAAGCGAGGATCAAAATTGGCAATACGGTAGTGCAAAGGGTGCGCTGTATTATAGCGGACTTGGTTTTGGGTAGAATTTGAGGAAATTTGAGCAAAAGCCGATGCTTGAGCCAGCATAAAAAAACATGCGGCCAATAGGAGAGAACATAAACGCATAGCAGGAGATAAAGCTTGAAAAGGGCTGTATTTTAATCAGCTTTTATGATTAGTCAATTTGATGAAATGTATTTAAATTCACGGGGTTGAAAAATATTTATAGACAATGAATAAAATACATCTGTAGAAAATAAATGCTTAATTGAGCCAAAATTCTCTAGTTTTAAGGCTGGTTGAGCTAAAATTAATGTAGCAACAATTATTTATTTTTTATTCTCGGATGAAAAAAATGATAGTTTTAGCAAAAATAATCAGTATAAATAGCGATAATTAACTGAATAAAATACGATCTATATCATGTAAAATTAAAAATCTATTTGTCTAAAAAATAGACTGCCTGTCTGGTTGTATAGTTCAGCGCTGGAGGTATTTTTATACTTAGTATATTGCTTTTACCAAGTTTCGATCAGAATCAGTAAGTGAAAATCTTTGCAAATTTTGCTGTTGAATAACGGGATACATTAGAGACTTAGGATCATCCGTATGTGCCAATCCCAAAGCATGTCCAAACTCATGTGCGAGCGTTAAACGTAAATCATCTGCAGTCGTAAACTCATAAATAACAATCTGTTTGCCATTAAAATGACCTTTATGAAATAGACGCGGTTGAAAGACTTGATTAAATTGATTCGCTGCGGCAACAAGCTGCTGGTTTTTTTGATTTAAGTTTTTAATCTCCTGATTAATTTGCTGTGTTTTTTGCTTATGCAACAGCATGTCATGCTGTAGTGTAGCAGCTTGTTGTTGCAGTGTTTTTTGGCGCTGCGCGAGCTGATTCGCTAAGTTTTTTGACGATGAACGTTGTTGATTAAAATGCTGTACATCTGCGTTATATTGTTGAAATTGGGCGGTGAGCTGCGCTTGTTTATTGATGAGCTGGGTTGTGGTTTTTTCGATTTCATCTTTGACGTGTTGTAGCTGCTGATGCTGATTTTCCCATTGTTTTTGTTGTTGTGAGATTTGATCCAAGCTTTGAACACGATGAGTGCTCTGTTGTTGACGTTCATCATAAACCAAGTGAATGCTAAATTTGGCGTGTGGATCATAAATAAAATGTTGTTTTCCCGTTTCTTGTGTCCAGATATTTGCAGCTTGTTGGGTTAGCTCAAGCATCTGCTGGCTGCTTAAGTTGAATCTTGGGTCGATCTCTGCAATACGGTAATGTATGGGGGTTTCAACCGTATGGTGGTTATGGGGAGTTGCGCCATGCGAATGATTTTGAGCATAACTTGCATGAGGCACGCCCATGTATAAGCATGTCGCAATGACGATCATTAAACCTTGATCACGCATGTAAAGTCCCCAAAATAAAATTTATTCTTGAGTAATTTTTTGCTTAGGTCAAAGTGCTATCTATTTAATAAATAAAGCTAAAAATTGTGATTTTGTTCTAATAAAGCGAACAATGAAACGAATGATATACACAATAAATAAATCAAAAAACAGGTTGTTTTTTTATCATAAGTCGAAAAATATCAAAGGATTAAGCTTTATATGACTAAAATAAAAGTAAAACTGGCTGTAAAATGATCAAATTGTTAACTTTTGTAAGAATCATCCCGAACTGAAAAGTTTTTTCCCTTTGGACAAAAAATTGTTTATTAGTGACATGAATGGTCTACTGGTATTTTGGTCATGCGCTGCCTCTTAGCTATAAATCACCATGCATAACATTGAATAGAATTTTGATTAGATTCTGGCTTGATCAGATTTCAACAGGTTGTTTGGATTAACGTGCCAACAATAAATTCAGGTCGGCTGGTGTTAAACGAAAATGAGCAGCATTTTGATCTTTCATAATCGGATGCATGAGAGCATGCGGGTCATCACTGTGTTTTAGCCCTAGAGCATGTCCAAACTCATGCGCCAGTGTTAACTTTAGGTCATCCTTGGATTCAAGCTCATAAATGAGAATCTGTTTTCCATTAAATAAGCCTTTATGAAATAAATGGGGTTGAAAACGTTGTTTATACTGACTGACTGAGGTGCTTAATTGTTGATCCAGTGCGTTCAGCTCATCAACTTTTTGATTTAGCTCAATAACCTTTTGATTGTATTGTGCTATTTCTTGTTTTAATAATTCAATATTTTGTTGTAAAACCTGTTGCCGTTGTTGGAAATATTGCTGATGCGCGGTCGATGACGGCTTGAGTCGGGCAGCGTGTTGCTCTTGATTGTAGTGTTGAATTTGCTGATCGAGCTGTTGTCGTTTTAAGTTTAGAGATTGTTTGTTTTGCATCATTGTTTGTTCGATTTGATCAAGCTGTTTCTTCTTATTTCGCCATTGTTGTTGGTTTGCATCTAGCTCAGTCAAATGTTGTCGACGTAGTTCACTTTCAATTTGACGCTCATCATAAATTAAATGGATACTCAGTTGAGCGTTAGGATCGTATACAAAATATTCTTTTCCTGTCCCATCGTTCCAAATTTGTGTGGCTTGTTGGCTAATCTCTTTCACTTGTTCAACACTGAGTTTAAAGCGAGGGTCAACTTCTGCTATACGATAGCGAAGCCGTGTATCGAAAGGGTGGGTGATCCGATCCAAAAGCGAGTTAAATTTGAGCTGAGGATGCTGGTAGCTTTGATAGCCAGACCATAAAATAAAGAGTGTAAGACATATAAAAACGATTCGTATCATTTAACATTTTTTTGGAATAATGGTTGGTAGAGGCTAGGTACAACTAAAATACCCCAGATTAGTGTAGAGATAATATTACCTAATTCATAAAAAATTGCTCCGATGCCTTGCATAAAAGACCATGAGAAACTTGGTAGCAGATAAATTAATAAGACTGGGAAAAAACCGTATATGT
Organism: Acinetobacter sp. NIPH 298; assembly: GCF_000369505.1. Taxonomy (GTDB): domain Bacteria; phylum Pseudomonadota; class Gammaproteobacteria; order Pseudomonadales; family Moraxellaceae; genus Acinetobacter. The sequence goes on from NZ_KB850054.1 coordinate 50,035, forward strand.
ATAGTTTTCTTGCCCATTCTTTAAATCTAAATAAACCGATCAATACAGCAAAAAAACCAATCAAAAGAATATAGATAATGACTAATTCCCAGTTTTGGGGATTTATTGATAAAGCCTCATTTATTGAGATAGATGTTTCATCATATGCATCAGATATTGTACTAAGAGTGGCGAAGAGCAGAGAAGAAATTAGCATTAATCTAAATTTGGTTTTTGTGATAATAGGGTCAGTTTTCATTTTTTATAGCCTAATGTTTTAGTGTTTTGAATTATACATAAAGTTTGTGTGTATCAAGTTGGTGATCTGTGATACCGCTCCTTGAGCGCTAACATTGCACTTGTTATGTATGAGTACAGCTGCCATATTTAAGCTGTTCTAAGTAAAAACGGATAAGTAAAATGAAAGGGAATCTAAATGCTGAAATATTTACTCAAAACACCTGATCCGACATGGATAGCTTGCTCTCCAGCCGAAGCGAAAAACGAAAATTTAAAAATTAAATATTTAGGTACAGCAGGTTTTATCCTATCAGATCAATATCGTACTTTGGTTTTGGACCCATTTATTAGTCGTCCAAGCCTATGGCATACACTCACTCAACCTTTGCTCAGTGATCCAGAATTGGTTAAACAATACATTCCACAGGCAGATGATGTGCTGATTGGACATGCACATTATGATCATATTTTGGATGCCCCTGAAGTGTGTAAACAAACAGGCGCACGATTAATTGGATCTAAAGCGAGTCTCATGTATGGACGTTCAGCAGGACTAGCTGAACAGCAGATGCTAGAGACAAAAGGGCGAGAAGTGATTGATTGTGGAAGGTGGCAAGTTATTGGATTGCCTTCGATTCATGGCAAAGCATTATTTGGTCGTGTGCCGTTACCTGGAGACATGACCACACCACCACCTTACCCACCCAAATTTCATCAGCTAAAGCATGGACAAGTCTTTAATTGGTGGATTGATACTGGCAAACTGAGCGTGGTACATATCGATTCAGCGGATTTTATCGAACAAGAATTGCAAGGGCGGCGGGCGGATATCGTTTGTTTATGTGCAATTGGACGTAAATACCGACCAAATTACGTCAGAGATGTGGTGCAACTGCTCAAGCCAAAATATATTATCCCATGCCATTGGGATAGTATGGTGACTCCGATTGATGAGACACCGCAGTTATTACCTGATGTGAATATCCCTGAATTTATAGAAGAAATTAGGGATTGTGGGGTAGTGCCTTTATTTATGCCGATCTTAGGTGAACTGTATTTTGATCAATCTAAATCTACCTAATAGTTACTTTCTAGAAATAAGATTTAATTCATTTATGAAAGTCACAGCCTCACTGTAGCTAAAACTAATTTGAATTTAAGTATTGATATAAAAAATTTAATGCAAAAAAACCGCGCTTTCGCGCGGTCTTTTTTTAGAGCGACAAATTATTTTTTGTCGTCTTTTACTTCTGTGAACTCAGCATCTACAACGCCATCGTCCGCTTTTTGTTGTTGACCCGCATCGCCACCTTGGAATGCATTTGGATCAAAACCTTCAGCACCGCCCGCAGCACCTTGTGCTTGTTCATAAGCACGTTGTGTGATTGGCATCAAGATGTTTTGTAAAGCTTCAGTTTTTGCTTTGATATCTTCAACATCATTTTCTTTTGTTGAAGCTTCAAGTTCAGAAACCGCAGTTTCAATCGCAGTTTTTTCATCAGCAGTCACTTGTTCACCAAGATCTTTCACTGCTTTGTTTGAGCTAGTAATTAAAGCGTCTGCTTCATTACGTGCTTTCGCAAGCTCTTCAAACTTACGGTCTTCTTCTGCATTGATTTCAGCATCTTTGATCATTGCTTCGATTTCAGCATCAGACAAACCTGAGTTTGCTTTAATCTGGATCGACTGCTCTTTACCTGTGCTCTTATCTTTCGCAGATACTTTTAAGATACCATCAGCGTTGATATCGAATGAAACTTCAATTTGCGGCACACCACGTGGAGCAGGTGGGATGTCGCCGAGTTGGAAGTTACCTAACAATTTGTTTTGCTGAGCCATTTTACGTTCACCTTGGAACACAGAAATGTCTACAGCAGGTTGGTTGTCAGCAGCAGTTGAGAACACTTGTGATTTCTTCGCAGGAATCGTGGTGTTTTTCTCAATAATTGCAGTTAACACGCCACCCATTGTTTCGATACCAAGGGTTAATGGTGTTACGTCGAGTAAAAGTACGTCATTCTTGTCACCAGACAATACCGCACCTTGAATCGCAGCACCCATTGCCACAGCTTCGTCAGGGTTCACGTCTTTACGTGGCTCTTTACCAAAGAATTCTTGTACTTTTTGTTGTACAAGTGGCATACGAGACTGACCACCAACTAAGATCACGTCTGAAATTTCAGAGGTTGAAAGTCCAGCATCTTTAAGTGCGATACGGCAAGGTTCAATGGTACGAGCAACTAAGTCTGCAACCAAACCTTCAAGTTTTGCACGTGTAACGTTGATCACTAAGTGCTTAGGACCAGTCGCATCAGCAGTGATGTATGGAAGGTTGATTTCAGTTGCGTTTGATGAAGAAAGCTCGATTTTTGCTTTCTCAGCTGCTTCTTTTAAACGTTGTAACGCAAGTGGATCATTTTTCAGATTCACACTTTGTTCTTTCTTAAATTCTTCAACCAAGTATTCGATCAATGCGTTATCAAAGTCTTCACCACCAAGGAAAGTATCACCATTGGTTGACAGTACTTCGATTTGTTGGTCGCCATCAAGGTCTGCGATTTCGATGATTGATACGTCAAACGTACCGCCACCTAAGTCATAAACCGCGATTTTACGATCGCCTTCTTTTTTGTCCATACCGAACGCAAGTGCAGCAGCAGTTGGTTCGTTAATGATACGTTTAACATCAAGACCCGCAATACGACCCGCATCTTTAGTTGCTTGACGTTGTGCATCGTTGAAGTAAGCAGGAACAGTAATAACCGCTTCTGTTACAGTTTCACCTAAATAATCTTCTGCAGTTTTTTTCATCTTTTTCAAGATTTCAGCAGAAATTTGTTGAGGTGCTAATTTTTTATCATTCACTTCAACCCAAGCATCACCGTTGTCAGCTTTGATGATTTTGTAAGGTACAAGACCGATGTCTTTTTGTACCGCAGCATCTTCATAGCGACGACCAATTAAACGCTTGATTGCGAATAATGTATTTTTTGGGTTAGTTACAGCCTGACGTTTTGCACTTTGACCAACCAAGATCTCGCCATCTTTATAGGCAATGATTGATGGAGTTGTGCGTGCGCCTTCTGCATTATCGATTACTTTTACTTTATCGCCTTCAAGTACAGCAACACATGAGTTGGTAGTACCTAAGTCAATACCAATAATTTTCGCCATTTGGTGTGTTCCTCTAAAATTTTTTGAATCCCCTCATTTCCACCCTTAATTAAGGGGCTGAAAAGCGTTGCTTCCGAAAGGGGATTTGCTTGTTATTCGATATGAGAGTCATTCGGTTTTTTTCAAGCATTTTTATGAAAAAAAATCAAAAAACTCTCAAATTCTTTGTACTTTGAGCAAATTTACAGGTTGCTCTTGTGCATTATTGACCAACCATGACCATCGCTGGACGCAAGAGACGACCAGACAAGGTATAACCTTTTTGTAGTACCGTGCCGATTTCACCTGCTTTGGCATTTGGGTCAAGACCGACTGCTTGGTGATGATCTGCATTGAAGCCATTGGTAGTATCTACTGCCACCACATCAAATTTTTCGAGTGTGGTGAGCAATGATTTCAAGGTCAGTTGCACACCTTCAAGTAAAGGCGACTGCTCATCGCCCGCAGCTTGAATCGCGCGCTCAAGGTTGTCGACCGAGTCGAGTAAATCTTTGGCAAATTTTTCTAAAGCAAATTTTTTCGCAGTTTCAGCTTCACGCTCTAAACGTTCTTTCACTTTTTCTGCTTCATAGGTTGCATTCGCTGCACGTGCTTTTTCTAGTTTTAAACCTTCTGCAAGTGTGGTGATTTGCGCTTGTAAATCTTCAACGCTAAGCTCGTTTGTTGCTTGCTCTACACCTTCAGTTTGAGTTTGTTCAGGTTGTTGCTCATTTTGAATGTCTTGAGCTTGCTCATTGTGCTCATTAGCCATTGATGATCTCCGTTTAAAAAAGTTCTTAAACATGTACAGTCCTTTTGGCGTGAATGCTCATAGGATCAAACCCGAACTGCCACATATTGGTCATTCATAGATATGGATGAAGTATGGGCAACCCGACAAAATTCAAGCGTTCAGGTCGATTTAAATCTTTTAATTTTGCTGATCTAGGTAAAAATTTAAGTTTTCGATCACGAAAGCAATAAATTCTTGGGTTATTTTTGGTAAATGTTGTCTAGATGCATAGACTAAAGACAAAGTCAGATCGGGTGCAGAAAAATCTGTAAACACCTGTTGCAGACGGTTAGCTGCGATATCTTGACGGACGAGGAACGTCGGCAACATGGCGATCCCTTGCGCTGCGAGGCACATTTGATACAGCGCAATCACGTCATTGCTTTTAAAGGTCACATTTAAGGGGTAGTTCTGAGGTTGTTGATCTTGATCAAACAAAGTCCAATATTGATTATGAGTATAGTGGGCAATACATTCATGCTGAATCAATTGGCTGGGGTGTGAAAGGGCCGTATGATCTTTTAGATAATGTGGATGAGCACAAAAAATAGAGCCAATTTGACAGACGGGACGTGCAATTAGTCCATCAGCGACTTTTTGAGTAATGCGGAGTGCGAGATCAACCTGTGCATCGATCAAATCAACGGTATTTTCAGTCAAATACACATCAAATTGGATATGAGGATAGCGCTTTTTAAACTGTCGAATACATTCATTCACCCCGAGCTGAAATAAAAATAAGCCACAGGTAAAGCGGATCGTACCTGTATGTTGCTCTGGAGCAGCCAAGCCGGCTAATAGTTGTTGCTGCTGTAAAATATTTTCGCAATACACCAGTGCTTTTTCGCCAGCAGGTGTCAGTGATACTTTACGCGTGTTACGTTGAAACAGTCGAGTTGAAAAGGTTTGTTCGAGGTGTTCCAGATAACGAGACACCATCGCTTTAGAATAATCTAAATGTTCTGCGGCTTTACTGAGATTGCCTTGATGTGCAATGCAAACAAAGACCTGAATGGCTTTTAATGTATCCATATTTATTTTTGATTGTTGCAAGATATGCAACATTTTATCTTAATTTAGGCTGTTTATTCAGTAGTAAATGCAATTTATAGTGTTTTCTATCAGATTGGAGATGAAAAAATGAACATGAAACCTTATGCAATTGCATTCACTGCATTATCAACACTCGCGGCAGCATCAAACACCTTCGCACAAGAATTAAAAATTCAAAATTTTCTGGCGAAACCTGAGCACTTTGGAGTCACGTCAACTTTAATTGAAGGTGATAAAGAAGTTTTATTGGTCAATGCACAATTTTCTAAATCAGAAGCTTTGCGTGTCGCGGCTGACATCCTTGATAGCGGTAAAACGTTAAAAACGATTTTTGTGAGTTATGGTGATCCAGACTTTTACTTTGGTTTAGATGTATTTAAGCAATACTTCCCAAATGTACAAATCATTGCGACGCCTGAAACCGTTAAACATATTCAAGATACACAAGCTTTGAAAGTGCAGTATTGGGGACCTAAAATGGGCGCCAATGCACCGACTCAAATTATCATTCCTCAAGCCTATACAGCGAAAACCTTAAAGTTTGAAAATGAAAGCATTGAAATTAAGGGTAAAAAAGAGCTGACGTATTTGTGGATCCCAAGTGCTAAAGCGGTTGTGGGTGGGATTCCAGTTTCATCAGGAATTCATTTATGGATGGCTGATACTCCGACCACAAAAGACCGTGCTGAGGTGATTCAGGCTTTAGAAAGTATCAAAGCATTAAAACCGACAACTGTGGTACCAGCACATATGAAAGCAGGGGCGGCTGAAGGTTTAGATGCAGTGAACTTCTCGATTGACTATTTAAAGCAATATGAGAAAGCGGTGAAAGCCACGAAAGACTCAGCCCAGTTAATACAATCCATGCAAAAACAATATCCAGCTTTAGGTGAGTCTGATAGTTTGGATTTGGGTGCAAAAGTGGTAAAAGGTGAAATGCAGTGGCCGTAAATTTATGGTCGAAAAACATAAAAACCGTGGCTTAGACCACGGTTTTTTATTGGTGCTTAATTCATTATCAATAAAAACTACGCAATTGTAATCTTTTAAGACGGTTGTACAGTATTTCTATGAATTATAAAAACATAATATAAACAACAATTTGCGATATAGAGCCAAAATAAAAATAAAAAAATGCTGTATTAATAGTTATTTAGTAAGGCTGTTTAAATGAAAAGATATGTGAATTGTGAAGACGGCTGATATAAGAAAAATTGCAAAATAATGCAGCTTCCACTACAAACTACAACCAATCCGCATCACGTCTGAGAAAAAAATTGTGAATCATAGGCAACGCAAAGGCGACTTTGCTTTTTGTCATAATGAAAGGAAGTAAGCAATGAAAAAATTAGCATTGATTTCAATGGTTGTAACAGGTGTAGCATTCACAGCGGTAGGTTGTACATCTCAAGGCGGTGTAGAAGCTTCTGGTTCTGCTCAAACCAGCGCAAGCCCAACTGGCGCGCAAGCTGGTGTAGGCATACAAGCGGATACTTCTATGGGTGTTGAGTCAGCTAGCCCATCTGCTGACGTATCTGGTGCGGTTGATGCTGAGGCATCAGTACAATAATCTAAACTTAGTCGGGCAATAGATTGTCTGTTGATGCCAGCAGATCACTCTAAACATATACTGCTATATATGATGCTCTTAAGTGATACAGATTAATTGGTAAATAAAAACTAGAATCAATAAAATGATTCTAGTTTTTTTACTTTTAGAGCGAATTTAAAACGCATAAAGATTTGCCAAACTGACAGTAAAAATAAGCCATGTGGACTTGTAGATTGATAGACAAAACAGCAATGATGATATTTCACAAACCAAATTGTTTGTATTGATCTAATCGAGAGAAAAATTTATGAAACAGTTCACTTTCATTTCGCTACTGTGTATTGCGTTAAGCCCAATGGTTGGTTGTGTTTCTGTGGAGGCAACTGGTTCTACAAATGTGGGGGTTGGTTCTCATGGTGTTAAAACAGGTGCTGGCGTAAAGGCACAAGTCCAACCAGGACAAGTTGGAGTTAATGTCTCAGGTTCAGCATCGGCTGGTCGTTAATAAAAATATAGACGTGATAAAAACTCAAAAAGCGGAATTTTGTTTTTTGAGTTTTTTATTTCTCATCAACGCAAAAATATTGATTGACCTAAAAATAGTATATAGATAAGCAGAATGGGTAATGACTTTTGCAGATCAGCCATTTAGCTTAGATTTTATTTTTAAATTCTTGATCTATGACTTTATAAGGGCATATAGTCGAATAGAACAAGAATGATGGACAACATGAGAAGGGGAAAAACGTGACAGCATTACCTCAAAAAATTCAAACAATTTTAGATAATGGACAAGGTCCTGCTGCACGAGTGCTGGATAAGCTGCCTAAAATCGTACAAGAGTCTCTCGCTAAGGTTTTAGGCTATGCATATCAGTACCCAGATTTGGATGCATTTACCAAATGTTTGATGGCCGTCCAAATTAAACAGGGACGTATTGGTTTTTTGAGTGACGATCCGATCGAGTCAAGACGCCAATTTGATGCGCAGATGTTGGCTATATTAAATAAGCCGACTTCGATTGAATCGGTTGAAGATATTCGATTACCTTTGCAAAGTGGAACGGTTTTTGCCCGTCACTTTCACCCAGCGCCAAACAAAAAACTACCGATGATTGTTTTTTATCATGGCGGTGGTTTTGTCGTAGGTGGTTTGGACACACATGATGAAGCATGCCGCTTAATCGCGAAATACGCAAAAGTACAAGTCTTGAGTATTGATTATCCGCTTGCACCAGAAGCATCACCGCAACTACTGATTAAATCATGTGAAGATGCTTTGGCTTGGGTTTATCAGAATCGTCGCCAACTCAAGATCTATAAAAATCGTATTGCGGTTGCTGGCGACAGTGCTGGTGGCAATATCAGTACCGTTGTGGCACAGCACACAGTGGGCAAGGCATACGCACCACAAGCACAACTGTTAATTTATCCAACTGTAGATTTTAAAAGTAGACACCCATCTTTCTATGCGTATGGTCAAGGCTTAGTGTTGACCAGTAAGGATGTGGATTATGTGACAGACTATTATGTGACACAGCACAACGTTGCTTTAGATGATCCGCTTGTTTCACCTACCTATGGCAACCTTCGCAAGCTTGCACCTGCATACGTACTTACGGCTGGGCACGACTTACTCCATGATGAAGGGGAGATCTATAGTCATAAACTCAGACAAAGCGGCGTCAAAGTTCAATATGTCAATTATGTTGATCAGACTCATGGTTTTATCAACCTAACCCCAATTTCAAGCAAAGCTAAACGTAATACGATTGAGCTTGCGAGAAACTTTAGAAAATTTTGGGATAAACATAGTTAATTTGCCGATGAACCTATGTTTCACGTGAAACATAGGTGTTGTTTAGCGTAACAAATAAAAATAGCAAAAATGAATTTGTAAAACTAAGATGAATGTCCACAAAAAACCTATTTTCAAGTTGAGAAAAGCAATGATGAAAACGTTGTTCATTACAACAAGTTTACTTTTGGCCAGTGGTCATTTATTTGCAAATACAATGGTTGAAATGAAAACCAGCATGGGGAATGTTGAAATAGAGCTTTTTGATGATAAAGCTCCTGTGTCAGCGAAGAATTTTGAAAGCTATGTTAAAAGCAACTTCTATACAGGTACGATCTTCCATCGTGTGATTCCTGGATTTATGGTTCAGGGCGGTGGTTTAGATGAGAATATGGTTGAGAAGAAAACAAAAGCACCTATTGTGAATGAAGCAGATAATGGTCTGAAGAATACCCGTGGCACATTAGCGATGGCTCGAACCAATAACCCTAACTCTGCAACGAGTCAATTTTTTATAAATGTTGCTGATAACAGTTTCCTCAATCGTTCACAAAGAGATGCTGGCTATGCAGTGTTTGGTAAAGTGACTAAGGGTATGGAGGTGATTGATAAAATCGTAAATGTACCTACAGGAAACCAAGGAATGCATCAAAATGTACCAAAACAACCGGTTAAAATCATAAGTGTTCAGATAAAGAGCAAAAAGTAAAAAATAAGGAAGAAATATAAAATTAATATTTCTTCCTTAATATCATTTGTTTATGATGTTTTTGGTGGTTTGTTGTGCAGGCTTTGGTCTAAAAAAGCAACACTCAATAAATCATATGTTTAAAAAGACTTGCGCACCAAAAAAAATCTCCTATAATGCACACATCCCGACGCGATGAAGCAAACAGAACTTAGCTTTACTGGTTAAGTTTATGAGTATTTATTGCGTTGATTTGCCACTGATGAGGTGGTGAAAAATTCATTAAGAATTGAAGAAGAACAACTTGTGTGGATTTTTACTGGTTAATCGATCGAAATTATTTTCATTGATTAGATGGTAGAAATTACTCGAAGTTTATTTGAGAAATATTTGTCAGAAAATTGATGAGCCAAGATTGGTACCCTTTAAAGGTACTACTGATTTTAAACTGAAGAGTTTGATCATGGCTCAGATTGAACGCTGGCGGCAGGCTTAACACATGCAAGTCGAGCGGGGTGATGTAGCTTGCTACATTACCTAGCGGCGGACGGGTGAGTAATGCTTAGGAATCTGCCTATTAGTGGGGGACAACATTCCGAAAGGGATGCTAATACCGCATACGTCCTACGGGAGAAAGCAGGGGACCTTCGGGCCTTGCGCTAATAGATGAGCCTAAGTCGGATTAGCTAGTTGGTGGGGTAAAGGCCTACCAAGGCGACGATCTGTAGCGGGTCTGAGAGGATGATCCGCCACACTGGGACTGAGACACGGCCCAGACTCCTACGGGAGGCAGCAGTGGGGAATATTGGACAATGGGGGGAACCCTGATCCAGCCATGCCGCGTGTGTGAAGAAGGCCTTATGGTTGTAAAGCACTTTAAGCGAGGAGGAGGCTACCTAGATTAATACTCTAGGATAGTGGACGTTACTCGCAGAATAAGCACCGGCTAACTCTGTGCCAGCAGCCGCGGTAATACAGAGGGTGCGAGCGTTAATCGGATTTACTGGGCGTAAAGCGTGCGTAGGTGGCTAATTAAGTCAAATGTGAAATCCCCGAGCTTAACTTGGGAATTGCATTCGATACTGGTTAGCTAGAGTATGGGAGAGGATGGTAGAATTCCAGGTGTAGCGGTGAAATGCGTAGAGATCTGGAGGAATACCGATGGCGAAGGCAGCCATCTGGCCTAATACTGACACTGAGGTACGAAAGCATGGGGAGCAAACAGGATTAGATACCCTGGTAGTCCATGCCGTAAACGATGTCTACTAGCCGTTGGGGTCTTTGAGACTTTAGTGGCGCAGCTAACGCGATAAGTAGACCGCCTGGGGAGTACGGTCGCAAGACTAAAACTCAAATGAATTGACGGGGGCCCGCACAAGCGGTGGAGCATGTGGTTTAATTCGATGCAACGCGAAGAACCTTACCTGGCCTTGACATAGTAGAAACTTTCCAGAGATGGATTGGTGCCTTCGGGAATCTACATACAGGTGCTGCATGGCTGTCGTCAGCTCGTGTCGTGAGATGTTGGGTTAAGTCCCGCAACGAGCGCAACCCTTTTCCTTATTTGCCAGCGGGTAATGCCGGGAACTTTAAGGATACTGCCAGTGACAAACTGGAGGAAGGCGGGGACGACGTCAAGTCATCATGGCCCTTACGGCCAGGGCTACACACGTGCTACAATGGTCGGTACAAAGGGTTGCTACCTAGCGATAGGATGCTAATCTCAAAAAGCCGATCGTAGTCCGGATTGGAGTCTGCAACTCGACTCCATGAAGTCGGAATCGCTAGTAATCGCGGATCAGAATGCCGCGGTGAATACGTTCCCGGGCCTTGTACACACCGCCCGTCACACCATGGGAGTTTGTTGCACCAGAAGTAGCTAGCCTAACTGCAAAGAGGGCGGTTACCACGGTGTGGCCGATGACTGGGGTGAAGTCGTAACAAGGTAGCCGTAGGGGAACCTGCGGCTGGATCACCTCCTTAACGAAAGATTGATGGCCGGTAAGAATCCACAACAAGTTGTTCTTCTTGAAGATATATCTGAGGGTCTGTAGCTCAGTTGGTTAGAGCACACGCTTGATAAGCGTGGGGTCACAAGTTCAAGTCTTGTCAGACCCACCAAATCTGATCGCTAAAGCTGAAAGATTTAAGGATATAGAATTCACAATGATAAGCTGGGGACTTAGCTTAGTTGGTAGAGCGCCTGCTTTGCACGCAGGAGGTCAGGAGTTCGACTCTCCTAGTCTCCACCACGTACTTTACGGAGTACGGGCTAAAGATTACAGAATTTAGTGAATAAGAAGATCGAATGATCTTGGTTTATTAAGTTCTGTGATTTATCACAGTTTAATGTAGCTGACGAGGTTACATTAATTCATTAACAGATTAGTAGAATTGAGTCTGAAATAAATTGTTCAAAACTCGATTAATATGATTTTAACGGTAATACGAAAGTGTTGCAGTTAGATGAAAGATTAATGCGAGAACTAGCGATTAACTGAATCAAGCGTTTTGGTATATGAATTAGATTGAAGCTGTACGGTGCTTAAGTGCACAGTGCGTCAAACTGAAATGTTGAAGTTACTACTTGTAGGTAACGTCGACTGTTTGGGGTTGTATAGTCAAGTAATTAAGTGCATGTGGTGGATGCCTTGGCAGTCAGAGGCGATGAAAGACGTAATAGCCTGCGATAAGCTCCGGGGAGGCGGCAAATATCCTTTGATCCGGAGATTTCTGAATGGGGGAACCCACTTACCACAAGGTAGGTATTGCATACTGAATACATAGGTATGCAAGGCGAACGAGGGGAAGTGAAACATCTCAGTACCCTTAGGAAAAGAAATCAATTGAGATTCCCTTAGTAGCGGCGAGCGAACGGGGATCAGCCCATTAAGTTGTATGTGTTCTAGTGGAACGCTCTGGGAAGTGCGAACGTAGAGGGTGATATTCCCGTACACGAAAGGGCACATACAATGATGACGAGTAGGGCGAGGCACGTGAAACCTTGTCTGAATATGGGGGGACCATCCTCCAAGGCTAAATACTCCTGACTGACCGATAGTGAACCAGTACCGTGAGGGAAAGGCGAAAAGAACCCCTGTGAGGGGAGTGAAATAGATCCTGAAACCGCATGCATACAAGCAGTGGGAGCCAACTTGTTTGGTGACTGCGTACCTTTTGTATAATGGGTCAGCGACTTACATTCAGTAGCAAGGTTAACCGAATAGGGGAGCCGTAGAGAAATCGAGTCTTAATAGGGCGTTTAGTTGCTGGGTGTAGACCCGAAACCAGGCGATCTATCCATGAGCAGGTTGAAGGTTGGGTAACACTAACTGGAGGACCGAACCCACTGTCGTTGAAAAGCCAGGGGATGACTTGTGGATAGGGGTGAAAGGCTAATCAAGCCTGGTGATAGCTGGTTCTCCCCGAAAGCTATTTAGGTAGCGCCTCGGACGAATACCATTGGGGGTAGAGCACTGTTTCGGCTAGGGGGTCATCCCGACTTACCAAACCGATGCAAACTCCGAATACCAATGAGTACTATCCGGGAGACAGACTGCGGGTGCTAACGTCCGTAGTCAAGAGGAAAACAATCCAGACCGCCAGCTAAGGCCCCAAAATCATAGTTAAGTGGGAAACGATGTGGGAAGGCATAGACAGCTAGGAGGTTGGCTTAGAAGCAGCCACCCTTTAAAGAAAGCGTAATAGCTCACTAGTCGAGTCGGCCTGCGCGGAAGATGTAACGGGGCTAAAACTATGTGCCGAAGCTGCGGATGTAACTTTTAAGTTACGTGGTAGGGGAGCGTTCTGTAAGCCGATGAAGGTGTATTGAGAAGTATGCTGGAGGTATCAGAAGTGCGAATGCTGACGTGAGTAACGACAAAACGGGTGAAAAACCCGTTCGCTGAAAGACCAAGGGTTCCAGTCCAACGTTAATCGGGGCTGGGTGAGTCGACCCCTAAGGCGAGGCCGAGAGGCGTAGTCGATGGGAAATTGGTTAATATTCCAATACTTCTGTGTAATGCGATGAGAGGACGGAGAAGGTTAAGTCAGCCTGGCGTTGGTTGTCCAGGTGGAAGACAGTAGGCATGCATCTTAGGCAAATCCGGGGTGCTCTATGCTGAGAGTCGATAGCAAGCTGTACTTGTACAGTGAAGTGGCTGATACCATGCTTCCAGGAAAAGTCTCTAAGCTTCAGTTACACAGGAATCGTACCCTAAACCGACACAGGTGGTCAGGTCGAGTAGACCAAAGCGCTTGAGAGAACTCTGCTGAAGGAACTAGGCAAAATGGTACCGTAACTTCGGGAGAAGGTACGCTGCTGACGGTGATGATCCTTGCGGTCTGAGCTATTGGCAGCCACAGAAACCAGGCCGCTGCAACTGTTTATTAAAAACATAGCACTCTGCAAACACGAAAGTGGACGTATAGGGTGTGATGCCTGCCCGGTGCTGGAAGGTTAATTGATGGGGTTAGCGTAAGCGAAGCTCTTGATCGAAGCCCCAGTAAACGGCGGCCGTAACTATAACGGTCCTAAGGTAGCGAAATTCCTTGTCGGGTAAGTTCCGACCTGCACGAATGGCATAATGATGGCGGCGCTGTCTCCAGCAGAGGCTCAGTGAAATCGAATTCGCCGTGAAGATGCGGTGTACCCGCGGCTAGACGGAAAGACCCCGTGAACCTTTACTGCAGCTTGACATTGAACTTTGACCTTACTTGTGTAGGATAGGTGGGAGGCTTTGAAGTTAGAACGCTAGTTCTAATGGAGCCATCCTTGAAATACCACCCTGGTAATGTTGAGGTTCTAACTCTGCCCCGTAATCCGGGGCGAGGACCATGTCTGGTGGGTAGTTTGACTGGGGCGGTCTCCTCCTAAAGAGTAACGGAGGAGTACGAAGGTGCGCTCAGCGTGGTCGGAAATCACGCGTAGAGTATAAAGGCAAAAGCGCGCTTAACTGCGAGACCCACAAGTCGAGCAGGTACGAAAGTAGGTCTTAGTGATCCGGTGGTTCTGTATGGAAGGGCCATCGCTCAACGGATAAAAGGTACTCTGGGGATAACAGGCTGATACCGCCCAAGAGTTCATATCGACGGCGGTGTTTGGCACCTCGATGTCGGCTCATCTCATCCTGGGGCTGAAGCAGGTCCCAAGGGTATGGCTGTTCGCCATTTAAAGAGGTACGCGAGCTGGGTTTAGAACGTCGTGAGACAGTTCGGTCCCTATCTACCGTGGGCGCTGGAAATTTGAGAGGATCTGCTCCTAGTACGAGAGGACCAGAGTGGACGAACCTCTGGTGTACCGGTTGTCACGCCAGTGGCATCGCCGGGTAGCTATGTTCGGAAGGGATAACCGCTGAAAGCATCTAAGCGGGAAGCCTACCTCAAGATAAGATTTCCCTAGGACTTTATGTCCTCTAAAGAGCCGTTCGAGACTAGGACGTTGATAGGTTGGATGTGGAAGTACGGTGACGTATGAAGCTGACCAATACTAATTGCTCGTGAGGCTTGACTATACAACACCCAAGCAGTTGTATATAAAGCATCAATTCGATTCATAAAACATCAATTCATCTTGATTTAGTGAAATAGCTAGATATAATGAACACCGTAAAAACAGACTTAATATACTAATCCGTTAATAACTCTTTGGTTCGTAAGTAAGGCACACACTGTGAAATTTAACTCACAACGTGATTAAGACCCCAAAGCACCACAACAGTTTGCTGGCGACAATAGCAAGAGTGAACCACCTGATCCCTTCCCGAACTCAGAAGTGAAACCTCTTCGCGCTGATGGTAGTGTGGCACTTGCCATGTGAGAGTAAGTCATCGCCAGCTTTTAAATCTAAACACCCCCAACCTAGCGGTTGGGGGTGTTTTTATTGGGGAGTGAAAAGTAAAATTATTAGTAGAAAAATAAACTAAACTTTAATCTTAGGTTTGAGTAAGCTCTTTTAGAATTGCTTCGTTAAATTGCGGAATGTCATCTGGGCAACGTGAGGTAATCAGAGGCCAGTCATTGGTGTTGCAGCGATGTACAGCTTCATTCACCCAATTCGCTCCTGCATTCTCAAGATCTAAGCGAATACTTTTATATGAGGTTAGATTCTTATCTTTGATTCGCTCTGCATTGATTAGAACCCAAGGTGCATGACAAATTGCAGCAATAGGTTTTTTCTGATTAGTAAAATATTGAATAATTTTATGTGCTGTTTCATTGAGGCGAAGGCTATCTGCATTTACAGTACCGCCCGGAATGATCAAAATTTCATAATCTTCTGCTGAAACCTGATCTAAAGAAGTTTGAGGGGAATAGCTAGGTCCTATTTCTTTATCACTTTTCACTGTTTGTACTGTTTGAGATGTCTCTGCGGCATGTATGACTTCAACCCCTTTAGTTTTTAAGAACTCAAGGGGCTGGATAAGTTCATCGTGTTCAACACCAAAATTTGAAGTTATAAATAATGCTTTTTTAGCCATCGTAGTTTCTCCTCGAGATTACTTTTAGTTAGGTTAGCAATGCAAAAGCGGGAGAAATGTAGTGCTTTAAGTGGCAGATTGTATCTTAAGAGACAAGATGTCTAGTTCTGTTACATCCTAATAAAAGTAATAAAAAAAGCCCCATCGTCCTGACGGGGCTTTTTCGTATTTAGTTTATTGTCGTTTATTTCCTATAAACAACCACTTCCTGTGGGTCTTGTTATTCTGAAGGAGACTTCCTGTCTCTGTATGCTTTGTATATTAAAGTGAATACGGGGCACTGTATATTCGTCAATAACCCCGATCCATGTAAGTTCAGGCTTACAGCTAAGCTGAATGATATTTCTGTAATTTCTCAACCATTCCTTTTAAACCTTTCACCTCAAACTCATTTGCTTCAAAGGTTTGTTCTTTATTACGTTTGAAAATATCCCGAATTTCTAAGGTCGCATTAGAATCAATCATGCCAAGTTGTGTACCCACCTGACGGATCTGATCAATTGAACGAGAGCCATTGGTTGAGCCATAACCGATGTAAGCAGCAGGTTTACCTTGCCATTCCTTACCTAAGTAGTCCAATGCATTCTTAAGTGCTGGGCTATAACCATGATTATATTCAGGGCTAATCAAGATAAAAGCATCAGCAGTCGCAATTTTATCGGCCCACTGTTGTTGTTTGGGTTGATCATAAATCCCTGAGGCAGGAGGGTGAGCACCTGCAAAAATAGGCAGATCCCATTCTTTCAAGTCTACGATTTCTGTTTGGATGTTTTCCAATGAAAATGCTGTAATCGCCTGCTGTAGCCAATTAGCAACTTTAATCGCAGTGCGTCCTTCACGAACACTTCCAACAATAATATGAATGAGCATTTATTAATTCCTATAATTTATTTGTTTGACGATTTAATTTTCACGAATATGAGAAGGTCTAAATAATCTTATACTTATCTTGAGGGATAAAAAAAGCTCTCATTTGAGAGCTTTTGTATTACATCAGTTTAATGGCTTGCTGACCCGCAGGAGTGACTTTAAAGATTTCGACCTCAAAAGTAATGTTTTTCCCTGCCAGTGGGTGATTAAAATCGATCTCTGTGATGTCATCATTGACTGATTTCACGATACCAAACAAGCTTGCTTTGGCTTTATCTTCGAACTCAATCATATGACCAACGATTGGAGGTTGTTCAAACTTTACTGTATCAAAGGTTTGTATATTTTCAGGATTCCAAGGACCAAAAGCATCTTCAGGTGGCAAATGTACGGTACGACGGTCGCCTGCACGTAAGCCAAATAAAGCCTTTTCAAATCCAGGTAACAAGTTACCATCACCAATCACAAGACTAACCGGTTCTTCACGACCGCGTGTGTTGTCAATCTCAACGCCATTTTCAATCGAAACAGAAAAATGCAAATCGACCTTTGAGCCATCTTGGATACGGGTTTCTTCGTTTGGTTGGATAATGTCAGTCATGTTATGCATCCTTGTTTTGGTTGCGTTTCTTTTCAAGGAAGAAGGTATCAATCAATAGCAGAATAGTCCCTAAGGTAATGGCACTGTCTGCAATATTGAATGCTGGGAAGTGGCTGTTTTGATAGTAAACATGGATAAAGTCCACCACATAGCCCAAACTGACGCGGTCAATTAAATTACCAAGCGCACCACCAAGAATCAATGCAATCGCCATCGGTAAAACGATCATTTTCTTCGGCATGCGCATCAGCCAGAAAATAAAAATGACTGAAACTAATGCTGCTAACGAGGTAAAAAAGTAGCGTTGCCATCCACCAGCATCAGATAAGAAACTAAATGCTGCGCCATAATTATGCAGTAATGTCCAATTTAGAAAAGGCAATACTGGAATAGGATCTGCATAATTTAAATGCGAGCTCGCAATCCATTTGGTCCATTGATCCAACACGATGGCAAGGAGTGAAAGTCCAAGCCAAAGTAGATTGTGTGGGTAAAATTGGAACAAGCCCGTTTTGGTTTGTGAATTAGGCATACTTTCTCACTTCGCCACTGCCAGTGACGTTGACGATACAGCGGGAGCATAAACCAGCATGACCAACATGTGTATTTACATCAGGCAATACATGCCAGCAACGTACACATTTTTCACCTTCAGCAGCCGAAATTCGAACACGTAAACCTGCAAGGTCTGTGCTTTCACCTTGCTCAGCATAAGGGTGAACGATGACTTGTGAGGTAATCAAGACGAAACGAAGTTCGTTAGCCAATTGGTTTAATACTTTTTCTAGCGCTTCATCTGCCCAAAGTTCAACTTTAGCAGATAAGTTACTGCCCACCAGTTTAGCGTTACGTGCTGCTTCGATCTGTTTATTTACTGCTGACTTTACGCTAATCAATGTTTGCCAATCTGCTTCAGTGATTTGTCTTTCAGCTGAGGCAACAGGGATGTCGTACCATTCAGCGGTGAACACGTATTTTTCAGTTTGTTCTGGAATCAGTGACCAAGCTTCTTGCGCAGTAAAGCTCAAGATAGGAGACATCCAGCGGACAAAGGCCTGAACGATATGATACAGCGCAGTTTGAGCAGATAGACGAGCTTGTGAATCGGCTTTAGTGGTGTATTGACGATCTTTGATGATGTCGAGATAGAAACCACCCAAATCGTTAATACAGAACGTGGTTAATGCGCTACACACCGCATGGAAGTTCATTTCTTCATAAGCTGCAACAATGGTTTTTTGTACGTCGTGAGCACGTTGTAAAATATATTGATCAAGCTCGATCAATTGGTTTACAGGGAGCGCATCGGTACTTGGTTTAAAACCATTTAAGTTGGCAAGTAAGAAACGTAAGGTATTACGAATACGGCGATAGCTATCGCTGACACGACTAAAGATCTCTTTACTCGCTGCGATTTCATAGCGGTAGTCGCTTGATGCAACATACAGACGTAAGCCATCTGCACCCAATTGCTTGATGATTTCTTCTAATGGAATGTAATTCCCCAATGATTTAGAGAGTTTACGACCATTTTCATCAACCGTGAAACCATGCGTTAGCAATGCTTTGTAGGGTGCACGATTATGGGTTGCGATTGAGGTGAGTAGCGAAGATTGGAACCAGCCACGATGTTGGTCTGAACCTTCTAGATATAAATCAGCAGGACATTCCAGTTCTTCACGCTGCTCAAGAACTGCATAGTGTGTCGTACCTGAATCGAACCAAACATCTAAGGTGTCGCGAATAGCATTATATTGTTCAGCATCTGCACCAATGAAGTCTTTGGCTTCACGATTAAACCAAGCATCAATGCCTTCTTGCTCGATCAGTTTTGCAACTTCCTCGATCAATTCAGGGGTGCGAGGATGTAATTCATTGGTGTCTTTATGCACGAAGAATGGGATTGGAACACCCCAAGTCCGTTGACGAGAGATACACCAGTCTGGACGGCCATCAATCATTGACTCAATACGGCTCTTACCCCAACTTGGTACGAACTCAATGTCATTCTCGATTGCATTGAGTGCTTTACTACGCAAGTTTTCTTGATCCATGCTAATGAACCATTGCGGTGTCGCACGGAAGATAATCGGCGTTTTATGACGCCAGCAATGTGGGTAGCTGTGTTTGATCGGTTGATGCGCCCACAAACGACCTGTCGCCCCTAAAGCTTCAATGATTTTTGGATTGGCTTTATAGATGTGCTCGCCAGCAAAGATAGGGGCAGTCGGTAAATACACACCATTGCCACCCACAGGGTTATCGACTTTAAGGTTATATTGTAAGCCGACTTTATAGTCATCCACACCATGTCCAGGTGCAGTGTGTACCGCCCCTGTACCGCTGGTTGCAATAACGTGCTCACCTAAAATGATTGGAACTTGACGATCTACCAGTAATGGATGCTGAAGCAACAAGTTTTCAAGTTTGTTACCAGTAAAATCAGCCAAAACAACAGGATGCTCAAGCTTGTAACGCTCAATCGCCGATTCGACTAAATCTTTGGCCAAAATAAAGTTTTGCTTAGCGCGATCAGTGCTGACCTGAACCAACTGGTAGTCAATTTCAGCGTGTAATGCCACAGCTTGGTTGGCAGGCAAGGTCCACGGTGTGGTAGTCCAAATCACGATATCAGTCACGTCTTGGACTTCTACACCTAGACGCGCACTTAAATCCTTGAGATCAACAACGGTAAAACCAACGTCAATTGCATCAGATTTTTTATCTTCGTATTCAACTTCAGCTTCAGCAAGTGCAGAGCCACAGTCCATACACCAGTTCACGGGCTTTAAACCCGGCTGTACGTGACCATTTTTTTGAATTTGACCTAAAGCACGCACAATATCGGCTTCTTGCTTAAAGTTCATGGTTAGATAGGGATTATCCCAATCACCTAACACACCTAAGCGTTTAAAATCAGCGCGTTGTATATCGATTTGTTGTTGTGCATATTCACGGCAGTGCTTACGGAACGTCGCAGCATCCACTTTCTCACCGACTTTACCGACTTTTTCTTCAACTTTAAGTTCGATCGGTAAACCGTGGCAGTCCCAACCGGGTACATAAGGCGCATCAAAACCTGCCAAAGTACGACTTTTGACGATAATGTCTTTAAGCACCTTGTTGACGGCGTGACCTAAGTGAATGGTACCGTTCGCATACGGAGGGCCATCATGCAAAATATATTTTTTCTTACCAATACGCGATGCACGAATCTGCTGATAAATGTTGTCGGCATACCACTCTTCTAACCATTTGGCTTCACGCACAGCCAAATTTGCCTTCATGGCAAATTGAGTGTCAGGCAAATTGAGTGTGGTTTTATAATCCACTGCATTTTCAGGAGTTTGCTTATCGCTCATGCAAGTTGTCTTCCAGTTTGATCAGTCTAAACTGACAGGTTTTACAATTAAATTTAAAAAGGAAATTCTGGTGTACGCTTACGATAATCTCGTAACTGCTGTACATCATCATCAATTCCAGCTTTGAGTGCTTCAAGCGAAGGATAATTCAGTTCACCATGTAAATAGTGAAGAAAGGTTACCCGCATTAATAAGCCATACAGATTAGCAGAAACATCGGGGAAATGTACCTCTAATCGCCATTCAGGTTGAGCTTGTTGAATTGCAGGGCGTGTCCCCACATGACCTGCACCAAACAAACTGTCACCTTGGTATCCTGCAATACCATTTAACGCAGGATCTGCATGTTTTATTTTTGCTGCAAGTGAAGCATTTTCACATACGACATCTACAGCATAAATCCCACTTAAACACGGTTTATGGCGGTTTAAGCGGACATTAATCGTTGGGAAATCAAGCGTACGTCCGATTTGATCACCGTATTGCACACGACCTGTGATGCTATAAGGGCGACCCAGTAACTTTGCTGCTAATGCGAGATCACCTTCTTGTAAGACTTGACGAATACGGGTTGAACTAACACGGTCACCATTTAAGGCAACGGTATTAAGGTTGATCACATCAAAACCATAATCGCGTAAAAAACTGCTATTGCCTTGACGATCTTTGCCAAAATGAAAGTCATCGCCTAACACCAAGCTTTGGGCATTGAGTTTGAGTTTGAGTAATTCAGCGAATTCAGTGGCGTTTAAACTTCTAAAATAATGATTAAATTTGGCCACAGCAATATAGTCGACGCCCAGCTCTGTTAAATATTCTACTTTTTCGCGTAGAGAGCTAATACGTGGTGGCGCATCATAGCCTTTAAAAAATTCGAGGGGTTGCGGCTCAAAAATCATCACTAATGTTTTTAAGCCTTTGGCTGCTGCCAACGTTTTAAGTTGAGCAATCATCGCTTGATGCCCTAAATGGACACCATCAAAATTGCCAATCGTTACCGCAGTCGGCGGTAACTGAAAATCTGGCGATAAAGCGTTGAGACGAAGCAACTTCATGGGCGTTAAATTCAGCGAATTTTGCAAAGGCTGTATTTTGCCATATTCTCAGCGTTTCGTCTTGTTGTTGTGTTTTTATACAAGATATTTTCAATATTTAAGAACTATATATCAATTAAATTGATCTATTAAATAAAAATAAATCAATTTTTCTTATTAATAAGTTAGACTAAGATTCTCTTATCGTCGCTTTACTTAGAGCTAAAGATGAAAAAGCCATTTTACCAGTTACAACAGAGCAGAGATGTGATTCGTCATTTTACCCCGAACTGGTTTACTGCAACCATGGGAACGGGGGTGGTGGCAATGATTTTAGCACAGTTACCTTTTGCGTCATCGCTCATGTTTATGCTGGCGACCAAATTATGGCAGTTCAATATTCTGTTATTTAGCACTTTTAGTGTTCTCTATATCTTACGTTGGATTCTGTTTCCAGCAGAAGCCAAGCAGATTTTCACGCATCCCAATATGAGCTTATTTTTGGGTGCAATTCCGATGGGCTTGGCAACCATAGCCAATGGTTTTCTCAGTTTTGGTACAGCGTTATATGGTGATATTGCTATTCAAATTGCACAGTATCTTTGGTACATCGATGTGTTCCTTGCGGTTGTGATTGCGTGGCTCGTGCCATTTTGTATGTTTAGCTGTCAAGATCATCATTTACATCGTATGACAGCAGTTTGGTTATTACCCATTGTGGCGTGTGAGGTTGCAGCAAGCTCTGCGGGTCTGTTAGTACAACATTTGGCAGCAGATCAACATGCTTTTTATATTTTGATCACGGGTTATGTGTTGTGGGGAATTTCTGTTTTACCTGCTTTTGCAGTATTGACGATTTTGATGTTGCGCTTGGCTTTGCATCAACTACCTGAGAAAGAAGTGGCGATCTCAAGTTGGTTGTGTTTAGGACCGATTGGCACAGGGGCGTTGGCATTACTTTTATTGGGTGAGCAAGCACCACGGATTATGCAAGCCATGGGTTTTGAAAGCTTAGCAATATTATTGCCAGCTCTTGGGATTGTGGCGAGTCTAGTTTTGTTAGGCTTTGGAGTGTGGTGGTTCGGTATCGCCATTTTAACCACACTGAGACATGCGCGAACTGGCATTCCATTTAACTTAGGGTGGTGGGGTCTGACCTTTCCATTTGGGGTCTTTATCTTAGCGATCTTTAATTTGGCACATCAGTTACATATTGATGCGCTACAGTATGTTGCTGTGGTTTTAAGTCTACTTTTAGTTGGCTTATGGGCTTTGGTAATGAAGAAAACAGTGGCGGGCGCATATAGTGGCCAATTATTTTTCTCTCCATGCTTGGTCGCATTGCAGCAGAAGATGCAATAATATTTGAGCTGTGGCAGACCACGGCTTTTTTTATATATGGTTTTCAATTTCACCTAAAACGAGTTCTAGTGTATGCGTGCTGATGTTGCCTTGATTATGGCTTTGCCAAATGAATCTAAAGGTCTGTTTGAACAGGCGGGGATTGATGTTCATTACAGCGGAATTGGCAAAATCAATGCGGCATTTAAAGCCTTTGAAGTGATTCAGAAAACAGGATGTAAGACTTTAATTAACTTAGGTAGTGCGGGAAGTTCGCATTTTAATGCACATAGTCTGGTTGAAGTAACCACATTTGTGCAGCGGGATATGGATGTATCTCCCTTAGGTTTTGCGGTGGGTGTCACGCCAATGGATGATGATATTCCTGCCGAAATTCATGCACAGCCCCATTTTGAGTATTTACCCAAAGGGATTTGTGGAACGGGAGACTCCTTCGAAACAGGGCAGCCGAAAGTAAGCTGTAATTTAGTGGATATGGAAGGCTATGCCTTGGCAAAAGTCTGCCGTAAGTTGGATGTGCGTTTGATTTCAGTCAAATATATTACCGATGGTGCGGATGATACGGCCCATCTAGATTGGGAAGAGAACTTACTCTTGGGTGCTCAAAAGTTATTGGCTTTGTATCAGGCACATTTTTTAAATGAAAAAGTTTAACCCTTTAGTATGTATGGGTAAACCTTGTATTTTTTATAAGTTAATGAAAAACATATAATTATTTTCCTTTAAATTCGCATAACGACCATTATCTTAAATATTAAAACTACACGAAATGGCACATATGATATAAATATGAATAGAATTGGAGATTGAATACTGTGTTTGAAAACTTTAATAGAAATATAACTTTTTTAGGCGAAGAGATATATGACCCTAATTCATTTATAGGTTTGTGGCTCGATGAAGGTGTTTGGTCTGATCTTGAATACTGGAAATTAGAAAAGGATTTATTAAGTATCAATTTTCATTATCCAAAGAATACACCGATTCCTCGAAATATTTTATGGGGTGTTATGAGGATCACGCAATTAATGATTGTTTCTGATTGGGATAAATTTTCTATTTTTAAAGAACATGAATTATATACACTAGATGAAGATTGGGGAATTCCAACTATTTTTGATAGATATGAAAGATTTAAATATTTATTAGAAATTTTATTTACTGATGAAACAGATCTAGATGACATAGATTTTGGATATAGTTTCAAAGCCAATTAGAGGCATTAACATACTACGCCTTATACGAAATAATTGAAGTTTTATCTCAAAACCGTTTCAGTGTTCTGAGCACTGAAATGGTTTTTATTACGCATACAATAAAAAAAAGCGACTATCAAAGTCGCTTTTTTATTTCAATCGCTAAAATTAAGGCTTTTAACTAAAGAAAATTTAACGTGGTAATGCGCCGTACAGCATCAAATGTACTGTGTGTTCAACAGAGCGTTGGTACATGCTGCGATTGCGCAAGGTTTTACCCGTCACCATTTCCATTTGAGTGGAAAAATCAGCATAGTTTTGGGTGATTGCCCAGATATTGATAATAAACAGTTCAGGATCAATTTCTTTAGACAATTTACCTTGTTCTTGCCAAATTTGGATCACTTTGGTTTTGCGTTTAAATAGCTTTTTCAAAGGACCTTTTAAGATCGGTAAAATATGCGGTGCACCTTGGATAATCTCCAGTGCAAACAAACGCGATGCTTTCGGTTGATCGCGTGAGCTTTCTAGCTTTTGAATTAAATAGTGGGTGAGTGCTTCGGTCGGCTCAAGTTCTGATTCCAATGTTTGCAAGGGCGCAAGCCACTTTTGCAACACCGTGGTTAGCACCTCGACGTATAGAGACTCTTTATTTTCATAGTAATAGAAAATATTAGATTTGTGCATACTAGCGAGTTGTGCAATCTCATCCAAACTAGCGCCACTGAACCCATAGACGGAAAAAACATCTAGGGCAGCATTCAGCAGTTGATTGCGCTTTTGTGTACTTTTTTTCTGTTCCATCTGCGAGCTTGATTCAAAAAATGTCATTGACATTGTAAGATAAATTGTCGGTTTTGTGCACAAGAACACAGTTTTTTATTAAAAAAAATGTAGTTCTTAGATTAACGGTAACGATGTGTTTGAAAATGATGGATATCTAAAAATTGAATTACATGATTTGTAAATTATTCCTGCTGCATTGAAGGGAAAGCGCTTCGCATTTTATGGTTTTAATAACATTTTAATGTTGATAAGGCGGTTTTAGGTGGCTAAAACCGCATTAAGGACTTGCTGTTCGAGTTGTGCAAACGCAATACTTTTTTTACGTGGACGTAGCAGGTTGACCTGAAAGTTGTGAGCGATGTGTCCTTGATCGAGCAAAATAATTCGATCGGCAAGTTGGACTGCTTCACTAACATCATGCGTGACTAAAATCGCCGTAAAGCCTTGTTCTTTCCATAACTGTTCAATGAGCTTTTGCATTTCCAAACGAGTTAATGCATCTAATGCCCCTAATGGTTCATCCAGCAACAAAATACGTGGCGTATGGGAGAGGGCACGTGCTAAAGCTGCCCGTTGACGTTGTCCCCCAGAAAGTTGAGTGGGCCACTGCATGGCTTTGTCTTTTAAACCAACTTTTTCTAAAAGCGTTTCTGCTAGGTGATGTTGGGTTTTGGCTAAACCTAATTGTGCGTTTTGCAAAACGTTCTTCCATGGCAGTAAGCGAGGGTCTTGAAACATCACTCGAATATCAGCACTGGTAATGCCTTCCCGAAAGTTACGTGCCGACTGGAATTTAATTTCACCGTAACTCGGTTTTTCCAGTTGGGCAATCAGACGCAGTAGCGTACTTTTGCCGCAACCACTACGTCCTACAATGGCAACAAATTCCCCAGCTTGAATATTTAGATCTAAATCCTCTAAAACCTTGACCTCACCATAAAACTTATAGAGTTGTTCAATCAGAATATCTGCACCATTTGCAGGAGTGGTTGGCGTTTCTGGCTCAGCCACAGGTTGGATCAAACTGTCATCAAAGAAATTTAAATTTAAGTTACTCATATTCATCTCCTTTTTATTTTTGATAGCCTGCATGCCAGCGCAATAAATAATGTTCTAAAGCTTGTGCCAATACATCCGCTAATTTGCCCAGTAAGGCGTAGAGTAAAATGCCGACCAACACGATATCAGTTTGTAAAAACTCGCGTGCATTCATGGTCATATAGCCGATTCCTGCTTGCGCTGAAATGGTTTCCGCCACGATAAGTAAGACCCAAACCAACCCTAAAGAAAAACGCAGCCCGACCAAAATAGAAGGCATTGCACTGGGTAAAATAATGTCTTTATAGAGTTGCCAGCGATTGAGTCCGTAACTCTTACCCATTTCAATCAGTTGAGGATCGACTGAGCGAATACCGTGGTAGGTATTGATATACATTGGGAAAAATACACCGACAGCAACCAAGAATAGTTTGGCCGTTTCATCGATTCCGAACCATAAAATCACCAATGGAATCAGTGCCAGTGCTGGGATGTTACGGATCATCTGTAAGGTGGTATCAAGCAAGGTCGAAGCAATCCGTGATGAACCATTCACCAGACCTAAAATAAGCCCTGAACCACCCCCGACCAATAAACCCAACAAAGCCCGACCAGCGCTGACTTTGACATGTTGCCAAAGCTCACCACTGACCAATAAATGCCAAAAAGCACTCACGACAGCCGTTGGTGCGGGTAGCACTCGACTTTGTAATACACCCACACTTGAGGCGATTTGCCAAATCATGACCAATAAAATGGGGAACAACCACGGCAGCAAACCTCTCCCTAAACTTTTTGTTCCACGTGAAACATCATTGAATAGCGTCTGTGCACTCATACGCTCTCCTTAACCACTTTTCTGGGTTGCTTGACCTCAGGCACATAGTTATTGGCAATGATTTCACCAAATGGTCCTGTTAAATGCGGTTGTGCCAATTTCTCTCGAGTTTTAAGTGGCAGTAAAGGGAACACCAATTCAGCAAACCGAATTGATTCTTCTAGATGTGGGTAGCCAGAGAAAATAAAGGTATCAATCCCCAAATCAGCATATTCTTGGATACGTGCTGCAACGGTTTCAGGATCACCGACTAAAGCAGTTCCTGCACCGCCACGAACTAAACCAATACCCGCCCAAAGGTTAGGTGAGACTTCAAGCTGATCTTTACGGCCCCCATGTAGCGCCGCCATACGTTGTTGCCCAACCGAATCCATTTGAGCAAATTTTTTCTGTGCTGCGGCAATGGTTTCATCATCGAGGTATTGGATCAATTCATCCGCAGCAGCCCAAGCCTGTTCATTACTTTCGCGGACGATGACATGTAAGCGAATACCATAATTGAGCGTACGTCCTTTAGCCGCCGCTTTGGCACGTAGGTGTTCGATTTTTTCTTTCACCGCAGCAGGTGGCTCACCCCAAGTCAAATAGGTATCCACTTGCTCAGCGGCAAGCTCAGTTGCCGCGTCTGATGAGCCACCGAACCATAAAGGTGGATAAGGCTTTTGTACGGGTGGGTAGAGCAGTTTGGCATCATCGACACTGAGACGTTCGCCGTGAAAAGTAAATGATTCACCCGTATGCGAGCGAGTGAGAATTTCTCGCCAAATTTTTACATATTCAGAAGCTGTCTGATAACGAGTGCTGTGGTCTTCATACAGACCATCACCTTTTAATTCTTGCTCATCTCCGCCCGTAACAAGGTTGAGGAGAATACGACCATTCGACAAACGATCAAAAGTTGCTGCCATACGCGCAGCGAGTGACGCTGTGGTGATCCCCGGACGTAATGCAACGAGGAATTTAAGTTGTTTGGTTGCATCGAGTAAGCTTGCCGCCGTAATCCACGGATCTTCACAAGAACGACCTGTAGGAATCAAGACACCGGCATAACCTAAATGGTCGACTGTAACGGCAATTTGTTTCATATAAGCATGATCGACCTGACGAGCACCCTTACTGGTACCTAAATAACGACTGTCACCGTGAGTGGGGATAAACCAGAAAATATTCATGTCGATGTTCCTCATGAAAATAAAAGCAATGATTATTGGGCAGACCAAACACTTTGTTGGATATCAATCTGCGTAGGAATGAGTTGCGCTTGTTTAAATAAATCGGCGATTTGTTGTTGATGCTGTATGACCTCTGGAAGGAGCGGCTGAACAGGTGAGGGTTTTGGTCGTTTGTCTAGTACCCGTTGGGCGACTGGTATACTGAGCCCCGTGCTTTTGGCATAAATCTGTAGTGCTTGATCTGGGTGTTGCACAATCCATTGATCTGCAAGATTGTTGGTTTTGATCAGTTTCTGGACGGAATCAGGATATTTTTGAATGAAGTCAGGATTGCCAATATAAAAAGAATACGTGGTTGGGAACGCGCGGCCATCAACCAACGTTCGGGTGTGACCTTGTATTTCGGCAGTGCCTAAGTAGGGTTCCCAAATCGCCCATGCATCAACCGCTTGTTTATCAAATGCGGCACGTGCCTCGGCTGGGGCTAACCAAATGGGTTGAATGTCTTGCCAAGATAAACCTGCTTTTTGCAAAGTTTTAGCTAATAATTCATGCGCACTTGAGCCTTTCTGTACAGCAACACGTTTACCTTTCAAATCTTGAAGCGAATGAATCGTGTGATCTGCGTGAACTAGAACCGCTTGTGCCGTCGGTGCCACTATTTCATAAGCCACATAGCTCAAGGGTTTTGCTGCGGCTTGGGCAAAGATCGGTGGCGTGTTTCCAACATAGCCAAAATCAACCGCGCCAACTGCGAGGGCTTCTAACATTTGCGGGCCTGCAGGAAATTCCCGCCACTCAATTTTGGCATTTGGAAATGCTTGTTCAAACAGCTTGTGTTGTCTTGCAACCAATAAATTGAGTGATGATTTTTGAAAGCCAATCGAAAGAGTTTTGACGCTTTGCATTTCAGTTGATGAAGTGGTTTTTCCAAGCGTTTGTTCTGGTTTTTGGCATCCACTGAGTGTAAATGTGCTGAAGGCTAAACCAATAACCGAAACTTTAACGAACCACTTCATACTGAGCCTCTATTTTTTAAGTTGGTTTTTTAAGACAGCATCTTGAATCACAAGTTGCTTTGGAATGAGTTTTTGAGCAAAGAATGCATCGGCAACATACTGTTGTTCTTTGGCGACTTGTGCAGAAATGGGTTGAACACCAAATCCCATACGTGAAATGGAGGTTTTTAAAACATCAAACCCAAGTCCAGTCGGTTTTTCTAATAATTTTGCAGCATCGTCAGGATGGCTTTTAACCCAATCTGTGGTTTGATTGAGGGTACTGACCAGCGTTTTCAGTGCGTTAGGGTGATTTTCCGCAAATTTACGATCTGCTAAATAAAACTGATGATTGCTAACGAGCTGTTCACCGCTTGCAAGCACACGTGCATGAATTTGATGTTGTGCCGCTGCGAAGAAAGGATCCCAAATCACCCAAGCATCAACCGCACCTTTTTCAAAGGCAGCGCGGGCATCGGAGGGTGGAAGATAGACGGGTTGAATGTCATTTAAGCTGAGCTTATTTGCCTCTAAAAGCTTGAGTAATAAGTAGTGGACATTCGAGCCTTTATTGAGCGCAATACGTTTCCCTTTGAGATCTTGTATGGATCGAATAGGTGAGTCTTTTTGCACAATGAGTGCTTCGGCAGTTGGTGCAGGAGGTTGATTGGCGACATACACCAAGTTTGGATTGGCTGCTTGCGCAAAAATTGGAGGCGCTTCACCTGCTTCACCAAAAACCACACTGCCAACATTGAGACCTTCTAAAAGCTGGGGACCCGCTGGAAATTCCACCCATTTGACATGGATACCTTGAGCAGCAAGACTTTTTTCTAATTCACCTTTTGCTTTAACAATCGGCAAGATGCCATATTTTTGAAAGCCGATGCTTAATGTTGTGGTCTGTTGTTTTGTGGTGTCTTGCTGCTCAGATTTTTTTGCACAACCTGCAACTCCGATCACGCTGGCAAGACCTGCTGCCAGAAGAGTGTATGTTGCCCATGAACGATGAATAGGACTGGTCATGTTGGTGGTGCTCCCCGAAAAATCAAAAAGACTTCAATAAGATGAGCAACCAAGCTAAAACTTTTTTTAATCCATAAAAAATAAATAATCGGGCATTACTTATGATGAAAAGTGCAAAAAAGAAGAACGAATAATCTTATCTTTAGATGGAATAACAGAAAATCATTTTTATCTTATTAAGATATTGTTTTAATTCGGTTTTATTATTTTTATAGATCAAGTAAATAGATGCTCTGGCAGTTGTTAAACAGAAATCATGATAAATTGGAGATATCTTTATCAGAAATAAAAATATCTCCAGTTTCATTAGGCCAGTACTTTTTTAAACACCAGCGAGTTACGTTGGTAGTTATATAGGGCTTGGCGTGCATTGGGTAAATCATCAATATGAGCGGGTACAAAGCCATGTTCTAAAAACCAGTGCGCTGTTCGTGTCGTGAGTACGAATAACTGTTGAATCCCTTGTTGTTTGGCTTTGTTTTCTAAGAATTGCAGAATTTGACTGCCACGATTGGATTTACGGTAGCTAGAATCAACCGCAACGCAGGCAATTTCAGCCGAACGCGTTTCATTCAATGCCGAAGAAATCGGGTAGAGTGCAGCACATGCCAAGATCATTCCATCGCGTTCAATTACGGCAAATTGCTCGATTTCACTTTCAAGCAGTTCGCGAGAGCGGTAAACCAAAATCCCTTCTTGCTCAAGTGGGCGAAGTAAATTAATTAAACCACCGACATCGTTGATATTGGCAATACGCACTTCTTCATAATGCGCATCGGTGATCATGGTGCCAATCCCATCACGGGTAAATAGCT
The DNA here is from genome assembly GCF_000369505.1 of Acinetobacter sp. NIPH 298. Classification (GTDB taxonomy): domain Bacteria; phylum Pseudomonadota; class Gammaproteobacteria; order Pseudomonadales; family Moraxellaceae; genus Acinetobacter. The sequence continues at coordinate 80,867 of NZ_KB850054.1, forward strand.
CTTCAATCAACGCGCCATCATAGGTATAAGAAATCAAATGCACGCGATGCACGCCAGATAAAGAGGCTTGTTGTGCTTGTTTGAGATGCAGGGCAAATTCTGGATGGTGTGCTTGGTATTGTTGAATATAGGATTCAAGTTGACGAGGGCTTAACTCACGTAATAATTGTTGTTTTTCATTCATTAGACCCTGTTTTTCGCCCAAGAAAATAAGTTTATCCGCGTTTAATGCAGTCGCCGTTTTGGTTGCTACTTCTTCCGCCAATAAGTTGAAAACTTCACCTGTGGTTGAGTAACCCGTAGGTCCCAATAATACGATATTGTGGTTGTCCAAATGCCGCTGAATCGCATCGGTATCGATGGAACGCACTTCCCCTGTCAACTGGAAGTCAACGCCATCACGGATACCATAGGGCTTAGCCGTCACAAAATTACCTGAAACCACATCAATGCGAGCGCCGTACATTGGCGAGTTTGCCAATCCCATGGAAAGGAGCGCTTCAATCTCTAAACGAATTGAACCCACCGCATTCATCACCGCAGGCAACGATTCACGAGTGGTCATACGGCGATTTTGATGAAAAGGCGTTTCAATCTTTCTTTCAAGTAGATTCTGATTGATTTGCGGGCGTGCGCCATACACCAAGATCAATCGAATACCGAGAGAGTGTAAGAGCGCAATATCATGAATGATATGTTGGAAGTTTTGGTGTTGGACCGCCTCACCGCTAAACATCAGTACAAAGGTTTTATGGCGGTGTGCATTGATATATGGTGCAGAATGGCGAAACCAATGTACATAATCTTGTGTTGTACTTTGTGAAGTTTCGGTTATTTGGTTCGCCATGTTGATCTCAGATATACATCAATGAATCTGATTTTAACTAAAAAAACCAAAAGATAAACCGATTCCTAAAACAACAACCGACTTTTCTACAGTTTAATAAGCACAAAGTATTTAGAAACCCATGATACGAACAATACTATTATCATTGGAGTTGACTAAGATATAATCATTATTGACTTTATACCACTGCTGATCTCGCCCTGGTTTGGGTAGATTATTTTCTTTATAATCAATCTTGTAGCTGTTTCCTCGATAATGTTGAGGCATGACATAGCCTGCTTGCCAGCGATGTTGTTTTAACCGCTCCACGCCACGTTCTTCACGCATACGGCGTTCACGCATACGATTGTCATTATCTGGACGTTCAAAATTGCGACTGTGTTTATGACCACGCGAATCATCATCACGATCAAAACGCGGATTTGCAAAACTCACCATGCTGCTAAACAGGGTGGCTGAACCTAAGATTAAGATAATGAATTTATTTCTCATGATACACCTAAGATCGGATGTCTCTCATGTGAAAACTGTACCTTAAAAATGCAGAGAAACTGTGAAGATCGATTCAGTATTCGATTAAAAATATGGAGCATCTCTCCCAGTTTCGATCACAAAGGCAGGCTTAAGGTCAGTTTTCAATGTTGTTTTAAATTGTTCTAATCACGTTATTAACTTTGCGCATCAATGCTTTGCCCATTCATCTCTAAACTATCATCGCCCATCAAATAAAGATATGCAGGCATGATGCTATCTGGTGTTGGCAATACTTTAGGATCTTCATCGGGATAGGCTTTGGCCCGCATTGCGGTACGCGTTCCACCTGGATTGATGCAATTAAAGCGAATATTTGCATAACTATTTTCTAGAGCAAAAATTCTGCTCATGGCTTCAGTCGCAATTTTAGACACCGAATAAGCGCCCCACAATGCACGCGCTTCACGCCCGACACCTGAACTGGTAAAGATCACAGAAGCATGTTCAGATTGTTCGAGTAAAGGTAGCAATGCTTGAGTCATAGCAAAGGGTGCACGTAAATTCACCGCCATCACATCATCCCACACATCTACAGGATAATTTGCCAGCTCAACCCGATCACCTAACATCCCTGCATTATGCAAAATGCCATCTAAACGTCCGAATTGTTGTTGTAGCGTATCAACTAAAAGCTCATAGTCATGGCTAGACGCTGTTGAAAGTTGCAAAGGTAAAATAGCAGGTTGTGGCGCACCTAAACCTTCGATTTCATCATAGATGACTTCGAGTTTATTGAGGGTTCGGCCATGCAATACAACCGTTGCGCCGTGCAGGGCATAACTCATCGCAGCAGCTCGACCAATACCATCACCCGCACCAGTAATGAGGATGATACGATCTTTAAGTAAATCTGGCCGAGGTTGATATTCTGAATATTTCATTGTTATGCCTCCTGTTATCTTGCTTATTTAACTCATCATACCCTGATTTTCTGACAACACCGTGATTTTCTGTTTGAGCAGTTGATGAAGTTCAGGGACGGTTTGAATAACTGCATCTGCTTGCCAAGCGGCGAGATCATCTCGTGATTCGACTGGTAAATAACCATAGGCAGCTAAAATGGTATACATGTCTGCGTTGCGACCTGCGTCTATATCACGTGGATGATCACCAACATAAATAATGTCTTTGGCATCAAGACCTAACTGCTTAGCAGCCAAATACATCGGTTCAGGATCGGGTTTGGTCTTACTGACATCTTCTGGGCAAACCAACACCGCACAACGCTCTGTGAGCTGTAATGCAGCGAGCAGTAACTCACTTAAACCACGTGGTTTATTGGTCACTATGCCCCACGGAATCTGATGTGCTTCTAACGCTTCAAGTAAAGGATACATGCCTATGAATAAGTCGGTATCGACCACGATATTGTCGCCATAGGCATCTAAAAAGCGTTGACGGTGTGCGAGAAATACGGGATCAGTGACATCCAATTCTGGATAAACCAACTTCACCATGGCGCGCGCACCCTCAGAAACTTGAGTACGAATGGTTTCTGCATCTACAACTGGGCGTTGCTCATCCCGACACATCTGCTGAATAATACGAATAAAGTCCGCAGCCGTGTCAATTAGCGTACCATCAAGATCAAATAAAACAGCTTTCATTACGCACCTGTATTCGTAGTGTGAACCATGTAATTGACATCGACATTCGGCGCTAACCAATAATGTTTGGTGATCGGGTTGTAATGTAAGCCCGTCATCTCTTTTAGGCTTAGACCTGCACTGCGAATATCATGCGCCATTTCTGATGGGCGAATAAATTTATGATAGTCGTGGGTGCCTTTAGGCAATAAACGCAACACATATTCCGCGCCTATAATCGCGAATAAATAGGATTTTGGATTACGGTTAATGGTGGAGAAGAACACGTGGCCACCAGGTTTGACCAGTGTTTGACAGGCTTTTACGATAGAAGCTGGATCTGGTACGTGCTCCATCATTTCCATGCAAGTGACCACATCGTATTGACCTGCTTGTTCTTGTGCCAGTTGTTCTACAGGAATTTGACGATATTCAATGTTTTGCACATTGTCTTGTTGGGCATGTAAGCGACCAACAGCAAGTGGCGCTTCACCCATATCAATACCTAATACATCTGCACCACGACGTGCCATGCTTTCCGCCAAGATGCCACCACCACAACCAACATCAAGGACTTTTTTGCCCGCCAAGCCGCCGACGCGTTCATCAATCCAGTTAAGACGTAATGGGTTGATTTGATGCAGTGGACGGAACTCCGAATGTTGATCCCACCATTTGGCAGCCAATGCTTCAAATTTTGCGATTTCTTGCGGGTCAACATTCAATTGCGACATGGACGTACCTCTATCAATATTTTATGGAGATGTGGGGTTGATCGAATTCCTAGAATGTTGAACTAGGCGGAGTCTTGCCGAGTTCTCATCCAATTTCGGGATAGACCTTCGGTTCGACCTACTTTTCTTTCGGGAAAAGTAGGCAAAACCATTGTCATCTGCAAAACCTGTTCACTTCTTTCACTTATCTAATCTATTGCAAAAACAATATATTGTAGATAACCAACAGGTTGCAGATGACGTTGTCGAGTATCTAATTTCAGAGAGTATTTTGATTCTGAACTTAGCTTAGTGTAGCGATTCTGGCAAAAAAAGCGATAAATCGAATAAAAAACTTCACAGAAGCAAAACGAATTGCTCGTGTTTGTTTTATATTTAGCATATAAACTTACGAAAAATGCTTAGAGGAAAAGCAAAGGCAATGAAAAAGTTAGTATTAGGTGTTTTAAGCACGGCTGTTATCTCATTTTCGATGAACGCAATGGCTGCAGATTTTGTAGCAGGCAAAGATTATACCGTGGTGGCAAATCCGGTTAAAACGACTGCACCTGCTGGTCAACTCGAAGTGCGCGAATTTTTTTGGTACGGTTGTGGACATTGTTTTAACCTTGAACCACACATGCAAACATGGCTAAAGAAAATTCCAAAAGATGTTTATTTCCTACGCACCCCAGCAGCCATGAATAAGGTATGGGAACAGGGTGCTCGTGGTTACTATGTGTCAGAAGCTCTAGGCGTGCGTAAGAAAACCCATATTCCACTTTTCCATGCCATTCATGACGGTGGTCAGCAAATTTTTGATCAAGCGTCTCAAGCAAAATTCTTTGCGCGTTATGGTGTGCCTGAACAGAAGTTTAATAGCATGTTTAACTCGTTCCCGATTACTGCAAAAATCGCGGAGTCAAATAAATTGGCACAGCAATATCAGTTGACTGGTGTTCCAGCGGTTGTGGTCAATGGTAAATATGTGGTGCAGGGTGAGGATGCTAAAGTCACTCAAGTGGTTGATTATTTATTAGAAAAAGAGCGTAAAGCTAAGTAAATTACCAATGCTTTAGACTAAAAAGGACTGTATCAACAGTCCTTTTTTGCATTTATTGTTGTTCTTGTTGGAACTCGGTTAAGTCAATTTTCACAGTTTGAGTGGGTAAAGACAAAGCTTGGTTGACATATAAATTAATCAGTTTTTCACGAGAACCAATTGAACGTTGGTAATAGCTCGAATTAAGTAATAGTGCTGCGCCGTAAGTCAGTGACCAGATATAAGATAGATAATCACGAATCGACATATCATAATTGAGTGATTTTAAATATTTCTCAGTCATGTCTTTGAGTGAAACAATACGTTGCTGTCGAATCGCATACAGCTCATCAAAGAGATGCTTCAGCTTAGACTCCGTCATGGTCAAGTGTTCTTCTAGCTGATGCAGCAAAATAGTACGACTAGGCGCCATAAGGTGATGCAACATATAGCGCGGCGCATATTCTTTGATATCAGTATGGTATTGGTCTGAAATTTTTAAAATTTCTTTTTCATTTTGAATAATAAGTTCAAGCAATAATTCATTTTTACTTCTGAAGTGCTTGTATAAGGTTCCTTTGGCGATGTCCAATTCGGCAACCAGTTCATCGAGGGTCATTTCTTGGTTATTTTCTAATAATAACTTTTCAGCAACCTGTAAAATTTTTTCTTTACGAATTAAGAACTGAGTATGACGATCAGGATTCATGATGCTTATAAGCTCCTCATAGTGTTCTAAACGGCATCGCATTATTGTCTAATGCATACTAACGCTAAGCAATGCTTTTATATATCAAACCGAGTCTTCGATATGGTCAAGCGTTTTGTGGTTCCCAGTTGGAGATACCACGAAATAACAAACTCACTTGAGTGGTGGCATTGTCAATAAACAGATTTTGTTGTTCTAATAAATCATCAATCGTAACTTGTTTGGGTAGATTGATCCATGTCATCGCCCATGTAAACGACATGTTGATCAAGATGGTTGATAAGACTTGCAGATACTTTTCTTCTTTAATGTGCTTAAAGGTGTCAAGTTTATATAAATCAACTGCCAAATCTTCAATCAAAAATTCAATTTCACGTGCAATAGCAATGCGTACCGTTTCAGAGCCACCCCAACGTTCCGCAATCATAAACTGCCATTGTTGCGGGCTATGATTCACCGCTTGTACAAAAAGTTCGATGCTGGTACGTGTTTTGGCTGCGCCGCTGTGTTTTAGATAGCTTTGACCCAATTGGTGAATCAAGCTCTTAAGATGTAATGACACCTGATCAACCAATTCTTGACCCAGTGCCTCCATATCTTGGAAATGACGATAAAAAGCGGTTGGTACTAAACCAACTTCGCGAGCAACTTCACGCAAACTAATACTACTAAATGAGCGCCCAGACGTGCTGAGATGGAGCGCTGCATCCAGTAGAGCCTGACGACTCTGTTGTTTTCGTTCATCTCTAATCGACATGAATAAGATCCATAAAATTTATACTATAGAGTCTAGCAAAAAAAATAGGTTTTTTTTAGTCTTAATCGGTTGCTAAATCAGATAGATTCTTCGGCTTTTAAAATGAATGGCTTTGTTTTAACGGCTAAATGTGCTCCATGCCTTACTTATTTCTTCATTCTTTTTAATTATTTAAAAAAAAGTAGAAAAAATAATCAAAAAATTAGTGAACAAGTGTTGACTCAGTGAACACAAATAAATATAGTGTACACATGTTCACTATACGAACAGTTGTTCACTCAATATAAATAGCCAGATACAAAACGAGGAACTTATGAGCGCACAGTTAAGCTATCAGCCACATTGGGTTAGAGAAGATTTCGTTGATTTTATCCTTGCAAAAGTTAACCCGATGTGGACTTTGCGCCGCATTATGGCAAAAATCGAAGCGATTGAGCCTATTGCAGATGAAATGATCAAGGTCACTTTAAGCAGTAACAATAAATTTACAACCTATCAGCCTGGTCAATTTGTGATGGTGACGGTTCGTATTGATGGTGTGCAGCATCAACGAGCGTATAGCTTGGTGAGTTCACCAAGTCACGACAAATTGGTGTTAGGTATCAAAAAACAAGGTTGTGTATCTAACTATTTAGCTAACAGCGCACGTGCTGGTGATGTGATTGAAATTACTCAGGCGATGGGCGAATTTACGCTAAAAGACTTTGATACAGAAGAAGGTAAACAACCGATTCTTTTGGTATCTGCGGGTAGTGGTATTACGCCGATTATTCCGATTGCGAAACAGGCATTAGCACGTTCAAATCAACCTGTGACATTGATTTATTACTCACGTGATCCAGCGTTCCGTACTGAATTGGAAACACTGGCAGCAGAATATGCGCACTTTAACCTACACATTATTGTCGATAGTCCTGAACAACCTGCTTATTTTGATGAAGAAACGTTGGACCGTTTGTGTGCCGATGCTGTTCAACGTCAAACCTATGTGTGTGCTGCTCCAGGTTTGATGAAAGCGACACGTCAAATTTGGACGAAACGTGGTTGGTTAGACCGTTTAACGCAAGAAAGCTTTTTGCCAGTGACGATGGATGTGGATGCTCAAATCCAACCAGTCAATTTCCGTCGCAGTATGCAAGAGTTTGAAGGCCGTGGCAACCTGTTGGCCAGTGCTGAAGCTGCGGGTTTGAAACCATCTTTTGGTTGCCGTATGGGGATTTGTAATACCTGTGTTTGTACCAAGATCAGTGGTGCAGTGAAAAATCAACTTACAGGTGAAATCGATAACCAAAACAATGTGCAAATCAAGTTGTGTGTGAGTGAAGCAGTGAGTCCCGTTGAGATTGACCTTTAATTCATATTGACCAGATAGAGTATAATATTATGAACATGATGACAGTAAATCCGACTAAAACGATTCCTCCAATCAAATTTGGCGGTAACATAAGCCGTGCATTAACACCAGAAGAAGTACAAGAGTTTGGCCGTAAGATTGATGCCATCCGTACTGAAACCATGGCTAAAATTGGCAAAGAAGATTCTGATTATATCTATAAAGTACGTAACTTTGTACGCTACACCGAAATTGCATCACGTGGCATGTTGATGTTCGGTGGCTGGATTCCACCAGTTTGGTTGCTTGGCACAGCGATGTTGGGTGTGTCTAAGATCGTCGAAAACATGGAATTGGGTCATAACGTGATGCACGGTCAGTTTGATTGGTTAAACGATCCATCGCTTAACGGTGCAACTTATGACTGGGATACGGTGTGTACGGGTGAAGACTGGAAATATACCCATAACTATAAGCACCATACCTATACCAATGTGTATGGCATGGATCATGACATTAGCGGCTATGGTGTGATGCGCATGAGCCGTGAGCAAGAGTGGGAACCACGCTTTTTGTTCAACGTGCCGATAGGTTTTGTATTGTCAACGGGTTTTGAATGGCTACTGGCTTTGCAACGCTTAGAGATGGAAAAAGTGTTGTTTGATGGCACCAAAACCTGGAAAGAAGTATATGTAGAATCTAAAAATCTACGTAAAAAAATGCTACGTCAGTTTGGTAAAGATTATGTGTTGTTCCCAGTGATTGCTGGTCCAATGTTCTTGCCCGTATTGGCGGGTAACTTTGTTGCCAACTTGATCCGTAACTACTGGGCATCGACCGTGATTTATTGTGGTCATTTCACAGAAGACTCTGAAATTATCACTGACAACATTGATAATGAAACCAAAGCAGAATGGTACTTGCGTCAGATACGTGGTTCAGCAAACTTTACTGGCGGTAAAATCATGCATTTCTTGAGCGGTAACTTGAGCCATCAAATCGAACATCATTTGTTCCCTGATGTACCTGCCAACCGTTATATCGAGATGGCACCTAAGGTACGTGAAGTCTGTGCAGAGTATGGTCAACAATACAATACCGCTCCCTTTGGATCTCAGATCGTGAGTGTGTATAAACGTCTGGCGGTTCACTCTTTGCCTGACAATATGGTAGATCGTTTGGTGGCGACTAAGCGTACCTTTACTGAAGCAGTGAAAGGTATATTTGGCAAAGCTGCTTAATCAAGATAGAGCATCGTTTGAGCCATAAAGCGGTGCTCGTCACCAATAAGTAAAAGGGAAAGTGCGTGTAATTGAGATATACTATGGGGCAATTATATTTGTGCCATCGTTTTAAGGAATCGTTATGCGTATTGACCAAAGAGCATTAGACCAATTACGTGAGGTAAAAATTACCCGTAATTATACCCGTTACGCAGAAGGTTCAGTTCTGGTTGAGTTTGGTCATACCAAAGTATTGTGTACTGCAAGTATCGACAATTCGGTTCCACGCTTTTTAAAAGGGAAAGGACAGGGTTGGGTCACGGCTGAATACGGCATGTTACCGCGTTCAACCCATACCCGTAGTGATCGTGAAGCAGCGCGTGGTAAGCAGTCAGGTCGGACACAGGAAATTCAACGTCTGATTGGTCGTAGCCTCAGAGCGATGGTTGACCTGAAAAAACTTGGTGAAAATACCATTAACATCGACTGCGATGTGATCCAAGCGGATGGTGGTACGCGTACCGCAGCGATTACAGGAGCAGCCGTTGCATTGGTTGATGCCATGAATGTGTTGTTAAGTAATAAAAAGATTAAACATGACCCGTTAAAAGGTTTAGTGGCAGCCATCTCGGTGGGGATGTATCAAGACGAAGTTCACCTCGACTTGTGCTACGAAGAAGATTCAAATTGCCAAACTGATTTAAATGTGGTGATGACACAGGCGGGCGAATTTATTGAGATTCAAGGAACGGCAGAAGATAAACCGTTCACTCGCCAACAGTGTAATGCCATGTTAGAGATTGCTGAAAAAGGAATTGCGGAATTGATTCTGAAGCAACAGCAAGCACTCGGTTGGTAAGCTCCAGTTGATAGTGCGGGCGGTCTGGAAATTTTAGACCGCCTTTTTTTTGTCTATTTTTTCTGTCATTGAATTGCTATCAAACAATCATCGAATTGTCATTTATATTGTATTGACTATCTGCACAAATATTTTAACGGATAGTAAAATGCGAAATACCTTCTTAGCTTTACTCACCAGTAGTATTTTCTTATTAAGTGCTTGTAATGAAAATGATAACAACAATACCACGCCAACGCCAAAACCGCCGACTTCAGACTGTACTATTCACTGTGCACCCTAAATAATAACAATAAGGAAATAATCAATGAACCGTCGTGACTTTTTATTAAATTCGACCAAAGCACTGTTTGGTACCGCTGCACTTACCAGTTTTCCAATGAGTATTCAAAAAGCCCTCGCGATTGATGCCAAGGTCGAGACAGGAACCATTAAAGACGTTAAACATGTGGTGATCTTGACCCAAGAAAATCGTTCTTTTGACAATTACTTTGGGACGTTAAAAGGGGTACGTGGCTTTGGTGATCGTTTTACCATTCCTTTAAGCCAAGGTCGTACAGTGTGGGAACAATATGATGCCAATAAAAATAAATTTTATCCCTATCATTTGGATAGTAGCCGTGGCAATGCACAGCGGGTGAGTGGTACACCACATTCATGGACAGATGGTCAATATGCTTGGGATCATGGACGGATGGGCAATTGGGTGCAATATAAGCAGCCACAGTCAATGGGCTATTACAAGCAACAAGAGGTTGAATTCCAATTCGCATTAGCTAATGCTTTTACCCTGTGTGATGCATATCACTGTGCCATGCATACAGGAACCAACTCAAACCGTATGTTTATCTGGACAGGAACCAATGGCCCAACAGGTGCCAACGTTGCCAGTGTGGTCAATGATTTAGATTCAATCGGGCCATCCACCGTTGGCTATGACTGGATCACCTATCCTGAACGCTTACAACAGGCGGGTGTAACGTGGAAGGTCTATCAAAACATGCCTGATAATTTTACCGACAATCCCTTGGCTGGTTTTAAACAATACCGTCGTGCCAATGTGTTATCAGGTAAACCAGTGAACAATATTACCATTTGCCCAGCCTATGATCCGGCTATTGATTCCACTCAGCCTTTGTATAAAGGGATCGCCAATACCATGCCAGATGGTGGTTTTTTGGGTTCATTTAAACAAGATATTGCCAATGGGCAGTTACCCCAAGTAAGTTGGTTAATTGCACCGGCAACCTATAGCGAACATCCTGGACCGTCTAGCCCAGTTCAAGGAGCGTGGTATATCCAAGAAACGTTAAATGCGTTAACCGAGCATCCAGAAGTATGGAGTCAGACGGTTTTCTTAATCAATTTTGATGAAAATGATGGTTTCTTTGATCATATACCTTCACCAAGTGCACCTTCGATGGATGCTTCAGGTGCAGTACATGGCAAATCCACCTTAAGCGATGATCAGATGTCATATGAATATGCCACGCATGCTAAAGCTTCAGCAGGACAGCCAAACTTTACTGATCCAAAAGTAAGTAATGGCGTGGGTGTATACGGCCCAGGTGTTCGAGTACCGATGTACATTATTTCCCCATGGAGTCGTGGTGGCTGGGTCAACTCACAAGTATTTGACCACTCTTCGGTGATTCGTTTCTTGGAACAATGTTTTGATGTAGAAGAACCTAATATTAGTCCGTATCGTCGTGCGGTTTGTGGTGATTTAAGCTCGGCTTTTAACTTTAAAACACCAAATCTTCTCCCTTTACCTGATTTATCTGGTAAGAAAACAAAAGCAGAAGCTGATGCGATTCGTAAAGCACAAGAAGGCTTGGCACAGGTCAGTCGTCCTTTAAGCCAAACTTATCCTGTTCAAGACATGGGAATACGACCATCACGTGCATTGCCGTATATTTTGCATAGCAGTGCCAAAGTCGATGTGTTCACGAAAACTGTTAAATTAATATTCTCCAATACAGGAGCACAAGCCGCAGTATTCCATGTTTATGACAAATTGAATTTAGACGCGATCCCACGCCGTTACATGGTGGAAGCAGGGAAGCAACTTGATGATGTCTGGCAGACCAAAGATCATCAATATGACCTATGGGTGTTGGGACCGAATGGTTTCCATCGCAGTTTTGCTGGGGACTTGGTACAAGCCACGCAGTTAGAAGCACTTCCAGAAATTCGCGTGTGTATGGAGGAGTGCGATTCCAAGCTTTTCTTGAAAGTGCGAAATGATGCAGCACAAACAGCGCAGTTGGTTGTAACAGCCAATGCTTATTTACCCAATAAAACATGGCAAATCGAAACTGCGGCGAATGAAAAGGAACTCAGTTGGGATATGTCTGAGTTTGGTGGATGGTATGATTTCACCGTCAGCATTCAAAACGAACCAAGTTATCGCCGTCGTTTTGCTGGGCGCATTGAAACCAATGAAGATTCTATTTCTGACCCATATATGGGCTTTATTGAATCATAAGGGCTTTATATTTGTTTGAAATAAGCAGTCTAAGCGGATGCTAGGCTGCTTATGTTGAACAGCTAACGAAAAAAGAAGCAGTAAACACAAAGTAAAATAATAAATAGCCAAGCGAGGAAGCTGATACGAATTATATCTTAAACATAAGCACACTGAGCCTTTGCATACTGTAACAGAGCATGCGAATTTGCCCCATTTTGCTTTGCTATATTGAGGGCACTGCAAGAAAAGAGATAATGATGTTACAAGTTTTTTTAATATTTCTCACCGCCGTCACTTTTATTTTAATGGCGATTGACCCACGATCTAGCCAATCGACTGAAGCGAAATCAGCATGGCAAGAGACCGAATCTCAAGCACTGGATTCGCCACAATCGACTCAGCAGCAAAAAGACCAACAGGTTTAAGCATTAAAACGCATAGATAAATCCACAGCGCGAACATCTTTGGTTAAAACACCCATCGAAATGTAATCCACACCTGTGCTGGCAACTTCACGCAAATTTTCAATGGTGATATTGCCAGAAGCTTCTAATTTACAGCGCCCCGCAACATACTTCACTGCATCAATCATTTGTTGTTGGCTGAAATTATCCAACATCACAATATCAGCACCTGCTTCAAGTGCTTGATTAAGTTCATCCCACGTTTCAACTTCAACTTCGACGGGTTTTCCAGGTGCAATCTGATGCGCTTGAGCAATCGCTTGAACAATACCACCAGCCGCCATAATATGATTTTCTTTAATCAAAAAAGCATCAAATAAACCAAGACGATGATTTTGACCACCACCGACGGCAACGGCATATTTCTGCGCGATACGTAAACCCGGTAAGGTTTTACGCGTATCTAGCAGTTTGGTATGTAGGCCATCGAGTTGTTTCACGTAGTTGGCTGTTTTGGTCGCCACAGCGGAAAGAGTTTGTACAAAGTTTAAAGCTGGGCGTTCCACCGTTAACAAACTACGTGCCGAACCTGCAAGTTTTAAAAAGGCTTCATTGGCAGCAACCACATCACCTTCTTGTTTTAACCATGTGATCTGTACTGAGCTGTCAAAAGCCTGAATTAAAGCGTTAACCCAAGGTTGACCTGCCAAGACCATATCTTCACGCGTGATAATGGTGGCTGTGGCTTGTTCATCCGCAGGTGTGAGCATGGCGGTAATATCGCCGTCCCCAATATCTTCTTGTAATGCTTGTTGAATATTGATTTGAATAGATTGTTCAAGCAAAGACTGTGGGATGCTCATACTATTTCCAGTAGATTAGTAACCAAAAAACGTGTGCGTTATATTAGCACCGTCCACATAAAAAATAAGTATTTGATCTCGATTATTCGTGATAAAGCATGTCAGAATGGAAAATATTAAGATTAAATTGCTGATTCGAGTGACAATGCCGCAATCTAGATTTGCTCAAGTTCGAGATGGAATATTACAAGGTGCAACGCAGATTGCGTCACCTAATTTTAATGCGCGTCCTGCTGAGACGGATATTCAACTGATTGTCATTCATAATATTAGCTTGCCGCCATCTCAATTTGGTGGGGGCTATATTCAACAATTCTTTCAGAATCAGCTGGATTGGTCGGTACATCCTTATTTTCAAACCATCGAAGGTATGCAAGTTTCAGCGCATCTGCTGATTTTACGCACAGGTGAAGTGATTCAATTTGTCAATTTTAATGATCGCTCTTGGCATGCAGGTCGTTCTAGTTATTTAGCCCAACCAGAATGTAATGATTATTCGATTGGCATTGAGCTAGAGGGTAGTGATGACTTGCCGTTTGAACCAGAACAGTATCAGGCACTGGTCGAAGTGGTGAACATACTGCGCCAAGCTTATCCCAAAATCCAAAATCATCTTGCAGGTCATTCTGATATTGCGCCTAAACGTAAAACAGATCCCGGTTTACACTTTGATTGGTCGTTGTTCCGTCGTTTGCTAGCGATTCAGGCAATCTCTAAAAAAACATGATCGAATTTATGATTTCACAACGAAATCTGTTTTTACTTTCATTACAATAACGCTTTTGAAATATAAGCCGTAGGTGAGTGCGATGGCATTGTGGCGATCGACAGTAATTGTCAGTGCAATGACGATGTTATCCCGAGTTCTGGGATTGGTGCGTGATATCGTGCTGCTGAATGTATTTGGGGCGGGCAAAGATTTTGACACCTTTGTGGTTGCCTTTCGTATTCCCAACTTTTTTCGGCGCTTATTTGCTGAAGGGGCGTTTTCTCAAGCCTTTATTCCTGTTCTGACGGAATATAAAACCAGTCGCACCCATGCAGAAGTTCAAATTCTAATTAGTCGTGTTTTTGGTTGTTTGCTGACCGCAATGACATTGCTTACCTTTGTGGCGATGGTTGCTGCACCTGTGATTATTTATATCTATGCGCCCGGTTTCCATAGTGATACTGAGAAGTTTAACCTTGCTGTTGACCTATTTCGTCTAACCATCCCTTATCTGATGTTTATGTCACTGACGGCTTTTGCTAGCAGTATTCTAAATAGTTATGGTTCATTTGCTTCACCTGCATTTGCTCCAGTATTGTTGAATATTGCCATGATTGCAGGGGCGTGGTGGTTAACTCCCTATATGGCAGAGCCGATTATGGCGCTTGGATGGGCCGTGGTGGTCGCTGGTGTTTTGCAGCTTGCCATTCAAATTCCTGAACTCTGGAAGAAAAATTTACTGATTCCACCGAAAGTTGACTTTAAACACGAAGGTGTGAATCGTATTTTAAAGTTAATGTTACCTGCTTTATTTGGTGTATCCGTTACGCAAATTAACTTATTGTTGAATACGATCTGGGCATCCTTTATGCAGGATGGTTCGGTGTCTTGGCTATATAGTGCAGAGCGTATGACTGAACTACCACTGGGATTGATTGGGGTGGCGATTGGGACGGTGATCTTGCCATCACTTTCAGCACGCCATGCTGAACAAGATCAGAGTAAATTTCGAGGGATGTTGGATTGGGCGGCTAAAATCATCATGCTGGTCGGGATTCCAGCCAGTATTGCTTTATTTATGCTGTCCACACCGATTATTCAAGCGCTGTTCCAACGTGGTGAATTCACGCTAGAAGATACACAAATGACTGCTTTGGCCTTGCAGTGTATGAGTGCTGGTGTGATCTCGTTTATGTTGATTAAGGTGTTTGCTCCTGGTTTTTATGCCCAGCAGGACACCAAAACACCAGTACGGGTCGGGTTAATCGCTGTGGCGACCAATGCGATTTTAAACGTGATATTTATTGGTATCTTTAAGTTCAATGGTTGGCAAGCAGAGCATATGGCGCTGGCGATGGCTTCTTCAGGTTCAGCTTTGGTCAATGCAGGTCTGCTTTATTTCTATTTGCACAAACGCAATATCTATCGATTTGGCGCACATTGGAAAAAACTGGCATTCCAGTTTGCGGTGGCCAATCTGATTATGATTATCGCGTTATGGTATGGTCTAACGTGGTATCAAAGTGATATTTCCCAATGGCTACGTGTTGCTGAAGTCACGGGTTTATGTGTGCTTGGTGTGGTGGCTTATGTTGTCGGATTATTGCTCACAGGCTTTAGACCGAGACATTTAAAGCATTGAATTTGAACGTTGCCTCCTTTGAACTGCTGTTGTCGCAGCTCAAAGGGGGATTTTAAATTATTTTATTTCCAGTAATTCAATATCAAAAATCAGGGTGCTATTTGGACCAATTCCATCACCAGCACCCACCTCACCATAGGCGAGATTGGCTGGGATAAAGAAACGGCTTTTACCACCGACCTTCATGGTTTGAACGCCTTCAGTCCAACCTGCGATTACTTGATTCAATTGAAACTCGACAGGATGGTTGCGTGCGATCGAACTATCAAACACGGTCCCATCAAGTAAACGCCCTTCATAATTGACTTTAACCGTAGAGCTCGCTCTCGGTGATTTACCTTTTCCAGCTTGAAGCACTTGATACTGTAAGCCAGATTTTCTGGTCACGATATTGGCCTTTTTCGCATTTTCAGCGAGAAAGGCTTTTCCTGCGAGATCATTCTTTTGAGCGATCTCTTGAAATTCAACCAGTTGCTTTGCTTCTATACGTTTTTTATATTGATTAAGCACATTTGCCATGTCTTCATCAGTCAAAGATGCTGCTTTTCCCTGTGTCGCTTCTTTCAAGCCTTGCACGAATGCATTAATATCCAAATCTTTCAAGGTATTGGCATTGCCTTTACCCATCAAATAACCGTAACTATAACCCAACTGCTCTTGTTGTGGGCTTTTTAAAGTAATCGGTGCTGCATAAGCAGTACCCATCACGGATGTCATTAAAATAAGACTTAATTTTTTCATTATTTCTTCCAAAGTGCTTTTGCAAAAATAAGGGAGAGCACATGCTCTCCCTATATCTGTTATTTTACTGCGATGAGTTCGACATCAAAAACCAATGTACTATTCGGTGGAATAGACCCTGGTACACCTTGTTCGCCGTAACCTAAGTTGCCAGGAATATAAAGTGTTGCCTTACCGCCTTCTTTCATTAATTGTAAGCCTTCGGTCCAGCCAGGAATGACTTGATTGAGCGGGAACTCGATTGGTTCACCACGATCATATGAACTATCAAACACAGTGCCATCGGTCAATTGACCTTTATAATGAACTTTGACCACAGACGCAGCCGTTGGTTGTTTACCTGTTCCTGCTGTAATGATTTTATATTGCAACCCTGAGGCTGTGGTTTTCACGCCTGCTTTTTTCGAATTTTCAGCTAAGAAGGAGTTACCTGTTGCTTCTGCTTGCTGGGTTGCTTCGATTTGTTTTTGCTGTAATTCTTTTTGGAATTCTACATAAGCAGCTTGTAGTTCTTCTTCGGTGTAGGCCGCAGGTTTTTCTGCATGACCATCACGGAAGCCTGTGATGAAAGCCGCTGTTTCTAGTTCAGGCGGTGTTTGCTTGGCAACTTCATAACCTAAGGCATAACTGATTTTTGCGCCTGGCCCTGCATTTTTGTCTGCTTTTGTGCCAAGTTCAGTGGTAGGGTGTTGAGTTGCATAATAAATCGGTATAAGGGCTGCTCCGCCTAAAACGGCTGCGACAATAACAGGTAAAGCTTTACTCATGAGATGTCCAAAGGTGAGATTTTAGTAAAAAATATGGCACTGATCTTAGCATGTCTACGCTTCAGCATTGAATAACTGATCTGAAAAATGCGTGTATTTTTTATAGGGTTTATGTTTATTCGGTTTTATTA
This sequence comes from Acinetobacter sp. NIPH 298, assembly GCF_000369505.1. Taxonomy (GTDB): domain Bacteria; phylum Pseudomonadota; class Gammaproteobacteria; order Pseudomonadales; family Moraxellaceae; genus Acinetobacter. Next base: position 98,197 of record NZ_KB850054.1, read on the forward strand.
TATTTTTAAAATAAGTATAAAAAAGCCAGATCATACGATCTGGCTTTTTTGCTCATGTTTGCAGCTTAATTAATCATCTTTCTGTGCTTTGTAAGCATACGCATAGTTATATCCATAGCCATAGCCATATCCAGCACTTGCACGTTGAATATCATTCAGAATAAAGCCATTCACTTTAACGCCAGCTTGCTCAAAGCGATTTAAGCTCAGTTCAAGCTCTTTCATTTGTGATTTAGCATAACGAGCAACCAGTAAAGTGACGCCAACATATTGCGAAATGATAATACCATCAGTCACTGCCAAAATAGGCGGCGTATCAATAATGATATGGTCATATTCAGAACTGAGTTTTTCGAGTAAAGCTTTAAATTGCTCAGAACCTAAAATTTCAGAAGGATTTGTTGGGTTTTTCCCTCGCGTAATCATACTTAAACCAGCGACTTCAGTTTCATGAATCACTTGACCTAGCTCAGCTTGGCTACTCAGCACCTCAGATAAGCCTGGTTTCACATCTAGATTAAAGTATTTATGTAGATAGCCGCGACGTAGATCCGCATCAATCAATAAAACCTTTTTATTGCTTTGGGCAAAGATGGTTGCAAGGTTGGTGGAAATAAATGATTTACCGACTTCTGGCGATGGACCAGCGATCATAATGATATTATTTTTTGCATTACTCAGTGCAAAATGTATCGCGGTACGAATACTGCGTAAGCTTTCAATCGCAATATCATCACTGTTTTTAACCGCAAGAATAGGGATATTCTTCTTCTTCTTCAGAATACTCATGCGCGTTTCTTGCACTGGCGAACGAGGTACAGTCGCATAGACTGGTAGATCAAGCTCGCGTTCGATCTGACTTGAGTCTTTAATTCCTGTACGGAGCATATTGCGCAATAGAGCAAATAACGTACCGAGGAAGCCACCGAGGAAAACTGCAAGAATAAGAATGCGGAGTTTCTTTGGTTTAATCGGTTCAACAGGTTCAATAGCAGTATCAACAATACGGACATTGCCGATTTCACCAGCTTTTGCAATTCTTAGCTGTTGATAAGAGTTCAAAAGCGCAGTATAGAGCTGCGTTTTCACCTCAACTTCACGATACAGTTGCAGATAACGTCTTTGTAAATCAGGCAATTGTTTTAATGTACTATTGAGCTCACCAATCATTTTATTTAATGATGCAATCTGAGCATTAATCTCACGCATTGCAGGGTGTTCAGCAGTATATTTTGCAGCGATATCTGCCTGTTGCTGCTGTAACTCAATTTTTTTCGTTTCTAAGGTAATACTTTGAGTGAGGTATAACTCTGACTCTTTGGTGACGTCAACGGTATTGTATTGTTGGCGGAATTTATTGAACTCTCTTTCAGCCACATCAAGTTGTTGTTTTAACTCTGGGAGTTGTTCATCAAGAAATTTCAAGGTTTGGGCGGTTTCTGCAGATTTGCGTGCCACATTTTGTGCGCTATAAGCAGATAGGATTGCATTGAGTACTTTTGTAATGTGTTCTTTGTCTTGGCCTTGATAACTAAGACCCAATATACCAGTCAACTTGCCTTTTTCAGCAACAGAATAATTTGCACTGATGGCGCTAACAGCAGTTGGTAAAGATCGCTTACGGATTAAATAATCGTTAGTGAATTGATCTTTTGAAAAAATACTAACTTTCCAAATGCCATATCTGTTTGACAGTTGATTGATCTGATTTAACGGTGCAGCAAGTAAAATCTCATCAGTTTTGCTATCTATTAATTGGAATTTCCCTTCGTTTAAGTTTAGACGGAGAGTTTTATCGAGGAAGTTTTGTGGTACCTCAAACTGACGAAATTGAAGAGATTTTTCAGCGTCATGAAAAATCACAGCTTTAGGTGTGTACTCCGTGGCATAACTGGGTTTGCCTAATAAACGCTGAGCAAATGTATCGTCAGCACTGGAAATACTTAAATCAAGATGCATTGCCTCAATTACTGAACCTAACACTAAGCGTGATTTTAATATTTCGATCTCAGATTGAGCCGGGGATTTTTGATCCACCATTTGTGAAAGATCACCTAATAGTGCGGCAGAAGCACCTTTACTACTTTCAACCTGTACTAGGGCATCAACAGCATATGTATTTGGTGTTGTGCGCAGATACAATAATGCACATACAAGACTTAGAATGACGCATAACGCGATAAGCTTCCATTGCGCGAGCAAGGAGAAGAAAAGTTCTTTTAGGTCAATTGTATCTTCAGTATTGATATTTTGGCTCATAATCTTAAATCTAAAAGTTAAATGTAATTTTTCCAATCAGTCACACACTGCTGAATCAGCTGGCATGTACTATCAAAAAAAGCTTGATCGTGTTGATAGGGATCTGACACATTTTTATTTTGCCAATGTCCGAGGCGAAAGACTTTACCTTTAGCAAATGGCCAAGTTTGCTCAATATGTTTTTGCTGATTCTGACTCATGACTAACACTAAATCCGCTTTTTTAAGATGTTCAGCCGTGAGTTTTTTGGCGATATGCGCACTCATATCAATATTGAGTGCGTGCATACAGTGTTTAGCTTTTTCATCTGCCGGATGGCCAGTTAATCCAGAGATACCCGCAGACTCAATATAGAGTTGAGGGTGAGCTTGTTTGAGCAAATACTCTGCCATTGGACTGCGACAGATATTTCCAACACAAACAATTAAGATATTTTTAATCTGCATTAGTTGCCCAAACGATCAATATTATATAACGCATTAGAAAAAGGAATGACTTGATTGACGATACGTTGCCAACGTGTCAAACCTGTTGCATCGACATACACAATATCATTGCTACGCAACCTAAACTGGTTAGCCAAGCCAAAATCACCCAAGCTCATTAAGTTCATATGATAGAGTGCAGTACTACGATCATTTGGATTGCTTCTGAGTACATAGATACGGCTGGCGCTGGCAGAATTTGGGTTAATTCCTAAGCTTTCACCTAAGGCATCGCTCAGTGTCATACCTTGATCCCGCATCGGCAAGGCTTGGTTTTTACCTGATTCACCCATAATATAAACTTTTTGATTTTCTCTGGTGCTGACATAAATGGTGTCATTGGGCTGAACCAAAAGTTTATGTAATGAATAGCCTGTTTTTTCAAGCTCTATAGTGTTGAGATCATAGGTTTGACCATTGCGAATCAATTGGATATAGGTATTTGCACCTTGATCATTGATACCACCAGCCATACCCAGTGCTGTATAAATACTGGTTGGTTGGTCATTTAAATAGAATTGTCCACCTCTAAGTACACTACCCTGTACCGAATAGCGCTGTCCTTGGTATGACAAGACACGAACAATAACATCAGGCGTTTTTACATACCGCGCAAACTGGCCACGTAGCTCGGTATTGAGTTGAGTCAAACTCTTTCCAGCGGCTTTATAGCGTCCAACTAAAGGCAGTTGAATATAACCGCTCGCATCAATTGGGTAGCCCAAAGCCTGAACAGCTTGTTCGTTGTTGACCGATGTGGTCGGTGGAGTAATTTCTGGGTATGCCCAGAGCTGAATAGAAAGTACATCACCTGCACTTAAACGATAGCCTGTTTGTTGTTTTTGAAATAAAGCTATGTAGTCGTGTTGGTAGTCGACTTGCGCTGGTTGCAGTGCAGCTAAGTTATCTTGCTCGATTTTGATGACGTTAACTGTAGCACCTAAGCCAGTGGTATATACACCCTCAGTCGGAATGTCATGCGTTTGCAAACCTGAGGTAACAGCACAACTTGCAGCAGCAATACTAATGGTAAGAATAGAAAAAAGCTGATAGTACTTCACACACGACCCTTGCATTATTTATATCTAATTAATATCAGTTGCCAAAAACGGATTCGTCTTGAGGCCCAGAATTTGTCCAATTCTAGCTGAAAAGTAGCAAAAAAGCATTGAGAAATATAGGGGCTTTGTATGTTTAGTATTTCTAAAAAAGAAATCCACATAAGTAGGCTTTCGATTAAAATGTGAACCAGTACGCAGCTTGTTAACACATTCATACAATTGAAATGTGGCTGTTATAAATATTCTGATATAGTACCCGCAATTTTTTAGTGACTTTTTACATCAGCTAGACTTAAATCATCGGAAAGATAGGGGCTATTATCATATTAGCAAGTTAAGGGAATTTTAGATGTTTATAGTTCTTTAACAGTGGCGATCAGGTCTGAATCTTTGTTTGTGGAAATATTTCGAAAGAATAGAGCACTTTAAGTCAATACAGTGAGAATAAACTTCAGCGACTCTAGTGTATTCGTAGGAATTAGGAAAATGCAATTCAATCTTGAAGTTAGAAAAAACAAATGCTGGTTTCAAAGATGACTTTTGATAGAAAAATATTTTCTAACACAGCATGGATGGTGTTGGAAAAGTTCCTAGGTATCTTCGGTTTGATATTCGTTAATGCGTATATGGCTAGATATATCGGACCTGAAAACTTTGGAAAACTGGCTTTTGTAGCGTCTATCTTTGTATTTGTACAAACGGTTGCATGGTTCGGTGCACAAAATGTTCTATTCAAACGGTTAAGTGAGAATGTGGATTCGGGGCTCAGACTAGCATTGGCATCTCAGATCCTTCGGCGTTCTTTATACTTTATTACCTCTTTTTTTGCCTTAAGTTATTTGTGGTTCTTCTCCGATACTTTAACCTTTATTTTTGGCTTAGGTAATTTTGTTGCAAGTTATTTTATTATCAGTGATATTTTTACTATACATAATAATAGCCAGTTGAATTCATTTGTTAATGCCTTAACTAATATATTGGGTCTTGGTGCAGCACTACTCTTGAGGTTTGTTTTGGTTTTTGTAGAAGCAGAAGCCTATACAATGATTTTTCCAATTATACTATTAGCATTAATACCATATGCAACTAGAAAAATGTATTTTCATAATAAAAACAAAAAAATTAAGAATATAAAAAATAAACGTCGTTATAATAAATATATGTTTTTTACAGGTGGGAGCTTGGTGCTTTCTACTCTATCAATTGCGTTATATACCCAAATTTCAAATATATTTTTAGCAAAGTTTTCATCGTTTGCTGATTTAGGTATTTATAATGTTGCTTTAGTATTGGGGGGGGCATGGGGGTTTGTAAATATTGCCTTGATTACAAGTTATTTTTCGAGGATTTACACTACAAAGAATGATGTCGATGAGTTGCAATATTTAAGACAAATTCATGGCTTAATTTTAGGTTTATCGTTTATTGTACTTTTGGCTGTCATTTTTCTTGGTGCTTGGTTCATTGAAATGCTATATGGTGTAGCTTTCATTGAAGCCGCTAAATTATTGCCATTTATTGTTATCGCAACGATGCTCTCTGCCTTTGGTACGATTGGTTATCGGTATATGATTAAATTCAATGGTTATAGTTACTTATCTATAAAAATGTTATTGGTCAGCGTGGTTAGTATTCCCTTGTCATTCAGTTTAATTAAATACCATAGCGCGATGGGTGCTGCAATTTGCTTTGTATTGGTCGAGCTAATCTCTTTGACTGTAGCGAATTATTTTTTTAAGAATGGATTAATATTAAAAATGCACTTAAAGATGATTTTTAAATAAATCGCTAAAAGGGTATTGCTTGGAGTTGGTGTATGTATAAAATTTTAATGTTATTTTACTCGATACTTCATAAAACTCTTCCTTATAATGATAGGGTTGATTTTTTTATGAATTATTTAAAATTTTGTATTTGGCAGAAGAGATTTCCAAAAAAACAAAATACATTTAATGATTATTTGTTTAACATAAAAAGCTCTGATGAAATGTTGAACCCAATTCGTCAGTTTATTAGTGATAAATATTTGGTGAAAGATTATATTCGAGCCAAAGTGGGGGAGAAATATAATGTTCCAACAATAGCTATTTTTAATAGTTACGAAGAGTTGGAAAATTTCGATTTTCCAGAGAATTGTTGTATAAAACCTACACAGGCAAGCCAAGCAGTTATTTTGAGAAAGGATAATGAGCCTATCGAAATTCCTCCAATTAAAGATTGGTTTAATCTAAATTATTATAAAAAAACAAGAGAAAGAAACTATAAATACTTGAAGCCAAAGGTTATTGTTGAACCATTGTTGTTTAAAAGCAAAGACTTAATGGATTATCGTTTGTTCTGTTTTAATGGAAAAGTAAAAATAATTGGAATTGATGTCGGGAAATATACTGGGTATAAACGAGTTTTTTATAGCCCTAAATGGGAGAAACAAGATTTTTCCTTACATTACCCTCTTTTTGAAGGTGAGTTAGAGTGCCCAAAAAACCTACAAGAAATGATTGCTGTAGCAGAAAAATTGGCTGAAGATTTGGACTTTATTCGTATTGACATTTACTCAGATGGTGAAGAATGTTTTGTTGGTGAAATAACAAATTGTCATGCTGGTGCAAACCAAAGATTTGTACCTGAATCTGCTGAAAAGAAAGTATCTGAAATAATTTTTGGTGAGTCTTAATGAATATTACAGTTGTTGGTACAGGGTATGTCGGTTTATCAAATGCAGTCTTATTTTCAAGACAACATTGTGTAACTAGTTTGGATATTAATGCTCAGCGTGTAGAATTACTGAGTCAAGGAATATCGCCTATTGTCGACGAATATATTGAAAAATTCTTAAAAGAAGAAAAATTGAATTTAAATGCAACATGTGATCCGAAGCAAGCCTACTCAGAAGCGGATTACATCATTATCGCAACACCAACAAATTATGATTCAGACACAAATTATTTTGATACTTCATCAATAGAGAGTGTTATCGCTGAGATATTACCACTGAATTCAAAGGCAATCATTATTATCAAGTCCACGATTCCTGTTGGATATACCTCACAAGTTAAAGAAAAATTTAATACTGAGCAGGTGATATTTAGCCCAGAATTCTTACGCGAAGGTAAGGCATTGTATGATAATTTATATCCTTCCAGAATTATTGTAGGTGAAAAATCTGAACGAGCAGAGAAAATAGCTCAACTGTATCTAGATGCGACTATCGATCAAAAAGCACCAACGTTGTGTATGGAGTCGACAGAAGCTGAGGCGGTCAAGTTGTTTTCGAATACTTATTTGGCGATGCGTGTCGCCTACTTTAATGAGCTGGATACCTATTGTGCCAAACATGAGTTGAATAGTCATGATATCGTTCAAGGTGTAAGTTTAGACCCCCGAATTGGACAACACTATAACAATCCATCATTTGGTTATGGCGGATATTGTTTGCCTAAAGATACGAAGCAACTATTGGCAAACTATAAAGACGTACCACAAAATTTGATTCAAGCAATTATTCATTCGAATAAAACACGCAAAGAATTTATTAGCAAAGAAATCCTAAAAAAACGACCAAATGTTGTCGGTATTTATCGCTTAACGATGAAAGCTGATTCGGATAATTTCCGTGATTCTGCCATACAAGATATTATCCGAGAGTTGGAAGAGTATAATGTTCAGATTGTTATCTTTGAGCCAACGCTCAATGTAGAGACTTTTGAAAACTATGTTGTAAACAATGATTTAAGTGAGTTTTTGCGTGAATGTGATGTTATTTTAGCCAATAGGATGCATGCTGATTTGAGTACTGCAGAAGAAAAGGTCTACACACGTGATTTATTCGGTGAAAATTGATGATTAATGTGGCTATTGTTGTTATTACGTATAATCGTTTAGATAGCCTTAAAAGGCTCATACATTCATTGCTTCTCGCAAATTACGATGATCAAGTTGATTTAATTGTTAGCATTGATCGTAGTGACATTTTTGAAAAGATGTACAATTATGCTTCAACTATACAATGGCCACATGGCAAAGTAGAAATTAGAACAACTCCTGTACGTCTTGGCTTAAAGCAGCATGTAATGCGTTGCGGGGAAATCTTACAGTCTTACGAGCATATTGTTGTGCTTGAAGATGATCTCTATGTTTCTCCAGGATTTTATCAGTATACAAAAGAAATGATCGTCAAGTATGAAGCGGATGACGATATCGCAGGGATATCTTTGTATAACTATCCGCGAAATCAATATGCAAACTTACCTTTTTATCCTCAACAAGATAAATTTGATGTCTACTTTATGAAGATTGCTTCAAGTTGGGGGCAAGTATGGTCACGACATAAATGGCAATCTTTTTTAAATTGGTTACAAGAAGATAAAAAGCTAGAAGACATGCATATTCCTATGCATATCAAAAGATGGGATGATAAGTCTTGGTTGAAATTTCATCATGCATATTGCGCTTTGGAAAACAAATACTTTGTATATCCTAGAGTTGCATTGAGTACCAACTTTTCTGAGCCAGGTGAGCATGCAAGTTTAGATTCGACTTATCAAGTAGAGATATTGAAAGATATTAAGCACGATTATAAGTTACCAAATAGCATCCACGAAGCAATTAGGTATGATGAGTTTTTTGAAAATGAGAATATAAAAGAAACTATACCTTATCACAATGTTAGTATTGACCTATATGGTCAAAAATATCTATACAATCAGTATGTTCTAAGTACGAAACAACTTAATTTTGAGATAGTGGAAAGTTACGCGTTAAGGATGAAGCCTTGGGAGGCGAATGTTATTGCTGGAGTGAAAGGTGAGGGGATTTATTTATACAATATTGGTAAGCGTGAATTTAAAAATAGATTTAAAGTTGATAATAATGTTGTGGTATATAAATATCTTTTTAGAATTAACAGTCCAAGAGAAATATTTTATATATTAATTAGTCAAATTAAGGGAAAATTTTTTGGATTAAAAAAATGATATTTAATAAAAGCAATCTGTCTAATTTAATATTTTTTTTGGTAGTGATTGATATATTGATACTTCCATACTTTCCTTTCTTTGCAATCAATAATTTATTTTTCCTGATTTTTTTTGATTTTCTTTTTAAAAGAAAATTAGTGGTAGATAAGAAAATATTTTTTTGTTTTTTATTGTTTGTAGGGGTCTCTCTAATTTCAACGGTCCTTTCTTTTTTTAATGATAAATATAGTCTTGGGGTTTTTTCAGAAAATTTGAAGCGTTTCTTTCAGCTGATTTTATTTTATTTATTTTATTTTTACTTTTATAATTTTTTTTCAAGAAATGAATCTTCTAAAAAAATTATTTTAATCTTAGATGTTTTTTTTGTTTCTGTATTTTTTTGGTCAATTATATATTATATTTCATTGGATACATTTCTAACTCTTAAAAATATATTTAATAGTAATGATAGTTTTATTGAAAGGTATTACCTGGGTGAAAATCAATATTATAGATTTAGCTACATTTGGACTGATCCAAATAATATAGCATATGCAATATTGGGTGTATTTGTTTTTTGTTTATTTAACCTTAAGTTAAATATTAATAAGATTCTGCTTTATTTTTTTGTGGTTTTATTCGTGTGTTTAAACTCAATGAGTACCTCTGCATGGTTAATTTTATTAACATTTGTACTACCTTGTTTTATTTATAGGTTGAATATTAAAAATCCAAGAAATCTCGCCTTTATAGCTTTGGTAGCTATGGTTGTCATGTTCTTTGGTATGAGGTTTATTTCAAATATTTTAGCATCTGATGTAGCTGTTAATTCATTTGAACGTTTTCAAGAAAATAATATTGGTACAGAGAGTGGTGGTTCACGATTTGAAATTTGGAGCAATGTTTTATCATATTATAATGGTGATCTGTATAAGTATATTTTTTGGGGACAAGGGTATCAGCTACATTACAAGGATATACTAATAAAACCTCATAATGGTATTTTATTGATATTTTTTGCATATGGTTTTTTTGCGTTAATATTTTTTATGTATACTTTCTTTAAATTTAAAATAAATAAAAAATATTTTTTTATTATTCCTTTTTTCCTTTGTTTTTTTATTAATGTTATGATTGGTGAGTTGAAGTTGTTTTTATTGTATATTTTTCTATTGGCGTTTGTGAGGGCTGAGAGCTCTAAACGATGTTAATGCTAATATGGGTTTAGAAGAGTTTTAGAGATGGTTTTTGTATTGAGAGGATATTTTAACTAGAGTGTTTATAAATGCTGAGCTGTATTTAAAAGACTTTAAGTTAATATTTTTAATGGGTTTTACGTAAAAATGAAAAGTATATATGTTCTTCGAATGAGTTCCTCCAAAAAAACTTTGTCTGTAGCTGGAGATTTGGTCCAAAGGCAGATATTTGAAAGTGTAGAGTGCCGTAATGGTAATCAAAAATACTTTGTAGCAATCAGTCCTGCACCTGTATGGCCAAAAGGTCCTTTATTTATTAAAGGAAGTAAGCAAGATGATGGCAAGTTTATTAGTTATCTAAACCTTCCAGTTTTACGGGAATTAATATTTTCACTCTGTATTTTGATGAGTTTGGGTAAAGCTAGTGCGGTTATTCAATATAATAGCTATTTTTTTACTAATTTAGTTATAGTTTTATTTAAGAACATTATGAACTATAAGTCAATTATTATATTGCAAGACTTTAGGGTTGGTACTCTATTTTCAAAGAAAGATTTATTTGCAGATAAAATAGCGTCTAAGTTACTTAGATATTTTGATGGATATATCCCGATTACAAATAAATTTATAGAGTATTTTCATTTGGATGCAGAGAAAAGTGTGGTTTTCCCTGGGGCTATAACATTACATGGACTTGATTCTTTATCAAAGATGAAAGATAACACCTTGGAAGATTTTGCCGTTTATGCTGGTGCACTAGAGAAGCATAATGGTGTAAAGAAACTGGTTGATCAATGGATAGCTCAGTCTATAAGTACTCCATTGCATATATTTGGGCGTGGAAGCTTACAAGAGTATATCGAGTCTCTGCAAAACAAAAATATTGTTTTTCATGGTTTTAAGAGTTCAGAATATGTTTATTCATGGCAAGTTAGAGCAAAATTTAATTTTTGCTTTAGATTTAGTGATGGTTTGGATGAGGAGTTCTTTTTCCCATCTAAATTCTTTAACTTGGTATGCTATAAGGGTCAACTAATTGTGAATGACTTTAAGAATCTACCAAGTGATCTAAAGCCATTTTTATTAATTGTTGAGGAAGATCTTTCTAATCTAAACCTAATTATGCAGAAACCTGATAGCGATCTAAATCTGAGGTTTGAAGCTATCTCTAAATATCAATGGAAGTTTCCTGTTTCAAATATTTTAAAGAGAGTAGAGTAAAATGCTTCCAACGATATTAATATTGACTCCTTACTTTTTGCCTGGGTTTAAAGGTGGTGGACCAGTAAAGAGCATTGCCTCTATTGTATCTTCTTTGTCAGAAAACTATCAATTCAAGATTTTATGCTACAACTTTGATCTTGGTGGTTCAATTTACGAGGATGTTGTAGAAAATCAATGGTTAGATTTTTCTAATAATGTGCAAGTATTTTATTCTTCGAAATCCGAATATCGTAATAATTTAAATAGTATCTTAAAAAATACTCATTATGATATCTGTTATTTAAATAGTTTTTTCTCATTTAATTTCTCTATTTATCCTCTGATTAAAATCGCTTCTAGTAAAAAAATTATTCTTGCACCTAGAGGTGAGTTTTCACCTGGAGCATTGTCACTAAAGCCGATTAAGAAAAAAATATTCTTATCTCTTTTGAGGTTCACCCCAATTTTTAATAAGATTTCTCGCTGGCATGCGACGTCAGAACTTGAAAAAAATGATATCGAAGAAATAATTAAATCTTATAGATTTACTCGTCAAGATCAGATTGAAGTGGTACCTAACTTATCATTGAATCTGGTGAATAATGCGAGCAAGCTACCTAATCATTTGAAGTGTTATTTAGATACATTAGTAGATAATGGTAGTTTGAATATCTGCTTCTTATCTAGAATATCTCCTAAGAAAAATTTACATTTAATTGCTAGTATTTTGAAAAACTGTTCTGCAAAAATTAATTTTGATTTTTATGGGCCTGTTGAAGATACTGAATATTATAATTTTTGTTTATCGGAATTTTCTCAAATAAGTTCAAACGTAGTTGTTAACTATAAAGGTGAGGTTTCACCAGTTTTTGTTTCCACAGTCCTTTCCAAATATGATCTGTTCCTATTTCCCACGCTCGGTGAAAACTTTGGGCATGTTATAGCAGAAAGCTTCTCTGCGGGAACTCCCGTTTTAATTAGTGATCAAACACCTTGGCGCGAACTTAATGATACCGGTGTTGGGTGGGATTTGAGTTTGAGTAAGGTTGAAGAATTTTCAAAAGTTATTGATAATTATGCAAATTCAAGTCTGGGTGACAGAGCTGATAAACAATTGAAATGTTTGAAGTTCTATGAGTCAAATTTCAATAACTCTTCAATTGTAGCGAATACTATCAATTTATTTAAATTTTAATGGATATTTAAAATGGAAAAAAGCTATTTTTCTGGTAAAACACTGCTCATCACAGGTGGTACAGGCTCATTTGGTAATGCTGTACTCAAACGCTTTTTAGATACTGAAATTAAAGAGATTCGTATCTTTAGCCGTGATGAAAAAAAGCAAGATGATATGCGTAAGAAATACCAGTCTTCTAAGCTAAAATTTTATATTGGTGATGTGCGTGATTTCAATAGTGTATTGAATGCAACACGTGGTGTTGATTACATTTATCATGCTGCTGCATTGAAACAAGTACCTTCATGTGAATTTCATCCAATGGAAGCGGTGAAAACGAATGTTGTTGGTACAGAAAATGTTTTGGAAGCTGCGATTCAGAACCGAGTAAAGCGTATCGTTTGCCTAAGTACAGATAAAGCAGTTTATCCAATCAATGCGATGGGTATTTCTAAGGCTATGATGGAAAAAGTTATTGTAGCTAAATCGCGCAATTTAGAAGATTTAGATACGGTTATCTGTTGTACGCGTTACGGCAATGTTATGGCATCACGTGGTTCAGTGATTCCGTTGTTTGTAGATCAGATTCGTCAAAACAAACCTTTGACGATTACTGATCCAAATATGACTCGCTTTATGATGACGCTTGAGGACGCTGTAGATCTAGTTCTCTATGCTTTCGAGCATGGACAAAATGGTGATATTTTTGTTCAAAAAGCTCCAGCTGCAACTATCGAGGTTTTAGCTCAAGCATTAAAAGAATTAATGGATGTGAGTGAATACCCTCTTTCTATTATGGGCACTCGACATGGTGAAAAAGCTTATGAAGCTTTGTTAAGTCGAGAGGAAATGGCGGTAGCTATAGATCAAGGCTACTATTTCCGTGTACCAGCTGATCAACGTGATTTAAACTATGAAAAATATGTCGAAACGGGTGATTTAAAAATTACTGAGCTCGAAGATTACAACTCACACAATACTGAGCGTTTAGATGTTGAGGGTATGAAGAATCTTCTACTCAAATTAGATTTTGTACGAGCATTGACGCAAGGTCAATATATCGATCCAGAGGCTTAAAATGAAAGTTTTGATAACAGGTTCAAATGGCTTTATAGCAAAAAATTTGATTCAATTCTTATCTGAAAAGTCTGAGATTGAAATTTTAAAGCTACATAGAGAATCTTCAGAGCAGGAGCTTGAAAAGCTGGCTTTATCTGCAGATTGGATCGTTCATCTAGCTGGTGTGAATCGCCCGCTGGATGACAGTGAGTTTATTGAAGGAAATGTTTCTCTAACTGAAAGAATTGCTCAAGTTCTAAGAAAAGCCAATAGACTTACTCCTGTGATTTTATCTTCATCAATTCAGGCTGAGCGTGATAATGCATATGGAAAAAGTAAATTAGGTGGTGAGCAAATATTGTTGAATTTGCATCAACAGCAGGGAAACCCAGTTTACATTTGTCGACTAGCTAATGTTTTTGGAAAGTGGTCACGTCCAAATTATAATTCTGCGGTAGCAACGTTTTGCCATAACGTTGCTAATGATTTACCAATACAAATCAATGATCCAATGGCCGTCATCCGATTGGTTTATGTTGATGATGTTGTAGAAACTTTTTGGAATATCATCAATCAGACGATAATTGTCGAACAGACTTTTGAAATACAACCTGAGTATGATATTACAGTTGGTGATTTAGCTGAGACTTTAAAAGGATTTAAAGGCTCAAGAGAAACGATGATTACTGATCATGTTGGAGTAGGATTAACCAGAGCGCTATATTCAACCTACCTTAGTTTTTTAAGACCTGAGCAATTTGATTATAGTGTACCTAAATACGGCGATGCTCGTGGTGTATTTGTAGAAATGTTGAAAACGCCTAATGCTGGTCAGTTCTCTTATTTTACCGCTCATCCTGGTATTACTAGGGGGGGGCATTATCACCATACCAAGACTGAAAAATTCCTTGTCATTAAAGGGAAAGCCTTATTTAAATTTAAGCATGTAGTTTCAGGTGAGTTTTATCAACTCGAAACGCATGGTGATGAGCCAAGAATTGTAGAAACAGTTCCTGGATGGACTCATGACATCACCAATATTGGTGATGATGAAATGGTCGTGATGCTATGGGCAAATGAAATTTTTGATCGTAGTAAACCTGATACTTATTCAATGCCAATTACAGATTAAGAGTTGAATCGTTGTGAAAAAATTAAAGTTAATGACCGTTGTAGGTACGCGTCCTGAAATTATCCGTTTGTCTCGAGTGATGGCAGCATGTGATCAATATTTTGATCACATTTTGGTACATACAGGGCAAAACTATGATTACGAATTGAATGAGATTTTTTTTACAGACTTAGGGATTCGCAAGCCTGATCATTTTTTAAATGCTGCGGGTGGAACTGGTGCGGAAACGATTGGTAATGTGATTATTACCGTCGATAAAATTTTAGATGAAGTACAACCAGAAGCATTATTGGTTCTTGGTGATACCAATAGCTGCATGGCTGTTTTACCTGCTAAGCGTCGTAAGATTCCAACATTTCATATGGAAGCAGGCAATCGCTGTTTTGATATGCGTGTTCCTGAAGAAATCAATCGTCGAATCGTAGATCATACAGCAGATATCAATTTAACTTATAGTACGATTGCTCGTGATTATTTATTGGCTGAAGGTTTGCCTGCTGATTTGGTGATCAAAACAGGCAGTCCTATGTTTGAAGTGCTGAATCATTACAAGGCCAAGATTGAAGCATCAGATGTGCTTGAGCGTTTGGGCTTGAAAGAACAGCAGTACTTTATTGTGAGTGCACATCGCGAAGAAAATATCAACTCTGATCAAAACTTCCTAGATCTTGTTGCTATGTTAAATGCAGTCGCTGAAAAATATCAGTTCCCTGTTATCGTTTCTACACATCCAAGAACACGAAAACGTATTGAGCAACTCAATATTGAATTTCATTCTTTGGTTCAGTTATTAAAACCGCTTGGTTTTAGTGACTATAATAAACTACAGCTTTCAGCTAAAGCGGCTTTATCTGATAGTGGAACAATCAATGAAGAATCTTCGATTTTGAATTTCCCTGCATTGAATTTACGTCAAGCGCATGAGCGTCCAGAAGGTATGGAAGAAGCTGCGGTTATGATGGTGGGGTTAACTGCCGAACGAATCTTACAAGGTCTAGAAATTTTAGAGTCTCAAGCACGCGGAGAAGAACGTTTATTACGCTTGGTGGCCGATTACAGTATGCCAAATGTGAGTGATAAGGTCGTTCGTATCATTATGAGTTATACAGACTATGTAAATCGTGTGATTTGGAAGAAATACTAGGGCTGTCAAAGATGAAAAATAAGATCTATTTAATCACTGAGTATTATCATGAAAATCAGAATACAACTGGATATTTGTTAGGTAAACTTTATGGTTTCTTGAATCAGCAAAGTGATATAGATCTTGTTTTGATTGCCAAAAAAGATGATAACTGCCCCAAACACAAAAATGCACATTTTATAACCTCCCCAAAGTTAAATAAAAAAAGTTTGTTAAAGCGACTTCTATATGAAATTATCATCTCTTTGAAGTTTTTTTGGGAAATCTTAAGAAATGTAAAAAAGGGAGGTATCGTTTTTACAGGTACTACGCCGATTTTTCTACTCATGGTTATCTTTCTCACAAAAAAAATAATTGGATATAAATGGGTTTTATTGGTACATGATGTTTTTCCAGAGAATTTAATTGCCGCAAATGTATTAAAGAAAAATAGTTTTTTATACAAAACTTTAAAATACTTTTTTGATAAAATATATGCGAGTGCCGATCAGGTGATTGTGATAGGACATGATATGAAAGAGTTGGTGTATGGAAAAACTAACTTAAATAATATTCATGTTGTCCAAAACTGGATAGATTACGATGATGTTGAAGTACAGAGCAAATTGAATAATAAGATTTTAAAGGAGTTATCTTGGAATAACTCTAAATCAATAGTTTTTCAGTTTTTCGGTAATATTGGTCGTGTTCAAGGCGTTGATATTATCTGTAAAGCAATTCAAAAAATGCATTATCGACATTTGGCAAAATTCATTTTTATTGGGGATGGTGCTTACGCCTCGATTCTAGAAAACCAAATTAATGAGTTAAATCTTGATAACGTAATATATTGGGGACCGCTTGATCAAAAAGAAAAGTCGACTGGTTTAAATGCTTGTGATGTCGCACTTGTGACGTTAACAGAGGGTATGTTGGGGTTAGGAGTACCAAGCAAGTCCTACTTCACAATGGCGGCGAATAAGCCAATTCTAGCGATTATGGATGTTGATGCCGAAGTATCATGTATGGTTAAGGAGCATAATATAGGTTGGGCTGTTTCACCGAATAATGTTGATGCTTTAGCAGAAAAATTAGATGAAATTTCTTCCAGTTTTAATCAGTTAGTTTTGAACTCACCAAGAGATGTGCTGATCAAAAATTATGCAGAGCCAATTGCAATGCAAAAAATCCTAAACATTATTAGAAAATTAGATGGGTATGAGAGCTAACAATGAAAGTATTAATTACAGGTAGCAATGGTTTTTTGGGAAAGTTTCTCTGTGATTATTTATCCGAACGAAATGATTCGATTGTCGCTCACACTCGGCTTCCAAAACAGTATTCATGTCCTAACATAGATAATATAAATTTTGATTTAAATGAAAACCTAGATAAGTTCGACTTTAAAGGTGTTGATGCAATCATACATTGTGCTGGGCGTGCCCATGTGATGAACGAAACAGCGTCTTCTCCTTTAGATGCATACAGACATATTAATGTTGAGGGAACTTTGAATCTTGCCAAGAAAGCTGCTCAAAGTGGTGTAAAACGTTTTATTTATTTGAGTAGTATCAAGGTGAATGGTGATGAAGCCACTCAACAAAAACCATTTACTGCTGATGATCTAATTGATACAGATGATCCCTATGGTTTATCTAAATATGAAGCTGAGCAAGCATTAACTAAACTGTCTTCAGAAACAGGCTTAGAACTTGTTATTATCCGTCCTGTTCTTATTTATGGTCCAAATGTAAAAGCTAACTTTAAAAGTATGGTTTCACTTGCTTCCAAAAGAATTCCTCTGCCGATCGGATGTTTAGATAATAAACGCAGTATGGTCAGTGTTTATAACCTCGCTGATTTGATACAAGTATGCTTGTCGCATTGCAATGCACCTGGGCAGGTTTTTCTGGCCAGTGATCAAGATGATATTTCTGTGAAACAGCTTTTTGAGCAGTTAGCAGCTTTTCAAAATAATAAATTAATCAAAATACCTGTACCTAAAAGTCTAATATTCCTCTTTGCTAGTCTCGTTGGGCGTTCAGCAATCGCATCTCGCTTGTGTTCTGAGCTAGTTGTAGATACGTCAAAAAATACACAAGTACTCGATTGGAATGCGCCATACTCGACAGAGCAAAGTTTGGCTAAAATGTTTAGAGAAATGAAATAGGTTTAATGATGTTTGTTCTTACTTTCTTTTTACTTTCTTTTATGCTGACTTATCTTATGCGGATATATGCACTGAAGAAAAACATTATAGATAATCCCAACGAACGGAGCTCACACAGCATTCCAACGCCAAGAGGTGGAGGTGTAGCCGTTGTTATTAGTTATCTTCTAGGATTAGTTGTACTTATTTATCTTAGCTATTTATCTCTATCTATTGGTCTAACACTTATAGCGGCTTGTTTTACAATTGCATTGCTAGGTTTCTTGGATGACCATGGGCATATTAATGCTTTGGCGCGATTAGCCGTTCATTTCCTTGTCGCGATTGCTGCCGTGGTTTCATTGGGTGGTTTTTCTGAAGTTGGATTATTTAATGACACTATTCAGCTGGGATGGTTCGCTAATATTATTGCGGTACTTTTTTTAGTGTGGTTACTGAATCTGTATAACTTTATGGATGGCATTAATGGTATTGCCAGTATTGAAGCGATTTCAGCAACTGTGAGCATGGGCAGCATTTATCTCTTGTTTATATCTGGACTTTCGAGTCAGGCACTTTTTCTATTAGCAGCCTGTACCGCTGGTTTTTTACTATGGAACTTTCCCAAAGCGCGTATCTTTATGGGAGATGCGTGTAGTGGTTTCTTAGGGTTGGTTTTGGGTATTCTTGCGTTAATAGCGTTAAAACAAGATGTTGCCTTATTTTGTGCTTGGTTGATTTGTTTGGGCGTATTCGTTGTCGATGCAACCTTTACTTTGATTCGTCGTGTGATTAATGGTCACAAGATGTATGATGCACATAGAAGTCATGCCTACCAATACGCATCTAGAAAGTATAATAGTCATACCGTTGTGACATTTGGAGTATTGGCGATTAATGTTGTATGGCTGTTGCCAATTGCATATCTAGCATCGCAAAGTGTTTTGATGCCAGAACTCTTAATTTTAATTGCTTATATTCCATTGATTCTTTTAGCCATATATTTTGGTGCAGGTAAAACAGAAAATGCTTAAGCAAGATGTTTTGTTGATTTTAGGTGCAGGTGGCCATGGCAAGTCTGTCGCGGAAGCTGCATTACTATCAGGACAATGGAGCAGTATTGTATTTGCTGATGATAGTTGGCCTCAAAGAACAGAATTCGCTGGTTTTCCGATTGTTGCGAATTTAGAGATGATTGTGCAAATTGTGCCTAATATTTCAGCTGCCATCCCTGCTGTCGGAAATAACCATGTTAGACAGGTTTGGTTTCAAAAACTAAAGGAATTGGCGATTCCTATCGCAACAGTGATTCACCCTTCTGCAATGATCAGTCCGACGGCTGAATTGGGAGAAGGGAGTTGTATTTTAGCGGGATGTGTTATTGGTGTTGATGTTAGGATAGAACAAGGTGTAATTGTGAACCTAAGTTCGGCTATTGATCACGATAGTGAGATTGGAATGTTTGCACATCTTAGTGTTGGCGTTAAAATTACAGGAAATAAAATGGTAGCTCCTTTTACTTTTTTATCAGCAGGCTCAATCCTTGCGCATTAAATATGCAGCTAAAATTGCAAATATAATCAAAGTAAACCATAGGATATGAGACGTATATCCTGCTATTTTAAGTATTGCGTATTTGATGTGTAAAAGTTATTTTCAGTTACATTAGAAGTGCGTATAAAGTTCGAACTGAATGTGGGATGATTAGAAGATCACTGTGAAAAAGATTATTCATCAATTTGCCTCAGCACCAAGGCTGTATAAACAATTCTTCCTTGTTTTTTTGGATGTGTTAGCTTTTCCTATTATTTTGTGGTTGTGTTATGTCATCCGTTTGTTTGATTTGAAAGCAGAAGTTGTTTCAGGCATCGATCATGGATCTTTGTTCGTTAGTTTGATTGCGATTTGTAGTCTTGCACTTACAGGTGTCTATCGTTTTATTGTCCGCACCTTTAATGAAGTTTTTATCGTCAAACTCGCATTGGCTGTTTTTTTGACTATGTTGGGTTTATATGCACTGACATATATTACCAAAGCACATATTCCGATGTCTATTCCGTTTATGTTTGGTTTTATGATGTTTACTTGGGTTTGGATGAGTCGAGCATTCGTTCGGTTTGTGGTCAAAGTTTCATTCTATTCGGAGTTGGGGCGCAAGCGGATCGCGATTTATGGTGCAGGTGATGCAGGACAGCAAATTGCAGCGGCATTACATCGTTCTGATGATCATCTGGCGATCTTTTTTATTGATGATTATGCGTCGTTACAAGGGCAAATCGTTGGCGGTTTAAACGTTTACTCTGTTGAAAAAGCCTTACAGCGTTTTGAAAAAGAACATATTGATGAAATTTTACTTGCACTGCCTTCTGTGGGGCGAGTGCGAAAAACTGAAATTATTCAACAGTTTGAATCTTCAGATTTAAAAATTACTGAATTACCAGGCTTGACCCAGTTGGTCGATGGAGAAATACGAGTCTCGGATATTCAAGAAGTGGATATTATTGATCTACTCGGGCGTGATCCTATTCCGCCTATTGCCCATCTTTTGGTTAAAAATATTCAAGATAAAGTGGTGATGGTCACTGGTGCAGGTGGTTCGATTGGTTCAGAGTTGTGCCGTCAAATTATTAAGAATCAACCGAAACTATTAGTTTTATATGAGTTAACTGAATTTGCTTTATACAGTATTGATAAAGAATTACGTTTAACTGCAAACTGTGAGATTGTATCGATTTTGGGTACGGTGCAAGATCAGCAAAAATTAGAACGAATTCTTGAACAATATCATGTACAAACGGTCTATCATGCCGCTGCTTATAAACATGTGCCTTTGGTTGAATGTAATCCGATTGCAGGTTTGAAAAATAATGCGATTGGTACGGCAAACAGTTTGAATGCGGCTGTCGAAAAAGGGGTTGAAACATTTGTACTGATTTCAACCGATAAAGCGGTGCGACCAACCAATGTTATGGGAGCATCTAAGCGTATGGCAGAGTTATACTGCCAAGCGGTTGCTGAAACTAAACCCAAGACTCAAATTAGTATTGTTCGTTTTGGTAATGTTTTAGGCTCTTCAGGTTCAGTGGTTCCCTTGTTTAAACAGCAAATCGCAGTGGGTGGTCCGATTACCGTGACTCATCCAGACGTGACGCGTTATTTTATGACTATTCCAGAAGCATCGCAGTTGGTGATTCAAGCAGGTGCTTTAGGATCAGGTGGCGACGTATTCTTGTTGGATATGGGAGAGCCTGTTCGAATCCAAGATTTGGCACGTCAAATGATCAAATTGAGTGGTCTAAAAGTTCGTGAGCTTGGTTCGACTGAGGGTGATATTGAAATCGCATATAGTGGTTTACGCCCAGGCGAAAAGCTCTATGAAGAACTATTGATCGATCAGGATAATACTGAATATACGCAACATACTCGGATCTTACGTTCATTTGAAAAGCATTATCCTTTACCAGAGATACAAGCGATTTTTGCTAAAATCAATCAAATGACGGCCGTTGACCATGATGTGGATTGGGCTTTAATGCAGCTTGAACATTATGTCGATGGGTATAAACGTAGCGGTGACGTTCGAGTTAACTAAATTGAGAAATAACATGATCAAAAAAGCAATCTTACCTGTTGCAGGTTTAGGTACACGGTTTTTACCAGCGAGCAAGTCAATTCCAAAGGAAATGGTCACCGTTGTGGATCGCCCAGCGATTGAATATGTGGTTCGAGAAGCGGTAGAGGCAGGCATTGAACAAATTATTTTGGTGACTCACTCTTCCAAGGCTTCGATTGAGAATTATTTTGATCGTAATTTTGAGCTTGAAACGACCTTAGAGCAAAAAAAGAAATTTGATTTACTCAAAGAAATTACTGAGATTTTACCCAAACATATCAGTGTGATCAGTGTGCGCCAGCCTCAACCTTTAGGCTTGGGTCATGCGGTATTGTGTGCCAAAGATATTGTTGGTGACGATGCTTTTGCGGTGTTATTGCCAGATGTGTTGGTGAAGAACGCTGTTTCTGAAAATGATTTATCACTTATGATTCAACGTTTTGAGCAGTCTCAGGCTGCACAAATCATGGTTGAGGCAGTTCCTGATCATTTAGTGGATCAGTATGGTATTGTTGATGTGGCGGTTGCACCGAATGAAGGCGAAAGTATCGTCATGCAGGGTATTGTTGAAAAACCTGCTGTAGGAACAGCACCTTCAAATTTATCTGTGGTTGGCCGTTATATTCTGCCTGCTGAAATCATGCAATTATTGGAAAATACCCCACGCGGGGCTGGAAATGAAATTCAGCTCACAGATGCCATTGCAGCATTGCAAAAAACGCAAGCTGTTGAAGCTTATCGGATGAAAGGTCAGACTTTTGATTGTGGTAGTAAGCTTGGATATCTCAAAGCGGTGTTACACTACGGTATTGAACATCCAAAATTGGGTAAAGATTTCAAGGGCTTAATTCGTGAATTAGCACTATAGTTCAGGATTAATAGTTATGAAGATTGCAATTTTTGGCAATACCCTATATGCAGGGGTAATGTCCGCTTTATTATCGGAATCAGGTCATTTTGTATATTGGTGTTCGCATCCCAGTGCCGTAACAGGTGATCTACAGTATTCATTTCACGATGAAAATGTCAGTCGGCTGCTGGAAAAACAACAGAGCAGTGGTTTTCTCAACTATCGTGATCTGGATGGTATCCCTTTAGATATTGATGTCTATCTGTTTAGTTTTAATCAGACGCAAGAAGCGCAAGTTTTTCAACTTTTGCAATCGTTAAGACAACGTCCAATCATCCATCCTAAATTGATGATCAATGCTTCAACCTTTGGTTTGCATGGCACTGAGAAATTCCAACAGATCTTGTCAGATGATGACTGGGTCTATTTGCCTGATACTATGCAGGAAGGTAATGCTTTACAGAGCTTAACGCAGGCGAAGCAGTTGATCGTTGGGTGTATGCAAGTTGATGTGCAAGCAAAAGTGAAAGAACTATTACGGCCTTTTTTCCCATTGGCACAGCATTATTTATTCATGCCTGTTTTAGATGCGGAATTCACTAAGCTGAGTATTTCTGGCATGTTAGCAACACGGATTAGTTATATTAATGATCTTGCAGTTGTGGCAGAAAAATTGGGTATTGATATTGCCTCGGTACGTCAGGGCATGGCTGCGGATAATCGGATTGGTGCAGCTTATTTAGCACCTGGTGCTGGTTTTGGTGGTGAGAACTTTTCGCATGATATTTTGACACTTTCCAATACTGTGGCCAATACAGGGGTCAAAAGCCAACTGCTTGCTCAAGTGTGGGAGATCAACGAGCAGCAGAAAGAAATCTTATTCCGTAAGTTTTGGAATTATTACCACGGTGATTTACAAGGCAAAACAGTTGCCATTTGGGGAGCTTCTTTTAAAGAGAATACCTCGAGTATTCAACAGTCCCCGATTCATCAAATGTTGGCTGCACTCTGGGCGCAGGGGGTAACTGTTCAGTTACATGATCCGCAAGCCTTAGAAGAAATTAGTACGATGTATGGTCAGCGTGATGATCTTATCTTATGTGATGATCAATATGCGGCTGTTCAAAATGTTCATGGTTTATGTGTTTTGACGGCATGGAAACAATATTGGAGTCCTGACTTTAAGCGATTGGCACAGTGTATGACACATCCGTTGGTGTTAGATGGACGTAATATATATGACCCACAGTATGTGAAAGCACAAGGCTTTGCATACATGGGCGTGGGGCGTTAATGATGATGAATCCTATGCATCCATTTCCAGTCAAAGATCAGCGTACTGTATTGGAACACTTATCTCGTTTGAAAGCACAATTTAAAGAAATGCACCTGAATCAATTATTTGCTGCGGATGCATCACGTTTTAACAAGTTTTCAGTGGAATACGATCAAATTGTTTTAGATTTTAGTAAACACCGGATTGATCAGCCTATTCTAGATGGATTAGTGGATTTAGCGCACAGCCAAGATTTAACGCAATGGATCAAAAAACTATTTTCATCAGCGCAGATTAACTTCACAGAGCATCGTGCTGCGATGCATTGGGCCTTAAGGTTACCAAAAACCAGTCCAGATTTTTCTAATATTAATCAGCATGTTCAAGCACAACTCGAGCACATGTATGCCTTGGTGGAAAAGATCCATACTGGACAATATCGTGGTGCAACAGGTGAAGTGATTCAGGATGTGGTGAATATTGGGGTGGGCGGATCTGATCTGGGTCCATTGATGGTGACGCATGCACTGTCAGATTTTAAGGTCAAGACCGCAAAACCCTTGGATGTTCATTTTGTTTCAACCATGGATGGTAGTCAGCTTTCGGCATTACTCCATCAGCTACGTCCTGAAACGACTTTATTTATTATTTCGTCAAAATCTTTTGGTACGATTGATACGCTTTCGAATGCCGAAACGGTACGTCAATGGTTAGAAAAATCCTTGGGTACAGATGCCAAAATTCTGACCAATCATTTTATTGGGGTTTCAACCAAAGCAGAAAAAATGACGGAATGGGGAATCGCTCCTGATAAGCAATTGTTATTGTGGGATTGGGTGGGCGGTCGTTATTCACTGTGGTCATGTATTGGTTTGCCCATCGCATTAATGATTGGTGTGGATGGGTTTAAGCAGCTTTTAGCGGGTGCTTATGCGATTGACCAACATTTCCAAACCGCACCGTTTGCTCAGAATATTCCAGTATTGATGGGGTTGTTGGGCATTTGGAATAATAATTTTCTTGATATTCAGACCCATGCTGTTTTGCCTTATGATGGTCGACTTAAGTATTTTGCCTCCTATCTACAACAATTAGAAATGGAGTCCAATGGTAAGTCAACTCAACGTAATGGTGAAAAAGTAGAAACGGCAACCTGTCCAATTGTATGGGGTGAAGTGGGTCCAAATGCGCAGCATGCGTTCTATCAGTTGTTACATCAAGGCACACATTCGGTCAGCTGTGATTTTATTGCTCCTGTTAAACGGTATAATGCCAATCAATTTACCTATGTCGAAAGTGCCGATGCATTGGTTGAACAGCATCATCTCGCATTATCAAATTGTTTAGCCCAATCTCGTTTATTGGCATTTGGTAATCAGGCACTCGGAGCAGATGAACTCAGAGATTTACCCGCATATAAACAATACGAAGGCAATCAGCCAAGTTCGACCATTTTATTAAAAGAGTTGAATCCTTATAGTTTAGGTATGTTGATTGCGCTTTATGAACATAAAGTTTTTGTGCAATCTGTACTATGGAATATCAATCCATTTGATCAATGGGGCGTAGAAAAAGGCAAAGAAATCGCGAATCAGCTTTTGCCAATTTTAAACCGCGAACAAGATGATTTATCTGTATTTGATGCATCGACACAAGGTCTATTGAGAGTATTATTAGGCAAGACAGAAACTTAAAATACGATTGTGCTATAGAAGGAAATCTTTTGGTCTAAAAAGATTTCCTTCTTTTGTTTGCTAAGCTGAAATTAAACGCGTCAACTCATCGACATAAACCTGCATTGGTTGAGGGTTTTTGTCGGCACGGCTTTCAATATTCAAGCGCAACAACGGCTCTGTATTTGATGCGCGTACATTTAAACGCCAGGCACCAAAATCAAGACTTACCCCATCAGTACGGTCGATCTGTGGATTTTGATCGGCATAATGATCAAAGATCTTTTGTACCGTTGCCTGTGTATCAGCGACTTTAAAATTGATCTCACCACTACATGGAAATTTTTCAATCATATTTTCAACGAGAGTCGAAAGTGATTGATCTGTTTCAGAAAGTAGCGCAACGGTGAGTAGCCAAGGGATCATCCCGCTATCGCAATAAGCAAAATCACGGAAATAATGATGTGCACTCATTTCGCCACCGTAAACGGCATTGTGTTCACGCATCACATCTTTAATAAATGCATGACCAGATTTTGACTGTACTGCAATCCCTTGGTATTGATCGACAATATCAAAGGTGTTCCAAACCAGACGTGGATCATGCACGATCTTCTCACCTGATTGTTTGATCAGGAATGCTTGAGCCAATAAGCCAACGATATAATAGCCCTCAATGAACTGGCCTTTTTCATCGAATAGGAAGCAACGGTCAAAGTCACCATCCCATGCAATCCCCATATCGGCTTGATGTTTAAGCACTGCATCACGAGTGCTGTCACGATTCTCGATCAGGATCGGATTAGGAATACCATTTGGGAATGTGCCATCTGCTTCGTGATGAATCTTAATAAATTCCACTGGAATATTGAGCTGTTGGAACTTCTGTTCGATCGCATCAATCACATGACCAGCTGCACCGTTACCAGCATTTACCACCAATTTAAGCGGTTTAATTTTTTGTGGGTCAATATAGGTCAGTAGGTGCTCGATGAACTCAGGCAGAATATTATAGTTTTCTGTCGTACCTTTTTGTACGACTTCAACGAACTGACCTGATTCAGCTAAGGCTTGAATCTCTTTTAAGCCTGTATCCGCACTGATTGGACGGGCATTCTCGCGGACCAATTTCATGCCGTTGTAATCCATTGGATTATGGCTGGCAGTGATTTCAATACCGCCCTGAACATCGAGGTGGAATGCACCGAAATAGACTTCTTCAGTCCCTATCATCCCTAAATCAAGTACATTGATGCCTGCATCATTGAGACCACGAATGGTGGCTTGTTTTAAGCCTTCACTGCTTAAACGGATATCACACCCGATCACCACAGTTTTCGGTTGATAGATTTGCCCATAAGCGCGACCAATCTTATAGGCAATCTCTTCATTGAGCTCTGTACCGAGTTTGCCACGAATATCATAGGCTTTAAAGCAAGTGAGTTGTGTCATATTTGAAAGCGCTGTTTGTTGTTTATTAATACCTTGCAGTATACAAAGACAGCGGAAAATAAAAAATGGCTGCTTCAGTTGAAACAGCCATTCTTAAGTAAAGAAGTGTAGATGAATTTATAAGTTAAGCAGATTTCGCTAAAACTTCAGCAACCGCTTTCGCAACTTTATAGACATTATTCATGTTTAAACCAGCAACGCAGATACGACCACTACGAACGAGGTAGATTGCGTATTCTTCACGCAAGATATCCACTTGTTCAGCAGTTAAACCTGTGTAACTGAACATGCCTTTTTGATTCACCAAGTAGCTAAAGTCACGTTCTGGCAATGCTTTGGTCAGTTCATCTCTTAAGATGCTACGCATTTTAAGGATACGTTCACGCATTTCTTTAACTTCATCTTGCCACTGTTGGTTTAGCTCAGCGTCATTTAACACTTGATCCACTAACCATGCACCTGTTGTTGGTGGGCTAGAGTAGATACGACGAACCGTTGCTTTCAACTGACCAAATGTGCATTTTGCTGCTTCTGCATCATCACAAACGAAAGTCAAACCACCAACACGCTCACCGTAAAGCGAGAAGATTTTAGAGAATGAGTTGCTGACGATGAAGTTTAAACCAGATTGATCTAGGGCACGGATTGCATAGGCATCTTGTTCCATACCATCGCCAAAACCTTGGTAGGCGATGTCTAGGAATGGAATCAAATTACCTTGTTTTAATACCGCAATCACTTGATCCCATTGTGCTGGATTCAAATCCGCACCTGTTGGGTTATGACAGCAAGGGTGTAACAACACAATGCTTTGTTCAGGTAGTGTTTTCAGCGTAGACAACATGCCATCAAAATCGACACCACGCGTTTCAGCATCGAAGTATGGATAGAAATTACTTTTGATGCCTGCACCATTGAAGATGGCAACATGGTTATCCCAAGTCGGTTGACTCACCCAAACTTCTGAATTTGGAAAATATGTTTTTAGAAAGTCAGCACCGACTTTCAATGCACCTGATCCACCCAATGTTTGAATCGTCGCAACACGACCTTGTTGAATTGCTGGGCTATTTGCGCCAAACAATAAGGCTTGAATCGCTTCACGGTAAGGTTTGAAACCTTCCATTGGAAGATAAAGCTTGGTTTGCGTATTCTTCGGTGCAATCCGTTTTTGCGCTTCGATAATGGTATCAAGCTGAGGAACGATGCTGTCTTCGTTATAGTACAAACCAATACTGAGGTTCACCTTTTCAGCGCGTGGATCAGCATTGAACTGTTCCATTAATGAAAGAATTGGATCGCCTGCATAAGGTGGGATATGTTGAAACATTAACAATGTCCTTTTATTCAACAAGGGGCATGGAGGTGTTTTTGAATGCCCAATAATGTACCAATAAAGTGCAGATGAAGCACTCTATTATTTGCATTTCTAGTGCAGTATTTACTTACAAAATCAGTCAAAGACCAACAGATTATCAGGATTGTCGACAATCAAGCTGTCATACCATCGTCGTAGAATAAAAAAGATAAAGTCAGCTTTGTAACAAGGATCAAAACAACATTGAGTTGATCGTGTTCTATAAGTTTTTGTTTTATTTGTTATTAATATGACTCTTGATTTGGTTGCTGATTTGTTTAGGCAGGGTCTGCCACTGGTGAGATTGTCCGAGACCTGATTTTTATTGTCGACAATCCTATTGCATTTTTGCTTATATTTCGTTATAAAATCATCAAAACGGTAGAGATTGTCGACAATATGCAGGATACCCTTGTTCCACAAGCCATCAGCACCAGTCAGGGAAGAACACTGACGGAACACGTATTTAAGCAAATTCAATCGGCGATTGTTCTGGGGCAGATTCCTGCGGGAAGTAAGATTTCTGAACCTGAACTGGCACGTATTTATGGGATTAGCCGTGGGCCTTTGCGGGAGGCGATTCATCGTCTCGAAGGACAGAAGTTGGTGGAGCGTACTGCGCATATTGGTGCCCGTGTGGTGTCTCTCTCGCTGCAACAGTTCCAAGAGCTGTATCAGATTCGTGCTTCTTTAGAAGGGTTGGCGTGTAAACTCGCTGCTCAGCATATTGATAAAAAACAAATCTTGGCGTTACGCGATGTATTACGTTT
The DNA here is from genome assembly GCF_000369505.1 of Acinetobacter sp. NIPH 298. Classification (GTDB taxonomy): domain Bacteria; phylum Pseudomonadota; class Gammaproteobacteria; order Pseudomonadales; family Moraxellaceae; genus Acinetobacter. The sequence goes on from NZ_KB850054.1 coordinate 126,987, forward strand.
GCATGCCGAGGATGAAAATTTTAAAGCAGGTAAAGGTTATTATTTACAAGAAGGGCACGACGACTTTCATTACTGCATCATCAAAAGCAGTGGCAATAAAACCTTAGAAAAAATGCTCTGTGATGAGTTGTACCACCTCATTCGCATGTATCGAATCCAGTTTTCAAATACCCCTGATCGACCAAGCAAAGCTTTGGACGAACATATCCGCATTTTAGATGCGATTGCTGAAGGTGACGGTGAACTCGCCGAAATGCTGATGCACCGTCACATCAATGCATCCTACAAAATTGTTGAGCAAACATTGCTGCAAACTCAAGGAGAATATCAACATGGCTAAACAGTCTGCTGGTCAGCTATTCCGCGACGCGGTCGCACAAGAAAAACCATTACAAGTGGTGGGGGCAATTAATGCAAACCATGCTTTATTGGCAAAACGTGCAGGTTATAAAGCCATTTATTTATCAGGTGGCGGTGTCGCGGCAGGTTCGTTGGGCTTACCTGATTTAGGCATTAGCAACCTTGATGACGTATTGACAGATGTACGTCGTATCACTGATGTTTGTGACTTACCATTATTGGTGGATGTGGATACTGGTTTCGGCGCATCTGCATTTAATATTGCTCGTACCACCAAGTCGATGATTAAGTTCGGTGCAGCAGCGATGCATATCGAAGATCAAGTCGGTGCTAAACGTTGTGGTCACCGCCCAAATAAAGCAATCGTGACACAACAAGAAATGGTTGACCGCATCAAAGCAGCGGTTGATGCACGTACTGATGACAGTTTTGTGATCATGGCACGTACGGATGCTTTGGCGGTTGAAGGCTTACAAGCAGCGATTGATCGTGCAGGTGCATATATTGAAGCAGGTGCGGATATGTTATTCCCTGAAGCAATTACTGAATTGGCTATGTATAAGCAGTTTGCTGATTTGACCAAAGTTCCTGTATTGGCGAACATTACTGAATTTGGTTCTACGCCACTTTTCACCACGGAAGAATTGGCTTCTGCCGATGTCAGTATTGCTTTATATCCACTTTCTGCATTCCGTGCGATGAATAAAGCAGCAGAAAATGTGTATGAGACTTTACGCAAAGAAGGTACACAAAAGAATGTGGTGGACACCATGCAAACTCGTCAAGAATTGTATGAGCGTATTAACTACCATGCGTTTGAACAATATCTAGATGGAACTTTTGAAAAGAAATAAGTAATAAATCTCCCCCCCTTGCGGAACCATGTTCCTCATCTTTGAAAAAGAGGGGAATAACATAAATCTTAGATTGTCTAGGATGAATGTGAAATCCCTCTTTTAAAAGGGGGATTTAGGGGGATTAGGGAATTGGCAAGTTTTAACCCAAAGATATAAAAAAAGGACAATCTTATGAGCAGTAATGAAACGCCAACAACAGGCTTCAAACCAAAAAAATCAGTTGCACTCAGTGGTCAAGTTGCAGGAAACACTGCACTGTGTACCGTAGGGCGTAGCGGCAATGACTTGCACTATCGTGGCTATGACATTCTTGACCTCGCAGTGGGCAGCCAATTTGAAGAAGTGGCACACTTACTAGTACATGGCAAACTGCCAAACAAAGCCGAACTCAAAGCTTATAAAGCAAAACTCAAAGCACTGCGTGGCTTACCTGCTGCACTTAAAACTGCGCTTGAGCAACTTCCACCGTCAGCACACCCGATGGACGTGATGCGTACTGGCGTTTCAGTTTTGGGCTGTTTAACGCCTGAACACGAAGATCACAACGAAGCGGGTGCAAAAGACATTGCTGATAAATTGATGGCAAGCCTAGGCTCAATGTTGTTGTATTGGTATCACTTCAGCAACAATGGTCGCCGTATCGAAGTCGAAACTGATGATGACTCGATTGCTGCACATTTCCTGCATCTACTTCATGGCGAAAAACCATCTGAAGAATGGATTGAAGCGATGCATACCTCATTGATTCTGTACGCAGAGCATGAGTTCAATGCCTCAACATTTACCTCACGTGTCGTAGCAGGTACAGGTTCTGACATGTACTCAGCGATTACAGGCGGTATTGGTGCGTTGCGTGGACCAAAACATGGTGGTGCAAACGAAGTTGCCTTCGTCATCCAACAACGTTATGACAATGCCGACGAAGCAGAAGCAGACATTCGTAGTCGTGTTGAAAAGAAAGAAGTGATCATCGGTTTTGGTCACCCTGTATATACCATTTCTGATCCACGTAACGAAGTGATCAAGAAAGTGGCTTATGATCTTGCTGAAGCGCAAGAAAATAACAAAATGTATTTGATCGCTGAACGTCTAGAAGCGGTGATGAAAGAAGTGAAGAACATGTTCCCGAACCTTGATTGGTTCAGTGCAGTGAGCTATCACTTGATGGGTGTGCCAACCGCAATGTTCACGCCATTGTTCGTGATTGCACGTACCGCAGGTTGGTCAGCGCATGTGATTGAGCAACGTCAAGACGGCAAAATTATCCGTCCAAGCGCGAACTATACGGGTCCTGAAAACTTAGAATTCAAAGCTTTGGCGGAGCGTGGCTAATATGAATAACACACAATACCGTAAACCGCTGCCAAATTATGATGGCGATACCCAGCTCGAATACTATGACGTGCGTCAAGCCGTTGAAGATATTCAGCCAGGCGCATACGCGACTTTACCGTATACCTCGAAAGTATTGGCAGAGCAATTGGTGCGTCGTTGCGACCCAGCATTGCTCAATGATGCCTTAACTCAGTTAATCGAACGCCGTCAGGACATGGATTTTCCTTGGTATCCTGCACGTGTAGTTTGTCATGACATCTTAGGTCAAACCGCTTTGGTTGATCTCGCAGGTTTGCGTGATGCCATTGCGGAGCAAGGTGGCGATCCAGCGAAAGTCAATCCAGTGGTTCCAACACAATTGATTGTGGATCACTCACTTGCAGTTGAGTTTGGCGGTTTTGATCCTGACGCGTTTGAAAAAAACCGTGCCATTGAAGACCGTCGTAACGAAGACCGTTTCCACTTTATTGAGTGGACGAAGACAGCATTTAAAAATGTCGACGTGATCCCTGCGGGTAACGGCATCATGCACCAAATCAACTTGGAGAAAATGTCTCCAGTGATTCAGGCGCGTGATGGAATCGCATTCCCAGATACCTGTGTCGGTACAGATTCACACACACCACATACCGATGCGCTTGGCGTAATTTCGATTGGTGTCGGCGGTTTAGAAGCTGAAAATGTCATGTTGGGTCGTGCTTCGTGGATGCGTCTACCTGACATTATTGGAGTTGAGTTTGTCGGTCAACGTCAAGCAGGCATCACTGCAACTGATATCGTTTTGGCGCTCACAGAGTTCTTGCGTAAAGAGCGTGTGGTCGGTGCTTACCTTGAGTTCTTCGGTGAAGGCGCAGACACCATGTCGATTGGTGACCGTGCGACCATTTCCAATATGACCCCAGAATATGGTGCAACTGCGGCGATGTTCTACATCGACCAAAACACCATTGACTATTTAACTTTGACAGGTCGTGAAGCAGACCAAGTCAAACTGGTTGAACAATACGCCAAAGAAATCGGTCTTTGGGCATCAGATATGACCCAAGCACAATATCCACGTGTACTTCGTTTTGATCTTTCAAGCGTAACGCGCAACATCGCTGGTCCATCAAACCCACATGCGCGTGTGTCTACGGCTGATTTGAAAGCCAAAGGCATTGCTGGTGTGGTTGAGCACCGTACTGATGGTTTGATGCCTGACGGTGCAATCATCATTGCCGCAATCACTTCGTGTACTAATACTTCAAACCCACGTAATACCGTGGCGGCAGGTCTATTGGCACGTAAAGCCAATGAACTTGGTTTAACGCGTAAGCCATGGGTGAAATCATCATTTGCACCGGGTTCAAAAGCTGCTGCGCTATATCTTGAAGAAGCAGGCGTACTGAAAGACCTAGAGAAACTTGGTTTTGGTATCGTGGCCTATGCATGTACCACCTGTAATGGTATGTCAGGTGCATTAGATCCAGTCCTTCAACAAGAAATTATTGATCGTGATTTGTATGCGACTGCGGTACTTTCAGGTAACCGTAACTTTGATGGTCGTATTCATCCTTACGCAAAACAAGCATTCTTGGCATCGCCGCCACTGGTTGTTGCTTATGCGATTGCAGGAACGATTCGTTTTGACATCGAAACCGATTCACTTGGAAACGATAAAGATGGTAATCCAATTTACCTGAAAGACATCTGGCCATCGGATGCTGAAATTGATGCTTTAGTGAAAGAGTCGGTCAAGCCTGAACAGTTCCGTAAAATCTACATTCCAATGTTTGATTTGGGTGTCAATGAACAAGCGGCAAGCCCATTGTATGATTGGCGTCCAATGAGTACTTATATTCGCCGTCCGCCGTATTGGGAAGGGGCATTGGCTGCGCCACGCACTTTATCCAATATGCGTCCACTTGCAATCTTGGGTGACAACATCACCACAGATCATTTGTCACCGTCGAATGCGATTGTGTTAGATAGTGCTTCTGGTGAGTATTTGGCGAAAATGGGTGTGCCTGAGGAAGACTTTAACTCATACGCAACCCATCGTGGCGACCATCTCACTACACAACGTGCGACATTTGCTAACCCGAAATTGTTTAATGAAATGGTCGTTCGTTCAGACGGCACCATTAAGCAAGGTTCAAAAGCGCGTGTCGAGCCTGAAGGCGAAGTGATGCGGATGTGGGAAGCGATTGAAACTTACATGAACCGTAAGCAACCGTTGATCATCGTTGCGGGTGCGGATTATGGTCAGGGTTCTAGTCGTGACTGGGCTGCCAAAGGTGTTCGTCTCGCAGGTGTTGAAGCGATCGTGGCTGAAGGTTTTGAGCGTATTCACCGCACGAACTTAGTGGGTATGGGCGTTTTACCGCTTGAGTTTAAGCCAGGTGTCAACCGTAAGACCTTAAAGTTAGATGGTACTGAGCTTTATAGTGTGATTGGTAATATCTCACCACGTTCTGACTTAACTTTGGTGATTGAACGATCGACGGCTGATGGTCGAAATGAAATCGTTGAAGTGCCTGTAACTTGTCGTTTAGATACAGAAGAAGAAGTTTCTGTGTATGAAGCAGGCGGTGTATTACAGCGTTTTGCTCAAGACTTTTTAGAAGGTCAAGTGGCTTGATACTTTAGTTAAAGGTTGTTGATATTGTTTAAAAAACGCCCTATCTTAATGATGGGGTTTTTTGTGTGGTTCGAAATGGATAATAGTGAATTTAAAAGGCAACTTTCAAGCCTTAAAAATGAAAGTGAAGTAAGTGATTTCTGTAGAAAATTAGTATTGCACGGTATTCCTTTTATTTTTAGAGAAAATGAACATAACTACTATGAATTCAGAAAAAGAATTGCCATTCAATTTGGTGTTTCATTTCACGAAGTATATATTACTGGTTCAGCTAAGTTGGGATTTAGCCCATTCAAAGATAAAGATTTTGATTTAGATTCAGATATTGATGTAGCTATTATTTCAGAAAAATTCTTCGAAGAGATAATGTGGAAAATTAATAAATTCCAACAAGAATATAGAGCATCAAGAAAGACTTTAAACTATTCAGAGGTACAGAAATATCATGATTTCTTAGAATATACGGCATTAGGTTGGATTCGCCCAGATAAACTTCCAGTTTCATTTCAAATGAAAGAATTAAAGAATAGTTGGTTCGAGTTTTTTAATAGCCTTTCCTATAATCGATCAGAAATCGGAAACTATAAAGTTTCAGGTGGTGTATTTAAAACATATCAACACTATGAAAGTTACATTGTGAGTGGGTTTGTAGGTTTGCAGAAAAAATATATTATTCAAGGAATTAAATAATGAGTCATCAAATTAAGCCGTCTGTTACTAATCCTACTATTGCAGATATATTTCAAAAAATATCAGATCAAAAGCTGGATTTAGCACCATCCTTTCAAAGGCGTTTTGTTTGGACTCAAGAGCACCAAGAGCAATTTATAGATACAATTTTAAAAGGTTTTCCTTTTCCTGAGATCTATGTGTGTCAAGGAGAAACAGATCTTAAAAAGATAATTACAAAGCAAAAAGTCATAGATGGGCAACAGCGTCTAACTACTATTATAAATTATATCAGTGATGAATTCGAAAGACCTTTGAAATTGGTCAAAAGATTTTCAGAACTTAATGATATTGAGCGTTCAAATTTCCTAGAATATCAGGTGGTTATGCGTGATATTGGTAAGGTTAATGAGGACATTGTAAAAGAAGTTTTTAGACGAATAAACCTTACGAAGTTTAAGTTAGATGATATTGAAATCCATAATGCTATTTATGATGGAAAGTTTATTCAAGTTGCAAAAAAATTATCAAATGAAATTGATTTGAGCAAATATAATGTATTTGATGATTCGGAAATAACAAGGATGGTCGATGTACATTTTTTTCTATCCGTCATGTCAACACTTGAGAGGGGTGGTTATTTTGTAAGAGATACAGAAATTGAGAAGTGTATTGCTGAGTTTAATGAAGTATTTGAAAATGAAAATTTAAGAAAATCCGAAATACTCTACGCTTTTTCTATATTGGACAAATTGGAACTTCCTTTAGATTCGATTTGGTTTAGAAAGTCAAATTTTTATACATTAGTTATTGAGATTACTAAAGTTCAAAAAACAAATAAAGTTGAATTAAAGGAAAAGCTATTACATCTTGAGAAAAATATTTTGAATAATAAGGGGTCTAATGCGAATATTTATGGTGAGTATTATGGTTATATGTATTCTGGAACAAATAGTAGAAAGGCTCGTGTTCGTAGAGGAGAAATTTTTCAGCAAGAAATATTTGGTTGAAAAACCTATGTGAGTTTTTAACCTTTCCGCCACTAACTCTCGTCAAAAAGGTCAATAAATAATCAATACTATCAAGTTATAGTATATGTACCATTTCTAAAATCTATGGAGAACAAAGATGGTGACTGCTGGCGAAAGACCCGGAACTGGTTTCTATTTTTGTGTCCAATGCGGACATCGCGCTTATTTAGAAATTGGTACTGATCGTTTACCTCCGTGTACCAAATGCCTTGGCAATCAATTCAACAGCAAGAATGCCTAAGCCGCAAACAACAAACAGTTATCCACTGTTTTAAAAAAAGCCCTATCTCGCGATAGGGCTTTTTTGTTGGCTTAAAATATGAAATAAATAGATCGACCCTATACAGCAAACAAGGAAAACCAATATGGAAACAATTTTAGGACTCTGTATAGGCGTAGGATTAAGTGCTGCCTGTGGTTTTCGTGTTTTTGTTCCTTTATTGGTGATGAGTATTGCGACCTTAATGGGATGGTATGAACCCGCAAAAGGCTTTGAATGGCTGGCGATTCCCGCTGTTTGTGTCGCACTCGGTTTTGCGACGATCTGTGAAATTGCTGCGTACTATGTGCCATGGGTCGATAATCTATTGGATACCGTCGCAACACCTGCGGCAGTGATTGCTGGAACGCTGACCACGATGGCAGTAATTAGTGGAGAAATGTCTCAGTTTGCAACTTGGGCAGCCGCGATTATCGTTGGTGGTGGAACAGCAGGTGCAGTTCAGTTCAATACCGTCGCTTTGCGTGGAGTCTCGACGGCAACCACAGGCGGACTCGGTAACTTTATGGTGGCGACAGGGGAATTGATTGGCTCAATTTTATTGTCAGTTTTGGCGTTTGTGATGCCTGTGGCGATTACGGTATTGGTGATTGTTTTTGTAGTGGTAACTGTACGTTGGGTACGGGCAAATAAGCGAGAAAATATAAGCCCTTTATTGTAGTTTATATATGGTGCGATGAATCTAGAGTTTATGGTCATTGCTGGAGTATTAGATAAATAAGCCGAAAATGTATCGAGCAGCGCCACAGTTTTTTAAAAATTTAATGCTAATCTTTTGAGAATAAAATTTCGACAGAAAAAGGTTCTCATGAAAATTGTAGCGATTCAACCTGCATTAAAACTTGGACAAGTCGAAGCAAATCTAAAAAAGCTTGAACAACTGATTTTAGCAGCATATCAGGAGCATCAACCTGATGTTATCGTGCTGCCTGAGTCCATGACTTCCCCAAATGTTTATTCACCACTGGCATTGCAGACACCACAACCATTACAAGGCGAACCTTTTCAACTATTAATTCGATTAGCAACGCAGCTCAATGTGGTTATGACTGGTGGATTTGTTGCAATTCGGGATGGGCACGCTTACGGCACTTATATCTTGGTCGAGGCGAATGGTGACTATCATCTGCATGACAAAGATATCCCGACGGCATGGGAGCAAAACTTTTATCGTGGTGGTGTCGATGATGGCGTAGTCGATTCAACCACCTTGAAATGCAAAGTTGCTTTAGTGTCAGGGTGGGAGTGGGCACGTTACGGTACTGCGAAACGCATCCGAGATCAGCGCGCACAACTGATTTTAGGCGGCATGTGTTGGTACTCCATGCCGATCAACTGGTATGGCGTGTTAGGTAAGTGGATGCGACACGAACATGAAATCTATAAACAACAAAGTGAAGCTTTGCCTGCCCAAATGGCACGGTTGACAGGCATACCTGTGGTACATGCCGCACATGTGGGGGAGGTAATGAGTGATATGCCTCTGTTACCGCATGTGAAATGGTTGACTGAAATGGTGGGTGAGACTCAAATCTGCGATGCATCAGGCAAGGTATTGGCACGGATGAGTTTGCAGGATGGCGAGGGCTATATTGCGGCAGAAGTTGAAATCGTTGAGCCGCAGCCTTTGGATCAAGTGCAGCCGCGTTACTGGATTCCAGATATGACCGTAACTTCAAAATTGGCGTGGCGTCTGGGTAATCTTCATGGCGGTTTAATGTATCGACTCCGACATCGCTTTAAAAAGTTTCCATGGCAAAACTAAGCATAAGCCCGCTATTTTTGATTTTTAGTAACGCTGTACTTTCGGTGATCTTTCACTTAAAAACAAGCAATTAAAACCGTATCAATCAAGGTGATTTTTCTAAACTAACGCTCGAAAAATCACAGTGAAGCGAGTAAATTACACGCATATTTGATTTTGCGCTCAAGCTTATGGCAATCACTTGGATCTTGTTCACTCTTATGGCTGCATTTATGCAGGCTTGGCGCAATGCATTTCAAAAACAACTTAGTACCACCGTTGATGTTTATGGTACGACACTCGCACGGTTCTTCTTTGCTCCGATTTTTGCCTTTAGTTATCTCGCATTTCTTTATTTTCACCAACCTGTTGCTACTGAAGTCCATTTTTCCAATAAATTTTGGTTCTATGTAGTGATTGCAGGCATTAGCCAAATCTATGCGACTGCATTGATGGTCAAATTATTTCAACAAAAAAACTATGCGATTGGGGTTGGACTGGCCAAAAGTGAAGCGATCTTGGCGGCCTTAGTCGGTGTTTTATTCTTACAAGAACATTTAACTGTGTGGGGCTGGATTGGCGTTTCAATCGGGGCTGTGGCGGTTTTTCTCCTGAGTAAAGGTCATCAGCAGGCCCAATTATCAGTCAAAACTTTGATGATCGGTTTAGGCAGTGGTTTATGCTTTGCGATTACGTCATTGTTGGTGCGTGAAGCCAGTTTGGAACTGGGCATGTTGCCATTTCTACATCGTGCAGCTTGGGTACTGTGCAGTCTGATCAGTTTCCAATGCATCATTATGTTGTTGTATCTCGGACTGTTTAGTCGAAAAACTTTGTATAGCATGTGGCAACGACTCGGGCTAACTTTTAAAGTCAGTGTCTGTAGTTTCCTTGCTTCATTGGGCTGGTTTAGTGCCATGAGTATGCAGACGGTGGCGATTGTTAAAACGCTCGGGCAGGTTGAGATTTTATTTAGCTTACTCATCTCGGCGTTTTTCTTTAAAGAGAAACTGGCAAGAACAGACCATCTCGGATTGTGGTTAGTTATTGTGGCGGCAATTATGGTGATTTGGGCGTAGTGTCTATTTATCTTGAAAACGTACCATTTCTCCACGTCTATTTTTGATTAAAATTTCGATTAAATATGATTTATAGAGAATTTTAACTGTATTTAAATCATAATAATGGTAAATAATTCTGATTTTAAAAATAAAGATGCAAAATTATTCCAAAATTGGCGGAAAATACCATTTTTTTAGGAAAACAATCCCACAGCGATCCCCCTAAACTATGTCTCAAGGGTGTGAAAGGGATCGAAAAGAGTAGCATGCGCCGAAGCTTACAAAGCAAGTGTGTACTTACCCAAAAGGTCTCGATTCGGCTTAGGACGCTATAAATCAAAAGTTTATAGGCAAAGGTTGTGACTTACAAAGTCATAGGTGTTGAAGTAAACAACATGTTTTCCCTTGATACCCTTAAAAATTCTGCGAAACAACAATAAATAAGAAAAATAAAAAAACATCTCACTTTTCCTCGCTGCAAAGCTCCTCCATCCTCTTCAATGACCGTATTTAAGTGATTGATTGTCAATAATTTCCGCTGACTAAACATCATGTGACATTTTAATAAGTTAAATATTTTCAATTATTTAGCTCTCATTGTCTCAGTTTAAATGAAGGTGCATTGATTGACAGGCTTATGTTGAGTTGTTAGTTTGGGCCTAACTTTGGCAGGCTGGAGATTTTTTACACTATTTATTTATGAGATGGCTCGCATCTGATAAATCTTTATAGGGGGATAGTTGGAAGCCCCTAAGTGCAGAAAAGGACAATTAAAATGAAAGTGGGTATCATGGGCTTTGGTAAAACAGGCCGTGCAGTTGCATCCGTATTATTAGAGTCAAAAAAGACCAGTTTACAATGGGTTATTCGTCAGTCTAAACAGCTTGAGCACCGATCTGTTCCTGAATTTTTGGGGGTTGAGGCAGATGATCCAGGCATTATCCATTCAAAAGATGAGTATTCTATCGTTGAACTTCTCGATCGCTATCCAGTTGATGTGATTGTCGATTTTTCCTCAGAGCAAGGCTTAGATTACTACGCTGAAGAAGCGGCAAAAAGAGGCATTACCATTGTCAGTGCCGTGTCCCAGTATCCCGATGCTCGCATCAATCAGCTCCATCAGCTTGCTGAAAGCACCTGTGTCTTGCATTCACCGAATATTACGATCGGAATTAACTTTCTGATTCTTGCCGCCAAAATATTAAAAAATATCGCCCCTTATACGGATATTGATGTCATTGAAGAACACTTTAAAGCCAAGTCTGAGGTGTCAGGCACAGCCAAAGTGATTACACGTGAGTTAGGGCTGTCTGAAGACACGATTAAATCAGTACGGGCTGGTGGGATTGTGGGGGTGCATGAAATCTTATTTGGTTTTCCATTTCAAACCGTTCGACTCAAACATGAGTCAATTACGCGTGAAGCTTTTGGCAATGGCATCTTATTTGCCATCGAAAACCTAAAAGATAAGCCTAAAGGTTTTTATAGTATGGAAGCGCTGTTATTGCCATTTTTTAAATTGGATGAGTCCGATAGCAGTATGCACATACAGCCAACGCGTTCTTGAGCAGAGCATTAGCTGATCTTGTTTCACGTGGAACACCTTCTATTATTATTGTGACCTCGCCAAAATGCTTTTGCCGAATGACGGGAATTTCTTTATGATTTGCGCTGATATTTGTTAGCCAATTGCGCCCTTATGCCTTTAAATGACAACTTTGTTTATATGCCACCGCAAGATCCGTTAGAAATCTTGTATGAAGATGAAGACTTGGTGGTGGTGAATAAACCTGCTGGGTTATTGTCGGTGATGGGGCGTTTACCTGAACATCAAGATAGTGCCTATTTGCGTGTTTTGGAAAAATATCCGACCGCCAAAGTCACCCATCGTCTGGATATGGCGACCTCTGGCTTGTTGATGTTTGCTAAGCATCGTGATGCAGAAGTTGCAGTCAGTAAAATGTTTCAGGCGCGTAGCGTGAAAAAACACTATGTGGCTTTGGTGCAGGGGCAGATTCAGGCTGAAGGCAGTGTCGAGGTTCCGTTGATTACCGATTGGGAAAATCGTCCACGTCAGATGGTGCATTTTGAAATAGGTAAGGCTGCCAAAACCTTATTTCAATCGTTGCACTATGATGCAGAAATGGATCAAAGCCGTGTGCGTTTAGAGCCTGTGACAGGACGTTCGCATCAACTTCGGGTCCATATGATGCATATTGGGCATCCGATTATGGGGGATAAACTCTATCATCCTGAACCTGCCAAGTTTCATTTAAAACGGATGGCTTTGCATGCCGCTTATCTGGCTTTTCAACATCCTTTAAATATGCAAAATATTGAAATTCACGCTGAGGTAAAATTCTAAAAAATAAAAGGGTGAGATGATGGTTTCAATTCAGCATACATCGTGGGTCGCATTATCCGAACAACAACAAGCACAATTAAAGTTGTTGTTATTGGAAGCTGATCCCAATTGGGCACAAATCTCGACTTATCTAGAACAAGCAAATATCTTTCTGATTGTTGATGAGCAGAATCATATCATTGCGCAACTGTGTCTAACTCAAAATGACCATGAGGCAGAGATTCAAAATATTGCAGTAGATCAAAGGATGCAAGGGCAGGGTTTGGCGAAGGCTTTAATTCAATCTGCGATTGAATATGTCGCGCCATTGGCAGTGCAAACTTTATGGGTGAAAACAGGTAATTCTAGTCTAAATCAACTCGGGCTGTATCAAAAATGCGGTTTTCGCATGTCGCGTATCGAGCGCGATGCTTTTAAAAACTATCCTGAACCTATTTTTGAAAATGGCATTCGGTGTCTGGATCAAGTGGTGCTTTCAATCGAATTTAATCACCTTGCGCGATAATTCACAGCGATGATTTGGTTCAAGTTCTGGCTACAATAATTATATTAATGCGTCTAAAAACTGACATAAAAATGGTTTAATCTATAGCCAAACGATCAAGTCAAATACATAACAAAGGATATTCTTATGACACGCGACCCTGAACAATTTCCCGATGACGACAACGGCAATGTGCTATGGCAAATGTTTGAAGATGGCAACGACCTGAGCGAACCCCATGAGGTGGAGTTTTCGATTGTGTTTGAGAAACAAGAACAAATTGAAAAATGTGCTTTGCATCTTTTACATCAAGAGCAAAAAATCTCAATGTTTCAAGAAGAATTGCACTCAGACGGTTCGGACATGTGGGTGCTGAATATTCATGTCAATATGATGCTTGAACATGAAGATATTGTAGATTTGGAAGAGTGGATGACTCGTATCGCTCAAGAGTTTGAGGGTGAGTACGATGGTTGGGGCTGTATGAGTTACATCTATGATGAAGAAGATGAATAATCATGGATAAAATATGACTCAGCTCGCTTGATACGGGCTGAGTCATATTGATTAGAATTTGAATTGAGCTGACACGGAGGCATTCAAAGGTTCACCCGGCTGAACCCATAAATCACTATAACTCGAAACATAATAGGTTTTATCAAACAGATTATTCAGGTTGAATTGATAGCGTAAGCGATCAGACGGTGCGTAATAGGCATTTAAATTGACCAGTGTGTAGCTTGGCAGATTAAAACCATTATCAAGATTATGACCACTACGCTCACCGACATAAGTGAGGTTGGCACCTACACCTGCTGTTCTCGCATCTTGTTGTAAAAATTCATAATTGGTACTGATAGAGCCTTGCTGTTTAGGCACATTGCTGAGGCGTGCTCCTTTTGCTAAGTCTTGGTCTTTTTCGATCTTGGCATCGGTATAGCTATAGTTGGCATTGAGTGACCAGCGATCCGTGATTTGGCTATTGAGATCCAACTCAATGCCTTGGCTGCTAACTTCACCTGCTGCAGTTTGAAAATTGCTATCCATGGGGTCGGTTGTCAGCACATTTTGCTTCTGCATTTTGAATAATGCGAGGCTGAGCAAGCTGTGATCATTGAGCTGATATTTGCTTCCAACTTCATAGCTTTGACCTTTTTCAGGGGCAAAGTTTTCACCGTTGCGATCCATACCACTGTTCATCGCAAATGAGCGCCCATAATTACTATAAAACGACCATTGATCCGATGCTTTGAAATTGACACCGACGCGTGGACTGGCTTGGTTAAGGCTTTGCTTGTGTTGGGTTTGGCTCAGATGATTTTCAAAGTTTTGTTCGACTCGATCAAAGCGAGTCCCGACTAAGACGCTCCATTGATCATTGAAGAACATCTGATCTTGTAGGTTGAGCGCAAAATACCGTTGTCGCTCATCGGTATCTGTAAATGGCGCTAAGCTTGGTGTGTACTGTCTATAATTTGGCTGATAAATATCAATGGTATTGGGGCGGTCAGCACTATGATTGCGACGTAATTGATATTGACGATAGTCCAATTGTCCCAATTCTGTTGAAACAACAACTTCATGACGTGCCCATGTGCTGTCTAATTTTCCCAGCAGTTCGGTTTGTGCCAGTACATCTTCGCTTTGATAATCACGATAACGACGTTGGCGTTCCAATGTTCGAGCATCGGCTTGCATACGCCGTGGTTCAGTTGAGAAACCAACCATTTGCGCATCTTTATAACTGAGTGCACTGTTGAGTTTCCATGCATCATTAAATTCATGGCTTAAACGCAATTGATAAAAATGGTCTTTGACGCGCATATCGCCATCACTGGGTTCACCAGTGAAGGTTTTTGGATTCATCACAAACTGTTTCTGAACAGTACTGATGCCGCGGTCAAAGGTGCCTAAATGTTGGGTAAATTCACTGTCAAAATCGAGTTGGGTTTGGTCTGAAATTTTCCAAGTCAGTTGTGGTGAAAAGAACCAACGTTCGCTACTGACATGATTACGGAAGCTTTGATTGTCTTCATGAGCAACAGCAAAACGATAAGCCAGCGTATCATTGATTGGCGCAGTGTGTTCGAGGCTGATGCGGTATTGCTCTTGGCTATTGGCACGAAGATTTATTTCACTCTCGCTTTGCCACTGTGGTTTTTTACTATTGATATTGAGTAGCCCGCCTGTTTCTCCACGCCCATACAGTGCAGCCATCGGTCCTTTTAGAAAATCCAGTGATTCGATATTGACCATATCTTTGGGTGCGCTGACCCCACGATTCACGCTTAAACCATTACGAATGGTTGCAGCACCGAGATTGGGATCGCTACTAAAACCACGAAAGGAATAATTATCCCAAAATCCGCCGCCATAGTTATTTTGATGAAACACACCACTGACCAAGGTTAAGGCATCGTCAATGCGTTGCACATCTTGTTGCTCGATCACTTGTTGAGAGATAAAAGAGCGGTTAAAGGGGATATCGAGTACATCGTGGGAGAATTTGCTTGCGCTACTGTTTTGCTGGATATCCTGTTGAGATGTATCCGCTTGAATACGGATGGTTTCAAGTACCGTGGTCGGGTCATCTGCCCATGTTGTTGTAGAGAAAAGACCAAGCCCCAAGCAAGACCAAAATCCAAGTGTGCGTTGCATAAATCATCAACCAAAGAAAGACAAAAGGAGTGTTTTGTAATAGTATAACATTACATTAATTTTTAAATCTTTTTTTGTTATGTCCTTAGTGAAAACGAGCCAACGGTTACAGTCGATTGACGCATTGCGAGGTTTGGTCATTCTGATCATGTTGCTCGATCATGTCAGAGAAACTTTCTATCTGCATAAACAAGTACCAGATCCAATGGATGTATCCGCGACTGAACCCGCTTTATTTGGCAGTCGTGTGTTGGCACATCTTTGTGCACCTATTTTTGTGTTGTTGACGGGTATCTCCGCTTTTTTGTTCTATTCAAAAACACAAAGTTTGCAACAAACACGGGCTTTTTTATTAAAGCGTGGTCTGTTTTTAATTGCACTTGAGTTGACGTTGGTCAATTTTGCTTGGACCGCAACATTCCCACCTGACGTGATTTATTTACAAGTGATTTGGGCGATCGGGATCAGTATGGTGGTCTTGGCGGCGTGTATTCGTTTGCCTTTACCTGTGATGGTCCTGAGCGGCCTGACTGTTATTTTTGGGCATAATCTTTTAGACAGCGTGCATTTCTCCGAAGGAACTGCAATACAGACATTGTGGCTGGTTTTGCATGAGCGTGGCTGGATCGAGTTTGCAGGAATCAAATTACGTACTTCATATCCTATTTTACCGTGGATTGGCGTGATCTTATTGGGCTATGCCTTGGGACATTTCTTTAGTCAAAAATACACCGCCAAACAAAGAAATCAGTATTTATTGGGCATCGGCTTGATCAGTCTCGGATTGTTTATTTTACTGCGTTTGATCAATATCTATGGCGATCAGCCTTGGCAGCATTTTGATAGTTTACAACTCAGTATCATGAGCTTTTTTAATCTGACGAAATATCCACCCTCTTTACTTTTCCTTTTGTGGAATGTCAGTGTGGGGCTGATCCTTTTGGTGGTATTTGATCGTTGGCAGCAACAAAAGTGGTTTAAACCTTTGGTGGTGTTTGGTTCAGTGCCGATGTTCTTTTATCTACTGCATTTGTATGTGCTGAAGTTACTTTATGTACTTGCGGTAAGTATTTGGGGTGTCAATCAAGGCGCTTATCTTTCGGTTGCGCATGTATGGATGCTGTGGCTGATTTCGATTGGATTGTCTTTTGCGCTTTATCCTGTGGTGAAGTGGTTTTCAACATTCAAACATCAAAATAAACACATCGCGATTTTAAAATATTTTTAATCGTGAAATATCTATATCTCTAAAGCGTGTCCGAGCCAGACGCGCTTTAGCTTAGGGCTGTCGTAAACAGCGGCGAGCGTCAGCTCCTACTCATATCTAAATATAAAGACTCTTTTACTTCCTCCATCACCACATAACTATGTGAAGATGCAGATGCGGGTAGTTTTTTCAATAAGTCACCCAATAAGCGTCGATAAGCACTCATTTCTTTGAGTCGTGCTTTGACTAAATAATCAAATTCACCTGAGATTAAATGACATTCTAATACTTCAGGAATATCGACCAGATCTCTCGCGACCTGATCAAATACATCACCTGATTTGGCAGACAGCTTAATTTCTAAAAATACCAATAAGCTGCGATCCACATACGCAGGGTTGAGCCGAGCGTAATAGCCCATGATCACACCTTCACGCTCCAATCGTTTCACACGTTCTGAGCAGGGCGTGGTCGATAAATTGACACGTGAGGCCAGCTCACTAATTGCAATACGACCTTCACGCTGCAAAATCTCTAAAATCAGGCGATCAATACGATCTAATGTACGCATAGATTATTTCCTTTTATTTTAATTTTTTCATGACAAATCGATTAAATTACCTAGATTATAAGCCTAAAAACAGTCAAAAAAACTATTGATACGAAAATATACTAGTTAAATAAACTAGTGGGCGAGAGGGACCTATTATGCGCGTTATCGTTTTAGGAAGTGGTGTTATTGGTGTAGCAAGTGCTTACTACCTTGCGCAACAAGGTGCTCAAGTGACTGTACTTGATCGTCAGTCTGGCCCTGCCCAAGAAACGAGTTTTGGTAATGCAGGACAAATCTCGCCGGGTTACTCAACACCGTGGGCTGCACCCGGTATTCCATTTAAAGCAGTGAAGTGGATGTTCCAACATCATGCACCGCTTGCAATAAGTGTGGACGGTAGTATGTGGCAGCTACAGTGGATGGCACAAATGCTAAAAAACTGTAATCCACAAAGTTATGCGGTCAACAAAGAACGCATGATGCGTGTGGCTGAATATAGCCGTGACTGTTTACGTGACCTCAGAGCGCAAACTGGTATTCATTATGAAAATCGCTCTAAGGGCACACTACAAGTGTTTCGCAATGACGCACAACTTGAAGCGGTACAACGTGATATTCAAGTGTTAAAAGAATGTGGTGTGGACTTCAATTTGCTCAATGCTGAACAACTTGGCAGTGTTGAGCCTGCATTAGCGCATAGCGATAAACTGGTGGGTGGTTTGCATTTGCCGAATGATGAAACAGGTGATTGTTACCTCTTTACCAATGCTTTGGCAAAAATCGCTCAAGACTTGGGTGTCGAATTCAAATTTGATCAAAATGTGGAAAAACTGATTGTTGAAGGCGATCAGATCAAAGGCGTGATGGTCAATGGTGAAATCCTGACTGCAGACCGATTTGTGCTGGCCTTTGGCAGTTATTCACGTGACTTCCTGAAACCACTTGAACTGAATTTACCTGTTTATCCCGTGAAAGGTTATTCACTCACTGTGCCGATTGTTGATCCTAGCCTTGCGCCACAATCAACTGTATTGGATGAAACCTATAAAGTGGCGCTGACGCGATTTGATCAACGGATTCGTGTCGGTGGTATGGCGGAGTTAAGCGGTTTTAATCTGGGCTTGAATGAAGACCGCCGTGGCACTTTAGAAATGGTGACACGAGATCTATTTCCCGGTGGAGATTTGGAACAGGCATCATTCTGGACTGGTTTACGTCCGATGACCCCAGACAGTACTCCGATCATTGGTGCGACCAAATATAAGAATTTATTCCTGAATACAGGGCATGGCACGCTAGGTTGGACCATGGCTTGTGGTTCGGGCAAGTTGATCAGCGATTTGGTCATGAATCATCGTACCGAGATTAGTACCGATGGTTTGTCGATTCAGCGTTATTCACACGCGGCATAAGTTGAGTTTACAAGGAAGTTAATCATGCCTCGTCCAATTACTGCGGTGATTCACAACCAAGCTTTACGCCAAAATCTTGAGCGTGTTCGGCAATCTACGCCGAATAGCAAGGTCTTTGCTGTGGTGAAAGCCAACGCTTACGGACATGGGATCGAACGTGTCTATGATGCTTTTAAAACAGCGGATGGTTTTGCCTTACTCGATATTGATGAAGCCAAACGTTTACGCGCATTGGGGTGGTCAGGACCGATTCTGTTGCTTGAGGGTATTTTTTCACCCCAAGACTTGTTTGACTGCGCGCAATATCAACTCAGTTTCACCATTCATAATGAACAACAAGTAGAATGGTTACAACAACATATCTATCCTGCCCAGTTCGATATTTTCCTGAAAATGAACAGTGGGATGAATCGTTTAGGCTTCAAGCCACAACAATATCGTCAAGTTTGGCGACATCTTCAGCGTCTGAGTAATGTCGCAAAAGTCACCCATATGATGCATTTTTCTGATGCGGATGGAGAGCGTTTCGGCCAAGTCGGGGTGGATTATCAACTGACCGAATTTGAGAGCAATATTCAAGATTTGCCCGGTGAAAGATCGATCAGCAATAGTGCCGCCATCCTCAGATACTCCACTCAACTGCAATCTGATTATGTCCGTGCTGGCATTATGCTTTACGGCAGTTCGCCTGATTATCCAAAACACACGATTCAAGATTGGGGACTCGCCCCAAGCATGAGTCTACGTAGTGAAATTATTGCAATACAACAATTAAATGCCCATCAAAGCGTCGGTTATGGTTCTAGTTTTGTCGCAGAACAGCCAATGAGCATAGGCATCGTCGCCTGTGGTTATGCCGATGGTTATCAACGTATTTCACCGACAGGCACACCTATTTTAGTGGATGGCATTCGTACCCGCACCATTGGTCGAGTCAGCATGGATATGTTGGCTGTCGATTTAACGCCCATCCCAAATGCTGTGATTGGCAGTGAAGTTGTGCTTTGGGGGACCTCAAAAACAGGAAGTATTTTACCCATTGATGATGTTGCAGCAGCCTCAGGCACCGTCGGTTATGAACTGATGTGTGGGGTGACCGCACGTGTCAAATTTATCAATCAAGACGAAGGAAATCATCATGTCACATTCTGATATTCAGAAAATCAACTCGACTGAGGTCATGAGTGCCGTCACTGTTTTTAACAAGGTGGTGTATTTATCAGGACAAGTGCCTAAAAATCCAGACCTCGATATTGAAGGACAAACGCGAGATATTCTGGCGACGATTGAGCAGCTCTTGGCTTCGGCAAATACCGATAAATCACGCCTATTGTCGGTTCAACTGTTTTTAAAAGATCTCTCTGATTTTCCGACGGTCAATGCGATTTATGTGGATTGGTTAAAAGGTTGTGTCGCACCGTCGCGTGCCACGATTCAAGCTGATTTGGTCAATCCGAACTGGCTCATTGAAATTGCAGTGATTGCAGCACAAAAATAAAGCAAACAGTGATCGTTTTGCTTAAATAATATTAAAAAAGATGAAAAGTAACGTATTTATTGTAGATAAAACAGCAGCAGATGCGTATTTTCTTGCAATGAATATGCGCCAGCCATTTTAACAGAGCGTGAATCAACGCAACAAAATAAAAAGGCTGGCTCATACAGGAATAAGAAAAAGGGAACTTTTTATGACGGTTATGCAACAGCATTCAGAAGATCAACACGCACCGAACGATTTACAACGCAAGCTTTCCAATCGTCATTTACAAATGATTGCCATTGGCGGTGCGATCGGCACTGGACTATTTATGGGTTCAGGCAAAACCATTTCTCTGGCAGGTCCCTCGATTCTTTTTATTTACATCATCATCGGGACGATGTTCTTTTTTCTGATGCGTGGACTTGGTGAGTTATTGCTTGCCAATTTACAGTATAAATCTTTCGTAGATATGGCACATGATCTGATTGGACCATGGGCAGGGTATTACATCGGTTGGACCTATTGGCTCGGTTGGGTGCTGGTTGGGATTGCAGATCTAGCTGCGGTGATCAATTATCTGGGTTTCTGGCTGCCAGATGGGGTGTCATTCACCCCAATGGGTCAGGCTTTGATTAGTGCGGGTTGTGTGCTGTTTGTACTGGGTCTTAACTTGCTGACCGTACGCTTATTTGGTGAGATCGAATTTTGGTTTGCCTTGATTAAGATTCTCGCGATTATCGGCTTGATTGGTGTCGGCGGTTATATGATTTTTAGTCATTTCCAAGCGCCTGAAGGTGCTGTGGCATCGTTAAGCAATGTCTGGTCACATGGTGGTATGTTCCCCAAAGGTTTGGATGGCTTTTTAGCGGGTTTCCAAATTGCGGTGTTTGCCTTTGTTGGGGTGGAGCTGGTTGGTACTACTGCGGCTGAAACCAAAGATCCACATAAGAATCTCCCGAAAGCGATTAATGCGATTCCGATTCGGATCATCTTGTTCTATGTCTTGGCATTATTGGTGGTGATGGCGGTCACGCCGTGGGACAGTATTCGTGCGGATAAAAGTCCATTTGTTGAGTTGTTCATGAATGCAGGGATCGTCACCTCTGCGATTATTATGAATTTAGTAGTGCTGTCTTCGGTGATGTCATCCATGAACAGTGGCGTGTTCTCGACTAGTCGGATGTTGTTTGGTTTATCTAAAGATGGCCAAGCGCCTGCGGCATTGGGGCGACTGTCGAAAAAAGCCGTACCTGCCAATGGCTTATTTTTCTCTTGTGTTTTTATCATGGGTGGGGCGGTGTTACAGTACTTTGTACCGAATACGCTAGAAGCCTTTACTTTGGCGAGCGCGCTGTGTGTGATTTTATTTATCAGTGTTTGGAGCCTGATTATGGTGTGCTATATCCGCTACCGTAAGTTGCGCCCTGAGTTACACCTACAGTCGAGTTTTAAAATGCCGGGCGGGGTTTGGATGTCTTATCTGGTGATTGCATTCTTGCTGTTTGCCTTGGTGATCTTGGCACTTGAACCAGATACATTAAAAGCACTTTATGTCAGTCCAGTCTGGTTGCTAATTTTAGCTGTGACCTATCAGTTCGTGTACAAACCACGGATGCGAAAACTGCAACGAGAGTTGGCATAATTTAGGTATCAAACGATAGCTAAAAGAGCTGATCCTAAAGGATTGGCTCTTTTTTTATCTGCCATTTAAATCGTTAATCAATGAGCAAATGTTGATATTGATCAGCTTGTTTACGCAAATAATCCCAAACCAGTTTAATCCGTGGTTCATGCTGTAAATCAACAAAAGTCAGCATCCAGAAGGTATGGTTAAAGCGAACCTGTTGCTCTAAAACTTCTTCAAGCTCAGCTTTGTCGTCTGCCAAAAATTTGGGTAAAATCGCCAACCCTGCACCTGCACTCACCGCAATCTGTTGCGCCAAAATACTGCTGCTGCGAAAGTTCGCATTCAGTTTTAAGGGTAAGCGTTCTAGGCAATACAATTCAGGGCTATACACCAGATCATCAATGTAATTCACAAAACGATGTTGGGTTAAATCCTCCAGCCTACGGATCGGTGGGTTTTGCGACAGATAATTTTTGCTGCCATAAATTTTTAAACAGTAATCTGATAAGCGCGTGATGATATAAGGGCCAGAGGTCGGGCGCTCAATCGATACCACGATATCGGCTTCACGATGTGAAAGCTTAATCATTTTCGGTACAGGAATGAGGTCAATGGTCAGTAACGGATATCGAATCGAAAACTCTGCCAATAAACGTGCAAGAAATGCCGTACCAAAGCCTTCAGGTGTGCCAATTCGCACACGACCTTGCAAGGGCTGATGTGGTTTTTCGATTTGTAAGAAGGCTTGTTCCATTTGTTCAACCTGCGGAACAAGCGCCAAACCCTCAAAGGTCAGTTCATATCCAGTGGCTTCACGTTTAAAGAGTGTCGTGCCTAAAGCCTGTTCCAAAGCCTGAATACGCCGTGCCACGGTACTGTGTTCGACACCAATAATACGTGCAGCACTGGTCAAGGTCTTGGTCCGTGCCAGAACCAAAAAAAATTGCAGATGATCCCAATCCACTTTCATTGTTATTGTATCCCTTGTGCATATTTGCACACCAATCGTGCATTAATTTGCGTTGGTGGTCAAAGATTTGTTTGTTAGTCTCAACCAATGGTTAAAAAAAGAAAATACGACGAATCGCTATTTTCGAACATCTGAACACAATAAAAATAGTGCCTATGGAGAGGTTATGAATACAATCCAAAAAATCGAATTGGAAACCGCTAAATTACTCATTAACGGACAATTCATCGAATCTGAAACACAGCAATGGCAAGACATCGTCAATCCTGCAACTCAGGAGGTAATTGGTCGTGTGCCTTTTGCGACGATTCAGGAAGTGGATGCTGCCATTCAAGCTGCACAAGATGCTTTTCCCACTTGGCGTCTAACCCCGATTCAGACACGTATGCGCATCATGCTCAAGTTGCAAGATTTGATTCGTGCCAACATGAAAGAAATTGCACAGGTACTTACCGCTGAACAGGGTAAAACTTTAGCGGATGCTGAAGGTGATATTCAACGTGGCTTAGAAGTGGTTGAGCATGCGTGTTCCGTCGGTACACTGCAAATGGGTGAGTACATCGAAGGTGTGGCACGTGGGGTTGATACTTATACCTTACAACAACCGTTAGGTGTTTGTGCAGGTATTACCCCATTTAACTTCCCAGCCATGATTCCATTGTGGATGTTCCCAATGGCAATCGTCTGCGGCAATACCTTTGTATTGAAACCCTCTGAACAAGATCCTTTAAGCACCATGATGTTGGTTGAACTTGCGCTTCAAGCCGGTGTACCTGCTGGTGTGTTGAATGTGGTTCATGGCGGCAAAGAAGTGGTGGATCGTCTATGCACGCATCATCATATTAAAGCGATTTCCTTTGTCGGTTCGACCGCAGTGGGTACCCATGTGTATAACCTCGCAGGACAACATGGCAAACGTGTGCAATCGATGATGGGCGCGAAAAACCATGTCGTAGTCATGCCAGATGCCAATAAAGAACAAACCCTCAATGCCTTGGTTGGCGCGGCTTTCGGTGCAGCAGGACAGCGTTGTATGGCGTTATCGGTTGCGGTGATGGTCGGTGAGAGCAAGCAATGGGTTCAAGAGCTGGTTGAAAAAGCCAAAACTTTAACTGTGAATGCGGGGCATGAGCCGAATACAGACATTGGTCCTGTGATTTCTCAACGCGCCAAAGCACGCGTGATTGACTTGATTAATAGCGGTGTCGAGCAAGGTGCAGCGCTATTACTTGATGGCCGTGATGTGCAGGTCAAAGGTTATGAATCAGGTAATTTTGTTGGTGCGACCATTTTTAATGGCGTGACCACTGATATGCGCATTTATAAAGAAGAAATCTTTGGACCAGTGCTCGCAATTATTGCTGTAGACACTTTAGAAGAAGCGATTGCGCTGATCAATGCCAATCCATTTGGCAACGGTGTTGGACTCTTCACTCAAAGCGGTGCGACAGCACGTACTTTCCAAAACTTGATTGATATTGGTCAGGTCGGGATTAATATTCCAATCCCTGTACCAGTACCATTCTTTAGCTTTACAGGTTCGCGTGGTTCAAAACTGGGTGATTTGGGACCATACGGCAAGCAGGCCGTGCAGTTCTATACCCAAACCAAAACCATTACCAGTCGTTGGTTTGAAGATAGCCACGAAGTGGGCGGTGTAAATACCACCATTAGTTTACGTTAAGGGGGAATCAGGGATGAATATCGCCTTTATCGGTCTTGGAAATATGGGCGGCAGAATGGCCCATAACCTGCTCAAAGCAGGTCTTACAGTCTATGGTTATGACCTCAGCGAGGTGGCGAACCAGCACTTTGCTGAAGCAGGTGGTGTGGTCTGCGACAGTCCACAAGCAGCAGCGCAACAAGCGGATGTGGTGATCACCATGTTACCAGCAGCCAAGCATGTCAAAGAGGTTTATCTCGGTGAAGCGGGCGTTTTGGAAGTCTTGAAAGCAGGGGCATTGTGTATTGATAGCAGTACCATTGATCCACAGACCATCAAAGATATCGCAGCACTTGCACAAAGTAAAAATATTCACATCTGTGATGCGCCTGTGTCGGGTGGCACTATTGGTGCGCAAGCGGGCACCCTCACTTTTATGGTGGGTGCCAATGATCAGACTTTTGAGGAAGTCAAACCTGTACTCAGCCACATGGGTAAAAATGTCATCCATTGTGGCGAGGTCGGTGCAGGGCAAATTGCCAAGATTTGCAATAACTTAATTCTCGGGATCTCGATGGCTGCTGTGGCAGAGGGCATGGCGTTGGGTGCGAAACTTGGCATTGATCCGCAAGCATTAGCTGGTGTGGTGAATACCTCAAGTGGTCGTTGCTGGAGCTCAGAGATCTGTAACCCGTGGCCACATATCAATGAGAATGCGCCTGCCTCTCGTGGCTATCAAGATGGTTTCGCCACACAGTTGATGCTGAAAGATTTAGGTCTCGCAGTCGAAGCGGCAGGGCAGGTTAAACAGCCGATTTTGTTGGGTGGCATGGTGCAACAGCTATATCAGCAAATGTGTATGCGTGGTAATGCCCACCTTGATTTCTCCAGCATTATCCAGCAGTACCTTCCAGAAGAAGTCTAAGTACCAAGCTATAAGCATGAAGCCATAGGATGGCTTTGAATCATGAAACTCTGTCATGAATAACTACAAATCCAGACTGAGGGAATAGAGATGTTAAATTATAAAGATGTGGCACAAGCTTTTGATTTAGAAAATACGGCTCAACACATGTTGTCAGGTTCGGTGGATGCACTGAATGCGTGCTTTGAGTGTTGTGACCGACATGTAGACGGTGAAAAAGTGGCTTTGTATTGGCAAGGCAAAGATGGACGCAAGCAACAATACACCTTTGCTCAATTACAACAGTGGTCCAGTCAATTTGCCAACTTTTTAAAATCACAAGGTGTACAAGCAGGCGATCGTATTTCAGGTTTATTACCACGAACGCCCGAACTGATCGTGACGATTTTAGCCGCATGGCGAATTGGTGCCGTATATCAACCACTGTTTACGGCTTTTGGCCCTAAAGCGATTGAACATCGTATACAACTTGCACAAAGTAAGTTGGTGGTGACCGATGTGGGCAACCGTAGCAAGCTGGATGAGATTGAGCAATGTCCTGCGATTGTGACGGTTGCTGATACAAAAGGCACAGCGCTGAAAGCGGGTGATTTTAATTTTTGGAATGAGCTGAATCAGCAGTCTGATCAATGTGAATTGGTCATGCGTACGATCCAAGACCCGTTCTTATTGATGTTTACTTCAGGCACAACTGGACCTGCCAAACCGCTCGAGGTGCCACTAAAAGCCTTGATTGCATTTGGTCGCTATATGCAAGATGCGATTGGTTTAACTGAAGAGGATGCCTTTTGGAATATTGCCGATCCGGGTTGGGCCTATGGTTTGTACTACGCCATTATTGGACCGTTATTCTTGGGTCATGCCACTTTGTTTTATGAAGGTGCTTTTAGCACCGACAGCCTGTGTCAAATCGTCAAAGATTATCAGATCACCAACTTAGCAGGTGCACCAACCGCCTATCGTATGATGATGGCGGCCGATCCAGCACAAATGGCAGTGTTAAAAGGTCAGTTCCGTGTGGTCAGTAGTGCAGGTGAGCCGCTCAATCCAGAAGTGATTCGATGGTTT
This sequence comes from Acinetobacter sp. NIPH 298, assembly GCF_000369505.1. GTDB lineage: Bacteria > Pseudomonadota > Gammaproteobacteria > Pseudomonadales > Moraxellaceae > Acinetobacter. The sequence continues at coordinate 153,356 of NZ_KB850054.1, forward strand.
AAACAGGTACTTGATGCACCGATTTATGATCATTACGGACAAACTGAAGTGGGTATGGTGGTGTGTAACCATCACGGCTTAAGCCATGAAATACGTGCAGGCGCAGCAGGTTTTCCAAGTCCGGGTTATCGGGTTGCCGTGGTGAATGAACAAGGTGAAGAACTCCCATCAGACACCGCAGGAATTTTGGCGGTGGATATCAGCCAATCACCGATGATGTGGTTTGGTGGCTACAAGGAAAGTCGTAAATCGCCTTTTGTCGGTCATTACTATTTGACGGGTGATACTGCTGAATTACATGCCGATGGGAGCATGAGTTTTGTTGGGCGAAGTGATGATGTGATCACCACATCAGGCTATCGAATAGGACCCTTTGATGTCGAAAGTGCGTTGCTCGAACATGATGCTGTGATCGAAGCCGCAGTGGTTGGTGTACCTGATCCAGATCGGACTGAATTGGTCAAAGCCTTTGTGATTTTAGCGGCAGGCGTTCAGCCTTCAAGTGTGCTGATTGAAGAATTGAGTCAATTCGTCAAAAAACGCCTTTCCGCACATGCCTATCCACGTTTAGTTGAATTTGTGACAGAACTGCCGAAAACACCAAGTGGCAAAATTCAGCGCTTTTTATTACGTAATCAGGAAATTGCGAAACAACAAGCGAAAGCAGGTTAAAGGACGAAAATATGCAGTTGACCGAAGAACAATTACTCATTCGTGATATGGCGAAAAGCTTCGCCCAAGAACAAATCAGACCGTATGCCAGTGATTGGGATCGAGACGGCACCTTTCCCAAAACCGCTTTGGCGCAAATGGGGCAGCTCGGCTTTATGGGCATGTTAGTACCAGAGCAATGGGGAGGATCTGACACGGGTAATCTCGCCTATGTACTGGCACTCGAAGAAGTTGCTGCGGCTGATGGTGCAACTTCGACCATTATGAGCGTGCACAACTCGGTGGGTTGTGTACCCATTTTAAAGTTTGGTAATGACGAGCAAAAACAACGTTTCTTAAAGCCTTTGGCGCAAGGTGAAATGATCGGTGCATTTGCCCTAACCGAACCCCATACGGGTTCGGATGCCGCAGCTATTAAAACCCGCGCGGTTAAAGATGGTGACGATTACATTCTCAATGGTGCGAAACAGTTTATTACCTCGGGTCATAATGCAGGGGTGATTATTGTGTTTGCGGTTACTGATCCGAGTGCAGGCAAAAAAGGGATCAGTGCCTTTTTAGTACCGCGCGATACGCCAGGTTATGAAGTCATTCGTGTCGAAGAGAAATTAGGCTTACATGCTTCGGATACCTGTCAGATCGCCTTGACTGATGTTCGTGTGCACAAAAGTTTGATGCTGGGCAAAGAAGGTGAAGGTCTAAAAATTGCACTCGCGAACTTGGAAGGTGGTCGTATTGGTATTGCTGCACAAGCAGTGGGTTTAGCACGAGCGGCACTAGAAGAAGCAACGCGCTATGCCAAAGAACGTCTGACTTTTGGCAAACCGATTTTTGAGCATCAAGCGATTGCCTTTCGCTTGGCCAGCATGGCCACCGAAATCGAGGCAGCACGACAGTTGGTGCACTATGCCGCACGTCTGAAAGAAGCAGGCCAACCCTGTTTGAATGAAGCATCCATGGCGAAACTGTTTGCCTCGGAAATGACGGAGCGCGTTTGCTCAAATGCGCTACAAGTCTTTGGTGGCTATGGCTATCTCAAAGATTTTCCGATTGAGCGTATCTACCGTGATGCACGAATTTGTCAGATTTATGAAGGCACCAGTGACATCCAGCGTTTAGTGATCGCACGTAGCCTATAAAACCAAAACAAGGAATGAATGATGCAGTGGCAAACTATTTTATTGGAAAAGCGTAATGGTGTTGGGTTAATTACCCTCAATCGTCCCAAAGCCTTAAATGCGCTAAACAGTGAATTGATCAGTGAGGTGAATCAAGCCCTCGATCAACTAGAAAAAGATCGTGAGATTGGGTGTATCGTGTTAGCGGGTTCTGAAAAAGCCTTTGCAGCAGGTGCAGATATTAAGGAAATGGCAGAGCTGAATTTTCCTGATATTTATTTTGATGATTTTTTCCATCTTGCAGATCGTATTGCTCAACGCCGTAAACCTTTGATTGCTGCTGTCAGTGGTTATGCTTTGGGTGGCGGTTGTGAGTTGGCTCTGATGTGTGACTTTATCTACTGCGCTGACAATGCAAAGTTCGGTTTACCTGAAGTGACTTTAGGTGTGATTCCGGGGATCGGTGGTACACAACGTTTAACCCATGCGATTGGTAAAGCCAAAGCCATGGAAATGTGCCTCACCGCACGACAAATGGGGGCAGTTGAAGCTGAGTTGAGTGGTTTAGTCGCACGTGTATTTAACAAAGAAGATCTACTCGAACAAACTTTACAAGCAGCAGAACAAATTGCGGCACGATCACTTACCGCCAATATGATGCTGAAAGAAACCATTAATCGTGCATTCGAAGTCAATTTGACCGAAGGTTTACGTTTTGAACGACGCATGTTCCATTCGATTTTTGCGACTTCGGATCAGAAAGAAGGTATGCAAGCTTTTGTTGAAAAGCGGCAGGCAAATTTTAAAAATCAATAAGAGATCAACAAAATGAACAAAGAAAATCACTTAATGATTGAGCAACAAGGTGGTCTTGGCATGATCACATTGGATCGGGTGACCCATCTCAATGCCTTGTCTCTTGAAATGATTGATGGGGTTCGAGCACAACTTGAACTTTGGCGAGATGATGTTTTTATCCAAGCGGTTTTAATCAAATCGAATAGCCCAAAAGCTTTTTGTGCAGGTGGTGATATTCGCTATCTGTATGACAGCTATAAACAGGGAACAACCGATCATCAAGGCTATTTTAGTGCCGAATATAAAATGCTAACCACCATACGTGAGTACGTAAAACCCGTCATTGTTCTGCTTGATGGTTATGTACTCGGTGGTGGTTTTGGTCTCGCACAAGCCTGTCACATTATTGTCAGTAGCGAAAAATCTCGTTTCGCGATGCCTGAAACTGCGATTGGCTTTTTCCCAGATGTTGGGGCAACGCATTTCCTTTCCAGACTGGATGATATTGGCGTGTATATGGCGATCACGGGCGAGCAAATCAGTAGCAGTGATGCCCTTTATCTTGATTTGATTGACTATCACGTACCGAGCGAGAAGTTACAAGCGCTGCAAGATGCACTGATCGATGCGTCAGATTTGAGCAAAGAACACATAGAACAAATTGTCAGCCGTTTTATTACGCGTCCTGTTGAAAGTGAATTAAAGCAATTGGCGCAAGCGATTCGTAAACATTTTGGTTTTCAACATTTGGATGAGATTGAGCAGAGCCTTGCAAATGAACAAGACGAGCAGCTACAACCGTGGGCAAACAAAATGCTCCATCTTCTGCAACAACGTTCTTTTGTCGCCAAACAAACCAGTTTAAAACTGCAACATTTAGGGCGTGGTCTTTCATTAGAGCAATGTATGCAACTTGAGCGTGATTTGCAGGATATTTGGTTTGAGCATGGCGACTTTATTGAAGGGGTACGTGCGCTGATTGTGGATAAAGACAAACAACCTCAATGGAAGAAAGCCAACCCTGAACTGGAGCAAATTTTAGAAAAACTGAGCTAAACACATTATAAAAAAAATAAAAAAGCGCACAGAAAGACAGTGAGATTTGAAATGCTTATGGTCAGGGTTGCCCATAAGCATCAAAACGCAAAAAAAAGAAGATCCAAGAAAGGAAAATTGTGATGCAAACAGCAAATGGAAACGGTTCAACCCCTAAAAAGTCGTCACATCGATTGGCAGGGATTTCTAGCATGGTCGGTACCACCATTGAGTGGTATGACTTTTTTATCTATGGCGCGGCGGCAGCGCTGATTTTTAATAAGTTATTTTTCCCAAATCTTGATCCACTGACAGGTGTGTTGGCTGCATTTGGTACTTATGCCGTTGGTTTCATTGGACGACCGTTAGGTGGTTTAGTATTTGGACATTTTGGTGACAAGATCGGTCGTAAATCCATGTTGTTACTGACCTTGATGTTAATGGGTATTCCAACGATTCTGATCGGGCTGTTACCGACTTATGAAACAATAGGTTATTGGGCTGCGGTTTGCTTGGTGATCTTACGCTTTGTTCAAGGTATGGCGATGGGTGGCGAGTGGGGCGGTGCAGTGCTCATGGCAGTTGAACATGCACCTGAAGGGAAAAAGGGTTTTTGGGGCAGTTTGCCTCAAGCCAGTACTGGTGGTGGTTTGATGCTGGCCTCAATTGCACTTGGGCTTGTGTCCTTGCTTCCTGAACCAGCATTGTTTAGTTGGGGATGGCGTATTCCTTTCCTAGCGAGCATTGTTTTACTCGGTGTGGGGTGGTATATCCGTGTCAAAGTGCCTGAATCACCTGACTTTGAAAAAGTAAAACAGCAATCCGAACAAGTCAAAGTCCCTGCATTACAAGTGTTTAAGCGTCATCCTAAACAACTCATTACCATTATCGTGGCACGTGCGGCCGAAAATGCATGGTTCTATATCGCTTCCACATTTACCTTGGCATACACCACTGCACAATTGGGGATTCCACGACAAGATATTTTATTTGCCACCATCTGTGGTGCAGCGGTGATTTTGTTTATGACACCGCTGTGTGGACATTTGTCAGATAAAGTTGGTCAGCGCAATATGTTTATGTTTGGCTTATGTGTGTTGGCACTGTTTAGCTATCCATTCTTTAGTATGTTAAACACAAAAGATCCTGTATTGGTCTGGACTGCGATTGTTTTGGCAATCGGTGTGGTTTTCCCAATTATGTACGCACCACAAGCACAACTATTTGCACGTCAGTTCCCTGCTGAAATTCGTTACAGTGGTATCTCGATCTCAGTGCAATTAGCAGGCGTATTGGGTGGGGGAATCGCACCATTAATCGCCACTAAATTATTGAGCGTCGGAGGTGGGAATCCTTATCTGATTATGATTTATATTGGCTCGATGGCGCTGGTGGCGATTGTCGCCACTACCTTTATGCCACGAGATCGAGTTTATCGAGCGGATGGTGCGTATATGCAATCAGAAGATTTAGATTTGAAAACCAAAATCACTGAACAATCATAGCGAATAGATGTATAGACAGAAAAAAGCCCTAATCTTTCGACTAGGGCTTTTTTTTGAATCTGGAGCGGGAAAGAAGACTCGAACACCCAATCTAACTTTAGCTATAGTCACGGACATAAATTATGCTAGATGATAATCTATAGAACTACCATTTATTGCTAATCGTTGTTTTGAGGTTTGAATATGATTGAAATTGCTCAACAGCAAGATGCAAAAGTAATCTTAAATGTTATCAAAAAAAGTATAGTGTCCTGCTCTCTAGATCATCAAGGTAATCAAAATGTTATTGATGAATGGTTATCAAATAAAACTGAAGAAAATATTATTAACTGGATAAACAACTCTTATTCGTATGTGTATATAAAGGACAATAAGATTGTAGGTTTTATTTTGATGTCTAAAGGTGGAGTCATCCTTCTAAATTATGTTCTGCCTGATTATCAAGGCGATGGCATAGGAAGTGCAATGATTGATTTCATCATTTCTCTTTCTCACCAACTCGATAAAATTACGCTTGAATCAACACTCACTGCGAAAAAATTTTATGAGCGTAAAAACTTTATTATTTTGGACGAGATCTACGAATACGAAAAGTTAGTCGGCTTTAAAATGCAATTAAGGCTAGCTGGCAATCTTGCTTAAAAGATAAGAAAAAAGCCCTAATCTTTCGACTAGGGCTTTTTTTGAATCTGGAGCGGGAAAGGAGACTCGAACTCCCGACCCCAACCTTGGCAAGGTTATGCTCTACCAACTGAGCTATTCCCGCTTATTGAGCAGTTTTTTCTAAAACTTACACTAAAAAATTTGAGCGGGAAAGGAGACTCGAACTCCCGACCCCAACCTTGGCAAGGTTATGCTCTACCAACTGAGCTATTCCCGCATGCCGTGTATAATACATTATGCAAAAATAGGGTCAATAATTTTATGCAAAGAAAATGATTAATTGCATAAAATAAAAGCACTTCTATGCTTTTAAAAGGCAAAAAGCGAAATTTTGTATAAGCATTTTACTCAAGGTGCGCTCATGTATACTAATGGACTATCTGAATCTGATCATACCGAGTGACTGATGAAATTAGAACAACAGTTGATTGAACGTTTACAAACCCTCGCTCCGAGCCATCTTGAAGTGATCAATGAGTCGGCAGGGCATGGCGGTTATTTTCCTGGGAAAGAATCACATTTTAAAGTGATCGTGGTCAGTGATGCGTTCCAAGGCTTACGCTTGGTACAACGCCATCAAAAAATTTATGCAGTTGCCGCTGAGCTGATGAGTCCAGGGCAGATTCATGCTTTAGCCATTCACGCCTATGTGCCAAGTGAGTGGCAAGGTCAAGCGCCCGCAAGCCCTGAATGTGCACATGCACCAAAACCTTAAGGATAGATTATGGATGCACATTTAATCACCAAGATTATTCATATGTCAGCAGTCAGTCTGTTGATTTTGGTCTTTGTCGCACGTGCTGCGACATTATTCGTGGGGACACAACAGCAACAACCTAGTCCTAAAGTACGTAAAGGTTTTGTGGGTTTACAACATTTGTCGCTGACGCTGATTATTATCACTGGCGCAATATTACTGGTGATGAATAACTTTGAAGTACAGCCTTGGTTCTATGCCAAAGTGATTCTGTTTTTTGTACTTTGGTCGTCTATGCTTAAAACGTATCGAGAGGATAACAATATTTTATTGGTGCAACGTCGTGTCGGTGTTTTGATCGGTGCAATTGCATTGGTGGGGATTCTTGGCTTGGTGATGATGAAGCCCGTATTTGGGTAATTGTCTGACATTGTTTTAGTAATTGTTGGGGCACTAGGTTAAACTGTGTGCAATTTGCAAAAAAACGTGTAGAGGGAAATCATGTTAACTCGTGTGGTATTTAACCAAAAAGGTGGTGTGGGGAAGTCAAGTATCACTGTAAATTTAGCCGCAATTAGCGCTAAACAAGGGCTTAGAACCTTGGTGATTGATCTAGATCCACAAGCAAATTCAAGCCAATACCTTTTAGGTGAAGATGCGACATATTCTGCGGACAAAGCCGCATTAGAGCCAAACATTGAAAATTTCTTTGACGATATTTTAGCGGCAACACAGCAAAAGGGCTTGATCGGCAATGCCATCGGCTCAATTCTTAAAGCGCCGCGCAGCAAAGGTTTGGACAGTTATGTTCATCGCACATCTTTTGAAAATTTGGATGTGATTCCTGCCAGCCCAAGTTTAGGTACGCTCGAGCATGCCTTAGAAAGCAAGCACAAAATTTATAAGTTACGTGATTCGATTCAGGTACTAAGTTCGCGCTATGACCGTATTTATATTGATACGCCACCTGCATTTAATTTCTTTACATTATCCGCGCTGATTTCAGCACAACGTGTGTTGATTCCATTTGATTGTGATGTATTTTCAAAACGTGCGTTACAAACTTTGATTGAAAATGTGCTCGAAACCCAAGATGATCATAATGATCGCTTGGAGATTGAAGGAATCGTGGTTAATCAATTCCAGTCTCAGGCAAAATTACCGCGCGAAGTGGTTCAACAGTTAAAAGATGAAGGTTTACCCGTTTTAGCAAGCATGTTGCCCCCATCTGTATTGATGAAAGAATCACATCAAAAGAATCTACCCTTGATTCATTTGGCATCTGAACATAAGTTGACGCTTGCTTATGTCACCTTGTTCAATGAGATTGAATCAAAGCAATAAGAGAACGTTATGAAACGCTTATATTGGATGCCTGTTTTGGCAGCGAGTATGCTATTGGGTGCTTGTGCATCAACGGTTAAACCCGCTTATGTCTCGCCAACACAATACCAAGCTTTAAACTGTCAACAACTACAAGCGGAATACAACCGTATTCAGCATTATATTGACAATGGTGTACAAACGCCGAAACGAACTGGTGTCGGAGTTGGCGTGGGACTTGGTGGTGGCTGGGGAGGCAAAAGCGGTTGGGGCTTTGGTCCATCAGTTTCTGTGAATATGGGCCAGTCGATGAATACCAAAAATACTGAGCTCGCAAAAGTTTTAGGTCAGCAAGACGCAATTGTGCAAGCAGCACAGTTTAAAGGCTGTCCAATTATTGTGAAACCACGACCGAAATCATAGTTTTTAGCGATTATTGCCGTAGTTCGCTACGGCAGTAAAAACTAAATCTTAGCAAAATGTTTCAAGTAAAAATTATAAAAATCAATAATTTGTATTTATTTCCTGTGCTATTATCTTCATCTTGTCTATTCAGGCAGTCGCTTAAAACTTGTCTATTCCCCCTAAATTCGTTTAAGGTGGCGACCACGAACAGTCATTCGGTATATATATGATAGAGAGTTGGTTTTTTGTTTTGGCAATGTTGGCGGTGTTACTTATTCCCGGTCCAACCAATGCTATGCTTGCCAGTGCAACACACCAACAAGGTGTACCTAAAACACTCGCTTTTATCCCTATAGAATGGTTAGGCTATATATATGGTGTGAGTTTATGGGCATTGTTTATCCATCTTTTTGAACCTATTTGGCCCGCGCTGGGGGTGATTCTACATGTTGGTGGTTTACTCTACGTGCTTTGGATGGCATTCCATCTTTGGAAAAGCTCTCATCTACAAAAACATTCACAACATCATCAACATATACGCAAGACACAATTGTTTATATCGACCTTAAAAAACCCAAAAACGGTGCTGTTGGCAGCAGGAATTTTTCCGCTTGAGACATGGAATTCGGTCCAAAATGCGGCTTTAGTATTTACGATTTTTACGTTGATATTGATTCCAGTTTCTATTTTCTGGATGGTCTTTGGACGTGCTTTGTTGGCGGGAAGTTTGGCTGGAATTAAAGCCGACCATTTATATAAAGGATCGGCGATGTTATTGCTGATTTGTATGCTACCGATGGTATTTCGCTTCTTTTAAACTCAAGTAGTAGCAGAGCCGGCTAGGCTTTGCGACGATTCATTCTTTGACGAATAAAACCGATAATACCCGGTAAAATACTGAGAATAATGATGCCGAAAATCAAAAAGGTGAAATTGTCTTTCACAATTGGCATGTTACCAAATAGATAACCCAACGTAATAAATGAGGAAATCCAGCAGAAAGCACCTATGACGTTGTAGGTGAGGAAGTATTTATAGTTCATGCTACCCGCACCAGCAACAAAGGGCGCAAAGGTACGTGCGAATGGAATAAATCGGGCAAATATAATGGTTTTTCCACCGTGACGTTCAAAAAACTGCTGCGTTTTAAACAAGTGCTGTTTATTGATAAAACGCGAATTAGTTTCAAATACACGTGGACCGATATAGTTACCAATATGATAATTGACGGTATCGCCTAATACGGCCGCAATAAACAGCAACACACCTAATACCCATGGATCCATGACACCTGTTGAAGCGGCAAGTGCACCGGCTGCAAAAAGTAAACTATCACCCGGCAGAAATGGCATAACCACAAAGCCAGTTTCGACAAAAATAATCAGAAACAAAATGGCATAGATCCATACGCCATAATTGGTGATAAACTCTAAAAGGTGCTCGTCAACGTGCAGAATAAAATCAATGAGTTCCATGAAAATGTTAACACTATAAATTTGAGCTAAATCCTAACAGCGCATGTGTGGAATGTCAGTATAAAAAGCAAATTAATTGGTAACTTTACTTGCGCTAACACTTAAACGGCTAGAGGAATAGAAAAAGCCTCTTTGTTTCAAATACAGAACGATGCGTGAACAAATATAGTGTTTATTGCAAAATAAAAGATACATAAACTGTTCCTATCTTAAAAAAATCAAGTGGAATAAAGCATGTTAAATCCAAATGTTGTTGTAAAAAATATCGTAACGCAGTCTGGTGTAGAAAATATCGTGGCGCTGATTGCTCGTATCTTGATGGCTTATATATTTATCATTGCTGGCTGGGGTAAACTTACCGCCTATGGCGCTACCGCAGGCTATATGGAAGCCATGGGTGTGCCTGCTGCATTGTTGCCACTGACTATTTTGGTTGAATTTGGTGGTGGTTTAGCACTGTTATTTGGTTTCCAAGCACGTTTTGCCGCATTTGGCCTAGCGATCTTTAGTATTTTGACTGCATTTCTTTTTCATGCTGCCGATGATCAAGCACAACAAATTAACTTTATGAAGAACTTGGCGATGTCAGGCGGTCTATTTTATCTGATGCTGCATGGCGCAGGTCGTTTTAGTCTTGATCATGCCATCGAAAAATAATCATCGATGCAAATAACCTTCACTTAAACCAGTGAGGGTTATTTTTTTACCTATAAATTTTACCGATGATTACAAACACAAGTCGAAATTTCTGCTTAGATCATAAGATGTTAAACACAGCGGGATTTGAAATGAAAAGAATGATGGTGAGTTGTGGGCTTTTGATTGTACTGGGATTATCTTCAAGTGCTTGGGCAGGTAAAGATGATCATGTGTTGGTACAAGAAGCCGCTAAGAATGTCGTGACAGTGAGTCAGGCAGCAAAAATGGCAGATGAAACAGGCGTTACTTTGACGGGTCAAATTACTAAACATCTCAAAAGTGATCACTATGAGTTCAAAGATGCCAGTGGTACGATTGGTGTTGAAATTGATGATGATATTTGGCGTCAAGTAGGATTAAAGGTCGGTGATCATGTACGACTCGTGGGTGAGGTGGATACTCATCGGTATAAGCCGACTGATATAGAAGTGATTAGCATTGAGAAACATCAGCACTGATTAAAAATAAAAAAAAAGGAAGCGAGCGCTTCCTTTTTTGATTGGGAAAAATTTAGAGCATAAAGAGAATTTGCATCTCGCCCACCATAAAACCAAGTACTGCACCCACGATGATCAATGACCATTCATCTTCTTTAAATGCAGGGCGTAGCATACCTTCAAACTCTTCAGGACTGAGTCGTTGCATGCGTTTGACCAGAGTATTGCGGACATCCATTGCATCTTCAGCATAAGATTCTACATAACGCATTGTTTCTGGTAGTTGTTGCAAAATACGTTCAGTTACTTCTGTTTTGATATTTTGATACTTCTCACCGCCAATCGCATAGACCACGAGAGGGCGAACCACGCCTGCTTGTAAGTCAATTTCTTGTTTGACATGTCGACTGACCAGATCAATGACTTTATCTGAGTGTGTACCTGAAAAAAGCTCTTCCATCATGTTGCGAGAAGTGAGTAACTGCTTTGAAATTAAAGCGGCGTAATCGGCTGCGACTTCATTTTGGCGCTTAATGAAAAGCCCTTGGAAGGTAAAACCCATAATTTTTTTCGGGTGCAGCGGTCTAAACATCATTTGTAAAGCAATCCAGTCACTGAAAAAGCCGACAAAACCACCAAACAAAGGGAGCATCCATGGATACTGACCTTGGGTCACTACCCAACACACCATCTGAATTACACCAATCCCGAAACCAAAAATAAAGCCGACATTACTAAAGAATTTGAATTCTTGTTTGCCGACTTTTTTAAAGATTTCGTTGAGTAAGCGTTTATCTTTAAGTAGGTTGTTGACCACCATGTGCTTAATATCGAAGTACTTAGTGACATCTTTTTGTACTTCACCCATGATATGTTCAACAATTTCAGGTGCTTTGGCTTGAACTCGCTTAATCAATCTCTGTCGTGCAAACTCTGGCATACCTTCCCACAAGCCGGGTTGATACTGTTGAGCTACTTCACGGGTAATGTCTTCTGCGGCCGCCATTAATGGTTTTTCAATTTCTTGGGCGATACGCTTAGGGTCGAGGCGAGCAAAAATTTCTTCTGGTTGAATCAGTTTAGAGGTCATCAGCTCTACGGCTGTGGTTGCCATCTTTTCTGCTTTACGGGGTACAATTCCTTGCCATCCCAGCGGCAAACCAAATAATCTAAGCCCTTTAAACTCAAGCGGCCCGAACATCATTTGAACCGCGATGACTTTGGTTATATAACCAATAAAGCCACTAATAAACGGGATGGAAATATATAACCAGAAATTCTGTTGAAAATCCGCAATCATTTCTTGAAACATTATTTTATTGGTCCTTCAAGTCCTAATTGTTGCTCTTGATAGGGCAAGCCATAGATAAAGAGTTAAATATTTGAGGATAGATGTTGATGATTCGCCTATACATGTATGTATTAGGCTTTGAGTCCCCTTTTGTAAGTTTTCCTTTTTCAAGGACATCGAAATCGCAAAAAAATAAGGAAACGATGGCGTCGATTGAATACCTTTCCATGGTAATGCAAATTTTCGCTTCATCATATTAGCACCAATTTTTGCTTTGTGTTGAGCAGAATTGGCAAGAATTGTTGATTTAGCTCTCTTTTTCGATGTTGTGCAGCAAAAATTTAATTTAAATATCAGGGGCAGTTGACGAGCAGCGTTAAAAAATAAGATAGGTGATGAATTGCGATGCGCCAAAGCATGAAAAATGTTAGAATAGGGCGCTTATTTCATTTGCTTTTATGTTTAGCTATGACGACCAATACTCAAATTACTGAAGATCGTATCCTTATCTTGGATTTCGGCTCTCAATATAGCCAGCTGATTGCACGACGTGTGCGTGAAGCAGGTGTCTACTCTGAAATGTATGCCTTCGATATGTCTGAAGAAGACATTCGTGCATTCAATCCAAACGGGATTATTTTATCAGGTGGCCCTGAAAGCGTACATCAAGAAGGTAGTCCACGTGCACCTCAAGTTGTATTTGAGCTGGGTGTGCCAGTTTTGGGTATTTGCTATGGTTTGCAAACCATGTCTGAACAACTGGGCGGAAAAGTAGAAGCCGGTACAGTTCATGAGTTTGGCTATGCTGAAGTTGATATTGTGGTACGTGATCAGTTAATTGGTCATTTGCAAGATCGTGAAAACCAACTGCATGTTTGGATGAGCCATGGCGATAAAGTCGGTGCGATTCCTGAAGGTTTCCAAGTCACAGCAAGTACGCCGAGCTGTCCATTTGCCGCAGTGAGTGATGAAACCCGCCGTTTCTATGGTGTGCAGTTCCATCCTGAAGTCACGCATACAGCAAAAGGTGCTGAGTTACTTTCAAACTTTGTGCATAAGATTTGTGGTTGCCGTGGTTTGTGGACACCTGAACACATCATTGATTTGCGTATCGAGCAATTACGTCAACAAATTGGTAATGAAAAAGTTCTGTTAGGTTTATCTGGTGGTGTCGATTCATCTGTTGTGGCTGCATTGTTGCACAAAGCGATTGGCGATCAGTTAACTTGCGTATTTGTAGACAATGGTCTGCTTCGTTTAAACGAAGGTGATCAAGTGATGCAAATGTTCGCAGAGAACATGGGGATTCGAGTCATTCGTGCCGATGCGGAACAGCGTTTCTTATCTGCATTGGCGGGTGAAGTTGATCCTGAGAAAAAACGTAAAATCATTGGTCGTGAATTTATTGCCGTCTTCGCTGAAGAAGCGCGTAAATTGGATGGCGTGAAATTCTTGGCGCAAGGTACAATTTACCCAGACGTCATTGAATCTGCAGCAAGCAAACAAGGTAAAGCACACGTCATCAAATCTCACCACAATGTGGGTGGTTTACCTGATGATTTAGAGTTTGAATTGGTTGAGCCATTACGTGACTTGTTCAAAGATGAAGTACGTAAATTGGGAACCACCATTGGTTTGCCACACAGCATGATTTATCGTCATCCATTCCCAGGTCCAGGTTTGGGCGTGCGTATCTTGGGTGAAGTCAAAAAAGAATATGCAGATATTCTGCGTCTTGCTGATGACATCTTTATGCAAGAGCTTCGTGCAAGTGGTTGGTATGACAAAACAGCTCAAGCATTCGCTGTATTCCAACCTGTAAAATCAGTCGGTGTAGTGGGTGATGGTCGCCGTTATGCATGGGTGATTGCACTTCGTGCGGTTGAAACGGTTGACTTTATGACAGCGCGTTTTGCTCATTTACCGTATGACTTGGTTGATAAAATCTCAACCCGTATCATGAATGAAATCAAAGATGTTTCACGTGTTGTGTATGATGTGTCATCTAAGCCACCAGCAACGATTGAATGGGAGTAAATTTGGGCTTTCTAAAAGCGATAGCTTTTAGCCAAATTTACGCTAAAGGCTACGCCTGCGGCAGTACGGGGGCATGAAGCAACGCTTCATGTCAGTTTTATGCTAAGAGCTATCTTCGCATCGAGATAAAATTACCTTTAAAAAAGAGCGCTTAGGTGCTCTTTTTTTGATTTATAATTTATAAAGATTAAATTTATAAGAGAAAAAGTATGGCTTTACCTAACCATCAAGAATTGATGCTACCGTTATTAAAGGTTTTAAAAAAACAAAGTCAACCGATTCAAATTAGTCATGCTGGAAAATTATTGGCTGAACAGTCAAATTTAACGGCAGAAGAATTAAGTAAGATGATTCCTAGTGGTAAAAGAACGGTTTTTTATGATCGTGTTGGCTGGGCGAAAACATATTTAGTTAAGGCAGGATTAATTTTTCAACCAGATTGGGGACTGTGTGAATTATCTGAGGAAGCTAAGAAGTTAAATTTAGAGTTATTAAATAAAATAGATAATGATTTTTTAATGCAATATGAAAGCTTTCGTAATTTTAAAATGCCGCCAAATATTAAAGGCGATAAACAAATCACCTCTATGTTAGGAAAATCTGATTTAGAAACGCCCGAAGAGTCACTTCAAAGAATAAATGAAATTTTATTATCCAGTTTGAAAGATGATTTGCTGAATCTTGTAAAAGCAAAGCATCCTTCATTTTTTGAAAGATTAGTCGTAGATTTATTGGTTGCTATGGGTTATGGCGGTTCACATCATGATGCTGCACAAGCAATTGGCAAAACAAATGATGGGGGAATTGATGGAGTTATTAGTGAAGATCGTTTGGGTTTAGACAAAATTTATATTCAGGCAAAGCGTTGGGGAAATACGGTGGGCCGCCCTGATATTCAGCAGTTTAAAGGAGCTTTGGCAGATCAAGTTGCTAAAAAAGCGTATTTATTACGACTTCAAGTTTCAGTAAGGAAGCCATTGAATCTGCAAAAAAATCTGGGATAGTCTTAATTGATGGAGATAAACTGTCTTCTTTAATGATTGAGTTCGGTTTGGGTGTACAAATAGAACGAAGATTTCATATTTATAAAATAGACCAAGATCGGTTTGATGAAGATAACTTTTAAAGACGCCAAAAGCGTCTTTTTATTATTCTTAGATTTACATAACAAAAAAAGCCCCATCCCATCACTTTAAACATGAAACCCTTTTAATTACACGCATAATCATAAATCTAAGCAACTCTACTCTCTCGTAAATATTTGTTAATAAATAATAAATCTACAAAGATGAATTTCACTCACTTTTCTATGAAACTAAATCATTTTTATTCATGTTGTGAATCGGGTATAAATCACATCATAAAGAAATTAGATTTATCACGGAAATTAGGGTGTCAGATCAATGAGTAAAGAATTTAAATTTACGATAAAGAGTATTCGTTTCGATGAAGACTATCACCCTTCAGACAATACTCGCATTACCACCAACTTTGCGAATTTGGCTAGAGGCGAAAGTCGTCAAGAGAATTTACGCAATACTTTAAAAATGATCGACAATCGTTTCAATACTTTGGCACATTGGGATAATCCAAATAGCGATCGCTATTCTGTCGAACTTGAAATTATTTCCGTTGAAATGAAAATTGATGCTGAAAGCAATACAAATGCATTGCCTTTGATTGAAATATTGAAAACCAATATTGTTGATAAAAAAACCAATCAGCGTATTGAAGGCATTGTCGGGAATAATTTTTCTTCTTACGTACGTGATTATGATTTTAGTGTGTTATTGCTTGATCATAATAAAAATCAGTCTGAATTTAAAACACCAGAAAACTTTGGTGAGCTACATGGCAACTTGTTTAAGAGCTTTATTAACTCTGATACTTACAAAGCTAACTTTAAAAAACAGCCTGTGATCTGCCTCAGTGTTTCAAGCAGTAAAGTCTATCAACGTAGCGATAATCACCATCCAGTTTTGGGTGTCGAATACCTGCAAGATGAATACTCTTTAACTGATGAGTATTTCCAAAAAATGGGCTTAAAGGTTCGCTACTTTATGCCACCAAATAGTGTTGCGCCTTTGGCTTTCTATTTCTCAGGTGATTTGTTAAGTGATTACACCAATCTTGAGTTGATCAGTACGATCAGTACCATGGAAAGCTTCCAAAAGATTTATCGTCCTGAGATTTACAACGCTAATTCTGCGGCAGGAACATCTTATCAACCGAGTTTGAAGAACCAAGATTATTCACTTACTCGCATTGTGTATGACCGAGAAGAGCGTAGCCGATTGGCGATTGAACAAGGCAAATTCGTTGAAGAGCAGTTCATCAAACCCTATCAGAATATTCTTGAGCAGTGGGCGAAGAACTACGCTGATCAAAACTGTGCTGCTGTTTAACTATTCATATTGAGAAGATGATTGACGATGAAAATATTATTACCGACTTCAACAGCTGGCAGCTTACCAAAACCATCTTGGCTTGCAGAACCAGAAAAGCTTTGGTCACCTTGGAAGTTGCAAGATGAAGAGCTGATTCACGGCAAACAAGATGCGTTACGTTTGTCATTGCAAGAACAGCAGCATGCAGGCATTGACATCGTTAGCGATGGTGAACAAACCCGTCAGCATTTTGTCACCACTTTTATTGAACACCTTGATGGTGTAGATTTTGAAAAACGTGAGACGGTTCGAATCCGTGATCGTTATGATGCGAGTGTACCGTCAGTTGTGGGTGCTGTAAGTCGTCAAAAACCTGTTTTTGTTGAAGATGCCAAATTTTTACGTCAGCAAACCAAGCAACCGATCAAATGGGCGTTGCCTGGTCCGATGACCATGATTGATACGCTTTATGATGGTCACTACAAAAGCCGTGAAAAACTCGCTTGGGAATTTGCCAAAATTCTTAATCAAGAAGCGAGAGAGTTAGAAGCCGCAGGTGTAGATATCATTCAGTTTGATGAGCCAGCATTTAATGTGTTTTTTGATGAAGTGAATGATTGGGGCGTTGCCACCTTAGAAAGAGCACTCGAAGGTCTTAAGTGTGAAACTGCCGTTCATATTTGCTATGGCTATGGCATCAAAGCCAATACTGATTGGAAAAAGACTCTAGGTTCAGAATGGCGTCAATATGAAGAAGCATTTCCTAAGTTGCAAAAATCCAAGATCGATATCGTTTCATTAGAATGCCAAAACTCACGTGTGCCAATGGATCTGATTGAATTGATTCGAGGCAAGAAAGTGATGGTGGGTGCGATCGATGTGGCAACCAATCAAGTTGAAACACCTGAGCAAGTTGCCGATACCTTACGCAAAGCACTTCAGTTTGTTGATGCTGACAAGCTCTACCCATCGACGAACTGCGGTATGGCACCTTTAGCGCGTGAAGTCGCAAGAGGCAAACTCAATGCTTTAAGTGCAGGTGCGGAGATCATTCGCAGAGAGCTTTCTGCTTAATACTCATCAAAATCGTGATGTGTAAAGGGATGAAGTAGTTTGATTGGATTTTTTCATGATCAAACTGCTCATCCCACTCCATAAAGATGAAGTGCTTGCGTGAAGGAATAGCTTGGTTTCACTAAATCTCAAAACTAAGATGCAATTTAGGAACAATGTGATGATTGAAGCAACAGACTTTAGAAATGCAATGTCTTTGTTAACCAGTGCCATCAGTGTCGTGACTACGGCAGGCTTATCTGGTCGTTATGGATTTACTGCATCTGCCGTGTGTAGTGTTACTGATACACCTCCGACATTATTGGTCTGTATGAATCAAGCCTCTAGTTCACATGTGCATTTTGTAGAAAACAAAATTTTAACCGTGAATGTTTTAGGTGCACATCATGAACATATTTCTAAAGTATTCTCGTCTAAGTTAGGTCCAGAAGAACGATTTAAACATGGGATTTGGACAGAATTGGAAACTGGTGCACCCGTTTTAAATGATGCTTTGGTGAGTTTTGATTGTGAGATTGAGCAAATTCAACAAGTCGGAACGCACACTATTTTTATTTGTCCTATTGTTGCGATTCAACAAAGTCAGCACGATCAAAGTTTAGTTTATTTTAATCGCGCTTATCATCAAGTGGGGCAGACGGAAATCGCTTAAAGCAACTTTTGTATGTTCTTATTCGCTATAAAAATAGATTATCTCATTCATGACACTCTGCGTTTTACTAAAAGACTATATTGATTGATGTTTGTATTGTTAAGATCAATAAAACAACTCATTGCAATAGCATAGGTAAAAAAGAGAGCGATATCATGAGCAATAACAACGATTACGATATTTCTGATTCAAAAGACTGCGAAACTTATATCAATCAATTTATTCAAGATTTTACAATTCGTTCGGCTGAAATTGGCAAGGGCACCGTGATTAAGCGTGCTTTGCCAAGTCGACATAAACGCTTAGTCGGCGCATGGTGTTTCCTTGATCATGCTGGGCCTGTGACTTTCCCCGCAGGGGATGGTTTAGATGTAGGACCACATCCACATATTGGTTTGCAGACATTCACATGGATGATTGAAGGCACCATGATGCATACCGATAGTCTGGGTTCAAAACAGTTGATTCGTCCAAAGCAAGTCAACCTTATGACGGCAGGGCGTGGTATCTCACATACCGAGGTTGCCCCTGATACTGAAACCAAAATGCACGCGGCACAGCTCTGGATTGCATTGCCAGATGATAAGCGTGAGATGGAACCGAACTTTGAACATTATCCAGAATTGCCTGTGGTCACCAAAGATCAGGTTGAATTTACCGTTCTGGTGGGTGACTTTTTAGAAACGTTATCACCTGTACAAGTGCATACCCCTTTGGTTGGTGTAGATCTCACCGCCCAAGCCGATACGAAAACACGTATTCCTCTTAATCCTGAATTTGAATATGCCTTCATGGCACTTGAGGGAACGGCTTGCGTCAATGGTCATGAGCTAAACATAGACAATATGGTGGTCTTGGAAAAAGGTTTAACTGAAATATCAGTGGAGCTGACAAAAGGTCATCGTGTGTTATTGATTGGTGGTGAACCCTTTGAGTCACCTATTTTACTATGGTGGAATTTTGTAGCACGTACTATGGATGATTTAAAACAAGCACGCCAAGATTGGATTAATCACGATGCGCGCTTTGGCGAGATTACCGACTATCAAGGCAAACGCTTAGAAGCACCAGTATTACCTGATCAAATGAGGGCGTCGAAATGAGTGTGATTGCAAGTGCAAAAGTACAGACTTTGGCAGCACCGTGGAAAGGTGAGGTGACGAGTGGTACACATCAATTTCTCACCGATAAGCCAGAAGCTGCTGGCGGACACGATACTGGTCCCGCACCTTATGATTTCCTCACCGCGAGTTTGGCATCATGTACCATGATTACCTTGCGGATGTATGCCAAACACAAGGAAATGGAGTTGGGTGATTTTCAAGTTGAGGTTGATTTTCATACTAATCGCGAACAACAGGAAAAAATACAGCGCCGCGTAATCTTTACGCAACCTATTTCACAAGACTTAAAAGAAAAGCTTCTCAATGTCTGTAGCAAAACACCAGTGACTAAAACTTTGTTACGCAGTTTAGACATAGAGACCGTGATTCTTTAAGACTAAAGTGCTATTGTGCTTGGGCAAAACATAATTCTAAGTGTGATTGTTAGAGGGATCAAAACAGCAATCACACAGCAAAAAAGCAGGCACAAAAATGATTACCTTACATTATCTACAATGCTCGCGCTCATTTCGTATATTGTGGGCATTAGAAGAACTGGGTTTGGATTGCCATGTTGAATATTATCAAAGGTCGTCCAGTTATACCGCGCCAGAAAGCCTAAAACAGATTCACCCATTGGGCAAAGCGCCAATTTTAGTGGATGATGGACAGGTGATTGTTGAATCTGCTGTGATTTTGGATTATCTGCAACAAAAGTATGATGAACAGCAAAGATTCAAACCACAAAGTGCTAAAGATCAGATGCAATATGCTTATTGGATGCATTATGCAGAAGGCTCTCTGATGCCATTATTGGTGATGACTTTGGTGATGAATAGTGTAAGTAAACACGTGCCGTGGGTGATTCGCCCAATTGCTCAGAAGATTACAGATGGTGTTAAAGCCGGTTTTGTTCGCCCGCGTGTAAAAGAGCATATTCTTTATCTTGAGAATTATTTGTCAGAACATGATTATTTTGCAGGGGATTTTTCTTTTGCTGATATTCAGATGGCATTCCCACTCATCGCTATTCAAAATCGATTACATGGCAAATATCCGCATATTCAAGCTTTTGTACAACGTGTTCAGGAGCGTGCAGCCTTTCAACGCACAGAGCAAAAGAGTTTAGATTCTGAATGTGCATGAGTGGTTGAGATGCAAAAAAGGAACGATTTTTCGTTCCTTTTTTATTTAAAATCATGTGACTAGCGTTTAATGACAATCGAGTCAATGCCACTATGCTGTAGTGTTTGTTGTGCAGCTAAAGCAGCTTCTTGGCTATCATACGGACCAGAAAACACGCGGTACCATGTTTGACCATTTTCAACAGTTCTCACCACATCGGCAGACAATCCATTTAGAATAATTTCTGCACGACGCGCATCTGCACTATCAGGATCTGGATAGCTACGCACTTGTAAAATATACGTGGTCGGTGCAGGCGGTGTTTGCTCACTTGCGGTGAGATTGGCTGAATCTTCTGTTGTTTCGACTCTAGGTGATTCAATAATCACAATATTGCCTTGTTGTTTGGTTTCAGGCACAGCTTGTTGTGGAATCGGAGTCACTTGTTGTTGTGGCAACAAGTCGTAGAAACGATAATCTTTGTTGGTGTTTTCTTCTTGATAGTGTTCAGCAGGCACCTGAGTTTTTGTAGGGACAGGTTGCCATGGCTGCCAGAGCATCAACATGACTGCGGCACATAGGATCGCTAGAATGGCGACAAACATGCCTAGCCATTTCGGAATAAGCGGTTTTTTGGGCTTATTTGGTCGTTCAGATACACCACGTTGCGTTTTTCCAAACACCTGAAATTCCTCTTGATTCTATTATGTTATTTCTAGCTTGAATCTTCTGGGAAACAAAGCATTATGTTTAAAATAATGCTTTGTTTACTGTATTTTATCCACTGTTGTTTAAGAGCGTTACTTACATGGCACTTCGAGCGTAGCTCTCGTCTTGCGACAATGTGCAAAGCGTTGCTTTGCTATTTACATTGTCTCAGGAGCGGACACACCTAGTAATGTTAAACCATTTCGAATCACTTGCTGTACGTTTATTGATAATAATAAACGGGCTTGTGATAATGAAATATTTGTTTCATCGACAAACTTCACACCATCTTGTGCATACCAACCATGGAATAGCGCAGCTAAATCTTTCAAATAAGTACCGATCTGATGTGGTTCACAGACATTCGCAGCTCGTACCACAACTTCAGGATAAGCCGCTAATTTCGCAAGAATTTCTGTTTCAGTATCTAGAGTCAACAAATCAGCAACCTGTCGTGCAGATGTCACATCAAATGCAATGCCTTTTTCTTTAGCGCGATTCACAATACTGTTTACACGTGCATATGCATATTGAATGTAATACACCGCATTGTCTTTACTTTGTGAAACTGCAAGGTCTAAGTCAAAGTCAATGTGCTGCTCAGATTTACGCATCACGTAGTAGAAACGCGCAGCGTCGTTACCGACTTCCTTACGTAAATCACGCAAAGTCACGAACTGACCTGAACGAGATGACATTTGTACCATCTCGCCACCACGCCATAAGCTGACGAATTGAACCAAAAGAACAGTTAACTTCTTCGAGTCATAACCCATCGCATCAATCGCCGCTTTCACACGAGAGATATAACCGTGGTGGTCTGAACCCCAAATATCAATCAGGTCAGTATAACCACGTTGTAATTTATTGAGGTGGTAGGCAATGTCTGATGCAAAGTAAGTGGTTTGGCCATTGCGACGCTTTACAACACGATCTTTTTCATCGCCAAATTCAGTCGATTTAAACCAGATGTTGCCATCTTTTTCATAGAGGAAGCCACGTTGATCTAAGGTTGCAAGTGCTTCATCAATTTTGTCGGCCAGTGATGCTTCACTAAACCATTCATCAAAGGTTACGCCAAAGTCAGCAAGATCATCTTTGATGTCATCTAAAATGGCATGTAATGCTGCTTGATGGAAAACGCGGTAGCCTTCAGCTAACTGTTGTTGTGAATTTGCGATTAAACCATCGATATGTTTTTCTTTATCACCAGAAAGCACAACTTTGTTGCCTTCAGTATCTAATTCTTCTGCGTATTGAACGTCTTCTGGCACATCTTTATAGATGTCAGCGACTGGGCGAACATGCGCATCACCAACTTGGTCAATAATGCTTTGTGCGATTTCTTTGACATAATCGCCTTGATAAGCATTTTTAGGAAAGACCAGTGTTTGACCCGTAAGTTCTAAATAACGTAAATAGGTTGAAGTTGCCAAAATATCCATTTGACGACCTGCATCATTGACATAGTATTCACGGTCAACTTGAGCACCTGTGGCTTCTAATAAATTTGCAACCGTCATACCATACGCTGCACCACGACCATGCCCGACATGTAGGCTAGAGGTTGGGTTTGCAGACACAAATTCGACTTGAATTCTTTTGGCTGCATTGGCTTGGCTGCGACCATATTGATCTTTTTGTGCATGGATCTGATCGAGCACAGCAAAGCGCTGGTCTGCATTTAAAAAGAAATTAATAAAACCAGGACCTGCGATTTCTGCTTTGTTAATGTCAGCGACTTCAGGCAGTGCTGCTAAAATCTTTTCAGCAAGATCACGTGGTTTCATGCCAGCCGCTTTAGAGCCAATCATGGCAATATTAGAAGCAAAGTCTCCGTGACTTCGGTCTTTGGTACGGGTTAAATGGCTCGTGTTTGTCCAATCTGAAGGGAGTACACCTTGTTGTTGAAGGGATTGTACCGCATGATCAAGAGCTGCTTGTATTGCCGTATTCATAGTTACCGAAATAAATGTCGCGGAAAAACGTTAAATATAGCAAATTTTGATGGCTTAAGGGGAGAGTCTATGCAGGGAATTCACATATTCCGATCAATCTTTTTTGAGCGCTTTGTTTGGTGGTGATCATAAAGATGCTACACCAGCCAATGGCATAGCATCTTACTGTTTTAATCTTCCAGAATTTGTTCCAGTAACATATCGCTTGGTGCGAAATAATAAGCACCATCCACAGCCGTTGTGAAGTGCAGTAAACGGTCATGAATACCATCACCAGCTGTACCAAACATGCGTTTTAACATCGCATCAATAATCGTTAAATTATTGGTGTAAGCAACGAAGAATAGGCCTTGTTCACCTTTTCCATCACCATAAGGCAAGCTGTGGCGCAAGATTTCCATTTCCTCACCTTCATCATCCTCAACCACTGTACGAGCAACATGCGCATTTTCAGGTTTTATCTCGTCATCTAGCTCAATTGATTCAAGCTTGGTGCGTCCAATCACATGTTCTTGTGCATCGACTTTCAGTTGTTGCCATTTCGCTAAATCGTGTACATAACGTTGTGCGAAAATAAAACTACCCTCTTGGAAGATACCAGCGGATTCGGGTAGCAATGTTGCTTCGGCACGATCATCGGGGAATTGTGGATTTTCAGTTCCGTCAATAAAACCAGTTAAATCACGACCATCAAATTGGCGGAAGCAAGCACGCTCATCGAGCACTTCAACTTTATCTTGAATACCTGCAAAGAACGATTGGCTCATTGCAAAGCATAAATCAGCCCGGGCACTTGCGATGTGAATAAATACATCTGCTGGCACCACAGGCATATTGAAAGCACCTTGCTCAGGATCAAGTTGTTTAAACCCATCAGGTGTTTGTGGGTACAATTTGGACCAAAGTTCAGGACCGAAGGCGATCGCAGTTTTGATCTGAGCATCTGGGTGTTGGGTGATCAAGCGATCACGAGTTAAAAGCAGCGCTGAAATTTGTCGTTTTAATTCAGCGATCGTTAAATCTTTTAAACGGAGAACAATAAAACGCGCATGATCAGAAGGTAGTGGAAGAATGACAGATTGAGCAGCCATTAAGATCTCCTTAGTCATTTTTAAGGCGGCAAAAAAAGGAGTCATTGTGCCTGATCTAAGCAGGACTTAACAATTTTTTTGTTCATTTTTTATCGACTAAAAAAAGTACTGCTTGCACTCAATAAAACGGTATAATTCAACTTTTATTTTGCTCTTTGATTATGTCTTTACAGGTCTGGTTTGCTTTTATGTTGGCATGCTGTGCGATTAGTGTTTCGCCGGGTGCAGGTGCAATTGCTTCGATGTCCAATGGCTTGAACTATGGGTTTAAGCATGGGTATTGGAATGTGATTGGATTACAGATTGCACTGCTGATTCAAATCATGATTGTTGCGGCTGGGGTGGGGGTGCTTTTTGCGACGACGCCATTGGCGTTTCAAGTGGTGAAGTGGTTTGGGGTGGGCTATCTGATCTATTTAGCATATCAACAGTGGACTGCACCGATTAAAACGATTCAAATTGAACATGAACAAAAGCATAAATCGGCCTTAAATCTAATGCTCAATGGTTTTGTGGTGAATATCAGTAATCCCAAAGCAATTGTATTTTTATTGGCGGTGTTGCCTCAGTTTTTAGATTTATCTCGACCACAATGGCTGCAATATTTGATCATGGCAGCAACGATGGTGGCGATTGATCTGATAGTGATGGCGGGATATACCGGTTTGGCTTCAAAAGTATTGAGATTATTGCGTTCGCCTAGGCAACAAAAGTATTTAAATCGAGGTTTTGCGATGATGTTTGGTTGTGCCGCACTATTGCTTAGTGCGATTCAGCAATCAAGCTAAACAGGGTTAAATTGATTGCGATCGACTTTTTAATTTTTGTGCTGTGAAAATTAGCGCAAAACAAAGTGCCATACATAAGACAATACTTAAGCCAGTGGCAATGTTTAATGCCGCACTTGACCATAGGCCAACCGTGATGCCAAATTGAGCCAATATAAATGCCCAAATCACCATTTGTTTAGGGGAATGTGCCAATAAGCGAGCACTCAGCGCTGGAATAACTAATAGTGCGCCCATCAGTAACGAGCCGACTGCACGTAATGCCAGCACGGTAAACAATGCCAGTAGTAACATGAAAATCAAACGTTGCCAGTGTGCATTTACGCCTTCACTCATGGCAACATCTGGGTCAATCGCAATTTGAATCTGTGCCGACCAAGAGCGATATAGCGCGATAAGTGCGCCCGCAATCACCACAGCAAAGATTGGCAATTCAGCCCATTCAACACTGAGTAAATCACCAAACAAGTAGCTTAATAGTTCTGGGCGTAAGCTTGGAATTTGTTGGATCAGTAATAAACCTGAACAAAGTAAGGTGGCTGAGCATAAAGCAAGCAGTGCATCATTGGGCAGGCGCGAATCGTGCAAAATCCATAAAATAGCAACCAGCAAGACGGCTAAACACGCAACACCAAGCCAAAAAGGTAAATTCAGTATGCCTGCAATGGCAACACCGAGTAAGGTGCCGTGTGCCATGGTATCGGCGAAGAATGACATTCTGCGCCACAGCATCAAGCAGCCCAAAGGGGCGGTTAGAAATACCAGAAGTGTACCCATAATCCAAGCAGGGAGCAGCAGTTGTAACCATTCCATCATTGCTTAGACCTTTGGTTCAGGGTGAATGTGAGGGCGTGGGTCATGTGTACATGGTTCGACATGATCGCTATGTGCACAATCATCATGATGGTGTTGATAGAACATGCGTTGCGTCCCAAAAATAGCTTGGTATTCAGGATGTTGTTGAATGCTTTCAGGCAAACCGCTACAGCAAATATGTTTATTCAGACACACAACACGATGTGTCCCTTGCATGACCCATTGTAAGTCATGTGAAACCATCAGTACGGCACAACCATATCGCTCGGGCAAGCTGCGGACATATTCATATAGCTCTGCTTCAGATTGGATGTCTAAGCCTTGCATCGGTTCATCCAGCACCAAAATATCAGGTTGGCGCAATAAAGCACGCGCCAGTAACACGCGTTGACGTTCACCCCCAGAGAGTTGTTGTACTTTTGAGTGTTGTAATTGAAGAATGCCTGTATCCGCCATGATTTCTTGGCGTAAACTTGCTGCACAAATTTCTAAATCGAGTAAGTCCTGCACACGTAACGGTAGACTGGCAGATGGATTGAACTTCTGTGGAACATAGGCCATCTTAAGTTTTTTAGCAAAGTGAACTTTGCCTTGATTGGGCGACATGATGCCCAGTAATACTTTGATGAGTGTTGACTTGCCAGCGCCATTCGGGCCAATCAGCGTCACAATTTCTTTTGCTTGTAGTGCAAAATCAACATTTCTCAAAATAACGCGCTCATCACGTTGGACAGAGATATTTTCCAACTGAATCAGGGGAGAGCTTACTGCGATTTGCTGCACTGATGACATTTTCCAGAAATTTCAATGATGCTGTGTTGAGCAGAAAACTGATCGGAGGTTGCAAGTTGATCAAGTTGCTGAAGCAGCCCTTGTGCGGAAGCCTCTTTGACAGAGCGGCATTCAGTACAAATTAAAAACGCAGCTTGATGTCCTTCACGTGGGTGACAACACGGAATATAAGCATTAATAGACGTTAAACGATGGATCAGTCCCTTTTCTAATAAGAAATCCAATGTTCTGTATACCGTCGGCGGCGCAGCAGGGCGGTCTGCTTGGCCTTTAATTTTTGCCAATAAGTCATAAGCACCCATGGGCGCAGATGCATTTAATATCAGTTCAAGGACTTCTTTACGTAGAGGAGTCAGTCGAGCGCCAGTTGCAGCACATAAAAGTTCTGCTTCTGCGAGTCGAGCTTTAATATCATGATGACCATGAACACCGTGTAAAGCGTTGTCATGTTCATGTGAGCAAGAACTCATAAATGGACCTCATTGTTTGCCTTGAATCGGTTGATCTATCACGGATAACTTTAACTAACCAAATACCTTGTGCTGTAGATGAGCGCGCTAAGTATCTGTGAAATGTCAACGGACCGTATATCATAACATGCAATTCATTTGGAACTAACTATATAAGTCATCCAAGCAAGGAATGACGTTAAGAAGATAAAATAGACATAGGTATTTTTTAACTTTTGTTATATTATAACATGCTTTGCTAAGTTGAGTAGTGTTGTGATGTTGCGCCTTTTTCTATTTGTCTCGTTTTCAATGTTAAGCACATGGGGCTGGACACAAAGTTTGGTCGTGTCAACACATCCAATTTATTTGATTGCAAAAGAAGTCACCAATGGGATAGAAACCCCAGTACTTTTACTGAGTGATCAAACGGGGCATGATGTGCAACTCACACCAGCACATCGTAAAGCAATCCAAGATGCTTCTTTGGTGGTGTGGCTTGGAAAAGCACACGAAGCCCCATTAGAGAGATTGCTACATCAAAATCGTAAAGCCGTTGCGTTATTGGATATGGGGATCTTAACGATATTACCGCAACGTAATTTACGTGGCGCATCACTAGAAAATACCATTGACAGTCATGTTTGGTTAGAACCAAATAATGCAGTACGTATTGCTTTTTTTATCGCGACATTACGTTCACAGCAGTACCCAGAAAATAAAGCCAAATACTTAGCCAATGCTAGAGATTTCGCACAACAGATGCGACAAGCAGCTCAACAGTATGAGGGAAGCAATAAAGCGAAACCTTATTGGTCATACCATGATGCTTATCAATACTTGGAACGCGCATTGAATTTAAAGTTTGCTGGTGCACTTACCAATGACCCACATATTGCGCCTACAGCTGCACAAATTAAATACTTAAAAGACAGTCGACCTAAGACACAAATGTGTTTATTGGCTGAAATTTCAGCCAGCAGTAGCCAGTATCGAAGACTGAATCCTGTCATTTTTGAGACTGTGGATGAAAGTATGAATGGTGAGGACAATTTTATCTCCGCTTGGAAGAAATTGGCTACAAAAACTGATAAATGTGTATTAAGTGCCCAAAATTAATCAGAAAATTAAAAAAGCGTTGACTCTATCGTCAGAAAATAGGGTAACGAAAAAAGCAGACTTAGGTCGAGAAAAGATTGCATGTTCAGGGGTGTAACTCTATAATGCCTGCGATTCGAAACGATCCGTATTAAAACTTGTCAAGCAGTTATGTTGTGAGTGGATAAAAAATGAGCCGGACTAGTCGATTGATTGACCGACGATTGGCAAAAGCTTTGGTCTTCTTACAAGCATGTATGATTCCAATTGCAGCTTTGCTGGCATGGATGATGAAAGATATAACTGCTGCGATGAGTGCTGCGCTTGGGGCTTCGGTTTGTTGGTTAGCACACTGTTATTTTGCTTGGCAGTCGTTTAGAACGGCGGGCGCAAGAGCATCAAAACAAGTCATGCTCAACATGTATCGAGGAATACTCGGCAAGTTTGCAATTGTGATCGTGGGTTTTATTTTAATTTTAAGCAATGTTGAACCACTATCACCGGTTGCATTGTTTGGTGGATTTATCCTTGTTCAAGCGATGTCGTGGGTCGCACCATTTTGGGTGACACGTCTGCAAAAACAAGTGTAAGACACTTTTTTGAGATTTTTGGAGGGTAGCGTGAGATATTCGCAGTTCGCAATATTCATTGCCCTTCTTTTAATGATTGACATTGACCAGGTGTGATTTATGGCTGCTGAAGAACATGCCCTGACTTCGACCGAGTATATCAAGCATCACTTGACCAATATGACCTATGGCAAAATGCCAGACGGCTCATGGAAGTTAGCTGAGACTGCTGAAGAAGCTCAATCGATGGGGTTCACTGCAATTCACTTGGATTCAATGGGTTGGTCTATCGGACTTGGCATCATTTTTTGCTTAATGTTCTGGATCGTTGCGAAAGCTGCAAATGCAGGTGTACCAACAAAATTCCAGTCTGCAATTGAAATGATTATCGAGTTTGTGGACTCAAGTGTTCGTGATACTTTCCACGGCAAATCGCGTTTAATTGCGCCATTGGCATTAACCATTTTCGTGTGGATTTTCCTCATGAACTTAATGGATTTAATCCCTGTTGACTGGATTCCTTATTTAGCTCAACAGATTGGTGCAAGTGTATTTGGCATGGACCCTCACCACGTTTACTTCAAGATCGTACCAACTACTGACCCGAACATTACCCTAGGTATGTCCTTGTCAGTATTTGCATTGATCTTGTTCTATAGTGTTCGTGAGAAAGGGATCGGCGGTTTCGTCGGTGAATTGGCACTTAACCCATTCAACCCAAGTAACAAATTTGCAAAAGCGTTATTGATTCCAGTGAACTTAATTTTGGAATTAGTAACTTTCCTTGCTCGTCCAGTTTCGTTGGCTCTTCGACTGTTCGGTAACATGTATGCGGGTGAGTTGATCTTCATCTTGATCGCATTATTACCGTTCTGGATCCAGTGGGCATTATCTGTGCCTTGGGCTATTTTCCACATTCTTGTAATCACGTTGCAAGCATTTATCTTTATGATGCTGACCATCGTTTACTTGAGCATGGCAAGCGAAAAGCATTAATGGTATTGCCTGATCATCAGTTGATGGTTGGGCTTAAATTTTAGTTTAATTTGGTAATAACCTAACCTCTGAGGAATTTTTCATGGAACTCACTTTAGGTCTAGTTGCAATTGCATCTGCTATCTTGATCGCTTTCGGTGCTTTAGGTACTGCGATTGGTTTCGGTCTTTTAGGTGGCCGCTTCTTAGAAGCTGTAGCTCGTCAACCAGAATTGGCTCCACAACTTCAAACTCGTATGTTCTTAATCGCGGGTCTTCTTGATGCTGTGCCTATGATCGGTGTTGGTATTGGCTTGTTCTTCATCTTCGCTAATCCATTTGTAGGTTAATAGCTTAATTCCTAAATCCACATATTGAGGAATAGCGAAATGAATATCAACCTCACATTGATTGGCCAAGCGATTGCATTTGCGGTATTTGTCGCATTCTGTATGAAGTTTGTTTGGCCACCATTAATCAATGCAATTAGTGAGCGTCAGCGTAAAATTGCTGATGGCTTAAATGCTGCTGAAAAAGCGAAAGCTGACCTTGCTGATGCACAATCACAAGTGAAGCAAGAGATCGACGCAGCAAAAGCACAAGCGGCTCAATTGATTGAACAAGCGAACCGTCGTGCAGCGCAATTGATCGAAGAAGCGCGTACCCAAGCTGCGGCTGAAGGTGAACGTATTCGTCAACAGGCGAAAGAAACTGTTGATCAAGACATCAATGCTGCTCGCGAAGAATTACGTCAACAAGTTGCTGCCTTGGCAGTTGATGGTGCAGAGAAAATTCTGAACCAACAAGTTGACGCAGAAGCTCATAATGCCATGCTGACTCAGCTGGCTGCTAAACTTTAAGCGAGGGAAATATGGCTGAATTCTTGACGTTGGCACGCCCATACGCTAAGGCAGCATTTGCTTATGCATCTGAGCACAATGCAACTGACTCTTGGTCAAATGCGTTACAAGTGCTCAGTGCTGCGGTGCAAGATGAGGCATTTTCCGCTTATTTAAATCGTCCTGAGCTGACTCCTGCGGAGCAAGTAGGTCTTTTTGCTAAGATTCTAGGTGAAGATCAAACTCAATCGGTGTCGAACTTTTTGACACTGCTTGCAGATAATGATCGTTTAATATTGTTACCTGAAATCGCAGCAGAATATGAATTACTTAAATCGCAGAACAACAACACATTGGAAGTAGAGATTCAATCTGCTTTCCCAATGGATGCGAAACAAGAGCATATTTTAGCTCATGCGTTAGAAAAACGTTTTAACAGAACAGTACATGTTACTGTGAACGTTGATCCAACGCTCATCGCAGGTGTTGTGATTCGTGCAGGCGACCAAGTGATAGATGACTCTGCGCTTAACAAGCTTGAAAAAATGCGGACTCGTCTTCTTGCCTAACAGCAAAAAGACTGAACTTAAAAAAGATTGAGGAATAGCGCAATGCAACAACTGAATCCATCCGAGATCAGTGCGCTCATTAAACAGCGTATCAGCGATCTGGACACCAGCGCGACCGCTAAGAATGAAGGTACCATCGTCATGGTATCTGACGGTATCGTGCGTATTCACGGTCTTGCAGATGCAATGTACGGTGAAATGATCGAATTCGACGGCGGCTTATTTGGTATGGCACTGAATCTAGAACAGGATTCAGTGGGTGCCGTTGTTTTAGGTAACTACCTAAGCCTTCAAGAAGGTCAAAAAGCTCGTTGTACAGGTCGTGTATTAGAAGTTCCGGTTGGTCCTGAACTTCTTGGCCGTGTCGTAGACGCTTTGGGTAACCCAATTGATGGTAAAGGCCCGATTGATGCAAAATTGACTGATGCTGTTGAAAAAGTAGCACCAGGTGTAATTTGGCGTCAGTCTGTCGACGAACCTGTTCAAACTGGTTATAAATCAGTTGACACCATGATTCCTGTGGGTCGTGGTCAGCGTGAGTTGATTATTGGTGACCGTCAAACTGGTAAAACAGCAATGGCGATCGATGCGATCATCGCTCAGAAAAGCTCTGGCATTAAATGTGTTTACGTTGCGATTGGTCAAAAACAATCAACAATTGCAAACGTAGTACGTAAGCTAGAAGAAACTGGCGCTATGGCGTATACAACTGTTGTCGCAGCTGCGGCCGCTGATCCTGCAGCAATGCAGTATTTGGCTCCGTATTCTGGTTGTACAATGGGTGAATACTTCCGTGATCGCGGTGAAGATGCGTTAATTATTTATGATGATTTGTCTAAGCAAGCAGTTGCTTATCGTCAAATCTCATTATTGTTACGTCGTCCACCAGGTCGTGAAGCATATCCAGGTGACGTATTCTATCTTCACTCTCGTCTTCTTGAACGTGCTTCGCGCGTTTCTGCTGACTATGTTGAGAAATTCACGAACGGTGAAGTTAAAGGCAAAACTGGTTCTTTAACTGCATTACCGATCATTGAAACTCAAGCGGGTGACGTATCTGCATTCGTACCAACCAACGTAATTTCGATTACTGACGGTCAGATCTTCTTAGAAACATCATTATTCAACGCGGGTATTCGTCCTGCTGTGAACGCGGGTATCTCTGTATCGCGTGTTGGTGGTTCTGCTCAAACGAAGATCATCAAAAAATTGTCTGGTGGTATCCGTACTGCTTTAGCGCAATACCGTGAATTGGCTGCGTTTGCTCAGTTTGCTTCTGATCTTGATGAAGCAACACGTAAACAACTTGAGCATGGTCAACGTGTAACTGAGTTAATGAAGCAGAAACAATATGCGCCTTACTCAATTGCTGACCAAGCTGTTTCTGTTTATGCATCTAACGAAGGCTACATGTCTGACGTTGAAGTGAAGAAAATCGTAGACTTTGATGCTGCGTTAATCTCTTACTTCCGCTCTGAAAAAGCTGCGTTAATGCAACAGATCGATGAAACTGGTGATTATAACAAAGACATCGAAGCGGCAATCAAAGCAGGTATTGAGAGCTTCAAAGCGACTCAAACTTACTAAGTTAAGCTTTAGTTAAGTTTGGTTCACGGATCAACCTTCGGAAGCTCGTAAGAGCTTTCGACTACTAGGTTAAGCGTATGGCAAATTTAAAAGAAATTCGCGCCAAAGTTGCTAGTATCAAGAGCACGCAAAAGATTACTCGCGCGATGCAAATGGTAGCTGCTTCTAAAATGCGTCGTGCGCAAGAGCGCATGGCACAGGGCCGTCCGTATGCCGATAATATGCGCCGTGTAATTGCTCACTTGGTACAAGCAAACCCTGAATATAAACACCGTTATATGGTTGAACGTCCTGTAAAGCGCGTTGGCTATATCGTGGTGTCTTCAGATCGTGGCTTGGCGGGTGGCTTGAACATTAACTTGTTCAAGAAAGTTGTGCAGCATGTCAAAGCACAACAACAGCAGTCAATTGAAGTTGAATTTGCTTTGATTGGTCAAAAAGCGGTTTCGTTTTTTAAGAATTACGGCGGTAAAGTGCTTGGTGCGACCACCCAACTTGGTGATACACCGAGTTTGGAACAGTTAACTGGCTCAGTGCAGGTTATGCTTGATGCATTTGATAAAGGCGAATTAGATCGTATCTATCTCGTTTCAAATGGCTTCATCAATGCCATGACTCAACAGCCTAAAGTAGATCAACTTGTTCCTTTAGCATCAGCAGAAGAAAGCGATGACCTCAACCGTACTTATGGTTGGGATTATATCTACGAACCAGAAGCAGAAGTATTGTTAAATGGTTTGTTGGTTCGCTATATCGAGTCTATGGTTTATCAAGGTGTGATTGAAAACGTCGCATGTGAGCAATCTGCACGTATGGTCGCAATGAAAGCAGCGACCGACAACGCAGGTCAGTTGATTAAAGACCTACAACTCATTTACAACAAGCTGCGTCAAGCCGCGATTACTCAGGAAATTTCCGAGATCGTTGGCGGTGCCGCTGCCGTTTAACATTATTAAGTTTGAATTGAGGAGACAGCAATGAGTAGCGGTCGTATCATTCAGATCATCGGCGCGGTTATCGACGTCGAGTTTGAGCGCAATAGCGTTCCTAAGATCTATGACGCTCTCCAAGTTGACGGTACTGAAACTACATTAGAAGTTCAGCAACAGCTTGGCGATGGTGTAGTTCGTACCATCGCAATGGGTTCTACAGAAGGTCTTAAACGTGGTCTTACTGTAACCAGTACAAATGCACCGATTTCAGTTCCAGTGGGTCCAGCTACGCTTGGCCGTATTATGGACGTGTTGGGTCGCCCGATTGATGAAGCAGGTCCTGTTGCAACTGAAGAGCGTTTGCCGATTCATCGTCAAGCCCCTTCTTATGCTGACCAAGCTGCATCTACTGATCTTTTGGAAACTGGTATTAAAGTCATTGACTTACTTTGCCCGTTTGCGAAAGGTGGTAAAGTTGGTCTATTCGGCGGTGCTGGTGTTGGTAAAACCGTTAACATGATGGAGTTGATCAACAACATCGCGAAAGCACACTCAGGTTTATCTGTGTTTGCTGGTGTTGGTGAGCGTACTCGTGAAGGTAACGACTTCTATCACGAAATGAAAGATTCTAACGTTCTTGACAAAGTAGCAATGGTCTACGGTCAGATGAACGAGCCACCGGGTAACCGTTTACGCGTCGCGTTAACTGGTTTGACCATGGCTGAATACTTCCGTGATCAAAAAGACGAAAATGGTAAAGGTCGTGACGTATTATTATTCGTCGACAACATTTACCGTTATACACTTGCAGGTACTGAAGTATCAGCATTGTTAGGTCGTATGCCATCTGCAGTAGGTTACCAACCGACACTTGCAGAGGAAATGGGTGTTCTTCAAGAGCGTATTACGTCGACTAAAACGGGTTCGATCACATCGATCCAAGCAGTATACGTACCTGCCGATGACTTAACAGATCCATCGCCTGCAACAACCTTTGCTCACTTAGATGCAACAGTTGTATTGAGCCGTGACATCGCATCTTCTGGTATTTATCCAGCGATCGATCCACTTGACTCAACTTCACGTCAGCTAGACCCATTGGTTGTTGGTCAAGAGCATTATGAAATTGCACGTTCTGTACAGAACATTTTGCAACGTTATAAAGAGCTTAAAGACATCATCGCGATCTTGGGTATGGATGAATTGGCTGAAGAAGATAAGTTGGTTGTTTACCGTGCGCGTAAAATCCAACGTTTCTTCTCTCAACCATTCCACGTTGCTGAAGTGTTCACTGGTGCACCTGGTAAATTAGTATCGCTTAAAGAAACCATTCGTGGCTTTAAAGGTCTATTAGCTGGTGAATACGATCACATCCCAGAACAAGCGTTCTATATGGTGGGTGGTATTGACGAAGTGATTGCTAAGGCCGAGAAACTTTAATTAGCAACTCTAATTTAGGAGGTTCTCATGGCGACGATGCAATGTGATGTCGTAAGTGTGAATGAGTCAATTTACTCTGGCACAGTAACGATGTTGATCGCTAAAGGTGCAGGTGGTGAGCTTGGTATTTTACCTGGGCATGCTCCACTTGTAACTTTACTCCAGCCTGGACCGATTCGTGTTCAGTTGGAAAATGGTACAGAAGAAATTGTTTATGTATCAGGCGGCGTGTTAGAAGTTCAACCTCATGTTGTGACCGTGCTTGCAGATACTGCAATCCGTGCCGACAACTTAGATGAAGCAGCAATTTTGGAAGCTCGTAAACAAGCTGAACAATTGTTGGCGAATCAAAAGAGTGATTTGGATTCTGCTGCTGCACTTGCTTCGCTTGCTGAAACAGCAGCTCAGCTTGAAACGATTCGTAAAATCAAAAATCGTGCAATGTAATTGCTGATTTGAGATAAAAAAAGCCACCGTCAGGTGGCTTTTTTTATGGAAAAATAACTTAAAAACAATATTTAAATAATTGTCATTTTCATATAAAGTGCGTCACGCATTCTATAATCAAATGAGAAATACCATAATGAAAATTTTACTTTCTGTTGTACTGAGCCTTGCATTCGTTGGTTGTGCTTCAGTGCCTCAAGCAACACCGCAATTGTCACAACAAGCCAAAAAACTGGATGCACCCACTGAAGGGAATGCCGCAATTTATGTTTATCGCTCTAATAGTATTGTTGGTGCTGCATTGAAAAAAGATGTATGGATTGATGGCGAGTGTTTAGGCGAAACGGCTCGTGGTACGTTCTTCTTAAAAGAAGTGGCGGGTAATCAAAAACATACGGTTTCTACAGAGTCAGAGTTTTCACCAAATCATTTAGCACTGACGACGGAAGCGGGTAAACAATATTTTATCCAGCAGTACATTAAACCTGGCGTGTTAGCGGGTGGGGCGAATCTAAAACAAGTCGATGAACAAACTGGTAAAAAAGCGATTGCTGAATATCAATTCGCACAGTCTGGTAAATGTAGCAAAGCAACGATTAGTTTAGATAAGAAATAACGAATCGTCACTTTAAGGTGGCTATTCTTCTATTTTGTTATTCTCAATTGGGTGAATTAGAAATATAAATCCAATTTAAGCACCTTCAAAGTTGATCTTGATATCGACCTTGAAGGTGCTTTTTTATTATCTAAAAACATAATATGATGAAGACTTGGTGCGATATGGATCACGTCACGCTAAGCGATAAATAACGAGTATATTGAATAAAAAATTAGGAAAAATATGTTAGCAAGTAATGTCTTAAAGTTGCGCTTGGATCGTATTGAACAACAGGGACATCATTTTTCTGTAAAAGATCAATTGAAGTTGGTCACACTTGCTCAACCTGAATTAACTGCGGGCTTATACAGCCATCTACTTCAGGTCACTTTGCCTAAAACATGGCATTTTCAACACGATACCACAGAAGAAATAAATTGCTCTTTACGTTTAATTACATTGATTCATCAAGTTTTTATACCTGCTTATCAGCAACATGCCCATCGTTTTGCTTGGTTTGAACAATGCGTGGCATTTCGCCTGCAATATTTGACCCAAGGCCTTAGCGAGCAACAACGCGATGAAACGGTAACGCAGTTAGCAAACTGTAAAGATAGCCCACTAAAATTAAGAATATTGAAGCAATTACACGCTGAATATGATGATGTTGAGATTAAGTATGCTTTAGCTGCTTTTTATCAGCGTTTAGAGGATTGGTCAGCAGCAATTGAAAACTACCGTATCGTATTTCAGCAGCAAGCCATTCAGCCTGAAGGTGTTCATTATGATTTTATACACTGCCTATTGAGTCGAAATCGTCATCACAATGAGCAGGGTAATAGTGATGTAGTTGAAGCCCTACAGCACTTGGGAAATTTAGAACATATCCAGCAACAAGCGAAACATGAGCAGTTAACCCAAGGAGCTGTTTCATTGATGTTGCCTGAGCACTTACAATCCAGTCCAGTTGAATCAACCAAGCTACTGATCGATCTACAACACCGACTAAAATATATGGGTCATTCTTTAAACCATTGGTTGGTCACCCATGTGTTTATCGTGCCTTATTATAAAAATGTGATTGAAAGTGCACCTAAGCTGTTAAATAACAGTGAGCTTGTGGTGAGCTTGGATCGGCATAAAGCGGCCAATGATGCTTTGCAGAAAATTTTAACAGGTCGAGACTTAAAACTGGTCAGTGGTATTCATCCTGCGCATTATCGTCTGGGTTTTATCTGGAACTATTTACAGATCAATCCCTTAGTTTTGGATGCTTTGGTCACCGCGTCTAAAGGTCATCCTGATGCTTTTTATAATCTAAAACAAATTCCAGCGCCTGATGATGATCATGATGCAGCTCTGACACGCTTATCCTCTTATTTGGCAAAGCAACAAGTCGCCTATAACCTAAGCCAGCAGGGACATACGATTGAGTTTGCAGAACACGCTCACTTAGCAGGTTTTGACTTGATTGTAGATGGTACACCGATGCAGGTGAAGTGTACTTTAGCATCGGATGCAGTAGAGTCCTTTGCAAAAAGTCACCCGCATATTGCGATTATTGTGAATATTGAATTGGCGCATCTGCAAGAGAAATATGCTTCTGTTTTTGCTGATCTGGCATTGAGTTATGAGTCCGTGCAACGCACTGCCCAAACCAGTTTGCAACATGTGGTTGGTGTTGATGACTTTGTTTCAATTCCACTGATGAATACAGGCTTTGCGGTGTATCGTAATTTTTCTGCCTCACAAGCTCAGCCAGTTTCCCGTCCATATTTAGCTTATAAACAATCGAACTCCGTGATCAAAAATAGTTTGGCGATCGGCGCTGCGATTGGAGGACTTGTTTCGGGGTCTATCGGTGCTTTTGTTGTCGGCGGATTCGCTGTTTATCGTACTTGGCGCGTGCAGAAAGTTGAGCAAGCAAAGCCGTTGCAAGAAAAACAACAATTGGTTGCACAGTGCAATCAGATAATGGAGTTACTCATTGATTTTGCCGAATGGTTTAATCACAACCTTTTAAAATATCGCGTTGATTTATATGCGTATCAACTTCGACAAATTGAGATGAAGCTGATGGGTAAAATTCCTGAAGCGGTGATTTCCACGACTTTATTTGCGTATAAATTTGAAGCTTATCAACGTGCATTGAAATTGCATCAATGGATGCAACAACAACTTGCCTATGAAAATCCTAAGCGTAGAGTACAAGCGGGCTGGGTTGCTCTGGCACAGTCAGATCAGTTTATGTCGATTGAATTAAAACAACGTGTCATTAAACTCAATGCCGAACTCATAAAATATAAACAGATGACACAACATGGTTTGCACTTATCAAATGTTCAACATGCATCGAATGATGTTGCTAAACCCGCTTATCAGATGCAAACAATGCAGATTTAGATGTCTGTCTGAGTTTCAGTATCCGTTTTTCCTAATATAAGTGTTGCCAGTTTAAGCATATCCATTTGAATACGATTGAATTGCTGCTCAATTTTTTCAAGGTCTAATTGGCTAATATCCAGTTGACCATGAAGGAGTGGCATTTTTAAAAGTTGTTGATTTGCATTAAGTAGACTCTGACGAATTTGATCGACTTCATGACTCTTTAGTTGAAGTGCTTGTAAGGTATCGTGTAAAGCATGCAAATTTTGTTTGAGATCTGTCGTTGCATTTTGCAGTTGCTGGGTATTCTTTTCTTGAATCGCTTGCTCAAGCTGGTTTTGTGAGCTTTTGAGCAGAGTCGTATAATCATCAGTTTTTAGCTGTAGTTGTGCTATATCACGTACCATATTAAATAGGTTGCCACTGCTTAGCTTTTGAATATCCTGCGGTGTTGTTGTATCGGCATCATCGGTGCTGATGTTTGAGTCAAACTCAGTGTTTGGTTCAGCAACTTGATGGTTTTCTTTAGGCACTTGATCACAACCGACGAACGCGAATGCAGTAACAAGTACTGTTGCAGAGAAAATGGCTTTGATGGCTAGATTTTTCATCGTGGCTGAACTGCACCAAAATATGAGAAGATCGTCACTATAATAAGAAAGTATGAAGAAAAATGTGATTTTTGCAATTCATTAACATTTTAGTCAAACAAATAAAATAACAAGGGGAGCGTTTTGCTTGTGGAAAAGAGAAGGAACGCAACATGATCCTTCCCTTTGGTTTTTTTAATTTACTTTGCCAATTCAGCTTCAATTGCAGTCACGATACGCTCATCATCTGCGGTAATATCTGGCGCAAAACGAGCCACGATCTCACCATTTTTATTGACTAAGAATTTTTCAAAATTCCATAACACTTCAGGTGGATTATTTGGTGTTAGACCATAATCAACCAGATCTTTCCACCAAGGGCCTTCGCCAGTACGTTCAGGTATCGCTTGGGTTAAGGTCTGGTACAAAGGATGTTTATCATCGCCAGCGACTGAGATCTTGGCAAATAATGGGAAATGCACATCATAGTTGAGTGAGCAGAATTGTTGGATTTCATCATTTGAACCGGGTTCTTGTTCTAAGAAATTATTGGCAGGGAAGCCTAAAATTTCTAAACCTTGCTCTTTTTTTGCTTGATAGAGTTTTTCTAGCCCTTCATATTGTGGTGTTAAACCACACTTTGAAGCAACGTTAACAATCAGTAGAACTTTGCCTTGATACTGATCGAGATCAACGTCTTGACCTTTGATATCCTGAACAGGGATGTGATAAACCGATTGGCTCATGGAGTATGTCCTAATTTGTTGTTGTGAAATCACTTGTTTGTTTTAACTGCTAATCTTTTAGAGTGCAATGCTATTGATATGAATACATACAAATAATATTTATATCGTCGCATTTTTAAGTTGAATCGGCGTTTGCCCCGTATAGCGTTTAAAAAATTCGATAAAGCTCGAACTATGGTGATAACCCAATGCAAAGGCCAGTTGTTTAATGGTCATGCCTTGGCGGATTTGGTGAATGGCGAAAATGATTTTCGCTCGATTACGCCATTCGGATAATGAGAGTTGTAACTCTTGTTGACTCAAGCGTAGTACATGACGCTCGCTGACAGAAAAGTTGTGTAAAATTTGCTGTAGGCTGATGTTGAATAAATCAGGATCAGATAATTTTTCTAAAATCGGTGCCAAAATCGGGTGGCTACTTTGTGGCAAATAGTGCGAATGGGCTGGGGCTTGTTTGAGTTGATCAAATAAAACTTGCAGTAAATGTTCAAGGTATTCAGGCTGCGCCGCTTGTTTTTGTTGTTCTAAAATCTGCACGATCAAAGCACGAAAAAAAGGTTGGATACTAAAGCAACGACAGCTATTGCCTAAAAACTGCCCGAATTTAGGGTGTATCCGAATACAAATATAATGAATTTCGTGTTCAACAGGCAAAGATTGGTGTTCGGTACGCGGCGGTAGCCAAAGCCCATAACTGGGTGGTGATAAATAGTACTTTCCTTCAATGTCAAATTCTAAAGTACCGTTTAAACTAAAATTAAAGTCACCCCAAAGTGAAGTATGAGGACTGACAACATCGTCTTTTTGATAAAGAAATTCATGTACTTCGATACCATTCAGAAAGGGAAGTTGTGCAGCGACATCATGCTTCATTGGGGGCGCTCATGTTAATTTTCGCAGGTGAGTTTAGGATTATTTAAACCGCGTGCGAGGGTAAAGATCAATACCAGAGAACAGAGTACCAGCGGGAGCATGGCAAAAAACAAGATCGTGCCGTCAAAATGATCGACAATGATTCCGCCAAACATACTGCCTAAAGCAATCAAAATTAAGAAGGTCAATGTCACCATTGGCATACCTTTTTCCACCGCTTCAGGTGCATGTGTAAACATCCAGATATTTACCGCCGTTGGGATGATGCCATAGGCAAAGCCCCACAACGCCGTCAGTACGATCGCGACCATGATATGTGTGCCAAACATAGGGAGACTTAAAAATGCCAAAAAGAAGGCAACGCCACTGACTGCAAAAGTATAGCGAATATTGATTTGTCCGAGATAACCCGCAAAGATATTGCCAAAAATCCCTGCAATTCCATATACCAGAAGTAAACGGCTAATTAGACCGTCAGAAAAGTCAATCTGGTGCTTAAAAAAGGCAGAAAAATAACTATAAACGGCAAAGTGTGCAAAACCCATAAAGATAAAAATAATCAGTCCTTTACGAGCAGCGGGATGTTGTACGAGGATTGGGAGTTCTTTCCAACGTAGCGAAGAGGATGGTTTTAATTGAGGTAGGTACAAGTATTGGAAGATAAAAAGCAAAATTCCCATTAATGAAATGACTGTAAAAGATGTACGCCATCCATTATATTGTGCGAGCCACGTACCCATTGGCACACCCAGTACGCTCGCCAGCGTGACACCGAACGCGACCCATGCGGTTGCTTTGGCAATAGGTAAATGTGGTGGGGCAAGACGACCACTCAAAGCAACTGCGGTTGCCCAAAAGCCACCAATTGCAATCCCTAAAATAATTCGTCCGAGCAGTAAAAGCGTGAAATTTGGTGCAAATGCCGTGATGAAATTCGCGAGAATCATCAATAAGGTTAACATTAGTAACAGCGGCCGCCGATCTAGTGTTTTGGCAGATACAGGAATGAGTACTGCTGCAAACATCCCGACAACCGCAGTTAAAGAAACGGTGAGACCTGCTGTGCCCACAGAAATCTGAAAATCACGCGCGATTTCATTCAGTACGCCAACCGCAAGAAACTCACCTGTGACCAAGGCAAAAGCACTGAGGGTCACGGATAGAAGTGCAAACCAATTGCCTTGTGTTTGGCTTGACTGAATGGGGGGTATTTCGCTAGAAAGGGAGTTTTCCATAAAAATTCCTTTATTGTTAGCAAGATAACAATAAAATTTGAAAAAGAATAATGTTTTATAACGATCGTTAAAAAATAAAATAGTTGATAAAAGCCATTCAGTCAATTATTTTATAATGATCGCTATAAAAATATTTGTGACCCTTATGACTCATCCAGATATGTCTCTGCCGTCACCTTGTGATGACACGCTAAAAAAGAAGCGTGGACGCCCAAAGTGTTTTGATGAGCGGCAGGCTTTAGAAACGGCGATGTTGTTATTTTGGGAACATGGCTACGAAGCAACTTCGATTAGCGATTTAACTCAGGCTTTAACGATTACAGCTCCGAGCCTCTATAGTAGTTTTGGCGATAAAACAGGGCTATTCTATAAATGCATTGATTACTATCTCGCCCATGAAGCTTGTCCAATTGAAGCAATTTTTTTAGAAGCCAAAACCGCAAAGGTGGCTTTTGAACTTTTTCTTTATGACAATGTACAACGTCTAGCGCAACCCGATAAACCTTCGGGTTGTATGTTGGTGGTTGCAACCATGAATTGTTCTGATAATACCCAAGCGATACAACACAATATTCTTGAAAAGCGGTTGAAAACTAAACAAAAAATGTTGCAACGTTTACAGCAAGGCGTTTCTGATGGTGATTTGAAAGCAATAGCCCCATTAGCAGAAATGGCTGATTTCTACGCAACTGTTTTGCAAGGTTTAACCATACAAGCAAGAGATGGGGCAACCGTCGCACAGTTGCACAAAGTGGTTGAACACGCGATGCGTGCTTGGGAGCTATTCTAAAGGATGTCGTAACTGCGATATAAATGTCTGAAATACGATATTTCAATTAATTTGGACATCTTTCACAATACTCACATTGCTGAAATATTGTGAGAAAGGTCATGGGGCAGTTAACAAAATATCAAAAATGGGCATTTGTGCTGCCATTGATAGCGGTCTTAATTTGGTCACTGAATATTGTGGTGACCCGTTATGTGGCTGACCTGATTTCACCTGTCAGTATTAGTTTTTATCGTTGGTTTGTGGCTTTTCTTATTTTGACGCCATTTATGTTGCCGAAGGTTTGGCAGCAACGCACTTTAATTCGTCCATTGATCGGTAAGTTAGCCATATTGAGTGCATTTGGTATGGTGTTATACCAAGGCTTGTCTTATGCCGCCGCACATTATACCACTGCCACCAATATGGGGATTGTGAATGCTTTTGTCCCTGTATTTACCATATTTATTTCGTATCTGATTTTGAAAGATCGACCGAATCGTTTTGCGATCTTCGGTAGTCTGTTGTCATTTGCAGGTTTGATTTATGTCATGAGCCAAGGGCATATTTCCAGTTTATTTGCCCAAGGCGGGCACTGGGGCGATGCGGTGATGGTCGTTGCCGTTGGTTTCTATGCCTTCTATGGTGTATTCCTAAAAAAATGGCAATTGCAATTGCCCTTAATGACCAGTTTATATGTACAAATTACATTTGCGTTGTTGTACCACCTGCCATTTTTACTGTGGTTTGGGCTAGACCGTATCAATGCTGACAATGCCGCAAGTGTATTGTATGCAGGCATGTTCCCATCATTGATTGCGCCATTATTATGGATGCTTGCTGTGCAATCGATCGGTCCAAACCGAACCAGTATTTTTATGAATTTGATGCCAGTATTTACTGCCATTATTGCCAGTTTCTGGTTGGCAGAAAGCTGGACGATTTATCATACTGTTGGAGGAGCGATGATTCTTGCAGGTATTGTGATGGCACAGAAAAAAACCGTGAAATTATCATCCCAAGTGTTAAAGCCGACGATTTAAGATGTATTTAAAATGCGTGTTTGTTTAAAAAATAGACAAACGCGCAAAATAATAGATATGAAGACAATTCTTTCTATTTGATATTAAACGTATATTTTGAAGAAATGCTAAATTTGTGATCAAAAAAAAGCTGAATAAAAATAGAAATATAATTTTATTGAAAATATAGAAGTGACAAAATTGGTACGCTTTTCACCTTTTATGCACGGCAAATAATATATTTGTATAAATGAGATGATTGATCCATAATAAGCGCAGAAGCAAATTGATACATTTTAGTGTTTAGATTGCTTGCCGAATTTGCGAACCCTCTGGATGTGATTATACACATCCTTTTTATGCTCAGTTATCCCTATATAACTGAGCTTTTTTTTGTCTGCATTTTGGCTCATTTTATCCGTTGTTTTATGCCCGAATCACTTCGCCTGTGAGCGCATTTAAAATTCGACTCGGTTCTTGGCTTTGTCCCAAAGCACCGTCGAGATAATGCAATGCAGAACCAAAATAGCCTTGCGCCTGTTCTAAACGATGTGCAGGGGTTAAACCTGCGGGATTGGCACTGGTTGAGACAATAAAGCCACCAAAAGCATTGCATAGTTCGACACACAATGGATGGGTGGTGACACGCACAGCAACTAAAGGGTGTTGCCCTTGAATCCATGTTGGAATCTGTTGATCAGCAGGCAGTAACCAGGTGGTTGCGCGCTCAACTGGTGTGCGGTTAGACCAACTGTTGATCACTTGCTGACGTATTTTGGGAGTCAAACTTTGTAATAAATGTTCGACTTGTGCGACTTTCCCCGCCAGTAAAATTACGCCTTTTTCGATTGGGCGATGTTTGAGTTCAAGAATCTGTTGAAAAGCTTGCTCATTGAATGGATCACAGCCCAATCCCCAAACAGCTTCTGTCGGATATGCCAGTACTTGACCTTGTTTGAGGAGCTGAGCGGCTTCAGAGATTGAGGACGTTATCATGTGAGGTGTGCAGAGTATCAATAAGAGAAGCTTAGTTTAAAGCATTGGGCGACAACGTAAATAGCGTCCAGCTTGTTGTGTGCATAAACCTAATA
Organism: Acinetobacter sp. NIPH 298; assembly: GCF_000369505.1. Taxonomy (GTDB): domain Bacteria; phylum Pseudomonadota; class Gammaproteobacteria; order Pseudomonadales; family Moraxellaceae; genus Acinetobacter. The sequence goes on from NZ_KB850054.1 coordinate 198,218, forward strand.
ACTCAAGTTCCATCAATTGTGCTGTTAATTCTGAAATTGCAGCTTGGTTGGCTTGAGCAAGTTGATCTAAGTCTTGTCCGACCCAGTCTAAGCGTTGATAGAGTCCGATCAAATGAGAGGGGAGATTCGGTGTGCTGGTATTCGGTTTTTCAGCGTGTTGCTGTTGTGCTTGCCATTGGGTGGGCAAAGCCAAATCTTCAATCACTTGCTCAGGATGATCGACCAAAATCGCGCCTTCACGAATCAGTTGGTGGCAGCCTTGATGGTGCTCACTATAAATATGTCCGGGAATCGCAAAGACCATCTTGCCTTGATGAGCCGCCTCGTTTGCGGTGATCAGAGAACCACTTTTTAATGCAGCTTCTACCACGACCACACCGAGACTTAAACCACTGACGATACGGTTACGCCGTGGAAAGTGTTGTTGTAAAGGCATTGTGGTGGGTAGAAATTCGGTCACAATCGCACCTGACTGAATAATCTGTTGCGCCAGTTGTTTGTTTTGCGCTGGATAAACGGTATCTAAACCTGTGCCGACGACGGCAATGGTGCGCTGATGGGTGAGACCCCCTTGATGCGCGGCTTGGTCGATGCCATGTGCTAAGCCACTGCTAATATAAAAACCTTTTTCACTTAAATAATAGGCGAAATCATAAGCGACTTGTCGCCCATGTGGACTGGGCTTTCGGCTGCCAACCATGGCAATTTGTGGTTGTAATAGCGCGTGCGCTTGACCTTGTCCAAATAAAATTGGTGGATGATCAGCATAAGGTAAAAGTTGGGTGGGATAGCCGATATCGTCAGGGGTTAGAATAAAATCGCTATGTTGACAAATCAGTTGAACCAGTTGTTCAAACTGTTGTCGCCCTTGAGTTGTTTGGAATGTTTCTACGCGTTTTAAGTGATTGGCATGTAAGCCGAGTTGTTGCCATTCCGAAAAGCGATCTGCTTGGGTCGCTTGTTCACAATCCCCAAAATAGTGGATGACTTTTTTGAAACTAGAAAGCGAATGTTGAACCAAATACCACAACAACACAGTGTGGTAGTGATGAGGTGATAGTTGATTCAACATTTCAGATCAGTGCTCAGTCATCAACTAGTCTTCAAGACGAGGCGGTTTGATGTTTGAACCGACTTTAATTGGTAAATCGCTTTCAAGTACATAGGCATAACTAAGACGATCAAAGCTCTTAAAGATCATGACATTACCCACATATTGTCCAGGTAATTTGACCGTTTCTTTGGTTTTAGGATCTTTGACGGTTTCGCCGTCTTGATAAGCATGAAACACTTGTCCGATTTCAATGCCATCATTTGTACCACGGTCAACGGTGACGACACCATTTTTAGCAGCAGTCCCAATTGAACCCATGACACGAATGATTTTACCGCCATCTTTGACTTGATTTGCATCTGTTGGATAGAACAAGGTCGGTAACATTGCATCTTGCTCTGCCATCACACGATCGCCACGACGCACTTCACCATTGTAGCTATCGGTTAATTCAACTGTGGTGATGTCATTTTCATTGCGAATGGCAACACCTGAAGCCACTTGAGTCAGCTCGATGCCGAGGTTCTGCTTTTTACCGTGCTCATCAACAATGATGTAGGGTTCGCCTTCGCGGAATACGCCATAGCGCTGACCATTTTCTAGCCCTTTACCACGGACATAGACACTTTGACCTTTACCTGCAAGGACGCGTTTGTCAGCTGTACCCAAAATGTATGGGGTATGAGCAATGGTGTCTACTGGAAGAATCGAGGTGCGTTCTAACCATTGTTGAATATGCGCCAGTGGAATCACGGGAACACTATTATTTAGAGCTTCAACACGAACCTGTGGACGTAAGGTTGAGGTATTGCCACTGTGGCGACGAATAATCCCAGCACAGCCATCGCCCTCATCTTTGCCAATTAAAGGTTTGCCGTTCAATGTGCACAATAACAGACGATCACCTGGATAAATCCAGTGTGGGTTTTTCACGTGTTTATTGCTTGCCCAAATTTCTGGCCAGCGCCAAGGTTTGCTTAAAAACTTGCCTGAGATATCCCAAAGCGTGTCACCTTTTTTCACCACATAAACATGGGGTGCACCTGCTTTGACAGCAGGAGGGCTAACGTTTGGACTTGCAGCATGTGCGATATTGACGCTCATCCCCAATCCCGCGCAAATTGCCACGGCAATCAGTTGTTTTTTTAACCCCAAGGCATGAAATGAGTGTATGCCGTTTAAAACCTTTTTCATTATCATAATTCCTAAAAATTATGTGTGTAGTTGCGCTATAATAACGACATTACCCACATTTTTTTTTGATCAAGCATTCCCTTCAGTCGGTTTTCTGATCAACGGCATAAGTTGAGGATGTCAGTATGGCCTTATTACCTATTCTAAGTTTTCCTGATCCCCGCCTTCGCACCATTGCCAAGCCAGTCGAAGAAGTCACTGATGATATTCGTCAGCTTGCAGCAGATATGCTTGAAACCATGTACGAGGCACCGGGTATAGGTTTAGCGGCATCTCAGGTTGATCATCATATTCAGCTTATTGTTATGGACATCTCTGAAGAGAAAAACCAACCGATGGTGTTCATTAACCCCAAAGTCACTCCGCTGACTGTAGATACTCAGCCTTATGAAGAAGGCTGTCTCTCCGTGCCTCAAATATACGACAAAGTTGAGCGTCCGTCACGCGTAAAAATCGAAGCAATTAACCTTGAAGGTCAAGCATTTGAGTTAGAAGCTGACGAACTTCTCGCTGTTTGCATCCAACATGAAATGGATCACTTAAATGGCAAACTTTTTGTGGATTATTTATCGCCATTAAAACGCCAACGTGCCCGTGAAAAAGTGGAAAAATTAGTTCGCCAGCGTGAAAAAGAGAAAGTAGCAGTTAAACGTTAAGTCAAAATAGAGTTCCCCTCTTTAGTAAAGAGGGGGTAGGGGAGATTTTTACTTTGTTTCGTTGTGGTTTCCTGTTTGCATTCGCCGCGGTCTGTTTACAGATCGCGGTATTTTTGCAGCCATTACTTCCGAAGCAATATCAAATCGCACCTGTGTGTGAAACCATTACCCAAGCTTTGCTATTACCTAAAATACAAGTCCTATCAAGCCAAGCCGTACATTCTTCGCATCATCACCCACATCAGCTTGAACATACTCAAGTTTCGATGCCGCAACATGATCATCATGATCCGAATCATCAATGTCAGTATTGTACCGTCTATGCCAATTTGATCCTGCCGCCTGAGCTTGGGATTAAAGAGGTTTTGGTTCGGATTCAGATCCGTTTAGTGGCCTATCAACACGCCTTTAGGCATGTTTATTTTGCGCTACAACAACTGTTTTTATTGCCCCAAGGGCGAGCCCCGCCACACTTTACATAAATCATTGCTTTTTAAATAGGGTGAATCCAATTCGCCCCTACGAGAGTTTGTAAATTCGATTTTGCAAGCTCAAGCCGTGTTTATGTTTTAAGGGAAAGCTCTTATGGCTCAGCCTAAATTTTTATTACAACCGCTCATGGTTGCGATGCTTGCTGTCTCAAATACCGCGATGGTGTGGGCAAGTACGGAAACTCAATCAACGCAACAATCTGCTCAAGTTGTTCTTGCACCGATCGTCATCACTGCACAACAACCCAATCAGAGCAATGGATTGGTCATTCAAGCCGATCCTAAACAACCCATTCAGCCTGTACCTGCAACCGATGGTGCAGATTATTTACAAAGCATTATGGGGTTCAGTGCCATTAAAAATGGGGGTAGCAATGGCGATGTTACCTTTCGTGGTATGTTTGGTTCGCGTATTAAAATGTTGGTGGATGGCAGTGAAAACTTAGGTGCTTGTCCATCACGTATGGATGCACCGACCTCTTATATTCAACCTGAAAGTTTTGACCAAATTACGGTGATTAAAGGACCGCAAACGGTTCAATATGCAACGCCTGGCTCTGCGGCAACCGTGATTTTTGAACGTCAGCCTGAAAACCTAAGCAAAGATCAACCCTATCGTGGTCAAGCCAGTGTATTGCTCGGTTCTTACGGACGTTTAGATCATAATGTTGAAACTGCAATTGGTGATGAAACGAAATATGCACGTTTGAATGTCAATCGTTCTGTGTCAAATGATTATCAAGATGGTGACGGGAAAAATGTTCACTCTAATTGGGAGCGTTGGGGGGCAGATCTTGCCCTAGGTTGGAAACCGACTGACGATGCTTGGTTAGAACTTCGTGCAGGTAAAGGCGATGGTGAAGCTGCCTATGCAGGTCGTGGTATGGATGGCGCGCAATTTAAACGTGAAAGTTTGAGCTTACATGCCGAGCAGAAAAATCTGAACAACGTGATTAAAAAAGTCCAAGCACAAGTGGACTATAGCTATAACGATCACATCATGGATAATTTTAGTTTACGTACTCCGCCGATGACCAATATGAATATGCACGGCATGCAGATGATGGTACCGAATAAAATGTCGATGCGTGTTAATCGCCGTACGTTAAATACCCGTTTGGCGGTCACGACAGATTGGGATAAATTCAGCGTGGTTTCAGGGCTGGATAGCCAGCATAATAAGCACGGTGGTGACATGGTGATGTATGCCATGCCTAAAATGAGTTCCCCTTATGCTGAAGATCTAAAGTTCCAGTCTTATGGTGCGTTTAGTGAGTGGACCTATAATATTGATCCTGACCAAAAGTTAGTTGCAGGTGCGCGTGTTGATCAAGTCAAAATTGATCAACTTCAAAATGGTAAAAACCGTAAAGATACCGTGCCAAGTGGATTCATCCGTCTTGAAAAAGCGTTTCCTGAACATGGTGTGAAAAGCTATGCAGGCGTGGGCTATGTTGAACGAACTCCTGATTTTTGGGAGTTGTATAGTACTTCAACAGATCGTGGGGTGGGGGCAACGGATATGATGGGTGTCACCACCTATCGTATGATTGATAATTTAGACAATCTGAAAAATGAACGTACAGCCCAATTCGATATTGGTTTTCAGGCTGAACATGGCGCATGGAATACATGGGCTTCTGCTTATGCAGGTTTAATTAAAGACTTTATTTTGCTTGAATATCATACGCCTGATAAGCGAAAACCTTTAGCGCGGAATGTTGATGCAACCATTGCAGGTGCTGAAGCAGGTGTGGGTTATCAGTTTAATGATCAGATCCAAGCAGATGTATCAACGATGTATGCTTGGGGTAAAAACACCTCGGATGATCGTGCTTTACCGCAAATTGCACCTTTAGAAGGACGTATTAACCTTCGTTATGTCGAGGAGAAATATAGTTTAGGGCTATTATGGCGTGTGGTCGCCAAGCAAAATCGTATTAGCCTAAATGAAGGCAATGTGGTTGGCTATGACATGAATCCAAGTAAAGCGTTCGATACTTTGGCTTTGAATGGGACATATAAGTTAACAGATACTGTTGATGTATCAGTTGGTGTCGATAATGTCTTGGATAAGACCTACACCGAACATCTCAATAAAGCGGGTGCGTCCATGTTTGGATATGGCACCAGTGAACAGTTTAATAATATTGGACGGAATTACTGGATGCGCATGAGCATGAAGTTCTAAGCAACAAAAAACAAGGTGGACTGCCCACCTTGTTTTTATTCTAAAATAGGAAATCTAAGCCAAACAATCTTGTTTTGGCATTAAACTATCGCAATACAGTGGGTTTAATGCACATTGTAAATCATCAATCTGCTCTTGAGTGACATAGCCTTCGGCTTTGAGATATTCTGCAACACGGTCATCACGTAGACTCAAAAAGGCAGCATCATATACGCCTAAATCAACAAATAATGCGGCGGTTTCTAGACTATTAAAGTGATCTAAAAAGACGTCATTTTCATACATTAAAAAAATATGTTCAATTTCAGCATCACTCTCAATTTTTAAGCGCTGCGCTAAATTTTCAGGGCGTGTTTTGATAAAAAGCAAATCTGAAAGTTCATCAAATTGAGTTCGATCGAGCTGATTTTCACCTGCTTTTACATGACCCAACCACGCTTTAAAGACCAGTACCGCACCACCGCGTAACAACATGCTCCACATTTGATGGCGAGTATCTTGATCTAGATGAGATGACTCAGTTTCGAGTGCTTTTAAGAAAATTTCTTCTTGTTGGGCTAATTTTTCAAATAAACCTAAACCCTGTGGCTGATAAGCAGCAGGTGCGAATACATCAAAATGCAGCTCATCGAAAACATTTAAAGCTAAAGGAACTGCAGCTTGATAGAGTGTATTCAATGCGCGTAAATGGGTATCATTTAATTTGTTTTGAGCAAAGATGGTTTGCCAATTGAGTTGTGGTAAGAGCGCATTGGCGCTGTATTGACGATAAAACTGTTGCGAGCGATGTTCAGAGCTAAGCTGGGGGCTATTCATGATCAATATCCTTTCTGGCGGTATTATTGTGAGAAATCCTAAAGACGTGCAAATAGGTTTCTATTGATTCGCATAAATTTATGCTTTATTCAGAAAGCAAGTAGAATACGACTAAAGTCTTATATGGCAATTTTTGATATAAAATGCTAATAAAAACAATATCTTATAAAATTGTAAGTAAGTGTACAATCGTTCACTAATGTAAGTGGAAATTTTTGCCATAGTCAAAAACTATTTGAGCACTTCGGTCAATTTTTTAGCAACCAAAGTGCAGATTTTTGATGGTTTTTGCCTATGTTTCAAAATATTATGCTATTTATTCGACTTCTTTCATAAATCCCCTTGCGGAACTTCAATCGTTCCTCATTCTCCCGATGGTGAAATACAAGGAGGGTATAAATAATGATGTAAGCAGTCTATTACATCGGCAAGATTTTTAAACCTGATAACCAAGCGCGTAAACCTGCGGGTTTGAGTGGCTTTTTGAGCAGTACAATATTCTGTTTTTTCAGTCGTTGTGGCAATTCAGGATCTGAATCCGCCGTGATCAGTGCCACCGGAACATGTGCAGGCCGATGTTGTTCAATAAAATCTAAACCACGTTGATCGTGATTTAGATGCTGATCAATCAACCAGACTTGAATATCATGCTGTGTGATGAGTTGTAGTGCTTCTTCAGGTTCGGTTGCGGTGAAAACTTGATAGCCCCACTTACTGAGTAAAGTTCGCATCCCATCTAAAATAGTTTCATCATTGTCAAGACAAAGAACTTTATAAGCTGTGTGTTGTAGTGCTGTGGTTGGTACGACAGGTGTATGTATCTTTGTGGCTGCAGTCAACGGCACTTCAATCATAAAGCAGGAGCCTTTGCCCAACTCGGAATGTACATGGACGGGGAAATCTAAGAGATGGGTCATGCGTTGTACGATCGCCAGCCCCAGCCCAAGACCTTGCTCTCCCCAAGGTGATGTGTGCCCGCAACGTTCAAATTCTTGGAACAGTTTAACTCGTTGTTGCTCGTTTATGCCCGGCCCAGTATCCCAAACCCCGATCCGGATATGATTGGGTCGTTGTGCGGAGCGTAATACGCCTACGACTACACGCCCCTGAGCGGTATAGCGGAGCGCATTGCTGACAAAATTTTGAATAATTCGCCGCATCCATTGTGGGTCAGTATCGACCCAAAACTTGGTGTCATGGACTTTGAGCTGAATGTTTCTTTGAGCAGCAATGGATTTGAATTGCAGTTCAAGATCATTGAGTAAATCATGCAAGGCATAGGCTTGTCGTTTAGGTTGAATGGTTCCACCTTCCAAACGTGCAATATCTAATAGCGCGGACAACATACTTTCTGCACCATATAGTGCACGATCAAGCTGTTGTAAGGTTTGTTGATCTTCAGTCGAGTGTATGCTTTGTTCCAGTGCAGTACTAAACAATCGTGCAGCGTGCATTGGTTGCAATAAATCATGGCTGGCTGCAGCAAGAAAGCGGCTTTTGGATTGATTGGCTTTATCGGCTTGTTCCAATGCCAACTGTTGTTCAGTGAGCGCATCTGCCAGTTGTTGTGTGCGATCGTGGACACGTTCTTCTAACACAGCTTCATTGGTACGGAATGCGGTGATGTCTGCAAAAGTTGTGACAAAACCGCCGCCTTTAATCGGGTTGCCGCGCATTTGGATGACCAAGCCATCTTTACGAATACGTTCAAACTCATGCGCGCTACCGACTTTCATCCAGTGAATCCGTTTGCGGACATGTTCTTCTACTGAACCCGGTCCACATTCACCACGTTCAGCGTTATAGCGAATTAGATCTGCAATTGGACAGCCGACATAAACTAGATCTTTAGGATAATCAAATAGTTTTAGATATTGATTGTTCCATGCCACCAAACACATATTCTTATCAACCACACTCACACCTTGGGTCATGTGATCAATCATGGTCATCAGTAAGTTTTGGTTAAAACGTTGCCACTGTGACGCTTGGTCTAAAATATTGGCAACTTGCCCCAAAGCTAAACCATTGTTGATCATGGCAGTCGTCAGTAAGGTACGTGCAGAAGCTGCTCCAATAATCCCTGCAAGATATTGCTCAGTGAAGCGCCACCACATGCCATTGGCAACATGATTCTCATTTAAAAGTACATGATTTTGTTCAGAGAATTGTTGAAAGGCTTGGGTCGTTGGTCTTTCGCCTGTGATCCGCTTCGCCAAAGCCAATAAGTCACCGACTTTTAGGCGGGCTGCATTTTGATGTAAATCCGTCAGATCAGCCGCAGATTGCGCTGAGGGAAGTGGTTTGCTTTCATAATAAAAAAAGCTTTCTGCCTGAATCTGTTCTGCAACACTGGGACGATAAAGACGCGAGATCCAAATATATAAGACAAGGTTGAGACCCAAAGACCAAAGCACACCATGCGTTAGTGGCGCAAAAGATTCAAAGCCGAGCAGTGCTTCTGGGCGTAAGCCATGAATATCAAATGGCCCGAATAACAAAATGTGTTGTGCAAAGTTTTGATAATGTTCAGGTAAGCTGCGCAGCAAAGTCGGAAAAAGCAGCGTGTAGCTCCACATTACAAAACCGACAATCAGACCGACATAAACCCCTTGTCGGCTTGCCCCACGCCAATATAGTCCGCCAATGAGGGCGGGTGCGAACTGTGCAACGGCACTAAATGCCAGCAGCCCGAAGACCGAAAGCTGATTGATATCATTAAAGAAATTAAAGAATAAGAAACCCAATAACATCACGCTCAGGATGCTAATCCGCCGTGTCAGCTTAAGGACTTTAGGCAACTGTCTATCATGGCGAGAAATAATCTTGAAGCGCCATAACGCAGGCATGATCAAGTCGTTGCTGAGCATGATCGAAAGTGCCACTGATGAAACCAATAGCATGCCAGTTGAAGCAGAAAAACCACCCAAAAATGCCAATAATGCTAACCAATCTTGTTGGTAGCTGAGTGGCAGTGCTAAAACGGCAATATCAGAAGAGCCAAGTGATTCAGGAAGTGCATGTAGTGCCCAACTGGCGATTGGAATGATGGCGATTATGGTGAGAATTAAATAAGCCGCAAACCAATGCCTTGCGCCACGAATATGTTTCTCATCGCGGAGTTCAACCACAGCGACATGAAATTGGCGAGGTAAACAGATCATCGCCAGTGCAGCGAGTAAGGTTTGCACCCAAAAGGTTTCGGGTACACCGAGTTGTTGTAAATTATAAAAATGCTCCGAGACATCATTGCTGACTTGTTTAATATTCTCAGGCGATTGTAATAAGAAAAATCCTGCTACACAGAGTAATGCAAACAGTTTTACGAAGGACTCAAATGCGACTGCCAGCATCAGACCACCGTGTTGTTCGGTGTTGGCAATATGTCGTGTGCCAAAAATCATCGCCAAAATTGCAAGTACCGCAGTTAACATCAGAACGCTATTGGTGGTGGTATGTATATTGGCGTTTTGATCAAGAATCACCGCAGCACTGAGTGCAATCGCATGTAGCTGGAGTGCCAGATAGGGCACAATTGCAATCACAGCCAAAATGGTTACAAGGGCGGCCAAGCTGCCACTTTTGCCATAACGCGCAGCAATAAAATCGGCAATCGATGAAATCGAGTGGTATTGGCGAATACGACCTAAACGCTTCCAAATATCATAACCAAACCAAAGAAATAGCAATGGCCCGAGATAAATAGGTAAGAACAACACACCTTCACGAACCGCTGCGCCAGTTGCCCCATAAAATGTCCAAGATGAGCAATATACACCTAGGGTTAAGCTGAACAGCAACATTCGACCACGCGTACTGAGTCGACTGGCATGTTTTTCTCCAAAAAATGCACAGCCAAATAACAGCGCGATATAAAGCGCGAGTATGCCAAGAATAAGCCAGCTATTCATATTGCTCACGTGATCAATTCCATTTTTTATCATACCCGAAGCGTGGGCATAGTGAAGCGTACAGATCTGCTTGTAACGACCAAAGTCTAAGTTACGGCATCATCATAAACTTGCTAAGTTGGATAGTGAAGAATCCCATAGAGAAAAAGGGGTCCATGGTTGGACACAAAAATAAGGAGTTGATTATGGATGATTCACAAGTAGAGCAGATTCTACAAAATCCAAAGTTTAAAGAAATGGTGAGAAGGAAAAGTATTTTAAGTTGGACGCTAACAGCAATCATGTTGTTTATCTACGTTGGCTTTATGCTTTTGGTTGGCTACAACAAAGAATTTCTAGCAAGCTCATTTAGTGGTGGTGTCACGACTTGGGGCATTCCTCTCGGTTTGAGCATTATCGTATTGTCGTTTTTATTATGTGGTGTGTATTCGTACATTGCCAATAATAAGCTTGACCAACTCAATGAAGAGGCACTCAAGGAAGTTGAGGCGATTGCACATGAAAAAGGGAAGCACTGAGATGAAAGGGACATCATTTAAAGCGACACTCTTGGCACTGACCAGCATGTGTTGTTCAAGTATTGCATTGGCTGGGCCTGATCTCGGTGCAGCAGAGCAACAAGCGACCAACTGGCATGCGATCATCATGTTCATGATCTTTGTGGGTTTAACTCTATTGATCACCAAATGGGCCGCTAAAAAAACTCAATCTACGCAAGATTTCTATACCGCAGGTGGGGGCATTAGTGGCTTCCAAAATGGCTTAGCGATTGCAGGCGACTATATGTCTGCTGCATCATTCTTGGGTATTTCTGCGCTCGTCTTTATGTCAGGCTTTGATGGTCTGTTGTACTCGCTCGGTTTTATGGTTGGTTGGCCGATTGTTTTATTCTTGGTGGCTGAGCGTTTACGTAACTTAGGTAAATATAATCTATCTGATGTGGTTTCATTCCGCTTGGAAGAGAAGCCAGTCCGTACTTTGGCAGCCATTAGCTCATTGGTGGTGGTGGCTTTCTATCTGATTGCGCAAATGGTGGGTGCAGGTCAGTTGATCAAACTGTTATTTGGTTTGAACTATAATCTTGCGGTGGTGATCGTTGGTCTATTGATGATGGCCTATGTCATGTTTGGTGGAATGTTGGCCACCACATGGGTACAAATCATTAAGGCAGTGATGTTACTCAGCGGTGCAACCTTCATGGCCTTTATGGTGATGAAAGCAGTTGGTTTTAGCTTTACCAATATGTTTAATCAGGCGATTGATGTTTATAGTCAAGCACACCATTTAAGTTGGGATGAAGCACTTAGAATTATGGGACCAGGTACACTCACAGCAAATCCAATTGATGCAGTTTCACTTGGTTTAGCGTTGATGTTTGGTACCGCAGGTTTACCACATATTCTAATGCGTTTCTTCACCGTGAAAGATGCAAAAGAAGCACGTAAATCAGTTGTGGTTGCGACGGGCTTTATTGGCTACTTCTATTTGTTAACTTTTATCATTGGTTTCGGTGCGATCTTATTCGTTGCGAACAATCCGCAATTCCTTGATCTTGCAAAAATGGCAGTGACAGGCAAGTTAGAACTGATGGGTGGTAACAACATGGCTGCGGTGCATCTGAGTGATGCCGTTGGTGGCGATTTGTTCATGGGCTTCATTTCGGCGGTGGCCTTTGCAACGATCCTTGCAGTGGTTGCAGGCTTGACCCTTTCAGGTGCATCGGCAATCTCACATGACTTGTATGCAAACGTGTTTAAAAAAGGTAAAACCACACCTGCATCTGAGTTGCGTATGTCAAAAATGGCAACTTTAGGTTTAGCTATTTTTGCGATGATCTTGGGTATTTTGTTCGAAAAGCAAAACGTAGCATTTATGGTTGGATTGGCATTCTCTGTCGCATGTTGTGCAAACTTCCCAATTCTTGTGTTATCAATGTTCTGGAAAGGCTTAACGACTCGTGGTGCAGTGATAGGCTGTTTGGTTGGTTTAGTCGGTGCTGTAAGTTTGATTATTCTTTCTAAAGCGGTTTGGGTGGATACGTTGGGTATTGCTGAAACAGCGCCAAATCCATTTAATGGCCCAGCATTATTTGCAATGCCATTATCTTTCTTCTGCTGTTGGTTCTTCTCTGTAACGGATAAGTCAGCACGTGCAGAAAAAGAGCGCAAAGCATTTGATGCGCAGTATGTGCGTTCAATGACGGGTGTCGGTGCTACAGGTGCTTCAGATCACTAAACACATTTGATCCTTTAAAAAAGCCCTCAAACTAAATTGAGGGCTTTTTTATTTATTGATGCATGCTCGCGAGCTGTTTTGATTGGCTCTGATACAAAGACAATCCTGATTTTTGCATGTGTCGACCGTTACGCTCCAACAAAACATTCAATTGAGGAATGAATCTTGCGCCTGTATAAAGTGTCAGATTGCGCAACAGCAGATAATAAGCAAACCAAGATGCGAATCGAGGGGCAAGTCCCAATTTTTTCATTTTTTTACGTCCAATAAAGAACTGGGTCATTTCTAAATGTTGTCGATATGCTAGCTTTTGTTGGAATGTACCTAGATAGCGATATTGACGTTCAAAAGGTTCTTTAGAAAGACTCGAGCCAAGCGAAATACTACTGGCATCGGATTGTGGGTGCGCGAATTGCATCCAATAGATCAGTTTCCAACCGTCTGATTCTTTATCTACTAGCCATTTTTCATCAATCCCCATCAACCAACCTGCATATTTCCAAAAATGCAGAAAACTGTCTACTTCTTGCTGATTTGGGAAAATTCCGAGTGCACGAATGCCAATCAAAACCACACCACTAAACGCAATATTGGTCATCGCTTGATCGTACTGGTTAATCGGTACACCCCACGTTTCAGCGTCCCATTTTTCTGACTTTTGCAGTTGATGACGAACCAGTGAATGAATGAAACGGACATAGATCGTTGAGGTGAAGCCTTTGCTGAAACGCGCAAAACCATCTTGTTCGGTAATATCGATCCACCATTTGGTGGTTTCAGCCAAACGTGTACCTGCTTGCTTATTTAATGCACCTGTCAGTACCAAAGGTTGATTAAATCCAGGATACATATAACCCGTCATCAAGGATAAATCTCTTAAAATAAAACCATTATTGGCACCTAAGCGATAGGTGAATTTGAGTGCGGCATCTATTTTACTCGGTTCATACCAAGTAGGGGGCTGTTGTACCAAATCAAAAAAGGTCGTCAGTTCAGGAATCTCATGTGGCAGTTGATCTAAACCTTGATATAGCGCCGTTTCAAAATACTTCCGATGTTGTCGAGGATTGAGCATCACCCAACGCATCACTTGATCCATCGGTTCATCACCACTTTGCAATGCGATGTTGAGGGCGAGATATTCTTCGTAACTGGGTTGGACTTTTTGATCAGTCATATAACTTAAGATTTTAGTTTTGATATTTGACTGAATCATTTGCTTAAAGGACGCTAAGCGTTTTGGTCTAATCATACTTTGCATTGCATAATGCCTCTGATTGTTATTTAATCAAAGCATAATATGAATAAATATTCGCATTCAATTCGCATTTAAATTGAGACGAAGTATGAGGAAGCGACCACAGCAACAACGTGCCAAAATGATTGTGGAAAGTATTTTGGAAGGAACGCAAAAATGCATTTCAGAATATGGTGTGTTGCATGTCACCACGCCCAAAATTTCTGAAAAATCAGGCGTTAGTGTTGGGTCGATTTATCAGTATTTTGAGAATAAAGAACAGATTATTGCTGAATTGTTATTACGCAAAAGCGAAGACTTAGGACAAGCTTTAAAACAGTTGGTGTGCTTACAACAGCAAGCGTCTATTCAAGACATCATCACATTAAGTATTGCGTTTGGCTTTGAATCTTTGAAATCAGATCAAGGTTTTTTTATTGAAATTTTAAAAAATTGGCATGCTTATAGTGATTCAGAAGCATCACAAATTTTGGAAAGACATTTTTTAGAAATCGGGATGTATTTATTTGGGCGTTATTATCCGCATTGGGATTTTGAAACTTTGAAGCATAAATCTTTTGTGATTATTAACAGTACTTTATTTACCATGATGCGCTATGTCAGTAAGAATACTTTTTTGATCGAAGAGCAACGATTGCAACAAGAACTTGGAAAAATGATTATTGCTTTTTTAGATACAGTTTAAGTCGAACACGGTCATGCTTTATTTGCTGCAATGTGTAGTGTATTGGTGAGCAAAGTGGTTGATGATTAGCTGTTTAGTACATTCTTTGTTACCCTAAAAATAACCGAAAGAAAGGTTTTTATTGGAAAGTTGTCAGTTTTGTGTGAGCAAGATTGGTACTTCCATTTGATAAACTCTGATGAGTTTTTTTACATATTAGACGTTTTTTATTATTCAATTTCCGTCTTCTAGTGTGCCTAAGCCAAGCAATAGCTATTAGAACAGTATGGAGAAAATATGCATTCCAAAACATCATCTTGGTTGGCTAACGTTAACCGAAATGTTTTCTTTAGTACGGTATTGATCATTGTCGTTTTTCTTTCATTTGCAATCATTGCACCTGATCTCTTTGAAAATTTAACTGCACAAGCAAAACAATGGATTACGGACTCTTTTAGTTGGTTCTATATTTTGTGTGTTGCCATCTTCCTTGTGTTGTTGGTTTATATTGCGTGCTCATCAAGCGGCAATATTAAATTGGGACCCGATCATAGCCAGCCAGATTATAGTAACGGCTCTTGGTTCGCGATGCTGTTTACCGCAGGGATGGGGGTTGGACTGATGTTCTTTGGTGTGGCAGAACCTGTCATGCATTATGTCACTCCTCCAAGTAGTGATCCTGAGACGGTTCAAGCAGCTAAAGAAGCAATAAGAATCACCTTCTTTCACTGGGGTGTACATGCTTGGGCTGTGTATGCCTTAGTGGGCTTATCTCTCGCTTATTTTTCTTATCGCCATAATTTACCACTAAAAACACGTTCTGCATTGTATCCCCTGATCGGTAAAAGGATTTATGGTCGATGGGGCGATGCCATTGATACCTTTGCCACTGTTGGGACGATTTTTGGTGTCGCAACCTCATTGGGCTTTGGTGTATTACAGGTCAATGCTGGTTTAAATTATTTAGTGGGTATCGAGCAGAGTACTGGCACACAAATTGGTTTAATTATTTTCGTTAGTATCTTGGCCGCTTTGTCAGTTTTTGCTGGGTTAGATAAAGGTGTAAAGCGCCTATCAGAACTTAATTTAATACTTGCAGTAATATTGGTGGTTTTTGTTTTCTTGGCAGGACCAACGCTACACTTACTCCGCACTACCGTTGAAAATACGGGACAGTATCTTTCCAACTTATTTGTGATGACTTTTAATTTACAGGCCTATGAGTCGACGGGTTGGATTGGCGGCTGGACGGTTTTTTATTGGTCTTGGTGGATCGCTTGGTCGCCATTTGTTGGGATGTTTATCGCGCGTGTTTCACGCGGTCGAACCATTCGAGAATTTATTCTCGGTGTTATTCTGATTCCGACAGGTTTTACTATTGTTTGGATGGGTTTCTGGGGAAATGCCGCACTCTTTAGCATCATGCAAGAAAACAATATTGCGTTGATGCAAATGGTGCAACAAGATTCATCAGTGGCACTTTTTGAGTTTTTAAATCATTTGCCGTTCTCGGCTGTGATGAGCTTATTGGCGGCGATACTGGTTTTACTTTTCTTTGTGACCTCTGCGGATTCAGGTGCTTTAGTTGTGAACTATCTCACGGCTAAAGATGAAAACACACCTGCATGGCAGCGTGTATTTTGGGTGGTGTTGATCTCGATCCTCACGATTTGTTTGCTCTTGGTTGGTGGTTTGTCCACGTTACAGGCTTCAATGTTGGTGAGCGCATTACCATTTGCCGTGATTATGTTGCTGATGGCTTGGGGTTTACTGAAAGCATTGAATCTCGATGCAACCAAATCAAAAATGTTGACCGAGGCTCGAACCACGCCAAGAGCGATGAACAATCCACGCAGTTGGCAACAGCGTTTAGGCTTGATTATGCATTACCCTCATACGGAAGATGAGGTGAAGCAATATATTGCAACTCAAGTGCTAAAAGCATTTGAAGCAGTACAGGCCGAATTTAAACGTCGGAAGTTAAGCGTCGCTATTGATGAAACCGAACAAGGTTTGCGTTTGCGTGTCGATCATCACCAAGAAATTAACTTTGAATATACTGTCTTTTCAAGCAAGACCACGCCACCGAGCTTTATGCTTGGTCAGGGTGAAGCAGATGATAGTGAATATTTTCAAGCTGAAGTATTTTTGCGTGAAGGTGGACAAAATTACGATGTAATGGATTGGACACAAGAAGACTTGATCCAAGATATTATTGATCAATATGAACGCCACTTATATTTTCTTAACGTTGTGCGAAGCTGATAAAGTACAAAACAAGCAAAAAAGAAGTCCTCAGGGACTTCTTTTTTGCTATTTAATGGCTAAAAATTCATATTTATGCCGATAAAAGCACCAAACCAATCGTTTTTGTAGAAAAAAGAAACAAGCGAAAGTAAAAGTTAAAAAAAGGGGTTGTGTGGAGTTAGAAATGCTGTAGAATGCACATCCATCGGCGGTGATGCAGATAAAAACTTGTTGAGAAACAAGGATTTGGATTGAAAGGTTTGAATCTTGTGTTTGAGAATAAGTTTTAAAAATATCTAAATTGCCTGTTGACTTTTAAGAGATTGAGAGTAATATAGCCGACCTAGCTTGATGGTGACGAATCATCGAGAAGATCATTAAGAATTGAAGAAGAACAACTTGTGTGGATTTTTACTGGTTAATCGATCGAAATTATTTTCATTGATTAGATGGTAGAAATTACTCGAAGTTTATTTGAGAAATATTTGTCAGAAAATTGATGAGCCAAGATTGGTGCCCTTTAAAGGTACTACTGATTTTAAACTGAAGAGTTTGATCATGGCTCAGATTGAACGCTGGCGGCAGGCTTAACACATGCAAGTCGAGCGGGGTGATGTAGCTTGCTACATTACCTAGCGGCGGACGGGTGAGTAATGCTTAGGAATCTGCCTATTAGTGGGGGACAACATTCCGAAAGGGATGCTAATACCGCATACGTCCTACGGGAGAAAGCAGGGGACCTTCGGGCCTTGCGCTAATAGATGAGCCTAAGTCGGATTAGCTAGTTGGTGGGGTAAAGGCCTACCAAGGCGACGATCTGTAGCGGGTCTGAGAGGATGATCCGCCACACTGGGACTGAGACACGGCCCAGACTCCTACGGGAGGCAGCAGTGGGGGATATTGGACAATGGGGGGAACCCTGATCCAGCCATGCCGCGTGTGTGAAGAAGGCCTTATGGTTGTAAAGCACTTTAAGCGAGGAGGAGGCTACCTAGATTAATACTCTAGGATAGTGGACGTTACTCGCAGAATAAGCACCGGCTAACTCTGTGCCAGCAGCCGCGGTAATACAGAGGGTGCGAGCGTTAATCGGATTTACTGGGCGTAAAGCGTGCGTAGGTGGCTAATTAAGTCAAATGTGAAATCCCCGAGCTTAACTTGGGAATTGCATTCGATACTGGTTAGCTAGAGTATGGGAGAGGATGGTAGAATTCCAGGTGTAGCGGTGAAATGCGTAGAGATCTGGAGGAATACCGATGGCGAAGGCAGCCATC
Source organism: Acinetobacter sp. NIPH 298 (assembly GCF_000369505.1). Classification (GTDB taxonomy): domain Bacteria; phylum Pseudomonadota; class Gammaproteobacteria; order Pseudomonadales; family Moraxellaceae; genus Acinetobacter. Next base: position 216,209 of record NZ_KB850054.1, read on the forward strand.
TGGCCTAATACTGACACTGAGGTACGAAAGCATGGGGAGCAAACAGGATTAGATACCCTGGTAGTCCATGCCGTAAACGATGTCTACTAGCCGTTGGGGTCTTTGAGACTTTAGTGGCGCAGCTAACGCGATAAGTAGACCGCCTGGGGAGTACGGTCGCAAGACTAAAACTCAAATGAATTGACGGGGGCCCGCACAAGCGGTGGAGCATGTGGTTTAATTCGATGCAACGCGAAGAACCTTACCTGGCCTTGACATAGTAGAAACTTTCCAGAGATGGATTGGTGCCTTCGGGAATCTACATACAGGTGCTGCATGGCTGTCGTCAGCTCGTGTCGTGAGATGTTGGGTTAAGTCCCGCAACGAGCGCAACCCTTTTCCTTATTTGCCAGCGGGTAATGCCGGGAACTTTAAGGATACTGCCAGTGACAAACTGGAGGAAGGCGGGGACGACGTCAAGTCATCATGGCCCTTACGGCCAGGGCTACACACGTGCTACAATGGTCGGTACAAAGGGTTGCTACCTAGCGATAGGATGCTAATCTCAAAAAGCCGATCGTAGTCCGGATTGGAGTCTGCAACTCGACTCCATGAAGTCGGAATCGCTAGTAATCGCGGATCAGAATGCCGCGGTGAATACGTTCCCGGGCCTTGTACACACCGCCCGTCACACCATGGGAGTTTGTTGCACCAGAAGTAGCTAGCCTAACTGCAAAGAGGGCGGTTACCACGGTGTGGCCGATGACTGGGGTGAAGTCGTAACAAGGTAGCCGTAGGGGAACCTGCGGCTGGATCACCTCCTTAACGAAAGATTGATGGCCGGTAAGAATCCACAACAAGTTGTTCTTCTTGAAGATATATCTGAGGGTCTGTAGCTCAGTTGGTTAGAGCACACGCTTGATAAGCGTGGGGTCACAAGTTCAAGTCTTGTCAGACCCACCAAATCTGATCGCTAAAGCTGAAAGATTTAAGGATATAGAATTCACAATGATAAGCTGGGGACTTAGCTTAGTTGGTAGAGCGCCTGCTTTGCACGCAGGAGGTCAGGAGTTCGACTCTCCTAGTCTCCACCACGTACTTTACGGAGTACGGGCTAAAGATTACAGAATTTAGTGAATAAGAAGATCGAATGATCTTGGTTTATTAAGTTCTGTGATTTATCACAGTTTAATGTAGCTGACGAGGTTACATTAATTCATTAACAGATTAGTAGAATTGAGTCTGAAATAAATTGTTCAAAACTCGATTAATATGATTTTAACGGTAATACGAAAGTGTTGCAGTTAGATGAAAGATTAATGCGAGAACTAGCGATTAACTGAATCAAGCGTTTTGGTATATGAATTAGATTGAAGCTGTACGGTGCTTAAGTGCACAGTGCGTCAAACTGAAATGTTGAAGTTACTACTTGTAGGTAACGTCGACTGTTTGGGGTTGTATAGTCAAGTAATTAAGTGCATGTGGTGGATGCCTTGGCAGTCAGAGGCGATGAAAGACGTAATAGCCTGCGATAAGCTCCGGGGAGGCGGCAAATATCCTTTGATCCGGAGATTTCTGAATGGGGGAACCCACTTACCACAAGGTAGGTATTGCATACTGAATACATAGGTATGCAAGGCGAACGAGGGGAAGTGAAACATCTCAGTACCCTTAGGAAAAGAAATCAATTGAGATTCCCTTAGTAGCGGCGAGCGAACGGGGATCAGCCCATTAAGTTGTATGTGTTCTAGTGGAACGCTCTGGGAAGTGCGAACGTAGAGGGTGATATTCCCGTACACGAAAGGGCACATACAATGATGACGAGTAGGGCGAGGCACGTGAAACCTTGTCTGAATATGGGGGGACCATCCTCCAAGGCTAAATACTCCTGACTGACCGATAGTGAACCAGTACCGTGAGGGAAAGGCGAAAAGAACCCCTGTGAGGGGAGTGAAATAGATCCTGAAACCGCATGCATACAAGCAGTGGGAGCCAACTTGTTTGGTGACTGCGTACCTTTTGTATAATGGGTCAGCGACTTACATTCAGTAGCAAGGTTAACCGAATAGGGGAGCCGTAGAGAAATCGAGTCTTAATAGGGCGTTTAGTTGCTGGGTGTAGACCCGAAACCAGGCGATCTATCCATGAGCAGGTTGAAGGTTGGGTAACACTAACTGGAGGACCGAACCCACTGTCGTTGAAAAGCCAGGGGATGACTTGTGGATAGGGGTGAAAGGCTAATCAAGCCTGGTGATAGCTGGTTCTCCCCGAAAGCTATTTAGGTAGCGCCTCGGACGAATACCATTGGGGGTAGAGCACTGTTTCGGCTAGGGGGTCATCCCGACTTACCAAACCGATGCAAACTCCGAATACCAATGAGTACTATCCGGGAGACAGACTGCGGGTGCTAACGTCCGTAGTCAAGAGGAAAACAATCCAGACCGCCAGCTAAGGCCCCAAAATCATAGTTAAGTGGGAAACGATGTGGGAAGGCATAGACAGCTAGGAGGTTGGCTTAGAAGCAGCCACCCTTTAAAGAAAGCGTAATAGCTCACTAGTCGAGTCGGCCTGCGCGGAAGATGTAACGGGGCTAAAACTATGTGCCGAAGCTGCGGATGTAACTTTTAAGTTACGTGGTAGGGGAGCGTTCTGTAAGCCGATGAAGGTGTATTGAGAAGTATGCTGGAGGTATCAGAAGTGCGAATGCTGACGTGAGTAACGACAAAACGGGTGAAAAACCCGTTCGCTGAAAGACCAAGGGTTCCAGTCCAACGTTAATCGGGGCTGGGTGAGTCGACCCCTAAGGCGAGGCCGAGAGGCGTAGTCGATGGGAAATTGGTTAATATTCCAATACTTCTGTGTAATGCGATGAGAGGACGGAGAAGGTTAAGTCAGCCTGGCGTTGGTTGTCCAGGTGGAAGACAGTAGGCATGCATCTTAGGCAAATCCGGGGTGCTCTATGCTGAGAGTCGATAGCAAGCTGTACTTGTACAGTGAAGTGGCTGATACCATGCTTCCAGGAAAAGTCTCTAAGCTTCAGTTACACAGGAATCGTACCCTAAACCGACACAGGTGGTCAGGTCGAGTAGACCAAAGCGCTTGAGAGAACTCTGCTGAAGGAACTAGGCAAAATGGTACCGTAACTTCGGGAGAAGGTACGCTGCTGACGGTGATGATCCTTGCGGTCTGAGCTATTGGCAGCCACAGAAACCAGGCCGCTGCAACTGTTTATTAAAAACATAGCACTCTGCAAACACGAAAGTGGACGTATAGGGTGTGATGCCTGCCCGGTGCTGGAAGGTTAATTGATGGGGTTAGCGTAAGCGAAGCTCTTGATCGAAGCCCCAGTAAACGGCGGCCGTAACTATAACGGTCCTAAGGTAGCGAAATTCCTTGTCGGGTAAGTTCCGACCTGCACGAATGGCATAATGATGGCGGCGCTGTCTCCAGCAGAGGCTCAGTGAAATCGAATTCGCCGTGAAGATGCGGTGTACCCGCGGCTAGACGGAAAGACCCCGTGAACCTTTACTGCAGCTTGACATTGAACTTTGACCTTACTTGTGTAGGATAGGTGGGAGGCTTTGAAGTTAGAACGCTAGTTCTAATGGAGCCATCCTTGAAATACCACCCTGGTAATGTTGAGGTTCTAACTCTGCCCCGTAATCCGGGGCGAGGACCATGTCTGGTGGGTAGTTTGACTGGGGCGGTCTCCTCCTAAAGAGTAACGGAGGAGTACGAAGGTGCGCTCAGCGTGGTCGGAAATCACGCGTAGAGTATAAAGGCAAAAGCGCGCTTAACTGCGAGACCCACAAGTCGAGCAGGTACGAAAGTAGGTCTTAGTGATCCGGTGGTTCTGTATGGAAGGGCCATCGCTCAACGGATAAAAGGTACTCTGGGGATAACAGGCTGATACCGCCCAAGAGTTCATATCGACGGCGGTGTTTGGCACCTCGATGTCGGCTCATCTCATCCTGGGGCTGAAGCAGGTCCCAAGGGTATGGCTGTTCGCCATTTAAAGAGGTACGCGAGCTGGGTTTAGAACGTCGTGAGACAGTTCGGTCCCTATCTACCGTGGGCGCTGGAAATTTGAGAGGATCTGCTCCTAGTACGAGAGGACCAGAGTGGACGAACCTCTGGTGTACCGGTTGTCACGCCAGTGGCATCGCCGGGTAGCTATGTTCGGAAGGGATAACCGCTGAAAGCATCTAAGCGGGAAGCCTACCTCAAGATAAGATTTCCCTAGGACTTTATGTCCTCTAAAGAGCCGTTCGAGACTAGGACGTTGATAGGTTGGATGTGGAAGTACGGTGACGTATGAAGCTGACCAATACTAATTGCTCGTGAGGCTTGACTATACAACACCCAAGCAGTTGTATATAAAGCATCAATTCGATTCAAATCCAAACAGTCAGTGTAAATTAAACTGATTGAACTTGATTTAGTTGAAAAACTAGTTACAATTCAGACCCAATGAAGCTAATCCGTTAATAACTCTTTGGTTCGTAAGTAAGGCACACACTGTGAAATTTAACTCACAACGTGATTAAGACCCCAAAGCACCACAACAGTTTGCTGGCGACAATAGCAAGAGTGAACCACCTGATCCCTTCCCGAACTCAGAAGTGAAACCTCTTCGCGCTGATGGTAGTGTGGCACTTGCCATGTGAGAGTAAGTCATCGCCAGCTTTTAAATACGAAAACCTCCCAACTTATGTTGGGAGGTTTTTTTATTGCGTGGAATTTAATAAAAAATGGGGAAAAACTGCGTTTTATAATCAATTTGGGTTTAGACAGCACATTAAATTTAATCAGTCCTTTATTGTGAGTCGTAAATCAAATATAAATATTTGAACAGAACAATGTAAGCTATTATTTAGACGTACTTTTAGTACCTTAAAATTATAAGAAGGAAACATTTGTGTTCAATGTCATTGTGCAGTTAATGGGTGGAATCGGTTTATTTCTTTTAGGCATGTCTCTGATGACAGATAGCCTAAAAGCAATCGCGGGTGAAGCACTGCGACAATGGCTGGTCAGATTCACAAATTCGCCAATCAAAGCTGTACTATCGGGGATTGGTTTAACCGTTGTGGTTCAATCCTCGACAGCTACCACTTTGGCAACGATCGGTTTTGTCAGTGCAGGAATATTAAGTTTTAGTCATGCGATTGGTGTGATTATCGGTGCAAACATAGGCACCACAAGCACAGGTTGGATGGTTGCATTACTTGGTTTAAAGTTTTCTATTGCCAGTTTTGCCTTGCCCTTGATTGGTATAGGCGCGGCGCTAAAATTATTTGGTAAAGAGAAAATTACTTTTATTGGACTCACTTTGGCAGGCTTTGGGCTGCTATTTTTAGGGATTCAATTTTTACAAGATGCCATGAGTGGTATGGCCCTATTGATTGATTTATCACGGTGGGCTGAACCAACTTTGATGATGAAGCTTATTTTGGTGTTCGTTGGTGTCCTCATGACGATCTTGTTGCAGTCCTCTAGTGCAGCCATTACAACAACATTAGCAGCATTGTCTACTTCAACAATTAATTTAGAACAAGCTTTAGCCTTAGTGATTGGTCAAAATGTCGGAACGGTTGCAACTGCTATCCTTGCAGCGATAGGGGCGACTACCAGTGCTAAACGAACAGCCGCAGTTCATGTCATGTTTAATATTGTGACTGCCATTTTTGCATTTATTCTATTATCTCCAGTATTTATATGGGCATATCATCATATTGAAAGTATTCATCAACTGGATTCTGTGATTTTAGTTGCGGGATTTCACACGACTTTTAGTTTATTAGGTGCATGTATTTTCATGCCTTTTTTGTCTCAATTTGAGCAATTGATTATTCGTTTATTGCCTGAAAAACAACCGCTAATCACACGGTATTTAGACGAGTCACTTTATACAGTTCCTGCTTTGGCGATTGCAGCAGTAGAACGTGCACTTTTGCAATCGATAGCTGATATGTATGGGATTTTTATACGTTGTATTCGTGGAGGCGTCGTTACTTCATTGGTTAAAACGGATGAGTTCGATCAAACGTTGCTTAAAGTTGAGCATTATTTAGATAAAATGACGGTTTCACAATCCTTAGAAGATCAACATCGTTTAATCATTTTATTGAGATTGGCAGTGTATGTCCGTGTTCTTAAAAATGATTTAAGCAGCGTTGCGCATATTGAAAGCATTCAAAATCAAAGAAATATACATGAATTGGCCAATCAGTTTGCAACGATTCTTGAGCAATTTATTCCGTATTTAATGCATGAACCATTTGCACGAATCCCAAAAAAACTTGTAGATGAGTTAGCTGATTTTTCCTCAGAGATGCAAGCACATCAAGATTTGGTTCGGCAGAAAATTATTGAGGACTCTTCATCAAGAACAGTATCGGTTACTTATACCTTGGACCAACTCGCTGCACAACGTTGGTTAGAACATTTAGTGATTCATTGTAGCCGTGTGGCTATTTTACTGGGTGATACAGAGCAAGTATTATTGAATGAGGAATTGGGATCAACTCAATTACCATCATGACAGTGTGGCGTGATTGGGTTTTCAAATGATTAAAATATGAATCGCAGGTTTTATGGGCTTATGTTTTCTATGCAGTGATAAGTTGTAGGGTTGTCATGGCCTGTGCCTAAGGCGTAATGCGTTTTTATTATGAACCTTAAGATCTTATGCTCTAAAAATATTGTTTTTCATAAAAGCTAAGGTTTTCTACTTTTCTCATAGGCTGACATGCCTATAATGATTGGGAATCATTCCAAATCTAATAAGGAAATAACATGTCTACTGATCAACAATTTCCAACACCTGCCAATCTTGGTATCGCAGTTTATGAAAATAATGCAGAGGCAATTGGTAATACACCCTTAGTACGTATTAATCGTATTATCAAAACAGGTGCAACGGTACTGGCAAAAATCGAAAGCCGAAATCCTGCGTTTTCAGTAAAATGCCGTATTGGTGCAGCTTTGATTGCCGATGCGGAAAAACGTGGTGTACTCAAAGCAGGGATGCATATTGTTGAACCAACCAGTGGCAATACAGGTATTGCCTTGGCTTTTGTGGCAGCAGCAAAAGGTTATCCGATTACTTTAACCATGCCTTCAAGTATGAGTTTAGAGCGTCGAAAAGTGCTTAAAGCTTTGGGCGCAAACTTAGTCTTGACTGATCCAGCCAAAGGTATGAAAGGTGCAGTAGATGAAGCGGTACGCTTGGCTACGGAAAATCCAGAACTGTATTTTTTACCACAACAATTTGAAAACCCAGCAAACCCACAGATCCATGTTGAAACAACGGGTCCTGAGATTTGGCAAGCAACCAATGGTCAAGTGGATATTTTGGTTGCAGGTGTCGGTACAGGCGGTACCATTACAGGTATCTCACGTTATTTTGAGCAAATAAAAAATCAGCCTTTGTATTCTGTTGCAGTTGAACCTGCTGAATCGGCAATCATCACCCAAACGAAACGCGGTGAAAGCATTACACCTGCGCCACATAAGATTCAGGGCATTGGGGCGAACTTTATTCCGAAAAATTTAGATCTAGATTTAGTCGATGAAGTTGTACCAGTGAATAGTGCAGATGCAATTGAATGGGCGAGAAAATGTGCGATGCAAGAAGGAATTTTAGTCGGTATTTCTAGTGGTGCGGCATTAGCAGCGGCAGCTCAAATCGCAGAACGTCCTGAAAATTCAGGTAAAACTATTGTGGTTATTTTACCTGATAGTGGCGAGCGTTATTTATCTTCAGTATTGTTTGAAGGTTTATTTGATGAGGCTTAGTTATAAGTTTAGCAAAAAAAGCCATGCTTAAAGCATGGCTTTTTTATACTTGCTGCAATGATTTATAACGCAGCTTTCAGCATTTTTTTATGATGTTTAACCGACTTCGCATATTTTTTACCTTGGCGTTTCATTTTCCAATTACGCTGATAACCCGTTGGTCCCACATTATAATAAGCCAGTGCTTTTTCCCAGCTACCTGCAGATTGATTATATTTTGCAAGAATATAAGTACCACAATTGACGTTGGTATATTCATCAAATAAGTTGCCGCCACAGGTACTTTGCCAATAACGTGGGATGATTTGAGTGAGTCCAACTGCACCGGCTGACGAGGTCACATAAGGTCTGTAGCTTGACTCTTGTCGAATCATTGCGGCAATAAGCAGTGGATCAACATCGTGTTGTTTAGCACTTTGAATGATCATCGGAGCAACACGATTGGCTGTATCTGGTTGTACTGAATAGGCTTTTTGAATCCCAACTGATAATTTCTGAGCGCGTGTTGCGCTTGAACCACTTAAATGGCTACAAGCGGTTAAGTAAACAGCAGCAAACATCATGCTGAGTTTAAAAAGTAATATCGCGATATTACTGATATGGCGTTTTGCACCGTTTTTTGGAATGATCATCGTGAAAATAAAAACTTAATCGCATATTCGAAAGTAGGGTGATGGTATGAAGTTAAATTCATGCCGTCAAGTGTGGTTATTTTACTGAGTAGAAACAAAAAAGCCCCGACATCCTGTCGAGACTTTTTTATATTCAGTTTATTGCCGTTAACTCCTGTCAACGACCACGTCCTGTGCATCTTGTTGTTCTGAATGAGACTTCCTGTCTCTCTATGATTTATATATTACGGAATAAACTTGTATGGGTATATTCGCCATTCACTGCAAGTTGTGTGCGTTTTAACCTACAGTGAATTTTTGACGATGATGACCTTTAACGGTTTTTAAGAATGAGGCTGACCAGTTTCTGTGCGATAGGCGCGCAGACCAGTACACTTGGAAAAGCAAACATCCATGCAATCATCCAAGCTGACATCCACATGGAAAAGAAGTTTTCAACGAAGCCCAATGCTTTTAAAGTGGTGATTCCAGAAATTAGAAATGACATGATACAAGATAGAATTAATGGAAATAAAAGCGTAGCTGCCTTCATCGGTTAGCCTCTTGAGTGGTTCGGGTAAATGGTATGGCCAGTCGCTATCATACCGTGTTCGCTCGAAAAGGTGAAAAGTGAATTAGAGGGGCTTGAGGAATGAGGAGAATTATTGTTAGGGAACATCAACTGACTAAACTTGAATGTATTGCTATAAAAATTTAAGTGAAAAGTCACCTATATTGTCGTGGATTATTTTAGTGAAAACGCGCGTATACTGATCAGGCATAAGGAGTGGCCATGTCTGAATCAGTTATACGTCCAAGCCATATTGAGTATGGTTCAAAATCATTTACTTCGATTTTATGGTCATTGTTTTTTGCAGGCTTTGCTTCATTTTCATCGCTCTATTGTGTTCAGCCGATGATGCCGATTTTTGCAAAATTCTTTCAGCTTAGCCCGACGCATAGTAGTTTTCCTTTGTCTTTCTCCACCATTGCATTGGCAATTGGTCTGCTGTTTACAGGCTTTATTTCAGATCGGTTTGGACGTAAACCGATTATGGTCTTTGCCTTATTTCTGGTTTCGATTTTATTGTTGATTAGTGCCTCTTTCCCGATTTGGGAAGTGTTTTTAGGTACCCGTATTTTTATTGGTTTAGCGGTCAGTGGTGTGGCAGCCGTAGCCATGACCTATATCGGGGAAGAAATTGCACAAAAAGATATCGGTTTCGCGATGGGACTTTATATCTCGGGCACTGCAATTGGGGGTATGGGTGGCCGCTTGATTGCAGGGGTGTTGGTCGACTTTATTTCTTGGCAATCTGCAACTTATATTATTGGATTTCTCAACCTCATAATCGCTTGTTTATTCTATTGGTTATTGCCAAAATCTCAGCATTTCCAACCCTATCCATTCCGATTTTCTCGCTTTAAAGCAGCTTTTGAGCAGAATCTCAAAGATCCGAAATTACGGATTTTATTTGCTCAAGGTTTTATCCTGATGGGGTGTTTGGTGACGGTGTTTAATTACATCAGTTATCACTTGTTAGAAGCGCCTTTTCATTTATCACAAACATGGATTGGGGTGATTTCGATTGCCTATTTGGCAGGAATTTATAGTTCACCTAAAGCGGCACAATGGGGCTTTAAATATGGGCGGGATAAGGTTCTACCATTTTTGTTGTTGAGTATGATGATTGGATTATTGATTACCTTGATCCCATCGCTTTGGGCTATCTTAATTGGTTTAACTGTTTTTACCTTTTCATTTTTTGCTGCCCATTCAACCGCAAGTAGTTGGGTCTCGGTACAAGCCGTGCAATATCGAGCAGTGGCTTCATCACTGTATTTATTTTGCTATTACATGGGATCTAGTGTGTTGGGGAGTAGCGGCGGTTTGATTTGGGAAAACTTTGGCTGGCTCGGCATTAATTTAAGTGTGGGTATGGTCTTGGCAATCGGTTTTATGCTCACCTTTTATTTAGGTGACTCAAAAAAACAGGATATTCTCATAAAATAAAGCGACAGATATAGTCGCCGAGGGCTTGCTAAAAATCATTGGATTTTAGTAACTTAAGCAAGTGCTAATTTAAAGCATCATCATATTTTTAGATTTTTTATCGTGGGGAAATAACAATGGAATTACATAGTCGTGTTTATTATAAGCATCCAGATGCAAAAATAATGGGGCAGTTAGAAGTCTTATTTAAGGAACATGAGGGAAATGCGGAACGGTTCTTACAAGCTGCTTTAGCCATCAATCCAGAAAGTGTGGAAGCCGCACAAGACTTGCTCGATCAAATTGATTCGCCTGAATATGATTTGGAACCAGAGAGTTTATATTATGAGGCGGGTTATGCCGTTTTAGATTTTGTTCATGGTTCTTCTGGCGATGAAAATATTGAAAATATCTTACTTTTTTTAAAAGCGTTGCTGCCAGAGATACACGCCCAAGCATGGGGATGTGGCGATGATGATCCGTGGGAGTTTTGGTTCAAATTTAATGGAGATGAGTTAATTCGAGAAGATGATGAGCCATTCAACGATCCTGATGAAGATGAGAATATCAAAGCATCGATTTATGCGTGGTGGCATAAAGACTTGCCAGCAGAAATTAAAGAAGGTTTCTTAAACGAAGCCTAAACATTATCAGATAGTTAGCACCATATTTCCCCATGCTCTAAATGGTAGAGAATGGGGAATCTTATTTGTATGTTTTTTAATCTATAAAAATGAATAGAATTCATGTTAAACTGATCAGCTTTCATTTTGGCATCAAAAATTCCGAGATGCCTCTCTCTTCCTTATTGCTAGCCGAGATTCGCAAGCTATGTCTACTGCCTATACCATGCAGACCGCGCCAAAAGCGTTGTTTGATTACGACAAATATTGGGCGTCGTGTTTTGAACCCGCACCATTTTTGCCGATGTCACGAGAAGAAATGGATCTCCTCGGCTGGGATGCATGTGACTTTATTTTAGTTTGCGGTGATGCGTATATTGATCATCCCTCATTTGTATCAGGTGTGATTGGTCGTGTGCTTGAAGCACAAGGTTTTCGTGTCGGTATTATCGCGCAGCCTGACTGGACCAATGCTGAAAGTTTTCGTGTACTCGGTAAACCAACCATTGCGTGGGGTGTAACCGCAGGCAACATGGACTCAATGATCAACCGTTATACGGCAGATCGTAAAATCCGTTCGGATGATGCATATTCGCCAAATAATGAAGCCAATAAACGCCCTGATCGTGCGGCAACAGTCTATTGCCAGCGTTGTCGTGAGGCATTCCCAGATGTACCTGTGTTACTTGGTGGTATTGAAGGCAGTTTACGTCGTATTGCGCATTATGATTATTGGTCAGACAAAGTTCGTCGTTCAATCTTGATGGACTCTAAGGCCGATTTATTGATGTACGGCAATGGCGAGCGTGCCATTATCGATGTGATGCATCGTTTAGCGAAAGGTGAAAAAGTTCAGGACATTACTGATGTCCGTGGTACTGCATTTATTATCAATAAGCATAATAAAAATTCAAAAGCAAAGTTCGTTGAAATCGCCAGTAATGATGTCGATACCATCGGACGAGTGGATCAGATCATCAATCCTTATGTGATGACTGAAGATATTGATGGCTGTGAAGTTGAAAAAGAAAAGGGCAACTCACTGGCACAATATCAAGATTTTCAAAAAGAATTCGTGGCAAACCCAATTGTCCGTGAAGGGGATGATTTAGATCCTGACACACAGATCGTACAGCTCAAACCTGCACCATCAAAAGCGATTAAGCATAAACTGCCACCACGTGAACTCGCGGTGATCCGTTTACCTTCTTATGAGGAGGTCGCGAATGATCAAGTCCTTTATGCACATGCCAACCGTATTTTGCATCTTGAAACCAACCCCGGTAATGCGCGCGCCTTAGTTCAACGTCATGGCGAACGTGATGTTTGGATTAATCCGCCTCCGATTCCTCTAGCCACTGAGGAAATGGATTATGTCTTTGATTTACCTTATGCACGCTTACCGCACCCTGCTTATGGCAATGCGCGTTTCCCTGCCTTTGATATGATCAAATTCTCAGTCAATATCATGCGTGGTTGCTTTGGCGGTTGTACCTTCTGTTCGATTACTGAGCATGAGGGACGTATTATTCAAAACCGTTCCGAAGAGTCGATCTTACGTGAAATTGAAAAGATTCGTGATACCGCACCTCAGTTTACAGGCATTATTTCAGACCTAGGTGGTCCAACGGCAAACATGTATCGTTTGCACTGTAATGATCCTGAGATTGAAAAGAACTGTCGTAAGCCATCTTGTGTCTATCCGGGTGTTTGTCAAAACTTACATACCGATCATGCACCATTGGTTCAGCTTTATCGTAAAGCGCGTGAAATCAAAGGTGTGAAAAAGATTCTGATTGGTTCAGGTCTACGTTATGACTTGGCAGTATTGAATCCTGAATATGTCAAGGAATTGGTACAACACCATGTCGGTGGATATTTAAAAATTGCACCTGAGCATACCGAACAAGGTCCATTATCGAAGATGATGAAGCCAGGTATTGGCACTTATGATCGCTTTAAACAAATGTTTGAGCGTTTCAGTAAGGAAGCAGGCAAGGAACAGTATTTAATTCCTTACTTCATTGCTGCTCATCCAGGTACGACCGATTATGACATGATGAACTTGGCGATTTGGTTGAAGAAGAATGGTTTCCGTGCCGATCAGGTACAGACCTTCTATCCATCGCCAATGGCAACGGCAACCACGATGTATTACACAGGCAAAAATCCATTGTCTAAAGTGGCGCGTTATACGGAAAATGTCGATATTGTCAAAGGTGATAAGCGTCGTCGTTTGCATAAAGCATTCTTACGTTACCATGATCCAAATAACTGGCCATTGTTGCGTGAGGCGCTAAAAGAAATGGGTCGACCTGACTTGATTGGTAACTCAAAACAGCATTTGATTCCAACTTATCAGCCTCAAGGTACTGCTGAGAGTGAATATAAATCTGCGCGTAAGAAGAACTCGACCGTCGCGGGAGATTCAGCAAAACGCAATCAATCGCAACCACAATCGGGTCAAAAACGTCCGCAAAAAGGTCAAATACTGACCCAACATACGGGTTTGCCACCGCGCGAAACTGGTGAGAAAAGACCATTTTCAGGCAAGCCGAAAGCCAAAGCGAAAACACATCGCTAATTAGTATTAAAGAAGGTATGTGGAAGCATACCTTCTTTTTATATAAAAATGATAAATGGTTCGCGGTCTAATTTCAAAACTATGCTCTATGGAAACATATACTGACAATATCGACTTGAATATTTGCTATATGCTGATTATAAATAACAAGACAGCAAGCTTTTACGACTTTGGTAGGACCGATTAAGAACTTCAAGTTTGAACTGTTAAAATAACTTTACTATCGTTGTTATTGATTAAAAAATTGGCATAAAGCCAAAAATGATTATAAAAAATCTAAAGGGATTAGTTAGAAATGTATTATTTCATAACAATAGTTGGTTTGCTGTTGATTACAGCACTTGCACTTCGACATTTACATCAAAATCGGCGTCAAGATAGTCCATTAAAGCGACGTGGTATTTTGAATATTGCTGAGCAAATTACTTTAATGCGTTTACAAGCTGTTTTGCACCGTCATACGATATTGGCACATGTATCGTTTGATGCCTTGCTTACGACTAAGTTTAGCCATACACGACGTAAGTATCAGGGTTTGGTTGCTGATTTTGTGGTGCTCGATCAACAACATCAGGTGCTTGCGATTGTTGAGATTGCAGATGAATCTTATGTCAATCGTCTGAATCAAAAGCATTATCAAGACAGCCTACTTGAATTGGCTGGATATCGTGTTTTTCGTTACAGCAGTATTCCAACTGAGCAAGAATTACGTGAGGACTTGATCCCTGATTTATTTGATCCAATGAGTTCTGCGACATCCACAATCTCAAGTCCGATGCCGCAAACTGAACATTTGATGAAATACAATGTGTTTGCGGCAAAATCATTTTAATCTGGGCGTACCGCAGTCACGGTCATTTCGACTAAGACATCAGGGGCGTATAGTTTAGATTCTACACAGGTACGTGCTGGGGGGTGTCCCTCAGCAATCCATGCATCCCAAACGGCATTCATTGCGGCATAGTCTTTTTCGATGTCTTTTAAGAAAATCAATACCGATAAAATATGGGTCTTATCGGTACCTGCTTCAGCAAGTAAACGATCAATATGGTCTAAGGTTTGCTGGGTCTGTGCGCTCACATCTACACTGGTATCATCTGCCAATTGACCCGCCAAATGAACAAGATTTCCTGAAATTGCGACTTCGCAAAAACGTGAAGTGACATGCAGTCGTTGCACAGACATAGAGATGCTACCTAATTAAAAATGTATTTATAAGATTGTACTTGATGGCCTTTAGTTGCTGTGTAATTTTGTTTTAAATCAGCTGCTAAAAGTTTCCATTTTGATTAAAGAGCGCTGCTAAAAAATAAAATGTAATGTTGTTTTTTATAAAATGAGTTGAACTGAAGTTCTATACAGAAAAGTAGGATTGGTGGTTTTTTATCTTTTATCGTTGGGGAAATAAGAAAAGGACACTTGAAGTGCCCTGTAATATTCGGATTTGATCGTCACGCCAACCACAGGAGCAGATGCTAAAAGCGAGGATTTCTTTAGCAAGAGCAAGCAACATGGATAATGCCACTGCGTTGCCTAGAGTACTGAAAACTGCATAAAAAGCAAACATAAATTTCAGCGTGAAGGGTACTTTTGTGTAAAAAAACCACATTACCATAAGGAAAGTTGAGATTCTTCTTGAATCGGTTGCAACTGATAGACTCCCACACCGACTAAACGAAACTGAAAGTTAGGATCAATATGCATTTCATTCAGTAATTGCATCACCACTTGTAATAATTGTTGTGGAGACTGTAGCGGGTGTTTAAAGCTTTTTCCGTGTTGTAATACTTGAAAATTTTTGAGCTTTAGTTTGACATTGACACCCCGTGCGGTGAGTTGTTTTTTATCTAAACTTTGCCATATTTTTGTCGTCAATGGCTGCCATGTATGCGCACATTGATCGAGAGTGTAATCATCGTCAAAGGTGATTTCTTTAGAAATCTGCTGACGTTCTCGTTCAGCTTTGACAGGGCGGTGGTCGATGCCTTGTGCATATAAGTAAAGCTGTTTGCCGTATTTTCCAAAATGATGGATAAGAACGTTTTCTTCGATTTTTTGTAGATCACCTAAGGTGTGCAAGTTCAGTTGATTTAATTTTTCATGAGTAACTTTTCCGACACCTGGAATTTTGCTCAATGCTAAGTCTTGAATAAATTGCATCACTTGATGGGGCTTAATCACAAATAAGCCATTCGGTTTATTCCAATCCGAAGCAATTTTTGCTAAAAACTTATTCGGTGCCACACCTGCAGAAGCCGTCAGTCCTGTCATTTTGAAAATATCCGAACGGATCTGTGCCGCAACTTCGGTGGCACTTGGGATATTTTTTAGATTTTCAGTGACATCTAAATAGGCTTCATCTAAAGACAGTGGTTCAATCAGCGTGGTGTATTGTTGAAAAATCTGATGGATTTGTACTGAAACCTCACGATATTTTTCAAAATTTGGCTCAATCACAATCACTTGCGGGCACAGCTTTTTTGCTTGTCCCATCGACATCGCAGAACGTAAACCAAAGACTCGAGCAGGGTAAGATGCAGCCGCAACCACCGCACGAGGATGATGAGAGGAGATCACCACCGGCAAATCTTTGAGATCAGGACGCTCTCTGAGTTCGACTGAAGCAAAAAAGGCATCCATGTCGATATGGATGATTTTACGCAGTTCATTTGCCATCCTGAATGCCTTGTGCTTTTAAAAACATACGCCACTGCTGTGGTGATTCGGCATAGACATTTAAATCAACAGGCTTTGCAATACCGTCAATTTTACCTGTTTGACTATACTGCCAAAATAACCATTTTCGCCCATCTTTGAGTTCAGGTTTGCCGTCATAGTCTCTGACCCAAAGTGGTGTGTCGGTAAAACTTCCCATCAAGACAATGTGATAAAAACTTTTAGAAATATAGAAAATTGGTTGTTTGCCATAATGTCGATGCAGTTGATCATGCATGAGCTGAATTTCTTTGAGTAACTGCTCTTTGGTATAGGTATTAATACAGTTACTGTCATATTCCAAATCAATGACAGGTGGCAAAGCATCGGTTTTGTTGGGCACAGTGGCAATGAAATTGTCTGCCTGTACTTTGCCATCGCGACATAAACGATAGAAGTGATAGGCACCCACATGTAGACCTTGTTCACGTGCTTTGAGCCAGTTGTCCTGAAATTTTCGGTCTTTAAAATCGCCGCCTTCTGTGGCTTTGAGATAGACAAATTGATATTGGACAGGTGAAATTTGTTTCCAGTTAATCTCACCTTGATGATGAGATACATCAAAGCCACGAATGGCATAATCTTGTGCAGATGCTTTTTGCTGATAGAACACACCGAAATATGTCAAAACACCCAACAGACTCGCAAGCCCAATACTGAGATAGGTATTATGGCGTTGGAATAATGGTTTGTGAGGCAATTTTGACATGTAAATTTTATAGTGGTTTTAAAATAATGATCATAACTTGATTTCGAGGTGGATGCTATTTCAGCTATCTGTAGTCTCTTTGGGAATTTGCCAAAATACCATCGCGGTAATGATATTAATACAGCCCAAGGTAATCAGTGATGCATGGAATGCTGTGTTAATAGAGACCGTTGGATAATACTGACTAAACAGATTGATCAATGTTCCTGCCAAAGCCACACCGATACTCATCGAGAGCATCATAATCATGGATAAGAAGCTATTGCCACTGCTGGCATCGTGCTGAGGTAAGTCTTTTAAAGTCAGGGTATTCATTCCCACAAACTGGAGTGAGTTGAGTGTACCAAAAATAAAGAGATGCACAATTTTGAGCCAAAGCGGTGTTGCAGCAGTCATTAAAGCAAAACTGGCAATACACAAGCCGACTAAAATCGTATTGGTCAGTAGAAAGCGGCGATAGCCGACGCGTTGAATGAGCGGGCGAACAATTGGCTTGGAAAATAATGAACCTAACACCATCGGGATCATCATTAAACCTGTGATGAAAGGTTCAAAACCAAAAGCGACTTGTAGCATCAACGGTAAAATAAAGGGAATGGCATTACTGCCTAAACGGGCAAAAAAGTTGCCCAATACACCGATGGAAAAGATTTTGTGTCGAAACAAACGTCCATGAAACAGTGCATTTTGATGGCTATGTGCATGATAAGCATAGCCTAGCGTTGCAATACTTCCGATCACCAGTAAGCTGATACTGACGACACCTGAGTATTGTGGTGCAGCAATATTTTCAATTCCCAATGAAAGCCCGACCATGGCGACGATTAATAAGATAAAGCCACTCAGGTCAAACGATTTCACTGTGGGTTCTTTGTGATTTGGCATGATTTTGAGTGCCATGATCACGCCGAGTACGCCCATGGGTAGATTAATTAAAAAAATCCAGTGCCATGTCGCAACCTGAACCAACCAACCACCTAAAGTGGGTCCCATCAATGGACCAATCAAACCTGCAAGGCTCATTAAACTCATGGCAGATAGAAATTGCGTACGTGGAATGAGTTTTAATAAGGCCAGTCGACCGACAGGCATCAACAATGCGCCGCCCATGCCTTGAATCACACGACAGACTAACAGTTGATTTAGATTCTGAGATAAACCACAGCCAAGCGATGCCAAACTGAAGATGACCATCGCTGCGAGATAGGTATTGCGGATACCGAAGCGATCTGCCAACCAGCCACTCAGTGGTATAAACGCAGCCACAGAAAGCACGTAGGCGACAATCACCCCATGCATTTGTAATGGATTTTCATTGAGTTGCAGTGCCATCATTGGAATCGCGGTATTGACGATGGTGGTATCCAGTGCCTGCATAAAAAAGCCAATGGAAACCAATAACACCAACAAACGAAATTCGGGCTGTACAGCTTGATGCGTGGTTGTTGTCATGAGCCTTGGTGGATGAAATATCCGTTTTAGTTTAATGCAATTGTCATTGAAATAAAGACAAAAATTGTCAAAGAGTGGTCATCGAACTGACATAAAAGTGTCATCGAACTTGCATCTCAGAATACTAGATTAGCCCTACAAAACAAAATCTATGGAATTTGATCATGAAATTTAAAATTTCAGTGGTATTGACCGCAATGCTGTCAGCGGGGTTGGTGGCGTGTAATGATGATAACAAGCAAAACAAAACACCGAACAAAGAAGTTGAACCAAAACCTGAAGTGGTTGAACCAACGCCTGAGCGTATTCAGCTCAGTTTTATGAGTCGCTATGAATCAGGCATTTTTGCTAAAAGTGCTGCTGAAATTCCAGCTTATGATCCAGCAACGAAACGTGTTTTTGTGGTCAATGCTGAAATAGGGGCATTGGATGTATTGGATCTTTCTGATCCTGCGAAGCCAACTTACCTACAATCACTGACAGTCGATGATATTGCTGAAGGTGCAAAGGTAAATAGTGTCAGCATACAAAATGGCATTATTGCATTGGCAGTTGAAGCAGCCAATAAAACTGATCATGGTTTTGTGGCATTTTATCAAGCCAGTGATCTAAAACGATTGAGCCATGTGCCAGTCGGTGCATTGCCTGATATGTTGACCTTTACACCTGATGGAAAAACAGTATTGGTGGCCAATGAAGGTGAGCCATCAGATGATTATCAAATTGATCCAGAAGGTTCGATCAGTGTGATTAATGTCAGTGATATCAGTAAGCCAACAGTCAAGACAGCTGATTTTAAAGCCTTTAATAGCCAGAAAGAGGCATTGATTGCCAAAGGTGTGCGTATTTTTGGACCTAATGCCACGGTTGCTCAAGATTTAGAGCCTGAATATATTGCGGTTTCTGATGATGGCAAAACTGCTTGGGTCGCACTGCAAGAAAATAATGCCATTGCCATTTTGGACATCGCGACAGCCACTGTGACCTCGATTGAGGCAATGGGTTATAAAGATCATGGCCTCAGCGATAGTGGCTTTAAGTCGATGCTTGATCCAACTAAAAACTCAAGTAATGGCTTGGATGTCAGTGACTTTGATGGCAAGAAAACCGTCCAAGATATTATGATCAAGACTTGGAACGGGTTGAAAGGGATTTATCATCCTGATGCCATGGCTGCTTATACCGCCGCAGATCAAAAAACCTATTTAATCTCTGCCAATGAAGGCGATGCACGTGCATGGGGAGAAAATACAGCTGCATACTTTGGCTTAACTAAACTTAAAGACTTTGAAAAGAATAATTTGCAACGTTGTGATAATGACAATAGCAAAGGCTTTGTTGAAGAGTGGCGTGTCAAGCATCTGGTACACAAAGACGGTTTTGATCGCCGTTGTGCCGATGACCTACCTGCACAACTACGTGATTTAGCCGCTGGGGCGCATTTGAATCCAACCGCCTTTAGTTATTGTGGTGCAAGCAAAGGTGATGCAGGTGATTGTCGTGATGACAAGCAATTAGGACGCTTAAAAATTACGTGGACACAAGGTTATCAAACTGAAAATGGCAAACCAGTGTACTACTCAAAAGCGGGCGATAAAATTGGAGTCAATGGTAATCCATTAACCGATTATTTAATGTATGACGAGTTATATCTGCTCGGCGCTCGCTCATTCTCGATTTGGGATACACAAAATCAGGTCAAAATCGCCTATGACTCCGGTGATTTTATTGAACAATACCTGAACAGTGACCAATGTAAATTAGGCAAGGCGCGTAATCTTCCATGTAAAGACTGGTTTAACAGCAACCATGAAAAAGGCAATACATTGGGTGGTCGTAGTAGCAGCAAAGGTCCAGAGCCAGAAGGTCTCACCATCGGTAAGATTGGCAATAAACAATTCTTGTTCCTAGGGCTTGAGCGGATGGGTGGGGTGATGGCGTTTGATGTCAGCAATCCAAAACAGCCAATTTTCCAAGATTATTTAAATACCCGTGAAATATGGGATCAGGCTGATCCATCGACTGCATTATCTGCACATGGTGATCTTGGACCAGAAGGTTTAATATTTATTTCTGCAAAAGACTCGCCAAATGGCAAACCATTGTTGGTGGTCGGAAATGAAGTCAGTGGCACAACCACCATTTACCAAGTCAATTCAAACTAAGTCAAAAATGCCAAAGGCGGATCAAATTTGATCCGCCTTTTTAATTTTACATTGCCACGTGTTTAGGCGAGTTTAGATTTTTAATCACATTGAAGATTTGTTCGGTATTTTCGCAAATAATCACTTTGGCACGATGTTGAGGGGGTAAAAAGCCTTCTTCAACTGCATGATCGAGTTGAGCAATTAAGGCATCATAAAAACGGTTCACGTTATAAATAATCATCGGTTTTTGATGTTGGTTGAGCTGTCCCCATGTGGCGATTTCTAGAATTTCTTCAAAAGTACCGAGTCCACCTGGTAGCGCGATAAATGCACTCGCACGTTCAGCCATCAGGGCTTTACGTTCATGCATACTTGCAACAACATGCAGTTCAGTCAGTTGATTATGGGCGATTTCATAGTCCAGCATAAACTCAGGAATAACGCCGACAACTTCGCCGCCGTGCTCCAGTACAGTATCCGCGACTTGTCCCATGAGTCCGATACTGGCCCCGCCATAAACAATACCAAAGTCTTGTGTAGAGAGGTGTTGGGCAAGTTCAATCGCCTTTTCACGGTAAATCGGATTGTTGCCTGGACGAGAACCACAATACAAAGCAATAAGTGGGAGGGTTGTTTTTATGGGAGGAGTGGTTTTTTTAACTGTCATTCTAAATACACTATTCATCTACTTTATTTTTACCTTATCATTTTCGTCGTACTTGTCTAGGTTAAATGACTTTTATGACAGTTTTATGCACATTTCGCATACAAAGCCTTTGCGCTATTGTTAGAAAAAATTAAAAAAACACCTATATAAAAAATGATGAATTTTGTTGAAATCTTACCTATACTAAAAATCCTTTCATTCATAAATGTACCTCTATGAGTAGTGGTTGTTGTCGCTCTGCTTTGTTCTCTTTTTCTAAAAAAAATATTTGGGCTATGTATACCGATCAATTCAATGATCAGTTTAAAGCTGATTTTGTAGAGGAGTCAGCTCTATGATTTTTGAATGGATGTCGGATCCTGCCGCATGGGTAGGCTTAGCGACTTTGGTGGTGCTTGAAATTGTACTTGGTATTGATAACCTTGTTTTTATTGCCATTTTAGCTGAAAAATTACCACCAGAACAACGTAATGCTGCACGTAAAATTGGTTTAATTCTCGCATTGTTAATGCGTTTGGTGTTACTCGCATCTATTGCTTGGGTAATTACCTTAACTGAACCATTATTTCAGATTTTTGATCATGCATTTTCAGGTCGAGACTTGATTTTACTGTTTGGTGGGGCGTTCTTATTGTTTAAAGGAACAATGGAGCTGCATGAACGGATTGAAGGTAAGCAAGCATTAAGGCAGGAAAATCCTGTACATGCCGTGTTCTGGGTCGTGGTGGTTCAGATCGTGGTGCTAGATGCGGTCTTTTCACTAGATAGCGTAATTACAGCTGTTGGAATGGTGAAAGATCTATCCGTGATGATGATCGCGGTGACGATTGCGATCGGGATCATGCTTATCGCTTCTCGACCATTGATGGACTTTGTCAATAAACATCCAACCGTGGTGATTCTGTGTCTTGGCTTTTTGATGATGATTGGCTTCTCATTGATTGTTGAAGGCTTTGGTTTCCATATTCCAAAAGGGTATCTATACGCAGCAATTGGTTTCTCAGTTTTGGTTGAGGCCGTGAATCAGACCATGCGCCGTAATCAAGAGAAACTGGTGACCACAACCGATTTACGTTACCGTACTGCATCCGCTGTATTGCGTATGTTAGGCAGTAAAGGCGCTGGCGAACAGCACAAAGAAACAGAGGATGTACTCGCTACACAAGCCTATGCCAAAGAAGTCTTTGATGAGGATACAGGGGTTTATCACAGTGTTTTGGTACAAGGTGTATTAGGCTTATCCGAACGACCAGTCAAGTCAGTGATGACACCACGCCCAGAATTGGAATGGTTAGACTTAGATGATAATCCAACAGAATTAAAAGACCGTTTAATGTCGATGACACATTCGCGTTTGATTATTGCGCGGGGAGAGTTGGATAATATTGAAGGTGTCGTACTCACACATAAAGTGTTGAATGAATACATTGAAACAGGTTCGATTGATTTTGCAAAACATTTACGCGAACCCGTGATTGTGCATGAGAATGCACAGGTTCTCATGGTCATGGAGCAATTACGCCAAGCGCCCTTACAAATGGCGATCGTATTGAATGAATATGGTTCGATTGAAGGGATTGCAACGCCGATTGATATATTAGAAGCGATCGCGGGTGAGTTCCCTGATGAAGATGAGCTGGAAGCAACAGCAGAAACGCTCGATGATGGATCTATGTTATTAGAGGGATCAACCGATATTCGCCATGTGTCCTTATTGTTAGGTAAAGATCTGGTGGATGAAAGTGAAGAGTATTCCACTTTATCAGGCTATATCTTATTCCATCTCGGTCGGTTACCTGAAAATGGTGAAATGGTCGAAGCAGACGGACATCGTTTTGAAGTGGTGACGATGGATGGGCACAAGATTGAAAAAGTGCGCATTATTGCGAAAGAGAAAACTGACGAAAAATGATTTCCTCACCAAACTGTCCATGTGGACAAGGGCAATATGCTGCGTGCTGTCAGCCCCTACATTTGAAACAACAATTTGCTGAAACTGCTGAACAACTCATGCGTTCGCGCTATAGTGCTTTTGCCTTACAGCAAATTGATTACATTCTTGAAACAACGGCTCTAGGGCAGCAGGCTAGTTTAGATCGGGCTGCGATTGCCGATTGGAGTCAGTCTAATCAATGGCTTAAATTAGAACTCATCCAACATCAACCAAAATTGGATAAAACCCATTCTTTGGTTGAGTTTAAAGCGCATTACCGCGATAAAAACCATGATGGGAAACAACCTCATATTCATCACGAAATTTCACATTTTGTGCGACATCAACAGCTTTGGTATTTCCTTGACCCGACTTTAGATATGCAAATCACCATGAAGCAACCTTGTATTTGTGGCTCAGGGAAAAAATTTAAGCAATGTTGTGCACAATTCATCTAAGTTTGTCTTAAAATAGCGCACACTTTTCCGCCTTGTTTAAGGATTCAGGCAAATGTTACTGACCGTGATTTATATTATTGCCATTACTGCGGAAGCGATGACAGGGGCATTGTCAGCGGGTCGACGCAGTATGGACTGGTTCGGCGTAACACTAATTGCTTGTGTCACTGCCCTCGGTGGTGGTTCAGTCCGAGATGTATTGCTTGGGCACTATCCCTTAACTTGGGTCAAGCATCCTGAGTATTTGGTTTTGACTTGTTGTGCGGCTTTTGTGACGATTATTATTGCCAAATGGATGCGTCATCTCCGTAATATCTTCTTGGTACTGGATGCTTTGGGTTTAATTGGCTTTACGATTATTGGCTGCCAAATTGCGCTATCTATGGGGCATGGTTTCGTGGTGTCTGCGGTTGCAGGGGTCTTAACAGGCGTATCGGGTGGTATTCTGCGCGATATCTTATGTAATGATGTGCCTTTGGTGTTCCGTCGTGAGTTATATGCCAGTATCTCCTTTGTCGCAGTGATTTGTTATTGGGTCTGTTTAGAAGTGGGATTGCCACATGATTTAACGGTGATTTTTACCTTAGTCTTTGGTTTTACTTTGCGTTTAATCGCGATCTACTTTGGTTTAGAGATGCCGAAATTCATTTATCAAGAAGATGATGCTGAGTCTGCTTCGTCTACTGATGAGCATTAAGATTAAAAATGGATAGAGAGAAAATTGAACAAATAAGAAACGAACTTTCTATCCCACTTATCTATGCAATAAAGCTTTTAAACGAAAATCAAAATAATGTGTCCGCCGCTGTAAATAATTTCCATAAAGAAAATATTGAAAAAGTGATTCAAGCGACTAAATGTAATACCGTGATAGCACAAGAGATATATCAGAATTCTAATTTTGATGTTGAAAAGTCTATTCGAAAGATCAAGTCACATGTGATAACTCTGACAACACGTGAAAATCAGCAAAGAGTTAAAAATGAAATAGGTTTTATTGTCTGGGCAGAATCTCAGGGCAAGAAAACTAATACAAATGACATTTTTATTCCAATAAAAGATTTTGATTACATCCTGAAAGCTTTCCAAGAGGTATTAGCTTCTGATCGACAATCTTCTTTTGCTATGTGTGGTGATAACTATTTTGATCGTGAAACGAGCCTATTTATTTTGAATGAGATCCAGAAAATTCAAATAAATAACCCTCAAATAAATGATTTCTTGGAAACAGTAATCAATTGGTGGAGTGAGCAACTAATCGATGCTGAATTTATTGTAGTTTATGGAAATCTATAAAAAATGGAGAAATTAAGATAATTAATTTTTCGCAAGACACCATTTGACGTTTAAACAACAACAAGGGCTTGTCACAACGCTTGCATCCACATAGCATACAAAGCATTGACGATAACAATGATTTTGGATGACTTGCTGAAATGACCAGCCTTGCACACCATGCAACCGAAAACCGTTCCGTAGCCGAATTCACAGAACAAGCTTACTTAAATTATGCCATGTACGTGATTATGGATCGTGCATTGCCGCATATCAGTGATGGTTTGAAGCCTGTACAACGGCGTATTGTCTTCGCCATGAGTGAGCTTGGCTTAAAGTCGACTGGAAAACCAAAAAAATCAGCACGTACCGTTGGTGATGTACTCGGTAAATATCACCCGCATGGTGACTCGGCCTGTTATGAAGCAATGGTGTTGATGGCGCAGCCCTTTAGCTATCGTTATCCATTGGTTGAAGGTCAAGGTAACTGGGGTTCACCTGATGACCCTAAATCATTTGCGGCAATGCGTTATACCGAAGCCAAACTGTCAGCTTATAGTGAACTATTGCTGAATGAGTTGGGTCAAGGCACCAGTGAATGGCAAGATAACTTTGATGGTTCGATGAAAGAGCCGATAACCTTGCCTGCTCGTATTCCAAATATCCTGCTCAATGGGACAACGGGTATTGCTGTCGGGATGGCAACAGATATTCCGCCGCATAACTTGCGTGAAGTGGTGAAAGGAACGATTGCGCTGATTCGTAATCCCGAAACTACAGATGAAAAATTGGCAGAGTATATTCCAGCACCAGATTTACCCACCAAAGCAGAAATCATTACCCCGCCTGAAGAATTACTCAAAATTCAAACCACTGGGCGCGGTAGTTATCGTATGCGCGCGGTTTACACGATAGAAAAAAATGAAATCGTGATTACTGAATTGCCTTATCAGGTTTCAGGTTCAAAAGTGGTTACCCAGATCGCCGATCAAATGATTGCCAAGAAGTTGCCTTTGGTGGCTGATATTCGGGATGAATCCGATCATAGAAACCCAACGCGCTTGGTAATTGTATTGCGTTCTAACCGTGTCGATGCAGAAACGGTCATGAGCCATTTGTTTGCAACGACTGATTTGGAATCAAGCTATCGTGTCAATCTGAATATGATTGGGGCGGATGGTCGTCCGCAGGTGAAATCCATTCGCCGTATTTTGTTGGAATGGATTGAGATTCGTAAGCAAACCGTGACGCGTCGTCTGCAATACCATTTAACTAAAATCGAAAAGCGTTTACATATCTTGGCAGGTCTTTTGATTGCCTATTTGGATATTGATACGGTGATTCGTATTATTCGTGAAGAAGACAAACCCAAACCTGTGCTGATGCAACATTTTGGTATTGATGAAATTCAAGCTGAAGCGATTTTAGAACTTAAACTTCGCCATTTGGCCAAGCTTGAAGAAATGGAAATTCGCCGTGAGCAAGAAGAACTGGAAGCGAAAGCCGCTATCCTTCGCGAGCAACTCGAAAATCCTGAGTCACTGAAAAACTTGATTATCAATGAACTGAAAGAAGATGCGAAAAAGTTTGGTGATGATCGCCGTTCGCCATTAGTACGACGAGCAGATGCGGTTCAAATTAAAGAACAAGACTTGCTGCCAGCCGAAACGGTAACGGTGGTTTTGTCAGAAGCAGGTTGGGTCCGTGCAGCCAAAGGGGGCGATGTGGATGCCGCAAATCTCAACTTCCGTGCGGGTGACCAGTATTTAAGTCATGCAGTGGGTAAGACCAATCAACGCGTTTATTTCTTGGATAAAACAGGGCGGAGTTATGCTTTACCCATCAGTAGTTTACCTTCAGCTCGTGGTTTGGGCGAGCCGTTGAGCTCGAAACTTGCACCAGCGAGTGGGGTGTCATTTATCCAAGTTTTAGTTGATGATGACAAGAATGAGTTATTGGTGGCAAGTTCAAAAGGCTACGGTTTTAAAACACAAGTAGGTCAATTGGATACCAATGCCAAAGCGGGTAAAACCTTTTTAACGGTTGGAGATAAAGCAACGGCGTTACCGTTGTTACCAATTCAGCAGGCAAGCCATGTTGCAATACTAAGTTCAGCAGGACGATTACTTATTATTGATTTGGCTGAACTCCCTGTCCTAAATAAAGGTAAAGGTAACAAGTTGATACAACTTGAGGAGAAAGAACAAATTTTATCCATGACAACCTTGACGTTAGATGAAATAATCCAAGTCGCTGCAGGACAACAGCATTTAAAACTGAAAGGGGATGATCTCCAAAAATATATAGGAAAAAGAGCAACAAAGGGGCAACTTTTACCACGGGGATATCAAAAAGCAAATAGACTCCTCGTTCAGAGATAAGGCTGGTATTCTGTGATACAAATACGTTATATATGATGACGTATTCATATTATTTGGATAGGTCTACAGGGCAATTCAAGAACTTAATAAAAATGTTTTGCCATGGAAAGTAACGTTGTTACATTTTTAAGGATTACCACTCGGAGATAATGGCATTATGGAAAAGATTTGGTTTGCTGAATACCAAAAGACAGGAATCCCAGAAACAGTTGCACTGCCTGCTGAAAACACTTCACTTGTTGATATTTTTGAACGCAATTTCCAAAAATTCGGATCACGTGATGCCTTTATCTTTATGGATAAGGTTTTAACGTTTAATGAGCTAGAAGTTGCGAGTCGTAAATTTGCAGCTTATTTACAAAGTTTAGGTTTGGCAAAGGGAACACGTGTTGCGGTGATGATGCCGAACGTTTTCCAATATCCAGTGGTTGCATTAGGTGTATTCCGTGCAGGTTTGGTTCTTGTCAACGTCAATCCACTTTATACTGCGCGTGAGTTAGAACACCAATTAAATGACTCAGGTTCAGAAGTTTTAGTCATTATTGAAAACTTTGCGAGTGTATATCAAAGCATTATTGGTAAGACTCCTGTGAAACACGTCGTTGTTGCGACAGTGGGAGATATGCTTGGTACCCTCAAAGGAACATTGGTCAACTTTGTATTACGTAAAGTGCGTAAACAAATTCCAGCTTGGGATATTCCAGGTTATACCAAATTTAACACCGCATTAAACAAAGAAAATCCAAGTAACTATAAACGCCCAAGCTTAACTTTAAGTGATACAGCGGTCCTTCAGTATACGGGTGGTACGACAGGCGTTTCTAAAGGTGCTGAACTGACTCACCGTAATTTAGTGGCAAACCTTTTACAGTGTGAAGCCATTTTCTCAAGTAAGTTTGGTGCTGCGGATAGTGAAAAAGGCGATCGTATTGTTTGTGCATTACCGCTTTACCATATTTTTGCATTTATGGTTTGTGCGATGTACGGCATGTACAAAGGTCAAGCAAATATCTTGATTCCTAACCCACGTGACTTACCAGCAGTAATCGGTGAACTACGTAAATACCAACCTTCATTCTTCCCAGCAGTAAACACTTTGTTTAATGCATTGGTGAATAACGAAGAGTTTAAACAACTGGATCATAGCAATCTTAAGATGGCGATGGGCGGTGGTATGGCAGTATTACCATCTACAGCCGAAGCTTGGAAGAAAGTGACGGGTACAACCATCATCGAAGGTTATGGTTTATCTGAAACCTCTCCTGTAGCAACAGCAAACCCGCCAGCAACTACTGAATTCAGTGGTACGATTGGTATTCCATTGCCGTTGACTGAAGTTGCGATCCTGGATGATGATGGGAAAGAAGTTGCTCAAGGCGAGCAAGGTGAAATCTCAATCCGTGGTCCTCAGGTGATGAAAGGCTATTGGAATCGTGCTGATGAAACCGAGAAAGTAATGACTGCTGACGGATTCTTCCGTACAGGTGATATTGGTATCATGGATCCACGTGGTTACTTCAAAATTGTGGACCGTAAGAAAGACATGATCTTGGTATCTGGCTTTAACGTTTACCCAAGTGAAATTGAAGAAGTCGTTGCACAACATGCAAAAGTATTGGAAGTGGCAGCGATTGGCGTTCCAGATGAAAAATCAGGTGAAGTACCTAAATTATTCATCGTGAAGAAAGATGCTTCATTAACGACTGAAGAAATCATTGCATATGCGAAAGAACACTTAACAGGCTATAAATGCCCACGTTATGTTGAGTTCATCGATGAGTTACCAAAATCGAACGTAGGTAAAATCTTACGTAAAGATCTTCGTAAACCAGCTTAAAAGTCTTTCTCGCCTCTCTTTTTAAAGGGAGGCACATAAAAAATGCCGCAATTGCGGCATTTTTTATGACTATAGATTGTTGTTGTGCTGACTAGGAAGATTTTTTCAGAAACCAGCGATCGATATAGCGACGACTAATACCTGCAATTCCCACGAAAATGATCATGGTGATGAGTTGGAAACGTAAACGCGTTGGGTCAATGCCGTTAAAGCTAAAATAATTATCAACAAAGACATATAGCGTGGTGATGATCAACCAGTGCCAGAGAGTGAAACGCTTAATTCCAACGGCATAAAAGGCAATGGTCAAAATAACAAAAGTGCCTAAGGTCGATTGCCAGTTTAGGTTGGCACAGATCACGCTGAGTAAAAAAGCAACAATTGGGAATACAATTTTTAAGACCCGATCAACCCTAAGTTGGTTTTGGCGTTGTTGATCAAGGCTATCAAACAGTTCTTTTTGATCTTGGCGTTGCATAAATCGACCCTAAAACAATATAAAAACATAGCAATGTTATTTGATCTAACTTCCAAGCAGCGCACTTGTACCAAAACAAATGCACCTTGAACAAGTACAAATGAAAGTTTCATAAATCATAAGTTATGATAGCATGATCAGAAGAACTTCAAATGATGGATGTCAGGATGCAGGGTATTAGCGGCATTATATTGATTATTATCGTCGCATGTTTATTGCCTTATGTTTTTACTTTGGTTGCGAAATCAAAAGGTGGTTTTCAAGCAAAAGACAATCACAATCCTCGTGAATTTTTGGCTAGAACCACAGGGTTGTCTGCACGAGCAAATGCTGTACAGCAAAATAGCTTCGAGAGCTTACCTTTATTTATCGCTGCAATTTTAATGGCGGAATATATGGTGATTCCTGAGCGATTTATCCTGACATTGGGCTGGGCATATATTGTTTTCCGCGTCATTTATGGAATTTGTTATTTAGCCAATCTTGCAACTTTACGCTCAATTATTTGGTTTTTTTCCTTACTGTGTCCAATCTTTTTGTTTGTGATCACCATTAAAATGACTTAAATCAAGTTGCTCATAAAAATTCATGACGCCTAATACTAATATACAGCATCATTTTGACTGTATTCACGTTATAATCTGACCGATTTTTTATATTTAATTTCACATACACGAGTGTTGATATGAGTTATAGCAATATTCCTGCGGGTAAAGACGCGCCAAATGACATCTATGTCATCATTGAAATTCCTGCAAATGCAGCGCCAATCAAATACGAAATCGATAAAGATTCAGATGCGTTATTTGTAGACCGTTTCATGGGTACAGCAATGTTCTACCCAGCAAACTATGGTTATGTACCAAACACCTTATCTGAAGATGGTGATCCTTTAGACGTACTTGTTGTGACGCCTTATCCAGTTGCAGCGGGTTCAGTGATTCGTTGTCGTCCAGTGGGTAAATTAAATATGGAAGATGATGGTGGTATCGATGCGAAACTGATCGCAGTTCCACATGAAAAATTATCTCCATTGTACAAAGATGTTCAAGAATATACAGATCTTCCACAATTGTTGATCAGCCAAATTGAACACTTCTTCCTACACTACAAAGATTTAGAGCCTGGTAAATGGGTGAAATTGAATGGTTGGGAAAGTTCTGAAGTTGCTAAAGCAGAAGTCATTAAATCAATCGAAGCTGCCCAAAAGTAAGTTTAGAGGATTAAACCAAATTTGCTAATTTTAAAAATTTGGTTTAAAAAAACCTCCATTCAGATTGAATGGAGGTTTTTTTTATGGCGAGTTATTCACTGTGAATTAGAAGAATTTCACAGGAATATCAAGCCAGAGACGCCATTCGTTAGTGTCGCCGATGTATCCAGCTTGGTATTCATCACTAGCACGGTAGTATGAGTGACGTACACGTAAGCTGGCATCTTTAGCAAAACCTGATTGAACCGTGTATTTTACTTGGTTAAAGAATTCACGTTCTTGTGCGTTGTCAGTTACATCCTTAACTTTAATATCCCAACCATAAACAAACGCTGTTGTCCAAGATAAGCCAGGAACACCGTAGCCACCAAAGTCTACATTGTATTGTAATTGAGCTGATTTTTCGCTATTACCAATGAAGTCTGAGAGGTAAGAGTTTGGTAAATAGATACTTTGAGCACCGTCAGCATTCTCACCATAGTCATAACCGGTATTACCATTGTTTTGTTGGTAAGCCAACATCACGCTATGTGGACCTGTATTATAGGTCGTCGAAAGTGCCCAGATGGTGTTTTTACGATTAGATAAATCATCGGTCGTACTTGAATACGTACTTGCTTTTTCATCCCACTTGGTGTGATAAGCGCTTAAATCGTAAGTCAAACCACTGTCTTGGTTGAGCGGTTGTTTGTAGTTTGCATTGATATAATGGCGGTCTAGTTTATCTTTGCTATCTAAACCGAAATAAGACGTCGTTAGATGATCATCGAATTTATATTTTGCGCCCCAAACAACGGCACGATCAAGATGTCTGCCATCACTATTGATTTGATCAGAATATTGATCTTTCGTGAATTTACCAGCCGTTAACTCTAGACCATCAATCTCACGACTCGTCGCTAACACACCTTCAAAGTATTCAGGGACTAAACGTGCTGTATTGCTCGCCAACACAGGAATATCTAGGATATGAGTACCATAAGAAACGGTCGTATTTGAGTAGCGTGCTTTTACGTAACCGCCACCACGCGCCCAATGATCATAAGCAGAACCGTCTGGGTGCTTAGGGATCATGCCGTTACCCGCATTATTGTTAGAGCCTAACTTAAAAGACGCATCACCAATAATACCAGCACCGAAGCCTACAACACCTTGAGTAAAGCCTGAGTCTAGTTTAACCATTGCAGTTTGTGCGTATGAACTAGTATCTTTATTACCGTTTTTCTTGTCACGATGTAAATAACCCGTACGGAATAAAACATTTCCGCTTGCATCTTCAACAAATCCTTTTGCTTCGCTTTGTTCGCTTGCATATGTTGAGGTGATTAGTGCGGCATTAATCAATACCGCTAATGTAAGTTTCTGTGCCTTTGGCATAGCTTAGCCTCATAAAAAAATTGGGAAAGAAACTGCAAATTTTGAACAATTGTATAAGTTATACATGAAAAAGATAGATTTTTATTAAAATTTTTTCATTAATTTTTAATAAAAAGCTTATACAATTTTATGATTTGTTTCTCGTTTAAAAAGTGATCATAATAAAATTAAGTTAATGATTTTAATTGTTAAATGTGTTTATAAAGGTTGTAATATTCGATTGTTATTTCTATACAAGTTATGTTTAAAAAGTGTGATTATGGAATATAAATTTTGTTTAAATTTAATGGGTTATTTATTGATTGGTTAAAAATGTAGCAACTTGATTTGCAAAAAATTACATCCCGACGAATGGCAATCTTACAACGACGAAAAAGGAACACTTTATTCAGATTATTTTAAGGTATCTCAGGTGCACTTTTATTGAGCACTCATTAAATTACATACGTATAACTGATATTTCCAATAGTTAGACAACTTATGGTGCTGAAAAGTGCGTCTTTTTTGTGCAATAAACAACCTGAATTTCTGCATTGCTTCTAAATGGATCAAAAAATTAAGAAATAAAGACATTAGGATCAATTGAAGCGCATCTAAAGTGTCGTAATGGCACTTTTATGGTACAGGAACTATATTTCGTAAGGATTGTTTAAAGTTGGCACAGCATTTGCTATCTATTCCGTGATGCAATTTAAAACATAAATCAGTCGAATATCCATATGGGGGAGATCAATATGATGAAATTTGCATGTAAGGCGATTGCTTTGAGTATTTTGGCTGTGACTTCAGCAGTGACAATGGCTGAAGATAAAGCTTCCGTTTATGGTATTAGTGTTGAAGGTGACGTGACAGCTGTCACTGATTACCGCTTTCGTGGTGTTACCCAGTCATCCAATAATCCGGCAATTCAAGGTGGCTTCACTTTCTCTCATGACTCGGGTGCTTATTTAAGCCTTTGGGGATCAAGTGTTGATTTTGGCATTTCTGGTGTTTCAACTGAAACTGATGCAACTTTAGGTTATAGCAATAGCTTTGCATTAACGCCAAATATGCAAGCAACCTATGATGTTGGTGTTATCCATTATGGTTATATTGGCTCTAAGTCAAATTATACGAATGAAACAAATGGTAAAGATGGTTTAGCTTTTACTGAAATTTTTGCTAGTTTAGCTTTCCCTAACACAATCTTTGCTGAGGATGAGTTAAGTGTTGGTGTGAGCTATTCACCTGATTATTGGGGCAGAACAGATGATTTCTGGTATTTCAATGTGGGTTATTCAGCACCGATTGCGGATACAGGTTTCACTGGCGTAGCTTCAGTTGGTTATAACAAATTAAAGAATAAAGATGCTTTAGCAATTGTTGCTGGTGGTCCAGGAAAAGATGATGACTATATCGACTATAAAGTGGGTGTTGGTTATAGCTTCTTAGGTTTGGATGCTGGGCTTGATGTGGTAGGTACCAACATTAGTACATCTGGCATGAGCAAAAATGATAAGAAACCGTATGACACGGGTTTGGTCTTTAGCTTGTCGAAATCTTTCTAATACGATCTCATCTCGAGT
Source organism: Acinetobacter sp. NIPH 298 (assembly GCF_000369505.1). Classification (GTDB taxonomy): domain Bacteria; phylum Pseudomonadota; class Gammaproteobacteria; order Pseudomonadales; family Moraxellaceae; genus Acinetobacter. Next base: position 250,006 of record NZ_KB850054.1, read on the forward strand.
GAATCAGAAAAAAGCCAGCAATAGCTGGCTTTTTTCTGATTCAGGGTATGAACAAAAAAAGTTCTGCTACCTCAATTTATTTATCGATACGGGAATCATTTTTATCTGAATTGAGAGGTGTTTTTCATAAACCTTTATTAAGTGTGCGCCATAACGAGCAGGACTGCTTTGGTTTAGATGCACTATTTGCTTCTCCTTTAATTTAAAACTAGAAATAAAATCCAATCTTGATTTTAGTTTAATGTTAAGCCATTGTATTTATTGTGTTTATTATATTTTTTTAAGTGCTCTAAGCTTGGCATAGCATTTGCAAATTACCCCGTGATGCAATTTAAAACTTAAATCAGTTGAATGTCTAAATCATGGGGGAGATCAATATGATGAAATTTGCATGTAAAGCTGTTGCTTTGGGGATGATAGCTGCAACTTCAACTTGGGTGATGGCGGAAGATAGTACTTTGCCATTTCCGGGTGCACTTTCAGGAAATATCAGTGTTGTATCCAGTTATAACTTACGCGGAATGACCAATTCACCTGAAAGTGATACACCTGCAATTCAGGGTGGGCTTGATTATAGCCATGACAGTGGATTTTATTTGGGTTATTGGTTTTCAACATTGACCGCGGCCTATGCTGATTTTAATACATCACCGACCTATGTACCCAAAGAGAAAAAATCATTCGAAAATGATTTCTATGCTGGCTATAAAGGCAAAATCACCGATGACTTGGGTTATCAAATTGGGGCAACTGTTTATTACTATTATCCGGGTTGGGAATCAACGGGCTACGAAACGATTGTGGGTTTAACGTATAAAGATTTAACAGTGACAGCCCAAACGCTTTTGAATAACGTGACTTTTGGCAATAAAGGGGACACCTACTTTTTAGCAACTTATGCACCAAAACTCGCAGGTGGGTTCACTGGTAAAGCGCAAGTTGCAGCGTATTATTATGGTGATGATGACGAATATTTAACTTATCAAGCCAAAGCGGGCGATGTCACTAAAACTGATTTTGCTTTCCGCCACGCAACTTTAGGTGTATCACATCCGTTAGCTGAAACAGGTGCAACTTGGAGTTTAGATTATATTTTTGGTGGCTACACGCGCGATGAAGCTAAGCAGAAAAATAAAGTGGTTTTAGCGTTGGGCTATGCTTTTTAATCATAATAACAATCAAAAGCGACCTATATGGTCGCTTTTTTTTAAGCGTGATTGCCTCGATAAGACAGTGCCTCAGTGAGATGAGTACTCGTGATCATGTCACTTTCAGCTAAATCTGCAATTGTTCGAGCAACACGCAATACTCGATGATAGGCCCGAGCGGAAAGATTGAGACGTTGTTGTGCCATTTCAATGATTCTTGCAGAGCTATCATCTAAAAGTGCATACCGCTCTAATAACTTCGGAGAAAGCGCTTGATTTAAACACTGTTGTCGCTGAATCTGCTTTTCATACGCAGTGATGACACGTTGGCGTACAATTTCAGAGTTTTCAGTGGGTGTTCGATCTTGCAATTCTTGTGCTTGTAACGGTGGTACATCTATGTGGAGGTCAATACGGTCTAATAATGGTCCTGAAATACGATTTTGATAACGTTGAATACTTTCAGGTGAACATTGGCAACGACTGTCTTGATTAAAGGCGTAACCACAAGGGCAGGGATTCATTGCCGCGATAAATTGAAAGTTGGCTGGAAAGGTCATTTGTCTTGCCGCACGTGAAATTACAATTTCTTTAGACTCAAGTGGCTGGCGTAATACTTCCAATACCTTACGATCAAACTCAGGCAGCTCATCTAAAAATAATACGCCTAAATGCGCAAGTGTTATTTCGCCGGGTTTTGGTTGTGAGCCACCACCGACCAATGCAATTGCGGATGCAGTGTGGTGCGGTGCTCGAAATGGGCGTTGTCCAAAATGATGTTGGGCATTTGCAACCGAATAGATGCTCGCAACTTCTAAATTTTCCTGAGCATTGAGTGGCGGCAAGATCGAGGGCAACCTTGATGCAAGTAAGGTTTTTCCAGTGCCAGGTGGACCTTTAAAGAGTAAAGAATGACCGCCCGCCGCAGCGATTTCGAGGGCACGACGCGGACGTAACTGACCTTTAACATCTGCGAGATCACATTGGTAGCCAGATAATGCCGCATTTTTTTGCTTAGGTGCTGCTGTTATTTGTGAATTGCCCGAAAAGTGTGCACAAACCTCTTGTAAGTGATTTGCTGCATAGACATCAAAATTTGGAAGTTGATTGGCTTCATCTAGATTTGCCGTGGGAAGCAACAAGCCGTGTTGACTCTGTTGGCATGCCATTGCGATCGTCAGCGCTCCTGAGATTGGACGCAAATGTCCATCTAGTGCAAGTTCTCCAATAAATTCAAAGCCCTCTGTACTATTTTCAGGGAGTTGACCAGAAGCAATTAGGATTCCTAAGGCGATGGGTAAGTCTAGTCGTGAGCCATTTTTAGGAAGATCCGCAGGTGCAAGGTTAATGGTTAAGCGTTTGGTTGGAAACAAAAATCCACTGTTAATAATTGCAGAGCGAACCCGATCTTTACTTTCTCTCACTGCGGCTTCAGGCAAGCCGACAATGGTGAGCGAGGGTAGCCCTGAACTAATGTGGACTTCAACTTCGATTTGAGGGGCATGTAGCCCCAATAAACCCCTTGTATAAATTTTGGCGAAAGACATTTTATTGTTGTTCCATTGTGGTGCTTTATTTTTAGTCATTTTACGGTGCTGTTTGCACCGTGTTGGTGCTTATTTTTTGTTCTGTACAATTTCTTCAAGTGATTTCATCTGCTGTTGTAGCTCAGTGAGGCGTTGGTTAGCTAAATTCAAGGCTGTTCTCTGACGATCGAGCTCTTGCTTCGAAACGAGGTCTAACTTTTCGATACTTTCATTGAGTAAAGCACGTAAATTTTTTTCTAAGTCTTTTTTGGGTTGATCAACTTGCTGCAAAATAGCCTGTATAAGAGTTTCAATCATAAAGTGCTCAATCGTTTATGTGTATTTGTTGCTCAGTGTATCATTGCTTGCGGCAATCCTCTAGCGCTGTTCAGAACAGCTTGATGGGTGACTGCAAGATTCAGTTAAATCTTGGTAAATAGAACTTATTTTCGATTGAGGATCTACATCTCTAAGCGTAAATAGGTTATAAAGAAAACTGATGTCCAGTATTTGAACCCCCCTAACCTTCCAATATTGGCATGAAAATTGAACATAAAACCTTACTGGTGAAAATAAGCCGAAGGAAAACACACATGAAGCTTGTAACTGCAATTGTAAAACCATTCAAATTAGATGATGTTCGTGAAGCACTCTCTGATATTGGTGTTCAAGGGATTACCGTAACTGAAGTCAAAGGTTTCGGGCGTCAAAAGGGACATACTGAACTGTACCGTGGTGCAGAGTATGTCGTTGATTTCTTACCGAAAGTAAAAATTGAAATTGCGATTAGCGATGAAATGGTAGATGCAGTCATTGAATCTATTACGCGTGTCGCAAGCACAGGAAAAATCGGTGATGGAAAAATCTTTGTCACTAATCTAGAACAAGTCATCCGTATTCGTACTGGTGAGACTGGACCAGATGCTGTCTAAATTGGCATAAAGTTTGCTGAGTTAGAAATTAAGAGACACAGCTCACAAAATGAGGTTGGGGGACACGAATGAAAAAAATGCTTATGGCGCTTAGTCTATCTGGCGCACTCTTAGGTGGTTCAGCCGTTGTTTGGGCTGAAGAAGCTGCTTCTACACCAATGACTGAACAAACTGTAGCAGTAACTGAAACAGTATCAACGACTGTTGCAGCAGAATTGCCAGCAGTTGCGGAAGTCGAACCTGAAGCAGAAGCAACACTCGATACGGGTGATACCGCTTGGATTCTTGTTTCAACAGCACTGGTTCTGTTGATGACGATTCCTGGTTTGGCTTTATTCTACGGCGGTATGGTCCGCAAGAAAAACGTACTTAGTACCATGGCGCATAGTTTTGTTGCTGCGGCAGTGGTGAGTATTGCTTGGGTTGTCATTGGCTATAGTTTGGCTTTTGGCGAAGGGAACGCCTTTATCGGTAGTCTTGATAAGATCATGTTGTCAGGTATTGGTACCGATACATTGAGTGGCTCTATTCCTGAAATTCTATTTGTCATATTCCAAATGACCTTTGCGATTATTACAGTTGCGATTATTAGTGGTTCAATCGCAGAGCGTATGAAATTTGGTGCTTTTGTTGCCTTTGTTGCGATTTGGGTTGTTGTCGTTTACGCACCAATTACTCACTGGGTATGGGGCGGCGGCTGGTTAGGTAATGACGGTGCGTTAGATTTTGCTGGTGGTACTGTTGTTCATATTAACTCAGGTGTTGCAGGTTTGGTTGCAGCGTATATGCTCGGCAAACGTATGGGCCTTGGTCGCGAATCAATGGCGCCGCATAACCTTGCTTTAACTGTGGTTGGTGCAAGTTTACTTTGGGTGGGTTGGTTTGGTTTCAACGGTGGTTCTGCGTTGGGTGCCAACGGTTCTGCATCGTACGCAATCGTGGTTACTCAAGTTGCAGCAGCTGCAGCGGCACTGTCTTGGTTAGTGGTTGAGAAAGTTGTTCGTGGTAAAGCATCTGTTCTTGGTGGTGCATCAGGTGCGGTTGCTGGTTTAGTGGTGATTACGCCTGCGGCTGGTTTTGTGACTGTTGGTGGCGCATTAATCATGGGTCTCATCGGTGGTGTGGTATGTTTCTGGGGTATTACGGCGCTTAAACGTTTACTCAAAGCAGATGATTCTTTAGATGCATTCGGTTTACATGGTGTTGGTGGTATCGTTGGTGCGATCTTGACAGCAGTGTTTGCGAGTGAATTTATTATGGGTGATGCTGCACCTGCGAATATGATGGCGCAATTATGGGTGCAAGTTGAAGGTGTACTCGCAACGATCGCATATAGTGCAGTGATGACCTTCATTATCCTGAAAGTGATTGATCTAGCGATTGGTATTCGTGTCAGCAATGATGACGAACGTATGGGTCTCGATCTAAGTCAACATGGCGAACGTGTTGAATAATCGGATGTAAAATATAATTCGATAAAACGAACAGCCTTGTGCTCCTGCACAAGGCTGTTTTTTTGTGTTGTGATGGCTAGTTCAGCAAATGAAGAAACTTTGCTACACTTAGCCAAAGTGAGTAAATAATTGCACAACTATGCATTGTCCATTTTGTAACGCTGCTGATAGTAAAGTCATCGACTCCCGTTTGGCTGCCGAAGGCTGTCAAATTCGCCGTCGTCGTGAATGTACGATTTGTGGTGAACGCTTCACCACCTTTGAAAGTTATGAAGTGGTGATGCCACGCGTGATTAAATCCGATGGTAAAAGTGAACCGTTTGATGAAGCGAAATTACGTCGCTCACTCATGCATGCTTTGCAGAAACGTCCTGTGACGCAAGAGCAAATCGAAACGGTGCTCAGTGATATTCAGTTGCAGATTCGTCGTTTAGGCGAACGTGATGTCAAATCAAGAATGATTGGTGAAATCGTGATGCAGGCATTATTTGCATTGGATCATGTCGCTTATGTTCGATTTGCCTCGGTTTATCAAGATTTCCAAGATGTAGAAGCATTTCGTCATCAGATTGAGCAAATGCAACAACGTGAAAATGAAGCCTAAATTAGAGAAATCATGTCTGAGCTAAACCAAGATCAAACGTTTCAAGATCAAGCTTTTCAGGATCAGTATTGGATACAACGAGCAATTGATTTAGCTCGACTTGGACAATATTCAACTAAGCCTAATCCAAATGTGGGCTGTGTCATTGTAAAAGATGGTCAATTGATTGGAGAGGGCTATCATCCCAAAGCAGGACAACCACATGCAGAGGTTTTCGCCTTAGCGCAAGCGGGTGAACATGCCAAAGATGCAACCGCTTATGTGACTTTAGAACCTTGTGCACACTACGGTAGAACCCCACCTTGTGCAGAAGCATTGGTCAAGGCACAAGTCAAAAAAGTAGTGGTGGCATGCTCTGATCCAAATCCGTTGGTGGCAGGCAAGGGTGTTCAAATTTTACAAAATGCAGGCATTGAAGTTGAAACAGGGGTCTGTGCCGAAGTTGCGAAAACTTTAAATTTGGGTTTTCTAAAAGCAATGTCAACAGGTTTACCCTATGTGCGTTTGAAAATTGCTTCAAGCCTCGATGGACGTACTGCAATGGCATCGGGTGAGTCGAAGTGGATTACAGGAACAGCCGCACGACAGGATGTACAGCATTGGCGTGCGATTTCAGGCGCTGTGATTACTGGGATTCAGACGGTTTTGGCAGATGATTGCGAACTGAATGTTCGTGCATTAGCAGGTGTTGACCTTACAACGGTTGTTCAACCGAAACGAATTGTGCTCGATCGACAAGGACAGTTACCTCTCACCGCCAAGATCTTACAGAATCCTGAAACGGTCATGGTAATGACCCCATTTCGTCAAGAACTTGCCGATTTAGGCGTGATACAATTGGCGCTGCAACCTTTAAATCAGTTATTGCAAACCTTATCTCAACAGCATCAAATTTATGATGTATTGGTTGAGGCAGGTGCGACTTTATCGACGGTCTTTTTACAACAAGGTTTGGTTGATGAAATGATTAGTTATGTTGCACCAACTTTACTTGGTCAGTCTGCTCGATCAATGTTCAATGCGAAATTGAGCGAAATGGCAGAGCAGCTTCGTTTTGAATTGGTCGATGTAACCCAACTTGGGCAAGATATTCGCCTAAGATTGCTCCCTATCCAAGAGATGATATGAATCCTGAAGCATCGGTTTATCACAAACGTCGCCATGCGGCGCGTACCACTGACGAATATCTTTTTCATCAGCTCGTACCTTATCTGGGTAATAAGCGCCGACTCCTTCATCTGATTTTAGAAGCGCTTGAGATTACGGGAACACTGAATAGTAAGAAAAAGAATCCACCAATTTTTGCTGATTTCTTTGCGGGCAGTGGTGTGGTTTCTCGTTTGGCTCGCCAAAATGGTTATCGTGTGATTGCCAACGATTGGGAACCTTATAGCCATGCCTTAAATCACGCGATTTTGGCATGTACCGATGCGCCGGCATTTAAAGAATTAGGTGGCTATCAAAAAGCGATTGATATTTTAAATCGACTGCCTGAAGTGAAAGGCTGGGTAACGCATAATTTATGTCCTCGCAATGATGATATCTATGATCCTGCCCGTGATCGACTGTTCTTTAAACGTCGTAATGGGATGAAGATTGATGCGATTCGTCAGCAAATTGCAACTTGGCAAGCGCAAGGTGCGATTAATGATGTAGAAATGAGTGCTTTACTTGCACCATTACTGTATTCGGCCAGTTTTGTTAGTAACACCAGCGGCGTATTTAAAAGCTTCCATCAGGGTTGGGGCGGCAAAACGCAAACGGCATTGGAACGGATTGAATCGTTATTGTGGTTAACACCAAGTCGTTTTTGCGAAATTGGTGAGAGTAAACGGCCTGCCGCAGAAGTGTGGTGTGTCGATGCACAGCATTTAGCCAATCAAATGAGTGGCTTTGAAGTGGATGTGGCGTATCTTGATCCGCCGTATAACCAGCATGCCTATAGCAGTAATTATCATGTTTTAAATGCCCTGACCTTGTGGGATCAGAACGACTTACCCTCACCTGACACCAAAGGTTTTAAAAGTGGTATTGATCGGGCATGGCGTAAAGAACGTCCGAGTTCGTATAACTCGTCTAAACATGCTCAAAATGCCTATGAAAAGTTATTGGAAACCATCAATGCGCGTTATATCTTGACCAGTTATTCGACTGATGGAAATATTGAGCCGAAAGATTTACTGACCGCCAATTTAAAGCGCGGAAAAGTCACTTTGCTGACTCAAGACGTACCGCGTTATCGCGTCAGCAAGCAGCGACAGTCTGAACGAGCACGGGTGCTTGAGTTTATTGTGATCACCGATACCCATGCAAAATCAGGTCCGCCATTGCGACAGTTATTGGGTCAGCTCTACCACTTTGCTGAATTGGGTGGTGTGGATACCTCAGGGAACAGCACTCAACTTGCACTTTGGTAAGGTCAAACAAACACCACTTTATAAACAAAGTGGTGTTTTTATATGTAGATGTGCTGTGATCGGTAAATATAATCAATTAAATCGTATTTTTAGATAAGTGGCTGTTTTTATGATCATTATCTTCTATTTTTTGGTTGTATTTTGACTGAGCAGAATTTTCGTCAGAATTTCTTCACTTCGATTTTTATTTAAAATAACCATAAAATACATGGGTATATGAGAAATTAACCTCTACTCTTAAATCCACTTCATTGCATTTTTAAAACTTAAATAAATTTTACTATTCGGTTAAAAAAATATTGACCTAATATCAAAATAAATATAATTTTCCGGGCTCATTTAGGGTCTTATCGATGAGAAGCGATAGCCAAGAGAGGTTGTTATGAGTCGCTCGGAACCCACTTTGTTGGGACAATGTATCGCTGAGTTTTTTGCTACTGCGGTTTTTTTATCATTCGGTATCGGTGTAGTTGCTGCACTCAAGCTAACAGGTGCAGGGTTTGGCCAGTGGGAAATTAGTGTGGTCTGGGGTTTGGCGGTTGCCTTGGCGGTCTATCTTTCAGCAGGCATCTCTGGCGCACATCTCAATCCAGCGGTTACTATCGCATTGGCATTATTTGCAGGCTTTGATAAAAGGAAAGTGCCTTTCTATATCATTGCACAAGTTGCTGGGGCTGCGGTTGGCGCGTTACTAGTTTATGGCCTATACAGTAATTTATTTATCGATTATGAACAAAGCCATAACATGGTCCGAGGTAGTGTTGAAAGCTTAGAATTGGCGGGAATTTTCTCGACTTATCCGCATCATTTACTTTCAATGGGGCAAGCGTTCTTGGTCGAAATGTTTATCACCATGTTGCTATTGTGGTTGATCATGGCAATAGGTGATGATCAAAATGGCTTGCCGCGCGGTGCTTTAGCGCCATTATTGGTAGGTTTATTGGTTGCAGTGATTGGTGCTTCTTTTGGTCCGTTAACAGGTTTTGCTATGAATCCTGCCCGTGACTTTGGCCCTAAAATCATTGCCTATTTCTCAGGTTGGGGACCTGTTGCCTTTACTGGCGGTCGTGATATTGCATACTTTATCGTTCCGATGACCGCGCCGATTGTTGGGGCTTGCTTAGGTGTACTTGGCTATAAATTATTCTTTAGCCATTTTTTAGTGAGTGATCAAGTCGAAGTGCCAAGCACTGCTGAAAAGCAAATCTCGGATATGTAGTGGTGATCAAAATAAGACAATGAAATAAGAAAAGGGTGATCAGAGGATCACCCTTTTTGATTTGGCGGCATTTGCGTCAGCGTTGCTTGTTATCTCAAGTTCTTTGCATTAATGTATCTTGATTCGCTGAGACTCGTACTTGAATGAAGGTAGGTTAAAAGTCACATGTTTACAGGCATTATTGAAAGTTTAGGCAAAGTTGAAAGTCTACAAAGTGTAGGTGGTGATGTTCGTCTACGAATTCAAACTGATTTGGATATGTCGGATGTGCATTTAGGGGATTCTATTGCCACTAATGGTATCTGTTTGACGGTGATCGAGTGGGGCGAAAATTGGTATGCAGCCGATGTTTCCCGTGAAAGCTTAAATCGTACCACCCTAGGCCAATGGAAAGTAGGACAAGCGGTCAACGTGGAAAAAGCCATGTTACCCACTACACGTTTTGGTGGCCATATCGTCAGTGGGCATGTCGATGGCTTGGGTGAAATTACGGTCTTTCGTCAAGATGCGCGCTCATTGTATTTTGAGGTGACGGCACCAGTTGAGTTGGCCAAATATCTAGCAGAAAAAGGTTCAGTGACGGTAGATGGCATTAGTCTGACCATTAATCACCTACGTGGCAATATCCTCAGTTTGAATTTGATTCCACATACAGCTGAACGAACCAATATCGGTTCTTGGCAAGTTGGTACTAAAGTAAATTTGGAAGTGGACGTGTTGGCGCGTTATATCGAGCGTTTATTATTGGGTGATAAAGCTGCCGAGCAAAAACCTGAATCTAAACTCAGTATGTCTTTTTTAGCTGAAAATGGTTTTTTGAAATAAGATTTTAGGTAAGGAAAAGCCCAGATCGACTGGGCTTTTTTGTCTTTATTTTTCGTTAGAAAATTCACTATTTTTCAGTATATATTCAATTTCATCTTGAGCGAGCGAATGCAGTTTGGCTCGAAATACCGTCACTGCTTGTTCGATCAAACTTTCTGCTTCTAATTCAAGTCGAACCCGAACACTTTCTAGCTCAGATAGAATTTGATGATCCTCAATGACGAGCTGTTGCCCCGAAGCATAGTCAATGTTCGGTTGTTCAGAGTTACTTTGATAGCGCTCAGTTTGTTGCGCAATTTCTTGATCAATATGACTGCGCAATGCAACGAGATTTTCAGTTTGTTGAGCAAATTGCTGTGCTTCATCTGCTTGTAGCTGTGCTGCATACGCAGCTTCCGCAGCGCGTTTTTCAGCGAGGGCCTTTTCTAGTGCTTGCTGTCTACGAATACGAGCTTGCTCGATCAACTCGGCTTTGAGGTCAGCATAGGCCTTTTCGATGCGTTGCTGAGAACGTTGTGCTGCGTGCTCCTCATGTTGTGTCCAAGTTTGAATCAGGGTTTGTGGCAACAGTAGATCACAGATACGTGCTAAATCTTCCTGATAAGTCTGACGGACAGTTTCAGGGGTATTTAACCAACGTTTCTTAAAGTCCTGACCAACATTTAATGCCACAAGACACTCCTCAAATGATGTTATTGCATGCAGATTTATAATTTAAATGTTCGGGCTTCAATACCTAAACGCCGATACTGTTTAAATTTTTCTCGCCCAATCTGTTTCGCGGTTTCATTATTTTCAATAATCTCGATAATGTGGCGAAAATCTTGATTGAGTTCAAGTGCATGATTGTTAAAATTAAACACGATCCAATCATTGGATGGTGGTAATTGCTCTGAAATACAGACTGCATTATTCGGTTGATGAATGCCGTGAGGAATGAAGCTAAGCGGATCGAAAGTCCATAGCTTTTCATCTAGCTCAGTTTGGAGCGCTAAATCAGGACAATACCACCAAATATGCGGATGCTGATTTAGAATCTTTCGACATAAACGGCAAGCACTTTCGACTTGCCGTTCTGCACTTTTTTCAAAGAGGTAAAAGCTGATTTGGGTCATGTTTTTAGCTATTCGTTTCAACACGATTTGCTAAGAACTGCATCAATAATGGCACTGGACGACCGGTTGCACCCTTGGCTGCACCTGATAGCCATGCTGTTCCCGCAACATCAAGGTGCGCCCAACGGTATTCACGTGTGAATCGTTCAAGGAAACACGCTGCAGTAATTGCACCACCATACGGTCCACCGATATTCGCGATGTCGGCAAAAGGCGAGTCGAGCAATTCCTGATATTCTTCCATCACAGGCATACGCCATACGCGGTCAAGTGACTGTTCGCCTGCATGTTGTAAGTCTTGTGCAAGTTCGTCATCTGGCGTGAATAAACCACTGACAACTTTACCCAGTGCGACCACACATGCACCTGTTAATGTTGCAATATCAATCACCAGTGCAGGATTGAAACGTTTGATATAGGTCAATGTATCGCAAAGAACCAGACGACCTTCTGCATCGGTATTTAAGATTTCAATGGTCTGACCACTCATACTGGTGACAATATCACCGGGACGTGTCGCACGACCTGAAGGCATGTTCTCGGCGGCTGCGATCGCACCAACCACATGAATCGGCAATCGTGCTTCACAGAGTGCCTGCATTGTACCCAAAACGGAGGCCGCACCGCACATATCGAATTTCATTTCGTCCATGCCTAAGCCTGGTTTTAGTGAAATACCACCTGTATCAAAAGTCACCCCTTTACCGACCAAAACGACAGGTGCTTGTTTGAGCTGGGTATTGTATTCAAGGGTAATGATTCGTCCTTCACGATCAGAACCTTTGCTGACGGCTAAAAAGGCATTCATGCCTAAGTCAGCCATTTGTTGTTCGTTCAGCACATTCACGGTGAGCAGATCAGGGTATTGTGCAGCGAGGGCCAGTGCTTGATCAGCAAGATATTCAGGGAAGCAGATGTTGCCCGGGCGGTTGCCTAAGTCACGGGCATAGTTTTGTCCAGATTGAACGGCATGAATCAAATTCAATTGTTGATCATTTAATGGACTTTGATCGGCTACAAGCTGGATGCTTTCTAAGACAAATTCATTTTTCTTAGATTTGAATTCATCGTAAGCATAAGCTGCTTGAGTTAAATTTAAAGTGAACAACTGATGTAAATCAGCAGGTAGCGCTGACAAATCTATAGTGATTTGTTTAAATTTATTTTGTGATGATTTGATAATCGTTTGTGCGAGTTTTGCTAATTTTATCGCTTTTAACTCAGTCGTTTTTCCAAGACCTAACAATTGAGTGTTATTTTGAGCAGTAACTTGAGCAATTAACGGCAGGTTTTCGTTAAAGCCAGCTTTGAATTGTGTGGCAGTAAGTATGTCTTCTAGCTGATTGATTTTATAGCTGTTTAGCTGTTGTTGTAATTGTTCAGAATCAACCAAAATCCACAAAGATTCACTTGGCGTTTGCGCTGGGAATGCGCGATGAAGAGTAAATTTCATTGTTTGTATAGAACCTAATGGACAAAAAATAAAGTTAATCCCATTAAACACTTTCAGATATGAGGTTGCAATCCGCAACACGCGATAGGTTTTATATTTTTAACATTCGGGTAAACTAGCATTACCCCTCGATTGGTCTATTTTTGGAAGCATTACTTTGATTATTCGGCGTTACCTCGTCAAACAAGTGGTGTCCACTTCACTGGTTGTGACTGCCTTACTTACTTTAATTATTATGGGTGGTCAGCTCATCAAGATATTTGGACGAGCTGCACAAGGACGTTTGGATGCTGGTGTTCTACTCAGCATTATTGCCTATCGTTTGCCAGAATTCTTAACTTTGATTTTGCCATTAGGCTTTTTTATTGGTCTGATGTTGGTCTTTGGTCGGCTCTATGTCGATCATGAAATGGCGGTACTCAATGGCAGTGGGGTCAGTCGGAATCAATTGACACGACTCTTGTTGCCGATGAGCTTTGTGTTTTTGATTGTGCAAGCGATATTGATGTGTTGGGGTGCATCCGCGGGCATCAGTGGTTATCAAAATCTGATGCAGACGCAAGCGGTGCGCGCAGGTTTTGATTTGGTGAGGCCAAGAGAGTTTATTTCCTCGGGGTCATATACGATTTATGCGGGGTCGCTGTCAGAAGATCGGAAAAACCTAAAAGATATTTTTTATTATTATAAGTCTGATCGCGAAGATAAACCTGATCAAATGATTTTGGCTAAAGAAGCGACTCGGGTAGAAATGGAAAATGAGACTGCCAGTGTCGTTGATTTGGTACAAGGTCGACGTTATGAAATCTATCCAAACCAGCCACGATATACCCAAGCTGAGTTTCAATCTTATCGTTTACGCTTAGAAAATGATAAAGATGTAAACTTTGAAAGTGAGGATGTTGAAGCCTTGTCGATGGCGAAATTATGGCAAAAACGTGATGATTTTGTGGTCAGAAGTGAGCTGGGTTGGCGGATTTTTGGTCCATTTGTCATGCTTGTGGCCTTGTTGCTTGCGGTGGCATTATCTGAAGTGAATCCACGTCAAGGGCGATATTATCGTTTGATTCCTGCGATTTTTATTTTCGCCAGTTTGATTGTGTTGATGATTGCGATTAAAACTCGGATCAGTAAAGCAGAGTTAGACGTTTGGGCATACCCAGTGGTATTGCTTATTTATGCAATGGTCGCGGCAATTTTTGCACGGAAACAGAAACTGGCACCAAAAATCAAGAAAAGTATTCAGCGAGTGGGGTTGTAATGTTAGCACGTCGTATCATCGCCAAACATGTCACAAAAACCACAGTCCTCGCCATGCTTGGTACAACGCTGGTGTTGTCTTTCTTGCAGGTATTATTTACCTATCTCGGTGAATTAGGCGCGCTGAAAGACAATTATAATGCGTGGCAAGCCTTCCTCTATGTGATGTGGGGTGCGCCGCGTTATCTCTATGAAATTTTACCTGTTGCTGCATTGATTGGGTCGGTTTTGGGGCTAGGGGCATTGGCTTCAAATAGTGAACTTATCGTCATGCGTTCAGCTGGGATTAGCCTTTGGCGGATTGTGGGCTGGGTGATGCGTTCGGCACTGTTGTTGATCGTATTGTCGTTTGTTTTGAGTGAATGGGTGATCCCGTATACCAATGAGCAAGCACAAAGCATCAAAAAGCAACGGAGTGTTGCTGCTTTAGGTGAGGTCAAAGGCTATTGGTCACGTGAAGGGCAACGTTTTGTTTATATCGACTATGCCAACGCACAAGGTCAGCTACGTAATATTCAATCGATTGATTTTGATGAAAACTATCGCTTACAGTCTTTTGTAACTGCTGAACATGGCAACTTTGTCAAAGATGGGCAATGGACCTTAGAACAGGCACATCAAGTTGATTTATTAGCCCAAGGCAATGCCATCAAAACGGACCACGCACAACAAGCTTTGGCTTTGGCGCTACAACCGAAATATGTGCATATGGTGACCTTGGATCCTGAAGACCTCTCTCCGAGTCAGCTGATTAGTTTTATGCGCTATATGGAGGAATACAGCCAAGTGCCAAAAACCTATGAATTGGCGTTTTGGCAGAAAGTTGCTTCGCCGTTCGCTTTAATTGCATTAGTGTTGATCGCTTGTTCCTTCATTTTTGGTCCATTACGTCAGCAATCAATGGGTTTCCGCTTGGTAATAGCCTTATTTACAGGACTGGGCTTTTTCTACCTACAAGACTTTATGGGGTATGCGAGCTTAGTCTATGCACCTTCACCAGCTTGGTTTGTATTATTACCCGTGGTGTTGATGTTTAGCATCGGTAGTTATTTATTGTATCGGGCCAGATAGGCGTTGCTTGATCGAGCTATGATTTCTATGCTGTATATGGGTAAAAGCCAGCAGCAAGGTCATAGAGAATTTGCTTAAATTTCGGTAAACTATGCCGATCAAATGATAGACACACAGAGAGCCCATTATGACGGATGCAAATGCTGGTAAAATTCCTCACGTTCTTGTAATTATGGATGGTGTAGGACATCGTGAAGCAGTCGAAGATAATGCGTATTTAGCCGCTAAAACGCCAAACCTTACAGCGATGAAAGCCAAGCATCCGAATAGTTTGATTTCTGGTTCAGGTGAAGATGTCGGCCTACCTGATGGTCAAATGGGCAACTCAGAAGTTGGACATATGAATCTTGGTGCTGGACGTGTGTTGTACCAAGATTTTACCCGTATTACCAAAGATATCCGTACAGGTGCTTTTTTTGAGCATGAAGTCCTGATCGATGCAGTTGAAAAAGCCAAAGCTGCCAATGGTGCAGTGCATGTGATGGGGTTGCTCTCTGAAGGTGGTGTGCATTCGCATGAAGACCATATTGTTGCGATGTGTGAACTCGCTTTGAAGCGTGGCGCAACGGTTTATTTACATGCATTTTTAGATGGTCGTGATACGCCACCACGTAGTGCTAAACCATCATTAGAAAAATTAGATGCTTTATTTGCACAATATCCAAATCAAGGTCGTATTGTTTCGATGATTGGGCGTTATTTTGCGATGGATCGTGATAACCGTTGGGATCGTGTTGAGCAAGCTTATCGTTTAATGACTGAAGGTGAGTCAACTCGAGTTGCAGCTACCGCAGTTGAAGGTTTGGAACAAGCGTATGCTGAAAATGAAAATGATGAATTCGTTAAAGCAACACGTATTGGTGATGTTGTAAAAGTACAAGATGGCGATAGTCTGGTCTTTATGAATTTCCGAGCTGATCGTGCGCGTGAAATTACCCGTGCTTTTGTTGAAAAAGATTTTGCGGGTTTTACACGTAAAGTTATTCCTCAATTGTCAAAATTTGTCATGCTGACACGTTACCAAGCCAGTATCGATGCACCGATTGCTTATATGCCTGAAGGGTTAAAAAACTCGATTGGTGAATACCTGTCGAGTTTAGGCAAAACTCAATTACGGATTGCTGAAACTGAAAAATATGCACATGTGACCTTCTTCTTTAGCGGTGGGCGTGAGGATGAGTATACGGGTGAAAAACGTATTCTGATTCCATCGCCAAACGTTGCAACCTATGATTTAAAACCAGAAATGAGTGCCTATGAAGTCACGGATGAGTTGGTCAATGCAATAAACTCTGGTGAGTTTGATCTGTTGGTGGTGAACTATGCCAACGGTGATATGGTTGGACATACGGGGATATTTGACGCTGCGATCAAAGCTGTAGAAACCGTGGATACCTGCTTAGGTCGTGTTTATGATGCGGTGATGGCAAACAAAGGGCATATGTTAATTACTGCTGACCATGGTAATGTAGAGCAAATGCAAGACTATGTCAGTGGACAAGTCCATACCCAGCATACCACTGAGTCAGTTCCATTTATCTATGTTGGTCCTACCCAAGCAACCATTGCTGAAGGTGGTATCTTGGCTGACGTTGCGCCAACTTTACTGCATTTGATGCAGATTCCTGTACCTCCAGAAATGCAAGGTAAGAACTTAATTACTTTACAGTAATTTCCCCCTTAATCGCGCTTTATACAGCGCGATGCTTTTAGAAGGCGAACGTATGACTCAACACAACAACATTTATCGAGCACTATGGGCAAGTTTGTTGATGTGTTGGGGCGTTACACTTCATGCTGCCCCTCCTTCTGGATGGGGCGATGATAGTACATCACCTAGTGCTGAAGTGCCGATTGAGTCGATTCAACAGTTTGTACAGATTTATGGCATTGTTCGAGATAACTATGTTGATAAAAAATCAGATGATGCTTTATTTCAGCAATCGATTAAAGGTTTGGTGAGTGGCTTAGATAATTATTCTCGTTATTTATCTGCTGAAGAATACCGTCAACTGATTCAATATACCGAAGGTGATTTGGCTTCGGTCGATTTTAATTTAAATTATGATGCGCATACAAAATTGTGGCAGATTCAAGGTCTAAAAACAGGCTCTGATTCGAATAAACTAGGTCTGCGTAATGGGCAGGCGATTGTTAAAATTGACCATCAAGAGTTAAAAAACTTAAATCAAGATCAAGTCCAAGGGTTATTGTATGGTTCGATTGGCAGTACCATACAAATTTTGCCAGAAAGCAATATAAGTACACTGATCTTGGTCAGAAATAAGAAAGTAGAAACAGATATAGAGCCCGTTTTATTACACAATCAAGTCTTAGTCCTTAAAATTAGAGTATTTCAACAAGATACAGCCAATGAAATTAAACGACTCATCGAGGAATTTGGTTCACAAAAATTAAAAGCTGTGGTGTTAGATCTGCGCAATAATCCCGGTGGTCTACTTTCAGCTGCAGTTGAATCGGCAGATTTATTTTTGGATCAAGGTCTGATCGTCACAACCAAGAGCCGTTCTGAAGGTGATCAGCAATTTCAGGCGTTACCATCGAATGAGTTTCAAAAGCTTAAATTGGGAATCTTAATTAATCGACGTTCAGCATCCGCAGCCGAAGTATTTACCGCCGCTTTAAAAGATCATAAACGTGCATGGGTAGTCGGAGAAAATAGTTACGGCAAAGGTGTCGTACAAAAACTGTTTCCGTTACCGAGTGGTGCTGCGCTACAAATGACAGTATCGCATTATTACACGCCGAAAGATCAGATGATCGAAGGGCAAGGTATTCAGCCGAATCAAAGCTATGCGTTGCAGCCTGAAATGAAAGAAGATTATTATTTAGAGCATATCAGCGAATTAGTGCTGAAAAGTAAACCTTAATGCAATGAAGCCCCTGATTTAGTAGGGGCTTCATTTTTTTAAGAATTATTCATCCTCTTCAGTATCTAAGCCGAACTTTTTTAAACGGTAGCGTAAAGAGCGGAAGGTCATCCCTAATTTCTTAGCGGCTAAGGTTCGATTCCAATGGGTTAGGTTTAGTGCGTTGAGCAGGACTTCTTTCTCAATATTTTCTAAATAACGTTCTAAGCCTTCAGGTGGAAGCTTTTTGGAACTGGTGCTTGGACTGGTTGAATATTGTGCTTGTTCAACATCTTCTTGAGTATAGAGTGATGCTGTCGGCATCGAGATCGGACTGCGCAAAGGTGCGGTCTGTAAGTGTGCGAGGTCAATGCTGTTGTCATCGCTGAGTGTCATTGCGCGTTCAATGATATTACGCAATTCACGGACATTGCCAGGGAAGTATTGCTGTAGCAAGAACTGCTCGGCACGAGTAGATAAGGATTTAGGCGATAAATCCCATTCCTGACTAATTCTCTGGATGAAATGATTGGCCAATAACAGGATGTCTTGCCCGCGTTCGCGTAAGGGTGGAAGTACGATATCCATCACATGAATACGGAAAAATAAATCTTGTCTAAATCGACCTTGTTGCACCAATAGTTCAAGGTCTTGATGGCTGGCACTAATCACTCGAAAATCAACATCAATTTCCTGATCCGAACCGACAGGGCGAATTCTCTTTTCCTGTACTGCACGCAGTAATTTAACTTGCATATTCAACGGCAATTCAGCAATTTCATCTAAAAATAAACTACCGCCGTGTGCAGAAAGAATTAAGCCTTGTTTGTCTTGTGTCGCACCCGTAAAGCTGCCTTTTTTATGCCCAAATAACTCACTCTCCATCAATTCAGTTGGAATCGCACCACAGTTAATAGCAATAAATGGCCCTTCACTACGATTGCTTAAACGATGGACCAGATTTGCAACCACCTCTTTGCCTGTTCCTGATTCACCTGTAATAAACACAGGCGCTTGAGAACGCGCAATTTTCTTTAAAGCGATCCGTAACTGTTGAATTGGCGGCGAGCGCCCGATTAACAGTTTATTTTCTAACGCTGTTTCGGCTGCCTCTTGTTCAGGTTGCGGTCGATTCAAGGCTTTTTGAATCAATTGATCCAAATGCTTTTGATTGACTGGTTTACTGACAAAATCAAATGCACCCGCTTTTAGTGCTGCAATCGCAATGTCCATATTGCCATAAGCCGTTAGTACAGCGATGGGTGTGTTAGGATGGTTTTGAGTGACGTGTTTGACTAAATCTAAACCGTTGCCATCTGGGAGGTTTAAATCTGTTAGACAAGCATCATACTGAAACTCAGTGAAAAACTTTTTTGCTTGCTCAATCCGATAAGCGAGATGTGTCTTGATGCCCATTCGTGCAAGTGTCATTTGCATTAAGAGACACAAGTCCTCTTCATCGTCTACAAGCAAGACGAGTGGTTGTTTAGTTGTCATTCCCCGAAAAACCTAATTTAATCAATTAATTATTGAGCACTCAACCCTGAAGCATGCTCCTTGTTGTCGCTCTACATAAGTGAGCTTTGCATGATTTGCCTCACAAAATGTATGAGACAGATACAATCCTAAACCAGTTCCATTAATTTCGGTACTAAAAAATGGTTTAAACAGTTGAGAAAGGTCACGTTTCGCAACACCCGTACCAAAATCAATGACATCAATGCGTATTCGCCCCTCATTGCGCTGAACTTCGATCTCAATATAAGGGGCATCTGAGGCATTATGGCGCAATGCATTTCGAATTAAATTAATCAGCACTTGGCGTAATTGTTTGTCATCAAATAGAACTTTGATGTCTTCAGGAATATTCAGCTGAATCATGTGTTTGACGTCAGCTAAGTCCTCATTGCATAGACTTTCAAAGAATGTGGTCAGATCAATCGTTTGAGGCTCTGTTGGCTTGTTACGTGCCATCGCCAAAGTGTCTTGCACAATGCAGTCAATCCGCTTCGCTTGTTTGCTAATCATACGAGACAGCATTTCTTGTTGATGCTCATCGCTGGCTTTGAATAATTCATTGGCTTGTACGATCGCAGCCAAAGGGTTGCGAATCTCATGGGCAATGCTGGCCGAGAGTTGACCTAGCGCAGCTAATTTTAATTGTTGTACTTGTTGCGTGAGCTTCTGCGCATCTTTTAATACCAACAACACCAATGCTTGTTCAGGAACGATTAAATGTTTCACCCGAACATTGACGGTATATAGGCTCTGTTGTGACTCAAATGTAAACTCTTCGCCATCTTCTAAATCACTAAATTTAATCAGTTCAAAAAGATCGGGTTGCCACTTAATGAGGGGCGTTTTTTCAGTCGAGACAGGCACGTGGATGCCCAATAAGGCGTTGGCAGCGGGATTGGTCAATACGATATGATTGCTTTCATCGAGCACCAAATAGCCGTCTTCAATTTGTTCCAGAATATAGCGGTTAATATTTTGAAGTTGATGAATTTCAATCGATTGATGAAAGGTCAATGCTTCTAAAATATTAAACCGTTGTACTGCAATACGCCCAATCGCAAACACCACGAAGAATAAAAATGCCAACAGCAGACTATTGCCTAAATGATTTAAGTTGTTGTAATCAAGAAAGTTACCAATGAAACGCTGGTAAATCACCATGATCACAGCAAAAAGCGTAATAATCAGGGAAAGTCGGGCATCCAATAAGATCGCAGATGAAAAAATAATAATGACGTAGAGCAAGCTGAGTTGCAGATTGGGGCCACCAGTCGAAAAGGTGATGATACTTAAGCAGACCACATCAATGATGAAGATCAAGATCAGCTGCTTACTGATTTGTGATG
Source organism: Acinetobacter sp. NIPH 298 (assembly GCF_000369505.1). Lineage (GTDB taxonomy): Bacteria > Pseudomonadota > Gammaproteobacteria > Pseudomonadales > Moraxellaceae > Acinetobacter. The sequence continues at coordinate 270,761 of NZ_KB850054.1, forward strand.
GAACCAATCTTAGAAATAAAAGCTGACCGATATTGAGCGTGACATAAGCAATCAGCGTATAGAAATATAAAGACGGGTAAATGTAATTGTTGGCCAGTTGCTCGGCGGTCAATAGGTAAATGAGCAATAAGCTGACGGAAATAATCAGACGATATCCGCTATACCAAGCGCCTAGTTGGTAAATGGTTTGTGACACTGAGGATGCAATTTTTCCCAACATAGGCGATTCACAAGGGTTTTAAGGTTTAATCAGTCCATAACGAATCGCAAGATGGGTGAGTTTGACATCACTATCAATTGCCAGTTTTTCAAAAATACGATAACGATAGGTATTTACGGTCTTCACACTGACAAATAATTTATCAGCGATTTCTTGGGCGCTAATACAGTTGACCACCATCATCGCCACTTGCATTTCACGTTCAGACAGCGCATCAAAAGGGGATTGCTGCGTATCAGAAAGATAAGAACTGGCCAGTTGCTCAGCGATGTCAGCACTGAAATATTTACCACCCAGCATCACTTTGTTGATCGCACGAACCATTTCTGCAATCGGTGCACCTTTGGTGATATATCCTTTGGCGCCTGCCTTGAGTAAAAGGGAAGGGTAAGGTTCTTCTGCTAGACCACTTACGGCGATAACTTTGGTATCCGGAGCACTTTGTAACAAGCGTCGTGTGGTTTCTACACCACCAATCCCCGGCATGTTTACATCCAGAAGCACAACCTGAGGGTGTTTTTGGCGAACAATAGCGATCGCGTCTTCTCCAGATTCGGCCTGTCCAATGACCTCAACTTCTGGGTGGTCTTCTAACATACGACAAATACCAGTACGTACGAGTTCATGATCATCAACAACGAGAACAGTGATCAAGAAGACCTCCTTTTATTAAAAAATTGGTTTTTTGTTACATAAAGCAAAATTAGCTTGCAATGAAATGACAAAATTAGCAATGCTATTCTTCATTTTAAGAGAATAGTTGTACACAATTGTGTCTATAAAAGCTTTACCCAATATGCTCAAATGTAAGGCATAATGATAGTAAGCGCAAATGTGCAGCATCCTGAGTTGAGTATTGTGTCGTGAAAAATCCTAAAAAATCCGTCATGCATGTTTTAGGCATGTCTATCTTGTTGGCTTGCAGCTCAACAAGTTTTGCTGAGTTAGTTGTCAATAACAATTCAGCGTCTTCGATTGACAATGGTTCAGCTTCATTGAGCTGGTCGGCCAGTGATGTCAATCAATTGATGAATGATGATGAGTCATTGGATATTGGTCCACAAGGCTCTACGTCTGTAACGACGACCTTGCGTAGTGGTGGCTCTGCTACGATAAGTTCATCAGCAACGCCACAACAAAGCGTTCAGATACGCGATACTTCTGGTTCAATCAGCCAGCCTTCAGTCAATGCACGCGCTGCATTGGTGATGGATGCGCAAACGGGTGAAGTGCTGTATAGCAAAAATACCAACTCAGCTTTGCCAATCGCGTCAATCACCAAAGTCATGACAGCCGTGGTTACTGCTGATGCTCGATTGAACATGTCTGAAGAAATCACCTTACAGAGCATTGATTTTGCTGGCGCAGGCGGGAAGAACTCGAGTTCCACACTACGCGCAGGCGATAGTATGAATCGAGCAGAATTATTACTATTCGCTTTGATGAAATCAGAAAATCCTGCTGCTGCTGCTTTAGCGCGAACTTATCCAGGTGGGCGTAATGCCTTCTATGCGGCGATGAACAGCAAAGCAAAACAATTGGGAATGACAGCGACACATTATGTCGAGTCCACAGGTTTACATCCGGGCAATGTTTCATCGGCACGTGACTTAGGCATTCTAGTCAGTACAGCATCGCAGTATGGCTTGATTCGTCAGTTTTCAACCACACCGACCTATGATTTTAATTTAGGTTATCGTGTACTGAAGTCAAATAATACCAATGCTTTAGTACGTAATGGTGGTTGGAATATTAATTTGTCTAAAACTGGATATATTAATGAAGCAGGACGCTGTGTGGTCATGCACACTACTGTGAATTCACGTCCAGCGGTTGTGGTGTTATTGGGTGCGCCAAGTACGCAAGCACGAAATAGTGATGCAACCAATTTATTGACTTGGTTAAATACTTTGCCAAAACGTGTTTAATTATTATTGAACAAATAAAAAACCAGTTGCATGCAACTGGTTTTTTTTGTCATAAGACGCGATGGTTACATATTAGAAAGAATCGAATCTTTCACTTGATCCATCGTAGCATCAATCGACAACATCACAGCATCAGCGCATTGCTTGATCGCGGTATCAGGATCTTTTAAGCCATTACCTGTCACCGTACAGACAATCACAGAACCTTCAGCGATTTTACCCGCTTTAAGATCACGGATTGCACCACCGATCGATGCTGCTGATGCAGGCTCTACAAAGACACCTTCATACATTGAAAGTAAGCGTTGTGCTTCTAGGATTTCAGCATCCGTTAGTTCATCAAACCAACCTTTAGAATCACGTACTACTGCTTTAGCATGGTTCCAACTTTGTGGGTTACCAATACGAATCGCAGTTGCAACAGTTTCAGGATGCTCTACAGGTGCGCCACGTAAGAACGGTGCAGCGCCAGCAGCCTGATAACCGACCATCGTTGGTAAGCCTTCTGGCTTAGGTCCTGTGAACTGATCTGTAGCCGCATCATAAATCACTTGTTCAAACTGATCAGCAGGTTGATTTGCAACAGCTTCAGTATAACCCATCCAGTGTGCAGTGATGTTACCCGCATTGCCCACTGGCAAGCAGTGATAGTCAGGTGCACGACCCAAAGCTTCTACGATTTCATAGGCAATGGTTTTTTGACCTTGCAAACGATAAGGGTTAATTGAGTTTACAATAGTAACAGGTGCTTGATCCGCAACTTCTTTGACCAGACGCATACCATCATCAAAGTTACCGCGGATTTGCATGGTAATCGCACCGTACATCATCGCCTGAGCCATTTTACCCATGGCAATTTTGCCTTCTGGAATCAAGACAAATGCCTTGATGCCTGCACGCGCTGCATAAGCTGCTGCTGCTGCTGAGGTATTCCCTGTAGATGCACAGATGATCGCTTTAGAGCCTTCTTCAACTGCTTTGGTCACCGCCATCGTCATACCACGGTCTTTAAATGAACCTGTTGGATTCAGACCTTCGTATTTCACGTAGATTTCAACGTTTTTACCAATAATACGTGGAATATTCTCGAGTTTAATGAGCGGTGTATTACCTTCACCTAAAGAAATTGCACGCGTAGTTGCAGATACAGGTAAACGGTCACGATAACGATCTACAAGACCAGTATAACGATTGGCATTCGACATGATGGTGTTCCAATATATAGATATTTTAAATCTTTGTTTTCAAAAGGGACTTGACGATGTGCAAGTCCCCCCTTTGAAAAGGGGGATTTAGGGGGATTTAAAAACCTGATTAACTATCGAGCGATTCTAAACGAATTCTGACGATTTCGCCATGAATTGCAGGTAATGCTTGAATTTGTGCAAGCGCTTCATCCATTTTTGATTCAACAATTGGATCAGTTAAGATCACGATTGGGATCAAATCTTTTAGACGAGATTGTTGCATGATGGCATCAATACTAATACCTGTACGGCTTAAAATCGCAGTGACATCAGCCAGTACGCCTGTCTGATCTTCGGCATTTAGACGGATATAGTATCCAGTCGTCATTTCTTCACGGCTTAAAATTGGCATGTCGGCTAAGGCTTCAAATGCCAATTGCGGAATGGTCCCCGCACCATCTTCGGTATACGAGATGTCACGAACAATATCAATCACATCAGCTACGACAGCAGAAGCCGTTGGACTTGCACCAGCGCCAGCACCGTAATAAAGCGTAGGACCGACGGCATGCGCTTGTACCAACACTGCATTTTTAACGCCGTTTACATTGGCAATCAACTGTTCAGCAGGGATCAAGGTTGGATGTACACGAAGTTCAATACCATTGGCTGCGCGGCGAGCAATACCTAAATGCTTGATACGGAAACCAAGTTCTTCGGCATATTTCACATCCTGCGCGGTGATTTTGCTGATCCCTTCGGTATACACCTTGTTAAATTGTAATGGGATACCAAAAGCACAAGAGGCTAAAATCGTAAGCTTGTGTGCTGCATCAATTCCTTCAACATCGAAGGTTGGGTCAGCTTCAGCATAACCAAGTTGTTGTGCTTCAGCCAAAACATCTGCAAATGCACGACCTTTTTCGCGCATTTCGGTGAGGATAAAGTTACCTGTACCGTTGATAATCCCTGCGAGCCATTGGATATGGTTGGCAGCAAGACCTTCACGGATCACCTTAATAATCGGAATACCGCCAGCAACGGCTGCTTCATAAGCGATTTGGACCGCGTTATCCTCAGCAGCTTTAAACAGTTCATTGCCATGTTCAGCAAGTAAGGCTTTGTTTGCTGTGACGACTTGCTTGCCATGTTTAATGGCTTCCATAATCAGTTCATAAGCAGGATGAATCCCACCCATGACTTCCACCACGACATCAACATCAGGTTGACGTACAATTTCCATCAAATCAGCGCTTTGCTGAATCCCTGCGAGTTGTAGATCTGGACGTGGACGGCGGGTGCCTACGTGTGTAATTTGAATTTCTCGACCAGTACGGCGTTTAATTTCAGCAGCATTTTCTTGTAGTAATTTAAGGGCTCCACCACCAACAGTACCAAGACCGAGTATCGCCAGACGAACTGGTTTCACGTCACACTCCATTTTATTCAATCATTTTAATGAAGCTTGATCATAGCTAAAAAAATGCAGCGACACTAGGGCTAAGATCATCTTTAATCTGTCGCCCAAGTCGTTCTTTTGGTGGAGTAGAGAAAAGGCTTATTTGTTTAAGCGTTGAGCGATTTCATCCGCAGTCATATAGCCGCCTAAATACTCACCCTCAACGTTATAAATTGCAGGCGTACCATTTACACCCATATTTAAACCGAGTTGGTATTGGTCGCTTACTGGGTTTTTACACTCGGCTGCTGTCACAGGTAAGCCTTGAATCGCTTGGTCAAATGCAGCTTTACGATCTTTACTACACCAGATGGCTTGCATCGTTGGCATAAATTGATCACCACGCGGCCATGCAATATAACGAATCTCAATGCCTTTTTCGTTTATGGCAGGAATATTTTCATGGAGTCGGTGGCAGTATGGACAGCTCGAATCGGTAAATACATAAATGATATGTTTGGCTTTACCACCTTTGGCTGGATAAACAATCAGGTCTTCAGTTTTTAATGAAGCCAAGTGTTTTTTGTTCTCAGTGGCTTGCAGTGCTTCGCTGACATTATGCAATTGCTTGTCGCCTAAGCGAATCACGTCACCTTGAATAATATATTGACCATCGCTGGTGGCATACACAGAACCCATACCTTCAAGATTGACCCAGAATAAGTTGGGAACTTCAGTTTTTTGTATTGAAACGATTTTGGCGTTAATTTTAGCGGTTTTAAAATTCTTTTCTAAAGTCGAGACCAAACGTTGTTGTGCATTACGCTCATTTAACGTGGATGCTTCACCTGTCGCAGGTGTGCTTGCTGTGAGCGTATCTTGTTTTTGTGCTGAATTTTCTTTTGAACAAGCACTGACCAATAAGGTTGAGGCTAATGTACAAGCAAGTACAAGCTGAGATCGAGTAAACACCATAAAGAACCTTTTTTGTACGTTTTCATTTCTATAAGCGGCTAAGCATACCAAAAAAATCAAATGACTTCGTTAAATCTTGCTGACTCTCTGTGAATGAGAATATCTTCTCGCTGATTCCCAGATAAAAAGTCATTTTAGCCGCGCGGATGATGTTTGCTGTGCAGTTCTTGCATACGATGTTGCGCAACATGAGTATAAATCTGTGTGGTAGACAGGTCACTGTGTCCGAGTAGCATTTGGACGACACGTAAATCAGCACCGTGATTCAAAAGGTGTGTTGCAAAAGCATGGCGTAAGGTATGCGGTGATAGTTCAGTTTGGATGTTGGCTTGCAGGGCATAGCGTTTAATTGCATACCAAAAATTTTGACGACTCATAATTCCACCATGTTGGGTTAGAAATAGATAATCAGTACTACTCTTATACAGTTGTGGTCGAGATTCTGCTAAATATTTTTCGATCCACTCGCAAGCATATTGCCCAAGGGGTACTAGACGTTCTTTATTGCCTTTACCCGTAATACGTAAAAAACCTTGTTTTAAATTAATGAGTTCTAAACGCAAATTGAGTAACTCTGAAACGCGCAAACCGCAAGCATATAAAACCTCGAGCATGGCACGATCACGTAGACCTAAAGCATTGCTAATGTCTGGTGCATGAATCAGAGCCTCCACATCTTGTTCGGATAGATCCTTTGGCAATGCTCGACCAATTTTCGGCGATTGATGGGTGGCAACAGGATTGTCATCTCTGAGTTTTTGTTCTCTTAGAAATTTATAAAATTGACGTAAAGCGGATAAGCAGCGAGCGATAGAGCGAGGACTCTTTCCTGCTTTGGTCAATGCAATCAATACATCCGCAATATCATCACTCGACCATTGTGGTAATACGCCATTTTTGTGCAATTCACTACATTGAATCAGGTCAGATAAATAAGCATTACGGGTATGTGGACTGACGGTTTGCGCAACTAAATAATCACGGAAACCCTGTAAAAAACCCAAATGTTCAGGAATGCTCACGGCGGCAGGGATACGCGGTTTTTTATTTAACATGGTCATTCAGATATGCATGATGTGTTGGCACTGTAAAAGAAAACAGAAGGCTTGTCGATTGGAGGTTTATTGTAAATGCCATTGAGATTGCTTTTGGTAATTATTCTCATTTGTCTGTATACTTGGGCAAAAGGTTTTATGGTGAAAAGTGGTGCGTTTATCAGCATTAAAAGTCAAGCAAACAGCGATGATTACCAAAGTAAATCGCTCAGTCGATGAAACGGAACATGCAGATCTTGTGGCAGTTCGTTTAGAGAGTTTAGGCTTTGTGCCAGGTACACAAGTACAAGTGGTGACCAAAGGTATTTTTGGTGGTGACCCCATTCTCATCCAGATCGGTTTTACGCGCTTTGCATTGCGTAAAGCTGAAGCCGATAAAATTGAAATTCAACTTGAAGGAGCACCTGCATGAGTGATGCGTTACGTGTTGCCCTTGTGGGAAATCCAAACTGCGGTAAGACTTCTTTATTTAATCATTTAACCGGAACACGCCAAAAAGTTGCCAACTATGCGGGTGTAACGGTTGAGCGTAAGGTCGGTCACTTTCAATTGCCTTCTGGCCGAAGTGTGCGTGTGCTGGATTTGCCAGGCACCTATAGCTTACAAGCAACCAGTCCAGATGAAGAAATTACCCGTGATGTTTGCCAAGGTAAAATTGCGGAAGAAGGGCAGCAAGATGCCTTTTTATGTGTCGTAGATGCAACCAACTTGAAATTGCACTTGGGCTTGGTCTTGGAAATGATTGAGCTTGGTCGGCCGATACTGGTTGTATTGAACATGATGGATGAGGCGCGTCGTCGCGGTATCCAGATTAATACGCAGAAGCTCTCACAGCGCTTAGGCGTACCTGTGGTTGAAACGGTTGCTGTTCGCAGTGCGGGCATCGAGAGTTTACGTCACGCTTTGGATCAAGAAAAGTATGCGATCCCGCAAACGGAGTTAAGTGGTTTAACGGGTGAACATCATCAGAAAATCGAGGTGATTTTCAAAGATGTGGTGAGCTTTGTTGATCAGGAAGATAAACGTACTGACTTTCTAGATAAAATATTTTTGCATCCAGTCTTAGGTCTACTTAGTCTTGCCGTCATGATGTTCGTGGTGTTCCAAGCGGTTTTTGCTTGGGCCGCCCCTTTTATGGATGGTATCGAGGACTTTTTTGCTTGGCTCGGTGAGATGTTGGGCGAATCGATTGCGAATCCTTTACTGAATAGCTTAGTGGTTGATGGGATTATCGCTGGGGCGGGTAGTGTGGTGGTGTTCTTGCCACAAATTTTAATTTTATTCTTCTTTATTTTGGTATTAGAAGAATCAGGTTATTTACCGCGCGCAGCGTTTTTACTCGATAAGTTAATGTTTAAAGCCGGTTTGAGTGGGCGTGCGTTTATTCCGTTATTGTCTAGCTTTGCTTGCGCAATTCCCGGAATTATGGCGACGCGGAGTATTAGCGACCATCGGGATCGTTTTACCACGATTATGGTTGCGCCGTTGATGACCTGTTCCGCGCGCTTACCAGTTTATGCACTGTTAATTGCTGCATTTATTCCAAGTCAAACTGTGTTGGGAATCTTTAACCTGCAAGGTTTGGTGCTGTTCGGCTTATATATGGCTGGTATTGTTAGTGCGTTGTGTGTTGCCTTTGTGACCAAGTTTTTACAAAAGGATAAATCACAGCATGCATTGTTACTCGAATTGCCAAGTTACCGTATTCCCGATATCAGAAGTGTGGCAATTGGTTTATTGGATCGAGGTAAAATCTTCTTAAAACGCGTTGGTGGAATCATTTTCGCTTTATCGATTTTACTTTGGTTTCTGTGTACTTTCCCTCAAGCACCTGAAGATGCAACCCGCGCTGCGATTGATTATAGTTTTGCAGGGATGTTGGGTCATTTGATGGAACCCATTTTTGCACCACTTGGTTTTAATTGGCAAATTTGTATTGCTTTGATTCCCGCAATGGCTGCACGTGAAGTGGTGGTTGCTGCATTGGGTACGGTTTATGCACTGTCTGGCGCTGATGATGATGCAATTGCAGAGGGCTTGGCGAGCTTAATTAGTGCGGATGGTTCAGGCTGGTCATTGGCAACTGGATTGTCTTTATTGGTGTGGTTTATTTATGCACCACATTGTCTCGCGACTTTGGCAACAGTACGTCGTGAAACAGGTTCTTGGAAACATGTGGCCATCATGACAGCTTATCTGTTTGGATTGGCTTATTTGATGTCCTTCTTCACTTACCAAATTGCATCCAGCATTTGGGGGTGATTGTAATCTTCCCTTGCGCTGCGATAACCGCAGCGCAGCCCTTTTTTAAGGGGCGGGATCATTGGAGAACGGCTTATGCTTGAGTATTTAATTGTTGCTGCACTGGTGCTATGGAGTACCGTTATTGTTTTTAAAAAGGTATTTCCTAAAACAGCAGCTTCAGTATTTTTAGCTTTGTCGAATGTCTGTCAACGTTTTGGGTGGCAGCGTTTAGCAACATGGCTGAAACCTAAAATGGTTGCGGGTTGTGGTGGCGGTTGTGGTTGTGCGACCGATGACAAAGAGACGAAAAAGTCTGAGCCAGTACAAACCGTAAAATGGCGTTAAGAAATATAATGATTGCTCATGTTTGAGAATGTGGGCAATTTTTAGGATTGCTGACCTCATATCAGGATGCTGTGCATCACCCTCTACTTTTACGCACTGACACAAAAAAGACTGAATAAAACCAAAACTGAAAAAGCATTTAAAACAGTAAAGTGCTAACATTTTTGCCATTCCGTGATCCGTAATAAATGGGGCAAAAATGTTAATACAACGTGGTGGATTAAAAGTTGTGGCTGGCTTGGGTATTTCAGGCGTGTCAGCAGTAAACTTTCTACATGAACAAGGCTACCAAGTTGCAGTAACGGACTCCCGAACAACGCCCCCAGGACACGATCAAATTCCTGAAAATGTTCGAACAAGTTTCGGAAAATTAGATACCGATCTTTTGCATCAAGCAGAAGAAATTATTTTAAGTCCTGGTCTTGCACCACAATTACCCGAGATTCAACAGGCGATTGCCCAAGGCATCCCCGTGGTAAGTGATATTCAACTGCTTCGTCGCGCGACTGAAGTCCCCATTGTTGCAATTACTGGGTCAAATGCAAAAAGCACAGTGACCACTCTCATCGGTTTGATGGCCGCTGATGCAGGTAAAAAAGTCGCTGTAGGCGGTAATCTTGGACGTCCAGCGCTTGATTTACTCAAAGATCAACCTGAATTGATTGTGTTGGAACTTTCCAGTTTCCAACTTGAAACCACCTCGAATCTCAATGCTGAAGTCGCGGTATTGCTCAATATGAGTGAAGATCATTTAGATCGTCATGGTGATATGTTGGGTTACCATAAAGCCAAGCATCGTATTTTCCAAGGTGTAAAAAAGGTGGTGTATAACCGCGATGATAGTTTGAGTCGTCCTTTAGTTCCTGATGTAACGCCAATGCAAAATTTTGGGCTGAATGCACCTGATTTGAATCAATATGGGGTGCTTCGAGAGGCCGATGGGGGGATGTGGTTGGCACGAGGGCGTGAGCGCTTAATCAAAAGCTCAGAACTTTATATTCAGGGCATGCACAATATCGCCAATGCCTTGGCTTGTTTGGCACTTGGTGAAGCCATTGGCTTAGCAACGTCATCGATGCTTGAAACACTGAAAAGCTTTAAAGGTTTAGAGCATCGCTGTGAATACGTTGAAACGATCGATGGTGTGCGTTATTACAATGATTCTAAAGGGACCAATGTCGGTGCAACACTGGCTGCTATCGACGGTCTAGGTGCTGCTATTGAAGCCCAAAAAGGTAAATTGGCATTGATCATGGGTGGTCAAGGCAAGGGGCAAGATTTCAAACCGCTACGTAATGCAATACAAAAATACGTAAAGAAAGTGATACTGATCGGTGAAGATGCGGCAATGATTGAACAAGCGTTACAAGGTACGACGGCCATCCAACATGTCAGTAACTTAAAAGAAGCGGTAGAGCTTGCTCAGAAAGTCACTCAGGCGGAAGATGTTGTATTACTTTCTCCTGCATGCGCTAGTTTTGATATGTTTAAAAGCTACAATGACCGTGGACATCAATTCGTGGCATGTGTACATGCCTTGAATGAAAATAAAAACTAGGAACAACATTATGGCTGATTTAGCCCAAAATACGGCACAAAAAATTTCGCAATTATTGAGTCGTCTGCCAAAGCTTCCAGCAGAAATGACGGCACGTAATCTACTCATTTTCTGTGTTATTTCTTTATTGTGTTTCGGTTCGGTGATGGTGGCATCTGCATCAATGCCTTATGCTGAATATATTCATGAGAACCCATTTTACTTTTTGATTCGTCATGGTATTTCGATTTGTGTGGCTGGTGTGGTGGCTTTTCTGACCTATCGAATTTCTATGAATCTGTGGTTCAAAAATGCATTTCTATTGTGGCTCATCACCATGGCTTTATTACTGGCAGTATTGCTGGTTGGTACTGAAGTAAATGGTGCACATCGATGGATTAAGGTCGGCAGTTTTACCTTGCAGCCGACAGAAATTGCCAAAATTGTGATGGCTATTTTTACGGCTGATTATGTGGTGCGCCGTGCCAAAGAGGTTCGAACGCATTGGAAGGGGTTGTTACGTTTAAGTGGCGTGATGGCTTTAACGGTTGGCTTCATCGTAGCGGAACCCGATCTCGGTGCAACGGTTGTGATCGTGTTGATGATGGTTGGTGTGTTCTTCTTAGCTGGTGCACCTGCGACACAATTCTTGATCATGTTGGGTGCGATTTTAGCAGGCATTAGTGCGCTGATTATTTTTGAGCCATTTCGTTTTCAACGCTTACTCTCCTTTACCAATCCGTGGGCAGATCCATTGGGTGTGGGTTATCAGCTATCAAATGCATTGATGGCATTTGGGCGTGGCGAGTGGTTTGGAACGGGTTTAGGTCATAGTGTACAAAAGCTTTCCTATCTTCCTGAAGCGCATACTGACTTTATGTTGGCTGTGCTTGGTGAGGAGTTTGGTTTTGTCGGGGTGACCTTGGTCATGATCCTGTCTTTTACCATGTTGGCGTGTTGTATCAAAATCGGACATCGTGCTTTGCAGCATAACTACTTGCGTGCTGGGTATTTGGCTTATGGGATTAGTATTATTTTCTTGCTACAGATTTTGGTAAATGCGGGCATGAACATGGGCTTGATGCCGACCAAAGGTTTAACACTACCATTTATTAGTTATGGTGGTACTTCGTTGATGATGTGTGCAGCAATGATTAGTTTAATTCTAAAAATTGATGCATCGACACAAGAACTCAATCCTGTCAAAGAAGAATCAAATTTCTAGTTGAGGTCTAAAAAGTCAAAAAGCCCTGAGCAATTGAATGTAATCGCTCAGGGCTTTTTTTATGGCTATTGATAGATTCCAGTCAAATGATTGCCTTTTGGAATCAAATTCACATTCCACTGTTGAACGGCTTGTTGCAGCATGACGCGTGGTTGGTCAAGATCAACAGCAGGCTGACCGAGTGCTAAAATGGCATGTTGTAATAATTCGGGTGCTTTAGATATGTCCAAGGCTTGCGCTAGATTTTGTTTCGAGAGTTTCTGTCCTTGTTCATTCATGGCAAGCGGAAGATGCATATAGCTTAATAATGGATAATCTAACAGTGAGCCGAGCCAAATTTGGCGAGCTGTGTTATCCAATAAGTCAGCGCCTCGCACCACGTGCGTGATGCCTTGTAGATAATCATCGACCACTACAGCCAGTTGATAACTCACAATGCCATCACGACGTTTTAGGACAAAATCACCGAGTTCATCCTGTAGGTTTGAGCATTGTCGTCCTTGTAGACGATCCTCAAAGCAGATGAGATGGTCAGCGACTTTTAGGCGGATCGCTTGTTGAGTAAAATCTAAATTTAAATCACGGCATGTTCCTGCATAAATGTGATTTGAACCGAGCATTTTACGGGTACATTTACAAGCATAGATGGCTTGAGATGATTTTAATTGTTCAATTACCTGTTCATAAATATCTAAACGATCTTTTTGAAAAATGATCTCGTGATCGGGCTCAAATTGAAAAGCTTCTATACAGGCAAGAATATGTGTTTCGCTATTCGGATAAATGCGTGGGATATCGGTATCTTCAATCCGGACTAACCATTCGCCTTGATGGGCTTTGGCATCGCAATAACTGGCAACCGCAGTGAGTAATGACCCAAAATGCAAAGGGCCTGTAGGAGAGGGGGCAAAGCGACCGATGTATGGCATGAAAGTGAATATTTTTGTTCGTATATTTTGTAAATCTCCTCAAACCCCTCTTTACTAAGAGGGGAACTCCTCCCTTTTTCAAAGGGAGGTTGGGAGGGATTCTTATCCGTTATTTTGCTTTTCTTTGATTTCAGCCAAAGTTTTGCAATCAATACACTGAGTCGCAGTCGGGCGTGCTTCTAAGCGACGTAAGCCGATTTCGATACCACAAGTTTCACAGAAACCATAATCACCCGCTTGAATCGCTTCAAGTGATTGTTCGATTTTACGAATGAGTTTACGTTCACGGTCACGTGTACGTAGTTCAATCGCAAATTCTTCTTCTTGGGTCGCGCGGTCATTCACATCAGGCAGTGCAGATGACTCGTCTTGCATGGTGTTCAAGGTGCGATCAACTTCTGACATCAACTCAGCTTTCCACGCATTTAAGATCAGGCGGAAATGCTCCAGTTGTCCATCAGACATGTATTCTTCGTTTTTCTTTGGCTGATAAGGTGCGATACCAAATAAGCTGGCAGTCGTTCCACCTTCTGAAGCTTTAGGTTTGGTTTTTCGCACACGTTTTACAGGCGCTTTTTGCTCGTCAATCACTTCTGTTTGTTCATCCAAGACTTGATTTTGGTTGTCATTCGCCATATAGGGCATTCCTCATCTTACACGTACTATCTATACGCAAAAAATATGGTGATATGCAAGTGTTTTTATAGAAACTGTTGATGGTTTTTTCCATCAGGGGTCGTCATCATATAGATTTTTTGAGCAAGATGGTAGTCATTCCTGTCTAGATTTGGTGAGAAATCATGGATGTGATTTGTAATCAAAAGTTTAGAGTCGGGTGATTGTTGACCTCCGCTAGTCATAACCCAAAACTTCTGAGCTCATTAAGCGTTCGGACGTAGATAAACGATAAACTTGGGTTTCTAATTCCCCGTTGGCTTTGAGGCAGATATACCGATAACCTGGATGTTCTTCATCTAAAGCAAATTTATCACTTTTCGGTTTAAACTGAATACAGGTCGATGGGGTAGATAAAAACTCAATGCCTTGCCATGTTTGAATAGAGTCTTGATGGACGTGTCCACAAACAATGGCTTTGATATTAGAAAAAGGTTTAACTATGTCCAGTAAATCAGACGAGTTTTTTAATTTGTGCTGATCAATCCAAGCAGACTGCATGGCAAATGGATGATGGTGACATGCAATGATGACATAGCGATCCTGCAATTGGGGGAGCAGCTCAGCTAACTGTTTTAACTGGATATCCGCAATTTTTCCGTCAATGCGTTGTGGTTGAGCACTATTCAGTAGAATAATGCACCATTTCCCCAGTTCAATAATCGTGGGCTGTGTTTGGTCGGCTTGATGGAATGGAAAATGTGCCACGTCATCATGGTTGCCAGGGGTATGAAAAAAGGGAATACCCAAGCTTTGCATATGCTGAATATAGCGCTGATAGGTCACAGGCGTAGGTGCTTGGGCTAAATCACCTGTGTGAACAATGAGGTCGATCTGAGGATGTTGTTCACGCATTAAGTCAATGACGGCACGAAAACTCAGTTCGGGCTGCATTCCAACGAACTCTAAATGTGGATACTCTAATAAATGTGTATCAGTAATCTGTACCATCACAAAATCTTGTTGAGATGATGTTGAGACTTGGAATGTCACCGTCTTTAGCCCCTCAGACTTGTTATCGTTGTTGTATATGTTGAGCAAGCCATTGTAATGCCATAATTACAGGTGCATTTCTCAACCGCCCATTGTGTAATAATACGTCTAATTGGCAATAATCGAATAAATGAAGCTGAATATTTTCCCCTTCATCTGATACCCCAAAAATACCCCCATCTATTGGCAATTCAACTTCTGCGACATATAAATGAAAAAATTCAGAGCAAGCGCCAGCAGATGGATAGAAGCTAAATAAGTGTTTTAATGTTGTGATTTCACAACCTGATTCTTCTAATGTTTCTCGGCGAATACAGCTTTCAGGAGATTCATCCCCATCAAGCACGCCTGCAATGATTTCGAGTTGCCATGCAGAGTCAGCATCATTGAATGCACCGATACGGAACTGTTCAATGAGTGCAAAGCGTTGTTGTTGGTCATTATATAATAAAACACCAGCGGCTTCAGGACGATGAACAAGTTCACGTTGAATGCTCGGTGAATAATCAGCTCGATGAAAGAGCCGATGTTTTAGACTCACTTTCTCAACTTGGATGAATCCTCGAAATAACAGCTCTCGAGACTCTATCTTTACATCGGATGCTGAATAGCTAGCGTGTTCAAGAATATTCATCTTCAATTAGGATGAGATTGTACATATCTCATCCTAACCGAGAATGTTTCGCAGGAAAATCTTTTTTTAGTGGATTTACACTTTGTGGTACAATTTTTGACCATGTTCCTGATAAGCGGCTTTCATCGCATTGAGACCTGCTTCAACTTCTGTTTCAGCATCATCTGATTGCTTGGCATTGCGTTGGTTTTGCGCATAATCTCGCACATTTTGTGTGATCTTCATTGAGCAGAATTTAGGTCCACACATTGAGCAGAAATGAGCTGATTTATGTGCATCTTTTGGAAGCGTTTCATCATGCATACTGCGTGCGGTGTCTGGGTCTAAGCTCAAATTAAACTGATCATCCCAACGGAATTCAAAACGTGCTTTCGACAGGGCATTATCACGCACTTGTGCGCCTGGATGGCCTTTGGCCAAGTCGGCTGCATGCGCTGCGATTTTGTAGGTAATGATGCCGTCTTTTACATCTTTCTTATTCGGTAAGCCCAAATGCTCTTTTGGTGTGACATAACACAGCATTGCAGTGCCATACCAACCAATCATCGCTGCGCCGATGGCAGAGGTAATGTGGTCGTAGCCCGGCGCAATATCCGTCGTCAATGGGCCAAGCGTATAGAATGGTGCTTCTTTACAGACTTCAAGCTGTAGATCCATATTTTCTTTGATCATATGCATTGGCACGTGACCCGGACCTTCAATCATCACTTGAACATCGTGTTCCCAAGCGCGATGAGTTAACTCACCTAAAGTTTTGAGTTCGCTGAATTGCGCTTCATCGTTGGCATCTTGGACGCAACCGGGACGTAAACCATCGCCCAAACTAAAAGACACATCATAGGCTTTCATGATTTCGCAGATTTCATCAAAATGCGTATATAAGAAGTTTTCTTCGTGATGCGCCAAGCACCACTGCGCCATAATCGAACCACCACGAGACACGATGCCAGTGAGGCGATTCGCGGTCATTGGTACATAACGCAATAACACACCCGCATGAATCGTAAAATAATCTACGCCTTGTTCTGCTTGTTCAATCAACGTGTCCTTAAAGATTTCCCAAGTGAGATCTTCTGCAACGCCGTCTACTTTTTCTAAAGCTTGATAGATTGGTACAGTACCAATTGGAACAGGTGAGTTGCGAATAATCCATTCACGCGTTTCGTGGATATTTTTCCCTGTGGATAGATCCATAATGGTATCTGCACCCCAACGCGTGGCCCATGTCATTTTGGCCACTTCTTCATCAATTGATGAACCGAGTGCAGAGTTACCGATATTGGCATTAATTTTCACCAAGAAATTACGTCCAATAATCATCGGTTCAATTTCAGGGTGGTTAATATTGGCAGGAATAATCGCGCGTCCTTCAGCAACTTCTTGACGCACAAATTCTGGGGTGATTTCTTTTAGATTTTGTGCACCAAAGTTTTGACCTGCATGCTGACGCATATCAACGCCTTCACGTTGGCGTTGGTTTTCACGAATGGCAATATATTCCATTTCAGGGGTGATAATACCCTGTCTGGCATAATGCATTTGTGAAACGTTTTTGCCTGTTTTGGCGCGACGTGGATTTTGAATATGTGCAAAACGAATGTCAGCAGTACGAATATCTTTTAAACGTGATTGTCCAAACTCAGAACTTAAACCTAAAAGGACATCGGTATCGCCACGTTCCTCAATCCATGCTTGACGAACAGAGGGTAGGCCTTTATTGAGGTCAATTTGTATATTTGGGTCGGTATAAACGCCAGAGGTGTCATAAATCATCACAGGTGGATTATGCTCACCGCCTAAGCCAGTCGGGGTATCAGTTAGGCTGATTTCGCGGAATGGGACTTGGATATCTGGGCGAGAACCTTGGACATAAACTTTGTTTGATGCGGGTAAAATACGCGTTAAATCTTTAGCGTCTTGCTCATGTTGAGCAGAAATATCAGCAGGGGAAAGATTCGTTAATTGATTCATGGCATGATCCTTATGGAGAGCATTAACGAATCAAGCACGACCAAAAACGATGGCAGATTTATCTTTTTGATAAATAGAGGCTAAGTTTTTGCTGGGCTTGATTCCTACGCAGGTGTTAACCTGATCAGGTTCAACGGTACTGATCTTTAAATCAAAGGATTAAGATCATCTCAGCAGTTGATTAACTGCGCTCCGTCAAGCTATGGTGATTAGACTAACAGATTTTTTATGTTTTGTTGTAGCAATTCATACCACTCGACAATCGGCAAATCCATGCTATTGTCATAAAAGTTTCATCATTGTTGTGTTTTAATCATCCATCATTTTCCATGTGTCTAGTGGAGGCATACTGTGAGTCCAAGTAATCCTGTGTTAAGTCATCATATTTCTTCTCAATTTAATGAAGACTTACAAGATGTGCATACCAAATTTATGAGCATGGGGGGATTGGTTGAGCAACAGGTTGCCAATGCAATTCATGCGCTTTTAGATACTGATGCCAATTTAGCAATGGATGTTCAGTTCAAAGACAATACCGTTAATCAGCTCGAACGTGATATTGATGAAGGTTTAACTTTGATTTTGGCACGTCGTCATCCCGCAGCGATTGATTTGCGTATGGTCATTGCGATGAGTAAAGCCAATACAGATTTAGAACGTATTGGTGATGAAGCGGCAAAAATTGCTCGTATCGCTCAAACCTTGTGTGAAGAAGGTGAGTCGCCACGTGGTTATATGGAGACGCGTCATATTGGTAATCAAGTACGGGTAATGATTCATGATGCCTTAGATGCTTTTGCGCGTTTAGATGTCGATCAAGCGTTAAAAGTTGTGATGGCGGATGGGGATATTGACCGTGAATACCAATCAGCGACACGCACGCTAATGACGTATATGATGGAAGATCCACGTCATATTTCACGTGTGATTAACGTGATGTGGGTATTACGTTCATTGGAACGTATTGGAGATCACTCGCGTAATATTTCAGAGCAAGTGATTTATATGGCTAAGGGCAGAGATGTTCGTCATACCAGTATTGAAGAAATTGAACAAACAGTACATCGAAAATAATTTTTCCTGTTTTTGTGGTTTCGATAAATAAAAACATTAGCTGAGCGTTGAAATAATTTCAGGCTCAGCTTTTTTATTGTTTTACCCTCATGATTCTTCCTAAGCGGGACTGTTATAGTTTTTTGCAAAAGCGCTGTATCTATGTTTTGAGGAGCAATACATTCAAAATGATCTTAATCTCAGATTAAGGTATGCAGAAGATGATGCGATTTTTAAAAAAGAACAATAAAGCCAGTTTTGTATTTTTTATTATTATCCTTTATGCCTTTCTCGGATTTGGCTTGGGTTTTGTGATCTGGGAATATGTTTTATTGAATTAAATTAAAGATAAAAAAATCCCAGACTTCGGGGGAAAGTCTGGGAGAGAAATATCATATGTTGCGTGAGATATCATCGTATCTCTTTGTCCTTCTGAATTAAATATAAGCGCAACGAGCATCACTGTCATGTAGACAAGTGTGTATGCTCTGTAAGGCTTTATTGCTAATGTAAATGCCACGTAAAAAGAGAGCCAGTTTAAGCTCTCTTTTTAGGTTAGATAATCGATATCACAGCGATAATATTTTCTATCAAAACGTTGAGACTACAGCCTACGCGGACTTCGTCCTTGTATTGCAGAAAACTAAAGCGTTGCTTTAGTTTTCCTTGCACTTCAGGCGTGGCCTTTTGTCTTGCGCAAGGGCAGAGCCTTAAAACGATGTTTTAAGTTTGCTTATCCTTGCTCAGGCTTCCAGCCTTCAGCTTTTTCAACACTTTCATCATTATCAAAGAATTTTTCACGTTGTTCTTCAAGAAATTTCTTTGCATCTGACTCAAACACATTTAAACGCTTTTCGTTAATCAGCGTGGTTTGGTGTTTTAACCATTCTTGCCATGCTTGTTTTGAAACAGTCTCAAAAAATGCTTGACCTTTTGCACCAGGAAAAGGGGCAAAGTCTAAGCCTTCAAGCTCTTGTTTATATTTACGGCAAAATACTTGTCTAGTCATCATCAATCCTTAAGCGTATAACTGTTCTAGGCGAGTGTGTGCACGTACAATAGCAGCTTCAACTTGTTTTGGTGAAGTTCCGCCAATATGATTACGCGCATTGACAGATGCTTCTAAAGTTAAGGCTTTATCAAAAACGTCCGCAGTAATCAAATCAGAGAATTGCTGTAATTGCTCAAGTGTGAGTTCAGACAAATCTTTTTCTTCCGCCACACCTAAAGCAACCGCTTTACCCACGATTTCATGCGCATCACGGAAAGCCACACCCTTTTTCACCAAATAGTCTGCAAGATCAGTTGCTGTCGAAAAGCCACGTAAGGCAGCTTCACGCATGATTTCGATATTTGGTACAAGTGCTGGAACCATGTCGGCAAATGCCATCAACGAGCCGCGAACGGTGTCAATCGCATCAAATAAAGGCTCTTTGTCTTCTTGGTTATCTTTGTTGTATGCCAAAGGTTGACCTTTCATTAAGGTCAGTAGGCTAATCAAATCGCCAAATACGCGTCCTGATTTTCCTCGAACTAACTCAGGTACATCAGGATTTTTCTTCTGAGGCATGATTGAAGATCCTGTGCAGAAACGATCAGGAATATTCACAAACTTAAATTGCGCTGAAGTCCATAAGATCAGTTCTTCTGACATGCGAGATAGGTGCATCATAATAAGCGATGCAGCGGCATTGAATTCAATGGCAAAATCACGATCAGACACCGCATCCAGTGAGTTCTCAGAAATCGCCTCAAAGCCTAATAGTTCAGCAGTAAAAGCACGATCAATTGGGTAGGTTGTACCTGCCAAAGCAGCTGAACCGAGTGGCATACGATTGACACGTTTACGGCAGTCTTGTAGACGCTCAGTGTCACGCACCAGCATCTCAAACCAAGCCAATAGATGATGACCAAAAGTCACAGGCTGTGCAGTTTGCAAATGAGTGAAACCCGGCATGATGGTGTCGGTATTTTTGCTTGCTAGACCAAGTAAGCCTTTTTGTAAGCGGAGTAATAAGCCAAGGATGTCATCAATTTCATCACGCAAATATAAGCGGATATCCGTCGCAACTTGGTCGTTACGGCTACGCCCCGTATGCAGTTTTTTACCTGTAATCCCGATACGTTGAGTCAAGCGAGACTCAATGTTCATATGCACATCTTCTAAATCAATGCGCCATTCAAAGTTACCTGCTTCAATTTCTGCTTGAATTGTGGTTAAACCTTGAATAATGTCATCACGTTCAGCTTCGGTGAGTACGCCGACTTTTGCAAGCATCGTTGCGTGTGCGATTGAGCCAGCAATATCTTGTTTATAAAAACGTTGGTCAAATTGCACAGATGCGGTAAATTCTGCAACAAAAGCATCCGTTGCTTCTGAAAAACGACCGCCCCACATTCCAGAGGTTTGATGAGGGCTTGCTGAAGAAGAGGATTGAGAAGATGTGGTCATGGCAGCTCAGGAAAATAAAAAAGAGTATAGCAAATCCAAACGCAGTTGCCGAAACTCGACGTAAGAAGTTATTGCAATCTCGTCAGTTGAATCGATCAGGTTCCTATTTTTTTACGAAAATTGGCCAATGGCAATACTTATTGGAATTAATTGTTGCCAGTAATGTCTTGGCAATGGTGTTGGCATTGGCCGAAGCTCAGTCATGGCAAGCATTACAGGGTGTTCGTGTTTTACAATATATATTTTTTATTAACTGGGTGATTTTATCCTTTGCAGCATGTGTTGATTATTTTCAAGATTTTTTTGCCAAATTTAGTCAGAAAGTGGCATTAACGCTCGGTTTTATTTTATTGCTGCTGATCGTGTTGTTGACGACCTGTGCGGTTAATCTTATCCAATATTGGACGGTTCGCTCAGGAGGCTTCTCAGGAGATATTTTATTTGATGGCATCAGTCTGCATTTGAGTTATGGGGTGTTGTTGGGTGCATTTTGTTTGCGCTATTTATATATGCGAGAACAGTGGCTCAATCAGCAATATAGTGAGCTGAATGCACGTATTCAAGCGATGCAGGCGCGTATTCATCCGCATTTTCTATTTAATAGTTTAAATAGTGTGGTGAGTTTAATTACGATTGATCCTGATAAAGCTGAAAATATGTTGATTAGTTTGTCACGTCTTTTCCGTGCGAGTTTTCAGGAACTTAAATTGGTGAGCTTGGCAGAGGAAATCGATTTATGTCAGCAGTATTTGAGCATCGAAAAAATACGTTTAGGGGATCGTTTAAAGGTAGAATGGAACATCCAGGCGACACCACTTGAATTAAAACGGGTCACGATTCCATTATTGACATTGCAACCTTTGCTTGAGAATAGTATTTTCCATGGGGTGGAAAAGGTTTTACAGCAGTCAACAATTAGCGTATTGGTTGAAATATTGCAAAATCAAGTCAGTATAGTCATTACTAACCCATATTCTCGCGATACAATAAAAACGCGAAAAGGAAATGGTATTGCGATTGAAAATGTAGAGCAACGTTTGAAAGCGTATTATGGTCAAACCGTAAAGTTTCAGGTTTATGGGGGCACATCGTTATATACCACAGTGGTCTGTTACCACTATCGAGTAAAATAATAAGTCAAGTTAACCATAAAAAATATGGATGATGTTAGCGGTGACAAGGAGGAAAGGATGAGAGTCCTAATTGCGGATGATGAACCGCTAGCGGTAGAGCGTTTATCACGTTTAGTTACTCAAATGGGGCATGAAGTCGTTGCGACTGCACATCATGGACAAGATGTGTTAAGTCATATTGAAAATGCTTCGCCTGATGTCGTTTTATTAGATATTCAAATGCCTGGAATGAATGGTTTGGAATGTGCAGAACAACTGCGTCATTTAAATCCTCGCCCTGCCATTATTTTTTGTACAGCCTACGATCAACATGCACTGGAAGCATTTAAGTTTCAGGCGCAAGGGTATTTGCTAAAACCAGTAGCACTCCAAGATTTAGAACAGGTATTTCAGCATTTAACCCAACTGACTCAGGCTCAAATGACGGGTTTGCAACAAGATGAGTTGTATGATGTAAAAAACCAGCGTCATCAAATTGCCGCGAAAACCTATCGTGGGGTCGAGCTGATTCCATTAGACAGTGTTTATTATTTTTTGGCCGATCAAAAATATGTCACTGTGCGCCATAAAAATGGCAGTGTACTGATTGATGAAACACTCAAAGATTTAGAGCTGGAATTTGCGGATCGCTTTATTCGAATTCATCGAAATGCATTGGTTTCTCTTGATTATTTGGAAGGTCTTGAGTTGGTTGCCGCTGGACAATATCAGGTACGATTACGTGAACTGGATGAGCGGCTGTCGGTCAGTCGCCGTCATTTACCCAGTTTAAGAGAATGTATGCATCAATTATAAATGCCGTATTTTTGGCAGCGTATGGGCGGCTTTATGATTTTTTGCTTGCAATTTTAGGTGATCAAGTTAAGTTTGGAACAATTGCCTTGATCAATACTTAATTTGGATTTATGAAAACCTTAAAAATTGCGACTCGACAAAGCCCTCTTGCACTTTGGCAGGCGGAGCATATTCGTTCTCGTTTAAACGAGCTTTATCCAGATTTGACGGTTGAGCTGGTTAAGTTCGTGACACAAGGCGATAAGATTTTAGATACCCCATTAGCCAAGATTGGGGGCAAAGGATTGTTTGTGAAAGAGTTGGAAGCCGCTTTATTGGATGGTCGTGCTGATTTGGCTGTCCATTCCATGAAAGATGTGCCAATGCACTTGCCACAAGGTTTAACGCTTGCAGTCATTTGTGAGCGTGAAGATCCTTTAGATGCATTTGTTTCAAATCAATATCAGCATTTTGATGAATTACCACAAGGCGCAAAAGTGGGAACTTCGAGTCTACGTCGTAAATGCCAAATTTTACAACAACGCCCAGATCTAGAAATCATTGATTTACGTGGTAATGTCGGCACACGCTTAGCAAAGCTGGATGATGGTTTGTATGATGCCATTATTTTGGCCAGCGCAGGTTTGAAACGCTTAGGTTTGGCGGATCGAATTCGTCATTGTTTAACGTCTGTGGTGAGTTTGCCTGCGGTTGGACAAGGTGCTCTAGGCTTGGAATGTCGCGCAAATGATGCAGAATTGCTTAAATTGATCCAACCCTTGCAACATGAAGAAACCTCGATTTGTGTCCGTGCGGAACGCGCCCTTAATGCTTATTTGGAGGGTGGTTGCCAAGTGCCAATCGCAGGCTATGCCACTTTAGTCAATGATCAATTACAGATTGAAGGGCGAGTTGGCAGCGTAGATGGTAAGACCTTGCTGAAGGAGCAAATGGTCGGTACAGCAGCAGAGGCGGAGCAGTTGGGAGAGCAGCTTGGACAGCGCTTACTTGATCGAGGTGCTGGTGAATTGTTGAAAGCGTTGTATTAATGCTTTTTATCAATACTCGTCCTGAAGATCGCGCAGACGCACTCACCCAAGCGTTGCTTGGGGCGGGTTATCAGGTCGAGACTTTGCCGTTACTTGAGTTGGTTGCTGAACCTTTTTCTGATGTATTACAACACCTTTATCAGCAACTCGATGAAACTCAAGTCATCGTCGTGGTGAGTCCGACGGCTGTTGAAATTGGTATGCATTATTTGCAGCAGGCTGGTATCCAGTTGACGCAGCTCAAGCATATCCAGTGGATTGCGGTGGGGCAGGCAACCGCACAAGCGCTGATGAAATTTAATATTGCCAGCGATGTTCCTGATGTGGAAAACTCGGAAGGAATGCTCGAGTTGCCAGTTTTAAAACAAAGAGAAAATTTAAATAAAATCGCTTTCTGGCGGGGCAAAGGCGGGCGGCAATTTATGATGCAACAATTGCAGCAGCAGGGTGTCTCTATCCTTAATTTTGTGCTTTACCGCCGTCAGTGCCCTGAGCAAAGTAGGTCTGGGTTTTTAAAGATTGTGCAAAAACTTGATCCTAATCAAACTACTGCTGTGCTGGTGAGTAGTGAGGCTAGTTGGCAAAATTGGTTGCAACTTTGTGCTCAGCATCCTAGTGATGTACAGTGGATTTATCTTGTTTTGGGCGAGCGATTGACAAAAATTCTAACAGATTCGCAAGTACAAGTAGGCGACGCGATTAACATTATTCAGCTTGAAAATTTATCTGCATCAGAGATTATTCAACGCATGCGTGACTGGCAAGGAAAGGTATGAGAAAAATTGTGTATTTGATACTGCTGCTGAGTATATTGTGGCTAGCCAAGCTGAGTTATGACGTTGCGAAAAATGCTCAGAGTGTTCCGCAACTTCAACAACAACTTGCTCAAACAGACCAGCGTTATGCATTATTGAATGACCAATTGGTCGCCGTACAGCGTCAATTACAAAATAGTGGTGTTGCAACTACCGCGTCTACTGATTACAGCATGACACCGATCATAACGACGGGGATTGCCCCCGTCATTTTAATTCAACAACAATTGCAACTGGTTCAGTTTGCTTTAGATCAGCAGCAGTTCACTTATGCACTGGATCATTTGAATCAGGTGCATCAGCATATTGCTCAGTCCGCGCTATCGCCTGCATTGCAGCACAGCCTTGTTAAAGCAATTGAACAAGATAAACAAGCGATTCAGCAATATATTCTGACTCAAGACCAACAACAGCAACAGCTACAAGATTTATTGCAGGAAATCGATCAGCGAATCCAGCAAGAGCTGCAAAATCCTAAAGTGACAATTGCAAAAAATGAATCATCTGCATGGTGGCAGTGGTTTAAGTTGGAAAAAATTCAGCGTTCTTCACCTGATTTAATGCATCGTAATATTACCTTGAAAGAGGCTCAGTTGCGCTTATTGCTTGCCTCGCAAGCGTTGCATCAAGGGCAATTAATTGAATATCGTAAGTCGATTCAAGAGGTGATGAAATTATTGGCTGAGTTGCCTGATCAGAATAGCCAGAAAATGAAGCAACGATTAGATAAAATTTTAAATCTTCCTGCAGTACCAACACCAAAATTAATCACATTAGGCTTGTTGGGATAATCGATAATGAAGCATTTATTACGGATCTATTTACTTGCAAGTTTATTGTTATTTGCCCTGTTTGCTGTATTGAGCTATGGCTATGGGCATGGCTATGCCTATATTTACTGGCGTGATTGGCAATTCCAAAGCAGTGCATGGGGATTGATCGCACTGTTTGTTTTTGTGAGTTTCTTGGCGCAACTCTTGTGGTTGTTTAGTAAGCGTTACATCGTGCGTGAACAACGCAAAAAAGAAACGGCGCTACATTTTAAAGATTTACACCCATATGAGCAGCTTGGCATCGTTTGGTTGCTAGACTCAGCCAAAGATCAGCAGGTGTTTATTGAGCGTGTTTTTACGCAATCTGGGTTGTTGAGCCCGATCGTTGATGCACAATTTGATTATAAAAATGGTGATTTTGATACTGCCTTACAGTGCTTGGATCGCTCAGCCCCGATGGCTTTTGAGCTGGCAGAACTGCAACGAATCGATATTTTTCTAGCACAACAAGAGACCGAAAAAGCACTGATACACTTGGAGTTTTTGACACAGCACCAACTTTCTCCATGGTTGGCCGAAGTAGAAACAGCTTATCAGCAACGTATGACTGCGCTTTGGGGCAAACTTGCTTTACAAAAGCCTTGGTTATTTCTGCAAACGACTCAATTTGGTCTACTTGACCCAGCGCATCGTGATTTATGGTTGCAACAGCTTTTGATTCAGTTTGATCAAGCTTCAGTTGATGATTTGGCAGCTTTACAGCAGCGCTATCTCGCGTTGCAAAATGAAATTCAAGCCCGCCCTTATACGAGTAAAGTACTCTGGCTAAAATTATTGGCGCGGATGCCAGAGATGAGTGTGCAGCACGAAGACTTGGCTTTACATTTGTTGCAAGAGCATTTTGACCCAGAAGTATTTTACCTGTGGTTCCAACAACAGTTGTTAAAGCAAATCCCCGATTATAGTTATGTTGAACAACGCATTATGCAGCTCGAACAGCGCTATACCAGTGTGCCAATGTTGACCTTTGCCAAATGGCATATTTATGTGGCAACTCAACGTCATCTTGAAGCAGAACAATTATTAACTTTATATCCTGATAATATTTTAATGAGTTATTTACGAATTAAGTCAATGCTTGGGGATAATCTTGATTTAATCAAACAGTTGAATTTAATATTTGAAAATGATGTTAATTTTCTTAATTTTAAGCTATGAGTCTAAATATGAATGAATTGTCTGTCTATCCAATTGTGCATAAGCAAGCTGTTGCTTGGGGGGATATGGATGCTTTTGGCCATGTAAATAATGTGCAATATTATCGTTATATGGAAAGCGCCCGAATTGTTTATTTAATGGCATTAAATATATTCGATCAAGATATATTGACTGTGGTTGCTTCTAGCCAATGTAAGTATTTAAGACCTGTATTTTACCCTGATGTCTTGCATATTGGCGCGAAAGTCGAAGAGCTTCGAAACAGTGCATTTCGAATGCAATATGTTTTATGGAGTGAAACTCAAAACCAGATTGTTGCAACAGGTGAGGCGGTAATTGTCTGTGTTGATAAAGTAAGCTCAAAGAAATCGAATATTCCAGAACTTATTAGACAGAAAATCGTTGAGATTGAAGCGAGTGTTGGAAATGATTTGGAGCTAAACCTGTAATTATAAAGACAATTATGTCTTTATTGGCGGTATGTATAATGGGGTTCTTTTATTGTTTAAATAATAATGATGGTAATTGAATCTCGCTCTCATCAATAGGATGAAAAGTGTTTTTATTGGGCTTAATATGCTCACTGTTAAGATCAGTTTGGAATGGGTTTAAATTAAAATAGATAAATAAATATTTTATGCTGGGTTTATATTTTTGAAGTTTATTGTAAATAAAAAGCAATTTTTTTGTTATAGTGCCATTAAATCGACTATTCTTATATTGATTAGTGAATTGCTTATAAATTAATATTGAACTGAATTTTTGAATTCATTTTATTTTGCGTGATATATATTTTTCCTTATTGAGTTGGAGTGGTTCGGATGAAACCAGATATTAGTGATTTATCGGTAGAAGACTTAAAGCGTCTGCAAGCAGAAGCAGAAGTATTGATTGCGAGTAAAAAAGACCAAGCTGTTGAAGATGCATATAATCAAATCGTTGCGATTGCTGAAGGCATTGGATTTACGGTTGAAGAGTTATTGGCTGCGGGTGAGCAAAAACGTAAGAAAACAACACGTAAAGCTGTAGAGCCACGCTACCGTAATAAAAACAATACTGAGGAAACTTGGACTGGTCGTGGTAAACAACCGCGCTGGTTAGTTGCTGAGTTAGAAAAAGGTGCAAAACTTGAAGATTTCTTAATCTAAGTAAGTTTTAAAAGTCATCGTTTTGTCATACGCTGACTTTATCCTTTATAAAAAACCAAGCTGAAAAAGCTTGGTTTTTTTATATGAGAGAATTGGCGATGTTGAAAAATTATGCATAATGTCATTCAGAGCGAATATTTCAAAAAGGATGATATTTTGTATGTTGGTATGGGTAGGATGAAGAAAAAAACCAAGCAATGGAGATGGTGGTTGTTCGCCATTTTTGCATTTTTAATTTTTATTATTTTACAGATTCCAGCAACATGGCTAATTGCGAAATTTTCTAAAGATAATCAATTATTACATAACGTCAGTGGCAACATTTGGCAGGGGCAGGCGGATTGGCAACGTGGTCAGCTACGGGGTTCGGTGCATTGGAAAACGAGACCTTTGGATCTGTTGTTGTTTCGCTTAGGCGCCAATCTTGATATACATAGTGGCAATACTCAATTTAACGGTATCTTTGGTTATGGTTTGGGGAAAAAAATCGTGATTAAGGATTTGAACGGTGAAATTTCACCTGAAACATTGAAATATTTTGCAGACTGGCAGTGGCCAGAGAATGCAATTCAGCTGGCCGATGTGCAATTAAACTATCAGAAAGAAAAAGGCTTCAGTGCAACAGAAGGGCGATTGAACTGGGGCGGGGGTGAGCTGACCTATACTTTTGGTCAACGTCAAGATCGTATGAATATGCCTTCACTGGTTGCTGAATTAAAAGATAGCAACGGACAATTACAACTTGATGTTCGTGATCAGCGTAGTCAAAAAATGGCAAACTTAAGTGTAGATGCCAGTCTTATGCTCGATGTGCAATTGACACAGCGCATGCTTTTGAATGTTCCGTCTTATCAAGGCAAAGCGGGACTTGAAACTTTTGTTATTAGTTCACGTCAGCCATTGCTGCAAGGTGGTTTGTAATGGACGCATGGATGCAGAAAATACAACAACTGCGTTGGCAAAAATTAGATAAACTCAGTCCTTTGATTTTAGCCTTGCTTATTTTATGGCTCTGCTGGAAACTGGCTTCTTTGTTTTGGTGGGTGGTTGCTCCGCCACAGCCGATGCAATTTGATCGAGTTGAACTGGGTTCGCAGCAAGCCCAAGTTCCCAACATTAGTTCATTTGCATTATTTAATGAGCCTGCAGCGACAACGGCTCAAGACAATATCAATTTAGAATTACAAGGCGTTCTCTTGGGTTCGCCGAGTTTCTTGTCTTCAGCGGTTATTAAGCTGAATGATACGGCTGAGCGTTATCGCGTTGGTGAGACCTTGGCTTCGACCTCTTATCAGTTGGTGGAAGTTTATTGGGATCATGTGGTATTGAAGCAAGGGAATGGTGCGACACGAGAAGTGAAATTTAAAGGAATAGATAAAGGGTTGTATCAACCAGCCGACCCCGTTATTAGCAATCCGAATAATGTCCCTCCTCAAACACCAGAACCTGTTCAGAACGCGCCGCAGTCTGCATTGGGTCAAGCGATTCAACAGATGCAAGACAACCGTGAACAGTATTTGAAAAATATGGGTGTAAGCGGTGGGACAAATGGTTATGAAATATCAGATCAAACGCCAGCGAATTTAAAAAATACATTGGGTTTGCGCTCGGGTGATCGTATCCTGTCGGTCAATGGACAGACAGTTGGGCAAGGACTTAGCGAAGTACAATTATTAGAGCAAGTACGTCGTCAAGGACATGCCAAAATAGAAATAAAACGTGGTGATCAAGTGATGACCATACAACAGAGTTTTCAGTGATAACACGTCATCACATTAGTTAGGAATAAGTGCAGGTTATGGCTTCTTTGAATCATCATCGTCCACTTTGGGCATTACTTGCTGCAGCGCCGTTGGTTGCGGCAATCAGTACCCATGTACACGCACAAACATGGAAGATCAATTTACGTGATGCAGACTTAGCAGCATTTATTAATGAAGTTGCAGATATTACAGGTAAGAACTTTGCGGTTGATCCTCGTGTACGAGGCAATGTGACTGTTATTTCGAATAAACCGCTCAATAAAGATGAGGTTTACGATCTGTTTTTGGGGGTGCTTAGCGTTAATGGTGTGGTGGCATTGCCTTCTGGTAATACCATCCGTTTGGTGCCAGATAGTAATGTGAAAAATGCTGGTATTCCTTACGACGGGCGCAATCGTGCAGGTGGTGATCAGATCGTAACTCGGGTGATTTGGTTGCAAAATACCAATCCAAATGATCTGGTTCCTGCGTTACGCCCATTGATGCCGCAGTTTGCACACTTGGCAGCAGTTGCTGGAACCAATGCATTGATTGTTTCGGATCGCGCCGCCAATATTTATCAGCTTGAAAACATTGTACGTAACTTGGATGGTACGGGTCAGAACGATATTGAGGCGATTGGCCTACAGTCGAGTCAGGCTGAGGAAGTGATCACTTTGCTGGAAACCATGAGTGCAACAGGTGCAGCAAAAGACTTTGTGGGATCACGCGTACGTATCGTTGCTGACAATCGCACCAATCGTATTCTGATTAAAGGTGATCCTGATTCACGTAAGCGTTTGCGTCAAATTATTGAGATGTTGGATGTGCCATCGGCAGATCGTTTGGGTGGCTTGAAAGTCTTTCGTTTGAAATATGCCAGCGCAAAAAGTCTCGCTGAAATTTTACAAGGTTTAGTTTCTGGTCAGTCGGTTGCTTCGTCTGCTTCATCAAACAATAGTAATGCATCAAATCCGATCAACAATTTGATTTCAAATAACCAAAGCACAAGCTCGTCAGGTAATTCATCGGGTAGTTCGGGGATTAGTCTCAACAGTGGCTTTAATAACCGCCAAAATGATGTGACCAGCTTCAATAGTGGCGGTGTCAGTATTATTGCGGATGGTACGCAGAATGCTTTAGTGGTTAAGGCTGATCCGCAGTTGATGCGTGAGATTGAATCGGCAATACAACAACTGGATACCCGCCGTCAGCAAGTGTTGATTGAGGCAGCGATTATAGAAGTTGTGGGTAGTGATGCTGATCAACTTGGTGTGCAATGGGTGCTAGGTGATCTAAGTAGCGGTGTTGGACTGGTTAACTTTTCAAATCTTGGTTCTGGGCTGTCCAAAATTGCTGCGGGTTATTTATCTGGCGGTGCAGCAGGTGCAGCAGGCGCTTTGGGGGATGGTGCTTCAATTGGTGTTGGGAATTTTGAAAACCCACGCAGGGCGTACGGTGCGCTTATACAAGCGCTGAGAGCGAATACTAAATCGAACTTTTTATCGACTCCATCAATTGTCACAATGGATAATGAAGAAGCTTATATTGTGGTGGGGCAAAATGTGCCATTTGTCACAGGGTCAGTTGCAACTCAGGGTAACAGTACCGTAAACCCCTATACGACGGTTGAACGGAAGGATGTGGGGATAACGCTGAAAGTTGTGCCTCATATTGGTGAAGGAGGGTCGGTTCGTCTTGAGGTTGAACAAGAGGTTTCAAATGTTCAGCCTAATCGAGGGCAGGCAACAGATTTGGTGACCAGTAAACGGGCGATTAAGACCTCGGTATTGGCTGATCATGGACAAACTGTGATTTTGGGTGGTTTGATTTCTGATGATACAAGTCTAACTCGCCAAAGTATCCCTGTGTTGGGCGATATTCCGTATTTAGGACGTTTATTCCGTGCAGATACTCGAAGCAACGAAAAGCGTAATCTTTTGGTGTTTATCCATCCGACTATTGTAGGGGATTCGGATGATATCCGTCGTATCTCTCAGCAACGCTATAATCAGCTTTATAGCTTGCAGCTTTCGATGGATAAAAATGGCAACTTTGCAAAACTACCTGAGAGTGTAAACGATATTTATCGTCAACAACCTGCGGTGAATGCCTCACCTTATCAAAACGTGCCAACAGCCACACAAAGCCAAACAGCGGTTGTGACAACGCCAGTTGCGACGGTGGAAGCACCTTTACAAAAGCGTTCAGTAGAGCGAAGTAAAAACACAGTGACCACCACTACGATTCATCCTGCATCTTCACAGTAGATGCACACAAGCACATATGTGACAATGTTAAGATTGCCAGAACCGATAATCAATAAATCAGGATAAGGATTGGTGTTTATGACTTGGAAATTGCAAGCCATTACAGGTGAGTTTACGGGGAAAGAAATCACGATCGAGCGTGATATGTTGGTGGGACGACATCAGGATGCTGATATTTTATTGCAATCAGCAGATATTTCACGTCGTCATGCTGCTTTAGTGCTAAAAGACCAACAGCTGTGGGTGCAGGACTTAAATTCATCTAATGGTACGTTTATTAATGATTTGCGTATAGAACAAGAAACCGAATTGCATGATGGTGATATTTTGCAATTTGCGAGTTTTACATTCTCGATTCTTGCGCCGACAACGACGGATATAGATTTGCCAGAGATTGAAATTGAGCCTATTTCATCTGCTACGCACGATCAAGGTATGCCGAGTATTGCTGAACGTGCGGTTGAGACCCCGATCAGTCGTGATGGCATGCCACAACAAGTTGCGATTCCAAAGCCAGCACCAATTCCTGAACATGTAAATGTTCAAGCTACTTCAGAACAATCGCCAGTTGCAACTGAATCACCTGTGATGCAGGAAAAACAGCAACAAAAAAATGCTTCGGTTGGTTTGATTTCGATTATTGTGTTGATCATTTTGGCGATGGTTGCTTGGCTGTTCTTTAAATAATCATTTTAAGCTTTTACAATGCAAGGCATATCGTAATAGGTATGCCTTTTTTATTTATAGAGTAAATCTCATGTCTGTTGCACAGTTACAAAGTCGTCATCTGATCCTATTTGATCTTGATGGAACGTTGGTAGATTCTGCCGCTGATTTGTATCGCGCCATGAATCTGAGTTTGGAGAAGTTGAGCTTGCCTTTGGTTACAGAAGTGCAAGTTCGGGAGTGGGTTGGCAAAGGCGCAGCGAGATTATGTGAAACTGTGCTTGAACATTTGTTTGGGCAGGTAGATGTACAGCAGCAAAAGCAATTGCTTGATACGTTTATGCAGGTATATGCGCAAGAGTTGTGTGTGAACACCACTGTTTATGATGGTGTTCTCGCCTTTTTGGAGCATTGTCAAGCGCATGATATCTCGATGGTCTGTGTTACCAATAAACCTGCACATTTAGCAAAAGGTATCCTCGATATTTTGGAATTGAGTCGGTATTTTAAAATGGTCGTTGGTGGGGATAGCTTATCTGAGCGAAAACCGCACCCGTTGCCTTTACTGCACTGCATGCAAAGTCAAAATGCATCTGCATCACAAAGCTTGATGATTGGCGATTCGAGCAATGATGTCGAAGCAGCAAGACGCGCAGGTATTGATTGTATTGTGGTCAGCTATGGCTATAATCATGGAGAAAGTATCTATGACTGTCAGCCGCAACAAGTGGTTGATCGTTTAGTTGAGTTGATAGAAGAAGATCGAGTAGGGAGTAAGGCATGAATGTTGTTATGGTTTTTCGATGGCGGGCTTGACGCAATTGAAACAAGGAAACGCAAAAAATCGAAACCATAGAGCTAAAAGTATAGAGAATGCCCATGACCACATTCGCACAATTTGAACAACTAAAGTCAGCAGGCTATAACACGATACCTGTTTACCGCCAACGTTTGGCGGATACTGAAACGCCACTTTCTGTTTTTGCACGGTTTAAACAGCACAAACATGCTTATTTATTTGAATCGGTTGAAGGTGGGGAAAATTGGGCGCGCTATTCCATGATTGGCTTGGGTGAGTCGACCGTTTTTTCATGTAATGAAGGTATTTTAACCGTTCAGCAGGCGGATGGGTCTGTGACCCAGCAGCGTTGCAGTGATCCATTTCAATATATTCGTGACTTTCAAAGCCAATTTAAAGTGCCAACGCAAGCGGAACTACCAGACTTACCTAACTTTACCGGTGGTTTGGTTGGATATTTGGGCTATGATGCAGTGCGCTATATCGAACCAAAACTCAAAAATATCCCAACTGCCGATCCCGTGACTTTGCCAGATTTATGGTTGATGCTGTCTCAAACTGTGATTGTATTTGATAATTTAAAAGACACCTTGTTTTTGATTCATCACGTCGATGCTCATCAAGAAGATGCTTATGCAAAGGCACAAGAGAAGCTTGATCAGCTTGAACAGTTGCTTGCAATACCAGTCAGTTTGCAAGCGAAACCACATACGGCACCGCATTTTGAATCGATTACGGGCAAAGAAAAGTTCATCGAAACAGTTGAAAAAGTAAAAGAATACATCCGTGCAGGAGATGTCATGCAGGTTGTACCTGGGCAGCGTATGGTCTCTGATTTTGATGGTGAGGCATTACAAGTCTATCGTGCTTTACGTCACTTAAACCCATCCCCCTATTTATTTTTGGTACAAGGTCAAACCCTGACAGATCAAAAACCGTTTCATATCGTAGGTTCATCGCCAGAGATTTTGTCGCGCTTGGAAAATGGCATTGCGACAGTACGACCTTTGGCAGGCACGCGTCCAAGAGGCAAGACCAAAGAAGAAGATTTGGCATTAGAGCAAGATTTGCTGTCTGACGAAAAAGAAATCGCTGAACATTTAATGTTGATCGATTTAGGTCGTAATGATGTTGGCCGTGTTTCTAAAATCGGTAAAGTGCAAGTGACTGACCGAATGGTGATCGAGCGATATTCGCATGTCATGCACATTGTTTCCAATGTACAAGGTGAAGTGCGGGATGATGTCGATGCTTTAGATGTTTTTAAGGCGACTTTTCCTGCGGGGACACTCTCAGGCGCTCCCAAAATTCGTGCCATGGAAATTATTGATGAAGTTGAGCCTGTAAAAAGAGGTGTCTTCGGCGGTGCAGTTGGATATTTGGGCTGGCATGGCGAAATGGATATGTCGATCGCGATTCGTACTTGTGTGATTCGCGATGAAAAAGTCTATGTACAAGCAGGTGCGGGGCTTGTTGCTGACTCAAATCCTGAGTCTGAGTGGAATGAAACCCAAATAAAAGCACGCGCAGTGATCAAAGCGGTTGAATTATCGTCAAACGGATTGATTTTATGAGTTTTTCGCAGTTTTTCTAAAAAAACTGCTTGCATCATGTGTAAGTTTTGCTAAACTGCACACCGTTCCGATACGAAACGTACGAAACACTAAGAAACGCCGGCATAGCTCAGTTGGTAGAGCAACTGACTTGTAATCAGTAGGTCCACAGTTCGAATCCGTGTGCCGGCACCATCTTAAGGTTTTGATATTTTGAGTAAAGAACAGCACTGTGTAAGTGTGATGTGGTGAGATTCCCGAGCGGTCAAAGGGGGCAGACTGTAACTCTGCTACGAAAGTTTCGAAGGTTCGAATCCTTCTCTCACCACCATTTAGCTTCGATTGAAGTGGTAAGTACCAACATGCGGGAGTAACTCAGTTGGTAGAGTGGCAGCCTTCCAAGCTGCATGTCGCGAGTTCGAACCTCGTCTCCCGCTCCATTATTATCGAAGACATCGCTCTTATAGCTCAGTGGTAGAGCACTCCCTTGGTAAGGGAGAGGTCTCGAGTTCAAATCTCGATAAGAGCTCCAGATATACAGCTTAGTAGATTTTCTACAAAAGATTTAAAGAAGCAGGCTATTATAGTCTGCTTTTCAAGTATTGGGTGTTTAGTTTTTTTAGGCGAATGTCGATAAGAAAAGTGTTTCAGGGTTGTTTTCTCTAAACTGGTGTCGACGTAAACGAGGAAAGTCAAATGGCTAAGGCTAAGTTTGAACGTAATAAACCACACGTAAACGTGGGTACAATTGGTCACGTTGACCATGGTAAAACAACTTTAACTGCTGCGATTGCAACTATTTGTGCAAAAACTTACGGCGGTGAAGCGAAAGATTACTCACAAATCGACTCAGCTCCTGAAGAAAAAGCACGTGGTATTACCATTAATACATCACACGTAGAATACGATTCTCCAATCCGTCACTACGCTCACGTAGACTGCCCGGGCCACGCCGATTATGTTAAAAACATGATTACTGGTGCTGCTCAGATGGACGGCGCGATCCTTGTATGTGCTGCGACTGATGGTCCTATGCCACAAACTCGTGAACACATCCTACTTTCACGTCAGGTTGGTGTACCGTACATCATCGTATTCTTAAACAAGTGTGACCTTGTTGATGATGAAGAATTACTTGAATTAGTAGAAATGGAAGTTCGTGAACTTCTTTCTACTTATGACTTCCCAGGTGATGACACTCCAATCATCCGTGGTTCAGCGCTTCAAGCATTAAACGGTAACGACGGTCCTTATGGCGAACAAGCTGTAATCGACTTAGTTGCTGCACTTGACTCTTACATTCCAGAGCCAGAGCGTGCAATCGACAAAGCATTCCTAATGCCAATCGAAGATGTATTCTCGATTTCTGGTCGTGGTACAGTTGTAACTGGCCGTGTAGAATCTGGTATCGTTAAAGTTGGCGAATCAGTTGAAATTGTTGGTATTCGTGACACTGTTGTGACGACTGTAACTGGCGTTGAAATGTTCCGTAAATTGCTTGACGAAGGTCGTGCTGGCGAGAACTGTGGTGTTCTTCTTCGTGGTACTAAGCGTGAAGACGTACAACGTGGTCAAGTACTTGCTAAGCCAGGTACGATCAAGCCGCACACTAAATTCGACGCAGAAGTATATGTACTTTCTAAAGAAGAAGGTGGTCGTCATACTCCATTCTTAAATGGTTACCGTCCACAGTTCTACTTCCGTACAACTGACGTAACTGGCGCAATCCAATTACAAGACGGCGTTGAAATGGTTATGCCAGGTGACAACGTTGAAATGTCAGTAGAATTAATTCACCCAATCGCAATGGACCCAGGTCTACGTTTTGCGATTCGTGAAGGTGGTCGTACTGTAGGTGCTGGTGTTGTTGCGAAAGTAACTGCATAATACGATATGCGATTCAAATCGGAAGCTTCGGCTTTCGATTTGCATAATAGGTCAGTAGTTCAATTGGTAGAGCGTCGGTCTCCAAAACCGAATGTTGGGGGTTCGAGTCCCTCCTGACCTGCCACTTTTTTTAAATAAAAAAGCTTGATTCTGGCTAAGTTGTCATATAATAAGTCGCGAATTCTACGACGAGTAAAAAAATGTCGAATGATAAATCGCGTGACGCATTAAGCGACGCGCCAATTCCCCAAAGAAATAATGCTGCAGAAGTTGTGCGCTCGGGCTCTCCATTAGATATCGTCTTATGGTTGATTGCTCTAGCTTTATTGATTGGTTCAGCAATGGTAAATCAGTATTTGCCAGCCCATTGGGCACCCGCAAATGATATTTGGGTGCGCATCGGGGTAATTTTGGCTTGTATCGTCGTCGCTTTAGGTTTATTATACGCCACCCATCAAGGTAAGGGCTTTGTGCGTTTATTGCAAGATGCGCGAATAGAACTACGTCGAGTGGCTTGGCCGACAAAACAAGAGACGATCACGACCTCGTGGCAAGTGCTTTTGGTTGTAATTGTAACAGCAATTGTATTGTGGTGTTTTGATTACGGGTTAGGCTGGTTTATTAAGTTAATTATCGGGTAAGAGCGCAATGAAACGTTGGTATATTATTCATGCCTATTCAGGTTTTGAAAAACAAGTAATGCGTTCACTTAATGAACGAATTCAACGTAGCACAGTAGCTGATAGCTTTGGTGAAGTCCTTGTTCCTACTGAAGAAGTAGTGGAAATGAAGGACGGAAAGAAGCGCAAGTCTGAACGTAAATTCTTTCCTGGCTATGTGTTAGTCGAAATGGAAATGAATGATGATACTTGGCACATCGTAAAAGAGTGTCCAAAGGTTCTTGGTTTTATTGGTGGAACACCAGAAAAACCAGCACCAATCACACAGCGTGAAGCAGATGCAATTCTTGCTCGTGTACGTAATCTTGGTGAAGCGCCTCGTCCTAAGACGATGTTTGAGCCAGGTGAAGAATTACTCGTTATTGATGGTCCGTTCACTGACTTTAAAGGGGTCGTGGAGGAAGTACAATACGAGAAGTCACGTTTAACGTTGACGATTAATGTATTTAATCGACCTACTCAGGTTGAACTCGAGTTTCGCCAAGTCGAAAAAACGATTTAATTTGAGTTGGTTGGAAAGCGCCCGATTTTGTCGGGCATTGTTGTTGTAATGCTTTGGCGTTACTTGATTTTTGGGGAGCCTAACGGCGTTTGTACCCAGAGGTAATTTTTAATGGCTAAGAAGATTGACGGCTATATCAAGCTGCAAGTCCCAGCTGGTAAAGCAAATCCATCTCCACCAATTGGTCCTGCTTTGGGTCAACGTGGTGTAAACATCATGGCATTCTGTAAAGAATTCAATGCTGCTACACAAAAACTTGAAGTTGGTTTGCCGATTCCTGTTGTGATTACTGTGTACAACGACAAGTCGTTCACTTTCATCATGAAAACTCCACCTGCATCTATTCTTCTTAAGAAAGCTGCTGGTATTCAAAAGGGTTCAGCTGTACCTAACAAAACTAAAGTGGGTAAGTTGACTCGTGCTCAACTAGAAGAAATCGCGACTACTAAAGAACCAGATTTAACTGGTGCTGATTTAGACGCTCGTGTTCGTACCATCGCTGGTTCTGCACGTTCTATGGGCTTGGAAGTGGAGCTATAAGACATGGCAAAGTTAACTAAACGTCAAAAAGCCATTGCTGCTGCTGTAGAAGCAAACAAAGTTTACACTTTGGAAGAAGCAGTACAAGTGCTCAACAGCCTTCCAGCTGCTAAGTTCAAAGAATCTCTAGATGTAGCGGTAAACCTTGGGGTTGATCCACGTAAATCTGATCAAGTGGTTCGTGGTGCGACAACTTTACCTGCGGGTACTGGTAAAACTGTACGTGTTGCAGTGTTTGCACAAGGTGCTGCTGCTGAAGCTGCTAAAGCTGAAGGCGCTGATATCGTTGGTTTTGAAGACTTAGCTGAAAGCATTCAGAAAGGTAATCTTGACTTTGACGTTGTCATTGCTGCACCTGACGCTATGCGTGTTGTAGGTAAGCTTGGTACGATTCTTGGTCCTCGTGGCTTAATGCCAAACCCTAAAGTGGGTACGGTGACTCCTGATGTTGCGAATGCAGTTAAAAACGCTAAATCTGGTCAAGCACGTTACCGTGTCGACAAAGCGGGTATTATCCACGCTGCGATCGGTCAACTTGGCTTTAGCGAAGAAGCTGTACGTCAAAACGTTGAAGCTTTGATTGCAGACTTGAAAAAGTTAAAACCTGCAACATCTAAAGGCGTATACGTTAAAAAGATCACTTTGAGCTCTACTATGGGTCCTGGTTTGATCGTTGACGTAAGCAATATTTCTAAATAATTTAGAAAAGAATTTTAAAGCCCTGAGTAATATTTGAAGCACTGCTTCAAATATTGCGCAAGAGAAACCGGTTTCGGACTACTTGCAAACTTAGGCAAACTTTGAATTGATAAATAAATATTTATCAGCGTCAAAGACCTCAGGCGAGGAATATTTTCGAATATTCTTCTTAAAAATCCAGTCTGAGTAGACGCGGTGGTGTGATTTATTCCTCCTCCGCGTGTAAGTCTGAATAAGACTTGCGAATTGGGAGTGTACTCATTTGAGTACATAAATCACCGTTAGGAGGTTTTACAATGGCTCTTCTTATCGAAGACAAAAAACAGATCGTTGCTGAAGTAAGTGAAATTGCTTCTACAGCGTTCGCTGCCGTTGTTGCTGACTACCAAGGTTTAACGGTTGAGCAATTAACTGCTCTCCGTGTTGAAGCTCGTAAGTTAGGTGTTGCTACACGTGTTGTACGTAATACTTTGGCTAAACGTGCTCTTCAAGATACGCCATTCGCTATCTTGAATGACGACCTTGTTGGTCCAACAATCTTAGCATTCTCAACTTCTGAAGACGATATGGGTGCAGCTGCACGCTTGTTCGAAGAATTTGCTAAAACTAATAAAGCATTTGAATTAAAGGCTGCCGCATTTGATGGCAAAGTTTATCAAGGTGCAGACATTAGCGTTATCGCAAATCTTCCGAACCAAGAAAAAGCGCTTACTATGCTTGCCTCTGTTCTTCAAGCTCCTATTTCGAAATTGGGTCGCTTACTTACAGCGCTTCAAGAGAAAAACGAGTCAGAAGCTGCTTAAGTTTAAATCTACTTTCACACCATTCAATACCCATTTGGAGTTACTCTCATGGCTTTAACAAACGAAGAAATCCTAAACGCAGTTGCTGAAAAAACTGTTCTTGAGCTTGTTGAACTTATTTCTGCTTTCGAAGAAAAATTCAACGTATCTGCTGCTGCTGTAGCTGTAGCTGCTGGTCCTGCTGCTGCTGTTGCTGAAGAGCAAACTGAATTCAACGTTGAGTTGACTTCTTTCGGCGCGAACAAAGTTGCAGTAATTAAAGCAGTACGTGAAGCGACTGGTCTTGGTCTTAAAGAAGCGAAAGATCTTGTTGAAGGCGCTCCAGCTGTTCTTAAAGAAGGCGTTTCTAAAGAAGAAGGCGAAGAGCTTAAGACTAAGCTTGAAGCTGCTGGCGCTACAGTTACACTTAAGTAATACTGTAGGGAGTCGGTTTTTTTGATAATCGGCTCCAAAAAATGGCTGATGGCTCTTGGGTCATCAGCCTTTTTGCGTTACAATAATCGGCTCGTTTTTTGTTAGTTTCGCATATAATATGCGGGTTTTTGCAATAAAAAGACTAATATCAAACGCTTAACAATGTTTTTTGCTTATAAAAATATTGTTAAGCGTTTTAATACCACTAAAAATTGCAGCATTTGTAAACAGTGGTGGCCATATCGGCCTGCGTAATCCTTCTAGGCCCGTTCTGCAGGCGGGCTTAGTTTACTTCCCGAGGACTCCAGATGGCATACTCATATACCGAAAAGAAACGGATCCGTAAGAATTTTGGTAAATTGCCCCAAGTGATGGAAGCACCGTATTTACTTTCGATTCAAGTCGATTCGTACCGTACGTTTTTACAAGGTGGCAAAACTCCAAAGAACCGCGAAGATATCGGTCTCCAAGCCGCATTTCGTTCAGTTTTTCCTATTGAAAGTTATTCTGGCAATGCTGCTTTAGAATTTGTTGAGTATAGTCTTGGTAAGCCTGAGTTTGACGTGCGTGAATGTATTTTACGTGGTTCGACTTATGCAGCACCAATGCGCGTAAAAATTCGTTTGATCATTAAAGATCGTGAAACGAAATCAATTAAAGACGTTCGTGAGCAAGAAGTGTACATGGGTGAAATGCCACTCATGACCGATAACGGTACTTTCGTTATCAATGGTACTGAGCGTGTGATCGTATCTCAGTTACACCGTTCGCCAGGTGTGTTCTTTGACCATGACAAGGGTAAAACTCACTCAAGTGGTAAAGTGTTGTATTCAGCACGTATTATCCCTTACCGTGGTTCATGGTTAGACTTTGAATTTGACGCAAAAGATCTTGTGTTTGTACGTATTGACCGTCGTCGTAAATTGTTGGCGACTGTGATTTTACGTGCTTTAAATTATAGCAATGCGCAAATTTTGAATTTGTTCTACGAAAAAGTACCTGTATATCTTGATATGGGTAGCTATCAAATTGACCTCATTCCAGATCGCTTGCGCGGAGAAATGGCGCAGTTTGATATTGCAGACAATGACGGCAAAGTGATTGTAGAGCAAGGTAAACGTATTAATGCGCGTCACGTACGTCAAATGGAAGCGGCTAACTTAGCCAAGCTTTCTGTACCTGATGAATACTTGTATGAGCGTATCACCGCTGAAGATATCCCATTAAAAGATGGTGAGGTGATTGCTGCAAATACCTTGTTAAGCCATGAAGTGATGGTGAAGTTGGCTGAAGGCGGTGTTAAGCAATTTAACATCTTATTTACTAACGATATCGACCGTGGTTCTTTTATTGCTGACACCTTACGTGCAGATACGACAACGGGGCGTGAAGAAGCACTCGTTGAAATTTACAAAGTAATGCGTCCAGGTGAGCCACCGACGAAAGAAGCTGCAGATAATTTATTTAATAACTTATTCTTCTCTTCTGAGCGTTATGACTTGTCGCCTGTTGGTCGTATGAAGTTTAACCGTCGTTTGGGTCGTCCATATGAAGTCGGTACTGATCAAAAGTCTCGTGAAGTTGAAGGTATTTTATCGCACGACGATATCATTGATGTACTTCGTACATTGGTTGAAATCCGTAACGGTAAAGGTGAAGTCGACGATATCGACCACTTGGGTAACCGTCGCGTACGTTCTGTTGGTGAAATGACAGAAAACCAATTCCGTGTTGGTTTAGTACGTGTTGAGCGTGCTGTTAAAGAGCGTTTAAGCCAAGCTGAAGCGGATAACCTGTCTCCACAGGATTTGATCAACGCAAAACCAGTTGCTGCTGCGATCAAAGAATTCTTTGGTTCAAGCCAATTGTCTCAGTTCATGGATCAAAACAACCCATTATCTGAGATTACACACAAACGTCGTGTATCAGCGCTTGGGCCTGGTGGTTTGACACGTGAACGTGCGGGCTTTGAGGTTCGTGACGTACATCAAACGCATTATGGTCGTGTTTGTCCAATTGAAACGCCTGAAGGTCCAAACATTGGTTTGATCAACTCGCTTTCTGTTTATGCAAAAACAAACAACTTTGGTTTCTTAGAAACACCTTACCGTAAAGTTGTAGATGGTCGTGTTACTGATGCGGTTGAGTATTTATCTGCGATTGAAGAAGTAGGTACTGTTATTGCACAGGCCGATTCAGCAATTGATAAAGAAGGTACTTTGACTGAAGAAATGGTTTCTGTACGTCATCAGGGTGATTTCGTTCGTATGTCACCTGAGCGTGTCACTCATATGGATGTATCTGCACAGCAGGTTGTTTCTGTTGCAGCGTCATTGATTCCGTTCCTTGAACACGATGATGCGAACCGTGCATTGATGGGTTCAAACATGCAGCGTCAGGCAGTTCCAACGTTACGTGCTGACAAGCCGCTTGTTGGTACGGGTATGGAAGCAAACGTAGCGCGTGACTCTGGTGTGTGTGTGATCGCAAACCGTGGTGGTGCGATTGAGTATGTTGATGCCTCACGTATCGTTATTCGTGTAAACGAAGATGAAATGATTGCTGGTGAAGCAGGTGTAGATATCTACAACCTGATCAAATATACCCGTTCGAACCAAAATACCTGTATCAACCAAAATGTTATCGTAAACATGGGCGACAAAGTTGCGCGTGGTGATATCTTGGCTGATGGTCCATCGACGGACATGGGTGAGCTTGCGCTTGGTCAAAACATGCGCGTCGCGTTCATGACATGGAACGGTTATAACTACGAAGACTCGATCTTACTTTCAGAGCGTGTGCTTCAAGAAGACCGTTTAACTTCGATTCATATCCAAGAATTGTCATGTGTCGCACGTGATACCAAGTTAGGTGCAGAAGAAATCACTGCCGATATTCCTAACGTTGGTGAAGCAGCGCTTTCTAAGTTGGATGAGTCTGGTATTGTTTATATCGGTGCTGAAGTTACAGCAGGTGACATCCTTGTTGGTAAAGTAACACCTAAAGGTGAAACACAGTTAACACCTGAAGAAAAATTACTTCGTGCTATCTTTGGCGAAAAAGCAGCTGACGTAAAAGATTCATCTTTACGCGTTCCATCTGGTACCAAAGGTACAGTGATCGATGTTCAAGTCTTTACGCGTGATGGTTTGGAAAAAGATGATCGTGCACAAGCGATTGAAAAAGCACAGCTTGATGCTTACCGTAAAGATTTGAAAGAAGAATACAAAATCTTTGAAGAAGCAGCACGTGAACGTATTGTTCGCTTGTTGAAAGGCAAAGAGTCTAATGGTGGCGGTACAACGAAGCGCGGCGATAAACTTGCAGAAGATATGTTGTCTGGTTTAGAGCTGGTTGATTTGTTAGAAATCCAACCAACAGATGAAGCAATCGCTGAACGTTTGACTCAAATTCAGGTATTCTTGAAAGAGAAGAGTATCGAGATTGATGAAAAATTTGCTGAGAAGAAACGCAAACTCTCTACAGGTGATGAATTAACAACGGGTGTATTAAAAGTTGTTAAGGTTTACCTTGCAGTGAAACGTCGTATCCAACCGGGTGATAAGATGGCGGGTCGTCACGGGAACAAGGGTGTTGTCTCTAACATCTTACCTGTTGAAGATATGCCACATGATGCCAATGGTGTACCTGTTGACATCGTATTGAACCCATTGGGTGTACCGTCGCGTATGAACGTGGGTCAGATTCTTGAAACCCATTTGGGCTTGGCGGCAAAAGGTTTAGGCGAACAGATCGATAAGATGCTGCAACAACAACGTACCGTTGCTGAACTTCGTTTGTTCCTTGATAAGATTTACAACAAAGTTGGTGGCGAGCAAGAAGATCTTGATAGCTTAACTGATGAAGAAGTGTTGAAACTTGCAGGTAACTTACGTGCAGGTGTTCCTTTGGCAACACCAGTGTTTGATGGCGCTGAAGAAAGCCAAATTAAAGAATTACTTGAACTTGCTGAATTGCCGCGTTCTGGTCAACAGACTTTGTTTGATGGCCGTACAGGTGAACAGTTTGACCGTCCTGTAACTGTTGGTTACATGTATATGCTCAAATTGAACC
Organism: Acinetobacter sp. NIPH 298; assembly: GCF_000369505.1. Lineage (GTDB taxonomy): Bacteria > Pseudomonadota > Gammaproteobacteria > Pseudomonadales > Moraxellaceae > Acinetobacter. Next base: position 315,122 of record NZ_KB850054.1, read on the forward strand.
ACTTGGTTGATGACAAAATGCACGCACGTTCAACTGGTTCTTACTCGCTTGTGACACAGCAGCCGCTTGGTGGTAAAGCACAATTCGGTGGTCAGCGTTTTGGTGAGATGGAAGTCTGGGCACTTGAAGCATATGGTGCAGCATATACACTCCAAGAAATGCTCACTGTGAAATCGGATGACGTCGAAGGTCGTACTCGCATCTATAAGAATATTGTAGATGGTAACCATTATATGGATCCGGGTATGCCTGAATCGTTCAACGTATTGACCAAAGAGATCCGTTCTTTAGGTATCAACATTGAACTGAAAAATGGTGACTAATTAGCCATTAATCCCCCGAGCCCCCTTTACGAAAGGGGGGAGTTCCCACTTGAAAGGGTTGGAGCTTCCCTCCTTAGAAAAAGGAGGGACTGAGGGAGGATTATTCAGTTAAAAAACAATATTTGTGACCCAGTCGGGCGAGCTTAGCTCCCTGACACACGGAGAAAAAAATTGAAAGACTTGCTCGATATCATGCGTAAGAAAACGGATTCAGAAGGTCATGCACCTGTTGAATTTGACCGTATCCGTATTGGTCTTGCGTCACCAGAAATGATTAAGTCATGGTCTCACGGTGAAGTAAAAAAACCAGAAACCATTAATTACCGTACTTTTAAACCTGAACGTGATGGTTTGTTCTGTGCCAAAATCTTTGGTCCAGTTAAAGATTACGAATGCTTGTGTGGCAAATACAAGCGTATGAAATATAAAGGCGTCATTTGTGAAAAATGTGGCGTCGAGGTTACGACTGCTAAAGTACGTCGTGAGCGCATGGGTCACATTGATCTTGCTTCGCCAGTTGCGCATATTTGGTTCTTAAAATCATTGCCAAGCCGCATCGGTTTGTTACTTGATATGACATTACGTGACATCGAACGCGTCTTGTATTTTGAATCATATGTCGTTACAGATCCAGGCATGACTCCGTTTGAAAAGTATCAACTTTTAACAGACGAAGAATACTTCAATGCGCTTGAAGAACATGGCGATGAATTCACTGCAAAAATGGGTGCTGAAGCAATCCAAGATCTATTGAAAGATATCGATCTTGAAGCTGAAATTGCACGTTTGCGTGAAGAAATTCCTCAAACAACCTCTGAGACGAAACTTAAAAAAGCGTCTAAGCGTTTGAAATTGATGGAAGCTTTCAAAGATTCAAACAACAAGCCAGAATGGATGGTGTTGACAGTACTTCCAGTACTTCCACCAGATCTTCGTCCACTTGTACCACTTGAAGGTGGTCGTTTTGCGACGTCTGACTTGAATGATCTTTATCGTCGTGTGATTAACCGTAACAACCGTTTGAAGCGTCTACTTGACCTATCAGCACCAGACATTATCGTGCGTAACGAAAAACGTATGTTGCAAGAGTCTGTCGATGCGTTGTTAGACAACGGTCGTCGTGGTCGTGCGATTACTGGTTCGAACAAACGTCCATTGAAATCTTTGGCTGATATGATCAAAGGTAAACAAGGTCGTTTCCGTCAGAACTTGCTTGGTAAGCGTGTTGACTATTCTGGTCGTTCGGTTATTACTGTTGGTCCTACTTTACGTCTTCACCAATGTGGTCTTCCGAAGAAAATGGCACTTGAATTATTCAAGCCATTTATTTTCGCAAAATTACAAGCATCAGGTCAGGCTACAACCATTAAAGCTGCGAAGAAAATGGTTGAGCGTGAAACACCTGAAGTCTGGGACGTTCTAGCCTCTGTAATTCGTCAACATCCAGTGATGTTGAACCGTGCGCCAACACTTCACCGTCTAGGTCTTCAAGCATTTGAACCTATTCTGATCGAAGGTAAAGCGATCCGTCTCCACCCACTCGTATGTGCTGCGTTTAACGCCGACTTCGATGGTGACCAAATGGCGGTACACGTTCCATTGACGCTTGAAGCACAGTTAGAAGCTCGTGCCTTGATGATGTCAACCAACAACATCTTGTCACCTGCAAATGGTGAGCCGATCATCGTTCCTTCTCAGGACGTTGTCTTGGGTCTTTACTACATCACACGTGATGCGGTAAATGCTAAAGGTGAAGGCATGATGTTTGCGGATACACACGAAGTAAACCGTGCGTTGGCAACTGGTCAAGTTGCGATTCATGCACGCGTAAAAGTACGTGTACATCAAACAGTAATCGATGAAAATGGTCAACGTGAACAACAAACCATTATTGTTGATACCACGCCTGGTCGTTGCTTGTTGTGGGAAGTTGTTCCACAAGGTTTAAGCTTTGAATCGATTAACCTTGAGATGACCAAGAAAAACATCTCTAAGTTGATCAACTCTTGTTACCGTAAACTTGGTTTGAAAGATACCGTTATCTTCGCTGACCAATTGATGTATTTGGGCTTCCGTCAAGCGACGCGTTCAGGTGTATCAGTCGGTATGGAAGACATGTTGATTCCACCAACCAAGTATACGATTATCGATAAAGCTGAAACAGAAGTTCGTGAAATCGAACAACAGTTTGAGCAAGGTTTCGTAACTGCTGGTGAACGTTACAACAAGGTTGTCGATATTTGGGCACGTACCAATGACCAAGTTGCGAAAGCAATGATGGACAACTTGTCTTTTGTTACGGTTAAAAACCGTGACGGTGTTGATGAGAAGCAGAAATCATTTAACTCAATTTATATGATGTCTGACTCTGGTGCCCGTGGTAGTGCGGCGCAGATTCGTCAGCTTGCTGGTATGCGTGGTTTGATGGCGAAACCAGATGGTTCGATCATTGAAACACCGATTAAAGCAAACTTCCGTGAAGGTTTGACCGTACTTCAGTACTTCATTTCAACACATGGTGCACGTAAAGGTTTGGCCGATACTGCATTGAAAACTGCAAACTCTGGTTACTTAACGCGTCGTCTAGTCGATGTAGCACAAGATTTGGTGATTACTGAGCCTGATTGTGGTACAGCTGGCGGTTTAGTGATGACACCATTCATTCAAGGTGGTGACGTGATTGAGCCATTACGCGATCGCGTATTGGGTCGTGTGACAGCTGAAGATGTACGTCGTGCGTCTGATGATGAAGTGGTATTGCCACGTGGTACGTTAATCGATGAGAAAATCGCTGCTCAGCTTGAAGAAGCGGGTGTCGATGAAGTTAAAGTGCGTTCAGTGATTGCATGTGAATCTACCTTCGGTGTATGTGCACGTTGTTATGGTCGTGATCTTGCACGTGGTCACTTGGTGAACCCAGGTGAGTCTGTTGGTGTAATGGCTGCACAGTCAATCGGTGAACCAGGTACACAGTTAACGATGCGTACCTTCCACGTCGGTGGTGCTGCGAGCCGAACATCTGCTGCAAACAGTGTTCAAGTCCGTAATAAAGGTACTGTACGTTTCCACAATGTGAAAACAGTTGAACACAACAAAGGTCACTTGGTTTCAGTTTCTCGTTCAGGTGAAATTGGTATTGCGGATGACTTAGGTCGTGAGCGTGAGCGCTATAAACTTCCTTACGGTGCAAGCATCTTGTTGAAAGATGGCGAGTCTGTAGAAGCCGGTGGTATCGTTGCGACTTGGGATCCACATACTCATCCACTTGTGACAGAAGTTGCTGGTAAAGCACGTTTCAGCCAAATCGCTGATGGTGTGACTGCAACCTCTAAAACAGATGATGCAACAGGTATGACCACTGTTGAAATCTTACCAGTTACAGCACGTCCTGCTTCTGGTAAAGATTTGCGTCCTGCAATCGTGTTGGATACAACCGATGGTGGTGAACAGTTCTACTTCTTACCACAAAACACGATCGTAACCGTTCGTGATGGTGCAACGATTGGTGTCGGTGATGTACTTGGTCGTGTACCACAAGAAACTTCACGTACACGTGATATTACCGGTGGTCTACCGCGTGTAGCTGATTTGTTCGAAGCACGTAAGCCGAAAGAGCATGCAATCTTGGCTGAAGTGTCAGGTGTTGTAAGTTTTGGTAAAGAGACTAAAGGTAAGAACCGTTTGGTGATTACACCAGATGATGGTTCTGAGATTTACGAAGAGCTTATTCCGAAATGGCGTACCATTAACGTGTTTGAAGGCGAACATGTGAATCGTGGTGAAACCATTTCTGATGGCCCGCAGAACCCGCATGACATCTTACGTTTGAAAGGTGAAGTGGCATTGACCAACTACATCGTGAACGAAGTTCAAGATGTATATCGTCTCCAAGGTGTAAAAATCAACGATAAGCACATTGAAGTTATCGTACGTCAAATGTTGCGTAAAGTTGATATTACTGAGGGTGGTGATACCAGCTTCATCAAAGGCGAGCAAGTGGATTACATTCGCGTTGTTCAAGAGAACCAAGCGGTGTCTGCTCAGAATAAATTCTCTGCGAAGTTTGAGCGTTTATTAATGGGTATTACCAAAGCATCGCTTTCTACTGACTCATTTATTTCTGCTGCATCGTTCCAGGAAACAACACGTGTGTTAACTGAAGCGGCTGTAACAGGTAAAGAAGATGACTTACGTGGCTTGAAAGAAAACGTGGTTGTGGGTCGTTTGATCCCAGCGGGTACGGGTCTTGCGTATCACTTAGAACGTCGTCGTCAAGAAGCTGAAGCTGCTGAATTAGAACTTCACAATGACTTTAGTGAAGTTGACCAAGCATTTAGCCAAGCGTTGAACTCTGATCAATTCTAAGTTCTAGCTAAATCAAAAAAGACACCTTCGGGTGTCTTTTTTTGTGGAGAAAATGAGAGCAAAGCCTTACAAAAACACCTCAGAGCGTTAATGTTTCATTACCGGATCTGAATAGATACTTCATGAAACATGACTATCTTATTGCATAGAAAGAGAGGAGTAGTTCCAATGAAAAAAATGATGATGCTTACGGGTGTTGTGCTTATGTCAACGACAATCTTGGCAGGTTGTCAGCACGCAAGTCCAGAAAGTAAACGTATCGGTGCTGCAGCAATTGGCGGTGGTGCAGGCGGTGCTGTAGGTAAAAATCTAGGTGGTAATTTGGGTGCAGGCCTTGGTGCAGCTGTTGGAGCTGGTGTTGCAGCGAATACAAAAGGTGCGAATAGTAAGAATACACGTAACAGTGCGATAGGTGCTGGCGTAGGTGCATGGCTAGGTGGTGCAGTATTAGGTGGTGAAGCTGGTGCGGCAACAGGTGGTGCACTAGGTGGTAGTGCTGGTGCTGCGTATGGCGAAAAAAAGGGTAAGTACTAGTCGTACAGTTTAGTACAGAACAAAAGCCTAAAATTAAACAAGCTCTTATCATTGATAAGGGCTTTTTTTAGTTAGAGGAGATATAGCAATAGGACTATTGCCAGACGGCATGATGGGATCAATACTGCGGGAGGTCATACGCTTTGCACAACTGCCATGTTCTAATATGAATATGTTTAGAAATTTTTAAACAAAATTTAAACCACTAAACTTATGCTCGATTTGGCTCTTGATTGGCTCAGGGCTATGCAGTTCTAGCGAGATGGATTGCTGAATGGGGGAAGGTGCTTTACAAAATTTCAATCGATTAGGACAGTGTGATAACACAATATGATCAAAATACTCATAAAAGAAGACTATGCTTTTTATAAGAACAGAAGGAGTGAATACGGTCATGAAAAAAACAATTGCTTTAATTTCTGCTGCTATGTTGTCTACGGTTATGTTTACAGGCTGTCAAAATATGAGTGCATCTGATCAACGTATTGGTGCGGCTGCATTAGGTGGTGCTGTAGGCGGTGGTGTAGGTAATCATGTTGGTGGTGGTCTCGGTGCTGGTGTCGGTGCGGCAGCAGGTGCTGGTGTTGGTGCAAATACCCAAGGTGGTAGTAGCAAGACCACGACCAGTAGTGCCGTCGGTGCAGGTATTGGCTCGGTTGTCGGTAAAGCCATCTTTGGCGGCGACTCGGGTGCTGCGATTGGTGGCGCGATCGGTGGTGGTGCTGGTGCAGCAATCCAAGAAAAGAAATAGTTCTTGGAGCTTTCAACAACCTTAAATGTGATGAATAAGAATGTCTGCAAGCGATAAAGTGCAGGCATTTTTTATTTTTAAGCGCTTTTATTTTGATGTGGCTTTCGGCTTTTTACGGCGGATGTATAAAACTTTCTCAACTTCCGCAATGCGTGTACCCGCGTCATCGATGATATTTAAGGTGTAATGGCGTAACACGGGTTCATGATTTTCAGCCAATTGCTTAATTTCTGCAATTTCAACGGTACTCAGTTTAATATCTGCATAAACCGTATTGCGACCGGGTGATATAAAATTAATGGTGGCGCTTTTATCCCAGATGATATATTTATGCCCGAGGTGGTGCATCAGGATTAGCATATAAAACGGATCAACCATCGAATATAAACTACCACCAAAATGCGTACCCACAATATTACGATTTTTTCTGGTAAGCGGCATTTTGACTCGAATGTGGTAATTATCTAGATCCATGGTCTCAATTGCAATTCCTGCACCACGATACGGGGAGTAGTGGTTGATCATAAATTTTGCAACCACAGGAATGGTTCGAATTTTTTTGAAAAAGCTTTTCATGGTCAATTTTTTTTCTTACAACTCAATTCATACTGCATAAGTATCATTTTTATAGTATCGCTGGCAATGGCTGATTGAACGACCAAGCCGTCTGAAAACAAAATGGGAAACAATTATGCAAGTACAAGTAGAAACTGTAACAACCTCTGATCAGCAAACGCTGTGTGTAAAAACATGGGGTGATGAGAAAAAGCCAGCATTGGTGTTAGTACATGGCTATCCTGACAACCAAGAAGTATGGGAACCGATTATTGAAAAACTGGTGAATGATTATTTTGTTGTCACCTATGATGTACGGGGTGCAGGCTTATCTTCGATTCCGAAACGCATTAAAGACTATCGTTTACCGCGCCTATCATTAGATTTACAAGAAGTCGTTGATCAGGTATTACCGAATCGTAATTTTCATATGGCAGCGCATGATTGGGGTTCTTTACAATCATGGGAGTCGGCGACTGAACCAAAATTAAAAGGTCGTTTATTGTCTTATACGACGATTTCAGGGCCTTGCTTAGATCATGCATCTTTGTATTTACGTGAAAAATTTAAATCAGCACCGAGCCATGTGTTAAAAATGTTGACTAAATCTTGGTACATCGGCGCATTCCATTTACCTCTACTTGCACCAACGGTATGGACTTTGTTTAGTCCTGAGAAATGGGGCAAGGTGTTAAGTGGTCTAGAGAAAAAACAAGATTTACCTTTGAATGCAAATATTGTGGCAGATGGCAAATATGGGATTAATCTATACCGCGCTAATTTTATTCCGTCTTTAACTCAACCGCGCCAACGCTATGCTCAATGCCCTGTACAGGCTGTTGTCTTAAAAAGAGATGCTTTTGTTAGCCCTGAATATATTACGGAATCTATGCCGAAATGGGTTGAAAACTTTGAGTATGTTGAGTTGGATGCCAACCATTGGGCGGTGTTGAGCCAACCCGAAAAAATTGCGGATTATATTCGTCAATTTATCGTGAAAAATGCATAAATAAAAATCACGTGATGGCAATCGCAGAATTTAAACTCTGCTAAAATGGCGACCTCGTTTCATTTAGTTCAAAGTTATGTTTGCAATTCTTGCTGCGGTTGCTGTCATGTTCGGTCTTTCCTTGGGCCGAGTTCCTGTTGTTTTTGCTTTAGTGATTGGTGCTTTGACAGGCGGTTTACTGGCTGGTTTGGGGTTACAAGGAACATTAGATGCATTTAATAATGGTCTAGGTGGCGGAGCGAAAATCGCACTTGCCTATGGGGTGTTAGGTGCATTTGCCTTGGCCTTGGCGCGTTCTGGGTTGCCTGATTTATTGGCCTACAAACTCGTTAAAATTCTAAAAAATGATACCGACATTCGCGCTCAAAAACAGGTGAAATTTCTTATATTTTTCACTGTTGGCTTAGCTGCGATTGCCTCACAAAATGTCATTCCAGTTCATATTGCATTTATTCCTGTTTTAATTCCGCCTTTATTGAGTGTGTTTAATCACTTGCACTTAGACCGTAGAGCAATTGCGAGTGTGCTGACCTTCGGTTTGGTTGCAACCTATATGTTCCTGCCAATGGGATTTGGGGCAATTTTCTTAAATGATATCCTTGCACATAACATCAATCATTTTGGTCAAGGCTACGGCTTGCAGATCAGCAATGATCAGATTCCCCGTGCGATGATGATTCCTGTTGGGGGAATGTTTTTAGGTCTACTGGTTGCTGTATTTATTAGTTACCGTAAGCCGCGTGTTTATGAAGATAAACCCTTACATAACGTGACACGTAGTATTGTCGGAGAGATGGTTCAACAGCAACAAGCGCCTCAAATTGCCACTTTTACTTTATGGATGGCGGCCTTTGCGATTATTGCAACCATTGCGGTGCAGCTATATTCAGATTCGATGATTGTTGCTGGCTTGGTGGGTGTGGCCATATTAAGTTGTGCGGGTATCTTTAAGTGGAAAGAGGCTGATGATGTCATCGTCAGTGGGATGCGAATGATGGCGTTGGTTGGATTTACCATGATTGCTGCGCAAGGTTTTGCTGCTGTCATTGAGGCGACCAATCAAGTGCCTGATCTAGTCAAAGCAACTGCTGGTTGGATTGGTGACAGTAAAGCTCTCGCTGCTTTGGTCATGCTTTTAGTCGGGCTATTGATTACTTTAGGGATCGGTTCTTCATTTTCAACGGTGCCGATTCTTGCGATTATTTATGTCCCGTTATGTTTGCAATTTGGCTTTAGCCCAATGGCAACGATTGCATTGATTGGTACGGCTGCGGCATTAGGTGATGCAGGTTCTCCAGCATCGGACTCAACTTTGGGTCCAACATCAGGTTTGAATCTCGATGGTCAGCATGACCATATGCGGGATACGGTTGTACCGACCTTCATACATTTTAATATTCCATTGATTGTCTTTGGCTGGATCGCCGCGATGGTTCTTTAATACAAAAATGGCTCTAATTAGGGCCATTTTTAATATTAAGAAATAATAAAAAGATGACCGATGCTTAAAATAATATTTTTGTTTTCTAATGAATCACTTTTATTATGGTGCGATGGTTGATTATAAAATTTGGTTTTAATTTAATTATCTGGTTATAAAGTGACATTTTTTGTCTTTTATGTGATTTTGCTTGTGTTTTTATCAAGGCTTTATTCTTAAATAAAACTACATTATTTGATTTTTAAATCACGTAGTGGATTTATTTTTTTGTTGTGCGAATCCATACAAAAACGCTTGGTTTTCATGTGTTTAAACCGAGTGATTAAGTTGGGTATGATGTTTGTTACATATATTTACAAATATATATTGTTGTTAATCAGTTGTTTAAAAATATAATCAAATTGGTCGGAATTAATACATCTTGCATAAAATAAAAACCCATGATTATTATTAATAGCACGGTTAGATTTTTATTAAAGAGGTCATTTAAATGTTTAAAAAATTATTAATTGTTACTTTATTGGGGATGTCTTCAACTGTTTTTGCGGGTGGTTTTCAAGTTAAAGTCGGGGCAAGTGTTATTGCACCAACGGATGAAACAACAGTTGCGGGCGTGGGTACGTTAAAAGCGGATTATGAGTTTGCATTTACACCGTCTGTTGAGTATTTCTTTGGAGATACGCCTTTTTCTGCTGAATTATTGCTTGCAACACCGATATCACATGATGTTTCTTTAGACGGAACGAAAGTGGTCAAGCTTAAACATTTACCGCCAACAATTACGGCGAAATATAACTTTAAAAACTCAACTGCTTTTACGCCTTATATTGGGGTAGGCGGTACTGCTTTTCTTGCTTGGGATGAAAAAGCAGTAGGTCCGTTATCAGGCGAAAAAATCAAAGTGAAAGAGGATTTTGGTTTTGCGGGTCAGTTAGGTTTTACTTTTCAGCCTGCTGATGCAAAAAATTGGGGAGTCTTCTTTGATGCACGCTATGCTCAATTGAAGCCAGAAGTGAAGCTGAACAATACCAAATTGACAGATTTAGATATTAATCCGATGGTATATACCCTTGGCTATAGTTATAAGTTTTAAATTAGATCATTAAATACTTTAAAGAAACCTCACAGATTAGTGGGGTTTTTTGCAATTTAAGTATCAAAAAAATACGGAGAGAAGAATAAAAAAAATTAGAAAATAAGGATTGAAAAATTGAAGATATGCACCATTCATAAATCAGTCCAATTTAATACGCCTCACAGATAAGGAGTGATTTATGAGTGAACAAGCATCACAAAATTATAGTTTCCAAGCTGAAGTTGCTCAGTTATTGCATTTAGTGACGCATTCTCTCTATTCCAACCCTGAAATTTTCCTACGCGAATTGATTTCAAATGCTTCTGATGCATGTGATAAGTTGCGTTTTGAGGGAATCAATCATCCTGAATATTATGAAAATGATCCGAACTTACGTGTTCGTGTGACTTTAGATAAAGACCATAAAACGCTGACCATTTCTGATAATGGGATTGGTTTAAGCCAACAAGAAGCGATTGATAATTTGGGAACGATTGCGAAATCGGGAACCAAAGATTTTATGTCTAAGCTGACTGGCGATCAAAAATCTGATGCGCAGTTGATTGGACAGTTTGGTGTGGGTTTTTATTCAGGTTTTATTGTTGCTGATAAAATTACGGTTGAATCTCGTCGAGCAGGTTCAGAGGCTGCTGATGGGGTACGTTGGATCAGTGGTGGTACAGGTGAGTTTGAAGTTCAAAGCATCGATAAAGCGACACGCGGTACCGATATTATCCTGCACCTACGTGATGATGCGCTTGAGTATTTAGAGTCGTGGAAAGTTAAGCAAATCATCAATAAGTATTCTGACCATATTAGCTTGCCAATTGAGATGCAAAAAGAAGTCTGGCAGGAAGAAGAAGTTGCCGAGGGTGAAGAGCCGAAAGGCGGTCAAATGGTCAAGAGTGATGAGTGGGAAGCGATTAACTCTGCTAGTGCGCTATGGACACGCAGTAAGAGTGAAATCAGTGATGAGCAATACATCGAGTTCTATAAGAATCTCAGCCATGATTTTGCTGAACCGTTGGCGTGGGCACATAACCGTGTGGAAGGCAGTACTGAATATACTCAGTTGCTTTATATCCCGAGTCAGGCCAAACAAGATTTATTTACCCGTGAAGCCAAAGCTGGCATCAAGCTTTACGTCAAACGTGTCTTCATCATGGATGAAGCGGATAATTTGATTCCAAACTATTTACGTTTTGTACAAGGCGTGGTGGATAGTGCTGATTTACCACTCAACGTCAGCCGTGAATTATTGCAAGAAAGCCGTGATGTTAAAACCATTCGTGAAGGCAATGCGCGCCGTGTGCTGACTTTGATCGATGGTTTAGCGAAATCGGAAGATGAGAAAGACCAAGAGAAGTTCAAAACGTTCTATGCTGAATTTGGTTCGGTACTGAAAGAAGGTTTGGGTGAAGATACTGGAAATCGTGATCGTATCTTGAAGTTATTACGTTATGCGACTTCAAACAATGATGAGATATCAACGTCTTTGGCTGATTATAAAGCACGTATGCAAGAGGGACAAAAAGCCATCTATTACGTGACTGCTGATAGCCTAATGGCAGCGAAAAACTCGCCGCAACTTGAACTGTTCAAGAAAAAGGGCATTGAAGTTTTGCTCATGGCAGACCGTGTTGATGAATGGGCGATGAACTTTGTATTTGAGTTTGATGGTACGCCATTACAGAACGTTTCTAAAGGTGCGGTAGACTTAGGTGATCTACAAGATGCTGACGAGAAAAAAGCACTTGAACAAGCAGCTGAACAATTCAAACCTGTTGTGGATCGTTTAACGACATCGTTAAAAGACAAGACCAAAGAAGTACGTGTCACGACACGTTTGGTCGATTCTCCAGCATGTTTGGTGACCAGTGAAGGTGAGCTTTCTCCACAACTTATTCGCATGCTGAAACAAGCGGGTCAGGCTGTTCCTGAGATTAAACCAACCTTGGAAATTAACCCTGAACATCCTTTAGTGAAGAAATTAGAGAGCTCTGCGCAGTTTGATGATCTCGCCAATGTGATTTTTGATCAAGCTGTGATTGCAGAAGGCGGTTTACCTGAAGATCCTGCTGCGTACGTAAAACGCATTAATAGCTTGTTATTGAAATAAACGTTTTTCATAAAAAAACTCTGCTTCGGCAGAGTTTTTTATATCTATGGATAACATTAAAGTTATCCACAGTTGTGTTGATAATTCCATCAAAACTAAAATAAGGTTTCAAGGCGAACAAAGGTACGGACATAGTGGTCTCTGTCTTCACGATGATCATTAAAATAATTGAGATCACCTTGCACATAAAACCATTCACGCCACAGTGGTTGTCTCCATGAAATGAAAGGCCCCCAGCTATTCAGGCGCAAGTCATTGTCATTGTAATAACCACCCGTATAAATGCCATAATTAAAACGATTGTGCGCAAAAAACTGATGCTCACGGAAGGTTCGATTATCCCAACGTAAATCATCATCTTGTTTATCTGCATAAGTCAGGCTGAGCTGATTGGATAAAAAAGCTTGATTGGGACGGGCATGGATAAGCTCTAAATTGGTTCGAAGATAGTTTTCACTTTTACTGCCATAGCGATAAATTTGCTCAGCATTGAAGCTAAAATCGTTATTTAATTGCCAATCTTTTTTTGCTCTTAAACGAAGATAAATATCACTGCCTGAACGCAGACCAATATCGGCATTGGTTTCAAAAGGCAGTTTCTTAGAGAGGTCGGAGAAGCGTAAAGCGACTGAGCCGTTGTTATCACGGCTTTGCTTAGAGTCGAATCGTTTATCAGGATCTTGGTTTGGCTGTTGGTTGGTGCTGGAAATATGATTATCAAACTCATCATCGAGTGAATCATCACCAAACACCAAGCTGAGTCTTTTTTCCAGTGTGGGTAGTTTGATTTTACCGCGGATACGTGGTTTTACTTCATAGTTATCATATTCATTCCAATAATTGTCGAGCATCAACCGAATGGTTGCAGAAGCAGGCTTCTCTGGATCGACTTCACCAAACCAATCATCAATTTTAACTGAGGTTCGATCAGCCCATTCTCTGATATCACGTTGCTTGCGATCAACCCAGGTTCGTTCCTCTGTTTCTGAAACGGGAGGTACAACAGGTTGACTAGATTGTTCTGGAAGAATAGTCGGTGTTGCATCAACCCACTTGGGAATATAGTTCAAAACGCTTTCAGTATTTTTCCCATTTGATGTTTGCATGTTGTTGCTTGGCTGCTGTGGCGTTGCTTCAGCGGCATTTGCCATACTCACGAACCCGCAGGACAGGGTGAGTATCGTATAAAAGAGATGAGGTGATACCGTTCTTTGGGAAATTGTCATGGTGCAAGCTTATGTATTGTTCTTGTTTTTAACTCTTGATGATTCGACCTATAAAATCAAGTAATAATCACAAAAAACTGCAATTTAATCGTATAAAAGGTGAGTCAACAGAATGACTTAGTACACTCAAAATCTATCACCTAAAATGCGGAGAAAATCTCGTAGGGTCGATGATAGATAGGAGGGTTTTTGCTTTGTATACGCTCAATGCTAGGTTGATTCTGATAGCGCACTACTTTCCAGTGCTTGGTATAAGTCATGTACTGAAATCGGTTGAGGTAAGCGGCTAATAGCTTGGCGGATCAACTGCCATGTATAACCATCGGCGCGGTCCAATAACAGATAAGGATAAGCTTGGTCTTCATTGGAGAGCTTAATCCGTTCAGCACCATGAATCACACGAATTTTATGACGCTCTCTTAATAAAATCACAGGGGTCAAAAAAGTTGCCGAAGTTTCTTCAAATGGAATGAATTTTTGCGTATTCACAAATGAAGCTGGGATATATGGATAAACACGTTGATCACGTTGCCAGATCAATATTCCATTCATGATGCATTGATTAAACAAACTTTCATGTTGATGATAATGTTGCTTAAAGTTAATCCAGTGGGTTTGATGAATCGAGCTGGTTTGAGTATGCAGAGGATTTGTATAGGATTGTAGGACTGAAATGGCATACTCGATGCTGTGCGTACCAATCAGCACCACATAATGCGAAAATTGACCTTGTGCATAGAGTTGTTCTGCAATGAAAATCTGTGCTGATTCCCATACAGGCTGAACGTCATTTTCAGCTTTTAAATATAACCAATCAATTTTGATGTTTTGATCAATCTCATTGTGTAAGTCAACACGATATAACGAGGGGAAGGTGCGCGCATTAATCCGCTCTAAGCGGCAAACTAATCCATCTAAATTAAAATCATTCAGTGCAACGGGTTTCGCTTTATTTAGATTGCTAGACGTCGCTGTGGTCTGTTTAAGGTTCGCTTTCACAGCTGTTGTTTTTGGGGCTGAGACGGGTTGAATCCTCTCTTGGATAATCGCGTCGAGTTGTGACTGAAACTGAGCCGTTTCTTCTTTTATTAAGGATAAAGGATCGGTGTGAATGCTTTGATTTGAGCTTGAAGATGAGGTTGAGTTTTGGCTAATTGGCTCTAAAACAGGAATCAAATGTTGTAGTTCATGGTCTGTTTTAACATATTCGCTGGCATGGTTTTTTAGCCATTGTAATGCATCCTGAGATGAATTCATCCAAGGGCTTTTAAGGAATGATAAAGCAGGGCGAATGACCCAGACTTGCCAATGTTGGGCTTGACGCAATGCAGCCCATCCCATATCCGCAGAGGCAAATAAAGCATTCTCTACGCGCCCCATAAAATTATAAGTACCACGATAAGTCATGGCATAACCGTGGCTGCTCAACTCGTCCGTTGAGAACTCTTCATTTTGAATATATGCCTTAAAAGGCGTGATTTGATCCTGAAAAGTAGGATCGTCACAAGAGGCACAAATGTCTTTAATTCGTTGTTTTGATTTTGCAATTTCAAACAGTGAGGTTTTATCATCATTGAGCCCTTCAATGAGATGCTGGAGCTCATCTACCAAGAGTGCTTTCTCTAATACGTCCATTTATTGTTTCCTTAGAGATAGGCTTGAGCCTGTTTTAGATAAAAAATTAAGTCGTCGTATTTCTAACAATTTGTTGTTGTCGCTTCCAGTGGTGAGCTTCTATTTTTTGCTCATCCTATAAGCGATTCGAGATAGATGTCTGTTGCATAAATTTAACGATCTATTCGGGCTGTAATGTGTGTATTTTCATCACAAAAGATTGTCACATTATGACAATTATAGAAGAAAACAATGCAAAATCTATAGCACTTGAGTTAGTAAGCAATCTCATTTGACTCAGTTAAATCGAGATGTCGTTCATGCTTTAGCATCAAAAATAGAAACATTTTAAAAGAATAAATCGGATAAATAGATCATAAAATAGAAAGGTATCTATAAATCTATACATGAGTTGTGATCAGCTGCACAAATCAATCGCTAAAAAGCATGGCAAAAAGATCACTTTCAGTGAAGATGGGTTAATTATCTAAGATAAAATATTGAAATAAATAGAAAATAGACAAATTTATACGGAACAAGACAAGCTTCAATCTTGGATTTGAAGCTTGTCCATAAGTGGTGTTATTGCGGCTTTATTTCACATTGATCATCATGACACTGTGCTGCATCAGTGGATACTATTTCTTGCTCAGATGTTGATTGAGCTTTTTGTAGTGCTTGTAAGAAGATCTCACGAGGCTGTGCACCTGGAAGAGCGAGCTTTTGATCAAAAACAAAAAAGGGAACACCTGTTACCTTCAATTGTTCATGTGCAATCTTTTCATCGTGGCGAACAAAATCAGCCAATTCATCTGAGTCCAAAACATATTCGACTTCAGCATTGTCTAAGCCAATCCGTGAAGCAATTTCTTCAACCACTTCACGTTCACCAATGGCTAAACCTTCGGTCATATAGGCATGAAAGAAAGCTTCTTTTGCTTCATTGCCCATGCCTTTGCTTTGCGCGAGATGAATAATACGATGTGCATTAAAACTATTGCCTGAATTGGCTTTTTGCCATTGAAAGTCGATGCCTTCCTCAGCAGCCATGGCCGCAATATTGCGTTCCATTTCTTCCATCTCAGCATAGCTTCGACCATATTTTTTGGCTAAACGTTCTGTATTGGATGTGTCATGTTTTGCTGGCGCATCTGGATCGAGTTCAAAACTATGCCAGTGAATATCAAGTTCGATTCCAGCTTCTGCTGCAACATGCTCAAGACGTTTTTTACCGATATAACAAAAAGGGCAGACCACATCTGACCAAATATCTACACGCATGGCGTATCTCTTCAATTTCAGTTAAAGAGATAATAGGGATGAAGTGCTTGAATTTAAAGTGAGTAATATGTAATGCTCCGTTACGTGAAGTGAAATAAAAATCATATTAATGCATACGTTTTAATGATTACACTAAAGTTAGGACATAAAAAATATAATTAAGCTTGGAGGCATTATGCGCCGTTTTCTATTATTTGTTGCTGTAATCGCGATTTGTATTGGTTCATTTTTTCTATATCAACATAAGCTACAACAGCGTGCAGAGAACAATAAGCAAATGTTTGATGTGGTCATGGCCGAGAAGATGCGTGAGCTATATGACCAAGCACAAGATTGGTCAACGCCAGTTCAGCTCGATGTACAAGATGATCGCTTGTCTGGTGATTATAAATTAATGTCGGAATTCTTATTAACCTATTGGATGCAAAATGTTGAAGCACGAAATGAGTATCTACGAGCACTGAAAGCTGCGAATTGGGATACCTTTTTAAATGTAGAGCGATTAGATCGTGATCGTAAACAGGACTATAAAGAGACACAGCAGATGCTTAGCGATGTGCGTAAAGTCTCGGCCGAATAT
This sequence comes from Acinetobacter sp. NIPH 298, assembly GCF_000369505.1. GTDB lineage: Bacteria > Pseudomonadota > Gammaproteobacteria > Pseudomonadales > Moraxellaceae > Acinetobacter. The sequence goes on from NZ_KB850054.1 coordinate 331,995, forward strand.
GAGCAAACACGTCAAAAAATTCAATTAGACGCGCTTGAACAAGCCAAGAGTTTGTCTATTCAACGTGATATGCGTGATTTGTTGCAAGCAAAACTAGAAAGCAACCTGAATGCTGATCAAAGCCAAGATATTTTTGCAATTGAACAACAGATCCTAGAAAAGGCACAAGTTATGTTTGATCTGTTAAAGACCCATCAATGGCAAAGAAAAAATAACACCATTCTATTTTATGAGAATGCACCCGTGAAAAAATTTAATACGCTGTATCAAGCTGTCCTTAAGCTCAATAGTCAGATGGAAAAAATTAAAAACAATAACGTCGAAGTGTTGGAGGAGGAACTATAGTTATTTTCTGCTTGCACCGTTAAAAATAGTGCATCTAGATCATCATTCGCCATGTTTAAGCTGGAGAATCGCATCGAAGTCGTTGAGTTCATCGCTGTAAGTTAAAACCTGTCGTCGAAAGCATTTTGGGAAAAATCGTAAAAATATGAATCTATGGCAGCTTTTCAATAGAGTTAAACCCTTTGTTGCACCGTATAAATTACTGGTGATTGTGACATTGGTTCTGACCTTGATCGGTGCATTAACCGCTCAGGTCAATGCCTTAACGCTTCAATACGCTGTCGACCAGATCAATCGTTTGGTTGAAGCAGGCGGCGGCTTGGCGGAAGGCTTGCATATTTTAATAACGATTAGTGTGATTTTGCTGAGTAAGGAAGTCCTCAGTACTTTGATTCAGTTTGGCCAGAAGTTATTTGGTGAACGCCTCAGAATTATGGTTTCTCAAGATGTCGCACAGGCGATTATTGAGAAATTTCTCACTTATCGTTTGGCATTTTTTACACAAGATGACAATCAGGCAGGCAAATTACAAACAAGGATTGATCGAGGAATTGGCTCGATTACCCGTTTGATTCAAATTTTCTTTATCGATATTTTACCGTTGTTTAGCAGTGCAATTTTGGCATTGGCTTTGATGTTCTATGCTAATTTTTGGATTGGACTGGTTGCGCTGAGTATCGTGCCGATTTACTTCTGGCTGACATTCAAGCAAGCACAGAAGTTAGGCGGGGTTAGACGAAGTTTACGTGATGGGCGTGAACGTAAGAGTCAGGGCATTTTGAGTATTATAAATTCCATCACGGTGATCAAATCATTCAATCGGGAAAAAGTCGAAGCTGAAAAACAACTGATCTTACAGAAGCAGCTAACAGATAATCAGATGTATACCCGTCAAATTAGCTTTGTTTTTGATGGTTTGAAAACGTTTACAGAACAAATCGGTATTGTTTTTATTATCATCTTAACGGCTTATTTTGTATTGGTCGGAGACATGAGTATCGGGATGATCATGTTCCATATTCTGTTATTTAACAACGTATCTGCTCCAATTCGTTCACTCCACCGCATTTATGATGAGGTGAATGATGCCATGATTTATGCAGAAAGTTTTTTTCAGATTCTTCAAGCAGATGATGAGATTGAGGATTCGGGGCAGCAAAAGCCAGCGCATCTGAGAGGAAAGTTTGAGTTAAAGCAGGTCGATTTTTATTATCCCAATGGCCATCATGCCCTGAAAAATATCAACATGGTTATTCAACCCAATAAAATTACTGCCTTGGTTGGACTATCAGGTGCAGGTAAATCGACCCTGATTAGTTTGTTAGATAAGTTTTACTTACCGCAATCTGGGCAGATTCTCATGGATGGGATTGATTTAAACCAAATGGATACTCAATATTTACGCGATCATATTGGCTTGGTATTACAGAAAAATCATATTTTCCAAGGCACTATCCAAGACAATATTTGCTATGGAAAAATGGATGCAACTGAAGAAGAGATTATCCGAGCAGCAAAGAAAGCCTCCATTCATGAACAAATTTTGAAACTACCAAAAGGCTATCAATCAGATGCCTTGCAGTTATCGGGCGGTCAACAACAACGAATCGCAATCGCTCGGATGTTTCTGAAAAACCCACCAATTATCTTTTTGGATGAACCGACAGCAAGTTTGGATGCCATTGCCACTGAACAGATTAAACATAGCTTAGATGAAATCAAACAGGGGCGGACAGTGATCATTATTTCTCATAGTTTGTCACAGATCATTGATGCGGATTATACCTATGTGATGCAGGATGGTGCGATCGTTGAGCACGGTGAGCATTATCAACTTTATCAGCAACAAGGTGTTTATAAGGATATTTTTGATGCGATGGCGAAAAGTCTAAATATCGATAAAATCGCCAAAACCTTTGATAATGAAGGTGAAGAAGAGACACACAGTTGATGGAAAAATGATTTTAGGGGCAATAAGAAGGTAAGGTCTTTGAGGCAAGTGATTGCTTTGAGTCAAAGACCTTTAACTTAAGCTTAATCAAAAATCTTTTCGGCAGCTTGGAACGGTAAGCTCACCACATCAATTGCTACTGCGAAAGGTAGAAGCACCAATTTTTCAAAAGGATTGAGACTTGATCTTGATTTATAGCTTTCTTGTTGATTGGTATAGATTGTAACTTGATAAGGTTTGCTTAATGCTTTCAATGAAGTCAGATTATTTGCGACAGGGTAGACTACACCCGCAAGTTTTAGATCAAAACAAAAACGTTGCGCTTGCATACGTGTATCACTTGAAGACGAACATTCTTTTGCACCATTTTCAATAAAAAATTCTAAGTCTTTTTTGCTTAAATCCTCTTTGAGTTTGACATAAGAAATGGGCAATGTTCCTGAAAAATGACCATCATTTTTTTCAGAGAAGAAATTTAGATCACGTGTGATTTGTATATTTTTGGGATCAAGCTTGTTGATGATGGTCACAAACTGAGTGCCGCCTTGGGTCAGAATGTAACTGTTCTTTTGACCTGCAATGACGATGCTATCTCTTGGTAAATTGGCTGTTGCTTGTGCCGGTCGTCCAAAAGCGACCACATTGTCTTCAACTAAAGTAACCTTTGCCGTCCGAGTATAAGTTTTATTGTCTTTGGTGATGAGGGTTTTGGTGGCACAGCCCGAGATAACCATGCTTGATAAAGCAATGGATAATGTCGTTTTTATTATATGATTCATATGTATGGTCCTAAATGGTTGATTCAACTGTACCATGTTCTAAAAATGATTTTAATAGTTCATGTGATCGTTGTAGTTTGATTAATTGCTCATTTACGTTTTTAAGTTCATTTTCTAATTTTGTCTGCACAACTGGACATAAACTAAATCGGTAATAATCCAAATCGAAACAAGGTAATAAAACTTGAATATCTTTCAAATTCATCCCTGCATCATTCAATATTTTAATCTTATAAATATCTTCAATATCTTTTTGACTGTAATCGCGATAATTATTTGAGTTTCGTTTGGGATGAACTAGCCCTACGTCCTCATAGTAACGCAACATACGAGGACTAACCTGCGTTAATTTGGCAACTTTTGCAAGATTCATAGAATATCACTTGACCTTAACATAGCTGTCATAGTTTAGCATGGCTATAAGTAGATTTTACTGAGAGTATATTGATGAAAAAATTGGCTTATTCTTTAGGATTGTTTTTCACTTCTTTTTTTGGATATGCTGCTCCTCCACAAGAGGCGACGATACATCGTCAGATATTTATTGTGCATGGTTATGGTGCTACAGCACATGATCATTGGTTTGAATCAGTACAGAGGCAGATGCAGGATTCACATACTCAGGTAACCATCTTACAGTTACCCAATCCGATGCAGCCAGATGTTGAGGCTTGGCAGCATATTTTAGAACAAAATATTAAAATGATTGATGAACAGACGTATTTTGTAGCCCATAGTTTAGGTGGTGTCACATTATTAAATTTTTTATCAAAGCGGAATCCTCCCAAGATTGGGGGAGTTATTCTTGTTGCTGGGTTTACTGAAACTTTACCCGTGTTACCCCAACTAGACTCATATATTCTAAAAAGTCAAAATATGCATATAAATTTGAAGAATTCCCCAAATAAACACCTGTTTATTTCAGAAAATGATGAATATGTCCCACCTGAATTGAGTATTAAGCTCGCAAAAAAACTTGATATACCATTTACCCTTATTCCTAAAGCGGGGCATTTTTTGGCAGAGGATGGTTATACTGACTTTCCTCAGTTGGTTCGCTATTTGAAAGAAATACTCAGAAAATAGAATGACTTGATACTCATAATTCATTTGATCTTCCGTTCAAAATTTTATTGATATTTACCGTTTATCTGAGCCTTACTGAATCAAGCCCGACTTTGTTGTAGCCTATGAATAGATGCTTTTATTTAACTCATCATCTTTTCGTATGGTGACGGATTTTTGGAGCGAGCCGAGTCATGAACTTTCTAAAACGATCAGTGTTTATCGCCGTATTTGCTGCTATTGGTTTACCAACGGTTCAAGCAGATGAGGTCGTTACATTGCCAACGATTCGTATTATGGCGGAGTCTGAGTTACGTGAAGAAGTCGGCTTTGTTCCCTTCCAAGAAGATGAAAAAATACGTGAAGCTCTACAACATCAGATCTACAAAGTTCATAGTGATATGCAGAATGCTGGAGTGAAAGAGGGCGTAACTACGGTTAATTATCAACAAAAAATGGAAGAACCTGATTCATCGCAACTTTCTCCGCTATTAGAGCAACATGTTTTAGCCGTTGCTAAGGGTCTACAATCATCTGATCCGACTAGTGGTCTGTTTAAAATGTTAGAACCTTTGAATATTGATCGAAATAATATAATAGGGATCCGTGATGGGTCGATTAAGATCAATATGGATGATATTTTGAAATTGCAGCAACAGATTCAAGACGGGTTAAAAGGTCCTAAAAATCAATTTTTCATACCCTAAAATTTGAACTTAGTTCAAAAAAAGAAACCCCGCTATAAGCGGGGTTTCTTTTTCTTAGTGTCGATTAAACACGTTCGATAATCGTCGCGATACCTTGACCAAGACCGATACACATGGTCGCAAGACCGATTTGCGTATCTTGTTGTTCCATCACGTTCAACAATGTTGTTGTGATACGTGCACCTGAACAACCCAATGGGTGACCCAATGCAATCGCACCACCATTCAAATTGATGATGTCTTGTTTGTCATAAACGCCTAAGCCTTTCATGACTGATAAGCCTTGAGCAGCAAATGCTTCGTTTAATTCGATGGTTTGAATATCAGCCATCGTTAAACCAGCGCGCTTAAGTGCTTTTTGAGTTGCTGGAACTGGACCGTAACCCATGATCGCAGCATCACAACCCGCAATCGCCATAGAGCGAATCACGGCACGTGGTTTTAAACCAAAAGCTTGTGCACGTTCAGCAGACATCAACAACATTGCAGAAGCACCGTCAGAAAGCGCAGAAGACGTTGCCGCGGTTACTGAACCGCCTTTAGGATCAAATACAGGTTTCAATGCTTTGAACGCTTCAAGGTTTGCTTCAGCACGAATCACTTCGTCGATGTCGCAAAGGATTTTGAAGCCATTGGCATCATGACCTTCAACACCAACGATTTCGTTTTTGAAACGACCTTCTTGTGTTGCAGCCCAAGCGCGACGGTGAGATTCAACACCAAACGCATCTTGTTCTTCACGGCTAATGCCATTCATACGGCCTAACATTTCAGCCGTTAAGCCCATCATATTAGATGCTTTCGCATAGTGTTTAGACGCTTCTGGGTTCAGGTCGATGCCGTGCATCATACCTACATGGCCCATGTGCTCTACACCACCGATGATGAACACGTCACCTTGGTTGGTTGCAATCTGTGCAGCAGCCGTGTGGATTGCTTGCATAGAAGAACCACAAAGACGGTTGACGGTTTGACCGCCAGCAGTCTTAGGGATGTCAGCCAATAAACCAATATTACGAGCAATGTTCATACCTTGCTCTAAAGTTTGGTTGACACAACCCCAAATGATGTCTTCAACTTCGTTTGTATCGAACTGGTTGCGAGCAACCAGTGCACGTACTAATTCAGCAGATAAACTGTCGGCACGTACATTGCGGAACATACCGTTACGCGATTTGCCCATGGCAGAACGAACGCCATCAACAATCACAACGTCACGTGGATTTAAAGTAGCCATTCACGTCGCTCCTTAACCGTAGAATTTTGTGTTGTTAGCAGCCATGTCACGCAACATCTGTGGCGCTTCATAAGCCTTACCTAAGTGTGCATATTTGTCGCAAAGCGCAACGTATTCAGCAACACCTGTTTGGTCGATGTAACGACATGGACCACCACGGAATGGAGGGAAACCTACACCCATAATCATTGCCATATCTGCTTCAGCAGCCGTTGCAACGATGTTGTCTTCTAAGCAACGAACAGTTTCGTTACAGAAAGCAAGCATCATGCGGTCAATGATTTCTTGGTTGTCAAACTCGCGTTTTTCACCCGTAACGAAAGGTGCAATGATTTCGTAAGCTGTTGGATCAACAGTTTTCGCTTTCTTGCCTTTCTTGTCTAACACGTATTTGTAGAAACCAACGTCATTCTTTTGACCAAGACGTTTTGCTTCGTACATCGCTTCGATAGAACCTTTGTAGTCAGGCTTCATACGGTCAGGGAAACCTTCAGCCATGACTTCAGCGCCATGAACACCTGTATCGATACCAACAACGTCGATCAAGTATGCAGGACCCATAGGCCAGCCGAACTTCGCCATTACATTGTCTACTTGTTGGAAATCCGCACCGTCTTTAACAAGAAGGTCGAATGCACCAAAGTAAGGGAACAATACACGGTTTACTAAGAAACCTGGGCAGTCATTCACAACGATTGGTGTTTTACCCATTTTCTGAGCAAGAACAACTGTGGTTGCAATCGCTTCGTCAGAAGTCTTTTCACCACGAATAACTTCGACCAGTGGCATCATGTGTACTGGGTTGAAGAAGTGCATACCAACGAAGTTTTCAGGACGTTGTAATGCTTTTGCTAAACGTGTAATTGAAATTGTAGAAGTGTTTGATGCAATGATCGTGTTTTCACGAACATTTTTCTCAGTTTCCACCAATACCATTTCTTTTACTTTTGGATTTTCAGTCACCGCTTCAATCACGATATCCACTTCTTTAAACTCATCGTAGCTTAAAGTCGGGCGGATACGAGCAAGTGTTTCACCCATTTGCGCAGCTTTCATTTTCTTGCGTTCAACTTGCTTGGTCAGTAAGCCATTCGCTTCTTTCATACCAAGTGCAAGTTGTGGGTTACCAATGTCTTTCATGATGATTGGTGTGCCTTTGCTTGCCGCTTGGTAAGCAATACCACCACCCATGATACCAGCACCTAATACCGCTGCTTGGTTTACTGGGTGAGCACCTTTCTCATATTTTTTCGCTGTTTTCTTCACAACTTGGTCATTGATGAATAAACCGATCAATGCACCTGCTTGTGGTGTGATCGCAGCTTTTGCGAAACCTTGTGCTTCTGCTTTTAATGCATCATCACGTGTTAATGTTGCACCTGCTTGTAATGAATCAAGCAATAATTTTGGAGCAGGGTATTGCGCAGGGTTTGCTTTTGCAAGTACCGCACCTTTCGCTGTATTGAACGCCATCATTTGTTCAAGTGGGTTCAATTTAATCGCGTCTAATTTTTCTTGACGTTTTGTTTTCCAGTCCAAACGACCAGCAATGGCTTGTTTAACCAAGTCAATGGCAGCTTCTTGTAATTTGTCAGCAGCAACAACCGCATCTACAGCACCATCTTTAAGTGCAGCAGCAGGTTTCTTTGGATTGGCCATTGCCATCCATTCAACTGCATTGTCGATACCGATTAAACGGCTTAAACGTACGCTACCACCAAAACCAGGATAGATACCCAATTTGATTTCTGGTAAGCCGACTTGTGCTTGTTCCGACATGACACGGTAGTCACAGACTAAGCACATTTCGAAACCGCCACCTAACGCCATGCCATTAATAGCAACAACTTTAGGGATATCTAAATCTTCAAAGCTGTTGAAGATTTCGTGTACAGGCATAAGCCAATCAACAATTGCTTGTTCACCTGCGGCGAAGTTGTCGCCAAATTCAGTGATATCTGCACCAACGATAAATGTTGATTTTCCAGAAGTTACAACTAAGCCTTTAATATCGTTATTGGCTTTAACCGCAGCAATTGCTGCTTGGAAGTCTTCAATGGTTGCACGGTTAAATTTATTAACCGACTCACCTTGTAAGTCAAAGCGGAATTCTGCAATTCCGTCCGCAAGCATTTGGACGGTAATGGCATTGCCAGCGTGGATCATGCCTGATCTCCCTTGTTGTGGAGGATTCTGAGTTGATGTCATAAAGCATGTGTGCGGTTAGGCACACAAAAAAGCTTCGCTAATCTTACGATAACTATATCTAAAAAGGACATAACAAGTTGTATCAAGGCGTGACGCAGTGGTCATCAATTTGTTGTAACTTTCTAGTGAGACTTTTAAGTCACGAAGAAAAATAAATTTTTAATGATGTTTTTAGCTATTTCTCTTTGATTGCTAAAGATAACTCCAAAGCCTTATTTGTCCGCTTTAAACAAAGTAAATTGGTATTCAGTCATATAAATTTGCTAGAATAGCAAGCTTATTTTGAGTGCGATTTTGATATTTGGTTCTCAAACTGGCATTTGGTTTTCAGCTAAAAAGATAGAGTAATCTAATGATTAAGTGGATCATATTAGCGATCTTTATCATTTCGGCGTTCTATGTTCATCGCCGTGGTAAAGTTAGACACTCGTTTTATCGTCAATTTTTTGACCATTCAACGCTATTCGCACCCGTTAACTATTTAATGTACATGTTTTCCAGCGTGCCGAATCAACCCTATATCGACACACAGCATTTCAAGGACTTAAAAGTTCTGGATGAAAACTGGGAAATGATCCGTGATGAAGCGCAAGCGCTTTATGACAAAGGTGGTATTAAAGCATCAAGTACTTATGATGACTTGGGTTTTAATTCATTCTTTAAAACGGGTTGGAAGCGTTTCTATTTGAAATGGTATGACTCTGCACATCCATCAGCATCAGAATTTTGTCCAAAAACAACGGCTTTATTAAAAACACTCCCAAGTATCAAAGCTGCAATGTTTACAGAGCTTGCACCTGATAGCCGTTTGGTTCGCCATCGTGATCCTTATGCAGGTTCATTGCGTTACCATTTAGGTTTGATTACACCGAACGATGATCGTTGTTTCATTGATGTCGATGGTGAGCGTTATTCTTGGCGTGATGGTGAGAGTGTGGTGTTTGATGAAACCTATATTCACTATGCTGAAAATAAAACCGATCAAAACCGTATTATCTTTTTTGCTGACGTAGAGCGCCCATTAAAAACGCGTTTCATGGAAAAGTTTAATCATTGGTTTGGCAAAAGTGTGATGACTGCGGCAAGTTCACCCAATGAAGTGGGCGATCAAACTGGCGGCCTAAATAAAGCATTTGGTTATGTCTATCAAGTTCGTATTAAAGCCAAGGCGTTGAAGAAATCAAATCGTCAACTTTATTACTTTTTGAAATGGTTCATTATGCTTGGCTTGTTCTTCGTTATTTTTGTTCGACCTTATGTATTTTAAGGTGTGCGGTAACCTTTGATTGGCTAGCTGTGCTGAGCACATAGATTTATATTCTGCCCTGAAGTCTTAACGGATTTTCAGGGCTTTTTTTATCGCCATCGGAGCATCATCAGAATCAGTGTCTAGTTGTATCAAATGGTATAAAAGTAGATAATCAATGCGCTTTTGAATGATGAGAATACATAATGAAAAAACAATTATTGATATGTATGAGTGTATTAAGTTTGGTCGCTTGTACAGAAGAAAATGATGATATTTACGGTGGCGTAGATTCTAACAATAAAGGCTTTTATAGCTATGATATTGAGGCATCTAATGCTTCAAATGCATTAATCAAAAAAGTATATCAAGTCGATAAGGATAAAATTCTTTCTTTAACATACTCGGAAACGCCAAAATTACGGACAGAAGCGTTACGTAACTTTTTAACTAAAGATGAGATATCGACCATACTTCCGCCACAAACTACAGCAGGTGCATATCTGATCGGAACAAAAGCAATTTTTAATGATTCTGTTTTAGAATACGAACCTTATAATTTTGGTCAAAAAGCATCTTTTAAACTCACTTATCAATTACAAAAAATTGATTTGTCGGGGTTAAACGTTTCAGATTATATTGGTTATTTGTTCACTCAAGCTAGAGATACACCCCTGATGAGTGATGCAACCTTACAAATTATTCAAGCATTACTATTTTCCACTCAAGATAAGTTCCCTTCAGGCGCAACATGTTGGAATAAACAGGTTCAATTCAGTACCCAAAATTATATTGAGTTATATCCAACACAAAGCCTTTCCCATGTCAGTACAAACAGTAATATTCTAAATCAAGGAATTTGGCAAAATGCCGCATGGACTGCTTTCCAACCGAGTACTGAGTTTAAGTTAGCTGATACGCGAATTCGTTATCAAGCGAAGGAGCATTGGGGCTTTTTTCACAATGAAAGAGAGGTAAATACTGCGCAGCAGAACAATGTATTGGCGTGTGACTTCTTTAATGAATCGGCATTTAAGCAGGTTGATCGATTTTTGGGTCGAGTATTCTAATCATAACTGAGCAGCACATGGATTTCACCGAGTTAGGCTTGAAATTCGTGTGCATAGACTACATCATCAAAGTAATTCTGCTCATGAAAATCTATTGTGAACTCTAACGCACGTGAACACATTGAAACCATCCTGACTCACATGACCCAATTGCCTGGTGTTTACAAAATGCTCGGCAAAGAGGGTGAGTTATTGTATGTGGGTAAGGCAAAAAATTTAAAAAATCGTGTATCCAGCTATTTTGTTAAAACCATTGAGCACCCTAAAACACAAGCCCTTGTTGCGCGTATTTATGACATTGAAACGCTGATTGTTCGTTCGGAAACAGAGGCTTTATTACTCGAACAAAATCTTATAAAACTGCACCGTCCACCGTATAACATTATGCTGCGAGATGATAAATCTTATGTTTATATCTTTGTCTCGGCAGATAAACCCTATCCGCGTATTGCTAGTGGACGTGGCAAAGGTAAACATCAAATTGGTAAGTTTTTTGGACCTTATCCGAGTGCTTACAGTGCGCGAGATACTTTGCTCACCTTGCAAAAGCTATTTAATGTACGGCAGTGTGAAAATAGCTATTTTGCCCAAAGAAAACGTCCGTGTTTGCAGTATCAAATCAAACGTTGTACTGCGCCTTGCGTGGGGTTGATTAGCCCTGAAGCCTATAAAGAAGATGTCGATAACTCGATTCGTTTTCTACAAGGGGATACCAAAGAGCTGAATCAAGAATTGATCGGAAAAATGGAGCAAGCGGCTGAAGCACTTGAGTTTGAAAAGGCAGTGTTCTATCGGGATCGTTTAGGCTTATTGCGTGAGGTTCAGGCACAACAGGCAGTCTTTAAAGTTAAAGGTGAAGCTGATATTTTAGCGATTGCCTATCAAGCGGGCGTAACTTGTGTGCAGATCATGTACGTTCGGAACGGAAGAATGCTCGGAGGGAAAAGTTATTTTCCAGATATGTTGGGAGACGATCTCGGGCAAATGCTCAGCGACTTTATTGCGAATTTTTATTTTCAGGTAGCAGATGAAGTACCGACTGAGCTGATTGTGAATATTGAGGTGCCTGATCGCCCTCAACTCGAAGAAGCATTACAGCAAACCTTTAACAAGAAAGTCCACATCAAGCATAAAGTACGTGAAACACGGGCGGAGTGGCTAGAGTTAGCACAAATGAATGTGCAGCATGCCATTAAAGGTAAACTCAGTAATTATCTAGAATTGAACGAACGTTTTCATCAGCTTGAACAAGTGGTGGGGCGTCCGATTGACCGAATTGAATGTTTTGATATTAGCCATACGATGGGTGAAGCACCGATTGCATCCTGCGTGGTCTTTGATCAAGGTGGCGCGAGAAAGCGGGACTATCGTCAGTTTGCGATTCAAGATATTACGGGTGGCGATGATTATGCCGCTATGCGCCAAGCGTTAATCCGCCGCTATAAGAAAAATATATTGCCTGATTTACTCCTCATCGATGGTGGTAAAGGTCAATTGCATATGGCAATGGAGGTGATGCAAGAGTTAGCACTAGATGCTTTTATGATTGGGGTGTCTAAAGGTGAGGGGCGTAAAGCGGGTTTGGAAACGCTACATTTTACCGATGGCACTAAGCTGCAATTGGCAGAAGACCATAAAGCCCTGCATTTGATTCAACAGGTCCGTGATGAAGCCCATCGTTTTGCGATTACCAAGCATCGAGCGAAGCGTGATAAACGTCGCAGTAGTTCTGTATTGGAGGCGATTCCTGGGCTAGGTCCTAAACGCCGTCGTGATTTACTGACGCATTTTGGTGGGATACAAGGTGTACTGAGGGCATCTGAAAAAGAGCTTATGTTGGTTCAAGGTTTAGGTGAGGTGATGGCACGCACCATTTATAAAATCTTGCATGAGTAGATGGTGTTGCACGATGATGGGATAGGTCGCGTTAGGGGGCAGCATACTGAATTGACATAATTGTTCTGTAATTCTAGCCAGATCGATCATTCACATTTACGTTAAAAAGTAGAAAGATAACATTTATTCAGAGCGATTAAGGAAATCAATATGTCTCTACTCCCGATTTATCAACAGATCGAACAACAAGAATGGATTGATATTCCATCGGGATGGCTACAAGGTCGCACAGTATTTGGTGGTTTAGTTGCAGGCTTAATGATTCAAAAAGCGCTGAGTGTGGTGAATGATGCAGCAAAACAACTCTTAAGTTGTAATGTCACTTTCGTTGGCCCAGTACAACAAGGACGAGCAAAGCTGAGTGCTGAGATTTTAAGACAGGGAAAATCAGTCACTAGCTTAGAAATACGGTTATGGCAAGATGACGCAGTACAGAGTATTTTAGTTGCAAGTTTTGGTTCACAGCGTGAGTCTCGGATCCACGTGAGTAATTTGCCTCAAGTTCCTGATTATCCGATGGCTGAACAATTGGAAAAAACCTTCTATCTCGAAGGTTTGATGCCAGAATGCTTACAACAATTTGAATTGTGTTGGGCAGAGGGGAGCTACCCAATGGCGGGAAGTAAGGTCCCTGATTTTGGTGGTTGGAGTCGTTTTTCACCTGCTTTACATCCCAATCGTGACATGCAGCTTGCAGATTTGTTTGCTTTAATGGATGTTTGGCCGCCAGGCGTGCTGCCGATGTTTAAGACCCCAGCGCCTGCGAGTTCTTTGACATGGCAGATTACTTATTTAAGTCCAATTGCACATCAAATTCAGGATTGGTTTAAATATAAGGTCGTCACTGAGTTTGCCCATCAAGGGTATTCAACGGAATATGCTTATGTTTGGGATCAACAAAATCAGCTCATTGCCGTGTTAAGACAGACGGTTGCCGTTTTTGCCTAATCGACATTCAACTATATTTCGTATAAAGTTGCTTACAGATGGATACATTCTCGGTACATCCTTTGTGCAATATGCAAATTTGACGCGAACAACATGGCGGTGTTTATGAGTACAGGGCAAATCCTGAACATTCCCAATATCTTAACCTTGGCGCGTATTGCTTTAATACCAGTGTTTTTGGTGATCGCTTATTGGCCACCAGCCATTGGAGCTGAACATCATGGTGGAATGCTTCGCCATATGGTGCTGACAGCAATCTTTGTCGTTGCTGCGCTTACGGATTGGTTCGATGGCTATTTGGCACGGACATTAGATCAGAGTTCAGCTTTCGGACGTTTCCTTGATCCTGTTGCTGATAAACTAATGGTTGCAGCGGCGCTCATTGTCTTAGTGCAATGGCAACCGACCATTTCTATGGCATTTGCTGCCATCGTGATTATTTCTCGTGAAATTACGGTATCTGCTTTGCGTGAGTGGATGGCTGAACTCGGTGCGCGTACCAATGTTGCGGTTTCAACGGTAGGGAAGTATAAGACTGCTTTTCAAATGATTGCGATTAGTGTGTTTCTGTTGAATTGGAAACCACTCGAAATGTGGGCCTATGCTTTGCTTTATGCAGCTGTGATTTTGACATTATGGTCTATGTTTATCTATCTCAAAGCAGCGTGGCCATACTTGAAACAACCTTAAAATAGATATTTGATCGATCCATTCAAAATTTCTAAGCCTTCCAGATGGAGGGCTTTTTACTGGCTATATAAAAATAAAGGCAAGAAAAAAGCCCATAGCAAGGATGAGCTTAGTTCTCTGAGGAAACATGCTCTTTTAGGAGAGTATGCTGAAGAACATAATCATAATATGAGAATCCATCTATTTTAGCAACGGCTAAAAATGTAAATATTTTTTATATTCTCAAGTTTGGCTTTATGGATTTTCTGGGAGTGCTGCAAATTTAAGTTCAATTTGTGCGGCATTGTTTTGCAGAATTTCTGTCAATTTTTGAATGTTTAAGAAGTCAAAACGATTTTTTGATGCCACCAAAGTGAGCGCAATCGGCGCTTCTTTGTTTGAAAATCGAATTGGTACTGAAAGACCACAAACAGATGGGTCAATCTCACCTTGTGATAAATAAAAGCCTTGTTTCTTGATTTTTCGCATGTGTTGAGAGAATTCATCTAAGTTTTGTGCGAAACCAACCTGAGCCAGTTCATGACTGAATTGTTGATAGTAGGCTTGAATGCGTTGTTTGCTCAAATGTGCAATCACGATTTTTGGTGATGCGCCAATATAAACAGGGCGAGGACAACCACGACCAAATGAGAGTAGCTCTGACTCTTTAAATGTTTCGTGATGTAGGTCGATACAATAATCATGGTTTAGATAGGTGAGCAAACAGCACAGTTCAGTTTTTTCAACGATATCTCGCATAAAAGGAATACTTGTTTGCACCAATGGATCGGTGCTGTGCGAAATATAGTCCAGAACAGCGATTTTAGATCCTAAAGTGTAGTCACCTGACGTGCCACTAATGCGTTTCAGCATATCGGTCGCGACCAATTCTTTAAGATAGCGATAGGCAGTAGGTTTGGATAGAGCAAGCTCATCACAAATGATATCGACATTGATAATCGGGCGTGAAACTGAGAATAGATCCAGTACAGTGAGAATCTTACCAAAACTCGAAATTGCCATGATGGGGCATCTACTCCTTAAAAATAACGTGAAAATCAAACTTTTATTGTTTTATAACAGAAAAGTCTGAGTTCGTGTATGGACTTTTAAATCTGATCGAGATGGTTGAATAAACCAATGGTCATGATGAGAAAGAAGATCACTTTTATCAATATTGTTCTAAATTAAAATTAAATATTATCAAATGGTGATAATTTATATTGACTAATTGGTCGTGTTTTGAAAAAATAGATCACATAATGTCTTATTTGGATATTTTTTGGGTTATAACTCTAAATTTTCCGAATATTGCACATCACTTCCTATCATCAGCTTTACGCTTATCGAACTGATTTGGATCTGTCCAAATCAGTTGAATTCGTCATCACATTTATTGGTGTTGTTGAAAGAATATGAGCGAAAAGTCTGGCTCAGAATTGAGACACGTTCATGCTATTTAAACAGTTGTTGGCTTTTAGACCGAGCCGACTGGACATTATTTTTGCCTGCAAAACCTTTGTGGCAGGCATGCTGGCACTGTTTATTTCATTTGAACTCGATTTAATTAATCCAATGTGGTCGATTGGTACGGTATTGATTATTGCCAATCCTTACTCAGGGATGGTGTCGTCAAAATGTGTGTATCGTTTAGTTGGGACGGTGGTTGGGGCAATGATTGCCTTATTGTTAACCCCTCATTTTATTAATACGCCATGGTTATTTACCATTATTTTGTCTTTATGGGTCGGGTTTGCTTTATACGTTTCATTACTGGATCGTACGCCACGTAGTTATGTCTTTATGTTGGCTGGCTATTCAACCGCCATGATTGTGTATAACGCGATTACCTATATTGATGTCTACAATATTTTTGATATTGCATTGGCGCGCGTGTTAGAAATTTCAATCGGTGTGATTGCAACAGCGGTCGTCTCTGCAACGGTTTTACCCGTTCATGTTGGTGCCATGATCAAGCAGCGTGTCAATAAAACCTTAAGTGATCTGGAAAGTACCTTTAGGAATCTAATGAGTGTGCAGGCAAGTTCGGACGATGATACGCAAATTCTGTCTGTGATCACGCGTGATGCTTCTGATATTCATGCTTTGGCAGTTCATTTGGCCTATGAAAAAGGTGAGTTGAATGGGATGACCAAGCCTTTGCAGGAAATGTTGCATCAGGTGTCGTTAGTGGTCGCTAATTTGGTGGCGCTGTCTCAACGCGTGAAACAGCTTGAAAAAATGCAGATGAGCAATCTAGCACCGCATTTGGATCTGATTCTTCAGCATAGCTTGGCATTTTTAAAACAAGATCGCGTGTTAAAACCGAGTGATTTACAGGGCTTACCGAGTAGCTTTGAACAGGATTTTGCTGAACTTATGGTTCTGGCAACGTCCGAACAGCAAATTGTCTTGGCGGCATTGAAAATGGATGTGCGTCATTTTATTGCCAATATTTTGGCGGTAAAGCTTATTTGGCAGCAGATCCAGCAAGGCAACAAAGATATTCCTGTCGAAATTACCGCGATTACCACCAAGTACCCAAGTTTACATCGTGATCATGGCATCGCTGTTCGTGGTGGCATTAGTGCGGTATTGATTACTTTTATTGTGACTGGCGCATGGATTGTTTCGGGTTGGAAAGCTGGATTTATGATGGCGCAAATGGGTGCGGTGACGGCGTGTATTTTGACTGCTTTGGATAATCCTGTGCCTGTGTTACGGATTTTTATTTGGGGCAGTATTTTTTCTGCGGGTTTGGTCTTTTTATACGCCTTTGGTATTTTTCCGCATGTCACACATTTTTGGCAATTGGCTTTGGTCCTGTTTCCAATGTTCCTTGTGGCTGTAACCATGATGGCCAATCAAATGCTGATGCCGATTGGTATGGTACTTGGGATCAATACCATGATGGGTTTGAATCTGCATAACCAATATACGATGGATGCGGTTTCTTATTTGGATAGTTCCTTTGCCATGATCTTGGGCGTATTGGTGTCGCTGATTGTGATTGATTTGGTTCGTGCCGTTTCACCAGATACCAGTGCCACGCGTATTTTGGCTTTGCATTATCAAGCCATGCGTCAGGCCTTAAGCATGTCTTATGGTAGTGATTTTAAAATCCATTTACGCAGTATGTTGGATCGTGTGGGTATTTTGAATACCAAGTTGGTGCAAAATCCTGAGATTAAAACAGCGATTCAAAATGCATTGATTGAGAGCAGCTCGATTGTTGATTTGGTGCGGCTACAAGAAATTAGTCAAAAACTACCGCAGCTATCCGCGCTGCAAACTGAGGTCGCAGTATTGCAACAGCAATTAGCTCAGTATTTCCAAGCCCAAGAGAAACAAAGTGCATCGCATCATTTCTCAACATCTATTGTGCAGCAAATCAATCTACTGCATCGCATTGCTCAGCAGATTGAAGATGCTCAATTACAGCAACGGCTGTTGATTTCTCTGAATAATATTTGTGAAAGCATTGGTCATATTCCAACCGATGAAATGGATGTGGCAATGTCAGGCGTAGGTGTGTCACATGGGTGAAATTAATCTTTATGGGATTTATATCCCCATTCTTTTGGTGCAAGCCATCATCGCTTATGTCTTGTTTAAGCTGATTAGTCCATGGGTCGACCGATTGGTCATCAAGGGTTGGATTGCACTGCCGAGTATTTTTAATCTGTGTTTTTACTTGGCATTGTTGCTACTGGTCCATGGGCTATTCGTGTGGCTGTGGGTCTAAGGTTTTTATAAACACTCAATTCGAAATTTAATGATTTAAAGAATCAGTGGTAAAGGTAATGAACATGAAGGCATTTGAGGTGCGAAAAGTCATACGTCCTGTGGTATTACTCGTTGCGATCGTGATCGCTGTCTATGCGGTCGTGCATTTGTGGAATTACTACAATGCCGCACCGTGGACGAGAGATGGCCGTGTACGGGGTGATGTGATTCAGGTCGCATCAGATGTCAACGGTCTGGTCACAGAGGTTCTGGTACAGGATAACCAAACTGTAAAAAAGGGGCAGGTGCTTTTCAAAATTGATGTCGCACGTCAAGCCTTAGATGTGGAACAAGCAAAATCTGATTTGGCTAAGGCCAAGGCGGGTTTGGCACAAGCTCATGCAAACTTGGCAGGTGCGAAAGCCAGTTTGATCAAAACCGAAGCCAATATGAAGCTGACTGAAAAGAATGCAGCGCGTTATGCTAGCCTCATGGATGGTGCGATTTCAAGGCAAGAGCAGGATCAAGTGTTTGCAACCCGCGATCAAGCTGTCGCAGAACGTGAGCAACTGGTTGCAAGTATTGAGCAGTCCAATGCAGCGATTCAACAGCAACAAGCACTGATAGAAGTCGCACAAAGCAGTTTGCATTTAGCTCAATTAAATTTACATCGTTCAGAAGTGGTTGCACCTGCTGATGGAACTTTATCAAATTTTGATTTGCGTGTCGGAAGCTATGTCAATGTGGGGCAAGCCGTTGCCGCTTTACTTGATCGCCATCAGCTTTATGTGGTGGGTTATTTTGAAGAGACTAAACTCAATCGTATTCATGTTGGTGATCAGGCAACGGTGCAACTCATGGGTGATCGTCAACAGATTAAAGGGCATGTTCAAGGGGTAGCAACGGGAATTGAAGATCGTGAACGCTCAGGTAGTTCTAATTTACTTGCTAACGTGAATCCGACCTTTAGTTGGGTGCGTTTAGCACAACGTGTACCTGTCAAAATCGTATTAGATGAACAACCGCAGAATCCTTTAGCTTTTGTGTCTGGACGCACGGCAACGGTTAGAATTATTGAGAAATAGTGATATACGGAGTCTTGCTGAGTTCCCATCCAATTTTAGGTTAAACCTGCGGTTCGCCCTACTTTGGTTTAGCCCAAAGTAGGCAAAGGCATTGTCATCCACAAAACCTGTTCTATTTCTTCATTTATATGCTTTTTCGCAGAAACAAAATCTTGTTTATGCCATGCAGGTTGTGGATGACGCTTCCGTGTATCTTATTTTATTCAAGAGTTGTTATCTTGAAGTTGTTTTCTAACGCGGAATAATACTAATGCTGCTCTGTGCTAGAAAGTTGAGGGACAGTTCTTTTAAGGCGTAACTCCAGTGGGATCACGATACCAACTTTGAATCAGCAAAGCAGCCGCAAAACTATCTGCGGATAAGCGCTTGGCGCGACCACGTTCTTGATAAAATTCAAGTTCTTCTCGTGCTTCTCGCGTGGTTAATCGTTCATCGACCATCCATGTTTCAATGTTGGTTTGATGGCGTAAACGTCGTGCAAATTTGCGGGCACGTGCAGAAAGTTCTGACTCACTATCATCCATGTTCAGTGGCAAACCCACTAAAAATAGATTGGGTTGCCATTCTTTGACCAGTTTCAATAACTGATTCCAGTCAGGAATGCCATCTTTCATGATGAATAGAGGGAGAGGATTGGCACTTTCAATACGTGATTGACCAATCGCAATCCCCATTTTTTGGGTGCCAAAATCAAATGCCATAATTGATTGTGAAGTTTGGATATCAGGCATGACCAATCTCTGAAGCAAACCATGTCCGATCTAACCCAATTTTTTTGTAGGCTGCATCCCAACGATCGTCATAAGGTAAGTTGAAAATCAAATCCATATCTGAATCACAAATCAGCCAATCGCCTCGAGCCATTTCTTCCTCAAGTTGATTTTTGCTCCAACTCGCATAACCCAATGCGATTTGATAACGACCAACACCTTCATTGTGTGCAATCGCGTCTAAGATATCTTTACTGGTGGTGATACAGACATTTTCACCCACAGCGATGGATGAATGCCAAGTGGGTTGGCCGGTATGTAAAACAAAGCCTGCTTCAGGACGCAAAGGTCCACCTTGCAAAACTGCATGTGGCTGTACATTGTCGGCATCAATCTCTAAATCATTGAGTAATTCTTTGATTTGTAGATCAGAAGGGCGATTGATCACAATGCCTTGAGCGCCGTCTTCATCATGGCGAGCAACATATATGACTGTATTTGCAAAGAAGTCATCTGCCATGTCTGGTGGAGCAATTAGACAACGATGAGTTAAATATTGTTTCGTCACCTAGGCGGTTCTCCATCAAAATATTCTGCTAATTTATCAAGGGCCTGTTGATATTTCAGCCATGCCTTGCGTTATAGGCTAAAACGATGCAAACAAGGCATGAAACGCAGGCAATGGCGATCCCCTTGTCAAGTTTTATAACGCAGTTTGGGGACGTTTTAGCCATAACCCTTTGGGGTAGGGATATTTTTTGCCGCTACTGCGTTATCTTGCGAAACAGTGTTTCTCATCATTTAGAATGACTAAATTTCGCAAAACATGCCTTGTATCATCTAAAAAATGTCCTCTGCCGCAAGCATCTGTGAAATGCCAACAGACCCTATATAGGTTCTTTTTATCAACATACAAGAGTTGATCGGATTTCGCCAATCATTTTCTGATATTTTGTTAATAGACGCTAGCTCGGTTGAAATTTCAACTGACGTAGTTGTTTCGCGTGTTGTAAGGTGGTTTCGCTAATTTCGACCCCTCCAGACATGCGGGCAAGTTCCAAAATTCGTTGCGCTTCGTCAAGTTCAATAATGGTGCTACTGGCAGGGTCAGTTTGTTGCTTTTTCACCAAGAGATGCTGGTCAGATTGTGCCGCAACTTGCGCTTGATGAGTAATACAAAGCAATTGTACGTGTTGCGCCAAATCAGCGAGGAGGCGACCAACCACTTCAGCAGTTCCGCCACTAATCCCGACATCAATTTCATCAAATACCAGCACTTCAGCTTCAGTTTTTTCGGCATTCATGACTTGCATGACCAGCGCAATACGTGAAAGTTCACCACCTGATGCCACACGTGCTAGGGGTTGTGCTGGGATACCTTTATTGGCAGTGAATAGCAGTTGAATAGAACTTAAACCTTCTGCATTTGGTGGCATCAATGGTTCAAACTTAAATTCAAAATAGGCTTCAGGCAAGGCGAGCGGTTTGACTTGTTCGATCAGTTGTTGTGCCAATGGAATGGCTGCAGCACGACGAATTTCATCTAAATGTTGTGCTTTTTGCATAAATTCTTGATATGAAATCTCAACTTGTTCCGCTAAGGTTTCAGGATCTTCAAGATGATGGAGCTGTTCTAGCTCTTGTTGCCAAGCTTCGTATTCCTGCTTTAGTTGTTCAGGTTGGCTACGATGCTTACGAGCAAGGCGATGAAAAATTTCTAAAGTTGCATTGAGCTGTTCCATCCGCTCAGGATCAAAACTTTGTCGGTCAATAAATTGACGCAAACTCGCAGTTGCATCATCTATTTCACTTTGCGCATTCAACAATGAGTTATAAATACTGGAGAGTTGCTCACTACGTCCTGCGTGAGACTCCAAACGACGGATGATGGAGGCAACTTCTTGGGTAATATTTTGTTCTGCTTCATCTAGCACATTCAAGCTAAAACCACAGTCTTGCATGATGTGTTCATGATGGCTCAGACGATCAAATTCTTGTTCTGTTTCTCGATAATCGGTCTGAATGATATCTTCGAGTTCTTCAAGCTGGGATTCAAGCGTTTGTATTCTTTGAATACGTGTTGCTTGCGCATCTAAAGCGGCTTGATGTTGATGAATGTTTTTTTGCCAAGTCGCATAAGCCTCACGCACAGCCTGTGCTGGCGTTGCAAAGTTGCTATAGCGGTCTAACCAATGTTTGGGATAGGGTGGTTCAAGTAATTGTTGTTGGCTATGCTGGCTATAGAGTTGTACGAGCAAACGCCCGATTTCTTTAAGTTCAGTTAAACTGCTTGGTCGTCCATTAATCCATGCTTTACTTCGACCTGTCGCAAAAACCACGCGTCTTAAATGAATTTCAGCGGTGTCATCATCCAGTTCATGTTCTTTTAGCCAATGTGCTTCGGCACTTTCGGGCTGATAACTAAATACAGCAGTCACATCTGCTTTATCGGCACCATAGCGGACATAATGGGTGTCTGTGCGCTCTCCTAAACAGGCAGATAATGCATCTAACAATAATGATTTACCTGCACCAGTTTCACCAGTAAGTACATTAAAACCTTGTTCAATATCTAGAGCGAGGTGGTCGGCGAGTGCAAAATTAATTAAAGTTAAATGGGTGAGCATAAACGCATCCAATGCACAAAATCTTTTGCTTAAAGATAGAGAAGTTTTATAGTTGCTACAAGCGTTGAATAGATGAATTTGTTGATTTGCCTAGGATATGACAGTTCTCTCTGTGATAAAGCACTTTGGTGCTTCGAAATTTGCTGCAAAAAGCATGATAAAAATGGATTGATTAGTGACGCAGGCACAATTAAACTACGTCCATCATAACCTAATATAAATGCTGCATTATTTGGAGAGTAGGCATGAGTTCAGTGCAGTTTGATCATGTTACGGTCATTAAAAAGTCAAATGTGTATTTTGGTGGGGCATGTATTAGCCATACAGTACAGTTTGAAGATGGTACCAAAAAGACTTTAGGTGTCCTTTTACCGACTGAACAGCCTTTAGCATTCGAGACACATGTACCAGAGCGTATGGAAATTATTTCTGGTGAATGCCGTGTAAAAATTGCAGATAGCACCGAAAGTGAGTTATTCCGTGCTGGACAGTCTTTTTATGTGCCTGGCAATAGTGTTTTTTATATCGAAGCGGATGAAGTGCTCGATTATGTTTGCCATCTAGAAGGCTAACCTATTACTGTTTAAATCGAGTACACTTATGCTGTAAGGGAATCCTGTAAAGTCATTTTACAGGATTTTTTTATTAAATTCTTTTGCGGAGCTATTCGCTCCTCACCTGTAAAGTCACTTTGCAGGATTTTTATTTTTTATAAATCTCCCAAAAGTTCCTGCTTCAAAGAGAAACTTTTACAACCTAAATCCCCGTTTTTGAAGCGGGCATTTTTAAAGAGGTCGTTCGTTCATGGCAAAATCTGAATATTATTATGGTGTTCACTCTGTGGAGTCATTATTAGAGTTAGAGCCTGAGCGAGTCTTGACGTTGTTTACCCTGAAAGGGCGTGATGACCAACGTCTACAAAAGATTTTACAGCTTGCAGAACCTTTTGGGATTAGTGTGCAACAAGCCAGTCGAGACAGTTTAGAAAAATTGGCGGGTCTGCCTTTTCATCAGGGGGTTGTCGCGGCTGTACGTCCACATCCGACCTTAAATGAACAAGATTTAGATCAACTGATGCAACAGACTCCAAATGCGTTGTTATTGGCACTGGATCAAGTAACTGATCCGCATAACCTTGGTGCCTGTATTCGTACCGCTGCTGCAATGGGGGTTCAAGCGGTGATCGTGCCTCGTGACCGTTCCGCAGGGCTTACACCAACTGCTCGCAAAGTTGCAGCAGGGGGCGCTGAAAAGGTTAAATTTATTCAAGTCACTAATCTTGCACGTACTTTGGCGCATTTAAAAGACACCACACATACTCGCGTTATCGGCACGATGTTAGATGAAAAGGCTTTGCCACTACAGCAGTGTGATTTTAGTGGACCGATTGTGATCGTGATGGGTGCTGAAGATACAGGCTTGCGACCAATTACACAGTCTCAGTGTGATCACACCGTTTATATTCCAATGTCAGGTGATTTACAAAGCTTGAATGTGAGTGTGGCGACGGGAATGGCGTTGTATGAAGCATGTCGTCAACGCAATGTATAATCATCTGACTACGGTATGATGATTCAAGTGCTTTGACATGACGGTTCGAACCCAAGGCTACGTATTTGTCTTCATTACCATGTGTATTTGGGGTGGCTTTACCATTTTCTCTCGCTTAAATGCGCATTGGCATATCAGTGCGTGGGATTTGGTTGCAATGCGCTTTGCGATTGCGTTTACGATTCTCATGCCGATCCTGATTTATAAAAAAGATTTGGCTTTTTTATGGCATCCACGTGCAGTGATATTGGCATTAACAGGGGGTTTAGCCTACTGTTTTACCGTTTATACTGCCTTTTTACATGCACCAGCAGCGCATGCCGCGATTTTTTTAAATGGTTTTATCCCATTATGTACTGCCGTCGCTGCTTATGTATTTTTTAAGCAGACCTTTGATAAGCATACGTGGTTGAGTTTGATGATCATGTTGAGTGCTTTGGCGGTGATGAGCTATTTGATGTTGCATGAGCAAGCTTCGTCATTTGGTCTTGGTGATCTGTTATTCTTTTTTAGTGCAGTTTGGTGGGGGCTATTCACTGTGTTGTTGAAACAGTGGAAACTGTCTGCATGGCATGCGATGGCAAGTGTAGCAATCTGGTCAGCATTGATTTATTTGCCGATTTATCTTTTATTTATTCCAAAGCATTTTCAAGAAGTCGAAGCTGTGCATTTGTTGGTACAAGGGTTGTTTCATGGCGTATTGGTCGTGATTGTTGCCACTTTGACTTATATCGCTGCAATTCAGCGTTTAGGTGCATTTAAGACTGGAAGTATTGTCACTTTAGCGCCGTTTATCGCGGCTGCGCTTGCCGTTCCGTTGTTAAATGAACCCTTAAGTGTTGCCGTTGCTTGTGGTTTGGTGGGAATGGCAATCGGGGCATTACAGCCATGGCGGTGGTTCCGCCAAGACAGCTTAAGTAAACAACTTGCTCAGCAAAAAAAAGATTAAAAGAACTGCTCAGCACGTTGCAAATAACTTAAATGTAAGGGCTTCAACCGCTTATGCAGATGTTCTAATAAACCATCATTGAGAACAACATCATGGGCGAGTTGTTGTTTTTGAGCTCTAGGCATTTGTGCTGCAATAATTTTTCTGATCTCTGCTGCATTTTGTCCATCGCGTTGGCTGGCACGCTGTAACTGTGTTTGTTCATCTGCATCAATCAGTAAGGTGTGATGAACAAGTTCATGCTGATTGGTTTCAAAGAGTAGTGGTGAAACCAAGATCACATAAGGGCTTTGAGCATTTTGTAGTTGTTGGATAATCGACTGGCGAATCGCGGGGTGGGTAATTCCTTCTAACGTTTGACGCGCTTCAGGTGATTGGAAAATATGCTCGCGCAGTGCACGTCGATTTAAGTTGCCATCTTCCAATAACACCCAATCTCCAAATGCATCTTGAATACTTTTTAATGCGGGTTGACCTTGTTCAACAACTTCTCTCGCCACAATATCTGCATCAACAACGCAGATACCTTGAGACTCAAACCATTGGGTCGCCGCAGATTTACCACTGCCAATGCCCCCTGTAATTCCCAAGATAAATCGCATGTTAACCTCCAAGATAAACTTTCATAATTTGATCACCCCATAAAAAAGCAATCCAACCTGCAATCGCAATATAAGGACCAAATGCAAAGGGCTGATTTTCACCACGCATTTTCAGCAGGATAATCCCTACAATTGCGCCGACGATAGAAGACAGTAACACAATCAACGGCAGTAGCATCGGCCCCATCCAAGCACCTAAGGCTGCGAGTAGTTTAAAGTCTCCATAGCCCATTCCTTCTTTGCCTGTGATGAGTTTAAATAGATAATAAACAATCCATAGACAGAGGAAGCCGATTACATAGCCCCAAATCGCCGAGCTTGCTGTGGTATAAACCGCAAAACTATTGATTGCTAAGCCTAGTGCGGCAAGGGGAAGGGTAAAACGGTCAGGAAGCAGTTGTGTATCGAAATCAATAAAGGTCAGTGTAATCAAAACCCATGTGAATACCAAGGCAAACAGCATTTGAATGGTTGCACCAAACACAGCCACGACCACCAGAGAACACGCCATTGTGAGGAGTTCAATCAATGGGTAGCGGATACTAATTGGATTTTGACAAGCACCACATTTACCGCGTAGTACGAGCCAACTGATCACAGGAATATTTTGATACCAGCGTATCGCAGAGTGACATTTTGGGCAGGTCGAGGGCGGTTCACTGAGTGTTAATTTACTTTGATCGATGAGCGGTTGTTCTGGGTGGAGCAGCATCTGACACTCTTGCTGCCATTCCTGTTCCATCATTCGAGGTGTTCGGAAAATAACGACGTTGAGGAAACTACCAATACATAAACTCAACAACCCAACTGCAAGATAGAGCGCAGTTGGGTTTTCGATAAAATAAGAGAAAAATTGTTGCATTAGACCACAGAACCCATTTGGAAGATTGGAAGGTACATTGCAATCACAAGTCCACCGACCAGTACACCTAGAATTGCCATAATGAGTGGTTCCATCATTGCAGTTAAACCATCAACCGCGTTATCGACTTCATTTTCATAGTGGGTTGCAACTTTATCGAGCATACTGTCTAGAGCACCTGACTCTTCACCGATCGCAACCATTTGAATCGCCATTGATGGAAAACGATTCGATACGCGCATGGCAAACTGTAATTGTTGTCCAGTTGCGACATCTTCGCGGATCTTCATCACTGCATCTTCATAAACCACGTTGTTGGTTGCACCAGCGGTTGATTCAAGTGCATCAATCAGTGGCACACCTGCTGCAAATGTGGTTGCCAAGGTACGACTATATCGCGCAATAATGGCTTTATAAACTAAATCACCAAAAATAGGCAATCTGAGCGCCATTTTATCCAGTGTATCTCGAAATTTTTTACTGCGTTTTTTCGCTTCGAGAAAGCAGGCAATAATCGCACCAATCACAATAATCAAGATAAACCAATATTCTTGCATCCATACCGACATATTCACCACCATTTTGGTAAAGGCCGGTAAGTCAGCACCAAATGAGCTAAATAGATCTTGGAAAACAGGCACAACTTTGACCATCAAAATAATGGTGACAATAACCGCAACCACAACCACTGTGGCTGGGTATTTCATGGCTTTTTTGATTTTTTGTTTCAGTAATTCACTTTTTTCTTTGTAGATCGCAACACGATCAAGCATAGTTTCTAGCGAACCAGACTGTTCGCCAGATTCAACTAAAGAACAAAATAAATTGTCAAAATATTGTGGGTATTTTCTTAGTGCACCAGCAAAAGTATTACCCCCTTCGACCTCGCTCTTTATGCCCAGTACCACTTCACGCATGGCAGGGTTTTCTAAGCCTTCAGCAACAATTTCAAAACCTTGTACCAGTGGCACGCCAGCTTTCATCATGGTTGCCAGCTGGCGTGTGAACACCGTGATATCCAGTGTTGTGACTCGTTTTTTCATTAAACCATCGAGAATATTTTTGCGTTTTTCTCGAATATTCTTAATGGTGACACCCTGTTTACGTAAAGTGACTTTTGCTAAAGCCATATTCCGTGCAGGTAATTCCCCTTTAATTTTTGCCCCTTTACGATCTACCCCTTCATAAGCAAAAGTAGGCATCATTTGCGCTTTTTTAGCTGCCATGATTATTAATCCTTTTTATTAATTTTATTCACTTGTGACTCGATTAACTTCTTGTAATGAAGTGATCCCTTGCATGACTTTTTGTAAACCTGAACGCCTTAAATTGTTAAAACCAGCTTGTGCAGAGGCGGTTGCGATTTGTAATGCATTGCCATCTTCCATAATGATTTTAGAAATTTCAGGGGTCACTTTCATCACTTCATAGATACCGACACGGCCTTTGTAGCCTTCACGACATTCAGAACAACCAACCGGTTGAAATATCTGAAGTTCAGGATTTGCTAAATCTTGTTCAGTGAAGCCTAACTCTAAAAGACTTTGTTTGGGAATATCTATCGCTTGTTTGCACTGTGCACATAAGCGACGTGCTAATCGCTGTGCAATAACAAGATTGACCGAAGTCGCGATATTGAAGGAGGGGACTCCCATATTACGCAAGCGAGTTAAGGTTTCAGGTGCACTGTTGGTATGAAGTGTAGACATCACCATATGGCCGGTTTGCGCTGCTTTAATGGCAATTTCAGCAGTCTCTAGGTCACGAATCTCACCAACCATGATGATATCAGGATCTTGACGGAGAAAGGCTTTAAGGGCAGCAGAGAAGGTTAAGCCTGTCTTGGTGTTGACGTTAACCTGATTGATCCCTTCTAAGTTGATCTCAACGGGATCTTCGGCTGTGGATATATTGGTGTCTTCAGTGTTGAGGATATTTATCCCTGTATATAAAGAAACCGTTTTACCTGACCCTGTTGGACCTGTGATCAAGAGCATGCCTTGAGGCTTGTCGAGCGCTTCTAGAAATAATGCTTTTTGTTCTTCTTCATAACCGAGTGCCTCAATGCCTAACATTGCACTGGATGGATCAAGGATACGCAGCACCAATTTTTCACCAAATAGCGTGGGTAATGAGTTGACACGGAAGTCAATCGCTTTGGTTTTGGATAGCTTGAGCTTAATACGACCATCCTGCGGCATCCGTTTTTCAGAGATGTCCATTTGCGACATAACTTTTAAACGTGAAGCAAGTCGAGTGGCGAGTTGCAACGGCGGATTTGCAATTTGACGTAATACGCCGTCGACACGATAGCGAACCCGATACATTTTCTCATAAGGCTCAAAGTGTAAGTCGGATGCCCCCATACGAATCGCATCAATGAGTAACTTGTTGATGTATTTTACAATCGGTGCTTCTTCACCTTGAGGGACTTCATCATCTTGTGTTGATTCAGTGGGTATATCGACATCAAGATCAAAATCTTCATTTTCCCCAAAATCGAAGTTGTCCGTGTCCCCAAATTGTTGCTCAATGAGTTTTTCGAGTTTGCTGTGTTCAACAATAATCGGTTCGATATTGAGTTTGGTGTTAAAACGAATTGCATCGAGTGCATCAATATTGGTTGGATTGCTGGTGGCGACATAGAGGATTTGCCCACGTTGAATCAAAGGCGCAACCCGATGTTTGTGAATCAACTTGCTGTCAGCGAGCTCACGTGGCAACAAAGCCGTATCAAAAACCGCTAAATCAAAGACTGGCTCACCGAACTCTACCGCAATGGTTTCAGCAATAGTAAGTTGAGAAAGACGATGATGTTCAATCAGATGCGCAACAATATCTTGTTGTGCTTTTTTTGCTGTGTCGATTGCTGTTTGCATACCTGATGCAGACATATGACCATCTTCGACCAATCGTCGAATAAACCCCGAAAATTTTGGAGACGTATGTAATCCTGACATCTGTCCGCCTTATGACAATAAATGTTTATAATATGTATCCTAAAAATTATACTTTTGTTATGCAAAAATACCACTAGAGAAAGTGTCGTTTTTGACTTGGTTCACCGATAAAACTTTGAACTAATCGAGTTTTTTATAAATTAATTTTCTTTTATTCGTTCCGTTGCTAAAAGACACACGATTAATTCGATCTAAGTTTGAGCCGTTTTTAGCGATAATGCAATGTGTGTTAGAAAGAGTAGCAACGCCTAAGCAACTTAATTTTAAAATAAATATCAAAACGAACAGAGCGTTCGCAAAGAATTTCTTGTTGAGCCCATGCTGTTTTCAATCTGATTTATATTTAAACAATAGAAAAAAACTCAATTTTATAAAAATCCGTGTAAAATATGCAGCATTTTTGAGAAATTAACATTAGGCAGGCGAAGTATGTCGAATTCGACCATTACCCCTTGGGTTGTTGGTAATTGGAAAATGAATCCAATGCATGCGAATGCTTTCCAATTAATACAAGAATTTAAACAGTTATTAGAGCAAGAAAATATTGCTCCCGAACAATGTCATATCGGTGTGGCACCGACCACAATCGCTTTAACCAGTATTCAGGCTGAGCTAAAAGATGCCGCTAGGACAGTTTATACTGTAGCGCAAGATCTTTCTCGAGTAGCGGGTACAGGTGCGTACACGGGAGAGGTGAGTGCGGAATTACTGAAAGACAGTGGCATTGAGTTTGCGCTGGTTGGTCATTCTGAGCGCCGTGAGTTGTTCGGTGACCATGTCGAAATTTTAAAAGAGAAGTTGCATCATGCATTAAATGCAGGCTTAACTGTGATTTACTGTGTTGGTGAAAGTCTTGATCAGCGCGAGCAAGGTTTGGCTGATCAAGTTGTATTACAGCAAATCTGTGATATTGCTGCTGTGGTCAAAGCTGAACAATGGCAAAATATCGTGATCGCTTATGAGCCAATTTGGGCGATAGGCACAGGTAAAACAGCTTCACCAGAAGATGCTCAGGCGATGCATGCAAAAATTCGTGAAGGGTTAACGCAAATCACATCATATGGCGCAAACATGGCGATCTTATATGGTGGTAGCGTTAAAGCTGAAAATGCAGTTGAATTGGCTGCATGTCCAGATATCAATGGTGCCTTAGTGGGTGGTGCATCTCTCAATGCACAATCTTTTTACCAAATTGCACAAGCATTTGCACAAAGCAAATAACGAGGAATAGAAATGTATAGTTTTATACTCGTTGTACACATCATTTTAGCAATTTTGATTATTGCTTTGGTTTTAGTACAACAAGGTAAAGGTGCAGAAGCAGGCGCATCGTTTGGTGGTGGTGGTGCTGCAACTGTATTTGGCGCGTCAGGTGCAGGTAACTTCTTGACACGTTTAACTGCAGTTTTTACTGCAATCTTTTTTGTGACCAGTCTAACTTTGGCTGTACTTGCAAAAAAACATACCACAGATGCATATAGTTTAAAAACTGTTCAAACCTCAACGTCTGCACCAGTGACATCGGCTGAAACTTCGCCAAATGCACCAAAAACGACTGAATAAGCTGAATTAATGCTTTCCTTTTTTTGTTTTAGGTACTAGAATTCGTCCCACAAAGCTGCGGTGGTGGTGGAATTGGTAGACACGCTACCTTGAGGTGGTAGTGCCTTCGGGCGTGGGGGTTCAAGTCCCCCCTTCCGCACCAAGCTTAATAACCAGTAAGTTTGGTGTACGCAGTAATTTGTTGATGCGGGATGGAGCAGTCTGGTAGCTCGTCGGGCTCATAACCCGAAGGTCGTTGGTTCAAATCCAGCTCCCGCTACCATTTGATTAAGGTGCAACTTAATCAAGCAATGGTGAAAAAAAACTTAGATTGACTTTTTTTCATAATTGTATATAATTTTGCACGTTGATGCGGGATGGAGCAGTCTGGTAGCTCGTCGGGCTCATAACCCGAAGGTCGTTGGTTCAAATCCAGCTCCCGCTACCAAGTTTCTAAAAAGAGGCTCACAATAGGTGGGCCTTTTTGCACAGTGGGCTTTGCTTTTCTGTGTAACATAGGGGCGATTACGCCCTTTTTTATTGGTTGTTTAGCTATCGTGTAGTGTCGATATGAGCCGTATACGGCGCAAGATCAAATCATCGTGTTCACTATACGGTTAAGATTGATTGGCTCGCATGAGAGCGACGAGAGTAAATGAAATTATCAAATAAATCTCAAGCACTGTTTGATCTTATCGCACCAGCTGTGGCTGCTTGTGGTGTAGATCTGTGGGGAATTGAATTCCTACCACAAGGTAAACGTTCTTTATTACGTATTTATATTGACAAAGCGACTGATGACAATGCAGAGCTACTTCTCACCGAAGATGGCGAAGCAGACCAAGGGCGTGGTATTGGTGTTCAAGATTGTGTGCTGGTCACGCAACAAGTGGGCGCAATGCTAGATGTTCATGATCCGATTTCGGGTGAGTATGCTCTAGAAGTTTCTTCACCTGGTTGGGATCGCCCATTCTTTCAGTTGTCACAAATGTCTGGGTATATTGGACAACAAGTCGCTTTACGATTAATTGCTGCTGTCGAAAACCGTCGTAAATTTCAAGCAAAATTACTTTCTGTAGACCTAGAAAATGAAATCATTCAGGTTGAAGTAGAGGGTGGTCAGGTGCTTGAAGTTGATAGTAATAATATTGATAAAGCAAATTTAATCTATCAAGACTAATATTAACTTAATTTTATAAGAAATCGGTAGGTGACTTATGGGCCGCGAAATTCTTACCGTTGCAGAAACGGTTAGTAATGAAAAAGGTGTTAGTCGTGAAGCGATCTTCGAAGCGTTAGAACAAGCACTTGTTGCCGCGACGAAGAAAAAATTCTACGAAGGCACAAATTCAGAAGAAGCTCAACTTCGTGTTGAGATTGATCGTAAAACTGGTGATTACCGTACTTTCCGTCAATGGACGCTGGTTGCAGATGAAGACCACGAAATGCCAGCATGTCAGGATGCGATTTCTGATGTGGATGCAACAAAGTGGTCAATTGGCGATATCCGCGAGCTTGAAGTTGAATCGATCGAGTTTGGTCGTATTGCTGCGCAAATTGCAAAACAAGTGATTGTGCAAAAGATTCGTGAAGCTGAACGTGCGTTGGTTGCGGATGCGTATGCATCTAAAGTTGGCGAACTGATCTATGGTGAAGTGAAAAAACAAACTAAAGATGGCTTTATTATTGATCTTGGTGACAATGCAGAAGCATATTTGGCGCGTGAAGAAACCATCCATAAAGAAATTTTACGTCCTAAGCAACGTATCAATGCAATCTTGTATAACGTAAACCGTGAAGGTCGTGGTGCACAATTGCTGTTGTCACGTGCTCGTCCTGAAATGCTAATGGCTTTAATGAAAAAAGAAATTCCAGAAATTTCTGAAGAAATCATTGAAATTAAAGCTGCAGCGCGTCAACCAGGTGTACGTGCTAAAATTGCAGTGAAAACCAATGATCATCGTATTGACCCTGTAGGTGCATGTATTGGTATGCGTGGTACGCGTATCCAAGCGGTACAACAAGAGTTAAATGGTGAGCGTATTGATGTTGTGGTGTGGTCTGATGATCCAGCGCAATACATTGCAAGTGCATTAGAACCAGCAGACGTTTCAGGTATCGTACTTGATGAAGATGCACGTAGTGCAGATATCATTTTTGCGACCAGTGATCAGTTGGCACGTGCGATTGGTTCGCAAGGACAGAATGTTCGTTTAGCATCGGAATTAACCGGTTATAAACTCGACATGATGTTGGAAGAAGAGTATCGTGCTCGTCAGCAAAATGAAGCACAACAATATCTTGATATGTTCGTATCACGTCTCGATATTGAAGAAGATTTAGCAATGGCTTTGGTAGAAATGGGCTTCACTTCATTAGAAGAAATTGCTTATGTTCCTGCTGAGACATTTGATGAAATCGAGCTTGATGCAGACTTAGTTGAATTACTACAAAGTCGTGCAAAAGAAGCTGCATTAACGGATGCGTTAAAACAGCAAGAAAATATTCAAGAGCCAAGTGCAGAACTTCTCGGAATGGAAGGTATGACCACTGAGATTGCATATGCATTGGCGGCACGTGGTGTGATTACTGTTGATGATTTGGCAGACCAAGCGACTGATGATATCTCTGATATCGAAGGTTTAGGTCATGACAAAGCGGGTCAACTCATCATGAAAGCACGTGAATCATGGTTTAACTAGGAGATAATAGATGACGGACAAGTCGATTCAAGAGTTAGCGCTCAGCGTAGAACGTCCTGTAGAGAAACTCCTAGAGCAGGTTCGTGATGCAGGTCTACCACAGCGTAAAGCAGATGATATTATTACCACTGAGCAACAAGACACTTTAGTCAATCATTTGAAAAAAGTTCATGGTCAGGAAAGTGGTAACACAGGAAAAATTGCGTTGAAACGTAAAACAACGAGTACTGCTAAAGTTACAAGTACTTCGGGCAAAGCAAAAAGCATTAATGTTGAAGTTCGTAAGAAACAAGTTTTTGCTAAACCAAACCCAGAATTGCTTGCTGCTGAAGCAAAAGCACGCGTAGAAGCGAATGTGAAAGTACGTGCTGAACAAAATGTACGTACTGAAGCAGTGCAAAATGCACGTGATGTTGCAGAGAAAAAAGCCAATGCAACTTTAGAAGCGATGCGTGCAGCGCATACTTCTGATAGCGCAACCCAAGCACCGTCAAAAACGGCTGTTGTGGTGAAAAAACGCAATAGCGATAAGGTGATTAAAGCGCCTCAAGTGGTAAAACCATCAGAGACGGCTGAACAGAAAAAAGCACGTGAAGCACAAACTGCTCAGTTAAAAGCAACTGAAGAAGCAGTGCGTCGTAAGGCGGCTGAAGAAGCTCAGCAACGTACGCTTGAACAAATGCGTAAAATGGCATCAAAATATTCAAATGATGATACCACTACGACTGTTCGTGTGATTGATGATTCGCCTTTAGCAGCGGGTCTTGTTGGTCAAGCATATGAAGATTCCTTTAACAAGGAAGACCGTGAAATCAAACGTGGTGGTGCAACTGCAAACCCACGAGCTGGTAAGAAAGGCGGTCGCGGCGGTGATGCTCAGTCTGAACAAAGTTTCAGTAAGAATCATCACAAGCGTGGCTTAAAAACCAGCCAAGCAAACAAACATGGTTTCGAAAAACCTGTCAAAAAACAAGTTTACGATGTTGAGATTGGCGAGAAAATCGTTGTTGCTGATCTTGCTCAAAAAATGGCTGTTAAAGTTCGTGAAGTCATCAAAACCCTGATGAAAATGGGTGAGTTGGTTACACAGAACCAAGCGATTGAACAAGATACAGCGGTACTTGTAGTTGAAGAAATGGGACACAATCCTGTTCTGGTTTCGGATACTCAAGCAGAAGATAATTTATTGGTTGCAGCTGAAGAAGCGCGTGGTGAGCAAACAACTCGTCCTCCAGTCGTTACCATCATGGGTCACGTTGACCATGGTAAAACTTCATTACTGGATCGTATCCGTCGCTCTAAAGTGGCAGCGGGCGAAGCGGGTGGTATTACTCAGCATATCGGTGCTTATCACGTTGAAACTGAGAAAGGCATTATTACTTTCTTAGATACCCCTGGACACGCAGCGTTTACTTCTATGCGTGCACGTGGTGCAAAAGCGACTGATATCGTGGTACTTGTTGTTGCTGCGGATGATGGTGTAATGCCACAAACTGCGGAAGCAATTGACCATGCGCGTGCTGCTGGTACGCCTATTATTGTTGCAATCAACAAAATGGATAAAGAATCAGCAGACGTAGATCGCGTATTGAATGAACTGACCACTAAAGGTATCGTGCCTGAAGAGTGGGGCGGTGATGTACCTATCGCGAAAGTTTCAGCACATTCTGGTGCCGGTATCGATGGGTTACTTGACCTGATCTTGATCCAAGCTGAATTGATGGAACTCAAAGCTTCTGCAGATGGCGCGGCTCAAGGTGTTGTTATTGAAGCACGTGTTGATAAAGGCCGTGGTGCGGTAACGTCGATTCTTGTACAAAATGGTACTTTGAACATCGGTGATTTAGTTCTTGCTGGCTCATCTTATGGTCGTGTACGTGCGATGGTTGATGAAAACGGTAAACGTATTCAGTCAGCAGGTCCTTCGATTCCAGTTGAGATTTTAGGTTTACCTGAAGCGCCAATGGCGGGTGATGAAGTTCTTGTCGTGAATGATGAGAAGAAAGCACGTGAAGTTGCTGATGCTCGTTCTGATCGTGAACGTCATAAACGTTTAGAGCGCGCGAGTGCGATGCGTCTTGAAAACATCATGGCGTCTATGGGCAAAAAAGATGTGCCGTATGTAAATGTCGTACTTAAAACTGACGTACGCGGTACTTTAGAAGCATTGCATGTTGCACTTGATGAGCTTTCAACTGATGAAGTTAAAGTTCGTGTGATCGGTTCTGGTGTCGGTGCAATCACTGAGTCAGATGTTACGCTAGCTGAATCTTCAGAAGCAGTCTTACTTGGTTTCAACGTACGTGCGGACAACACTGCGCGTCAGAAATCTGACCAAGACGGTATCGATATTCGTTACTACAGCATCATTTATCAATTGATTGATGATGTAAAAGCAGCAATGAGCGGTAAGCTTGCACCTGAACATCGTGAAACGATCTTAGGTGTAGCGGAAGTACGTGAAGTCTTCCACTCAAGTAAGTTTGGTGCAGCAGCAGGCTGTATGGTACTTGAAGGTATGTTACACCGTAATAAACCGATTCGCGTATTACGTGATGACGTGGTTGTGTTCCAAGGTGAACTTGAATCTCTTCGTCGTTATAAAGAAGTGGTTGAAGAAGTTCGCGCAGGTATGGAATGTGGTCTTGCGGTGAAAGGTTATAAAGACATCAAAGTACAAGATAAGATCGAAGTATATGATGTTCAACTGATTAAACGGAGTCTTTAATGGCGGGTAGCCAACGCTTAAAGCGCATGGCGGATTCAGTACAACGTGAGTTGGCTGAGCTGATCCGTCAGGAGCTTAAAGATCCACGTCTGGGTGGTCTAGTGACCATCTCAGCCGTGAAAGTCAGTGCAGATATGGGATATGCTGAAGTTTATGTCACTGTTATGGGACGTGAACTGGGTGATGATCAAAGTGAAGCTGCAAATAAAGAAACTTTAGATGTGTTGAATAAGGCTTCTGGTTTCTTGCGTCACGAATTGAGTCGTCGCATCAAGACGCGTATCACGCCAAGATTGCGTTTCCATTATGATAAAACCAATGCATATGGAAACTATATGTTTGGTTTGATTGCTGAAGCGGTCAAGGATTTGCCTGAACACGAGCAAGATAAAGAATAAATTAAAAAGCCACCTTCGGGTGGCTTTTTTGTCGGTGTATTTATTAAAAATCAGGACGTTAAGATGCAACTCAGAGCATTACATCAAGATGATTATTCACAATGGCTACTTTTATGGCAGGCTTATCAAGCTTTTTATCAGGTAGAGATTGATGAGAAAATCACACAAATTACATTTTCTCGTTTATTGAGTTCAAGTGAAGCGATGCACTGTATTGTGGTTGAAAATGAACAACAATTGATTGGTTTTGTGAATTTTATTTTCCATCGTAGTACATGGACGATTGGGAATTATTGTTATTTGCAAGATTTATTTGTGGGTCAAAATACACGTGAAATGGGTTTGGGGCGGAAAATGATTGAAGCGGTGTATGAACAAGCCACAGCCCAACAATGCTCTCGTGTGTATTGGTTGACTCATGAAAGCAATATGCAAGCCAGAAGGTTATACGATAATATTGCAGTGAATGCAGGTTTTATCCAATATCGTCAAAATTTAGCTCCATAACATCCTCAAGCCATAGAAATGCACCCACAAAATGTCAAATTTTCGGGGGTGCTATGCTCTTTCATACTACAGTTGGTCTTTTTTGTCTTTTCGGCTATAACGTTGCCAAGGAAGCGGACGATTTAAAGCTTCAGGAACTTCACCACTATTTGAACGCAAACGCAAATGAATAGCAGCTTGTGCCATTAAATTTGCAGATACAGGTGCGGTAATAAAGATGAACAGCGTGATTAGTAACTCAGCAAAACCAAAACGCCCTTGTGTCACACCAAAGATCATTGCTGCGATCAAGAAGCTTCCTAACCCTAAAGTACCTGCTTTGGTCGGTGCATGCAGACGCATAAATAAATCAGGTAGACGGATCATACCGATTGATCCAACCAATAGGAAAAAAGCGCCGAACACCAAAAAGAATGAAATGAGGATCTCATAGATCAGTTGCATGATGTATCTCCTTAATCAATCACATGCCCAGTTGTGAAATAACGAGCAAGTGCGACAGTCGAAACAAAACCGAGCATTGCAACCAATAAAGCACCCTCAAAGAAATTGGTGCTCACCCAATAAATGCCCAATACCACGATGAGACAAGTTGCATTGAGAAATAGGGTGTCCAAGGCGAGCAGTCGGTCAATCACAGAAGGTCCAATAATCAAACGAATAAGGCACAGGAACATGGAAATGGTAATGGCAATTAAACCGATACCCAGCGCATAAGGTAAAATGGTCATTTTGTGGTGACTCCTTCTGCAATCTTCACATTAAAGACTTGGATTAAAGGCATTTCATAGCGCTTTTTAATCTCTTGGATATCCAGTTCTGTATCATCACAATCCAATGCATGAACCAGAATATCACCACGTTCTTGATCGATGCCTGCTGAAACAGTACCCGGTGTGGTCGTGATGATCATTGCGAGCAGTGTATTGACCTGCTCATGTTCAGTATCTAAAGGGACGCGATACCATTTAGGGCGCAACTGTTGCATCGGACCAAGCACCATTCTCGCCACTCGGAAATTTGAGATCACGATATCCCACAGCACCACAAAAAATAGCTTCATGGCGGCCGTCCAATCAATACGTGGCGTATAGGCAATAAAAGGTCGAACCAAAAGCGGAATAATGATTGCCAATAAGAAAGCAAATGTAAGACTTGCTATCTCTACACTATTGGCAAGCATTAACCAACTGAGAAAAACCAAGCAGGATACGAATGGATGTGGAAAACAACGATGAAGCAAAGCGCGTTTTTGCATTAGTGTTCCTCCATTGGCTTGAGCTGGGTTGCATTTGGACGTGTTGGTGCTTCTAGGGTCTGTTCAGCGATTTGGCGTTGCTTATATTCAGAAATATGCTCACCTTGTAAAGTGGCTTTTGAAATGATATCTGGAATAAGCAAAGCATTATGATCACTTACTTCACCACCATATTTGGTTTCTGGTAAATAACTTGGATCATAAGGTTGTACGCTGATCGCACGACCTTGAGCATCTATTTTCAAGATCGCTTGATTATACAGAGCATGGTCTTGGATTTGCTGTGCAGTCGCAACGGTATATTGTTGAATAGGGGAGGCGAAAACCACATAAGCCATTAACCCAGCAAGCAGTATATAGATCGCTTTGTCATTACGCTTTGGTGCGCGCTCAGGCAGGGCTTGATATAAAGTAAAGGTTGCCTCTTTTGGATTTTCTTCAGGTGCGCTCGCACGCCAAAACAGAATAAAACCAACACGGGTAAAGGCGATGATACTCAATAAACTCACGATCAGGACAATGGCAATGATCCAGCCTTGATAAGGACTTTCTGCAGTTGCTTGCAATATAAAGACTTTACCTAAGAAGCCACTAAATGGCGGCAGACCTGCCATCATCAGTGCAATGGTAAAATAAGTAAACGCAGCCGCTTTTTCTTGTTTCATCTTCGGTGCGACTTTCAAGTGATCCTTGAATACACCACGTTGAGAGGTGATCCAACCACAAAACAAGTAGAACGCAGCGGCAATTAAAGTACTGTGTACGATGTAATATAAGCCTGCGGCCCATGCTTGGGTATTGAACATCGCAATGGTGATGAGTAATGTTCCAATAGAGGACAACACCATAAAGCCAACAAAGCGACGTAAACGATCAGCCCCTAAAGCCCCAATCACACCATAAATCGACGTGATTAGACCGATGACCATTAAACAGTTTTTAAATATGTTTTGTGCTAATTCATCATCAAATACCGTGCCGTTCACGCGTAAAATGGCATAAATGCCGACTTTGGTCATGATGGTGAAGATCGCAGCTACGGGTGTACTGGCAACGGCATAGGTCTTCGGTAGCCAAAAACCCACAGGTAGCATTGCAGCCTTGATACCGAACACCACAAATAGTAATAAACCACCTGCAATCGCCAGTTTATGCTGATCGCCATCTAAGGTTGGAACCAGACGACCTACATCCGCCATATTTAAGCTACCAACACTGCCATAAATCATGCCTAAACCGACAAGGAATAGTGCTGAAGCCAGTAAGTTGATGGTGACGTAATGTATGCCTAACTGAAAACGTTGACGACCTTGACCATGTAAAAGAAGGACATAAGAAGCCAACAATAAGATTTCAAAGAATACAAATAGGTTAAATAAATCGCCTGTTAAGAATGCGCCTGTGATACCCATCAATAAGAAATGAAACATCACGTGGAAATAGCGACCACGTGTGTCCCAGTTATGACTGGCATACCAAAGCACAGGCACTGCCAGTACGTAGGTCAAGACCAACATAAATGCAGATAAACGATCAAGCACCAATACGATACCAAATGGTGCAGACCATTCAGCCAACTGGTAAACCGTAATTTGACCTGTACTTGCGATCGCTAGATAGCTCACCGCAGTGGCGAGCCCTAAAACGACTGAGAAGAGACTGATCCCACGTCGCCAAGGTTGACGCCAGTCTTGTTTTAAAGCCCCTGCACCGGGATTACCCAATAGTAATAATATAAAACTAGTAAATGCTGGAATTAAAATACTAAGAATTGGAGCATGAGTCTGCCAAAATTGGTAGAAATCAAACATTATGGCTCATCCTCACGTGGGTCATAAGTCAAGGTTGGATCTTCTTTTGAGTCGACATGATCTGTGCCTGACTCATAACGACTGCGCAATGCCAGTTGTACGATAAATGCGGTGGTCGCAAAACCAATCACAATTGCGGTCAGTACCAATGCTTGAGGTAATGGGTCAGACACTCTGGTAGTTTCAGTCAGTACAGCAGGCGCGTTGACTTGGGTTCGTCCCATTGCAAACAAAAACAAGTTCACGGCATAGCCAATCATGACCAGTCCGAGTACCACAGGGAATGTTCTGGCACGTAGAATTAAATAAATGCCTGTCGCAGTCAGTAAACCAATACCAGAAGCGAGTAAAAATTCAATACTGAGCATATTATTTGTCTCCACTTGGGATTGGTCCCGTCATACCCGAGTGACGTGAGTCACCTAAGACCGAAATCAACAACATGGTTGCACCCACGACGGTGATGTAGACCCCTAAATCAAATGGCAATGCAGAAGCTAAATGCATTTTTCCAATCAGAGGAGGTTCTACATAGATATGTGCACTGGTGAGGAATGGGCGTGCCCAGAACCAAGCGCCAACACCTGTTAAACCTGCAATCATTAGGCCTGAACCAATACAAATTTCGTATAAACGACCCGACTTGGCTTTAATTATTCTTTCAGCTTGATCTTGTCCCAAGGCAATATACTGAATGATCAGCGCCATTGCGGTGACTAGACCCGCGATAAAACCACCACCTGGATAGTTATGTCCACGTAAGAAGATATAAATGCTGATCACAAGCGCGATCGGCAATATCCAAGAAGCAGCAATACGCAACATCAAGGGAGATGGATTAAAACGATAGGTTAATCCTTGGGTCACCGTGGTGCCATGCGTACGCATACCGTCCATCAAGCACAGTGCACCAATGGCAGCAATCCCAAGGACCACGATTTCACCGAAGGTATCGAAGCCACGGAAGTCAACCAGAATGACATTGACCACATTTGAACCGCCACCCAACGGGATGGATTGCTGCAAGAAGAACCATGAAATTGAATTATGGTCTCGACTCAGGATTAGCCATGCGATCCAGCCAATCCCTAAGCCACCTGCAATCGCAAGACTGGCATCGCGCCAACGATGTGGGCGCGTTGATTCGTAAGGTGTAAGTTGTGGCAGTAAAGACAAACTCATTAACAATAAAATGGTGGTCACCACATCTACAGTGATTTGCGTTAGCGCCAAATCAGGTGCAGATAAAGCCACGAAGGTCATGGTCACGACTAAACCGACCGCGCCGCTAATCAAGATGGCTTTGATTCGTTCATGATGGAACCAAAGCATCATCCAACAACCAGAGAACAATGTGAGCCAAAGTACAATGGCAGCCCAAGGTGCATGTGTCAGTTCACGTGTACCTGTGGTTAAACCTTGATTGAAGAGGGGTAAAGCCACCATGACGATGCTAAACAGCACAATTAAAAATAAGTAGTGCTGTAAAGAACCATTTTCAGTGCGTTGTTTTATTTTGCGACTGATCAGTAATAAGTGTTTAAGGAACAGTTCAAATAAGATTTTGCCCTGAAATTTGCCAAGATGAGGATCGAGATCAATTTTACGGATACGACCATCTTTAGCCAGTGCGAAGTAAAATATTGTACCGCCCACCAAGGCAATCAGACTCATGATCAGCGGTGCGTTAACGCCATGCCATATCGCTAAATGTGTTCCAGCAAACTCTGGCTGTGCCAAACTGGCACGCGTTACACTGTTGACAAATGTTTCAGCCAATAGTGCTGGGAAAATACCCACCAAAATACATAAGGCTGCCAAAATAATGGCAGGCATACGCATGCCTAAGTGTGGTTCATGCGCATCTTTATGCGGAACCTGCTTACCCACTTCGCCATCAAAAAATACGCCATGGACTAAGCGGATTGAATAACTCACCGCAAAGATACCAGCTAAAGTCGCCACAATTGCGGAAGCAATCATGACAGGACCAGATAGATTTACCAGCAACTCAGTAAAGAACATTTCTTTAGAGAGGAAACCATTGGTGAGGGGGACACCCGCCATTGAAGCGGCAGTGATCATGGTGAGCGTGGCTGTGAATGGTAATAGTTGCCAAATGCCACTTAGCTTACGTAAATCACGTGTGCCAGTCTCATGGTCAATAATGCCTGCAATCA
Source organism: Acinetobacter sp. NIPH 298 (assembly GCF_000369505.1). Taxonomy (GTDB): domain Bacteria; phylum Pseudomonadota; class Gammaproteobacteria; order Pseudomonadales; family Moraxellaceae; genus Acinetobacter. The sequence goes on from NZ_KB850054.1 coordinate 374,314, forward strand.
TAAACAATGCGGCTTTAAAGGTTGCATGGTTAATGATATGAAAAATTGCCGCTGCAACTGCAAGCGGAGAACCAATACCGAGTAGGCAAACGATCAAACCTAAATGGCTGATGGTCGAATAAGCCAACAGCCCTTTGAGATCTTCTTTGAAAATGGCAAAACCTGCGGCCATACACAAGGTAAACAGACCAACAAAAGTCACGATATTGTGATACAGCGCAGCACCAATAAAGATCGGTGCTAAACGAGCCAGCAAGAAAATCCCTGCTTTAACCATCGTGGCGGAGTGTAGGTAGGCAGACACTGGTGTCGGTGCTGCCATGGCATTCGGAAGCCAAAAATGAAATGGAAACTGCGCACTTTTGGTAAATGCACCGAGTAAAATCAACAATAACGTGGGTACAAAAAGTTCATGCTGTTGAATGGTATCTTTCATCAGCACCAGTTGGTCGATCTCGTATGTTCCAGTGATTTGTCCAAGCAGGACAAAACCACCCAGCATCGCAAGGCCACCTAAGCCTGTTATGGTGAGCGCCATACGTGCACCGCGTTGCGCCGCATCGTAATTGCTCCAATAACCCACCAGTAGGAAGGATGAAATACTGGTCAGTTCCCAAAATACTAATAATAAAATCAGGTTGTTAGAAAACGAAATCCCGAGCATCGCTGCCATAAACAGCATCAGTAACTGATACAGTTTGGTCAGCGAATTTTTAGGGCTTAGATAATAATAGGCATAAATATAAATGAGGGTACCGATACCGCTAATCAGTAGACCAAATAATAGACCTAAGGCATCAAGGCGGAAACTGAGATTGATTCCAAGTTGTGGTAGCCAATCCCAGCTTTGTTGCAGGGTATTGCCCTGAAGAATAGTTGGTGCCTGAGTTAATAATAAAATAAAACAACTCAGACTGATGCCAATCGCCCCAAGTGCCGTCATGCCACGTGAGATACGTTGCAATTGTGGGATTAGGGTGGTGCCGAGTATGAGCGGTAATAGGATAATAATCGGTAGCACACTGGTATCCATGTCGATGATGTAGGTCGAAAACCTAAAGTGAAATTTATTCAAGACTCACAGGCGCGCAAAGAGAACGCCAAAGCTTTAAATCTTGAAGCCCAATCAAGTTAATAGAGCAGTAAGTTGTATTGCGCAACTTAGTAATAAAAAGCGGTTTATTTTACTACAAAAACAACAAAAAAGATTGGCTTATTACATGAAAAACACAGATCAAAACCTCAAAAGAGCTGGGTGCTGTTATTCGCTTGGCAGGCTATAAAGCACTTTTTTGCGGGGTATCATCAATTTTAAGTAAGTCTAATAACTCATTTTTTTCTTGTGGACTAAGTTCTTGTATCTGATTGAATAATTCATCAACTCTACGCGTCAAGGTCTCTGACTCAACTAAGTCGGGGCTTTGCAGTTCAGTATCCTCTTCTGTCTGTGAAAGTTCACTATATAGTTCAGACAGTTGTTGTTGTGATTGCTCTAGATTGATTTCAAAAATTTCTTTTGAGTCTAAGCGCAAACATTGATAGTGGAGTGCATGCTCGAGGAGTTCGTCGCGGTTGCCTGTTACGATGATTTGTAAACGAGGGAAGGCTTGATGTAAGCGCTCAAGAATTTCTGCACACATGACTTGATCGAGTTGTGCATCGATTTGGTCAATCAATAGGACACCTTCGCCCTCTAAACAGGGGTCAAAGCAATGCTGATTGAGTAAACATAAACGACGACTGATGTCTCCAACCAGCGCGATCCATGTTTTTTGTGATGTAGAAAGTTGCTGGAATGGGATCAATTGTTCTTGATAGCGCACGATGAGCTGGAGCTTTGGTACATATTGAATATAAATATCATCCAGTTCGGGGAACACGGTATTCAAGCTTTTTTTCAATGCATACAGATTGGGTGCGGAGAGCTGTTTAGGATGATTGAGCAGTTCTTGTTGTAGTTCTTGCAATATTTCAGATTGGTTTTGTTGATTAAAATCATTGCCCATCAAACGTCTGACGATATGCGCTGAATGAGCATTTTCGACATCACTGATTTCGCGGAACCATTCAAAAAAACGAGTAAAGGTCGTGTAAGGAATCGCGGTTAGGTCATAGGCTGAGTTTTTTTGTAAAATACCAGGCACATTTTTACTTTGTAAGTTGATGTCTTGGACAAAGCGTTCGGCAGGATAATAGGCGATCAGAGGAAGACCAAATAACGGATCTTGGAGAATGGTTTTTTGATACAGACTTACCATTTGATCGAGTTGTTGCGTCTCAACCTGACTGATTCCGACACCTTGATTATTAAAGGTTTTAAATAACTTCCAGATGCAGTTTTGGGTGTTTTTTTGTTGCGCCGAGCTACTTTCTGTTAAGACATGGTTGAGCTCACTGCTGATACGCACTTGGGTTTGAATTTTGGCCTGTAAGCACCTCAGCATAATATCTTGATCTGAGATGACCACCCCAGCGGTTCTGATATCTTTGTATCGCGCTGAAAACCAAGACAGTGCCTGATAGATATTCTTTATAACCGTGGTTTTACCAGTTGCTTGATCGCCTAGGATCAGGGTGATGGGATGCTGTTCAGGTTTAAACTCAATACGAAGGTCTCGAAACATGCCCACATGTCTAAATTGCACCGATTCAAGTTGCATAAGCTTACCTCGATCATGAGCGCTTTAACCTGCGGTTTTTTGAAGGCTTGGGGGAGCGCATCGTTTTAGTTTTAATTGTTGTATTAAGTCAAAAAGATGATGGATATTTAAACTTACTTTAGCACGAGTGCAGGCCACGTAAAGTAATCTTAATTCTTCATCTGTAATTTTATGTTCAAGTCCATTTATTTTAAATTGGTAATCATCTTCGATATGCACACGATTCCATTCTAGACCTTTGGCTTTATGCGCAGTTGAAATCACATAATCCGCTTGTTCAATTGGGGTGATTTTGGCCAGTGCTCTTTTCAATGGATCTGTACCATGTTCATCAACCAATTTAACTAAAGGTTTGATGTCACTGCCATCATTGGTTTCACAGTACTCATGCACATCGTGCCAAGAGTTAAACCAAGCTAACTCTGGAACATCGACGATACGCTTGCCTTGTTTGAGGAGGCTGGCTGCATCCACAAAACGACTGAGCTTTTGATGATCAGCTTGCAAGCCGACTTTATCACCATGCACCAAACCTGCCAGTAACAATTCCATGGCGCGAGCATTGGTCCGACATAGTATTGCATCTCGCATTTTGGTATGTGGTTTATTTACCACACTCGATTTGACATGAGGATTACCCAAAAGCGGTACGCTTTCATTCAGTGCACCCAATAAACTATTGGCCACATCTGCAATCGCATCACCAAAACGAAAGGAGGTGGTTAACCGACTTTCAGGCAGGGGCATTTGCTGCATGGCATTGATTGCACCACGCCATGCATAAATTTGTTGGTGTGCATCGCCGACATAAATCACTTGGGTACTTTTCTGTCGCAACAAAATACCGAGCATCAGTGGATCAGCATCTTGTGCTTCGTCGAACAGCACATAATCCGTTGGAATATTGGGTTCTGACAACGCCCACAATTTGAGGTAAATGTCATGCCCAATGCCAGCCTGATGATTGGGATCAATCGACTCTAGCCAGCGACGTTCAACCGCAGGATAAAGATGTTGCTGTAAGGATTCGATATCATCTTGATGCAGCCAACTTGGTGCTTGTATATGACGTGGCGCAGGGTATTGCGAACTGGTCGAGCAAAAATAACTGACGGTATTGGACACTAAACTGGCCAGCCGACTTGGCATCAATACATATTTTTCATAGCGTCCGCCCATCAAGCGTCGCAAGGTAATGGGTTCTAAACGATATTCTTTGGCGATAAAACTCGGACTTAAACGCGGTAAACGTAATTTATCGGTGATTCCACGTGGAACACTACGAAATGCCAGCGAGTGAAAAGTACGACAATTGACATTGCCATGAAATTTACTCTGCGCCTCAGTGGCAATCGCTTTGTTAAACGCCAAATACATACCACGCCGCTCAGGCATAGCATCACTGATCATTTGTAAGGTTGTGGTTTTACCTGTGCCAGCATAAGCAATCACTTTAAAGGATTGTCCTAAACGAGCATTATCTATGGCAACTGCTTGCTCATAAGTGGCTTTGGGTTTTTCGATATTTGACACAGGTTTGGATTACGCCTCTTTGCTACGGTTTGCTTTTTCAACTAAACCTGATAAACCTTGACGGCGTGCTAACTCATCTAAAACCACTTGTGGATCAAGATCGAAGTAACCAAGCATGACGATACTATGGAACCATAAGTCAGCCACTTCATAGATCAGATCGTGCTTATTTTCCAAAGAAGCATGCACTGCATAATCTTTAGCGGCGATGATCGTTTCGACACTTTCTTCGCCGACTTTTTCTAATATTTTATTGATGCCTTTTTTATAAAGGCTTGCGATATACGAGTTATCTGCTTCTGCTTTTTTGCGTTGTTGCATCAAACGACCTAAATAGTCGAGTACGTCGACTTGCTCACTTTGAACATGATCGTGAGTGTCTGTTTTTGCAGATGTGCCGTAAATCGCAGTGGGGTCTTTCAGTTGTGCATCAACAGTTTCCCAGCCTTGCGGGGTGAGTTTGCGATAGAAGCAAGATTCACGTCCTGTATGACAGGCAATACCGCCATGTTGTTCGATTTGTAGAATGATGACATCGGCATCACAATCTAGACGAATTTCATGCACCGTTTGGAAATGACCTGATTCTTCGCCTTTGTGCCATAGTTTTTGGCGTGAACGTGAGTAATACACCGCTTGATTTTTTTCTGCGGTCAATTGCAAAGCTTCACGATTCATCCACGCAACCATTAACACTCGACCAGTTTGATGATGTTGTGCAATGGCAGGAACGAGACCATTGGAATCAAATTTAACTTCATCTAACCAGTTTGACATGAGTGAAAATCCATTGAGTGGAGAGCAGCTAGTTTAGCCTGTGTGGCTAGGGTTGGCTATGCTTGTTGGTTAAAAAATCGCTGATGGGGGTATTAAAGATAGTTTGAAATCTCAATCAAATTCTGATCTGGATCACGTAAATAAATCGATAAAAATTTCCCCATTGCCCCCGTCCGTTCAAACTGAACTCCTTTTGATGTTAGTCATATTCAGGCAACGATTGATTGTTTTGAAGCAATGCATTTTCATTTTGTTGATATGCAGCAATTTGTTGATAGCTCATTTGCTGAAATAAACCCGTTTTTAAACCTGAAATGGTCATCGCCATTTCCTTACGAAAATAGGGAATCTGATACATCCAAGGAAAAGTAAGGTCACGTAAGCTGCCTGCCCACCAATGATTTGATTGATAAAGGGGTGTCAGTAAACGGCTGAGGAACTGATAAAACTGGGTTGAAGAATGACGATGCTGATGATAATGCTGCCACAGCATTGCCCATTCTATTTGTTGATTTTTCTTGGCACTTTGTACGGATTGCGAAAAAGCCCACGCATCTAACAGTGCCATATTGGCACCTTGCCCTAATTGTGGACTCATGGCATGTGCGGCATCACCAATCACCCCAATTCGTCCTTGCCCATATTGCGACATCACCACATCACGGTATTGTGCGGATAGCCATTGTGGTTGGATTTGTTCATCATACACAATCTGTTTCAGCCATTCTGCGACATCAGGCCAGCGATCTGACACCTGTTGTAGCCATTGTCGTTTTGCTTGTTCATCTTTTAAAAAGGATTGCAACTGTGGCGTTGGCAGACTCCAAAATACGCTGGAAAGCCGTTGCTGCGGTGCAGAGGGGATTGCACCTGTGGGTAGAATACCCATCATGATTTTTGAGCGATCATAAAACTGATGCAAAATTTCAGGATTCAGTGTCAAGCATTCAGGTACGATGCTCCACGCTGCGCCCCACGGATAAGCTTGATCGACTTTCACCCATTGTTTAGGTCGTAGTTGACTACGTGCACCATTGGCAATCAATACCGCATCAAAACATTCATCAATATTATGTTGTTTGGATGAGCCAAATAATCGAACTTCATTTTGTCGTTCTTCAATTCGTTCAATGCTGTGACTCATCCGCCATGTCACTTGATTTGAGTATTCAGCCAGTTTTTGTGTGAGCACATGACAGAGGGTGGCACGATGAATGCCTAGACCATAGAGCTTTGGAGCAGCTTGCTGGTAATGGCTATTGACCAAAAGTCGTTTATTGGGGAGTTGTCCTTCTAAGCCTGTGACTTTCGCTCCAAGCTGTAAGGCATGCTCAAGTACACCGAGATGTTCAAAGACCGCCAAACCAACAGGTTGTAACAGTAAGCCAGCCCCGACCGGTGATAATTCATCGACTTGTTCAAAAATGGTGACCTGATTGCCTTCGCGTGCAAGTAAAATTGCGGTTGCGAGTCCTGCTGTACCTGCACCAATAATTGCAAAATGGGGTATTTTCATATTATTTTTGAATGAATATTGTCCATCATCATGTCCTTTTGTGTAAGAACACAGATATCTCTATATCATTGTTAAGCCATTATATCGTTTAAGCATAATACTTTGTTTTATAGACAAATCAAACTTGACGTTGGTGATCATAGGGGCAAAAGCACCCTGAGAGCGTTTTTGGAAACGCTCTTGCAGGTTTAGCTTTTGAAGGAAGTATCGGAAACCGATTCATGGATTGCTCAACAGAGATTAAGCCTCGACATGTTTGTGTTTGTGATGCAAGAATGCCAGCACCTCACCCCGATAATGATTGAATTGTGCATCTTCAGTCAAAGCGAGGCGATCACGAGGGCGAGGCAGGTCAACCGTCAAGATTTCACCAATGGTCGCAGCAGGTCCGTTGGTCATCATCACAATACGGTCTGATAACAATACTGCTTCATCGACATCATGGGTAATCATGATCATGGTGTTATTTAGCTCTGCCTGAATTTGCATTAATGCATCTTGTAGCGTGCTGCGCGTGAGCGAATCTAAAGCGCCAAATGGTTCATCGAGTAATAAAACTTTAGGTTTCATTGCCAGTGCACGCCCAATCCCAATCCGTTGTTTCATTCCCCCTGAAATTTCACTCGGTAATTTATCTTTGGCATGCAGCATATTGACTTGGTTAAGATTGTGAATAATCCAGTCATGACGTTCGGCTTTGCTCATTTGCGTTTTAAACACAGAATTGACCGCAAGTTCAATATTTTCATAACAACTTAGCCACGGGAGTAGTGAGTGGTTCTGAAACACCACCGCACGATCACTACTTGGCGTATTGACTTCTTTGCCATCCAGTAACACCACGCCTTGTGTGGCTTGGTATAGACCTGCAACGATATTTAAAACAGTTGATTTTCCGCAACCAGAGTGTCCAATTAATGAAACAAATTCACCTTGATGAATATCGAGATGGATATCCTGTAAAGCGGTAAAAGTTCCACCGCTGTCTTTTTCAAACACCATATCGAGATGTTGTAAAGAAAGATATGCTGTACTCATATGTCTATTCCTTATTAGCGAGCGGCAAGAGATTTGTCCCAGCTAAAACGGTGTTGTAGCATGAGCATTATTCGATCAAGCGCAAAACCAATCAAACCAATGGTGATGACGGCAACGAAAATTCGTGAAGTTGATAGGCTGCTGCCATTTTGAAATTCATCCCAAAAAAATTTACCTAAGCCTGGATTTTGGGCGAGCATTTCAGCCGCAATCAAGACCATCCAACCCACCCCAACAGATAGGCGTAAACCTGTAAATATCATTGGGATAACCGCAGGCAATACAATTTTGGTGAGGTGGGTGTACCAAGAGAGATTCAGTACTTTACTGACATTGATAAAGTCTTGGCTGATTTGTCCTACGCCGACCATGGTGTTAATCAGGGTAGGCCAGATGGTACACATCGCGACGGTAATGGCTGAAATGACAAATGATTTAGATAGCCCCTCGACTGGATTTACATATAAGGACGCGACCAATAAGCTCACGATCGGTAACCATGCCAGTGGACTAATCGGTTTGAAAATCTGAATAAGTGGATTTAAAGCACGATAAAAATTAGGGCTTAGACCACAGAGCAAACCCACTGGAATGGCAATCATTGAGGAGATCAGGCAGGCGGTTAGCACCGTTTTTAAACTTGTCAGAATTTGATCAAAAAAAGTCGGAGGACCACTAAATATGGCGGTCGATCCTTCGGGTAAATTGGCATAAAAGCTTTTTGCAGCTTCTCGCTGATTGAAAAACTCAGCCATTAGACCTTTAAAGGCATTAAATACTTCCACAGGGCCGGGTAGATTGCCAATATTGGTTTGAATCTGTTGTGATGCACCTTGCCAAACCCCTAAAAATACAAGAATCGCAATCATCGGCAAGATGACACTTAATACAGTGTGACGTGCTTTTGTTGATAGTTTTTTCATGAAAATTCCCCCTATAACATCAATATAATCTTGGCTGGATAAGTGAGCTTTTCAAATCAGGCATCACTTATCCCATGTTCGTAGAGAGTTATTTCAAACCAATTTTAAAGGATGCCAAGAACGCATTGGGTTGATTTGCATCAAAAGTAACACCATCCAAAGCGCTGGTTTCTGGTGCTTTGATATAGGTCGCGGTGCTGAGGTCAGGGAAATCTTCCGCTTTCATTTTGCCTTCAGCGATCAGTTCTTTGGCTGCTTGCGCATAGATTTCTGGTTGATAGGCTTTTTTCGCCATGTCTAAATACCATTGATCTGGCTTGGTTTCAGGGACATGTCCCCAACGGCGCATTTGTGTTAACCACCACACTGCATCTGAATAATACGGAATGCCGTATTGACCTTTATAGAAGGTATTGAAATTTGGTACAGGGCGCTTATCACCTGCTTCAAATTCAAAGGTTCCTGTCATACTGTTGGCAATCACAGCTTCATCAGCACCGACATAGTTCGGTCTTGAAATGATTTTGACCGCTTCAGCACGATTGGCATTATTGTCTTGATCTAACCAGTAAGATGCGCGAATTAATGCTTTGACGACTTTTACAGTTGTTGTTGGGTTTTTCTCGGCAAAGTCTTTGGTCATTCCAAACACTTTATCTGTACCGTCTTTCCACATCTGATCAGAGGTGGCTACGGGAACGCCAATTTTTTTAAACACGGCTTGTTGGTTCCACGGTTCACCAACGCAATAGCCCATGGTCGTACCTGCTTCCATGGTGGCAACCATTTGTGGTGGGGGTACGACGGAGAGCATCACATCTGCACCTTTGTTTCCTGAAGTATCGCTTGCATCGTATACGCCCGGATTGACACCACCTGCCGCAAGCCAATAGCGCATCATGTAGTTATGTGTACCCACTGGAAATGTCATACCCAAATTAAAGGGCTTACCTGCAGCTTTTGATTCATTTGCGGCCACTTTTAATGCCTCAGCACTAATCGGGTGCTTCGGCTTACCATTTTCCATGCTTAGGTTCGGCTTCATTTTTTGCCAAACTGAATTTGATACGGTGATACCTGCACCATTATAGGAAAGCGTAAATGGGGCAATGATTTCTTTATTTCCAGTAATGCCTGTCATCGAGCCGAGTGGCATGGCTGCGAGCATATGCGCACCGTCTAATTCACCGCCAGCAACACGGTCATAGAGAACTTTCCAATTTGATTGTGCTTCGAGTTGCACATTTAATCCTTCATCTTGGAAGTAGCCTTTTTCATGGGCAATTGCTAAAGGCACCATATCGGTGAGTTTAATAAATCCAAGTTTGAGATTGGTTTTTTCAGCCTCGGTTGCTGTGTTTGAAGATGCATTCGTTGCAGTTTCAGGTTTTTTACCACATCCGCTCAGCGATAATACCGCGGCAGTCATACACATCATTAAACATGTTGATTTGACTAAATGTGACATAATCGTTAGACCCCTATTCAGATTGTCTCTTGGCCATCAGCCAGATGATTTATACTGATCAATATTTTATTTATGCGAGCGAGAGGTGAGAGAGGGGGCTGTATAAAGCATATAAAAAGATGACAACGCCCTTCCACCACTCAATCCATATGTAATCTATGGAGCAAGCAGTTTTACGAGCGTCATTGGCCGTGAATTAAAAAATCATCTTTGATTTTTATAATTATGAAGTAGCAACTTGTATGCCAAATAATCAAATGATGAAAATTAATGTTGCAGTGAGGGTGTTGGTAAATATCTAGACTATTTGACCACCCGCCAAAATGCGAGAAGTCCACTCAGTACGATTAAGACAACTGAGATTAACCACGGACTAATAATTGCAATGGTGAGCAAAATCAACATACTACTGCCGAACATCCAACTACGGCGTTGTTGCTGTTGCATTTGTAAGCGCATTTGTTGAATTTCTTTGAGCTGTTTGTCATGCCATGCGGATTGGTTTTTTAAACCATTTAGACTATCAATAAGTAGGCTTGGCAAATCTTGAGCGCCCAATAATAGGTCGGGAATCTGCTGACCAAGCTCTTTCATATTTTTGACTGGATTCATATTGGCTTTGACCCATTCCGTCAGAATCGGTTTGGCCAGCTTCCAGATGTCGAGTTGAGGATAAAGATCTGTACCTAAACCCTCAACGTGAACCAGTGTTTTGAGGAGCAACATCAACTGCGGTGGAATTTCCAAATGGAAACGACGCGCAATGTCCATGACTTGAATCAAAATCCCAGCGAAGTCGAGCTGATCCATTGGTTTAGAGACCATTGGTCCAACGGTGCGGCGCATCTCACGAGACAATGCATCTTGATCGGTACCCGGTGGAATCCAGCCAGCCTGATGCACGATTTGAACCAATTGCATAAAGTTGCTGTTCATCACCGCAAGTAGCATCCGAGCAATCGTCATTTGATCATGTTTTGACAATTCACCCATGATCGCGCAGTCCAACGCGATAAAGCGAGGGTTGTCTGGGTTAATTGTTTCAACAAAGACATTACCCGGATGCATGTCGGCGTGGAAAAAGTTGTCACGGAACACTTGGGTAAAGAAAATGGTTAAGCCTTTTTCTGCCAGATCAGCGCGATCCATGCCTAAACGGTCAAATGTCGCGATATCAGAAATCGGTACGCCTGTGATGCGCTCAGCCACCATCACGTCTTTACTGTCCATATAGACTTCAGGCACATACATCATGCTTGAACCGGTAAAGTAATGGCGCATACGTCGGGTATTGTCGGCTTCAAGGCTGAGATCAAGTTCATTTAAAATGATCTGACGGTAGTCCTGAATAATTTCAGATAAATGTAGGGCGCGTGCAGCTTCTAAACGATTTTCCAACCAATCCCCAAGCCAAGCGAGGATTTCAAAGTCTTGTAAAATCTGATTACGGATATCGGGACGGGTGACTTTAACCACCACTTCACGACCATCATGCAGTGCGGCGGTATGTACTTGTGCAATCGATGCCGCCGCAAGTGGTTGTTCATCAAAACGAGAGAATAAGGTGGAAACATCTGCTTTTAATGATTCCTGAATCCGTTGTTTTGCCAGTTGTACATCAAACGGTTTAACCTGATCTTGCAGTAACACCAATTGCGATAAAATTTCAGGTGGAATCAGATCACGACGGGTAGAGAGGAGTTGCCCCAACTTAATCGTCAAAGGCCCCATATCTTCTAAGGCTTCTTTGAGATTGAGCGGATTTTTTTTCTCGCGACTTGACCATGCGGCAGGATGCATTTTGATTACATTTAAGGCATGGCGTGCTTTGGCTGGTAATTCTTCCGCAGGGAACAAGGTGTCAAGGCGGTAGTGTGCTGCTATACGCCAGAGTTCGAGTAACCGTGTAACATGCGGAATCATATAAAATCTTACCTAGTCTTGAGAGGATTGTTTTTGTGGGTTGAAAGAAGCCTGTAATTGCTGAAACTTGGCTTCTAAGCGATCAATTTCTTGATTGAGTTGGCGTGTTTCTCGATTGAGGTCGTCCATTTGCCAACGCGGGGCAAATATCCCGCTGTCTTCTTTTAGAGCATCTTCAACAAAGAATAAATGACTTTGCAATGAACGTTTTAACTGTTCTGGCGCACGCTGAATTTTACCGAGTTCATGCGCCAGTTGTGGACCAATCCAAGGTGATAAATGCGCAGCGAGATCAGGCTCAGCTTGCTGCATAATTCTTTGAATATCTTGTAATAAGTGATAGTCGCCTTGTAGTGGGATATTGCCAATTTGATCCATATCACTGAATAACAATTTGACTAACGCCACTACGTTTTCAACATTTAGGGTTGCTGTTGCATCACTAATCTTATTCTGATTGTCGAAAGGTCGTTGTTCAAAGATGGATGGTGCTTGGCTCTGTCCTGTCACCGTCGGTTCCAGTCGAACTTTATTTTCATCAAAAAACACATCAACAGAGAGTTGGGGACTATCAATCACCACTCGCAATAATTGACCTTGTAATTGATTGAGTTGAACGCGTGTAATCGCATCCAAATCAATCACATGATGAATGAGTCGTTCGACTGCACCGAGTGCTAAAATCGACCACATTGCGAATTCCTTAAAATCTGAACCTTACAGTTTGAATCCACGGTGAACAGCCACGATACCACCTGTTAAGTTGTGGTAGTCACAGCTTTGGAAGCCTGCATTTTCCATCATTCCTTTTAAGGTGCGTTGGTCAGGATGCATACGGATCGATTCAGCGAGGTATTTATAGCTTTCAGCATCATTCGCGACCAATTTACCCATGATCGGGAGCGCCGTGAATGAATAAAAGTCATATAGTTTAGAGAAAGGTTCAAATACAGGTTTTGAAAACTCAAGTACCAATAAACGACCGCCTGGCTTAAGGACACGATACATCGCCTGTAAGGCAGCATCTTTATCGGTCACGTTACGTAAACCAAAACTGATCGTCAGTAAATCGAAGCTATTGTCTGCAAATGGCTCTAATGTTTCTGCATTGGCAAGCACAAAATCAACGTTGGTACAGCCCGCATCAATCAGACGATCACGACCCACATTTAACATGGATTCATTGATATCTGAAAGTACCACATGGCCTTGCGGACCTACTTCGCGACTAAACACTTTCGCAAGGTCACCTGTACCGCCTGCGATATCTAATACGTGCTGTCCACGACGAACACCAGACATATTAATCGCAAAACGTTTCCAGAGACGGTGGATACCGAATGACATGAGGTCATTCATGATGTCGTATTTGCTTGCAACTGAATGGAAGACTTCTGCAACTTTTTGTGCTTTATCATCACTACTTACGGTTTGATAACCGAAGTGAGTGGTTTCACCGACATTTCCTGTATTTGCACCACGCGGTAAGTTGTATTTCGGTACTGAACCCGTCGGTGTTGATGTTAGACCTTGTTGTAATGTTTGTTGCTGGCCTTGTGGTGTGCCTTGCGGAAGGGGTGAGCTTAGGAATGGGCTGACTTTGTCTGAACTTGGTTTTTGCTCAACTTCTGGGGTGGGCTGTTGGTTTTCGTTAGACATTGTTTTCTCCTAAACTTTCGTTCTAGCGGCACGAATCAGCATGCATGATGACAGATTTTGTAATTTTTTACAGGCTTTGACATGTAATTGTTATGAATAATATACAGAAACTCATTTTCTCAAAAGGGTTTTTATTTTGAATTATGTTGAGAAAAATCTCCCTCTTATAGAAGAGGGAGGGCGTATGTTATTTATACTTGAAATGGGGCAGGATCCCCAGCATGAACTTTGTCAATAATTTCACGCTCTTTCTCAGTAAATGCTTGAATAAAAACCGCAGCAGATTTTAAGGGTTTCATTGCAGCAAAACCTTCTTGAATGAATTCGTACATCCCTTCAAATTGATATTTTTTGGCAATACCTTTGCACATCTTAAAAGCAGCGTACATCATGGTAGAACGCATATATTTGTCTAAGGTTACACCCAACTCATCAAGGAGTTGTAATTGTTCATAACGCGCTTCACCTTGATCAAGTTTGACCAATGTCTGGCGCATGATTTCATCGGTTATCGGTGTGTCTAAAGGGTAGTCTTGTAAGAGTTGGATGGCAACTTGCTCATCCAAACGTGTTGCAAGTACCGCCAAACTGACTGACTTTGTGCCTGTTTTAATGGCATTTTCAGGAAGTAGACTTTCCGCTTTGTGGGCATATTTCAGTAAGCGTTCGATTTGCTGTGCCATAGCATCAAAATCAGGGCCACCATATAAGCGATTTAAGAAATATTGCGCCATTAACTGATTTTCAGGCTGAGCAAAGAAATCTTGATGCGTTGCCGCAATGCGTGCTTTCATCCATGCTTGTGCATCATGTAGGCGTTGGGCAATCGCTGGATCTTGGTGGTAATTCAAATTTTGATATTGTAATAAAAGATCATCAAATGCAGCGAGTTTTGACATATTCGCACTCAAAGAAAATAAAATCATGAAATCATAGGCTGCATGATACCCAAGAACCATGACAACATAAACGCTAAATGTTTAACAATTGGTCACTACAAAGCTCCATTTATTTTATTCTACAGAAATTGTACATTTGTTTTTTTAAAGTCTATTCCAGTTATGACTATACTCAATTTTAATAAATCATACACTTAGAGCAAAAAATGAGTGAACAACAACCCGTATTTGAATTACGTGATGAAGATGAGCTTTCTTTAGATTTGATTGAGGCGCAGTACGCATTAAAACAAAGCCAAGATCAAAAAAATGCAAAAAGTGTGTTAGTGCTGGTCAGTGGTATTGAACTGGCAGGCAAGGGCGAAGCGGTTAAACAGCTAAGAGAGTGGGTCGACCCACGCTATCTCCGTGTTAAAGCGGATGCGCCGCAACGTATGTCAAATAGCCAAGCATTTTGGCAATCGTATACGCGCTTTATACCTGCTGAAGGTCAAATCGTGGTGATGTTTGGCAATTGGTATAGTGATTTACTCGCAACCGTAATGCAGGATGCGAAGGCTTTGGATGACAAAGCATTTGATCGTTATGTCGAAAAAATGCGGGCATTTGAGCATGATTTACAGCAGAACCATGTGCATGTGATTAAAGTTTGGTTTGATCTGTCTTGGAAAGCATTGCAAAAACGTTTGGATCAAGTTGATCCATCTGAGCAGCATTGGCATAAATTACATGGATTGGATTGGCGCAATAAAAAGCAATATGAGACTTTGCAAAGCTTCAGTCAACGCTTTACTGAGGACTGGTTTATCATCAATGGCGAAGATGAAAAACGTCGGGATCAATGCTTTGCTCAGTATGTGTTACAGACTTTGCAAGCCTTACCAGAACATCAAACATCCGCAGCAAAAACATGGCAGCAGGCAGAGATTCCTCAACAATTGATACAACCAGAACAGCAAGTTTTAGAAAAAGAACGCTATAAAGATGAGTTGAATGAGCTGACCCGAAAAGTTGCTGAAGCATTACGTTGTGATGAGCGTAAAGTGATTATTGCATTTGAGGGAATTGATGCTGCAGGTAAAGGCGGAGCCATTAAGCGCATTGTAAAAAAACTTGATCCACGTGAATACGAAATTCATAGCATTGCCGCACCTGAGCGCTACGAATTGCGCCGTCCTTATTTATGGCGCTTTTGGAATCGACTCAATGACAGTGGCAAAATCACCATTTTTGATCGGACATGGTATGGCCGTGTGTTGGTAGAGCGTGTTGAAGGATTTGCATGTATACCTGAATGGCAACGTGCTTATGATGAGATCAATCGTTTTGAACAGAACTTAATTGATAGTCAAACCGTCATTGTTAAGATTTGGCTGGCGATTAGCAAAGATGAACAAGCATTACGCTTTAAAGAACGGGAACAGACACCGCATAAACGTTTTAAGATCACAGAAGAAGACTGGCGTAACCGTGAAAAATGGGATGATTATTTAAACGCAGCCGCGGATATGTTTGAACGGACCAGTACCAAGGATGCCCCGTGGCACATCATTGCGACCAATGATAAATATAGTGCGCGTATTGATGTATTAAAGGCGATATTAAAACAACTGAGCGTAGATTAAGTGCTCAGTTGTTTATTGACCTTGGAAACTTCAGTCGATTAAGTCTGTTGAACCAAACCCGCATCTATTGAAGATGGTTTAGCGGTAACATTTTTATGCTGGCGGAACACAAAGAGTGTGGCAATCAGACTAATGATGGCGGCAAACATCAGCCAAAATGCAGGCATACTTTTGCTACCAGTTTCTTGCACGAGATAGGTTGCGATCATGGGGGTTAAGCCACCAAAGACTGAAGTTGCTAAGCTATAAGCGACGGAGAAACCTGCGATACGCACTGAGCTTGGCATCATTTCGGTGAGTGAAACGACCAGTGCCCCATTGTAGAAACTATAGAGTAGTGATAACCACAACAGTGCCATCAACATATGCGCAAGACTAATGTCATGTGCTAACCAGTTGAGCAACGGATAGGCGCTGATAAAAATCAACACAGTTGTGATGATCAAGAGTGGTTTTCGACCAAACTTATCTGAGAGATGACCACCAATCGGTAATAGAAGAAAGTTGCTGGCACCGACCATAACGGTTGCGATTAAACTTTCGGTACTGCTTAAATGCAGCACTTCCTTGCCGTAGGTCGGTGTATATACCGTAATAAAATAAAACATGGTGGTGGTGGTCGCGACCATGCACATACCCACCAGTACAATTTTCCAGTTTGCAGCGAGTGTCGCCATGATTTGTCGCGTGCTTGGATGCTCTTTACGTGAAGCAAAGGCTTCTGTTTCTTGCAAAGATTTTCGTAACCAGAAAATGAACGGAATAATGGCGCAACCGACAAAAAACGGAATGCGCCATGCCCAAGCATCAACTTGTGCTTTGGTAAATGCTAAGCTGACCAGATAACCCAATGTTGCAGCAAAAATAACAGCGACTTGTTGGCTAGCAGATTGCCAACTGGTGATAAAACCACGGTTATGTGGTTCAGCTATTTCTGATAAATAGACAGATACACCACCGAGTTCAACACCTGCTGAAAACCCTTGCGCCAGACGGCCGACGAAGATCAAAACCGTGGCTGCAAATCCAATACTGGCATAACCTGGGGTAAGCGCGATTAGCAAAGAACCTGCGGCCATAATGCTCAACGTGACCATTAAGCCTTTACGACGGCCTATGCGATCAACGTATGGACCAAGAACCAAAGCGCCGATCGGACGCATTAAAAAACTCACTGCGAAGACCAAAAAGGTTTTCATCAGTGCAGCATAGCTACTATCGGAGTGGAAAAAGGTTTGACCTATGGCTTGTGCATAAAGCCCAAAAAGGAAGAAATCATATTGTTCGAGAAAATTCCCGCTGGTGACATTAAAAATTGCACGTATTTTTGACGTTGTTGGTCCGTGTTGCACAACGACTCTCCATCATTCATTTGTCATCGTGTGATGGAGCATAAAAATACAAACTTGATCTAAACTTAAAAAATTAAGTGAATATTAACGCTTCTGTTGTTTTTATGTAGTGCAGTGTTTCCCTGCGAGACTGGTCATCTTACAGGGAACAAAAGACCTCTTTCATCATAATTCACACCCACTGTGTTGTTCTCTCACTGGGAGAAACAAAAGGGATTGATGAACGAGGTCTAAATCAATATTTTAATGCGGAGAAATTTATTTAGTTGAGTGTCAGGCTTTTTTGTTGAATACGTTTGGCTAGGTTATAGCAGTCTTCGATATGTAGTTCGGTGATTTTTTTCATCATAAAATAACCTAAACTTGCTGCAATAATTTGTCCACCTAAAGGAATAAATTTGGTCACTTGTTTGGTCGCAATTTTGGCAAAGAAACCATTAAAGGATTTTTTCATGGCGGTACGTGCAACAAGGAATCCTGAAAACTCAAAACCACGCTTGCGTAATTCATTCCAATGGATTTTTTTAGTTTCTGGGTCATAGACGCTGATATGTTCAGGTGCAAGACCAAAGCGTGCATTAATATCTGGAATGACTTGGGTCAGCATGCTCAAGTCAACCACAACATCAAAAAATGGAATGGGTATAATCGCTGCACCTGCCGAATAATAAGCGGTTTTTTTTGTACGTTCTAAGCATTCTTTACGGATTTGTTCCAAATTTAAACTTGGGTCAATAAAGTCAGGCGTTTTTTCAATTTTCATAAAGTGATACCTAAGTCTATCCTTTGAATATGGGATTTTTTGGGGTGTATGTATAAATAGTCAACAATACTTTATTCAACCTTATTCAATAACAGTTTTCAAAACAATTTTTATATTTCATTGTTTGATTAACGTGACATAGTTCTACAAGCTTGTATAGTAATGATTATGTACGATTTTGTGCATGTGAAATGGTGCTTTTTTGATGAGGTTGTATTAACGCATGGCGATTCATGTTATTCAAAGTCAACGCCTTGAAGTATTATTGCAAGGCGTGATGGCATCCATCACTCAACCAAGCGCTACGCCATTTCAAGTGTTTAAAACGCAACACTTTATTGTCCCTAGTCCTGCTCAAGAACAATGGTTAACGCAGAAAATCGCAGAGCAACAGGGCATGACTGCAAATTATCAATTCCATCAAAGAATCCGTGGTTTCCAATGGTATGCCTACCAACAAGTTCTCGATGATAAAGAGAAGGTGCGTAAAGCCAATATTCCGCGCTTGATTTTAAAATGGCGAATACATCAAGCTTTACAACCCTTTATTCAAGCAGATCAAATCAGCTTGGCGGTGGAACATCCTCTCTATTCAATCGTACAGCGTATCTATGACAGTGCCGATCAGTTGCAACAAGGCACAGAAAAACAGCTTAAAAAGCAAAGTATGTTGTATTGGGTCGCTGAACAGGTTTCACAGTTATTCAATAACTATATGATTTACCGTGGTTATTGCCAGCGCGGTTGTCAACAAAATTGTACTTGTTCGAGTAATTGGTTGTCGACTTGGGGACAAAACCAAGCGCTCGATATTGAAAATTTGATTTCTCAAACAGATCAGCAAATTTCGGCTTTTACGCTTAATCAGACCCAGCAATTAGAAGCATGGCAACGTTGGTTGTGGCACAACTATTTTCATGCTGACTTTTTGGAAATGCAAAGTATTGATGCTGATTTCTGGAAACTTCTGGACAATCAGCAGACAAGATCACAGGCTTTGGCTCAACTTCCGAATCAGGTCATCGTTTTCACGCTTTTAGATCTTCCACCTAGCCAATTACAGTTCTTACGTCGTTTAGGGCAATACCTTGAAGTCTTGATTTTGCACTATAACCCGTCACAGGAATATTGGGCGGATAGTGTCGATCCACTTTGGAAGCAACGTTATGATCTCGGAGTAAAAGAACGTTTCATTGTCAAGAATCCAAAAGCGACGGATGCGCAAATTGCCGCGTTTTTTGAAAGCTTTAGCTTGGGTTTTAATGCTTTAAATCGTGAATCTCGTCATCCTTTGTTGACTCGTTTAGGCAAACAGGCGCGAGATCATTTCTCGCTATTATCGCAACTGGCCACAGGGGAAGAGGGTAATTGGGTTGATGCATTTGAAGATTACTTTCCAGATAGCTTACTTGGTCAAATCCAGTCGGATATTTTCTATTTGGCTGAACCTATAGCTCAACAATATGAATTAGCACCTGATGATGAATCGATCCAATTTCATGTCTGTCATTCCAGTTTGCGACAGCTTGAAGTGTTAAAAGATCAGTTGGTGCATTGGTTATCTCAAGCGGACACCATGCCTCGTCGTCCAAGTGATGTGCTGATTTTGACCCCAAACCTAGCAGAGCTTGAGCCTTTAATTCGTAGTGTTTTTCCTGCTGTGCCCAATGAGCATGATGTATTTTTACCGATCAAAATAGCAGGGGTCGCACAGTTAGATGCGTTGAATGCATGGCGGGCGGTGTTAGGTCGTTTGCAGTTGACCCAAGGGCGGTTTACGCAGGATGAGTTTGCCGACTGGTTGAATCTAGCGGCAACACAACAACGTTATGGTCTAGATTATAGTCAAGTGCAACGGATGTTAACGTTGCTAAGTGATGCTGGTTTCAAACGTGGTTTGGACGCGGAACATTTAAAACAGAGTCTCACTGAGGCTGATCAAGACTATCGTTATAGTTTTAAATTTGCCTTAGACCGTTTGGCTTTAGGGATTGCTGTGCCTGCACATGTGATGGTGCAACAGACCTTAAGTTATGCGTTGGTACAGCCGAGTGACTTTGAGTTAATTGGTATTTTGATTCAGATTTATCAAGACTTCGCTGCTCGACGAGACTGGTTAACGGTGCATAATCAAGGTCAGCGGTTGCCTGTAGAAACATGGCTAACACGGATCAAGGCAGATGTTCAGGAGTTTGAACAGGCCGATGTGACGGCTTTAAAAGCTGTCCGAGAAATCGTGCAAAAGCAAGAACGTATGCTGACCTTGGCCAGTTATTATGACGATGCCGAAACCCAGTTGCGTCAAATTTCATTGCCACTGCCTTATATCATTGAAGAAATACAACGCACTTTAGAAAGTCAGTCGGCACAAGTTGAGCCGACTGGACAGATTACTTTTAGCCAGATCGGACAGATTCGCCCGATTCCTTATCGCTTAATTGTGCTGTTGAATTTAGATACAGGAAAATTCCCAAATCGAGACAGCCATATTCCATTTGATTTGATGGATGCATTACGCCAACAGTTAGGTGATCGTTCCCGTTTGGAAGATGATCAAGGTGCATTTTTGGATGCAGTGTTGTTGGCGCAAGAGCAATTATGGCTATTCTATAATGGCTTTGATATTAATGATGGCGAAGTCAGAGAGCCATCGAGTGTGTTGCAGGGTTTTCGAGATCATTTGGCTTTGATTGTGAAAGTCCCTCTCTCTAAATCTCTCCCAGATGGAGAGACTTCCTTGGATTCTTTTGGGGAAGGCTATGAAAAACTCCAGATCCCTGCTCAGCTTTACCCACTTTATTACCTGCATCGCTTACAACCTTTCGATCCACTGGGTTTTATCGCGGAGCGTCCTGTTCGTTATCAAGACCAGTGGTTTAAAGTGGCTTCACACATTCAACAAGTCAAAGGTGAGCGACAGGCATGGGCGAATACCCCTTATCCAGTTGAAAACAATGAAATGACGATTTTGGATAGCCGACAATGGATTCAGGATGTGACTTTTCCAGCGCGACTGTATTTAAAAACTTTGGGTGTGGAAAACCTAAGTGCAACAGAGTTAGTTGATCAAAGTGAACCTTTGTTATTAGATGGTTTAGGCAAATATGCGATTCGACATTTTCTCCAGCAGCAAGATGTACAGCAGCACAACCAAATGCTATCACCCCGCATTTTGCAAGATCAACTCCCTGTGGGAAAAGTGCAGCAAAGTGCATGGCAACAAAGTTGTTTAGAGCAACAACGATTGCTTGAGCGATTGCAGCAATATGCCCCAGCGCCAACAGAAACCACACAACGTGTTTGGCGCATCTCGAAACAACTCCAGATGAGCTGTATTAGCCCTAAACAAATGACGCAGGATTGGATCAGCTTGGATGCATCCAGTGCGCGCGCAAAACGGCTTGGCAAAGTTTGGTTGGAATATTTACTTTGGTTGACGATATTGAATAACGACTCGGCAACAGCGAAACGCCGTATCGTGGTGTTTAGTGATCAAACCGTCATTTGTGAGGGATTAAGTTCTCAGCAAGCGCAGCAGTATTTACACGCATGGTTGCAGCTTTGGCAGACTGCTCAACAGCAGCCTATCGTTTTACCTGCGGCACTGATTTTAAAACCACTTGAAAAAGCCAAACATTTGGAATGGACTGAACATAATGATCAACATCATTTAACGGAAGACAGTCAAAAACAAGTATTGAAAGATTGGAATGATACGGGTGATTTTTCTGGTTTTGATATGAGCCAAAATGAAGCTTGTAAACTGCATCGAGATTGGCAATTTATTCTACAAGAACAAGATGCAGCCGCACTATTACAATATGCCTGTGATCATTATAGCTATGCGCTGTATCAACCAATTTTTGAATATTTACGGGTGGAGTAAGACATGCATTCAAAATATCCTGTGTCTTATCAACCGATTGGTGATATTCAATTCGAAGGTTTGCATCTGATTGAAGCTTCGGCAGGTACAGGGAAAACCTATACCTTATCAAGCTTGATGGTTCGGATTTTATTAGAAAAATATCTGCCCAATCAGGTGATTGCGACGACATTTACCCGTGCTGCTGCCGCAGAACTCAAAAGCCGCATTCGTGCACGTTTGGTTGAGATTCATCAATATTTAGAACCCTTACGCACGCGATTAGATGCCGATATTTACAAACTTGCAGCGCAAGAATCCGATCCGCTTAAACAGCATATTTTACAAACATTTGCACCGCGCATTGCCTATGCTTGTGAGCGTTTAAAACTTGTCATTGATCAGTTGGATGAATTATTCGTTGGTACATTGGATAGTTTTAGCCAAAAGCTGTTAAGAGAATTTGCTTTTGAAAGTGGCAAAATTGAACGTGCCCAGATTACCGAAGATGCGAAAAGTTATACCCGCCAGTTGATTCATGATGTGTTACGAGAATGGATTCAATCACAGCCACAACAGGTCATTGATGCCTTGTATAGCGTGGGCGGACTGAAAAGCGTCGATCATTTTGTTGGGATGGTGGAAAGTTCGCTGAATTTTAGCTCTGCCCAGTTTAAGTTGCCTGATATGCCAGAGATTGAGCTGGCGCAATTACAACTGTGGCAACAACAAGCACAGCAGATTGAACTTAGCACTTTGGCAGAATATTTCCATTTAGATGGTGCTTATTATTCACATATTAATGGCACTTCTTTCCGTAACAATGCTTTTAATAAATTATTTTGCGAAGCGTTACCACAGCTATTAAAAGCCCTCTCAGATACTGAGAATGTACAAGTGTTTGATGCCTATTTTGCCGATGCACGAGAGGCTGTATTTAAGTTTTTAGATAAGCTCGACCACCAGAAGATTTTTAAAAAATGCCCTGCTGAGGTGGCGGATGGTTTTTATCAACATCCGATGATTTTACAACTTCAAAAACTTTGCCAATCGCTACAGCAAACACAGCAGCAGTTCGAACAACTACAGGTTTATTTAAAAGCCTATTTGTGTCTCGAAGTGAAGAAGCGTTTACCACAAGTATTGCAGCAAAAAGGTGAAACTACTTTTGCTCAGCAAATCAAAACTTTATCAGAAGCCTTAAAAGGTGAGCAAGGTCAACGTTTTGCGGTGTTTGTACAGGCACGATATCCGTTGATTTTGGTGGATGAATTTCAGGACACCAACCAAGATCAAGATGATATGTTGGCCAGTATTTGGCGGCATCCACAGCGCTATCAAAAAGGTTGCATGATTATGGTCGGAGACCGTAAGCAAGCGATTTATGGTTTCCGTGGTGGCGATATGCTGACTTTCCTGAATGCCTACCAAGATATTATGGCAAAGCAGGGGCATGAGTATAAATTGATTCATAACCACCGTTCGGTCAAAGAATTGGTCGAGGTGGTGGATGTGTTGTTTCAGCGACAAATGGATTTTGGCGAACAGGTACTTTATGACCCGATTCAGGCAGGTTCACGTCCACATCCTGCTCTGATTGAAGATGAGCAGATCAATCCTGCACCTTTACGTTGGTTACAGCTTCAGGATGGCAATGAACAAGCAACTCAAGTGGCTTGGAAAATTCTAAGCTTACTCAATCAAGCCCATTTGCAGCAATTGTACTTAGAAGGTGATGGTCGAAAATCCATTTGTGAAGATGATATTGCGGTGCTTTCACGTAGCCACCGTCAATTGGATGAAGTGCAATATGTATTGCAGCGCTTGGGCATTCGGGTCAATCGACCATCAAAACGCAGTGTCTTTGATTCAGCGATTGCGCAGGATGTGGGAGCGTTGTTAACTGCTTTGCTTCATCCTTATGATGAAGCCAAGTTAAAACGTGCTTTATTGAGCCGTTTATTTGGTTTTGATCTCACTCGATTATTGGCACTGGAACAAAGTGCGGAAGGATTGAGCCATTATATTCAGCAGTTCGATGAGATCCGTGAAATGTGGTCGAATCAAGGTTTTTTATCTGCATGGCAACGCTGCTTAAATCAGTTTGGTATCTGGCAGCAATTGGTGGCAACTCAAAGCAAAGATAATGAACGCGCTGTGGTGAATTTGCGTCATCTTAGTGATATTTTGAGTCAGCACAGTGAACATGTGCAAGGTATACAGAACCTGTATCACTGGTATCTAAAACAACTGCATTCACCCAGCGATCGCGAGTGGGAGCTGGAGCAAAAGCTTTCTAGCGAAGCGGGTGTGCAGTTGATGACTATTCATCAATCCAAAGGTTTGGAATTTAAAATCGTCTTCTTACTCGGAGCGAACAAAGCATTTTCTGAAATGCAGAAGACTTTAAATTTCTCAATGACTGAAATTCAAGTACCCGAGACTGGACAGACACGCACCCAGCGTGTGGTGGCGATCGCCGATAAAAATTTCTTACAACAAATTGAATTGGATCAACATCAGCAACGTGCGCAAGCTGAACAAAATCGTTTATGGTATGTGGCGCTGACGCGAGCCAGTCATCGTGTTTATGCGGTATTTGAGCCTGAAAAGGGCGATAAAAATAAACGTTCAGGTTTGGCATTTTGGAAGAATCAAGGTGAAAGCTTCCAATATCCTTATAGTGCCGATGAGCGCTTGATCTTAGATCGCCCACACGCGTTGCAGACTCAGCAAGCCCAACAGGAAATCATTGTTTCTGCACAGCCTTTACCTGAGCAGCGTTTTTATGCTCGGGCTAAAACCAGCTTTAGTTATTTGGCACAGCATCTCAAACACAAAGCCAATCTGGTTGATCGGCTGGCCAATGCGGATCAAGCTTTTGAGCAAGCGGAGGATGAATTAAATCTACAACTTACGACGAACGCAGTAAGCGCTGAGCCAATCGCTTGGATTAAACAATATTTTCCGAAAGGGACGTTGGCAGGGAATTTCCTGCATGAAATCTTTGAACAGATTGATTTTCAACATCCTGAAACATGGATAGAAGAAATACGCCGTCGTTTTAAAAATACCTATCAAAGCTTATGGTTAGATTTACTGAGTCAATATCAACAACATTTTCCAGAACAGGACAATGCTGAACAACAATTATATCAATGGATGGCTGTGTGGCTACGTGAAGTATTGGCAACACCTCTGAATCAAGGCTTTCAATTACAACAATTGACGACAGGGCAATATCTTTCAGAATGCCCATTCTATTTGGCCTTGTCTGATCGTGTCCTTGCTATGCAGCGAGTACAACAACTATTTGAAGAATACGACATCCACATGCCTGAGTTGCTTGAAGCCAAATCTGCGAGGTATCTCAATGGTTCGATTGACTTGGTGTATTTTGATGGGCAGCGTTACCATATTGCCGATTATAAAAGTAATTACTTAGGCAGTGATCAGGTGGATTATCAAGCGATTCAGATTGCTGAAAGTATGTCGCTGTCGAGCTATTGGCTACAAGCGGCATTATATCTGGTGGCATTACATCGTTATTTGCAGGTGAAATTGCAGAACTACGATATGCAGCAGCATTTAGGCGGTGCGTCGTATCTGTATTTACGGGGTATGAACGGACAAGCACAGCAGGGTTGTTTCTATTGGAAACCTGAGGACGAATTTATCCTACGTTTGGATGCAATTCTTGGGTATTTCTCTGAAGATAAAGCTGGAAAAATGGTGTAGATAAAGTGAATGATTTTAAATTAAACAAAAACTTATTTTGTGGATAAGTCTGTTTATAAACTTGTGGACAAGCGTGTGGGTAAGTTTGAGGATAACTCTGTGGACAAACAAATCAGTAATCAGTCGGAAGCTTTACCTTGGCTCAATACGTGGAGTCGTTATCTCTCACAAGCCCCATTTTCTCAATCTGCACAAGCAGTTAGCGCATCAGTTATCTTGCATCAACTGGTTGAAGCCAGCTTAGACGGCGACAGTTGCATTGAAGTAGATTCAACACAGCTTGAAGCTTTGGGTGATTTAGCTGTAAGCAGCGAAATCGCAGCGATTCAAGTTGCCCCATGCGTCTATGATCAGCAGGGCTTGGCATTATACCGATATTGGAACTTAGAACAACGCCTCGCTGATCAGATTTGTCGATTAAAGCGACAAACGACTCAGGCAATGGATATTTCAAGCTATCAAGCCCTATTGAATGATGAATATCAACAAGCGGCGTTGAAAATGGTAATGCAACAATGGCTCAGCATTATTACTGGTGGACCAGGTACAGGTAAGACCTATACCTTGGCTAGAATTATTGCGGCGCTGAATCAGATGATTCCTGATATTCGTATTGCCATGGCTGCACCGACAGGTAAAGCGGCGCAACGGATGCAAGAGGCTTTGCAAAACTCATTTAATGATCCAAAACTGCTTGAATCAGGTTTAGTTACTGATGAATTACGTCATCAAAATACACAAACACTGCACCGTTTACTCGGTTTAGGACATCAGCAGGTTCCTCGCTTTCACGCCAAACAGCCTTTACCTTATGATGTCATCGTGGTCGATGAAGCATCGATGTTGGATCTCAATCTTGCCACTTTATTGTTGGAAGCTGTGCCTGACTCGTGTCGTATTATTTTATTGGGTGATGCCAATCAATTGGCTTCGGTCGATGTCGGTTCAGTTTTGGCAGATTTACAACAGGTCGAAGCCTTGACCGAAAATCGAGTACAATTGAAAAATAGTCGCCGTTTCTCTGATGAAGCCAAAATTGGACAGTTGGCACGGTTTATTCAAGCTCAGCAAGATCAAATAGAACATCACGCTGTGCTGCCCAAACTTGAATCGGAAATAGTCGCACCTTCAAGCTTGCAAGCCATTGCACTGTCAGAGGGCATGCCAGACCTGATTCAACTGGAGTATTTGCCACAACAACCTGATTTTGAGGTTGAACCGTATCAACAAAAATTGATGTATGGTTTTCAGGGCTATGTGGATGCGTTAAAAAATTATCTACAATCGATTGACCCTGAACATAAAATAGAACGAGTCATTCAGTCTTTTGATGATTATCGGATTTTAGCCGCAGTACGACATGGTGCTTTAGGGATAGAGCAACTCAATCGTTTTGCTGAACAATGGTTGAACCAACAACTTAAACAGATTGCAATCGGGGATTGGTACGTGGGGCGTCCTGTGATGATGACGTATAACGACTACCAACTTGGGATTTCCAATGGTGATATTGGAATTTGCTTTAAACACCGTAGCCAATCGCAGCAATTTGAGGTATTTTTTCCGAGTTTAAATAAATGGATTGCTGCACATCGTTTGCCTCGAAATATGCAAACGGCTTTCGCTCTGACCATTCATAAATCACAAGGTTCTGAGTTTAGTCATACGGCAGTGGTACTTGATCAAGCAGCGGAAAAACTGCTTAGCCAAGAGTTGATTTATACGGCGATTACTCGTGCAAAAAAAGTAGTCACACTTTTGGCCGATCCAAATGCGTTATTACAAGCACTTACAATTCGAACGGTTCGTCGCAGTGGTTTAGTACAAAAGATCAATTTGGATGGATTGTGAACTTATACTTCAAAGTTCACAACTTTGTAAGAAAATGCTTACAAGGATTCAAGCAATTGGCGCTAGAGCTATCTGTGTGTTTTTGAGATTATGGACACACAAAGAGCCTAGTAGGGAAAACTAGGTAAATCGCAAAAATATAATAATAACGTCGTGATGACAGCGAACTTACAGTGAAGTAAGTGATAAAAGAGGAAACTTACAGCCGCTAAGCCTTGTAGTTTTGGGAGAGACTACAGGGCTTTTTTATTTTTACAAATAAAAGCCTAAAAATATTGACCTTTAATATCGGTTGATTTTAAAGCGTGAACATTCACACTTTGATGGATTTTGCTGTTTAAGTGAAACGGAATCGACCCGTTTGATACTTCAATAAATCGTTTTGTTCCCCACTTCATTGTTAGACAGTTATTTTTAATTATTAAGTTAATTGTTATACAGAATCGTACGTTTTAACTTACAAGGAGATAAGAGAAATGCTATTTTTCTCCACAATTGGTTGTGATAGAATGATCAGTATAAAGAGAAGAAAATTCTTTTCAGTTATATAAAAAAATGATGTGTGAATCTCATTCAGAGGGTTTGAATGATCGTAAATAAAAAGATAAATAACAAAAATAAATGAAAATGAAAACAATAAAAATTAAGCGCAAAGCCCAAGCTAAAACTTGGGCTTTTTTGTATGGATTTGAATGTTAAATCACTAAACCAAATCATTTTCCGTACGATCAGTTGCAAACAATGAGCGACGTTGATCTTTTGGGATTTTTGGACAATTGGTTGAGATTTGATAGAGGGTTTTTGCCAGAGCAGGTAAATGTGTTCCGACGACAGATTTCCCAGTCGTTAAAAGTGAGACACTGATATCACGCTCAGGATCAGCCCAGCATAAAATGTTAGAGAAACCGATATGTCCAAAAGCTTGTCCAGTCATCGGGCCAAATAAACCAATCGGGTTACTACCGAGCATAGGACCTAAAGCATAACGCATTGGTGCGAGTAAGGTGCGATCTAAACTGATCCCTGATGTTGGTAGCGTCGAACGAAAAACCGTTTTGGCACTCATGATTTGTTTGCCCTGATATTCACCACCACTCAACAACATTTCAAAGAAACGACCTGCTTGTTCGGCACTGGTGTAAATATTTCCTGCGGGGCAAATCGTATCCATAAACCGAGTATCGTTGGTGACATCAACTGCAAGCTGCAAACCACCGCCCAATACACGATGCAGATAATGATCTGTACCCAAGCTTGGATGAATGCCTGTTGCGTAGTTGAGCGCGGCATCGGCACGATATTCAGGTTTTAGACCATAGTTAAAGTAGTCCAAGCCCATTGGTTTTTCTATGTTTTCCGCCAAAAAATCACGAACGCTTTGACCTGTGACTCGCTGTACAATTTCACCTAAAATGTAGCCAGCGGTGACGGCGTGATAGGCGAGATGCGTGCCTGAAGGGGATACAGGTTTGGCTGCACACAGCAGTTTTAAGATTTCTTCTTGATTAAACAGCAGTTCTGGTGTGACTTCACTGTCAATACGAGGAATGCCGCCGCGGTGGGAGAGTAAATGAAAAAGGGTCGCACGACGTTTCCCATTTACGCCATATTCAGGAATATAGTAGCTAATCGGATCAAGTAAATTTAGATCACCGCGTTCATCTAACATATGAATCAGCATGGCGGTGACCATTTTAGATGCCGAAAATAAGCAAATAGGTGTGTCAGGTGTCCCGACTTTGGCATCGGCGGCTAAGCCATCAGGCGAGTTGCCTTGAGCATAACCAATACTACGGTTAATTAGAATTTGTCCTTTTCGACGTAGACACAAGGTAATCAGTGGATAGTTACCTGTTTTGTACAAGTGTTCGACACTATTCCAAATTTTTCCAATCTGAGCACTGGTCATTCCCCCGAGTTCAGCAGCAACTTCATCTTTAGAGCGAATGACTTGATTTAAATCATGGGGTACATAACAGGTATTGGTTGATAAAATTTTCACGATTCCCTCGCATTTTTTCGTTTTTCTTTCATTTCTGTCATAAATTGAAAACAGAACTTAGCTAGTGTGCATCTTTTTATACGGGCTGTCAGCTGCCGAAATGCCCGTGTCATTAAAACATTTTTGCAATATAGTCAGAGATCACTTAAAATAGCCAACTTGCTGTAGTGATGCACGGCAGTCAGTTCTTAGAACTGATCAATATCATTTATTTTTTTAAGCATCTCGGAGAAATCGAATGGCTTTAACAAACGCAGATCGCGCAGAGATCATCGCTAAATTTGCTCGTGCTGAAAACGACACTGGTTCACCAGAAGTACAAGTTGCTTTATTGTCTGCTCAAATCAATGATTTACAGAGCCACTTTAAAGAACACAAACACGACCACCATAGTCGTCGTGGTTTGATTCGTATGGTTAACCAACGTCGTAAACTTCTTGACTATTTAAATGGTAAAGATCACGGTCGTTATGTTGCTTTGATCGGCGAACTAGGTTTACGTCGTTAATTCGATTTGGCTTTGTTTTCGGTATTTCGCATGTCACAGTGCTTTATCGCTGAGAAGAAAGTTTCACCTAATCTATCTTAGGTGATTTTATAGAAGGGGCGCATGTTCGCTCCTTCTTTGTGTTTAACTTTTTTAAAAATCTTTGGTCTAGTGCGATGGCTTCTAAGCTTTGTCATTTATCTACACAGTAGTTGTAGTCTGAATGCCAAACCTTAGGGGTCTCACTAGAATTAAAACTAGGAAATTAAAATACATGTCAATGTTTAATATCATTCGTAAAGAATTCCAATTTGGTCAACATCAAGTTGTTTTAGAAACGGGTCGTGTTGCGCGTCAAGCGAATACTGTTGTTGTAACGATGGGTGGTGTCACTGTACTTGTGGCTGTCGTTGCTCAACCTAAAGCAAAAGCAGGGCAAGACTTCTTCCCACTTACTGTTAACTATCAAGAAAAACAATATGCTGCGGGTCGTATCCCAGGTGGTTATGGCAAACGTGAAGGTCGTCAGTCTGAAGCTGAAACTTTAATTTCACGCCTCATTGACCGTCCAATCCGTCCATTGTTCCCAGAAGGTTTCTATAACGAAATCCAAGTAACAGCAACGGTTATTTCTTCTGACAAAACGATGGATGCCGATATTGCTGCAATGCTTGGTACTTCAGCTGCAATGTCAATTGCATCTGTTCCATTCCGTGGTCCAATCGCTGGTGCACGTGTTGGTTTGATCAACGGTGAATACGTTCTTAACCCGAACCATGAGCAGTTAAAAGAAAGCGATCTTGACCTTGTGGTTGCTGGTACAGAATCAGCAGTATTAATGGTTGAATCTGAAGCGAAAGAACTTTCAGAAGACCAAATGCTCGGTGCTGTACTTTTTGGTCATGACGAAATGCAAATCGCGATTCAAGCGATTAAAGAATTTGCTGCTGCTGCGGGTGCAGTTGAGTCAACTTGGGTTGCGCCAACTAAAAACGAAGCATTGCTTGAGCAATTAAAAGCAGCGTTTGAAGCTAAAATCTCTGATGCATATACCATTGCGGTGAAACAAGACCGTTATGCAGCACTTGATGCACTTTATGCAGAAGCAGTTGCACAGTTCGTTCCTGAAAATGACGAAACTGGTATTGCTGACGAAGTAAACGAATTATTTGAAGAGCTTAAATACCGTACCGTACGTGACAATATCTTGTCTGGTAAACCACGTATTGATGGTCGTGATACTGAAACAGTTCGTGGTATCGACGTTCAAGTGGGCGTATTAGGTCGTGCGCACGGTTCTGCATTATTCACACGTGGTGAAACGCAAGCTTTAGTGACAACGACTTTAGGTAATACACGTGATGCGTTGATGGTGGATACGCTTGCGGGTACTAAAACTGACAACTTCATGTTGCACTATAACTTCCCTGCATACTCTGTAGGCGAGACAGGTCGTGAATCAGGTCCTAAACGTCGTGAAATCGGTCATGGTCGTTTAGCGCGTCGTGGTGTTCAGGCTGTTCTTCCTGCGGCAGATCGCTTCCCGTACGTGATTCGTATCGTATCTGATATCACTGAATCGAATGGTTCATCTTCAATGGCTTCTGTATGTGGTGCTTCATTGTCACTTATGGATGCAGGTGTTCCATTGAAAGCGCCAGTTGCGGGTATCGCAATGGGTCTAGTGAAAGAAGGTGAGCGTTTTGCAGTTCTTTCTGACATCTTAGGTGATGAAGATCACTTAGGTGATATGGACTTTAAAGTTGCTGGTTCTGCCAATGGTATTACTGCACTTCAAATGGACATCAAGATTGAAGGCATCACTGAAGAAATCATGGAAGCTGCACTTAACCAAGCATTTGCTGGTCGTATGCACATCCTCAATGAAATGAACAAAGTCATTTCACGTGCGCGTCCTGAAATCAATGCACATGCACCGACATTTGAAGTGATCACCATTAACCCAGACAAAATCCGTGATGTGATTGGTAAAGGTGGCGCAACGATTCGTGCCATTACTGAAGAAACCAAAGCTGCGATTGATATCGAAGATAATGGTACAGTTCGCGTATTTGGTGAAACCAAAGCGGCTGCTAAAGCGGCGATTGCAAAAATCCAAGCGCTTACTGCTGAAGTTGAACCAGGTAAAATCTATGATGGCAAAGTGATTCGTATCGTTGAATTTGGTGCGTTTGTAAACATCATGCCAGGTACTGATGGTTTACTTCACATTTCACAAATCTCGAATGAGCGTATTGCGAATGTGTCTGATGTCTTGAAAGAAGGCCAAGAACTTAAAGTTCAGGTTGCTGATGTAGACAATCGTGGTCGTATCAAATTGACTATGAAAGATATTGAACAAGCGTAATTAAGCTGAGCAATACAAAAAAGTCCGCTAAATGCGGACTTTTTTTAATGAAAATGCCTTAACTGTTTACGCAGTTGTTGTACTTCATCGATTAGATCCAGCATAACCGCAACTGCCGATAAACTCGCGTCAAAGTCGCGTTGTAAACGATAAGCACGACGTGCGCGAGCCACATCTTCACCAATAAATTGATAGCTTTGCGGATCAACTTGAACTTGCAAAATATCGTAATCAATCAGTTTGAGTACCCATTCTGTACTTTGACCACAAGTTTCAGCAAAGCGTTCAAGGTCTAGTGCCATTTGTTCATCAATGATTTCAATTTGGCAGTGACCATCATATTGGATTTCTTTGTATTGAATCGTTGTCATGATCTTACTCCTTATCTTGCACGAGGTTGGAAAGAGGAGAAAGCATCAGCAAATTGCTGATAGGCTTGTTGCTCTTGTTCACTATGTGCTGGTGGTAAAACGATGTTAATGATCAGATAAAGATGTCCTGCGATTTTGTTTGGAATGCCTTTATCTTTTAAACGTAATTGTTGCCCATTTTTTGCATTTTTAGGTAAATTGACATTAAGTTGTCCTGCGGGTGTATTCACCCCAATACTTTGTCCTAAACCAGCTTCCCAAGGACTGACATCAATGGTTTGGTATACATCTGCACCTTCTACACGGATGCGATCAGTATCATTGTATTGAATTTCAATATAAAGATCACCGTTTTCACCGCCGTTGATCCCGCTTTGTCCTTGACCATTTAAGCGGATCTGTTGACCTTCTTTCATTCCTTTTGGAATTTTAACCTCTAGTGTCTTACGCTGTATTTCAGGTTCACCATAGGCATTGTAGGTTGGTATTTGCAAACTAATTTGTTGAGTTGAACCTTGATAGGCGACAGATAAATCGACTTGAATGCTGGCATGTTGATCTTCACCGCGATAGCTACGTTGTTGGCGTTGCGAACGTTGTTGTCCACCACCAAATCCAGAACCGAAGCGACCAAATAAATCTTCAAAACCACTAAAGTCAGCATTGTCTCCCGAACTTTGACGATAAAATTGTGAACTATCAAATCCACTGCCTTGATTGTTATTTTGACTAAAACCAGCAAAGCCTTGTGGATGATCTAACATTTGATCATATTCAGCTTTTTTTTCGGTGTTACTTAAGGTGTCATAAGCGACATTGATCGTTTGCATTTTGGCTTCAGCATCAGCCTCTTTGCTGACGTCAGGATGATATTTCCGCGCCAGTTTACGATAGGCTTTTTTGATTTCGTCTGCTGAGGCATCGCGTGCCACACCCAGGTCTTCGTAATAATTCTTTGCCATAGTCTATTGTCATAATGTTTTACTTTTATTCCATTATTTGACGATTGGGCAAGAAAGAATAGAGAGGATATGTGTTGATATTGTTTCAGTAAGAACCCATATGTTTTACTGTATAAAGATCATCCGAAATGAGATTGTCCAAATGTTATACTAAATAAGTCTAATGTTTCTGTGATAGTAAATATTAGTCTGTCGTAATCAATGGTTGCTCAAAATCTAAAATTTAAATAAAAATTGTGTAAATGTAATAGAAGCGGGCATTTTAAAAGTAGGTGGTCGAATGGATTCTCAAGAATTTGTAGAGAAAATAAACAAATATATTTTCGATGAAAATTTAATTCTTTATAAGAAATTATTCTTTAATACAAGAATTGAAGATGTGAAAGATCCATACTGGAAAAAGGCACAATCATTATTTGATTCTTTGCCTGAAGAGAATAAAGAAATTTTCTTTGAAATAATTCATCAAATCATGGTTGATACCACTTCAAATTTATTTGGAGTTTTGGATGGTACTAATGATTTAGGTGAGGGTGATTATGAGTTTAGTCTAAAAAATGGGGATGAAACGTTTGATGCTTGTTTACAAGATTATTTTCTTTCATACATAACAGAAAATAAAAAATAGTATCTATAACATCAGAAGAAATTTATTCGTTTTTTTAAATTAGCAATCCAATTTGATAGGAAGTTTGATATTGAAGATTCCTATGTAAATAGATAAATAAAATTTGAGTTATGAGGGATGGTCATGGCTTACTGTATATGGTCTTATTTTAAATGTTAATTTTAATAGATGTTCGCACATAGAGCTAAAAAATGAGAAGAGCTATATTTCTTGTTGTTGGGTTATGCCTTATATACTTTATATACCAAATGTATAATCCTAAAAAAACATGTTTTTTAGATAGTGCTATATGCATTTCAGAATTCAAATATTCTGATTCTGTTGAGCGGTCACTGTATTTGAATAATCATGACTTAGCTTCGGTACAGGAGAAACAATCGTGGATAAATCTACATTCTATTTATCCTGAAGGTGGTAATGGCTATTGGAACAATTGCAAGGCTATTTCTAAAGATATGGTTGTTTGTTCTTTCCAATCACTTGTTAATATTCCTAGATGTAAGCCTTATAGTGTCAGTCGGTATCCAATAAAGAATTGGAAATTGGAACTTTACCAAATTCACTTGCTAGACAGACAAAATTATCTTTTTAAGATTGAGCTTTATAAAGGACAGAAAACATCTTGGATGTTGAGTCAAAAAGTAAATTTAAATCAAGAAGTCTTGTGTGATCCATAATACGTAATTATGGTTTTTAAATTAAAAATAAAAAAACAGACACTTCATATGTGACTTTCCATGAAATGTCTGTTTTTTGAAATTTGGCTATCAGCTTCAAGCTAATATCAATTAACTCAAATGTTCACCAAATAAACCTAAAGCTTCTTCAGCGGTAAACTCGTAACGTGTGTTACAGCATTGGCAATCCATTTGAATTGGGTTTTGGATTTCAAGGGATTCATGCACCGCCGCTACACCAATTTGAATCAAAGCATTGGCACAACGCTCTCTAGAACAGGTACAACCAAATTTTAATTGCTCAGCCTCGGGCAAACGCACTTCTTCCTCATTATACAAACGATAAAGAATTTCATTGGCTGAAAGATCAGTGAGTTCTTCTGGCTTTAAGGTCTCAGTCAGCAGGGTTAAACGTGGCCATAAATCTTCATCAACGAACTCTTGTTCCTCTTCATTACGAGGAAGTAGTTGAATCAATAAACCACCTGAACGTTGACTATTGGTCGCTAGGACAATATGGGTTGGGATTTGTGCGGATAAATCATAGTATTGTATTAAACAACCTGCCAAAGTCGGTTTATCGAGTGGAACAATACCTTGATAGCGTTCGCCATGTTCAGGTTCAATATTGATGAACAAAATTGGATTGGTCAATGATGCAAGCACCGTGCGACTATCTGTACCTTCGGCGAAGCGTGGATCTTCTTCATAATCAGCCAAAGCACGCACTTCACCTAAATGGTTACATTCCGCCATTGCCCATTTAAATGTGCCATTTGCTTGAATTTGTAAGCTAATACGCCCTTGGATTTTCATGGTGCTTGCAAGTAAGGCTGTTGCACTTAACATTTCACCCAATAAGCTTTGTACCGCAGGCATATACTCACGTTTCGCCAAAATGGTTTGCAGTGCTTCTTCTAAATGAACTATTTCACCGCGGATAGGACTATCTTCAATAAAAAAGCGTTGGCGTAAATCAGACATATTTTTCTCCAGCACCCCGTATTGGGGAAACAAAGCAATGCTTTGCCTTGAAAAGCGCTTAGGGCTTTTATAAAAAGGTGAATGGTTATGCAGTCAATAATGGTGTCTGTTTGCTAAAACTCAAGATGTTTCATGCGGTGAATTTGCATCACTTTGTTTAGTTTGTTCATCCGGCACACGATCTTGGGCGATGATTTTTGTATTTTCAAACAAGTATTCGAGTTCCGCAATTGCATTTGGATAAGCACCAATCAAATCATATTCAGCATGTGACCAATGCTGTTGCTCAAGCAGTTGCTGATCTTGTTGTTTAAATTGTTCAATCTGTGATTGTGCTTCTTCGTTGGAAAGACCTGTTTCAATTAACGCTTGTTGTGCCATATTCAATGATGATGCATAGGTTTCACGCCAAATATGTTGAATACCTAAACCATTTAGTAGATGGGTGTGGTGACGATCTCGGGCACGAACCATGATATTCAAGTCTGGATAATTCAAACGCAGATAACGCGCTAGATTCATACCGTCTTCCACATCATCAATGGCAAGGATCAGTAATTTACAATGCTCAATGCCAGCCGCACGTAAGTTTTCAACTTGGCTTACATCGGCATCAATGAAACGATGCCCGTATTTTTGCACAAAATCAGCATCTGGCTGGTTACTGTCAATGATACTGAATTGCTTGCCTTGCGCATGTAAAGCTCGAGCGACCACTTGCCCGAAACGACCAAAACCGACAATCAGAATTGGATGTTGGGGTACATCTTCAGTTGGAATAGCTATTTTTTTCAGCATCATCGGCAATATTTTAGCGTTGAATAACCAATATAATAATGGCGTGAGTAGCATTGAGCCAAAAACAATCAGCATGGTCGATTCGAGCATATTAGAGGCGAATACATTTTCACTTTCAGCAATTTTTAGCAGGATAAATGACAACTCACCACTTTGCGCCAACGTTACTGCAAGCAGGGTACTTAACTTGGCATGACGATGTTGATAATAGCTGATAGCAGCAACTACGCCTGCTTTAACGATCACTAAAACAAGAATAGATGCGAGGATCAATAACGGTGATTGCAATAGGGGACTAAATGAAAGCCCCAAACCGATTGCAAGGAAAAACAGTCCAATTGCCGCATCTTTAAAAGGATGAATAATGCGTTCGACTTCTGCTTTAAATTCGGTTTCTGCGAGTAATAATCCTGCGAGAAATGCACCAATCAACACATGGATGTTGAGAATATCCATGATTAAAATAACTGCAACAACTACCAATAAACTCAGTATTGGAATGAGCTCAAGACTATGATGACGGGCCAAGAAGCGAAATGCAGGACGAACCAAATAACGACTGGCCAAGAACAAACCTGAAACAGTAGCAATGATCGCAGCAAAATAAGCAATGCCGTGTTGAGTGGTTGCGGTATCTTCTAATAAGGGGAAAAGTGCAATTAAAATAATCGCAATGAAAACTTGAAATTGTAGGGTATTGGAGGCTGACTGCCCAAATGTACTATTGAGTTGTTGTTTTTGATGCAGTAATTGCTGAATTAAAGTGACTGAAGAAAATGCCAAGGCAATACCGAGAATAATACTGCTGAGAAGATTTTGTAACAACAGAAAGCAGACACTCACCAAAATGATGCTGATAATGCTGAGTGGAAAACAACTATTTTTTAAAATGCTGCGGCGTTGTACCCAGAGGTGTCGAGGACGAAAAGCGAAACCAATAAAGAACATCAGCATGATCATGCCTAAATCGGTCAATTGGCGAATCAGTTGTGTATCGGTGATCAGTGCGAACACACTTGAGCCAAGCAAAAGCCCTGCAATGAGATAACCCAAAACAGTGCTTGCGGCATAGCGTTTTGCTAGTGGCACAAAAATTAAAGTCGCAGCCAGTAAAAAAATGATCGGGAGTAATAAAGACATTAAGCAACCTACATCGGATTTAACTTGTTTCTAATTTTTTAATTCATGGATGATTATGACGGAGTCTTGCAGAGATCTCATCCAATTTTAGGACAAACCTTCGGTTCGACCTACTTTTCTTTCGGGAAAAGTAGGCAAAACCATTTGTCATCCACAAAACCTGTTTACTTCTTTCAGCGATCCAATATATCGCGGAAACAATATATTAAATGAACCATGCAGGTTGTGAATGACATCTTCGAGTCTCATATTTCATGTGAGATTTTATGTCTGACATATTAAGTAGGGTTAACTAAACTCTTGTGGATCTACGTCAATCGACAGTCTGAGTTGATGTAGACGAGGTAAATGTACCACTTGTTGCCACCATTGGCGCAGATAAAAATGCAATTTTGCCCGATCAGCAGACAAAATCACCATGTGGGCACGGAAACGTCCTGCTTTGCGCTCCATCGGTGCTGGGATCGGTCCCCAGATATCGACTAGATCAGCAGCCATCGTTCTGAATTGTTGCGCGATTTCAGCTAAGAATTGTTGGCTATATGCTCGATCTTTGGATTCCACTCGAACCAACACCGTATAACGATAAGGGGGCAGCATGGCGATCTTGCGTTCTGCCAGCATTTGCTTCGCGACAGTCCGATAGTCATGCTTAATCAAAGTGGTGAGCATGGGATGATCTGGGCGCAGGCTTTGTAAATAAACACTACCTTTATGTTCACCACGACCTGCACGGCCTGCAACTTGAACGATCAATTGTGCAGTACGTTCAGGCGCACGTAGATCAACACTGAGCAAACCTGCATCAATGTCTAAAATCGCCACCAGCGTCACATGCGGAAAATGATGTCCTTTGGCCAACATTTGTGTACCCAACAAAATATTAGGTTTGTTCTGCTGAATCCGATCATAAATTTTTTGCCAGCTTCCGACACGACTGGTACTGTCACGATCAACTCGAATGACCTCGTGATGAGGGAAAAGTTCTTGTAAGTGTTCTTCAAGTTTTGCCGTGCCCGCACCAATGGTTTTGAG
This sequence comes from Acinetobacter sp. NIPH 298, assembly GCF_000369505.1. Classification (GTDB taxonomy): domain Bacteria; phylum Pseudomonadota; class Gammaproteobacteria; order Pseudomonadales; family Moraxellaceae; genus Acinetobacter. Next base: position 413,356 of record NZ_KB850054.1, read on the forward strand.
CGTTTTCTTTTGGCATGCAGGGCAATCATCAGGTAGTCGATGAATCGTACCGCAATGATGACAATGCAAATAGTGATAAGGTTGAGAGTGCAGGGTAAAGTGGGCATCACAATGTGGGCAATTGGCTTGCCAACCACAACTTTCACACATCAGAATCGGTGCATAACCTCGACGATTGAGAAAGATCAGCACTTGTTCTTTGCGCTCTAAGGTCAGTTTGATCTGCTCGATTAAGTTTTGGCTGATGCCATGTTTTTTCTTGGCAATTTTTAAATCAATTACATGCATTTTGGGGAGTACAGCGACGCCAGCACGTTGATTGAGTTCGAGCAAATGCAGTTTTCCAGATTCCACCAGATGATAACTATCAATACTTGGTGTGGCAGAACCTAGAATCACGGGGCAGCCTTGCAAATGCCCCCGATATAAGGCGACATCGCGGGCATGATAGCGAAAGCCTTCTTGTTGTTTGTAGGAGAGGTCATGCTCTTCATCTAAGATGATTAGGCCGAGATGAGGAAGTGGCGTGTAGATCGCGGAGCGAGTGCCGATGATGATTGATGCTTTGCCTGCTTGTGCATGTTGCCATGCTTGCAAGCGTTTCGAATCATTTAAACCAGAGTGCATCAATGCCACATCACAATGAAAACGTGATTTAAAGCGAGCAACGGTTTGTGGGGTCAAACCAATCTCAGGCACCAGTACCAATACTTGTTTGCCTTGTTTTAATACCTCATACATCACCTGCAAATACACTTCGGTTTTACCGCTACCAGTTAAGCCATCGAGTAAAAAGGCTTGGTAATGCTGTTGTGCTTTGAGGATATGTTGAATGGCTTTTTTCTGATCTTCATTCGGGGTGAGTGGCACTTGTGCCAATTGCACAGGCGTCGGGGTGAAATCATGTGGCTCAAGACGACACTCAATTAGCCCCTTTTTTTCTAATGCTTTGAGTGTTGCTGTTTCTACGCCACTCAAATTTAAAATATTTTCAGTGGTACCCTGCGGATGTAATTTTAATACTTGGTAAGCATCATATTGTTTTTGAGAACGTTTTAATAAAGCATCAGGGTTGTCGTGCGGTACAATAAGCCACTGGTGAAATAGAATATCTAAAGCACGACCTTGTCTTAATAATGTGGGCAAAGCACTTTGCATGACTTCGCCAATGGGGAATTGATAATATTGCGCTGACCATGTCACCAAAGTTAAAACTTGCTGATCTATAATGGCTTGCTGATCGAGTAGCTCAGTGATGGCTTTAAGCTTGAATTGTCCCGTAAATGGCTCGTTAGGATCAACTTTTTCAGTAATAATGCCAACAAGGTTTTGTCGACCAAAAGAAATTGCAACGCGTGCACCCACCTGTGCTTGTGCATATTGCTCAGCACTGACTGTGTAGTCAAACATGTCATACACAAATACAGGTATGGCGACTCGAATACGGTAAAGAATAGCGTTAGAATTTTCGGTAGGCATATAGGCTTTATTCATGTGTTAAATGGTACGATTTCATACCTTGTTTGGATCATTTTAGCTGATAAAGCAAGACATGGATGAAATATCAATCAGCCCTGTGCTACAGTGCTGTGCATAAGGTCAATCTGCCTCAGATGACTTGCGACACTTTGGCTTCTCATCCCTTACAAGGACGCAGCTTAACAACAACATTTTGGACAATTAGAACAGAACCATGCCAGCTTATCAATTTACTGCTATTGATGCTTCTGGAAAGCAACACAAAGGTGTGCTTGAGGGAGATTCCGCACGTCAAATTCGTCAACAGTTACGAGATAAAGCATGGACACCGATTGCGGTTGAAACCGTTGAACAAAAAGATAAACAACAACAGCACTCATGGTTTAAAAAAGGCTTTAGTGCTTATGATTTAGCATTGATGACCCGTCAGCTTTCGGTACTGGTTGCTGCCGGTATTCCACTTGAAGAAGCATTACGTGCGGTCAGTAAACAAAGCGAAAAATCGCATGTGCAAAACTTACTGTCTTCCGTGCGCTCAAAAGTCATGGAAGGTCATTCGCTTGCACAAGCGATGCAACAATCAGGACGATTTCCTGAACTCTATATTGCAACGGTGGCAGCAGGTGAACGCTCAGGGCATTTAGATCTTATTTTAGATCAGCTTTCTGATTACACCGAAAATCGTTTTGCGATGCAAAAGAAAATTCAGGGTGCGATGATCTATCCGATTATCCTGATGTTGATGTCATTTGCGATCGTCATGGGGCTGATGACCTATGTGGTTCCTGAAATTGTAAAGACTTTTGAGCAGAGTAAAGAAGCGTTGCCATGGATTACGGTGTTGTTGATGAAAGCCAGTGCATTCATCAAGCAAACATGGATTGGGATATTGCTGTTGGCTTTTATTGTCATTGTATTATTCACACGTTTTTTACGAACCACCGCAGGGCACTACGCATTTGACCGATTAACGCTCAGACTGCCACTATTTGGTAAACTTTCACGTGGTATAAATGCGGCACGATTTGCCAGCACCCTGTCTATTCTGACTCGATCAGGCGTACCTTTAGTAGAAGCACTTCGCATTGGTGCAGAAGTGAGCAATAACTGGGTGGTACGTGATGCGATTCAAGTCGCAATGGAACGTGTAACAGAAGGTGGTAATTTGGCAACGCAGTTAGAGCGATGCGGTTATTTTCCACCAATGATGGTACAAATGATCCGAAGTGGTGAAGCATCAGGTGAATTGGATCGCATGTTAGACCGTGCATCTACGATGCAGGATCGCGAGGTCACCACATTTATATCAACGATGTTGGCGTTGCTTGAACCTTTGATGCTGGTTTTTATGGCGGCGATTGTCTTGGTGATTGTCATTGCGGTTATGTTGCCAATTATTAATATGAATAATATGATCTAGGAAATTTGATGTTTGAGATGAAAATGAATAATTTAATGAATAAACACAATGTTGAAAATAGTTTGAATTCTGGTACTCGCAGCACAGCTTCTCGTCTTGCGGCATCGTTTAACGCTGAGCAGAAGCTTAATCCTGCTACTCGAAGCATAGCTCCTCGTCTTGCGGCACGTTCGAGCGCTGCTCGAATGAATCGTGCCTCAGGTTTCACCCTCATTGAAGTAATGGTGGTGATTGTAATTTTAGGTGTTTTAGCGGCACTGATCGTACCCAATGTGATGGGGCGTGGTGAAAAAGCCAAAGTCGATACCACTAGCATTACTTTAAAAGGTGTGGCTGGCGCATTAGATCAATATAAACTAGATAATGGTCGTTACCCATCAATGCAGGATGGTGGTTTAGACGCTTTGGTCAATCAACCTGCATCTGCAAAAAACTGGTTACCGGGTGGTTATGTTAAAGGTGGTTATCCGAAAGACAGTTGGGAAAATGATTTGCAATATGTGATGCCTGGCCGTGAAGGTCGTTCATTTGATTTATATTCGTTTGGTGCGGATGGTAAAGAAGGTGGTGAAGGTAATGATGCAGATATTTATTATCAGCCATAATTTTTAACTCAAGATATCACTTCATTCAATCACTAAATAAATCAAGAGTGAAGTGATAATGTTTCTTGATTCCAAAATATAATCTAAATATTTGAAATGTAAAAATATAATAAAATACTGATTATTTGATAGTTATAATAAGAACTATTCCCATATTTAATCGTTACAAGAAAAAGAAATTATGCATAAAAATAGTCTTTTCCTTTAGTTCAAAGCTTTGCATAATAAATCTAGATCATAAATATGATATATGGGGAGGTCGCAGATGAAAGCTTTTTTTGTGTTGGATGAACTGAATCAGTTTCATTGGGCCATGCTTAAATCTGTGTTGCTCATTTTAAGCTTGTTGCCGATTAGTCAAGCTGCATTAAATCTGTGGCAAACAACGGAAGGCAGTAGCCAAATCATGATTGGCTTTTTTGCACTAAGTATGTTGAGTGCTTGGTTTGTACTTTGCTTTTTAAGTGCTTTGAAAACCAGTGTTTGGGATAATAAAGCATTCATTTCTAATTATGAGCAGCTTTTGTTTAAAGCCTATCGCTATATTCCGATGTTATTTTTATCCAGTTTAGTCGCGTATTTAAGTGTGCAATTATCACTGGTATTTTGATTTTTATTGATTCAAAAAAAAGAGCGTTTTATTTAAAAACGCTCTTTTTATCTTATCGCCGTGATTTAAATGAAACATCGACCTTGCGAGGACGATAGAACCAACCCATCATCAGTAAAAGAACTGAAAAGATCAGGATCGGGTAATCACTTAAACGACTATATAGCGTTTGCCCTTGCATGGCGGGTAAATCGCCACGTAGCACAAACTCTTGATCGACTGGTGCTTGCTTTACAATATGACCATGATGGTCAATAAACGCAGTAACACCTGTATTGGTGGCACGGATAAACCAACGACCATTTTCTTTGGCGCGCATTTGTACCATTTGCAAATGTTGCCAAGGTCCTGCTGTACCAGTAAACCAAGCATCATTAGAAACCGTAATGAGAAAGTCACTATTCAATGCATTACGACGCGTCAGGTTTGGATAGGCAACTTCGTAGCAAATCGCCGCAGCTAAAGCATGTCCTTTAACAGTTAAGGGTTTTTGATTCGCTTCACCCCGAGAAAAACCAGCCATACTGACATCATTTTGCATGGCAGGTAGTACCCATTTCAGCAGCCCTGATAAAGGAATATATTCACCAAATGGAACCAAGCGTTGTTTCTTATATAAACCAGAAGAGTCACTGCCAGATGCCATAATGCTGTTGTAGTACTGAGGCTCACCAACTTGTTGTGATTTAGGTATATCCCAATATGGAATCCCAGTGACCCATGCACTCCCTGATGCTTGGGCTTGGGTATCCATTGCCGCTAAGAATTCAGGAATATCTGTCTGAAATAGCGGAATTGAAGACTCAGGCCAAACAATCAGGTCACGACCCCATTCTTTACGCGTTAGCGTTGCATAAATTTCGAGGGTCTTGATCTGGTATTCAGTTAACCATTTAAGATCTTGTGGAATATTACCTTGAAGCAATGAAACACTGAGCGGTTTAGCGGCTTTAGGTTGTACGAATTGAATATATCCGACAGCCCATGCACCTAAAACCAATAATGCCGATGGAATCACCCAAAACCAACGTCGATTTAAAATCTCGACCAAGGCACAAGCAAGTACAATCACCACGAATGAAACAGCATAAATACCAAACAATGGTGCATAGCCATCTAAGAGTCGTTCAGTAAAGGCATAGCCTGCAAATAACCATGGAAAACCAGTAAATACCCACGTTTTAGCCCATTCAAACAAGACCCAAATTGGCGCAAAAGTCAGGGGAGTTTCTGGGAAAAAACGACGATATAGCCATGTTTGTAGGGCGGTAAATAATCCCATCAACAGCGCCATAACGACGATCATTAGCACACTTAGAATCGCACTGGTGTCGCCATAGACGTGAATTGAAGTGTAGAGCCAAAATGCCCCAACAAACCATAAACCGAATCCATAGGCCCAGCCTAAAACGAAAGCTTGTTTAGGACTACGTTGGCGTAACACCGCATATAGCAATGCGGGTGACAAAATCGCCAACCACCAAAAATAATAAGGTGCAAGAGCCAAACTAAAGATTGCACCCGAAATGAGTGCAATCAACAGTGGAACGATAAAGGGGAGCTGTTTTTGCGGTTGAGAAGGATTTAACAGCTTTTCAAAATATGTTCTCATGAACGGACAGCTCGAATCAGATGAATAGTGCGTGCATCTGCTTCAATAATGGTAAATTGCCAGTCGTCAAGCTCAATGGTTTGACCTTGTAAATCACTGACTAAACCGATTTCTTGTAGCAGCAGGCCGCCCATAGTTTCAACTTCATCATCAGAAAATTCAGCATTTAAAATTGTGTTGAAATGTTCAATTGGTGTAAGCGCCTGAACGATCCATGTATTGGCTGTGGTTGGGTCATTGTCTGGCACGATATATAAAGCTTCTTCATCTGCAATATCATGCTCGTCTTCGATTTCACCAACAATTTCTTCAAGAATATCTTCAAGCGTCACTAAACCAGACGTTGAACCATACTCATCAATCACAATTGCAATATGAGTTTGTGTGTTTTTGAGCATACGCAACACTTGGTCGGTACGCGCACTTTCAGGAACAAAGACTGGCTGGCGCATTAAGGCGCTAATATCCACTTTAACATTGCGATCAGTTAAAAAAGGTAAAAGGTCTTTTGCGAGTAGAACACCGACAACATTGTCAGTTTGATCTGCTGAAAATACAGGGAAACGTGAATGTGCTGAATCAATCAGGACATCTAAGATATCGAGTAGCTGGTCATCCTCTTGTAAGCTAATCATCGCTGTACGTGGGGTCATGACTTCTCGAATCTTTGTTGCTGGCAGATCAAGAACACCCTCAAGCATAGCAACAGTATCTGGCTCTAAAAAGCGACGTGAGTCTTGGACTAACTTGAGTAATTCATCGCGGGTTTCTGGTGCAGTACCTAACCATTTTCTTAGGCCGCGCATACCCCACGACGGACTGGATTCCTCGATCATGATCTTTCCTAAAGACTCTCTATATCAATTAGATGATTTTCATCATACCGAAGAAAAAGCAGATATGCATCAACAAAACGATGCAAGAAACGTACAGTTTTTTCAAAACTTGTAGATGATTTCTAAATCGTCCCTTTATGTTAAAATATGAAAATTCGAATATTTGAGTTTTATGATGTCTGAACAATCAAACCTAGCTACTGTTCAACTCAATACGAGAGGGTTACGTTGCCCCGAGCCAGTGATGATGTTACATCAGGCGATCCGTAGAGCAAAGTCAGGCGACATCGTTGAAGTGTTTGCAACGGACCCTTCCACATCATGGGATATCCCTAAGTTTTGTATGCATTTGGGACATGAGTTATTGCTCAAAGAAGAAAGTTTGGATGAAAATAGTAATACTGAATATCGTTATTTGGTGCAGAAAGGTTAAATAAGCTTTTGCCTTAGACTATCTGAAAGTAGGCTTTAAAACCGAGTTTTTTCAAACGGGTACTGATGCTCAGCATGGCTAGATCGAACTAAGCCATGCGATTGTTTTGTATCATTCTCTTACTTTCTAAATTTATTCATATATCGAGATAGCCAATAATCGGAACTAAAATACCGACCTCCGCCAAGAACAATCAAAGCCAACAACATAATCAAATAAGTTGCAGCAAATTCGATTCCATTATTTAAAATCACCAATGAACCGCTCGACGTCAGCCAATCATAATTTCCATAGTTTTGTAAAATCTCACGTGCTTTTTCTAATTTTTCTGAAGATGCTAAGACTTGCGCATTTGCAAAGGGGGCATTTGCATCCGCAATCGCTTGCCAGCCATTGGGAAGATGTACCGTTAATATTGCAACGATCATGGTGATGATCAGTGGAATACTCACTAAACGAGTAAAAAGCCCAAGTGCTAATAATACTGCGCCACCAAGTTCAGCCGAAGTTGCAAGTCCTGCCATTAGGGTAGGAAAGGGCAAATCCAATCCCCAGTCAGGATTGCCGAACCACGCTACAGTATCATTAAAATGCATGAGCTTATTTTGCCCAGCCATCCAGAAAATAGGAACGAGATAGATTCTTAGCGCGAGTGCAGCAATTCCATCAAGGTGTCTAAAATATTGTAGGCTTTGTTGATACCAGTGCAATACTGAGTTAATTAAGTACTTCATGAGAATTTCACACCAAATAGCATTCAATGATTGTTAGTCGGTTGAAGAGTTAATTTATTACAATAATTTTTTTAGTTTTAACTGTAATAAATGGATTGGTCTCTCGTCTAATGATATGTACCCTAGTACAAACTTAAAAATTGACTCAAAAAAGGAACTCCAAAATGAATAAATTAAACTCAATGACTTCAGTCGCTGCATTGGTCGCACTTTCGATGGTTGGTGCAACGACTCAAGTCTCTGCTGCTTCGACTACCACTGAAACACATGTGACTAAAACTGCAGATGCAAAATGTGGTGAAGCCAAATGTGGCGCTGATAAGGCAAAAAAACAACATAAAACCACGGAAGCCAAATGCGGCGCTGATAAAAAAACTGCTGAAGCAAAGTGTGGAGCAACACATAAAGCAACAGATGCAAAATGCGGTGCTGATAAAAAAGCATCTGATGGCAAATGCGGTGCTGCCAAATAGTTTGCTCGAGAATCAACAAGCTAATGAATGATGCAAATCGATTTAATCTTGATTTGCATCATTCAATAAGGAATATTCCATGGTGGCTTTAACGGGTGTGGGTTTAGGTTTAAGGCGTGATTTTGTTGATACCTTTTTACAGGCTGATCAATATCCAGATTTTATAGAAGTCGCACCTGAAAATTGGATGTGTTTTGGCGGTCGACATGCAAAGCTACTCCAACAATGTGCTGAAAAAGCACCTCTGATTTGTCATGGTCTGTCTTTATCGATTGGTGGCCCACATCCACTCAATATCGAATTTATTCAACAGATAAAAACATTTTTAAAACGCTATCAGGTAAGTACTTATTCAGAGCACTTAAGCTATACCAATGATGGTGGCTATTTATATGATTTATTACCAATCCCGATGACTGAAGACGCAGTGCGCTATGTATCAGAACGCATTCTTCGTGTTCAAGATATCCTTGGACAAAAGTTGGTGCTTGAAAATGTCTCAACTTATCTGATGCCGCATGCTGAAATGAGTGAGGCAGAGTTTGTTGCTGAAGTCATTAAGCAGTCGGATTGTGAATTACTTTTAGATGTAAACAATGTCTACGTTAACAGTATTAATCATCAGAGCAATCCTTATGAGTTTATCAAAAAGATGCCCCGAGATCGCATCCGATATTTGCATATTGCTGGTCATGAGCAAGTGAGTGATGACTTATTAATTGATACACATGGGGCTAAGATCAGTGATCCCGTTTGGAAGCTATTGGCATTTACTTATCAACAATACGGTGTGAAACCGACATTATTAGAACGTGATTTTAATATTCCGACATGGCAAGAATTACAAGATGAGCTTGCCATGATTCAAAGCATACAAAAACAATTTTTACTTACGTCGTCATTGTCTAAAACATCATGCTTAACAGGATCATGAGGATATAAGATGAATAAGAAACTCCAGTCTTTCCAAGAGACCCAACACGCATTTTGTAATTGGATACGCGATCCCAAACAACCGATACCTCAATCTTTTGAAACTGAGCGTATGCGTGTCTATCGAGAATTATTATTTAATAATGTAAGTTCTTTTATTGACTTAGTTTATCCGGTTGCGCGATCAATATTGCCAAAAGAAACGTGGCAATGTCTTTTAGACGAATTTTTTCAAAAATCTATAAATCAATCGCCCTTCTATAATGAGATTTCACTACAATTTAGAGAGTATTTAAGCGAACAGCAGCATCCTGTTTTACAGGATTATCCTTGGCTCGCTGAATTACTACAATATGAATGGCTAGAGCTTTATTTAGACACTTTAGAAACCTCAGAGAAGCAATGTGTTCAAGCACCTGTATGGCAATTTAAAACTCAAGTTTGGGTTTTGGTATATCAATATCCAGTTTATCGATGGGCAATCAACCAAACTGATCTTGAGCAAGATCCAAGTGCAATCATGGTATGGCGAAATCAAAATGATCAGGTTTGTGTCGAAGTGCTTTCACCATTATTTGCTTTTTTAATTGAAAAACTACATCAACAGCCTTTATCTGAGTTTGAGCTTTGCGAGCTTATAAGTGCAACGCTACCTGATTTGTCATCACATGAAATTCTTTTACAAGTTAATACTTTATCCGATTTATTAACTCAGTTGGAGTTGATTGATATGCCCAAAAACTCGATAACCGAGGATTGAAATGTCTCTAGCCTCAGTTGAAAATGTTGATCTGAATCAGCAATTAAAAAATACAGAATATTTAACTGATCTTAGACAGCAAATGATGAAATTTGCAGTTTTACAACTTGCATCATTTCATCAAGCTGAGGATGTGGTTCAAGAAGCTTTGTTGAGCGCCTTGCAGCATGTTGCATCTTTTTCTGGCCGTGCTGCTTTTAAAACTTGGGTATTTGCGATTTTAAAAAATAAGATTGTTGATTTAATTCGGCAAAAGACTCGCCTCGTTACAATGAGTGAGTTATTCAATGATGATGAAAGTGAGCTAAGTGTCGATGCATTATTTGACGCTGCTGGGCACTGGCACAAATCCGAAAGACCTCAAGCATGGCAAAGTCCTGAGGAAATGATGGAGCAGCATGATTTTTGGGTTGTTCTTGATGCCTGTTTAAATCATTTACCAGCGAAGTATGCACAAGTGTTTATGTTGCGGGAAATGATTGAACTGAGTTCAGATGAAATCTGCGAAAAATTAGAATTAAGCATCTCAAACTTGAACGTTTTAATGTATCGCAGTCGAGTAAGACTACGTGAATGCTTAGAAAATAAATGGTTACTACAGGGGGATTGTTCATGTTGACGTGCCGACAAGCGACCCAATTGCTTTCAGAAAAACAAGATCGAACTCTGAACTTCAAAGAACTGAGTGCTTTACAGTTTCATGTGATGATGTGTAGTTCGTGTCGGCGTTTCGGTAAGCAAATGAAGAGTTTAAGTTTGTTATCCAAACAATATAAAAAGTTTGATGAAGGGCAGAAAGATTAAATTAAGAAAGCCTCATATTTTATGAGGCTTTCTTGGCTTAGTTTGCGCTAAAAACTTAATTTCAGCGCAAATTAAAAATTACATATTCGGATAGTTTGGACCACCGCCACCTTCAGGTGTTACCCAAGTAATGTTCTGTGATGGATCTTTGATATCACATGTCTTACAGTGAACACAGTTCGCAGCGTTAATTTGGAAACGCTTAGAACCATCATCATTTTCCATGACTTCATACACACCAGCAGGGCAGTAACGCTGTGCAGGCTCGTCCCACTTCGGCAAGTTAACCTGAATTGGTGTTTCAGGATTGGTCAACTTTAAGTGAGCAGGTTGGTTTTCTTCATGCACTGTATTCGATACAAATACAGATGATAAACGGTCAAAAGTAAGCTTGCCATCTGGTTTTGGATAGTTCGGTTTGAACGTTGAAGCATCCACTGTTTTCAGTGTTGCATAATCTTGTTTTAAGTCATGCAAGGTAAATGGCACTTTAAAGACATTTTGGTCGATAAAGTTAAATGCACCACCAATCCATGTACCAAACTTATGCATCGCAGGACCGAAGTTACGCGCTTTATATAACTCTTCTTTTAACCAAGAATTGTCATATTTTTCAGTATAAGCGGTGAGTTCTTTGGCAAAGTGATCGTCGCCTTCAGTGACACGTGCAATCGCAAGATCACCACCTTTAGCAACACCCGCAGCAATTGCTTCAAATACCGCCTCACCACATAACATGCCTGACTTCATGGCAGTGTGTGAGCCTTTGATTTTTGAGAAGTTCAAGAAACCAGCATCATCACCGATCAAGCAACCGCCTGGGAAAGTCAATTTAGGTAGAGAGTTAAAGCCGCCTTTGACTACAGCACGTGCGCCGTAAGAAATACGTTTACCGCCCTCTAAGTACTGTTTGATGACTGGATGAGTTTTCCAACGCTGCATTTCCATAAACGGATACATGTGTGGATTTTCATAAGAAAGATCGACAATCATACCCAAGGTCACTTGGTTGTTTTCAGCGTGATATAACCACCAACCGCCAGCAGAGCCAGTTTCAGACAATGGCCAGCCAGCACCGTGCATCACTAAACCCTCTTTATGTTTAGCTGGATCGATTTCCCAAAGTTCTTTGATCCCGATGCCATAATGCTGTGGGTCAACATCACGATCCAGTGCAAAACCTGCAATCAGGCGTTTGCCGAGATGACCGCGGCAACCTTCAGCAAACAAAGTGTATTTGGCATGTAATTCATAGCCCGGTGTGAAGTTATGCGTTGGCTCACCATTTTTGCCAATGCCCATATCACCAGTTTGAATGCCTTTTACCGTACCATCTTCGTGGTAAAGGATTTCAGATGCAGCAAAACCAGGGAAGATTGATACTTCTAATTCTTCAGCTTTTTGACCTAACCAACGCACCACATTGCCGAGAGAAATAACATAGTTCCCTTCGTTATGCATTGATTTAGGAACCATCCAATACGGCATCTTTTGTGATTTAGTATCAGACAATAAGAAATAAGTTTCGTCGCCAGTCACAGGGACATTGAGTGGCGCACCTTCTTCTTTCCAATTTGGGAACAATTCATTCATGGCACGTGGTTCAAGTACAGCACCAGAAAGGATATGCGCACCTACTTCAGAGCCTTTTTCAACAACACAAACAGAAAGGTCAGGTAGGTTGTTTTCAATCGCTAATTGACGAATTTTAATCGCAGCAGATAAACCCGCAGGCCCTGCACCTACGATCACTACGTCAAACTCCATCGCTTCACGTTCGATGTGTTCCATGTAGGACTCCTCATATTTTTAGGGGTGGCAACCGTAATATTGTGATTCGGTGCTGCCATGAGTGTTCTGAATTGCCAAACACAAAAAGAATCTATTGTGCTTGCAAACGTTTGGGATAGTATAGTTTTAAACCTTGATCTCGCCAATTGGCTGAGCGGTCATATTTTCTCGTCAGCAAGGCATAAACTATGATAAATGAAAATGATTCTTCACAGAATACAGGAAAAATCGTGTTTCCTGATGATAAAAACTTAATGAACATTGCACAATACTTAAAAGATGTACAGCAAAGTCACAAAAGGTCAATTCCACCTTTAGACCAATGGCATCCAAAGCATTGTGGCAAAATGGATTTGAAGATAAAAGCCAATGGTGAATGGTGGCACGAAGGTCAATTGATCAAGCGACAAGCATTACTTGATCTGTTTAGTAAAGTGTTATGGAAAGAAGATGGAAAGTTTTATCTCAAAACACCTGTAGAACAGATTGAAATCGAGGTTGAAGATGAGCCTTTATTGATTAATCAGGCCGATCAGATTGAGATCGAAGGCAAGACGTATTTGCAGCTCACAACGACCAACCAAGATGTGGTGATTGTGGATCAACAACATCCTATTTATATGCGTGAATATGAGGGAGAGCTACGCCCTTATGTACATGTGCGCTTTGGGATGAATGCCTTGATTCAGCGGCAGAGTTTTTATCATCTGATTAACTACGGTAACTTGTCTGAAAATGCGCAAGGTGAGGCAGTTTTAACATTAAAAAGTGGTGATTTGGTCTTGCATTTAAGCACCTGAGGTTTAAGCTTAAAAGAGCGAATAAACAAGTACCAATGATTTGTATGACTGCCGTTCAAGCGATGCCGCTTTTATTAGACCCTATGCCTCATGCATGCTCAGATGCACCGATTGGGATTTTTGATTCAGGGGTCGGTGGACTGTCGATTGCGCAAGAGATTGCTCAGCATTTACCAAATGAACGGATTCTTTATTATGCTGATACCAAGCATGTGCCTTATGGCGCTCGATCTGACCAGGAAATTCGCCAACTCACTGCTCAGGCAATTGAATGGCTCTATCGTCAAGGCTGTAAAATTGCAGTGGTGGCATGTAATACCGCTTCGGCTTTTAGTTTGGATTATTTACGTAAGCATTACGGCGAACACTTTCCAATCGTCGGTTTAGTGCCTGCATTGAAACCCGCTGTATTACAAACACAATCCAAAGTAGTGGCTGTGTTGGCGACGCCTGCTACGTTTCGTGGACAACTGATTAAAGATGTGATGTCTCATTTTGCTGAACCTGCAGGCGTGAAAGTGTTAACCGTGACCAGTTTAGAACTCGTGCCTTTTGTTGAGGCTGGGCAGCAATTGAGCGAAGCATGCTTGTCAGTACTACAGCAAGTTTTGCAACCTGTGATTGATCAAGATGCTGATTTTTTGGTGTTGGGTTGTACTCATTATCCATTTTTAAAAGAGGCGATTCGTCAGGTTTTTGATGAAAAGTTAAAATTAATTGATTCAGGGCAAGCAGTTGCGAGACAAACTGCATATATTTTGATAAAAAATAGGTTATTATCTGACAAAATGCGTCATAGTTTTGCACGTATTGAATGTTTTGTCAGTGGTAACAATGCTGTCGTATTAGAACCCGTACTACAGCGTCTTATACCAAAACAAATAACATGGACGATTCAAAATTTGGATGTTGTGAGCACATGAAAGTGCCAAATCGAACCATATTTTATATTTTATCGGGGTTATCTTTTAACAAAAATCAAGATTAGAACTTGATATTATTGATAAGTGAATTGGGGCTTAGCCTATGCAAGATACTCGTTATCAAGTCTTTATTTCGACATCTGGTCATGAAATGCAGCCAGAACGAGCGGTTTTAGCCCAGACTTTGGTTGGTATGGGTTTTTTCTCATGGGGTTTAGAACAGCGAACACCGCTTAGTACCTCGATTGCTCGTCGTCAGATTGATGACTGTGATTATGTGGTGATTTTATTGGGAAGTCAGTACGGTGAGCAGTCAGTTTCAGGTGTGGGCTATATGCATCTGGAATATATTTATGCCATGACCAAACAAAAACCGATTGTTGTGTTTATGCATGAAGAGCCTGAATCTAGGGAGGCGCAATTGCATGATCATAAAGCTGAATTAAAAGAAAAATTTAAAGAGTTTAGAAAGCAGCTGCAACACGAAGTTGATCAAGTGTTTTGTTATCGTACTTTAAGAGATTTGGAACTTGCAGTACGTTCGGCTATGCCGCAAATGTTAGAGCGTTATCCTGTGGTTGGCTGGGTTCGTCCTCAAAATACCCAAGTGTTACGTGATGAAATTGATACTTTGCGCGCTAAAGTCAAACAACTTGAAACAGAGATTGGTAGTCGAGAAGCAGATCCACTGACCAGCGTACCGAAAGTCTCGATGTATGAAATATATGCCTTTGAATATCGGATGCATGCTTATCAAGATGGTAACTTCAAAGAAGTCAAACCTCATCGAAAAATGACATGGGCGCAGTTGTTAAATGTACTGGGGACTGCGTTTGTAATCCCAACGCCAGAAGAATATTTTTCGAAACGCATGAACGAGTATTTAAATGAAACAGGCTTGGATGATGCGCGAAAAGAAATGCCAAGAGCGCATGCGGTGTCACGTGCTCAACTGAATATTCGAGCGTTGCACGAGATCAAGTTACAAATGCGCCAAAATGAATGGATTATTCCGACAGGGCGAGATGATCGCCAGCGTATGCTTTGGCAATTGACCACAAAAGGGCAAAAACTTTTAGAAAGTAATGTATTGGATAGTAATCGGGTTTTTCAGTTTAAGACAATGCATTAATCCAATTTATAAAAAGGCGCGAAAACTGCTAAAGTAATTGAATAAACTCAATGAAAAGCGGATGCGATCTATGTCAGCGACACCAAAACCTAAAGTGACTGTGGTTCTGGCAAATTTAGGTACGCCAGATGAACCTACTGCGTCAGCAGTACGTCGTTTCTTAAAGCAGTTTTTATCTGATACGCGTGTGATTGAGATTCCTAAAGCACTTTGGTGGATTATTCTACGATTGTTTGTGCTGACTTTTCGTCCTAAGCGAGTGGCCGAAGCTTATGCATCGGTTTGGTCAAAAGATTCCCCGATGCGAGAAATTGTGCTTGAACAAGCACAATTGATTAAACAACGTTTAGAAGATGAAAATCATCATTTTGATCTGAATGTTGTTCCTGCCATGACCTATGGTCAGCCAAGTATTTATAACGTTCTAGCACAACTTGAACAAGATCCGCAGGAGCATGTAATTTTATTGCCTTTGTTTCCGCAATACTCAGCCACATCAACCGCACCGTTGTTTGATGCGTTTGCTAAATGGATACCTAAGCAACGTCATTTACCGGGCATCACCCTTATTAAAGATTATTATCAGCACCCTTTATTTATTCAAGCATTGGCAGACAGTGTGACCAACTACCAGCTTCAACATGGTAAGCCTGAGAAATTACTCATGTCTTTTCATGGCATTCCGCAACCGTATGCTGACAAAGGTGATCCTTATGCAGATCGTTGCCGAGTCACAGCACGTTTAGTGGCTGAAGCCTTGCATTTAAATGAGGATGAATGGGCGATTAGCTTTCAGTCACGTTTCGGTAAACAAGAATGGGTCAAACCCTATACCGATGCTTTACTTGAGCAATGGGGAGAAGCTGGTGTGAAATCAGTTCAGGTGTTAAGTCCCGCCTTTTCAGCGGACTGTTTAGAAACGCTGGAAGAGCTTGCGATACAAAACAAAGAAATTTTCCAGCATGCTGGAGGCGGAGAATATGCTTATATCGCTGCACTCAATACCGATCAGGCACATATAGATTTGCTTGCCAGTCTGGTTCAGGCTAATCTTGACGCACTTACCCATACCTTAGCCCATCGTTAAGTCGATGCTTTACTCTGCCAGAGGTTGTTATGCTGCAAGTCAAAATCGTCCCTGTTACTGCATTTGCTCAAAATTGTTCTATCCTTTGGGATAGCGAGAGCAAAGAGGCTGTTTTGATCGACGCAGGTGGGGATGCTGCCGTTCTCAAAAAAGAAGTTGAGGATTTAGGCTTAAAGGTGAAAGCTTTGTGGTTAACCCATGGACATTTAGATCATGCGGGTGCAGTCGGGGAGCTTGCTGAAACATGGAAAATTCCTGTGATTGGTCCGCATAAAGAAGATCAGTTTTGGTTGGATATGATTCAGGAAGTATCTGCTCGTTATGGCTTTCCCATTCCGCAACCTGTCAAAGTCGATCAATGGTTAGAAGGTGGAGAAGTGCTGAAGCTCGGTGAGGATGAATTTGAAGTTCGTTTTGCACCAGGTCATACGCCGGGTCATGTGATGTTCTACAATGCACAGCATGGTTTACTTTGGACAGGCGATGTTCTGTTTAAAGGTTCAATTGGACGTACCGACTTTCCAAAAGGCAATCATCAGCAATTGTTGGATTCGATTCAACGTGAGTGCTTTAGTTTGCCTGATGAAACTCAGTTTATTTCAGGTCATGGCCCGATCAGCACCATTGGCTACGAAAAACAATTTAATCCATTTGTTGCCAGTAAAGCGGGTTAAGCCGTTGAAATATGCTTCTGTATAGCAGCTATACAGAAGCCTATTCCCATCATTTCGGTGAACAGATCAAATCGTTTCAAGCCACTTCTGATTGGCTAGACTCATATCAAAGTTCAAACTATTACAAATACTTTGCAAATCAAAAGAGGCTTTGTCTTCTGGAATTTGGATCAGAATAGGTAAACGGGTAATGCCATTATCGCCTGTTGGAAAGGCGTAGTGTCGCTCTTTATGATTCACAGAGATCAGTGATTCAAACTCTAAATAAACAATTAACGAAGGAAAGCGTCGTTGCATACGAATGATTTCCTGATGTGCATTTTTCTTAATTTGAGACGTTTTTTCTTTGAGCTTGAGGATCTTGTCCTTTATTTTTTGTGGTTTGTTGAATAGCTTGTTTAAGAAGCTAACACTTTGCTTTAACTGGCGTTGGTTTTCTTTTAGTTCCGAGAAAGCATCCTTGTATTCTTGTAAAGAGTGCGTACTAATATCTTTCAGCATATTGGTCGGTTCGAGTGCCTCTGCATGATGCTTTTTCCATTCATCATAAGAAAATACCGTGAAAATATCGGCGTGCCGTTTGTGCAGCAGCGTTGCGTAAGATTTGAGTCGAGCGACAAAAAGGTGGACGTGTTTATTGCAGATGATCGAAGGTTGTGATTGGAACGCAATAAAATGGCGGATAATCTCATCCAGCGTTTGTTTCATACTGATATATAAATAATGACATTCATCGGTGTGATGTACTGAGTGCTTTAGCGCATCTGCAATCGGCTCAAGAATATTACGACATAATTTTTGCTCAAAATCGATCAACCGTTGTTCTACCAGTTTTTCAATAAAAATACCTTTTGGGTTGAGTGGTTCCATCAAAAAGGGCAGCAGCACTTTGTCTGTATACAGTTCGATATTACGAACAATATCGGACACATAGTGATTGACTTGTTTATCGATGGTGATGATATGGTTGATCTGCCAGAGGAACTGCTGTTGCTGTGAGCTATCGTCGATTTGATCGAGATGCAGGATTGCGGCATTCACATAGATATTTTCACAGGCTTCAAATTGCTCTTCTTGTAAAAATCGTCGAATCGAAAAGGTATTTACAATACCTTCGGTGCTTGGTGCAAGTGCGAATATATATTTAGAGGTTTTGACGATATCCAGTTGTTTGGTTTTTTGTTGCTTATACAGGACGTATTTAAGGAGATGGTTTTTTTCCTCTCTTAATTGATGTGAGCGAATAATATTAAACGTGTATTTTAAAAGCTGTTGTTTTAAAAACACCTCTGTAATAAATGTCTTGATAATATCGTTATTAATACCTCGATGGTTGTTTGGAAGCGCGATATGTTCTTTGGCGAGGATCATTTGTGCAGCGACATAGATAAACTCCTTTAGAATCTGATTTTTCTGTGCTTGCAAATCAAAATCATCTTCCGTGTCGATGTTATTGATCTGACTTAGGATATTCTCAAGATAGTCTGAGATTTCGTAAATATCATGGTACTGTCGGAGTCTTTCTAAAGAATCAATGATCTTGTTGAGCAACATTTTAATATACGGATAGTGAATTTTTTCGCTCAGCACATTGAGGTCAGGCTTTGTCAGTGATGAGAAGGTATTGTCTTTTCTATTCCAGTGGATTTTCTTGTGTTGCAGGATGTGTTGGCAAATGTTCTCACGATCTTGCGGAGAAATGTCGGAAAATAAAGCTTGTAATGAGCGCTGCCAATCTTGATCTAAGTGGGGATCAATTTGTGTTGCCAAAACTTTAAGCTGATAGGGGATATTATTATTCATTTACACATCCTGTTAAATTTTAATATTTTTTATAAACTGGGCCGATATCAAACAATGCGATTGGATCAGCATGATGTACACGTTTTTGGGCTTAAACCCTATTTGTTTATCTATGCAACATTGGATTAAGATTTGCACAGCATCATGAAAAAGTAAATTACTGTGATGTAATTCACATATTTTAAAAGTGTAAGTTTTTATTGCTTAATTTCTTTTAATTTATCTTTTTGATTTTTCTATTTATTCTTTGATATGAGCTGAATGCGTGGTGGATTGCGCTGTGATGAATACTAAAATTTGAACAAAAATCACAATTATCGAACAATATCTTCGTACAAGCTTGTCTACAAAGCGGCTATTTTTATTTAGAATGATTTTTTGAATACTTCATTTAAATTGAATCAAGTGTTTAATTTCACAAGATGAATCTCATTGGAGACGATTTCATGCAATGGACTAAACCAGCTTTTACTGATTTACGTATCGGTTTCGAAGTGACTATGTATTTCGAAGCGCGTTAATCGCCCTCATTCGAATATTTCATAAGCCCTAGTCATGTTCTAGGGCTTATCTTTTTCTAATAAGATATTAATTTTATGCATATTTATGTTTTAGGTTCGGCAGCTGGAGGCGGCTTCCCTCAGTGGAATTGTAATTGTCCCAACTGTCATGGCGTTCGTACAGGTACGATTTCCGCCAAAGCGCGTACTCAGTCTTCGATTGCGATTTCTGAAAATGGCACAGATTGGATTTTGCTGAATGCATCGCCTGATATCCGCCAGCAATTGTTTGATTTCAAAGCCGCTCAGCCCGCGCGTCAGTTACGTGATACTGGGATTCGCAGCGTCATTTTAATGGATAGCCAACTCGACCACACCACTGGCTTACTTACCTTGCGTGAAGGTTGCCCAATGGATGTTTGGTGTACCGAGATGGTCTACCAAGATTTGAGCAGTGGTTTTCCTGTTTTTAATATGCTGAAACACTGGAATGGTGGACTGCAATATCACCAGATTGATCCGAAACAGGCCTTTAAAATTGATGGTTTTGAGCAGCTCGAGTTTTTGCCTTTCATTATCCAAAGTGCCGCGCCGCCATACTCACCTCATCGCCATGATCCGCATGAAGGCGATAATATTGCCTTGATCATTAAAGACCATAAATCGCAAAAGCAATTGTTTTATGCACCAGGGCTTGGAAAAATTGATGAGTTGATTATGCAGATTATGCGTGATTCAGACTGCGTCATGATTGACGGCACACTCTGGACTGATGATGAAATGCAGCAAACGGGTGTAGGGGTTAAAACGGGTCGTGAAATGGGGCATCTCTATATCAGTGGTGAAGGTGGTTCGTTGTCTTATTTGAATCAGCTTGAGCGACCTAAAAAAGTGCTGATCCATATTAATAATACCAATCCAATTTTAAATGAAGACTCTGCTCAATGTGCTGAACTGAAAGCGCATGGGGTAGAGGTTGCCTATGACGGCATGCAGATTGAACTCTAAGGTGAATATATGACACAAACACCTGAAGCATTCAGTACAGAACAATTTAGACAAGCCATTCTGGATAAGGGGCAGTATTATCATATTTATCATCCTTTTCATGTGATGATGTATGAGGGCAAAGCAACCCAGCAACAAATTCAGGCATGGGTGGCAAACCGCTATTATTATCAAATCAATATCCCACTCAAAGATGCCGCCATTATGGCAAATTGCCCTGATCAGCGCGTTCGTCAGGAGTGGATTCAACGCATGCTTGATCAGGATGGTGAATATCCTGATGGCGGTGGTCGCGAAGCGTGGTTACGTTTGGCGGAAGCCGTAGGTCTCAGCCGTGAGCAAGTGATTTCAGAAGAATTGGTGCTGCCGGGTGTACGCTTTGCCGTTGATGCTTATGTCAATTTCGCGCGCCGTGCCACATGGCGTGAAGCTGCTAGTAGTTCGCTAACTGAATTGTTTGCACCACAAATTCATCAATCTCGTCTTGATTCGTGGCCACAGCATTACCCGTGGATTGATGATCAAGGTTATGAATACTTTCGTTCTCGTCTCAGTCAGGCGCGTCGAGATGTTGAGCATGGGATGAGTATTACGCTGGATTCATTTACCACATATGAACAACAACAACGCATGTTAGAAATATTACAGTTTAAACTGGATATTTTATGGAGCATTTTAGATGCGTTGACACTGGCTCATGTGCATCATCAAGCGCCGTATCATCCTGTGACGACAGAACGCGTATGGCATAAGGGGTTATTTCGTGAATAAAGCAGCATTTGATTTAAAGCTGATCCCAACTTGGCGACAAGGTTATCGTTTTCAGTTTGAACCTGCTCAAAATGGTTTTGTGATTTTGTATCCAGAAGGCATGATCAAACTGAATGAAAGTGCAGGGGCAATTGGTCAGTATATTGATGGGCAGAACAATGTCTCTGCGATTATTGCCGAATTAAAACAACAGTTTGGTGATATTGCTGACATTGAGCAAGATGTGGTTGATTATATGTTAGTTGCTCAGCAGCAACATTGGATTGATTTACGATGACCGAAGGTGTCGGTTTGCCTTTATGGTTGTTAGCGGAGCTGACCTATCGTTGTCCGTTGCAATGCCCATATTGTTCAAACCCTTTGGATTATGCACAGCATAAGCATGAATTGACCACACAAGAGTGGTTCGACGTGTTTGATCAAGCACGTCAGATGGGGGCGGTGCAACTGGGCTTTTCTGGTGGTGAGCCGTTGGTGCGTCAGGATTTGGAACAATTGGTTGCACACGCACATCAACAAGGCTTTTATACCAACCTGATTACCTCTGGTATGGGGCTGACTGAACAACGAATTGCGGGTCTGAAACAGGCAGGTCTTGATCATATTCAAGTCAGCTTTCAAGCCAGTGATGCGGTGGTCAATGATGCCTTGGCAGGTTCCAAACATGCTTTTGATCAGAAGTATCAGATGTGCCGACTGATCAAGCAGTATGATTATCCGATGGTCCTGAATTTTGTGATCCATCGGCATAATATTGATCAAATTGAACAGATTATCGAACTTTGTCTTGAGCTTAATGCCGATACCGTGGAGTTAGCGATTTGTCAGTTTTATGGTTGGGCTTTCTTAAATCGGCAAGGTTTATTGCCGACGCAAGAACAACTGATTCGTGCAGAACAAATCACCAATCAATATCGAGAAAAATTACGCCAGCAAAATCATCCGTGTAAGTTGATTTTTGTGGTGCCCGATTATTATGAAGAGCGTCCCAAAGCCTGTATGAATGGCTGGGGGAAAATTTTCTTTACCGTTGCACCTGACGGCCTTGCGCTTCCGTGTCATGCAGCGCGACAACTGCCGATTGCTTTCCCCAATGTTCGTGAGCACAGCCTGTCCGAAATTTGGTATGAATCGACTGGTTTTAATCATTTTCGGGGTGATGCTTGGATGCCTGAAAGTTGCCGAAGTTGCCCAGATAAAGCGCGCGATTTTGGTGGATGTCGCTGTCAGGCCTATATGTTGACAGGGGATGCTGCCAATGCAGATCCCGTCTGTGGCAAATCGCCGTATCATCCACTGATTGAACAAGCACGTTTGGAAAGTCATCAAGATTCATCGCTCGAACAATTGCTATTTCGCAACAGTAAAAATTCCAAACGATTTATAGCTCGACAGCTTATTCCTGTTCAAAATATTCTAGATGAATCATTGTGATGGAAGCGATCAGCATAAATCTCGGCAACATGCCCATTTTTGATGGTCATAATGATGCGCTAACACGGCTATGGCTCAGTGATGACCCTGATCCCGTGCATGCTTTTATTCATCAGCGGCTCGCAGGACATATGGATTTAAAACGTTGTCAACAAGCAGGTTTTGTTGGCGGAATGTTTGCAATTTTCCTACCGCCATACGCCTATGTAAAACAACATCATCCGAATAAATTATTTGACCCACGTGCGACTGATTTTAGCCAGCAGCAGATTGAGCAGATTTGTTTAGAACAATTGAACTTAGCTCAACAGTTAGCGCAACGCTCTCATGACATTCAAATTTGTACATCGGTTGAGGAGATTCAGCGTTGTCGTGCGCAGCAAAAGTTAGCGATGGTACTGCACATGGAAGGTGCGGAATCTTTACAGCACAATCCAGATTTGCTTGATGTGTTTTATCAGGCAGGGCTACGCAGCATTGGGCCACTGTGGAATAGACCGAGTCGGTTTGGTCATGGCTTGAATGCAAAGTTCCCACATTCACCTGACACGGGCGCAGGACTTACGGTGGAGGGCAAAGCTTTTCTACAGCGTTGTGCTGATCGAAAAATCGTTGTGGATGTGTCCCACATGAATGAACGTGCCTTTTGGGATAGCGTCGATATTTTACAGCAGCCGATAGTAGCAACGCATTCCAACGCTCATGCTTTATGTCCGCAGGCACGAAATTTGACCGATGCACAATTGAAAGCCATCCGTGATAGTCAAGGAATGGTGGGCATCAATTTTGACGTGGCATTTTTACGTGCGGATGGGCAGCGTAACGCCGATACACCGATTGATGTGATTTTAGATCATCTGGACTATATGATGGATCGGCTTGGTGAAGAGTATATTGGTTTTGGTTCAGACTTCGATGGCGCATTGATCAGTACAGAACTTGAAGATGTCACAGGTATCTCCAAGCTGATTGAGCGAATGCAGCAGCGTCATTATTCAAGTGAATTGATTGAAAAACTGTGCTGGCGTAACTGGCTAGATGTACTGAATCGAATTTGGCTTTAGCAAGAGAGAAGAAGATTAATCTTCATACTCATCTTCACCACGTTTTACATCAGCTTGAGGCGACTCTTGGGTTGGGATTTTATATTCATCGCTTGCCCAAGCACCTAAATCAATCATTTTACAGCGTTCAGAGCAGAAAGGACGGAATGCGTTGCCTTCCCAAGTGCTAGCTTCTCCACAACGCGGGCAGGGAAAGGTACGAGGTATAGACATAGAAAATTCCTAAGAGGTGAAACAAATAGATTAGGCAAAAGTAAAGTCACTTGATAGACTTATGCCGATTTATAGATAGTTTGATGGGATTATGTCGATTCGTCAATTTCAAGCACAACGCATGCAAGCACCACGTGATTTTATCACAATTCCAAACACCCCGATCTGTGTCGAAATAGGTGCGGGAAAAGGCAAACATGCGCTGTTATTTACTGCCCAAAATCCACAAACAGCATTGTATGCGATTGAACGTACCAAAGAAAAATTTGTGGCCATGCAAAAACAGCATCAGCTTGAGCCTCGTGACCACTTACATTCTATTCATGCCGATGCATTGCCTTGGGTGGTACATGCTTTGTTTCCTGCTCAGGTAGAACAATTTTTCATTCTTTATCCAAATCCAGAACCGCATAACCCAGCACAGCGTTGGTTGAATATGCCGTTCTTTGAGTTTTTACTATCGCGTATTCAAGCCAATGGCACGATTACCTTGGCGAGTAATATTCCTGAATATATTGCTGAAGCAGAGCAGCAGTTAATTGACGTGTGGAAGCTACCATATCAGAAACAAAAAATTGCAGCGGATTCTGCGCGAACGCATTTTGAAATCAAATATTTAGAACGTGGTGAGCTTTGCCAGCAATTGATTATCACTAAACCTGAAGCTTATACAACTCGCTTTGATGATTTTGCACCTTTACAAGGACAAAACGCGCAAGAGAAACGTGATGCCTAAGCGGGTTGCAATTATTGGCGCAGGACCAGCAGGCTTAATGGCGGCTGAAGTTCTCAGTCAATATGGTTATGAAATCGAAGTATTTGAACAAAAACCTTCTGCTGCGCGAAAGTTTCTCATGGCCGGCAAAACGGGCTTGAACATCTCACATGCTGAGCCGATGACGCACTTTTTACAGCGTTATGATCATGCCGAATGGTTAGCGCCTTGGGTCAAACAATGGGATGCAAAGTGGATTCAAGACTGGATGCAAGGTTTGGGTATTGAATCCTATATCGGTAGTTCAGGTCGGGTGTTTCCTGTAGAAATGAAAGCAGCTCCTTTGCTTCGGGCTTGGTTAAAACGATTGATGGTGGATGGCGTCAAATTTCACTATCGACATCGTTGTGTTAGTTTATCCAATAATCAATTGACCATCGAAAATCAAAGTCAACGTTTTACAGCAGCTTATGATGCGATTGTATTGGCCTGTGGAGCGGTGTCATGGTCGCAACTGGGTAGCGATGGTCTATGGCAGCAATGGTTGTCGAATGATGAGATAGAGCCTTTCCAAGCCAGCAATGCTGGTGTATTGAAAGCATGGTCGCCATTTATGCAGGATTGTTTTGGGCAGCCACTCAAACGCGTTGATGCGTGGGTAGAGTCAGCGCAGAAGACACACGGTGATATCGTAATCACGCACTATGGTTTTGAAAGTGGTGTGATTTATAAACTGGGTCGTGATTTAAGAAGAAAAATTTCTCAGAATCAAGAATTAGCACTTTATTTAGATTTGCTGCCCGATGTAAGTCTTGAACAATTAGAAAAGAAACTACAAGCAAATAAAAAACAGTCACTCACCAATATTTGGCGTAAAGCAGGTTTGGATCAAGTCAAAATCAATCTCCTTCGTGAAGTGGTTGAAAAAAGCCTATGGTCAGATGCAAAACAGATGGCACAGCAGATTAAACATCTCAGCATTACTCTTGATGGATTCCGTCCAATAGAGGAGGCGATTAGCTGTGCAGGTGGAGTCAAACAAGCGGTGCTGTCGCCAAAACTACAATTGCAATCAAATCCGTATGTGTTCTGCTGTGGTGAAATGCTGGATTGGGATGCACCAACAGGTGGCTATTTACTGACGGCGTGTTTTGCAACTGGGCGTGCCGCGGGCGAAGGTGTGCATCATCTTGTGAGCAAACTCATTTAAGATGATGTTTTGCAAAGCATTGCTTAAATTTTGTGTATTTTTCATGTTCTAAATATTCTTTATTTTCGGGTGTTGGCGGGTTTTTTGCACTGTTGAGATTTATCATTTTGGTTGATGAATTTACGATGTGGCAAAAGCTTAAATCCAGTTTATTTCTTCAGGTGGTTCTGGCATTAATTCTTGGGATTATTGTTGGTATCAGCTTTCACGATTTCTCTTTAGCATTGAAGCCTTTAGGCGATGGCTTTATTTCTCTAATCAAAATGTTGATTGCACCGATTGTTTTTTGTGTGGTAGTGCTTGGTCTATATGGTGCCAATGACATCAAGAAAATGGGAAAGGTCGGTGCAAAAACGATTTTATATTTTGAGATTGTGACCAGTATTGCGCTGGTGTTGGGGATCGTCATTGCTTATGTATTTAAACCTGGTGTCGGGATGAATATCGATATCAGTAAACTCGACGGAAAGGACCTCAGTGTTTATACCGAGCGAGCACATACGATGGGTACGGGATCCGATTTTCTTCTACACATTATTCCAAAAACCTTTGTTGATGCATTTGCCAGTGGTGACATTTTACAAGTTTTACTGATTGCGATTTTGTTTGGTATTGCACTCTTGTTGATCCCAAAACATTTGGGTGATTTGGTCTGTCAGGCACTTGAAGCATTTTCTGAAGTATTCTTTAAAATGATGGGCTTGATCATACGGCTAGCACCAATTGGGGTGTTGGGTTCAGTGGCATATACCACCGCAAAGTTTGGTGTCGATTCACTGCTTCAACTCGGTTATCTGGTGTTGTTGTTTTATGTGACTTGTATTTTATTTGTGCTGATTATCTTAGGTGGGATTCTTAAATTTGCAGGGTTAAATATTTTTAAATTCCTGAATTATTTTAAAGAAGAGTTGTCCATCGTATTGGGTACTGCATCTTCTGATTCTGTTCTGCCACAGATTATGAAAAAGCTCAAAAATCTAGGGATTAAGGATTCCACAGTTGGTTTAGTGATCCCAACGGGTTACTCATTTAATTTAGACGGATTTTCTATTTATTTAACACTGGGTGTGATTTTTATCGCTCAGGCCTGCAATATTGATCTATCCATGCACGATCTTCTGGCTATTTTACTGGTGTCATTGGTGACCTCAAAAGGTGCACATGGTATTCCTGGCTCTGCATTGGTTATTCTGGCAGCCACTTTGTCGGTCATTCCGAGTCTTCCAACCATAGGTTTAGTGTTGTTATTATCCGTGGATTGGTTTATCGGGATTGTACGTGCTTGTACCAATCTGATCGGAAACTGTGTGGCTACAGTCGCAATCGCGCATTGGGAAAAGGATATTGATCATGCACGTGCACGGGCAGTATTGGATCAAAAGGTTTAGCTGGCGCTTTATTTTGAGAAGAATAGTTTGAGTAAATTGAAAAGTCTCATCTAAATGCTATTCACGATTTGCATGGTGTGCTGATCTCGCCTATATTTTTACGTGAAAATTCATTTAAGGAATAAGAAATGTCTCAGACTACACCTGTATATCAAGGTCGTTGTTTATGTGATGGGATTCATTATGAGATTCACGGTGAAATTGGCGAGATCATCCAATGTCATTGTCAACGTTGCCGTAAAGCCAATGGAACCGCTTTTGCGACCAATGCACCGATTAACAGTGCAGATTTTAAAATTATACAAGGCGAGAATTTAATTAAAAAGTTTGCAACAGCAGGTGTTTACCGTTGGTTTTGTGGAGAATGTGGTTCGCCATTGATTAGTTCGCGCGATGCACAGCCAGAGCTTTACCGCCTAAGAATCGGTACCTTAGATACGCCTTTACAGCAAAAACCGAGTATGCACATCTTCACTGCATCCAAAGCCGAGTGGGACTGCATAGCCGATGATTTACCACAATATGCTGAACGTCCTTAAACGAAGTATCTGATTATGATTTTTGAGACATCGAAATTAGAGGCAAATGAAATCTATAGATTATTGGTGGGCGGAATTACCCCTCGACCGATTGCGTGGATAAGCACTGTATCTGCTGATGGGGTTGCCAATATCGCACCCTATTCATTTTTTAATGTAGCCAGTTGCAATCCGCCTATTCTTTGGTATTCGCAAGTAAATCCAAGAACTGGCAATGATAAAGATACCTTAAGAAATTTGATCGACACCAAAGCGTGTGTGGTACATATCGTCAATGCTCAGTTACTTGAAAAGATGAATTTGACATGTGCTTCACTTCCATCGGAACAAAGTGAATTTGATTTTGCTGAGATTGAATCCTGTCCAAGCCATCAAGTGCAGCCTTTGTCGGTCAAAGATTCTATGATTCGATACGAGTGTCATCTAAGAGAAGTGATTCAACTGAGCACGTTGCCATCGGGTGGAACAGTCGCTTTGCTTGATGTGAAATCCATATATGTGGATGATCGCTTATGGGATGGCAAAATGATTGATCAACAGCAACTCGACAGTGTCGGGAAAATGGGTGGTGATTTTTATAGTTTGAGCACTGAATTGCGAACACTTAAACGACCATAAAACAGTGGGTAGAGTAGGAGCTGAGACACCTCCTATTTTTTATTTTATTGTTAAGGTTTCATTTTCAAACTGAATGTTATCCCAGCCATTTTTAATAAACTCATGAATCGTACTTGATAATTCAATTGGGCTAATACGTGATATATAAATTGATTGGCAGTGATTAAAAAGTACAAAACGATGTAGTGTTTTTAGAAAAGGTATTAACCACAATGCGATATCAATTTCTGTATTTTCAATATGCAGATGAATTAACTCAAACTGAGCGCTTTTACGGTGAGCTTTACAATCCACCCGACCAATAAAAACATCACCAAATAAAATAGGCAAACAAAAATATCCATATTTTCTTTTTGCTTGCGGCGTGTAACATTCAAGACGAAAATCAAAGTCAAAGCAGGTTTTTACGCGTTCACGATGAATGATTGAGTTGTCAAAAGGTGAGAGTAAGCAAAGGTTGCTATGATCCGTGTTATAGGTTTTTTCAAGTAAATCAGTGCGCACATAGATCGTTTGTATTTCATTTCCTTCGAACTTTTGGATGATTTTATCCTCAAGCATTTGACTTAGAATTTTTTCAACATTTTGACGTAATATTTGTCCCTTTTTTAAATGTGTTATTTGCTTAATGGTGGTAAAGCCATACGCTCTAAGATAAGTCTTGACGAGATATTCAGCGTATTCAAATGCGGTTGGTGGCGTGGTATTGATCGTACTGGGCAGCACCCTTTCACTAAGATCATAAACTTTTTCTATGCCATTTCTGGCACAAATCATGAGATCCCCTTGCATAAAAAGCTGCTCAAGCGCGATTTTCGTTGGTTTCCAATTCCACCAACTGCTATTACTTTTACTTAAGCTTTCAAAATCTCTGGCTTTTTGCGGTCCCTCAATACGGATTTTGTCGTACACATTGTGCATGACTTGAGGATCCGCTTTAAAATAACGAGATTCACCATTTTTAATGCTTAGCATTTGCGGTAAAGCATAGCGAAAATCTTGCATGGGCAAATACGACGCAGCATGAAACCAGTATTCAAATATTTGACGTTCTGCGACTAATTGCTCAAGCAGTTGTGGCTGATAATCTGGAATTCTTGTCCAAAAAGTATGATGATGTGCCCGAGAAACCACCGATAAAGTATCAATCTGCACATATCCAAGCTGCTGTAAGGTCGAAAGAACAGCCAATTTTCCTGAGCCAAAAGGTTTTTTGTGATTCAGACCTTGCGCTTCTAATGTAATTAGTCGTAGTTTTTTTAATAGATCAGCTTGGTTAATCGTCATTATTTCCCTCAGGTATTTTTTATTCAAACATTTGTTATTTCGCTGAATATTACATTTCTAAATTTCACACCTTCAAGAATCATTCAGTCGAAATTGAAAAGTATTTCACGATGAGATGTGCGGTCGGTAAAGGCGTGCATTATTTTATCAAGTGATAAAATGAAACTTCTTTTTCTGCGCGGCATTGGCTATTATTAGAACATAAAATATTTTAAATCAATTTATTAAGAGTATTTATGAATACTGAATTATCTTTAGAGAAACAAGAGCAAAAAGAAATTTTACCATTTTCGCCCAAAAACTTATGGATGCTGTTCTTCCAACCCAAGACGTTTTTTTCTCTGCCGGCAAGCTATCATCATCGCAGTATTATGATCGCTGCCTATTTAATAGGTGTGTTTTCTGTCATGGATCGAGTCGATCAAAAGTTGCTTCAAGCAGAATTTGGAAATCGTACATCGTTAATGCTTGATATTACAGATGCTTGGTGGAGTTATTGGTTACTCGTTTTAGGGCTGGGAACGATCTCTGCTGTAATTGTTTGGTTGATACACGGTTGGTGGTATAAAAAGCGTTTACAGTTTTCAGGCGCCAAAGACGCAGACCCACAACTGGCCCGACATATTTGGGCTTTACAATCTTTGGTCACAGCTTTGCCTGTTATTATTGTCACAATATTACAGACATTGATGTATAGCAGTTATCTTGATGCGTATCAAAACTCATCAATTTTGAACTTGGTGGTAATTCCCTTTATATTTTGGTCATGTTGGGTGAGCTATCGAGCTGCAACCTCAGTGTTTAATACTAACGGATGGGCGAAGTTTTGGTTTCTGGCATTCCCGATCACGTTTTATGTGCTAGCAATGGGGCTTTTGACCGCTTTAATGGCAAATGCATGATCGGTATAGGATAGCAAGCAGGAAGGGAAACCTTCCTGTCTTTTCAATATCAACGGGCAGTTAGCGCCTCACCCTCAAATTTCACACCATCCCAACCATTTTGCATAAATTGACGAATGTTTTGGTGATCCGTTCCTTCTGGTGTCGCAAGCACAGAAGCGTAATGCTCAGCAAATAAACTTAAGGTTTCTTCAGCATTTAAGCCTTCAATTTTAGCAAAAGAAAAAACTTTGGCACTGCCTTGATTTTCCGTTGCAGCATTAAATTGTACACCATTTTGAAAAGCAGTTGGAGTGTGTTGATAGCGTGCTTCAATAAATGCCAACACATCTGCAAACTTGGCAGAACCTGCTTTTAATTGCGCTAATAATGTTTGAGCCATTTTAAAATTCCATGTGTATAAAATGAATGCGAGCATCATAACATGAGGAAACTGTGGATAACTGAATGCTTATGCACAGTTTCCTTACAACCCAAAAAGATCGGTTGAGTTGTCTAAAAATTATGTTATTTTAGAAAAATAAAGGAGATGGTATTCCTCCTGTAACAAACCGCCATTGTGGCTAATGATGCCTACGTGACCCTAAACAGGGAGCGTAGCTGTGTGCGTGCTCTGTTTAATTTAAGAGTTCGCCGATGAAAAGCTTCCAGAAGAATATTGATCAATCCATGCAGAATACTTTTTCTTCTCCAAGTTTAATTTTGGAGTCATGATGTATTATTCCTTAATTTCAATTGCAATGGGTTCTGTGCTCGGTGCATGGTTGCGTTGGTTTATTGGTTTAAAACTCAATCCCATCTTTCCCAATATTCCTTTGGGTACGGTCACCGTTAATTTTGTTGGTGGCTTTATTATTGGCTTTGCGATTTCATATTTTTCTCAAAGCTCTTTGAGTCCCAACTATAAACTGTTTGTGATTACAGGATTCTGTGGTGCACTTACCACCTTCTCAACCTTTTCTGCTGAGATCATTGCTTTGTTGCAAAGTGGCAAATTGGAATATGCGGCACTCACGATTCTAATTCACGTTTTGGGTTCATTGTTGTTTACGATTTTGGGCATGAGTTTACATCAATGGCTAAGTACGGCTTAGTTTTGGAGTGATGAAATGAATGGATTTTTAATTACTTTTTATACGGCTCAGAATCGACAATATGCAGGTCAATCAATTGTAGAGTGGTTGTTGGACATCGCAAAACAAATGGATTTGCGTGGGGCAACGGTGATCAATGCCAGTCAAGGTTTAGACCATCGCGGTCAATTTCATTCTGCTGGGTTCTTTGAGCTAGCGGATCAGCCTGTACAGATACAACTTGCAGTGACTGCTGAACAGGCAACAAAATTATTAAATTATCTCAGTGATAAACACGTTGCTTTGTTCTATGTCAAAACACCGATTGAGTTCGGTTTTATTGGGCAAGCGTCACTCGACGTTTAACCAATAGATGTCAGAGATAAAATTTAGACATAAAAAAAGAAGTCTAAGCGGAGGAGATAATAGCCTTAGACTTCGAATTCTTTTACTTTAATCGTTTAACCTTAAAATTAGATTAAGACTTACGATTAAAACGTGCAAAGCGTTTGTTAAAGCTTGCAACACGACCTTCATTGCTTGCTTGACGTACTTCACCTGTATAGAACGGATGCGATGCACTTGAAATATCTAAGGTTACATATGGGTAAACTTGACCTTGATATTCTTTAGTTTGTTTCGTTTGAAGTGTGCTGCCAATCAAAAAGTAGGCATCAGCATTGGTGTCATGAAAAAGCACTTGTTGATAAGCAGGATGAATATCTTTACGCATTTGAAATACTCCTATTGTTTATAGAAATGTTATAACATAACAATAAATGGAGTCAATCTAATCTATTTCAAGTTATAGTTTCAATTGGAGCAAAGCGTAAAAAAAAGCCCTTTATCCATGCTTCGAAAAAAAGGGCTATATTTATTTAACTTGGTACTAACTCTTCAAACAGATCATTCAGGTTGTCATGCACTTTAAGGTGAATTAAGTTCCAGTAGTGTCCTGAGATGGTACGGTTCACCATTAAAGTATCTGGAGAGGGCTTAAATACATCCC
The DNA here is from genome assembly GCF_000369505.1 of Acinetobacter sp. NIPH 298. Taxonomy (GTDB): domain Bacteria; phylum Pseudomonadota; class Gammaproteobacteria; order Pseudomonadales; family Moraxellaceae; genus Acinetobacter. Next base: position 445,996 of record NZ_KB850054.1, read on the forward strand.
AATATTTCAATGACTTTTTCACCAGACGCATACCATCGTGATGAGATGAATTTTCTGCAAAGTCATAATGAGTACTTAATGGACGTAATAAAATTTCGATCCATTGCACATACAGCTCACTTGGGAATTTTTGTTTTTCAGCAATCGAGTGTAACTCAACCAACAAATCTTCCACTTGGGCAATATCTTCGTGGCGGGCGGCGTTTACCAATGCTTTAAAATGCTGAATGATCTCAGGAGATAGGGTTTTAACACTGCCATAATCGTAAATGATGACAGTTCCATCTTCACGAAAGGCAAAGTTCCCCGGATGAGGATCACAATGGAAACGTTTTAAGAAAAACATTTCTTGTCCTAAAGCACGAATTAAGCGACGACCGATTTGATTGCGTGTGTCAACCGACCAAGTGCTTGCGGTTTCAATGGATTCACCTTGTTCTAAACTTAAGGTCAGCACTCGGCGAGAAGAATATTCTTTAAAAACGCTTGGAATGATGACTTGATCATCCAGACTTTCATGGAAAGTTCGAAACACCTCTAGATTTTGTGCTTCAATTTCATAATTCAGTTCAGCAGAGAGGCTGTCTTGGATTTCTTGAAACAATTGATCTTGCAGTTTTTTATCTATTTTTAAAACACCCATCAGGCGTAAGGCTAAACGGACTTGTTTTAAATCACTTTCGCAGGCTTGGTCGACACCAGGATATTGCACTTTGACCACAACAGCTTGCCCATCGGGCAGCACAGCACGATGTACTTGACCGATTGAAGCTGCTGCAAAAGGTTCTGACTCAAAAGAGCTAAAGATATCTTTTAGAGGTTTTCCGAGTTCTTTTTCGACTTGTTGTTGGATCGCAGCAAAGGGCATGGCAGGAGCTTGACGTTGTAGTTTTGCGATTGCTTTAGCAACTTCAGGTGGAAAAATATCTTTATATTGCGAAGCAATTTGTCCAACTTTCATGACCGCGCCTTTCATTTCTCCAAGCGTATCGGCAATTTGTAGACCGACCTCTTGAAAGAATTGACTACGTGCGGCATTTTTTTGGTCTTCATCTGCGGTAAGATTTCGAATCGAATTGGCAACACTTTTGCTGGCAATACTTGCGGTCATACCAGCCAGTTTGAAAAAACGTTTACTGGGAGAGCTTGCATGTTTTGCCATTTTACTTGACCTCGATCAATCTAATTTTATTGTGATGTTTTGATCATAGGCGACAAAGCTTAAATTGCCTATAACAAAATGTTAAGGGATGTAAGTTGGAGGATCACATGCGTTTCCCACGTGTGTTGCAAGCACATGTGGGTGATCTCATATGATTGACAGTTTTTATTTTGCACATTGTTTCAGTTTTTTAATGATAGGTGCTGCATTGTGCCATTCAATATCTAAGAGCATTTTTCCATTATCGGACAATCTGAATCTTTGTGTGTCACTCATTCCATTTAACATCGCAGTTAGCCCAGGGACAGCAAACATAATCGTGCCAACGTCTCTTGTTTCTCTGTAATTGAAGACCTGAAGGGTTTGGGCGGGTTCGTCATCCTGCTGGAGGGTGATTTTCATTTTTTTTACGCTTTTCGGCTTAGGAAGCTTCACACCTTGAAATATAAGCCAAGCATCTGGCTTTGGTTGTTGAAACCCCATGATGGTGATCACACCGCCTATTACGCCGTCATTAATGTTACTTGTATATTTGGCAAACGTTGCAGCGCATAAATTGCCTTCTGGGGTAGCGGTGGAATCGATATTCCAGATGCCTTGTGAGAGTGCTTGTCTTTTTTTCTCGTCTTCTTTTTCTCGTTGTTTTCTCGCCTCTTCCAATTCACGCATTTGCTCTGGGGTTTTTAAATATTTGCCGTAGTCCACAGGAGCTCGATCAGAGCCAATGGCATCAATGGCAGCCCGACGGTCACGCATCAAGTCCCAGCCCGTATATTCATACGGAGGACTGCAACCATTGCCATTGAACTGCATGCCAGTCGGGCAGGCCACTGCCGTAACTGGAAACAACAGGGTAATGAAAAATAAAATCCCTAAAAATTTCATGGTGTATATTCCTTATTCCTATTTTAGCTGCTGTTTGATGTGTTGATTTTTAGATACAAACAGAGGATTTCCTGTTCGAGGATATGAATTATTAAAACTGATTTTCCTATACTTTTTGGTCGTATAGGTTTAATCAATTATGTATGAACTTTACACACCAGCCAAACGTTTATTATTTAAATATAAACGTCCAATCAAGAATACACAGGCAATACTTAAGCCAATAATCAGTCCTAGCCAAACCCCTGCCACGCCCCAAGCGGTATAACGAGCCAAATATAAGCCGATTGGGAAAGCAATCACCCAGTACGCCATCAAGGTAATCCACATCGGTGCTTGCGTGTCTTGCATGCCGCGTAAACAACCTGCTGCACTGACTTGCCACGCATCCATCAACTGATAAGCCATTGCAAACCAAAGTAAATACATCGCGACAGGAAACACATCTAAATCAGTGGTATAGACTGCTACGATATACGGTCGTGCAATCGCGATCAGGATCATAGTACATGCTGCAAAAAAGGTCGCACTCATCAGTCCAATTTTTTGAACTTGGCGCATGGCTTGCCAATTTTTCTCACCATAATACATCCCGACGCGAATGGTTAATGCGATCGCCAAGGACAACGGAATCATAAATAGGACTGAGGTGACTGAGATTGCAATCTGATGCGCTGCAATCGCATTTTCCCCTAAGGGACTTAATACCAGTGCGCCTGTACTAAAAATACTGACTTCAAAGAAAATAGCCAAACCAATCGGTAAGCCTAAGAGTAAAATCCGTTTTGTCCATGCTGGATCAATTTTTTCCCATTTTGTAAAGATTGGAACGTGTTGGTAGGCTTTGGCTTTGGAAATATAAAGGGCTAAACTGATCAGCATCAACCACTGTAAAATCGCAGTAGCAAAGCCACAGCCAGCGCTGCCTAATGCGGGGATTGGACCCAAGCCGTACATAAAGATTAGATTCAATGGAATCAGCGCCACCAGTGCAACTAAGCTGATCACCGTGACAGGGCGGGGATGACCCAATGCTTCTGAATAACTCCGTAGCGCGGCATACATCATCACCGCAGGCATACCAAAACCAATCGCATGTAAAAATAAACTGGCTTTCGGTATTAAGCTTTCAGGTACCCCAAATACTGGTAATAACCACGGCAGCGTTTGCATAATTAACAGGGCAATTGTACCCAAAATAGCGGCAACCCATAGCGACTGACGGGCAATAGTCGGGATTTTTTCAGGTGTTTTAGCGCCTCTTGCTTCTGCAACAAGCGGAGTCGTTGCAATCATGATACCTGCAAATAGCAGCATAACAGGCATCCACAAACCGACACCCACTGCGATGGCTGCGAGATCAGCAGCAGATAAGTGGCCCGCCATAATGGTATCAATGAGGCCAAAGCCTGCCTGAGCAAACTGTGTCATTAGGATGGGTAACATTAAATGAAACAGATGTTTAAGTTCAAACCGTGCGCTGGTGATGTGGGACACTAAAAATACTCTTAAGGAATTAACGCTGTAACGTGAGTAAAACACCGATAAAAATCACGATACTGCCAAGGAGACGTTGCCAATTGATTGGCGTTTTATCTGTACCTAACCAACCAAAATGGTCTAGTAACATTGAAATAACCATTTGTCCGAAGATGACCAAACCTGAAAATGTGAGAAATCCCAATTTTGGAGCAGTATAAATGCTCATACTGATCGCATAAACCCCAAGTAAGCCTCCGACCCATAAAAACCAAGGAATATGTGAAAGTTCACTTAAATCAGGTTTTGCTGCACTTTGAAAATAGACTAAAAACCCCAAGATCACTGTACCGACTAAAAATGACAGAAATGCAGCTTGCAGTGGAGAATGTAAATATTCTCTCAGTTGAGCATTAATCGCAGTTTGAAAGGCCATTGCCACACCGACACCTAGGGCGAGGGGGAGAAAAAGGAGCAATTGGCTAGAAATTTTCATCATATGATTGGTCTAATTGTTATTTATGCTGACAGTCTAACTGAATACAAACATGATGGTAAGTCAGTTGGCGTGTTTGAAGTCACAACAGCGTCTAAGGTAGTCGTGTTAAAATAATGAGGTTCTGTTATTGAGCCTGTACTTTGAGTCATTTAAACCCAGCAAATATTCCACTTTCACTGTATATCCATATGCCTTGGTGCGTGCGTAAATGTCCTTATTGTGACTTTAATTCGCATGCGGTACCTGATGGGCAATTGTCCATGGATTTAGAGCAGCAATACTTAGCTGCATTGGTGGCCGATTTTGAAACGCAAGTGGAAATGGCGCAAGGACGTTCAATTCATAGTGTGTTTATTGGGGGAGGTACGCCATCTCTCATTTCTGCCCAAGGTTACACATGGCTCTTTGATCAGCTCAAAGCGCGTCTAAATTTTGAATTGGGTTGTGAAATTACTTTAGAAGCCAATCCCGGCACAGTCGAACATGATCCCTTTGCAGATTATTTGGCTGCGGGCATTAATCGCTTGTCGATTGGCGTGCAGAGTTTTGATACCGAACATTTACAACGCTTAGGACGGATTCATTCTGCCAACAATGCGCTTGATGCGATTCAGCAAGCCCGACAAGCGGGTTTTGAACGGGTCAACGTGGATTTGATGCACGGTTTGCCACAACAGACGCAAGAACAGGCTTTAATGGATCTTAGGCTTGCGGTTGAGCACGGCGCAACGCATATTAGCTGGTATCAACTGACCATTGAACCGAATACGGTTTTTTTCCGAACTCAGCCAGTATTACCAAAAGATGATGTTTTGGAATATATCCAAGAGCAAGGCGAGGCGTATTTAAAAGCCAATGGTTATCTCAATTATGAGGTTTCTGCGTGGCGTAAAGAATTGCCATCGACGCATAACTTGAATTATTGGCAATTTGGGGACTATTTAGCGATTGGAGCAGGGGCACATGGCAAAGTCACTTATCCTGATGGTGTTTATCGTTTCCAAAAAACACGTTTGCCTAAAGATTATTTAGCCAAGGTTCCTGCCGATCACGTACAAATGAAACGAATCGAAGCAGATGAGTTGCCATTTGAGTTTATGATGAACGCCTTGCGTTTAAATGACGGCGTAGATGCTGAGTTGTATGCGCAACGAACTGGGCTGGATTTGAATGATTTGAGCGAAACCTTAAATCAACTTCGTGAAAAGAGGTTATTGGTTGCAGATCTCAATAAAATTGCTTGTACTGAACAAGGGCATGTCTTCTTGAATTCGGTATTAGAAAAGTTTTTATAAGGAGAGGGTGACTTTGAGTAAAAGTACTTGAAGTCATTCAATATATTTTGTCATCGTTTAGACATATACAATTTATATGATAGCCAATAAAAAAAACCTCATCAAAAATGATGAGGTTCTTTAGAATTTGGTGGGTCGTCCGCGATTCGAACGCGGGACCAACGGATTAAAAGTCCGCTGCTCTACCAGCTGAGCTAACGACCCTGAGCGAGGATAAGTAAAACAACGTTTTACCTGAGCGCAAGAGAAAATCTTTGATTTTCTATGGCGTTACACCTCTTACAGGCATTTGTAAAATACATTTTACAAACTTTCAAAACAAATAAGTGGTGGGTCGTCCGCGATTCGAACGCGGGACCAACGGATTAAAAGTCCGCTGCTCTACCAGCTGAGCTAACGACCCTGAGGAGTAAAAATTGATTGTTAATCAATTTTTATGACGCAAGAGTAAATCTATAACGTCATTCCAATCAGAGAGAAGTAAAACTTCTAAACACTGTATCGTTTTGATGCTGCGTATTCTAGCAACTTATTCAGCTAACACAAGAGGAAATTTAAAAACAGCCGCATGATTGTTTATAAAAAGCACGATTTCCTCTTGTTTAGCTAAAAAACGAACTAGAAACGGTATTGATAACTTTGAATATTGTCAAAGATTTCAGCATTTACATCACAATAGCGCGTTGCACCTGGTAGTAAAACCAATAAACGCTCATCGGTTTTACTTGGGTCAAAGCCATCATCTTTCAGCTTATTCTTTTGATATTTAAAAGTACCTGTGGTTTCAACTTTAGCCTGTACACGTAGAAATACTGGGATTGCGTATGCAGGTAAGCATTTCTTGAATACATCGACCATATCGGTGAGGTCGGATTCATTTAGCTTTTCACCATCTACAAGTGTGATGGCTGCCATACCTGCACGACCATTGGTATTTGGGATTTCTACTCCATACACCACTGCTTCGACAATTTTGTCATATTCGCAAACCATGTTTTCAACTTCAGTTGTAGAGACATTTTCACCTTTCCAACGGAAGGTATCTCCTAAACGGTCTACAAACTGCGCATGACGGAAGCCAATATCACGAACTAAATCGCCAGTATTGAAGTATGAATCGCCTTTGACGAAGACATCTTTCAAGATCACAGATTTGTTCTTTTCTGGATCAGTGTAGCCATCAAATGGAGAACGGCTGGTAATTTTACCAACGAGTAAGCCAACTTCACCTGTCTTCACTTTCTTGCAGTAGCCTTTTTTGTCACGAACAAGTTCGTTCTTTTCTTTGTCAAACTCAACAATGGCATAAGGTGTAGGAGAGAAGCCAACGGTATTGTCGAAGTTGAAAATGTTGCTAAAGCCAACGTTACCTTCGCTTGATGCATACAGCTCAAGGACTTCTTCAACACCAAAGCGCTCTTTGAACTTGCTCCAAATATTTGGACGCATACCGTTACCAATCATTTTGGTGACACGATGATTGCGATCAAGCTCTGTGACAGGAGCATCCATGAGATATCGGCATAATTCACCAACATAACCAATCGCTGATGCATTGAATTTTTGTACGTCTTTCCAGAATGCACTGGTTGAGTATTTACGGCGTACCGCTAATGTTGCGCCACCTGCAATAACACCACACCAACACACCACGACACCAGTGGCATGATAAAGGGGCAATGTCACGTACATCACGTCATCTTTACCTAGATTGAGGATATGACCGTAAGTACCGTAAGCTAGCGTCCAGCGGCTATGGGTAAAGATTACAGCTTTAGGCAAGCCGGTTGTACCTGAGGTGTAAATATAAAATAAACCATCTTTACCCATTACGGTACGTGTGGTTGAAGGATTGAACTTTGGAAATTGATCAATTTCTTGAGCGAGGTTGGCATAGTCTTTAGGTGCTGTGCCTGCATCCTTGCGTGTTTCTTGATCCGCAAACCAATGAAAGCGATCTTGAGCAACCTTGAGGTCTTGACGAGCTTCATCAATTGCAGCACGAACTTCTTCACCTGCAATCACGGCGATTGGGTTGACTAAGTTGATGCTGTGCGCCAACACTTTACCAATTTGAGAGGTATTAACCAGTGCAATGGTCACCCCAATTTTTGCTAAAGCAACGATCGTGGCAATCAATTCAGGACGGTTTTCCACCATCACCGCGATGACATCACCTTTTTTTGCACCAAGCGATAAATAGTAATGTGCAATCTGGTTTGCCCATTCATTGAGTGCTTGGTAGCTGTAGCTTTGATCTTCAAATAATAACGCGATACCTTGTGGGTTACGTTTTACTGCTTTTTCAAAAGCGACCCCTAAGCCAGCTGGAGAAGTTGGCGTTCGCAAATATGCTTGTTTAAGACCATTCAGAATATGAGGTACTTTGGTGAGAAAGTTTGGAAGTCGAGTTGCGACATCACCAAGAGTAATAATATCGGTCTGCGTAGTTTGGCTCATATCAATCCTATTTATTTTTCGATCAATCCAAAGGTGGCTATCTGTGAGAACATAACCATTAACATCATTGTTAGCGATGTTGTTTTTAATCGCAAGTTCCTAGAGCAATCAACCTAATTTGACAAAATAACAAAAAAGCCTAGTCACCGAAATGACTAGGCTCTTGATTATTGAGTGCGATTTAGCAAATTACTCATTGCTAGGAACACTCTTTTTCGGTGGACGTCCACGTGGGCGACGAGGGCGGTTAGATTTTTCTTTCTCGATTCTAGCCGCAGCCTCTTCTTCTGATTCTGGTGTTTCAGGATCTGAAGTTGGCTCCTCAGTTTCAGTCGCTTGTGTTGGTTCTACTGTTTTCTCTACAGCAACTGCTTTTGATTTCGCAGCAAGTTGTGGTTTTTCAACCGTTTTAGCAGGAGTCGCTTCAACTTCAGAAACTTCGGTTGTTGCCAGTTCTAGCGGTTGTTGCTCAGGCGTTACCGCAACGGTTTCCTCAGCGACAGCAGCAGTGACTTCTGTTTCCTTCACTTCTTCTTTAACGTCAGTGTTTTCTACAGGTACAGGCACTGCTTCTACTGGAGCTGGGGCTGCCGTTGAGCTTAAATGTGCTTCTTTGGCTTGCTCAGCAGCAAGTTTAGCTAAACGACGACGCTCACGAGGGTCATTTGCAACACGAATAGAAGATGCTTCAGGTGGCGTGAGTGCTAACACTGGTGCAGGTTCTGCTTCTTCGGTTGGTTTTTGGCTCGGAAGTTCAACGTCACGAGTGACTGGGCGTTTCTCCTCAGTTTCGGTTGTTTCAACCACGAGGCTGCTTGCATATTGTTCAGCGAACTTTTGTAAAGCACGATTGAACGTCGTAATTAAACCAAATTGCTCAATTAAAATGGTGCAATCTTCACCATAAACATGACGAATCAAGCTGCTAAGTGTGTATTGTCCCAAGCTTGGAATTTGCGATGGGGCAATTTTCGGCACCGCTTTTTGGTTCGTTTGAGCTTTACGCTGCTGACGATGGCGCGAACGTGGATCATTCGCTGCACGTTTTGCTGGTGCTTGTGCGACTTCAGCGACAGGTGTTTCTACAACCACTGGTTGTTCTGACACAGGTGCTGTCTTCGCAGTTTCAACCGCTGCTGCCACAGATTGAGTTGGCTCTGCTTTTACTGCAGGAGCAACTTTCTGTTGTGGATTAAGTGCAACAATTTCACTTTGACCTTGATCAATGTTCACAATCAATGCTGTGTTCATTGGTTCAGTACGTGGCGCATCAATCACAGCAACTTTAACTTGTTGTGGATTCTCTGCTACTGGAGCAGCAGGTGCTTCATTTAAAACGCTTTGATCACGGTGACGATTTGGTCGATTTGGTCGTTGTTGATTGCGTTCACGACGTGGCAACGGTGTAGCATCATTTCCATGAGCAGCATCATTCTGCTGTTGTTGGTTTTGAGGCTCTTGTGGTTGCTGGCGTTTCTGCTGGCGCTTCATCTCACGTTGTTCGTGACGCTGTTCTTGACGAGAGAGCTGTACGACTTCTTCATGCACAGGAGCAGACGCTTGTGGTTCATGTGCATGTACATGCACGTGTTGTTCGCGTTGCTCTTTGTGTTTACGCTTCTTCTGATTTTGCGATTGGTTTTGAGATGGATGTGGACGATGTGGTTTTTCGTCTTTATCAAAAGATTCGCGTGCTTCTTGTTTCACAGGAGGTTGTGACATATAAGCATTGTTGCTTACGGGTGCTGTTACCACTTCTGATGCAACAGGTGTTGGGATCGCAACTTGACCAAATTGGCCACGACTGATCGCACCATTGTTCACCATTTGTTCAATGCTTGCCGCAGCATTTTGTGCAGAACGAGACTGATCAGTGGTTTGTGCTTGTTTTTGAACAAATAAGTTCTCTAACCATGCACATGGACTCGTTGAAGTCTGTGGTTTTGCTTGAGTTTGTGATGGTTGTTGAGCAGCTTGCGTTTGGCCAGCTTTTTTCTGTGGTGCCGCTGTCTGGTTTTTGACAGGTGCAGCATGTTGATGCTCAGCATCCTCTATATGCCATTCAGAAGATTCATAGCCCAGTTCTTTTTCACTTGAGCGAGTTGCTTCTGTACGTTCATAGCTTGAAGGTGCAAAACCTTCTGGATTGAACTGGATTTGATAATGCGGTGTTTCTAAGTGTGGGTGAGGAAGGATCGTAACCCGCACATTTGAGGTTTGTTCAAGATAAACAAGACTATGACGCTTTTCATTCAATAGGAATGCTGCGATTTCAACAGGCACTTCAACTTGAACTTCACCTTGACGTTCACGTAATGCAATTTCTTCAACTTTACGCATGATCGAAAGTGAAAGAGAACGTAAGTCACGAACCATACCTGTGCCATGACAGCGAGGGCAGACATAACCTGTTGCTTCTTCTAAAGACGGACGTAAGCGTTGGCGGCTCATTTCCATCAAACCGAAACGTGATAACTGACCGAACTGAATACGTGCGCGATCGCTTTGCGTTGCTTCACGAAGTTTCGCTTCAACCATACGTTGGTTGCGGTCTTTTGTCATGTCGATAAAGTCGATCACCACCAATCCACCGATATCGCGTAAACGCAATTGACGAGCGATTTCTTCCGCAGCTTCTAAGTTGGTATTTAAAGCAGTTTCTTCAACATCGTGTCCGCGAGTAGATTTTGCAGAGTTGATATCAATCGAAACAAGCGCTTCTGTTTGGTCAATCACAATTGAACCGCCAGAAGGAAGTTTTACTTCACGTTCGTAAGCAGTTTGGATTTGGCTTTCGATACCAAAGTGAGCGAATAAAGGCTCATTTAAGGTATAGGTTTTCAATTTGTCGAGTTGACGTGGCATGACAGCTTTTACGAAGTTATACGCTTCGTTATACGCTTGTTCGCTATCAATTAAGATTTCTGAAACATCATCACGCAAGTAGTCACGGATTGCACGTGTGACCACACCCGCTTCTTGATGCACCAACATTGGCGATGGGCCAGTGCTTGAGGTGCTTTGAATTTGAGCCCAAAGATCAAGTAAATGTTGCAAGTCGAGTTGCAGTTCTTCTTGCGTACGACCGATGCCCGCAGTGCGTACAATCACGCTCATGCCGCGAGGAAGATTTAATGACGCTAAAATTTCTTTCAGCTCTTCACGGACTGAACCTGAAATCTGACGGCTAATACCACCACCTTTCGGGTTGTTTGGCATTAATACTAAATAGCGACCAGCAAGTGAGATAAAGGTTGAAAGTGCAGCACCTTTGTTGCCACGTTCTTCTTTTTCAACTTGAACCAGTAACTCAGTCCCTTCGGTGATGAGTTCACGAATATTTGAGGTTTGGCGAGGGTCAGCTTTGAAATACGAGTTTGCAATTTCTCGCATTGATAAAAAGCCTTGACGCTGTGCGCCGTACTCGACGAAAACCGCTTCTAAAGACGGTTCAACGCGAGTGACATGACCTTTATAGATATTTGATTTTTTCTGTTCACGAGTACGATTTTCTAAATCGAAATCGTAAAGACGATTATCAGTGATAAGTGCAACGCGAACTTCTTCGGCGTGGGTTGCATTAATCAACATACGTTTCATGGGTGTGACACCTAATAGTGATGCACACAAACAACGAGCTCAATACTTTTGAACAAACATCAAGTTGGCGCGATCAAGACTCAGAAGCAACTTTATATATGATGCTCTGAAACCACTGACTGTAATATCCAGTTTCGGGCTTTGATACGATTCTTTCGATGTAAGCAATTCTGCTTCAATCTTGGAGCTATTGGTATTTCATCCATGTCATGCATCTGTGAAATACCACTAGACCCGATGTAATCAAAGTGTCCTGTACGCTTCACTGGCGGGTGAGCGGTGCATTGGATGGTGACTTTCATTGTCTTAAGCATTGAAGTCGATCCATCTGGAAGTCTCGATACGGAATGATCATCGTATCTGTGCTTAGCAGTTCCAATGCATCAACGCTTTAGCCTGAATGCGACATCAGGGAGCAAATTGTCTGATGTGGATCAGTTTACGTTTAATAACCAACAAATTTGCTGGCGACATATTTTTTATGAACAAACTGTATGTGCAGATGCACAATTAAACGCAACAGTTTGTCATTTTGCCGATATAATAAGCCTTCGGCGTCGGCATAATTCTTTAGGACCTATTCGAGCTATTGGTGAGTTTCTCATCTATCTGAAATTTTAACTAAATAAAATTTTTGATTTGACGCTCACTTACGAGGGTATCCGTGTGATGAATATACCAAACCTTGCGGCATCTGCCTATGGGCTAAGTTTAGGTTTCTTGTGAAATAACTTAGCTAAATGATCATTTTTTAATCATATTTAGTAAATCTTGGATTAATCGAGCGTATGAATTCTACACAGCAATGGCAAAGTGTCACTTGGTTTGAAGTGGATGAGCATCAATTAGGGCAGCGAATTGATAACTTTTTATTTACCCGATTGAAAGGTGTGCCAAAAAGTCGAATTTATCGTTTAATTCGCGAAGGGCAAGTTCGTATCAACAAAAAACGCGTGAAAGCAGAGACGCGTTTGGTGATTGGGGATCAAATTCGTGTCGCACCAATTCGCTATGAACAAAAAGATGAAAGCGATGTACCTGTGAGTGATGGTGTGGCGCAAAGCTTACTCAGTCGTGTCGTGTATGAAGATGAAGGGCTGTTGGTAGTGAATAAGCCATCTGGTATCGCAGTACATGGTGGTAGTGGTGTTGCGTATGGCTTAATTGAGGCTTTACGTGCCGCGACGGGGAAAAAATATTTAGAGTTGATTCACCGTATTGACCGTGATACCTCTGGTTTGGTGATGATCAGTAAAAAGCGGAGTACCTTAAAACTGCTACAGGATTTACTGCGCGAGCATAAAATACAGAAAACCTATACTGCGATTGTAAAAGGGCAAGTCAGTTTGGATCAACAAATGATTGATGCACCTTTACTTCGCTATGAGCTTTCTAACGGTGAGCGTCGGGTTCGCGTCACCAAAGAGGGTAAACCGAGTAAAACCGAATGGAAGGTGGTAGAGCGCTTTAAAACAGCTACCTTGATCAATGCCTCACCGTTATCGGGTCGTACCCATCAAATTCGTGTGCACGGTTTAAGTATTGGTCATCCGCTGATTGGCGATGATAAATATGGACACAACACACCTTATGCGGGTCCAGAAGCAAGACGCTTGTGTTTACATGCGATGCGTTTGGAAATACCAAACTATCCCGTGATTGAAGCGCCGATGCCTGAGGATATGCAACAGGTGATAGATGAGTTGAGAAAAAAGCCTTGAGCCAAATTGATAAAATAGCAATCAGTCACAGCATTGAGCTGGTGATTTTTGATTGGGATGGCACTTTATTCGATTCCGTTGGGCAGATTGTGGCAAGCTTGCAACATGCAGCACAACAATTCCAGCAACCGTTAACGGATGAAGCTGCGAAAAGTATTATTGGTTTGGGCTTGCCTGAAGTGATGCAAATCTTATTTCCTCAAGTGCCACATTTACAGCAAGATATTTTGCAATGCTATGCAGATCATTATGTTGCTAACTCTAAAGGTGATGCTTGGTTTAGTGGCGTTGCTGAATTACTCATGGATTTAAAGCAGCAAGGTTTAAAACTTGCGGTTGCCACAGGGAAAAGTCGGAAAGGTTTAGATCGTGTACTCAGTCAAACCAATAGCCATGATATTTTTGATATTACCCGTGCTGCCAGTGAAACCAAGTCCAAGCCTGACCCGTTGATGCTGCAAGAAATTCTTGCCGAAATGCAGGTGGATGCGGCACGTGCGATTATGGTGGGGGACACCAGTTATGATCTTGAGATGGCACAAAATCTGAATATGCATCGTATCGGTGTGAGTTATGGTGTGCATAGCATTGAAACTTTACAACGTTATCAACCTTTAGCGATTGCTCATAATGTTCAGGAATTACAGGATTACTTACAGCGTATCTTGCAGGTGAATGCTTTAACAGAAAGTTAAGCCATTTGAAGATGATAAAAAAGATGGGGAAGTACGCTTTCCCATCAACCATAATAAAAATAGGAAAACCATGAGTCGTTCAATTCGCCTGCTCAATCTTTTACAACTGTTAAGAGAATATCGCTATCCTGTGACTGCACAGGTATTGGCTGAGCGCTTGCAGATCAGCCAACGTAGTATTTATCGTGACATTGAGAGTTTACGAGCACAAGGGGTCAATATAGAGGCTGCCGCCGGTGTAGGTTTTCAACTTAAAGAAAATTTCTTACTCCCGCCGATGACCTTAAATGAAACTGAAATAGAAGCCATTTTCTTGGCTTTAAATTGGTTGAATGACATTCCAGATCAAGCCTTAAAATCTGCATCAACTTCGGTGTTGGCAAAGTTAAATGCCGTATTACCTGAACATTGCCAGCATTTATTGCAGCAAACCACTTTAAGAGCTTTCAATGTTTGGTTGCCTGTCGATGAAAAATGGGTTGAGCAAATACGTTTGGCGATTCGGCAACAAGTCAAAATTTCAATGAACTATGCGGACGAACAGCAACGAATAAGCGCTAGAACTGTATGGCCGTTTGCGTTGGGGTATTTTAATGACAAAATCGTTTTAGCTGCTTGGTGTGAGTTGCGTAATGATTTTCGAAATTTTCGGATTGATCGTATTCAACAATTAACCTTGAGTCAGGACGTGTACCCCCAATTTAAACAACAACTCTTTCAACAATGGTGGATAAAAGAAGTCTGCCATTCGACTACTGACAGAAACTGACAATCAAAAAGAGTAAATTTAAATAAGACCAACAAACAAGGAAAAATGAAAATGACACTTAAACTTTATACCAATTCTCAATCTCGTGGTGTGGTGGTCGATTGGCTACTGATCGAACTTGGCATTGAATGTGAACGCATTGAAGTTGCCTTTGAAACGGAAATGAAAACGCCTGAATATTTAAAAATTAATCCCTTTGGCAAAGTTCCTGTTTTGGTTGATGATGGGGTTGTCATTTATGAGTTAGGCGCTATTTGTGCTTATTTGGCAGATAAGTTTATAGAAAAAGGTTTAGCACCTGCATTGGATGATCCTCAGCGCGGTATTTACTATCGTTGGCTGATGTTTATTTCTGGACCGTGGGATGCCGCATCGACCAATAAAATGCTCGGTATAACTATAAAACCAGAACAGAAGATGTTTGTTGGATATGGTGACGATCAAGATGTTTATACTGCTTTTGTGCAGGGATTAAGTGAAGCAGATCCATATTTGTGTGGGGCTCAGTTTACTGCGGCGGATGTGATGGTCGCCGCGATGTTATTTTGGCAGTTAAAAATGAATGAAATAGAACCTCATCCTGCAATAGAACGTTATTTAGAAAATGTCAGCCAACGACCAAGTTATCAACAGTTCGCTGCATTTTTTAGTAACGTATAAAAAATAGATTTCTTTCATCAATTCCCTTGCGAAACTTCAATCGTTCCTCATGCTCCCGATGGGAGAAATATAAAGAGGCTAAATAGTGATGAAACAGTTCTAATAAACTAAAGCAGAAAACAGTCGTATTAATCGGCTGTTTTTTTTTATTCATTTTAGGTTTTGGAAAAAATGGATTACGTCAGCTTACATAAATTAAGTAAACAATGAGGATCAGCAATAAAATTATATTGACTCGACTAGAGAAAATCAGCATAACTAAGAACCTTATGTGAGGATTGAAGTCGATGATTTGGATGAAATAAAATCCTTTAAAAATTATACAATCTATTGATTTGATAAAATTTAGATTGAAAGACTTCTTATCATTTAATACATATTCGCTGATGCCTCATGCGATTGGATTCCACCAAAGAAGACGTACATGAAAGATAAGCCGACATTAACCTATCAATTGCCGACACAATCTTGCTTGAGCCACACTTGGGAGAAACCTCCATTTCCACACGAGGCTTCTGAGCATTCTGGTATTGATCGTTTTTATAATCTAGAAAGACCTTTAACATCGTTGGGTCGTAAAGCTTTATTTAAATGGCTTGCGACGCGTAAGTCTTTTACATGGCGTGTTGATCCTGCGCAAGAATTGAATCTGCGTAATCAGATGTTGGAATTGCCACAAAACCGTCCGCATGCAGATCTCAATGATTGGCAAATGTGGTTTATTGGTCATGCGACTGTTTTGATTCAAATTGGCCCTTATAATTTTTTGACTGATCCTGTTTGGTGTGAATATGCCAGCCCAAGACAAGGGCGAGGGCCGCAACGTGTGTGTACCGCAGGCATAGCTTTAGAGCATTTGCCAACTATTCATGGGGTTTTGCTGAGTCATAATCATTATGATCACATGGACTTAGCAACTCTGGATTGGTTACATCAGAAGTTTGAAATGCCAATTTATACAGGTTTGGGCAATGGCTATTACATGCCGAAACACTTTCATGTCATTGAAATGGATTGGTGGCAGGAAATCCCGTTTCATGATGAATTAAAGATCGCTTATACCCCTGCGCAGCATGCTTCTGGACGAGGATTTAGAGATCAAAATCGGGCGTTATGGGGTGGCTTTTCACTTTTAGCTAAAACGGGGCATTGTTTCTTTGCGGGTGACTCGGGCTATGGGGGACACTTCAAACAAATTCATGAACGTTATGGTGATGCAAGGGTTGCATTATTGCCTATTGGTGCATATGAACCGCGTAAATTGATGCATTATGTGCATATGAATCCACAGGATGCATTCCACGCTCATTTAGATCTCCATGCCCACCGTTCTTTGGCGATTCATTATCGAACTTTTCAGTTGACGGATGAAGACCGTGATACGCCAGAACATGAATTGATGCATGCAATGAAATCATCTTCAAGATTGATTAGTCCTTTTTATTGTATTCGTGAAGGGCATTTTATACGGGTGTAACTTTAAGATTTATCGATCTGATTCCATGATGAAAAATTCATGGTTTTTTTATGCCTAGAGTTTTATTAATGGGCGCTATGAATTTTAAATTTTGGTCAAAAATAGTTTTTTGCATCTTAATGGGGCGTCTTGGGGTTTTATTATGGTATGTATTTTTTTAATATTTGGTTAAAAGTATATTTATGTGATGAGTTGTATTTTGGCATGTTTAATGCATTTATGATTTTAATGAATGGTATATCTTGGAATTGTGATGCATAAATTACGATGGGAGTTATTTTATATAGCTGGAATATCGATCCTACTCGCTGCATGTAGCTCTGACCCAATTATAGGGGTTTTAAATGATGCTGAAGGTGTCCCTAGAAAAGAAAAAGATAGAACAGTAAATTGGTATAAAACGAAACCAGAATTAAGTGAAAACATAAAACAAGCTTGTGATCGTAATACCTCAAAGTATTTTCAAAGAGATGACTGTATAAATGCCAAAAGTGCCTTGAATCTTATGCTTGTCGAATCAAATACAGATCTAAGTAATAATTTGAGGCTGAATGAGGATCGCAAGTACTTAAAAAAACTATCAGATCAATAATATAAATAAATTGAATAATTTCCGTCTTGGATTTGAGATGAAAGAGAAAATACTATGCTAAATATCTTTGAGTCAAAAATTTTTAAATTAAAATCGTTGAATTTCCTATATACAATTTTACTGATTTTAATTTGCTGCTATCAACATAGTTTTGCTGATATGTATACGGTTGACAAAGAGTCAGTTGTCTCATATGACCCGAACGTTAAATCATGTACAGCAGGTTATAATCTCCTCTCAGGTCAAATTAATTACAGAAAAAGCCTGATTTCAGGCGCTCTTCCATATAGTCTCTCGTATCGTAAAGCAACTAGACATCAAACTATAGATCAGGAAAATGCAATTGGTGCAGATTCGTGGTCAGATAACTATGATGGTTTTGTGAATGTATATTACGGCACGTATAGAACAGCCAGAAATAATTTGATTCCTGTGACGAACTATGTGATTAAATTGCCGAATGATCGTCATCGCTATTATTTTAAAAATGCCCCAACGAATTTTGTAGATTATGGTTTTCCTGAACCTTGGGTGCAAGAGAAAAATCGTGCTTTATATCGGCTCTATACTTCATCTGAACCGACCGCATCAAGTTTACCAGGTGATGGGACATCTGGTGGTTATGCTTCTGAAAATTTTGGAGAGATTAGATTTACAATTGAGTCTAATTCAATGACGGTGATTCGTGCGGGTGTTATATACAGCGCAACAGTATCGAAGTCAGTGAATAATGAACTTATGTTTAGGTTTAATAAAATTACTTATCCTGATGGGCGTGTCGTAAACCTGAGCTATGATAGTAATCTCAATTTAACAATCGTGACAGACAATAAAAATAACAGATTAAATTTGACTCGTAATGGATCTTTGGTTTCATCTGTTTCATATACCAGTGGTGTACAAGCTGATACCCAACAGTATGATTTAACTTATTCTTCTGTTATGGCAGGTTCAACAAATTATACACAATTGATTCAGGTCAAGAATGTAAAAAATGGTCAAGAAGAAAATTATACCTATAGCTCAGCTCTATCATTATCTCACTATGAAGCGGCACTGAACAATAATGTTGTGAATCCAGAAATGGTTGCTCAACGTCCTGTTTTACAAACTGTTGTAGATAACCTGAGTCAAGTGAGACAAACCTGGCAAGTTGAATATCCGAGTACAACTATTACTACAAGTGGAAGTTTCAAATATATTTCGACAGTGAAAATTATTTTGCGATCTTACTTAGGGGGAAGTGTAGGGAGTACTGCAGCGGATACGACGACAACTTATGAAGACACTTATAATAGCAGCAGAATTTCAATGATTTTCTCTCCAAATGGGAGCCAGTTAGCAAGTACTATTATCAATACAGCACATCCTGACTCTGTAAAGACTAATATAGACGTGTCTGGTTTTCCATGTTTGACAACTGGTGATAATCGACCAATTAAATCCATAGTTTATGCACCTGCGGATATTCATCCCACACAGATAACCGATCAAAATGGTAATACGACTACTTATGCTTTTGATGCCTTGAATCGTATTTTAGAAGTGGTTGAGGCATCGGGGACAAGTATTAGTCGCAAGACAACATATGTATATGGCGTCTTGTCTAATGGAGCAACTAACTTATTTAATATACCTACCATGATTCGGACAGCAAGTACCACAACAACCAACGTGATCAATAATAAAGGGCAAATTGTTAAACAAAGCCTATCTTCTAATCAAATAGGAAGTACAACGAAAGTTACAACTTATACTTATTACTCAGATACATCGAAGCCAAATAATGGCTTGCTCAGTAGTGAAGATGGCCCTCGGTCAGGTACAGTCGATAAAATGGATTTTAGTTATGACAATTATGGTAATTTGGCAACAGTTTCAAGCATTGTAAATGGTGTAACAAGAACTGAGCAATATATTGGGTATAACTCGTTTGGGCAGCCTGAACGAATTGTTTACCCAAATGGTATGGTTGAAAAATACGACTACAATCTCGATGGTAGCTTGAGTAGAGTTGTTCTAGGAAGTGGTTCCACTACAGGAACCATCACAGGTAAAACTGTTTCGTATGATTATGATGCACTCGGGCAACTAACAAGCACTGTAAATGAGGATGGTGAAAAGACAAGTTTTTATTACGATAATTTAGGTCGGAGTATTAAAAAAATTTATTCTGATGGAAGTGTTAATACAAAAAGCTATTTTAATAATAACATTATCAGCTCTGATGAGTTAAAAGATAGTTCAGCAACTATAGTTTATAAAGGGCTATATCAAACGCTTGATTTAAATGGGCGAATTGCTAAGGTTCAGATTGGAATAGATTCGACATCAAACTGGAAAAACCTGATCTATGATGCAAATGGTAATTTGATTCAAACGACAACCGCACAAGGAATCACTGAAAGTTGGGCGTATGATGCATTGAATAGAGGCATTAGCTATACTGATGGTACAGGTAATACAGCTACTAAAACTTACGATGCCCTAGATAATACGATGACAGTTTTGGATGCTCTGAGTTCAGGGACAAACTCATATAGCTATCGTAATGGTAATGTGCTGACGCAAGAGACGAATAGTGATTATGGTACAAAAAGCTACACGTATAATGAAGCTGATCAATTGACTCAGAGCTTATATGGTAGTCGTAAATGTGGTTTTTCGAATATTGATGAAATAGGACGAAATAGAAATATTCAGTGCCAAAATAGTAGCTCCAGCACACCAGATATGCTTAGTTATGATGACACTTATACATTTGACTCAAGTCGTTATGGTCGACTGGATAAGATTGTTTCCAATAAGATTTATGGTGTAAATAGTAATTACGCATATGATCTTTATGATCGTGTGATTAGTAAGACCCAATCTAATAAAGCTTTAACTGCTTTTGGGGCAAGCAGTAACACTTTATCGACTGCATATACATGGAGTATGGGTAATAAGCTCACAGGTTTGACATTACCTTCAGGACGTAAACTTACCTACAACTATGACATGATATTAAAAGGTCAAATCACAGGTTTGACTTTAGATGGTGCTGCTATACTTAGCAATATAGGTTATGACGCTAGCGGTCAAATGACTGGATGGACATGGGGCAGTAATGCCGGAAGTTATACATGGACATATCACACGGCGAAAAATGGTATTGTTAAGCAAATTTTAAATAAGAATAGTGGTGGAGTAACTACCTATAGTTTGAATTATGGATTTGACAGAGATGGAAGAATTACTAGTGTTAGTCGAAATAATAACTTGAATGATGGTTTTAGCTACGATCAGCAAGGGCGTTTGCTCACAGAAAGTCGAAGTAATGGTACGAGTCCTATTTATGCAATTAACTATGACTATGATAAAAATGGTAATCGTTTAAGTTTAAGAGCTACTGGCAATCACTTACAGCCCTCTGCAACTGTAGATTATGCCTATACCGGTAACAAACTCACCTCGCTGAAAAAAAATGGTATGGCTCAGTCAATTAATTACACTGAAAATGCAGAGTTATATATTGGTTCAGTCGTGCCGAGTTATGATTATGCTGGGCGTCGTCGAGGTGAGGGTACATCTACAACCATTAACCGTTATATGAGTTATAACGCTAACAATGAGCGAACACTAACGAGTCTTGCAAATGCAAGGATAAATTCAGCCATTCAATTCGTTTATGATGAAAAAAGCCGTTTACTTGGTGAATACACTGCGTCAGGTGCCCCAGTCGTAGAATATATTTGGTTAGGCGATAAACCTATTGCTGCGGTTTATGGCAGCGGAGTAAATACCAAGATTTACTATATTGTCACAGATGCTCAAAATACTCCTAGACGTTTAGTTGATAGTTCAACCCAAGCCATCGTATGGGGTTGGGACTCAACAGCCTTTGGTTTAGGGCAACCACAAGGAAATATTGTATTTAACTTGCGTTTTTCTGGACAGTATTATGATGCTACTATTGGTCAATTTTACAATCATAATCGCTATTACAATCCTGAACTCGGCAGATATATGGAGCCTGACCCAATTGGGTTAGAGGGTGGTCTAAATCCATATGCTTATGCAGGAAGTAATCCTGTTATGAATGTTGACCCGAGTGGGTTAATATTTAGACCATCAGAAACAGTTGTGTCAGATTCAGGAAGTAATGATTATTATGTGATTCGTGCTTGGGAAGATAGTGTTGGTTCCATGCCGATATATCGAGACTGGTCATTATCATTAGATAGAGTGGCATCTGATCAAATAGAGCAAATGAATACAGTGAATTTATGGGCTGGTACTAGACAAACAGGAGTTACTTTATCCGTTAATTTAGCTCTCGGATTGGGTGTTGGTGGAAATATAAGTTTTGGTATAGCAAGTGATGATTCTGGTAATTTTTCTTTTTATGGTGGAGCTGGTTCAGGTGCAGTAACTGGCACATCAGGGGCATCTATAGCTGTAAATAACAATTTTTCAAATGCTAAAAGTGTACAAGATTTAAGTGGGTGGGGGTACAGTACATCAATTGGAGGCGGTTTGGGGCCTCATGCTACCATTGATTATTTCACTGGTAAATCTAGTCATGGAACTGTATTTGGTGGTGGTGCAAGTATTGGAGCGGGGGTCGGAGTGGGAGCATCAATCAATAGGGGCTATACATATATTTCCCCATCTATAAACATAAATAAACCTGCAATCTCTAACTCTCCTGGGAGAAGAAAATGATCAAGAAAAATTTTTTATGGACTGGTATAGTAAGTTTTTTGATATTTTTAAACTTATTAATAAGTTTATCATATTTGACAACGTCATATAGAGAGACCAGTTTAAAGAATCCAAGTGATTTGCATTCTGTTCCATTGAATGATCATGGAGATATTGTTTATATTACGGAAAGGCAAAATAGAAATATTAATATTATATTTATATTTATATTTATATTTTTTGTTTTAGGAGTTTTCTGTGTTTGTAAAGCAGGGATTCCTTTTAACTCAAGAGTTGGATTAGATATTAAGAAATAATAATTGATATTTTCTTAATTTTTTTGATACTTGAGACGGCTTTGTTGCACAAAGATTTAAAAATAGAACTACTCTAAGCGACTCAAATCTAAGTGACAACTTCGGTATGAGGCCGACCTAATTCAGTAAATTTATTGAGTACTGCTACACGTGGGTGAATCTCGTTCACTTGGCTTTGAAAATTCCTAGCATTGAGTTTATCTCCTAATAATTTGATGCAATGCTTCTTGGTTTCTACCAAAATTCGGAGGTGATACCCAGACCATTTTTTCCAAATAGTTCTTCCTAGGTGCTTGACCGTTTTCAGTAATTCATTTCTCTCTAAAGATCTCAGCTTCCTACCTTTCCAACGCTTCGCATTTTTTCTCGGCGGAATCACCGCATGCGCTTGTCGATCTGCAATGACCTGAGGGCATCGTTTTGTGTCATAGGCTCCATCTGTATACACTGAATC
This sequence comes from Acinetobacter sp. NIPH 298, assembly GCF_000369505.1. Taxonomy (GTDB): domain Bacteria; phylum Pseudomonadota; class Gammaproteobacteria; order Pseudomonadales; family Moraxellaceae; genus Acinetobacter. The sequence goes on from NZ_KB850054.1 coordinate 468,747, forward strand.
TATACGCTCCTCCAGTGGAATTTGATCAAGTAAAATCATCAAGTACCTGTGAATCACTGACATTGTTCGTCGTGAGCTGAACTGCACGTATTTGCAGGGTTTTGGCATCTATACCGATGTGGAGTTTACGCCATTGGCGACGATATTCAGGCTGGTGTTTCTTCCTTTTCCATTCACCTTCACCTAAAAACTTCAAGCCAGTAGAGTCCACAAGCAGGTAAAGTTCATCACTATTTTTGTGATAGCTAATTGCAATATCAATATGCTTTTGTCTTCTACACAGCGTGGAATAATCTGGTGCCGTCCAATCTAATCCACAGAGTTTAATGAGGCTTTGAACAAAGCCTGTGGTCATTCGTAAAGTTAAAGGAAATAGGACTTTGATCATTAAGCAACACTGGATGGCTGCGTCAGAATAAGTTTGACTTCGACCTTGTTTACCATTTGCTTGCGCATACCACTGAGTCTTGGGATCAAACCAAATGGTGAGGTTTCCACGATTGATCAAAGCTCGGTTGTAAGAAGACCAATTCGTTGTACGATATATTTTGGAAGCAGGCTTATTCATCTAGGAATTATATTGCTGAATAAGCCCTGAGAGATAGGTTTGTGAAACAAAGCCCCTTTTACCTGAAAAGAGACAAAGGTAGTGTCCTAGAGTCGTCAAAATGAAACCTCAGAAATATCCAAGAAAATACCAGTCAATTTCTTAACTGACTGGCATTAATTCGAGGATGGCTTTTTTTGTACTTCAAAAATTAAAGAAAGCTTGGTAAATGTCTCGCTGGATCGGTTGCACGTGCGGCTTGAGCATCGGCCACCGTTAAACCTAATGCTTGTGCGACGCCTTCACCATAAGCGGGATGACATGCATAGCAGTTACGAATATGGCGATATTTAATAAAGTCTAGTGCATCACCCATCGCGCCTGCGGTATTGTTAAACAATGCCTGTTGTTGCTCAGGTGTCATCAGTTCAAACAGCGCACGAGGTTGGCTAAAGTAGTCATTATCGTCTTCACGGAAATCCCAAAAATCAGCATCGCCATTGATTTTCAATGGTGGCTCTTTGTACTGCGCTTGCTCTTGCCATTGACCAAAACTATTTGGTTCGTAGTGTGGTAAAGCACCGTAATTAGCATCGGTACGCCCTTGACCATCACGGTGATTACTGTGAACAGGGCAGCGCGCCGCGTTGACTGGAATTTGTTGATAATTCACACCTAAACGATAACGTTGGGCATCAGCATAGTTGAATAGACGTGCTTGCAGCATTTTGTCTGGTGAAACGCTAATGCCAGGAACGAGGTTGCTCGGTGCAAAGGCGGATTGTTCAACATCCAAGAAAAAGTTTTCTGAATTACGATTTAACTCAAACTCCCCAACTTCGATTAGTGGGTAGTCACCATGAGGCCAAACTTTGGTTAAATCAAATGGATGGTAGGGAACTTTTTCAGCATCTTGTTCAGGCATGATTTGTACACACAACGTCCATTTTGGATAGTCTCCACGTTCTATCGCATCAAATAAATCACGTTGATGGCTTTCACGATCTTGACCAACCAATTCACCTGCTTCTGCATCAGTGAGGTTTTTGATGCCTTGTTGTGTTCTAAAGTGGAATTTTACCCAGTAACGCTCATTGGCTGCGTTAATAAAACTATAGGTGTGGCTACTAAAGCCATGCATATGACGATAGCTGGCAGGAATTCCTCGGTCTGACATTACGATGGTCACTTGATGCAGTGCTTCTGGCAGTAAAGTCCAAAAATCCCAGTTATTGGTTGCGCTACGAAGATTGGTTTTAGGGTCGCGTTTCACTGCTTTATTTAAATCTGGGAATTTACGTGGGTCACGTAAAAAGAACACAGGTGTGTTATTCCCGACCATATCCCAGTTGCCTTCTTCAGTATAAAACTTAAGGGCAAAACCGCGAATATCACGTTCAGCATCAGCGGCACCACGCTCACCAGCAACGGTGGTAAAACGGGCGAACATTTCAGTTTTTTTACCGATTTCACTAAAAATTTTAGCGCGAGTGTATTGGGTAATATCGTGGGTGACTGTAAATGTACCAAATGCACCTGAACCTTTGGCATGCATACGACGCTCAGGAATCACTTCACGCACAAAATTGGCAAGTTTTTCATTTAGCCACAAATCTTGGGCAAGGAGTGGTCCTCGCGCGCCCGCAGTTAAACTATTTTGGTTGTCAACGACGGGCGCACCAAAGTCTGTTGTAAGTTGGCTATAAGGACATTTTTTGTCATCTTGGCTCATGTTTCTTCTCCATCAGGGTGATCTGCATGAAATCAGCCTGACTATTAGACCGTTATGAAAGTTGGACCGTTACAGCCTAATCATGGCTCGATTGGGTATCGTGATAGATGCCTAAATGATATTTACCATGATTAGGTGTAGCCTTTGTACTTTTTACTCTAGGTGGATAAAACTCTTTTCTCCAATGGATTAAAGTTGATGTCTTAAATGCTTTATTCGATTGAAGCTGTTTAAATCTTAAACTTTAACTTAACTTGTGTTGATATATGAATTGTTAAGGAAGTTAAAAAATATTTAAAAAATAGATGTTTATTCTATATTTTTCTGAGATGGTAGCGGTCAGAATGAAAAGTTGCTTAGAGGAAGATGGCATGAATATATTTAGACGTTATAGCGCAAATACATGTTGGTGTTGTGTAAATAAGGTGATTTCGCAAATTCAATTGATATGGAATTTCTAAGCTTAAATGCTAGAAATATGTAAGTGAAAATGAATTGATTTTATTTCATGGTATTTTTGAGTTTAACTGTTTTGGGATAGAAAAATGAAAAAAATTACTTATGGTTTAGGTTTGTCACTGACTCTTCTGACGGGTTGTAGCTCAGTTGCTCACAATAGTGGCCTGAAAACCACTCAATCAAACACAGTAACGGTCGAATTTGTTGGGAATGCCACCTATAGCGTGCCGCAACAGCAAGGTACAGTCAGTTTATATGCTTTGGAAACAGGTTTGGCCGATGCGCCTGCGACCTTAATTCAACAAAAGCAAGTGCAGGTTTCTCAAGTTCCGTTTACTGTGAATTTTACAGTGCCAGCAGATCATAAAAAGCTGATTCAACCGACGGTCCGCGGGGACGCTGAGATTACTTATTACGTGACATGGGAGTCGGCTACTCAGAATTTGACAGGAAAAGATGCGATTGTGATTGACTACGACCGAAAATTCCCTCGTGTTAAATTGGGAAGCGGCAAGCAACAGATTTATTTAAAATAATAATATCTAACAAGAAAGGGTGACGCTCAGAAGAGGATCACCCTTTTTTTATTAGTGTTGATACGCTCGATTTCTCTGTTCTAGGCGTTGACCAAACGATTTGATTTAACCATATCCGCTAAACCATGTGTTCTAAAATAATGCTCTAGCCAGCTCTTAATCAGCAATGGATTATTCATACGCAAAACTTCATCTAATAGCCGTTTTGCATCACTCATTGGAATATGACAAATCGCCTTTCGGACCCTTAAAATATTACTTGAGCTCATAGAAAGGGTATCGAAGCCCATTGCCATCAACAGAATCGCGGACAACGGATCACCTGCCATTTCCCCACAAATACTGATCGGTTTTTGATACTTATGGCAATCTTGTACCAGTTGTCGCAGTGCGCGTAAAACCGAGGGATGTAGATGTGAGTAGACATTGGCCACATGCGGGTTATTACGATCGACAGCCAATAAATATTGCGTTAAATCATTTGAACCCACAGAAAAGAAATCAACCAGTTCCGAAAACTCATCAATTTGAAACAGCACGCTTGGCACTTCAACCATAATGCCGAGTTTGGGTTTGGTGATTTTGACTTGTTCTTCTTCTTGAACTGCAATCCAGTCACGCTCAAATAAGTACAACACTTCTTCCACTTCACTGACACTGGTCACCATTGGCAGTAAGATATGAAGGTTGTTTAAACCAATACTGGCTTTTAGCATCGCACGGATTTGTGCAGAAAAAATCTCAGGATGATCCAGCGTAAAGCGCAAGCCACGCCAGCCCAATGCAGAGTTCTCTTCTTCAATACTAAAATACGGCAGATCTTTATCCGCACCAATATCCAGTGTTCGCATAATCACAGGCTTATTGGCGAAATGACTGAGTTGTTGGCGGTAAATCGCACGTTGTTCTTCTTCACCGGGGAAGCGTTCACGCAGCATAAATGGAATTTCACTACGATATAGCCCGACACCTTTGGCACCGCGTTGTACCCCACGGACCACATCAATCATTAAACCAGTATTGACAAATAAAGGGATTGCGACGCCATCGGGTGTGATCGCATCTTTGGTCTCATACTGCTTTAAATCTTTGGCAATTTGTTCTTCTTCTTTTTGGACTTCTTTATAACGTTGGCGTAATCGACGTGGTGGATTGACGAAGATCCGTCCTTGATAGGCATCGACAATCATCTCAATATCATCAAGCGTAGTAATCGGTAACTCGGTTACACCCACAACCGTTGGAATCCCGAGTGCACGTGCCACAATCACCATATGTGAATTGGCTGCACCTTCGGAGGTCACAATCGCTGCAATATTATCAACAGGAAGTTCAACGAGCGCGGCGGTACTGATTTCTTCACCGATAAGGATGCTATCAGGGCTAAGCTCACGATGACTGGTATCATTTTCCTGCAAGCAAGCGAGAATTCGACGACCTAAGTCTTTAAGGTCAGAAACTCGTTCTCGTAGGTAGTCATCTTCCATTTGTGCAAAGAGGGCAATGTGTTTATCAATCACCTTCCGCACCGCACCTTGTGCCCAACTGCCTGAGCGAATGTGGTCTTTAATTTCACTTGGCAGTGCATTTTCATCCAACATCCGTAAGAACACGCTAAATAAAGCACGCTCTTCCGACATGAGGGAATCTTGCATTTTTTCATCTAAGGACTGAATTTCTATACGAACTGAAGCAATCGCTTGATCGAGTAATGCTAATTCATCGCTAATGTCTTCAGCTTCGCGATCTGGAATCACGGCTAAATCAGCAGGGGGGTAGAGTACAATCGCACGGCCTAAGGCGATGCCACCCGCACCAGACACACCCTGAAAGGTTTTATAGGTAGAGCCGCCATTGGGTTTGCGGAAAACGTCAATATTCCCTACGGCATGGGCATGCGCGATCACACCAGATAGTTGTGCACATAGCGTGACCAGAAAGGATTCAGCCGCTTCACTAAAGTCTTGTGATTCCTTATTTTGAACCACTAAAACACCCATAACCTTACGGCGATACATCACAGGTACGCCAAGGAATGAGTTAAATAATTCTTCACCTGTTTCAGGCAAATAAGCAAAGCGTTCATGTTTCGGCGCATTGTCTAAGTTGACAATTTCTTCGCGTTGACCGACTAAACCGACCAAACCAGTACCGACACTTAAAGAGACTTGTCCAACGGATTCAGGGTTTAAACCTTTTGAGGCCATCAACACATAACGACGATTACGCTCATCTAAGAGATATATAGAGCATACATCCACGTGCATCGCTTCAGCCACATGATTGACCATAATGTCCAAAGAGTCATGCAAACTGACGGACGCATTGATTTCTTGCACAATGCGTCTGAGGGTGTCGAGTTGCATGTTTGACATGGATGTTTACTCCAATTTATAAATCGTTATATGCCTATTTATAACAGCTCTCTTGTTGAAAATCATTGCTTAAAATGATGATTCTATAACAATTAACGCTGAGGTAATTGTATGCACAATTCCATCATGGCTTTACGGTAAACATCACGTTTGAAGTTGACCACTTGACCCAATGGATACCAGTAACTCACCCATTGCCATTCATCGAACTCGGGTGGGTCTGATAGGTTTAACTGAATATGATGGGGCGAAGCCGTTAATTTCAGTAAAAACCACTTTTGCTTTTGTCCAATACATATCGGATCTGAATCTGACCGAATGTACCGATGTGGCAAACGATAACGCAGCCAACCTTTAGTTTGCGCTATAATTTGGACGTGTTCGGGCAATAAACCGACTTCTTCTCTCAGTTCACGAAAAAGTGCCTGCTCAGGGGTTTCTCCAAACTGGATACCTCCTTGTGGAAATTGCCAAGCATTGTGACCAATGCGTTTTGCCCATAAGACGTGTCCGTCATCGTTTGCCAAAATGATCCCGACGTTGGGTCGGAAACCTTCTGAGTCGATCATTTGGCTACCTAAATTTTGTCTATATCGTTGACTTTGATATCGGGGACAGTCACGCTTGCACGTCCAACTCGAAAAAGATCAAAGTAAAATGTTTAAAATTGCTATGATCTTAACGAATTTTTAGTGACTTACGGAAATAGATTTACGTTTTTTTTCTTTAATTTGCATTTAAATGAGCATTTATATGAAATTGGCTTTGTTTGATTTAGATCACACCCTGTTAAATACCGATTCTGACCATTCGTGGGGTGAATTTTTGGTCAATGAAGCTTTGGTTGATCCAGTTCATCATCGTCAAATGAATGACAAGTTTTATGAAGACTATAAAGCAGGGCAACTTGATCCGATTGCTTATAATGAATTTGTTTTTGAGTTTTTGACCAAACATGACAATGAGTATTTAACGGAACTTCATCAGTTGTTTATGCAAAAAGTGATTCGTCCACAAATGCGCCCTAAAGGTTTTGAGGCAATTCAACGACATCAAGCGTTGGGGCATGCGATTGTTGGGATTACTGCGACCAGTGATTTTATTACTGCACCGATTTTCCGTGAATTTGGCATTACTGAAATTATTGCCACCAATGCTGAAGTGATTGCAGACAAATACACGGGTAAAGTAACAGGTGTGCCATGCTATCAAAAAGGTAAGTTGGTGCGCTTGGATCAATGGTTGGCAGGCCGTGAAGTTGATGAATCTTGGGCTTATTCGGATTCGATTAATGACCGGTTCTTATTGGAATATGCAACCCATGCCATTGCGGTGAACCCCGATGACCGCTTAGAAACACTCGCTCAAGATCAAGCATGGGAAATCCAAGACTGGTCGATTTAGGTCATCATATTAATCAACTCTTCAGCAGCTTTAGACTGAATGCGGGCAGGGTGCCACACCATGCCCAATTTGCGCTGCATATCTAGATTCAAATCTAATTGTTGTAAATCATGATTGAGCAATGTCTTTGGTAACACTGACCAACCTAAGCCAATCGAAACCAACATTCTGATGGATTCTAACGGGTTATTGCTCATGCTAATTTTCGGTTTTAAGCCTTTTTTCTCAAATTCAGCAAGTGTGATTTGACTGGTATAAGTGTGTGCTGCTGGAAGTAAGCTTGGGTAGGCAATAAGGTCTTCGAGCTTCAGGTTTTGTTGTTGTGCTAAAGGGTGAAAGGGCGACGCAACAAAAACCAAAGGATCATTCCAAATCGTCACATAACGCAGACGATCATCTCCAATTGGCGGCAAGGTCAAAAATGCAAGCTCTAACTCTCCAGCGAGTACGTGCTCATGCGCTTGTTCAGAATCGACAAAATGAACATCTAAAGTGACTTTCGGAAAATGTTGCACAAAGTTTTTGAGTGGTTCTGCTAGATGATGCAAGCCGATGTGATGGCTGGTTCCGATTTTTAAGCGACCTTGTACCTGCGCTTGCTCATGGCTTAAGGTGTGGTGAATTTCGCCAAGTTCGTTGAGCCAACCCCTTACTTTAGGCAACAGTGAGTGTGCAGCATAGGTGGGTTGTATACCCCGTCCTGCGGATTCAAATAGCTTGACATCAAAATACTGTTCTAAGCTATGAATCCGTTTGGTGACCGCAGGTTGAGTTATAAATAATTGTTCTGCCGCGATAGAAATAGAACCTGTTTCCATCACTTTTACAAATGCTTCAAATGCAGCAAGGTTCATAGGGATGTATCCAAGAACATTTTAAAAATTTAACCAAGAGCTTGATTTACTTTATGTCATTTAACCAAAACGACTCCACACTTTTTCATGGAAGAAAAAAGCAAATGCCTGTACGGTGGGTTCAAGTAAGCTCAAGGTTGCGGACACGAGTAAGTTTCCTGTAATCGCATAGGCGACTAGCATAGCAACACTAATATGTAAGATGTAGTAACTCAAGGTCTTTTTGAGCGTCCGTTGATTGTTTATCACGAATTGTTGAATATTCGCCATTGTAAGCACCATCGTAAAAACTTAATTATTTAAATGATAATCATTATTGTTTGTAAAGTAAAAAAGAAATTTTGATTTATGGTGATTGGATTTATTGATCAGTTAGTGGAGTCAGAGAGATTTTAAGGAAGCTTCGCAGAAAGTTGCTGAATAAAATTTAAGACTTGTTCTTTTTGTTCTAGCGTCAGTAGATGGAATTGTAGAATCATTTCAGCAAGTTGATCCTCTTCTGCATAAAAATAAGCAGTTGGTAAATTCAGAGTTTGGGCAATCTTAGACACCATCAAAAAATCAGGAACATGTTTACCTCGTTCGTATTGATTCATGCGTGCGCTGGCTGATGCTTCGTCAATTCCTGCCAAAATGACTAAACGTTCTTGGGAAAGTTTGTGTGCTTTCCGAGCAAGACGCAGGCGTAATGCAAATACATTAGATGTATGAGGCTGCATAATTTTTTGCAATCAATGAAAACTAAGATTTTCTTAGTTTTCGTATTGAACTTTTACTAAGGGAGTCTTAGTATTGTTTTGCAACTTAAAAATAATACGGAAAGGTATGTATATGGTGAGAAAATTATTCTATTCTATTTTTTTACTTGGGCTGTTGAATAACTCGACTTATGCAGAAACTTGTTCAATCCTTATGATCTATGATGATAAAATTCAAACAATTATAGATAACAATTCATTTGAGTTTAAAGGTTATGATCGAGTTTGTCGGCAACTCAAACAAGCCAATGCTGGAATTAATATAACGACTGGTTCAGCAATCAATGAGAGACAAACAACAGCCGTTGCCGTGATTCGTTTGCAAGATACGAAATTGCCGATTCCAGGTGGTAATACTCGATCTTCAATGTGGTCAAGTCCACTAAGAACGACCAAAAATCAAGATGCACTTATATGGAGTGCAATCAATGAAGCGACATCTGCGATAAATCAAAGTGATATTGATGGCTTAAATGAAAACCGTAAAAAATTGGGTTTTAAGACCTATCCTTAAATCATAAGTGTTGAGTTGAGAAAAACATGAATATTAAGATTTTCATTGTGCTTTGCGTGAGCAGTGGCGTGTTATGGGGTTGCTCAAAGGAAACTGCTGCACAAAATAATATCGTATCATCTGCAACAAAAGAAACAGTGACTACGAATAAAGAAAGCCCGATGCCACCAAAAGAAATGCTTGCTCCAGAAGATAACCCAAATTTGAAAGGTACACCTGTATTGGGCTTTAAACTTAGGGATTCCACTTTTGAGTCAGTGAAGAAAAGGCTGAGTCATTATCAGGTGGGAGGGGAGTCGTATGCAGGTGGCGGGATTCTTGCTAACGATGGTTCAGGTTTTGATATTGATGGTTTGATGGGAACACAATTTGGCTTTGATCAAGATCAAAAATTGGCTTATGCCAGTATGGTGATCAAAGAAGTCGATCATATGAATCACACGACCTATAAAAAAGTAGTGAACTATGTTCAAGAGAATGATTACAAAGTGATTGATAAACAAGATCCATTTGTTGGGAATCGTAGTACGACATTTAAAACGCCAAACCAAGAGTTTGTGGTGGTCAGCGCACCACATATGGGCGGTTTTAAAGTCGAAGTTGAATATTTTACCGATGATTTTGAGCAAAAAAGAAGAGATTACCAATCACAGCAACGAGCAGCTCAAGCGAAATCAGAATCTGCTAATTTTTAATTTAATATTCGGTTTATAGGTTAAATATGAAAACTATTTCTTATGGGGTTATCAGTTTTTTATTCTTGTTTTTTATTATTTTTGTGGTTGCTTACAGCCAAAATTTTAATGTGTTGTTGGATATTTTCTTTACACAATTTGCGAGTATTTTTGTTGCCTTTTTTATCGCTATTCTCGGTGTAATGAAAGGCATAAAAATTTATCAAGCAACATTCATGCTATTCATCGCTCAAATAGGTTCTTTGCTTGGGTGGATATTTACCATGATTATTCTGAGTAGTTTGCAAGTGTCTATTTACAGTACAACAGCTTTGATTTTTGATCTTATGCTGGGTGCTGTTATTGCAATCACTATTTGTTTTTTTATGCTTGAAAAGTTTTTAAATACAGAACAATGAAAAAAATGATGGTTTTAGAATCGTCCGTACACGGTTAAACGATTTGGCTTGATTTAGAAAACACAGCGCAATGTCAGATTGTTTTTTATACGTATTGAGCCTACAATCAGACTATTATGGTCAGATCGGTTTAAAGGAGTATCTGATGGAAATGGTGAAAATTACCGATGCAAAATCTCATTTTTCAGCGTTATTGCAACGTGTTGAAAGTGGAGAAGAAATTGCGATTGCGCGTAGAGGAAAAATTATTGCTCGTTTAGTTCCAGAAAAAAAATCAAATATGAGTGCTGCTGATGCTTTACAACAAGCATGGCACTTGGGTGGTTTACAGCTAGATTCAATATCTGATGTGGAATTGTCACCATTGGATCAAATAAGTTTGGATTAAATCTTATGCGTTATTTATTGGATACCAATATTTGGATTGCCATGAGTAAAAATGTACCTCACTTATATGATTGGTTAAGTCGTTGTCCTGCAAGTGATATTGTGTTGTCTTCGGTGGTGTTGGCTGAAATTGAATACGGTATCGCCAAAAGCCAAAAACGTGAATATAACCGACAAGTCTTTGACAGTATCATCCAATCATTTCAGATTGTTGAATTTGATACTTTGGCTGCAAAGCAATATGGGTTAATTCGTGCAGATTTGGAGCAGCGCGGGCAAATTATTGGTCCAAACGATATGATGATAGCTGCTCAAGCATTGTCATTAAATCTTGATTTAATTACAGATAATGAAAAGGAGTTTTGTAGGGTTCAACAACTGCGCGTTATGAATTGGTTGCGAAAATCGCCTTAATTTGAATGAATGACAGAAAAACCAACTCATTCCAAAAAGTTTGTTAATTTATAAAAATGATAAATTAGATTTATGTAAAACGATTGTTATAATCAGTCTAAGATTAAATTACCCAGTCCTATGACAAGCACGATGGAGAGCGACGACATGGCAGGCAAAACATTGTATGACAAATTATGGGATGACCATTTAGTAACGCAACGTGATGATGGTTCATGCTTAATTTATATTGATCGTCACTTATTGCATGAAGTCACTAGTCCTCAAGCATTTGAGGGTTTACAGCTTGCTGGGCGTAAACCATGGCGTTTAAGTGCCAATGTCGCAACACCTGACCACAACGTTCCAACCTCTAAAAAAGAGCGTGAACAGGGGATTGCAGGAATTGAGGACGAAACCTCTCGTATCCAAGTGCAAACCTTAGACGATAACTGTAAAACATTTAATATCGTTGAATTTGGGATTAATGACATTCGCCAAGGGATTGCGCATGTTGTAGGCCCAGAGCAAGGTTTAACTTTACCGGGTATGACCGTGGTTTGTGGTGACTCGCATACGGCAACGCATGGTGCTTTTGGTTGTTTGGCACATGGGATTGGGACATCAGAAGTTGAACATGTATTGGCAACACAATGCTTAGTACAGAAAAAATCTAAAAATATGTTAGTCCGTGTGGATGGTGTATTGGGCAAAGGCGTGACATCGAAAGATGTGGTTTTGGCCATCATCGGCAAGATTGGTACGGCTGGTGGTACGGGTTATGCAATCGAGTTTGGCGGACAAGTGTTCCGTGATATGTCGATTGAAGGCCGTATGACCGTGTGCAATATGGCAATCGAAGCGGGTGCCCGTGTGGGTATGGTTGCAGTTGATGACAAGACTATTGCCTACGTGAAGGATCGTAACTATGCACCGAAAGCTGAGCAGTGGGATCAAGCAGTCGCCTATTGGAACACCTTACATTCTGATGAAGATGCAGTATTTGACGCTGTCGTTGTATTGGATGGCGCAGAGATCGAGCCGCAAGTGTCTTGGGGAACCTCTCCAGAAATGGTGATTCCAGTTACGCAAGCAGTACCGACTTTAGAGCAAGCCAAAGATGATGTACAACGTAATGATTGGACACGCGCTTATCAATATATGGGCTTAAATGCAGGTCAGGCTTTGTCTGATATCCAATTGGATCGTGTCTTTATTGGTTCATGTACTAACTCTCGTATTGAAGATATTCGTGCCGCTGCCGAAGTCGTGAAAGGTCGTAAAGTCGCTTCAAGTATCAAACAAGCGATGATTGTTCCGGGTTCTGGTTTGGTAAAACAGCAGGCAGAGCAAGAAGGTTTGGATCAAATTTTCTTGGAAGCAGGTTTTGAATGGCGTGAACCGGGTTGCTCAATGTGTTTGGCAATGAATGCGGATAAGTTACAACCAGGTGAGCATTGTGCATCAACCTCAAATCGTAATTTTGAAGGTCGTCAGGGCAATGGTGGGCGTACCCATTTAGTCAGTCCCGCGATGGCAGCTGCGGCAGCGATTGCAGGTCATTTCGTTGATGTTCGTTCATTCTAAAGGAGCAAAATCATGGAAAAATATACTGTAGAGCAAGGTATTGTTGCACCTTTAGATCGTGCCAATGTGGATACTGATTTAATTATTCCGAAACAGTTTTTAAAATCAATCAAGCGCACTGGCTTCGGCGATAATTTATTTGATGAATTACGTTATTTAGATGAAGGTTATTTAGGTCAGGACATTAGTAAACGTCCTAAAGACCCTGATTTTGTCTTGAATCAGCCTCGTTATCAAGGTTCAACGATTTTATTGGCACGTACTAACTTCGGTTGTGGTTCAAGCCGCGAACATGCACCTTGGGCATTAAATGAATATGGTTTTCGTACCGTGATTGCGCCAAGCTTTGCAGATATTTTCTTTAATAACTGTTTTAAAAATGGCATGTTGCCTGTGATCTTGTCTGAAGAGATTGTAGATCAGTTATTTAAAGAATGTGCTGAAGAAGGTTATCAATTGACCATTGATTTGGAAGCACAACAAGTACGTACGCCAACAGGTGAAGCCTTCAATTTTGAAATTGATCCATTCCGCAAACATTGTTTGCTGAATGGTTTAGATGACATTGGTTTAACTTTACAAGTTGCTGATGAGATTCGAGATTTTGAAGCGAAAGCCAAACAAGTGCGTCCTTGGGTATTTGATGAAATCAAAGCCTAATTGTTTGAATACAATTTGAACATAATCATGGCATAGCGATACAACTCTTGTTAACATGCAAACAAAGATTAATTTGCTTGCATGTTGATATGACATGAGGACTGGGCCCGAACAATGAGAAGGATATTAGCACGCAATATTTTGCTGTGTTTATGTGTTGGTACGACTTTAACTGCCTGTCAGAATACACAAAATGTGGTTGATCAAGTTCGTATTGCTCAAAATACTTTAGAGCAGAGAGCGAATAACGCAACTTTATATTGTTCAGGCGTAGAAAATTGTGAATTTGCACGTATCGATGATACTGAGGTGATTAATGCGACCTCGCATCGCATCAGTCGAGAGGCGATGGAGCGAGGCATTGTGAGACTACAAGGTTCGGTTTTTAGTCGAAAACAACAAGTCTATCTGAGTGTTCCTGCCAAAGAATATGAAGTCGTGATTCGCTTTTATCCAATCTCTTTAGATCGTGCGGAGACTTTTCATGTCATTCATGAATTCAAGCCTTATTTAAACTATACCTTTAAAATGTATAGAGATAGGCCATCTGGTTCGGGGAGTTTATTAAATGTCTCTGCACCTGACCCGCTATGTGTTGATTTGCAGCAGGAACAACGCACGATTCGCCGTTTTTGCCGATCTTATGATGTCCGTAAAGGCTTAGGCGAGTTTGTTGAAAGAAGAGTTTAATTGGCTTGCAGTGTAAACTGCTTATATCAAACTGGAAAAATAGATGTCTAAACATATTTTAATTTTAGCGGGTGATGGTATTGGCCCTGAAATCGTGGGCGCTGCTGAAAAAGTTTTAACCAAGGTCAATCATAAATTTAATCTAGGTTTGACATGGGAACATGGTTTGCTCGGTGGTTCAGCAATTGATGCACATGGCGAACCCTATCCAGCTGTGACCAGTGAACAAGCCAAAAAATCAGATGCAATTTTATTAGGTGCTGTAGGTGGTCCTAAATGGGACAGCATCGAACGTTCGATTCGTCCTGAACGTGGTTTACTCAAAATCCGCAGTGAGCTGAATTTATTTGCCAACTTACGTCCAGCGATTCTGTACCCACAATTGGCTGACGCTTCAAGCTTAAAACCAGAAATTGTTGCAGGTTTAGATATTCTGATTGTGCGTGAGCTGACAGGTGGTATTTATTTCGGTCAGCCACGTGGTATCCGTGAACTCGAAAACGGTGAAAAACAAGGCTACAACACTGATGTTTATTCCGAAAGCGAAATCAAGCGTATTGCTAAAGTCGCGTTTGAGCTGGCTGGCTTACGTGGTGGTAAAGTGTGTTCGGTCGATAAAGCCAATGTGCTTGAAGTGACTGAGTTGTGGAAGCAAACAGTAACCGATTTACAGCAAGCGCAATATTCAAATATTCAGTTATCGCACATGTATGTCGATAATGCTGCGATGCAATTGGTCCGTGCACCTAAACAGTTTGATGTGATTGTCACAGGCAATTTATTTGGCGATATTTTGTCGGATGAAGCCGCAATGTTGACGGGCTCAATCGGTATGTTGCCTTCAGCATCATTGGATGAAAAGGGCAAAGGCATGTATGAACCATGTCATGGTTCTGCACCAGATATTGCAGGTCAAAATGTCGCGAATCCACTTGCCACTGTGCTTTCGGTTGCAATGATGTTGCGCTACACCTTCCGTGAAGAAGCAGCAGCCAAAGCGATTGAAGATGCTGTAGGTCAAGTATTGGATCAAGGTTTACGTACCGCGGATATTATGTCTGAAGGCATGACCAAAGTGGGTACAGATGCGATGGGTGAAGCGGTTGTTTCAGCACTGAGCTAGAGTCTATATTGAAAAAACGCAGCTAAAAAGGCTGCGTTTTTTATTTGGTATATTGATTTAGCACGCTTTGCCTTCATAGCGAATTGAACGCGCAATCTGTTGCTGATCAAGCTCAAAAATAATATGGCAATAAAAGTTAACATCGTAGGATTGTTGACCCGTTTGAACCGCACCTATACGTGCAGAACTCCCCATGCCTGAACCAGATTCACCAAATGATTGTGGCATCGGCACTGGAATGTTGATTGGACGCAGTACGGTGAAAATCAAAGAACGATCAGTTTTTTTAGGTTGTTTTAATGTTTGAAAGCCTAAATCGTTCAAATTGAGCTTGTGTTGAATGTCATCGGCTGACTGCCCAATATAAGGCTGTAAGTAATCTTGCAGTTGAACAGATTGCCATCCCGGTGTTGCGCAACCTTGTAATAGTAATGCGAAGAAAATAATAAAAAATTTATAATGCATTGTGACTATTTCCTTATTTTTGGAATAAATAATTTTTATATTTTTGAGCAGCGAGCGTGAGAGACGTATTTAAATCTATCCGTTCCGGAGACGATATTATATTACAGCAATAATTACATATCGCTGTAAATGACTTAAACATTTAAGTCAATGTTAGACCGTTAAATAGAGCATTCGCTTATCGCTTGTAAAAAAAGCCACGAGATGTGGCTTTTTTGCATTCACTAATTCTTAGCGCGCACGATAAGTGATACGACCCTTTGTCAAATCATAAGGTGTCATTTCAACTTTTACACTGTCACCTGTCAAAATACGGATATAGTGTTTACGCATTTTACCAGAAATGTGAGCAATAACTTCGTGACCGTTTTCTAAACGTACACGGAACATCGTATTAGGAAGCGTTTCGGTGACAACGCCTTCGAACTCAATGAGTTCCTCTTTATTGGCCATAGCCTACCTGAGATCAAATTGGAAAGGCGCAAATTATAGTCAATTTATTTAAAATTTACAAGATATAAGCTAAGCAAGGCTGTCAGATATTAATCAAAAGAACTGTCAGACAATTTATAAATTTTTTTTAACAAAAGAAGCAGAATAGTGTTGTCAGTTTGGTCAATCAACGTTAATCTAAAATTATTGTTCATTGTCACAATAAAGTATCTACAGGGAAGGGCACTGCGTGGGTCAGTTAACAGATGCATCGGTTGTATTGCGCTTTGGTTATCAGGCAATTCGTAAAGCAGGATTACCAACCGAAGAGATTTTAACAAAGGCAGGGGTTGCACTCAATCAAGTTGATACCAATGCGAGAACGCCATTAAGTGCACAGCATGCATTTTGGATTGCTGCTCGGGATGTGAGTAATGATCAAGATATCGGGCTGCATTTAGGGGAATATTTACCGCTATATCGTGGTCAAGTGATTGAGCATTTATTTATCAGTAGTGAAACCTTTGGTGAGGGCTTAAAGCGAGCACTGGCTTACCAACGTCTGATTAGTGATGCTTTTGATGCGAAACTTATTGTTGAAGATGGACGCTGTTATTTAAGTAACGGTGAACAATTATGGCCTGACCAATTTGTTAATCGTCATTTTTCTGAATGTGTGTTTTCTGGTATTTTACGTTTCTTTAAGTTTATTACTGAAGGTCAATTTCAGCCAATCTATATTGATTTTAATTTCAGTGAAGGGGCTGAGGATGACGAATATTTTAGAGTATTTGGCTGCCCCGTTAGCTTAGGACAAAAAGAGACCCGACTTTATTTTGATGCTGCGGTGTTAGATTATCCTTTGTGGCAAGCTGAACCAGAGCTACTACAATTGCATGAACAGCTTGCCATTGAAAAATTACAAGAGCTTGCACGCTATGATCTCGTTGGTGAAGTTCGTCGTGCGATTGGTTCGACCTTGGAAAGCGGGGAGACCACATTGGAAACTGTTGCAGCGCAACTCAATATTACACCGCGCCGCCTAAGAACACAGCTCAGTGAAGCAAATACCAGTTTTCAGCAAATTCTTTCAGATTATCGCTGTCGTCTAGCGAAAAAATTACTCGCAAATACCACTGAAAGTGTTGAGCGTATTGTGTATTTAACAGGTTTCTCTGAACCAAGTACTTTCTATCGTGCATTTAAACGTTGGACCAACGAAACCCCAGTGGAATATCGTAAACGTAAACAGCGCCAGTGATTTAAACTGATTCAACGAAGCCTTATCAAAAAGATAAGGCTTTTTTATTCAGCCAAGTTTAACCATTGCGGCCCTAATGGCGGCTGCGGTAAATCAAAGTGCTCTGGATAATACGCCTGAATAAAATATAGCCCATCCGCTGGTGCTGTTACACCTGCCGCCTTGCGATCTTCAGCAGCAAACATAGTGTCAATATGTTCAATCTCATAGAGCCCTTGTCCGATTTCAAGCAAACATCCCATAATATTTCGGACCATATGATGTAAAAAACCATCGGCTTGAATATCGAGGACGAGATAGCGACCATGTTCAAACAGACGACAATGTTTGACATGACGCACGGGTTGATTGGACTGACATGCAGCGGCGCGGAAAGATTCAAAATTATGAGTGCCTTCAAACTTTGCTGCGGCAGCGATCATTTTTTTCACATCTAAGTTTTGATAGAGATGAGTGACTTGTTTTTGTAGTAGCGCAGGTCGCATTGGAGCGTTATAAACAACATAGCGATAACGTCGCGCAATTGCTTTAAAACGTGCATGGAAATTTTCATCCATACATTTGATCCATTGAATCGAAATATCTTTAGGAAGTTGACTATTTGCACCCATGATCCAACCACGTTCAGGGCGGATGGCTTCAGTATCAAAGTGCGCCACCATATTGGTGGCATGTACGCCTGCATCGGTACGTCCTGCACCATGTAAAATAATGGTTTCGTTGGCGACTTTGCTGAGGACTTTTTCAATGGTTTCTTGAACACTTGCAATGCCCGCTTGTTGGGTTTGCCAACCACGGTATTGAGTACCGCAAAATTCAATACCGATTGCATAACGTTGCATGTCTTAACCTCAGATTAGTGTTGCTGCCAATGTTCAAACCATTGATCATGGGTCGGGTATTTTAAATACATTTGCAGCACTTTTGCATATAAATCAGCATGGCAGTGACAGTCATTGATCAAAACTTTAGCTGATTTAATCCAAGCACTCACCGCATAGCGCTGATCAAGCTGTCCAAAGGTCACTTGAGTGCTGATAATTGAAAGACATTGCTTGTGATACAGAGCATCAAATAACGCTAAAATCTCATCATTCACTGCGATATTGCCAGTGCCGAATCCTTGTAACACGAGGAAATTTGGTGGTGCAGCCAAGATATTATTTAACTGCGATAACAGTTGCTCTTTGCCAATCGGTTGTAGCATAAGATTGAGCATACTGAGTTGTGTGGCTTGTTCAATATGTTCATTTTGAACAATAAAATAATCAGCCGTCGTTTTACAGGTTTGATTTGCATCTTTACCTGCAAAAGCATCAAGTTCAGTAGTGTGAACCTTTAATGTCGTTTGTGCGTGGAAAACTTGCTGATGGAATGTCAGATAAACCCCAGCAGGCCGTTGTATGACTTGCTCAAGTGCAAGAGATAAGTTGCTCAATGCATCTGTGAACTCTCTGGTATCATTGCCTTCAATATTGAGTAAGGGGTATTGGCTGCCCGTAATAATCGCGTGGCAAGAATGCCCCAAAAAGCGTGCAAGCGTTGCTGCCGCATAGCTTAAAGTATCAGTGCCATGAATAATCACGAAATGCTGATAATTTTTGAGTTGTAACTGTTGAATTTGTTGTACTAACTGCAACCAATCAGTCGCTGTACATGCGCTACTATCTTGAATACTGGGTGCGGCAAAACACTCTACATCTAAGTGAGGTGGAATCACTTTTTTGAGTGCTGGTAAAAAATTTTGTTCTGGCATTGGCATCAGTGGTTCACCCACACAGCCAAAAGTTCCACCCATATAAATTAAAGCGATCTTTTGCATAATAAAAAGTTTTTCATCATAAAAAAAGCAGTCATAGAGACTGCTTATATTAGACCGATACGTCTCAAGACGCTATTTTATTGAGTAATTTTTCTGAACGTTGTTGTTGTTCTTGGTTGAGTTGAAGCTGATGGTTTTGTAATAGTTCACGGGCAGATGTATAAGCACCAAGCTCAATATATTGTTCAGCTAGATCTAAGTTAAGTTCAACTTCATCTAACTGTTGTAAATCTGAGAATGATTGAGCTAAAGGATCGTTGAGTTCTACAGTTGGTGTTTGTGGAATCGGCTCAGCGACTTCTAGGCTTGGTTCAGTAGCTGTGGTAGGTTGTGTAAGGTCAAAAGAAAACTCAGTTTTTTCAGTCGCTGCTTGTTTTTCACTATGATGTTGTGGTTGATCAATATTGAAATCTAAGCCAGGCGTTTCGGTGATATTGTCAGTCTTGATTTCACTTTGGCTAGATGTTGCATCTAAATTAGAGAAATTAAAATCTAATTCAGGCTTTGCGTCATTGCCCGATAATGCTTCAGTCGCAGGTGCTGAGTCGGATGAAAAGTCTAAAGCAGGTTGCTGTTGTAGCTCCGTTGTCGGTTTGACGGTTTCTTTCTGTTCAAAGGAAAAGTCGAAATCTAAAGCTTGAACCTGTGCCGCTGCTTCGGCAGGTTTCTCTTGCTCAGCAGGAGCAGTATATTCAGATTGTATATCCTCAAAAGTCGGTTTGGCCGATGTTTGGACTAATGCATCAAAGTCGGCCGTTTTATTTTGAGCTTCAACTTCTGCAATACGTGATGATTGTGTTGGTTGCGAGTTGAAGCCAATACTATCAAATGATTGAGAGTTCTTTATACGCTCTTGGTTCTTTGCTTCAGCCGCCCGTGCAATATCCTCTAATTTTAATGCGTGTACATGCTTAATCAGTTGATCAATCGCAAAGTCATCTTTTTGCGCTAAATGGATATCAAGTAAAAATAGATAAAGCTCATGTTGGGAGTTATCTTGTTTTAAAGCTTGATTGATTTGTGCTTCGGCAGATTGATAGTTACCGCTTTGAATTTGTTGCGTAAGTTTTTGACGCAAGCTTTCTGAAATTGCAGTCGTTGCTGGAGGGGCAGACTCTCGTTCGTCACGTGCGAGTGCTGTGCGCGTCGCCGCTTTCTTTGCTGTCTTGCTGGCACTTTTCTTGGATGCCGCATGATTTTGAGTGTTCTCACGTTTCTTTAAAACGATCGCAACGACCAATACGATGACGAGCAATACAATTATTATCGTTGACATGATCCATACCCCTTAAAAAATAGAACCGCTTTTATCCAAATCTTTGAGAATCTTCTTCCATAACTCAGCGTGTTGGTTTTTTAGTTTCCTGCTGCGCTTTCAGTTGATCTTGCAGCTCAGCAAGTCGAGCATTTAAAAGCTGAATCCGTTGATCCTTCTGGCGTAAGGCCAATTCCAACTGTGTTACGTTTCTTTGTAATGTAACGGTTTTTTCCCGTGCTGTCATAACTTTTAATGATAAGTCAGCGCTGGTTTTCTGTTGTAATGTGTCTTTTTTGGCACTTCCTGTGCTCGAATCTTGATTGCTTTCAGCGACCAAAGACATTTCTGCTTGTTGTAAGCGATATTTGGCTTTTTCGGCAGGTGCAGCTAAAGTTTTTGCTGCAACTTGATTGGCATTTTGATTTTTGCGAGCAGGGATTGAATTAAGATCGAAGTTTAAATGTGAGCCTTGTCTAAGTCGGCTGGCACTTCCTCCGATAAAGGCATGTTCATTTTGTATTTTAATCTGTTTCATTACTTGTGGGAGGGGTTGTTGGGTTTCAGCAGAAATCCGCTGAGCAATACTCCACAATGATTCATTGCGTTTCACAACATGTTGTTGGTTATTTGCGGGTGTTGAATGATCTGCTGCGGTTTTTTTCTTTGCTGGTGGAGTGGTATTTTTAGCTTGGTGTTGAGTTTTACTATTTTGTTGCGCATTTTCAATCTCCGTGCCCTTCAGCTCGCTCTCAGAGATTATAGGCTTCATTTGCGCTGGAGTACTTACTGTTTGATTTTCTGATGCGAATGTTGTGCTGTCATGCTTCACGGCTGTTGCTTGTTGGTCTTGGGCTGTGGAAGCAACAGAGGTCACTTGAGTCTTCGTAGTCTGTTCGATCGGCTGCACTGTGGTATTGGTGGTTGTAGCAACGCGGGTCTCAGAAATATTCAATACCGGCGGAAGTGCAAAGGGCACATTCAGCAGTTTTTCATGTTTTAAATCAGGCTGGGTGCTTGCGATATAGCGTGTGCTTTCAGGTAGATTTAAGGCAATATCTTTTTCACTGACAATAAACTTGGGTGTCAGTGATTTCTCACTACTGGTTTTGGTCTCTGATGCAGTTATTGTATTTTTACGTATTGGTTGTCGAATATGCTTTAAGTGTGCAGATTCGCCTTCTTTAATTTTAAGGATAATATTCAGTTCAGGATCAATCATCGGACGTGATGAAGTAATGACAATGACTCCTTCACCTCGATTATTGTGACGTGTAAAAAAATTGAGTTGTGACGGAGGTTGATGCATAGCCCCCATCATGCGTAAATCCTCAGGTGTGGCTAGACTTACGTCAAATTTAGAATTTCGATCTGCTTGATGGAAGCTCATTTCTGCATAAAGTAACTCACCCGGTGCAGACTTGATTTGCAGTGGGTCAAAGGTAATCGCATAAAGTTGTTGCGAAGATAAAATGGCTAAAATGGCAATTTTTAATTTGTTATTAACAGTCATCTCGATCCATGAAAAGTGATGTTTTAGTTAGGTCATAAAGCCTGCTGATATTTCAGCCATGGTGAAAGATCAACAAGGTCTGAGTATACATTACCGTGATGTAAATGAATTGTAAATTGTTCATATTTAATAATAATAAAAAGCCGATCAAGTGTGATCGGCTTTTGGTTTTTGGTGTTATTTTGCTTAGGCGTTCTTGTATTCAACTAAAATACGTAGCATACGACGCAATGGCTCTGCCGCACCCCAAAGGAGTTGATCGCCTACTGTAAATGCGCCTAAATACTCTTTACCCATATTGAGTTTACGTAGACGGCCGACAGGAACGGTTAAAGTACCCGTTACCGCTACAGGCGTAAGATCAGTCATCGACGCTTCACGAGTATTCGGAACAACTTTCGCCCATTGGCTTGAGTTGCGAATCATCTCTTCGATTTCATCAAGTGGCACATCTTTTTTGAGTTTCAATGTGATGGCTTGAGAATGGCAACGCATTGCACCGATACGAACACAGTGACCATCAATTGGAACGATTTGCTGATTACCCAAAATCTTGTTGGTTTCGACTTGACCTTTCCACTCTTCTTTTGATTGACCACTTTCGAGTTGTTTGTCGATATATGGAATCAATGAGCCCGCCAATGGCACGCCAAAGTTTGCTTTAGGGAAATCGTCGCCACGTTGTAAGTCAGCGATTTGACGGTCAATATCTAGAATCGCAGATTTTGGATCATCTAATAATGTTTTGGTGTTGTTATACAAATAACCCATACCCGTGATCAGTTCACGCATATTCTGTGCACCAGCACCAGATGCTGCTTGATACGTCATCGAGGTTGCCCATTCCACCAAATTATTTTGGAACAGTGAACCTAAGCCCATCAACATTAAAGAAACAGTACAGTTACCACCAACGAAGGTTTTAGTGCCATTGACTAAACCATCTTTGATCACATTTAAATTGACAGGATCAAGTACAATGATGGCATCATCAGCCATACGCAGGGTTGATGCTGCATCAATCCAGTAACCGTTCCAACCTTCTGCTTTCAGTTTTGGAAAAACTTCAGAGGTGTAGTCACCACCTTGACAGGTTAAAATGACATCCATTTGCTTCAGACTGCTAATGTCTGTTGCATCCATAAGTGCTGGGGCAGTCTTACCACCAAATGAAGGAGCTTCGCCACCTGCATTACTGGTAGAGAAGTAGAATGGCTCAATATGAGCAAAATCATTCTCTTCAACCATACGTTGCATCAGGACAGAACCAACCATCCCACGCCAACCGACCAGACCTACTTTCATGTCATTTGCCTCGGTATGTAAAAACTTTTAAGGGGCTTGAGTGTATCAAAAGTGAACGCAACTGCAAGTGTTACATGAATAAAACAGTTGATTTATTGTGTGGAATTATTTGTTTGTGTTAGATGAAAAATTGATAAAGCCGTAACTTTATTGAAAATCCACGAAATCTCCAAGAGTAAAATGAACATGATATGGATTGAGATTTGCGCAGTATTGGTTATTTGGTTAAGTGTATGGTCCTTGATTCCCCGTGATGAATGGTGGTTTAGGGGAGCAGACTTTCCTCGATTACAGATCTTAGCGTTTGGAATAGCGACTTTAGTTGCTTTACTTTTTATACCCGCTGAGTGGACTTTACAAAGAGAAATATTACTTTTAGGTGTGATCGCAGCAGTCGCCTATCAATTAAAAATGGTATTACCTTATACCCCGATATGGAAGAAACAAGTTCAACAGGTGGGTCAGGATCAATTAAATCCTGAACAGCAAATTTCTTTACTTGTTGCCAATGTCTTAACACCCAATGATAAATATCACTTATTACTGCAACAGATTGAAAATTTAAAACCTGATGTTGTGTTAACACTTGAGTCAGATATTGCTTGGCAAGATGCATTAAAGCCGATAGAGCAAGATTATCCCTATCGAGTGGCAGTGCCGTTGGATAATCTTTATGGCATGCATCTATATAGCCGTTTGCCGTTAAATAACACTGAAGTTAAATTTATTTTAAGTGATGAAATTCCATCGATTCATGCAACTTTACAGTTACGTTCAGGGGTTCAGGTTCAACTATATTGTTTACATCCTAAACCACCGAGCCCTACTGAAGCCAAAGATTCGACCTTGAGAGATGCTGAGCTTTTAATTGTAGGTGATCGAATTAAAGACTTAGATCAAAGCTGTATTGTGATGGGGGATTTAAATGACGTGGCTTGGTCAAGAACGACTCGCTTGTTTCAGCGTATCAGTGGTTTACTCGATCCACGAGTAGGTCGCTACTTTATGAATACTTTCCATGCTGATTATTCATTATTACGGTGGTCTTTGGATCATATTTTCCATAGTGCTGATTTTGGTTTGGTCGATATGAAGCGATTACCTTATATTGGTTCAGATCACTTTCCTGTCTATGTTGTATTGCAGACGGGGCGGATTTTTGAGCAACAGCAGCAAGAGTTGGAGCAAACGCAAGCCGATGAAGAAGAAGCACAGCAAGCAATTCAAGAGGGTATTGAAAAGGCGGAGCGAGAAGAAAAGGCGGTGGTAGATGAGCTTGCCCAACCACATAAGGCGATGATGGCGACGCCAGATAAACAATGAACGGTGTAAGCAATATCGTACAATGATTTAGGTCTGTAGCGAATAGTCCTACAAGTTTAAAAGGTTTATTCTAAATACATCAGCACAAGGACGCAGGAATGGATTTCCGCTTAAGGATAGCAACGCTGAGATGGAAAAAGTCATCATGGATATGATGCATGCGATGGATGCAAGATAATAAAAAACAGAGCGAAAGCACAACCTCATTTGCCCGAGTTTTGCAGGATGCAGAACTCGGGTTTTAATTTTTAATAAATCTGCTCATACCCTTCAGCACGTGTTTTAAAACGACGATGGAACCACATCCATTGTGTTGGCGCGATTCTGAGTTGTGCTTCAATAATTTTATTGACGCGAATCGCATCAACAACTTCATCTTCGCTTGGCATATTTTCCACAATAGGTTCAATCAACACTTTATATTTTGGGTTGCGTATATCACCGTAGCGATAAAAATAAAGCGGGATTGCCACAGCGTTAGAAATTTTTAATAAACGACGATGGGCAGTGACGGTTGCTGCGGGTACGCCAAAGAAAGGAGCCATTACCCCTTGTTTTAAACCAAAATCTTGGTCTGGGCTATACCAAATCGCACCGCCATTTTTGAGTCTGCGAATGAGTCCACGCATATCATCGTGATCAATTTGATGATTGTAAATCGTGGCTCGACATCGATAAATAAACATATCCAGCATCGGATTATCTTGTGGGCGATAAACCACATCTGGTTCAAAGTATTGAGAACACAGATAGCCTCCTGCATCGAGTAGGGTACTGTGCGTTCCTAGCAATAGTACGCCATGACCTTGTGCTTGGGCATTTTGAATGTGTTCCAGACCTTCAATATGGTGACGGTTCTTAAACCATTTGGGGCTATACCACGCATTCAGGGTTTCAAACATGCCAAGCATCATGTCAATGAAGACTTTTTTTGCATTGGTTTCAACTTCCGCTGACGACCATTCAGGGAAACATACTTCCAAATTCCTTAGCGTGGTTTTACGGCGTGATCGGAGTAAAGACCAACATATATGCGCCAAGCCATGTGCCAAGCGCCATTGTATTGCCCAAGGAAGGATTGCCAATGACACGAGAAAGAAAATGCCAATCCAATTCTTCCAGTATTTAGGCAATAAAAATTCCCATCGAAATTCGCCAGGAATATAAGACTGTTGTTGGCTCATAGAACTTTGATATGTGAATTAAGTTGAATTTTTGAAAAGTGTAACATGAAGTGGGTTTTTAATTCACGAATGTAACTGCAGAATCAATCTATTCTATTGTAGAGTGTATATTTGAAAGTAAATCGGAAAGGAAAAATTTTGAAAAAAATAACAATTGAACAAGGTGATATTACTCAAATGAGCGTTGATGCAATTGTCAATGCAGCAAATACCTCTCTCTTAGGTGGCGGCGGTGTTGACGGCGCAATTCATCGAAAAGGTGGTGCTGAAATTTTAGCAGAATGTCAAAAGATTCGTGCGAAGCAAGGTGGTTGTAATGTTGGCGAAGCTGTTATTACGACCGCAGGAAATTTGCCAGCTAAACATGTCATTCACACTGTTGGTCCAACGTGGGTTGATGGGCAAAATAATGAAACTGTATTATTAAAAAATGCGTATAGAAATAGTTTTAAGTTAGCAGAAGGTTTACAACTAAAGACGCTAGCATTTCCAAATATTTCAACAGGTATTTATCGTTTTCCGAAACAACTCGCAGCGCAAATTGCATTGGAAATCATAAGTGATGAATTGGATAAAGCAGATTTTGTTCAAGAAGTTATTTTTGTATGTTTTGATGATGAAAATTTTAGAATTTACCAATCGCTTGCAAGTGAGTTTATAGCCAAAGGAATTGCGGTTAATTAAATTGAGTGAGCATCTACTCTATAAAGAATAGATGCTCAGTGAACTTAGCTTAATTGCCTTTCGACATATTTTCTAAGATATCCCAACGCTCTAACTTTTCTAACAACAATTCTTCAATTGTTGCGAGACGTTGGCTCGCCAATGTCGCTGCATTGGCATCGCGAAGAAACCACGATCCATCAGCTAGCTTTTCTGATAGTTCAGTTTGTTCGGCCTCTAGTTTTTCCATTTCTGCTGGAAGCTGCTCTAACTCACGCTGATCTTTATAACTGAGTTTGACTTTCTTTGGTGCAGTTGCGGCTTCAGCCTTGGCTTGAGCTTTTTTAACATCACTTTTCTGATCAACCACAGTTTGATCAGGGCGCTGCTCTAAATAGTCTTGATACCCACCAACATACTCATCAATATGACCTTTACCATCAAACACCCAAGTAGATGTCACGACATTGTCCATAAAGGCACGGTCATGCGAGATCAATAAGAGTGTGCCTTTATAATCAGAAAGCATTTCTTCAAGCAGTTCAAGCGTGACCATATCTAAGTCATTGGTTGGCTCATCCATCACGATTAAGTTCGATGGTTTAAGCAATAATTTTGCCAACAAGATACGGTTTCGTTCACCGCCAGAGAGCGCTTTTACAGGTGTGCGGGCACGTTCTGGTGAGAATAAAAAGTCTTGTAAATAGCTATAGATATGACGACGATTGCCATTCACATCGACAAAATCAGAGCCTTCTGAAACGTTTGCCATGACTGACTTTTCAAGATCTAAGGCGTTACGTAACTGGTCAAAATACGCAACTTCGAGTTGTGTGCCTGTTTTAACTGAACCACCATGCTCGATTGCGCCTAAAATCGCTTTGATAAGTGTGGTTTTACCGACACCATTGTCACCGACCAAACCAATACGGTCACCACGTAAGACCAATGCTGAGAAATCTTTAATAATCGGTGCATTGTCGCCAAAAGTGACACTGAGATGTTCAATATCAAATACCAACTTGCCAGAACGGTTCGCGTCCTGAGTTGCCATGCTGACTTTGCCTTGTTGCGAGCGACGCGCTTTAGATTGTTCACGTAAATCTTTCAACGCACGAACACGACCTTCATTACGGGTACGACGTGCTTTAATGCCTTGGCGAATCCAGGTTTCTTCTTCAGCTAACTTTTTGTCAAATAATGCATTTTGTTTTTCCTCGGCTTCCATTTGCTGTGCTTTAAGCTCTAAATAGCGAGAGTAGTTACCGTCATAGCTGCGTAATGTGCCACGATCAAGCTCCACAATACGAGTGGCAATGCTGTCAACAAATGAACGGTCATGCGAAATGAACAGCAGGGTTAGATTATTTTGGTCCAGCAAGAATTTCTCTAACCATTCAATGCTTTCCACATCTAAATGGTTGGTCGGTTCGTCGAGTAACAGCACATCAGGCTGGGTTAACAGCGCACGTGCCAATAACACACGGCGTTTACGTCCACCTGATAAATCTGCCAAATCCGCATGTGGATCCAGTCCCATTTTACTCAGAATAGAGTTCACTTTATTTTCTAGTGCCCAACCATCTAACTGATCAAGCTTATGCTGTAACATGCCCATCCGATCGCAGGCATCCATATCACCCAGTACACAGCTATCGCTGGCTTCGTGATAGGCTTTAAGTACCGCTGCTGCTTCGCCTGCACCGTCAGCTACAATGTCAGCGACCTTGCCTGAATCCATAGGTACATCTTGGGCTAACATCGAAACAGTTAAACCATTTTGAATCGAAACTTCGCCGCTATCGGGCAATAAGCTTCCCTCAATCAGTTTAAGTAAAGTAGACTTACCTTCACCATTACGACCGATTAAACAGACTCGCTCGCCACGTTCTAGGTTAAAGTGTGCGCCATCGAGTAGGGCAGGCCCACCAAATGCGAGGTGGACATCCCTTAAAGTAATATAGGCCATAATGTTTCCTAAAAGCTCAGATGAGGTCTGAAATGACTAAACAACAAAATTTTGATGATCAAGCGTCATTGTCCGCACCCATTGAAGATTTGCAAGTCCGAATTGCATTTTTAGACGATTTAGTTGAACAACTAAACCAACAATTGGTGATTCAGACACAAGAAATTGCAGATTTAAAAAAACAAATGCAGTTCTTGTATCGTCGCATAGAAGCATCGGATTTGTCAGAGGGCATTGCAACTTTTGATCCAATGAGTGATAAACCACCGCATTATTGATTGAAACAGGCATCCTGAACACATACTGTAAGGAAAACTTGCCTTTTAACTCAAACTTATGTAACGCTAATAAAAGGACGTTTTGGGCGACTTTAATGAGTAATGTTGGAATTTGGATCACGGTAGCGATTGTACTGTTTGTACTTGGCTCGATTTTTGGTTTGCGTGTTAGCCCTCGAGAAAAAGCACTCGGTATAATGCGTGACCAAGCGCGAAAAATGGGATTGCATCCGCGCGTCATCGTTGCGCCAGAGTGGACCAAGATACCAATGGCGACAGAACATCGTGCCAGTATGGTGACTTATTATAGTGTACTGATCCCAGATGCTCGATTGCCACTTATGCGGGCAAGAGTGATCGATGGGAAACTCCAAGTCGTGCAAGGTGAGCAGAAATTTAATGACTTAGCTATTGCATTAAAAGGAGTTTATGCTATTGATATGCAGGCGAACTGTGTCGGCATGTACTGGGATGAAGAAGTTGATCTTAGAGCGACACAACTCGAAGCTATGAAAGCTTATTTATATGAATTAGCTCAGCTCTAATTATTTGATTTACCACAGGAAAAACGGTTCATTATGGCGAATACTCCACGCTCTGCTGCAAAAAGCACAGCAGCTTCAACCTCTGCTGCAACTAAACGTGCCTTAGTGATTGTGGAGTCGCCTGCAAAAGCGAAAACCATTAATAAATATTTAGGTTCACAATTTATCGTGAAATCATCAGTAGGTCACGTTCGTGATTTACCGACTGGTGGGGGAAGTAAGGCAACTGAAAAGAAGCCTGTTACCCGCGTTAAACTCACCGATGAACAAAAGGCTGAGAAAGCACAATCAGCACTGATTAATCGTATGGGTGTCGACCCAGAACATGATTGGGTTGCACACTATGAAGTGTTACCGGGTAAAGAAAATGTCGTTGCCGAACTGAAAAAACTCGCCAAAGATGCTGATGCAATCTATCTCGCAACGGATTTGGATAGAGAAGGGGAAGCGATTGCTTGGCATTTAAGAGAAGTCATCGGTGGCGATGATAGCCGTTATCATCGTGTGGTCTTTAACGAAATTACCAAAAATGCCATTCAAGAAGCATTTAAGCAGCCGACACGCTTGGACTTAAACCGCGTTAATGCACAACAAGCACGTCGTTTTCTTGACCGTGTGGTTGGCTTTATGGTTTCGCCGTTGTTATGGGAAAAAATTGCCCGTGGTTTATCGGCAGGACGTGTTCAGTCAGTTGCGGTTAAGCTCGTCGTCGAGCGTGAACGTGAAATTCGTGCATTTATTCCAGAAGAATACTGGCAAGTCTTTGCAGACACTAAATCGAAAAAAGATGACATTCGCTTAGAAGCGGTGAGACAAGCAGGTAAAACGCTCAAGCTTAAAAATAAAGCTCAAACTGATGCTTTGCTCAGTGTATTAAAAGATGCTGAATATAAAGTTGCATTGCGTGAAGATAAACCAACCAAAGTTAATCCAAGTGCACCTTATATCACTTCGACCTTACAACAAGCAGCAAGCACACGTTTAGGTTTCTCAGTCAAAAAAACCATGATGCTGGCGCAACGGTTATATGAAGGTGGTTTTATTACCTATATGCGTACTGACTCGACCTTTTTGAGTGATGACGCAGTCAATATGGTACGTAACCATATTCAGCAAACCTTTGGCGATCGATATGTGCCTGAAAAGCCAAATCGCTATGGCAATAAAGCGGGTGCACAAGAAGCGCATGAGGCGATTCGTCCATCTGATGTGGTATTAACGGGCGATAAACTTGCTGGTGTAGAGCGTGATGCTCAGCGTTTATATGATTTGATTTGGCGTCAATTTGTTGCGTGTCAAATGACACCAGCCGAATATTTATCTTCAACTTTAACTGTTGAAGCAGCAAATGTAGAGCTTAAAGCCAAAGGTCGTACCTTGGTTTTTGATGGTTTTACCAAAGTTCGTGGTGCCAATAAATCTGATGATGATGTGTTGCTTCCTGCTGTTAAAGTCGGCGAAGTGCTGAAATTAGAACAACTTGATCCAAGCCAGCATTTTACCAAGCCACCTGCACGTTTTACTGAAGCATCTTTGGTTAAAGAATTAGAAAAACGTGGCATTGGTCGTCCATCGACTTATGCTGCGATTATCTCAACCATTCAAGATCGTGGTTATGTCAAACTTGAAAACCGTCGTCTGTTTGCTGAGAAGATGGGTGAGATCGTTACAGATCGCCTCGATGAAAGCTTTAACAACCTTATGAATTATGCGTTTACCGCAGACTTAGAAGGGCAACTTGATAAAGTGGCAATGGGTGATCGGAACTGGAAAGAGTTACTGGATGAGTTTTATGGCGATTTCAAAAAGCGTCTAACCAATGCGCAAGGCGAAAGCGGCATGCGCCGTAATCAGCCTGTCGAAGTGGCTGACGTGCAGTGCCCTGAATGTTCTCGTCCGATGCAAGTGCGTACTGGTACAACTGGGGTATTCCTCGGCTGTTCAGGTTATAACTTGCCGCCTAAAGAGCGCTGTAAAGGAACATTGAATCTGACACCTGTTGAGTCTTTAGCTGTGCTGTCCGATGATGATGGTGCTGAAACAGCAGACTTGATGTCAAAACATCGTTGTCCTAAATGTGGCACTGCCATGGATAGCTATGTGATTGATGGTGGGCGTAAGTTACATGTCTGTGGTAATAACCCAGACTGTGATGGTTATGAGCTTGAGGAAGGTCAGTTCAAGATCAAAGGTTATGACGGTCCAACCATTCCATGTGATAAATGTGATGGCGAGATGCAGCTTAAAACAGGTCGCTTCGGTCCGTATTTTGCGTGTTCAAGCTGTGATAATACCCGTAAAGTATTAAAGAGTGGTCAGCCTGCGCCGCCTCGTGTTGATCCGATCAAGATGGAACATTTGCGTTCAACCAAACATGATGATTTCTTCGTGTTACGAGATGGTGCAGCAGGGTTGTTCTTGGCAGCAAGTAAATTCCCGAAAATTCGTGAAACACGTGCACCAAAAGTGGCTGAGTTACGTAGCGTGGCTGAGCAGTTGGACGAGAAGTATCAATTCTTATTGCAAGCACCTGATGTAGATCCTGAAGGCAACCCAACAGTGGTGAAGTTTAGCCGTAAGAATCAAGTGCAATACGTGGGTTCTGAAACAGCAGAAGGTAAACAAACCAAGTGGAGTTTGGTCTTCCAAAACGGCAAATGGGTTGAAGCTTAATCATTGATAAAATAAAAAATGCTAGCGATTTGCTAGCA
Source organism: Acinetobacter sp. NIPH 298 (assembly GCF_000369505.1). GTDB lineage: Bacteria > Pseudomonadota > Gammaproteobacteria > Pseudomonadales > Moraxellaceae > Acinetobacter. The sequence continues at coordinate 500,585 of NZ_KB850054.1, forward strand.
TTTTTTATAGAACAAATAAAAGCAATAATTGAATTCTACTTAGGGTTAAGCAATGTGGAAAAATATTCGAGTGGCATGCTTATTGATGGTGCTCTTGGTAGTTGCGGTCAATGCTTATCGAGATCAAAATCAAGATTGGAATCAGCCGATTATCATCCTTTTACATCCGATTAATGCCGATGGTTTAGACACAACGCAACACTATATTCAGCAATTACGATTAGATGACTTTATTGAAGTAAAACAATATTTAGAGTGCAATAGTCAGCACTATCGAGGGCAAAGCAGTTATTTTATGCTGCAAATTGGGCGTGAGCTTTACCATACACCCCCCGCAATGTCAGAGCAGCAGAGTATCTTCAAAAATATTTTATGGAGTTTGAAGTTTCGGTTTTATGCATGGAAACAACGTCAATCGATTGATGGTTATCCAAGTTTAACCTTGTATCTGAATTTTTATGATCCAAAGCAAACCAATATGTTAAAGCACTCTACTGCATTGCAACGTGGTCGAATTGGTTCGGTGAATCTGTTTGCATCACAGAAACAAGTAGATCAAAACAATGTGGTCCTTGTACATGAGTTACTTCATGGATTTGGTGCCACCGATAAATATGCTTTAGATACGGGTGAGCCCATTTTCCCCATTGGTTATGCACAAGCAGATCAGAAGCCATTGTACCCACAAACCAAGGCTGAGATTATGGGTGGGCGTATTCCACTTTCAGAACACAAAAGTAAAATGCCAAATGATCTAGAGCAAACGATGGTTAGTATGCTTACGGCAAAAGAAATAGGTTGGATCAAGTAAAGTTGGGGCTTTAAAAGGATGGCGAGGACAATGTGTGGATAAGTCTCGATTTACCCACATATAAACAAAACACTCCTTAAATAAAAATGATGAAATAAAACACCAGTTTCCCTGACATTACATCATGAATTGTCAACATGCCTTATACAGAAGTTCGGATAAAAGACGCTCAGAATATAAATATAAACTTGATGATAAAAGAGTAAATAATGATGAAAACAGTGGGTAATGACTTGATTCGCAATCAGCTACACGCTGATCGTAAATGGTATCTGTTATTGGGCGTGGTATTGATTATTATTGGTCTGGTTCTTTTGGCTGCTTTGCCTTTCGCAACGCTCTCAGCCGTTCTTTTATTCGGTGTACTCATGATGTTGGGCGGGGCTTTACATTTTCTTGCCGCATTTATGGTCTTCAAAGGTGGTACACGCTGGTTGTGGGCATTGTTTGGTGTGTTGTATCTCATCGCAGGTTATTTTGCATTTACCACACCTGTGATTACCGCCGTGGTTCTGACTAGTTTTTTAGCAATTGCTTTAATTATTGCAGGGATTATTCGGACTGTGAACGCCTTTATCCTTAGACCGATGTCGGGTTGGGGCTGGGTGCTTTTTTCAGGTGTCGTAACGTTATTCACTGGGGTTTTGATCTTATCCTCGCCAAGTTCACCTTTCTGGGTACTCGGTATGTTCCTTGCGATTGATATCTTATTTCAAGGCATCAATTATCTGACCTTTGCTGGAGCAATTAAGCAACTCCCACATAGCTCGACTGTGGTTTAAACTGAGTTGTTTGGGTATTAGGAGCATGTGTTGAGCATGCTCTTTTTGTTTTTGTAGCGTGAAATGTTTCATTTCCCTTAGTCTGCTAAAATACCACTTCACTTCAAACTGACCGACTTTATGACGCTTGCCAAGCTAATTGATGAACTGAATCCACAACAGAAACAAGCCGCAACCACGGCAGCACAAAACTGCTTAGTTTTAGCAGGGGCGGGTTGTGGGAAGACCAAAACCATTGTGGCAAGAGCAGCGTATTTGATCGATCAGGGTTTAGCAGTACAACAGATTCAGATATTGACCTTTACTCGTCGTGCAGCAAGTGAAATCGTAACCCGTGTAGAGCAGCATATGGGCGCACAAGCCAAGGGTTTACGGGCATCAACATTTCATACTTTTTGCATGTATTTATTGCGTCGCAATCCTAGAGCTTTTGGTTTAACACAATTTAGTATTATTGATCGTGATGACCAGTTGTTGATGTTTCGTTTATTGCGTGGCAAAGATAAAGGCAATGTGCTACCCAAAGCTGCTGAACTTTGTGATTTGTATTCCTATGCACGCAATACCAAGACCAAACTTTCCGATGCACTGATTCAACAGCTTCCTCAGGCAGTCGAATATAAAACGCAAATTGCTGAACTGATGCAGGCTTATGAACAGCGTAAGCAAGCACGAAACTTTCTTGATTATGATGATATTTTATCGATTGTCGCAGTGCACTTACAAAGTTCACCTGAGTTGGTGAAATGGGTGACAGGCTTCTGTTCTGCTTTATTGGTCGATGAAATGCAGGATACCAATCCACTGCAATGGGCTTTGCTGCAACCCTTAGTCGGAAAAGTGAAACTGTTCTGCGTAGGGGATGATGCTCAGTCGATTTATGGTTTCCGTGGTGCAGATTTTGAAAATATTCATCATTTTAAAGAACGAGTGCCTGATGCTGAGGTGCTTACTTTGGCAATGAATTATCGTTCAACGCAGGAAATTTTAGATTTATCTAATTGGTTATTAGAGCAGAGCCAGATTCGTTATGACAAACACTTGTTGGCTTATCGTGGTAAAGGATTGAAGCCACAGCTACATATTTTAGGCAATGAATTTGAAGAAGCCAATTGGATTATTCAAGATTTGAATCAACGACATTACCAAGGTGCAGCGTGGGCTGAACACATGGTTTTACTTCGTTCTGGGTTTAGTGGTCGATATTTAGAAGGGGCTTTAATTGCTGCCAATATTCCGTATCGTTTTATCGGTGGGGTCAAACTACTCGAATCCGCACATGTCAAAGATGTCTTAAGTTTTCTTCGGGTCAGTGTCAATCCGCAGGATGATTTGGCTTGGATGCGATTTCTGACCTTATGGGATGGTGTTGGCGATGTTGGTGCGAGTAAATTGGCGCAAGAGTTGATCCAACTCGCAGACATTGATGCGCGTTGTCAGCGTTTAGAGCGACATGGCAAAGTGCCACAGCAAGCCATTTTAATCTTGAAGCAACTCGATGTGTTGCAACAGCATGTCGAAGCCTGTATTGGCTTGGCACTGGATGCTTTAAGTGAACAATTAGAAAATAACTATAAAAATAAAGATTGGAGTCGTCGGGTCAAAGATTTTGATCTGGTAAAACAACTGGCACGGAAACATCAGTTGCTGGGCGAGTTCTTGGAAGAATATGTGCTTGATCCTATTTCTGTTTCCGAAATAGATAAAACCCCTGATCAAGACTTGGTGACTTTGATTACGATTCATTCCGCCAAAGGGACGGAACAAAAAGTGTGTTATGTCCCGCATGTTTCGCCGAATCAATATCCGCACGCACGGGCGCAAGGTGATTTTGATGATGTAGAAGAGGAGCGCCGTGTGCTCTATGTGGCACTTACACGCGCCGAAAATGAATTGATTTTGACCAAACAAAATTTAAATCTATGGTCACAAGATCAATATGATGAGCTAGGGCGGAAAGTAGAAAGCTATTTTCTTAATGATTTACCTCAACATTTGCTAGATGTGCAGATTCATCGTCAAGTTCCTTCGACATTTAATAAAAGTAATTGGCAACGTAACTCAGCAATAAGTTTAGGTTTTGGTATTGATCTCGATTAAACTAGATGTATTCAATTATTTTGATTCATTTCTTTAAAAATGAATCATTTTTTAGGTTTTAGCATGAAAATTTTAGTTCGTAATTTAGATCGTTCCGTGACCGATGCAGAAGTCCTTGAGTTATTCAAACAGTATGGCAAAGTCGAATCTTGTGTCGTGGTGAAGGATGAGGCAACAGGAAAATCTAAAGGTTTTGGCTTTGTAGAAATGACCAATCCAAGAGAGGGTGTCAAGGCGATTAAAGGTTTAAATACCTTACGTGTCAAAGGTGTGGGCATCCGAGTGAAAGCTGCGGACGATAAAGCTTAATTCTTAATGTTTAAGCAATATGCAGCTTTATCTATTGTTGCACCGAACGGTGAGCGAATTGCACAAGGGCTTAAAACTTTAGAAGTTCGCTCATGGTTACCTGAGGAATTGCCGCTCAGAAATCTAGTTATCGTAGAAAACCAAAGCTATCTGTTGAAAGATGGCGATGAGGAAATGGGCAGATCGGTTGCTTTGGTTGACATTGAATCTGTGCATGCTTGGCAACAACATGAAGTTGAAGCAGCACAGGCATCTCGTTGGGCTGAAGGTTATTATGCTTGGGTGATCAGCAATGTTCGTCCTTTTGCTGCACCTGTAGCATGTATTGCAAAGCGTAGAATTTATCCTGTTGAATTGATGTGATGATCACTATTTGTTTAATCGCCAATTCGCTTTACAATTGCTCATGATTTAAATGAAATAAAATAGGGATTTAAGATGTCTCGTGTTGCTCGCTACCATGCCGATCGTACCAATCAAAAACTTTATTTTGCTCGACTTGCATGTCAACAGGCAGAGCAAACTGAACATATTCAACAGGCACAGGCTTATCGTGAAGCTGCGGTATTTCATTTGCATGGGGCGATTTTAGCGTTCTTGCAAGAATTGGTGCGTTACTACCGTCTCAATGATTTACAACCGACCTTTAAATCCATTGAAGCGCATATGGCGGATAAGGGTCAAGTCTCTCCAGAAATTTCAGTGTTACAGCATTTGGCAAAAGATGGTTTTGTGGCTGAATTAAAACGTGCTTATCGGATGTGCCAATATGCGCCAGAGCCGACTTCGCCAGAGCCAGAGAATGAAACCTCATCTAATTTGATCATTAAAGTGACTCAAAGCCCACAAGCATGGTTACCTGATGCCAAAATTTTGCGTGAATGGCATCGCGAGTTAAGTCACTTAATTGATGGTTTTCGTAACGAAATGGTTGAGTTCTAAGTTAAACCAGTGAGATACTTGAAATTCATGCAAACAGCACTTATATAAATAAGACGTGAGATCGCAAAGTGCACACGTGCTTTGCCACCATGATTGAAGCATGGAGAATATATATGTCAATGCAGCAGTTAAAAGAATTATTTGGTAACCAAGAAGCGGTGCTAGAATTGGTTCAACTCGAAGGTGGTGAGCTCGCGTTGCGTAATGCTGGTTCTGAACAAGAGCCTTTAGTAAAGATTCAATTTAGTGACGAAGTGAAAGAAATTCTTGGTGATCAAACTCCCGCAGTCGCTCAACATATGATTCAGGCGGCTTTATTTGGTTTGCTAGAAAAGCAAATGAATCAGTGGCAAGCGGAAGTTATGGATGAGCAGCCACCTCATTTAAGCTAATATTTATAAGCAAAAAAGCGTACTTGAGAGTACGCTTTTTTTATGGTATCTAAAGCGTTTAATAGCCAGTGGATTGGTGTGCCAGCTCGATCCGACTTAGGATGAGATGGCTCATATTCTTTGCCATTTCCTCTTTCGCATAGAAGACTTCACCAATATTTTCCTCTCGAATCACCGCCGCTTCTTCCTTGCTTTCAGCGCAAATCAAGACTTGGATTTCAGGATTTAACTGTTTGGAAATGTCGACGATCCGATGAATATCCAAAATATCCATGGGTGAAATGACCAACAAACGCGCATGTTGAATGTGTGCCTGAATCAAAACATTTGGTTCGGTGGCTTCACCACTAACCGCTGCGATGCCTTGAGTACGTAATCGTTCCACGATCTCACGATTTTCTTCGGCGATCACTACTTTGATATTTTGTTGTATTAGATTGTCACTAATGCGACGACCGACTCCACCATAACCAATAATCACCACCTGATCGCGTAAATAGTCTTGATCGACCTCATCAGGTAGCATCGCCAGTGGATCACTACTGCGCTCTAATAGACGTGCCAGATGCGAACGTTGGCGAATCCACTGTTGTGTTGGTTCGATAGCGGAGAAAATAAACGAGTTCAAGGTGATGGAAAATAATGCCCCTGCCAGAATCAGATTTTGAGCCTCTAGCGTTAGTAAACCGAGTGCAACACCCATCGTGGCTAAAATAAATGAGAACTCGCCAATCTGAGCCAGACTTGCACCTACAGTTAAAGCGGTGTTGATCGGGTAACGGAAGAACAAAACCAAGGCAATCGCTGCCAATGTTTTACCTACCATAATAATCGCAACCACAGCCAGAATATGTAATGGTTCTTCTAGCAGAATGCTTGGATCAAATAGCATCCCGACCGATACGAAGAATAAAATTGCAAAGATTTCACGTAAGGGTAGGGTTTCTTCTTCGGCTCGATGGCTAAAGTCAGACTCTTTCACCACCATGCCTGCGAAGAATGCACCGAGTGCCATCGAAACACCAAAAACGGCATAAGACCCATAGGCAATCGATACTGCGGCTGCTACTACGGTTAAGGTAAATAATTCGCGTGAACCTAGACGAGCGACAAATTGTATAATCATTGGGACAAGACGTTTGCCAACGATTAACATAAAGGCGATAAAACCAACGACTTTTAATAAAGTAATGCCAATGGTCATCCAAATACTTTGCGATGTATCTGTACCATGTAAAGCGTGTCCACCCAGTAGCACGGCGATAGCAGGCAAAAGCACCAATGCCAACACCATGACCAGATCTTCAACCAAGAGCCAGCCAACAGCGATTTTACCGTTAACGGATTCGAGTAAGCCTCGATCACCGAGTGCTTTGAGCAGTACCACGGTACTGGCACAAGATAAGCTTAAACCAAAGACGAGGGCCGAACCAAAGCTCCATCCCCAAAGCATGGAAACACCCACACCGAGTAAGGTTGCGACGCTGATTTGCAGAATTGCACCAGGTATGGCAATACGGCGGACTTGAAGTAAGTCTTTGATGGAAAAATGCATGCCCACGCCAAACATGAGAAACATGACACCAAGTTCAGCCAACTGATTGGCAAGTTTGATATCCCCCACAAAACCTGGGGTGTTCGGGCTAATAATAATGCCCGCAATGAGATAACCAATTAAAGGAGGTAAGCGTAAACGTGCTGCGATATAGCCAAAAATAAGCGCAAAACCAAAACCAACAGCAAGTAATATAATTAAACCAACATCATGTGGCATTAGAACTCCTTAATCGTTGCGGTTAAGGTATAAATAAATCAGCATAAAACATGCCAACAAGAAATCGAATAAATTGTAACAAGTAAAATAGAAATTGTTGATGACAATTTTTTTAATTATCAAAAAAAATCATGTAAATCTCGATTATGTTGCTATAAGCACAGTTGACTGTGGGGCTGCTACTTTTTTAGAGCAAAAAAAACGACCTCAAAAGAAGTCGTTTTTTAAAGAAACCAAAATTATTTAATTTTAGCTTCTTTGAAGATTACGTGTTGACGGATTTTTGGATCAAATTTCTTGATTTCCATTTTTTCCGGCATTGTACGTTTGTTCTTAGTCGTGGTATAGAAATAACCAGTACCAGCGGTAGAAACGAGACGGATTTTATCACGCATTGTTCAGACTCCTTAGATCTTTTGACCTTGAGCACGGAGATCAGCAACAACTTTCTCAATACCCAATTTATCAATAATACGCATACCTTTAGTGGTTAAACGAAGACGTACAAAACGTTTTTCGCTTTCTAACCAGAAACGGTGGTGGTGCAGGTTCGGCTCGAACCGGCGTTTGGTTTTGTTGTTTGCGTGCGATACGTTGTTACCAACGATAGGACGCTTGCCGGTAACTTGGCAAACCTTAGACATGGTGAACTCCATTGCTAGTTTTATAGCACTGTTTCGTGCAACTAGCCATTCAAGTAAACGGATGAAATCATTCAAGGGGCGTTTTATACCAAAAATACGATTAAAAGACAAGCGAAATTGGTAAAAACAAGGCATGAACTTGTTTGATAGGTCATGCCTTGATCAGCCTAGCGAAATAGTGTTTTCAAAAGCAGTTTGTGCGCCGCTTTATTATATGGCGGAAGAATGAATTTTAAACTATAAAGTTTAGGGCTTACAGGATTAGACATCATCGAGCGTTCGTGTGAGAAGCTAAAGAATCCTTCCTTACCATGATATTTGCCCATACCTGATGCACCGACACCACCAAATGGCAGGTCGTCTTGAGCGACATGAGTTAAGACTTGGTTAATACCAAAATGTCCTGAATGAGTACGCCCCGCAACATATTCTGCACGCGCACTGTCAACATCGAAATAATAGAAAGCCAATGGACGAGGACGACTATTAATGAATTGAAGCGCATCTTCGATGTGTTCATATTCTAAAATAGGCAGAATTGGACCAAAGATCTCATTCTTCATAATTTCCATGTCAGTGCTGACACCAGTCAATAAAGTCGGTGCTATTTTACGAGCTTCAGTCAAAGACTCATTCTTGCTGTTTAACTCAACAATATGAGCACCTTGCTTTTGTGCATCCTCAAGATAGCCTTGTAGACGGTTATATTGTTTGTCATTGACAATCGAGGTGTAGTCATTGTTGTCAGCTAAAGTTGGATACATGCTATTCACAAAGTCTTGATAATGCTTCGTGAATTCAGCCGTCTTACCTTTAGGCAAGAAGATATAATCTGGCGCAACGCAGGTTTGACCTGCATTCCAAAGCTTTCCAACCGCAATGCGTTGAGCGACATCACGAATATTCATGGATGAGTGAACGAGTGCTGGAGACTTACCTCCCAGTTCCAAAATAACCGGAACAAGGTTCTGAGCAGCAGCGGCCATGACCGTTTTACCGACAGAGGTCGAGCCAGTAAAAATCAGTTTGTCGAATGCAAGATGACTAAATGCATCTGAAATAGGACCGCCACCATTTACAACGGCAACTAATTCTTGAGGGAAGGCTTCTGAAAGCGCATTTTCGAGCGCATAACCAAAGTTTGATGATGCACTAGAAATTTTAATCATGGCATGATTGCCCGCAGCCAATGCACAAATCAGTGGGCCAACGGAGAGCAATAGTGGATAGTTCCATGGTGCAATAACACCAATGACGCCTAAGGGCTGATATTGTACCCAGCCTTTAGCTGGTTGGTGTAACATGCTGATATGTCGTTTAGATGGTTTCATCCATTCGGTCAAGTTCTTGCTATAGTATTTAATATGTTCTAAGCAGGTAAGAACTTCACCAATTTTGGTTTCCATAATGGCACGATTGCCATAATCTTGACTAATTGCATTCGCAAATTCATCTTGGTACTTTACCAAAATGTTTTTAAGTCGAGCCAAGCGCTCAATACGTTCTTTTGCGCTTGGGACAGGATGACGTTGGTAAGCAACTCTTTGCTGTTCAAGCAAATCATGTAGCCGTTTTACATCAACATGAGGTGTCATTGCGGTTGTTTTTGTTTGACTGTTCATAGGAGTAGACCAAAAGAAAACTTATTTACTTTTTCATTTTTAGAGTAAATACTCTAAAGTGTCAAGTCGCCTTGTGGGTTTGTTTTATAACTCATTGATAATCTTATAGATGGTTGAAAACGATGTCGAATGCTAAACCGAACAAAACTAAAGACAAAATTTTGCAGATCAGTTTGCAGCTATTTAATGAGCGTGGCGAGCGTTCCGTCACGACCAATCACATCGCGGCCGAACTCGGTATTAGTCCAGGCAATTTGTATTATCACTTTCGTAATAAGCAAGAAATCATTAAGGAACTTGCGCTGCAATATCAGGCTGAGACCTTAGGTATGTTGGCGTTACCTGATGATCGTCAACTCAATGCCAATGACAAGATTAGTTATTTTCAGGTGTTAAGCAATCAACTTTGGGCTTATCGTTTTATTCATCGTGATGTTTATCATCTTGTTGAAAACAATGATGATTTTAGGAAAATTTATCCCCGATTCGCGGGGCAGGTCATGCAACAAGGGCAAAGAATCTATCGTGCATTCGTTGATGCTGGGTTGATGAAAATGACTGATTCTGAAATTGAAGCGTTGATTATCAACTTATGGATCGTGCTGACCAACTGGACCAATTTCCTCTATATGTCAGGTCATATTAGTGACAACAACCACTTAGAAGAAAAGTGGGTATGGCAAGCATTACGACAAATGTTGTTTTTAGAAGGACCTTATTTAATGGGTGAAAGTCGTCAGACTTATGAGCTGTTACTTCAATCGCTTGGCCCCTCTGATCTTTTTGCAAGCTTGTCAATGCTTAAAAATGATGGCGGGTAGGCGACAGCTATTTAGTCCGTGACAAAAAAGCGTTAGAATGCTCGGCTTGATTTTAATTTGATTTGAATAAGTGATATTAACCACATGAACACGACTACTGCCCATACAGCACGATTACTGATTACTTGTGAAGACAAGCCAGGCATCGTGCAAGCTGTATCGAGCTTTTTGTATCATCAGGGAGCAAACATTACCGCACTTGATCAGTACGCAACAGAAGCTCAAGGCGGACGTTATTTTATGCGTGTTGAGTTTGAGTTGGATCATTTGCATTCTCGCAAAGAAGCTTTGATGCAAACCTTTGCTGCGAATGTTGCTGAACGTTATGGGATGCAATGGAAACTCGCCTTTGTAAATGAATTGAAAAAAGTCGGGATTTTAGTCTCTAAAGTTGACCATGCTTTGCTTGAGCTGTTATGGCGTCATGCGCGTGGTTCATTGGAGTGTGAAATTACCCATGTGATTTCAAATCATGAAGATTTGCGAGAAGCGGTTGAGAATTTTGGTATTCCATTTACCGTGATAAAAGTGACCAAAGACAATAAAGCGGAAGCTTATGCGCAAATCAATGAGATGATGCAAGGCAATGATTTACTTGTTTTAGCACGTTATATGCAAATTTTGAGTGAAGACTTCGTCGCTAAATGGGAAATGAAGATCATCAACATTCATCATTCATTCTTACCTGCTTTTGTTGGCGCGAACCCATATAAGCAAGCCTATGAAAAGGGTGTGAAATTGATTGGTGCAACCGCGCATTATGTCACTGCGGACTTGGACCAAGGGCCAATTATTGAGCAGGATGTTGAGCGTGTTAGCCATGATTATAACGTTGAACAATTACGTGAGTTAGGCGAAGATGTTGAACGTAATGTATTGGCACGTGCAGTCAAATGGCATTTAGAAGACCGTATTATTGTCGATGGAAATAAGACCGTCGTTTTCTAATAGACCTAAAGCTCTATGTCATAAGAAAGAACATGCCGATCGGCATGTTTTTTTACCACACGGTACTGTTATGTTATAATATTGCTTTTTAAATGGGTTGAGTTATTAATTTAATTCATATTCACAAAAAAATAGTTGCAAATGAAAACACTTCTCATTTATTATTGCAGCACTTTAATTGTTCTATCCGATGTGTGTGATCGTTTTTTTACGAACACCATCTATTAGGTACTTTGATTTTTATGAGTCCATCTCCTGCAGCATTCAACACGTCAAGCCCGATGAAAAAGAAAATCATCACTGCCTTAGTTGCAGTTGTGATTGGACATGTGGGAGTTTTGTGGGCGGTTAGCCACATCAAAACGATTGAGTTGAAACCAATCGAAAAAGAGCCGCTTAAGGTTAAATTCGTTAAAATTAAAGAACCTCCAAAAGCTGAACTCCCTAAACCTAAAGAGACACCAAAGCCTGAACCTAAGAAAGAAGTGAAAGAGGTTAAAATCGTTGAAAAACCATTACCTCCACCACCGAAGAAAATTGAAAAAGTGCAGCAAGTAAAAGCTGAAGCACCTAAGCAAGTGATTCAAAAAACCGAACCAAAAGTTGAAACGAAGATTGAAACGACAGTTGTTAGTACAACTGTAACGGAAAAGGTGGTTGAAAAACCAAAACCTGTTCAAGAAGCCGCTAAACCTCAAGCTGCTGCTGATCCATCACCAAAAAGTGTATCAATTGGTGGTGCTGGTATCCAATGGAGTCGTACACCGAAGCCAACAGCAACTGCAAAAGACATGGAAAACCAACCACGGTCTGCTGTGGTCGCGATTGAAGCAGATGAGAAAGGAAAGATTACTAGTGTTCGTATTGTACGTAGTACCGGATTACCTGCATTAGATGAAAAGCTGGTAAGGCAGGTTCGAAGTGGAAGATTCAAACCGTATATGGAAAATGGCGTTGCTTATCCGATTAAAGCAGAGCTACCATTAGATTTAACCCTTTAAAAGATTTAAGCCTTAACGGCTAACTTTAATTAGGAGTTCGAGTATGAACTTTTCAGTTTATTGGCAACATGCAGATGCAGTGAGTAAGACGCTGTATTTCATTCTTCTTGCAATGTCGATTGCGACGTGGACGATTTTTATTCTACGTATTTTAGGAACACGCCAATTAAAACAACAGGCTTATGCTCAGCTTGCTCAGGCTTTGACGACGCTTAAAGCGAAGTTACAACCATTAACTTTTGAGCAGCGTAAAGCAGTCGCTGAACAAGCCCTACTGCGCCAAATCTCTGCTGAGAAATCACAAGCAGAAAAAGGCGTATCAGTACTTGGGACAATTGCTTCACTTGCACCGTTCGTTGGTTTGTTTGGTACAGTGTGGGGAATCTTCCATGCACTTGTGGCGGTCGGTAAAAGCGGTCAGGCTGGTTTAGCACAAGTTGCGATTCCTGTCGGTGAGGCGTTGATCATGACGGGTCTAGGTCTTGCGGTGGCGATTCCTGCGGTATTGGCTTACAATATCTGTATGCGTTTCAACCGTGGTTTGGCACATGATTTACAAGATCAGGCACATGGCTTGTTGATTGATACCATGTTGCAGCAAGAAAGCACCGCAAAGACTGAAACTAAAGCGACTCAACAAAGTTTAGTTGGAGGTCAAGCTTAAAATGGGCTTTCAATTGGGTGAAGATCACGACAGTGGCATGAATGAGATGAACCTCATTCCTCTGATCGATATTATGTTGGTATTGATGATTATCTTTTTAGTCACGGCAACGGTTGCTAGCCCATCAATTCCATTGAGCTTACCAAAGACAACGGCTGAAATTATAGATCCGCCACCAAAAGCAATTACCATTAGTATTAATGCGAGTGGTGCGGTGGCTTGGGATACGCAAATTATTAGTTTAGATGAGCTAGAACAGCGTTTCCAAGAGGCAGGTCAAGCAGAGAATAAACCGACTGTGCAACTACGCGCAGACAAAGAATCAAAATACGATACAGTTGCACAAGTGATGTCTCGTGCCAGTGAAGCAGGCTTAAGTAATATTGCTTTTGTTAGTGAAAATTAATTTAATTCAGCCTGATAAAAAATTGAAAGCAACGCCAAGCGTTGCTTTTTTTATGTCTACTCGGTTTTGAGTAAATCCATAAACTTTGCCCGCAATTTAGAGAGCTTCGGCGGAATGCTAAAGTTGCAATAGCCTTGTGAGGGATTGCGCGCATAAAAATTTTGATGCTCATCTTCAGCAGGATAAAAGATCGGGGCAGGACTCAGTTCAGTGACAATATTTAAGCTTTCATCTTCCAAACTTTGAATCACCTGCTCTGCAAGTTGTTTCTGTTCATCATTAAAGTAATAAATAACAGAACGGTATTGTGTACCGATATCGTTGCCTTGACGGTTCAATGTGGTTGGATCGTGCGTGGTGAAGAATACATTTAGGAGCTGAGTGTAGCTGATTTGTTGTTCATCAAAATCAATGAGTACAACTTCAGCATGTTGTGTCGTGCCCTGACAGACTTGCTCATAACTTGGGTGTTGAACAATTCCGCCAGCATACCCGCTGACCACTTTTTCAACACCTCTGAGTTGTAGAAATACAGCTTCTACACACCAAAAACATCCACCACCAAACAGTGCCTGTTGCATAAAGTTCCCCAATTTTTATTTTTTAATAATGTGTCTAAAGTAAACCAAGTGCTCAAAAAGTAAAAGCCCGTGTTTGAAACGAACTTTTACTTTTTTATAATAAAGCATTAAGGCAATGGTTGAGTCACTGTCATGAAACTGACGAGGGCTTTGCCAGAACTGTCTAAGAATTGAAGTTCGTGTCCTTTGATCTTATAGCTTGCAGTATTGGTTAAGGCGTCGGAATATTGACGTGAGAGGGTTGCATTGTCATTGCCGATACAAGCCATTTTGGTCGATGCAATTGGACCAAGTTGTAACTGCTTGGCATTACTTTCAAAGCTACCAAAAATCTTGTTACAACCATCCGCACCAGAGAAACGTTTTGCTTGAGCATCCAATTGGATCGATGGTTGTTTACCAGAGAGCGCATTGCTTTCGATCTCAACACCATTAATCTGTGTCGCGACCCACGTACGATTATATAAGCCGATACTTTCTTTTTGAGATGCATTGGATGAGGTATGCAGCGATTCAGTGCCTGCACAACCAGACATGACAACCGCAACCGCCAAAGTACTAGAAGTTAACAATGTTTTTAACATAAAAATTGAAATCCAAGTCGTTGTGTTTATATGGCTATGATTTAAATCAATATTGATGTAGAAGGATGGTATGTAGCGTATTCTTTTGTAAATATTAATTCATTTCTAATAAAACTAGTATGAGGTTTATTCAGTTTTAGGCAGGCCAGTACGAATAACGGCCGAAAAAAACTCGCTACTTTGATTGGGTTGTTTAGCGTATTGTTCTGAACGAGGGTTGATATGAGCCAGTTGATACCACTCTTTCATACTGTAGTTTTGATTCAGTGCTTTCAGATCATGTAAATAATTGGGTAAATAGCCCGAAGCCAAAAGGCGGTAATCTTTCGGCAATCTGTGTGGGTTGATGGCCTGTGCCATGTCAAAAATGAGGGTGGTACAGTTACTGGTTAGCGTGTTGTACCATTTTGCTTCAGCACGCAATTCATCTGCTTTATTTAGATATTCAATAAATAAAGCCTTGCGCTCATCAGCAGGCATTTTGATGGGGAATAGATAGACTTGTTCGTTACGAATATTACTTCGTGTATACACAATATCTTTTTCATCAGAGGCTATCAGGCTCAGCTCATATTTACGAAAGAAACCACCAATTGCTGAAAATGATTCGCCCTTTTCCTTACGGATTTCAATCGAAAAGACCAAGGGTTTTTGGTCTGAGAAATCGAAACTTACTAGCGTATGGGCGATCTGTGGTCCCATCCAGTATGATGCAATGACATTAATGCCGGTAATTTTACTCAGGTCAACAGTGCGGTTTTCCCAACGAACATCATAACTGCCGTCGGCATGCCAGTTAAAATTGCGAACATGATGTAATGTAACAATATCGCCATGCTTCTCATAATTGAATTGTTCTGCAACCTCAGGATCCCATTCACGATCTTGTCTTGCATCTAATGAGAAATACCAAAGCAGTGAACAAGCAAATGCACAACAATAAAGAATAATGTCAGTGCGCCGACTAAAAATATGACCACTGATATAAAAACCAATTAAGCTGAGTGCAAATAAGACCCAAAGCAGTATGATCAGACGACTAAAAACACTGCCAAGGGGTTGTTGAATCCATAAAGCAAGACACAACCATGCACTTGAAAGGATCACGAATAGGGTAAAAGTACTGTGTAAGAGTCCTATCCCTAGCGCAATGAAAAACTCACGTGATCCAATGTTATGCATAACAATTCGCGATCCATTTTTTATTTTTGATAAGTTGCAAACTCAAAGGTGATATTTGATTTTTCATCAGTATGTTGTTCTGAGTTTACTTTATGAAAGTCCTCAGAGATTTTTGGATAATGAGCATCGCCTTGTACATCTAAATCCACATGAGTGAGTTCCAGACGATCGGCAATCGCAAGTGTTTGGTTAAAAATCTCTCCACCCCCAATAATAAATAAGGATGCTTTTTCAGAGTGTTGTACGTCTGTAAGTGCAGCATTTAATGCATCTTCGATGCTATGCGCCACCTTAACCCCATCAAACTGCCAAGATGGGTCACGAGTAATCACCCAGTTCACGCGATTTGGCAGTGCTCGTCCCATGGATTCAAGGGTCTTTCGGCCCATGATCACCACGCCGCCTTGGGTGATGGCTTTAAAATGTTTAAGATCGGCAGAAATATGCCACGGTAGTGCATTGCCTTTACCTATACAGTTTTTTTGGTCCATTGCCACAACGTGTACAACTTCAGTTCCTTGCCATGCCATGTGGTGTTCTCTCTAAAATAATTAAACTGCGACAGGTGCTTTAATTGCAGGATGTGATTCATAGCCTACAATTTCAATATCCTCAAATTTAAAGTCGAAAATATCGTTGATCTCTGGATTGAGTTTTAATTGACATAAAGCTAATGGCTCACGAGAAAGCTGTAATTGCGCTTGTTCAAAGTGATTGGCATATAGATGAGTATCACCACCTGTCCAGACAAAATCACCAACCTCTAAGCCACAGACCTGCGCAATCATATGAGTGAGTAGGGCATAGCTGGCAATATTAAATGGCACACCTAAGAAGACATCGGCACTTCGTTGATAGAGTTGGCATGACAGTTTGTTATCTTGTACAAAAAATTGAAACAGGGTATGACAAGGAGGGAGTGCAACTTTCCCAGCCTCGTTTGGATTCCAACCAGATACGATTAGACGACGTGAATTTGGATTGGTTTTGATTTCATTTACCAGCCATTTGATTTGATCAAAACCATTTTGCTGATAGCTACCGTCGTCACTTTGAGTCGCGCCAAAGTTGCGCCATTGGTGTCCATAAACAGGACCGAGTTCGCCTTCAGGACGACCAAAACGAGCAGTTTGTTCTGCGGTTGCCCATTCATCCCAAATTGAGACTTTGTGGTCTTTTAGATATTGCACATTGGTATCACCCTTCAGGAACCAAAGTAGTTCAATCACAATCGAACGAAAGTGGACTTTCTTGGTGGTTAATAAGGGGAAACCTTTGGAGAGGTCAAAGCGCATTTGATGACCAAATACTGAACGTGTCCCAGTTCCTGTGCGGTCTCCTTTGTCGCCGCCATTGTCGAGAATATGTTGTAAAAGGTCTAAGTATGTGCGCATCGTCATTCCTATCGCAGATTTTGCTTGGGCTAATCTTATCAGAATTTATGTGATAAATAATGGGGCAATTGAGCGTCACTAACTGTCGCAGTACAGACTTTGTTCTCTATTTTAATTTAGCTTCTTGTTTTATATTAAGTTCTATAAATAGCGACATGGATAATCAACAAAATGAAACTTCAACCTGAGAATTTACCGAGTACTTTGCATCCATACTTAGAAAAAATTTCAGCAACTATGCTGCCGACTGTCACCATGCAGCTAACACCAAGTGATGATTTAACTTTATGGCAAAGTAAGATTGGTGGGCAGCCTTATTTACCGCTAGAGGTCGCGTATCCGGTTGACTCGGATGGCAATCCATTGGTTTTATTGGCGCAGTTCAATTTTGCTGAAACTCCAAATTTACCTCATTTTCCAGACACGGGAATTTTGCAGTTCTATATTGCTGCCGATGATTTATATGGGATGAATTTTGATGACCAACAGCAGCAATCAAGCTTTAAAGTTTTATATTTTGATCAGATTATTGAAGATTCAACACACTTAAAACAGGATTTTTCCGAGCTTGAATTTGATGAAGATGCTTATTTGCCTTTTACTGGACAGTATTCGATTGAATTTCAGCATGCTGAGCAGGTCATTAGTCTGGAAGATTTTGCTTTTGGAAAGAAAATTCTCAATGTTGATGAACTTTACGATTTTGAAGATCAATTCGAGGGGGGCGATTTCGAAAATGATTTTATTGAGCCTTACCATGAATTGCTTTCTGCAAGCGGGCATCGATTAGGTGGCTATCCATTTTTTACACAAAGCGATCCACGTGGCTATAAGGAAAATATTCAAGACTATATTTTGCTATTTCAATTGGATACGGATGATGCCGAAAACGATATTATGTGGGGGGATTCTGGTGTCGGCAATTTCTTTATTCACCCAGAAGATTTAAAGAAAAGAGATTTTTCTAAAGTCCTCTATAACTGGGACTGTTGCTAAATAAAAAAGCGGATGAGTGATCATCCGCTTTTTCTGGATATTGAATCTTATTCAGTTACAAAAGTTACTTTGCCATCGACTAAAGATTTAACTCGCGCCAAAGATTCAACACGATAGCCTTTTTCAATGAGTAAATCACGACCGACTTGGAATGATTTCTCAATCACGATACCAACACCGACCACTTCAGCATTCGCTTGATGGATCAAATCAATCAGACCAAGTGCAGCTTGACCATTTGCCAAGAAGTCATCAATCACCAGTGCTTTATCACTTGAGTTGATGTGCTTGTTTGAAATCGCAATAGTACTTTCAGTTTGTTTGGTAAATGAAAACACTTTAGAACGGTAAAGATCATCTTTAAGCGTTAATGATTGGTATTTACGAGCGAAAATCACAGGTACACCGAGTTCTAGTCCAGCCATGATTGCTGGTGCAATCCCTGATGCTTCGATGGTAATGATTTTGGTAATACCTGCGTCTTTAAAGCGAGCAGCAAACTCTTTACCAATCAACTGCATAAGCACAGGGTCGATTTGGTGATTTAAGAAAGCATCAACTTTTAAGACTTGATCAGATAGAACGATACCTTCATTTAAGATTTTCTGTTCTAAAGCGTACACGGGAGAATCCTCTAAAACGGATGCTTTTTCAAGCAAAGGCATATTTTAGAAAGCATCGAAAAAATTGCAAGCCAAAATTACAGAGTTTGGTGATATTTCACATAAGTTTGCGATATCTGGTTGCTTTAGCGATTAATTGGATTTACCTGAATAGCCCGTTAATAATAGCCCATAAGATGATTTGCCATCATTGTGCGCCATTTTTACTGGAAGATAGTCAAGTTGTGGTGCTAACCAAAATACGGTATTGCGTTCAGGCTTGTCGTGTTGCATCACGACTTTAATCGTATTAAAGGTACCGTAATTGGTCTTGATCGTTTCGGTTCCTTGTCTTACAAAGCGACGATCATCCAATGCTTTTGCATCGGCGATTTGGTATTTGGTTCTGAGGGTATTGTTTTTCAAATCTTCACGGATTTGCAGCTCAGCATTGAGTTCATCTAATGCGCCTGCTTGCCATGCAAATGAGCGAGATTTGTCATCTTTTTTAGTGTTGATGACATTACTGTTCGGGTTGAAGTTAATATTCATTGTATTGTTGTGGATTAAAATTTTGCTACTGCGACTAAATTTCTGAGAAATAATTTTATTGTCGACAAAACCAAACTGACTGGTTTCAGACGCTGAAGCAATGCCACCCGCTTTCGCTGTAAATTGATAGGTCCAGTTGTTGCCTTGTTGAGACAAGGTACGAGTAGCTGAACCTAAGTTTTTATTGTTGTAGCTAAATTGATAGCTTGCTTGGAATGGTGTCATTGCCAAAGCATGGCTCGATAAGCTTGCACACAAGATTGCAGCGGAGCTTACGGTGGTGATACCAAGAACTTTCGATAATTTCTTTGTCATAATACGATGTCCTTTGAGTAAATACATCATGCATCACTCGCTTATCAGGAGGATTTATAATTATTATGCCTGTAGATTGTGAAGAAAAAATCAGGCTTTTTACTCAGCACTTGTTAATTTTCGTATAGATCATGGTGTTATATGTTTTATTGGCGGCAAGAACCTAGAGGTTACTTGCCTGATTTCGAGTGAATCTTATTTTTTCTTTAAGTTCTTTTGCAGGATGGGCGTCACCGTGGTGTCTTCTATATCCTCATCATCAAAGCGATCATCATCCGATGGATATAACATTGCAGCAAGATTGACATTGCCCCATACAATCAGTTCTGCTGGACGAACCCGAGCACGATTGACGTGGACTTTACTGAGTGTTTCGATAATGCTTGGTTTTTTGCCAAACCAGCGATTTAAATCAAGATATAGCAAATCATCTTTAACGGTCACAATTTCAAAATGCGCTAAAATCTTGCCTAGAGGATCTTCTTCTTTGAATTTTTGATAGTACCAAATGGCAATATAGAAGCCCCATTTTTGGAAGATATTTTTAAATTTTGCTTCGATGACTTGGGTATTACTAATTTGCTCAAACACCATTAATTGTACATTTTGATTCATTTCCATCTGAATTAGTTTTAAGTCTACAGAAAGTGTGGTGTGTAAACCTTTAACATCCAAAGTGGTATACAAGCGTAACCAACCATCATACAAATCCGCATGTAGGTCTTGCATCATCTCTACATTTTCTGTGACGTAACGCTCCATGGTTGCATTCACAAATACTTGTGAAAGTGGAAATTCTCTTTCTTCTTCGATGAATTCTTCAGCTTTTTGGTAAACTTTACGTAGACGTTTAACGACGGATGAGAGTAGCGCTTGCATAAAAGTTGTTCCAGAAAGTGAATGGTTTATTCGCCATCTTTTATTAACTAAAAAATAAAATTAAATTTGTAGCTTGCAGTGTAGCAAAATTAATTGCTACATTTTCATAAAATGAAGGTATGGAAACACTGCAACCATAAGTGGATCACATTTTTCTTAACTTTTGAATATTGGTTTGGTTTTTATACGGTGAGTGCCGTTGGGGATGCGACTTTTGTCGCTTAAATACCATGTGGAATAAAATAAATTTTCGTACTGAGTTGTCTCATCATTGGTGGCAAGATCCAATTTTCGTTGGGGCTGTTGCTTTAGCGATGCTATTACATGGTGGCGTACTGGTGACTCAGTTTGCGATGCCATCTCCATCGGATACTTCGACCAAAGAAATCGCGGTCTCAGTTCGCTTGAGTCAAGAAAAAGTTAAAGATGCAGATTTTCTAGCGCAAACTGATCAAACTGGTTCAGGAGACTTTCACAAAGCACATCGTATGTCGAGTGATATGCCATCACCGATGCAAATTGATGCAACAGCAGGTGAAAACGAATTGGAGAGCCTTGAAACGATACAACAAAAGCGAGAGCTA
This sequence comes from Acinetobacter sp. NIPH 298, assembly GCF_000369505.1. Lineage (GTDB taxonomy): Bacteria > Pseudomonadota > Gammaproteobacteria > Pseudomonadales > Moraxellaceae > Acinetobacter. Next base: position 521,470 of record NZ_KB850054.1, read on the forward strand.
AAATTTGAAGAAAAAGTGCTGATGACCGTACTCAGTTGGCAGAAACAAGCAGAGCAAAGTGAGCGTAAAAAAGCTTTAGAAGAATTGCAAAGTCAGTTCCAAGCAAAAGCAGCGATGGTGGCAAGCTTAGAAGCGCAATATTTACAACGACAACAAAATTTCAGCCGTAAACAACGTATTAAAACGGTTGATGGTATTCAAGCCAAACAAGATGCATCAGCGGCTTATTTGGATAAGTTCCGTCAAAAGGTAGAATTGTATGGCAATCGCTATTATCCAGATGCAGCCAAGCAACAGCGTTTAGCGGGCGAAGTTCGCTTAATGGTGATTTTAAATGCACAGGGTGGTATTCGTGCCATCCGTTTAATTGAAAGTTCTGGACACCCGATTTTGGATGAGGCAGCGCGAGCCTCGGTTCGTCGTGGCGCGCCATTTGGCGCATTTGATGCCGGTATGAAAGAGATTTCGGAATTACGTATCATTCGGACATGGCGTTTTGATCCCGTAGATGCCGAGTTTGAAGTGCATTGAGTTGATGAATAGTAAAAGGCAATTGAAGTGGACTTAAATATGGAAAATGTGGATAAGTTATTCATTATCCACAATCCAATTTAAGCTGAGTAGGAGCGTTCTACTTTGCAGATCTCAACACTAAAGCTTTGATACCATTTTTCTTTACCTAGATGCTGAGCAACTTGATGTTCTGCATCTTGTTGCCAGCGCTTTATATCTTCCAAGCAATTCCAGTATGACAGCGCAATTTCAAAACCATTTTCACTACATGCTTCAAACTTTACACAGTTAAATTCCGCTAAAGCTTTATTTCTTAGCTTTTGCGCCATTTCTGAATAAGTTGCATCAAGTTGTTTAATCGTGGCTTTAAAAATGACGATATACATAGATACTTTACTCAGATCTCATCGGCTTGGTATGGGTTTGCAACCCCGAGCTTTTTAAGAATCGCGATTTCCAAAGCTTCCATTTCTTCAGCATCTGTTTCATTGGTTTCGTGATCGTAACCCAATAAATGCAAAACACCATGAACAAGTAGGTGAGTGAAATGTTGGTTCGGTGTTTTTTGTTGCTCAGTGGCTTCTTGTAAAACCACAGGAATACAAATAACCAAATCACCCAGCGGCTCTGCATCCAGTAGGTTAAGCATTTCTTCTGGGATATCACTTGGAAAAGACAGTACATTGGTCGGTTTGTCTTTTTCACGATATTGCAAATTCAGCTCATGGCTTTCAGCAACATCTACACAAGCAATGCCTATTTCGCAGTCAACCTCGAAACCAACATGACGTAATGCAGTTTCGAGCTGTTTTTTGATTTGACCACGTTTTAGGGGGAGTTCAGCTGTTTGAAAGTCTTGTTGAAGACTTAGATTGATTTTCAAAAATAGATCCTTAATTAATCGTCCTCACCCCCACTGTTATAAAGCAGGGGTGAGGTTTTTCTTAAATGTGTTGTGCATCTGCTGCGGAGTCATTCTCTGCAATCAGCGCTTCTTGTTTGGCTTTACGTTCGGCACGGGCTTCAGCGGATAAACGCTGTTGCTCACTGTCCCAGCCTTCGTAAGCTTCAACAATCTTTTGTACCAATTGATGACGAACCACATCACGAGAGTGGAAACGTGTGATATGGATTTCATGTACATTTTCTAGGACACGCAAAGCTTGTGCTAAACCAGATTGTTGACCACGCGGCAAATCAACTTGCGTGACATCACCCGTAATGACAGCACGAGAACCAAAGCCCAAACGAGTGAGGAACATCTTCATTTGTTCAGGCGTGGTGTTTTGCGCTTCATCTAAAATCACAAAAGAGTGGTTTAAAGTACGACCACGCATATAAGCAAGCGGGGCAACCTCAATCACTTGACGCTCGATCAGTTTGGCGACTTTCTCGAAGCCAAGCATTTCATATAAAGCATCATAAAGTGGGCGTAAATATGGATCAATTTTTTGGGTTAAATCACCGGGTAGAAAACCAAGTTTCTCACCTGCTTCGACAGCAGGACGAACCAATAAAATACGTTGGATTTCATTACGTTCCAGCATATCGACGGCAGCAGCAACAGCTAGGTAAGTTTTACCTGTACCTGCTGGACCAATACCGAATGAAATATCACTTTGTAGGATACGTTGCACATAGCGTTTTTGGTTTGTGCCGCGAGGATTAATTCGGCCTTTACGGGTCTGGAAATAGACATCTAAGGGGGTCTCATCTTGATCTATTCCTTCACCGACCAATTCGAAGTCTCGGTCGGTTTGGGAGGATTGGATCATAAGATGGAGTAAATCAGCACTGACTTGTTGTGATGTTTCAGACTCCGCATAGAGCCGTTGCAATAATGCTTCGGCTCTTTCGACCGTTTCAATCTCACCGTCGAGGTAGAAAGCATCGCCTCGGTGAGTAATTTTGACATCTAAACGTTGTTCGATTTGTTTTAAATGCCCGTTATACGCACCGAGCATGCTTTTCAAGCGTTCCATTGAAATCTCAGGGAACGTTACTGTACGTCGAATCGCTGCAGTCAAGAGAAACCCTCTTATTGACTTATGAGAATACCTCTACATTACGCCACGTCAGGTTCAAGATTCAAGAGTTCACCATAAACTAAATTTAAAGTTTTAATTTCAGTAATCTCAATTTCTGCGAAACGTCCAACCCAAGTTGCATCACCGATAAAGGCAACCAAACGAGTATTGTCCGCTGTTCCCATTAATACATTTGGATCTTTATCAGATACTTTTTCAATCAGCACACGTTCGATTTTACCCAGCATGGCATCGGTTTTATCTATGCTCGATTTTTTAATCACTTGCTGCACTTGTGCTAAACGATCTTTTTTCACTTGATCTGGTGTGTCATCAGCGAGGTCAGAAGCAGGTGTGCCCGGACGTTTTGAATACACAAAACTATAAGAATGGTCAAAATCTAAGTCTTTAATAAACTGTAAGGTTTCAGCAAAGTGCGCATCAGTTTCACCCGGGAAACCAATAATAAAGTCACTGGATAAGTGCATATCTGGACGGACTTTACGTAGTTTGGCGATTTTATCAATATACACATCAATGGTGTGATTACGTTTCATTGCTTGGAGTACATCATTTGAACCGCTTTGTACAGGTAAATGCAAATGCGACACCATTTGTGGTAAGTCACGGTAGCATTGAATCAGTTCATCAGAAAATTCAAGTGGGTGAGAGGTGGTATAACGCAAACGTCCAATTCCAGGGATTTCAGCCACTAGGCGAAGTAGTTCTGGGAACGTACAGATATCACCCTCAAATGTTTCACCACGATAACCATTGACGTTTTGACCAAGCAAGCTGATCTCACGTACACCTTTTTCTGCGAGTCCTGCAATTTCCGCCAAGACATCATCCAGTGGGCGAGAAACTTCTTCACCACGAGTATAAGGAACGACACAAAATGAACAGTATTTAGAACAACCTTCCATGATCGACACGAAAGCTTTAAAGCCTTCCACGCGTGGTTCTGGTAGAAAGTCGAACTTTTCAATATCTGGGAAAGAAATATCAACCAGTTTAATTTTATCTTTTTTCGGTTTTTCGATTTGGGCCTGATGCTGATCAAGCATTTGCGGTAACCGATGTAGGGTCTGTGGACCAAAGACCATATCGACATAAGGTGCGCGTTTCTGAATGTTGTCGCCTTCTTGCGATGCAACACAGCCACCAACACCAATCACGAGATCTGGATTCTGTTCTTTGAGTTTGCGCCAACGTCCCAATCCGCTAAAAACCTTTTCTTGAGCTTTTTCACGAATAGAACAAGTGTTCATCAGTAAAATGTCAGCTTCTTTGGGATCAGTGGTCAGTACATAACCGTGTGAATCGCCGAGTAAATCTGCCATACGGTGACTGTCATACTCATTCATCTGACACCCTTGCGTTTCAATATAAAGTTTTTTAATTGAAACATCAGTGGTGTGCATTGGCTGGGTAACAGTGTTTTCTGAGGCAGCTTTTAAAGCACTTGGAATGAATGTTTGAACCGTCATGCAGGCTCCTGAACAAGGTGAGTTTGAACAAAGCGCGGATTATAGCAGTATTTTTGTATGTGCGGAGAGAATAAAAAACTGACAAAAAAAGACAGTTTGTGATGAAAATTGTATAAGCGTTAATGAATATGAATCAGTAAGTTACATAACACAACAATAGAGGAAAGCCAGACTTATTACACTATCACCGTTGGGTGAATTGGGCATATTGATTGATGACGATGAAAAAGCAAGGTGATTTTATAACGATGGAAAGTAATAAAGTGAACAACAAGAACAACTTCCGCCGTTTTATCGCAATGGGTGGCTTGCTAGCGTGTTCATCCATCTATGCTTTAGATGCACAGTTTAATGATGCTTTACGTGCTGCCAATGCCAGTAACATTGCGATGCTCGATCAATTTCAAGAGCAAATGCAAAATGATGTATTAGGTTATTATCCAGAATACTGGAAATTAAATACCAATCTTGGTTTTCAGCCCGCATCTGCCATTATTAGTTTTGCCCAACGCTATCCGCAATCTGCGATGGCAGAAAAGTTGGCAGCAGATTATGTTGAGGAAAAAGTTAAACTTGCGAGTTTTGCTGAAGCTAAACCAGTTTTAAGTTATGTGACCAATCCTGACCAAGCAGAAAGCTGTGCCATCGCGCAAGTCAGAGCGAGAACTGGAGACAGTTTAGTTTTTGCAGAGTATAAAGACATTTGGTTGACCACAAATTCTCAGCCTGAATCATGCAATGGTTTAGGTCGAATGATGCTTTCTAGTCCATTAATGACCGCACAAGATCGTCAGCAAAGATTGTGGGGACAGTTACGTGCAGGGCAGTCAGGGCCGGCTGTCGCAACTGCTCAAGCACTAGGATTGAGCTTATCTTTAGCACAATTCAATCAGATTCAAGCCAATCCATTAGAGTATTTATGGAGTGCGACCAAAAGCAATGATGCCGATTATGCTTATCTCATTTTCGCTATCGGGCGGATTGCGGATAGTGACCTAACCAATGCATTGGCCAATCTTCCACGTGCTGTTCAAGACACGCCACCTGCAGTACAACAGTATTTGTATCGTACAGTGGGCTATGTCGGTGGTACTACGGTCATGAAAAATGGTTTTAATCGTAGTGTGTTGAATGCTTTTGATCAAAGTTATGGTTATCCATTTAGTCCTGAAGAAGCGGAAATTTATGCGCGTCAGTCGATTCGATTTGGTTCATGGGAAAGTCTGATTCGTGCGATTGATGCGATGTCGGTAACCCAGAAGCAAGAAGATCGTTGGCAATATTGGCTGGCTCGAGCGTCTGAGCAACGTTCAGATGCAGCATCTAAACAAGCAGCCCAGCAGATTTATCGTAGACTGGCTCAAGCTGGTGATGACTATCATAATTTACTTGCCAAAGATCGTTTAGGCGAACGGTATAATCATAAGCCATACGATGAACAACCAAGTTCACAAGATATTCAGCGACTCAACCAAAATATTCATTTTAAGCGGGCATTTACATTAAGAGATGTCAATGCACCTGCAACGTATACTAATAGAGAATGGAATTGGGCTGTTCGACAAGCCTATTTGCAACAAGATGATGGCCTATTATTGGCAGCGGCAAAACGCGCACATGATATGGGTTGGTATGATCGAGCGATTTATGCGGCTGATCGAACCACATCGAGACATAATGATACCTATCGTTATACTACCCCGCATCGTAGTAATGTGAGCAGTCATAGCTACAATGCTGGCGTTGATCCTGCTTGGGCTTATGGTCTGATGCGTCAAGAAAGTCGTTTTGTCACTTCAGCTCGCTCGCATGTTGGCGCAGGTGGCTTAATGCAAATCATGCCAAATACCGCCAAGTTAATTGCGCGTCAAATGGGTGAAACCTATAACCCAGCAGCATTAAGTGAAATGAATACCAACATTCGTTACGGCACCTATTATCTTTCTATGATTCAAGGGCAACTGAGTGGGAATGCAGTGCTGGCAACAGCAGGTTATAACGCAGGTCCGAATCGTGCGCGACGTTGGCAACCCGATGGTCAAACCATTGCTGCGGATCAATACACAGAAAGCATTCCATTATTGGAGACACGTGACTACGTTAAACATGTCATGACCAATGCAACACATTATGGTGTGGTGCTCGGACAGGGTCCTCAATCCCTAGAAAAAAGGATGGGGGCGATTCCTGTACGCAATACCCCTTAAAAATACAATTGGATGTTTAATTTGAAATCATGAAGTTTTGGCATTTGATGAAATCGATAGATTTACTTGAAAGGCGGTTGACAAGATTGGGGCAGGCATTGCTTTGTTGCATCATCTTGTCATTTGGCACGCCATTATATGCAGCAGATCGCCCGAATATTGCTGGCTATATCTTGCATGTGCAAATGACGCCTGCCGTTTGTGCCTTAGATTCTTCAAAACAAAAACAACGTAAATGTCTAGAGGGATATTCGCTTACAATTTCAAGTCTACTTCCAGAAGTTCCTGTAAATCGTAATTGTGAAACGAAATCATCTGCTCAGCTTTCACCGCTGCAAGCAACCGTGGTTGCACGTGTGATGCCAAACGAAAATGAACGTGTACAGCTTTGGCAGAGTGTAGGGGGCTGCGTTCCGATGAATGCCAGTCAATATTTTAGGACGATTATTAACTTTGCAGAGCGCTTAAAAGTTCCAGCAGATCTAACCAGTCCAAATACAATTGCGGTTCAGAAAGAAAGTCTTAGACAGCAATTCACCAAATTAAATCCATCCTTACCAGCGAATGGTATTCGCTTTAGCTGTCAATCCTCAAAATCAGATTCGATTTTAACGGAAATACGCGTCTGTTATCAGAAAAATGGGCAATATAAACAATGTGCTAGCCATGTTGTGACAGGATGCCCAAATGAATTTACGATTAAAGGCAGTTATTAACTTTTTGACTGGCTTGATTTGTATTTTCTATCAGACTTTTGTTGAAATCATTCTCTTTTACATGCATAAGATGCTGCTTTAGAGTACAATCTTTGCCGTTTATGATAATTCGATTGAGTCACAACTGAACTCAATCGTGCTAACGCACCTCATTGGAGAATATCACATGAAGCAACCCGTTCGTGTTGCCGTTACAGGCGCTGCAGGTCAAATTGGTTATAGCTTATTATTCCGTATTGCAAGCGGTGAAATGCTAGGTAAAGATCAACCTGTAATTTTACAATTGCTTGAAGTTCCTTTTGAGAAAGCTCAACAAGCGCTTAAAGGCGTGATGATGGAACTTGATGACTGTGCTTTCCCATTATTGGCGGGCATGATCGGGACTGATGATCCTAAAGTTGCATTTAAAGATGCTGACTATGCTTTGTTGGTCGGTTCTCGTCCACGCGGTCCTGGTATGGAACGTGCTGACTTGTTGAAAGTCAACGGTGAAATCTTCATTGGTCAAGGTCAAGCATTAAACGAAGTTGCGAGCCGTGATGTTAAAGTATTGGTTGTAGGTAATCCTGCAAACACCAATGCTTATATCGCAATGAAATCTGCTCCAGATCTTCCAGCGAAAAACTTTACCGCAATGTTACGTCTTGATCACAACCGTGCTTTGACTCAAATTGCTCAAAAAGCGGGTGTTGCTGTTTCTGATATCGAAAAATTAACAGTTTGGGGTAACCACTCTCCAACGATGTATGCTGACTACCGTTTTGCAACTGCAAATGGCGAAAGCTTAAAAGACAAAATCAACGATGCAGAATGGAATAAAGATACATTCCTTCCGACAGTTGGTAAACGTGGTGCTGCGATCATCGAAGCACGTGGTTTGTCTTCAGCTGCTTCAGCTGCTAATGCTGCAATCGATCATATGCGTGACTGGGCGTTGGGTACAAACGGCAAATGGGTAACTATGGGTATCCCATCTGACGGTTCTTATGGTATTCCAGAAGGCGTAATGTACGGTGTGCCAGTAACTTGTGAAAATGGTGAATACACACGTGTTGAAGGTCTTGAAATTGATGAATTCAGCCGTGAGCGTATGAACATCACACTTCAAGAACTTGAAGATGAACGTGCGGCAATTGCTGACATGTTAAAATAATTTATCTATTTTTAGATAAGTTTGAGAACGCCTTCATTTGAAGGCGTTTTTTTATGCGTTAAAAATGATAAACACAAAAAGCAACAAGAAAATAAATGTCTTTTCTGCAACGACTTCTTGTTTGTTGTTAAATTGGATATAGAAGATTAAAGGAGAAGAAAAATGTTTGAGCAACAACCGACATTAGAATTATTGTTTGAACAGCTAGGACTTGGCGCCGATGAAGCCGCAATTGAACGTTTTGTCCAAACACATCAACTCAGTGCTGGACAAAGACTGCATGAAGCTGAGTTTTGGAGTGCAGGACAAAGAGATTTCTTAAAAAGTCATATTGATAAAGATGATGAGTGGGCGATCGTGATTGATGAACTGAATCAGCAATTACACCTTGATAGTACGCATTAAAAAATCAAAAAATAAAGCTCACATGATTAGGGTCTGTTGACATTTCAGCCATGCATTGCGTTATAGGCAAAAACGACTCAAACAAGGCATGAAGCGCAGGCAATGGCGATCCCCTTGTCAAGTTTCATAACGAAGTTTGGGGAAGTTTTAGCCATAACCCTATGGGACAGGGGCATTTTTTGCTGCTACTGCGTTATGTCTTGCTCATTTAGAATGACTAAATTTCGCAAAACATGCCTTGTACCATCTAAAAAATGTCCACTGTCGCAAGCATCTGTGAAATGTCAACAGACCCTAGTGAGCTTTATTTCGTATGAGAGCTTTAAACCAGTCTTCCTGACGGATTAACTTAAATGCTGAATGTTCTTGTAATAACGCTAAATCATAGTCGATACATGACACATATTTTTTCAACCAGTGTTGAGTTAAAGCATGTTCTTTTTTAGCGGTTGAGGCATAGGCCAAAAAGAAATAAATATCCACATGATGGTTATGTGCCAAAGGTTTTAAAATTTGCTGGGTAATTAAAGCAAAGCGCTGCTCTTTGGTCAGTTCAAAGTACATCATATATGCTTTGGCTAAATATAAAGACAAATTCAAATACAAGCTCAGGGGCATTTCATCATTTGCAATGCGTGCCTGTTCAAGCAGGACGATGGCTTCTTGTAAAAAATGCACTTGTTCCTGACGAATATGGCTCAGCATGACCAATTGCAAGCGCAAGTCAGCACGTTCTAAAGCCAGCTCTGGTGTGTCACTCGATAGATAGAGTTGATCTGTTTCACCAATACGAGCAATTACATCTTTGGTTTCATTCGTCATTCATTGATCCAAAATCGTCAGTTATGCTTAGATATATAAGGCTATTTGTCGCGATTTAAAGGTTGATATGCCATAAACTTCACAACCTTACTTTGTCTGCGTGTTTATGCAGTTATCCATTCCAAATTGAATTACTACTCCGTAGCCACGCTGTAATGGATAAGCGCTGTTGCTTTGACCGCAACACTTCATGTAATAAATCACTTTGGAAGATGACAAGGCGGTTTGATACAGGTTGGATGATGTGCCATTGATCATTTTTATCTTGGAGTCGTAACTGACCACCCCAATCTTCTTGCCAGCTTTCGTGTAAGTAAAAAACGGTTGAAATCATACGATCATTCTTTTGTTGAGGATTGTCGCGATGCAATGCGTAAAACTCACCTGCGTTATAACAAGCAAAATGAGCTTCGACTTCTTTAATCCCCAAATAGAATGCTTGATTCAATGCCTGCGATAAGTTTTCTAAGGTGTTGATATGCTTTTCAGCAATTGGGAGTTGATCATCAATCCACAAAATGTGATCACTTCGAATATGGCTGACCACACCATTTTGTATACCTGCTGCTCGAAATGCTTCCAAATTTGAACTACATTCTTGAACCAGATCTCGCACATATTCATGTGGGTATACATCGTCCAGCAAAGCAAATCCAGACGTATTTAAATCATCTAAAATTTGATCAATATTCCAAGATGTAGGAAGCGAGGTGAATTGCATACAGTTCCAGTTAACATTCATTTGATTACAGTACAATTTTAGATGATCACATCAACGTTAAAGAATAGCCTTTATTTTCATGATAAACTATCCTTTGAATTGAGGAATAATTGTCAACATGAATTACCGTCACCATTTCCATGCAGGTAACTTTGCCGATGTTATGAAGCATGTACTTTTGCTTCAACTGCTTACTCGTTTAAATGCTAAAGATAAACCATATCGGTATATCGACACCCATGGTGGGGCGGGTAAATATAATTTATCACTTGCACCATCACAAAAATCAGGCGAGTTCCTCACAGGAATTCATCGTTTAGTGCAATTAAGCGAGATGGAAAAGCGCCAAGCACCTGAGTCTATTCAGGAGTTTTTAAAATTGGTTGGCAAGATACGCGAGCAGGAAGGTAAGGGGAGTTACCCGGGTTCACCTTGGTTTGCTTTACAAGCAATGCGAGATATTGATAAAGCGACTGTATTTGAAATGCAGCGCGATGTATTTGCCGAGTTGCGTCACAATATTCATGATAAACGCATGGGCTTACATGAGCGTGACGCTTATGAAGGTTTGTTTGGAGTTATTCCGCCAAAAGAAAAACGCGGATTGGTGATGATTGATCCACCATATGAATTAGAGCGTAAAGACTTTCCGCAATTGGTTGAACTTTTACAAGTCGCGCATAGCAAGTGGCCAACAGGTGTATTTGCGGTTTGGTATCCAATTAAAGATCGTGCCATGATCGAGCGTTTTGAAAAGAAAATGTTTAAAACTGGAATCCGTCGTCAATTGGTCTGCGAAATTTGTGTATGGCCTGATGATACGCCAGTTGGATTAAATGGTTGTGGCTTACTGGTGATTAACCCGCCGTGGAAGTTCTCAGAAGATGCTGATCAGGCTTTACAATGGTTATTTCCACATTTGCGTATGAGTGAAAATGGTGGTCATGCTGCAGTACGTTGGTTGGTGGGTGAGTAACCCGCCGACGTCAAAATATTGTCGAGGAATTGAAAATAATGACAAATTCTCCTAAACCTGATTCTGATTCAAATAAAGATGGGCGTTCTTTTGATCGCATTACATTTGAAGTGGAAGAAGAAGAGCATACGCACGAAGGGCAAAAAGTAAAACGTCGTGGTATTTATCTATGGCCAAACTTAATTACAACAGCGGCACTTCTATCTGGTTTTTACTCAATTATTGCGAGTATGAATGGAAACTTTAATCAAGCCATCTATGCGATTTTCCTCGCTGCATTGCTTGATGGATTAGATGGACGAGTGGCGCGTGCGATTGGTGCACAGAGTGCCTTCGGCGAACAATATGATTCATTATCTGATCTGCTGGCTTTTGGGGTTGCACCTGCAATCTTAATGTATAGCTGGAGCTTACATGATTTAGGACGTATTGGTTTAGCGTGTTGCTTTATCTATACCGCATGTGCGGCATTCCGCTTGGCACGTTTCAATGTGCAAATTGGTGTGGTGGATAAGCGTTACTTTATTGGTATCGCTAGCCCGCTTGCTGCGGTCACTGTGATTTCACTGGTTTGGGTCGGACGCGATTATCCATTTATCTTTGATTTAAAAGATATTGTGATTCAAGTTATTAACTCTGTCGTTATGGTCGGGATAGGGTTGTTGATGATTTCAAATATCAAGTATTACTCATTTAAACAAATGGATCGTAAACGCGTACCATTTGTCGTGATGTTGCCTGTAGTCTTGATTTTTGCTGCGATCACGTACAACATTCCAGTAGGTATCTTGATTGTATGTATCCTGTATGTGCTCTCAGGGTTTGTAACGACTTTATTTGCGAAAAAGAATGACTCAAAAATAACAACTTAAAATCAGGAGGTTCAGTATGCCAATGTTGATGAGTAACAATCAATTAAAGCAACTGAACCTCAATAAGTCAGATGCTTTAACTTTTTACCCGCCCAAAGGTTTATTTAAAATCGTTTATCAGGCGTTGATTCTGCCGAATCTGCCAGCACCTTTTCATTATCTGAATTTCATTAGTTTAATTGGTCAGCCACGTATTCCGATTTGCTATAACGCCAGTGCGATCACCACAACAGCGATTGATACGGCAACGGTATTAGTGAGCAGCAGTGTAGCAACAGTTGGACATCTCAAAAGTTATAGTGCCAAAGAGCAATGCCAATTTGAAATTGATCGCTATCAATTTCTTGATATTGATGATATCCAAGTCGAATCACCCAATTATTATTTTAAACGATTTGATGAAGAATTAAGTTGTCAGTTAAAAGTAAATACGTACACTGAAATCGAAAATCATTCGGCTTTGCAATGGGGTGTCGCTGACTATTGGTATGCAAGGTGCCAGTGTGAAGGTGAAATTATCTATAAAGAACAAAAATATCAAATAGAAGCACAAGGTATTCTGAAGCATGCCAGAGCAGTTTATTTGCCATTTATCGCCTTTCATTTTTTTACTTATCAAATTATTCAAATTCGTTCAGATCTTCAAATCATACTTTCTGAGTTAAGGAATCAATGGAATAACATCATTTTTTCAAGAATTGAAATCCAGCACGACCAACAACAGACCATACTTTATGATCAGCACGTTATTTTTGATGTAACACGGGTTTATCCTAAAATCCAAACACCAAATGGGCGTGATATGTATCTAGCTCGAGAGTTTATTTGGCAATGTCAGGAAAATAATCAAGTTACTTTTCACCTGAAAGCACAAAGTCGAGGCGATTATAAATTTGGTTTAGCCGCAGGTTATGTGGGAAGTTTTCACTATCAGTTAATTTGGAAAAATGAATCATACGAAGGCACGGGGTATTGTGAATATATCGATTGCCGCCCTTTGCATTGGCAAGAAAAGAGTAAAACTGAACAAATATTAGATCAAATTCCACATTTTCAGCCTTATTTGTGCAAGAAATAGACACTCGTCGCAATAAATGAAAAAAAGGGGTTGTGTGGAGTTAGAAATGCTGTAGAATGCACATCCATCGGCGGTGATGCAGATAAAAACTTGTTGAGAAACAAGGATTTGGATTGAAAGGTTTGAATCTTGTGTTTGAGAATAAGTTTTAAAAATATCTAAATTGCCTGTTGACTTTTAAGAGATTGAGAGTAATATAGCCGACCTAGCTTGATGGTGACGAATCATCGAGAAGATCATTAAGAATTGAAGAAGAACAACTTGTGTGGATTTTTACTGGTTAATCGATCGAAATTATTTTCATTGATTAGATGGTAGAAATTACTCGAAGTTTATTTGAGAAATATTTGTCAGAAAATTGATGAGCCAAGATTGGTACCCTTTAAAGGTACTACTGATTTTAAACTGAAGAGTTTGATCATGGCTCAGATTGAACGCTGGCGGCAGGCTTAACACATGCAAGTCGAGCGGGGTGATGTAGCTTGCTACATTACCTAGCGGCGGACGGGTGAGTAATGCTTAGGAATCTGCCTATTAGTGGGGGACAACATTCCGAAAGGGATGCTAATACCGCATACGTCCTACGGGAGAAAGCAGGGGACCTTCGGGCCTTGCGCTAATAGATGAGCCTAAGTCGGATTAGCTAGTTGGTGGGGTAAAGGCCTACCAAGGCGACGATCTGTAGCGGGTCTGAGAGGATGATCCGCCACACTGGGACTGAGACACGGCCCAGACTCCTACGGGAGGCAGCAGTGGGG
>NZ_KB850055.1:0-1517510 GCF_000369505.1 Acinetobacter sp. NIPH 298
AAAGATTTAAGGATATAGAATTCACAATGATAAGCTGGGGACTTAGCTTAGTTGGTAGAGCGCCTGCTTTGCACGCAGGAGGTCAGGAGTTCGACTCTCCTAGTCTCCACCACGTACTTTACGGAGTACGGGCTAAAGATTACAGAATTTAGTGAATAAGAAGATCGAATGATCTTGGTTTATTAAGTTCTGTGATTTATCACAGTTTAATGTAGCTGACGAGGTTACATTAATTCATTAACAGATTAGTAGAATTGAGTCTGAAATAAATTGTTCAAAACTCGATTAATATGATTTTAACGGTAATACGAAAGTGTTGCAGTTAGATGAAAGATTAATGCGAGAACTAGCGATTAACTGAATCAAGCGTTTTGGTATATGAATTAGATTGAAGCTGTACGGTGCTTAAGTGCACAGTGCGTCAAACTGAAATGTTGAAGTTACTACTTGTAGGTAACGTCGACTGTTTGGGGTTGTATAGTCAAGTAATTAAGTGCATGTGGTGGATGCCTTGGCAGTCAGAGGCGATGAAAGACGTAATAGCCTGCGATAAGCTCCGGGGAGGCGGCAAATATCCTTTGATCCGGAGATTTCTGAATGGGGGAACCCACTTACCACAAGGTAGGTATTGCATACTGAATACATAGGTATGCAAGGCGAACGAGGGGAAGTGAAACATCTCAGTACCCTTAGGAAAAGAAATCAATTGAGATTCCCTTAGTAGCGGCGAGCGAACGGGGATCAGCCCATTAAGTTGTATGTGTTCTAGTGGAACGCTCTGGGAAGTGCGAACGTAGAGGGTGATATTCCCGTACACGAAAGGGCACATACAATGATGACGAGTAGGGCGAGGCACGTGAAACCTTGTCTGAATATGGGGGGACCATCCTCCAAGGCTAAATACTCCTGACTGACCGATAGTGAACCAGTACCGTGAGGGAAAGGCGAAAAGAACCCCTGTGAGGGGAGTGAAATAGATCCTGAAACCGCATGCATACAAGCAGTGGGAGCCAACTTGTTTGGTGACTGCGTACCTTTTGTATAATGGGTCAGCGACTTACATTCAGTAGCAAGGTTAACCGAATAGGGGAGCCGTAGAGAAATCGAGTCTTAATAGGGCGTTTAGTTGCTGGGTGTAGACCCGAAACCAGGCGATCTATCCATGAGCAGGTTGAAGGTTGGGTAACACTAACTGGAGGACCGAACCCACTGTCGTTGAAAAGCCAGGGGATGACTTGTGGATAGGGGTGAAAGGCTAATCAAGCCTGGTGATAGCTGGTTCTCCCCGAAAGCTATTTAGGTAGCGCCTCGGACGAATACCATTGGGGGTAGAGCACTGTTTCGGCTAGGGGGTCATCCCGACTTACCAAACCGATGCAAACTCCGAATACCAATGAGTACTATCCGGGAGACAGACTGCGGGTGCTAACGTCCGTAGTCAAGAGGAAAACAATCCAGACCGCCAGCTAAGGCCCCAAAATCATAGTTAAGTGGGAAACGATGTGGGAAGGCATAGACAGCTAGGAGGTTGGCTTAGAAGCAGCCACCCTTTAAAGAAAGCGTAATAGCTCACTAGTCGAGTCGGCCTGCGCGGAAGATGTAACGGGGCTAAAACTATGTGCCGAAGCTGCGGATGTAACTTTTAAGTTACGTGGTAGGGGAGCGTTCTGTAAGCCGATGAAGGTGTATTGAGAAGTATGCTGGAGGTATCAGAAGTGCGAATGCTGACGTGAGTAACGACAAAACGGGTGAAAAACCCGTTCGCTGAAAGACCAAGGGTTCCAGTCCAACGTTAATCGGGGCTGGGTGAGTCGACCCCTAAGGCGAGGCCGAGAGGCGTAGTCGATGGGAAATTGGTTAATATTCCAATACTTCTGTGTAATGCGATGAGAGGACGGAGAAGGTTAAGTCAGCCTGGCGTTGGTTGTCCAGGTGGAAGACAGTAGGCATGCATCTTAGGCAAA
Organism: Acinetobacter sp. NIPH 298; assembly: GCF_000369505.1. GTDB lineage: Bacteria > Pseudomonadota > Gammaproteobacteria > Pseudomonadales > Moraxellaceae > Acinetobacter. The sequence goes on from NZ_KB850055.1 coordinate 1,965, forward strand.
TCCGGGGTGCTCTATGCTGAGAGTCGATAGCAAGCTGTACTTGTACAGTGAAGTGGCTGATACCATGCTTCCAGGAAAAGTCTCTAAGCTTCAGTTACACAGGAATCGTACCCTAAACCGACACAGGTGGTCAGGTCGAGTAGACCAAAGCGCTTGAGAGAACTCTGCTGAAGGAACTAGGCAAAATGGTACCGTAACTTCGGGAGAAGGTACGCTGCTGACGGTGATGATCCTTGCGGTCTGAGCTATTGGCAGCCACAGAAACCAGGCCGCTGCAACTGTTTATTAAAAACATAGCACTCTGCAAACACGAAAGTGGACGTATAGGGTGTGATGCCTGCCCGGTGCTGGAAGGTTAATTGATGGGGTTAGCGTAAGCGAAGCTCTTGATCGAAGCCCCAGTAAACGGCGGCCGTAACTATAACGGTCCTAAGGTAGCGAAATTCCTTGTCGGGTAAGTTCCGACCTGCACGAATGGCATAATGATGGCGGCGCTGTCTCCAGCAGAGGCTCAGTGAAATCGAATTCGCCGTGAAGATGCGGTGTACCCGCGGCTAGACGGAAAGACCCCGTGAACCTTTACTGCAGCTTGACATTGAACTTTGACCTTACTTGTGTAGGATAGGTGGGAGGCTTTGAAGTTAGAACGCTAGTTCTAATGGAGCCATCCTTGAAATACCACCCTGGTAATGTTGAGGTTCTAACTCTGCCCCGTAATCCGGGGCGAGGACCATGTCTGGTGGGTAGTTTGACTGGGGCGGTCTCCTCCTAAAGAGTAACGGAGGAGTACGAAGGTGCGCTCAGCGTGGTCGGAAATCACGCGTAGAGTATAAAGGCAAAAGCGCGCTTAACTGCGAGACCCACAAGTCGAGCAGGTACGAAAGTAGGTCTTAGTGATCCGGTGGTTCTGTATGGAAGGGCCATCGCTCAACGGATAAAAGGTACTCTGGGGATAACAGGCTGATACCGCCCAAGAGTTCATATCGACGGCGGTGTTTGGCACCTCGATGTCGGCTCATCTCATCCTGGGGCTGAAGCAGGTCCCAAGGGTATGGCTGTTCGCCATTTAAAGAGGTACGCGAGCTGGGTTTAGAACGTCGTGAGACAGTTCGGTCCCTATCTACCGTGGGCGCTGGAAATTTGAGAGGATCTGCTCCTAGTACGAGAGGACCAGAGTGGACGAACCTCTGGTGTACCGGTTGTCACGCCAGTGGCATCGCCGGGTAGCTATGTTCGGAAGGGATAACCGCTGAAAGCATCTAAGCGGGAAGCCTACCTCAAGATAAGATTTCCCTAGGACTTTATGTCCTCTAAAGAGCCGTTCGAGACTAGGACGTTGATAGGTTGGATGTGGAAGTACGGTGACGTATGAAGCTGACCAATACTAATTGCTCGTGAGGCTTGACTATACAACACCCAAGCAGTTGTATATAAAGCATCAATTCGATTCAAATCCAAACAGTCAGTGTAAATTAAACTGATTGAACTTGATTTAGTTGAAAAACTAGTTACAATTCAGACCCAATGAAGCTAATCCGTTAATAACTCTTTGGTTCGTAAGTAAGGCACACACTGTGAAATTTAACTCACAACGTGATTAAGACCCCAAAGCACCACAACAGTTTGCTGGCGACAATAGCAAGAGTGAACCACCTGATCCCTTCCCGAACTCAGAAGTGAAACCTCTTCGCGCTGATGGTAGTGTGGCACTTGCCATGTGAGAGTAAGTCATCGCCAGCTTTTAAATACGAAAACCTCCCAACTTATGTTGGGAGGTTTTTTTGTTATATACTTTTAATTATTTAAGATGTTTTCAATATGGTTTGGATAGTGGTACAAACATTTTCTTTTCCTTATGAAGCACAAATTGCAAAAACGCAGTTAGAGGCGGCTGAGATTCCTGCTCAAATTGAAAATGAGCATATGATTAATATGAATTGGCTTTACTCTAATGCCTTGGGTGGCGTTCGGTTGTTAGTACCTGAGGTTTATGCAGATGAAGCAAAAGTGATTCTTGCAAAAGATTTTAGTGCTGAGCTAGAGCAAAAATTTGGTGTAAATGAAGAATGTTGTCCAAACTGTGGTAGTAAAAATATCGAAGCTTATATCAAAGGGAAGAAACCAGCTTATATCGTTTTCTTGTTAATTGGTTTTCCATTATTTTTTTATAAGCATGGAAATAAATGTAAGCAATGCCAGTATTTTTGGAGTTCGGTTATTATTTAAAAGCAGATCTATCTAACATTAATAAATAGTATAGAGAATGAAAATGATCAAGAAAAAACAATTAGATGCTGAGCACACAGTTGCTCTATTGATAATCTTAAAAAAACGTTTTGAACAAAACATGCATCGCCATCAAGGAGTCGATTGGGTAGACGTAGAAAATAGATTAAAACAGCAACCGGAAAAGTTATGGTCACTCAATCAAATGGAAGATACAGGTGGAGAGCCTGATGTGGTCATCTTTGACACTAAATTAAAAGAGATTGTATTTTGTGATTTTGCAGTAGAAACTCCGAAGGGACGTAGAAGCTTATGTTATGACCGCAAAGCTTTAGAGTCTCGAAAAGAGCACAAGCCTGAAAGTAATGCTATCGATATTGCTGAAATGATAGGGATTGAATTATTGACGGAAGAGCAATATAAAGAACTACAATCGCTTGAACATTTTGATTTAAAAACTTCGAGCTGGGTGAAAACACCAGATGATATTCGTGCATTGGGTGGTGCTATTTTTTGTGATAGCCGCTATGGTCGAGTATTTACCTACCATAACGGAGCACAATCTTATTATGCAACTCGCGGATTTCGTGGTCTATTAAAAATCTAAATAAGCTTAATGTGAAATGCCTCCTATAAAGAAACTTAAAGTTTTAGGTGGGGGTATTTTTATCTTTTAATTGTGCCAAGCGCTTGCTTGGTTTTGGTGATTTTGATACCTTAGTGTTCATATAAATATTCGAAAACGATGATCAATAATTGCTAGGAAGCACAGTATGCAACTTAATCCGATGTATTACACCGAACAACATCTTGCATTTGCAGAGAGCATAAAGCGTTTTGTGGAAAAAGAGATTAGTCCATTTATCAATGAGTGGGATGAAGCAGAAACTTTCCCTCGTGAGTTGTATAAAAAAGCTGCGGATATTGGTTTGCTAGGTGTTGGTTTTGATGAGCAATATGGTGGGGTTGCGGATACAGATGCCTTTTATACTTTATTGGCTTCTATTGAACTAGCAAAGTGCGCATCAGGTGGGTTAACTGCTTCGTTATTATCTCATACTATTGGTACGCCACCGATTCAGCATTTTGCTAATGAAGCGGTGAAAGCTGAGGTATTACCACAGATTTTGTCGGGTGAAAAAATCTCTGCCTTGGCGATTACTGAACCTGGTGGTGGATCGGATGTGGCAGCATTAAAAACTAAAGCCGTTCGTGACGGTGATTATTATGTTGTTAGTGGTGAAAAGACTTTTATTACTTCTGGAATGCGAGCTGATTACTATACGGTCGCGGTACGTACCGATCCAGATGCCAAGGGTGCAAATGGGATTTCAATGCTGCTGATTGATGCTCATAGTGCAGGCATTACCAAGACCAAACTAGATAAGATGGGTTGGTGGGCTTCGGATACGGCACATTTACATTTTGACAATGTTCGAGTTCCTGCAACGAATTTGTTGGGTGCAGAGAATATGGGCTTTTTTGTGATTATGAATAATTTTAATATGGAGCGCTTTTTCCTTGCAGCCAGTAGTTATGGCTTTGCCTTGGTGTGTTATGAGGAAGCTTTGGATTGGGCAAAACAGCGTCAGACTTTTGGTAAGCGACTTATTGACCATCAGGTTGTTCGTCATAAATTGGTCGATATGGCGACTCGTTTAACCTCAACACGTGCTTTATTGGAAGATACGGCTTATCGTCTAGGCAAACCCGAATTACAAGGCAATGAGTTGATCGCACAAATTTGTATGCTCAAGAATGTTGCTACGCAAACTATGCAATTTTGTGCCGATGCTGCGGTGCAAACTTTAGGTGGCATGGGCTTCATGCGTGGGATGAAATCTGAACGTATTTACCGTGAAGTTAAAGTGAATATGATTGGTGGCGGAGCAGAAGAAATTATGAAAGATCTAGCCAGTCGTCAGCTTGGATATTAATGCCGGACGATTAATTTAAGAGTAACTTGTTCAAGGAAAATAATAACATGGATGGTTTATCTTTAAACCCAATTTACTACACGGAAGAACATCGTGCTTTTGCGGATAGTGTCAAAAAGTTCGTAGAAAAAGAAATTTCGCCATTTGTGACTGAATGGGATGAAGCGGAAACATTCCCTCGTGAGCTGTATCAAAAAGCGGCGAGTGTTGGATTACTCGGTTTGGGCTTTGATGCGGAACATGGTGGGATTCCAGAGGCAGATGCTTTTCATGTCTTGTTAGCAGCGATTGAAATGGCAAAAGCGGCTTCGGGAGGCGTACATATTTCGCTGATGATTCATAGTATTGGCACACCACCGATTCATCATTTTGCCAAACAACAGATCAGAGATGAGGTGATGCCGCAAATTATTGCAGGGGAGAAAATCTCTGCTTTGGCAATTACTGAGCCAAGTGGCGGATCGGATGTAGCAGCGTTAAAAACCAAAGCTGTTCGTGAGGGGGATTATTACATTCTCAATGGGGAAAAAACCTTTATTACTTCAGGAATGCGAGCCGATTATTATACGGTTGCAGTGCGTACTGATCCTGATGCGAAAGGTGCAAAAGGCATTTCGATGTTATTGGTGGATGCTCATAGCGTAGGCATTAGCAAAACGCTATTAAAGAAAATGGGGTGGTGGGCATCGGATACTGCTCACTTACATTTCGACAATGTGAAAGTGCCAGTCAATCATTTATTGGGCGAAGAAAATGCTGGTTTTAAAGTGATTATGAATAACTTTAATATGGAACGTTTTTGGTTGGGGGCGATTGCCTATGGTTATGCTTTGGTCTGCTATGAAGAGGCTTTGGATTGGGCAAAACAGCGTCAGACTTTTGGTAAGCGTTTAGTTGACCATCAAGTCGTTCGCCATAAGTTGGTGGATATGGCAACGCAACTGACTGCGACACGAGCATTGTTGGAAGATACTGCTTATCGAATGGGACAGGGAGAGCAGCAAGGTGCAGAGCTAGTCGCTCAAATCTCGATGCTGAAGAACGTAGCAACTCGTACCATGCAATTTTGTGCAGATGCTGCGGTGCAGACTCTAGGTGGAATGGGCTTTATGCGTGGCATGAAATCTGAACGAATTTATCGTGAAGTGAAGGTGAATATGATTGGCGGTGGTGCGGAAGAAATTATGAAGGATTTGATTAGTAAGCAATTGGGTTACTGATCTTTATATGCGGGAGACTATTTTATTGATTCGATCCAATAGTCTCCTTTCCCTTCTGGATGAACTGCGATATACCAAAGTGATGAATCTTTAGCGTATACGTAAAATTGAAATCCTTGATCCTGTAGTTTCTTCTTTGTGCCCCGAGTCGCATTGTTTATTTTAATTGGAACTGCACCTTGATCGCTAAAATAGTCTAAGTCGGTTGTAGAGAAGGTAAAGGAGCCATGACCAATATTTAAATCAAGGTTATTTATTTCAATAATATTTTTTGTGCTTGGCGGTAAAATTGGAGGTAGCCAACCACGTTCAAATGCATGTTCAGCTTGAGCATGCTGTAGATTTGTAAATTTAGTTGTAACGATATCATCTGTGCAGCCGAGTATTAGGCTGGAAAGTAATATTATGATTAAACATCGCATATATTATTCCTACGAAATTGGCATCGCTTTATTTGTTTTATTTTAATGCTTCAAATATTTCAATTACTAGAAGACTTGATATTTTTTATCGGTCCATCCCTTATTTAAAATCGCCCATCGCTCATGATCTTTCCATTCTTTCCCACCCACCCGAAGATGCTGACGAGAAAATCCTTCTTTCACAAAACCAGCTTTTGAAACCAGTCGAATAGAGGCAAGATTATCGGGTTGAATATTGGCTTCTAAACGATGTAGATTAAGGGTTTGAAAAAGCTTCTTTTAAAATAAGTTGAAGAGCATTTCGCTTATATCCATAACCTGCATAAGGGTAAAAAGCTTCATATCCCAAATAAGCAGAATGAAATTGACCACGAATAATATTTGAAATATTAAAGGTCCCTACAATCTCATGACTTTCAGCTAAGCAAACAAAGTAACGATGTTCTTGTTCAAGATACTGTTTAAAGTCGCTCGGTGGGTAGGTCCAAGGTTGATGAGGTTGAATACTATTTTAGTAAGCTCGTTTAATTTCAGCTAAATCGGTTGAATGGGGGGCGTAAATAGATAGAACTCATTTTAAAGCCATTTCCCAGACCATTTCCGTCAACTCATCAATCTTTACTTTGCCTTCTGGTCTGTACCATGTCACTGTCCAAGAAATCGAACCACCGACCAAACGTCGCCAGATAAAAGCATCATGTTTGACCTTACCTTGAGTGCGTAATTTTTCGATGACATCGAGCCAGACTTGCTCATACTCATTCCGCATTTTCAGAAGGTAATCTTGTTTTTCTTTAGATAAAGCAAACCATTCATGCACCAATACAGCCATTGCAGCACCTGTATCGCCTGTAATTGAAATCAACTCAGCTTTGATTAAATCACGTAATTGTTGTTCTGGATCATTTGAGCGTTCAGCCGCTTCTTTTAAACGAGCAAAGTTATAAATGATGGTTTGCTCCATCACCGTCGCTAAAATTTCGTCTTTGCTTTTGAAGTGATGGAACAGACTGCCCGATTGGATGCCAATAAATTCACCGAGTTGGCGGACGGTAGTTTTGTCATAACCTTGTTTATAAAATAAATAAGCGGCACCAAGCAGCAAACGTCCACGAGGGCTGTCATCAAAACAAACAATTTTTGGTATTTGCTCAATTGAAGTTGCGATCATGCCAGTCCGTTATCCCGTTAAATCTAAGTGTATTGTAACAAAATTCATTTCATGAATTGTCTTATCTTTTTATAACAAGCATTTGCTTATAAAAGTCCATTTTTGCCAATACAGCATATCATTATGCACTTTACAAACCAAGCACTTGCTTGGTAATGTTGAGGTGTTTCTGAAATAACAATGAGAAAGCTCATGACAAGCGTCAAACAGGATGACCAGAAAGTAGTAAAAATTGGCTGTGCTTCAGGCTTTTGGGGAGATACCAATACCGCTGCTTTCCAATTGGTGCACCTTAGTGATATTAACTATTTAGTCTTTGATTATCTGTCTGAAATCACCATGTCGATTATGGCAAAAGCGATGATGAATGATCCAAGTCATGGTTATGCGTTGGATTTTGTTAGTCGGGTGATGTCTCCTTTAATCAATAAAATTGCTGAGAAAAAAATTAAAGTCATCAGCAATGCTGGTGGCGTCAATCCATTGGCATGTCGTGATGCCTTACAAAAAATTATTGATGAGAAAGGCTTAGATCTAAAAGTTGCGGTGGTACTTGGTGATGATGTGTTGCCAAAACATGCTGAATTATTAAAACAAAATGTGCAAGAAATGTTTAATGGTGAGCCTTTGCCAGCACATGTCGCTAGTAGTAATGCTTATCTAGGTGCAGTTGCGATTCGTGATGCTTTGGACTTAGGCGCGGATATCGTGATTACGGGGCGTGTGGTGGATTCGGCTGTTGTTCTTGCCCCATTATTACATGAGTACAAATGGTCGTTGGATGATTATGACAAGCTTGCACAAGGCTGTTTAGCTGGACATGTAATTGAATGCGGTGCGCAATGTACAGGCGGTAATTTTACCGATTGGCGTTTGGTTGAAGGCTTTGACAACATGGGCTTTCCAATTGTTGAAGTCAGTGCCGATGCTTCATTCATTGTGACTAAACCACAGGGCACAGGTGGTTTGGTGTCGACTGCTACGGTTGCCGAACAGATTGTTTATGAGATTGGCGATCCTCAAGCTTATTTTTTACCTGATGTGACCACAGATTTTAGCCAAGCTCATTTAGAGCAAGTTGGTGAGCATCGCGTGAAAGTGACTGGCGCGACAGGACGAGCGCCTACACCACAATATAAAGTCAGTGCGACCTACGCGGATGGTTATCGTGTCTTGGTTAGTTTCCTTATTGCTGGACGCGAAGCACCTGAAAAAGCGCAAGTGATTGCGGATGCGATCATCAATAAATGTGAACGTGTCCTCGCATTGCGTTCAGTACCGCCATTTAGTGAAAAATCTGTCGAAATTCTAGGGATTGAAAGTACTTATGGCGCACATGCCAAAGTCAATGATAGCCGTGAAGTGGTGGTGAAGATCGCAGTAAAGCATATGTTTAAAGAAGCCTGTATGTTCTTTGCATCTGAGATTGCTCAAGCATCGACCGGTATGGCACCTGCTTTGGCAGGCATTGTAGGCGGGCGTCCTAAAGCATCGGCAGTGGTCAAATTATTCTCTTTCCTGATTGATAAAGATCAAATCAATGTTGAAGTAGATTTTGCAGGACAGCGTCATCCTGTGCAGATTCCAGCAGGTTCAGTAACACAAGATTTTGTTCCTCACCCAATCGGTGAGGTCGCAACCTATCAAGGCGATGAGATTGAGGTGCCTTTAATTGATGTTGCTCATGCACGTAGCGGTGATAAAGGTAACCATAGCAATATTGGTGTGATCGCACGTAAAGCGGAATATTTACCTTGGATTCGGGCTGCATTGACTGAGGGCAGTGTTGCTGAATATATGCAGCATGTTTTAGATCCTGAAAAATCCAAGGTGATTCGTTATGAGTTACCTGCGATGAATGCATTGAATTTTATGTTGGAAAATGCGCTAGGTGGCGGCGGAATTGCCAGTTTACGTATTGATCCACAAGGCAAGGCATTTGCGCAGCAATTATTGGATATGCCAGTGAAAATCCCAGCAAAGTTGTTAGAAAAATAAAGTAAAGGATGTAGAGCAAAATGAGTTATCAATCAATTTTTAGAACCGATGCATTTGCCGATAAAGTGATTATCGTTACAGGCGGTGGTTCTGGTATTGGCCGCTGTACGGCACACGAGCTGGCATCTTTGGGTGCGCAAGTCGTGATCACAGGGCGCAAAATTGAAAAGCTGGAAAAAGTTAGCCAAGAAATCATAGAGGACGGTGGCAAAGTCCATTTCATCGTTTGCGATAACCGTGATGAAGAACAAGTCAAAAGTATGATTGCTGAAGTCATTGAAAAATTTGGCAAGCTCGATGGTTTAGTAAATAACGCTGGTGGTCAGTTTCCTTCTGCACTCGAAAATATTTCTGCCAATGGCTTTGATGCTGTGGTCCGTAACAATCTGCACTCTACATTCTATTTAATGCGTGAAGCTTATAATCAATGGATGGCAAAGCATGGTGGCAGTATCGTCAACATGACCGCAGATATGTGGGGCGGTATGCCGGGTATGGGGCATTCAGGAGCGGCTCGTTCAGGGGTAGATAACCTAACCAAAACGGCTTCGGTGGAATGGGGTAAATCAGGCGTACGTGTTAATGCAGTTGCACCAGGTTGGATTATTTCCTCTGGTATGGATAACTACAGCGGTGACTTTGCCAAAGTCATTATTCCAAGTTTGGCAAGCAACGTTCCTTTAAAACGTATGGGGACGGAATCTGAAATTTCTTCAGCGATTTGTTATTTACTTTCTGATGCAGCGGCTTTTGTTTCAGGCGTGACTTTACGTATTGACGGTGCAGCATCACAAGGTACGCGCATGTACCCATTGGCGGATGCCACCAACAATGAAGCATTTAATGGTTTCCACCGTGCATTTATTCCAGATATTTTTAAAAATACAGATGGAGAATAAATGATGACTATTCTTCAATCTGAAATCGCTGTAGGTAGTGAGCAATACGAGCAAAACCGTGAAGCGTTATTAAGTCAGCTTGCAGAAGTTCGTGCTGTACAGCAAAAAAGCATTGATAAATCCTATGCTGCAAAACCGAAGTTTGACAAGAAAGGCAAAATCTTACCGCATGAACGTATACGTTTATTGCTTGATGCTGATTCACCATTTGTCGAGCTGTGTGGCTTAGTCGGCTACAACATGCATGATGATAAAGATGGTTCTGAAGCAGGTGGTGGCATCATTGCTGGGATCGGCTTTGTGAGTGGTGTCCGCGCTTTAGTCTCTGCCAGTAATAGTGCCATCAAAGGCGGCACCATGTCACCGATGGGTGTTCAGAAAACCTTACGTTTGCAAAAAATCGCGCTTGAACAAAAGTTACCGATGGTGACTTTGACTGAAAGTGGTGGGGCAAACTTAAATTATGCCGCAGAAGTATTTACCTATGGTGGAATGACTTTTGCCAATCAAGCTCGATTATCTGCAACAGGCATTCCGCAAGTCGCAGTCGTACATGGCAATGCAACCGCAGGTGGTGCATATCAACCAGGTCTATCTGACTATGTGATCGCGGTGCGCAAACAAACTGAAATGTTGTTGGCAGGTCCACCTCTGTTACTGGCTGCAACAGGTGAAGTGGCAACTGCCGAAGAACTGGGTGGTGCAGAAATGCATACCCAAGTGTCAGGGGTAGCGGAGTATCTTGCTGAAAATGATGCCGATGGTATTCGTTTGGCACGAGAAATTTTTGAGCATTTGAACTGGAAAGAACAAACCACACGTCTTAGTCAAGAATACAAAGAACCTCGTTATTCAGCAGAAGAGCTATTAGGCATCATCCCGCAAGACCCAAAACAACCTTTCGATATGAAAGAGATTGTGGCTCGCATTATTGATGATTCGGATTTTCTGGAGTTTAAACAGGAATACGATGCCTTAACGGTATGTGGCTGGGCAAAAATGGGTGGGGTGCATATTGGTATCATTACCAATAATGGTCCGATTACACCACAAGGTGCAGTCAAAGCGGCACAGTTTATTCATCTCTGTGAGCAGACCCAACGTCCGCTTTTATTTTTGCATAACACTACAGGTTTTATGGTTGGAACAGATGCGGAACAGAACGGCATCATTAAGCATGGTTCCAAGTTGATTCAGGCCGTTGCCAATGCCACTGTGCCTAAAATTTCGATCATTGTTGCTGGCTCTTATGGTGCAGGTAACTATGCAATGTGCGGACGCAGTCTTTCACCGAGCTTTATTTTTGCGTGGCCAAACTCACATGTCGCGGTCATGGGATCGGCACAGGCCGGCAAGGTGCTGCGTATCGTTGCTGAGGGTAAGCAAAAAGCTTCTGGCATGGAACCAAATCCACAAATGTTAGATTTTCTTGAGCAAAGTACTGCCATGAAACTTGAGCAGCAGTCGACTGCCTTATTCAACACTGCAATGCTGCATGATGATGGCATTATCGATCCAAGAGATACGCGCAAGGTCCTGATCTTCCTATTACAAACTATATATGAAGCACAACAACGTGAGTTGAATCCAACTCGATTTGGTGTGTCGAGATTTTAAGAAATCTCTCCTGAGGAACATCGTTCCGTAAGCCTCTTTAATAAAGAGGGGAACTCCTCCCTTTGAAAAGGGAGGTTGGGAGGGATTTATGAATATTAAATTTAAGGAAAAAAACAATGAAATTTACCGCAGAGCATGATGCCTTACGCCGCACTACACGCCAGTTTGTAGAAAATGAATTGAATCCATTTATTCCAGAGTGGGAGGAAGCAGGACGTTTTCCAATTCATGATGTGTTTAAAAAAATGGGGAATTTGGGTTTATTAGGCATTTGTAAACCTGAAGAAAATGGCGGTTTGGGCTTAGATTATTCTTATAACCTTGTGGTGGCAGAAGAGTTAGGGCGTGCAGCATGTGGCGGTGTGCCGCTTGCGATTGGTGTGCAAACTGATATGGCAACGCCTGCGCTTGCTCGCTTTGGTAGTAAAGAACTCCGAGATGAATTTCTCAATCCAGCCATTTTGGGGGAGTATGTCGCCGCGATTGCTGTTTCAGAAGTACATGCGGGTTCTGATGTTGCCGCGATTAAAACCACAGCCAAAAAAGATGGTGATGACTATGTGATCAATGGCAGCAAGATGTGGATCACTAACTCGCTTCAAGCGGATTTCTTTTGTCTACTTGCCAACACATCTGATGACAAACCACATGTCAACAAATCGATGATCATTGTACCAGCCAAGACCGCAGGGATCAGTTTTTCAGAGCCGCTCAATAAGTTGGGAATGCGTTCGACCACAACCGCCCAAGTTTATTTTGACAATGTGCGCGTACCGCAACGTAATCTCGTTGGTGCGGAAGGCATGGGCTTTATGATGCAAATGATGCAGTTCCAAGAAGAGCGTATGTGGGCATGTGCCAATGCGGTCGGTGGTATGGAAAAAGTGATTCAGCAAACCATTGATTATGCGAAAGAGCGGACGACATTTGGTCAGCCATTGATTAATAATCAATATGTGCATTTTCGTTTTGCAGAGCTGATGACTGAAGTTGAAGCATTGCGAGCACTGACGAATCAAGCCTGTGAACAACATATTGCAGGGGAAAATGTCACCATGTTGGCATCAATGGCAAAACTCAAAGCAGGGCGTTTAAGTCGTGAAGTGGCAGATAGCTGCCTGCAATATTGGGGGGGGAATGGTTTCATGTGGGATAACCCAGCATCGCAATTGTTCCGTGATGGGCGTTTAGGCTCGATTGGTGGTGGTGCGGATGAGATTATGCTCGGGATCATTTGTAAGCTGATGGATATCTTGCCGAAGAAACAGAAAAACTAGCTACGTTGCTCTTGCTGCGTTAAAAATTGGCTCAAAATACTCAAATATATTGAATATTCTTCGCTTTTTCGCCAATTTTATGCCTTGCAATAGCTGCCTCGCTATACGTTTTTCTTATTTGATCTGGGTATTTAGGGATTATAAAAATGCTAAATAATTTACAAGTGGATGACAGCATTCAACTTGAACAAGAAGGCAGTATTTTAACGCTTTGGTTGAATCGTCCTGAGAGCCGTAATGCCATGAGTTTAAATATGGTCAATGCCATTCAACAGGTCTTTGCGCATATCTCTGATGATGCTTCGATTCGCGCCGTGATTCTGCGCGGTAAAGGCGGTCACTTCTGTGCAGGAGGTGACATTAAGGATATGGCAGCACTTCGTGCAGAAGCTGCCAATGCAGGTAGCTTGCAGCCTTATGTTGATTTTAATCGCCGCTTTGGTGCCATGATTGAATATGTGGATCAAGCACCGCAAACTGTGGTGGTCGTGCTTGAGGGTGCAATATTGGGCGGTGGTTTTGGTTTGGCTTGTGTCTCTGATATTGCGATTAGCCGTAATGATGCCCAATTTGGTTTGCCTGAAACAGGGCTAGGCATTTTACCTGCGCAAATCGCGCCTTTTGTGGTGAAACGTATTGGTCTGACTCAAGCGCGTCGTTTGGCATTGTTGGGTTTACGTTTTAATGGTGAGGCCGCATTAACGTACGGGGTGGTGCATCAGGTCGCTCAAGATGATGCCGAGCTAGAACAACAGCTTGCTGAAACGATCCAACTGATTAAGCGTGCTGCACCATTGGCCTCTCGCGCTACTAAAGCCTTATTACATCGCACGTTAAATGAACCTTTAACTGTACTTTTGGATGATGCTGCACAGCAGTTTGCACAAGCGGTCGGTGGTGCAGAGGGCCAAGAGGGCACGATGGCATTTATTCAAAAACGTTTGCCAAATTGGACGTGAACAGTGAAATAGCAAAGCATCGCTTTGCCACTGTGCAAGCGAAAAGCTATGCTTTGAGGAACATAAAATGAAATTTTCAAAAGTATTAGTGGCCAACCGTGGCGAAATTGCGGTGCGCGTGATGGAAACGGCCAAAGCAATGGGCTATCAAACCGTTGCTGTATATTCCGATGCTGACGCCAATGCCCGACATGTTCAGGTTGCAGACGAAGCTGTGTATATCGGTGCATCTAAAGTTTCAGAATCTTATCTGTCGATTGCCAATATTATTGAAGCGTGCCAAAAGACAGGTGCTGATGCGGTCCATCCAGGATATGGTTTTTTGTCAGAAAATACTGACTTTGCACAAGCCTGCAGTGATCATGGTATTACCTTTATTGGTCCGAATGCCGCAGCAATTCATTTGATGGGCAGTAAGCGTTTATCCAAAATTGCCATGATTGAGGCTGGTGTGCCGTGTGTACCGGGTTATGAAGGTGACCAACAGGATATTGAATACCTTGCTGAACAGGCAGAAAAAATCGGTTTCCCTTTAATGGTGAAAGCATCGGCTGGTGGTGGTGGGCGCGGTATGCGTTTGGTACACCAAGCTGTTGACGTATTGGAAGCTTTGAAAACTGCACGTTCTGAAGCTGAAAATGCTTTTGGTTCAGGTGAGCTGATTATTGAAAAAGCAGTCATCGCACCTCGCCATGTTGAGATACAAGTGTTTGGGGATACGCATGGTCATTATGTGTATTTGTTCGAACGTGATTGTTCGATTCAACGTCGTCATCAAAAGGTGGTTGAAGAAGCACCTTGTCCAGTTATGACCCCTGAATTACGCCAAAAAATGGGTGAGGCTGCGGTAGCTGCGGCCAAAGCTTGTGATTACATCGGTGCGGGTACGGTAGAGTTTCTACTTGATCAATCAGGCGAGTTTTATTTCTTGGAAATGAACACGCGTTTGCAAGTTGAACACCCCGTGACAGAAATGATTACTGGGCTTGATTTGGTTGAATGGCAATTACGAGTCGCCAATGGTGAAACTTTACCATTACAGCAACATGAACTGACCTTAAATGGTCATGCGATCGAAGTACGTTTGTATGCCGAAGATCCGCGTCAGGATTTTTTACCACAAACAGGTAGGGTGTTACGTTGGCAACCAGCGCAGTTGCCAAATGTCCGTATCGATCATGGCATGTTGGAACAAGGTGAAATTAGCCCATTTTATGACCCGATGGTGGCTAAAGTGATTGCCTATGGCAAAACACGTCAGGATGCGATTCGCCTGCTGGCGAGAGCGGTCGATGATTGCGTACTTTTGGGTGTAAATAGTAATAAACAATTCCTGTCTAGTTTGTTGCGTCATCCGATTATTGTCGCAGGCGATACCAATACCGCTTTTATCCAACAGCACTTTCAGGATGATGTCAGTCTGCATCAACAAGTGTTAGAAGTTGAAACTTTGGCTGTTGCTGCCGCATTATTTACTCAACAAGATCAGTCCAATCAAGCGTGGCAAACCGGCGTTTCAGTTCCGTTCCCATTAAGATTGAAATATGCCGACCAGCAACTATTGTTGCATGTTCAGTCAAATCATCATCAAGTCACGGTTCAATTATGCGATCAACATGCTACGGTTGATGTAGTCGAGATCGTTGATGGGACAATTATCTATCAAGCCAATGGGATACGCCGTAAGCTGAATTATGTTTTGGATCAGAATCAACTGTATTTAGATGCAGGTAATGGCAATATTGTGATTGAAAATAGCACCTATGCCGCGCCTGAAGCCGCAGAGGTTATTGGTGATGGCAAAATCCGTGCACCTATGGATGGTGCAATCGTTAATCTTTTGGTCAATGTCGGTGATACGGTGAGCAAAGGACAGACCTTATTGGTGTTGGAAGCAATGAAGATTCAGCAACAAATCAAGTCTGATGTTGATGGGGTTGTTGATGAGTTAATTGGCCAAGTCGGACAACAAGTGAAAAAACGGCAATTACTTTTAAATGTTTCGATTGCCTAATCCATGTTGAATAAAAAGCTTGGTCAATCGACCTAGCTTTTTAATAAGGCGAATACAGGTGCTAATGAGCTTGTACTATTTCCTTTTAATTCTTGTGTCGCAAATTCTGCTAAAGCTTGTTCATGTGCAAGTAAATATTTTAGAAAATCTTGGGTATCGGCTCCAGCATGTTGATTCATGCGTTCAAAGGTCGCCATAAATGGTTTTGTGCCTTGTTTGAGTAAGCGCATGGCGAGTTTCCAAGGGAGCTTTGCCATTGCAATACCCGATGCTTTGGCCTGTAGTTTGACATGAGGTCGAATCGAGGCAGTTCTCCCTTGTTCTTTTAGAAACAGTTGGAGTTTTTGCAGTGTTTGGGTTTCCAGTTGCGCCAATATTTGCCATTTGTGTTGTTGATCAACTGAACGCGAGTACTTGGCTGCATTGAGAAAAATCAATTCACCCAATATTTCCGATTCAAGTGCGGTGTTGAGATCTTGTTGATAATTTGGATAAGTCATTCCTTTGATTTCCATAAATAATGAAGCGCGATTGCGCAAGGTGAATGTTTGTTTGTGAATCAGTATAAGTAAAAAATCCCAGCGGTGAAATAGTGACCATCCCGATCAATGGGATGGTACTTATTTTATGGGAACATGCTTGATCTTAATGTTTCTAGGCGCTGTTGATACTGTTGCTGCCATTCGGCCTCTGAGAGCTGATTTTTCAACGGTTGCATGTCTTGTTGTAATTGTTGTAATGCTTGTTGGTATTGATTCACTTGTTGCTGTTGTTGTATTTCACGTTGATCTCGACGTTGAATGTCTTGTCGTTCCTGTTCCGTGAGATAACGTTGCTGCAAGATCTGTTTTAAACGTTCAGTCTCGGCAGAATTGTTGTGGTTTTGATTGAGTAATTCAATGGATTGCTCATACAGTCCAATTTTGCTTTGTTGTTGAGTTGTATCTGGATATCGATGTTGCAATTCCTCGAAAGCTTTTAAACGTTGTTCTGCATTCAGATTTCTATTTTGCTTAATCTCTGCATAAGCAAATTTGTAATCCGCATAATTACGCTCTTGCCCAAAACCAAGCATCGCTTCAGCCTTCCCCAGCGTTTGTTCTCTTAATTTCCATAACGCATTGAAACGTTCTTGCGGAGATAAAGAGGTTGAAAGCACTGTACTTTGCATGTGCTGTTCATATTGCGGCATACGTTTTAATAAATTTTCAACCAAATGCGCAAATTCTTGGTCAGGATAATCTGCCAATGCTTTTGCTAAAGCCGCATTACAGTCTTGTACATGACAATTCGCTTTAAAATCATTTAAAAATTGAGTGATATTTCCAGGTTGCTTCTGAAGCACCTGTAATTGTCTCAATAAGGATTCTTGAAAAAGCTCATCTGTGGTTTTATTCTGCATAGTTCCATCTGTCGAATGCATTGTTGAATCATCAGAGAATGGCATGGTTTGGCTTTGTTGGATTGCAGCGGAAGAGGCGTTGCTCTTCCAGACTACAATTCCGACCAAGACCAGTAAAACAATAACGATTGTCAGTAATAGTCTTTTATTCATCCACAGTATTCCGTTTTATGGATTGTAGTTAAAATGTCCCATCACAGGGAAATGGTCAGAAAGATCCCATGTCATAAATAATGGGTCTGCGGTAGAACGTAAAATACGAACATCATTACGCGATTGAATCGGTTGGCGATGTGTATTTGAAGAAACCACATAATCCAAATATTCAACCGTTGTGCCACCTGAACCTGCTGCACCAGCGAGTTTATTAATACGAGGATCAAATGTAGATTCGGTATAACCTGTGCTGACGGGTGCTGTCGCATTTAGGTTGGTAAGCATGTCTTGATAATCTTGCGGCCATAACAGCTTGTTGACATTAAAGTCTCCGCCCATTAATACAGCATCAAAACTTGGGATATTTTGTTGGTTGATTAACTGACGAATTTGCTGGAATTGAACTTGACGTAGGGCGCGCGCTTCGGTGGTATCAAACGATGCGGTATGCGTTGAGGTCACATGATAGGCTTTACCATTTTTGATAATTTCGGCATACAACACGCCTTTATCCGCAAAACAATCTGTTCCTGTACAATCTGGATAAATCTGTTGTGCTGTTTTCACAATAGGATAACGGCTGACGATCACAAGACCACTATCAAATAAGTTATAACCTGAACCGACTGGGATATGTGTTTGATATGGATATTGTTGTGCTAGTTGATTCAACATCCCTGTACGAGAAGATGCAAATGCTTCTTGCATTAAAATCACATCATAACCATTTAAATGATTTGGAAGTTCTGCTAAACGCTCACTAATTTTACTTGCAACCATGGGCAGAGCGTAAATGTTATAGGACAGTACTTTTAATTCATCTGCACTGCTTGAGATCGGTTCTTGGACAGTGTTTTGATGGATGGTGTAATGAAAATCATCATAACCGCCTGTATATACGGCTTTAACCGCAGCCTGTGCCGATAAGCCTGCATAAGTGGTATTGATGCGATGAACATTGCGATCAGTATACCAAGGTGATGTAGTAGATGCCGTTTGGATGCCATGCTTAATGGTGCTGCCAGACCAAGTACCTGTCATCGATTGTTTGAATGTTACTTGTGAGTTTCCACTCGAAACAATCGTATCAAAATTATAAGTCTGTCCAGATTTTAATCCTGAATAACGATTCATGCGCAGCACACGCTTGGTTTCATAAGGCGCAAGTTGTGTTGCTTCTTGTGCCCACTGGTTTCCTTGTTCTAATGTTTGACTACCAGTATGGTTGACTTGTATTGATAAGGTTTCAGGTGTGGTATTGGTAATGAACACATAAGAATCTGCCAGTGTATCTTGCATGGCAAAAGTACCCATCAGTAGTGTTGTTGCTACACTGAATTTAATATTTTTCAGCCCCATTTAATGTTTCTCCTTGTTGATAGTGCATTGCGTTGATGAATAGCTTCAATCAAGCAATCTTGTTGATTTTCATTTTTGAAAATTAGTGTTGTTATTTGTTCGCAAATTATCATAATAAAATTTTGTTGCTAAATCATGTAATTTTTAAACCGTTCGTCTGATTCAGGAAAAATCATCTATATAGATGATTTTGAAATAGTCATTCGCTAATGTTTTTTGATTGCTACGATAAACTTGATGGGAGGTATAGGTTCGAATATGAAAATTTATTATCTATTGACAGATTTTTTATAAAAATAAAAAATCTGTCAGGGAGATTGCCCCCTGACAGATTGAGTAAAGTAAATGAGAGGACTAAGCTTGATCTGCTGCGCTGATGGCTGCACTGGCTTGTTTGAGGCTATATAGTAATTGCCCTAGAAGAACATCTTTATTGCTTAACGTCACCATGACCATTGGGTGATGGGGAGAGGGAATCGCCGTCAGTATCGCTTTGCCATTTTCTGCATCTAAGGTAATACTTTGACATCCTGTGAGTTGGATCTCATTGAGAAAAGCACTGACCATCGCCAGTATTGAGCTGCTTACCGCTGCCAGTTTGCTACTGTTATATGGATTTTTTTTATAAATCGAAGCAAGCTCAAAACCATCGGTAGAGCAAAGCATAATGTAGTCAATGCCTCGAATATTGATCAAAATATCGTTGGCTTGCGCTTTCGCAAACTGAATAAGTTCTTTTGGCGCGGTACGTTGTTGGCTGGGAATACTGAGCATAATTCTTCTCTTTTATAAAGTGATTAATTGGTCGCTTTTAAATTGACTTCTAGTGTGGCAATCAGTGATTCAATCATGAGCAGGATATGTTCTTGTTTACGGGCATCTATAAAAAATAGTGGGTATTGATAGTTGTTTTGGATTAACCAATCTCGATAGATTGACGTGGGCTGTCCTTTGTTTTCATCTACGTGTGTAACACCAATCGAGATGTTTTGCGTATAGTCTTTAAATCGATCTAAATAGCCTTCAAGTTCTTCCAGTGGAACTTTACTATTGTGATCGACCAGTAGCACCACACCCAGTGCACCTTGGCAAATGACAGGCCAAATAAAGTCAAAACGTGTTTGCCCTGGCGTGCCATAAAGACCGATTTTTACGCCATCATCAAGTGTGATTTCGCCGTAATCAATCCCTACAGTCGTTTCTACTTTATTATGCGCTTGGGTATCCGTATTGAATGCTTCCGTGGCAAGTACTGGAATTTCCGAGAGAGATTTGATCGCTTCAGTTTTCCCTGAACCCATACTTCCTGCGAAAACAATTTTATATTGTTGAAGTATCATGTCATTCCTTAAAGACCAAAACGGCGTCTAATTTTGCCGAAAAATTTATTTAAAAAACCATGTTGTTCTGTCGTTTGTTCAGCAGTCTCTGTTTGTAAATAATGACTTTCTGAAGCCGAGACGATGCCGCCGTTGCTCGAAACGATGCAAGCAGAAATAAATTGTTGAACTGTTTGAATCGGTAATTTTAATTGTGTGGCAACCTGACCAAGTTGAGCACCTTGGATAAAACATGCTGAAAGTTGTAGGATGGTTTTACGATCATTGTGCTGAGCAGGCTGTGGCCAAAAATCGAGTTTGTAATACTCACTTTCGCTAGGGGCGAGGCGCTGAAATTCGACAGAATGCCAAAAAAGATTCCATAACCAGTCTTGTAAGTTGTATTCCACTTTACGCGACACTTTGGTGAAATCGGACGTTGTGGCAAATTCATAATTAAAACTATGGTTAGTTTGTGTATGGGTACGTGTCGGTTCTAGCCAAGCAATTTGGCTGCGTGTATCAATAATCGCCAAAGTCCCATGATCATCAAAAAGATGCAGACGAGCATTTTCTGGATTTAACATCTCTGTTAAAAACTTTTGATTGATGGCATTGTGTGTCGAGACCAGTTCCACTTTTGGTTGTTGCATTCGTTGATCAGACAAATAACTTAAAAGGCGAAGATGAATCCAATTCTTGAGTGCATCAGTGTGTTGGAAGGGTAGAAAAAGTGTGTTGTGTTCTTCTATATGACAAGAACCTTGTCCCTTTGATATCTTTAAACAAGGGAGTTGTTTTTGTTCTAAAATACGTTGGATACCCTCGGTATCGAAAAAGTTTTCATTTATTAATAATAAGTCTATATTTGGATCGGCAATATTAATCCAATTAATGCCAAACTCATTAGGTATTGTTTTTCTAAGTTCTAATTTTAACTCATCTGAAACTTTTAAACTTATACCTGAAATCGCGATATTAATGCAATGCCCATTCATAGTATCACTTTAATAATGGTAAAATATTGGACTGAGCAAAATTAGTCTTTTTAGAGAGACTAATATTAGACCTCTTATATTATTTTTAATTTTAACTAAAATAAAAATAGATATAGGAAGTCTAATATATTAAATGTTTTGCTATTGCTAATTAAGCAAAGTCTAACTCTTTCTCAAACGTTTTGAGTTCATGACGAGCCATTGCAAGGTTGGATTTACTGCGGTCTAGTACAACATAAAGGAATAGATTTCCATTGCTTTCCAATGGGCGGATTAAGTGATAAGCCTTACCTAGTGTAATTAAAATGTCTTCAATATCATCGTTTAGTTTCAATGAGTTAGCAACACGGCGTTTTGCTCGTATAACCTCAGTATTACCTGCAGCTGCAAGCTCTAAATCAATTGTGCCCCCACCTTGAGTTGCGAGCGCTAAGCCACTTTCTGTGTCTACTAATGCTGCTGCAACGAAACCATCAATGTTTGATAAGCTTTCTAATGAAATTTTAGCCATGATATTATCTCTACTGATACATTCTTGTTTATAAGTTTATATAAGTTACTTTTGTTTTAATTGGTTTTCAAAAGTACTTAATTTCATTATAGGAGAGTATTTTATTAAATCAATCATGCTTTAGCCTAATTTAAATAATAGAAATGTTAGGAATTGACAATTTTTGTCAAGTAAACGAATTATAATATTAATTAAGGATTATATTTTGTTGTAAATGTGATTTTATTCACAATAATGATGGAGTTTTCTTGGGTTTTTGTATTGTAAATAAATGTAAAATTGTTTTAAT
The DNA here is from genome assembly GCF_000369505.1 of Acinetobacter sp. NIPH 298. Lineage (GTDB taxonomy): Bacteria > Pseudomonadota > Gammaproteobacteria > Pseudomonadales > Moraxellaceae > Acinetobacter. The sequence goes on from NZ_KB850055.1 coordinate 23,739, forward strand.
TAGAATTCTTAAATTAATAATTAAATAAACTAAAGTATGTGCAAGTTTGGGAAGGGATAGAGAAAGTTATTCAGCTTTCTCTATCTGAGAGAAGGTGTTTAAACATAAACTAATTGGCTGTAAGCACAATATAAAATCATCAGAATAAGCAATGCCACCAGCGGAGCAGCGATATAGGACCACGTCGGTGTGAGCGGAGGAGTAGCTTCCAATACGGTATCATCATGCGCATTTGGTTGTGCTTGATGAACCAATTGATTAAATTCTTGCATGGTTGCTTCAAGAGAGATTTCTTCTTGTTCAACGGGCTTAGAGCCTAATAATTCGGTTAACTGATTGGTTGACCACACCCAGTCTTCGGCTTGTCCAGATAAGTGCTCAATTTGACCCAACAGTAACTCTGTTAAACCTGCTAAACCAAAACTTCCTGTTTGGTCTAATTGTTTTAATTCGGCGAATTGTAACGATAACACCTCAGTGAGACTGGTTTCTAATTCTGAGGCACTAAGCGTTGATTGGTTGTGTGCTGAGGTGGTCAGGTGTCGTGTGATTTCTTGGATATAAAGTGGATCAGAGTTTTGAACCTCTTGATACAGCTTTTGATGATTCTGTTTCCAAAGGCTAATCAATCGACCAAGCGCAAGCGCATTGATCTCGTCAATATGAAGTTGCTTTTCTTTTTGAGAATATTGATTAAAAAGTTGTGGTTTTTGAATTTTAATTTGTTCAGAAAAATATTGAACTAAGTCAAATGCCATCAGGGATATCCTCGTTTAATCTAGAATTCTAAGAGAAGGTTTCTTTTTACTTGGTTCAGTTTTTTGCTTTGGTTCATCTATTTGAGCTGTTGTGGTGACTTCAATATCAGTATATTCAGAAGGATCGAAAAATAAACCTTGTCCATTTTCTTTTGCATAGATACCCAATACGGCCTGAATGGGCACATAGATTTCTTTTGCTACGCCGCCAAATCGAGCAGAAAAACAAATCATTTCATTGCTGATGTTTAGCTGATGAACCGCATGTGGTGCAAGATTCAAAACAATTTGACCATCTTTGACAAATTGCAGCGGAACATCAGTATGTGGCTGTGTTGCATCGACCAGTAAATAAGGCGTCAGTTGATTATCGCAAATCCATTCATAAATGGCACGAGCAAGATATGGGCGTGTCGGTGTAAAAGTTATTTGCTCAGACATAATTGAAAAACTTATTAAATCGTAGAAATCAATTCATTGTAGCTGTTTTTTTCTTGGGCTGTCATTGATTTAGTGAACGATGGACGGCTAAAGATACGATGACAATACAAGAAAATAGGTCGGCAGTGCTGTGCAGGCAGTTCAATCCCCATACTTTTTAATCTCAGAAAAATCGGCGCGAGCATACAATCTAAGATAGAAAAGGTTTCAGACATAAAAAAGGGATAATGTTGGAACAGCGGTGTTAAAGAAATAAGGGTATCTCTAAGTTCTTTTTGTGCTTTTTGCTTTTGCTTTGGATCGAGTGTATCGCTATGTCTCAACATCTGATCAGCGAGCTTGAACCAGTCCTGTTCAAAACGCCAGATATATTGGCGTTGCTCGGCTCTCGTCATTGGGGCATCAGCATATAATTTGTTTTGACGGTAGCGATCATCTAAATATTCAGCAATCACATTTGGTGAAAATAATTTTAGATTTTGTTCGATCAGCATCGGGAGTTGATTGTATGGATTTAGATCTGCTAAATCTTCATCTTCATGGTCGGTTATGATTAGATGATATTTGATTTGCTTTTCTGCTAATAACAAGCGAATCCAGTGTGAACGGAAATCATCTGCATGACTATAAAGGGTAATGCCCTGAACTGGGGTATTCTCAACCGACGACATATTACAAAGCTAGAGATATAAACGGTTCAGCATACTAAAAAACCGCAGAAAAAGCATCCATGAAATATCATCGTGACTATAAATAAAAAAACCTCGGAGAAATCCGAGGTTTTTTGTCCAATTCGAAAAACGATTAACGTTTAGAGAATTGAGGACGCTTACGTGCTTTACGTAAACCAAGTTTCTTACGTTCAACTTCACGAGCATCACGAGTAACGAAACCAGCTTGACGAAGAGCAGGTTTTAGATCTTCATCAGCAGCGATCAATGCACGAGTAATACCGTGACGGATAGCGCCAGCTTGACCACCCATACCACCGCCTTTAACGGTGATATAAAGGTCAAATTTTTCAGTTACTTCTAAAAGCTCTAAAGGCTGACGCACAACCATACGAGCAGTTTCACGACCGAAATATTGCTCTAGAGTACGATTGTTAATTACGAGTTTGCCTGTACCAGCTGACAAGAAAACACGTGCAGTTGCGGTCTTACGGCGACCTGTACCATAATTAGTAGCCATGTGCTGTATCCCTTAGATGTCCAAAACTTGTGGCTGTTGAGCAGTATGAGGATGCTCAGTACCAGCGTACACTTTCATTTTTTTGATCATTGCATAACCAAGAGGACCTTTTGGTAACATACCTTTAACAGCTTTTTCTAAAACTGCTTCAGGTTTGTGAGCAATTAACTTCTCGAAGTTAGTCTCACGGATACCACCAGGGAAACCAGTATGGCGATAATATTTTTTATCAAGTGCTTTTTTACCAGTCACTTGAATTTGCTCAGCATTGATAATAACGATGTAATCACCAGTGTCAACGTGAGGAGTATAAGACGTTTTATGCTTACCGCGTAAACGACGAGCGATTTCAGTCGCAAGGCGACCTAAAGTTTTGCCAGAAGCATCAACAACATACCAGTCATGTTGAACTTCAGCAGGCTTAGCGCTGAGAGTTTTCATTAAACCACTACCTATTATAGTTGGTTTGGACGGTGGAATCTGTCCAAACAAAAGGAGACGGAATTTTACATGAATTTATAAACACGCACAACAATAATTCACTCAAGAGACTAGAATTTGCTGCAATGTGACTGATTTGGTCAATAACCGGACTTTAATTTTAAGCTCTATTATTTGCCTTGTGACAAATGCGGCTTTGCCCTATGATTTTATATTAATTAATTGAAATAAATAGAAGTATTAACCTCTTCTTTTGGGGAATTTGATGGAGTTGTCGTCTTCTACAAAAATGATTGTAGTTACAATATTAATCTGCGTTTGTTCAGCACAGACAAATGCGCGACGGCTTTATAAATGGGTAGATCAGGGCAGTGTCACCAATTATTCAGAATTTCAGCCTAGAGAGGGAACCAGTCGCAAGCTTGAGGTTTTGGAAAGTCGTGGCAATGGTTATGTCGACCCTGCGATGGCAGTCACTGCCGAAATGAAAGCAATCGAGATTCCTGTTGATCAGACGCATCTTCAATCACCCTCTACAGGCGTGGTCGCACCACCAACTCAGTCTCAACCAACAACACAAACCATAGTGAAGCAAGGGATGCCGACAACGGCTTATTTACCCCCAACTTCTGCGATCGCCGTTACGCCGTCACTAGATAAAAAAGAAGCGTTGCCTGTCCAGCACGTTCAGATGGTTGAAAAGAAAGAGATCACGCCCAATCCGCTGGTCGAGAAGCCAAGTAGCACGGTTCTTGTGACTGAGAAAAAGGTGGATTTAACTGAGGTTGTGCAAACAGAGAAAAAAACACCATCAAAAATTAACCCTTGGACCCGAACACCACATTTTTCACCTTCGAATTTAGTGCCGCAAAATTTACCTAAAAATACCAGCAGCGAATAATGTGTGGGAATTATAAAAAGGAAACGCTATAGCTGATTTTAGATTTTGGTTACACTAAGTAGAAATCATCAATGATTGGCGGTAAGTATGCTTCCTTTATATGTCACTTCTGGTGAACCAGCAGGCATTGGACCTGATATTTGTTTAGCTTTGGCAGAGCGAGTGGATGAGCGTCCGATTGTGGTCCTCGCGGATAGGGACATGTTGCAGCAGCGCGCTGATCAGTTGAAAATTTCTGTTGAATTAATCCCATATCAAGGGCAGCGTCAATCGAGTGAAACAGGACAGCTCTTTGTTGAGCATGTGCCTTTGACTGAGCCAGTTGAATTGGGACAATTAAATCCAGCACATGCTGCCTATGTATTGGAACAATTGCGCCGTTCCGCAGATTATGCAATGGCAGGCGCGAGTGTGGGCATTGCCACAGCACCCGTGCAGAAGTCTATTATTAATGATGCAGGTATTGCCTTTAGTGGTCATACTGAATATTACCAAGAGTTTGCAGGTGTTGATCGCGTCGTGATGATGCTCGCGACCAAAACATTACGCGTTGCCTTAGCTACCACGCATTTACCTTTACGGGATGTCCCAGATGCAATTACCAAAGAACGCTTGCATCAAGTGATTGATATTCTGATTCATGATTTAAAAACAAAATTTAAAATTGCAGCGCCGCGAATTTTAGTGTGTGGATTAAATCCTCATGCTGGTGAGGATGGTTATTTGGGACGGGAGGAGATTGAAGTCATCAATCCTGTGCTGGAAAGCTATCGTATACAAGGCATTGATATGAGTTTGAGTTTGCCCGCAGACACTTTATTCACCCCTGAAAACCTTAAAGATGCAGATGCTGTTTTGGCAATGTATCACGATCAAGGTTTACCTGTGTTAAAATCACAGGGCTTTGGTGAAGCGGTAAATATTACTTTAGGCTTGCCATTTATTCGAACCTCAGTCGATCATGGTACAGCTCTTTCTCTTGCAGGCACTGGGCAAGCAAAATCATCGAGTTTGCATGTAGCAGTCGATTTAGCCCTTGATTTAGCTCGAACCTCCCTTGCGAAGTTTTAGTCACTTCTTACCCTCTATATTAACGAGGGGAGAATTAAGTTTGAAATATTGAGTATAAATATATGTATCAAATTAATGCCCTAAACCCTAAAGATGAAGGGCATCAGGCTCGAAAACGTTTTGGTCAGAACTTTTTACATGATCAACGTGTAATTGCCAAAATTGTACGCTCTGTAAATCCGCGTACGGGCGAAAATATTGTCGAAATTGGTCCTGGTTTGGCTGCATTGACCTCGCCTCTCATCGGTGAATGTGATGCTCTGACTGTCGTGGAGCTAGATCGCGACTTGGCAGCAGGCTTACCTGCGCGTGTACCACACCCTGAGCGTTTGACGATTATTGAAGCGGATGCATTGAAATACGATTTCACTCAATTGTTTCAAGAGGGTCGTCCACTTCGTGTCGTGGGGAATTTGCCATATAACATCTCAACGCCTTTATTGTTCCATCTCTTGGAGTTTGGTAGCAAAGTCAAAGATATGCATTTTATGTTGCAAAAAGAGGTTGTGGATCGTATTACCGCTGTGCCAAATACCAAAGAATATGGTCGTTTGTCGGTGATGATTCAGTATTTTTGCAAACCGACATTTTTATTTGAAGTGCCACTAGGATCATTTAATCCACCGCCAAAAGTAACTTCTGCCGTATTCCGTTTAGAGCCGTATGAAACCAAGCCGATTGTGGCAAATAATGAAAAAGCTTTAGCACGATTGGTTGGACATGTTTTTACGCAACGTCGTAAAACGTTGCGTAATAGTCTGAAAGGAATGTTAGCTGAGGATGGTTTTGAAAAAGCAGGTGTTGATCCGATGGCGCGTCCAGAAACGTTAAGCTTGGCTCAGTTCGTCGCGTTATCTGATCAAATGGTGTCTTAATGTCAAAGCGTTATAACTATGTCATTGGTGATGTGCAAGGTTGTTTCGAGGCACTCAAAGCATTATTGAAACAAATTCGCTTTGATCCTGATCAAGACTTTTTGTGGTTTGCTGGTGATTTAGTTGCGCGTGGTGAAAACTCGGTTGGCGCATTGCGCTTTGTTAAAAAGCTCGCTGATCGGGGTGCTGCTGCAACTGTTTTAGGCAATCATGATTTGACCTTAATTGCTTGCGCACGCGGTTTTAAAAAAATCAAAGACAAAGATGGTACGCAAGATATCATTGATGCGATTGATGGTGATGAATTGATTGACTGGCTGCGTAAACAACCTTTGTGTTTATTGCCAAATCAACACACGATTTTGACGCATGCAGGTGTTCCTTTGTTGTGGAATGCTCAGCAAACTGAACGCTATGCGCGTGAAGTGCAAGACGTTGTTGGTCATGATGATTTAAGTGTGCTGGATCATTTTTTGGCAGAAATGTTTGGTACACAACCGGATGTTTGGTCTGAGGACTTAACCGGTATGGCGCGTCTGCGCTGTATTACCAATTATTTAACCCGTATGCGTTTGACTGATGTAGATGGTCGTCTTGAGTTTAGTTTTAAAGATGGTTTAGACGCGCCGATGCCAGAAGGGTTTCAGCCTTGGTTTGATTTTGAAAGTCAGACTGCGCAAACACACCACATTCTTTTCGGGCATTGGGCGGCTTTACACGGCAAAACCGTAAGTCCAAAAATTCAGAGTGTTGACGGCGGTTGTGTTTGGGGGCAGCAATTGATTGCTTACCGTTTGGAGGATGAGCAACTTTTTGCAGTGGATAATCCATTGAACTAATAAAGTATTGAGTATTTTTAAGCTCTGTCTCAGTTTGGGAGAGGGCTTTTTTATTTTAACACTGTCAAAAAACTGTCATCTATTGATCATTAAAGTGTCAAAAAAATTTTATAAGCTTAAAGCATGAAAATAACGACACAAATGGATGGCGATATGCAAAGTACATACGCGACATCTCTATTAAAGCAAGATCAGTTTCCCGAAAGTATAAAATTTTACTTTAAAAGGAAACAACTTAAAGATCAACAAAATGAATTATCTGAACTTCAAGATTTAGTTCGTCCTCGTTTAAGAATTGCAATCGTGACTGAAACATGGCCACCAGAAATCAATGGTGTGGCTTTGTCGATGATGCAGTTGTGCCAAGGTTTGCAACGTCTAGGTCATAAGATTTTATTGGTTCGTCCGACACAGAAAGGCGTGTGTACAGAATTTCATCCTGATCAGGAATGTTTTGTTCTTGCACAACCCATCCCAAAGTACCCAAGCGTCCAATTTGGTTGGCCACAATATTTAAAGGTTTCAAAAGCCTTTGAAAAATTTGCACCAGATGTGGTGCATATCGTGACTGAGGGGCCTTTAGGATTGACCGCTTTACAAGCCGCTAAATCTAAAAAAATCGCGGTATCAAGTGGCTTTCATTCAGCTTTTCATGACTTTAGTCGCTTCTTTGACTTGGCTTTTTTAGTAAAGCCGATTCAACGCTATTTAACATGGTTTCATAACAGCACTGATGTGACTTGTGTGCCAAGTCAATATACCGAGCAAGCCTTACGTGGCTTCGGTGTGACCTGTCCCTTGGTGGTGGTTGGACGCGGTGTGGATACTACAAAATTCTCACCAAAACATCGTTCAGCACAATTACGCCAACAATGGGGTGCTGATGCTGATACGCGGGTGATGTTGTATGTGGGGCGCTTGTCGCCAGAAAAAGAAGTAGACGTATTGATTAAAAGTTTCCATGCGCTACAGGCACAGCAAGGCGCAAATTTTAAGTTTGTGATCGTCGGTGATGGCCCTGATCGCGTGCGCTTAAGTAAATTAACCACCTCGCAAGATGTGATTTTTATGGGCAGCCTCAGTGGTCGTGAATTGTCGGCTGCATATGCAAGTGCGGATGTTTTTGCCTTTGCAAGCCAAGCCGATACCTTTGGCAATGTCGTACTCGAAGCGATTGCCAGTGGCTTAGCTGTCGTGGCTTATGATTACGTTTGCGCACATCAGCATGTCAAACAGGACATTACGGGATGGTTGAGTCCACTAGGGAACACAGCCGATTTAATTCAATCCATTTGCCATTTACCTGCACTTCCGCAGTTGCGACAAATGGGCTTACTCGCCAGTGAAAGTGTACAACAATCGAGTTGGCAATTTCCTGTACAACAATTAGAACAAGCACTTTATCAGGTAGCGAAGGAGTCACCTATGCGCTCTACCTAAAGTATTCTCAAATAGGAGAAGATTATGAACTTTCAAAATGCAAAAATAAAAATGTTAGATCTTGATTTAAAAGGGTGTTTATACCTTAACCATCTCTCCCAGTCACAACGCATTGCCTTATTTTTTAAAACGATTAGTCGTTTGGGTGATGGTCCATTTTGGTATGTCATGTTGTTGTCTGTCTGGGCGATGCAAGGCTTGGCTTACGGTCTGCAAATTCTGTATTTGATTGCAGCGGGTTTGCTTGGTACCGCAATTTATAAATTTTTAAAACATAAAACGACGCGTCCAAGACCTTATCAAGTCCATCAAGTCATTGTCTTGGGTGAGCGACCATTGGATCATTTTAGCTTTCCATCGGGGCATACCTTACATGCGGTCATGTTGACGATTACATTGGGTTATATTCAGCCGATTTTACTGATACTGATGCTGCCATTTACCCTGCTTGTTGCATTGTCTCGGATGGTTCTAGGGCTGCATTACCCAAGTGATGTGATTGTGGGGGCTATGATTGGTGCGTCGGTTGCCAGTGCTATCATTTTACTCGCGCCAAGCTTTAATATCCTTTTATAAGCTTATAAGCGCTTGCGAGAGAATTTAGCAACAGAATACTACCGCTTAAATCCGATGATTTGTTAAAGTAGCACTAATCATATTTATTTACTTAGGTTGCTATATGGGCTTACGTTGGACAGATACCATGGATATCGCGATTGAATTGGTCGAAGCACATCCAGAGGTGGATCCGCAATGGATCCGTTTTACCGATCTTCATGCGTGGGTATGTGCTTTGCCTGACTTTAGTGATGACCCAACGAAATCAACAGAAGGTTTGCTTGAAGCGATTCAGATGGCATGGCTGGATGAGGTTCGTTAGAAATTCATCCGAAATCGTTGAACTTTTACAGATTCAAGCTGATTATTCATGATGACATCGGTATAATGCGGCAAATTTTTTAATGTTTAGACCATAATAGGAGCCAATCATGGCGATTGAACGTACGTTATCTATCGTAAAACCAGATGCAGTTGCTAAAAACCACATCGGCGACATCTTTGCTCGTTTCGAAAAGGCAGGTTTGAAAATTGTTGCAACTAAAATGAAACAGCTTTCTCAAACTGATGCTGAAGGTTTTTATGCTGAGCACAAAGAGCGTGGTTTCTTTGGTGACTTAGTTGCTTTCATGACTTCTGGTCCAGTCGTTGTTTCTGTTCTTGAAGGTGAAAATGCTGTTCTTGCTCACCGTGAAATTTTAGGCGCAACAAATCCTAAAGAAGCAGCGCCTGGTACAATCCGCGCTGATTTCGCTGTAAGCATCGATGAAAATGCTGCACACGGTTCTGACTCAGTTGCTTCTGCTGAGCGTGAAATCGCTTACTTCTTTGCTGATAACGAGATCTGCCCACGCACTCGTTAATCCAAAGTATTCAAGCCAGATAAGTGGTATACTACTTATCTGGTTTTTTATTTTTTATAGATTGTGTTGTGCAAATAACGCACAGTGTTTTCTAGCGCTGATATTGTTTAGGTAAATTCACATGAGTTCTGCGGTCGTCGTTTCATCAGAAAATTCAGATGAAAAACAACAGTCATTCACTACGCCTGTCGTTCAAGCTGCCGACAATAAAGTAAATTTACTTGGCATGTCGCGAGTTGAACTCGAAAAATTCTTTGAAGACATGGGCGAAAAAAAGTTTCGTGCCGGTCAAATCATGAAGTGGATTCATCAATTTTTCGTGACTGATTTTGCTGAGATGACCAATATCTCAGGTAAATTGCGTGAAAAACTCGAAAAAATTTGTGAAATTAAAGCACCTGAAGTGGTTCATCGTAACTATTCAAAAGATGGGACACGTAAGTGGGTGTTCCGAGTAGGAGAGGGTGAAGGATCGCTCGTTGAAACAGTCTTGATTCCTGCGGAAGATAAAACAGGCTCTCGTAAGACCTTATGTATTTCTTCACAAGTGGGCTGTGCATTAGATTGTTCATTTTGTTCGACAGGTAAACAAGGTTTCCAACGTGATTTAACCCCTGCGGAAATCATTGGTCAGCTTTGGATGGCAAATTATTCCTATATGGAAGAAGTGCCTGTAGCAGAACGGGAACGTACTGTGACCAATGTGGTGATGATGGGCATGGGTGAGCCATTATTAAATTATGATGCAGTCCTTAGTTCAATGCGCTTGATGTTGGATGATTTTGCTTATGGCATGTCTAAACGTCGTGTGACTTTATCAACTTCTGGTGTTGTTCCTAAAATTGATCAGTTAATACAAGATATTGATGTGGCATTGGCGATCTCATTGCATGCGCCGAATGATGAGTTGCGCAATGAACTGGTGCCAATTAATAAAAAATACCCATTAGAACAATTGATTGCTGCGTGTCAGCGATATTTGGCCAAAGATGGCAATGAAAGTGCACGTAAGCATGTGACTATTGAGTATGTCATGCTTGAAGGGGTCAATGATCATCCAGAGCATGCACAACAACTGGTGAAGTTGTTAAAAAATTTACCGAGTAAAATTAACTTAATTCCATTTAATCCATTTCCGCATGCGCCTTATGGACGTTCTAGTCGTAATCGCATCATTGCGTTCCAAAAAACTTTGTCTGATGCAGGATTTGTGTGTACGATTCGTCAGACACGTGGTGATGATATCGATGCAGCGTGTGGACAATTGGTGGGACAAGTTGCTGACCGTACTCGTCGCGCCGAACAGTGGAAAAAGAAAGTGGCGCAACGACAAGAAATTTTGCGCACACAAGGATAATACTTGGGGATAAAGCGTTGAATACAACTCGACTAAAAACGATTATAGCGACAACAGTTGTACTTGCTGTGTGGGGTTTAACAGCTTGCCAAACCACATCATCGACCAAAAACCCTGAAAAGGCCGTGCAGGTTCGTAGCCAGTTAGCAGCAGAATATATTCGTAACGGTGATCTTGATGCTGCTAAACGTTCACTTGACCAAGCCTTAAAAATCAATTCCCGTGATGCAAATGCCAATATGATGATGGGCATTTTACTGCAACAAGAGGGCAGTAAGCTCAATATGGAAAAAGCGGACGCCTATTTTAAGCGCGCAATTTCTGCTGAACCGAATAATGCACAAGCTCGTAATAATTACGGTACATATTTGTATCAAATGCAGCGCTATAATGAAGCGATTGAGCAGTTCGCCCGTGCCGGCGCTACCTTAGGTTATGATCAACGCTCTCAGGCGTTGGAAAATTTAGGGCGGATCTATCTAATCACAGATGATGTTGCGAATGCTGAAAAATCATTCAAACAGGCACTACAAGCAAATCGAAATGCAACCATTTCAATGTTAGAGTTGTCGGAAATTTTCTATTTGCAACAAAACAATAGAGACGCGTCACAACTATATGAACAATATGTTCGTAATGTGGGACAAAAAAACCAAGGTGCACGTGCGCTTTGGCTGGGTATACGCATAGCTCGAGCGAATGCGGATCAATTGGGAATGCAAGTGTTAGTCAATCAATTGCGTGCTTTGTTTCCAGAAAGTCTAGAATATCAACGTTATTTGCAATTACAGTACAGTACTGAGGCCGTATGGAAATAAATCCAAATTCACATCAGCCAACTGGCTCAAACTCTCCTTCGTCAACTTTGGGAAATATTCAACGACCTGGTGAGTATTTGCGTCAAATTCGTATTGCACAAAAGAAAGAACTGCAAGAGATTGCGCGTGAAATGAATATGCCTGTCAAAACCTTGACGGCATTAGAAAAAGACGATTATACCTCGTTGCCTGAAGCAACCTTCATCAAAGGTTATTATCGCGCTTATGCAAAGTACTTAAATGCAGATGCCAGTGCCATAATCCATCGGTTTGATGAAATCTATGTCAATGATACTGGGTTAAAAGCAAGCCATGCTTTGAATAACTCACCGATCAAAATCATGGGGAAGCTTTCAGGTTCAAACAGTGTTCGTAATCGTCAATGGTTAAAGCGTATTGCGATTCTGGTGATTGTCGGTTTGTTGGGTTGGTTAGCAGTTACTGCTGTGCAAAATTGGTCATCAAGCAGCAAAGATGATATCGATGTGCCAAAAATCACCAATTCAAATATTGAAATTCTTCCAATGGCAAATACAGTTGCAACATCAGGTGATCAGCTTGTATTGAATTTTAGCCGACCAACATCCGTGCATATTGTGGATTCAACCGCTAAAGTTTTGGCAACTGGTCGTCAAGCATCGACGCTTACGTTGACTGGTGAATCACCATTCCAAATCCGTTTGGATGATGCAACTGCTGTATCACTCAGCTTAAATCAAGAACAGATTTCCTTGCGTCCTTATACCGTAAATGGTAAAGCTGAATTCCGTTTGTCTCGCTAATCAAAGGTAGAGCTATACGATGATCGTGAACCCAATTAAGCGCCGCCCAACACGTAAAATTCGTGTGGGGTCGGTGTATGTCGGTGGTGATGCCCCGATTAGTGTTCAGAGTATGACCAATACTGAAACCTGTGATGTGGATGCGACTGTCGCGCAAATTGAGCGTTGTGCAGAAGCAGGTGCAGACATTATGCGTGTTTCTGTGCCCTCGATGGAAGCAGCAGAGGCGTTCGGTGCGATTCGTAAACGTGTTTCTGTGCCCTTAGTGGCAGATATTCACTTTGATCATCGTATTGCATTGGCTGTGGCTGATTATGGTGCTGATTGCTTACGGATTAACCCTGGTAATATTGGCTCTGATCAAAAAGTACGTGAAGTCGTTGCTGCTGCCAAACATCATGATATTTCAATTCGTATTGGGGTCAATGCGGGTTCGCTAGAAAAAGATCTACAAGTGAAATATGGCGAACCAACAGGTCAAGCTTTGCTTGAATCTGCGATGCGTCATATTGATATTCTCGATCGTTTAAACTTTCATGAGTTTAAAATTAGTGTCAAAGCATCCAATGTGTTTTTAACCATGGATGCCTATCGTTTGTTGTCACAACAGATTGATAATCCATTGCATTTAGGCGTCACTGAGGCGGGAATTTATCGCACAGGTACAGTGAAATCAGCGATCGCGCTTGGCGGATTACTGATGGAAGGTATTGGCGATACCATGCGAATTTCGCTGGCTGCTGAACCTGAAGATGAGATCAAAATTGGCTTTGATATTCTAAAATCCTTGGGTCTACGCTCAAATGGGATTAACTTTATTGCTTGCCCAAGTTGCTCACGTCAAGAGTTCAACGTGATTCAAGTGATGCAAGCATTAGAAGAACGTTTAGAAGATATCCGTACACCGATGGATTTATCTGTGATCGGATGTAAAGTGAATGGTCCTGGTGAAGCCAAAGAAGCTGATATTGGCATCGTTGGCGCGTCACCGCGTTCACTGGTGTATCGAAATGGTGAAAAAAGTCATTTAATTGACACTGATCAGTTGGTTGATGAAATAGAGACCATGGTCCGTCAGCGTGTTCAAGAGATTGAAGAAGCCAAATCTAAAGAAATTATTCGTACAAGTTTTTGAGTAGGTCATGAGTTCAATCGTCGCGATCAAAGGTTTTAATGACACCCTTCCAACGCAAACTGCGGCTTGGAGAAGTCTGGAACAACAACTTGCATCTTTAATGGATGCTTACGGCTATCAACAAATTCGTCTGCCTATCGTAGAGCAAACGGGTTTATTTAAACGTGCTATTGGTGATGCAACCGATATTGTTGAAAAAGAAATGTATACCTTTTTCGACAAAGGAACACCGCCAGAATCACTAACTTTGCGTCCTGAAGGCACAGCGGGCTGTGTACGCGCGATGTTGGAACATAACTTATTGCGTGGTGCAACACCACGTGTTTGGTATGTTGGCCCAATGTTCCGCTATGAAAAACCGCAAAAAGGCCGTTATCGCCAGTTCCACCAGTTCGGTGTGGAAACCTTTGGTGTCGCTACCCCTGATATTGATGCTGAACTCATTTTAATGACGGCACGTCTGTGGAAGCGCATGGGTGTCGCAGACAAAGTCCGTTTAGAGCTCAATACTTTGGGTGAAACAGACGAACGAGCAGAGTATCGCGCAGCTTTGGTTGAGTTTTTAAATCAGCATAAAGAAGCATTAGACGAAGATTCTCAACGCCGTCTCAGCACCAATCCATTGCGTATTTTGGACTCTAAGAGTGAATCAACGCAAAAGATTTTAGAAAACGCGCCTAAATTGCATGATTTCTTGAAAGAAGACTCCATCAATCACTTTGAACAATTAAAGCAATACTTAACCGATGCTGGTATTGAGTTTGTGATTAACCAAAAATTGGTGCGTGGCTTAGATTACTACAACAAGACAGTTTTCGAGTGGACAACAACGATGTTGGGGTCACAAGGGACAGTCTGTGCGGGTGGTCGTTATGATGGTTTGGTTGGGCAGTTAAAAGGCAAAGCGGATCAATCTGTACCTGCTGTCGGTTTCGCGATGGGAATGGAGCGTTTGTTATTGTTGCTTGAGCAAGTAGAACAAGAGAAGGTTGTACGCGACTGTGAAGTGTTCTTATTGGCTGAGCCTGCTTATCAAGCCAAAGCATTGTTATTGGCTGAGCAAATTCGTGATCAACTCGAAGCTGCAAATAGTCCAATTCGCCTTAAAACAGGTTCTCAAGGCAGTATGAAAAGCCAAATGAAAAAGGCGGATCAGTCGGGTGCGATCTATGCGGTGATATTGGGTGAGCGCGAGTGGGAATCACAGCAGCTTTTGGTAAAAGAGCTTGCAACTGCAGAGCAGTCACAAGTTGCCATAGCGGCGCTGACCTCATTTTTTATCGAGAAATTTAAACAATAAAATATTTAGGAAAAGGACAATCACATGAGTTTAAGTGATGATGAACAATTCGACCAATTTAAGTCGTTTGCCAAAAAATATGGTTCTGCAATCATTAGCGGAATTCTCATTGCCTTGATTGCCTTTTTCGGATGGGAATACTGGCAAAAGAAAACGCTTGCTGAAGCTCAGAGTCAAACGGCGAAAGTGCAAAAGTTGATGGATGAAGCCAATGTGCTGGCAGGTCAGCCTAATGCTTTTGCGACGATATCTGAATCAGCAGATAAAATTGTGAAAGAAGATGCAAATTCGGTTCATGCAATCCAGACACAATTCCTGTTAGCTAAGTTGGCTTATGATAAAGATGACTATGCTGCTGCGGAAAAAGCATTGAAGAAAGTCGAAAACTCAGCAGTCAAAGATGCTGGTTTAGTACAAATTGTTAAACTACGTTTAGCCGATGCACAACTCGCTCAGAAAAAGTATGACGAAGCCTTAAAAACACTGGCCAATGTGACTGAGCCTACGTTTAAAGCGACAGTAGACGAACTTCGCGGTGATATTTTTGTTGCGAAGAAAGATACTGAATCAGCACGTAAAGCCTATCAAAGTGCATGGGATAGTTTGATCGAACGCAAAAAAGAGCGTCAGCTTTTACAAATTAAACTCGAAAGTGTTGGCGTTTTAGTAGATGATCCTGAAATTGAGCGCCCGATCTTAGATACCAATGTGGATGAGTCTTAATGCAGAATAAACTAAAACTACCATTGGCAATCGCCATTGCCTCAGCTTTATTCGTTGGATGTTCGAGTAATAAAGTTAAGCCAGTGAAACCAAACCCATTGCCAAAAATTACGCAAGAACAGAGTTTAAACCTTGTTTTTTCTCAAAGTGTTTCCTCTACCAATGCTGCTGAGTCGTTACGTTTGCAGTTGGATACGGACAATGGCGTGATTTTTACGCCTGATCCTGATGGACAAGTTTCAGCTTATAAGGGCAAAGAGCGTCTTTGGAAAAGTAAGATAACCAAACAAGAGCTAACTGCTGGCGTTGAAGCCGGTGAAGGGATTGTTGTCGTTGGTAATCGTAAAGGGCAATTGTTCGCTTTAGACCAAGCTACAGGTGAGCAGAAGTGGGTAACACAGTTGTCTGGTGCGATTTTATCTCCATCCTCGATACAGTTGGGGCGGGTGATTACACTGGCAAATGATGGGACTGTATTTGCACATGATGCGGTTTCAGGACAACAGGTTTGGGCATATAAGCTGCCAAATATTCAGTTTAGCTTGCGAGGTCAAGCTGCTCCTGTACCTTTGGATGAACGCACGGTACTGATTGCTTCAGCAAATGCGTATATCTACGCAATCGATGTGATTAGCGGTATACCGCAGTTTCAGCGTCGCGTTGCTATCAGCGAAGGTCGTTCCGATATTCAACGTTTGATTGATATCAATGGTGATCCAGTGGTTGCGGGTCAATATTTAGTGACCACGAGCTTTCAAGGCCAAGTGACTGTTACTGATTTAGCGACACAACGTGTGGTGTGGAGTGAAGACGCGAGCAGTACCAATCGTCCAGAAGTATCTGAAGATAAAGTCTTCGTTTCAACTGTTGATGGTAAGTTGAATGCCTATGATCTCGGTACAGGTGAGTTGGTGTGGCAGAATGAAAGCTTATTGAATCGTAAGTTGAGTAATCCTGTGATGTTGGGACAGAATCTTGTAGTTGGTGATTTGGATGGTGTTTTACATCTGATTGAGCCTGCAACTGGTCGCTTGGTTGGACGCGCTAAAACACGTGGAGATGTCCGCACATTACGTGTCCTCGACAACCAACTTTACGTCGCTACTCAAAAAGGTGCATTAAGCATTTGGCAGAATCGTTAATTTTGCCTAATGTGTGGTAAAATTCGAGTTAGCGAATTGCACTTTTAAAAATACTTCGGGGTGTTTGTTTAAACAAAACCCCGAATTTTTATTATGATCATTTGATCACTGAAAATCTTCCATACTGTTTCTGATACGATGTCATCAACGATGGCTCGTCTGAATTAAGGTTAATTTATGAAACCCGTTATTGCGCTCATTGGTCGTCCAAACGTCGGAAAATCAACGCTATTTAACCAAATCACAAAAAGTCGTGATGCTTTGGTTGCTGACTTCGCTGGTTTAACTCGTGACCGCAAATATGGTGATGCGGTTTTTCAAAATAAATCATTTATTGTCGTCGATACCGGTGGTATCGGTGAAAATGAAGGCGGTATTGACTCGTACATGGCAGAGCAGTCAAAAACTGCAATCAATGAAGCTGACATTATCGTTTTTGTAGTCGATGCCCGTGCAGGTCTATTGGCTTCGGACGAACAAATCGCACGTGAACTACGTACATTAGGCAAGAAAATCTACCTCGTTGCCAATAAAGTGGATGGTGTTCACGCTGAAGCTGCTTTGGTTGAGTTTTATAAGCTTGGTATGGGTGAACCCTTACAAGTGGCTGCCAGTCACGGACGTGGCGTGCAGCAAATGCTTGAGGATGTCTTGGTTGATGTTCCTGAAGATGAAAGCGATGAAGCACATGATAAGGCTACAGGCTTACGCTTAGCCATTATTGGTCGTCCAAATGTAGGCAAATCAACTTTAGTCAACCGTTTGCTCGGCGAAGACCGTGTGGTTGCATTTGATGAACCCGGTACAACACGTGATTCTATCTATATTCCGTTTGAGCGTGATGGTCGTAAATACACCTTGATTGACACTGCGGGTGTACGTCGTAAAGGTAAAGTCGATGAAATGATTGAGAAGTTCTCAATCGTGAAAACGCTACAAGCGATTAAAGATGCACATGTCATTGTTGTGGTTCTGGATGCGCGTGAAGGTGTGGTCGAACAAGATTTGCATCTGATTGGTTATGCACTTGAAGCTGGACGTGCCATGTTGATTGCCATTAATAAATGGGACAACATGACCGAATATGACCGTAAACAATGTAAGTTGGATGTCGATCGTCGCTTTGATTTTATTCCTTGGGCAAAAGTACATTTAATCTCTGCATTGCATGGTACTGGTGTGGGGGAAATGTATCCAACCATCCATCGTGCTTATGAATCATCACATTTAAAAGTTTCACCTGCAAAACTCACCCAGATTTTGAATGATGCTACAGAAGCGCACCAACCGCCTATGATTGGTGGTAAGCGAATTAAAATGCGTTACGCGCATATGGGTGGACAAAACCCACCAACGATCGTTGTTCACGGTAATAAGGTGGATAAAACCCCTGCGGACTATCGTCGCTATCTCGAAAATGTGTTCCGTAAAGTGTATAAGTTGGAAGGAACGCCTGTTCGTGTTGATTTCAAAACTTCAGACAATCCATTTGAAGGTCGTAAATCTATGGTCGATGAGCGTGTTGCTGCACGTAAACGCCGTTATGTACAGAAGTTCAAAAAAGCTGAGAAGAAGATGAAGCGTTAATCAAAGATAAAGTCAAAAGCCCAAACTTTGTTTTGGGCTTTTTTGATGGGAAATTTTAGAGCATTTAAGTTAATAGTTTATTTTATTGTTTAGTAAAACTTTACATTTTATTTATTTCAAACGGACACTAAAAATATATTAATGCAAGGTATTGAAATATATAAAAAATATTTTTTTGTTAAATTTGGTGACAGTGATATAATGCGCCCACAAAATATTATTGATGAATGTGTTTATACATAAACACATGGACGATGTATCGCATGTTAAAACTACATCTAACGCAGCCTCAGCTTAGCAATGCTCAGCAAAATTTTGCTGCACTGGATGAGATTCCAGCGATGCAGCGTCGTCGTTTATCCTTATTAGCCAAAATGGCATTGCAAAGTGCTTTAACTACATTAGATGATCAATCTGTTGATTATATCGTGTGGGTTTCGAAGTATGGCGATGAAGAAAAAACACTGCGTATTTTACAAGATGTACTCAGTGAGCAAACGCCATCTCCCACGCAATTTTCAACTTCTGTGCATAATGCAATTGCGGGTTTATATTCGATTTTATGCCATGATGATACGCCGTCGACCAGTTTAAGTTGTGAGTGGACAGAGGCTTTGATTGAAGCTTATGCCATTCTAAAAGCACAGCCCCATGTACAAAAAGTACTTGTTGTAGCGTACGATCAAGCATTACCGACTGTTTATAGTGATGCGTGGGACTTTCCTGCATTTGCACTTTCAACGGTAGTGAGTTTGGCGCAGCCTAATTTAGAGGTGCTTGATTTGTCTTGTTCAGCATCATCAGGTTCGACGTCAATGGAAAGTTTGGTTTTTTATCAATTCTGGAAAACAGCAGATATCAATCCATCTGCATCGAGATGGGGAAAATGTTAAAGCAAAAAGAAATCAAACAAAAAAGTAATTATCTTTTGCGTGTGGCTGCGACGGGATTAAGTTTTGCGAGCTTTGGCGTCGGTGGTATCGGGATTGCAACGGTTGTTGCACCCTTGGTTCGATTGAGTAGTTCAAATCCAGAAGTACGTCAGCAACGGGCGCAACAAGTGATCCGCTATAGTTTTAAAGGCTTTACGGAAATGATGGTGAAGCTCGGGATTATGAGCTATTCCGTTGAGGGTTTGGATAAGCTACAAAATAGTCGACAAGAACTGGTCATCGCTAATCATCCGACTTTAATTGATGTGGTGGTTATGATTGGCTTGATGCAACAAGCCAACTGTGTGGTCAAACAATCGCTTTGGTCTAATCCGTTTACGCGCGGTCCAGTACGCAGTGCAGGTTATATTCTGAATGCAGGTTCGCAACAGTTTATTGAGGATTGTGTCGCACGTTTACAAGAGCAGGGTGCAGCATCTTTACTGATCTTTCCTGAAGGAACCAGAACAGAAAAAGGCGAGCGTTTAAATGAGTTTCAACGGGGCGCTGCAAATATTGCCATTCGAGCCAATGTACCGATCCGTCCAGTTTTGATAAGCTGCACGCCATCAACTTTGACCAAAAATGAAAAGTGGTATCATGTGCCAGCACAGCCTTTTCATATTGAAATTAAGGTGCTCGATGCAATTGAAATTAAGGACATGTTAGTGGATTCAGATATAACACCAAAACAAGTCCGTCAGTTGAATCAACGTTTTTATCAAATTTTTAATGATGAGTTATCGAAAAAATGAGCAATCTTGCTGATGAATTAAAGCAAATGATTATTGATGTTCTCGCACTCGAGGATATTAGCATCAGTGATATTGAGACCGAAGCACCACTGTTTGGTGATGGTTTAGGTTTAGATTCGATTGATGCTTTGGAGTTAGGTTTGGCATTGAAGAAGCGTTACAACATTCATCTGAATGCCGAGTCCGATGAAACCAAACAGCATTTTAAATCAATTCAAAGTTTAGTGGCTTTGGTTGAAGCGCAGCAAGCCGTTTAAGGAGTAGATCAATGTTAACTCAAGAACATGTGCTGGCAAAACTCAGAGAGTGGATGCAGGATCTATTTGAAATTGAACCTGAAGATATTCGTCTCGATTCAAATTTATATGAAGATCTTGATGTCGATAGCATTGATGCGATTGATCTTGTGGTCAAAATCAAGGAATTGACAGGTAAACAAGTACAACCTGAAGATTTTAAAGCGGTCAGAACGATCTTGGATGTTGTTACGGTCATTCAAAATATGACGGCTGAATGAGACATCTGCTCAGAGGCATACTGATCACATTTTTTGTGTTGTATCCCTTTATTGTGGGTTGGAGTTTGTCACACGGACAATTTGTCTGGGTCAGTGTGTTACTGGTGGTTTTGGGTATTGTCCGACTGATTAGTGCTAGAAAAAATGATTTGATGTTGCCTTTGACTGGGCTGGCGATTGTTTGTGGTGGACTGAGCTTGATTTTAAAAGATCATGCATGGTTAAAACTTTATCCCGTGGGGATGAGTATCGGAGCATTGTTGATTTTTGCGCTGACCATATATAAGCCACCCTCAATGATTGAACGTTTTGCCCGTTTAGTTGAACCTGATTTACCTGAATCGGGTGTGCGGTGGACACGTAAAGTCACCATGGTCTGGTGTGGTTTTTTTAGTATCAATGCCATGATTGCTTTGGCAACTGTATTTGCACCCATGAAATTTTGGGTTGTTTATAATGGTTTTATTTCTTATGTATTGATGGGCATATTGTTGCTCGGCGAATTTATGCTACGAAAACGTTATCAGCGTTTAAATCAGATCAATACTTAAATGGTTTTGTGACATGATTGCACCCATTCATTTTTATAATGCGTCCAATTCAGCCCAAATATTCTGTATTGGTAATGAGTTACAACCTATTGTTTATGCCGCTTTTTGGCAGGACGTGCTTGAACAGTCGACAGTGATTGAACATTTAGCTGAGCCGACGTGGGCATTATGGGAACAAGACAGCTATGATTTTATTGTGCTGTTTTTTGCAGGTTTATTGGCAAATAAAAAAATTATTTTACCACCCAATCGGGTGCGTAATTTAGAACAACAACTGGCACAGCAGGACATCTATTTTTTAACGCGGCAACATCTTTCCCAATCGTTATCTTCTAAGGGGGAGCGTGCAGGTGATTTGATTGTAGAACGTTTGGCGAAAATAAAAAGCTATGAATTTTTAAATGCTGCACAGATTAGCTTTTTTACCTCAGGTTCAACGGGTGAACCGAAACAGATTGAACGCACCTTAAAGCAATTGTTAAACGAAGTGCGTGGACTCGCAGCCAGTTTTTCACTTACTGAACAGTGTCTCGCCATCGCAACGGTCAGCCATCAACATATTTATGGATTATTGTTTAAGTTGCTTTTGCCACTAGCAACAGGGCGGAGTTTCTACAATCCTCAATTGGCATTTCCAGAAGATGTCATTCAAGCACAACAATGTTTGGCAAAATCTGGGTATGTCAATTATGTGGTATCGAGTCCTGCTTTACTCAAGCGTTGGACCAGTGAATTGCGATTACAACACTGTGAAATAGTGTTTAGTTCGGGTGGAAAACTGGAGGCAGGTGTTCGTCCTAATCTGAATGTGTCGATTATCGAAGTTTTAGGGAGTTCCGAAACAGGCGGTATTGCGCATCGTAAACAAGATGATGCAGCTTGGACGGCATTTACAAATGTTGAGATTCAGATTGCTGACAATAAGCAATTGATGGTCAAAAGTGATCATGCTGGAGAACAGGGTTGGATCACGACTGGAGATGCTGCTGAATGGGTAGCGGTCGCTCAGAAACAGTTTAAGTTGCTTGGGCGTTTAGATCGAATTATAAAACTGGAAGAAAAACGTTTAAGTTTGGATGCGATTGAACAGACGCTGAATGCGTTGGATGATGTGCAACAAAGCCATGCCTTAGTGATTGAGCATCAGCATCGACAGATTTTGGCTGCTATCGTGGTTTTGACACCAACTGCACAGCAACGCTTGTTAGCATTAGGCAAAGTCGCTTTTGTGAAGACATTGAAACAACAACTCCAGTTTCGACTGGAAACTTTAGCGATTCCAAGACAATGGCGTTTTCTGAGTCAAATTCCACAAAATGCCCAATCCAAACGAGATAAAAATTATTTAAAGGCATTATTTTCCATGATGTTACAACCTGTGATCTTGTCGCAATGGCAAGCACAAGACAGCCAATATTTTAGTCTGGAATTTCCGCCTGAACTTGAATGTTTTAAGGGACATTTTCCGAATCAACCGATTTATCCTGGCGTGGGGCAAATCAGTTTTATCCAACAGTTTGCTAAACAGGTATGGGCAGATCTGGATTGGTGTCAGGGTTTCGAGCAGCTTAAATTTCAAAATCTGATTCGTCCTTATACTGTGGTGCAGCTCAAACTCAGTCGTAAAGAGCACAAGGTGAGTTTTGAAATGAGCACAGATCAGCATACACTGGCTTCAGGTCGTTTATTATTTTCTGTAGCGCGTGCTTAGGAGTTTAATCATGTTGGATGGTCTGTTGAAATACGGCATCGTGATTCCTGTCTATAATCATCCGCACTATCTCACTGATCTGGTGCAGCATTTGCAACAATTTCAGTATCCGATCATTTTGATCAATGATGGTAGCCATGCCGCATGTAGTGAAATTTTGCGACAATTGGCGCAACAAAATCAACATGTACATTTGGTTGAACATGCGACCAATCAAGGTAAAGGTCAGGCTGTGATTACAGGGTTGCGTTATGCTACCGAAATGGGGATGACACACGTCTTGCAGCTCGATGCAGATGGACAACATCACTGGGAGGATGTTGCTAAATTTTTCCAGTTGTCGCAACAACACCCCGAAGCAATGGTAATTGGACAGCCGATTTTTGATGCTTCTGTCCCGAAAAAACGCCTATATGGTCGTTATGTGACCCACTTTTGGGTGTGGCTCAATAGTCTATCTTTAGAGATTAAAGACAGCATGTGTGGCTTTCGCATTTATCCGTTGAATAAAACCATTCCTATTTTAGACAAAGCCAAATTTCAGCCACGCATGGGCTTCGATAGTGAAATTCTTGTGCGCTTAAAATGGGAAAATACCCCGTTTATTAATGTGCCTACGCCTGTGATTTACCCTGAACATGGGATTTCCCATTTTAATGTATGGCGTGACAATATCGGTTTGAGTCAAGCCCATGCCCGATTATTTGCTGGTATGCTGATTCGCTTGCCGCAATTGCTTTGGCAAAAACGTGGTTCTCGTAAGTCTCGAGCAGATTGATGACAAACCCTCAACATACGCCGAATGATACTTGGCATGACATTAAAGAGCGCGGCGGCATGTTGCCGCTCATGCTCATGCTTGGCTTTTATCGTTGTGGTGGGCGTTGGCTGTGTCGGGTGATCCTGTATTTTGTTATTATGTGGTATTGGTTATTTGCGGTGACTGCACGGCAGGCTTCTTTGCAATATTTGCAGCGTGTACATCAGTTTGCAGGTCCTCAGTCGCCTTTTACAGCCATGCCAACGTGGGCAAATAGTTATGCTCATTTTATGCAGTTCGGGGAATGTATTCTCGATAAAATAGAGGGCTGGTTGGGACATATTCCAGAGCAAAAACTGGAACTAATAGGCCATCAGCATTTTCAGCAACATTATCAAAAGGGTACGATTATTATCGTGTCGCATTTTGGCAATATTGAGTTATTACGTGCGCTGAAATCCGAACATCCACAAAAAATTAATGTACTGGTTTATCAAAAGCACGCGACACAATTTAATCAGTTTCTCAAAAAGCTGAATACTAAAGCCGATGTGAATTTGATTTCTGTTGATGAGCTTGGCATTGAAACCGCCATGCTGTTACAAGAAAAAATGCAGCAGGGTGAATGGGTGATTGTGGCCGCAGATCGAGTTCCTGTGCAGTCCGATCGGGTGCAAACAGTTCAGTTTTTAGGGGAATCTGCCCAATTCCCACAAGGCGCTTGGATTTTGGCAAATTTACTTAAAGTGCCTGTTCTCGCTGTATTTTGTTATCGTGCAGAGCATAAGTTTCAGGTACATATTCATCATCTTGCAGATCAAATCGATTTACCTCGAAAAACGCGAATCAGTAGTATGCAACAAGTGACTCAGGCATACGTTGCTGTGTTAGAACAGCATTGCTTGGCTGCACCGTATCAATGGTTTAATTTTTATCAGTTTTGGACAAAATAACGTGAATGCAAGTCAAATGGGATCAATGATCAAGCCAGTGGTGATTGTTGGAGAACAACCGCTCAGTATTGAAGATGTGGTGGCAGTTGCTCGCAATGAATGTTGTGTCGCACTCCCAGAAACAAATGCTTGGCGTGAATTAATTCAACGCGGTGCAGACTTTTTGGATCAATTGCTTGCCGATGAAGGTGTGATCTATGGCGTGACCACAGGTTATGGTGATTCGTGTCTGGTAGAGATCCCGATGCACCAAGTCCATGAGTTGCCTTTGCATTTATCACGTTTTCATGGCTGTGGCTTGGGCGAAAATCTGGATATGATCACGGCGCGTGCAGTGGTGGTGACACGTTTATGTTCATTGGCGCGTGGCTATTCAGGGGTGTCTTTGGCATTGCTGGAACGTTTGGTGTGGATGTTGAATGAAAATGTGATTCCTGTGATTCCATCAGAGGGTTCGGTGGGTGCAAGTGGTGATTTAACCCCACTGTCCTATATCGCAGGAGCATTGGTCGGTGAGCGTGATGTGTATGATCGAGATCAAAGCAAGATTGTACCGATTGCACAGGTCTATGCCGAAAAAGGTTTACAGCCTTTAACCTTACGTCCAAAAGAAGGTTTGGCATTAATGAATGGCACGGCTGTGATGACCGCGATTGCCTGTTTAAATTATAAGAAAGCTGAGCAAATCAGTTTAGCCAGTACCTTGATTACTGCACTGAATGTTTGGGCATTGGAGGGCAATCCAAGTCATTTTGATGAAGTGCTATTTGCACAAAAACCACATCAAGGGCAGCAACAGATTGCTCAACAACTGCGTGTATGGCTGAATAGCGAAGTGCAAACTGCACATCAAAGTCCGCGT
This sequence comes from Acinetobacter sp. NIPH 298, assembly GCF_000369505.1. Classification (GTDB taxonomy): domain Bacteria; phylum Pseudomonadota; class Gammaproteobacteria; order Pseudomonadales; family Moraxellaceae; genus Acinetobacter. The sequence continues at coordinate 49,002 of NZ_KB850055.1, forward strand.
TTGCAAGATCGTTATTCTTTACGTTGTGCGCCACATATTATTGGTGTGTTTGAAGATTCAAAAACGTGGCTGCGTCAGTTTATTGAAAACGAGTTGAACTCCAGTAATGACAATCCCCTGATTGACCCGATCAATTTACGGGTTTTACATGGTGGGCATTTCTACGGTGGACACATTGCCCAAGCGATGGATAGTTTGAAGATCATGATTGCCAATATTGCCGACTTGATGGATCGCCAAATTGCGCAATTGGTTGATCATAAAATGAATCATGGTTTGCCGCGTAATTTGACAGGTTCAAGTGCAGATCGTTTGCCACTGAATCATGGTTTTAAAGCTGTACAAATTGGTGTGTCGGCTTGGACAGCAGAAGCCTTAAAAAACACCTTGGCGGCATCTATTTTTTCTCGTTCAACTGAATGTCACAACCAAGATAAAGTCAGTATGGGAACCATTGCCGCGCGAGATGCCACTCGAGTGATTACCTTAACGCAACAAGTGCTCGCTGCCTTGTGCTGTGCCAGTGTACAAGCCGCGCATCTCAAAGGTGTGGTGTCTCAGTTGAGCCCAACTTTACAGGCTTTTGTCACATGGACGTTGCAAAGCTTTGCATTACTTGAAGAAGATCGCCCTTTGCAAACTGAATTACAACAGATTATTGATCGTTTCGACAATTTTGAATTGTTTAATCAGTTTGTGGATCAAGCTTAGGAGTGTCTCATGCAAGCAGAAGTCATTATTGAAATTCCTTTTCATGATGTTGATACCATGAATGTGGTTTGGCATGGGCATTATTTAAAGTATTTTGAAATCGCACGGTGTAAGTTGTTGGATCAGTTTGGTTATAACTACAATCAGATGCGAGCATCGGGCTATGCTTGGCCTGTGATTGAAAGCCATGTGCGCTATGTGCAAGGCATTGAGTTTGAGCAAAAGATTTGTGTGCGTGCCATATTGAAAGAATGGGGGAATCGTTTAAAAATTGAATATCTCATTCTTGATGCAGAAACGGGCAGACGCTTAACCAAAGGTTATACCACGCAAGTTGCAGTGAATATGGAAACACGAGAAATGTGCTTTCAGTCACCATCAATTTTGTTGGACTGCTTAAAGGCTTGGGATGAGTTTCAAGGGGAAATAGAATGAATTTGGATTCAAACAAAATCTCCTTTTTTAGGTCGAATACAGCCTTGCGGAACAGTGTTCCTCGTTACGTTTCGGAATGGTCCTGTAGGGGCGAACTGCGTTCGCCCCAGATATTGAAAGCGATTTCGCTATTTAGCGTACTTTCGCTATTTAGCGTATTCAGCTATGCTGATAGCGCGGCGGTAAGTACAATTTTTCAGCAGCTTGCAAAAAGTGATGTGGTGCGTGCTGATTTTGAACAACAAAAAAAGTTAGCCAGTTTAAATAAAACCTTTGTTTCCAATGGCACGCTGACTTTTGCCAAATCTAATGGCGTACTTTGGAAAATCAAACGACCTGTACAAGCCGATTTGATCGTGACGCAAAAGAAATTGGTACAAAAAACCCAAAGAACTTACAGCCAGATTCAAATTGACCAGTCGCCTTATAGTTCGGTGGCAACGCTGTTTTTGCAGTTGATGTCGGGTGATGAAAAAGCCTTGGCAAAGAACTTTAATGTGGTCGCTGTGGATTATCGTGCGACAGGTTGGAATATCGCTTTAACGCCAAAGTCAGGTTTATTTAAAAAATTGTTTGTACGTATTGAAGCACAAGGGCAGCAGTATGTCGATAAAATTGTGATTCAGGAACAAGCCAATAATAGCACCACGATTTTATTCCGTAATCAAAATACCCCACTGAAACTAACGGCTGCTGAAGATGCGCTTTTCCAATTGGCAAAATAAACTGACTGCCATTTGGTTAATCTTGTTAACCGTTGTTGGGCTGGCGCTTGCGTTGGCATGGCTGAAAAAAGATATTCATATCCAGACCAATATTTTTGCTTTGCTGCCTGAAACGCAACAAAATCCTGAATTGGCGAAAACCCAGCAATATATGAGTGATCAACTCAATCAAAAAGTGTTTGTGGTATTAGAAAGCCAAGATCAGCAGGCGATAGAATACGCGACACAATTGTTTGAAACACAACTCAAGCAAAGTGCGCTGTGGCAGCCGCTCAAACCACAACTTGATCTAGAACAATTTTCAAAACAGTTGTATCTGCATCGTGCAGGCTTGTTGAGCCCACAAGATCGTCAGCTTTTGCAACAGGCGTTACAACAGCATGACTATGAGGCGTTGACTGAACAAAGTTTGATGCAGCTCATGAGTGTCGGGATGCCAATTACGGAAGAATCTTTGCAACAAGATCCATTGTTATTATTTCCGCGTTATATGCTGAATGTAGCGACGCAAGCCTCAAGCAATGTCGAACTTGAGCATGGTTTTGCGACCATTCATGATGAGCAGAAAGTTTCACGCTTATTGGTCTTGGAACTGACACAGAGTCCTTACAATATTGATTATCAGCAACAGGTGACCGCTTGGATTGAACAACTGCAACCACAACTGAAACAATTAAAAGTACAGTCGCATTGGACAGGCACGATTTTATTTTCCAATTTTGGTACGCAGTCGGCGCAAAAAGAAATTTCTACCATTGGCTTAGGCTCAACCCTTGGTTTGATTGTGTTGGTCTGGTTTGGTTTTCGTTCATTCCGCCCATTGCTGACCGAATTTATTGCGGTTTCGACAGGTAGTCTGTTGGCATTTGCCATAACCCATCTGATTTTCGGTGAAATTCACCTGATGACTTTGGTCTTCGGGGCGAGCTTGATCGGGGTCTGTGTCGATTTTTCTTTCTATTTTATGGCGATGCAATCGCAGCATCGCAAACTGGATGGTTTTAGCGTTCTCAGGCCTTTGTTGCCGAGCTTGTTTATGGGCTTAATGACCACGGTTGTGGCATATATTTTTCTGAGTTTTACCCCGTTTCCTGCATTTAGGCAAATCGCGGTATTTTCGATCGTAGGTTTGGTGGCAGCATGGATCACCAGTGTCTTGTTATTGCCACGATTGCCATCACTGAATGCTCAGCCTGCGATTCAACGCTTGGTATGGATTGGGCAAGCCCGACAATGGTTTCAGCAACAGCATAAAATGCGTTATGGCTTAATTGTTAGCATCATTGCTATTGGTAGCGTGAGCATTTTATTTTTGCAGCCGAATGATGACATTCGTAATTTACAAAGTATGGATGCCAAGCTAAAACAGCAAGATCAATATATTCGTTCCTTGTTTGGACAGCAGCAAAGCAGTGATTATTTTGTGGTGCAGGCGAGTTCAAGTACTGAACTGGAACAACAAGAATCACAACTATTACTCAAGCTTCAGCAATTACAACAGCAAGGGGCTATTGAAAGTTTTCAAGCTTTGGGTCAATGGATTCCACCGCTGGTACAGCAAAAGCAAAATGTACAGTTATTACAACAAATTCCTGAAACAGCGCTGAGAAAGTATGCAGCGACGATGGGCTTGAAATTTGCGGATGTGCAACATTGGCAACAGCAATTACAGCAGCAGCCTTTACTCACTGAACAGATTTTTCAGCAGCATCCTTTGGCATTTTTACAGCCGAGTTCAACCGAACGTTTGGTCATCGTAAATGGTGTGCAGCAGGCAGAGCCGTTGCAGCAACTAGAATCCGCCAATATTCATTTTCAACAACCAGTCGATACACTCTCAACTGCTTTTGCTCAGCATCGTCAGCAAGCACAGCATTTATTGATCTATGCTTTGTTGGCTTTGGCGATTGGTTTAGGGGCTGTTTATGGTCTTAGCTCAGTTATGCCGCTGGTGTTGCCTGTTACTTTGGCTTTGCTCAGCACCTTTGCAGTACAAGCATGGCTTGGTGTGGAAATTAACCTATTTAGTATTATGGGAACGTTCTTGATTATTGGGATCGGGGTGGATTATGCCATTTTTTATCGGCATGGACATGATCATCCACAGGTGGTCGGCATGGCGTTGTTTTTGTGCATGATGTCGACCCTGTTGGGCTTTGGTTTATTATCGTTGAGTGATACTTATGCCATTCATTGTTTTGGTTTAACCGTTTTACTTGGCGTGATCTTTTCATTTATTTACGCAACTTTATTCACGCCTGCTGATCAACAGCATATTGTCGATTTACCACATCGGAGCACAACATGAACACAATACAACAAACGGATGTGGTGATTATTGGGGCTGGGCCATCGGGCAGTTCAGCCGCGGTATTACTAAGACAAAAAGGCTATGCAGTGACCGTGATTGAAAAACAATATTTTCCACGTTTTTCTATTGGTGAGTCTTTATTGCCACAATGTATGGTGTTTTTGGAAGAAGCAGGGTTGTTGGACACCATTCGGGAACATGTTGCAGAACGTGGCTTTCAGTTTAAAAATGGTGCAGCATTTTTATGTGGTCAAAAACGTAGTTACTATGATTTCACTGAAAAATTTAGTGAGGGTCCAGGTACGACTTGGCAAGTGCGCCGTGCTGACTTTGACCACTTACTGGCGCAACAAGCGCAGCAATATGGTGCAGATATTCGCTTTGGGCATGAGGTCACCGCAGTTGATGTCGATGCTGATCAGCCGATGTTAACGGTGTTGGATGAAGCGCAGCAGCAATATCAAATTCAAGCCAAGTTTTTGCTGGACGCCAGTGGTTTTGGGCGAGTTTTGCCGAAATTCTTAGATTTGGAAAGTCCTTCAAATTTTCCAGTACGTCGTGCCATTTTTACCCATATTGAGGATGGTATCGGTGATCGTGCTGATTTTGACCGCAATAAGATCTTGATTACCGTCCATGAAAACGATCATCGTGCTTGGTATTGGCTGATTCCTTTTGCCGATGGGCGTGCATCGTTTGGCGTCGTAGCTGAACAAGATTTCTTTGACCGCTACTCAGTTCCTCATGATGTCGATGGTCATGTTGCAGATGCAGCCCAAAATGAGCCTGAAGCATTATTAAGACGGATTTTGGCGGATGATCCAAGTTTGTCTCAGGTCTTGCAACATGCCAAATTTGATACATCCGTGCGAACTTTGGTGGGGTATTCTGCTAATGTGAAGCAGCTTGCAGGGCGTAACTATGCGTTATTGGGCAATGCAGGTGAGTTTCTCGATCCTGTTTTTTCATCGGGGGTGACCATTGCGCTGAAATCATCAAGTTTGGCTGTGCCGTTGGTTGAGCGGGTATTGAACGGCGAACAAGTCGATTGGATGCAGCAATATGAACTGCCACTGCGTAAAGGAATTCAAGTCTTCCGTGCCTATGTTGAGTCATGGTATGAAGGGGGATTTCAGGATGTGGTATTTTCAACTCATCAAAATGAAAGCATTCGCCGTATGATTTCTTCGTTATTGGCAGGCTATGCGTGGGATGATCAAAATCCAATTCATAAAAATGCAAAAAATCGTTTAAGCACTTTGGCTGAATATTGCCGAGCGGGTTTAGCACAAGAAAAAGCCTTAGAGGTCTAATATGCAGCAAATCGGTATGCAGCGAATTTGGCTCAGTCTATTGTGCTGTAGTGCATTGTTAATGGGAGGCTGTCAGCTCACACCACACGCTCAAGGTCTACAAAGCAATCATTGGACAGCACAACACTATCAACGCCAAGATCAAGTTGAAGTGCAATGGAAAGATAAAAGTTTTAGTTTCTTACTCTTCCAACAACAACAAGGGCAGCAGTTAAGTTTGATTGGCTTAGGTCTGACAGGACAGCCTTTATTTGCATTACAATTTGATGGGCAACAGGTCAAAGTGCAGCAACGTATTCAACAAATGCGGTTATTGCCTTTTGAGTTTGTGGTGCGAGATATTTTATTTGCCACGTATCCCAGTTTTTCCCAATTGGGTCAACAGGCGGTCAGTATTGAACATTCGGTGAATCATCAGCGTGTGTTCATTGGTGAGAAATCCGTATTACAGATTCAAAAACAAGAAAATCTGATTGAACTGGATAATCTACAAGTGCCTTATCGTATGACCTTGAGTCCAATTGAAAATACCTTAAATGCAGATCAATCTGAACCAGTGGAGCGACCATGAGTCAAGTATCATTTCAGGCTGTTGGTATCCCATTCAGTGTGGGGCTTTCTGCTTTAGGGCACGATATTGAACACATCCGTAACAATTTGGTTGCACCAAATAATACCTTGAGCTTGGAAGATGGATTCTTGGTTGATCGCGCTGTATGGGTTGGACGTTATTTATATCCACTGATTGAACGTGTACCTGAGTCTTTACAGAAATTTGATTCCAGAAATTTACGGTTTGCCCTGACGGCTTTGGCAGAAATCGAAACGGATGTTCGAGATTATGTGGCACAAATAGACCCAAAACGGTTAAGTATTGTGGTTGGGACATCAACGTCTGGCATATCTGACAGCGAAGTACGATTGAAACAGTATTTCGCAGGCGACCAGTCGGTTGACATACCACATCAGCCACAGGAAATGGGTTGTATTGCCCAAGCCTTACAGCAGTATTTAGGTTGGCAAGGCGCAGCTTACACCATTTCAACCGCATGTTCATCCAGTGCCAAAGCCTTTGCCGCAGGGCAGCGTTTGATTCAGGCAGGCATCGCTGATGCTGTTTTGGTGGGTGGCGTAGATACTTTGTGTCAACTGACTTTAAATGGTTTTAATAGCCTTGAAAGTTTATCGGCTGATCTTTGCCAACCTTGTGGTTCAAAGCGTGACGGTATCAATATCGGTGAGGCTGCTGCATTCTTTTTACTGACCAAAGATACTGCACCGATCATGTTATATGGTGCAGGAGAGTCGATGGATGCGTGGCATATTTCTGCACCACATCCTGAAGGTGTCGGCGCGGCGACAGCCATGCAACGGGCTTTAGACGTTGCTGCAATCACAGCGCAGCAGGTGGGTTATGTCAATTTACATGGCACAGCCACGCCGCAAAATGATGCGATGGAAATCAAAGCCATCCGCCATGTATTTCAAAACCATGCGGTTGCATTAAGTAGTAGCAAGCACAAAACGGGACATTGTTTGGGGGCGGCAGGCGCGATTGAGGCTTTTATTTGTGTTCAGCTATTAAAAGATCAAAGTTGGTTGCCTGTTCATCAACAGACAGAAATTGCTTCTGACTTAGCTGATCAGAACTATGTACGAGAGGCTCAACTGACGCAAAGCATTGAATATGTCATGAGCAATTCATTTGCCTTTGGTGGCAGTAATATCAGTTTGTTATTTGGTGTGGCACAACATGAGGAAGGCGTTGAATGAAACTTGATGCGATTCACTATATTCCGCATGAACAACCGATGGTATTTATTGATCATCTGATTGAGGCAAATGAAGGCTATGCCATTGCTGAACTGACCATTACACCTGAACTGATGTTTTGTGAAGCACAGGGTTTACCGACTTGGACGAGCATTGAAATTATGGCACAAACGGTGAGTGCGTATTCAGGCTGGATGGGGCAACAATTACAACAGTCTCCCAAAGTTGGTTTTTTATTGGGGACTCGAAAATTACAGTTACCCATTCCGTATTTTGAACTGGGTCAAACGCTTAAAATTCGGGTGGAGCAGCAATATCTACATGAGGGATTGGGGCAGTTTTCCTGCGAAATTTACTACGCTGAACATGTGATTAGTGCCATGTTAAGTGTGTATGAGCCGACGGATTCAACGATGATACTAAAAGTGTAATTGAGGTTTGTGTGGTACTTTTTGGCGGAGTCGTACCGAGTACTCATCCTATTATGGGATTAATCTTCGGTTCGACCTACTTTTGTTTCGGCAAAAGTAGGCAAAACCATTGTCATTCACAAAACCTATTCACTTCTTGCATCTATTAAGTAATCTCGCAGAAACATAACCTTATTGATACCACGCAGGTTGTGAATGACGTTTCCGAGTATCCATCTCTTGTGGTGTTCAGATAACAGATTTATCGAGATTTTTATTTTATATTTAGGAAATAACATGCAAAGAAGAATATTAGTCACAGGCTCAAGTCGAGGGATTGGTAAAGCGATTGCTTTACAACTGGCACAAGCAGGCTTTGATGTCACCATCCACGCACGTTCACGCGAGACAGAGGCCGCTCAAGTGGTTGAGCAGATTCAGAGCTTAGGGCAAAAAAGCCATTATTTACTTTTTGATGTCAATGCACGCGAAACGGTCAAAAGTTTACTTGAACAAGATGTTGAACAACATGGCGCATTTTATGGTGTGGTGCTGAATGCTGGACTCACCCATGATGGTGCATTTCCTGCCTTAACTGATCAGGATTGGGATGAGGTTATTTTCACCTCACTGGATGGTTTTTACAATGTACTCAAACCCTTGATCATGCCGATGATTCATTTACGTCAAGGCGGACGTATCGTTACACTTTCTTCAGTTTCGGGCATGATGGGAAATCGTGGACAAGTGAATTATAGTGCTGCCAAAGCAGGTTTAATTGGGGCAACCAAAGCACTGGCTTTAGAATTGGCAAAACGAAAGATCACCGTCAACAGTGTTGCACCAGGTCTCATTGAAACAGAAATGGTCACAGAAGAAGTCAAAGATCATGCTTTAAAAATGATTCCGATGCAACGTATGGGGCAGGTGGATGAAGTGGCGAGTGTGGTGAAATTCTTATGTTCAGATGAGGCATCTTATATTACCCGTCAGGTGATTTCGGTGAATGGGGGCTTAATCTAATGAAACGTGTTGTTGTAACGGGGATGGCTGGAATTACATCACTAGGTGAAACGGCAGATGAAATCTTTGCTCAATTCCATGCGGGCAAAAGTGGTATTTGTTATATGCCTGAATGGGAACAATATCCAGACCTAAGAACCAAACTGGCAGGACCCGTGAAGACATTTCATATGGCCAAGCACTTTAATCGTAAAGTGACGCGGGGTATGGGGCGCGTTGCACTCATGTCGGTGATTAGTGCTGAAAATGCATTGCAAGATGCGGGGCTGATCGATCACGAGATCCTGAAGAGTGGTGATGCGGGCGTGGCCTTCGGTTCTTCAGCGGGTAGTGTCGATGCGGTTCGTGAGTTTGGCAATATGCTGATCGATCAGGATATGAGTAAGATTAATGCGACGACTTATATTCGTATGATGTCACATACCAGTGCGGTCAATATGACCGTTTATTTTGGATTGAAAGGTTTAACCTTGCCCACTTCAAGTGCATGTACCTCAGGTTCAATGGCAATTGGACAGGCGTATGAAGCGATCAAATATAGCAAACAAACCGTCATGATTGCAGGCGGTGCAGAAGAACTGAGTGCAGCAGGCGCAGCGGTTTTTGATGTATTACTGGCGACTAGTGGCATGAATGATCAACCCGAAAAATCACCACGTCCTTTTGATGCCAATCGTGATGGTTTAGTGATTGGTGAGGGGGCAGGCTGTTTAATTCTGGAAGAATATGAACATGCCAAACAGCGTGGCGCAACCATTTATGCTGAAATTGTTGGCTATGCCAGTAATACCGATGGGCAGCATGTGACCAAGCCTGATAGTGAAAGGATGGGGCAATGTATGCAGATGGCGCTCAAAGATGCCCAGCTTGATGCCAGTCAAATCGACTATGTCAATGCGCATGGTACGTCTACCGATCAAGGTGATATTGCCGAAAGTCAGGCCTCAGCACGCGTTTTGGGTCGCAAGCCGATTAGTTCGTTAAAGAGTTATTTTGGGCATACTTTAGGTGCTTGTGGTGCGATTGAAGCATGGCTAGGTATCGAAATGATGAAGCGTGGAGAACTTATTCCAACCTTAAATTTGGATATGGTTGACCCACTCTGTGGTGATTTAGATTATATTACTCAGCAAGTGAGAGCGAGTGATATCAGTATCATGATGAGCAATAACTTTGCCTTTGGTGGCATTAATACCTCACTGATTTTTAAACGTATAACATAACAAGGGGCATCAAAATAATGTCAATCAAACAATTATTCTTAGCAACTGTTTTAACAACCGCTTTTACTGCATCCGTTCAGGCTGCAGATACCGTGCATCAATTTGATTTTAAAGCGGCAGTTGATCGTGCAGTGGCTGATGGTACTTTAGATGGTTCGGTAAAGTTCTATCTTAAAGGCAACAAATCAGGGGGTAAGGTATTAGAGCAAGATATCGTGACCAATCAAAAGACCAATGGTTTTGGCAAGTCTGCTGAGAAATCATGTGATTGGGTGCTTCGTTCTGCACTGTTACAATTGGATAAAGCAGCAAAAGCACGTGGTGCAAATGCCGTGACCAACATCGTCAGTTATTTTAAAAAGAATGAAGTTCAAAGTTCGACAACGTACGAATGCCATAAAGGTATGGCAGTTGCAGGTGTTGCTTTGAAAGGTGATATTGTTAAGTTCTAAAAAATCCCAACGGCCCTCCTTTCACTGAGGGGTTTTATGAGTAAAGCCAATGACGACTACACGTAAAATCGAAATACATGTTCAGGCATTGGCTCAGCTTCTAAAACTGGATAAAGCTGATTTTGCTGACTTAAGATCATTTAACTATTATAAAAAAGATCAGATTCAAGCTTATCGCAACCGACTGCTCGCAAAAAAGTTAGCCTGCGAAATTGAAGATTTAAACATTTCCAAACATGAACAGGGCAAACCTTTTTTAAACTCACATCCGCTGCATTTTAACCATTCGCATAGTCAACAATACTATGCTTTGGCCATGAGCGAACGAGTAAATGATATTGGGGTCGATGTCGAAGAGTTGGATCGAAAAGTACGTTTTGATGCTTTGGCGCAACATGCTTTTCATCCTGAAGAATATCAAATATGGCAGCAATCTGAACAAGATCAGGAGTATTGGTTTAAAGTTTGGACGACCAAAGAAGCGATTTTAAAAGCTTCTGGCCTAGGTATTCGATTAGATTTAAATAGCTTAAATACGCAAGTTCATTCATCAAATCATGGTGGAATGTGTACGCATCCATTGATCGGCACTTTTGCCTATCAGAATTTCATCTTAAATCGTGTTGTGGTGACAGTTGCATGGCGAGCAGAGCAGTCTTGTCGAGGTTTTCAGTTTCCACAGATCCAAATGATTCAGCATTAATTTTTACTGCTTTTAGTTGGCTTTTTCATAGATGTTCAAATCGTATACTCAAAAAAATGCCAGTGATTACACTGGCATTTTTTTGAATCAAGAAGAGTGGTGAGATTTAAGGAATCTCGTCTTCTTCAAATTCAGGCTTCACTTGTACGATAAAATCTTGACGATTTAGACCACGCCATAATGCGTATGCAGTACCAATATAAATAGATGAATAAGTACCAACAAACACACCGACAATCATCGCCGCCGAGAACCAATGTAAACCATCACCACCCAAGAAGAACATAGCCACCACAACCAGCAATAACGTTGCAGAAGTGTGGAGAGTACGACGTAGGGTTTCGGTTAAGGCAATATCAATGATCTCTTGCGAACTGGTGTCACGAATCTTACGGAAGTTTTCACGAATACGATCCGATACCACGATGTTATCGTTGAGCGAGAAACCGATAATCGCTAACAATGCTGCCAAGACGGTCAAGTCAAATGGCCATTGGAACAATGCAAATGCACCTAGAATGATGACAATATCGTGGAATAACGACATCACAGCGCCCATCGCAAGCTTAAACTCGAAACGAATGGTGACATAGATCAACATCAGGATCAGCGCAAGTGCAACCGCACCAGCAGAACGAACATAGAGTTCGTTACCAACCGCACCACCGACCGCATCCACTTTATGAACGTTAACAGTATTATTCGGTAGCTGAACTGCTTTGGTAATGCTATTGCTAAGGTCTTCAACTTCTAGATCATCCTGTACAGGCATACGAACGATGAGGTCCGTATTGCTGCCTAGAGTCTGAACAACTGCATCTTTAAATCCAGCTTGACTCAATGCTTGGGTAATCTGCGATGGTTGAACCGCTTGTTCATAGTTCAATTCAGCAGACACACCACCCGTAAAGTCCAAACCGAGATTTAGACCTTTGGTTGCAATAAAGAACAGACTGGCAATCGTCAGTAAGATCGAGATGATTGCTGCAGGTTTGGCAATCTTCATAAATGGGATGATTTTTAAATCATCTGGACGACCGTATTGCTTTGAGTCACGTTGAGTCAGATCTGACATATCAATCTCCTTAAATACTCAACTTGGTCAAATTACGGCGTTTGCCATAAATGAGTTGCACAATTGCACGTGTGACTGTAATCGCAGTAAACATCGAACAAATAATACCGATCATCAACGTGACAGCGAAGCCTTTGATCGGACCCGTACCAATAGCGAATAAGATAAATGCAACAAGGAAAGTGGTTAAGTTGGAGTCAAGAATTGTGTTATAGGCACGATCATAGCCCGCCACAATGGCTTGTTTTGGTGAAGCACCCCAACGAATTTCCTCTCGTATACGCTCACAAATCAGAACGTTGGCATCGACCGCCATACCAATGGTAATGACGATACCTGCAATCCCTGGAAGGGTAAGAGATGCACCTAACCATGACATTACGGTCAAAATCATCGCCAAGTTAAACACAAGTGCAAAGTTTGCGATGAAACCAAATAGACGGAAGAAAACCACCATCCAAATTGCGACTAAGATAAAGCCGATAATGGTCGACTGAACCCCTTTCTCAATATTCTCTTTACCGAGACTAGGACCAACCACACGCTCTTCAACGAAATACATCGGTGCAGCCAAAGCACCTGCACGGAGCATAAGCGCAAGTTCAGCCGCTTCTTGTGGTGAATCTAAGCCCGTAATACGGAATTGTGAACCTAGAACAGCTTGAACCGTTGCCGCATTGATGACCACAGATTCGGTATATGGTGTGCGTACCTCAGTTTGTGCACCAGTCTCAGGATCGGTGACATAACTGATTCGTTGTTTATTTTCAATAAACAAAACCGCCATACGTTTACCAACAGCATTACGTGTGCCGTCAGCCATGAGTTTGCCGCCAGCGCTATCCAAGGTAATATTTACCTCTGCGCCGCCAGAATCTTGGCTAAAGCCCGAACTTGCATTTTGAACGCGTTCGCCAGTCAAAATACGACTACGATTGAGCAATAATTGACGACCACTATCCATTGATTCAAAAGCAAACACTTCTGTTCCAGGAGGAACAGGTTGCCCATTATATTGACGCGTATAAGGATCAATATATTGATCATTGCTATCGGCAACTAAGCGGAATTCTAAGTTCGCAGTACGACCTAAAACACGCTTTGCTTCAGCAGTATCCTGTATCCCTGGTAACTCCACCACGATACGATTGCTGCCTTGGGTTTGTACCAATGCCTCAGCAACACCCAATTCATTAATACGGTTACGTAAGGTGGTTAAGTTTTGGTTCACTGCATAAGATTGAATTTCTTGACGACGTGCATCAGTGTAGCTCAGTCTTAAGGTTGCACCTGTTGCGGTAGCAACTGGCTGCTGCGTAAACTCGTTACCGTTACGACGTAAGAAATCAGCCGCAGCTTCTCGGTCTGCATTCTCTGCAAACTGGACGGTAATGGTGTTGTTACTTAAAGCGAGATTATTGAATTTAATTTTATTGTCACGAAATTGACGACGCAAATCAGTCGCAGATGTTTCCATACGCTGACTAATCGCTTTATCCATGTCGACTTCGAGCAAGAAATGTACACCACCACGTAAGTCTAAGCCGAGTTTCATCGGTTTAGCCCCAATCTTTTGCAACCATTCTGGTGTTGTTGGCGCAAGATTGAGTGCAATCACGTAGTCTTCGCCTAAATCACGGCTCAGAATCGCTTTCGCCTTCAGCTGTTCTTCTGATGAGTCTAAACGTAATAAAGCTGCATTATTAGAGAAACTATTATCGTGACTGCTAATATTGGCAGTTTTTAAAATCTGCTCAGCTTTTTGCACGACACTCTGATCAATCTGAGTACCTGCTTTTGCGCCCGAAATTTGGACAGCAGGTTCATCAGGATACAGACTAGGAAGTGCATATAACGTACTGATCACAAATACCACAATGATCAGTAAATATTTCCATGCAGGGTAACGCATTCGCTTTCTTCTTAAATGAAAAAGTCGTGCTGAGGCACGACTATTTTATGATTAAAGGTTATTGAGTGTGCCTTCAGGTAACACTGAAATAACGCTTGCACGTTGAATTTTAACTTCTACACCACGGCTCAGTTCAACGGTTGCAAAGTCACCATCTAAGCGAATGATTTTGCCCATTAAGCCGCCAGCAAATACGATTTCACTGCCAACACCAAGACTATCAACCAAGCTACGATGCTCTTTGGCACGTTTTGCTTGAGGACGCCAGATTAAGAAATAAAAGATCGCAACAAATACAGCGATCATCAATATGTTAGCCATCAAGCTTGGTCCTTGTTGAGCAGCCTCAGCAGCGTGGGCAGTAGAAATGAAAAAGCTCATTTTGATTTCCTAAAGTTTAAAAAGGTCAAAAAATTGACAATAAGTTCCAATTCGTTTTGCAATGTACCTTGTCTTGGCTTTGCGTGCAAATCCAGATGAATTAATTTGGACAAGGTGGAACTTCTAATCCACGACGTGCATAAAAGTCCTGTACATAGGCATCAAATGTATCGTTTTCCAGCGCATCACGCATCCCTTGCGTCAGGCGTTGGTAGTAACGGAGGTTATGAATTGTGCCGAGCATCGATGCCAACATTTCTCCACACTTCTCTAAATGATATAAATAGGCACGACTAAAGTTTTTACAAGTGTAACAATCACAATGTGGGTCTAAAGGACCTTGATCATGGCGATATCGACTATTACGAATTCTCACTAAACCATCAGTGACAAAATAATGCCCATTACGTGCATTACGTGTCGGCATCACGCAGTCAAACATATCGACACCACGACGAACTGCTTCCACGATGTCTTCAGGCTTACCAACACCCATGAGGTAGCGTGGTTTGTCCTCTGGCATTTTATTGGGTAAATAATCAAGCACCTTGATCATTTCATCTTTTGGTTCGCCGACAGATAAACCACCAATCGCATAACCATCAAAGCCAATGTCTAACAAACCTGAGAGAGATTCATCACGCAGATCTTCATACATGCCACCTTGAATAATACCGAATAAGGCATTTTTATTCTTGAGTTCATCATGATGGTGGGTTTTACAACGCTTGGCCCAACGTAGTGAAAGCTGTAAAGATTTTTGCGCTTCTTCATGGGTTGCAGGGTAGGGCGTGCACTCATCAAAGATCATGACGATATCTGAATTGAGGACTTGTTGAATTTCCATCGAAATTTCAGGAGACAAGAAGACTTTTGAGCCGTCAATTGGAGAACGGAACGTCACGCCTTCTTCTTTAATTTTACGCATTGCACCCAAGCTAAACACTTGGAAGCCGCCTGAGTCGGTCAAAATAGGTTTATCCCACTTGATAAACTCATGTAGACCGCCATGCTCTTTAATCACTTCTAAGCCAGGACGCAAATATAAATGGAAAGTATTGCCTAAGATAATCTGTGCTTGAATTTCTTCAAGATCACGAGGCAACATGCCTTTAACCGTACCATAAGTACCGACAGGCATAAACACTGGTGTTTCTACCACACCATGTTCTAGAGTGAGTCGACCACGACGGGCGCGTCCCGACTGGCCTAATTTTTCAAATTTCATGTCATAACCCGAGCAAGATCGAAGTACCCTTTAAGGGAGTACTAGGAGGCGAAAAAACAGTTCGCTGATCAAAAACGGCTATTTTCCTTGATTATGGCGCGCAGTTCTACTACTAAATGTAGCTGGCGTTAAAAATTCGGTTTATAGTCAAAATTACGATCAATCACGGGATCACGGAAAGGGCGAATCGCTTTCTTTGATAAAGTGAGGGTATTGACCAAATTATTTGGAAAAACTTGAATGTGATTATTAAACAATTCGACATTGCGGTTAAAGATGGTAATCGCAGCACCGACATTTTCATTCTGTTCTTGAATATCATCCATCATCTTGCTATACAGCGTATCTGCTTTCAGCTCAGGATAATTTTCAACCACAACATTTAAACTTCTCATTAAATCGGTATTTAATTTTTCGATGTGCTGTAACTTGGCAATATCGGTATCATTGATATTGAGATTCATGATCTGCTGACGTAAAGCAGTCACTTGTTCTAAGGTCGATTTTTCAAAAACCGTATATTTGCTTAAGGTATCTTCGAGTGCTTCCAGTGTTTTGACTTTCTGGCGCTCAAAATTGGCAACTTCTGCCCAAGCACGTTTGGTGGCATTGAAATATCGCACGATCGTGTTGCGGATATGAATTCCCCAAACGATGAGTACAACAAAAATCCCCAAGAAAATGAGTAAACCTGTCATTGCCATTCCCCTTTATTATTTACCTAGTCGAACTTTTATCGTTCCTCATCCCTTACCGTTTTAGTTGTGGATCAGGGCTAGGATGAGTTATTTAATTAAATTGAGCATCATTTCTTGAAATCTTTGATATTGAGGCATGGTCATGGTACGAAGATGGCCACGTAGTGCTGGAATATCATTGATTTGGTCGCGTTTACTCGTTGTTTGTAATAGGTTTTGTTCACCAACATAACAAAGAATTTGCTCTTGATGATGATAGATTAAATCGCCTTTAAAATGTTGAAAAAAATCATGTAATTTTAAGGTCATGCTTGGGCTAATGCTTTTAGCGAGTTCATGTTGGCTTCGCCCAAAAATTTTAAGATTGCGATTGACTGAGATATCACTACTTTCCCACGCATGAGCATAAGGTTCAAAAAAACGAGAACGTTGGTTACTGACAGCAATCCCTAAAGCAGGAATTTGAAAAATAAATGCGCCCCATAAGTCTTTATGTATTTCTTTACTGATCTGTTGATTCTTATCACCATTTCTAAGAATGGGCAGTTCGCTGACATAATGATATTGGAAGATCAGCACCTGATGTTCCGTGACACCATCATGCCATGTTGTGGAGGCGTATTGCGTAATGTCATTTGATTCAGTGCCCCGATGAAACAATGGAAAAAATTGTTTAAGTCGGCTGATCACCAGTGTTGGCTGCGCTTGAATTGGGAGATATGCAGGGAGTTGTTGGAAGTTTAAATGATAACGTAGTGTCATCAAGCGTTGTTCTAGATATTCTGTTACTTGTATCAAGGGCTGTTTCGGTTCATAAAGCAAATAGGCTAAAAATCCAGAAAGAAATGCGCCTAAAAAGCTCCAAATAAATTGAATGTGCGGATGAATAAAATAGCCGAAAACCAAACAGCATGCACTGATAATCGCAAGGAGTAGGGGCAGTATATTAAAGAAATGCAAGCTATGCGCTTCACCCCAAGGATGTAGTTTATCGAGCAGTTCTTGATCGGTTGTTGATTTATTTCCAATATCCCAAAGCCGAGCAATATTGCGAAAAACTTGAGCGTTTTTTTTACGTCTTATATGGAGTGCTTGTTGTACAGTGTCGATCGGCATGGCGATGATCAATTCATTATATTAGATTGATGAGGTATAGATTATGCTTTAAATTTCAGAAACTAAGAAGTGCCTTGTGGGCTATTTTAATCAGTATAGATGGAATTAGAGAGTCTTGAGCAGACTGGTGAGAGCTTCTTGTAAACGTTGAAGTTTTGGCATTTGAAGTTGTTCTAGTTTTTCAGCAAGTTTATTAACCGTGATTGCCTGAAATAAATAATTATTCTCCGCTAAAGGGGATTCATTGAATAGCCAGCACATCACACTCGTTTGTGGGTGTACATAAAAATCTCCATAAAAAGTCTGCATCATTTTTTCCAATGACAATACTCTTTCTGGAGTTAAAAACTTAACAAACTCGTATTCATTTACGCCAGTTTGCTGATACTTCTTATTAAAGAGAATATCACTAGATTTCCACTCTATACCTAGATGACATTGATGTTTATAGTGAGCTGAGATGCTGATGCCTTTGAATGGAAAATTCTTCATCAGTACGCCCCATAGATCACAATGGGTTGTTTGCCAAATTTCTTTTCCCTGATCATCGGTTGTCCTTGTTTGATAGGTGTAGTGATAATTAAAAACAGAATAATCATATGTTTTTTGTTTAATCACTAATTGCCCATCTAGCAATATTTTAACAGTATTGTCTTTATTACCTAATTTAAATAAGGGATGATCCAGTAAAGCAGGATTTAAGGGGGTGCTATCAGCATGAAACTTAACCTGATAGGTCTGCTCCAGAACATAGATTCTTAATTGTTCTTTTAGGCTGTCTAATTCAGTTGTCGGAATACGATAACGAGTACCAACACCAAACAGAACAACACAAACAATTAGATAGTAGGCAGAGAACAAAAGGCCTGCCAATAAAAAAATCAGACTCAGCGTGCACATTGTCCAATATAGGTAATTCTTGATATACAGATATTGCTCGCCATCCCAGTGTTTTAAGGTATTAATTAAAAGTTCTGGTGAGGGTTGTTTCTCTAGCAAGTGGCGAATGGTCTCAATATTTTTTAAGGTCGACTGATTATGAGTAGATTGATTTTGAAAAGTTTTTTTAATTTTATTGGATATGAATGGCATAGTTTTTTAGATAATCATTCTGAAAAAATAGGCTAAACCATGATTTAGCCTATGAGTGATATTTATGCGAGTTGATCAATCAACATCGCATCGCCATAGCTAAAGAAGCGATAGCGTTGTTCAACGGCATGCTGATATGCCGCCAAAATATTATTCCGATTTGATAGGGCGGAAACAAGCATCAATAGCGTGGACTCAGGTAAATGGAAATTAGTAATCAAACGATCCACCATGCAGAACTGATAACCTGGGTAGATAAAGATTTGAGTGTCACCTGTCCAAGCTGCAATCTTACCACCATTTGCTTGCGCTGCACTTTCTAAGGCACGTGTCGCAGTTGTGCCAACGGCAATCACTTTATTGCCTCGTGCTTTGGTTGCTAAAATTAAATCAATCGTCGCTTGCGGTACATCACACCATTCACTGTGCATAATATGGTTACTAATGTCTGTGGTGCGAACTGGCATGAAGGTTCCCGCACCAACATGCAAAGTGACAAAAGTTTTTTGAATGCCTTTTTCTGCCAATTTTACTAACAAATCTTGGTCGAAATGTAAGCTTGCAGTCGGAGCAGCTACACTGGCGATTTTTTCAGGATCATGAAAAACCGTTTGATAACGTTCAGTATCAATCTCTTCAGCTTCACGATTGAAATAAGGTGGAATCGGTAACTGACCGTATTGATCCAACACCGACAAAATTGGTTGTGAAAATTTCACCACAAATAGATTTTCGTGGCGACCTTGTACCGTCACAGGAATTGCATCTTCACCAATATACAGTTCTGCGCCTGCTTTAGGTGAGTTGCTCGATTTGATATGGCAATGTGCTGTATGTGTATCCAACATACGTTCAACCAAAACTTCGATAGCACCGCCAGTGGCACGTTTTCCTTTTAATCGTGCTTTCATGACTTTAGTATCATTCAGAACCAGTAAATCACCATCTTCCAATAAATCTAAAATATCGGTAAAAGCATGGTCGTGATATTGACCTTGTGCATCGATATGCAATAAGCGTGATGCGCTACGGCTTTCTAGTGGGTAGCGAGCGATAAGTTCATCTGGAAGATCAAAAGAAAAGTCGGAGAGCTGCATACATCTAAAACATTGCAAAAAATTGGGCGTAGTATAGTCTTTTTTGTGTTTTTTCGCTGAGCTTGATGTTTATAGCTAAAAAAATATCTGAATGATTTAAAAGTGAGCAATAAGTGCGAGATGGGGTTTGACAATAAAATCAAACAGGTTATGATACGCAACACAAAGCATCGCACTCTTCCCGAGGTGGTGAAATTGGTAGACGCGGCGGACTCAAAATCCGCTGTCAGAGATGACGTGTCGGTTCGAGTCCGACCCTCGGGACCAAGATTCAAAGACCCCAAGCTGGTATTAAAGGCTTGGGGTTTTTTTATGGCGATTAAAAATGTTAGTCTAAGAAGCTTGTTTAATTTTTACTCTAGTTTAGGTCGTGGTTGCTTTATAGCCATAGGCGTAAATTTTTTGAAGAATAATCAGGATCTGTTGTCATTCTAATTGTTCATTATGTTATGCCTCGTACTGTTTAGGATTGCTTAAGTCGAAAACACTTGAGTCGTCAGTATTTGTGTAATGTCAGCAGATCCTATGAAAAGGATAAATAATGAAGCCGTATCAAAGAGCCGCACTTGCTTTGGCAGTACTAAAGCTGGAAACCAATAACACAAAACGCAATATCTATGATTATACTCAGTCTTGTTATCCTCGTATTTCAGGTCATGCCGATAAAGAGTGCATAAAGTTTTTTGATTACGATCGAAATACCTATTTTGAGGGGCGGTTTAATGACGGTGAATATCGTCTTTATGACTACGGGCATGGTGAATACATCTCGATAAAACAAAAATCTGCTGGTTGTTACGAGGGGTATCATTATGGAAGTGGTCGTTATTATTCGATTGCATGTCAGGGAAATAATGTGAGTTTTTATGACTATGGCACTGCGCTATACTATAACTATGCATAAAAAGATCTTTATTGCTTCATCTTTTATAAATTAATAATTTTCAATTGCTTGTCGTTAAATAATTTTTAAACAAACATCAATGGCGAAGAGCAGTGGTCTATGACTGCTTCTTTGCGCATTGATGACAAGTGTAATCTGCTTTATTCGTCCGCAAGTTTTAGTAGACTTCTTTCATACATACCCTTGCGGTACTTCAATCGCTCATCATTCTCTCTATGGGGAAATACAAAGCGGCTAAAAACGATAGAAGAGCGCTTGTGTGATACGGTTCTCTTTAATCAAATGTTCATGTTAAGATTTAATGAAATTTCACGTTTTGTTTCGAAATAATGAGAAGCATTTATTGCCTTTTATGTTAAACTTTGTTAATACTAAGTGATAGTTGTCACATTTTTCTTAATAAAACGTAAGCAACCGTATAATGATAATATTCGAGAGGCGGGCATGGCTATTCAACTATTAGAATTACAGCAGGCCGAAAAGTTAAGTGCTTGTAAGATATCTTTGTCTTTAGGCCTAAACACTGAACAGAACTTGATTGAACATTTCCTGCAATTTAATCGTAAATTGATGCAGGCCAGCACAGCATTGCTCTCTTTTCACCAAGAACCTTATCTTTGGCATCGTTGCCCTGAAAAATTACAAGCAATTGATTCTACAAAGATTGCAAAAAGTTTAAATACATTATTTGTCAATGATGATCTGATCGATAGTGAACATCCTCGCTATCCAACCTTGATTGCCTTTTTAAATACGTTCAAGCGAAAAGTTCAAAGTGCCATTGCATTGCATCTCAGACATCCAGATCAAACCTCATTAGGATATGTGGTTTTATTTGATGAGGATGCCCAAGCATTCAGCGAGTTACAAAAACAGCTCTTACAAGCCCACTGTGTTAATTTTATGCAACAGCTAGAGTTGAAATTCAATCATGATGAATTAAAAGAATTGTACGAACAAGAAGCGGCTTTGAACGTCAGTAAAACCAAATTCTTTTCGATCATTTCACATGATTTACGCGCACCTTTTCATGGCTTACTTGGCTTTTCTGAAATATTGGCGAAAGAGCGTGATACTTTAGATGAATCCAGTATCCAAAATATCGCAGACTATCTCCATGATACTTCGCAATCGACTTATAACTTATTGGAAAGTTTGTTGAATTGGGCAATGGCTGAGGGTGGCCGTTTTGTTTATCATCCCATCAACTTTAAGTTGCGGCAGATTACCAACATTGTCACTGATATTTTGAAAACGTTGGCTTTGAAAAAACATATCGAACTGGTCAATGAAGTCGATGAGAATCTTAAAGTTTATGCCGATATGAATATGATCACTTCGGTGATACAGAACCTCGTTTCAAATGCATTGAAATTTACCGATGTTGATAGCGCTGGAAAAGTCTTTATTCGAGCGAAAAACAACGGTGACTTTGTAGAAATCCATGTCAAAGATACAGGATTAGGTATGACTCAAGCACAGATAAAGGAACTATTTCAACCTAGGATTACCATGAGTTTAAAAGGGACGGCTGGGGAAAAAGGCGCTGGTTTAGGGCTGGCTTTGTGTAAGCGGTTTGTTGAAATGAACCTTGGTGAAATTAGTGCCAGCTCGAAAGAAGGGGAAGGTACGCTCTTTACTGTACGATTGCCTATAGCACGTGAACATGTGGATTCATGTGTTGAACAGCATAAAAGTCAAGAAAAATTAGCCTAAAGAGATTTTAAAGATAAGGATATAACTTGAAAGGTCTACAGACCTCATTAAGATGACATCAGTCGAGCTTTTTTATATGAATGCAGCACAGCTACAAAGAACTTTAGTTGCCAGTCAGTATGCAGAGCAAGTTTTAAATTTTTATACATTACAATTAGAACAAGATTACGCTGAAGATCAATTTCTTGGTCCACTTTCGACGGAAAGTATTTTTCAAAAAGTTCAACAGGCCATTGCAGATTTAAGTGATGAACAAGCTTGGATGAAAGCTTTGCGTGTCTTGCGTGCCAAGCTGATGTTTCGCTGGATTTGGCAAGATGCCAATCAACTGACGGATGTGGTTACCCTGACTCGTGAGCTTTCCGACTTTGCTGATGCCAGTATTTGTGCTGCGAAAGCTTTCGCACGTGTTCCATTAATTGCCAAACATGGTGAACCAATCGGTTATTCAGGTCAGGTGCAAGATCTCATAATCATCGGTATGGGCAAACTTGGTGCTCAGGAGCTTAATCTTTCTAGCGATATTGATTTGATTTTTGCTTTTGATGAACAAGGCGAAACCAATGGTCGTAAATGTATTGATGTTCAGCAGTTCTGTATTTTGTGGGGACAAAAACTGATTTATTTGCTGGATCAAATTACCGCAGATGGCTTTGTGTTTCGCGTGGATATGCGGTTACGTCCGTGGGGAGATGGTTCCGCGCTTGCGATTAGCCACATAGGTTTAGAAAAATATTTAAGTCAGCATGGTCGGGAATGGGAACGCTATGCGTGGATTAAAGCACGGGTAATTACTGGTGGCAAAGAGGGTGCAGATTTGATGGCGATGGCACGTCCTTTTGTGTTCCGTCGCTATGTCGATTATTCCGCATTTTCTGCAATGCGTGAAATGAAAGCCATGATCGAACGTGAGGTGATGCGTCGTAATATAGAGGATGATATTAAACTGGGCGCAGGCGGGATTCGTGAAATTGAGTTTATTGTCCAAGTTTTTCAGTTGATTTATGGTGGATCAAGACGCGAACTGCATGATCGTCAGTGCTTGGTCAATTTACAGCATTTGGGGCAGGCCGAATTACTTGATCAGCAGGCAGTGACTGACCTAGAGGATGCTTATTTATTTTTAAGACGAGTCGAACATGCGATTCAAGCACTCAATGATCAGCAGACACAATCCTTACCGACTGAACCTGAACTCAGACAACGTATGTTGGATACCTTGGGTTTTACGGATTGGTCATCATTTTTAAATGTGCTGAACCAGAAGCGCGATAAGGTTAAAGTCCAATTTAAACAATTGATTCAAGAAAACGAATTTGCTGAGCCTGTTGATGATTTTGAGCAGTTGGAACAGCAACTGAATGCGGTATTAGATGATGATGCACAGAAACTAATTCAGAACTTCTGGCATGGACAGGCCTTAAAGAAAATTCCTGCAAGTGCACTCGAACGGCTAAAGAAATTTTGGCCACATTTGATTGAAGCGATTTTACAGTCTGATCGACCGCAAATGGCATTGTTACGTTTGATGCCCTTGGTGGAGTCGGTACTGCGCCGTACCGTGTATTTGGTCATGTTGATGGAAAGCCGTGGTGCTTTGCAACGCTTGGTGAAAATGGCAACGGTGAGCCCGTGGATTTGTGAGGAGTTAGCACAATATCCAGTATTGCTCGATGAGTTCTTATCAATGGACTTTGGTTTGCCCTTACGCAAAGACCTAGAGGACTCTCTACGGCAGCAATTACTGCGTATCGAGATTGATCAAGTTGAAGATCAAATGCGTGTGCTACGTTTATTTAAAAAGAGCAACGTTTTAACTGTTGCTGCCAGTGATGTATTGGCTGAAAGTCCATTGATGAAAGTTTCAGATGCTTTAACCGATATCGCTGAGGTCAGTGTTCAAGCCACCTTAAATCTGGCCTATCAAGCGGTTGCGCAACGACATGGTTATCCGATGGGGAGCAATGGACAGCGTTGCAGTCTGGATGTAAAAGGCTTCACCGTGATTGGCTATGGCAAGCTCGGTGGAATTGAATTGGGCTATGGCTCTGATCTTGATTTGGTATTTATCCATGCCTTTGAAGAACAAAGTGAAACGGATGGCAGAAAGCATATTAGTGGTGCTGAATTTGCCATTCGTGTGGCACAGAAATTTATGTCGCTCATGACCACGCAAACGCTAGATGGGCGCGTCTATGAAATTGATACTCGTCTAAGACCGTCAGGCGAGGCGGGAATGTTGGTTACTAGCCTAAAGGCCTTTGAGCAATATCAGCAAAAACATGCATGGCTATGGGAGCATCAAGCCTTGGTACGTGCTCGTTCGATTGCAGGTGATACACAGCTTTGTCAGCAGTTTGAAATGGTTCGGTGCAAAATCCTTACTCAAGTTCGTGATGAAAACGTAGTACGTGACGAAGTGATCAAAATGCGGCAAAAAATGAAAGATCATTTGGGTTCATCTTCTGAGCAAAAAAAACATGGCATTTTTCATTTAAAACAGGATGCGGGTGGTATCGTTGACATAGAATTTATGGCACAGTATGCAGTGCTTGCATGGAGTGGGACGAATACAGATCTCGCCCATTTTTCCGACAATGTGAGAATTTTAGAGGATGCTGCTAAAGCAGGCTGCTTATCAAGTGAAGATGCCACAGCATTAATACAAGCTTACCTCCGTGAACGAGCTGAGAGTCACCGTTTAGCGCTTGCAAATCAATCTATGCAAGTCAATGCTGCGGATTGGCACGATACCCGCGAGATCGTTTGCAAGTTATGGCAAAGATTAGTTGATCCAAATGCAATAGCATTGGAAAGTGAATAATAGTGAAAAAAATGGAGTATGTGCGATGAGTTTGGCTGATCGTGATGGTTTTATTTGGCAAGATGGAAAAATGGTTGATTGGCGTGATGCAAAGATTCACGTCTTAACACATACACTACATTATAGTATGGGTGTGTTTGAGGGTGTTCGTGCCTATGAAACTCCGAACGGTACAGCAATCTTCCGTTTGCAAGATCACACCAAACGCTTATTAAATTCAGCAAAAATTTATCAAATGAAAGTTCCATTTGATCAAGCGACTTTAGAACAAGCACAAATTGATGTCGTGCGTGAAAATAAATTGGTGTCATGCTATTTACGTCCATTGATTTGGATCGGTTCTGAGAAGTTAGGCATCGCGGCAACGGATAATACCGTTCATGCAGCGGTTGCGGCGTGGTCTTGGGGAACGTATCTTGGTGACGAAGCAATGGCGCACGGTATTCGTGTAAAAACGTCTTCATTTACGCATCACCATCCAAACGTGACCATGTGTAAAGCAAAAGCTTGTGGTAACTACACAGTATCAATCTTGGCACACCAAGAAGTTGCTCGTGCGGGTTATGACGAAGCAATGCTGCTTGACCCACAAGGTTTTGTTTGCCAAGGCGCTGGTGAAAATGTCTTCTTGATCAAAGATGGCGTGTTACATACCCCAGATTTAGCAGGGGGTGCACTTGAAGGGATTACTCGTCAAACAGTGATGACCATTGCTAAAGACCTTGGCTATGAAGTCGTAGAGCGTCGTATTACTCGTGATGAGTTTTATATTGCTGACGAAGCATTCTTTACTGGTACTGCTGCTGAAGTAACCCCAATTCGTGAATATGATGATCGTGAAATCGGTTGTGGTTCACGTGGCCCGATCACCACTGAAATTCAAAAGACTTTCTTTGATGCTGTTCAAGGCCGTAATGATAAATATGCGCATTGGTTGACTTATGTGAAATAAGTAAATAACCATAGATTAAGCGAAGCTCAGGCTTCGCTTTTTTATTAGCTGCTTTTTAATAGTGAAGCTGTCAACAGATTGCAATCAAAGCATCATCAATCCTTAATTAAACTCGGCTACGTTGATCTCTAAGCACAATTAAAAAATAGAGAAACAATGAAAATTACCGTGGTCGGCGCAGGTTATGTGGGTTTATCCAATGCCTTGTTATTTTCCAAACAACACGATGTGATCGTACTAGATATTGACCAAACAAGAATTAAGCAGATCAATCAAAAGATATCCCCAATCAGTGATGCCTGTATCCAAAGCTACTTAGCCGAATCGCATATTGAAGCCACCAGTGATAAAGAACTGGCTTATCAACAGGCAAAATTGATTATTATTGCCACCCCAACCAATTACAATCCTGAAACCAATTACTTTGATACTTCAAGTATTGAAAGCGTGATCGCAGATATTCACAGCATCAATCCCAAAGCACTCATGTTGATTAAATCCACCGTACCCGTTGGCTATACTGCTGAAATTTCTAAAAGACTCAAGTTGAAAAATCTGATCTTTTCGCCTGAGTTTCTTAGAGAGGGGCAGGCATTGCAGGATAATCTATATCCATCACGAATTATTGTCGGCGAAAAATCCAAACGCGCAGAAAAAATCGCCAAGTTGTATCTAAAAGCAACGATTAAAAAAGATGCTGTGTTGCTCTGTGTCGACTCGACTGAAGCTGAAGCGATTAAGCTGTTTTCAAATACCTATTTGGCGATGCGAGTGGCTTTCTTTAATGAACTCGATACCTATTGTTTGAAGAATAAATTGAGTGCTTTAGATATTGTTACAGGTGTTGCTTTGGATCAGCGTATCGGAGATCACTATAACAATCCATCCTTTGGTTATGGTGGCTATTGCTTGCCGAAAGATACCAAGCAACTGTTAGCCAATTATTACGATACGCCACAAGAACTGATTTCAGCGATTATTCGTTCCAACCAGACACGTAAACAGGCGATTATTGAAGATATTTTGAGTCGAAAAGTATCCTGTGTCGGGGTTTATCGACTAACCATGAAAGCTGATTCAGACAATTTTAGAGAGTCGGCTGTGCATGATGTGTTGCAAGGTTTGGCTGAGCAAGGTATCAATATTGTGATTTATGAGCCGACCTTGGATGTAAAGGAATATTTAGGTCATCCGATTGAATCAAGCCTACAAAAATTTAAGAGCAAATCTGATTTAATTATTGTGAACCGAATGGTTCCTATGTTTAGTGATGTAATGGAAAAAATTTATACACGGGATTTGTTTGGAGTGAACTAGCTTTTGTAGCAAAAACAAAATGAAATAATCCTAATCGTTTGACGAATTTATAATAATCAATTTAATCATGCCTATGCTAAGATAGCTCAATATTCGGTGCGTACTATTTAAGGCTTGCGATATCGGACGCGCAACGCAAAAAATATTATTTCAGGCATTCAAGGTTATCAAATGGTCGACATTCAACAAAGCTCAGCAACACACGAAGAAAATATCATTTTGTGTATGAAATGGGGAACCAAATACGGTGCTGAATACGTCAATCGTTTGTATAACATGGTCAAACGCCACTTGACCCTACCTTTTAAAATGGTCTGTCTCACTGATCGTACCGAGGGGATTGACCCCAATGTACAATGTTTCCCAATCCCACCTTTAGATTTGCCAGCAGGTGCGCCTGAGCGTGGTTGGAATAAACTTTCTACCTTTGAGCCAGATTTATACGGCTTGAAAGGTAATGCACTTTTTCTTGATCTTGATGTTGTGATTATTGATAACATCGATTGCTTCTTTCAAGAATCAGGTGAGTTCCTGGTTATCCATGATTGGAAACGTCCTTGGCGTGTCACAGGCAATAGCTCAGTTTATCGTTTTAAGTTGGGTGCTTTTTCTGGAATTTTGCCGTATTTCCGCGAAAACTTTGATGAAATCAGTCATAAATTTAGAAATGAGCAAGAATACTTATCTTGGTTTGTGCATAAAGAAGGTAAATTAAGCTACTGGAATAAAGAATGGTGTAAGAGCTATAAATACCATTGCTTAAGAAAAGTACCATTTGCTTATTTTCAGCCACCAATCAAACCAAAAGGTGCAAAAATTATTATTTTCCACGGTGAGATTAATCCACCTGATGCAGTCAGCGGCGGCGGTGGGAAATGGTATCGTTATGTATTGCCATCGGATTGGATTAAAGACGCTTGGCAGTAAGTGTAACTGCGATAAGGACAAAAGAGTTTGATTTATGATAGATACCATACAACCTATTGATATCGTGATTGCTTGGGTTGATGGGAGCGATCCTAAGTTAAAAAACAAGCGTCAACAATTTATAAACCCATCTGCACCATCAAATGCTGTAGAAGCCACCCGTTTTGCCAGTAATGATGAAATTTATTTTTGTATTGCCTCAATCCTAAAATATGTGCCGTATTGTGGAACAATCTATGTGGTGACAGATCAACAGTCACCACAATGGTTAGATCAATTTGAACAACAAAATCTCTGTGAAAAAGACAAAATTAGAATCGTCGATCATACCGAATTATTTGAAGGCCATGAGTCTGCACTGCCGACGTTTAATTCATTGAGCATAGAAACGATGCTTTGGAATATCCGAGGGCTATCGGAGCGTTTTATTTATCTAAATGATGATTTCTTTTTTAATCGTATCTCTAATATCCATGATTTTTTAGATGCTAGCCGTATGGTGATCTATGGTCATTGGCAAAGTAATTTTATAAAAAAAATGAAATACATCATTCGTCGATTTCTCCAAGAAAAAATGGGGAAAATCGCGCAACCCAAATATTCAATTGCACAGATGTTAAGTGCAGATATGCTCGGTTTACCTAAATATTATGAAATACACCACCGTCCGCATATTCTCGATAAAACAATTTTAACTCAGTATTTTCAACAACATCCTAGTGTTTTAGCAAAGCAAATAAGTTTTAGATTTAGACATATCGACCAATTTTTGCCTGTCGGCTTGTCAAATCATTTAGCTATTCAGTCTAATCAAACGATTTTAAATGATGACGTTGAAATTGCCTATTTGAAAGATGGTCGTGATCTAGAATGGTTTATGCAGCAACTGAAAAAAGGTGAAACCAAGTTTGGCTGTATCCAAAGTCTAGATCAGTTAGAGCCAAATGCAGAGCAAACAGTACGTTCAGCATTGATCGATAAATTTAATGATGTTTTGCCGAGTCAGATTCGAGCAAGTGTCGCAGTATAAGGTAGAGATCTCATATGAAAGTCGTAACTTATCTGATCAATCTTGAAGGTAGTGAGCAACGCTTAGCCAATGCAACAGCCCAATTACAAAAAGAAAATTGGGCGTTTAGTCGTTTCCCTGCATACGATGGTCGAGGCAAAGCACTCACTGAGTTTGAAAATTATGATGATCAAAGCGCTCAAAAAATCTTAGGGCGTAGTTTGATCAGTTCAGAGCTCGGTTGTTATTTGAGTCACTATGGCTGTGCTGAAAAATTTTTAGAAACTGATGCAGATTATCTCGTAGTACTAGAAGATGATATTGATGTTTTACCGAACTTTAAGCAAAATCTAAACTCACTTTTAAGTTATCTCGATCAGCATAAAGAACTTGATTGGTATGTGGTAAACCTTGCTGCAAAAAAGAAAAAACTCGCAAAAGATATTGTTCAAATCCATGAATATACACTCTGGCATGCTTATTATTTCCCGATTCGCGGTGTGGGATTGGTTTGGTCAAGACAGGGGGCAGAAGCGTTTGTTCGACTTGGTAAAACGATGCAAGTTCCTGTCGATATTTTCCTCCAAAGCTGGTTAAGTAAAAATGGTAAAGGATTGGGAGTATGGCAACCCTTTGTGCAGCCGGCGGGTATAGATAGTGATATTTTAGGTACTGTTGCGACACAGGGTATCAAACGTAAAGATTTAGAAAACCGCAGTGCGTCTCATGGTTTAAAGAAGCAGAAGCGAATGTGGCGTGACCGCTTTTATGCTATTCGACATTTGATTTCTTAAAGGTTAGTCACTTGAGTGGATCACAATGCACCACATTATATTTATTTATAGCTGAGTATTTTGATGAAAATTTTTAAAAAATTATTCTATTTAGCAAAATTTCATTTGATGTATTCCTATAAAGTTAGGCATAAGAATAAAAAAATCGACAATTATGCGGGAATGCTCACATTTAATCCAACCGAGAAAAATATTGTTCTACCGAAAAAAATATGGATGTATTGGGAAAATGATATTCCCGAATTTGTTGAAAAGTGTATTGATCGGATGCGTGAGAAAAACCCTGATTATGAGGTTTTTGTGCTCAATCCAGATAATGTCAAGCAATATAGCCAAATTGACTTTAGCCTACTTAAAGATGCAACAGCCCAGCAAAAAGCTGATTTACTTAGATTTGATCTGATGTACCAGCACGGTGGTATTTGGTTAGATGCCAGTATTATTTTGTATGATAGCTTGGATTGGATATCGGATATTATGCAAAAAAATAAGACAGAGAACTTCGCATATTATCGACGGAAAAATACAACAAATTTGAGTTATCCTGTTTTGGAGAACTGGTTATTGGCCAGCGTTGGAAATCATCTTTTCTTTAAACAGTGGTATGATGAATTGTATTTAGCAATTCAACAGACACCCAAAAAATATATACAGCATATTAAAGCAACGGAATCAAATACTAAGGATATATTTCAACAGATCAGTAATCTAGAATACTTGGTGGCCTATGTTGCATGCCAAAAAATTATGAGAAAAAATTTCCCTAGTATTACTTTGATTGATTGTGATGAAAATGCATTCTATTACCAAGTCAAAAATAGATGGGTGAAAGAAAAAATATTAATCAATATGGCAATTAATTATCCAGCAGATGAATACCCGAAATTGATAAAACTGGCAGGGAAAGAGCGTAACTATTTGTGCCAGTTTTATAATAAAGGTATGTATTTCGAAGGATCGTTGATTGATATTTAGTCAGATGTAGTGGATTCTCATTTAATTTGGCTTAAATAGTTCCTGTTGGGTGAGCAGTATTGTATTTGGATGTTTAATTTTAGAGTTGTATCTTTTTAAAGGACTCTATCGCACTCTGAGGCGAAAGGTTATAGACCTGAACATTCTGCTCTGAAAGGAATGTTGCGGCTGCATCAAATGCAGGAAAGATTAAATGTAAATATTGGTCTAGCATGGTCGGTTGCTTATTTTCGCTATTTTCATAAAAACGTGGTTGTGAGAAATTGTTCATATCTAGCCCCGCGATATAAATTTCTTTGAAACCAATAGCATAACAAACTTGCAGAGCAACGTAAGGTACAGTCAAATAGTCAAAAACAGCATTAAATATATTGGTTGAGAAGCCAAATTTGTCATATAAATGGAAATATGGTTTTGTTGGGTCAATCTTTTGCTTTTTACCCATAAAAGGTTCTATCGTGTCATCTTGAAGTATGGTCTCGATGATTTTGATTTGACACTTAATCTGACTCGGATCTATTTTATTTAAGATAATACCTAAACAGCGCGGTGTGGTAAAAAAAATACAATCACTTTTAAGTACTTTTAAGACAAGATCAAAGCGTTTAGTTGTAAAGTTAAAATCAATAATTACATAATATTTAAAATGAATATAATCGAGTGAGATGGCACCATTGACACCAATATAGTCATAATCAGGGTTTGAAAAAAAACGATGATCTATCTCTTTGATTGAAGGTCCTGTTGCAACCAATACACAGGTTTTTTTGTCGCTCTTAAATGGTTTTGTATGGTCGGCGATCAATCTTTTGTTGAAGAATAATTGCTCTAGGTCACCCTCGTCATTGCGAATGGCTTTGTAATACGGCCAATAACGTCGATTATGTTTATATGCTTTGGAATGAAAAGACTTATATAGGAATTTGAGAATATTCTTGGTGATGTGATTAAAAAAAAACTGTTGCATTGAGGATACCCAGTAATAAGTTTATCGCTGTAGCAATGGAGGCGAACCATGACTAACAGGTTAATTATATTATATCTTTAATGCAAAGAGTGCTCAGCGTGTCAAAAAATCTATATTGAATATTTTTCAATCGATGAACGGTACTCAGACATATATGGTCAACAGTACCGTTTTAAAGTGTGGGTTCACTCAATCATCTAAAGTAAACTTCTTCTTTTCTTTAAACGTAGACTTAAGATATTTGATCGATCGGCTGAACCAGTTCCCGTCATCTTCAGGGCGAGTTACCTTGTTACCCTGATAGTTAACTTGGGTGGCTTTTTGAAATGCGCCAAAAGGTTCCACTAGATAGTTTTCAGGTTTAAAACCGTGATCCAAAGCTTCTTGATAATATTGATCAAATAGCTCAACTAAATCCTGTCTTGGATGAGGCATGATTTTACCATCAAACCAATGTTTTTGGCCTGCGGCTTCAAGACGTGGTAGCGCATATTTGTGGCTAAATTGCGTCCCCATATCTGAGTAATGCAAAATTTTAATCTGTTCAATAGTTAAGCCTTCACCATCAATATTATTGTAGGAATCTTGATAAGGTTGAACTAACTCAGGTTTGTCTTTCAAAAGCTGCATTAATTGTTTGTGGCTATTTGGATCTGCTTGGATCGCTTTCAAGGAGGGGAGGTATTGCTTTGCTTTTTCACAATCCCAAACACATGTACAAAGACGAGCTGTGCTTTTACCGCCTTTGGCGATCACGATGGCATCATCATGCATTGGGTGAGACCATAATTCAGCAATATCACAGAGTACAATGACATCAGCATCCATATAGATCGAACGACCTTCAAAGTTTGATGACTCAGCAACAGCCCAGCGGAAACCAGAAAAGGGTGTTGCCCATTTCTCAGTATGCCAGCCTTCATCGGCTTGTGGGTTGGTATACCACGGACTTTGTGGATCGTGACTGAGTTGCATCCAAACAATTTCGACTTGATGTTGGGTATGTTTACGAATGCTGTAATCAAGCACCATCATTTGCTCGAGATCACAGTTATTGGGATCACAGCCCACAAAAATTTTAATTACTTCACTATTCATATCTGCAATACACTTCATAATATATAAATCAATGCAGTAGGTAGAAATGGATCTCTAAAAATGCACTGCATGACGAATTAAAGCTAACATTGTAAGTCTATATTTTCAACATGACTAGGGTTGATGTGTGTTGAAACAAATTAGTCTAGAGGTTTCATATGGGGCATGGTTTTTAGGTAATACAAATGAGATATAGTTTGTGGTTGAATTTACAATATATAATATGAATAATACGTTAGATTTACTGCCTTAATATTGTGACCTGTTGTGGTTGATGAAGATTATACTATGAAAAATTTTGTGATTAGTCTCACGTTTGCTAATCAGCGTCGCGATCATATTCTCTCTATTTTTGAAAAACAATCGATCGAATTTAGTTTTTTTGATGCGATAACACCAATCACTCTGGAACAAGTTGCCAAGGATCTAGATTTAGATATTACAAAAACAGACTTAGCAAAAAGTGAAATAGCTTGTTTATTAAGTCATGCGGCATTGTGGAAAAAGGCAATTGATGAAAACCTGAGCTACATTGCTATTTTTGAAGATGATATACATTTAGGTGAAAATGCTGATCGCTTCTTGACGAAGAGTGATTGGATACCTGAAAACTGTTCAATTGTTAAACTAGAAGCTTTTTATCCCAAAGTTGGCGTGGCTTCATCCTCCTTTAGACCATTGCCAATGGAACGTAATCTATCATCATTAAAAACGGTACATATGGGCTGTGGTGGATATATTTTATCTCAGCAATCAGCTCGTGAATTACTATCACTATTAAAACAGTACATATGGGCTGTGGTGGATATATTTTATCTCAGCAATCAGCTCGTGAATTACTATCACTATTAAAACAGTACGATAAGTTAATTCCTGTCGATCATATTGTTTTTAAAGATTATATGATGAAATTCCCTGATGACATTTTTCAAATGTT
The DNA here is from genome assembly GCF_000369505.1 of Acinetobacter sp. NIPH 298. Classification (GTDB taxonomy): domain Bacteria; phylum Pseudomonadota; class Gammaproteobacteria; order Pseudomonadales; family Moraxellaceae; genus Acinetobacter. The sequence continues at coordinate 83,100 of NZ_KB850055.1, forward strand.
ACCTGCTCTTTGTATCCAAGATCACCTATTAGCGAAGAGATATAATCTAGAGAACGAGCATAATAATTTCTCAAGTTTTTTAGAGCAAGACCGGAATATTCGTAAAGGTGAATATGAATATAAGGCTAAAAATAAGATGAAACGTAGTCTAACGCATAAAATACGAAGAGAAGGATTGCGCCCTGTTATCCAAATCATGAAGTGCTTTAAAGTGTTAGCGCGAAAGTTGAGAGGGGAGAGACTGGTAAAAGTTACATTTAAATAATTGTGTAACTTTTGGGTTTTAAGGAATCAGCTCTTTTTATAGAGGTCCTCAGAACCTTTACCACCCTTAAACCGTTTATATCCCCACATATATTCACTAGGAAAACGGTTGATCATCTGTTCAACTGCTTTATTCAGTGCAGTCGTTGCAACCTCAATATCTCGATCATAGAGTTGAGGATCATTAAGATCATCACAGTAGACTTCAAAACCTTCATCATCTTCGCGACGAAAACAGCTTAAACCTACTAAACGACATTGGGTTTTTTGTGCCATTTTACTTGCTAATGTGCTCGTAAGGCAGGGAATGCCGAAGAAAGGAACCACAACACCACCTGAAGGTTGAGGTACATGATCGGGCAGGATCACGCTAAACCCGCCTTGTTTAAGGTTTTTAAATAAAGCCTTTACACCATTGGCATCAGTTGGAACCAATGTTGCATTGAGTCGCTGACGAGCATGGAGAGCAAAGCTATTAAAGCCACTATCTTTCATCGGTTTGTACATGATGGTGGGGATACCGTATTGGTGTACCCATGCATTCATCATTTCCCAAGTTCCGAGATGCGGTGTAATGATCAATGCGCCTTTAGGGTCTTTTAAGGCATCTGTTAAGACATCTAAGTGATGAACTTTTTGGATTTGTTGGATGCTCCATTCGGGCGACATAGCCCAACATTTTCCAGATTCAATATAGCTCAAACATTGCTTGGTAACGCTTTCTCTTGCAAGGTGCTCGCGTTCATTCTCTGGAATGCTTGGATAAGCTAAACCTAGATTGATTCGTGTTTTCCACAACATGCTTTTGTTGGGATTTTGATTGATCAAATACGCTGCCACTTTTGCAATACTACGCAAAAATGGCAAAGGTAAAAGACGAAGCAGTGCGCTATAAAAGGACATTTGAATTAGTCTTTTTTATCTGCATTGCCTTTGAGCACCATGTAAATCAGTGCGGCAAAAATCACTAATGCACCTGCTAGACTGCTGACGCAAAAATATAAAATTCGTTGATAGGTGGTCATATTGAAGAGTTCATTCGACAAGATGTAACGCATAAGAAACCATTGCGCAAGTGAAAACACAATAAGGACAATTGTGTGTCGACGCACATCTGGACGCATGGCCATGGGCAGATACCTTCAATAAAAAACTGGTTTATTATGCCATTAAAGAGAATCAATCTCAATTTACAAAAAAAGGCGCTGTAAACAGCGCCTTTCCTTTGCTTAAATGATTAAGCTTCTTTCTTTTGTTGTTCGCGTAAACGAATACCCAAATCACGTAATTGATTTGCTTCAACTGGTGCAGGTGCTTGAGTCAATGGACATTCAGCCGTTTTGGTTTTCGGGAATGCAATCACATCACGAATCGAAGATGCGCCTGTCATTAACATCACTAGACGATCTAAACCAAATGCCAAACCACCATGTGGAGGCGCGCCATAACGTAATGCATTGAGTAAGAAGCTGAATTTCTCTTCTGCTTCTTCATCAGAAATACCTAAAGCTTCAAAGATCGCTTTTTGCATTTCTAAGTTATAAATACGCAATGAACCACCACCGACTTCAGTACCGTTGAGTACCATGTCGTAAGCAACCGAGAGTGCAGCACCTGGGTTGTTCTTCACTTCTTCAACACTTGATTTTGGTAATGTGAATGGATGGTGAACCGAGGTCCATTTACCATCATCCGTTTCTTCAAACATTGGGAAGTCTACAACCCAAAGAGGAGCCCACTCACACGTTGCAAGATTCAAGTCATGACCGATCTTGACACGAAGAGCACCCATCGCGTCATTGACGACTTTAGCTTTATCCGCACCAAAGAACACGATATCGCCATCTTGAGCGCCGACACGTTCTAACAGTTCAAGTACGATTGGCTCGATGAATTTAACGATTGGAGATTGAAGACCTTCAATACCTTTTGCCAATTCATTGACTTTGATATATGCCAAACCTTTCGCGCCGTAGATGCCGACGAATTTGGTATATTCATCAATCGCACTACGTGGTAATGATGCTGCGCCTGGAACACGTAAAGCAACGATACGACCTTTAGGGTCTTTAGCAGGCCCCGCGAACACTTTGAACTCAACTTCTTGCATCAGATCAGCAACATCGATGAGTTTCAACGGAATACGCATATCAGGTTTGTCTGACGCATAATCACGCATTGCATCCGCATAAGTCATACGTTGGAATTTATCGAATTTAACACCAAGAAGTTCATCGAACATCTTCACTGTTAAGACTTCCATCAAATCCATGATGTCATCGTCACTCATGAACGATGTTTCAACGTCGATTTGGGTAAATTCAGGCTGGCGATCAGCACGCAAGTCTTCATCACGGAAGCATTTAGCGATTTGGTAGTAACGATCAATACCACCGACCATCAGTAATTGTTTAAACAATTGTGGTGATTGTGGCAGAGCGTAAAAGCTACCATTTGAAACACGGCTAGGAACGAGATAGTCACGTGCACCTTCTGGTGTTGCACGAGTGAGAATCGGTGTCTCAACGTCCAAGAAACCATTGTCTTCGAAATAATTACGAATTAAGTTGGTTAATTTAGAACGGAAACGCAGACGGTCTAACATTTCTGGACGACGAATGTCCAAGAAACGATATTTCAAACGAATTTCTTCAGAAATATTGGTATTTTCATCATTCAAAGGGAAAGGCGGCGTTTCTGAAGCAGCAAGTACTTCAATCTCTTTGCCTAAAACTTCAATTTGACCACTCACCATATTGGCATTTTCAGTGCCTTCATAGCGGCGACGAACGCGACCAGTAATTTTTAAAACAAATTCTGAACGTGCTTTATCCGCAGTTGCAAAAGCTTCTGGGGTATCTGGATCAATGACCACTTGCACGAGACCATCGCGGTCGCGCATATCAAGGAAAATCACACCGCCATGGTCACGGCGACGATGAACCCAACCACATAAAGTTACGGTTTGATCGATTTGGGCTTCAGTTAAAGAGCCACAGTAATGAGTGCGCATCATATTGAATTATTTATCCAAACTATATTGGCTGTAAAGGTGAATGCGTAAACAGCGCAGCACCAATGAAGAGGGAGATTATGCCTTGTTGAGCGGATTGTCTCAAGTCTTAAGCGGGTTTATTGGCACTTCACAAATGCTGAGGTGATTTTCGATCGAAAAATAACAATAATAAGCAAGACAGTGTGAAGATCGTTAGTCCTGTTTGAGTAAATTCATTGATTGATTTACCAATGAAAAAGTAAGGCTCTTTCATCCAAATCTCGGATGCGATATGACGATTATAATCCCAAAGTGATAACAGTCCACCAATGCTTGAAATGATCAGGCTAATCCATAAAAAAAATTTAAACGCCTTTGGAGCAATCCCGTTTTGCTTATGTTTTTGGTAATAACCTAAACACATCCAAAAGATAAAGGGCAGTGCAATAATGGATGAGCCAATCTGTAAAACGAAATGTAATGGATAGTTAAAGCCAAACAATGAGATTTGCTGAGCAAGCATTGTTTTAAATGCAAAAGTACGGAAATCTAAATGGGTGAGTCCATCCCAAATTAGATGTGTTGCAGTTCCCACGATAACCGCAAAACAACTCATCAAACTAAAGGCAATAAAACGGTCAAATGAGTGGATATGTAAAGGATCTTGGATCGCGAACAGACGGTAGATCACTGGACGATAAAGTAAATACCACAGGATGCAAAAGAATAGGCCAATTGGAAGATTTGGAAATAAAATGCCGCTCCATTGGTGGGTCAGTGCAATATTTCCTTGTGTAAATAAACGATATAAGTCAGGTGTCATACAGCCAATCGCTAAAGCTGCGATGGGCAAATGACCTTTACTGATTTTTGATAATGGTGGTGCAAGAACTGCATGAGACAGGGTAAAAGGCATATCGTTAGAAAACGAGTTTTTTAAAATCATGGAGCGACAGTGTAGCAAATGTTTTTTTCAGCTATGTTTTTTATTGCAAATTAAGTGAAATGTTATAGTATAACAATTAATATTTGAGCTGATCCGAGACACGGTATGTCATTTTCAAAAAGTATTCTGACTTTATCTATATTAGCTGCTGCATCAGTATCATCATTTGCAGCAGAAAATGAGCAAGTTAAAACATTAGAAACAATACGAATTAAAGCGCATCCGCTTGAGCAAACTTCACAGGACTTTGCGGTTGCAGATACGGTGGTTGATCAAAAAACTTTAGCGCAAGGTGCGGTAACCATTGGGGATGCATTAGCCAACGAAGTTGGTATTTATTCTAACCAGTTTGGTGCTGGTTCAAGCCGTCCTGTGATTCGTGGACAAGACGGTACACGTGTTAAAGTGTTGCAAAACTCCTCTGAAAATATTGACGTTTCAACCCTTTCACCTGACCATGCAGTAACTGTCGATCCAGCATTGGCTTCGCAGGTTGAAGTGATTCGCGGGCCATCAACATTATTATTTGGCGCTGGTACTGTCGGTGGTTTGGTCAATGTAACGGACAACAAAATCCCTACCAAAATGCCAGAAAAAGGCTATGAAGGCAATGTGGGTCTACGTTACAACACGGGCAGTGATGAAAAACTAGCAAGTGCTGGTGTAACTGTCGGTTTAGGTGACCAAGTTGCCTTGCGTGTTGAAGGACTCAAGCGCGAAGCAAATGATTATATCGCTCCTAATTACTTCCATGAGGGCGAAAAGGAACGTCGAGTCGACAATACTTTTGCGGAAGGTCAAACGGTAAATGTCGGTTTGTCTTGGATCTATGATCGTGGTTTTACTGGTATTTCATATAGTAACCGTCAAGATAAATATGGTTTGCCTGGACACAGCCATGAATATGAAAGTTGTGATGCGCACCTAACGGGACGACCTCACTTACATTGTGGCGATCATGATCATGGACATGGCGGTCATGATGACCACGACCACGACCACGACCACGACCACGAACATGCACATGGCGGGCCATGGATTGACCTAAAGTCTGAGCGTTATGACTTCCGTACAGAGTTAGACGATCCATTTGCAGGCTTTAAAAAGATGCGTGCGCAAGCAAGCTATACCGACTATCGCCATGATGAACTTGAAGAAGATACCATCACAACCCGATTTAAAAATAAAGGTTATGATGGGCGTTTTGAGCTCGTTCATAACCCACTCGGTGCATGGGAAGGTGTGATTGGAACGCAATACAGTCAGCAAAAACTCACATTAACAGGCGAAGAAGCATTCTTGGCACCAAATACCACCAAGAAATGGAGTGTATTTGCTTTAGAACACGCACAATTCAATGATGTCCATGTTGAACTCGCAGCACGTGCGGATAAACAAAAGATCGATATTGATGATTCAAGCAAGAAAGATTTTGATGGCTCAGCTTATTCATTCTCTGGTGCAGCCAACTGGGAATTTGCCCCAGATTACAAGCTGTCTTTTGTTGCCTCTCATCAACAACGTTTGCCAATGGCACAAGAGTTGTACGCAAATGGCAAACACTTTGCGACCAATACCTATGAATTGGGTAATGATCAGTTGAAGAAAGAAAAATCAAACAATCTAGAACTTGGTTTCCATTATGACAATAACAAGTTTGATTACCATGTACACGTCTACCATAACTGGTTTGATGACTACATCTTTGCACAAACTTTAGATCGTTACGAAGATTTCCGTTTGGTTGAATATACGCAAGATAAAGCGCGTTTCTACGGTGCAGAAGCTGAAGCAGGCTATCAAATCTCACCAATCTATAAAGTCAGCTTATTCGGTGACTATGTACGCGGCAAGATCGACAATGAAAATGCACCACGTGTACCAGCTGGTCGCGTCGGAACTAAAGTAAAGGCTGATTTTGGTGATGGATACAGCGGTTCGGCTGAGTACTATCATGTATTCCAGCAAAATAAGATTGCAGCATATGAAACAGATACCCAAAGTTATAATATGTTGAATCTTGGTGTGGCGTATTCAGGTCAATATAGTAATGCTGGGGATTATCGTGTCTTCCTAAATGCCAATAACGTTTTGGATGAAAAGGTGTATCAACATGCTTCATTCTTATCGACGATTCCACAAGTTGGGCGTAACTTTACTGTAGGTGTGAACTTTAGCTTCTAAGCTTAAGTAAAATTGATTATAAAACTTTGATTTTATAAACGATCACCAAATTAGCATTGAAAAATCAAAGCATAAGCTCTAGCCTTAACTCATTAGGCTAGGGCTTTTTCTGTTTATATGCGTATCTTCCAACGAATCCATCAAAAATTAAACTGGTCAGGTCGGCGTTACATGGCAGTCATATTGAGTATTTTGGTGATTGGGTATCTTGCTTCTGCAATTTACCATACCGTAAAACCACTTCCGAAAGGATTGGATTTTACTGGTCAACTACGGCATGCCAATGTGAAGTTCTTAGCTGATCAGACCTATCTAGATGCTCAGGGTCAGCAGCAAGTTGATCAGCAGATTTTTAAAGCAGTGTTTCAGTTGATTGAAGATGCGAGAAGCACCATTGTTTTGGATATGTTTCTATTCAATCAAGAAGTGGGCGCATCTAAAGTAAAGCAGTTTACCTTGATGCAACAGTTGACTGACGCTTTGATTGCCAAGCGCCATGAAAATCCATTGATACAAATTGTGGTGATTACAGATCCGATTAATTCTGTTTATGGTGGGCTTAAACCAAAGCATTATGAACAACTCCGCCAAGCAAACATTGAAGTGATCGAAACCGATTTAAAACCATTGCGTGCATCGAATCCGCTATGGTCGGGATTTTGGTATATCTGTTGTCAAGATGTCGGCAATAATCCTGAAAAAGGCTGGCTAAAAAATCCATTTGGTGAGCAGAAGATCACGCTACGCAGTTATCTCGCATTGTTTAATTTTAAAGCCAATCACCGTAAAACCTTGGTAGTGGATACTGAGGCAGGTTGGAAAAGTCTAGTGACTTCGGCGAATCCACATGATGGAAGTTCGCATCATAGCAATGTCGCTTTGGTGGTCGATGGTGCTACAGCGATTGATATGCTGCAAACTGAACAGGCGGTTGCGCAAATGTCGCAGGGGGGAAGCCCAATTGTGATCATGGGTGAGCTAACGGAAGATAAAAGCTTGCCCCAAGTTCAGGTGCTGACTGAAAAAGCAATTTATGATGCAGTATTGGAAATGATAAACACCGCTAAACAGGATGAACATTTGGATATCGCGATGTTCTACTTGTCTGAACGGAAGATTATTTCAGCATTAAAGCAAGCTAAACAGCGTGGTGTCCGCATCCGTATGGTGCTTGATCCGAATAAAGATGCATTTGGTCGTCAAAAGAATGGTATGCCAAATCGACAAGTGGCTTCTGAACTCAATGCTGTTGGTATTCCAATTCGCTGGTGTGATACGCATGGTGAGCAATGCCACAGTAAAATGCTGTTGAAATACAATTCTCAACAAGCTGAGTTGATTTTGGGTTCTGCAAACCTAACGGCACGCAATCTGAAAAACTATAATCTTGAGACCAATATGCGTGTGATTGGTTCAGTTCAAGCGCAAGTGTTTAAGGATGCTGGACAGTATTTTGATTCTTCTTGGACCAATGCCAATGGTCGCCAGATCAGCGTTGAATATGCAAAATATGCTGACGAGTCGAAAACCAAGTACTGGGTGTATCGTTTTATGGAATGGTCGGGGCTATCGACTTTTTGAAGAAAAAAGAAAAGAGGCGTAATGCCTCTTTTTAATTATGGGCTTGGCGGAATCAGCTGATCCAAATCTTTATCGCTTAACTTTTCTAATTCATTGAGATCGGTTTTAATTGCCCACTGCTTTTCATCATCAACAGGATTCGGCAAACGACCTTCTAACCAGTCACAAACGACATCCGGCGTAAAGTCTGCATGATTACATTGAATCACCCAAGCTAAAAAGTCTTTGGCTTCACCATTCATATACGGTGGTGGCGATACAGGAAAGAATTGTGTCGGTAAACGTTCATTGGTGGATAAATAATTCAGTACATGCCCTAGCTCTTGAACCGTTTGCCAAGCGAGTGGATGTTGTACATCAATGCTAAATTTAAACCACCACGCATGTTGACCATCTGAGCCATGCGCAACAATACGAGACTCTTGAACGCTAGGAACATTACAAAAAAATTGATAGAGACGATCAAAGTTCATTTCCGACACAGCTATTGACTCAAAACTGAAAAATGGATTCTAGCATATTCTAAAAGTGAGCTAAAAATGGCCTCCTTATTTCATCCTCAATCTGCGCTAAAAAGTATAGAAAGGTAACAGTCACTGCTGTTTTTTTGTTCTAAAATAAGACAATAGTACTCAATATGGGGGGAGCGCAATGCTGCAATCTAAATATTATCATTATGCTTTGATTGGTGTGTTCAGCTGTTTCCCTACACTGCTGTATGCCGACAATGCTTGGGGTGGTTATGGTGGAGTAGAACGTCGTTCATACCATCAAACTTCGCCGTCTTATCAAGCGCCTGCGCAAGACCCATTTGCATTTTCAAATCAGCGCTATACCCCTACAGCACCGCCGAAAGGATATTACTATCAGCCTTACCAAAACAACCATCCTTATCCTCACTATCCACAGCCGCGAGTACGGATAGAGTATTATCCAGATACTCAAACTGAGTACCGCTATAGCCGAGAGTCTTTCGTAGTCGGCAATGCCTTGCCGAGTGAGTTTCGTAGTGAGCGTTATGTGGTTCGGGATTGGGGATATTATTCATTGCGCGAACCACCAAAAGGGCGACACTGGGTGATGGTTGATGGTCGTTACTTTCTGGTCACCAATGATAACTTCACCATTGAGATTATTCGTTGATGAATAGAAGTGTTGGAGATCTGCTCAGGTGATAGCTCTCCACAATTTCTTGGATATCATTACAAAGCTTTGCAATGTCCTTTGTTTTATTCATGGTTTCTCCTTGAGTTTCTTTTAATCTGAGTTCAGATCAAAACACTGAGGATCAAAGAATGAAAAAGACATTGGTATTGCTTGTTTCAGCCCTTATGCTAGGCATGTCAGCATCTGCGATGGCGGACTCATCAAATCGTTGGAAAAACGAGCATAAAGATCGTTACGATCAACGCTATGATCACCGCCAAGACCATCGTAATCCGCCACATTGGTCAAATGCCAACAAAGGGCATCATTATGGTCAACGCATTAGCTTTAACCGTGGAGAACGTTTACCATCACAGTTCCGTAGTAGCCGTTATGTCGTATCAAACTATCGCCAGCATCGCCTGTATCAACCACCGCGTGGTTATAAGTGGATGCAAGTACAAGGTCGCTATGTGCTAGTCGATTCCAAATACCGTGTGTATCGTGTTGCATAAGTATGGTCAAAAATCCAAGCAGGCATTTGCCTGCTTTTTTTATGCCAGTTCATCATCTTGCGGTTTTGGTGTTTTGTTGGCAGCTAAAGTTTGTTCTTGATCTTTACCGCGAAGTACAGAAGGATAATGCCATGATGCAAAACGCACTACCAATATGGCGGCCGCCAAAATCAAGATAGAGCCAGTAATGATCACTAAATCCATGGATGCTTTATGATTATGTTGAATATCGGCAATTAGAAGGCGAGTCAGTGCGGTAATGGCGATATAAATCAGAAAGCGCACAGGCATGTGATTGGTTTTGAAATAGATACCGACCATGGCACCGAGTTCAAGATAAATAAACAGCAGTAGGATATCGTCAATCGTTGCGTATTGTTTAACCGTCAGCATTTCGATGATGGTATGCACTGCTGACCAAGCAATCATACAGCCGATAATAAACAGCGCAGTATAATGAAAAGCCTCTACCGCATAGTGGCCTAGACGATCGAATAAGCGGTGATAGCTTGCAAGTTTATCTTTTTGAGTAGACATAGCAATAACGACTCTCAGCATGATGATAAGAATGTTATGCAAGTTCTGTGCTGTTTTTATGAAAAGTGAATATAAAAAACTGCTTAAACCAAATGATTTAGGCAGTTTTGATTAGCTTCGTAAAAATTAAGCTTGATTGGTGAAGTAATCTTCACTGAAGTTCATCATTAATGAGCTAATGGAATAATTTCAGTGATGTAAGTCGAAGACGTTATTTTAGGTTAGGGTATTGTTGTAAGATTTTTTCAAGTGAGACATGACCTAAAAATTTGCCCGAACTCCCAGTGGGGTGTTGTTGTTCGATCGCATGTGCAAACTGAGTGGCTGCCTGTTCTTGTAGCTGCTGATAAAGACGTTGGCAGTTTGGAAAATGATCAATATCAATCACATTGTGATATTTTAACCATCGGGCAATGCCTGCATAGTAAGCGTCTGCAAAAGACTTTTGTTCACCTAGTAGCCATTCCTGTCCTGTTAACGCATGTTCTAAAGCAGTGAATGCCTTTTCAGCTTGTGTGGTTCCATACGCTCGTAATGCTTGTGTTGCATCTTCAGATGATGGATGTTCAAGGCTATACCACAACGGGCTGAATGCATTGAATAAGGTGGTATTCAAGAATGCGAGTTTTTGATTAAACAGATTAAATGCTTCAGTCCCTTGTTGATAATGAAAAGCTGTATTTGAGCTTTTTGCGATAAGATGATTCAAAATCGCCATGCTTTCGGTTAAAACTTTACCACTGTCGTAGAGTAGTGCAGGCGTTTCACCCAATGGGTTGATTCGATAGTATGCCTCGGTATTGCTTTGAGCTGGCATTTCTATTCTGCATAGCTGATAGGGTAAGCCAGACCATTCCAGCGCAACAATTGAACCAAATGAACAACCAGAAGGGATACCGTAGAATAAAGTGAAAACTGACATGATGTTTACTCATTCATTGAAGATAGAGTTATCTTAAGACAGCGGAAAGGTTTCGAGTAGTCAGGTATTATGAAACCTATTGTCTACATATATGGACATTGGCTTATGCGACTCAGACAAAATTTAAATGACGTTTTTCTATTTGTAATCGCAGTAGAGCATCAGGGATTTTCTGCTGCAGCAAGACAGCTAAATATTCCTAAATCCACGGTAAGCAAGCGTGTTGCGATATTGGAAGACAAATTAGGTCTAACACTGATTCATCGCAGCTCAAGAAGTTTTTCTCTGACTGAGGCAGGGCAAATTTTTTATCGACATGCTAAAAATGCGGTAGATGAGTTCCGTTACGCTGAAGAAAATTTGCTAATGCGTCAGCAAGAACCCAGCGGTGTAGTACGACTGAGTGCTTCTGTCCCTGTCGCACAGTATATTTTATCTGATTGTTTGCCTGAACTCGCAGAACGCTATCCTAAACTACTTTTACAACTTGAAGTGACTGACCGATATGTTGATGTCATGAATGAAAACTTTGATATTGTGATACGCAGTCATTTCCATACCTTGGCAGACTCAGGTTTAATTCAGCGGGTACTTAGCCATGAAAATATTATCGCAATTGCTGCGCCGTGTTATTTAGCCAAAGTCGGCTCAATACATGAACCTCAAGACCTCGTGAATCATGCTGGGTTGTGGTCAGACATGCAAATGAATCCGTGGCATTTTCAGCATCGCTCAGGAGAGGAGTGTTCTGTTCGTCCGAATATCCGTTTTATGGCGAATGAGACTGAGGTGTTAAAAGGGGCTGCTAAGCGCGGTATCGGGATCGCATTATTGCCAGAAGCCTTTTGTACACCTGAATTGTCTGATGGAGGTTTGGTTAATGTTTTACCTGAGTGGTATGCAGGGAGTGTAACTACCAGTTTATTGATGCCGACAAGACGTGGATTATTACCGAGTGTCACGACTACGGCTGATTTCCTCGTTGAAAAATTAAAAAAATAAAAATGCGTTTCACCGATATGTAAATTTGATTGGAACATAAAAAAAGCGCCTGAATAATCAGACGCTTTTTTGTTTACTTAGATGATCAAGCTTGATTGGTGAAGTAATCTTCACTGAAGTTCATTAGTAAGTCAGAACCTGCTTCAACTTTCTTAATGCGTGAATCTAACTCAGGCAAGATACGCGTTACAAAGTATTGCGCTAAGGCAAGTTTGTTTTGGTAGAAATCACCAGACTTGTCTTTAGCTGCCGCAGCAATCTTAGCGAACATATAAGCAAAGCTGAGTAAGCCAACCGCATGCAAGTAATCAACTGCAGCAGCATTCGGGAAGTCTACATTTTCAGCCGCTTGTTCAATAATGAACTGGGTAACTGCTTCAATTTCAGTTGCAGCATCTAGTGTTGCATCTTTAATGAAGTTTAAATCAGCATCTAAGGTATTCGCAAAGTCACGGATTTCAGTGATGTATTCTGCAATGAATGCACCGCCACACTTAATGGTTTTACGACCAATTAAGTCTTGTGATTGAACACCGTTGGTACCTTCGTAGATTTGAGCAATACGAAGATCACGAATACATTGTTCCATACCCCATTCACGAATATAACCGTGACCACCAAAGACCATTTGTGCATCTAAAGTCGCTTGGAATGCGGTATCCGTAAGGTATGCTTTTGCGATTGGTGTTAACAATGCAACACGGTTGTTGGCTTGCTTTACTGCTTCAGGATCAGTCGAGAACTTGGTGATATCCAGTTGTTGACCGACATAGACTGCAAATGCACGAGAAGCTTCATTGTTAGCACGTACGTTGAGTAGCATACGACGAACATCGCCATGTACTAAGATGCTGTCAGCAGGTTTGTTTGGTGATTGAGCACCGGCAGCGCTACGACCTTGTAAACGGTCAGTCGCATATTGTGCTGCATTTTGATAGGCAAATTCAGAAGCACCAAGGCCTTGGATACCCATAGACAAACGTTCGTAATTCATCATCACGAACATTGCTGCAAGACCTTCATTTTCTTTGCCAACGAGGTAACCTTTTGCACCGTCAAAGTTCATGACACAAGTTGCAGAAGCTTTGATCCCCATTTTGTGTTCGATAGAACCTGGACCAACTGGGTTACGTTCGCCTAAAGAACCATCTTCATTTACAAGGTACTTCGGTACGATGAATAAAGAAATACCGCGTGAGCCAGCAGGGGCATCAGGGGTTTTCGCAAGCACGAGGTGAATAATGTTTTCTGCTAAATCGTTATCACCACCAGTGATGAAGATTTTAGTACCCGTAATGTTATAAGTACCGTCTTCGTTACGTTCAGCTTTAGTCTTGATAATACCTAAATCAGTACCCGCATGTGGTTCTGTTAAGCACATGGTACCTGACCATTCGCCAGAATAGATCTTAGGTAAGTAAGTTTCTTTTTGTGCTTGTGATGCATAGCTGTTTAACGCCATACCAGCACCCACAGAAAGCAGTGGGTAAAGCATGAATGATGGATTCGTCGCAAATAACATCTCATCAGAAAGTACAGTCAGCATTTTTGGCATTGCTTGACCGCCCCATTCTTCTTCAGCACCTAAACCAATCCAACCGCCTTCAGCGTATTGACGGAAGGCTTCTTTAAAGCCTGTAGGTGTGAATACTTCACCATTTTCCCAACGCGCGCCTTCTTCATCACCTGTGCGGTTAAGCGGGTGAGTGACGTTTTGAGCAAATTTAGCCATTTCTTCTAAAATTGCTTCAGCGGTTGCAGCATCTACATGAGCAAGTTTCTCATTAGACTGCCAAAATTGTTCTGCTTTAAATACATCATTTAAGATGAATTTCATGTCTGCTAAAGGCGCGTTGTAAACTGGCATAATCGTTCCCTTATACGCACAACTTATGTGCAAAGTGATCAAATAAAACGAAGAAATAAATCAATGCTATAAATTTAGCACTGATTAAACAAAAAAAGGACGGTCAAAACTGACCAGTCCTTTTTTTGTGATGAACGTTGCATCCCATTCTAATCTATGATTAGAACGCGAAGTGTTCCGCATCGAGTTCAAACAATGGCTCAACACCAGTTGAAAGTACATCTACGTGAGAACGAACGCGTGGCAAGATCTTCTTGAAGTAGAAGCGAGCTGTCGTGATTTTCGCATTGTAGAAGTCAACTTCAGTTGTACCTTCAGCCAATTTCTCTTGAGCTACAAGCGCCATGCGTGCCCATAAGTATGCAAGTGTTACATAACCAGCGAAGTATAAGTAGTCAACCGCAGCTGCACCCACTTCATCAGGGTTTTGCATCGCACGCATACCGATTTGCATAGTGATGTCGCCCCATTCTTTGTTCGCCGCAGCCAATGGTGCAACAAATTCTTGCATCGCAGCATTGTCTTTGTTTGCTTCAACAAATTTATGGATGATCTTGGTGAAGTCTTTCAGCATTGCACCTTGAGTTTGCAATACTTTACGACCTAACAAGTCAAGTGCTTGAATCTCAGTTGTACCTTCGTATAAGCAAGCGATACGTGTATCACGTACGATTTGCTCCATACCATGTTCAGAAATAAAGCCGTGACCACCAAAGACTTGTACACCGTGCTTCGCAGATTCAGAACCAGTTTCAGTTAAGAATGCTTTAGCAATTGGCGTTAATAAAGACAAGATGTTGTCAGCAAACTTACGCTCTTCTTCAGTTTCGCCTTTTTCAACGATATCTGCATATTGAGCCAATAAGTAAACAAGTGCGCGACCACCTTCAGCAAATGCTTTTTGCGTTAAAAGCATGTTACGAACAGCAGGGTGAACGATAATTGGATCAGCGTCTTTTTCAGGTGCTTTCGGACCTGAAAGTGAACGCATTGCTAAACGATCTTTCGCATATGCTAAAGCACCTTGGAAAGAGCCTTCAGATGCAGCAAGACCTTGAACTGCCGTACCAATACGTGCTGTGTTCATGAATGTGAACATGCAGTTTAGGCCGCGGTTTTCTGGTCCAATCAAGTAACCTTTTGCTTGATCAAAGTTGATCACGCAAGTTGCGTTACCATGGATACCCATTTTGTGTTCGATAGAACCACAACGTACAGCGTTACGCTCGCCAACTGAACCGTCAGCATTTACAAGGAACTTAGGTACGATGAAGAGTGAAATCCCTTTCGTGCCTTTAGGTGCACCTGGTAAACGAGCAAGTACGATATGGATGATGTTGTCAGCCATGTCATGTTCACCAGCAGAGATAAAGATTTTCTCGCCAGAAATTGCATAGCTACCATCATCATTTGGTTCTGCTTTAGTACGAATAATACCGAGGTCTGAACCAGCATGAGACTCTGTTAAGCACATTGTACCTGTCCAAACACCTGATACAAGGTTTGGCATATAAGTCGCTTTTTGCTCATCAGAACCATGGTGTTCAATTGTACGAACAGCACCATGAGAAAGACCTGGGTACATACCCCAAGACCAGTTCGCTGTACCCACCATTTCAGAGATGGTAATCCCTAAAGAGTTCGGTAATGCTTGACCGCCAAATTCTTCATCTGCAGAAAGAGAAGGGAAGCCAAGTTCGATATATTTTTGATACGCTTCTTTAAAGCCAGTCGGTGTAGTAACAACACCATCATTCCAAGTACAACCTTCGCGGTCGCCTGTTTGGTTAATAGGAGAAAGTTCGTTCTCACAGAAATCAGCCGCTGCTTCTAGATATTGATCAACCAATTCACGGCTTACTGTGTCTTGAAATGCAGGAAGTTTCGCGTAATGTGCTTCAGCATTTAATAATTCGTGCAATACGAACTGCATATCACGTAAGGGTGCTTTGTATTGTGGCATAGCGGGTTCCTCAATACTGGTTAAACCAGAGTTATAATCTTAGTCAATGATAAATGTGCCCAATGGCACCATTTTGTACCGCTAATCGTGCAACAAGTTATAGTTCGGTACAAGCTCTTGCAGGTCATTTCTTAGTGACTGCTAAGTCAAAGTTTGTGATGTCACCTGCTCAAACCATTAGATTGTAGCGGTTTTATTGTTTTTTACTCCAACTGCTTACTGAAAATCGTAAGCAGCTGTGTATCAGGTATTGGGCCTTCATTTATTCATGCTACTCAATGGCGCACACTAAAAAGGCGCTTAGTGCGCCTTTGAGGAAATCCAAATTAAGTTGTTTAATTGCTTTGACGTTTATATTGCGATTTTTCAGGGCTAAAGCGCATTTCACATTTGCCTTGAATGGTACGTTGTTGCCATCGTACGTTAACAGTTTGCCCTGCTTTTTTGCCGACACAGGCTTTTTCAATTAATGCGCGCTGTTGTTGGCGTTCTTGACGGATTTTCCCTTGTTGATGTTGGCGGTGATCACGTTTTGCTTGCCATTCTTTACGTTGTTCTGGTGTAAGCTGTGGGCGTTGTTTGTGATCACGATAGTCACCGTCTCGTTGCATTTGATATTTACCATGATGGTGTCTTTCATCTGCATATTTGCTTGGTGGTGTTGATTGGCATGCAGTTAAAGCAAACATGGATCCGAGTAGTGTAGTCATAAAGGCAACTTTTGTTTTGTTCATTGTTTTATCCAGCAAATAGGTTGTGATTTGATGGTTAAAGATTAGATAATAAACATGAAGAAACAATGGAGAGTTTTTTTGGACCATGTTGGTTACAATCCATAAATAGAACACTATTGAGACTTAGCTTTTGAATGTTCGTCGTATTCCGATAGCCTTACGTTTATTTCTGACTGTGCTACTGACCACTTTGTTGATCGCAACGATCAGCTTGGGTGTTTTGCATTGGACCATGCAAAAGAACTTTGCACGTTATGTTGCTGATGTAGAAATGCAGAAGCTCGATCGACTGATTGCCAACTTAGCCAATGTGTATACGATTTATCATGATTGGGGCAATGCGGTTCAGGCACAAATTTTACAGATTGAAGGTACTGCTGCGCCTGACGATTATGATCGTTTATCTCAGTGGTGGTTGCGTCGTCAATATGATATTGCACTGCAACAGCGCTATTTTAATGAGCATACTTTATTAAACCTTTCTCCAGCTTTGACTCAAAACAATACTGAAATAAGAAATCGTCAGATTTTTAATGAAGAAGAACTCAGTGTTTTAAAGCAGAATTTGCCTTCTGAATACCAACCCTTTGAGGGCTTACGCTTTCCGCTCAGTCCAAGTCAATTTCGTCTAAAGAAAGAAGGCTCAGAAGGTGAACAGGAAAGTAAATCGAACAATGTGAATGCGCAAGGGAAAAAGCGCTTTGTATCCATTCCTGATCGTCTGGGGCTAAGTTCTCGACTATCTTTATATAATGAAAAACAACAATTTATTGTGGGTGAGCCAACCACAGATCAAATTTCGTATCGTCCGATTATGGTTGAGCAAAAGGTGGTGGGCTATCTCGGCTTAAAGCCTGTGCTAGATCAAGATGATGCATCAAGTATTAACTTTTTTAGCAATCAAAAGCGCTATTTACTTTTAGTATACGCATTAACAGTGTTATCCAGTATGGTGGCTGCTTTACTGATGGCCGCTTACTTTAGAAATCCGATTCGTCGTTTGCTTGATGCCACATTGGAGCTGACGCGAGGCAATTATCAGTACCAAGTTAAGATTAGACGAAATGATGAATTGGGTGATTTGTCCAATCAGTTGAACCATTTGGCTGATATTCTGCATCAACATGAACAATCACGCCGTCAATGGGTCGCCGATACTTCACACGAGCTAAAAACCCCATTGGCTGTATTGCAAGCGCAAATTGAGGCGATGCAAGATGGGATTCGTAAAGCGACACCAGAGCATTTAGATGCAATGATGCGACAAGTCGCCAGTTTAAAGAAGCTGACGCAGGATTTGGCCGATTTAGCGCAAGCCGAAGCACAACAATTGAAATGTTATTTTGCTGAAGTGAATCCTTGGGATGTGGTGTTACAAGAAGTTGAGAATTTTAAGTCAACCTTTGAACAACATCAGTTGGAAGTATTGCTTGCAGGAGAGGATGCAACTTTATCTTTAGATCGAGATCGGTTTAAACAGATTATCGTGAATTTATTAGGCAATTGTGTCCGCTATACCGAACAGGGTGGAAAAATACAGATTCACACTCAACAAGATGAGCAACAATGGATATTGTATGTAGACGATAGTCCATTTGGGGTCAATGACGAACAATTGGCACGACTAGGAGAGCGTTTCTATCGCGTCGATGACTCACGTACCCGCAGTACAGGTGGAACAGGTTTAGGCTTGGCACTTTCATGTAAATTGGCACAGGCATTGGGTGGTTCGTTGACTTTTGATCATTCACCATTAGGTGGAT
This sequence comes from Acinetobacter sp. NIPH 298, assembly GCF_000369505.1. GTDB lineage: Bacteria > Pseudomonadota > Gammaproteobacteria > Pseudomonadales > Moraxellaceae > Acinetobacter. The sequence goes on from NZ_KB850055.1 coordinate 101,519, forward strand.
TGCGTTGTGTGCTGACTTTTCCCAAACAAATGAAATAACGTTGAGATCCTCTTTTGCTTGAGGATAATGAATAGGATGAAGACATGAAACATATTATGTTGGTTGAAGATGAAGTGGAACTGGCGCAGTTGGTTCGTGATTATTTAGAAGCGGCTGGTTTTGAAGTCAGTATGTTTCATGATGGTCAGGAGGCTTATACGCATTTTCAACAACGCAAACCAACCTTGATGATTTTAGATTTGATGGTGCCACGGATGGATGGTTTGACCATTTGCCGTAAAGTACGTGAACAATCAGATTTACCCATCATTATGGTGACAGCCCGTACTGAAGAAATTGATCGAGTTTTGGGCTTAAACATGGGGGCAGATGATTATATCTGTAAACCGTTTAGCCCGAAAGAGTTGGTTGCACGTGTGCAAGCGGTTTTACGCCGTTTAGAACGTAAAGCCGAGCCTGAGCAAAATGATTTATTCCGTATTGATAAAGCACAGCAACGGATTTGGTATCAACAAAAAGCGTTGACCTTAACCCCGACAGAGTTCCGTTTATTGGAGCTATTTTTAGAGCACTTAGGGCAGGTGTATTCACGTGCGCAGTTATTGGATCACATCAACCCGGATAGTTTTGATGTGGCAGACCGTGTGATTGATAGTCACATTAAGAATCTGCGCCGCAAGATCTCTGATGCTGCCGAAACAGGGAATCGTCATGAATGGATTCAAGCTGTGTATGGCGTAGGCTATCGTTTCGAATATCCTGATGAGTAAATAAAAGTTTATCCTGTGGGCAACCCTTGCGCCACTACAATCGTGGCTCATATCCACAGAAAATGTGGATAGTTTTCTTTATATAGTACTGCTTATATCTACTGCTAGTCTAGATTGTTTCGATATTATGGATGAATCTTAATTTTGGTATTGTTATCCACCAATTGCCAGATTTCATCCATATCAATATTGCGTACAGCGATGCAGCCTAAAGTCCAATCGCCTTGTGGCATATAGGTTGCACTTGAGGGGATCGCCGTCCGATCTTTGGGCACCGTGCCGTGAATCATAATATCGCCACCCGCAGATTGACCATGTTGCTGTGCATAGGCAAGGTCAGCTTGATTGGGGTAAGAAATATGCAGTGATTTATAAAAAGCACTTTGTGGATTGCGCCAATCAATTCGGTATTCACCTTCAGGCGTTTTTCCATCACCTTCAAATTGTTTATGCCCAATTGGATCAAAGCCTAAACGCATCGGATAATCACGTACGATTTCATCATGGTGTTTAAGATGAAGACGACGTTTTTCTTTAAAGACTTCGATCTCGGTAATTGGCTTGCTTTGTTTAAGTTGCTGAATCTCTTCGGTCGAAAGTGCTTTGGGCACGTGTGTTTGCTGTGTCGAAATCGAACTGGGGAGGTATTGTTTATAATGATAAACCACAACGCCAATGATGATTAGAATTACAATAATGCATAGTGCCAGCCAAACTTTCATTAATTGAACCTCTTTTTAAGATGAACAGCTCACTACAACTTCAGGCACATCACTTGGCAATGGTGCGATATCTTGTTCAGTTTCTAAATCAGGTTGCTTCTGATAAGGCTGATTGAGCAGTTGAAATAGACGTTCTACCTCACTAAAATCACCGCGTTCAGCCAGTTCGATGGCTTTTTGCGCCATATGATTGCGTAAAATATAGTGTGGGTTTGCCTGTTGCATCGCCAGATCCAATTCATCAGTGTCTTGATGCTGACGAATGTTTTGATAACGTGTGAGGAAGTTATCAAACTGTTGCACATCGATACAATCATCTCTCAAAGCTTTGTACTCGTGTTGCTGTAAACGAATAAAGCTTTGGGTGTAATCCAGTTGCTCTGATTGCAGGATTCCGAGGAAAGCAAAACTACAATCTAAACTGTCTTTATGAAAATTTGGCAAACCCATCTTTTTACATAATCCTTGACCATAATATTGTAAAAAGGTCGGTTCATATTGTTCTAAACATTGCGCCAAATCATGTTTGAATTGTTCTTTATCTTCAGGCTTTGCCAATGGAATTAGTGTATTTAACCATTTCCAAAGATTCCAATGTCCAATACTCGGTTGGTTTTGATAAGTATATCTGCCTTGATAGTCCGAATGATTGTTGATCCAGTTCGGTCGGAAGCGTTCTAAAAATCCATAAGGCCCAAAATCTAGGGTTGAACCAGTAATGTTTAGATTGTCGGTATTCATGACACCGTGTGCAAAACCGACAAGTTGCCATTGGGCAATCATCAGTGCGGTTCGATCAATCACCGCTTGAGCAAAAGCGAGAATTGGCTGTTCAGCATTTAAACATTCTGGATAATGCCATTCGATACATTTTTGTGTGAATTCTGGCAAAAGTTCAGGTGCGTATTGATTGATCCACTCAAAATGCCCAAAACGAATATGACATTCTGAGGTGCGTAATAACATTGCCCCCAGTTCTAATGTTTCACGTTGGACCCCTTGGGTCGAGGTGGTAAAACCAACTGCATGACTTGAGGCGATACCCAAGGCATTGAGTGCATGGCCAGCTAAGTACTCACGAATGACTGAGCGAAGTACCGCACGACCATCACCCATACGAGAGTAGGGGGTCGCACCAGCACCTTTGAGATGTAGGTCTATGGTTTGACCTTGCTGATTTAAAATTTGCCCAATCAACAAACCACGGCCATCTCCAAGCTGCCCAGCCCACTGTCCAAACTGATGACCTGCATAGACCATTGCCAATGGGGTGAATTCGGAAAAAGTTTTTTGCCCACTACAAATCTCAACCCAGTTGGCTTTATCTTCTTCACTCCATTGCAATTCGTCAGCTAAGCTTTCATTGAAATGTCCTGCTTTCGCACCACGTAAGGGGGTGGGCTGTTGCTGATGATAAAGCTTGGAATCGAGAGACGCATAACGTGGGTTAAAATGCATAAGATAGAAATCTTGAAAGGGCAGAGCAAAGACTATAGCAAATTTTGATTTGAGTCGCGATTAAAGCCGTGTAAGGGGGGCTGCTTGTACATGCACTTAGGCATAAAAAATGGCCCCATAAAGAGACCATTTTAGAAATTATTTAGTCAGTTATTCAGAAACAGGCGCTTTTTTGATGTTGCGCATTAAGGTTTCTAAACATTCACGATGGTGGCTTAAACGATGTTCAAGCAATTGGAAATCGACTTTCAGCTTGTGGTCGATTTGATGGATTCTTTCAGCCATCGCTGCTTTTTTCGCTTGAAGCTCTTGTTCTTTCAATTTTGCCCAATCATTTAAGGTATGGGTAAATGCTTCATATTCTTGAGCAATACGTTGTTTCATTTGTACGATGTCAGTATTGACGTCATGCCCATAAATCGCCAAATCCTGTTCAGCATATTTAAAGCGCATTGCAAGCTCAGCTTTTTTGATATTAAAGCTTGGAATACGGCGTAAATTTTTGGCTAAACCGAGTTTAGAACTGGTCCAAATCAACCATTTTGTTGGGTCATACTGCCACCATTTCACGCCGTTACGATAATCGTATTGGAAAATGTGGTGATAGTTATGATAGCCCTCACCCCAAGTGAAAATAGCCAAGACAAAATTGTCACGTGCAGTATTTTCATCGGTATAAGGACGTTTGCCCCACATGTGGCAAAGTGAGTTGATAAAGAAGGTAACATGATGGCTAATGATGAGACGCAGTAAACCACCAAGTAAAACCACACCCCAAATATCGCCGACAGCCCAACCAATACCACCTAAGACACCAACATGGACAGCAATCACCAGTGGGACATAGTATTTATGTTGGAACATCACCAATTTATCATTCAATAAATCAGGTGAGTTTTTATAGTCAGGTTCAGATGGTGAGTGATCACGAATCATCCAGCCTAAATGAGCATACCAAAAGCCGCGTTTAATTGAATACGGGTCTTGATCAATGTCATCGACATGACGATGATGAGTACGGTGACCTGAAGCCCAAAACAAAATACTGTTCTGAACTGCAAAAGTACCGCCAATCATCAGTAAGATTTTGAGTGGTAATGCCGCATCATAAGCACGATGTGCCCAAAGACGGTGGTAACCTGCTGTAATTCCTAAGCTACTTAAAGCCAAAAGGAAAAACAAACTGACCCAAGCACTTACACTAAAATCATAATAATAAGCATATAAAGGGATTAAAATAGCAGCAAGAATTGGAGTTCCAATTAAGGTAATGCTAGCAGTCCAGTTAATGGGTGCTTTTTTGAGTGGGGCGGAATTCATATCCGTCAGCGCTCCTAATAACCTTGTTCACACAAGATAATAAAACTAAACGAGATAGCAAGACCAATCATGACGATATATTGCTATTTTAGTCCTGATATTAACATGCTCAAATCAATAAGCACTAGTATTATTCTACAGTTGTATCGAAAGAACCGTAACAGAATTCGTTTACCACATCGGCTTATCTATTAAAAGGTGAAACAAATCAATGTCTGAGCAAATTATCGTGAAAAATCCCATTTACGCTTTGAAGGCATATGTTCACAAAACTTTAATACTTTCTGCTGTTTTGATGCTTGCCGCTTGTCAAAGTCAACCAACTCAAATGCAAAAGAAGACCTTACAAACCAAACATGGTAACCAACTACCGAGTTTGCAGGTTCGTAAGAGTATAGATGGAATACAAGATGTTGATTGGCAAATTACCATGATCCAGAACAAGCGTGCGTTGTTCTTTAACCAATACCCGAGTTTTTCGCTGAACTCAATTAGCAAGAGTGTTTCTGGGCATACGGGTTGCAATAATATGTATGGGGGCTACACCTTTGATTTTGCTCAGCGTAAACTTGATTTTGATGTGAGAGCTGGTCATTTGAGTTGTAATAAAGCATTGGCACAAGAGGCCGATCTATTAGATGCCATTCAACGTGTTCAGCGTTTTCAATTTGATGGAACTCATTTGTATTTGCTAGATGCAAAAGGGCAGCGTTTGATTCAGGCACAAAAGAAAAAATAGAGGAAAATGGTGGAATTTATTCCACCATTTCTATAAGGATAAATGTTGCAACATGGTGCTTGGAATATCAGTAATTAAGCCATGGATGCCTAACTGCTGTAAGTGTTTAGCTCGTTCTATATCGTTGACTGTCCAAACACTGACATTTAGATCTGCTTGGTGAGTGAGTTTAATCATCTCATCTGTTGCAAGTTGATCTTTCCAACCTATTTGATGACACCCATATTGCTGAGCCAATTCAATTGCATGTCCAGCGATGGGAATCTCAACCAATAAACCACGTTTAAAATGACTCTGATACTGTTGTAATGCCGCAAAAATTTTGACATCAAAACTGGTAATAATTGCCGTTTTCTCAAAGTCTTTAAGGTCTTGGTGTAGCTGGATAATCAGCTTTTCCGCAGCAGCTTCATCAGGCACCGCTTTAATTTCAACTTCGATATGCTCAAAGTCGGTTAAGCATGCCATGACTTGCACTAAACTCGGCGTGTATTCTGGTTCAGCCCAAGTTTGCCATAGATGGCGATGGTCGAATTGTTGAGCCTGAGCTAAGCTGCAGCTTTCGACATGCTGCGACAGACCTGTGGTACGAATAAAGTTGTCATCGTGAATTACAACCAGTTGCTCATCTTCAAGTTGTCGAACATCAAATTCGACAGCACGGACGCCAAGACCATGCAGATAATGAAAACCACCTAAGGTATTTTCTGGTGCTTCACCACGTGCTCCACGATGACCGATGATTCGCATTTATGTGCTGCCTAATATGGTTATTCTGGATCAATACTGTCATTAATATTTTTCTGCCACAACACTTCACTGCCACCTTCAGCACGTTGTAATGCACGAGAAGCGACAAATAACCAATCTGATAGACGATTGAGTAATTGTAATGCGGTTGCTTGGATATTTTGGTCACGTGCATGCACTGACATCAATGCGCGTTCTGCACGACGACATACCGCACGTGCTTGATGTGCATAGCTACACGCTAAAGTACCTGAGGGTAAAATGAACTCTTTCAACATCGGTAAGGATTCATTCATGCGATCAATTTCTTTTTCTAGAAATTCGATACAAACAGGTTGAAGCAGGTGGTAGTTTGGAATACAAACTTCGCCGCCTAAATCAAAGAGCCAATGTTGAATCAAGCTCAGGCTTTGGTCCCATTGATGTTTATCACTGATTTGACTCGCGCTAATTTGTGAGCGAAGCACGCCAATCGTCGCATTGAGTTCATCGACATCCCCCAAAGCGGTGATACGTAAGTCATCTTTGGCAACACGTGAACCGTCGCCTAAACCTGTTGTGCCTGAATCACCTGTACGTGTATAGATTTTACTTAAACGATGTCCCATCGGATTTCCTAAAATAAAAAAGAGGCAATGCGGTCAAGACATTACCTCGAAACTGGAGTTAAGAAAATATGTTTATGATGTTATCGCAAGATTAATAACGGAATGTGACACCCGCTGAAGCTAAGCGACCGCCATTGATGTAATAACCGCCACTACCATATGCTGTACGATATTTTGAATCACCTACATTTTGAATGTTCGCAAAGACATCGACATTTTTATTTACTTTGTACTGTCCATGCATGTCTACGCGGAAATGTCCAGGGATTTGAACATCGTCAAAGGCAGTGTTATCGTAATCATCATTCGCAAGCATCGTGGTCGAGAAAGTATATTGTTCATCTGTCCAACCTGCAGTCAATGAAACACTTTGGCGAGGTCGTCGGCTAAGGTCTTCATCTGTCTTTTTATCTTTGGCACGAACATAGCTATAACCTAAATTAGTATAGAGATTGTCACCTTGCCATTTGATATAACTTTCAGCACCTTCGATTTTAGCTTTATCAATATTCACCATTTGATAGGTGACAGGATCTGAATTAATCAGATCATCCACTTTGGTAACAAATGCAGAGAGTCCAGCATTAATTCCATAGTTAAATTTCTGATCTATTCCGATTTCATAAGAAATACTTTCTTCTGGTTTAAGGTCAGGGTTGCCACCCCAACCATACATATCGTTAAAGGTCGGTGCTTTAAATGCACTGCCAATATTGGTGTAGATGCTGGTTAATGGTAAAAGTTGGTAACGAATACCGCCTTGTGCGACTGTATGTGTTCCAAATTTTTCATTGTCTTCAACACGAACACCAACCTGCGTATTAAATCCATGATCATTGTATTGATGTTGGATGTAATAGCCTGTTGAATCTACATCCTCTTTAATAGAGGCGGTTTTTGCATCAGTATTACGGAATGTTGCTCCAACAAGGATGTTTTGATACTTTGCTAAATTATAGACTGTATAGAGTTCAGCTTCTTCTGTGGTGCTATGTACAAAGCTTGGGCTATCCACTTGATCAAGATCATCTTTAAATTGAGATAGCCGAGCATGTATATCGAATTGTTCATTGATCGATACACGACCTTTTAGGTTAATACTTTGATTTTTGAAGTCTTGGCTGGTCATTGTACCGAAATTATCATAGGTACTATTGCCTTCATTTTGACTAAAATCCACAGAGGTTGCGACACGATTAGAATCATAGCCTACTTTCGTACTGTAGCCTTTTTGATCATAGGGCGCACGTTCAGCATTGGCAACTTCTTTAATAATAGTGCCATCAGTTTCTAAACGTTGACCGCGAATTTGTGTATAAAAACCATTTTCGGCAAGATCAGCACCAACAATTGCTTTATAAGTATTGTGTTCACCCATTTCACCTGTCACAAAGGCAGAGGTTTTCTCAGGTGTTTTAGAAATAAGTTGTACCACACCACCAATCGCATCTGTTCCATACAACACCGATGCTGGACCTTTTAAAACCTCAATACGCTGTAAGCCAGTTGTATCTAAAAATGGTAGTGAGGCTGCACCTGTAGTAGCGGTATTTAAACGGACACCATCAAGTAACACAAGTGTTTGGTTGGAGTTTGTACCACGTAAAAAGATCGAGGTTTGTTGTCCGTAGCCACCCAATTGTACTACATTGGCTGCCGCTTCTCGTGCCAATAGATTTGGTAAATCCGCAATCGGAGATTGCTCAATTGTTCTTTCATCAATAACGGTTATTCTTGCGGGCACGTTTTTAATTGATTCAGGTGTTTTTGACGCTGTTACAACAATGGTATCAAGTGAAGCTATTTTATCAGTTGTTTGTTCTTGAGCAAAAGCAGGAGAGGAAAACCCCATCGCAATAGCGATAGCACCAACTAAACGAGTCGGTTGAAAAGTAGTAGACATGATGTTGCTCCATACATTCACCCTTCGTGAATGTTTGCGTAGAAGATAACAACAAGCAGGTCTCCGGACTTCACTATATCATCACAATAATGATGCTATTAATCATCTTCCCACATCATTCAGATGCAGTGATTTGGCGTAGAGCTAAGATTAATAATACGGTGTTACCGTTGCGAGGGCAGTGTTGGACTTACACCAACTTCCCTATAAGCAAAAGAAATTGCTTTAGACTTGTTGCAAAATTTATCAAAGTATAAAGTGTTAACGTTTTTTAAACAATCGCATTTCGGAATGAACTTTGCCCTATGAAGGTCAAATTGCATTACAATATGATGGTTTAAAAGTATTCATTTAAAATTGGACATGACATGCACCAAATCCAACTGCGAACTCGCGCCAAGATTTGTGGAATTACCCGAGCACAAGATATTCAGGCTGTAGTGCAAGCTGGTGCGGATGCGATTGGTTTGGTGTTTTTCCCACCGAGTCCACGTCATGTCAGCATTGAACAAGCTCAATCATTAGCAGTGCTCGTTCCGCCGTATGTACAATTGGTGGGCTTGTTTGTCAATGCAAGCCCCGCAGAAATACAAACGGTGCTTGATTCAGTTCCTTTGGATGTATTACAACTACATGGTGATGAAACACCTGAACAATGCCAACAGATTGCTCAACACTGCAAGCGTCGTTGGTATAAAGCGATTCAGGTAAAACCAGATATCGATGTTGTGACCGAAATTCAACGTTATCAAGCTGCGGGTGCTAGTGCAGTCTTATTAGATGCATGGCATCCTGAGTTAAAGGGTGGAACAGGGCACAGCTTTGATTGGAATCAATTTCCACAACTAGATATTCCACTAATTTTGGCAGGCGGACTAACCCCTGAAAATGTGAGTGAAGCTATTGATACTACAGCTGCTTTTGCTGTGGATGTCAGCGGAGGCGTAGAGTCCGCAAAAGGTATAAAAGACCAACAACTCATTGAAAAATTTATGCAAGGAGTCCAACGTGGATCAGCAAAATCTTAGTCAAAAAAATCAGACAATTGACTATACCCAGTTTCCAGATGCTCGAGGGCATTTTGGTATTCATGGTGGACGTTTTGTGTCAGAGACGCTGATGGCTGCACTTGAAGATTTAGAAAATCTTTATGGTCGTATGAAAAATGATGCACAGTTTTTGGCAGAATTTGACCGTGATCTTGCGTTCTATGTTGGTCGCCCTAGCCCACTTTATCATGCAGAGCGATGGTCACAGCACCTCGGCGGTGCGCAGATTTACTTGAAACGTGAAGACTTAAATCACACAGGTTCACATAAGGTCAATAACACCATTGGTCAGGCCTTATTGGCAAAACTATCAGGTAAAAAACGTATCATTGCAGAAACAGGCGCTGGTCAGCATGGCGTTGCGACAGCAACGATCGCAGCGCGTTTAGGCCTTGAGTGTGTGGTATTTATGGGCGCGGAAGATGTTAAACGTCAAGCGATGAATGTATACCGCATGCGTTTACTCGGTGCGAAGGTTGTGCCTGTGCAAAGCGGTTCAAAAACATTGAAAGATGCCATGAACGAAGCGATGCGTGACTGGGTCACCAATGTGGATAGCACTTATTACGTGATTGGTACCGTGGCTGGTCCACATCCATATCCGCAGCTAGTTCGTGATTTCCAGTCGATTATTGGTCGTGAAGCGCGCCGTCAAATCCAAGAGCAAGCAGGGCGTTTACCTGATGCTTTGGTGGCTTGTGTTGGTGGCGGTTCAAATGCAATGGGCTTGTTCTATCCATTCTTGAATGATCAAGATGTGAAAATGTACGGTGTTGAAGCTGCAGGCTATGGCATTGAAACAGGCAAGCATTCGGCACCATTGAATGCAGGTCATGTGGGTGTATTACATGGCAACCGTACCTACTTGATGTCGGACGAACAAGGTCAGATTATTGAGACACATAGTATTTCAGCAGGTCTTGATTATCCAGGTGTAGGACCAGAACATAGTTTCTTAAAAGATATGCACCGTGTTGAATATGTGCCGATCAATGATGAAGAAGCGTTACAAGGTTTCCGTGATTTAACCAAGATCGAAGGGATTATTCCTGCGCTTGAAAGCGCTCATGCCATGGCCTATGTCACCAAACTTGCGCCAACGATGTCTAAAGATCAAATCATTATTGCCACTGTCTCAGGTCGCGGTGATAAAGATTTGATGACTGTTGCACGTATTGATGGTGTGGAAATGGTTGAGATGTAAATCTCAGCGGAATAAAAAAACAGGGAAGCAAATGCTTCCCTGTTTTTTTTATTGTCTAAAACCTATTATTGAATCAGTTTGATACGATTTGTCGCAGGTGCACTAAGCGGTGAGTTTTGAGTCACGTATTGCTCTAAAACATCAATATCTTGTCCGCCACCGATTGGGTTCTTCCCTTGTTTTAAAACTGTGAAGTTATCACCACCATCGGCAATAAAACTATTCACAGTAACGCGATAGACTTGAGTATCGACCAAAGCTTGTCCTGCAATCATGATATTGCTGGTGCGAGGAGATACTGCGGCATCTTGTTTATACGAATAACTGAATTCTTTTGACGGCTGTAATATCCGAGTGGTTGCCGCATTGGCACCAGACCATTGTTGTTCTAATAGCTCACGAATTTGTTTGCCTGTGAGACTCAGCGTGACTAACGAATTACCAAACGGTTGTACGCTGAATACATCACCGAAGGTAATCTGATTACTACTATTAATCAATAAGTCTGCGCGTACACCACCCGCATTCATCAATGTAAAATCTGAACCTTGATTGCTGGCTGCAAGTGCTGCCGCTTGTTGAGCATCCGCGATCAAATTACCCAGCGCGGTTTCGCCACTTTCAGTACGATTACGATCAATAACAGTGCTTGCTGATCCGACCACGCGTGCGGAAATAGTCGCAACGGCTGGACGGTATTTATCTAATATCGCTTCGATACTTTGTGTTTTACTAAACTTTTGGTATAGATCCGTTAAGCTGACCGTGGTCGTCCCAGAGGTATAGCTTTCGCTTTGCACAGGAACTTGGGTCGCGTCTTTCTTGATCACATCACCTGTTTTTCCATCTAGTTCGAGTTGGATATTGGTAATGGCTGTGCCGTATTGTCCTGCAGATGTGAGTAAGAACGGTTTTTGTGGATTTTGGGTTGCATAGTCACAGATATAAGATTGATGTGTATGACCCGATACGACAACATCAACCGCAGGATCTAAGCGTTCCAATACATCGATTAATGGGCCACTCAACCCATCACAGGTTTTCTTGTTGAATTTGGTACTTGGCGCAACGCCTTCATGCACCACCACCACAATCGCTTCAATCCCTTGTTTCTTTAACTCAGGAATCAATGCATTGACGGTATCTGCTTCATCATGAAAGTTGACATCGGTAATACCAGCAGCAGAAACGATGCTCGGAGTTGCCTCTAAAGTAAGCCCAACAAACGCAACAGGGATGCCACCATAAGTTTTGACTTTATAGGCAGGAAAAAGCGTCTTATTTGGATCGGCCTTCATGGAAACATTGGCAGCGAGAAAGTTAAACTTTGCCCCAGTGAAGTTTGGATTGATTTGACATGGCTTAGTACTGGTGTATTGCTGACAGCCACCATTTTGTAAACGACGAAGTTCATCGGTTCCACGATCAAACTCATGATTTCCAACCGCATTAAAATCGATTTGAATGTCATTCATTACTTCAATGGTCGGTTCATCTAAGAATAACGATGAGATTAATGGGGAAGCACTAATTAAGTCACCAGCCGAGACCACAGCATTATTGGGATATTGTGCCCGTAATTTTTTGATTGCATCGGCAAAATAGCTGACACCACCAACAGGTATCTGTACCGTTTTACTATGGTCATGTGGATCATCTGCTTCAATAAAGCGTTTAGGTGGTTCTAAATTGCCATGAAAGTCATTAAAGGCAAGAACATTGATACTTTGATTTTTTCGTTCGGTTTTGGGTGCTTGATTATCATCACTATCATTACAGGCGGTTAGCGCCAACAGCATTACACACAATGCATTTACTTTAAAAAGAGTACGCGTCTTCATGATTTTTTGATCAAGTGGTATAAGATTGTTTTTAAAGATAAAACTTATGTATGAATATTTGATGAAATATTGAACTTTAATGCGAATGAAATGAAGATCGAGTGAAGTTGAAATATGCTCAAAAATTGTGAATGGTTTTGAGTAAATATTATGAATTAGCGGCTATGATAGACAGGAAGCTCTCATGCGGTCACGGAATCAAAAATCATGGATTTGATACAAGCCAATGGTCAGCCACGTTATGGGCGTTTTGATCAGGTACCATCTGGAATTAACCTCGATGACTATATCTATAAAACGCCGTATGGTCAGATACTTAAAGGCTGGCGTAAACAGTTAAAATATAAGAAATTCAAGTTTTGCGGTATACAGCATGAGCACTACAGTATCGGCGTCGCAATCGTTGATTTATCGTGGGCTGGACATGCTTTCTTTTATATCTATGATCATCATGCTGAACAAGTGATTGAATGCAATGCAATTCAACCTTTTGGCTATCAAACCAAACTGGATGAACAACCGCTATTTAGTCAAAGCTATTTTAAAAAATCAGGCTATTGTTTTAACATGAAACACGCCAATGGTGTGCGTTATATCCAAATCACCAGACATGGTGAAGTTCAGCTTAAAGCGCGTATCTTTTGTGCGGGGACTGATGCACTGAGTTTATGTAGTCCAACTGGGATCAATGGTTGGACGTATACCCAAAAGCAAACCACCTTAGCGGTTGAAGGTTATTTTATAAGTCCAAAACAGCAACAGATAAAATTTAATGCACAAAGCCTTGCATCATTAGATGATACCTGTGGTTTTTTACGCCCTGAAACGGCTTGGTTCTGGTTGTCTTGTCAGTTCCGTGATGAACAAGATCGTCGTATTGGGCTTAACCTTGCTTCTGGTGTGAATGAAAGCTTTGGCAATGAAAATGCCTTGTGGGTTGATGGGCGTTTATATCCACTTACGGATGTTTTATTTGAACAACAAGATGAAAAAAATTGGTCAATTCGCTCTTTGGATGCCCGATTAAATTTATTGGTGCAAACAGGGTGGTGTCGTTTTGAAAATATCAATTTGCGTTTGATCGGAAGCCAGTTTAATCAATGGCAAGCCAAAGTGAGTGGCACGATTGAGCAAGAAAATGGTGAATTGCTGGTGTTGAATGATCAGTATGGTTTATTGGAACAGCATTATGCGAAGTGGTGATGGTTGAGAAATCCTCCCAAACCTCCTTTTAAAAAGGAGGGGGATTCTTCTCTTTAAATATTATAGCCCTGCTTGCCAAAAAGCCTCACCCGCTGCAATTGGGTCATTGGTTTTAGCTAAAGTATCAATCCAAACATCGTATTGACGAATCACAGGATGCTGATTCGGATGGAAGTCTTTTTTAAACCAGTCGCTATATTGCGCTCTTTTTGCGGTCAAAATACCGTTACGACCAAAGAACCAAGGTAAACCTTTATGCGCCATATCAAAACGTTGTCTTAAACTGAAACCATCACATTTTAGCATCACGTCGGTACGATAAAGGGTAAATCCAAACATTAATACCGTCGTAATCACCAATGCAGATTTACGGGTAAACTCAGGTACTTCGCCGACTTGTTGCATTACATCAAATGCCACATCACGATGTTCCATTTCTTCAATAGCATGCCAAGCAAACAGGGCACGAACAAAAGGATCTGCATCCGCTAACGTTTCTTTTTGGCTATAGAAGGTATCCGCCATCAGTGCAGTTAGATGTTCTGCCGCTGCAGTCATGGCAATGTTGTATTGTGGAGAGCGATTCATCAATTCAAATTTAAATATTTTCTTTAAACGATGGGTGAATTGATCAACAGGCATACCTTGTTGTTTCATGACTTGGTTCATTTTGTCATGCGCAATCCCATGTTGAGCTTCTTGACGAATGAAGTCCGTCACGCGTTCCTGCAATTCAGGATCATTGATTTTGTCACGAAATAAACGAACACATTCAATGAAATAGCGCTCACCATCAGGAAATGTGAGGCTCAAGGCATCAAACATACGGGTACGGAACGGATCGCCTCCAAACCAAAAACGAGGTGCTTCATTTAAGTGGAAGTCTAAGTTCGTTCTTACGATTGGATCAACTTGATAGGAAACATGTGCATTCATCGGTGCTATTCCTTTTCTTTTCATGAGTTCAGTATGGAAAAAGTTCGATGAAATGTTTTGACAGTTACAGCCAATTTTTATACAAATAACGACAGATCAGGATGAGATTGACGTATGTCAGTTAAAATAATTATTGGATACTTACGATTGTTTAATCGTGTTTTGCAACAGGAACACATTGATTTGTCTAAAGTTGTTGCGCCTGAACTTTGGCAGACTTTTCAGGCCTGCTTGGCGAATCCAGATGAACAAGATTTTGATGTTGAACGCTATGCTTTGTTGTTGCAAGCCGCACAACCCTATTTTTCTCGTCCAATTGCGTTGATTTTGGCTGAACATGCCAATTTGCAAGATTTTGGCCTCATGGGGTATCTGGCATCGACCAGTTTAGATTTACAACAAGCTTTACAGCTATTACAACGTTATTATTCCTTGATTTTTAAACAGACCAATTTAGAACAACTTAATGTTCAGCAATTTTCGGATCATATCCAAATAGTGTGGAGTGCTTCATATCCTGATTATCGTGGGATGTATGAGTTGAATTTGGCTCTGATCTTTAAAATTGCGCAGTCTATTGTGCAAGATGCCTTAATTCCTCCTCAAGTTATCCAGTTTGGTTATACGCCGCATATGGCTTTATATCATTTTGAGCGCTTTTATGGATGTTCAATACAAGTACAAGCAGGACATTATGCGATTCATTTTTCTAATCAAGTTTTAAAAGCTAAAAGTATTGCCGCCGACCAACAGCTCAATCAGGTTTTATCGAGTCAAGCACAGCAATCAATGAATAGCATTACTTCGGTGGAAATGCAGCAACAACAATTTAAACAGAAAATTCAAAGTTATATTGAGCAAGGTTTATTGCAGCAAGAAGAAGTTTTGCAACGTTATGTCGCCAAGCGTTTGCATTGTTCTGAACGAACTTTACAGCGTCAACTTAAAGCCTATCAGTTGAATTTTCAGGATATTTTAGATCAATATCGGTTGGAGCAAAGTAAGCTTTATTTGCAGCAAGGCAAATCATTTTCTGAGATTGCAGAACGTTTAAATTATGCGGATCAAAGCGCATTTGGGCGTGCGTTTAAGCGTTGGACAGGTATTACACCAAAGCAGTTTTTAAAGTCTCTTTAGTTTTCAGAACAAACTAAAGAGACTCATATAAGTTTTTAAGATGTTCTTAAGCGTGGATAATTAAATACAATTGCCAGTATCGCAACGATAGCTAAAATCCAGCAATAGTAGATATGTCCAATCAATTCTATAGGCGAAAGTTTGGCTATCGAGCAGGCAAGAAGTAATTGTGCGCCATAGGGGATAATCCCTTGGGTTACACAAGAAAAAATATCAAGTAAAGCGGCACTACGTTTCGGATCAACCCCGTATTCTTTGGCGACCTCACGTGCCATATCTCCCGATAAAATAATCGCAACAGTATTGTTGGCAACGAATAGATTTGAGAAGACCACAAGGAAACTAATGCCTAATTCACCTGCACGTTGTCTCCCAAATTTAAATAAGCGAGTAATGGCGTAGATTCGTTGGATTAACCATTGTAAACCGCCTTCTTTTTGCATCAAAGCTGACAGTCCGCCAAGGAGCATGGAAAGTAATGCCACCTCAAACATGCCCACAAAACCGTTATAAATTGAATTATTCAATTGCAGCAGGTTGAATTCTGGCTTTTCAATAAGCCCCATAACCCCAGATAAAACCACACCAATCATTAAAACAGCAAGTACATGTAAGCGGCTAAATGCGAGGAAGAAAACGGCTAGATAGGGCAGAATTAACCATAAATCATACGGCTTGGATTGAATCTCCTCGGCATGCTGGCTCAATGAAACATAAACGATCAAGCTGATCAATGCTGCAGGCAAAGCAATCCAGATATTGACTCTGAATTTATCTCTTAATTCAACATTTTGGCTGCGTGTTGCGGCAATAGTCGTGTCTGAAATCATCGATAAGTTATCGCCAAACATTGCACCACCCACCACGGCACCAATGGCATAAATCGGAGCAATATCGGTTGCTTGAGAAAAGCCAAATGCAATCGGGGCACAGGCTGCAATCGTACCCATTGACGTTCCCATTGCTGTTGCAATAAACGCGGAGATGATAAACAGCATGGGTAAAACATACTCTGCTGAAATCAATGAAAGCCCTAGTTGGACTGTAGCATCGACACTGCCAATGGTATTGGAAACACTGGCAAATGCGCCCGCCAACATAAACACCATAAACATCAAAATCAGGTTGGGATGACTTGCGCCCTGTAGGAAATCTTCAATAGCAGTATTGAGTTTTTGTTTGTAGAGGAGTAGTGCAAGAATCACTGCTGGAACTGCAGCGACAGGGGCTTTGATTTGATAAAAGGCAAATTCTGTCCCAATCATTGAATGATAAATACCACTCCCTAGAAAGATGATCAAAAATACCAATAGAGGTAGCAACGCAAGCGCATTACTGTGCACTTTTTCCTGAGAGTGGGAAGACATAAAATCAAAAGAACATTCAAAAATTGCGCATAGTATAAAGGAGCTTGGCGGATTTCTAAAATGTAGTGCGATTGGTCTAAAATTAGGAAGCTTTGATCATTGAGAAAAAGTCCAAAATATAGATAAATGTATTAGGGCTGTTGTTGGTGGTCATAATCAGCACGTGCAATCACGTCAAACGCTGTTCAATGTACAAAAAATAGCGTTACAATGCAGTGTTTTTTGTACGACTACAAACAACTCCTCAACATAAATCAAGGAAAGCATAATCCTATGTCACGTCTTGCCACTCGTTTTGAACAGCTTAAATCTCAGCAACGTAAAGCGCTTGTTTCTTATGTGATGGCAGGTGATCCGCATCCACAGGTAACCGTTCCTTTACTTCACCAAATGGTTGAAGCGGGCGTTGATGTCATTGAACTGGGTCTACCATTTTCTGACCCAATGGCAGATGGTCCAGTCATTGCCTTAGCCGCTGAACGTGCTTTAGCAGGTGGAACAAATACCTTAGATGCTTTGAATATGGTGAAAGAATTTCGTCAACAAGATCAAACGACACCTGTTGTTTTAATGGGCTATTTAAACCCTGTTGAAGTGATTGGTTATGAAAAGTTTGCAGCTTATGCGAAAGATTGTGGCGTTGATGGTGTTCTTCTCGTGGATTTACCACCAGAAGAATCACAGCAGTTGGGAGACATCTTAAAACAAAATGAGATGGATCAAATCTTCTTGCTTGCACCAACTTCGACAGATCAGCGTATTCAACATGTGGTCAATCAAGCCAGTGGCTTTGTTTACTATGTGTCCCTCAAAGGTGTGACAGGTGCAGCAACATTAGATACCTCAGAAGCAGCAGCGCGGATTGCAAAAATTAAATCTAAAACTAATGTGCCAGTCGGTGTGGGTTTTGGGATTAGTGATGCTGCATCTGCAAAAGCTATGGGACAAGTTGCCGACGCCGTGATTGTAGGTAGTGCTTTCGTTAAATCTTTTGCAACATTGCCAGTCGATGAGGCTGTGCAACAGACGGTGAATAAAGTGAAGGAGCTTCGAGCTGCGCTCGATGAGTTAGTATGAGTCAAGACGTAGAAATCATAACAGGGAAAGTACTTCACCCTGCAACCCCTTGGACGGAGCGTGAAGTTCCTGGGATTCAGGTCGCGGATCAACAACAGATATTCAAAGCGACCTTTACTGAACCGACGATTGAATGTCCTGAGTGTCATGCACTGGTTACTCGTACTGCGATGTCATTCAATGCTTATGTTTGCCCACAATGCGACGAACACTTACGCATGCGTGCGCGTGATCGTTTGAATTGGTTTTTTGATCAAGTCAACACTGAGTTAGGTCAAGAGTTTAGCGCCAAAGATCCATTGAAGTTTGTAGATACTAAACCTTATCCAGATCGTATGCGTGAAGCACAAGATAAAACGGGTGAGACAGAAGCACTCGTGGTCATGCAAGGTTCTCTGAAAGGTTTAGATTTGATTGCCTGTGCTTTTGAATTTGATTTCATGGGCGGTTCAATGGGTACAGTTGTGGGTGATCGCTTTGTACAAGCGGCTGAACGCGCGATTGAACTGCATCAACCTATGATTTGTTTTGCTGCTTCGGGCGGTGCACGTATGCAAGAAGGGATGTTGTCCCTCATGCAAATGGCACGTACCTCGGCTGTGATTCAAAAAATGAAAGAAGCACGTGTACCTTATGTGGTGGTATTGACGCATCCAGTTTATGGCGGCGTAACTGCATCATTGGCGATGCTGGGTGATGTACATATTGCTGAACCGAAAGCCATGATTGGTTTTGCGGGCAAACGTGTGATTGAACAAACGGTACGTGAAAAACTGGAAGAACCATTCCAACGCGCAGAATATTTACTCGATCATGGTGTGATCGATCAGATTGTTCACCGTCATGCGTTACGTGATACTGTATATCGACTTGTTGCAAAGCTGATGAATTTACCTTGAAACCGCACGACCCACATTCAAAAGATACCCTAACAACATGGCTCGATTATTGGAGCCATGTTCATGTTACAGGCATTGATTTAGGCCTAGAACGTGTCATTCCAGTCGCTGAAAGATTAGGTGTGATGCAGCCTGATGCAAAAGTATTTACGGTCGCGGGTACCAATGGTAAAGGTTCAACCACAACCACTTTAGCCGCTATTTTAAATGCGCAAGGCTATAAAGTTGGTCTCTATCAGTCACCGCATATTTATCGTTTCAACGAGCGTGTGAAGTTGGCTGGCGTGGAAGTCGCCGATCAAACTTTGATTGATGCTTTTGTTTTGGTCGATCAAGCCCGCCGTGAATGTGGTTTATCACTTTCTTTCTTTGAAGCAACCACTTTGGCTGCTTTTGTTATTTTTAAACAACAACAATGTGATGTTTGGGTGCTTGAAGTCGGTCTTGGCGGTCGTCTAGATGTGGTCAATGTCATCGATCCTGACATTGCAGTCATTACCAATATCGGTTTAGACCATACTGATTGGCTTGGTGATAGCATCGAAAAAATTGCGTTTGAGAAAGCAGGCATTATTCGCCCAAATATTCCCGTTATTTTTGCAGGTCAACAACAGCTACCTCAAGCAGTGCAAGATAAAGTGACCGAGACTCAAGCTCACTTGTCTATTTTAAATCGAGATTATTTTTATCAGCTCAATGATGATGGTCAAACATGGTCATTTGCATCATCAGGAACGACATTACAGCTCCCAGTCGGGCAGTTAGCGCTTGATAATATTTCTACGGCTGTTGCTGCTGTGCTCTTGAGTGGCATAGAAATATCGCAAACAGCAATCGCACAAGGAATTCAGCAAGCGTGTTTGCAAGGTCGTTTTGAAATACGTCAAATTCAAGGTAAAACGGTTGTTTTTGATGCAGGTCACAATCCGCATGGTGTTGAATTTTTATTGAAGCAGTTGCGAAAATTCCTAAAATACAATAAACAGTACACAGAAGTTGTTGCGGTATTTTCAATGTTGGCAGATAAAGACATTGCATCGGTCACTGATTTACTAAAAACAACAGTAAAAAATTGGTTTATTGCTAATTTAGATGTGCCTAGAGCCGCGCCTGTGCAACAGTTACATGATGCATTGCACGGTCAACAGGTACATGAGTTTGGCAGTATCCAACAAGCTTTTGAAACTGCGCTGAACAAATGTAATAACAATCAGCTGATTTTAGTCTGTGGTTCGTTTCATACCTTAGAAGCGGTCTGGGAGTATTTAGAACAATGTCAATGAATAACAAACAACGCTGGATGGGCGGCGTTGTTTTACTTGGAGGTGGTGTTTTATTGGCAGCATTACTTCTCAAAGGTAATGAAGAAATAGAACAAGACAAGACACAGACTCAGATTGAACACCCAAGTGCTCAAACTGAGTCTAAACCAAAACTTGCACAGCCTGCGCAAGACAGTGAAATGGTATCGTTACAACCCATGGCTGTTGACATTGAAACCGAAAAACGTCTGCTTGAAGAGCAGCGCCAAGCGCGTGAAAAAGCCGTTGCTGAACAAGAAGCGCTTGCTGCTGATTTTTTAAAGATGCAACAAGAAGCAGAAGCTGCTGCAGCACGTAAGGCAGCGGAGGAATATGCTGCAATTAATGCCCGTCGAAATGCTGCACAAGAAAGCTCGGATAATATTCCACCAGAGTTGATTGAAGATGACAAAGTCAAAGCACAACGACTTGCGGAAGAAAAGCGTAAGTTAGAAGAGAAGCGTAAAGCGGACGCAGACAAGAAAGCCGCTGATGATAAACGTAAAGCGGACGCAGACAAGAAAGCTGCTGAAGATAAACGTAAAGCGGAAGCGGACAAGAAAGCTGCTGAAGATAAACGTAAAGCGGAAGCAGACAAGAAAGCTGCCGAAGATAAACGTAAAGCGGAAGCAGATAAGAAAGCTGCCGAAGATAAACGTAAAGCGGAAGCCGATAAGAAAGCTGCCGAAGATAAGCGTAAAGCCGAAGCAGACAAGAAAGCTGCTGATGAAAAACGCAAAGCCGAAGAAGATGCGAAGAAGAAAGCAGATGCTGAAAAGGCACGCGAACTTTTGGAAAATGGCGACAAGAACTGGATGGTACAAGTGGCTTTGGCTGCAAACCAAGCCAATGCAGATGCCGTAGTATCCAAGTTGCGAGCGAAAGGCTATAAAGTTACAACTAGCCCAACCTCTAAAGGGATTCGCATCATGGTTGGTCCATCCAAAGACAGAGAAACTGCGGATGCCGCGCGTAAGAAAATTGCTGCAGATGAAAGTTTAAATATGAAATCAGCTTGGGTGATTGACTGGGTGCCACTCGAACAGCGCTAAATCAAACACTTACTAAGTGCTAAGTTAATGGATTCTTCAGTTGCTGTTGAATCCATTTTACATTTTCAGGACTAAGCAAATGATCAATGTTCTTCCAAATGACATGGTAGCCGTAGTCCCTTTGCTTCATTTCTTGCTTTGCATCGTCAATTGACCAGTTTTCAAAGACAATACGATACATTGTGATCGTGGCCCCTGTACGGTCAGAACCATGATAGCAATGTACTAAGACTTTTTAATTGTGTTGTTTTGCTGTTTGAATGGCGCGCAAGAGGTCATTACGATTGATTGCTACGAAATACATCTGGGCTAATTTGATAAAAATTATGAATATTGGAAATAAGCGTTCCCCAGTTATCCTCACTCAGGCTGGGGGGTTAATCGTAAATACGGTTTTATTGCTGTATAGCCTTGAGGAAAACGTTGTTTAATTTCTTCTTCATCTTTAAGTGATGGAATAATGACGACATCTTCGCCTTGTTGCCAATTTGCAGGCGTTGCGACCTTATGTTTGTCCGTCAACTGTAATGAGTCGACCACACGTAACACCTCATTGAAGTTCCGACCCGTAGAGGCAGGATAGGTAATAATCAAACGCACTTTTTTATTTGGGTCAATGATGACCAACGAGCGTACTGTCAGTGTTTCATTGGCATTGGGGTGAATAAATCCATAAAGCTCAGAAACTTTACGATCTTTATCTGCAATAATCGGGAAGTTCACTGTTGTATTTTGGGTTTCATTAATGTCTTGAATCCAGCTTTGATGAGATTCAACATCATCCACAGAAAGCGCAATCGCTTTGACGCCACGTTTTGCAAATTCATCTTTAAGTTTGGCGGTAAAGCCAAGTTCAGTGGTGCAAACGGGGGTAAAATCCGCTGGGTGTGAAAATAAAATCCCCCAACTGTCAGCTAAAAACTCATAAAAATCAACTGTTCCATCGCTTGATTGTTGCTGGAAATTTGGGGCAATATCGCCTAAACGTAGTGTCATTTCAATTCTCCATCCATACTATAGGTGCTCAATGTTTATTTAATATGCAGTATCGATTTTATAAATAAAATTATTGTTTTTTCATATGTTTATGATGTTTTTAGATATCGAATAAGTAGCGTGGTTAAAAAATTGATCAGGAATTCACATTTAAATCGGTGTAACTTAAATGCAAATTTGCTACATTAACGCTCTTTGGTTGTGTGATGTCAGAATCGTAGGGCAGATTTTTTTACCTGTTTGAATGTAAAGCCCTTGTAGTTCTTATTTCTGACTCCATAATAACAGCTAAGAAAAAATTACCTATTTAAACTTAAACAAACAGGATTAGAGAGTTCTTCATGTTGGCAAGTCTGATCGGAGGTATCTTCGGTACTAAAAATGAGCGTGAGCTCAAACGTATGCGTAAAATCGTCGAACGAATTAACGCGCTCGAACCGACGGTATCTGTTCTTAACGATGCAGACCTATCTGCAAAAACTCAAGAATTCAAACAACGTTATAAAGACGGTGAAAGTTTAGATCAATTATTGCCTGAAGCATTTGCGGTCTGCCGTGAAGCTGCAAAGCGTGTCATGGGCATGCGTCATTATGATGTGCAGTTGATTGGTGGTATTACCTTGCACGAAGGTAAAATTGCTGAGATGCGTACAGGTGAAGGTAAAACCCTCATGGGTACCTTGGCATGTTACCTCAATACATTGAGTGGACAAGGCGTGCATGTGATCACCGTAAATGATTACTTAGCGCAACGTGATGCTGAGCTTAACCGCCCATTATTTGAGTTTTTAGGTTTAAGCATTGGCGTGATTTATTCCATGCAAATGCCAGATGAAAAAGCGCAAGCCTATATTGCCGACATTACTTACGGAACCAATAACGAATTTGGTTTTGATTATTTGCGTGACAACATGGTGTTTTCTCTACAAGAGAAAAAACAACGTGGTTTAAGTTATGCGATTATCGATGAAGTTGACTCCATCCTGATCGATGAAGCACGTACACCATTGATTATTTCTGGGCAAAGTGAAGATTCATCGCATCTTTACCAGTTAATCAATAGTATTCCACCAACCTTACGCCCGCAGAAAGAAGAAAAAGTGGCTGACGGTGGACACTTTTGGGTGGATGAAAAACAACGTTCAGTTGAAATGACTGAAATCGGTTATGAAACAGTTGAAGATGAACTGATTCGTATGGGTTTATTGGCTGAAGGCGAGAGCTTATATTCAGCAACCAATTTGAACTTGGTTCATCATGTTACGGCTGCGATTCGTGCGCATTATCTGTATCAAAAAAATGTGCACTATATCATCGGTGTAAATCCACAGACTCAAAAAGAAGAAGTCATTATTGTGGATGAAAGCACAGGTCGTACCATGCCTGGTCGCCGTTGGTCAGAAGGTCTGCATCAAGCGGTTGAAGCCAAAGAAGGTATGGAAATTCAACCTGAGAATCAAACGCTTGCTACAACAACCTTCCAGAACTATTTCCGTCTCTATAAAAAACTTTCAGGTATGACTGGTACTGCTGATACAGAAGCAGCAGAAATGAAAGAGATTTATGGTTTGGATGTGATCATTATTCCAACGCATCGTCCGATGGTGCGTAAAGATCATAATGACTTAATTTATTTAAATCGTAATGGCAAATATAGTGCCATTATTGAAGAAATTGCCAATATTCGTCAGCAGGGTGTTGCACCGATTCTGATCGGTACGGCAACGATTGAAGCCAGTGAAATCTTATCTTCTAAGTTATTACAGGCGGGTATTCAGCATGAAGTTTTGAATGCAAAACAACATGAGCGCGAAGCCGATATTATTGCCCAAGCAGGTAGCCCAAATGCAGTCACGATCGCCACCAACATGGCAGGTCGTGGTACAGATATTTTGCTAGGTGGTAACTGGAAAGCAAAACTGGCGAAAATTGAAAATCCAACAGCAGAAGATGAAGCACGTTTACAAGCGCAATGGGAAAAAGACCATGAGGATGTTCTAAGTTCTGGTGGTTTGCATATCATTGGTTCTGAGCGTCATGAGTCTCGTCGTATTGATAACCAGTTGCGTGGTCGTGCTGGTCGTCAAGGTGACCCAGGTGTATCTCGTTTCTATTTATCGCTTGAAGATGACTTGATGCGTATCTTCGCCGGTGATCGTGTTGTCGCGATGATGCGTGCAATGGGCTTGCAAGAAAATGAAGCCATTGAACACAAGATGGTCAGTCGTTCGATCGAAAATGCGCAGCGTAAAGTTGAAGCACGTAACTTTGATATTCGTAAGAATCTATTGAAGTACGATGATGTCAATAATGAGCAACGTAAGATTATTTATGCTCAGCGTGATGAAGTCCTCACTGAAAGCACTTTACAAGACTACATTGAAGAAATGCACCGAGATGTGATTAAGGGTGTGATTGCAAACTTTATTCCACCAGAATCGGTACATGATCAGTGGGATGTTGAAGGCTTAGAAACTGCTTTACGTACCGATTTGGGCGTTGAATTGCCAGTGCAACAGTGGTTAGACCAAGATCGTCGTTTAGATGAAGAAGGTTTAGTTGCGCGTATTTCTGATGAAATTGTGAACCGCTATCTTCAGCGTCGCGAGCAAATGGGTGCTGAGTCAGCAGTTATGCTTGAGCGTCACTTTATGTTGAATTCACTTGATCGTCACTGGAAAGAGCATTTGGCTGCGATGGATTACTTGCGTCAAGGGATTCATTTACGTGGTTATGCGCAAAAAAATCCTGAGCAAGAATATAAAAAAGAAGCATTCAATTTATTCGTGAATATGTTGGGTGTGATCAAATCTGATGTGGTGACTGATCTATCTCGTGTACATGTTCCGACGGCTGAAGAACTTGCAGAAATGGAAGCACAGCAGCAACGTCAAGCTGAATCGATGCGTCTTTCTTTTGAGCATGATGAGGTCGATGGTTTAACGGGTGAAGTGACTGCTTCTGAAGAAACAGAACAGCAAAATGCAGTATTCCCAGTGCCTGAGAGTCGCAATGCACCTTGTCCTTGTGGTTCTGGTTTAAAATACAAGCAGTGTCACGGTAAAATCTAAGCTTAGGTTTTATTTGGTCATGATAGAAAAGCAGAGCATAGACTCTGCTTTTTTTACGATAAACTACTTGAGTGGAATCAAGCTTTGTAGTTTTATTAGCAGACTTACAGTTCTTCGTTGAATTGATATTAGAAGCGGGAAGACAATGAAAAAAGCATTACAACTTTTAATTTTAGCAAGTGCGACGACATCAGGTTTTGCACTTGCGGCAGATGTTCCACAAACTACGACAGTGGATAAAGTGCAGGCTGCAAAAGGAGAGACTTCTGCTCAAGCACAGGTTAAGCATGATGTCACAACGGTCATTAGTCCACGTACGGGCATTCGCTATACTTTAGGCGATACGGGTAACCGTCCAATCGTGTTGCAAACCGCTGCGATTGCACCAGCAAATTCTGCCAATATCAATCGTATCGTGGCATCAAATCCTGCACTCTCTGAAAAGAGCCAAGAAAAAGCCAAGATTGCTTTAATTGGTGAAGCAGCGGTACAAGCTGCGAATGCAGCAGCTGCACAAACTGCGAGTGCACAAGCACCACAGACAGCAAGCACTCAAACAGCGAAAACAAATTAATTGATCATTTTTCAATAAAAAAGAGATGCTAAGGCATCTCTTTTTTATTTTAATACAAACCTTTATAAGAGGCTTGGTAATAAAATCAAACCAATAATGATCGCAAACATTAACCATTTTAAAGCATAGTACAGTGGGCGATTGCGCTGTTTTAAGCCACGACCATAGTGGTGAACGGCATAACCATATTTGAAAATACGGTTAATAAAACCAGTCTTATCTTGATCATCATTTGGTGAGCTTGCTGCCGACATAATATTGCGACCAAACCAGTGATTAAATCTTTGCGCCCAGCCCCATTTCATTGGACGTTCAATATCACAGAACAAGATGATCCGAGTTTGATCGGTTTTATTATGTGCCCAGTGTACATAGGTTTCATCAAATACAGTGGCTTCGCCATCTCTCCAGCTATACCGTTCCTGATCGACTTCGATAAAGCAATCATCACTATTGGGCGTCACTAAACCCAAGTGATAACGAACTGAACCTGCATAAGGATCACGGTGTTTACCCAAATAGCTTCCAGATGGAAGTTCAGTAAACATAGCGGCTTTGACTGATGGGATGCTTTCTAGTAATGCCACAGTTTTTGGGCAAAGTTGTTGTGCGGAAGGGTGGCTATCCCGATACCATTTCAAATAAAAACGCTTCCAACCACGTTTAAAGAACGTGTTGAAACCTGCATCATTATTTTTTTCAGCAGCTTTGATTTGATTTTGTAGTTGAATCGCTTCTTCCCGAATCACTTGCCAATTATCTTGTAGTGGTTTGAGTTCAGGGAATTGCGCCACATCAAAAAATGGCTGGTTCGGTAACTTCGAGAAACCAGTCATAAACATATTGATAGGCGCTAAGAAGGTCGAATGATCGAATAATTGTCGAGATGCTTTTAATCGCTCTTTGCCACGATAATATGTATATAAAAAACTGACTAAAAATACGGCAACGATAATCACTGCGTACATAAGTGCAATCATCTAGAAAATGGGAGGCGGCCATTTTAGCATAAAAAATATTGTGTAGAATGTTGCGATAAAATCAATTTTATTGATTGCCGCGCCATGCGATGAATGGATGCCAATTCGGTGATTTTTTGTATATTTATTTAAACCTCCCTTGTGTAAGGGAGGTGTGTTTTCGACGAAAGACGTGATTAAACTTGGTTATTTACATCGTCATGTTTAGTCTCACGCATCATTAAAAATGCGATCAACGATAAAATTGAAGCCAAGCTGAGATACAAACCCACCGCACCAAGTCCATAACTTTCAGCCAGTTTGGTTGCAATATAAGGTGCAAATGAAGCACCAAAAATGCCAGCCAAGTTAAAGGTCAACGCTGAGCCCGTGTAGCGGACTGAAGTTGGGAAAAGTTCAGATAAAATCGTACCGATTGGACCGTAGGTGAGTCCCATGATCGAAAGACCAATACATAAGAATAAAAAGACCAGTATTGGATTACCTGAATCGAGTAGCGGCGCAAAACACAATCCAAATAAAGCAGAAAGTATGCAGACTGCGATGGAGGTTTTTCTACGACCAAATTTCTCTGCGAGAATAGCTGCTATTGGAATAAATGCAGCAAAACATAAGGTGGCAACCAGTTGTAGCTGAAGAAAATCTCCACGTGCATAACCCAGTTTGGTGGTTCCCCAGTTCAGCGCAAATACCGTTGTCAGGTAGAACACCACAAAAGTACAAATCGCAGCAACTGTGCCGAGTACCAACATTTTGAAGTGTTTAGTCATGACTTCTTTGAAGGGTACATTCACTTCTTTTTGCTTATCTAAGACCTTTTGGAAAGCAGGCGTTTCATGCAGTTTTAAACGGATATATAAACCGACTAACACCAGTACTGCACTGGCGATGAACGGAATACGCCAGCCCCATTGCATAAAGGCTTGTTCCGACATAAATGCATTCAGTAATAGAAATGAACCTGTTGCAAGGATAAAGCCAATCGGTGCACCCAATTGTGGGAACATTCCATACCAAGCGCGTTTTCCTTCAGGCGCATTTTCAGTGGCGAGTAAAACCGCACCACTCCACTCACCACCTAAACCTAAACCTTGTCCTAAACGACATAAGGCGAGCAGTAGTGGTGCTGCAATACCAATTTGTACATAGGTTGGCAGTAAGCCGATGCAGACGGTTGAAATCCCCATGGTGAGCAAGGCGGCAACCAAGGTTGCCTTACGTCCGATTCGATCACCCAAATGTCCAAAAACTGCAGCACCAATCGGGCGGGCAATAAAGGCAAGTGCGAAAGTTGCAAGGGATTGTAATACGGCTGCGCCATCGCTACTTTCAGGGAAAAAGAGATGGGGGAAAACCAGTACTGCGGCTGTGGCGTAGATATAAAAGTCAAAAAACTCAATCGTAGTACCAACCAGACTGGCAAATAATACCCGTACTTTTGAATTGCTTGCCACTTCAGGGGTGGCAGCCGTAGCGTTTGACGACATACAAGACCTTAATTCTCATTATCCAAAACATAGATAGATGTATTGTTTGGATATTCCTTTTTTAATGCGGAGTTTACTCAGGAAACCTGATGTTATGGAGCGCGTATTTATTGGTGCTCATCATAGGACATAACAGTAGATCGCTAAAAAATGTAACCCTGCTCCTAGCAGCACAAAAACATGCCAAATTGCGTGGCTATATCTTACCTTTTTTAAGGCATAAAACAATGTACCGACGGTATAGGCAAGCCCACCTGCGATTAATAGCTGTAGCGCCTCTCGAGAGAGATAGAGTTGCATATCATCCATCAGTAGAACAGCGAGCCAACCCATGACCAAATACGCTGCCAGTGAAAGCTTTTGGAAACGGTGAATGAACACTAATTTAAACAGTGTTCCGATCATTGCGATGACCCAAAGTGCAATGAGTAGGTAATGTGCTTTTGCCGTTGGAATCGCGATACTTAAAAAGGGGGTGTATGTCCCTGCGATGAGATAATAAATCGCGGTATGATCTAGTTTTTTATACCAGTATCGTTTGTTTTCATCTTGGGCGAAGTGGTAGAGCGTTGAGCTAAGCAGTAATAGCACCAGACTAAAACCATAAATCCATAAACTCATCCATTGAGCTAAAGGGAGATAGTAACCTTTGATAATGAGAAAAATTGAGGCAATTAAAGCGAATATTGCGCCAATAGCATGACTATAAGCGTTTAGTCGTTCTTCTTTTGGATCATAATCCAACAGTGAGTTCATGTTCATGGCAATACGCTTTGCATAAAAATACGACTGTATCGTAATGCAATTTCCCTTTTAAAGTAAGACGCTTTAAAATTTAGTTTCTATTTGTTAGGTTTTCATTATGTTTGCGCCGATTTTTTCTTTTGAACAAGAACAGCAGTTTTTTCTAGAAGTACAGCAAGCTATTGAAAATAGAAGTTTTGATCGCCTGATTCTCAGTCAATATAAAGGTGAATTGGCAGATTTAGAGAAAATGACGTTTCGGATTATTGAGCTGCAAGGGCAGGCGGTTTTGTCCTGTTTATATCACCATAAGACGCAAGACATCACCAAGAACTATACTATGGACGAGGGTGTAGAGAGAATTGCAGCATTATTAGCTCAGTCTAAGCAGGCGAATTTATTTAGCGCAACACAAGAGATTCAACTCAAGAAAAATAAAAAGAAAGCCATGTTAAATGCACAGAAAAAACAGGCAACAGGCATCGTTGAACAACAGCACAATCGTGAAAAGCAACGTTATATTCAACAGCAAAGTCCGTTCTTAACGCATTTAGGTATTACCGATGCCAATGGTCAAATTATTCCAAGCATGGCGCGTAAATGGAAACAGATTAATAAGTTTATCGAGATCTTTTCCAATGCCTATGAGCAAATTGATGCCTCACAACAAGCATTGAAGATCGTTGATTTTGGTTCAGGCAAAGGCTATTTAACGTTTGCCTTATATGATTATTTGCAAGCACAAGGCAAGACACCATTGATCACTGGGGTTGAGTTACGCTCAAATTTAGTCGAGTTTTGTCAGAAAGTGGCTGATGAGGTAGGATTTAATCACCTCGATTTCTTTGAGGGGGACGTCCGTAGTTATCAACCTGATGATGAGCGAGGATTAAATGAAGCATCGCTTCATCCGAGCGCAAGGCGAGAACCTCGTTCGAGTGACTTAGATGTGATGATCGCACTGCATGCCTGTGATGTGGCTACGGATTTTGCGATTCATACAGGGATCCGTCTCAATGCTTCGATGATCATGTGTGCACCGTGCTGTCATAAAGAATTAAGACCACAACTCAAGAGTCCAGAAGTGTTGCAACCGATGTTGCAATTTGGGATTCATGCAGGGCAACAGGCAGAAATGCTTACAGATACTTTACGTGCTTTGTTGCTTAAGGCGTATGGTTATGAAACCAAAGTGTTTGAGTTCGTGTCTTTGGAACATACCAGTAAAAACAAGATGATCTTGGCGACCAAGCGTAAAAATGTTCAACAACCCGACCCTAAGATCATGCAACAAATTCAAGCCTTGAAAACCATGTATGGCATTGAAAAACAAAGTTTGGAATTGTTGTTGCAAGATCAAATGCCAATCGAGAACTTGGGTTG
Source organism: Acinetobacter sp. NIPH 298 (assembly GCF_000369505.1). Taxonomy (GTDB): domain Bacteria; phylum Pseudomonadota; class Gammaproteobacteria; order Pseudomonadales; family Moraxellaceae; genus Acinetobacter. The sequence goes on from NZ_KB850055.1 coordinate 132,090, forward strand.
TAAATGTTAAATCAAGCTGAGAAAGATATGTTTAAAGTTGAAAATGGGCAATGGAGTCAATTGCAGCTGCAGCAAGATGCTAAATTGATTCGAGAATTGGTCTTTATTCAGGAACAGAATATTCCTGAACAAGATGAATGGGATGATCAAGATCCAGTGTCACAACATTTTGTGGTTTATGAGCAAGATCGAGCGATTGCGACGGCACGATTATTGCCAGATCATCATCTAGGACGTGTTGCGGTACTACCAGAATACCGAGGGCAGGGCATTGGGCGATTGATCATGCTTGATATGATTGCTTATGCCAAATCCCAAAATCGACCATTGTTACATCTTTCTGCACAAACGCATGCGACTTCATTTTATGAAAAGCTTGGATTTACGGTGCAAGGTGATGAATATGATGAGTGTGGTATTCCGCATATTGAAATGATGATGCCAATCATCAAATAAGTCGAGTCAGCAGGTGAACTCATCACTTATTTGATTGCTTGGTTTAGCTTTGAATGGGTATTAAGGATGTTGATGTTGTTCCGCAACTTCTGAGGCTGCGGAATGGCTATGGTTCAGCTCTTTTTCTTGTTGAATTTTACGTTGAGCGCCGGGCATATAGTCAGGCTCTTGGGTCATCGCCAAATAGAAAAAGCTTAAAAAGATCGTGCTTAATATCCCAACAATGATGACAAACTTCCATCCTAATACCGTTTCATTTGAATCTTTTTGTGGGGATGGTTGATTGCTCATAAGAGATTCCAAATATAAAAATGTGATTTTGCGCCTTTTTTATATCCGTTGACAAGGGGGAGACTTGCAGAGGTTTATGCTTTGTTGTGCAATACCTTAAATAGACTTTTTACACGATTCCTTGTGCTCCTCCCGATAGAAGAAACACAAAGAGGGTGTGATTAATGATGGAAGCGATCTAATCGTTTCTTTTGTTTAGCTTATAAACTCGGAAGATTATCAGGTCTAAAGAGAATGCCAGTCTTCAATGGCTTTTAGACCTGTTTCTACGCCGACATCATAACTATAGCGAATCTTCGCTTTATTTTTGGAAAGTCGACTTGCCATGTTTTTTAAATCAGGTGGGCAGATTTCTAGGATTTTTTGTTCCGATGAAGAACGTACGAAATTGACTGCATCATTATAACGTTGGGTTCTTGCTAGTAGACTTTGAGCAAAACCACGTTGTTGTTTAAATAAATATTTAGCCAAAAACTGATCGCCTTTACTGCTGGCTTTATAATAATTTTTAGGGCGCGTTCGTAATACCATCAGTTTGGAAACATGATCTTGTTTGGCTGCCCAATGCACAGGCAATGCATCTGCAACACCACCGTCAAAGTAAGGTTCACCAAAGACCTCAACGGCCTGACGTGTCAGCACAGGAATAGAACTAGATGCTCTTAACCCATCAAGAATATTGTCTCTAGATGCTCTGATATAGGTTGCTTCACCTGAAATGGCATGAGTCAGCACCATATAAAACTCTGGATGATTAGAAAATAGATGGCTTTGATTCAGTGGATGCTCTTTTTCCACCACATCCCACATCCATTTTAAATCGAGTAAGTCACCGCCTTTGAAAAAGCGACCATAATGGATGAATTCAGAACGAAGGGAGTGATCTAGACAAATTTCTAGCGTGCGACCGTGTTGGGCTGCAAGATAATTTGCAACATTGGTTGAGCCTGAGGAAACGCCAATACAAAGATCGAAAGGATTAAAGTGTTGCTGTAAAAATGCATCTAAGACACCGCTGGTAAATGCACCACGCATTCCGCCACCTTCAACGACGAGTGCCTGACGATTTTGTTGAAGCATTGAAAATCTCGAATAACATGATAAATCCCTGTTTAACACGGATTTATCATGTTCGACAATAGCACTTTAGTGCTGATGATGCTCTGATTCAGGGGCAACTGTTGCTGCCGCATTTTTTTTAGCCGCTTCTAAGGCTTCAGGAGACATTGCTGGTGCTGTTTTCAATGCATGTTGTTGGCTACTGGTTTGTTTGTGACTTGGCATATAGTCAGGTTCGTTAGTAATCGCTAAGTAAAAAATAACCATAAAAACAAAGCTTAGAATGATCGTGATAATCAGCGCTTTCCACCCCCAAGGTGAAGTTTCTGGGCACAATTTCTCAGACATAAGACAAAATTTCCAAAGGACAAAAAATAAGGCAGAATTAGGAGAATTTATAGCATATTTTGTGATGTATTAGGCAGAAGTTTTGCAGTGATTTTGTCGAATAGTAAAAAGCCCATATCGATCATGACGATCGATATGGGCTTTAACTTATTATAAAGAAATCAATTATTGGATGATTTCTTTCTTTTGTGCTTTGTCTTTCAACAATTGTGGTGGATTGAAACGTTCACCATATTGAGCAGCCAATTGTTCAGCACGTTGCAATGATTTTTCAATACCATTCTGATTTAAGAACTGAATCGCGCCGCCAGTCCACGGTGCAAAACCAATTCCAAAAATCGAGCCGACATTGGCATCAATCACAGATTCCAAAACGCCTTCTTCATAACAACGCAAAGTATCAAGTGCTTGAACAAACAAGAAGCGATCAATCATTTCTTGTTCAGAAATGTCATTTTCTTTGCTCCAACGGCTGAGTCCATCCCATAGATGCTTTTTACCACTTTCAGGATATTCATAGAAACCTGCACCCGCAGCTTTACCTTTACGGTCTAACTCGTGAACCATGCTGTGTACCACATCATCCACAGGTGTTTTGGGTAAGTCTTTGCCTTCAGCTTGCAGTGCTTTACGAGTTTCATTGGTAATGTGTTCAGTCAAAGTGAGTGACACTTCATCCTGAATGGCGAGTGGGCCAACGGGCATACCTGCTTTCAGTGCCGCCATTTCAATTTTGGCAGGGTGTACACCTTCAGCCAGTAAGCGCATACCTTCTTGAATAAACGTACCAAACACGCGACTGGTAAAGAAGCCACGACTGTCATTGACTACAATTGGGATTTTTCCAATTTGTTGAACGAAGTCATAGGCTTTCGCTAAAGTCTCAGCAGATGTGTTTTTGCCTTTGATGATTTCAACCAATTGCATTTTGTCGACTGGGCTAAAGAAGTGTAAGCCAATAAATGCTTTGTCATCTTTGCTAGCTTGTGCTAAACCCGTGATAGGTAATGTCGAGGTATTTGATGCAAAAATACTACCTTCTGCCAAATACTGTTCAGCTTCTTGGGTGACTTTGGCTTTGAGTGCTTGATTCTCAAACACTGCTTCAATAATCAAATCACAGCCTTGTAGGTCTGCTGCATCTGCTGTGGCGGTAATCAATGCTAAAACCTGATCACGTTTTTCCGCAGTCATACGACCTTGTGAAACGCGTTTATCCAACAGTTTCTGCGAATAAGCTTTGCCTTTTTCTGCATTTTCGACTGATACGTCTTTGAGTACCACAGGCGTGCCTTTGATCGCGGTTGAATAGGCAATACCTGCCCCCATCATACCTGCACCAAGTACACCGACTTTGCTCGCTTGCCATTTTGCGACATCGGCAGGACGACTTGCGCCTGACTTGATCGCATTCAGACCATGCCAAAAAGTACCAATCATATTCTTGGCGACATTACTAATTGTTAATTGGGCAAAATAGCGAGACTCGATGCGTAAAGCGGTATCCACATCAACTTGTGCACCTTCAACTGCCGCTGCCATGATGGCTTCAGGTGCAGGGTAGCAGCCTTTGGTTTTATCACGCAGCATGGCTGGTGCAATCGCAAGCACTTGAGCGACTGCTGGGGTTTTTGGATCACCACCCGGGATTTTGTAGCCTTTCACATCAAAGGGTTGTTGCGATTTAGGGTTGGCTTTGACCCAAGCAATAGCTTTATCTAACAGCTCTTGTTCATTCTCAGCCGTGTCATGTATTAAACCGAGAGATTTTGCTTTATCTACACCAAATTGCTTACCTTCCATGAGGAATGGAAAGGCATTTTGTAAGCCAAGCAGGCGTACCATACGTACAATACCACCACCGCCTGGAAGTAAGCCTAAAGTCACTTCAGGTAAACCAAACTTGCTTTTCGGGTCATTGATAGCAATACGATAGTGACAGCCTAAAGCAATCTCCCAACCACCACCGAGGGCAGTGCCGTTTAAAGCAGCAACGACAGGCACACCTAACGTTTCAATGCTGCGTAAGTCACCTTTGAGCTTTTCAATCATATTGAAAAATTCAGTGGCATGTTCAGGTTGAACTTGAATCAGTTCATCAAGATCGCCGCCAGCAAAGAAGGTTTTCTTGGCTGAACGGAAAATCACACCTTTGAGATCAGTTTCAGCTTTGAGCTTTTGACTCACTTCATCTAAAGCATCACGGAACTCTGCATTCATGGTATTGGCAGATTGACCAGATGAATCAAGGGTAAGAATTACAATATTGTCAGCGTTTTTTTCGTATTTAATAGCGCTCATACATCATCGTCCAATATTTTATGAGCTTAATCGTAAGTGACCTGCATAAGTAAATATAAGCATCGCAGCGTCTTGTTAAGCTCTTATCTAATTTTAGGATAAACCTTCGGTTCGACCTACTTTTGTTTCGTCAAAAGTAGGCAAAACCATTGTCATTCGCAAAACCTGAGGTACGAATAGCAAAGATTAATAATCTTTGCCGTACCGCAAGGCGAAAGCTATGCTTGAGCATAAACTACGCACTTTGTTTGTCTTGCGCTGAGCCAAAGCTTTAGCCGCTTTGGCTTGCTCAGGTTGCGAATGACGTTTCCGAGTCTCATATTTCAGGGAGGTTTTGAGTGATTTACACCAACTCAATAATGGTAGCGATGCCCATACCACCACCAACACATAAAGTTGCCAGACCACGTTTTTTGCCTTGACGCTCTAATTCATCAAGTAAAGTGCCTAAGATCATTGCACCAGTTGCACCCAATGGATGGCCCATTGCGATTGCACCACCATTGACGTTAACTTTCTCAGCAGGAACTTTAAGTTCAGTGATAAAACGCATAACCACTGCGGCAAAAGCTTCATTTACTTCAAATAAGTCAATGTCATCAATGGTTAAACCAGCTTTGGCTAATGCTTTACGTGCAGCAGGTGCAGGACCAGTCAACATAATGGTTGGATCTGTACCCACCAATGCGGTTGCAAGTACTTTGGCACGAGGTTTTAAGCCTTGTTCTTTAACTGCTTTTTCAGAAGCAAGCAATACAACTGCTGCACCATCCACGATACCTGATGAGTTACCTGCGTGATGCACATGGTTAATTTTTTGCGCTTCTGGATATTTCTGTAGTGCAACTGCATCGAAACCCATTTGTCCCATCATTTCAAAGCTGGCATTCAGTTTTGCCAAACCTTCAACGGTGGTGTTGCCTCGAATGAACTCGTCTTTGTCTAAGATCATTACGCCTGAATGATCTTTGATAGGGACTACAGATTTATCAAAATAGCCATTGGCTTGTGCCGCTGCTGCTTTTTGTTGTGAAGCCACAGCAAAAGCATCGACATCTTCGCGGCTATAACCATCAAGCGTTGCGATCAGGTCAGCGCCAACACCTTGAGGAACAAAAGATGATTTTAAGTTGGTTTCAGGATCAAGCGCCCATGGACCACCATCTGAACCCATTGGGATACGTGACATTGATTCAACACCACCAGCAACCACAATATCTTCCCAACCTGAGCGTACTTTTTGTGCTGCCATATTTACGGCTTCTAAACCAGACGCACAGAAACGGTTGATTTGGACACCTGCAACATCATCATTCCAACCTGCTGCAATCGCTGCGGTTTTGGCAATATCACCGCCTTGGTCAGCAACAGGGGTTACACAACCTAAAACGATATCATCGACTTTTGAGGTATCGAGTTGATGACGTTGTTGTAATTCATTGAGTAATGTTGTGAGTAAAGTAATAGGTTTGACTTCATGCAGTGAGCCGTCTTTTTTTCCTTTTCCGCGTGGTGTGCGAATGGCATCAATAATATAGGCCTCGCTCATAGCTTTTCCTTGTGTCACCTTAAAATTGTTGTGTATTGAGTGTACTCAATTTAAATGTCAGTGCAATGATGATAAACATTGGCAAATCTGATGTTTTTCGCCAATTTATTGGATTGTCTAGCAAGTGAATTGTTCAGTAAAATAGACAGCCATAATTCAACCCAATTATCTTGATGAAATTCATTAATGTTGTAGGAACAACTGCTTCTGGCAAAACAACGTTTTCCCGTCAGTTAGCACAAAAACGAGGATTCATGCTTATCGAAATGGATGACTTATTTTGGTTGGATGATTGGCAAGAAACATCAGATGATGAATTTTTTTCTAAATTGCAAAAGCAAATGGACCAAGCAAAAGATGGATGGGTTTTGGATGGTAACTATTCACGGACTCAAGATATAAAATTAAAGTATATTGATACGATTATTTGGTTGGATTATTCATTTTCTTTAAATCTTTATCGTTCAGTAAAACGAGCAATCATCCGAGCTGCTACGCAAAAAAGATTATGGGCTAATTCTAACAATCGAGAAAGTTTTAGGAAAAGTTTTCTATCTAAAGATTCCATCATCTTATGGATGATGAATCATCATGCCAAAAATCGAAAGAAATATTTAGAAATGATGCAAAATCCCAAATATCAGCATATTCGATTTATTCGTTTAACTTCACCTAAGCAGGCGGCAGTATTTTTACAGCAGATTATGGATATGTCGGAATGACATCTTATTTATCCCAAAGGAATAGAGCAGTGGCTATTTACAGAATAGATATACTGCTTTCATTTATTTGATAAATCTAAATGAAAAAATTGGCTGTACTCAGATTCTGTGTATTCAGCAAAAGCCTCCCCTTGTATAAAACCAAACTTTTTATACAGATGGATTGCGGCATCAAAGTTTGAATCTTTTCCAGTTTCTAAACTGATTTTTTGATATTGACGTTGTTTTGCTATTCTTAATAAATAATCTAGAATTTGCGTGGCTACCCCATTGCGCAAATAATGAGGATGAGTTCGCATTGATTTGAGTTCAGCATGTTGATGTGTCAATTCTTGAATAGCGCCGCAACCTAATAATTTGTCTTCATTCCAAAGAGTATAAAAACTAATACTGTCCTTTTGTAGACTGTCTAGATTTAATGCAAAACTATTTTCAATCGGAGTGTTTTGATGCATACCATATAAATGGATACGAATTAATTCCTGAACTTGAGGGTGTGAAAAATCACCTTTTTTTAAAATCATTATTCATTTTGATTGTTGATAACTATGGTAGATAAATACCATAATTTTTAATAAGTGTTCAACTTTGATAAGTTGAACACTATATCGAATTAATTAATTATGATGTCCATGCAACTGGCGATATAAACCCGGAGTGACACCAGTCCATTTCTTGAAAGCACGATGGAAAGTACTGGTTTCACTAAAGCCGACCTGTTGAGCAACATCTTCAAGGGTGAGATTCGGCGTCAACAATAAGTGAATCGCAGCATCACGACGTAATGCATCTTTCACACCTTGATAGCTCTTACCTTCGGCTGCTAAACGACGACGCAAGGTTTGTGGGGATAAATACAACATTGACGCAACATCATTGAGTGTTGGCATTTCCTCGCCAATTTGGCTTTTTAGCACATCACGAATACGTGACGTCAGCGAGTTGGTATTTTTGAATTTCACCAATAACTGAGCTGGCGCAGCTTTCAAGAATTCTTCTAAACTTTTGTCATCTTGACGAATGGGTAAATCAAGATAATCTGCAGCAAAAGTAATTTCGGTACGTGGCGCATCAAACTGCATCACAGGCGCAAAAAACAGCGCATCATATTCATCGGCATGATTTGGACGCTCATAACCAAAATGAACACGTTCTAAGGGTAAACGACGTTCAATCAACCATGAGGCAAGTCCATGCCAAATCATCAGCATACTTTCAGTGATAAAATGATCTGGGTCTAATGCTTTAGGAATATGTGGAACCAAACGCGCTTCATGTTTATCGCGTTCTAAGCTTACTGACCATTCATCACCAAATAGTTTGTAGAATTGGGATGACAGCTCAAGTGCTTGTCCAAGTGTCTTCGAGTGAATTATTAATTGGCACATGATGGCAAATGTACCTAAACGACGCGGTTGGACATCGAAACCAACATGCTCGTCTTGGGTCACCATCCATAACATTTTGACAAAGCGAGTGTACTGCTCTGGGGAGATCCGCGCTTTGGGTTGTCGCAGCAGCTCAGCTTCTATACCGACATGTGAAAGTAATGTTTCAACGTCCATGCCTAGGCGTTTTACACCTGTTAAAGCCGCATTCACGAAGTGGATGCTGATCGTATCACGGCTCATATTGAATCCTTCAGTTTCTTTACTATTCACGATAATTGACCTAAATAACCGTCTAAAATATCAAATTGGGCAATTGACAATAAAAATAATTGCCCAATGCGTACATGTTAAATTGCCGAAACTATCAAGGTAAATGGCTGAACATGACATTGTTTTTGTGTTTATCCACACCTAGTATAAAAGAAAATTTGAACAAATTGAGTAAAAATTATTATGCCATCTGCACTAAAGGGATTGAAAGTCCTAGATTTTTCCACATTATTACCAGGTCCATTTGCCAGTATGTATCTAGCAGACATGGGTGCAGAAGTGATCCATGTTGAATCTCCAACGCGTCCAGATCTTGTAAGGATTATGCCACCCTATGCCAATGGTCAAGCCACTGCACACAGTTATCTCAACCGAAATAAGCAGTCGATTGCATTGGATCTGAAAGATGCGGCAAATATTGAACTGATCAAAAATAAAATTTCTGAGTTTGATATTGTGCTTGAGCAGTTCCGTCCTGATGTAATGCGCCGTCTAGGGTTGGATTATGAAACCTTGGCAGAGATAAATCCACGTTTAATTTATTGTTCGATTACGGGCTATGGTCAAACGGGAGGATATAAGGATCGAGCGGGGCATGATATTAACTATTTAGCTCTGGCTGGTATTTCAGGTCATAGTGGGCGTCAAGACAGTGGACCACCGCCACTGGGGATTCAAATTGCTGATGTTGCAGGTGGTTCTTTACATGCTGTGATTGGAATCTTAGCCGCAGTTGTAGAGCGCCAACGCAGTGGTATGGGACAATATATTGATATTTCCATGACCGATTGTGTGGCGAGTCTAAATAGTATGGCTGCTTCAGCCAGTCTTGCTGGGAAAACACCACAAGCACCTGAAGCTGGAATGTTAAACGGCGCGAGTTTCTATGACTATTATGAAACCAAAGATGGTCGCTATTTCTCAGTTGGGAGTTTAGAACCTCAATTCATGGCTGGTTTAGCTGCTGCTTTAGAGTTGCCATTACTTTTGGCAAAAGGCACATCATTCGATCCAGACGATCGCAACGCGGTTAAACAAGCGTTGCAGCAAAAGTTTAAAACTCAAGATTTTGCAGATTGGCAGTCTTTATTCCAAGCGTTAGATATTTGCGTAGAACCTGTATTAACGCTGGATGAGGCATTGGTTTCGCCGATTGCTCAACAACGCGGTTGGGTCGTGGATGTTCCGGTATCTGAGAATGCTGAACAGACCGAACCTCAATTGGGTTGTCCGATTCAATTTTCTCGCTCCAAAATGAAATATACTTTTATTGGTCAGGGCTTGGGAGAGGGTAAATGGTAGAAAATATGTGCATATAATCACTGATTGTTAAAATATTGTACAGATCGTTAACATTTTGAATAAATTGTTATTTAAAAATCGGAGTAACCTTTTATAGACAATAACATAAAAGGTTACGTAAACATGACAATCTCTAAATCTATGATTGTTTCTTGTTTATCCGTTCTATCATTGAGTCTTTTTTCACATCATACTCAAGCAGCCGCAGCATTTGATCCAAATGGTCAGTGGATGTTTGGTGATTGGAACGGTCAACGCACTGCGTTACAGGAACAGGGTTATCAGTTTTCTGCAGGTTACACGGGTGAATTCGCAGGAGTTTTAGACTCCAAACAGCATTCTAGTCATGGCAGTGAATATACTGGACAGTTGGCTTTAGGCACGCATCTCGACCTAAATAAAATTTTAGGTTGGCAAGACACCGAAGCACAACTCACTTTAACTTATCGTGATGGTCAGTCATTGTCGCAAACTGCAGATGGCTTGCAAGGACACTTAAGTTCTGCACAAGAAGTCTGGGGGCGTGGTCAAACTTGGCGCTTATCTGAATTGTGGATCAAAAAGAAATTTTTAGATCAAGCGCTCGATATTAAAGTCGGGCGTTTTGGTGAAGGTGCAGATTTCAACAGTTTTGATTGTGATTTCCAAAACTTAGCACTATGTGGTTCACAAGTCGGTAACTGGGTGGGTGACCAATGGTACAACTGGCCTGTGAGCCAGTGGGCATTACGTGTCAAATATAACCTACAACCAGATCTTTATGCGCAAATCGGGGCATATGAATATAACCCTGAAAATTTGCAGCGCGGCAAAGGTTTTAACTTAAGTACTGATGGCTCTCATGGTGCGATTATTCCAGCAGAAGTGGTTTGGACACCAAAATTAGGCTCGCTAGCTTTAGCTGGTGAATATCGTTTTGGCTATTACTACAGTACAGCGGATGCTGAAGAAATTGCGAATCCAGCGAAAACTTCACATAAGCAGGGTGGTTGGTTTACTGCCAAGCAACAGTTAACCCGTCATGATGGTCAATCTGATCGTGGTCTAACAGGTTTCGTCAATGTCACGGTGCATGATTCTAAAACCAACTCAGTCAAAGACATGCAAAATGTCGGTTTGATTTATAAAGGCTTACTTGATCAACGTCCCCAAGACGAACTTGCTTTGGGTGTTGCGCGTATTCATGCCAATGACAAAAACAACAGTTTATTGAATGAAGAATACAACACTGAATTGTATTACGGCATTCATGCGACTAACTGGCTAACCATTCGACCAAATATTCAATATGTACACCATGTGGGTGCATTGAAGAATGGCGATAAAACGTGGGTTGGCGGCATTAAGTTCCAAACTATTTTCTAATTCTACATTCGAAAAATTTTGCAGATTTGATTCATCTATTGGGTGAGATCTGCAAGGTTTTTCGTTGTGATTTGAACTCGACCATTTACAAGATTGATCGTCTTGTTGATGGACCTCAAAATACAAAAGATGCAAGGTGATCGTATGAATCAATCTGCTTCAAAATCGGGGCTTAGAACATTGACGGTAATAATTCTTGCCCTCATTGCATTGTTCTTGCTCGTTGGCGGTATCTGGCTCGCAGCAATCGGCGGGTCTTTTTATTATGTAATTGCTGGTGTGTTGTTGCTTATCGTAGCAGTGCAACTGTATAAGCGCGCATCTGGACCTTTATGGGTTTATGCAGCTTTGATGTTAGGCAGTGTGGTGTGGGGTGTTTGGGAAGTTGGTACTGACTTTTGGGCACTAGCACCACGTCTAGATATATTAGGTATATTAGGCTTGTGGCTTTTAGTTCCTGCGGTAACGCGAGGAATTGATAATCTGACCTCAAGTAAAGTTGCATTATCCTCTACTTTGGCGATTGCTATCGTGGTAATGGTGTATTCGATCTTTAATGATCCACAAGAGATTAATGGTGTGATTGAAACACCGCAACCTGAACAAGCAAAAGCGCTTGAAGGGATTGCACCTGAGGATTGGCCAGCTTATGGTCGTAGCCAAGGTGGCGAGCGTTATTCTCCACTTGCACAGATTAATGACCAAAATGTCAAAGATTTGAAAGTTGCTTGGACTTTCCGTACTGGTGATTTTAGAACCGAAAATGATTCAGGTGAAACCACCAATCAGGTTACACCGATCAAAATTGGTAATAATCTGTTTATGTGTACGCCACATCAGCATTTAATTGCGATTGATCCTGCAACAGGTCAAGAAAAATGGCGCTTTGATCCAAAACTGAAAACGGATAAAACCTTCCAACACTTAACCTGTCGTGGTGTGATGTACTACGATGCGGATAATACCACCAAGTTTGCAACAAGCTTACAGGCTAAAAAATCAAGTTCGACAGAATGTCCGCGTAAAGTCTTTGTTCCTGTCAATGATGGTCGTTTGGTTGCGGTCAATGCAGATACGGGTAAAGCATGCTCTGACTTTGGTGACAATGGTGAAGTCGATTTACAAGCCTTTATGCCTTTTGCCTATCCGGGTGGCTATAACCCGACTTCACCGGGAGTGGTATCAGGTACAACTGTAGTGATTGCAGGCTCTGTGACAGATAACCACTCGAATAAAGAACCATCTGGTGTCATTCGTGGTTATGACGTAAATACAGGTAAATTGCTGTGGGCATTTGATACGGGTGCTGAAAATCCAAATGCATTGCCAGGTGAGGGTGGAACTTTTGTTCACAACTCTCCGAATGCATGGGCGCCACTTGCCTATGACGCAAAACTTGATATTGTCTACGTGCCGACAGGTGTGGGTACCCCTGATATTTGGGGCGGAGATCGTACTGAGTTAAAAGAGCGTTATGCCAACTCAATGCTCGCAATTAACGCAACCACAGGTAAGTTGGTCTGGCATTTCCAAACCACACATCATGATTTGTGGGATATGGATGTACCATCGCAACCTTCGCTCGCTGATATTCAAGATAAATCTGGTCAAACCATTCCTGCGATTTATGTATTAACAAAAACAGGTAATGTATTTGTGTTAGATCGCCGTACTGGTGAGACGGTTGTACCGATTAATGAGAAACCAGTACCGCAAACAGTGAAATGGGGACCACAAACCAAAGGTGAGTTTTACGCAAAAACTCAGCCGTTCTCTGACTTTAATTTAGCACCGAAAGATAAGTTAACTGATAAAGACATGTGGGGTGCCACGATGTTTGATCAGCTCATGTGTCGTGTGAAATTTAAACGTCTGAACTACGATGGTATTTATACGCCACCATCTGAAAATGGTACTTTAGTTTTCCCGGGTAACTTAGGTGTGTTTGAGTGGGGCGGCATGTCAGTCAATGCGGATCGTCAAGTTGCAGTCATGAATCCAATTGGCTTACCGTTTGTAAGTCGTTTAATACCAGCAGACCCAAATCGTCAAGCGGTTGCGCGTGGTGCGGGTACTGAACACGGTATGCAGCCAATGTATGGTACGCCTTATGGTGTTGATATTAGCCCGTTCCTCTCACCATTTGGCTTGCCATGTAAGCAACCAGCTTGGGGCTTTGTTGCTGGTGTCGACCTGAAGACCCATGATGTGGTTTGGAAGAAACGTATCGGTACGATTCGTGATAGTTTGCCAACATTATTCCAATTACCACCTGTAAAAATTGGTGTGCCAGGACTAGGCGGTCCAATGTCGACTGCGGGTAATGTGATGTTCGTAGCAGCGACACAAGATAATTATATTCGCGCATTTAATGTCAGTAATGGTGATAAGTTATGGGAAGCGCGTTTACCTGCGGGTGGACAAGCAACACCAATGACTTATGAAATTAATGGCAAACAATACGTGGTGATTATGGCTGGTGGACATGGTTCATTTGGTACAAAAATGGGTGATTATCTCGTTGCGTATGCATTGCCTTAAATCCCTCCCAGCCTCCCTTTCATAAAGGGAGGAGTTCCCCTCTTTATAAAAGAGGGGCTAGGGGAGATTGAAAGCCCAGATTCATCTGGGCTTTTTTTTGAGTCGTGATATAGGCTTATCAATAAAACAGTTATTAAATATGCAAAAAAAGCATTTTGTTGATGAAGGAAAGCTGGTTATGCTAGTCGCCTTTATCATGAATTTACTAGCCGTACGCCATGTATTTATATACTGATTTCGATCAACAATTGATTAATCAACGTGTTGCTCAGTTCCGTGATCAAACAGAACGCTATTTAGCGGGAAAATTGACTGAAGATGAGTACCGTCCATTACGTTTGCAAAATGGTTTATATGTGCAACGCTATGCGCCAATGCTGCGTATCGCTGTGCCGTATGGCTTAATGAATTCTAAACAGTTACGTAAAATTGCAGAAATTGCGACTGAATATGATCGTGGTTATGCTCACGTATCAACCCGTCAAAATATTCAATTGAACTGGCCTGCATTAGAAAATGTGCCTGATATTCTTGCTGAACTTGCAACTGTTCAAATGCATGCCGTTCAAACCTCTGGTAACTGTATCCGTAATACCACAACTGACCAATTTGCAGGTGTGGTTGCAGGTGAAGTTGCAGATCCACGACCGACCTGTGAGTTGATTCGCCAGTGGAGTACTTTCCATCCTGAGTTTGCCTTTTTACCTCGTAAATTCAAGATCGCTGTTTCTGCTTTAGAAGAAAAAGATCGCGCGGCAACTGCATTCCACGATATTGGTATTTATTTGGTACGTAATGAAGCGGGCGAAATGGGTTATAAAATCATGGTTGGTGGTGGCTTAGGTCGTACACCGATTATTGGTAATGTCATTCGTGAGTTTTTACCACGCGAAGATTTGATTGCTTATTTGGAAGCGACTTTACGTGTCTACAATTTACATGGTCGTCGTGATAACAAATACAAAGCGCGTATCAAAATTTTAGTAAAGGCATTAACGCCTGAAGTATTTGCACAAAAAGTTGAAGCTGAATTTGAACACACCCGTGAATCATTAAAGATTCAACCTGAAATCTTGAAAAAACTAGATCAAGAATTTACGCCATTTGATTATCAAGCTTTAGAAGACCAAGATTTTACTGCATTGTTTGCTGAGTATCCAAAATTCAAACAATGGTTTAACGTCAACACCAATGCCCATAAAGTCAAAGGCTATCGTATCGTGACGATTTCTTTGAAACGGGCAGGTATTGCACCAGGTGATGTAACTTCTGAAGAAATGAACTTAATCGCAGATTTAGCGGATAAGTATACTTTTGGTGAGTTCCGTACCACACACGAACAGAATATTTCACTGGTTGATGTTCCACAAAAAGATTTGTTCGAATTGTGGCAAACACTTGACCAAAACGATATGGCGCGTGCGCATATTGGTTTTATTACGGACATCATTTGCTGTCCGGGTGGTGATTTCTGTTCATTGGCAAATGCCAAATCGATTCCAATTTCAGAAGCCATTACACGTCGTTTTGATGACTTAGATACTGTTTACAATCTAGGCGAACTTGATCTGAATATCTCTGGTTGTATGAATGCCTGTGGTCATCACCATGTCGGTAATATCGGAATCCTCGGTGTCGATAAAAAAGGTGCAGAGTTCTATCAAATCACTTTAGGCGGTCATGCAGATCATGATGCATCGATTGGTGATATTTTAGGGCCATCTTTTGCTGCGGACGTTGTCCCTGATGTGATTGAAGAGATTTTGAATACTTATCTTGATTTACGTACAGAAGGTGAGCGTTTTATCGATACCTATCGTCGTGTGGGGATTCAACCATTTAAGGAGCGTGCTTATGCTTAATACAACGCTACAAGTGCTTTCTAAAGATGGCACCATTGCCGACAATACTTATCAAGCCATCGCTGAAGATGGTGTGATTCCTCAAGGTGATGTGGTTGTAACAACTGCGCAAATCGATCAATTGGAAAATGTGCAAGGTAAAAAAGCACTTTATTTGACCGTGAATGATTCTCCTGAAACGCATCAATTTCCATTAAATGATTTTGATGCCATTTTCATTGAGTTTGCGGGTTTTAACGATGGTCGTGGTTATTCATTTGCTGCGTTATTGCGTCGTCAAGGTTACCAAGGTGAGTTACGTGCGGTGGGCGATATCTTTAAGGATGTTTTAAATTATTTAAAACGCTCTGGATTTGATACCTTTGTGGTGAAAGAGGGTAAAGATATTCATGAAGCAGCAGCTGGGCTTCAAGATTTTACCAATCCTTATCAAGCTTCAACAGCTGTACCACAAGCAAGTTATCAGACTGGTGCATAAGTCGTCTGAAAATGAAAAAAGCTGAACTACGGTTCAGCTTTTTTTATGGATGGGGATTTTCCATATAGCAATTATTGATTTGACTGGGTTGAATAGGAGTTATTCAATATTTAAATGTGAGTTTTTATGCAAGCAAGGGGTGACAGCGATTTTAGAGTTTGTTATAAAAAATATAACACTTGAATCAGAACGAAAATGTTTAAATTCCTTAAAAAGATATTTGGGTATCCTGAACCTTATCGAGATACAGCAGAAATATTGGCAGAACGCCAAGCATTTGATGAGCAAATACGCATAGCAAGTATGCCTACACCAAAAATTGTACAAATTCCATTTATAACAATGAGTTTAGATGAGTTGCTATGCTCATTGAGATCTTATGATGGTTACACACGACAACGTACATTAGAGCATTTAAAGGATTGCTATGACCAAGCATTATTTCCTGCTTTACTCTTTCGTTTAAGTGATTACGTGGAAATCAATCGAAACTTAGCGGCTAAACATATTCAGCGTTGGAGTCAACATCCTGAATTTGCTCAACTGTGTCTCGATTATTTTTTAGAGATTGTAGCAGTACAACAACGGGTACGCACTGTTCCTGAAATTGAAAATTTGTTACTTAATGAAGTCGCAAAAAATCAAGAGTATTTACAGCGCATATTAATTTCTGAACAAGGTCAGTTGCCTAGAGTGTTGTTGACTTATATTGAACGATATCAATGGATTGAATCAAAACAGTTACTTGAGTTATGCAAAAATGCCAAAGATCAACTGGTGCGTAAATTTTGGTTAGCTCATATTATTAAAAATGAATCGGAGCAAACGTTAGTTTTTGAATTAAAACACAGCAAATTTAGAGAGGTGAAATATCATTTATTTGATGTTCTATATCAACGACAAATTCTGAATCCCGAAGATGTGATTGAACTATGGCATAGTCGTTTTTTATCCGTGATGGATTATGCTTATTTTGTACTTAGACAACAGAAATTTGATTTTCAAGAATATTTTAATCAACATCCAATTGAGTTGCTTAACTCGCAACAGGCAAAAATTCGAGCCTATCAATGGATATTATTTAAAGGGGATCAAGCCCAATTTTTTAAGATCATTGAAAAAATTGAAACTCAGCAAATTAGCAATGCTTTGGTTTTATATGCAGTTAAACAGAAGTTTATTCAGTTTGATCAATATCTATCCTATTTACAATCAACTCAACAAAAGTTATTGCCCCATCAGTTTTTTAAAGCAAAAACGTATAGTGGAATGCAACCCACTTTAGATGAGTTAGTGCAATATATTCAATTGCTTAAAGAGAGTATATCACTTGAGCAAAGATTAAATTTGACCCAAGATTATGATTTATGGGATCAGGTTTACTGGTTTGTGACACAAGAACCATACATACAAAGTGAACGAGAACAGCAGAACTTTGATTATGAAGTCAGATGCCGTTTACAGTTTTTGCACTATAAAACCTATCCGCCAAGATGGACAGTGGGACAGAAAGTTGAGATGAAACAACATCTGCCGATCTTTGTGCAAAAGTATCCTGAAATTTTTGAAGAAAAGGGTGTAAAGAAAGTACTAGAGAAATATTTAAGTTGATCAAAGAAAAATGATGCAATATGGGGCATATTGCATCAAAAGTTTGGGAAGCCTTAAATGGTTGAGTCAAGTTGACAGTTCACCATCCATTTCACTCCAAATTGATCGGTAAAAGCACCATACAGTGCGCCCCAAAAGGTCTGTTCTAGCGGCATTTCGATTTGGCCATTGACAGAAAGGGAATCAAATAAACGTTTAGCTTCATCCATTTCATCTGCATCTAAATTGATGGATATATAGTGATTATTCCCTTGCGTGAATATGCTGTTTGGGGCACAAAATTGATTATTGACGTCTGAAGCCATCAGTACCGTGAAGTCATTGATTGGTAAAGAGACATGGAGAATGGAATTTTTCTCCTCCTCAGTCAATGTCACACCTTCTTCAGGCGGTAAGTCACCATAGCGGCTGATCATTGCAAACTCACCACCAAAAACTGATTTGTAAAAATTAAATGCCTGCTCAGTTTGTCCTTGAAAATTTAAATAATGATTCAGTTGCATAAGATAGCTCCATTGTTGTTTTTTTATACAATGCATAACATAGCGGGAATTTAACGATTGGTTGATTATTATTTTGTAATTCTGAAAATAAAAGATCCTGCATGAAGCAAGATCTTTTATGAGATCGGTTAGAACTTAGATCAATTCGATCGCAACCGCCGTTGCTTCACCACCACCGATACAAAGTGCCGCAACACCTTTCTTACCACCAGTGCGTTTAAGCGCATGGATCAGTGTCAAGATGATACGCGAACCTGTAGAACCCACAGGGTGACCAAGTGCACATGCACCACCATTGATATTGACTTTTTCTGCATCGAGTTTGAAATCATCGATTGGACACATGGTGACCATCGCAAACGCTTCATTGATTTCCCATAGATCAACGTCTTGTGCATCCCAACCTGCCTTTTTCAAGGCTTTTTCGATTGCACCAACTGGCGCAATGGTAAATTCAGATGGATGTTGAGAGTTTGAAGCCGTTGCTACGATTTTTGCTAAAGGTTGTAACCCACGCTGAGCAGCAACATCACTTGATGTTAATACTAAAGCAGATGCGCCATCAGAAATTGAGCTGGCATTTGCTGCTGTGATCGTTCCATCTTTTGCAAAAGCAGGTTTTAAACTTGGAATTTTATCAATTTTTGCATTTAATGGTTGTTCATCTTGATCAACCACAACATCGCCTTTGCGGCTCGATACGGTGACTGCAACGATTTCGTCTTTGAAATAGCCTTCAGTAATGGCTTTTTGTGCACGCTTCAATGAACGGATGGCAAAGTCATCCATTTGCTCACGTGTATAACTGCGTTTGTTTGCCATATCTTGCGCAAATGAACCCATTAAACGACCAGTTTCAGCATCTTCTAAACCATCAAAGAACATGTGATCTTTAATTTCACCATGACCCATGCGATAACCCGCACGCGCTTTTGGTAAAACATAAGGTGCATTGGTCATTGACTCCATACCGCCAGCAACAACGATTTCTGCACTGCCAGCTTTAATCATATCGGCTGCTTGCATGACGGCTTTCATGCCTGAACCACACAGTTTATTGATGGTCACGGCACCTGTAGAGTCTGGCAGACCTGCTTTACGCATTGCTTGGCGAGCAGGACCTTGTTTTAAGCCTGCTGGTAAAACGCAACCCATGATGACTTCTTCTACATCAGTGGGTTGTAGGCCTGAGCGAGCAATTGCTTCTTTAATTGTGATTGCACCTAATTCAGGTGCAGTTGCGCTTGATAATGCACCTTGGAAGCCGCCCATTGCTGTACGAGCGCCGTTGACAATTACGATGTCAGTCATTATGTGTCTCCAGACTTTATAGTTTGTAGCAAATAATTCGTTTGCAGAGAATGTTCAAAACCTATGCAGTATAGTAAAAAAAAGCAATGAAGAAAGTGTTTTACATCGCTTAAGCTAGACTGAACAGTTCTTAGCAAGTGGCTAGAGGTTCAGGGGTAATTTGACCCATTTGGCTTAATTTTATTCGCGTATGATATTTGGGGGAATTTGCACAATAAAAGAAACTACCATTTGAACCTCTCGGTAACCCACTATCGCCTTGGAAAGTAATCGAATTGATTCTTAGTGTACCTCTCCAGTCTAAGCTTCCATATTTATAGTTAAGTGGTGTGGCATAGAGGAGGGTCTCACTGGGATCACGTTGTCGATTGTTATTTGTATCAATGAAGCTTATAAATCCTTTATTCCAATCCCGATCACAGGTCAATAAATCTTGACTTGCGCACAGCGTCACATTTCTTCGATAGGTTTGTGCATCAGCTTTTGATTTTTGTATATGAATTGTGAGTGTTCTTTTGAGTTGAATGGCTTCATTTGACATCATTAAGTCATTAAAATGGGGTAGACTGAGACACACTAAAATTGCAAAAATTGCGATACACGTGATTAATTCACTGATTGTGAGACCTAAAATTTTAAACATTGTTTGACCCATATAATATTTCTGTAATTTTTTTATTAACAAAGTGTTAAGTAACGGCTGTATTTATTCTGTTAAGTTTAGTATTTAGACAAACTAATGATTACTTCGTACTACAAAGACTGCTAAAATCAAAGACAGTGAACAATAAGCTATTCTCTCTATCGCTTTGAATTAAAAATTACTGAACTACAACGGAAATTGTAAGAAAATTTGTCAATAATTTACGAGGTTAAGGTTATCAAGCACTTGGAAAATTCATCAAGTGTTTGTATGATTCAAAGTGAAGTGAATAGCTTAAAAAAAATACTGTGGAACATACCTTGTTCTCAGGGGCCAAAAATCATAGGCTGAGCTTGAACAACAAACAATTGTTATCTCTGGAGGATATCCATGAAATTGAGTCGTATCGCACTTGCTATGCTTGTTGCTGCTCCCTTAGCTGCTGCTAATGCGGGCGTAACAATTACTCCATTATTGCTTGGTTACACATTCCAAGACACTAAGCACAACAATGGTTCTGAAAATTTAACTAGTAGCGGTGAATTACAAGACGATTTATTCGTTGGTGCTGCTATTGGTGTGGAATTAACACCTTGGTTAGGTTTTGAAGTTGAATATAACCAAGTTAAAGGCGACGTTGATAGCGCTGCTGCTAACTCTGAATATAAGCAACAACAAATCAACGGTAACTTCTATGTTACTTCTGATTTGATCACTAAAAACTATGACAGCAAAATCAAACCTTATGTTTTATTAGGTGCTGGTCACTATAAATACTCGTTCACCGATGCAACTGATACTCAGTTAGGTCGTGCTGGTCGTGGTTTGAAAGAAGAAGGTACTTTGGGTAATGCTGGTATCGGTGCTTTCTGGCGCTTGAACGATGCTTTATCTCTTCGTACTGAAGCTCGTGGTACTTATAACATCGATGAAGACTTCTGGAACTATACAGCACTTGCTGGTTTAAACGTAGTTCTTGGTGGTCACTTGAAGCCTGCTGCGCCAGTCGTAGAAGTTGCTCCAGTTGAACCAACTCCAGTTGCTCCACAGCCACAAGAGTTGACCGAAGATCTTAACATGGAACTTCGCGTATTCTTTGATACAAATAAATCAGACATCAAGCCACAATACAAGTCTGAGATTGCGAAAGTAGCAGAGAAGTTAGCTGAGTACCCGAATGCGACTGCTCGTATTGAAGGTCATACAGATAACACTGGTCCACGTGCATTAAACGAACGTTTATCATTGGCTCGTGCTAACTCAGTTAAATCATCACTTGTAAATGAATACAATGTTGATGCATCTCGTTTGTCTACTCAAGGTTTCGCTTGGGATCAACCGATTGCTGACAACAAAACTAAAGAAGGTCGTGCTATGAACCGTCGCGTATTCGCTGCGATTTCTGGTAGCCGTACTGTTTTAGTTCAACCAGGTCAATAATTTCAAGTCATTGATAATAAAAAAAGCGACTCATTTGAGTCGCTTTTTTTATTGTCGATACGCTGTAAATATTCATTTTATTTCTCCTCAGTTTTACTCATTTTATCAAAAAATGTGTCTACCAAACACCTTTATTCAATTGTTGTTTGGCTTGTTGACGATCGCGACGGTGTTGTGCGCGTGGCTTTTCTGTTTCGTGAATCCCTCCTTTCTTTAGTAAAGGGGACAAAGCTACAGGATTGCGAACTTTGATTTTTGGCATCTCTTTCAGTTTCATTTGATTATCCTTTGATACATAAAATTTGTTTAAGTGTATGAACGACTTCGATCAGTTCTGATTGGTTTGCCATCACTTGATCAATATCTTTGTATGCGCTTGGGATTTCATCAATCACCCCCGCATCTTTACGGCATTCAATGCCTTGGGTTTGTTGAATAAGATCCTCTTGGCTAAACAGTAACTTCGCTTTATTGCGACTCATTTTCCGTCCAGCACCATGTGAACATGAGCAGAACGATTCAGGATTGGCCTTGCCTTTGACAATATAAGAGCGTGCTCCCATTGAACCGGGGATAATGCCTAATTCGTCTAAACCTGCTCGAATAGCACCTTTTCGAGTAATGAATAGATCTTCACCAAAGTGATTTTCCCGACTGACGTAGTTGTGGTGGCAATTAATCGCTTCCTTGGTCATTTGAAAGGGTGGTAGAAGCGGACGGATCGCTTCTAGGATTAACCGCATCATTTCGCGACGATTTTCATAAGCGTATTCTTGCGCCCATTGCACAGCTTCTACATAGTCATCAAAGCTGTTCGAACCTTCGGCAAAGTAACTTAAATCTTTTTCTGGAACATGACCAAAACGATGCTGAGCTTCTTTCTTCGCCAGTTCAATAAAGTATGTGCCAATCACATTACCTAAACCTCGGCTTCCAGAATGTAACATTACCCAGACGTCCTGATTTTCATCTAAGCACAGTTCAATAAAGTGATTACCTCCACCCAACGTACCGAGTTGTTTCTGCCAAGTCGCGTCAAACTTTCTTAACATCCGCACCAAGCCTGGATGCTTTTTGATAATAGGCTGTAAGCGTTTTTCCAAAGGGATAATGCTCGAAGCTTTGGCTTTGATCTGTTTATGCAGTTCAAAACCCACAGGAACTTTGCGTTCGATTGCATGTCGCAATGGTGCAAGGTGATCTGGCAATTGTGATGCTTTTAGATTGAGTCGAATCGCATTCATTCCACAGCCGATATCCACCCCGACTGCCGCAGGAATAATGGCGTGCTTGGTGGGAATTACACTACCAACAGTTGCGCCTTTACCGACATGTACATCAGGCATCACTGCAATATGTGAATATATAAATTGCAGTTGTGCCATTTTTTTGAGTTGTTCAATGCTTTCACTATCAATGTCGTTGGTGAAGATTTTCACTGGAACGCCATATAGAGCATCAGCATTCAGTATTTTTTGTATGCCCATTTTCTTATCTCGGTCATTTTATTTTTTTGTCCGAATAGGCATAAAAAAACCTAGCGAATGCTAGGTTTAAATAGACATTCGGACAAGTGATCATGAAGATTCACCACTTGTCCGTGAGGTGACAGTGCCAAATCTTACAATGTGTTTCCTAGTTGTAATGGCATATGTCGTCCTCCTATATAATAGTGCCGTTGAAAATATGAGCAGAGATTCTACTCATATTTTGTGTTCAGTCAAGTATAAATCAATGATTTATTCACCTGCTTTCACATTCATATCTTTATAAGCGATTAACTTGCTTTTATGTTTCCACTTATAACCGAGCCAGATTGCCAAAAATAGAGGAATACTGATATAGGTGGATAAAACTCCAAGCCAATCAATTTTTCCACCGAGCACGGCCTCATAGTTTTGACCAAGGATGATGATTGAGCAAAGAATAAATGCAAACCACGGTGCAAATGGGAAGAACTTGGCGCGATAGGCGAGGTCTTCCAGCTTGTAGCCTTGTAAAATATATCCTTTACGGAAACGATAGTGTGAAATCGCAATCCCTAACCAGACAATAAAGCCACACATGCCTGACATATTGAGCAACCAGTTAAAAACCTGCTTTTCGCCCATAAAGGTTGTCAAAAAACATAATGCAGCAACGGCAGTTGTCGCATAGAGTGCATTCATCGGTACGCCACGACGATCAAGTTTGGAGAAGAGTTTAGGCGCTCTTCCTTCACGTGCCATATTCCATAACATACGAGTCGAAGAATACATGCCTGAGTTGCCAGCAGACAAAATCGCACTGAGAATGACCGCATTCATCAAACTGGCTGCAAAAGCAAAGCCTGCTTTTTCATACAGTAAGGTGAAAGGTGACAACGCAATATCTTCACTTGCAGCAGCTTTTAATAGCATTGGATCATCGTAACTGACCAGTGTACCAATGATGAAAATACATAGAATATAGAATAAGAGGATACGCCAAAAAATCTGTTTGATTGCCAAAGGAATTGTTTTCTTCGGATCTTTTGATTCACCCGCAGCGACCCCGACCATTTCTGTACCTTGGAAAGAGAATCCCGCAATCATTGCTACACCAATCATGGCTTGCAGACCACCTACAAAGGGCGCGTCTTGATAGGTCCAATTGGAAAAAGCAGCAACATTTGGCGTGAGCATGATTTTAACAATCATGGCAATACCAATGATAATAAAGACGATGATTGCAATCACTTTGATCATGGAGAACCAGAACTCGCTCTCACCAAAGCCTTTAACTGTTAACGAGTTGATCCCAAAAATAATCGCAAGGAAAATCGCACTCCAGTAAAAACCAGGAAGATCTGGGAACCAAAATTTCATGATGAATTGTACAGCGACAAGTTCAAAAGCAACGGTAATGGCCCAGTTATACCAATAATTCCAACCTAAGGCGAAACCAAAGCCATGCTCAACATAACGACTACCATAAGTGAAAAATGCACCTGATGTTGGGGTGTGTGTTGCCAATTCGCCTAAACTGGTCATCAAGAAATAAATCATCAGACCAATCAATGCATAGGCCAGCAATGCACCACCAGGGCCAGCATTTGCAATGGTAGAGCCTGAAGCAAGGAATAAGCCAGTACCAATTGATCCACCAATGGCAATCATATTGAGGTGGCGAGCGCCGAGCTTACGCTGAAGGTGTTGGGGAGCAGATGTATCGCTCATAAAAATTCCTTAAACTTTATATTTCGCACTGGCATATAGAACCTTGAACCCTTGTTGGTCAGTTTTGATGACACATTGACCAAAGCTTTGTTCAATAAGTGGCTGATAATTCAAAAAACGATTTGCGACGATCCATAATTCACCTGAACGTTTTAGGTGTGATTTTGCAAGCTTGCATAGCGCTTCACTGGCATCGTAATCGGTATAGATTCCCTGATGGAAAGGC
This sequence comes from Acinetobacter sp. NIPH 298, assembly GCF_000369505.1. Taxonomy (GTDB): domain Bacteria; phylum Pseudomonadota; class Gammaproteobacteria; order Pseudomonadales; family Moraxellaceae; genus Acinetobacter. Next base: position 156,956 of record NZ_KB850055.1, read on the forward strand.
GGATTGCTGACAATCGCAGCCAAATCTTTGGGTGCATCACCAAAGCCTGTTACAGGTTGAAGGTGTAACTGATCTAAATTTAGCCCATTTCGCTGAAACGTCATTTCAGTTGACCGTAATGCAAATGCATCAATATCAAGCGCAAAAATTTGTTGCTGTGGATTTAGTTTGGCCAAATATGCACTAATAATCCCAGCACCGCAGCCAAAGTCGGCAATCTTACCCGATTTTACTTGATCAAGGTAAGGAACTAATACGGCCGTTCCAATATCCAAATGATCTTGGCTAAATACACCGGGCAGTGCGCAAACTTCTAAACGATCTTGATTCACTTGTACGGTATAGGTTTTTAACCAGTAATCTAGTGGTTTCAATTGTTCAGTTTTTTCAATTTTCATGTGCCAAAGTTGACAGTGACGCGCACTATCTAATTTCTGTGTTTGACCATACTGCTGTAATTGTTTTGCTGCACGTTCAACCCCACCTTTTTTCTCACCAACGAGAAAAACGTGCTGACCTTGCTGTAAATGGCTCACCACCACATGCAGAATATAGTTCAACAATTCCTTTGATTTAGGCACAAAAATAATGACTTGTTCAAAGACAGCTTGAGGAAATTCAACTGAGAAATGTGATGAAATTCCAGCATTTAAAAAGCCTTGATGCTCAGCAAAGTTCCAAGTCCATACAGATGCTTGTGCTTGGCTGGGTAGTTCTTTGGCGAGTTGATCATTCGGGGCATTAATCAATAAGATATGCCCATTTAAATAATCTTGTTGACGTAAGACGACTTCACTACGTGGATCCATATTGATCTCTCATCAAAACAAAACCCAGTCGTGAAACTGGGTAAGTGTCGAGGTTGGATGATTATTTATGCGTTTCAGGTAAAACTATATTTAAAATCAAAGCGGCAATACCGCCTGTTGCGACACCAGAGCTAAAAATATTTTTAAATAATTCGGGTAGGTGTTCAAGAATCTGTGGAACTTGTGCAACCCCTAGACCTAAAGCTAGAGAAATTGAAATGATTAACAAGGCACGACGATCCAAATGAATCCCTGACAGGATGTTGATGCCAGAAGCTGCAACAGCACCGAACATAACCATTACCGCGCCACCTAAAACAGCTTGAGGGACCGCTTGGATCACAGCTGAAACAGCAGGGAATAGCCCTAAAATGACCAGCAGAGCAGCAATCCAAAGACCCACATATCGACTCGCGACACCTGTGAGCTGAATCACCCCATTATTTTGGGCAAAAACTGAACTCGGGAAAGTATTGAAGATACCTGCTAAGAATGAATTTGCACCATTGACCAGTACGCCACCTTTAATTCGCTGCATCCAAATCGGACCATCAACGGGTTGATTTGAAATTTTACTGGTTGCAGTGACATCGCCAATCGCTTCAAGTGAAGTGACTAAATAAATAAATGCCATTGGAATAAATAAGCTCCAAGAAAAACTTAAACCAAAATGCATCGGGGTAGGAACTTGCACAAGCGGTGCATCATTTAAAACAGAAAAATCTAAATGCCCCATAAATCCTGCAAGAATATAACCGATCACCAAGGCGATCAAAATTGCTGAACTTTTCACCCAAATAATACGAATACGATTCAGCAAAATAATGATGCCAAGTACGGTACATGACATGATTAAATTATCAGCATTGGCGAATGTTTGATTCTGCATCGCGGTATAACCACCACCCATGCTAATCAAACCTTCTTTAATCAAGGTCAAACCAATCAGCAGAACCACGATACCCGTAACCAAAGGCGTAATCAGTTTTTTGACCCAAGGTAAAATGCGTGAAACACCCATTTCGATAAATGAACCTGCAATCACAACCCCGAAAATGGCAGCCATCACTTGTTCAACAGGCGTGCCAGCAGCCACCATTGCACTACCAATACCAATGATTGGACCAATAAAATTAAAACTTGTCCCCTGAACAATTAATAATCCCGCACCGAAAGGCCCTACTTTTTTACACTGTAAAAAAGTAGCAATGCCTGAAATGATGAGAGACATCGATAAAATCATATTGGTGTCTTCACGAGAGACACCAAGTGCGAGACAAATCAGTAATCCGGGGGTAATAATCGGGACTAAAATGGCTAAAAGATGTTGCAAAGCGGCTAAAAATGCAACAAAAGGTTTCGGGCGATCATTCAGCCCGTAAACAAGATCGAGCTGTTGCTGAGGTAGGGGTTTCGACATGGGAGCATAAAAAAGCGATAAGCATTAGTGGAATATTCTAATAGAGTTGGACTATTTTACCAACGATTCGATTGCAATTCGTCAGAAAAAAAGTTGTCTGTCAATAAACTGTCACTACTAAAGCGTAATATTTTTCTGTATAATTTGCCCTCAAATTTAAAGCGTATTGAATTATACATGTCAGATATTAAAACTCTCCGTAACATTGCCATTATTGCGCACGTCGATCATGGTAAAACGACTCTTGTAGACAAACTTTTACAACAATCAGGTGCTCTTGGTGATCGCGCAGGCGAGATTGAACGTGTTATGGATTCTAACGCGCTTGAGTCTGAACGTGGTATTACCATTCTTGCAAAAAATACTGCAATCAAATGGTTAGATGCACGCACAAACACTGAGTATCGCATCAACATCGTTGACACCCCGGGACACGCCGATTTCGGTGGTGAAGTAGAACGTGTCTTGTCGATGGTCGATTGCGTATTACTTTTGGTTGATGCACAAGAAGGTCCAATGCCACAAACTCGTTTTGTGACACAAAAAGCCTTTGCGCGTGGTTTGAAGCCAATCGTGATTATCAACAAAGTTGACAAGCCAAGCGCACGTTGTGACTGGGTTATCGATCAAGTATTTGATTTATTTGATAACCTTGGTGGTTCTGACGAACAGTTAGACTTCCCAATCGTTTATGCATCAGGTCTTCGTGGTGTTGCTGGTCCTTCACCTGAAGAACTTGCTGACGATATGACGCCATTGTTCCAAACCGTTGTAGATATCGTTGAGCCACCAGCAGTAGATGTTGATGGTCCATTCCAAATGCAGATTTCTTCACTTGACTATAACAGTTTTGTTGGTGTAATCGGTGTTGGTCGTATTCAACGTGGTTCAGTTAAATTGAACACACAAGTAACTGTAATCGATAAAGAAGGTAAGACGCGTAATGGTCGTATCTTAAAAATTATGGGTTACCATGGTTTAGAACGTGTTGATATTACCGAAGCAAACGCTGGTGACATCGTTTGTGTAACTGGTATCGATGCACTTAACATTTCTGACACCATTTGTGATCCGAAAGCGGTTGAAGCTTTACCACCATTGTCTGTCGATGAACCAACTGTTTCGATGACATTCCAAGTAAACAATTCACCGTTTGCTGGTAAAGAAGGTAAGTTTGTAACATCACGTAACATTCGTGAACGTCTTGATCGTGAATTGATTCATAACGTTGCACTTCGTGTAGAAGATACTGACAGTCCAGACCGTTTCAAAGTGTCTGGTCGTGGTGAGCTTCATCTTTCTGTATTGATCGAAAACATGCGTCGTGAAGGCTTTGAAATGGGCGTATCACGTCCACAAGTGATCATGAAAGAAATCGATGGTGTGAAACACGAGCCATTCGAAAACGTGACTTTTGACGTTGAAGAACAGCATCAAGGTTTCGTTATGGAACAAATGGGTTTCCGTAAAGGCGAAATGACCAATATGGAAGTTGACGGCAAAGGTCGTATGCGTATTGAGGCAACTGTTCCTTCACGCGGTTTGATTGGTTTCCGTTCAGAATACCTAACCATGACTTCTGGTACGGGTATCATGACGTCAAGCTTCTCGCATTATGGTCCTGCAAAACAAGGTACTGTCGCACAACGTCAAAACGGTGTTCTAGTTTCTATGGTTCAAGGCGTATGCTTGGGCTATGCATTGTTCACATTGCAAGACCGTGGTCGTTTATTTGCTAAACCACAGTTAGAAGTTTATGAAGGTATGATCGTAGGTATTAACTCACGTTCTGACGACATGGCTGTTAACCCGACTAAAGCGAAACAGTTAACCAACGTACGTGCATCTGGTACAGACGAAGCGTTAACCTTAGTTCCTGCAATTGAATTCACGCTTGAACAGGCACTTGAATTCATTGAAGATGATGAATTAGTTGAAGTAACACCTAAATCTATTCGTATTCGTAAACGTTATCTTACTGAAGGCGAACGTAAGCGTAACCGTGGTAAATAATTTTTTTAACAGAAAAGTGAAAAACCGCTAAATTTATTTAGCGGTTTTTTATTGCAAAACATAAAACAACGAGCGTGCTTAAATTCATCTTTTTATTAAAATAAAATATGTTGTTAAAGTGTGAAATAACTTTCATTTTTTTGAAAAAATATTAAATTATCAACTATATGGCTGGTCGCTGTGCCTGTGTAATAAACAATGCAAAAACAGGGCACGACAAAATTCAACTCTGGAGAGTTAAGATGAGTATTATTCAAGAATTTAAAGAATTTGCTGTAAAAGGCAATGTAATGGATCTCGCCATTGGTGTGATCATCGGTGGGGCTTTTGGTAAAATCATTGATTCAATGGTCAAAGATCTTTTGATGCCAATTATCTCATGGATATTGGGTGGCGATGTCGACTACACCAACTGGTTTGTCGTATTGGGAGATAACCCGAATAGTATTAGTAATCTTGCAGCAGCCCAAGAAGCCGGTTTAAATGTGTTTGCGTATGGTAATTTCATTACAGTATTGATTAACTTCTTATTATTGGCATGGGTGGTTTTCTTATTAGTTAAGGTGATGAACCGTCTACGCAAACAAGAAGAAGCTGCACCAGCAGAACCAGCGCCAACACCAGAAGATGTTCAATTGTTACGTGAAATTCGTGATGAGCTAAAAAAACAGGGCTAAATTAGCTTTAAACAAAAAACGGCACTTAAGATGCCGTTTTTTATGGCTATTCGTTTCGGGGAGAGCTGGCGATATAGATTTGATGGTCATTTAAGCATCTAGGAAAATAGCCAACTTCATTCTAAGATGCTATGCAAATATGAGGGAGAAAGAGACAAAAATGAATCGATTGTTCGTCTACGGTACTTTATGTCCAAATCGAGAAAATGCGCATATTCTCGGTGGAATTGGGGGAGACTGGCAGCAAGCCTTTGTGCATGGCACAGTACATATTTTAGATTGGGGACCAGATAAAGGCTTACCTGCAATTGTATTAAACCAAAAAGATGCTTTGGTAGCAGGCTACTTATTTAGCACTGAAAAATTACAAGAAAATTGGCAAATGCTGGACGATTTTGAAGGAATGCAATACCAACGGGTACAGACTGAAGTATATCTAATTTCGGGTGAAAGAATACTGGCATGGACCTATGTGATGAAAGCGCAAGACTGAAAATTATTTCAGTTTCTGGGTGCTTAAATTTAAGCCCAATTCTGATTACCTCACCCCATCCATACGGAATTTGATTTCGATCAAGTGGAAACCAAACTGACTTTTAATCGGACCATGTAAGACGCGTTCAGCAGCACTGAAAACCAGTTTATCTATAACAGGAACAAGCTTCCTTTTTTGACTTCGCCTAACTCGCCACCACGTTTGGCTGAATTACAGGTTGAATATTTATTGTTTGGTAACTTTTGAAAAATCAGCACCCGAATGAATGCGTTTTTTCAATTGCTTAGCCATATCTTTATCTTTGACTAAAATATGTCAAATAATAGTTGTTGGTATGAGGTTGAGAGTGCGCCAATATACTTGAAAAATCATCTAGTTTGCCGACCTGCTTATTATAAAAATTTTTCTAAGAAAAATGGGCTATTTTTTACGTTATAACATTTCAAATTTAAAAATAAATTTTTTTTGTAATTTTGATTAATTTAAATCAAAGAAAGAAAATCTTTTGTGAGGGCATTCACATTAATAATTTATGTCATATCTAGACAATAAATGGCAGTCGCTGTTTAATTTTTAACTATTGATTGCGTACGGATTGTAAACGCAATTTAATTCAAGCAAATAAATAGAAGTGAACAGAGCTATGAATAATAAGATGAAAGTTATCTTAAGTATTGTCATTATGTTTGGTTTGGTGATTGCACTGGTTGTTTATTTTAAACCAACTAACGAAACGTCAGTTTCGGTCAATATGTATCCAATAGATACAACATCACAAAGTGCTCCAAACGATCAAAATGCCTTCGCAAGTCATCCAACTCAGTTAGCTTCTAATGTTGAACAGGCTGCCACTAGTACTTCGGGTGACAATGAGTTGGTTGATACTAAAAGTGATATGAGCATTCAACCGATTGATCCAGAAACCGATGTAGGCAACCAAATTATTGAACCAAATTGATCAACATAATTTGTTAAAACAAGCAAAAAAAAAGGAAAATGTTTATGATTTACAAAAAGATTCTGTTAGCGCTATGCATGGGGTTATCGTTTGGGGCTAGTAATGTACAAGCGCAAATTTCACCGCAGGCTGCAAATGCGCAATTGAGTAATGCTGCTAAACAAAAAATTCAACAGGGTAAAATTGACATCAATGCATTATTACAAAATGCATCGAATGACCTGATTATTGAATATTATAACGATGCAGACCAAAATTTGACTGCGGCACAGTTAAGGAAGTATTTCCAACAACAAAAACAAATGATATCTAATCAATTTGCACAACAAAACTCGGGTGTTCAGTTGTTGCGTGATTACAATGCCTTACCTATTAGTTTTTATCGTATACAAAATCGTAATGCGTTGGTGAATTTATTAAATAATCCAAATGTCAAAGCGGTCTATCCGAACCGTGTATCCAAAGCCACATTGTCACAGAGTTTAAACCAAATTGGTCAACCTGTAGCCAAAAATAAAGGCTTTACAGGTGCGGGTACAACAGTTGCAGTTTTAGATACAGGTGCAAATTATAGACATCCCGATCTAGGAAGTTGTACTGCACCTGGCACGCCAGCTAGTTGTCGAGTCAGCTATGCACTTGATTTTGCACCAGAAGATAACTCATTGGATGACAATGGTCATGGTTCAAATGTATCTTCAATTGTTGCTGGTGTTGCATCTGAGGCTAAAATTGTTGCTCTTGATGTATTTCGTGGCGGAAGTGCCTATGATAGCGATATTATTTCGGCTTTAAACTGGGTGACGAATCAAGCGGAAACTCTCAATATCAAGTCGGCTAACTTGAGTTTGGGTAATTCAACAAGATATTCATCAACTTGTACTTCTTCATCGTTGACTAATTCATTCCAAAAATTACGTAATGCGGGCGTAATCCCTGTGGTTGCTTCTGGTAATGATGCTTATACCAATGGTATCTCATATCCAGCATGCACAGCTGGTGCAGTCAGTGTTGGCGCTGTTTATGATGCAAATGTTGGAGGACGGGGTTATCAAAATTGCTCAGATCAGTCGACCTATATGGATAAAGTAACTTGCTTCAGTAATAGTGCATCAAATTTAACTTTATTGGCGCCAGGAGCACCGATTACGGCAGGGGGGTATACCCAAAGTGGTACATCCATGGCAGCTCCACATGTTGCGGGCGCAGTTGCTGTGTTGCTTGCAAATAATGCCTTACCAAATGCTAGCTTAGATGACATTGTAAACCGTTTGAAGAATACAGGAACATTGGTGACCGATCATCGTACGAATCAACGTTTTCCACGTCTGAACTTGAGTGCAGCAGTTGATGGTTTAACATCTTCAACACCAACACCAACACCAACACCAACACCAACACCAGCACCAAAGCAGGTGTGTACTAACTATTTCTTCTTTACAATCTGCCAGTATGTATAAATTGAACGAAGTGAAATAGTTGAATGAGTGGCAACTGATATTTTATAAGTTGCCATTTTTTATGGATTCTTTTGCCAAACTTTACAAGTTCTTTAAACTTGCTTTGAATCGATTGCTTATGGCGATACTACTGCAATTGTTCTTTCGGTTAGCCGAGAGTAAAGCATTACACAAGCCTTTGTGTTTTTAGAATTGGTTATTGATTCACATTCTAAATTTGATTTCGATCAAGTGGAAACCAAACTGACTTTTAATCGGACCATGTAAGACGCGTTCAGCAGCGCTGAAAACCAGTTTATCTATAACAGGAACAAGCTGTCCTTTTTTGACTTCGCCTAACTCGCCACCACGTTTGGCTGAATTACAGGTTGAATATTGCTTCGCAATTTTTGAAAAATCAGCACCAGAATGGATACGTTTTTTCAATTGTTCAGCCATGTCTTTATCTTTGACTAAGATATGTCGAACAATAGCAGTTTTCATGCGCTGTTCTCCTTTAAAAAAACTATGCTTTTTTCAGTTTCAATGGTTGGCATTGTGGGCAAAAAACACTTGCACGTTGTCCCAGTTTTAGGTTCTCTAAGGTCGTCTCACAGTTAACACACATCTCGCCAGCTCGACCATATGCCAAAAGGGTTTGTTGAAAATAACCATTTTCACCCATCGCATTGCTATAGTCACGTAAAGTCGAACCACCTAAATCAATGGCTTGTTGCAAGATTCGTTTGACTTCAATCACCAACTTTTCCACTTGAACTTTGGTTAAGGTTGACGCAGGTTGTGCTGGATGAACGCCGATATTAAATAGGCTTTCAGTCGCATAAATATTGCCTACACCGACCACGATATGATTATCCATTAAAGCAATTTTAATGCCGACATTTTTTTTGCTTAGTTTTTCTAAAAGATATGACGAATTAAAATCATCACTTAACGGCTCGGGGCCAAGTGTGTCAATGAGCTTAGTTTGATTGTTTTGATCTAACCAAAGAATACAGCCAAAGCGACGAGGATCATGATAGCGGAGCTGAAAATCTTCAAAATCAATCACCAGATGGTCGTGTTTTCTTAGTTCATCGCTCGGCTGACACAAACGAAAACTTCCAGACATACCCAGATGCCAAAGCATTTGATCATGTTCAAACTCAGCTAAAATATACTTGGAGCGCCGTAAAAGGTGTATTAGGCGTTGGCCAACCAGCTTATCAATATCATCAGGTATCGCCCAACGTAAACTGGCATTCCAGACTTTCACGGCTTGGACGCGCTGTTCCAATAAAGGTAACAGGCTGGTTTTGGTGGTTTCAACTTCAGGAAGTTCGGGCATAATAAGATCAAGTTGTTTCAACAACAATACAATGAGGGTAAATGTTTAACTTACAATTATGTCGATATTTAATTTTATTTGCCAATATAGATCAGTAACAGCTTTGACTGATTTAGCTAAAATTAATGATATTCAGATAATTATAAAATAAATAGCGGCTTACTTTTAAAAATCATCGTTTCAATTTTTTGAGAAATAAGGAATCTTCATGCCTTTCTGGAAAATTAATCTGTTATACGGTTGTGTCGCAATGAGTATGGGGCTAAACAGTTCCTTACTATGGGCAGTCGAGCCTGATACTCAGAAGCCTGTGCAACTTCCAACGATTAAAGTCGAAGCTACACGTACAGATACAAGCTATCTACAGACACCCGCTTCGGTATTTCGCGTTGATGCACCTGAGCAAATACGGTCTGCACAGGTCAATCTAACTGAACTTGTGAAAGGAATTCCAAGCTTACAACTCAATAACCGTGAGAACTATGCGCAAGATTTACAGCTATCAATGCGTGGATTTGGTGCACGTTCTACTTTTGGTGTGCGAGGAATTCGTCTTTATGCCGATGGTATTCCTGCAACGATGCCTGATGGACAGGGGCAAACCTCGAATATTGATTTGAGTAGTTTAGATCACCTTGAAGTTTTGACGGGACCATTTTCCTCCCTTTATGGGAACTCCTCTGGTGGGACGATCTTGACAACGACCAAAGAGGGACAGGGTAAAGATTCAATCGAAATGAGCTATGCGGGTGGTAGTCACAATAAAAATCGTGCAGGTTTAGTTCTCCAAGGCGGTTCAAAACATGCCAATGAACCGAGTTATGTGATTAGCTCATCATATTTTGATACTGATGGCTATCGTGATCATAGTGATGCACGTAAGGTGCTCAACAATGCCAAGCTGACATGGGATCTTGACGATGGTTCGAAGATTAATTGGATCACCAATTACGTCAAAATTCATGCAAACGACCCTCAAGGATTGAATAAAACTCAGTGGCAGCAAAATCCTCGTCAAGTTAATGATGCCAATAATACCTATGATGTACGCAAAGATATTGAACAAACTCAAACTGGGGTGACATGGTCGAAGCCAATTAATGATCAGCATGAGTTATATGTGATGGGGTATTGGGGCAATCGTCAGGTAACACAATATCAGTCTATACCTGCATCAGCTCAAGCCAATCCACGTCATGCCGGTGGGGTGATTGATTTCGATCGTAATTATTATGGTGCTGATTTCCGTTGGACTGGAAAAGAGTTGCTACCAAATACGAGCATCAGTCTTGGAGTTGCACTTGATAGCATGGATGAAGATCGTAAAGGCTATGAAAACTTTGTCTTAATGAGTAATCAGCCAAGTTATGGTGTGAAAGGTAATTTACATCGTAACGAAGACAATAGCTTATGGAATATCGATCCTTATTTACAAGCATCGTGGCAGTTTTTACCGACATGGCGAGTCGATACGGGCCTTCGTTATAGTAATGTACATTACAAATCTAAAGACCATTACATTTCTGGTGTAAACGGTGATGATAGTGGCAAACATGATTATTCTAAGCTACTTCCATCCATTGCATTAAGTTGGCAAGTTATTCCTGAACTTTTGGCTTATGTCAGTTATGCCAAAGGTTTTGAAACACCTACATTTACTGAAATGGCTTATCGCCCTGATGGTGTAGGCGGTTTTAATTTTGATCTTGATGCATCGAGCAGTGATACCTATGAGCTTGGCTTAAAATCACAAAATCAACTTGGTGATTTTACTTTGGCTGTTTTCCAAACCAAGACCAAAGACGACATTGTCTCCGCAGGCGCAAGCAATGGACGCACGACCTTTCGTAACGCTGATAAGACCTTGCGTGAAGGGATTGAGTTGACATGGAACAAAGCACTTTGGCGTGATTTGGTGGCTAATGCCAGTTATGGTTATTTAGATGCAACTTTTGATTCAACGGTTCCTGCTGTTGGCTCTGTAGCAGAAATTGCCTCAGGAAATCTGATTCCTGGTATTGCGAAGCAACGTGCTTATGCAGCGGTGGCATGGAAACCAAACACTGGTTTTTATGGTGGGGTCGATGCGCAGTATAATGACAAAATTTATGTGAATGATACCAACACTGAAGCAGCGCCAAGTTATACCACTGTTTCAGCCTACACAGGCTATCTCTGGACATTGAATGATTGGAACGTCAATGCGTATGCGCGAGTCGATAATATGTTGGATAAAAATTACGTCGGTTCAGTGATTGTAAATGATGGCAATGGACGCTTCTATGAACCTGCGGATGGGCGCAATTGGGGTGCTGGGATTAAAGTCACTAAACAGTTTTAATCTGTTGACCACCACCAAATATCTGCTAGAAAAGTCGATATTTGGTGGTTACGGGTAAAATAAAATACTACGGTTTTGAAGCTTTGGCTTGTTGTTCTTTGGCTTTTATAATCTGTTCTACTTTTGCCAAAGATTCTTTGGCTTGAGGGATGTCCTGTCTCGCCAGTTCTGTAAAAATCTTTTTCGCCTCTGGTAAGTTTTGTTGAAGAATATCGCCATTCGCCAGCATATTACCTAGTGCCATTAATGATGGTGCATAGCCTTTTTCGGCAAGGGATTGAATCATTTTGATTGCTTGTTGACGCATCGCAGGATTCTTGTTTTTATCACTTTGCGCTAAATCATATAAAGCCCTAATGTGTATAGCAGGATAGTAGTTTTTTTGAATCAATGGTCTGAGTTGGCGAATCGCAATTTGGTCTATTTCTGGTTTGCCTTGGGCAAATAATAGTGTTGCGATTTCCACGATTGCTTCGTCAGAACCTTGTTTTGATGCTCTATCTAAATACTCTTTGAATTTTGGCGTATTCGGTGTAATACCCAATCCACCATGACGATAAAGTTGCGCTAAGGTGAAACTAGCTTTGCCGTAGCCTTTATTTGAAGCATCTTGGTAATATTGCAAAGCTCTTTTTTCATCTTTAGTCGTTCCTTGTCCATTCTGGGTCATGTAGCCAAGATTGTAGATGGCTTGAGCATTGCCTGACTCTGCGAGACGTTGCATTTCTGCGAATGCAGCAGGGTAGTTTTTTGCTTCATACAGTTGGGTTGCTTTTGCAAAAACATCTGTTTTGGCTGAAGCTTTGCTGTCTGCTGCTAGTGTGGCGTGGCTTGCAACAATCATTAAACTGGCTATAAGCAACTTTTTCATTTTTCTTTCCCTTCGCATCGATCTGCTTTAATCCGTTGTATAGCAGAATATTTTGTTGATGTGCACATCATAAAAGTTTGGTAAAAAATGTAAATGATGATTTTGTATATATCATGCCCGAATAATACCTTTAATTTTTGACTGTTTTTAAATAAAAGTTTATGGAAACAATGGGATATATTTTTATTTTGCAGAATTCTTGTGGAGGATTTATGGAGAGAAAATGAATGAGGAAATAAACGCTAACGTTATGCTATATAAGGCTGCATCGTGAGTTGTAGCAATTCAATTAGATCAGAATCCATATATTGATAATTATCAGGGATATCTAAAACAAACACTTTCTTATTCATGAGCTGTTTAGAGAATTTCACTTTAATTTGTTGCTTATGTCGTATTTCCATCACAAAGATTTGATCAGCCCAAAGTATATCTTTGAGCGAAATTGTATGTTTAGCGTGGCGGCTGGTACCAGCTGATCGGGTATGGAGACCATACCCTTGTGCAAAGATGCGTTCAGCAGTTGGACTACGCGATTGATTACGACTACAGATGAATAAAACGTCCGATCAAATAGTAAATCAATTCTAATACTCATTCATAAATTCTTCTAAATCTTCTAGTTCAGGGATACCTACAGCTCTATGACCTTTGGAATTAAATAAAGTTGGTGTATGTTTAATTTGATAGTTTTTAGTAATTTCCATATTTTTATCGATAGGTTGATTACAGGAATTTTCTCTTTTGTTCGGTTTTATATTATTGAGTAAATAAAGTTTCCAGGTCTTAACTGGATCCTTTGAACACCAAATATTTTTAGAGGTTTCTACCGCCGTTGGATGTAAATGAGTTAATCCCATAGGGAATGTATAGATTGTTACATTGTCAACTTTTTCAAGTTCACTCTGTAGGACTCTGCATGCGGGACAGTCTGGGTCAGCAAAAACATATAGAATTCTTTTACCATTCCCCTTAACTTCTTTTAATGCGTTTGCAAGAGGTAGTTGTTTAGGGTTGATAGCATAATGTTTTTGATAGTTAATTGGGGCGATATTCTGCATATTTTCAAGATCATAAATATTACCATGAATCAGATATCGACCTGAAGCATCAATGAATGTTGACCCTCTGGGGTTTGAAAGACTATATAAGTTAGAAATAGGTGTTTTATCGATATAGTCTGGCTTTAATTCACTAGGAAGTTGTTTTACACGTTGATTAATTTGCTCTGTATTAGCAAAAATTACTTGCGAATTTAATGAGGTCAATAAAGTAATAATTAAGAGGTATTTGAGTGTATACACAGAAGTTTCCTATAAAATAAAGTCAAAATATAATTAGTTCATTTTTTAATAAGTATAGTGCTAATTTAATTTTTTAGGTTGTTTTATAAATAATTAAAAAGCCCTACTAATAGGGCTTTTTAAGCGCTCTTATTGTGGTCTCGCCACATCACCACTTAGTGCTTCTGGCAAGTCCAACACTGTCAAATCAAACTCTTCTAGAGCAGCTGGTTTTGCCACCACAAGTGCTAAATAACCATCTTCAATGGCAACACTATTAACCACTTCTATATCTTTAGTGATTTGAGCCGCAGAAGAGGGAGCTTCACCTTTTCCTTGAATTAAATGTAACCAGTGTTTAGGTTTTGCTTTAAACCAAAGGCGCGCCACAATTTCCTGTCCCAAGTAACATCCCTTATCAAAATGTACGCCGTCACGTTGATGTAGGCGTAATTCTTGTGGTTGAAACACATGTTCTGTTGTCTGAGTAATCCAAGCTTGTCCAGACTGAATAGCCTGTAATTGCCAAGTCTTTACATCGGTTTCTGTCTGAGAGAACTCAGTTTGATGTCCAACAATATTTGGAAAAACTTGACCAATTTCTTCTAATTTCATTTTTGAAAAAGCACCAAACTTTTTGATATGTTTGGAAAACTCTTCTGCTTGATCTTGTGTGATGACAAGTTCAAAACTTTCTGGATTTAATTTTTTAATCCATAAACCAAAATGAATACGCCCTTTTAAATCACAAATAGCAGTGTATCGACTTTCATTCTCTGGTAAACGTTCAGTGTGAACAGTTACCTGACCCTGTAAAAATTTTTGTGCATCTATACCATTTAAGCTAAAAGCAGTAAAAGCAAGCTGACTCATAGATCGATCCTAAAGCTGCGTTTTGGTCACTAAAATATGGACTGTTATTTTGCGCCATTTTTCACAAAAAAGCAGCTTTTGATTGTTGATATTCATGTTGAAATAAGAGATTAGAAATATCGCAATGACGATATAGATTGCGATACTCAACCTGCAAGTAAAATAATAGCCACAATGGAGAATAACGATGCCAGGCACAGTACGATTACATCGCGTATTTAATGCGCCCCCTGAACGTGTTTTTAAAGCCTTCTTAGATCCAGATGCGTTAGTCAAATGGATGGCACCTCATGGATTTACCGCTAAAGTGCATCACTTAGATCCACAAGTTGGCGGTACTTATAAAATGTCGTTTACGAATTTTTCTACAGGGAGCATGCACTCATTTAGTGGAAAGTATATCGAAATTGTTCAAAATGAACTGCTTCGCTATACGGATCAGTTCGATGATCCTCATCTGACAGGTGAGATCCAAATGACCATTCAACTCAAACCTGTGCTTGTGGGTACAGAGGTGAATATTACCCAAGAGGGACTACCAGATGTTATCCCTGTTGAAGCTTGTTATTTGGGGTGGCAAGAGTCACTTCATTTGTTGGGTTTGTTGATTCAAGCTGAAATCCCAGATCAATAAGCGGTTTAATTTTGAAAAATGGCCTCTATCGCTCATAATAAGACTTTTGAGATTTTTTATGTCTTTTCCAAATTGCCCACAATGCCAATCAGAATATACTTACCAAGATGGCGAACTCCTTATTTGTCCTGAATGTTCACATGAATGGAAAGAAGGTGATAGTCTAGCTTCAGAAGCACAAGAAATTATTAAAGATGCCAACGGTAATGTTTTGGTTGACGGTGATAGCGTTACGGTCATTAAAGATTTAAAAATTAAAGGTTCATCATCAGTTGTTAAAGTTGGTACAAAGGTTAAATCAATTCGCCTGGTCGCTGATGCGAGTGATGGCCATAATATTGATTGTAAAATTGATGGTGTTGGTGCAATGAAGCTTAAATCTGAGTTTGTTAAAAAGGTTTAATTCCAACCATCTTATCTAGGAGCATGCAAATGCTCCTTTTTTATGTCAAAAGTGAATTTTAAGCTACCAAAATTGAACAAAAAACAATCTACTTAAACCGTTGTGACTGATTTATATTATGGAAGAAACAAAACAATATGAATTCCAATAATAGAGGTTATTTATGGCTGGATGGTTTGAGGTGAGTCGGGCAAGCGATGGGCAATATCGTTTTGTCTTGAAAGCGGGAAATGGTGAAGTCATTTTAAATAGTGAATTATACAAGACCAAGGCATCGGCATTGAATGGGATTGCATCAGTGCAAAAGAATAGCCCAGATGATGCTCATTATGAGCGATTAACGTCAAAAAATGATAAAGCTTATTTTAATTTAAAGGCTGCAAATCATCAGGTGATTGGAACCAGTCAGCTTTATGCCAGTGAGCAATCTCGAGATAAAGGAATCGATTCAGTCAAAAATAATGGTCCGTCGGAAAAACTTAAAGACTTAACGGTTTAAATTTCCCAATCCCCAATAAAGAAGCCGTTTCATTGAAACGGCTTCTTTGATTTCTATGGACTAATATTAGCGGGTCAGTTTTGCCAATAAATCATCTTTACTAAGGTTGCTTGCTTCTGCATCACGACGGCCTTTGTACTCGAAGATACCCGCATCTAAGCCTTTTTCACCAATCACAATACGATGAGGGATACCCATCAATTCAAGATCAGAGAATTTAACCCCTGGGCGTTCATTACGATCATCAAGGAGTACATCATAACCTTGTGCTTGTAACTCTGCATAAAGTGCTTCAGCAGCTTCTACGGTGCGCGGTGATTTATGTGCATTCATTGGAACGATTGCGATGTCAAAAGGTGCAATCGCTTGAGGCCAAATGATGCCTTTGTCATCGTAATTCTGCTCAATGGCAGCAGCAATCACACGTGTAACCCCTATGCCATAACAACCCATGGTGACGGTAAATGGTTTGCCATCTTCACCAAGCACTTTGCAGCCTAAAGCTTCTGAATATTTTGTACCGAGTTGGAAGATATGACCGACTTCAATACCGCGTTTGATTTGCAGTGTGCCTTTACCATCTGGAGATGGATCACCCTCTACGACATTACGAAGGTCAAATACTTCAGTGAATTCCGCGTCACGATCCCAGTTCACGCCAGTGGCATGTTTATCCACTTCATTTGCACCAGCAACAAAGTCAGCCAGTATTGATGCAGCACGATCTACAATCACCGTTAAACCTTTTTCAACTAAGCCTTGAGGACCACAGAAACCTGCGATTAAACCGTGTTGCTGTAGTTGTTCGTCAGTTGCAAATGTCAAAGGTGCAGCAATAAGTGGATGTTTTTCAGCCTTGATATCATTTAGTTCGTGATCGCCACGTAAGAATAAGGCAACAACAGGTATATTGCCTTTCTCATCTGCAATCCCTTGTACCAGCAATGCTTTTACCGATTGTTTCGCATCAGCATTTAAGAATGCACAAACATCTGCAATGGTTTTTTGATCTGGTGTATCGACCAATGCAAAAGCTTGCGTAGCAGGTGCGCGTTCACCAACTAAAACAGCTTCAGCCATTTCTACGTTAGCTGCATAGTCTGACTCAGTTGAGAATGCAATATCGTCTTCACCACTGGCTGCAAGTACATGGAACTCATGAGAGGCTGAGCCACCAATCGAACCAGTATCCGCTTGTACTGGACGGAAGTCCAAACCAAGACGAGTGAAGATGCGACTATAAGTGTCATACATCACGTCATACGTTTCTTGCAAAGATGCTTGATTCGCATGGAAAGAGTAAGCATCTTTCATGATGAATTCACGTGAACGCATCACACCGAAACGTGGACGAATTTCATCACGGAATTTGGTTTGAATTTGATAAAAATTCAATGGTAGTTGCTTATAGCTTTTTAATTCATTTCGCGCTAAATCGGTGATGACTTCTTCATGCGTAGGGCCTAAAACAAAATCATTGTTATGACGATCTTTGAAACGCAATAATTCTGGGCCGTATTGTTCAAAGCGACCTGATTCTTCCCAAAGCGCGGCAGGTTGCGTCACAGGCATATAAACTTCTAATGCGCCTGAACGGTTCATTTCTTCACGAACAATCGCATCGACTTTCTTTAGTACACGCGTTCCCATGGGCAACCAAGAGTATAAACCAGAAGCTAATTTACGAATCATCCCCGCACGTAACATGAGCTGGTGTGAAATGACTTCAGCATCATTTGGGGTTTCTCTTAACGTTGCAAATAAAAAGCGGCTTGCGCGCATGGAAACTGTCCTAAAGTTAAGTGTTATAAAAAAAGCCAATAAGAATGGATGAAATAATACACCCACTTTTCAGCCGTTTGGCATTATGACATGAATCATTCAATTTGGCGCAGTATAACCTATTGTAGAAGGCTTAAATATTGAAGAAATATAAAAGTTAGCCTGCAGTTTTATCGAGATATAGTACTGCTTAAATAATTTTTTACATTGATTTTATTCAAGTTTTTTTAGGCGTTGAATGATATCCGTATATTCAGTTTCAGTTTTTTGATAAGCGTTGCGTAGACTTTCAACCGTTCTTTTGACGTTATCAATATTTTGGGTATTGTTTGTAAGATTGCTTTTGAGTTGTGCTGGAATCGCTTGTCCTTTGCGATGATATTCCATTTCTTGGCGTTTAAATCTGATTTTATCCGTTTGTAATTGTTGTAATTGTTCCTGTTGATAGCTGAGTTGTTTTTTTAGATTTGCTAAAATTTGATCTCTTTTTACGGTTGCAATCTGAACACTGCCATAAGCGCGTTTCAAGCGCAAATCTTGTTCACGTTGACGTGCAAGCGATTCTCGTTGTGAAGATTGTTGAGCATCTGCTAGAGCGTTGAAAGGTCGATTCCGTTTAATGACTTGCATATTTCGATCAAGCGCTTCATAACCGTAACGGATATGGTCAGGAGACACAGAGGTACTGACGTTGGCAATCCCATTTTTATCATAATAGCGATACCAGACAGCCTTTGCTTGATCGGCTGCTGCGAAAGATGAAGCGTAAGGGGATAACAATAAAAAAAATGAGCAAATGTAAATGCGTGCAATCGTTTTAAAGTGTCTAACGCGGAAACCGCACTTTAACGAATCAGTCATTACATCTCCCGTAAAAAGTCAACTAAATCACTTATTTTTAAATAATAATCAATTGTATATTAGTGGTTATTTATACAATTAAAAATAGTGAGCATGCAAAAAAAATATGAATTTAATTAAAAGTGTGAGCTAATAGCGGTTGTTTGGAAAAACTGATAGATCGGTTCAAAAAACTTCATTGATAATGCAAGTAAAGATATGTTAAAAATATCAAACTGTATAAAATAAATTAAACCAACCATATAGTGTGTATTGAGTGAATGGGGCGGAACAATTAAATGGAAGATAAATTTCAAAACTTAAAGGTGATGGTGATTGACGATTCAAAAACAATTCGTCGTACAGCAGAGACCTTATTGCAACGGGAAGGTTGTGAGGTAATTACTGCGGTTGACGGTTTTGAGGCATTATCAAAAATTGCTGAAGCCAATCCTGATATCGTTTTTGTTGACATTATGATGCCACGTTTAGACGGTTATCAAACCTGTGCATTGATCAAGAATTCATTAAATTATCAAAATATTCCTGTGATTATGCTTTCAAGTAAAGATGGTTTGTTTGATCAGGCGAAAGGGCGTGTTGTGGGGTCTGACGAATATTTGACTAAGCCGTTTAGTAAGGATGAGCTGTTAAGTGCGATCCGTAACCATGTTAGCGCATAAAATTTAAAAATTGAGGACAAAATGGCTCGTATACTTATTGTAGATGATTCACCGACTGAAACATTTCGCTTTAGAGAAATTTTAACGAAGCACGGTTATGATGTATTAGAAGCAACCAATGGTGCGGATGGGGTTACGATGGCACAAGCAGAATTGCCTGACTTGGTGCTTATGGACGTTGTTATGCCAGGGATGAATGGCTTTCAAGCAACACGCCAGATTAGCAAAGCGAAAGAAACACAGCATATTCCTGTTGTGATTGTCAGCACCAAAGATCAAGCAACAGATCGAGTGTGGGGAAAGCGTCAAGGTGCAAGCGATTATTTGACGAAGCCAGTTGATGAACAACAACTTATAGACGTAATCAAAGAATTATTAAGTTAATTGATTGTTGTTCAATATGGTCTTCGCATTACTCCGCTTTTCATGACTCAATATGGGATAGAGTATGGCAGCAAATGGATTTATCGAGTTGCTTCGCTTATCCAAGCGAGGCAATAAACAATATACTTCAAGTCAAAATGAAGTCAGCCGTTGGTCTGGTATCGCATTTGAAATGTTCGGGCAATATTTTGTTGCACCATTGGGGGAAATTTCTGAGGTGATATATCCTCCGAAATATACGCCGGTACCAAATACTCAAGCATGGGTGCGTGGCCTAGCAAATATCCGCGGACGCTTGCTTTCAGTTTCTGATTTAACTCATTTTATTTCGGGGCAACGAAGTCAATTCTCTCCAATGCAAAAAGTGATTTGTATTAGTCATCAAGACCATTATGTGGGGTTGGTCGTAGATCAGGTCTTGGGAATTCAGCACTTCAATAAAAAGAGTTTTTTCTCTCAAACGGATGAGCTAGACAATAAATTAAAAGACTATTGTCAGGGGTATTTCCACCAACATAATCAGCAATGGCATGTGTTCTTACTGAGTCGATTATTAAAAAATCCGCAGTACATGAATGCATCAATAAAGTTTATAAACTAATTTAATACGCTGTGGAAAATTAACAGGTATTTCGGGGAGAAGCTGGTATGGGCTTTAAACTTAAAAAGAAGAATGGTAGTGATAGTGCGGGATTGAAACGGGGCGGAACTTTTGTAGAAAAAATTCGGACTCAAGTGGATCAGTTTTCTCGTTTATTTGGTGAGACTGAGAAATCAAAACCAATTATCTATCGCTCCTTAATTGCTTTGGTCCTTGCAGTTATCCTCTTAATCTATTTATTCGTGAGTCTGCCGCGTTCTAATCAGTTGACTCGAAGTTTAGGTGAATTACGCTTGTTGTCGCAGATGATTTCGCGTCAAGCAACTGAGGCAACCGCATCAGGCACATCAGAATCAATGAAAAGTTTGGTTGAGTCGGAAAAGCGATTCGCTGAAAATCTTGAAATTGTGGGCAATCGCTATAATACCAATTCGGAAGAATATAAAAAGGTTGATGCGCTTTGGGGGACTGTTGCAAAGCATATTGATTTGATTGTGTCTCAAGAAGAAGTCATTAATCAACTCTATGAAACCAACATTTCAATCAGTGAAACGATTCCTGAGATTCAGGCTGAATATAACCTGATGGTTGACCAAATGGTTCGTGAAAATATGCCAAGTAGTCAGGTAATTATCACTAAAAACCAAGTGTTCATTGCCGAGCGTATTTTACGTTCTATTAACTCCGTGTTAGTGGGTACAGACAACTCAAATGCTTCTGCCAATGACTTTGGTGCAGATATTGATACCTTTGGTATTTACTTAAATGCACAATTAAATGGTAGCTCTGAGCTTGGTGTAGATCGTATTGGTTCATCTGACTTGCGTGAGTCAGTCGATAGCATCAAATCAGACTATGATTCAGTTTTAAGATTAGCTGCAGATACAGTCTTGAAAAATGCCAATCAGATCGTGCATGTACGTCAAGCATCTTCTGAAATTTTCACTCAATCTGATGCACTCCTTTCATCTTTAACGACTTTGTCAGATAAAGCTGAAGGTGGTTGGGGCAACGTGCTTGCAGGTATTGCCTTGATTTTGGCTTTAGCTGTCTTGGTTTTCTCTGCATTACAGCTACTTGCTTTGCGTAGTAATACCGATAAAGAACGTGTGACACGCTTACAAGATGAGTATGACCGTAACCAAAATGCGATTTTGCGTTTACTCGATGAAATTGCTGATTTGGCGGACGGTGACTTACGCTCTTATGCGACGGTATCTGAAGACTTTACAGGGGCAATTGCGGACTCGATTAACTTTGCGATCGATCAGTTACGTGACCTCGTTTCTCGAATTACCGACACCTCGCAAGAAGTTGCACGATATACACAGAATACGCAAAATATTACCAACCAGTTGGCTGAGGCATCTGAGCATCAAGCACAAGAGATCGCGGGTGCATCAGCTGCGATGAACGAAATGGCATTGTCGATCGACCAAGTATCGGCCAATGCATCTGAATCAGCTGAGGTTGCACACCGTTCTGTAAAAATTGCGACCAATGGTGCACATGTTGTAAACCGTTCGATTCAAGGTATGGATCATATCCGTGAGCAGATTCAGGAAACCTCAAAACGTATTAAACGTTTGGGTGAATCATCTCAGGAGATCGGTAACATCGTCTCGTTGATTAATGATATTGCCGATCAAACCAACATTTTGGCATTGAATGCTGCGATTCAAGCATCGATGGCAGGAGAGGCAGGTCGTGGTTTCGCCGTTGTAGCAGATGAGGTACAACGTCTTGCAGAACGTTCTGCATCAGCAACCAAGCAGATTGAAAGCTTAGTAAAAACCATTCAAACAGATACCAACGAAGCCGTGATTTCAATGGAACAAACGACTTCTGAGGTTGTGCGTGGTGCGAACTTGGCCAAAGATGCAGGGATTGCACTGGATGAAATTCAGACCGTATCTGGTGATTTGGCGAAACTGATTGCGAGCATTTCTGATGCTGCGAAGCTTCAGTCTGCTTCAGCAAGTCATATTGCGACGACGATGAATGTTGTACAGGAAATTACGTCACAAACAACAACAGCAACGTTTGATACAGCGCGTTCAGTTTCTGAATTGGCAAACATGGCTGAATCTTTACGTGAATCGGTAACTGACTTTAAGTTGCCGGATTAAGCCGGATTGGAAAGACAGATGGGGGTGTCTGTCTTTCCATTTTTTTAGAGATGTAGGATATCTCAACAAGGTGATGGCAAAATGGAACGACATCTTGTGTGATAGATACACGTATTTTTTAGCCACAACTGGTGGATAAAAACGAAAGAAGCCGCTATGAAACAAATATTAAAAACGTTAGTTGAAACGATGACGCTTCCTGAAGACAGTTATCTTGAACAAGATGCAGAAATTCTTGAGATTTTTATTGAAGAATTAGATGAAATCTTTGTTGAGTTAGAGCCATTATTAGTTCAATGGATTGAACAGTCGAGTCAACAGAATGTGCTCACGGATATTCGTCGACATTTCCATACCCTTAAAGGTTCTGGAAGAATGGTTGGGGCAAAATCTTCTGGGGAGTTAGGTTGGACAGTTGAAGACCTGCTCAATCGTGTCTTAGCTGGAACGATTCCGTTCGATACGGAAATCCAACGGTATGTACAGGCCATTTTTAATGTTTATCGCTTTAAGCTTATTCATGACTTTAAAGCGGTGAAAGCGCATATTATCGATTTAAGGCCACTGGTTTTACTCGGTCAACAATTGCAACAACAGAAAAAACCTGATTCTGTATTGACTGATTTATTGAATCTTGCCAATCAATTAAAGCATGATGATGATCTGACAGGCCTAGAATTGCTTGATGATTCAGTGAGTGATAACGAACTGGCATTAGAACAGCGCGAATCAGATGCTGAGCTGGTATTCACCAAAGCTGAAATGGAATCAGCCCAAGATGAGATGCTTGCTAAAGAGACATTAGCAATTTTCTTGGAAGAAGCAGAAGAGCATCTGGCAACCATTGATCATTTTTTACAGGATGATCGCCAAACAAATGAACAATACAACACTTTGATTCGAGCTTTGCATACGCTTCGTGGTAGCTCTGCGATGGCGCATGTGGATCACATTTTTGAAGCAAGCTCTAAAGTTGAAAACCTATTTAAAACATTATTACAAGATGAGCTAGATTCAAGTTCAAATGAAACTGCTTTACTAACGCATTATGCTCAATTCGTTCGTGATTATTTGCATAGTTTAAGACAACAAGATACACCGCAGAAGTCTGATGAAATCTATGCCACATTCAATGCGGCATGGGATAGCTATGACTTCCAATTAGAAGAACAACATAATGGTTCGGTGCGACCACAAGGTCTGGTTTCTCAGTTGTTGGAACTCAATATCCATGATTTGCTTGATGTGGAATCTGATTTTGAGAAACGAGCACGTGCAGAATTTCCTCAATATCTACAGTTGCTTAGTCAACAAGCTGAAATATTGTTGCAACATACCCATCATCACGCGACGATTGGGATGTATCAATATACAAGTTTGTTACGTTCAAGCTATCAAGATTTAATTTTTAAGCCAAACCTACTTCATCTAGATGCTGCATTTGAGTTATATCACCAAGTCCATCAACAGTTTACTCAATTGTTTGATACCTTGGCGGCGGGGCAACGTGTCACTTTAACCAAAGTGCATGAACGTGTTTTAAATGAGCTTAGTTCATTTACACAACAAAATGTAGAGTCGTTAGATCAACTTGCGATTGACATAACCGCAGAATCAACACAACTAGATGCAACTGAAAATAACAATGCGCCTACACCGATGGCTGCAACTGATTTAACGGCTCAATTTGCTTTAGATAAACAGCAACTACAATCTGCTGAAGCAAATCGCGATTTTGATCCTGATCTTTTGGATATTTTCCTAGAAGAAGCGGATGAGTTATTGGCTGGGATTGATACAGATCTCAATACTTGGACAGTAGACGGTCAAAATCTCAATGCATTAAAAAATCTGATGCGTTATTTGCACACCTTGAAAGGTGGCGCAAATATGATACAAGCCCCTCATATTGGTCTGATTGCACATGAGCTAGAAACCATTTATGAAAAGCTTATTAATCAGCAACTCCAAGTAACACCGACCTTAGTTGCGATGATTCGCTCAGTCCAAGACGATATTTCAGATCGTATTCAAACGATTCGAGATCAGCAAATAGATTATCCTTCGACTCATGTTGTCGGTGCTCTCGTACAGTTAACAGCATCGACAGCGAAGACTGATGCTGAAAGCAAGGTAGCTACGCAAATTGTTAGCGAACAGAGCGTCGATGAAGAAACAACAGTGTCTGCTACAGATGTTGCTGTTCAGACAGTAGCTAATCATGCTGCCGTAGATGTAACCGATCTCGCTGCTCAACTGGTACTGGATAAACAACAATTACAATCCGCAGCATCCAATCGAAACTTTGATCCAGATTTGCTGGATATCTTCTTAGAAGAAGCCGATGAGTTATTGGTGGGGATCGATGCTGATCTAAATACATGGACGGTTGATCATCAGAATCTAAATGCACTGAAAAATTTGATGCGCTATTTGCACACCTTAAAAGGGGGTTCAAATATGATTCAAGCCCCTTATATTGGTTTGATTGCGCATGAATTAGAAACGATTTATGAAAAACTCATCAATCAACAACTACAAGCAACACCTCAGCTCATAGCATTGATTCGTTTGGTACAAGATGATATTTCTGATCGTATTCAGACGATTCGTGATCAACACGTCGATTACCCATCAACGCATGTTGTGCAGTTACTCCAGCAAGCAGAGCAATCTGCTGATGACCTAAGCCATGCGCCAAGCGTTGACGCGGTTGAATTTGTCGATCAAGTTGAAGACAGTGAAGTCGAAATGCTGTCTGATACACATGAGACGATTGAACAGCAGTCTGGGACAGACGACATTGAGCGAACAACTGAAGCGTTGAGTCCAGTTGAGACAGAAGTTGCTGTTGAAGCGGAGTTGCCTGATCAAATCGTAGCGTTGGTTGATGAAGAAACTGCCGAGGATGATGTTCGTTCACTGGTGGAACAGACCTTCCTTGAAGAAGCAGAAGAGTTGTTAGAACAGGCTCAACAGTTATTAAAACAATGGTTCGAGCAACGTAGTAATCGTAGTGTGTTATTACAGCTACAACGTAATGCCCATAGTTTAAAGGGCGGCGCGCGGATGGCCGAGTTGGATGCAGTTGCCGTCATTGCCTATCATTTAGAAAATGCGTTTGAACAATTTGGTGTGCATCATTTTAATTCCAATGTATACGACAACTTACTCAATACCGCTCTTGCATGGCTCAATGATGCTGTCTTTAAACGTCAATATGCGAATTTTGATGGTTTAAAACATAATTTAGAAAAAATGGACTTTGTTGACGTTTCAGCACAACTGCCACAAAAACTGTCTGCACGGGATATTTTTACGCCTGAATACACCATGGAGTTTGTTCAGGGTGATGGAACTGAGCCACCATCTATGCAAGGTGAGTGGGAAACAACTGAGCGCGTAGAACAGAACAATGAGATGATACGTGTTTCTGCTGATGTTATCGAGAAGATGATTGATTTGTCAGGAGAAAATGCGATTAACCGTTCACGTATCGAGATGGACTTAGGTCAGTTGGGCGGTACGTTGACGGAAATGGAGCTTGCGATTAAGCGTTTGGCGGATCAATTGCGTCGAATGGAAGGTGAGTTAGAAAGTCAAATTATTGCACGACATGGTGGAGAAGATGCGCGTTATGCTGATTTTGACCCATTAGAGATGGATCAATATTCATCTTTAAATCAGTTGTCAAAATCTCTTGCAGAGTCAGCATCTGACTTGGTTGACTTTAAAACGACACTCTCTGAGAAGATCCGTGATACTGAAGGTTTATTGTTACAACAGTCACGTATCCAAGCGGAAATTCAAGAAAGTTTGATGCGTACCCGTTTGGTGCCATTTTCTCGTCTGTTGCCACGTTTACAACGTATTGTCCGTCAAACGGCATCAACCTTGAACCGACCGACGGAACTGGTTGTGAACAATACCGAAGGTGAATTAGACCGTAGTATTTTGGAGCGTCTAGTTTCACCATTTGAGCATATGTTGCGAAATGCGATTGATCATGGTATCGAAGACCGTGAGCAACGCTTACAAGCGAAAAAGCCTGAAACAGGACATATTGTTTTAAATATCGGTCGTCAAGGGACAGATGTTGTCGTTAGCTTTAGTGATGATGGTAAAGGGATTGATGTAAATCGTATTAAAGATAAGGCGATTCAAACGGGGTTAATGACCAAAGAACAAAAACTTGATCAAGATGAGATTTTACAGTTTATCTTCCATCCTGGTTTTAGTACCGCGGCGCAAGTGACTCAGATTTCTGGGCGTGGTGTTGGTTTAGATGTTGTTCAAAGTGATATTAAAGCTTTGGGTGGTCATGTCAGTGTGAGTTCTGTTTTTGGTAAAGGCACAACCTTTACCATTCGAGTACCGACGACAGTGGCCGTCAGCGATGCACTTATGGTGAAAGCGGGCGACCAACAATTTGCTTTCCCACTGGCACAAATTGATCGTATTGTGCGTATTTCGCCGATGGCTTTAGAGCAATACTTTGATAGCCAAGAAGACTACTTCGATATTGATCAAGAGCGCTATCGTTTGCGTTATTTATCCGAGTTTGTGGCAGGGCAGCCGATCCCACGCTTAAGCGGTATTGTGCATTCTTTACCTGTATTGTTGATTAAAGGGGCACAAGGTCAAACAACCGCATTATTGATCGACCAGCTTATTGGTTCACGTGGTCAAATTGTTGTAAAACCAGTTGGGCAACAATTCTCCAGTATTGGCGTGATTGCTGGGGCAACCATTCTCGGTGATGGTCAGGTCTGCTTGATTTTAGATGGTCAAAATATTGCTCGCCAAGCTCAGTCAACGCCACGTGCGAAACAAGCAGATGAGACATACACCAAACAGCGTTATGACGAACGTCGTTTGATTATGATTGTGGATGACTCAGTCACCGTACGTAAGGTTACGTCACGCTTGTTGGAACGTCAGGGCTATGATGTTGTGACAGCGAAAGACGGTGTAGATGCGATAGAGCAACTGGAAACCATTAAACCTGATTTAATGTTACTCGATATCGAAATGCCGCGAATGGATGGTTTTGAAGTCACGAATCTGGTTCGACATCATGAAATCCATCGAAATCTACCGATCATAATGATTACTTCGCGGACAGGTGAGAAGCATCGTGAACGCGCCCTATCATTAGGGGTAAACCAATACATGGGTAAACCATTCCAAGAGGAA
Organism: Acinetobacter sp. NIPH 298; assembly: GCF_000369505.1. Classification (GTDB taxonomy): domain Bacteria; phylum Pseudomonadota; class Gammaproteobacteria; order Pseudomonadales; family Moraxellaceae; genus Acinetobacter. The sequence continues at coordinate 184,635 of NZ_KB850055.1, forward strand.
ACACTTTTGGAAAATATAGATAGCTTACTTGTTGTGCGCTGAGGAGTGAATAATTATGGTGAAAAAAGGCGCAAATGCGATATTGGGTCAAATTGACCAGCAAGAGTTGCAGCATTTAATTACGGTTTCAACTGGATTTATTGACGCATACATTATTGAATGTCATCAAAAAGTTCCAATGCTGCTACCGCAAAATATCGTGTTATCTGCGATGGATACACAGACACAGGTTGATCATATTGAGTGGCATGATTTAAAACTGCCGATTTATGCGGTAAATGATCCAACCCAGAAACAGGGTGTTGCCTTGGTGGTTGAAGGTGATGATGTTTCAGAACGCTTTGCTTTGATCTGTAATGAAATGCCTTCATCGATTCGTTTACGTATCTCAGAGATCGTTGATGATGAAGGTGAAATTGATGATGCCAATGTTTTTAAGTATGTGAAAATTGGTGGCAATACATTTTATGTTCCCAATTTGCAGAATATACAAACCCAATTGGGTTTATAAAGAACATAAAAAGGAGGAACTCAGCCGATGATTGAGTTCCTCCTTTTTTGTCTATGTTGTTATCACTTTGCTAGCAGTTGTTCTAGAATCTGCTCGTAGATCTCTGCCAAAGGTTCAAGGTCAGCAACGTTTACATGCTCATTAATTTGATGAATCGTCGCATTTAACACACCAAGCTCTAATACTTGAGCGCCAGTTGGAGCGATAAAGCGTCCATCAGATGTCCCGCCACTGGTTGAAAGTTTGGTTTCTACACCTGTTACATTTTTAATCGCGACTTTTGCGGCATTGACCAATTCTCCGACTGGGGTTAGGAATGGTAAGCCTGAAAAGGTCCAATGAATGCTGTAATTTAGTTGATGCTTATCTAAGATGTCGAGAACACGTTGTTGAAGGATTTCAGCAGTAACTTCTGTTGAATAACGGAAGTTAAAAGTCACTTTCAATGAACCAGGAATAACATTGGTCGCGCCTGTACCTGCTTGGATATTTGAAATTTGGAAAGAGGTCGCTGGGAAGTATTCGTTGCCATTGTCCCAAACGGTTTCACATAACTCATTGAGCGCTTTAGATGAGGAGTGAATTGGGTTTTCTGCAAGATGAGGGTAGGCAACATGCCCCTGCTTACCATGAACGGTTAAAACAGCATTTAACGAACCACGACGCCCATTTTTTACAATATCACCCAATTGATGGGTACTCGAAGGTTCGCCAACCAAACACCACGTCATTTTCTCTTGACGTGCTTCTAAGGTTTCCACAACTTTAACTGTACCGTTAATCGATGGACCTTCTTCATCAGAGGTAATCAAAAAGGCTATAGAACCTTTATGGTTAGAATGCTTTGCAACAAAACGTTCAGAAGCAACCACCATCGCGGCTAAAGCTGTTTTCATATCCGCAGTACCACGACCATATAATTTACCATCTCTGATCGATGGTAAAAATGGATCTGAATTCCATGCATCTAGTTGTCCAGTAGGAACAACATCTGTATGTCCTGCAAAACAAAAAACTGGACTTTCCGTGCCACGACGAGCCCACAAGTTATCAACATCTTCAAAACGTAAGTTTTCGATATTAAAACCAATCTTTGCCAATCGCTCAGCCATGATATTCTGGCAATCATGGTCAACAGGGGTAACAGACGGTTGGCGGAGGAGTTGTAAACTAAGTTCAAGCGTATCGGAATGGTTCATGCGAGATGTAGATAAATCTGGTGAAATTTGAACCGATATAATAGGGGAATATTGCCAAGAAAGGTATGTTAAAAAAAACCTTATCTTTTCAAAGATAAGGTTTTATGGTCTATTTTTTTACAAATTACATTTTATCTTGGGTTTTTTCAGCAGACTGCGTTACTTTTTCTCCAGCTTTAGATACATCTTTACCGAAACCTTTGAAGGTATTACAGCCAGTTAAAACAAAAGTGGCCATGATAGACGCAACTAAGATTTTTTTCATGCTTGTCTCCGACTCAATTTAATTATGGTGTATGTAAGAGGCTAAAGAAATAAGATGAAAATGAACATAATTGTTTGACGGTAGAAGTGTTATAAAGTGTTACTTACTGAAATTTAATGAAATCAGCGCCGCTTAAATAGCAGAGAAGGCTGACGAAACATATAGAAGAAGGGTTCGGCTGTTGTATTGTGGTAGAGGCCATCGGTCCACCAATTCGCTGTTGATGAAGATGCAAGTTGGTTTGGGCAAAGCCATTCTTGGCGCTGTAAACGATAATAAGAAAGTTGTGGAATGTGAGTTCCCCATTGCCCTAAACGTCTAGAAGCATTCACCCATGTTGGGAGTGTTAATTCATCTTGAGAGCGAGGCAAAAAAAGCTGTCCTTTCATCACTGCAAATTTACGCTGGATTTGAATATTATTCGCTTCTGAAAACTGAAATTGGCGTTCGGTAAAATGCTTTAATTTTCGATGTAAGGTATCTTCTCGATTCAGTCCGAACCATTGTGACAAACTTAATTCGCTCTCACCAAGATAATATTTGAGAGCAACTTCCCAATGTTCAACTTCCTGCGTTTGTTGATTGAGCACAAGAAAATCGATTTCGCCTAAAGTGATTGCCCCTGAAATTTTTTGGATACTATGTCCAAGCAATTGATAGGGATGGTAAGCATCATCCAACAGCCAAAACCACAATAAATTTTCAAAACGTAAGCCTAAACGAGTGCTTTTAAGGCGTGCGAGAAAGTCAAGTAGAGGTTGTGGTTGTTGATCAAGTTGTTTCAAGCGTGGTTCATATTGCTGGTACAACGTTTGCCAAGTTTGGTCGTTGTGAACGCTGAATCTATTTTTCAGGTTTAGTTCATTTGGGATTTGAGCCAAAATATTGGGACTGGCAATGGAAAAAGCCAACTGTCGTACAATAGGATGCTTAAACTGTAACCACGGTTCAAATAAAGCGGGGCAGGTCATTATTTTAAGCATGAAGCAAACTCAATCATGGAAATAATACGCTAAGTTTAAGAAACGACAATGAAAACACTTTATACTAGCACGGTTGTTTTGACGCGTTGGTTAAATACGAAATGAAAATATTGTTTTGGCGTAGTTTAGTCATCATTTTTATTACCTTAGGGATAATTGGTGCGATTCTACCGGGTATGCCAACGACGGTATTTTTGATTATCGCGGCGTGGGCAGCATCGAAAGGATGGCCGCAAATGGATGCATGGTTACTCAATCATCCTAAATATGGCCCAACATTGCGTAACTGGCGTGAAAATGGCACGGTGCCGCGTAAAGCAAAATGGCTTGCCAGTATCATGATGTTGATTAGCGGTATCATCATGCTCTTTACCAATGCGCCGTTTTTAGTCAAAGTTTTTACCAATGTCACCATGTTTACGGTCGCTGTTTGGCTATGGCTCCGCCCTGAACCTGAGCAGCGTTAATAAAAGCGAAGCTTTTTAGCTGCGCAAGACCTTGCGGAACGTTGTTCCTCATACGCTCGAGTGGCTAGTTAATAAAAGCAACGCTTTGTCCTGAGAAGCGTTTAAAGCTTCGCAAGAAGACGAGAGCAACGCTCGAGTGGCGGGTTAATAAAAGTGAAGATCTTGCGGAATATATTCCTTATGCGCAAGACCTTGCGGAACACTGTTCCTCATACGCTGCGAGTGGCGGGTTAAGCAAACTTAAAACACTACTTTAAGGATTTGCCCTGAGAAACGTCTAAAGCTTCGCAAGAACACGGAGGCTATACGCGTGAGGTATAGAATAATTAAAATCACTCGATGCATAGGTCGTGGTGAACACTCGAAAAATTGATAAGCCACTTCTAATACAAATCAAAACTACAGAAATCTCAACTTTTTTATGTTGAAATACAATTGTTCTATCATTGCTCGAGATAAAAAAATGCCCTATACACTTGAACAGGCTGATATTTTAATTGATTTGGCACAGCAAACTTTACGACTGCCGAAACACAATAAATTCTATGTCATTTCCTCAGGCAAGAATGGTATCGGCGAACAAGAAAATAGTGGCAAAACGCCAAGAGGGTGGCATCAAGTCGCACAAAAGATTGGTGCTGATGCAGAAAGAAATACGGTATTTATTGGTAGACAGCCGACTGGTGAAGTCTATGATCAACAACTTGCACAACAATTCCCACAACGAGATTGGATTTTATCGCGAATCTTATGGCTGGATGGTTTAGAAGCTGGATTTAATCAGGGGGAGGGTTGCGATACTTTTAAGCGTTATATTTATATTCATGGCACACCTGAGACAGAACCGATGGGCATTCCAATGTCGCATGGTTGTATCCGAATGAAGAATGATGAAATTATCGAGCTTTTTGAACTAATTTCAGAACAAGCTTTGGTTTATATTTCAGAACAGGCTTTGAAAGATTGATACTGAAAATGTGAATAAGTGTTTAAATAAAATACGAAAATACCGCATTTATCAAAGAATTACTTATTTTTTAATCACTCACACGGTTTTTTCGGGAAAGTGTGTCAAAAGCGTTTGACACGCTGTAAAGATTCTCTATAATGCACCTCACAAACGATAAAGACGTTAAGGGCGCTTAGCTCAGTTGGTAGAGCGTCTGCCTTACAAGCAGAATGTCGGCGGTTCGATCCCGTCAGCGCCCACCAAGCCTTTACGTTAAAACTTCAAGTGCAGCGGTAGTTCAGTTGGTTAGAATATCGGCCTGTCACGCCGAGGGTCGCGGGTTCGAGCCCCGTCCGCTGCGCCACTTAAGTTTTAACATCGTTTTACCCATAATTGCAAAATTATAGTGCAGCGGTAGTTCAGTTGGTTAGAATATCGGCCTGTCACGCCGAGGGTCGCGGGTTCGAGCCCCGTCCGCTGCGCCACTTAAGTTTTAACATCGTTTTACCCATAATTGCGATATTGTGAAAGTGCAGCGGTAGTTCAGTTGGTTAGAATACCGGCCTGTCACGCCGGGGGTCGCGGGTTCGAGCCCCGTCCGCTGCGCCACTTTAATTTTGTGAGGTTGGGAATAGTATGAAGTCGGATAATTTTTTTATCTACTTCACTGAAACGAGAGTTAATTAGAAAAATCAAAGATTTTTCTCTTGCACTCGGACAAAGCTTCGCTTTGTTTGGCCTCGTTCAGGGCGCTTAGCTCAGTTGGTAGAGCGTCTGCCTTACAAGCAGAATGTCGGCGGTTCGATCCCGTCAGCGCCCACCATAGTTTGTGATACTTACTTCGTAAAGAAGTATACCGATGCAGCGGTAGTTCAGTTGGTTAGAATATCGGCCTGTCACGCCGAGGGTCGCGGGTTCGAGCCCCGTCCGCTGCGCCATTCTCTTGATATCGCTTTAAGAGAATGATAGTTTTGACAAGTATCTTTATACTTGATCTCTGAAACGAGAGTTAACTAGAAAAATCAAAGATTTTTCTCTTGCACTCGGACAAAGCTTCGCTTTGTTTATACTCGTTCAGGGCGCTTAGCTCAGTTGGTAGAGCGTCTGCCTTACAAGCAGAATGTCGGCGGTTCGATCCCGTCAGCGCCCACCATATCTCCTTTCTAGATACTCAAATCATTGTAATCAATATCGAATTATTTTATGATTAGCCTCAATAATGATTCTAATATTGAAGTAATTTATGAGAAATCCTTATCAACGTAAGGCCGCGTCAAAATCTCAAACAATAACATCGAATTCCTCATCTAAAGACGCTTATCGCCAATTTATTCAAAATATTATTTTGCAACGTCAAGTGATTGCGTTATATCACGATGGTTGGGCTTTGTGTTCTACACCTTCAGGTCAGCATGCACTGTCAGTTTGGCAGAATAAAGGCCTAGCAAAATTATTAATTAAAGACAATTGGGCGCAATATAGTATTCAAGAAGTCTCGTTAAAGGATTTCATTGAAAAGATGATTCCATTTCTAAAAGAAAATAATACGATTTTATCTTTAGATTTAACCCCAGAGGGGAATAATCTGTTGGTGACGCCAGATACATTATTATTGGATATCAAGAACTTTTTATATCAAATCTATTTGCAACGTCCTGATATTTTTGAAGAGCTAAATTTGCCATTACCGCGTGACATCCGAATCCATCAATAAGTAGGGTCTGTTGAGATTTTACAGACCCATAATTTTATACTTGATGGATGGGGTAAACCTTAATCAGTATTCATTGAGTAGCCAACCACTGACATAAGCAAAATATTCTCTTAACCATGCATTATATCGCGTGGCTAGTGGTGTTGTTGAGCCGACCATCGTGAAATTTGTGTAGCCTTGTTTTTTCGCAATTGCCGCAGCGCGTGGGGTATGGAAATCACTTGTGACAATAATAATTGGCTGTTGAATCGTAATATCCTGTGCCTTTAACAGCGGTTGGCTATTCTTGAGATTTAGTTCGGTGCTGGTGCTTCGATCTTCTAAGATAATTTGTGCTGTGGGAATGTGATAGGTCTGTTGCAAATAACGTGACATGACCAAAGCTTCACTCTCAGTTTCACCAAAATCCAATCCACCTGAAAGGATTAATTTCGCATTGGGTTGAGCTAAAGCGATTGGCGCTGCACGATCTAAACGTTTGGCAAGTGTGGCAGATGGTTGTCCATTTTCAACACCACTGCCTAATACAATGATTGCAGCCACAGGTGATGTGTCTGGTATGTTCGTTGTATTGTTTGCAAGATAATGGAAGAAATAGCCTAAGCTGACCAACCAGACCCAAAAGCATAACCAGCCGAATCGCCAGATTGAATGTAGGCGAAAATGGTAAAAAAAGAAGCGTTCAATATGGTAATAAAAGAGCGAATATAAACAGAAAAAAAGACCAAGTAGAAGAGGGAGTACCGTCCCAATATGAATCTTTTTAAGTGCGATCAATATTGCACCATCTAAAAATAACAGAATACCAATAACGGCAAAAAAAATACGAAGCCATAAACTGAGTTGCATAATTTGAATCGAAGTCGATTTGAATCAGCTCAGTGTATGTAAAATGAATTGAAAGGCAAACTTTTTTTAATCATCAAATTTAATCTTCAAACAATAAAACGAGTGATTCAACACCCGTTTTATTGCTTTGGATTTAGTACACATCTCGACGGTAACGCCCAGTTTGACGTAATTCATCAACCTGACCTTCACCCAACATCTCGATGAGAGCTTGATCCACACCTGCTGCCATACCATCAATGCTACCGCAGACGTAAATCACCGCCCCTTGCTTGATCCAGTTGATTAACTCATCAGCATTGTCGCGCAAGATATCTTGTACATAGATCCTTTGTTCTTGATCTCTAGAAAAGGCGAGGTCTAGGCGTTGTAGTGTGCCCATATTTTTCCATGCTTGGATGGTTTCTTGGTAAAAGAAATCATGGTCGCGCTGACGTTCACCAAAAATAAGCCAATTCGCTGAATAATTTTGACGATTACGCTGCTGTAATAAGCTCATTAAACCTGCGATACCAGTACCATTGCCGATACAAATAATAGGGCGGTTGTCATCAATGAGATGGAACGATTCGTTGGTACGGATGCGCAAAGCAATATCTTGTTTAAGCTGTGCAAATGTCGTTAACCAGCCTGATCCTAAGCCGTGTTGACCCTGTTCATCTAACTGCTGACGCACCACAAGTCTTAATACTTGTTGTGATGGAATACTGGCAATTGAGTATTCACGAGTCGGTAGAGTGGGTAATTGTTCTAGCAATTGTTCGAGATCACTAAAAGGCTGAATTTCAACCCGCAAGTTTTTATCCCAAAGTGCTTGCTCGATATTTTGATTACGTGATTTTATGATTGTTTGTGTTGGAATTTGCAGTTTGTCTAAGAAGGCTTGAATCTCAACCAAACTATTGGCAGGTTGAATCTCTGCGATATCACCTGCATGCCAAGTCATATCATGTGTTGCAGTGAGTTCGATATTATAAGCCGCTTGTCCCAGACTATTTGGGTTCAGCACATTACGTTGGCTTAATGTCCATTGATCAAAGGTTTTTTCGATATTCATTGCATGCAATTCATGCTGAGTCACAACCGATAAAGCCTGATTCCAGCGTTGAATATCATGGGTATTTGCATTGTCAACTTCGATTAAGTCAAACAATGGTTGTGCTTTGCATTGTTTTAACCATGTCTCTACTGCGTGACCAAAGCTGCAATAACTGTCTGCATATTCTTTAGAGCCAAGTGCGAGAACTGCATATTGCATTTGACTAAGATCAAGGCGTTGTTGCATCAGCTTTTTGTTAAAGCCTGACGCTAAATCTGGTGCGTCACCCGTACCGTAGGTACTCACAACAAATAAAACCTGTTGAGTGTGTTGCAGATCTTGTTCTGTCAGTTGTTGAATGGGTTTCACAGTTGTTGGTTGTCGTGCCTCTTGTAAGCTTGTTGCAGTACGCAAAGCCAGTTGTTCAGCCACGCCCGTTTGCGATGCATAAGTAATGAGCCAGGGCGTTGCATTTGGATCAATCTGTTGGCCGATCAGAGATTGGCGAGCTGCGAGTGTTAATCTCTTTTGTTTACGTCGTTTAAGGTAAAGCATCCAGCCTGTCACAAAAAATAATGGCATCGCCAATGATGCAAGCATAGCAATGAATTGATAGGTTGATCCAAAAAAGCTACCCCGATGTACAGGCAGCATGCTGCTCATGATTTTTTCATTGAGCTTTTTATCTTCGTATAATTCAAACTTTTCGAATTTGTGCTCTTGGTAGTTGTATACCGCTTGGTTACGTGCGCGTTCATGTTGTGCAATTGCATCAACAAATGTTAGCTCAACTTTTTGATCGTCCTGTTTCGGTATATTTAGCGTCAAACTCGAGTATTCGCGTCCGATATTGGCATTCACACCCGTCCAAGTTTGGGTTAGAACCATGCCGATCTGTTGATTGGATAAATCTGGTTGTTCATTTTTATGTTGTTCAGGGTTGTGTTGATTACGTTGCGGTTGTTCGACGCCCATCACTTTGAACATCCCAGCACGCCACCAGTCATAAGACCAGTACAAACCAGTACATGCAAACAAGAGGTAAAACACAATCACCCATGTACCCACCACGGCATGTAAGTCCCAAATAAAATTACGGCCTTTCAATTTAGGTTTGATCAAGAACCATTGCTTGAAGGTATGTTTCTTTGGAAAGCGTAGATAAATACCGCTTAATACAAAGAAAATAAGCATCAGTGTTGATGCACCTGTGATTTGTGCACCATATTCTCCAGCCGTTAAGTTGCGATGTAATCGCTGGATAAACAGGAAAAACTCACGTCCCTTTACTTCGGGCAGTACCTCAGCCGTATAGGGATTTACCATCATGTTATAGCCACGACGTGCGCCTTCTTTTTTAATATTGACGGTGGAGGATGCTGTCGGGTCAGTCGCAATGGTAATGCTATTGATTTCAATCTCGGGTTGCTGTTGATTGAAATGTAAGTAGAGCTGAGCAGGGGTTAATTTGGGTACAACCGCAGCTTCGACGACATAGCTATCATGGTTGATCCATTTTAGAATTTGTTGATCGTATGAGTAAATTGCGCCTGTAACACCCATTAAAGATAGGATGAGACCAGCGGTGATCCCTAAAAACCAATGGATCTGAAAGAAAGCTTTTTTAAACATGGCTTTGACGGTATGCAGGTGGGAGAACAAATATGGGAAAATTATAGCGGAAGGCATTCGTTTTGATAAGAATAATATTGATTTTTATTCTCATTTGATTCTTACAGGTGTAAAAAACCTCTCATAAAGAGAGGTTGGTTACATCAATATTCATATTAAATAGGTTTTGCCGCACCAACAGTTTCATTCAAGTGTTTACGAATTGTTTTGAATGCAAAGTTTTTAGAATCCATGCGTTTTGGCAGGATATAAGCACCTTGTTGTTGTTCACCTTTTGGTGTTTTAACTTTGAAATTTACAAGGATAAAGTCAGGTGAGTTATACCACTCGTAAATATCTTTCCAACCAATCGTAGCAGTACCTTCTTGCAGGCCTACTTTTTGACGCATCACGATACCATGAGGCTGTACACCTAAACGGATCCCTTTAATATCTTGGACAGGGAACTCTTTCATTTTACGTTTTACGTACCATTCAAGACCGAATCTTTTAATGATGTAGAAAAGCGCAACCCCGATAATCACAACCCAGCAAATCACTGTTGAGTAAGTAGAATAATACTTGATGAGTCCTGCAGAAACTAAAGAAAGTACCACAAGTGCGATCATGATGATCCATGCTTTGCGGCTGAACTTGTTGGTACTGCGCCAAATCATAAGTTGAGCTTGACGTTGTTCAACTTCAGAAACTTCATAAGGAACAGGTTGTAGCGTATAAGCGTATAAATTTTTGGCGGTCATAGTTTAAAAATTGAGTCTAGAACTGGATTAAGTTTAGCATTAATTAGAGCGTGTTGGCACGACATAAACGCTCTCAATCAAAGATATATGGGCGTAATAGGCGATTAGTATTGCCCCACACTTTGTTACAGTGAAGCAAACTCAGTGCCGTCTTCATTTGGCTCGTGTCGTAGACTTTGTTTAAGCATACTTAAACGCGTCAAAATACTGAACATGAGCGAGAGTTGTTGCAAAATAATTAATGATTTTGGATCATTCTCTTCATCACGACTCAAGCGTTGGCGGATGTTTTGCAGCATATTTTGTGCAGATAAACCAGGCACCTCATCGCGTAATAACGCACCTTGGATATCATCTAGAGCTTGGTCTAACAAAGTTAAAACCTCTTGATCGTGAATTTGCTCACGATGCGCCCCGAGTGCGGCGATATAGCTTAAAAAGGTATGGCTAAGACAAAGAAACTCAAATGCTTGATTTTTGTGTGTGCTATCAATATTTGGTTCTGTGGCGAGCGTAGAAATCAATGAGGCGACTTCTGCATCGGTATTGTGTGCAGTACGTCGAACCACACGATAGTTCAATGCGTTATTGCGACCTTGATGATATTGTTGAACCACTTCGGCTAAATATTTACATTGTGCTTGTAAAGAACGTTGAATCGAGCGAGGCAGTCTACGAAACTTCCAATCTGGCCAAATGAAGCTGACCCCAAACCACGCCAAGGCACAGCCAATAACGGTATCAATAAAGCGAGGCAGACCCGCGGCAAATGCAGAGCCATCTAAGTTAAAGTTGATTAACGCCAGAATCGTAATGAACGCGGTAGCTTGGGCATACTGTTTACTTCGCAGCTCGAAAAATAAGATCCCGCTGAGTATGAGCATGACCAACTGACCTTCGATTGAAGGAATAAAATAGATGATTGCTAGACCAACAATAATCCCCACTAATGTTCCCACAATCCGCAAATATAAACGTCGTTTAGTGGCATTAAAGTTGGGTTGGCAGACAAACAATGCGGTCATCAGAATCCAATAACCATATTCAATGTTGGTGAGTTGAATAAATAGATAACCGATAAAGAGAACGATAGATAAGCGGACAGCATGACGGAATAAAACAGATTCAGGACTTAGGTGCTGTTTTACACGCACAATAATGTCATTTACCCCTTTAAGATCATCATCTTTGAGTTGGTTTTCGACTTGTTGGGCCGTGTCTAATTGCAAGTTTCGTTCTGTCTCTAGGTTTTGTAATTGTGCATCAATTGATTTTAGATTTTGATAAAGCGCAAATAAGGCATTAATCCTCACCTGATCATAGATGCCATCTTCACGCATTTTTTCTAGGGATAGTCTTAAGTTTTCAAAGCTATGTTTAAAGCGTTTGTTATGTACATAACGTGTGCGGCTTAAAATAGATTGTGCCAAGTCCTGACAAGCTTTACCTTGGATCGACAAAATTCGTTGGAAGCGGAACAAGATATCGCTGTGTTGGAAAACTTTTGCCAGTTTTTGATAGTCAATGTGGGCGGAGTCTGCACGTTCGTGAATATCTTGAACCACAAAATAATACTGTAGACTGCGCCGCGTATCTTTTTGCCCTCGGTCACCTTTGAGCCGAGTCAGTAATGCCACGCGTAAATTATTAAAAATCGCAATCAGTTTGCTATTTTCCATCGACAAATCAATCATGCTTTGCTGATAACTTGAAGGCGTCATATCGACATCAAACAAATTTGATTTGGCATATAAGAAACTTCCTAATGCGCTATATGAGGCTGAGAGTTGATCTTGTAACTGTCGAACAGGAAATAACAGAAAACTAATTGTTGAAATGAGACCATACCAAGCTGCGCCAGCCACTAATAAAGCGGGCTGTAGATACCATTGCTCAAATAGATGCACTCCTAACATGGTGTATACGGAAATAACCAAACATCCGTAAGCAATCGTGGCATAACGACGACCGAGCGAACCCAACAGAATCCAGCCAATGCATGAGGCAATCAGTCCAATCGCAAAAACCATTGGATAGGGGAATAACAATTGAACCGAGGCAGCGGTGATAAAGAAACCGATATAGGTATAAATCAGGTTCATGATGCGAACGGAAAAGCGATCATCAATGTCGCTGATTCCCGCCGCAACCACACCTAAAGTCAATGGAATCGTAGCAAGTTGGTAACCCATCAAATAAGGAACAAATGCTGTTCCCGTAAAAGCGATTAACATACGCACGTTATACATAAACGTGGTGTTATAGGTTGCTTGTTTTAAACGTTTGAACCAAGGATTCAAGAGCTGTCCTTTTTGTATTGTGCCGTCGATTTTATTCTTCATATTATGCACAAATTAAGGCGAGGATGCTAAGCTTACAATCTCATTAAACATGAAAAGTACAGCATTATGCAGGCGGAGCAATCTCAAAAGCGTCAGTATTCCACAGCATGGATTATGTTACTTGCCCTATTAACGGCATTGGGGCCGCTTTCGATCGACATGTATTTACCTGCATTGCCGCAAATGGCAGACGAGTTCGGGGTCAGCACGCAAATGGTGGCCAACAGTTTGCCTGCATATTTCTTGGGGCTTGCCATCGGTCAACTTTTTTATGGACCGATCAGCGATCGTATCGGGCGTAAGACACCGTTATATTTTGGGTTGGCTTTATATGCGATCGCCAGTTTAGCTTGTGTTTTTGTCACCAATGAATGGACTTTAATAGCCGCACGTATTTTTCAAGCTTTAGGTGGTTGCGTGGGGGTGGTGATTGCTAGAGCTGCGATTCGAGATCGTTTGGATGTCGCAGGTTCAGCACAGGCTTTTTCTAGCATGATGATCGTGATGGGACTGGCGCCGATTTTGTCACCGATCTTTGGCGCTTGGATTTTAATTTTCTTTCCTTGGCAGGTTATTTTTGTCTGCTTAGCGATCATTGGTGTGATTTGTTGGTTGTGCGTGCACTTTTTCTTTAAAGAGTCGTTGCCTGTTGAGCGTCGTTTAAAACTATCGGTTTATCAAGTCACTACGCTCTATGCTGCGATTTTAAAAGATGAAAGTTTTAGAGTGCCGATGTTGGCAGGTTGTCTAACAGGCGCTGCATTATTTTGTTATATCAGCTCAGCTTCTGCTGTTTTTATGGGGCAATATGGGCTGTCTCAACAGCAATTTTCTTATGCATTTGCACTGAATGCAGCGGGTATTATGTTGATGTCGTCATTGAATAAGCATTTGAATACGCGAATGGGTATTTTTCCACGCTTACGTTTAGGTGGTTCTATTCAATGCTTTGGTGCTCTGATTGTGGTGAGTGCAGGCTTGATGATAAATGCACCTTTGTGGTTTTTAATGATTGGCTTGTTCTTAGTGGTATCAGGTATCGGTTTAACAGGTCCAAATGCGATGGCACTGGCAATGTCTCAGCAAGGTGCACGAGCGGGAACTGCGAGCGCAATCATGGGCAGTACTCAGTTTGCATTTGGTTTACTCGGTGGTGTGATTCTCAATTTCTTGATTTGGAAAGCATCGCTTAATATGGGCTTGATGATGTTGATGTTTACCAGTGTTGGATTGTTGATGATTTTTAAGGTTGGTAAACAGCAAAACAGTATCTCCGTTTAGAGATACTGTTGAAAGTTTGAATTATTCATCTACAAATACAGTGAAATTTTCTACAGGTTCACGCGGTGTAATAAAGGTATTTACAATATGATCTGGGTCGGCATAGCCCAATGCGACGGCACAGACCAGATCTTCATCTTCAGGCGCGCCAAGCACTTCTAAAACGATGGGGTGAAAATGGTTCCAAGCCGCTTGTGGACACGTATCTAAACCACGTGCTTTTGCTGCAATCATGACGTTTTGGATCATCATGGAAATATCCATTTTTGCACCGATGCCCATGATTTTATTTACGGTAAAGTATAAGGCGACAGGCGCATCAAACAATTGAAAGTTACGCAATTGTTGTGCAGCCATTCGGTCTTTTTCACCTTTTTGAATGCCGAGTAAACCGTACAGTCCCCAGCCATTTTCACGGCGACGATCAATAAAGGGTGAAATCCACGTTTCAGGATAGTAAGCAAAAGTCTCTTGATAGTGTTGTGCCAGTTCTGGTTTTTGAAAAAGTTCAACTTGTGCCGTACAAACACGGTCAATCATTTCCGCTCGTTTTTTCCCTGTGACCACATAGACTTTCCATGGCTGTGTGTTTGTGCCTGAAGGAGCACGACTGGCAACAGCGAGAATGTCTTTAATAGTTTGGGTATCAACAGGGGTGTCCAAAAATGCACGTACTGAATGGCGTGATGTAATGGCATTATCAACGTAGCGGACCTGTTCCATGTTCATAAAAACTCCTGATATTTCTTTGATCTTTCTCATCTGATGAGACTATAAAGCAATCATGACTTTTTGAGGATGATTTTTAAACCATGAATTAAGATTTGTTTGAAAAATAATCGACTGCGTTGGGGTTGGTGGAAATAGAATCAATTTTTTTCTATTTGATTTCTTTTTGTGAAAAAGAAATTTATTTATAACACAATGAAATAGAAATAATATTTAGATAGATATGTTCAAAGTATTCTTGTTCTTCCCATAAAAAAATACACACAATATTCTAAATTTATGCATAATACGCCCTTTTTAAAAATTGATTAGGCTTTCCTTGCTGATAAAGGTGAGGGGGATTTTCCATGTTAAGTGTATTAAATTTACCCAATTTTATACTTATGGAAAATGTTGAAATATACACCAGACAAAGGAGCTTCTTATGAGTTCAACTCTCATCCGCAAGCCGTTCGTAGTGCAAGGTTTGGCAATGATCGTTGCAGCCTTGATGATGAACAATGCACACGCAAGCAGTGAGCAAGAGCAGATTCAACAGCTTCGCGCTGAAGTAAATGAGTTAAGGGCTTTATTAGAACAATATCTACCTCCAATAAAACAACAAAGTGATGCCCCAAAAGTTGTAGAAACATCGACTACAGTTATCGCAAATAATGACAATGCCCAGAAAGTTACAACAGAGGCGACGCAAAAATCTCCTCTAGGCTTTAGCACTGCTTCAGGTGCTCAAGTGCAACTTTATGGTTTCCTACGTGGTGATGCTTCCTACCAAGTAAAAGGTGGTGATGGCATATTCAACCGTATTAACAAAGTTGATTTGGAAGGCCAAGAAAAAAATAGCGATCGTTTTTATAGCACAGCTACCGTGACCCGATTTGGTCTTGATTTCAAAGCACCTGTCGAAGGCGCCAAGGTTGGTGCTAAGTTAGAAGTCGATTTTCGTGGTGGTAGTAGTAATGATACGATACGGATTCGGCATGCTTATTTGACTTATAACGATTGGTTATTTGGTCAAACCACTTCAACGTTCTTGGCAACTGATGTACAGCCAGAAATGCTGGATTTTAACTCACCATTAGGTATTGGAACCTTCCGCACCCCGATGGTACGCTACAGCGGTAAATTGGATTCAGATATAAGTTATGCCATTGCTTTGGAAAAGAGCAATGATGATAATCGAGTACCCGCATTCACTTCTAAACTGAAATATGACTTTGCAGAAGGCAAAGGTACCAGCTCAGCACGTGTTTTATTGACTGAAGCACGCAGCAAGGCCGCTTTTGACAAAGATCATAAACAAATCAGTGCCAATGATTCAGACTTGGGTTGGGGTGTTGCTGTTGGTGCAAAATATAAGTTCACTGATGCATTACAGGCAATGATTGACTATTCACATGTCAAAGGTGACAGCAAGTTTTTGCTGTATAGCAATAATGCCTTTAATGTAAATCCGAATAATTTGGATATACATCTCAATGAATTTGATGCATTTACAGCGGGTGCAAGCTATCAAATTACGCCGAAACTGCGTAGTACTTTAGCTTATGGCGCAATGTTTGCAGATGATAGCAATGACTTTGCTAAACAGGCTGTGACCGATGCAACACAAAACAAAACTTTGCAACAAGGTTGGTGGAACGTCATGTATTCACCAGTAACACCAATTACGTTTGGTTTAGAGTATATCTATGGCGAACGTAAGACCTTTGATGGACAAAAAGGTAAGGATAGTCGTGTAGGAGCGATGGCACGCTATAGCTTCTAGCCTATCCTGCGGTGTAATCATCCGTGAAGATGAATTGATTTAATAGGCGTTGAGTTCTTACAAAGAACTGTATGCTTTTTATTAAGTTGATTGAGTTTTCACTCATTTTGAGAGTTACTATTTCATTGTTTTATTAGATGGAAAAACGTCGAAAAAACGAATGAAATAAACGGAAGAAGATATGGAATTTACTTTTAATGGTTTTTATACCTTAATTTCGGCGGTTATCGTTTTGTTATTAGGGCGCCTGCTCGTCAACAAAATTGATTTTTTAAAGCGTTATAATATTCCTGAGCCAGTCGCTGGTGGTTTAGTTGCAGCAGTATTGTCATTACTGGTTCATTCATTCTTTGGATACAGTATTATTTTTAGTAGCCAATTACAGACCAGCTTTATGTTGATCTTCTTTGCTTCGATTGGTTTAAGTGCCAACTTTATGAAGTTAAAAGAAGGTGGTATTGGCTTGGTTCTTTTCCTAGGCTGTGTCGCTGCCTATATCATTGTGCAAGATATTGTGGGCATGAGCTTAGCAACGTTATTGGGTGTTGATCCTCTCATTGGCTTAATTGCTGGTTCTGTGACTTTAACTGGTGGTCATGGTACGGCGGGTGCATGGGGGGAGATTTTTGAAACCCAATATGGTATCCAAGGCGCATTGGCATTGGGTATGGCAAGTGCAACTTTTGGTTTGATTATCGGTGGTATTATCGGTGGTCCGTTAGCCAAGTTATTGATCAATCGTCATAGCTTGGCACGTGCCAAAACACCTGCTCAAATCCAAGATCGTGATACTCATCCAGATCCGCACCCTGATGATTTAGCACCCTTTGAAAACCCACACCAAGTTCGTTTGATTACAGCTGATAATGCGATCACGACTTTGGGTATGTTTGCGGCTTGTCTTGCATTTGCAGAGTTTATGACAGGGTATAGCAAAGGCACATGGTTTGAGTTGCCAACGTTCGTATGGGCGCTTGGCGGCGGTGTGATCTTACGTAATATCTTAGAAAGTGTGTTGAAGGTCGATATCTTTGATCGTGCAATCGATGTATTTGGTAATGCGTCGCTTTCGTTATATTTAGCAATGGCACTGTTATCACTGAAACTGTGGCAATTGGCAGATTTGGCTGGTCCATTGGTGATCATTTTAACCGCGCAAACATTGGTTATGGCATTGTATGCTGCATTTATCACCTTCCGCGTCATGGGCAAAAACTATGATGCTGCGGTACTGGCAGCAGGTCATTGTGGCTTCGGTATGGGGGCAACACCAACCGCTG
Source organism: Acinetobacter sp. NIPH 298 (assembly GCF_000369505.1). GTDB lineage: Bacteria > Pseudomonadota > Gammaproteobacteria > Pseudomonadales > Moraxellaceae > Acinetobacter. Next base: position 202,380 of record NZ_KB850055.1, read on the forward strand.
TTGCAAACATGCAGGCGATTACCAATATGTATGGACCGTCACATAAAGCATTCTTAATTGTTCCTTTATGTGGTGCGTTCTTTGTTGATTTAATTAACGCAACAGTGATTCAAGTGATCTTGAAATTCTTTGCCTAAGTCGAATTAAAAAGCCCCTTGTGGGGCTTTTTTGATTTATCCATTGTTAATCGGCTATGTCCATTGATACATAGCATCTGCAAAAGCGAATAAGTGATGAATGAAAAATTAAATGCCACGCTGATGTCGTGGGTACAATTCTTGAATGATCCACTTTGGAATTTCTTGGTTATTTTACTGGTTGCTGTTGGACTGTTTTATACCTTAATTACAGGTGCAGTTCAGTTACGGTTATTCTTGCAAAGTATCCGCGTGATGAAAGGTAGCCGTAAAGAGTGCAAAGATGATCATGGAATTACCCCTTTTCAGGCTTTTGTAACTGGACTCGCCAGTCGTGTTGGTGTGGGTAATATTGCAGGTGTTGCGATTGCGATCGCGATTGGTGGACCGGGTGCTGTTTTTTGGATGTGGTTGACTGCCTTTTTGGGGATGAGTTCAGCATTTGTTGAGTCGTCATTGGCTCAGTTATTCAAAGTCAGAGATCATCAAAATAAGCAATTCCGTGGTGGACCTGCATACTATATTACTCAGGGTTTAAAGCAAAAATGGCTCGGGGTGGTGTTTGCACTTTCACTTATTCTCGCTTATGGCTTTGTCTTTAATGCTGTTCAAGCAAATGCAATTATCGGTGCGACTTCCCACGCTTGGGGATGGGATAAAGCCAATGTTATCTTGGGTTTAGGTGGTCTTGATTTAGAGGTTTCTTGGCTCGGGATCGTGCTGGTGATCATGACTGCGCTGGTGATTTTTGGTGGTATTAAGCGTATTGCGAAGGTTGCAGAGAAGATTGTGCCTTTCATGGCACTTTTATACATCGGGGTTGCTTTGTACATCGCGATGATTAATTTCCCAATGCTACCTGAAATTTTTAAATTGATTTTCACCAAAGCATTCGAGTTTGAAGCAGCGGCAGGTGGTTTCTTTGGTGCCATGATCTCTATGGCGATGATGTTGGGAATTAAACGTGGTTTGTTCTCAAACGAAGCAGGTATGGGTTCTGCACCAAATGCAGCAGCTGCATCTGATGTGAAGCATCCTGTAAACCAAGGTTTGGTGCAAATGCTCGGTGTATTTGTTGATACCTTTGTGGTCTGCTCGTGTACAGCTATTATTATTATGGTTTCAGGTTTGTACCATGAAGCTGGTTTTGAAGGTGTGACCTTAACTCAAAAAGCATTAGAAAGTCAGATCGGTGCTTGGGGTGGTGGTTTCCTTGCTGTTTTACTTTTCTTGTTTGCCTTCTCATCAATCATTGGTAACTATGCTTATGCAGAAAGTAACGTCAGATTTATCAATAACAATGCAAAACTGATGTTTATTTTCCGTGTCATGGTCTTAATGATGGTCTACTTCGGCGCGATCACCAGTGTACCATTGGTGTGGTCGATGGCTGATTTGTCGATGGGCTTGATGGCAACCATTAACTTGATTGCGATTGTGTTATTGACCCCAATCTTCTTGATCCTATTGAAAGATTATACCGCTCAACTTAAAAAAGGCGTTAAAGAGCCTGAGTTTAAGATTGATAATTATCCTGAGTTGAAGAAAAAAGTCGATTCAGATATTTGGTAATGTTCTAAGCCTAAATAGCCCCTTTCGAGGGGCTTTTTTATGAAGTTTTATTGAGAAAATACAAAAAAATGCTACATCTTTTTTTCAATGCAGTCGTTAGAATCCGACCAGAAATTAAATAAAGATGGCAAATGTCGCGTATGAAACAACTTAGGTTATGGACACTTGGACTTTCAGTCATGATGTTAACGGGCTGTCAAACCACCAAACATCTATCGCCAATTGTTGAAGATGCTCAGGCGCATGTGGTCAGTCAACCTTTCGCTCAGATCAAAAAGCAAAAACGCCCTGTGATTGCATTGGTGCTGGGGAGTGGCGGTGCGCGTGGCTATGCGCATATTGGTGTGATTGAAGTTTTAGAGCAGCAGGGGATTCGTCCCGATTTTATTGTGGGCACAAGTGCTGGGAGTATTGTCGGTTCAATCTATGCCAGTGGAAAAAGTGCAGCTGAATTGCGTGATATTGCTTTAAAGTTAAAAGCCAATGATGTACGCGATGTCAGTGTCAGCCTCAAGGGTTTCTTTGATGGGAAAAAGGTCGAAGATTATGTCAATGAGCAAGTGCATAATACTCCGCTACAAAAACTTAAGATTCCAATGTATGTGGTAGCAACAGAATTAAAAGAAGGTAGTAAGACAGTCTTTAATTATGGCAATACGGGGCAGGCGGTACGAGCATCGGCTTCTATTCCAAGTATGTTTGTTCCAATCAAAATTGGTCATAGTGAATATGTCGATGGAGGGCTGGTCAGTCCAGTGCCTGTACAGGTTGCACGCGATTTGGGTGCTGATGTGGTGATTGCAGTCGATATTTTGGCACAACCTGTTCATACCGAAACCACCAATGTTTGGGGGCTATTCAATCAAAACATTAATATTATGCAGGGGCGTTTGGCAGAAGAAGAACTCAAATATGCGGATATCGTGATTCAGCCTGATCTCCGTGAAAAGGTGCATATCTTTGATGTCAAAGGACGTGAAATGACCATGCAGGCAGGCGCGGACGCTGCCAAAGAAAAGCTCTCAGATATTCAGTTAGCGATTCAAACCAAGATGCGTCCTAGTTCTAAAACTCAGCAAAATCTCACTTTAAAGTTGAATGACTTAGCGCCATAACTTTGATTGTTTTTAGCAAAGGATTGCTTTTATCTAAACAAATAAAAAATGTCTTACAAAATGCTATGAAAAGTTTGAAAAAACAGGTAAATAACTACATTAGCAATCCATCAGACTAATTTAAGTTTGAGGTTATAGCATACAACCATCCGTCTATTGCAGTACCACAAGGATCGTTCAGTAAGATGTTTAAATCTTTTTTCCCAAATCCACGTTATTTTTTTGCTTCATTGTTATTGTGGGTCATCATTAACATGTTGTTATGGTATTCAGGTGGAAAAGAATGGGGGACATATCTTGGCTTTTCAGAGGGATACCATGAGACAGCTTTACCCATTGATGTGAGCCGTTTTTGGTCTCCAACATTTCTATGGTTCTACCTTTGGTTTTTTGCGGCAACAGCATTATTTGCGATTTTTTGGCGATTTTTCTCCGACAATAAATGGCAGCGTTGGTCAGTTTGGGGTTCAGCATTTATTCTGTTTAATATCTGGTTTGGGGTACAAGTCAGTGTCGTGATTAATGCGTGGTATAACCCATTTTATAATCTCATCCAAACCATGCTATCTAGTGGCGGTGGCGATGTACAAGATCTCTATTCAGGTGTCATGACCTTCCTATACATAGCGATGGTCTACGTGACTTTTGCTGTGTTTAACTTGTTCTTTGTGAGCCATTATGTTTTTCGTTGGCGTACAGCCATGAATGATTTTTATACATCACATTGGGAGCGATTAAGACATATTGAGGGAGCTTCACAGCGTATTCAAGAGGATACGATGCGTTTTGCGAAGACGACGGAAACACTTGGGGTTAACCTCGTCGAAGCACTTTTAACCTTGATTGCTTTTTTGCCCATCTTGGTACAATTATCGGTACATGTAAAAGAATTACCTATAGTAGGTGAAATCCCACACGCCCTTATGATTGCTGCAATTGGTTGGGCAGTGTTGGGTACAGTTGTATTGATGGTTGTTGGTTATAAGTTGCCGGGATTGGAGTTTAATAATCAAAAAGTAGAAGCGGCCTTCCGTAAAGAATTAGTTTATGGCGAAGATCAGCATGATAGGGCACAACCACAAACACTTAAGCAGCTTTTTTCCCAAGTACGCCAAAATTATTTTCGTTTATATTTTCATTATGCCTACTTTAATTTAGTTCGTATTTGGTATTTGCAGTTAGATAATATTTATGGGCTTTTTATTTTATTCCCATCGATTGCTGCGGGTGCTATTACCTTAGGATTGATGATGCAAATCTTAAATGTCTTTAATCAGGTACGTAGTTCATTTCAATATCTGATTAGTTCATGGCCAACGATTATTGAGTTAATGTCGATTCATAAACGTTTAAGAGCATTTGAAAAAACGCTGGGCTAAATCAGACCTTACACAAAATAGAGCTGTATCTTGAAAGCTAGAGAATCTAACTTTTGGGATACAGTTCAAATCGCGGTAGTGGATAAGATCTTATTATAAAAAACAGATGCCTAACCCAGCCCCAAAAGTCATGACCCATAATGGATGTATTCTCTTAAATAAGCCCAGTATTGCGGTCAAAATTACAATTAAAACCAGCAAAACGTTTTGAGCAGAAGCATCGGCGATCAGCCACGCACTGACCAAAACCAAGCCGACTGTGATGGGTTTAAGTGCTTTTTCAAAACGTGCACGTAAAGGGTGATGTTTGAATCGTTGCCAAAACTTGAGCGCATAAATGGTAATAATAGATGATGGTCCAAACTTAGCGATGGATGTCACAATGAGTCCCGCTGGCCCTGCAACATGCCACCCGACTAATGGAACGACCATCATATTAGGTCCGGGAGCCGCCTGCGCCATCGCAAACAATGAACTAAACTGTTCGGCAGTCATCCATTGGTGAACGGTAACAACTTGATGCTGCATTTCAGGCAAGATCGCATTGCCTCCACCAAAAGCAACCAGCGACAGTTGTGTGAATACCATTGCAAGGGTGAGTAATATCATGATTTTTTCACTCCCAATACCAACATATTTATCGCCAGTAAAATAACCAAGATCAGCAGCAACGGCAGCTTGAGCCACAACATAAAGATAAAGGTCAGTAAAATCGTGAGAATGGTTAAACGTTTTTTAAAAATAGGTTTCAACATTTTTATGCCCGTTGCAAAAAGTAAGCCTGCTGCGGCAGCGGCTAAACCTTGGATCAGATGCTTAACGCTAGATAAATGTTGAAAATGCACGTAGGTCTGATAGATCAGTAAAACAATGATGGTTGGGGCAGAGATCAAGCCAAGTACGGAACTGACTGCACCTTTAATACCTTGAAACTCCATGCCGATCGCCACGGCCATATTGATAATATTGCCACCGGGTAGCACCTGACAAATCCCCAGCAGATCTGTGAATTTAGCCTCATCTAACCATTTTTGTTCTTCTACGATGACGCGATATGCCAATGGCAGAACCCCACCAAAGCCGATCAATCCCAACTTCATAAATCCAATAAACAGCGCCTTGCTATCTGGCGTTGTAGATGATGATTCATTCGCGATTGAAAGGGCTTGAGCCTTCATTGGGACGGTTTTCTGATTGACTTTACTGGTAATAGGATGGTGGAATAGTAGTATATTTACAAATGCTTTATTTTTCCTTATCTATACTTTTAAGGTATGTATGATCGACATCCATAAACTCAAAGCCTTTATTGCAGTTGTTGAGGAAAGCAATATTTCCAAGGCAGCCGTTCGCTTGCATATACAACAACCGCCATTGACGCGTCTGATTAAAAGTATAGAGAAAGATTTAGATACTGTGTTGTTAAAACGATTGCCGCGTGGTGTAGAAGTGACAGAGGCAGGCAAGGCCTTATACCAAGAGGCGCTGACGATTTTGGATCATGCGGAGTCCATTCCCCGAAGAGTGCGTAATATTGCGCAAGGGAAGGAAGGTCAGATTAATATTGGATTTACCCACTCTATTGGTTTACACCCTTTTTTACCTGCTTTGTTGCGCCAATATCGAGAGCAATTTTCTGCTGTTGCCATTCACTTAGAAGAGGACAGTAGTAGTGCTTTGGTGGATGCCGTGATCAATGAAAAATTAGATATTGCCTTCCTGCGAAAACCAGCACCGATACATGCCGATTTGCACAGTTTGTATGTCTTAGATGAACCTTTAATGGTGGCTTTGCCGAGCAATCATCCTTTGGTCGAGCAGCAGGGCGCAATTCATTTACCTGACTTAGAAGCTTATGAGTTCGTGTTATATCGCCGTCTAGGCGGACAAGACTTATTTGATAATATTTTGGCAAATTGCTATCAGGCAGGATTTAGTCCAAATATTGTCCAAGAGACGCCACGTTTAACCTCAAGTCTTAATTTGATTGCGGCAGGGATTGGACTCTCGATCGTACCAGCCTCTATTCAAGAGTTTTGGAGTAAGCAAATCGTCTATCGAGCACTCGAAGCAGAAAAGCCCTGTATTGCACCAGTTTATGCAATTTACCGAACGAAAGAAAAGAGCGTGCGAGTTAATCATTTTCTGAGGTTATTAAACGCGAGTAGGCTCAGTGCATCTGCTTAGATTGTGATTAGAAAAAGCGTTAAACTGCTGTTGAGATGAATAATAAATAAACCAAATAGAGAAAAGCCATGAAAAATTTGCTGTCAGGTTGTTGTTTAGTTGCGATGAGTTCTGTTGCTGTTGCCCAAGAGATAAAAGGAATTGCTTTTTTTCATCAAAATTGGGAAATGTATTGCAGCAATACAGGTACTTGTCGTGCGGCTGGCTATCAAGCAGATGCGGCTACTGATAACCCTGCTTCATTACTTTTGACACGCCAAGCAGGTGCGAAGCAAGCGGTGACAGCCAAGTTTGCTTTAGCGCTATATGATGAACAAAGCATTCCAGCCAATAAACTGAAAAATATTCGATTATATCTCAATGGAAAAGACTTGGGACAGGTGACGGTAGATGGCAATGAATCTCCCTTAATGGGAAAACTATCTGCCTCGCAAGTCACGGCTTTATTGCAACAGGCGCAACAAAAATCAGAAATTGTATTTAAAAATGCGTCTTTCCAATGGCAAATCTCGGACGCTGGTATGACGGCGACTTTATTGAAAATGGATGATTTTCAGAAGCGTGTTGGAACAGTAGGTGCACTGGTGAAGAAGGGTAAGGTCAATGAATCCAAAGTCTTAAAGGCTCAGCCTAAGCGAGTGATCAAGCGGGTCAATACCGCAACTGAGCCTTACTTGACCTTACAACCGAGTAACAAGCAGTACCCATCTATTTATCAGCGTTTAATGGCAGCACAACCGACTCCAAAAGAGGAGGGTTTCTGTGAAGGGACTTATGATTATGCTCGTGATGGTGCACAATCTCAGCCGATCCAACTTTATAAGTTAAGTAATCATAAAGTGTTAGCGATGAGCTTATGCTGGCGTGCTGCTTATAACGAAGGTTATGGTGCGTGGGTGTTGGATGAGTCATTAAAGGGTAAAGCGACTTTTGTGACTGAACATGCTTCTGATTTTGGTGCTGGCGTGATTGGTAGTGCGCAAAAAGGTCGAGGAATTGGTGATTGTTGGTCAAGTTCGGAATGGGTTTGGGATGGTCAAAAGTTTGTTCAAAGTAGAGACATGTGGACGGGAATGTGTAAAGGTTTAGCTGCTGGTGGTGTGTGGGAATTAGATTTGATCGAAGTGGTTGTGAAATGATACCTGTGGTTACACAGTCTCACAGATGATTGTATTGGCTCTATGGTACAAAGAGACAGATTGCATTTTGGAACTGCGCTTATGTCTCGTGTTTATATTTCTCCTCGTCGTAAATTTTCTCATTTGAGTCGTTCTGTATTGATGGCTGCGGCTGTGTTAGGCACAACTCAAGTGGCAATGGCAGGACCTACAGTTGATCAACTCAGTGATTGTTTAGTTAAAGCGACCACGGCCGCCGATAAAACCACGGTATTGCAATGGACCTATAGTGCTTTAGCGGCACATCCTGATTTAAAAACGTTTAGTAACGTCACGCCTGAGCAGAAAACTCAACTTGATCAGAAATTGGCGCAGGTTTTACAGCGTGTGATCGTGGAGCAGTGTTCGACACAGACCAAAGCGGTGATTCAGGCAGAGGGGATTCAAGCAGTTGGTGAGGCTTTTCAGCAGTTAGGCCAGAGTGCGGGTGAAGATATTGTGAAAGATCCTGCGGTGAGACAGCAGTTGCAAGGTACCTTGCGTTATATCGATTTAAATAAATTAGTCACGACTTTTTTAACACCTGATATTTGGAATAAGTTGGGGGTAGTGAGAGGGGAGTAATTAATTCACTTTTCTTCATCCGCGAAAATGATTTGCTAAAAAACAACCAATACGTATAATTGGATAAGTAATACGTATTGGAGCAGACTTATGCAAGCAAAATTGACATTATCCATTGATAAAAATGTGATTGAACGAGCAAAGCACTATGCACAGCAACATCAGCAAAGTGTTTCGAGTTTGGTCGAAGCCTATTTAGATCGTATTTCAGCTCAAGCAAATAAAGAGAATGAACTTAGAACCCCGATTACAGAGCATTTGACAGGAATGTTCGCAGCACAGGACAATGGGCAGGATTATAAAGAATTACTTGCAGATGCACGTCTGGAAAAGCATCTATGAGTGAGCGTATTTTTATTGATTCTGATGTGATTTTAGATGTTGCTTTAGCACGACAGCCTTTTGTTGAAGCAAGCCAACTGGTTTTAGCTTTGTGTGAAAAGGGAGTTTTTACGGGCTGTATTTCATCCAACAGCGTTGCCAATATTTATTATATTTTGCGTAAGTTAGGTGGTGATGAGAAAGCTCGTCTATTTATCCGACAACTTTTAAAGTTTTTAGCCATTATTCCTGTGGATCATGTGGGTATTACTAAAGCTTTAGATTCTAAATTTAGCGATTTTGAAGATGCGATTCAGCATTTTGCCGCACTCAGTTTTGGTTGTACGATGATAGTTACTCGCAATATTCAAGATTATAAATTTGCTGAGTTGAAAGTGGTTTTGCCGAGTTTTTTTGTAGATTAAAGGCTTCAATTTAACCTAAGCCTTTTAGAATTTAGCTTTTTAATTTTATATATAAATGTTTATGTCCATTCTCTAACGTACGTTCCTCGTAATCAAAAACTTTGGGATAATTTTTTACTAAGTCACCAAGTTTCTTGAAACCATAAGTTCTAGGATCAAAATCTGTTTGTAATAGTTTCCATTGAGAACCTAATGACGCAACAGTAATCCAATCTATATCTTGGTTATCAAAAATTTGTTTTATAGTCGATAATGGTAATTCATGATTAGAAGTAGATGCTATAACGGGCACATTCTCTATTTTTACAGCTTCTTTACTGTTAGTTTTAGCAGTTGTTTGTTGTTTATTTTGCGGAGGGATTACTTCATTTTCCTCATCATCTCTTAAATTCTCAACATAAGTAAAGTGGGAGCAGGCATTTTTAAAGGCATCAGGAGTCTGCATTTTACCAAAACCATAAACTGTTGCCCCTTGTTCTTTGATACGAATGGCCAAGGCAGTAAAATCGCTATCACTGGAAACTAATGCAAAACCGTCAAAACGATCAGTGTAGAGCAAATCCATTGTATCAATAATCATAAAACCGTCAGTAGCATTTTTTCCTGTGGTATAAGCAAATTGTTGCATTGGTTTGATTGCTAAGTCATTAATGGCTTGTTTCCAACTACCATTTTGACTAACAAAGTTCCCATAAATACGTCTTACAGTCGTTTCCCCATATTTAGTCAGTTCATCTAAAATATTTTTAATGTCTTTTGCAGAAGCATTGTCGGCGTCAATTAACACAGCAAGTTTAGATGTTTTTTCCTCACTCACATTGAATATTGTTTTTAAAGCCATTTTAGTTTTTCCAGAAATAAAACCCCGTATCAATACGAGGTTTTATATCATGAAATAAATTAACTAGCCAATAAATCAACCAATCAATTTCTTCATTAATTCATTCACTTGAGCAGGGTTCGCTTTACCCTTAGACGCTTTCATTACTTGACCGACAAGACCGTTAAAGGCTTTTTCTTTACCAGACTTGTATTCTTCAACCATTTTTTCATTGACTGCAAGCACTTCTTTGATGATCGCTTCAATGGCACCCGTATCGGTTTCTTGCTTCAAGCCTTTCTCAGCAATAATGTCATCCGCAGATTTTCCTTCTGCTTCCCACATAAAGCCAAATACTTGCTTCGCAATCTTACCGCTGATGGTGTTATCTACAATACGTGCCACCATACCGCCGAGTTGCTCCGCAGAAACAGGAGAATCTACCAATTCTAGGCCCGCTTTGTTTAAAGCACCTGAGAATTCACCCATCACCCAGTTAGCCGCAATCTTACCTTGCTTCGCGCCGCCAGCAGCCACCACAACAGCTTCATAGAAGTCTGCTATTTCGCGTGATAGCGTTAAGACATGTGCATCGTATTCAGTTACGCCAAAGTCAGCAATGAAACGCGCACGACGTGCTTTAGGCAACTCAGGTAGCGCAGCACGAGCCGCTTCGATCTGCTCATCAGCAATGATCACAGGCAATAAGTCTGGATCAGGGAAGTAGCGATAGTCGTTCGCTTCTTCTTTCGAACGCATCGAACGCGTTTCCATTTTCACTGGATCGAACAAGCGGGTTTCTTGGTCGATCTTTCCGCCGTATTCCAAAATTTCCATTTGGCGTTCAATTTCAACATTGATCGCTTGCTCAATGAAACGGAATGAGTTGAGGTTTTTCAACTCACAGCGTGTACCAAATGGCTGATCTGGACGACGTAAAGACACGTTACAGTCACAACGGAATGAACCTTCGGCCATGTTACCATCAGAAATACCCAACCAACGCACTAAAGTGTGAATCGATTTGATATAAGCAACTGCTTCTTCAACCGAACGCATATCAGGTTCAGATACGATCTCAAGTAGCGGAGTACCTGCACGGTTTAAATCAATACCTGACATGCCTTCAAACTGGTCATGGATTGACTTACCTGCATCTTCCTCAAGATGCGCGCGAGTAACGCCTATGCGCTTGATCGTGCCATCTTCAAGTTGGATATCAATATGACCCAAGCCGACGATTGGATTGTCCATTTGGCTGATCTGATAGCCTTTTGGAGAGTCAGGGTAGAAATAGTTCTTACGTGCAAATACAGATGCTTGGTCGATATAAGCATCAATCCCTAAACCAAAGCGAATCGCAAGATCAACCACTTCGGCATTCAATACAGGCAATACACCCGGCATTGCCAAATCAACGAGGCTAGCTTGTGTATTTGGGTCTTGACCAAATTCAGTCGATGAACCTGAGAAGATTTTTGATTTAGTTGCAAGCTGCGTGTGAATCTCGATCCCGATAACAACTTCCCAACCGTCAATCAGATTTGATTTTGGTTTAGCTAACTTTTGAGCTTCAGTCATTATGCAGTCTCCTCAGCAACGCTAGCGCGCTTGGTATGCCAGTCTGTGTTTTGTTGATATTGATGCACAATCGAAAGCAATTGTGATTCTGACCAGTAGTTACCAATCAACTGTAAGCCGACAGGCAAGCTTTCTTGATCAAAACCAACAGGAGCGTTAATAGCTGGAAGACCTGCCAAGTTCACCGCGAGGGTATAAATATCGCCTAAATACATTTCAGTTGGGCTGAGGTTCGCACCGATCTTATACGCTGTGGTTGGCGCAGATGGCGCAGCGATTACATCGACATTTTCAAATGCTTTTAAGAAATCTTGTTGGATCAGACGACGTACTTTTTGTGCTTTGACATAGTATGCATCGTAATAACCAGCAGAAAGGGCATAAGTACCAATCAAGATACGACGTTGTACTTCTGCACCAAAACCTTCCGAACGTGAACGCTTGTACAAGTCCATCAAGTCCACAGGGTTTTCACAGCGGTAGCCATAACGTACGCCATCAAAACGTGAAAGGTTAGATGAAGCTTCAGCAGGTGCGATCAAGTAGTAGGTTGGAACATAGGCTTCAGTCATGTTGAGATCAATCTCAACTAAGCTTGCGCCCATTTCCTCAAGTTTTTTCAATGATTCTTCGACACGGGCTTTGACCTCAGCATCTAAACCAGAGACGTTGAAGTATTGCGTTGGAATACCAATACGTAAGCCTTTGACCGATGTAGCGTTCAAGTTTGCAACGTAGTCATCAACTTCTTTATTGATAGAGGTTGAGTCTTTGGCATCATGGCCTGCGATTACATTCATCAAGTAAGCACAGTCTTCGGCAGTACGTGCCATTGGGCCGCCCTGATCCAGTGATGAGGCATAGGCGATCATACCGAAGCGAGAAACACGACCATACGTGGGTTTTAAGCCTGTTAAACCGCAGAATGAGGCAGGTTGACGGATTGAACCGCCAGTATCCGTACCTGTAGCAATCGGTGCGAGATCAGCCGCTACAGCAGCAGCAGAACCACCTGATGAACCACCCGGTACATGATCAAGTGCCCAAGGGTTGCCTGTTGCACCAAAGTAAGAGCTTTCCGAGGTTGAACCCATGGCGAATTCATCCATATTCACCTTACCTAAGGTCACAAGACCCGCAGCTTTGGCTTTGGCCACCACAGTTGCATCATAAGGGGAGATGAAGTTATCCAGCATTTTTGAACCAGCAGTGGTTTTAATGCCTTTGGTACAAAAAATATCTTTATGCGCCAGTGGAATACCTGCAAGTACAGATGCATTGCCAGCTTTTAGTGCAGCATCAGCGGCATCCGCTTCAGCCAAAGCTTGTTCTGCTGTAACCGTCACATAACTCTTTACTTTTGTGTCAATTTTGGCGATACGTTTTAAATAATGTTCAGTCAATTCACGTGATGAAAATTGGGCTTGTTGTAAGCCTTCAGAGAGTTCACGAATTGTTAAGCGATGTAAATCTGTCATATGAAAAATTTCTTTACATTCTAAATATAAAATATTGACTAATCGAATAAAAATTATTCAATTACACGAGGGACTAGGTACAAACCTGCTTCTGTCGCAGGAGCGACCGCTTGGTATTCATCACGGTGATTAGTTTCACTCACAACGTCAGTACGTAAGGGTTGTGGGTGATCAAATGGGCTTTTTAAAGGTTCAACATCATCGGTGTTAATGCCTTTTAACGTTTCCATCATACCTAAGATTTTATTCAAACTTTGAGCATATTCAGCAGATTGCGTGTCATTTAGGGATAAGCGAGCCAAATTTGCGATTTGCGATACAGTTTGCGCATTTAGATCCGCTGTCTGTGACGCATCAGATGATGTAGACATAACTTTACCTAATTCAGTATCAAAAAAATTCAAAATATAGTGCGTTATAATAAGCGATTGACTTGTTCAAATCATCACATTTAGTTAAAGTTGCCACCTTGTATTCACACAAAGTTTAATTGAGAACGCCCCCGTGATTCTAAAAAGACTACTTGGCTTGTTTTCGCCGGATTTAGCCATAGATTTAGGTACTGCAAATACACTTATTTATGCACCAGGCCGTGGCATTATATTAAATGAACCGACAGTTGTGGCGATTCGTCACAGTGGTTCACAAAAAATAGTTGCTGCTGTTGGTCTTGATGCTAAACAAATGTTAGGCCGTACCCCAGCGAATATTTCAGCCATTCGTCCCATGAAAGATGGTGTGATTGCTGATTTTGAAGTTACTGAAACGATGCTGCATCAGTTTATCAGTAAAGTACATGAAAAACGCTTGTTCCCCAATCATCCAAAAGTTGTGGTCTGCGTACCATGCAAATCAACTTTGGTGGAACGTCGCGCGATTCGTGAAGCCGTATTTAATGCAGGTGCGCGTGAAGTTCGTCTGATCGAAGAGCCAATGGCTGCTGCGATTGGCGCAGGCATGCCAGTTGAGCAAGCATGTGGTTCGATGGTGGTTGATGTTGGTGGTGGTACCACTGAAATTGCCATTATTTCATTACAAGGTTGTGTCTACGCAGATTCTCTACGTATCGGTGGTGATGTCTTTGATGAGCAAATCATCAATTATGTGCGTAAAGCGCATGGTTGTGTGATTGGTGAAACCACGGCTGAAGTCATTAAGAAAGAAGTCGGTATGGCGATTGCAGATTCAGATGGCAAAACGCTTGAGATTGAAGTGCGTGGTCGTAACTTGGCTGAAGGTGTTCCTCGTGCCATTACCGTGACTTCTGATGAAATTACCCAAGCGATTACTGATCCATTACAAAGTATTGTTAGTGCGGTGAAATCAGCACTTGAACAAACACCGCCTGAACTTTCTTCGGATATTGCTGAGCGTGGGATCGTACTGACTGGTGGTGGTGCATTACTCCGTAATCTGGATAAATTGATCGCACAAGAAACAGGCTTACCTGTCGTTGTGGCAGAAGAACCGCTGACCTGTGTTACGCGTGGTGCAGGTAAAGTATTAGAGTTCTTTGACAATCCAAACCATGACATGCTGTTTGTTGGTTAATTCATAAGGAATAGGCGGTGCAACCGAATCTTTTTTCAAGAAAACCGCCCTCTTTTCGTTCGTTTGTTATTGCGGTCATCACATGTTTGGTGGTGCTTTTCTTTGATTGGCGCATGCCGCATGTGGTTCAACCTGCCAGAGAAGTATTGTACGCTGCGTATAATCCAATTTATGCGCTGGCAAGTTATCCAGTACTGTCGCGTGAATGGCTGAATCAACAAACCAAGTCTGAAGCTCAGTTGCGCCGTGAAAATACCGCGATGCAAGCTGAGTTATTGCAAGCACAGGTTCGCTTGCAAAAACTTTCAGAACTTTCTGCTGAAAATAATCGATTGCGTGGTCTACTTGATACCCCATTGATTATTGATGGGCGTATGCAAATCGCCGAAGTGATCGGTACGGATGCAGATCCACTACGTCATATTATTATTATCAATCGTGGTGCGCTCGATCAACTTAAAATCGGTCAGACCGTTTTAGATGACAAAGGGATCATGGGACAGATTATCGATGTCTATCCGCATAGTGCCCGAATCATGTTGCTTTCAGATAAAGAACATTCCTTATCGGTACGTTTAGAGCGTACGGGAATGCGAGCGATTGTGTCTGGTACTGGCGATTTGGGACAGCTAAAAATGCAATATGTGCCAACCAGTGCAAATATTAAAGTGGGCGACAAAGTTTTTAGTTCTGGTTTAGGTGAACATTTTCCAGCAGGTTATTTAGTTGGAACAGTCTCTAAGGTCAGCCGTCATAACTCGGGTGAGTTTGCTGAAATTGATGTCATGCCGACTGCACAGTTGGCCAGTGGTCATCATGTCGTGGTTCTGTTCTCAGAATCTTTGGCAAAGGAGCAGCCTTATGCCGATCGCTAAATTAAATTACGCCAGAACCAATAAAGACCCACTTTGGATGATTATTCTCTCCATTGTGATTGGGTCGGTACTGATGGTCTATCCATTGGCTTATGATACATCTGGATGGCGACCGTCGGTAATGTTGATGATCACGCTATTTTGGATTCTTTATCAGCCCGTTTGGTGTGGTATTTGGTTCGCATTTGCGATGGGGATCTTTGTCGATTTATTGTTAGACGCACCGCTTGGCTTAAATGCACTGAGCTTTGTTCTGATTTGTTTTTCGACACGCTATTTTATCCGTGAACGTCGAATTTTGACTTTTGGTAATTCATGGGTGATTGCGATTATTGCCATTACTGCACATATTACCTTTTTGTGGGTGGCTCAGACGATTGCAGGTACACATTTCTCGATCGCTCGGCATTGGCAACCGCTTATTACGGGTATACTTGCATGGCCTGTCATTTATTATTGTTTACATAAATGGCGAATATAATTCTAGCATCCAGCTCACCTCGTCGACAGGAGTTGTTACAGCAACTCGGTTTGGACTTTCAGGTTTTTAGTCCAGAGGTTGATGAAACGGTGTTAGCGGGTGAAACCGTCGAGCACTATGTGGAACGTTTGGCGAGAGAAAAAGCCAAAGTTGTTTTAACGCGTTATCCTGAAGCAATCGTGATTGCAGCAGATACCAGTTTGAGTTTTGCTGGAAAAATTATAGGTAAACCCGAGTCAAAGCAGCACGCCTTTGAAATCTGGTCGACGCTTTCAGGACACTGGCATGACGTGTTTTCTGGACTATGCGTCGCTCAATCCTCTAAGATGCTCAGTACAGTTGTAAAAACTCAGGTAGAGTTACAAGTGTTGAGCCATGCAGAAATGGAAAAATATTGGGCAACGGGTGAGCCAGTAGGAAAAGCAGGGGCGTATGCGATACAAGGAATTGCTGCACAATATATTCCTCAGATTCGTGGCAGTTATAGCAATGTTGTTGGTTTGCCTTTGCATGAAACAGCACAGTTATTAGAAAGCATAAAGGCATTTCGCTGATACTTTCGGATATAAGAATTTTTATAAAGTTTTGAGTTGGTTATGGCTGAAGAGTTGCTAATTAACGTCACACCGATGGAATGTCGTGTGGCATTAATCGAAAATGGTACGGTCAATGAGCTATTTGTTGAACGCACTGTAAAACGTGGATTGGTCGGTAATATTTACAAAGGCAAAGTTGTACGGGTATTGCCCGGTATGCAGGCGGCTTTTGTGGATATCGGTTTATCGAGAACTGCCTTTTTACATATCAATGATATGGTCTGGCCACGTTCACAGCCGACCCCAAATGTTTTTGAACTTTTACACCCGGGGCAAATGCTTACGGTTCAAGTCATGAAAGACATGTTGGGGACCAAAGGTGCACGTTTAAGCACTGATCTTTCTATTCCATCGCGATATCTTGTACTTATGCCTTATGGCAATCATATTGGGGTGTCCCAGCGTATCGAATCTGAGGAAGAACGAGATCGACTGCGTGGCATCATTGAGCACATTCAGGAAGAACACCTTCTTCCCGGTAGTGTGATTGTACGTACGGCAGCAGAGGGTGTGGACGAAGCTGCAATCGCCCAAGATATGAATTATCTAAGTAAACTTTGGGAATATATTCAACGCAAACAAAAAGAAGTTGCTACACCAGAAATCATTTTTGAAGAATTGCCACTTCCACAGCGAATTGTGCGTGATCTTGCAAGTGGTGAAACCGCTAAAATCTATGTCGATTCACGTGAAATTCATGCCAAGCTCAGTGAGTTTGTTGATGAATTTGTACCGATGATCAAAAACCGCCTGATTCACTATCCGGGGGAAAAGCCATTATTTGACTTGTATAACGTCGAAGAAGACATTCAAAAGGCATTGCAAACACGCGTCGCACTTAAATCTGGTGGTTATCTGATGATCGACCAGACTGAGGCAATGACCACGATCGATGTCAATACAGGTTCTTATGTTGGTGGTCGAAGCTTAGAAGATACGGTTTTTAAAACCAATATGGAAGCTACACAAGTGATTAGTCGGCAACTCCGCTTGCGTAATTTGGGTGGCATTCTGATCATTGATTTTATTGATATGCAAGAAGCTGGGCATCGTGAAGAGGTGATGCGTCAATTTGAAAAAATGCTCGAACGTGATCATGCGAAGACCAAAATTACTCAAGTTTCTGAGCTTGGTTTAGTGGAAATGACACGTAAACGTACGCGTGAATCGTTGGAACATTTGCTTTGTGAATCCTGCCCAACCTGTCAGGGACGAGGATATGTGAAAACAGCAGAGACAGTATGTTACGAAATATTTCGAGAGGTCATGCGATATGCCCGTGCATTTGACTCCAAGGGTGGCTTTACTGTCGTTGCACATCCAGCGGTGATTGATCGGCTCTTAACAGCAGAAGCCCCAGCCGTGGCGGATTTAGAGCATTTTGTGAACCGCGTCATAAAATTCCAAGTTGAAAATCTATATACGCAAGAGCAATACGATATCATTTTAAGCTAAAGTTGTAACAAGATTTCGCTTAATCCTTGTTACAACTGAAATTTTACTTTCTATCATGAATTTTAAATACTAGAACCATAAGATTAGCCATAGGCATTTTTCAGTGCCTTAGCAAATATAATGAGGTATATAATATGAATGTTAGTAAAAGATTAGTGAGCCACGGTTTTAAGCATGTTTTGGACAGCACCCCTGTAAATACATGTTACATGGTCGATAGCCAAGGTAAAGAAGTTCCGATTACCACAGCTATGATCCGCTCTGCTTGCCATCAACTGTTACAACGGTGTCGCGCAATTAAAAACTAAGGGGCTATGAAAAGCCCCTTAGTTTTTTCTGAAAGTTAATTCGCAATTTTTTGCTTTTCGAACTCTTGAATCTTTTGTTCAAAACGTTGAATTTCTTCTTCTAAATGAGTCAGTAGATTTTGCATTTTAGGTAATGCATTGCGACATGCAATCAGTCCAACCTCAAGTTTATCGAGATAACTGGTCAAAGTGATATTCAGCGCTTGGCCATCCATAACGATTGAAGCAGGGTACAAAGCATCTAGTCTTGCCCCATTCCAATATAAAGGCTCACGTGGACCGGGTACATTCGAAATCACAAGGTTAAATGCTTGGCGTTTAGGCAGCATGCCTGAAACGATATTTAGACCTGCTGGTCCATACACAACAGCACTATAGTTCAAAATCTCATTTGCAGTCATACGGCTAAAACGTTGTTTAGAGTTTTGTACGCTACGACGAATAATTTCTAAACGTTCAATCGGATTTTCAATGTGCGTCGCAAGATTTGCCAAAATCATGGTGATACGGTTACTGACGTCTGAATCATCTGTGCGTAATGAGGCAGGGACCATCGCAATGAGCGGTTTTTTCGGCAGACTATTTTGACTAATTAAATATTCACGCAATGCACCTGAGCACACGGTAAGTACCACATCATTGATCGTTACACCCAAGACTTTAGCAATATAACGTAAGCGATTCAGCTCAAAAGATTGTGCTGCGAAACGACGAGAAGAACTGACACGCTGGTTTAAAATTGAAGGCGGTGCTTGAAAGGTTGAAACGTAGTCTGGGTTTTTCCCCATTTCTTTAAATATTGTTTGAGACAACTCTTGCATGACTTTAGGGGTGACTTCAAGCTGAGATTTAATCCCATCTATAAACCCTTTGATTTTGCTGACTGTTGGTGGTTTTGGTACTTTTAAACGTTTACCGCGCGTTCCTTCAACACACCATAACGGCACAACGTGTTTTTCGTTTGGATCTTTAGATAGTGATTTTTCAATCAAGCGCATACCCGCAACGCCATCAACCATCGCATGGTGGATTTTAAAGTACATGGCAAAGCGATTGCCTTCAATGCCTTCAATAATGTCACAGGTCCATAGTGGCTTGGCACGATCAATTAGTGAACTATGCTGCTGTGAAATATAGACCAGCAATTCGCGAATACGTCCGGGATTCGGTAGTGCAATATGACTGAAATGATGATCTAGGTCGAATTCATTGTCTTCACCCCAAAATAAACCATTAAGTTGGTTATTAAATGGAGGGACTGGAATGCTTTTTGATTGGCGAATTTCTTCCACTAAGTCATGCACGAAAGTCGGCGAAGCATTCTTAGGAAGTTCGAATAAAAACAAGCCACCTACATGCATAGGTTGTTGTCTTTTTTCTAATGAAAGAAAAATGAAGTCGATTGGGTGTAATGGGCGCATAGCAGATTAGCCTCTCGTCGCATTTTTTATAAGATACTCGTAGGGTTTGCTGATATTTCAACCATGAAGTGTCAACAGACCCTATAACTCTTATTAGAATTATTGAACCGTTCTGTCGAGTATATACGGTTTGTTCTGGTTAAAATATGACTTTGTACACGGCAGTCATAAAAAATAAAACCACTGATTAATCAGTGGTTTTAATATACCAAATCTGTAATTGATTATTTTTTGAGATTGCCAGCATGCAAGCCGCATTCTTTGTGTGTGGCTTCTTCCCACCACCAGCGTCCTTCTCGCTCATGCTGATTTGGAAGTACGGCACGCGTACATGGCTCACAACCAATCGAAATAAAACCACGCTCATGCAATGGATTGTATGGGATTTCCATCATACGGATATAACTCCATACATCCGCACTGCTCCAGTTCGCAAGTGGATTGTATTTAATCAATTGCTTACCTTCACCTGAAAAACCAACATCGGCTTGAACCACTGGAACGTCACTTCGCGTTGGGCTTTGATCCTTACGCTGACCTGTAATCCAGCCGTCTAAAGTTGCCAACTTTTTACGTAAAGGCTGTACTTTACGGACGCCACAACATTCCTGATGACCATCTTCAAAAAAGCTAAATAAGCCTTTTTCATCTACCAGTTGCTGAACTGCTGCCGATTCAGGAAAGCAAATTTCGATATTGATCTTGTAATGTTTACGCACAGTTTCGATGAACTGATACGTCTCGGCATGTAAACGTCCCGTATCTAAACTAAATACACGGAATGGTTTGCCAATACGAGATGCGATATCAATCAATACAACATCTTCAGCGCCTGAAAAAGAAATAGCGATTTCACCTGATTGGCTTAAAGCAAGTTCTAAAATTTCTCGTGGTGATTTATCTGCATAGTCAGCAGCGAGAGCATCTACAAGGTCAATAGTCGGAATAACAGTCATGAATGTTCCTGGCGGTAGGCTTGGGCATAATTGTAAATTATTTTAGGGTCTGTTGACACTTCAGCTATGCATTGCGTTATAGGCTAAAACGACATAAACAAGGCATGAAATGAAGGCAATGGCGACCCCCTTGTCAAATTTCATAACGAAGTTTAGGGAAGTTTTAGCCATAACCCTTCGGGACAGGGGCATTTTTTGCCGCTACTACGTTATGTCTTGCTTACTTAGAGTGACTAAGTTTCGCAAAACCTGCCTTGTATCGACTAAAAAATGCCCGCTGTCGCAAGCATCTGTGAAATGTCAGCAGACCCGCAGCAAAGCGGAGGGCTTGCCGTCAACTTTAATCTTGCAGAATAAAGTCGTTTTATTCAACAACAGCGCAAAAAATTGAAAATGTTAATGGTATGATACAGCAATTTTTAACCAACATTGGACGCATTCATGGAAATCGTATGCCTAGATCTTGAAGGGGTTTTAGTTCCAGAAATCTGGATTAATTTTGCAAAAAAAACAGGGATTAAAGAACTCGAAGCGACCACGCGTGATATTCCAGACTATGATGTACTGATGACGCAACGTCTAAATATCTTAAAACAACATGGTCTGGGTTTAAACGATATTCAGGCTGTGATTGCTGATATGGGGCCTTTTGAAGGGGCGAAAGAGTTTGTTGAATGGGTGAGTACTCATTTTCAACTGATTATTTTGTCTGATACTTTCTATGAGTTTGCACACCCGTTGATGAAGCAACTCGGTTGGCCAACTATTTTCTGTCATAAGTTAGAGACAGATGAAAATGGTATGATTACCGCGTATAAACTGCGTCAACCTGATCAAAAGCGTCAAGCAGTCAAAGCATTACATGGTTTGAATTTCCGTGTAATCGCAGCGGGCGATTCTTATAATGATACAACGATGCTTGGTGAAGCAGATCATGGTTTCTTATTTGATGCGCCAGATAATGTAATTGCTGAGTTTCCGCAATTTCCACCACTTCATGGCTATGAAGCATTGAAGCAAGCGATTCGCTCTGTATCACAACGTAATATTCCAGAATAATATGTGTTTTTTCACCATCGTGTGAAAAATGGATAAAATAAAAGGCGCATAAAGCGCCTTTTATTTTATCAAACGCAATTAGAACTTATAACCAATTTTCATTCCGTAAGCGATCGCATCGTTATTGTTAAATTCGGCGATATAATTAGGCGTATCAAACTGAGAACCAGATTGTGCTTTGGCATCACCTAACCAGAAATATTTCACACCACCAGCAATGAAGTAATTTGGAGCAGGGCTGTATTGAACCCCGACACCAACATTCCAGTATCCTTCTGTTGGTCCAAGTGTGGTGACTGGATTACCTGCACCAGAGTCCCAACCGACAGATAGATTACCTGCCCATTGATCATTCAGTTTACGTCCTACACCCGCAGTAATCGAATATTGATCATCGGTATAAGCGACGAGATCGAAACCTTCTTTTTTACCTGTTCCTGTTACGATGTCAGAAAGTAGTGAAGCTTTACCAAACTTATAAGGACGAATGGCAAAGTCTTTCCAGTTCACCCAACGAATATTCGCAAATGCAACGGTATTTTCCATAATCCCAGTTTGTAAATCGAGGTTAATCGATTGTGGGGTGGTAATCTCAGTTGTACCTTCTGAATGATTAATTTGGATTAAACCTGCATTCAGGTCAGTAGATGAGGGGATCATACCTGCAGCATTATGCTTTTCATAAGCATTCATTTCATGCTTAATCTTGGCACGATAGGTTAGGGATGCTTTAAGGGCGATTTCAGGAATTTGATAAGCGACACCCGCTAACCAGCCCACTGCTTCATCTTTACCTGTTTTAAAGTCATAGCCATTGTATGCGCTATAGCTAGTGCCACGTAATAACACAGTACTGTCTAAGGTTTGATAAACCGCACCTGCATAAACGTTCCAGTTTTGATTTGGCTGATAACCAAAGATTAAATTTAAATTTTCGGTGCTTACCGTAACTGATGTTCTGCCGTTAAAAGGTACTGGTCGATTTTCGACAAAATTGTTTTGACCGTGATATTCAGCATCAGCACCATAAGGATGATCATAGAGTAGACCAATAGAAAAATGCTCAGTTGCTTGAATTTTTAATGCGGCACTTGGTGAGTAATACTGGTTTGCCATGTCCCCTGTATTATTTTGTGAAGTATCTTTTCCTGAAACATCTGCGCTCAGAAAGGTAATACCCGCTTCAAAATAGTTGTCAGGCTGTAAAAATGCAGCGATTGACTGACCTGAACGATCTAATGCAGCAGCAAAGGCTGAGGTCGTTGGTAGTAAACTGAGTAACACAGCTTTTTGAATGGCATGCAGCTTCATTGATATTTTCTCTCATATCACGGTATAACAAGAATGCCGCGGAAAGTAACATAATTTTGGGAAGCCGAAATATTTTACAAATGTCAATAAATGAACTGCTAAAGTCATGGAAAGGTGTTGAGTTATACGGGCTTATAGATTATTCACTCTAATTTTTTTATTAAACGGTAAATTATGAGCAAAAAAAGACCGTCTTGTGACGGTCTTTTTTCGTTGATATAGATTAGAAACGGTAACCGATTTTTAAGCCATAAGCGAGAGCATCGTTGTCTTCAAATGTACCGGCATCTGAATGAGCACCAGTTACAGCATCTGAATCACCTAACCAGAAGTATTTTACGCCACCAGCAATAAATGTCGCTGGAGTAGGGCTATATTGCACACCAACACCAACATTCCAATAACCTTCAGTTGGACCTAGTGTTGTTACAGGATTACCAGCACCAGAATCCCAACCTACAGAAACATTACCTGCCCATTGCTCGCTCAGTTTACGACCAACACCCGTAGTTACAGACCATTGATCTTTACTGTAGTCAACGAGGTTGAAACCATTTGGTTTACCTAATTGAGGTAATAACTGTCCGGCTGCTTGAGAAACGATACCAAACTTATAAGGTTGAATAGAGAAGTCTTTCCAATTTACCCAGCGGATGTTAGCAAAAGCAACAGTATTTGCCATGATCCCTGTTTGAAAATCTAAATTAACAGATTGAGGTGTTGTGATTTTGGTTTTACCACTGCTACCAAGAGCCGCAAGTTTTTGTCCAATCGCTTGTTGTTGAGCTGGATCTGTAATATTTAAAGCATTGAACAATAATGCTGGGTTTGCAGCAACTAAGCCAACAATAGGTATATTTTCATTGACATTAATGTTGTGATCGATTTCTGAACGGTAAGTTACAGATGCCTTTAACGCAATTTCAGGAATTTGATAAGCAAGGCCCGCTAACCAACCAATATCACCTGTTTCTTTAATATCAGCATCATACCCATTATATAGACTATAAGCTGTTCCACGTAATTTAACTTTGCCTTTGACTGTTTGATAGACCGCACCACCGTAAATATTCCAATTTACCGTTGGTTGGTAACCAAAAATAAAGTTAAGATTTTGAGTATCAACGTCAACTGAAGTACCTCCAGTTACGATATCACCTAACCCAGCTTGACCAAGTGTTGGACTTATAGGTGAAGGCAATAATGGATTATTTGGATTGGCAACAAAATTGTTATTTCCTTTGTATTCAGCATCTGCACCAAATGGTTGATCGTAAATCAAACCAAAAGAAAAGTTTTCAGTAGGTTGTAGCTTTAAAGCTGCATGCGGAAAATAATAATCGCCAGCCATATCCCCAGTATTGTTACCAGCAGTATCTTTTCCTGAAACGTTAGGATCAAGAATCGAAAGACCAGCTTCAAAGTAATTGCCTGGTTGCAAGAAAGCAGAAATCGATTGACCTGAACGGTCTAACGCCGCTGCAAAAACTCCAGTTGCAGGTAACGTGGCTAAGATCATTGCAGTGCTAAGGTGTTTTAATTTCATTTTAAATCTTTCCTTGAACTTTTAAGATTCTTAAGTGTAGAGAAGCTATGAACTGACGACTAAACAGTTGTCTATTGTGATTGGCTATAACTTCATGTAACAAAAATACCATAATTAAAATAAGAGTAAATGTTCTAAATGAACTATTCAGTACGATTTTTTACATGAAAATGAACGGAAAATAATCTATATATATTTTATACACCTGTGTTTTTATTGATAAAATCATGAAAAATATAAATTATTTTTTTTTGAGGAGTGGATTTTTTTTTGCATTTTTAAGGAAATTATTTTTTTTAAGGTCAAAGATTTTTTGTAATAAATAGGAAATTTTTTCAATACAGTTATTTTAATTGCGCTATCGGGCGCTTTAGCTGTGCAGTAAATAAGTTTACGCAAAATTTACGCATCTGTCTTTTTTCAATATAGAGAATTTACGCACTCAATTTCCATACTTATGCCGAACTATTTTTTTATGGCATTACCTATGTGGGAATTTATTTCCGTATTTATGTTTGCATTGCTTCTAGCGTATCCCTTAGGACGCTATCTCGCCGATGTGATGCAAGCAAAACCGATGCGAAGCGACCGATTTTTTAAATGGATAGAGCAGCCCATTTATACTGTTCTCAATGTAAAACAAGTTGGAATGAATTGGCGCCAATATTTAGCAGCCTTTGTTCTGAGTAATATTTTATTGTTGGTGACCAGTGTCACTATTTTAATGACACAAGCTTGGTTACCACTGAATCCTGATCATATTCCAAATATGAATTGGGATTTGGCGTTACATACTGCGATTTCGTTCCTGACCAATACCAATCAGCAGCATTATTCTGGACAAGCACAGCTTTCTTATTTATCACAAATGACAGTGATCGTGGGGCTGCAATACTTGTCACCTTTAATGGGATTGGCACTATTAGTGGCAATGTTAAGAGCATTATTCTTACAGCCGAGTCAAACAGAAAACTCAGAGAAAAAGACATGGAATAATATTAATCTGGGTAATTTTTGGATGGATATTATTCGTCCATTATTTCGGTTTTTTATTCCTTTAGCATTTATTTTCTCTTTATTGCTCACCTTTCAAGGCGTTCCAGCAACGCTTTCTGCTGGCCCGACTGTACAAGTTTTGGATCAATCAGCAGAAGTACAAACTCAACGTGTCCCTCTTGGCCCAGTGGCACCGATGGTTGCGATTAAGCAATTAGGGAGTAATGGTGGGGGGTGGTATGGTCCAAACAGCAGTGTGCCTTTAGAAAACCCAACCCCACTTTCAAATGTTCTTGCAATGATTGCAATCCTATTGATTCCATTATCTGTGGTGTTTATGGTCGGGCGTTTTGTCCAGCGTCGGAAATTGATGTGGATGATTTTCGGAACGATGTTGTTGATGTCTGTTGCTTCTGCCTCGTTGACATTGTGGACTGAAAAATCATCTTTGCTTGCAAACTCAGCATTGATGGAAGGGAAAGAAGTCCGTTTTGGCGCTGATGCATCCGCGTTGTGGGGCAGCTTGACCACACAAGTAAATAATGGATCTGTCAATATGATGCATGATTCTGCTTCCCCTCTGACGGGTTTGCTAGAGCTATGCAATATGTTGATTAATGCGATTTGGGGTGGGATCGGTTGTGGTCTATTACAGTTCTTTATTTATCTGTTTTTAGCCGTTTTTATTGCAGGCTTAATGACAGGGCGCTCCCCAGAGTTGTTTGGGCGAAAAATTGAAGTCACTGAAATTAAACTTTTAGCATTCGTGATCTTATTACAGCCTGTTGTGATTCTTGGGTTAACTGCAATTGCAATCGCATTTCCTTCGTTGACAGGCAATTCAAACCCTGCATTCCACGGGATCAGCCAAGTGTTTTACGAGTATGTTTCTGCTTATGCCAACAATGGTTCTGGTTTTGAGGGATTGGGCGATGACAGCTTGTGGTGGAATCTCAGTGCGAGTGTCGCATTGTTAGCAGGGCGCTATAGCGTATTGATCATCCCTGTTTTAATCGCCGTGAGCTTGGCAACCAAACCGCAAGCTGGAGAAAGCAAAGGTTCTTTACAGATTGAGTCGCCTACATTTGCGCTGACGTTGATCGCAATTGTATTGATCCTCACGTTATTGCAATTTATGCCAGTGTTGGTGATTGGACCAATTGCTGATTATTTATCTGTAAACATCTAGTGGAGCAAGCTCAATGAATAATTCAAATGCGACACAAATGGATATTTTGAATAAAGCAATTATTCAGCAAACCTTTTATAAACTACTGCCGCAACATGCATTTAAAAACCCTGTGATGGCGTGTGTATGGGTGGGGACTGTTTTAACCATTATTGCAACTTTAATGGGAAGTACTAGTTTAGGCTTTGGTCTATTGCTGACTTTGATTTTATTGGTGACGGTGTTATTTGCTAATTATGCAGAAGCTGTTGCAGAGGCCAAAGGACGGGGGCAAGCCGCTTCATTGCGTCAAGCTCGTGAGAATTTAACTGCAAATCGAATCGCAGACCTCAATGCGACCCCACATGTCATATCTGCAAATTTACTTAAAAAAGATGATTTAGTCGTGGTCAAGGCCGGTGAAATTGTGCCTGCTGATGGAGAAATTATCCGAGGTTTCGCCACCATTAATGAATCAGCCGTAACTGGTGAATCTGCGCCTGTACTCCGTGAAGCAGATACTGATCGTTCAGGGGTGATCGGAGGAACGAAGGTATTGTCTGATCAAATTATTATTCGAGTTAGTAATGAAGCTGGTCATAGCTTTCTAGATCGAATGATTGCTTTGGTCGAAGGTGCCAACCGTCAGAAAACACCGAATGAAATAGCACTGAGTATCTTGCTCAACATTATGACAATAACTTTTGTGGTGGTGGTTGCAACACTACCGTTCATTGGTTCAATGGTGGGAATCAAGATTAGTCTTGTGTTGTTGATTGCTTTGTTGGTGTGTTTGATTCCGACGACGATTGGTGGATTATTGCCTGCAATTGGGATTGCAGGGATGAATCGCGCATTAAAAGCCAATGTATTGGCAAAGTCAGGAAAAGCGGTTGAGGTGGCAGGCGATATTGATGTGTTGCTGTTAGATAAAACTGGCACGATTACCTATGGCGACCGTCAAGCAACCGCATTTTATCCACTCAAGGGTGTTGCGATTCAAAACTTACGTCAAGCCGCAGTATTATCATCTTTAGCTGATCCAACGCCTGAAGGTAAGTCGATTGTTAAATTGGCACAAGAACAAGGTGAGCAGGTTCATTCTTCTGAGATTGAAATGCAGTTTATTCCCTTTAGTGCTCAGACGCGTATTTCAGGTGTGGACTTGGCAGAAAATCGCCAGATTCGTAAGGGATCTTATGATGCAATTATTCAATTACCTTATCAAAATCAAACGATTCAAGCTGAGTTAAAGCAAGTCGTCGAAACAGTTGCTCGTAAAGGTGCAACACCTTTGGTGGTGATTGATCGTGAAATGATCCTCGGTGTGATTGAGTTGTCTGATGTGATCAAGCCTGGGATTAAAGAGCGTTTTGCTTTGCTACGTGAGATGGGCATTAAAACCATTATGGTGACCGGGGATAATCCTTTAACTGCCGCCGCAATTGCTGCTGAAGCTGGGGTTGACGACTATATTGCCGAAGCGAAACCAGAAGATAAGCTGAACTGTATTCGTAAAGAGCAAGCTGCTGGTAAGTTAGTGGCCATGGTGGGGGATGGTACCAATGATGCACCTGCTTTGGCGCAAGCCGATATTGGTTTAGCAATGAATTCAGGTACGCAAGCCGCTAAAGAAGCTGGCAATATGGTGGACTTGGATTCTGATCCGACCAAGCTGTTAGATGTGGTTGAAATTGGTAAGCAACAATTGATCACGCGTGGTGCGTTAACCACATTCTCTTTGGCAAACGATGTATCTAAATACTTCGTTATCTTGCCTGCATTGTTCGCCGTGGCAATCCCTCAACTTGAAGTGCTCAACATTTTACAATTGAGTAGTCCAAGCAGTGCCGTTATTTCTGCTTTGATCTTTAATGCACTCATTATTCCAATGTTGATTCCACTTGCACTCAAAGGGGTGCAATTCAAGCCAGCAAGTGCTTTGCAATTACTCCGTCGTAATATGCTGATTTATGGTGTCGGTGGGGTGGTATTTCCATTCATTGCAATCAAGCTGATTGATCTTGTTGTTTCGTTGTGGATTTAGGAGTGTGAAATGAATACATTAGAAAAACTTCCATCAATGATTGAGTCTCAGTCGTTACTCCGTCCTAGCCTTGGTTTGATTATGGTTGGATTCCTGATTGCTGGTGCGCTGTATTGCAGTGTGAGTGTCTCGATTGCACAGCTCATATTTCCAACGCAGGCGAATGGTAGTTTAATTACTACGAATGGTAAAATTGTAGGGTCAAGCTTGGTTGGACAGTCCTTTGTGAGTGATCACTATTTTCACGCTCGCCCTAGTGCTATTGACTATGATGCGTTTGCGGTTGGGGGAAGTAATCTGGCTGTTTCAAATCCTGAATTACATCGGCAAATAAAAGAAAGAACAGCCCAGTTTGCGCAACACAATCATACGACGGCAGAGCAAGTGCCGAATGAGATGATCACTGCTTCGGGAAGTGGGATTGATCCTGATATCTCACCTGAGAGTGCGTTATTACAGGTCAAACGTGTGGCTGAACAACACCATTTAGCTGAGCAACAGGTTACTAATCTGGTCAAACAACATATTCAACCTGCTCAATGGGGGATATATGGGCAAGCACGAGTGAATGTACTTCAGCTAAACTTGGCATTAGATCAATTATCTTCTACACCACGTTGATAGAGCGAACGTTATGCAGATCGACCGTAACAATAAAGCTGATGCATGGTTGGCACATAGTCAGCGTGAACAATCTGGACGTTTAACCATTTTCTTGGGTGCAGCGCCCGGTGTGGGTAAAACCTATGCCATGTTGACCCGAGCACATGAGTTGATGCAACAAGGTCATCATGTGGTTGTGGGCGTGGTGGAAACACATGGTCGATCTGATACGGAACGCTTGATTCAGGGGCTTAATGTTATACCAAGGAAGAATGTTGAATATCAGGATCGAACTTTGGATGAGATGGATCTCGATCACATACTGAGTTTAAAACCTGAAATTGTGTTGGTTGATGAATTGGCACATCGTAATGTACCCAATAGTCGCCATGAATATCGTTGGCAAGATGTCAATGAATTACTTGATGCTGGTATTGATGTATATAGCACTTTAAATATCCAGCATCTCGAAAGTTTGAATGATGTGGTCTATCAAATCACAGGGATTCGAGTCAGTGAAACAGTTCCCGATGCGTTATTGAAACGTCTGAAAGATATTCGCTTGGTTGATTTGCCCGTTCCAGAATTGTTGGAACGGATGAATCACGGCAAAATTTATAGAGCAGATGTTGCACCGCATGCTTTGCAAGGTTTTTTTAAGCCAGCACATTTGACTGCGTTACGTGATTTAGCAATTCAAACTGTCGCTGGACAAGTGGAAATTGATTATCGAGAAAAGTTCGTTGCTCAAGGGCAAATTATTCCGATCCAAAACCATGTCATGCTGGCGATTGATGGCTCAGAGTTTTCAGAGGATTTGGTCAGACGAGCGCATCGAATCGCAGAAAGACGGAATGCAACGTGGAGCGTGATGTCGATTCAAAAGAGTCGATATCAAGACACGCAAACCTTTGCAGTCACTAAAGCTTTTAATTTGGCACGTAAGTTAGGTGCAGATACTTATTTGCTCTATAGCAATCATATCGCCTCAAGTATTTTACAAGCGGCTTATGATTATGGCGCATCAAATATTTTACTCGGTAAAAGCCCCAAAAAATCAGTGTGGCAGCGACTGTTTTCAGATCATATTGCCGATCAACTCTTAGAAAAACAGCATCCTTTTGAGATCACTTTTGTTCAGCCGTTGAAGGATAGGCAGAATGATCATCAACAGCAAGGGGATGCTTCAAGTAAATCATTTTTCGAGCAAGGTTTCGCTTTTAATCAACGTGAAGTGATTGAAAGTATTTTTATCATTCTCCTTGGGTTTTTTGCTGCGGTCGTGAGTGACCGATTTATTGGTTATAGTGATTTAGCTTTAATTTTTATTGTTACCGTACTTTTGGTCGCTATGCGAGCGCGGATGGTGATTACTCTCGCAACGGTATTTATTTGTTTTTTACTTTATAACTACTTTTTTATTGACCCTCGCTATACGTTTAGAGTCAGTGCCGAACGTGGTGTGATTACGATTGTGACATTTATCGTCACGGCATTATTGGTTGGACGTTTGGCAAATCAGTTACGTGCTCAAGTATTAAGTTTGCGTGCTGCAAATTCAGTTTCCTTACAACTCCAAGAACTGGAAAGGAAGCTCTCAAGTTGTGTTGATATTGAGCAAGTTTTAAATGTGGCGAAACAACATTTAGAAAGCGCTTTAAATGCAGCAGTTTGGTTAAGAATAGGGACTCAAGAGTTAGGTGAGACAGCTTCTTTATTGAATAAAAAAGATCAAATCGCAGCAGACTGGACGCAAAAAAATGCTAAACCTTGCGGACGTTTTACTAATACATTGACTCAGTCGGAATGGTGGTTCAATCCAGTTCATTTAGCTGATGGATATGGTGTTATTGCGATTCAATTTAACCAACATCCCCAAACCATCAGCTTTGAACAACAACGTTTGGCTGAGTTGATGATCGATGATATTGCTCAAACCGTGTCTCGGGTACAGTTGTCATTACAGTTGGAAAACTCTCGGGTCGTGGCTGAAACTGAAAAGTTACGTTCAGCCTTATTGTCATCTGTTTCGCATGATTTACGCTCACCATTGGCTGCGATGATTGGTTCTGCGGACAGTTTAAAATATTATAGTGAGCAGATGTCGGTGTCTGACCGCCACGATTTATTGGATACGATTCATATCGAGGGGGAACGTTTAGATCGTTATATTCAAAACTTACTCGATATGACGCGATTGGGTCATCAAGGTTTGACGCTTAGTCGAGCTTGGATTGGGGTGGATGAGTTGATCGGTTCTGCAACCCAACGACTCAAACGTTATCAGCCGAATATTAATATTGAAGTGTCTTTTGACGAAGATTTGCCACAACTCTATGTGCATCCTGCTTTGATTGAACAGGCGATTTTCAATGTTTTGGAAAATGCTGCCAAGTTCTCACCCGATGACATTCCAATTGAAGTAAAGATCCAGCAGCATGAAACTGAACTTCAAATAGATATCGTAGATCAAGGTGTTGGGATTCCTGAAGATGAGCGAGAGCAAATCTTTGATATGTTCTATACCATGCAACGTGGTGATCGTGGTAAAACTGGAACAGGTTTAGGTCTTGCTATCGTCAAAGCGATTATTGGTGCACATATGGGAAGCATTACAGCCCATGCTGGACCATATGGTCAAGGTACCTTAATTCGAATACGATTACCGTTACATCAGGATTAAAATCATTTGTATGCCACAAACATTTAATCAACAAGCGTCGGTTCTTATTATCGATGACGAACCCCAAATCAGAAAGTTTCTCGATATCGCCTTACGTGCTCAAGGTTATCAAGTGCATGTTGCTGAAACTGGTATGAAAGGGTTGGAGACATTAGCAACTCGCGGTGCAGATTTATTGATTTTGGATTTAGGTCTGCCTGATATGGAAGGGCAAGCTGTTTTAACTGAAATGAGGCAATGGTCCGATATTCCAGTCATTGTTCTTTCAGCACGACCCGATGAAAATCAAAAAATTAAGCTACTGGATGCGGGTGCCAATGACTATGTGACCAAACCATTTAGTATTCAGGAGTTATGCGCTCGAATCCGTGTATTGTTTCGTAATAAATCACAGCAATCAGAACACAATATCATTTTTAATGATGGGCAATTATTTGTCGATGTCGCTGAGCATGTCGTGAAACTTGCTGGTGAGGAAATCGTTTTAACCAAAAAAGAATTTCAGCTTTTTGCATTGTTGATCCGCCATCAAGGCAAAATAGTGACGCAAAAACAAATTATGAATGAGTTGTGGGGCATCACCCATGAAGAAGATACTCACTATCTCAGAATTTTACTGAAAAAGCTTAGAACTAAAATTGGTGATTCTGCCGCAACGCCACATTATATTTTTACGATTGCTGGAGTTGGTTTGCGATTTTGCGAATAGTGTCGATTAAGTCGATCTAATTGATTGGATTATAAAATGATTTGTTCTGATTTAAATGGATGCTTGAATTGTAAATTGTTAGGTGGCTAAACGTTTTTAAGCTATAATTTTACGGTTTTTTTTATCTTTATTTTGATTGAGCAACAATGAAAAAATTATTAGTGATTACGGCATTTAGTTCTTTAGGCTTAATGGCCTGTTCAACCACAGAAACATCAAAATCAATTCAAAGCCCACAAGTGACGGCGGCGGTACAACAAATTAAATATAACGGAGCGAAAGTACCTGTTTCGATTGGTAAGTTTGATAATCGTTCAAGTTATATGAGAGGAATATTCTCGGACAATGTCGATCGTCTTGGTGGACAAGCGAAAACCATTTTAGAAACTCACCTACAGCAAACTGGTTATTTCTCGGTTTTAAACCGCGATAACTTGTCTGAACTCAAGCAAGAAGTAGGCTATAGCAATACCTCTCAAGCGATCAAAGGCGCGCGTTATGTGCTCACGGGTGATGTATCTGAGTTCGGCCGCAAAGAAGTTGGTGATCAGCAATTATTTGGGATTTTGGGACGAGGTAAACAACAAATTGCTTATGCCAAAGTGAACTTGAATATTGTGGATGTGAAAACATCAGAGATCGTGCATTCAGTGCAGGGTGCGGGCGAATATGCATTGAGCGCGCGCGAAGTACTTGGTTTTGGTTCTACAGCTTCTTATGACTCAACCTTGAACGGTAAGGTACTTGATTTAGCGGTACGTGAAGCAGTCAACAATTTGGTTACCGATATTCAGAATAACCGTTGGACTGCACAATAAGACAGGGTCGCTGTAAAAATGAAAAAAATTCTTTTCACCAGTCTGATGAGTATTGGATTGGTTGGCTGTGCTGCTGGACCTCAACCTTTATACAGTTGGGGGTCTTATACGCAACAGACTTATTTGATGTATAACGCGCCAGAAAAAGCCACACCCAATGCACAAATCATCAAGTTAGAAGCGGAAATAGAAAAAGCAAAAGCCAAAAATTTGGCTGTTCCACCGGGACTCTATGCGCATTTAGGGTTGTTATTTTTACAACAGAACAATGCGCAAAAAGCAGTTGAATATTTTCAATTGGAACGACAAGTTTATCCAGAATCAACCGTGTTGATGGATCGTTTGTTGCAGAAAATGAATGCCAATGTAGGATCGACACAGCTATGATCAAGACGTTTTTAGTTGCGAGTCTTTTGCTCACAGGTTTGGTGTTTACGGGCTGTGCATCCTCTCCTGCAGTGAATAAAGATATGACTGTGTATAAGCAGCATATGCCAAAATCAATTTTGGTGTTACCGCCTGTCAATGATTCCCCTGATGTGAAGGCAACCTATAGCTATTGGCCAACTGTGATCACACCTGTTGCTGAAGCAGGTTATTACGTCTTTCCAATTTCTGTGGTTGATTCGATGTTTAAAGAGAATGGCGTGACCAATGGTCATGATGCTCAAAGCATTCCGACTCAGAAATTACACGAAATTTTTGGTGCTGATGCTGCACTTTATATTCGAATTAAAGAATATGGCTCTAAGTATCAAGTCATCCAAAGTGTTGCGACGGTCAGTGTAGAGGCAAAGCTGGTTGATTTAAAAACCAATGAGACGCTTTGGACAGGTGAGAAAAAGGCAGTTCAATCAAGTAATAATGGCAATAATGATTTACTCACTGCACTTGTTGGGGCATTGGTTGAACAAATTGCGGGTAGTTTAAATGATCGTGCTTATCCTTTAGCAACGATTGTGAATACGCAATTATTTACACCGACGCAGCATAATCCGGGTTTGGGCTTGCTCTATGGACCACGATCCCCTCGATATCAACAAGATAGTGTTGTGAAGTAATCCATTGTTCATACACATAATAAAAAGCCTCTGAATGAGGCTTTTTATTATTGAAGGTTATTTAATATTTGGATCGCCTTTTTTCAAAAAGAAATGCAAAGCGAGTTTTTGTACCCATGTACCATAAGGTGGATAAAATAATTGGGTTGGGAAGAATCGATGTCGAATAAAGACTGTTTTTGCATGTGAAAGTTCTCGGAAACCTTCTACACCATGATATGTACCCATACCTGAGTTGCCGATCCCACCGAATGGTGCATCATGGTTGACAACATGCCAACCCCAGTCATTGATGGTGACACCGCCAGAGTGAGTCTGTTTTAAAATGTGATCACGTTCTGTGGCGTCATGAGTAAAGCAATATAAGGCTAATGGACGTTCACCCACTTTAATATAATCAATCGCATCATCTAAGGTGTCGTAAGCAACAACAGGGAGTACAGGTCCAAACAACTCTTCTTTTAAAATGAGCATCTCTGCTGTGCAGTTCAGTACGATATGCACTGGCATACGGCGCGCATCTTTCTCAGTGTCGTAATCACCACACACAATGATTTGAGCACCTTTGGTTTTTGCGTCTTCTAATATTTCTTGAATACGCTTTAAATGCCGGTCATTTACAATCGAAGTGTAATTGTCATTATTGTGAATATTGTTGCCATACATCGCCGTGAAATTGGTTTTACATTCCTGCACGAACTGCTCAACTTTTTCTTTAGGCACGAGCGCATAGTCAGGGGAAACGCAGATCTGACCACAATTGGTGGCTTTACCATGCAAAATACGTTTTGCTGCATCGGCTAATGGATAATTTCGGCTAATCAGTGCAGGGGATTTACCACCTAATTCAAGCGTTACAGGCGTTAGGTTTTCTGCAGCTGCGCGCATCACCACACGTCCAATCGCAGGTGAGCCAGTAAAGACGATGTGGTTAAACGGTAGCGATGTGAAGAGTGATGGATCAGTGATTTCCTCACCAAACACACAGACTTCATCTTCACTAAAAACTTCAGCCAACATTCTTTTGAGCATGGCATTGGTGGCTGGGGTAATCTCAGGAAGTTTGATCATGACGCGATTGCCTGCTGCAATCGCTGCAACGAGAGGACCGAGCGCCAAATAAACGGGGAAATTCCACGGTACGACAACGCCAACAACCCCTTTGGGCTGGTATTGCACACGTAATCGATTGGATAGGAAAAGTAATTCAGTACTGCGTTTACTTGGTCGCATCCACTTACGTAAGTGACGAATCGCATGCTCTGCTTCCAATACTGAACCCAGTAAATCCAGTAGTTTGGACTCATCGAGTGAGCGTGAACTAAAGTCAGTGTTGATCGCTGTTGCGATCGCATCTTGATAGCGAATGATCTGTTTTTTGAGGTTAAATAATTTGCTGCGACGTGTGTCTAGGTCTGGATAGGGTTGAGCATCGAAAGCCGTGCATTGTTGAGTAAAAACAGATTGCATATATTTATCGGCGGATTGACTAGATTCGAGTGAGTGTGGGGAATTCATTATTGCTCCTTTTATACTTCATTATCTCGATTGTTTAAATATTCTAAAGATTTCGTCTCAATGGCTTGGGTTTGGAGAATCGAATACATCATTCGTTCATCTTACTGTTGTACAATTATTGGAACTCATTCATTGATCAAAAATAGACTTGAGATGATTTTTGAAAATTTAAACCTTCATTTATTTCATTGTATAAATTCTTTTGCTTTGAAATATCCGATTTTGGACAAAATAGCGATATTCTTGGCTGATGATTTAAACACAGTCTTTATCAGTTTTCTTGTGTTTTTATTGGTTGTGCAGTGGAAAATCTACAATGTAGTGTTTGCAAAAACATTGTTCATCGTTCTTATATCGTTGTTATTGTGTGATTTAGTGGATACTTTCTATCATCATCCACGCCCATTTCAATTTGGGGTGGGACATAAATTGATCGGTCATGGTTCGAGTTCATCCTTTCCGAGTCAGCATACCTTGACGATGGTGATCATTGCATGCTCATATTTGAAGGCTGGATTTAAGCTGATTGGCGGTATCGGCTTAGTTTTGAGTCTCGTGGTTGGATTATCTCGAATTTATGTCGGCGTACATTTCCCATTTGATATCGTGGGGGCTTTCTTGATTGGTTTTATGTTGGTGGTAGCTGTCAATTATGGCTTAAAAGAATTGGCAATAAGATTGCGTAAAGCGATACCATTACTGAATTAAATCTAAAGAAAAACGGAGCATTGCTCCGTTTTTTATGGTTTATTTTGCTGGTTGAATATCAAACTCAAAGGTCCATGTCGTTGAGCTGTTATAGTCCGTTGGATCTGCATAACGGATATCGGTGAGATGCATACGTGCATAGCTATTGCCTTTATTACTACGGATCATACTTGCACCAGTAGGGTCTGCTTTAAGCGTATGCATCGCTTGTAATCCATCTGCTTGAGCAGCCGCCAGCGTTGGATAGTAGTTATACCAGCCATACGATAGTTTTTGTGGATAAGTCCCTTTATACGCTGGGTTCAGGATAGAGCTAATGGTGTTAGACCCCCAACGCGTTATTTTTGCTGAAATAGCTGCTTTGAGGTCTGCTTCAGTGCTCGCATAGGCATTGGTATCTTTGAATTTATCTAAGATGACTTTGCCTTCAGCAGAGTAGAATCCTTCAGGTTGGGATGCAACTGCATTACCAATATTTTGATTTACTTGCACATAGTAACGATTAAATGCGAGTTGCCATTTTGCTTGAGTATCTTTGGTTGTGGTGCCGCTGACAAGGTCAACATAGTTCCAGCCTTGTGTGGCATCAACGGTTAAGGTTTTGACATCATTCGGATACCGAGTGTCGATATAACGGATCGAAACATATCCTGACGTAGTTCCTTGGTAATAGTTGTATATTTGTACTGCAAATACAGGTTGATCTGCACTACCAATCACATTAGTTGAGGCAGTATTGGTGGTCACCAAAAAGGTTTTAAAATTTGGTGACATGCGATGATCACCAAATAAGTTATATTCTAAGAAACTGTTATAACCATTTGTCGTTGCCATAAATGCATTGCTGTAAGCATCTATATTCCAAGCTTGACTTGGTAAACTTCCACCTTGGGTTGCATCCAGCTCTTTTGAGAGTTGTTGCCATGTTGCTGAGAAGGGTGAATAGAGTGCTCCGCCATTACCAGATCCACTCACACCACTGTTGGTAAATAACATTGGCGTACGTGTACCCATTGCAAATTGTAAATCCCAATCCGATGCTGTACATGAAACTTCTGCTTGCGTGTCAATGTCATAGCAATAGGAAGAATTTGCACTGGGTGTAATCGTCCATTGCGCTGATTTGATTTTAAATTGGTCGGTATTGTTGGAACCATTATTTGATGCGTTGTTATTACTACTGCTTCCGCCACCCCCACCGCATGCAACCAGTAAAGCGCTTAAGGTACTTAATGCAAAAAGCTTGCAGAAATGTGTGCTTAGATTAGACATACTCTATTGATCCTTTAAAAATTATTCCAGTGAAAGCGCACACCCATGTAGCTATAGCGACCAGCAAGTGGTCGATAATCGACAGGGGTAGAGAAATCACGTTGTTCATCAAAAATGTTGTCGATGCCGACAAAGGTGCTGATCATCGGGTTGATTTGATAATCAACTTGAGTGTCGATGCTGAACCAATCTGGAGAACGAAGTTTGTTGCTGTTATCGGTGTATTCTTCACTTTGATAACGGGCGCGTATGGTCAAATCAAGCTGTTCATTGAGTGCAAAATCGCTACCTAGACGTGCGATATGCTTTGGTCGGCGGGTTAAGAAAGTACCTAGGGTTTTATCTTTTGCTTCGGTGTAGGTATAAGCGCCGTTTAGTGACCAAGACGGGGATATTTTCCATTGTGCTGAACTTTCAATACCTTTGGTTTGAGCCTTTGCGACATTGCTATAACTGTATTGGGTAATGCCGTTGTTGCTCGTCGCATTGTCATAGTCTGTTTGGATGAGGTCTTTAACATCATTCCAAAACAGATTGATGTTCGCATTCCATACTTCATTTTGAACAAGGCTAAGTCCGAGTTGGTAACTATCAGATGACTCTGGCTTTAAGTTGGGATTGCCAATGACGACATAACCTAAGTGGCTGTGATCAAAAGAATAAAAACGCTCTTTTAAATTGGGTATGCGATAGCCTTGCCCATAGCTAAAACGCAGATCGGCCAAAAGATTATTTTGCTCATAAGCGCGATATTTTGTGCTGAGTTTAAAGGCATTGTGGTTGCCAAAATCATCATCATTTTGAAAGCGCCAGCCTAACACTGCATCTAGATTTTTGAGTAGATTGAGATCATTTTGTAGATAAAACTCATGGCGATCGCGTTGTACTTTGCCGCCTTGCATTTCAAACTTACCGTTATTGCTTTGTTCTAGTTTTTCTTGGTGCCAATCATATCCCAATTGCCAATTTTGCTTATACCAAATCGGCAATGAAAGCTGTGAACTGAAATGGTTATTTTCTTGTTTTGAGTTGCGCAGTGCGGATAGAAAACCATCTACAGTTTGAACTGAAGTTGTATCATAGGTTTCATGGACTGCTTTTAAATCAATTTTGCCTAAATCTAAGAGTTGCAGTTGTGAACCTGCACTGATGCGTTGGCGTTCAATGTCTTCAACTTTGTATTGTTTTAAGTTGAAAGGAGAGACAAAGAGTAAATCTTTTTGATGATCTTTTTCTTTATATTGATTAAAATCGGTCCATAACATGAACTGATCATTTGGCTGCCAAGCGCCATACAGCGTGTATTGT
Source organism: Acinetobacter sp. NIPH 298 (assembly GCF_000369505.1). Classification (GTDB taxonomy): domain Bacteria; phylum Pseudomonadota; class Gammaproteobacteria; order Pseudomonadales; family Moraxellaceae; genus Acinetobacter. The sequence continues at coordinate 241,587 of NZ_KB850055.1, forward strand.
TGACGTTTTTGTTCATCACCTTGCAATGGATAATCACTCGGTTTAACTGCAAAGCCATCGCTGCTGAGTTGATCTGCTAGCAAACGACCTGTCAGTGTGGCATTGGCTGCTTCAATACTGATTTTTTGATGATGGTTGTTGATTGAGGCTGATTTTCCATTGGCATTTTGTTTGCCATAAGAACCGATATCGACTTGTCCTGAAACAGATATACCTTCTTGGACTTTGTTTGTGATGATGTTAATCACACCGCCCATCGCTGATGAGCCGTATTGTGCTGATGCGGCTCCTTTAATCACCTCAATATGATCAATACCGCCAATTAGATATTGACTTAAATCAACGGTTGAACCTGTGCTTGCCGCTAAAGGTAGTCCATCAATGAGTACGAGGACTTGATCGCTACTTAGACCTTGCAATGAAATTTCATAACCTGATTTACCATGAATTTCTCGTAATAAAATTCCAGGAATATTTTTCAAAGCATCTTTTAGGGTCGTGGCGTTGGTGCGTTTTAATTCATCTTGATTGATGATCTCGGTCCGAATCGGGCTATCCAATAAGCGTTTTTCTGAGCGTGTACCAGTAACAACAATCGTATCCAATACATGTGGTGTTGACTGTTGAGCGGCATGAAGTGAATTTTGATCCGCTTGTGTATGGGTAGAAACTAAGCCCACGGCAAGTAAAGACGTAAATAAAAAGCATGGTTTAGATAAGCATGGGGGAGATTGAATAGTCACAATATGATCACTAATGAAAATTATTTCATAATGTAAATGGTAATGATTATCGTAATAATTTACAATACCTTAAATATTTATTTCAAAAAGACACAAACACTTACATGAGTGTTTTATTTTTGTTGATTTAAATCAGTATCTTAAATAGGATTGGACGTTTTTATGCAACTTAATTTGTCTTATGTTTTAGTCGCAGTATTGGCTTTGGGGGGAGTAAATGCAAATGCTCAACAGCAACCAGCTAAATTAGCTGAGGCATTACAGTACTCATCTTTACATCAAAACTTAACCCAAGAACAAGCTCGTCAAGCAATATTGAAAATGGCGGGTGAGTATCGAGTTGATTTTCGTTTTGAAGAGCTGTATGCATTGAAAGATGGTTATTCGATCAAAGATGATGACTTATCAAGTGGCTATGAAACTGTAATTGTGCTTGAAAATACAGCCAACAAAGTTTCTTTACAGCATATTTTGGTTGCAAGTGGGCATGTTGTTAAGCATTGGCGTCAAGACTGGGAATATGAACCTAAACACATGTGGAGTTATATTGGCGATTACAAATGGCAAAGTATTCCATTAAAGAAACAAGAAACTAAAGGCAAGTGGTTACAAACTGTTTGGCAAGTGGACGACTCTCCTCGATATGCAGGTCTAGGGCAGTGGACGCAAAATAATGGTGCGGTTGAATGGGTCTCGAATGAAACTTATCGACCATTGCCACGTCGTGAGCATACCATTCGGAATGATTACGATGTGATTATTGGTATTAATCGCCATGCCTTAACTGCAACGGGCTGGGTGCATGAGCAAGATAATATTAAATTTGATACCAAGACCAAGACTGCACTTGCGCGTGAGTTGGGGGTGAATCAATACAATAAAGTGGGTAATTTTGATTTCAAACCTGCTTATGATTATTGGAAAGAAAATGCAGCTTATTGGAGTGCGGTAAGAGCTGCATGGAATCAGGCATTTAATCAAAATAAAGTAGTTGCTTTAAAATTTGCCAAGAAAGATGAGAAGTCGCATTTTAGCTATTTTAATGATGAGGCGGCATCAGTAGCTGGCAAATCGGTTCAAGCAGATCAACTGAAATTACAAGCTAAAACGCTACTTAATCAGCAGCTTGTTGAAGGTAAAATTCATTAATTAACTACAGCTTAAATCCCATGCTTTATTTGGGCATGGGATTGTTTAAAATTTGCGGAACTAATAATTATTTTTAAATAGTCGAATAAACATTCATCATAACTTTTCAAGTCGAAAATAAAGGGGATTATGTACTTTTGATTGAATATCAAAATGTTGATTAGCTTATATTTTAGAGCAAAAAATAGATATATTTTTTTCTTTATGGCGTAATTCCTATGAGGTCACAAAATGTCTTTATAGGACGAATTATGGTAATACTCTAAAAATAAATTGACAGTATGTATAGTAAGCTATAATTTAATTGTTAGTTCCAATTTGGAACTTAACTGAGGTCTCAAGAGCCATTTATATCGCTGAAGTGATTTCTTATTGGCTTGTTTTTGGGGATTATACTTTTTTCTTAATAAACTCCGTGAAGGTGATCGTGTGATTGCTTGTTAAAGCTTTATGGACGAGGGAAGCCATGATGTCAAAAGATATAAATACAATTACTGTGCGTCAAACGCAATTCAAAGCGGAGAAAATTAAAACGCATTATACTGAATCGACTTTGATGTCACATTTTCTCACAGCATTATCCATGAGCTTTCCTCAGGGCGAACGGTTTTTTGTAGAAACTGTTCGAAATGTTCGTGATCAAATTAGTGATGAGCAACTACAAAAAGATATTTCAGGTTTTATTGGTCAAGAGGCACATCATGCCCGTGCTCATGAACAGTTCAATCAATTGGTTCAAAGCAGCGAATATCATTTGAAAAAATTTGAAAAGGCTTACGAGCAGGAAATGATTCGCTTACGGACCTTAAGTCAGCGTCGTCAATTGGCAGCAACGGTTGCACTTGAGCATTTTACAGCGATGATGGCGGGTTATATGCTTAAGTATCCAAACATTGTGTTCAAGGGTTTATCCGAAAATATGAGAAATCTTTGGCTTTGGCATGCTGTTGAAGAAATTGAGCATAAACATGTTGCATTTGATGTATATCAGCAGATCTTTTCCAATCTGCCTCAGCGCCGTAGAAGTATGCGAACAATTACAGTGGGGTTTATCAGTAGCACCATAGTGATGACAAGTCACCTTGTATGGCAAGACCGTAAAAATACTTTATATTCGCCTGAGCAACTCTTAAAAAATGCACAAACACTTTTAGTTCTAGTACAAATGATGTGGCGTTTATTACCTGACTATTTAGCATTTTACAAAGAAAATTTTCATCCCTTCGATATTGATCAGCAGGATTTATTGATAAATGCTAGAGAATTACTAGCCAGCTAATTTATTGATACTATATTCAAAAATGTCTATTCGTGTTGCTGCTTGATCAAAATGGTACGCTCAGCGGGACTCGAACCCACGTCGGTCGCTTAGGAGGCAACTGCTCTATCCAGTTAAGCTATGAGCGCATAGTGCAATGATTATAAACAAAAAAGTGATTGCCGAAGCAATCACTTTTGAACTTATTTTAATTGTCTTCTGACTTTTTAACACTATTCAAATCTTTAGGATTTAAATAGTCAAACAGAATTAACATTAGTGTTATCCAAATTGGAATCATCAGGACAGATTCTTTAAAGCCTTGCTGCCACATGATATAAAGCACCACAGCAATGAAGGCTAATACCAAATAGTTACTAAAAGGTGACCATAAAGCAGGGAACGATGGTTTGATGTTCGCATGAAGAATATAACGTTTATATTTTAAATGAGTAATGCTGATCATTGCCCAGTTTAAAACTAAAGCACCGACAACCACATACATCAAATGACCAAGTGCTTCTTCTGGCACAAAGTAGTTCAAGAGTACGCAGCCAAAGATCAATAATGCAGAAAGTAAAACAGCTGGGATCGGTACGCCTTGTTTGTTGGTTTTGGCAAAAACCTTTGGCGCATTGCCTTGTTTTGCTAAGCTATACAACATACGGCTATTGGCATACATACCACTGTTATAAACCGAGAGCGCTGCGGTTAAAATAATAAAATTCAATAAATGAGCAGCCCAACCAATCCCCATTTGACTAAAAATCATTACAAATGGACTTTTATCCAAACCACCTAAGTCAAGCTGATTCCACGGCACAAGCGATAGTAAAATCGTTAATGAACCGACATAGAAAATCAGGATACGAAACACGACTTGGTTAATGGCTTTCGGAATCGTTTTCTTTGGATCTTTCGCTTCAGCCGCCGCCATTCCGATCAGTTCAATACCACCAAAAGCGAACATCAGGAAAGCCAACATGAAAAATAAGCCTTCAAAACCATTTGGGAAGAAGCCACCATGGGTCCAAAGATTACTAAATGAAGCGGTTGAATTTGCGTCAGCAGTTGCAATCAAGAACAGACCAAAAAGAATCATCGCAATCACTGCGGTGACTTTGATGATTGCTAACCAAAATTCTGACTCACCGTAGAATTTGACATTGGTTAAGTTGACTGCGGTGATGACCACAAAGAAGAATAAAACTGAAGACCAAGCAGGAATATGAGGCCACCAGTAACTAATGTATTTTGCGACAGCGGTGAGTTCCGCCATCGCCACTAAAATATAAAGGACCCAATAGTTCCAGCCAGACAAAAAGCCTGGAAATTTACCCCAATATTGATATGCAAAATGACTAAATGAACCTGCAACAGGTTCTTCGACGATCATTTCACCGAGTTGACGCATGATTAGAAAAGCAATCAAACCGCCAATCGCATAACCCAAAATAATAGATGGTCCAGCAGACTGGATCACTTGTGCAGAACCTAAAAATAACCCCGTACCAATTGCCCCACCCATTGCGATGAGTTGGATATGACGGTTTTTTAGTCCACGCTGAAGTTGAGAGGAATCGTTGTTCAAAGGACTGAGCTCGACGAGGAATAAGTGGATTATTCTAATAGATTGAAAGATTTTCGCCTAGTAAAAGTACAGGAAGGCTATGACTGGAAAGTAGTTTAAAAAAGTCATTTAAAATCTTATATTTGAGTGAATAGTAAATTTAAGTCTAATAGAAGTGTAGACTGTAAAATGTCATCTTTGTTGTTTAAACCGGGTTTGTTGGCTTTGATGCCATTGTTTAATTATCTTGATATATGGAAGATATAGCTTAGTTTCTACTGACAGTGATCGCCAAAAAATAATAAGGTATATGGCATTTTAAATCGTTGTGCAGTAACTTTAGACGCAATATTTTGTACCATGAACATGATAAAAGGATGAAATTAACATGAGTTCAGTTCCACAAATTAAAGTCCCTGCAACCTATATGCGTGGTGGTACAAGTAAGGGTGTATTTTTTAAATTAGATGATTTACCTGAAGCAGCACAAGTTGCTGGTAAAGCGCGTGATCTGTTGCTTTTACGTGTGATAGGGAGCCCAGATCCTTATGCAAAACAAATTGATGGGATGGGCGGGGCAACTTCAAGCACAAGTAAGACCGTAATTTTGGCAAAAAGTTCTGAGCCAGACCATGATGTTGATTATTTATTTGGACAAGTCTCGATTGATCAACCTTTTGTAGATTGGAGTGGTAACTGTGGCAATCTCACTGCTGCCGTGGGGTCATTTGCGATTTCAAATGGTTTGGTCGATGCAGAGCGTATGCCTGAAAATGGTATATGTACGGTACGTATTTGGCAGAAAAATATCCAAAAAACCATTATTGCGCATGTACCTATCACTAATGGTCAAGTGCAGGAAACTGGTGATTTTGAGCTGGATGGTGTGACTTTTCCCGCAGCGGAAGTTCAAATTGAATTTTTAGATCCTGCTGATGATGGTGAAGAAGGTGGCGATATGTTCCCTACAGGAAATGTCGTTGATCAACTCGTTGTTCCTGACGTTGGGACTTTCCAAGCAACTTTTATTAATGCCGGTATTCCAACGATTTTCCTCAATGCAGAAGATATTGGTTACCAAGGTACAGAGTTACAAGATCATATCAATGGGGATGCTGCTGCATTGGCTCGTTTTGAAAAGATTCGTGCTTATGGTGCAGTTCAAATGGGACTGTTTAAAGATATCTCTGAAGCTGCATCACGTCAGCACACCCCGAAGATTGCTTTTGTATCTAAGCCAAAAACATATCCATCTTCAAGTGGTAAAACTGTTGAAGCAGCTGACGTTGATTTACTGGTTCGTGCGCTTTCTATGGGTAAACTACATCATGCCATGATGGGAACTGCTGCGGTGGCGATTGGTACTGCAGCTGCGATTCCCGGTACATTAGTCAATTTAGCTGCCGGTGGTGGCGCGCGTGAAGCGGTTCGTTTCGGACATCCATCAGGCACGCTTCGTGTTGGTGCTCAAGCTGAGTGGGTTAATGATAAATGGGCTGTTAAAAAAGCCATTATGAGCCGTAGTGCGCGTGTGTTGATGGAAGGTTGGGTACGTGTACCTGGTGATACATTTTAAACTGTCACTATCGCATTACTATAAAACCTCCATATTTGGAGGTTTTATTATTTAAAAGGGACAAGATACAAACCCGCCTATCCAAATAAATAATGCTATGATATCGCTATTCTGACGAGCTGGTGAGTCTTGTCATTTTATTCTTCCATTCAGATTTCCCGAGGCTATTGTGTCATCTATTTCTCAAGTTAATGCGGATGTTTTAAAAAAAGCTCAACAACGTATTCAACAAGATTTATTGACCGCATTGGCTGCATTTTCCATCCCAGAACCCTTAAAAGCAGCCGTCCATCATACGGTGATGTTAGGTGGCAAGCGAGTTCGTCCTGCTTTGTGTTATGCGACTGCTTCATTGCAACCCAACTCTAATTTTGCCGCTGCTCGACGTGCGGCTGTTGCGGTAGAGCTGATTCATTGCTATTCCTTGGCACATGATGATTTGCCCTGTATGGATAATGATTTATTGCGCCGTGGACAACCAACTTGTCATGTCGCTTTTGGTGAAGATACTGCCTTATTGGCGGGTGATATTTTGCAGTCGATGGCATTTGAGATTTTGGGCAGTCGTTTGTTCGATGAGCAAGGGCAGGGAGCTGATTCAACGATTGTGCTGAAACAAGTCCAAATTTTAGCAACAGCCAGCTCAAGAATGGTTTGCGGACAAGTCTTAGATTTACAAGCTGAAGGTAAAAAGATCGATCAAATTGAATTAGAGAATATTCACCGTAATAAAACAGGTGCTTTGATTCAAGCAGCGATTATGATGGGGGCTGTGACGATTTTTTCAGGTACAGATCAAGCCATCCCCAAATTACGTCAGTTTGGACAAGCAATTGGTTTGGCTTTCCAAGTGCAAGACGATATTCTAGATATTACTGCAAGTACTGAAACCTTGGGTAAAACCGCAGGTAAAGATGAGCAAGTTCAGAAATCGACTTATCCTGCGCTTATGGGGTTAGAACAAGCTCAAGCCTATGCCCAAACTTTACATGATCAAGCTTTTGAGGCATTAGCACATTTTGGTGATCAAGCTCGGGAGTTGTTGGAGATTTCACATTTTCTGCTTGCACGAAAAAGCTAATTGTTTGTCATTTTAATGATCTTGCCGATTGAGATAAATTGATCGAGGAGCGTCTCATGAATGGAGAGCAGTTACATCAAGAGGCACTAGAGATTGCAGCACAACTTCCTTTTGCTCAGCATACCCAGCCTTTCGGACCTGATTATGAAGTTTTTAAGATTTTAGGTAAAATCTTCTTGCTCACGGCCGAGGTGAATGGTGTCAAAATGGTCAATGTAAAATGTGATCCATATAAGATTCTAGAATACCAAGAATTATATTCTTTTATTAAACTTGGCTATCACATGAATAAAAAACACTGGATTTCTATTGTTGCAAACGATTTACTCAGCTACGACCTACTAACCGATTTGATTCATGATTCTTATACGCTCGTCGTGAAAAAGCTTCCACTCAAAGATCAAAAACGTTTGAAGGACCAATAAAAAAACAGCCCGTAGGCTGTTTTTGAGGATATCGGTAGAGACAAGTTTAGTGTTTACCCATCAATCCACGAATCGTATTCAAGACGTCAGCAGGCAATACCACAGTTTTGGCGTTGCTTGATTTAGCTAACTCTTGCATTGCTTTCACATATTGTTCACCAAGCAAGTAAGCGACAGGCGTTTCTTTGTCACCAACAGCACTTGTTACCATTTCAATGGCACGTTTTGATGCTTCAGCAAGAACAACTTGTGCTTCTGCATCACGACGAGATGCTTCTAAACGACCGTCCGCTTCTAAGATCGCCGCTTGTTTCTCACCATCAGCTTTGGTTACGGTTGCACGACGTTGACGTTCAGCAGCTGCTTGAGCTTCCATTGCAGATTGCATGGTATGTGATGGTTGAATATCTTGGATCTCAACAGTTTTAAGGGTAATTCCCCAATCTGCAATATCATCAGAAATGGCTGCTTTAAGTTTTGCCTTGATCTGATCACGAGAAGACAAAGCATCATCTAAAGCCATTTCACCAGCGATTGAACGAAGTGAAGTTTGAACCATGTTCTGAATCGCCCAAGTATAGTTCTCAATACCATAGACTGCTTTTTCAGGTGTTGTAATATTGATATATGCCACAGCATTCATCACTAAAACAGCATTGTCACGAGTAATCACTTCTTGCGACGGAATATCCAAAACAATATCTTTGGTGGTGATTTTATAAGCGACTTCGTCAATATAAGGAATAACGAAATTTAGACCAGGACGTAAAGTGGTATGGTATTTACCCAATCGTTGAACAATCCATTTGTAACCTTGAGGAACGAGACGTACCCCTTTGAAAATGGTTGTCGCAACAAATGCTAAAAACGCAATGACAACTATAGTACCGACAGACATTTGAAACCCTCTTTTTTGTTTATGAAGTGCAATGTGGTTGGACGACTAAATCATTGCCCAAAATATCAATAACGCGAACGCGATCGCCTACTTTTACTGGTGTCGTACAGCGACAATGCCATTCATCAGAACCCAATACAGGGAGTGAAAAGCGGACTAAAATTTGTTCGTGCTCAAGCCCAGTTTGGATGACCATCCCAACTTGCCCGATAGTCGCTTCACGAGATAGTCCTGCTTTGGTTTTATCTATTGAAAGTGGCTTGATAAATTTGAACCAAAGAATGGTGCATAAAATAGATAAAATGCCCCAAGTAATGACCTGCGTTGGAAAGCCCATCATCGGGAAAAGCCACAATAAAATGCAGACCATGACTGCTGCGATGCCGAACCATAAAGCGGCGAATGCAGGTATGATCAATTCTGAAAGAATCAGTAAAATCCCTAATACAAACCAGTGCCAAGGTTCAACTACAAACTCCATAGATTTGCTCGCATTATTAAAGTATTGGAGGTGAATAAATATTCACCTCCAATACTCTAGCAGATCATTATCTTTATGAATATAAAAAGATTGTTTTTTTAGAATTTAGGCGCTGGAGCAGGCTTTAATGCAGCAGGTGACTTCTTAAAAGCAGTGATTGCATTTTGAATGGTGACGATCTTCGCTTGAGCGGCTTTCTCGCCTTCTAGGATGGCTTGATTACTCGATTTTAGATCAAGCACACCTAAATGTCCTACTTTGGGTTGAATGACCACAGTCGCTTGTCTGAGTTCTTCATTAATACTGTGTTGCCCCATAATATTAATGGTCTGATCTAACAGCCCCCACATGCTCAAAGGCTTATCACCCGTTGGGCGAGCAGAAATATCGACTGCAATCACAATATCAGCACCCATATCTTTTGCTGTTTTAACAGGGATTGGGCTGACTAAACCACCATCAACATATTTGGTGTTGCCGATGAGCGCAGGTACAAATACGTTTGGAATACTACAAGAGGCACGTACAGCCTGACCCGCATTGCCTTTGATAAATTCAGCTTTTTTACCATTATCTAAGCGTGTTGCAACGGCTGCGAAACGGATTGGAAACTTCTCAATCGGTTTGTTGCCAATTTGTGTGTTGACGTAATTCTGTAGCTTCTGACCTAGAACGAATCCTTGGCTATTAAGGGTTAAGTCGCGGATATCAGACTCTTGCAGTTTGAGTGCAAGATTTTGCATTTGATAAGGCGTTTGTCCACTGGCATAAATACTACCAACAAAGCTACCAGCACTGGTTCCCGTCACAATTTTGGGTTTAATCCCATGTGACTCCAGTACTTTAATTACACCTATATGGGCAAAGCCTTTCGCACCACCGCCACCCAAAGCGATCGCAATGACAGGCTCACGCGCTTGAATCGTTGGAGTAGGGACAGTTTTTTTTGCAGTGGGATCACAGCCAAATAATGTGAAGCTAACAAGTGCCAAACAAGACAGTCGAGCAATATTCATATCGAGTGTAGATAAATTAACCAATTGGAAGGGCACATCAGATCAGATTTGCCCTTTTTTTTCTAGTTTTTTTTCACAAGTTTTTGTAATGGCTCGGCCAGCCATTCTGGATTCTTTGGAGAGAAGTGACCAACATAGCGTTGTATGATTTGCTCAAGATCTTGCTGATAACGTCCTGTTGGTGTGAAAGCACCTAAGCTATAAATAGTTTTGTGATCATAATCAAAGGCAAACATGACGATCGGGATACTAGCCGCATGTGCAATATGATAAAAACCACTTTTCATTTTCTCCGCTTTTTTCCGTGTGCCTTCTGGCGCCATCCCGACCCATATTCTGTCGTATTGTTGAATAGTCGCAACCACTTGCTCAGTCAGACCGTGGGCAGTGTCACGATGTACAGGCACTAGTCCAGCCCATTTGAGAAAAGCTTTAAAGGGCGGTTTAAATAAAGTATCTTTGCCTAAAACAGTGACTTTTAAACCTAGACCGCCGATGGCTAGAAAACCATACCATCCATCAATATTCGAGGTATGTGGTGAGATAATCGCAACGGCTTTGGGGAGATTGGGGATTTCGCCTATGATCTTCCAGCCTTGGCGAAGAAAAAGTTTTTTACATAAGGCACGACTAGACGCGGTTCCGCGTTGTGGAACGAGTGGTGGTAAATCAGGAAAATGTTGTGGCATAAATGAAGATATATAATGACAACTTATTTTATGTTAAACGCTGATTAAATCGGCTGCATTGGCAAAAAATAAGATTTTATTGTCACCATGCTGGAAGAATTAGATACTTAGGCGCGCTGATTGATCTCTAAAGGAATGCAAATAATGCCGAATATGCGGCAGGTTTATGTCCTGTTATTTTCTTTATATTGGGCACAGGGATTACCTGTTGGCTTTATGACGCATGCTTTGCCTGTGATTTTAAGAGCACAAGGGGTGTCATTGGCACATATTGGCGGTTTTGGTCTGTTGATGTTGCCTTGGGCGATTAAAATTTTTTGGGCACCCTTTGTTGATCGAATCGGATTGTCGCGCTTAGGGCAGTACCGCAGTTGGATCATCCCAACGCAATTATGCAGTGTGATTATCCTAATTATCCTTTCATTTTTCCCGATCCAAAGCTTGGATCAACAGAGTTATTTACTCATTTTCTTTGCATTACTCTTTCTAATGAATCTAACGGGTGCAACCCAAGATATTGCAACAGATGCGTTGGCTGTAAATTTACTAAAAAGTGATCAGCAACATTGGGGCAACACTTTTCAAGTGATCGGTTCGCGACTTGGTTTTATTGTGGGTGGTGGGGCCGTGCTTTGGGGCTTAGACTGGCTACACTGGCAAGCGACTTTTTTGACATTGGCTGGATTGGTTTTTTTGAAAACGCTGCCTGTTTTGTTTTTTCAAGAACCAATACATTCCAGCAAACAAAATAACCCTGAAGCAGTTGCAACTCCGGTTATTCAAGCCATTAAAAACTATTTGAATTATTTTAAATCATCCGCAGAGTTAAAAGCATGGTTGATTATTTTAGTGAGCTTTAAAGTTGCAGATGGTTTATCTGGGCCATTATTAAAACCCTTAATGGTTGATATGGGTTTAAGCTTTTCGCAGATTGGGGTTTACATCACCATGTTTGGTGCTGTTGCGGCACTCATCGGAGCAGGGCTTGCAGGTGTATTACTTCGATCTGTTTCCAGACCCTCAGCCTTGATTTTTTTCTCAGTTTTAAAAATCAGTAGTTTAATCGGTTATGTGTTTTTAGCATTTGCCTATGAACAGCAATATCAGCTTAGCCCTGTGTGGTTATATGCAGTCAATGCATTTGAAGATGCCTGTTCTGCGATGCTGCTGGTGGTGATGTTGACTTTGATTATGCAATACAGTCGCAAAGCATTTGCAGGAACAGATTTTACTTTTCAGGTGTCGATTATGGCGACAGTAAGCGGCTCACTGTACATGGTCAGTGGTGTACTGGGGGATTTATTTGGTTATTACCATTATTTGATTATTATTGTGATTGTTAGTGTATTTACATTAATGCCGATTTACTTGTGGAAAAAAATAGTTTTACATAAAAATAATCATAAGTATTTGAAATAAAATATTTTAATGTTGATGGTGACTCATTTTTATATTTTGGATATGCTTTTTAAGCATGCTGTGAAGTGTATGTTTTAGCCATTTAAATACAAGTTTAATTAGGGTCTGTTGACATTTCAGCCATGCATTGCGTTATAGGCAAAAACGACTCAAACAAGGCATGAAACGCAGGCAATGGCGATCCCCTTGTCAAGTTTCGTAACGAAGTTTGGGGAAGTTTTAGCCATAACCCTATGGGACAGGGACATTTTTTGCTGTTACTACGTTATGTCTTTCTCATTTAGAATGACTAAATTTCGAAAAACATGCCTTGTACCATCTAAAAAATGTCCACTGTCGCAAGCATCTGTGAAATGTCAACAGACCCTACACATAACTTATGTGAATTAGGAATAAAAAAAACAAAAGGAGTGGTGTAGCTACAATTAGTAAAATCATGTGAATAGCTAAGTAAATTTACAAGACCTCATCGCCCTTGGGTATTAGCCTAAAGTCTAAATAAGAATAATGAAATAATTTTTTAATCGTTCTGTAAGATAAAGGTGCTGTGTAGGATTTGTTACTCAAAGAAGTAAGGGTAGAAACTTAGTAACCAAATCCATGCAACTCAATACTTTGGAAGACAGTTGGTTCTTCAGTTCTTAGGAATAGTGCAGATCAACTTAGCATGGATAGGCAATATAAAATATAGATTAGGAGTTTTTGATGGAACTATTTTTTAATGATAAATCATTTGTAATTAAAGGCTTAGCGCTTACGGTCACCGCTTTGATGATGAGTGGAGCACATGCGGCAGCTTCGGATAAAGAAGAAATTCAAAAGCTTCGTCAAGAAGTTGAAGCATTAAAAGCTTTAGTTCAAGAACAACGACAAGTGCAGCAACAGCAGCAACAAGTACAGCAACAAGTACAGCAACAACAGCAAGTACAGTTAGCTGAAGTTAAAACACAACCTCAAGCAACTGCACCCGTTTCTCCATTAGCTTCGTTAAAATCTAAGACAGGTGCTGATGTGAGCCTATATGGTTTTGTTCGGGGAGATGCGAACTACATAATTGAAGGTGCAGACGATGATTTTAATGCTGTAAGTAAGTCAACTGGCGAAACGAAAGATAAATTACGAGCCACAGCCAAAACAACGCGTCTTGGTTTAGATTTTACCACGCCAGTTGGTGATGCGAAGGTTGGGGGGAAGGTTGAAGTAGACTTCGCGGGCACCAATGAAGCATTACGTATCCGCCATGCATACTTAACTTATAACAACTGGCTTTTTGGTCAAACGACTTCTAACTTCTTGTCGAGCCACGCACCTGAAATGATTGACTTCTCCACCAACATTGGTGGTGGTACAAAGCGTCTTCCGCAAGTACGTTATAACTACAAATTGAGCCCGACTACACAATTACTTGTTTCAGCAGAAGAAGGCGATAGCTCAGCAACTGATGATAAAGTTAAGTATAGATTACCTGTGTTGACTGCTAAAGTGACGCAAGCTTATGCAGAAGGTAAAGGTTCTGCTTCAGCGCGGGCTTTAGTTGAAAACTATAAATCAGAAAATGCGGGTGATGATAAAACTGGTTGGGGGATTGCTGTAGGTACCGACTTTAAAGTTGCTGACCCGTTGAAGCTTTTTGCTGATGCCTCTTATGTCGTGGGTAATAGTAGTTATCTATATGGTAGCAACACTGCTTATACAGTAGTGAATAATGATATTGAGCAGAATGAAGTAATCGCAGTGCAGGTAGGTGGAACCTATAAGATTTTACCGAACTTGCGTTCGACTTTAGCATACGGTGCTCACTTCGCCGATGATGGTACAGACTATGCCAAAGCCAATGCTACCGCCAATGAAAAAGTCCAACAAGCTTGGATCAACTTTATCTATACGCCAGTAAAACCTATTGATATGGGGGTAGAGTATATCAATGGTAAACGTGAAACTTTCGATGGCAAGTCTTATAAAGATAATCGTGTTGGCTTGATGGCTAAATACAGCTTCTAAAATTGATCAAAACTTAAGTTATAAAAAGTCGAGGTTAACTTTAACCTCGACTTTTTTGTTTATATAAAAAGCCACCAGTTTCGTAGAGAGCTTTAAGTCATTTTTAAGTTTCTTAAATTATATTTAAACAGCTTAGAAATCGAATTTTACAATGTGATGCCGCCACAGGAAATCAAGACCAAGACCATCTCACTATTTGCATTCAATCTGATGCTTGCAATTTGGTTAGGTGTTTTTTTGAATATTGTATTCTACGAAAAAATACAGGCACTAACGCCATATACTGGGATCAAGTCAGGATTGTTCATCACTGCTTCGGTGATTGTGGTTGCAGCCACATATTACTTTATTTTGCAGATTTTCAGTTGGACATGGACGGCTAAGCCGCTTGCGATTGTATTGGTGGTGATGGGTGGCTTTGCCTCCTATGTAGTGACGAGTTTAGGGGTGTTGATCACGCCAGATCAAATCCAGAATTTGATGCAAACCGATATCGCAGAAGTGCGTGATATATGGTCTTGGGATTTGGTGGTATGGGGCTTAGGCATGGTGGTATTGCCCACTATTGTGATTTTGTCCGTGACATTGAAGTCAGAATCGTTTCTTCAACAAATCTGGAAAAAAGCAGTTTCTCTTGTACTTTCGTTGCTATTGATTACGGGTTTACTGTTTATCTTTTATGTCGATTTTTCAGCGATCTTTCGTGAAAATCGTGATTTGAAAGAAATGATTTCACCACAAAATCTGATCGCATCTGTTGCATCGTATTATAAGCACAAAGCACCGAAACAGAATTTAGCGTTGCTAAGCTATGGTGAAGACGCGATTATGCAGGCAAAGAGTGTATCAACATTGCCGAAATTGATGGTGTTGGTCGTGGGTGAGACTGCACGCGCCGAAAGCTTTTCCTTGAATGGTTATGAAAAAGAGACCAATCCAAAACTCTCCAAGCAAGATATTCTAAACTTTTCTCAAGTCAGTTCATGCGGTACAGCCACGGCAGTCTCCGTTCCATGTATGTTTTCAGGCATGCCAAGAAAAGCCTATGATGAACAGCTTGCGAGTCACCGCGAAGGCTTATTGGATATAGCAAAGCGCGCAGGTTATCAAGTCACTTGGATTGATAATAATTCTGGCTGTAAAGGGGCATGTGATCGTGTTGAACAGTTTAAAATCCCTGAATCTTTACAACAGAAGTGGTGTAATGAGGGTGAATGTTTTGATGGTATTTTGATTGATAGCCTAAAAGCATATTTAGCTGCACTTGATCAAAAGGACAAGCAACCACGATTAATCGTACTCCATCAAATCGGCAGCCATGGGCCAGCCTATTACAGACGTGTTCCGCCACAATTTAAAGTGTTTAACCCAACCTGTGAAACCAATGCCATTCAAGGGTGTACACGAGAACAATTGATTAACAGTTATGACAACAGTTTGCTTTATACCGATCATATTTTAGATGTTTTAATTAAAACACTAAAAAATACAACGCAATATCAAACAGCTTTATGGTATTTATCAGATCATGGTGAGTCAACGGGTGAAAGCGGTATGTATCTACATGGTGCGCCTTATGCGATTGCACCCACCCAACAAACGCATATCCCGATGTTGATGTGGTTTTCTGACGCATGGAAACAACACGCAAAAAAACAAGTACAGTGTCTCGCTCAGCAAGCCAAAGATGAGCTTAGCCAAGATAATTTATTTCCAACCATACTGAGCTTGTTGGATATTAAAAGTAAGATAATTAACCCTAAAAATGACATGTTAGATACATGTTTGAATCCATAAGGTGAGATGAAATCATGACCAAAATCTTGATGATAGAAGATGATTTTATGATTGCAGAGTCAACTTTGACGCTATTGCAATATCATCAGTTTGATGTGGAGTGGGTCAACAATGGCGTAGATGGCTTGGCTTTATTGAGCAAACATGCTTTTGATTTGGTGTTATTGGATTTAGGTTTGCCTTTGATGGATGGGATGCAGATTCTTAAACAACTTCGTCAGCGTACTTCGATTCCAGTATTAATTATTTCAGCACGAGATCAATTGCAAAACCGTGTGGATGGTTTGAATCAAGGTGCAGATGATTATTTGGTTAAACCTTATGAGTTCGATGAGTTGCTGGCAAGGATTCATGCATTATTGCGGAGAGGGCATTCGGATACTGCTCAGCTAAAAAATCAGTCGCAGCTACTCAAATGTGGTGAGTTGGTACTCGATGTGGAACAACATTTGGCGACCTTTAAGGGGCAACAAATCGAGTTGTCTAATCGTGAATGGGCGATTCTAATCCCGATGGTCACACATCCCAATAAAATCTTCTCTAAAGTAAATCTTGAAGATAAGTTATATGATTTTGATAGTGAAGTGACCAGTAATACCATTGAGGTTTATGTACATCATTTGCGTGCCAAGCTGGGCAAAGATTTTATTCGCACCATACGTGGCTTGGGTTATCGTTTGGGGCAAGCATAAACGTGATGAAAAAGGCTAAGCATTATTCGCTCAAGAAAAGACTGATCTGGGGAACCTCGATTTTCAGTCTATTGTTGGGTTGTGTATTGATTTTAGCCGCCTACAAAATTTCGTTGCATGAAGTCGATAAGATTTTAGATACGCAAATGCAGTATATGGCAGAGCAATCCGCAACTCGTCCAGTGCCAAGTATGGCGAGTCGTATCGAATCGCACGAAATCTATTATTATCATAAAGAAGCGCTACTTGTTGATATTTGGGCATATCAAGATCACAACCATTTATCTGATCCAAGTCAGTTATTGCTTCCGCCAGTCAAACAAGCTGGTTTTTATAGTCAGCAGACCAATCAAGGGAACTGGCGTGTTTATATCATTCCGCTTAAACACTATCAGATTCAAGTCAGTCAACGTGAAAGTGTGCGCCAAACCTTTGCGTGGGAGTTGGCGGGCAGTATGTTTATGCCATATTTGCTGTTATTGCCGATTGCGATCTTGGTTTTGGCTTTTATTATTAGTTTGAACTTAAAGCCTTTGGATGATTTTAAGACAGAACTTACTCAGCGTGATTCGGATGGACTCGCACCGATTAATAGTGATCATTATCCTCAAGAGCTTATGCCGACGATTGAAGAAATGAATCGTTTATTTGAGCGGATTCAACATGCTCAAACTGAGCAGAAACAATTTATTGCGGATGCCGCACATGAGCTGAGAACCCCTGTAACTGCATTGAATTTACAAACGCGAATTTTGATTAAGCAGTTTCCTGAACATGATGCCTTACAAAATCTAAGTAAAGGTTTAGCGCGAATCCAACATTTGGTCACACAGCTTTTAGCACTGGCGAAACAAGACGTGGCTCTGAGTTTGATTGAGCCGAATACACAATTTCGCTTGAATGATGTCGCGCTCAACTGTGTTGAGCAATTGGTCAATTTAGCGATGCAAAAAGAAATCGATTTAGGTTTTGTACACAATGAATTGATTGAGATGCAGAGTCTTGAATCCACGGTACACTCGATTATATTTAATTTGATCGACAATGCGATTAAGTACACGCCTAATCAGGGCATTATTAATATTTCGGTTTTTAGTGATACGGATGACTTAGCTTATATCCAAATCGAAGACAGTGGTGCTGGGATTGAGCCAGAAAAATACGATGAAGTATTGAAACGCTTTTATCGTATCCACCATCATTTAGAAGTGGGGAGTGGCCTTGGACTTTCGATTGTCGATAAGGCGACTCAACGCTTAGGCGGCGTTTTGACGTTATCGAAAAGTCTTGATTTGGGTGGTTTATCAGTATTGGTTAAATTACCAAAGAAACTAGAATTGTATGAAATAAGCACAAAACTTGATGCTAGAAAATAAATAAAGTCTTTTTTAGCTCGTTGTGGATTCGGCGTGATCTCTTAAATAACGTAGAAATAACACACACTTTTGAATGCGCTTTCCATCATTACCCACTTTACTGACTTTGAAGCGCAATACCCAATTTAAGCGTTTGCCGACCTTACAGATATCTTTATAGACTTGTGGTTCAGTTTGCAAAGCGTTATGAAAAATTTGGCTCGCTTCAGTTAATTTTTCAAACTCAAAATGATAAGCAGTTGAAAAAATAAACAGCAACCAGTCTCGAACAAAACAATCATGTAGGCTAAGTACATCAAGTGGGTCTGTTTCAAAATCAATAAAACTAAACTGATTTTGTTTATCGACTAAAATATTACGAGCAAAAGCTTCACTTAAATATCCATCCTTCAAATGCAGAGTTTGGATAGCTTGGATGGCTTGAGTAAATAATAAAAACTGTGCTTCATGATTGCTTTTAAGACTAGCTAAGGTTTGGTCAAGCTGTTGAACCTTGCTTTGATGTTGCGAGCCAATATCTTCTAATAAAATCCCTTTTTCAGATAGTGCTAAAACATTCGGGGTAGAAATCCCGAGTATTTTGAGTTGTTGGATACGTTTATATTCACATTGAATCGCAGCAGCCCCACCTTGATTGGGTACAGGGATCATGGCACCAAGGTTAAATATTTTGGCTAACCATTTTAAAGGAGTATATAACCACAACCCATGACGTTCAGACGCTTTCTTTAACCAGACTTTACCCGTGCTTAATTCGTATGCTTGGATTGAATCTTGTTGAGTGATAACAGTGGTTTCTAAGAATTTTTGAAAGTCATCCATTGGCAGCAATCTATTCCTAAGTCATCATATCCATTTCAATCAGCAGTCACTTTATCATATTGTGGTTCATTTACGGAATTGAAAATACATCTAGTGATGTGATTGATCAGAAGATAAATCATTTGATCTTATTTCAGTATAAAGCAGCCCAAGGGGGCTGCTTTATTAGCGTTTGGTATTTTAAAAAAATATCAGTGCAAAATTTTATCAAGAAACTGTTGAGCACGTTCACCACGTGGGGTGCCAAAAAATTCATCCTTGGAACAGTCTTCCACAATTTTCCCTTGATCCATGAAAATAATGCGATTGGCAACCTGACGAGCAAAGCCCATTTCATGGGTGACACACATCATGGTCATGCCTTCTTTAGCAAGTCCAACCATAACATCAAGCACTTCATTGATCATTTCAGGATCAAGTGCAGATGTTGGCTCATCAAATAACATCGCAATGGGGTCCATGCATAGGGCGCGGGCAATCGCGACACGTTGTTGCTGACCGCCTGAAAGTTGGGCTGGATATTTGGCGGCTTGTTCACTTAAGCCAACTCGATCTAGATAGGCCAGTCCTTTCTTATTTGCCTCTGCTTCTGAGCGGCCAAGCACCTTGATTTGCGCAATGGTCAGGTTCTCGGTAATGCTCAAGTGTGGAAATAATTCAAAGTGCTGAAATACCATGCCTACACGACTGCGTAGTTTGGTCATATCCGTTTTGGGATCATGAATGGGGATGCCATCCACAATAATTTTACCTTGCTGAAAAGGTTCAAGACCATTCACGGTTTTAATCAGGGTTGATTTTCCAGAACCAGACGGACCACACACCACAACCACTTCACCTTGACGGATTTGAGTAGAGCAATCAGTCAGTACCTGAAATTTTTCATACCACTTACTGACATTTTGGAGGTCTATCATTACTTTATTGTCGCTCATACACGTAACCTCCTTTGTAAACGTTTAACTGCGAATGTCGCAATGGCACTGACGGTAAAGTACACCAACCCTGCAAATAAAATATATTGGGTCAGCAAGGCCATTAAGTCTCCACGGACATAATTTGTTCTGAAAAAGTCCAGCAAACCAATGGCATATACCATGGTGGAATCCTGAAATAGAATAATGGTCTGTTGAAGCAGCAACGGGGTCATTTTACGAAAAGCTTGAGGAAGAATAATCAGCCGCATAGATTGACCATAACTCATGCCCAATGCCGCCGCTGCTGCGGCCTGACCTTTGGGAATCGACTGAATACCTGCACGCACAATTTCAGAAAAATAGGCGGCTTCAAACAGCATAAACGCCACAATACTGGAAACGAGGGCGGTATCAATGGTCAGATATTTGCCTGTGATCGCGGTATAAATAAACGGAACGGCAAAATAAAACCACATCAGCACCAACAGCAGGGGAATGGAACGGAAGAGGTTCACATAGGCCTGAGCAATCAGATTTAGGATTTTAATCGAAGATAGACGCATCAGCGCGAGCAGCGTACCAATGATAATACCGCCAATGGTGGCAATGACCACCACTTTTAAGGTGATGCTGAAACCGTGCCAGAGCGCAGGTCCAGATTGCTGCAAATCATTTAGAAAAGAAGTAAGCCATTCCATACTACTTCCCTCCTGAAATTAAACCAGGAATACGCAGACGTTTTTCCAGTAGACTCATTGCAGAAATCAGACAGACATTGATGACAATGAAAATCAGGGTGACAAAGGTATAAATTTCGATGGTGTTTTGGGTGTATTCACTGATGGTTTTCATCTGCGAAATAATTTCAGCAACCCCAACCAGAGAAGCCACAGAAGTGTTTTTTACGCAGTTGGTTAGCTCTGAACTAAGCGGGGGTAAAATGGTACGAAATGACTGCGGCAGAATCACATAGCGATACAATTGCACCGTCGAAAAACCCATGGCATAACCGGCATTGATCTGACCTTGGGGTAAGGCTTCAATGCCCGTCCGAACTTGTTCGCAGACACGTGCCGCGGTAAACAAGCCTAGTCCGATACTGGCAGAAATCAATGCTGTAGTATTGGCACCAAGATCACTCATCCACCAGTTTTTAATTGGCGCAGGCAGGAAGTTGGGAACCACATAAAACCAAATAAATAATTGAACGAGTAAAGGAACATTCCTAAACAGAGTGACATAGGCCGTACCTATGGCTCTGGCTGTTTTATTCGGGAGCGTACGCATGATGCCAAGGATGCTGCCAAGAAGCATGGCAATGGTCCATGCCACCACAGCAATAACCACCAGCCATCCCAGACCCGTTATAATCCAGTTCAGGTAAGTGGTATCTCCCACACCTGTAGACTGCCACAAAACTCCCCAGTTCCAGCTATAATTCATAATAACTCCTGAGAAGAAGCGGGAGAACATCCATTGTTCCCCGGTTCCGCAATAATATTTTAGTTATCGAAGATAAATGACTCGATCTCTTTCATAAGTTTTACTCTTCTTTTATTTCTTCCATCGGGAGAAATAAAAGAGATTTATGCAAGAGGTCTACTGATCTCGATCATGCGGATTGCTGATTAACGCTTTTAGTTGATCAGACATCTCAAAATTCAGGTTAATGTTTTTAGGTGGAATCGGTTGCTGGAACCATTTTTCATACATTTGATTGATTTCGCCTGAAGCATAAGTCGCTTTGATTGCGTCATCGACCACCTGTTTAAAGCCTGTATCGCCTTTGCGCAGCATACAGCCATAAATTTCTTGAATAGGTGCAGTTCCAACGATATCCCATTTATTTGGGTCTTTGGCTTTAGATTTTTCACCAGCAAGCAAAATATCATCCATCATGAACGCGACAGCACGACCATTTTGCAGCATGAGGAATGACTCAGCATGGTCTTTGGCTGAAATGATTTCACCAATTCCTAATTCTTGTTGATGCTGGCGAATATAGCGCTCAGATGTGGTGCCTGCGGTCGTAACCAGTTTTTTACCTTTTAAATCGGCAAAATCCTTAATTCCTGAATCCTTCGCCGTTAACAGTCTTGAGCCGACCTCAAAGAAACCGATAGAGAAATCGACTTGTTGCTGTCGCTCTTTATTATTCGTGGTAGAGCCACATTCCAGATCCACCGTGCCATTCGACACCAACGGAATACGGTTCTGGCTGGTGACGAGGTTATAGCGGATTTTCAGGTCAGGCATGTTGAGTTTTTGCTTAACGGCCTCTACAACTTTAAGCTGTAGATCATGCGCATAACCGACAGGCTGATTTGGATTGCCAGAAATGTAGGAAAATGGAATGGACGAATCGCGATAGCCCAGCACGATGGTGCCCGAGCTTTTGATTTTGTTTAAGGT
Organism: Acinetobacter sp. NIPH 298; assembly: GCF_000369505.1. Taxonomy (GTDB): domain Bacteria; phylum Pseudomonadota; class Gammaproteobacteria; order Pseudomonadales; family Moraxellaceae; genus Acinetobacter. The sequence continues at coordinate 263,909 of NZ_KB850055.1, forward strand.
ACCTGATGTGGAAGTGTCACCTTCAGTGGCTTTATCACCAGCAGCGGGTGCTTTGTTGTCACTACAAGCACTTAAGCCGAACATTAAAGCGCTTGCGCAAAGTAGAGAGGTCATGGTGCGTTTATGTGTCATGTACAAAACTCCTTTTGTATCGTTATGGACGCATTCGTCATTGTTACTATTGAGCGGTCAGTTTTTATGAAAATTAATATCTTTTTATATGTATAAAAATACATTCGTTTTCATATTAATAGACTTCAATACGGTTGCTCAAGCGATATTCTTTACGGTTTTGTTACCAGTAACTATTGATGAATTAAGCAATTTTTAAATCTGTGAATTACAGTAAAAATTGCAGGAAATAGAAAGCATAATGTGTGCCATGATTTATATTTTTTCGACCGTACAAAAGATAAGATTAAATTGCAGTGCGTATCGAATCATTATGAGAATCTAGAATAGATATGTTGCTTTCACTGAGACAGCGGAGAGGAAAATAAGTTGAATCAAAAGATTTTTTAAAGGGCACAAAAAAAAGCGGCATTAAGCCGCTTTAAAATATTAAAAAATTAGAACATTGATTCGTCAGAATTTGCTGAAACCTTATGAATCGAAAGGTCAGCACCACGATATTCATCTTCTGCTGATAAACGGATGCCAATTGTCAGTTTTAATAAACCATAGACAATAAAGCCACCAATCAACGCAACGCTAATCCCTAAACCTGTGCCGATCAATTGAGAAATAAAAGAAACACCGCCTAAACCACCAAGTGCTTGTTGACCAAATATTCCTGCTGCAACAGCACCGAAAGCACCACAGACACCATGTAAAGGCCATACCCCGAGTACATCATCGACTTTAAGTTTGTTTTGCGTGTAAGTGAAGAAGTAAACAAAGATTGCACCTGCACATGCGCCAATCATCAATGCCCCAATTGGATGCACAATATCCGACCCAGCACAGATTGCTACAAGACCTGCCAGCGGACCATTGTGTAAGAAACCGGGGTCATTTCTACCCATAAAGTTGGCTGCCAACGTACCACCAGCCATCGCCATAAGTGAGTTGATGGCTACGAGTCCAGAGATGGCTTCGACACGTTGCGCACTCATCACGTTAAAGCCGAACCAACCAACAATCAAAATCCATGAACCTAAAGCTAGGAATGGAATCGATGAAGGTGGATGAGCACTGACACGACCATCTTTTTTATAGCGACCATTTCGAGCACCTAACAACAGCACTGCCGCTAGCGCAATCCAACCGCCCATGGCATGAACAACCACTGAGCCGGCAAAGTCATGGAAGGGTGCACCAAATTGGTTTTCTAACCACGTTTGCACACCATAGTTACCATTCCAGATCATACCTTCAAAGAATGGATAGATCAGGGCGACCAGCAGTAAAGTCGCTAATGCTTGCGAACGCATTTTTGCACGTTCTGCAATACCACCAGAAACAATCGCTGGAATGGCGGCTGCAAAGGTCAATAGAAAGAAGCAACGCATTAGGTCATAGCCATGATTGGCTGATAACAGCTCGCCTGTTACAAGGAAGTTTTGACCATAGGCAATCCAATAGCCAACGAAGAAGTAGGCAATGGCTGAGATACAGAAGTCAGTTAGGATTTTACTGAGTGCATTGACTTGGTTTTTGTGGCGTACTGTGCCTAACTCGAGGAATGCAAATCCTGCGTGCATTGCAAGCACCAATACGGCACCAAGTAATAGAAAGAAGATGTTTACGTTTTGCATAACATGCTCGATATAAGTGCTAAATCCAATCTTTATGCAAAATAAATGATCATTTTTTGCACCAAAATGGATTTATCGAATCTAAAGAACTTGAGCCATCTTAAGGAAGCTCATTTTGATGCACTGTGCTATGCAAAAAACGCACCAATATAGATAAATAATTTTATTTTTGGTGAAAAGTAGTGCATCTGTGAATAGGTATCAGGCAGCTTGCGCTATTTTTAATGAGCCGTGCAACATTGCAACGCTTGAATGAGAAACGGAAGTACGATGTTCTAGGCTTCAAAAATCATATTGGGTTTATGAGCAGGAAAAACAGGTTTTAATATGTGAGCAAATCATCTTTAATAAATGGCGTGTTGGGTTCATTGTAAAAACGCCAATGAACAGTAGAAATAAAAGCTGAGTAAAGTAATGAGTAATATTGTTCTGGCCCTGTTTCCTTTGGTTGCATTCATTGCATCAGGATATCTATTTAAAAAATATAATTTTCTGAGTAAAGAGTTTTGGGCTGGGGCAGAGAAGTTAAATTACTATATTTTATTTCCAGCTTTATTATTCAATACTTTAGCCACCACAAAAATTGATTTGCACAGCTTGAGTAGCGCTGTTGTTGCGATGTTGATCGTGGTGCTGACGGTCACGGCTGTGATGTATGTATTACGGATGTTTTGGGATATTCAGCCCGCGCGTTTTGGGGTGCATGTCCAAAGTATGGTGCGTTTTAATACTTATATCGGTTTGGCATTGGTTGCCTCTCTCTTTCAAAAAGAAGGGATGGCGATTTTGGTGATTTTACTGGCGCTTTGTATTCCATTGGTCAATGTGATTTCAGTGCTGGCTTTAACCACCAAAGAGCAGATGGCGATCAAGCCTGTTTTGATCGCGTTGCTGAAAAATCCATTGATTGTTTCTTGTATCGTGGGTGGATTAGTTAATGTATTAAGTATTCCGATTTGGGATGGGCTTTCTAGTTTGATCAAGCTTTTTTCTGCATCGAGTTTGCCATTAGGTTTGTTATGTGTTGGCGCGGCTTTACAGTTTATGCAGATCAAAAAAGATATTGTGGTGTTATTAGCTGATACTTTTGCCCGACTCTTGGCTGTACCTGCATTGGCTTTTCTCGTATGTACATGGTTCGGTTTGCCAAGTTTACAAACTCAAATTTTAGTGGTGTTCTTTGCTTTACCAACGGCTTCAGCGGCTTATATTTTAACAAAGGTGTTGGGTGGGGATAGCCAGCTGATGGCTGCCGTGATTAGCTTTCAGACCTTATGTGCTGCCGTGACCTTGCCATTGGTGATATGGTGGATATCTTAAGCGATGAATACTTCAGCTAGCCACTTTGGCTTCTTTTAAAAATAATATGCTGTTTCATACATAAAGGGAGGTTTACTACCTTCCTCGTTTGATTGTTGCTACACTTTTTCATTTTCAGGTGGATGAGCATGTCCTTTGATCTCAAAGTCAGCTTACAGCAAGGAGCTGAGCCGTCTGCACAGCAGAAAAAGCTGAATCGGCTGATTGATCAAATCGAACAGCAAAAAATCAGTCTTGCCACATGGCAAAATGCCCAAGCCGAGATTCAACAGCATACACGGCAAAAGTTGATGCCTATATATAGCGAACTGCATGAAATCCTGTTTCAGCAGTTAGATCAACTTTGGATGTTATTACAACAGCATGAGTTTTCCAAAGCCGATATGCAACAACTGGATGAGAAAATTGCCCAACTTGCGCACATGTTGAAACGCTCTCAGATGTTGACTGATGAACAGTTAAAGCTCGTACAGCAAATCGATAGCTTTTATCAGCAACATGCACAACAATCGATTAAAAAGACTAAGAAGATGCAGTCAGTCAAGTTTGAACAAAATGAAAGTTTTGAGCAAAGTGCAGAATTAGAACAAGATGAATTTGAACAGTATGCTGCGGAACAACAACAAGCTCGTGAACAAGCCAAACAACTGAGACAACAACAGAAACGTGAACAAGCTCAGCAAATGGCAGCGCAGTCCTTGAAAACCGTGTATTTAAAAATTGCTGCCATGATTCATCCTGACCGTGAGCAAGATGAAACCAAGAAAGAGGAAAAAACTGAGTTATTCCAACAGGCAAGTCAAGCCTATGAACAGCAGGATTTGTTTTATTTGCTGAAGCTCCAGTTACAGCTTGAACAGAATAAGGGGGTAGGGGCGAAAGAGTTATCTGCCGAACAAGTGAAGTTTTATAAAATGGCTTTGGATGCACAAAGTCAGCAGCTTGAAAGTCAAATAGAAGAGATTTTAGATTCTTTTCAGTTGGCGAAAAAAATAAAAGCTGAACATCTACATATTAGTGATGTGTATAAAGCGATTGATGCGGACTGTGCTGAGTTAAAGCAGCAGTTGAAATGGGAAAAGGAATACTTAAAGTATATGAAGAAGGTGAGTGGGGTTGAGATGTTATTGGAGCATGGGGTTTTATAAGCTTTCTCTACCCCTCTCCTAGAAGGAGAGGGGTATATTCAGGTTTTTAAAAATTAATATAGGAGCTCATCTTGGAATTAAGTGTTTCATCATCTAAAACGTACCAACGCCAAAAAGCAGAAAATGCATAGTTTGGGGATATCATTTTAATTAATCTCTGTATTTCTTGCTCTTCTTCAAAATTAGAAAGCTTTTTGGATTTCAATTTACTCCGAATAACTAAAATATCATTTAATTCATCTAAAAGGTTATTAACGAGTTCACGTCTACTGATTCTTCTAGCCGCAGTAGAAACATCATTAAAGCATTTTTTTAATAATTCAACAGTAGTTATAGCATTTGGGTAATAAGGATCACTAGAAGGACATAAATTTTCTATGAGGATAGGGTCATTAACTCTTGATGGAGGAATGAATCTCAAGTTTCTAAAAACTTTGTGATTAACATCACAAGGATTTAAAATGTATTCGTAATTGTCCCCTTTAATTCGGTTACATCTTTTACAACTATAAAATAAATTATCCCATTCAAACTTTAGTGTTGGATGTTTGGCATGTGGTAAAAAATGTTCTACCTCAACTTCTTGAACTTTGTCATTTTCACATAAATAGCATTTCGAGTGACATATTTCAGAAAGTGCATCAAGAATTTGAGTAGTATTATACTTATTTCTTGATAGGTCTGTTGGAGCAGGTAGTGAGCGTGTAATCTCAAACATCAAGATCACCTAATTCATCATTATCAATTAAAAAATTTAAAGCCTGCATATAAATATTTTTTGCTTCAATGTTTAATTTAGATTTGTATGGTTGTAATTTTTTTAACTCATTACTTAAGGTTTGAAAATTTACATTTTCACTATTTAAATTCTCATATATATAATCTATGGTTTTTTTTAAATCTAATGATTCTGTATGAACATGAAAAAGTTCTTGAGTTATTGCTTCTACAGAATAGGTACTTAGATTTTCATCAATAAAACTTCCATCGGTTAAATCAAATATGACCGTATCATTATTTGCAGAAGTAATAACAAATGGTGAATGGGTTGTTACAATAAACTGAATATTTGGGAAAGATTTAATGAGAAAAGGAAAAATTTTTCTTTGTAATGAGATATGAAGATGTGCATCTATTTCATCAATTAAAACAATTCCATTTAACTCATCAGGTAAGATATCTAATAATTGCGACCGCATAAGTAATTCAGTATAAATGGTAAATATTGAGGAATAGCCAGAAGATAGGTTTTGAAAGTTGAAGATTTTTTGAGTTTGGTTTATTAAAAACTTTTTTGTTTTATGATCAAAATTCAATGAAGTTGAATCATCTTCGAAGATGAACTTTAAATCATTATCAAGTTTCTTAAACCATTGATCAATTTTTTTAGCATATAAGTAATCAGATTTTTCTGTTATTGCTAATGATCGCTCTATTTTGATGTTTACCAGATATTGTTCAAAAGCTTGACTAAGATTTGTATCATAGCCAGTTTTTGCACTGTTTATATAATCATCTAATGAGCACGTATTTGTTGAATGTGTAATTTGAGTTTGTCTAAATGCTGAAAAATAATTGAATGTTATTTTAGTTGATCGAATATCTCTATTTAATTCATCAATACTTTCAATTTTAACTTTTAGATCGCTTCCAATAGTAGTGAAAATGTCAAAATTATTTAAGATATTCGACATTTTTTCTAAATTATAAATTAAATCATGTGTTTCGGATAATATGTTTTTTTCGAATAGACTATCTGTAATGTGTTCTGGGAATATATGATCTATATATTTGCTGTTTGAGTCTATGATAATATTATTTGTATTTATATCATGTGAGTATCTATTTCTTGTATAAATATTATTTTTGTTAAACATGTATATATCATTTAAAATACTTTTTGATATTGTGTAAAATTGATTATTATTTTTTACATTAAATTCGCTTTTGTTTTTGCTTAAACTAATGAGTTTTTTTAAATCTACAGAATCTATTATAGAGTTTAATTGCGGATTTTGATCCAGTATTGAATTTAATCTAAGCATAAAAGTTCTTTTTGCTTTGAAACTTTCTTCAGAGAGTGATGCTATCTTAGATAATAATTCTTTTGTAATAGTATTATTTACTTGATTTAGAAAAAATGTTTTCCCAACACCATTTTGACCGGTAATTATAAGATTTCGCCCATTTAGAGGGATATTAATTTTTGAGGAGAGACCTTTAGTCGTTCCTTCAATTTTTTGTATATATTTCATGATAATACTATAAAGGGCTGAATAATCAGCCCTTTATATTACATATTAATTTTTAGATTACAATACCTTACAGCGCAGCAATTTGCTCCATACTTGCTTTAATTTTGCTTAACTGATCAGCAAACTCAGCAAGTTTAACTTTTTCACCTTCAACCACAGCCGCAGGTGCTTTGGCTACGAAACCTTCATTTGCTAATTTTCCAGCGATTTGATCATGTTGCTTTTGAACTTTGTCTAAGTCTTTCTGCAAACGACCTAATTCAGCTTTAGGATCAATCAAGCCTTTCATCGGTACAAATACCGAAGCATGGCTGACAACGCTAGAGCAAGAAAGTGGTGGTTCTTGATCTTTGGTTAAGAATTCAATGCTTTCAACTTTTGCGAGTGCTTTAAACAACGCTTCGATACGAATGATTTGTTCACGCTCAACATCAGAAGTGTTTTGCAATAAAACTGGTAGTAAACGCGCATTACCCAAGCCCATTTCACCACGAATATTACGCACAGCACCGATTAAACCTTGTAGCCAATGCATATCAGCTTCAGCCTGTTCGTTTACACGCTCAGGGTTCGCAACAGGGTATTGCGCAAGCATAATACTTTCGCCTGAAATACCAAGTTTCGGTGCAAGTGTTTGCCAAATTTCTTCAGTCAAATACGGCATCAGCGGATGTGCAAGACGTAAAGACGCTTCCATCACCGCAAGGAGTACACGACGAACTTCTGCTTTACGCTCAGCAGAGACATTCTCATCGTTCAGAACAGGTTTGGTTAACTCAACATACCAGTCACAATATTCATTCCAAATGAACTCGTAAATTGCTTGTGCAGCCAAATCTAAGCGGTAAGTCGCAAAGGCTTGTTGTACCGCAGCTTCTGCTTTTTGCAGACGGCTTACGATCCACTGTTCAGGCAGTTCCCAAAGATCTTGACGAATTTCAGAACTAATTTCTTGGTTTTCACAGTTCATCATCACGAAACGGGTTGCGTTCCAGATCTTGTTGGCAAAGTTACGATATCCTTCAACACGCTTCATATCGAACTTAATGTCACGACCTGTATTAGCAAGCGCACAGAATGTGAAACGAACTGCATCCGTACCGTAAGCTTGAATACCCTCTGGGAATTCTTTACGCGTTGTTTTTTCAATCTTCGCTGCTTGTTTTGGATTCATCAAACCCGTAGTACGTTTTTGTACGAGGTCTTCAAGGTCGACACCGTCGATCAAATCGAGTGGGTCTAGTACGTTACCCTTAGACTTCGACATTTTCTGACCTTCGCCATCACGGACTAAGCCATGAACGTAAACCGTTTTAAACGGTACTTGTGGCGTACCATCTTCATTCTTCATGAAATGCATCGTAAACATAATCATACGCGCAACCCAGAAGAAGATGATGTCAAAACCCGTCACTAATACATCTGTTGGGTGGAAAGTCTTGAGGAAATAGTTTTCCGCATCTTTCTTGGCATCGCCCGTCCAACCTAAAGTTGAGAACGTCCAAAGCGCTGATGAGAACCATGTATCGAGTACATCTTCATCTTGGTTTAATGCAACATCAGCAGGGATGTTGTTTTTCGTACGTACTTCAGCTTCGTCACGACCCACATAAATGTTGCCCTCAGCATCGTACCAAGCTGGGATACGGTGACCCCACCAAAGCTGACGTGAAATACACCAGTCTTGGATATTGTTCATCCACGCCATGTACATGTTGCTGTACTGTTCAGGTACAAATTTAATGTCGCCATCTTTCACCGCTTTAATCGCAGGCTCAGCCAATGGCGCAATTTTTACATACCATTGATCCGTCAATAATGGCTCAACGATCACGCCTGAACGGTCACCGCGAGGTGGTTTCAACGTATAAGGTTGAATTTGGTCTAACCAACCTTCAGCTTCTGCTTGTTCAACCAGTTTCTTACGTGCTACGAAACGCTCTAAACCAATATAGTCCGCAGGAGCAGCAATAGTTTTAGAGATTTGCTCGCCTGCTTTCGCGATGTATTCAAATTCAGCCAATACTTCTGCATTTTTATTGAAGATATTGATGATTGGGAGTTCACAACGCTTACCGACTTCATAGTCATTGAAGTCATGTGCAGGGGTGATTTTTACACAGCCTGTACCGAATTCTTTATCGACATATTCATCTTTAACGATTGGAACTGCACGACCTGTGATTGGCAGGATAATGTTCTGACCCACAAGGTGCGAATAGCGTTCATCATCAAGCGCCACGGCAACCGCGGTATCACCCAATAATGTTTCAGGACGCGTTGTTGCAACCACGATGTGATCTTTACCATCATGCGTACGCAGTGATTTGTCTTCAAAGAAATATTTGAAGTGCCACAATGAACCTGCTTCTTCTTTATCAGACTCTACTTCTAAGTCGGATAGGGCAGTTTGTAACTTAGGATCCCAGTTAACGAGACGTTTACCACGATAAATCAAACCATCTTCATGTAGTTTTACAAAGACTTCTTTCACTGCATTGGACAAACCTTCATCCATGGTGAAGCGTTCACGCGACCAATCTACCGAAGAACCTAGACGACGGATTTGACGTGTAATTGTACCGCCTGATTGTTCTTTCCATTCCCAAACTTTTTCGATGAATTTTTCACGACCTAAGTCATGACGGCTAACACCCTGAGCACCCAATTGACGTTCAACCACCATTTGCGTTGCGATACCTGCATGGTCTGTACCTGGTTGCCATAAGGTGTTTTTACCTGACATACGGTTATAGCGGGTCAGTGCATCCATGATGGCATTGTTAAAACCATGCCCCATATGCAAGCTACCAGTGACGTTCGGCGGTGGAATCATGATACAGAATGATTCACCTTGACCTGACGGTTTGAAATAACCTTTTTGTTCCCAAGTTTGGTACCATTTTTTCTCGATCTCAGTTGGATCGTAAGTGGTTGCGATATTTTGAGCAGATTGAGCGTCAGTCATAGTACAGAAGATCAAAATAGAATAAAAAATTGTGTCTATTGTAGCAAAAATCTGTCGAATCTGTTGTCATTTCACTGATGCCAAAGCTTATCTCATTAAATAACTTCACAAAGTGGCAACAAGCCGACGAAATGCGTTGGTTTTTTACGAATAAAACGTTAAGTTTATGTATATTGGATCACATAATTAAATAATGATGATGCATAAAACAACAAAATAACAATGCTAAAAACTTAAATAAAGGGATGGTTCATATGAGTTATTCAATTCTTTTGAAAATTAACGACGTTACCCATGGGCAGTTTGAGTCGATCCGTCAACAATTAAATGCGGGCAGTAATGAAAGCCAATCCCGTGTTTTGGGGGAGGTGCTTTCCGAGATCGCATGTGACATCGTAGAGCAAGTATTCTCGGTTTTACTGATTCAAAACCGTAAACCATCCCATTTGACCCAACAAAATTCAGCAGAATCAGAAAAAGTCATTCAGCAAATCACGGGTGCCGTACGCAAATATATGCCGTGGTCGATTGCTTTATTTGGCAATGATCGTTTATGTCCTTTTGCCAATTATTTTTCCGATATGATCAAATATCACGATGATCAAGTCTATGTTTCTTATCCGATAGACCCGCAATTGGTACAGCAGGTACATACCTTAGTAGAACAATTAAAACAAAATGAAATCAAGGATATGATGGATGTTTTTCAAACATTGATTCAGATCGTCGATTTGGGTGTGACCAATTTGGTTCGTGAACCGAAGAAATGTCTGAATTTTAATCGGGTGGTGGATAAAACATTAAGTGGGGTTATTAATATGACCGTACAATTGAGTTATAAGCGTTTAGAGAAAATGGGAACGCAGGTCGACACTGGCGCGGCAACAGCATGTGTGAACCATTTTTTGGCACTTATGCATACAGAACCGAATTAGGTTGTGCTAAAGTCGGTAATGAAGAGCCAAAACGATAGAAAAGATCATTTAATTTGATAAAAGGCTTGTTTTGACAAGTCTTTTTTTTATGGAACTCAAAAATTAAGGTTGTGAGGATGAAGACCGCCGTTTTTTTAAATATTCATGCGGATACATACGCCAGATTTGCCCATATTCGGACACAATTATTGCAAGCAAGCAAAGAAAGTCAGGCAAATGCATTGGGCAGTGTTCTGTCTGAAATGGCTTGTGAAGTGGTTGAACAAGTCTTCATGGTGCTATTAAACGAAAACCAACAGCACTCAAAAACAGGTGAATCTGAAAAAGTCATTCAGCAAATATTAGAAGCGATTCGAAAATATATGCCTTGGTCGATTTCTTTTTTTAGCAATGAACGTTTAGTCCCTTTGGTAGAGTATTTATCGAAAACACTTTTAATCGAAGATGACAAGATTTACATGACTTATCCTGTAGAGCAACAGCTTGCTCAGCAGGTGATCGCCTCGGGACAGAAACTCGCTGAAGGCGATAGTCGTGAAGTCGCGAATGCATTAAAACGATTGACGGAAGTGATTGATGTCGGTGTTACCCACTTAATTCGTGAGCCTAAAAAATGCTTAAAGTTCAATTTTGTGGTCGATAAAACCTTAAATGGCGTGATCAATATGACCACGCATCTAGGTTATAAACGTTTAGAAAAGTTAGCCACTCAACTCGATCAGCAAGTGGCGGTAACCTATGTTGATTATTTCCTAAAATTTATGCGTCACCCAGCGGACGGAGGGTAGAAATATGGCAAAGCTTAAAACGCTTGAAAATAAAGTGGTATGGATTACCGGAGCATCTTCTGGTTTAGGCAAAGCCTTGGCACGTGAATGTGCTTTGCAAGGTGCGCAAGTGGTGTTGACATCACGTCGTTATGACGAGTTAGAAGCTGTTCGCATTGGATTATTGAAGCCTGAGCAACATATTTCAATTGCCGCTGATATTACCGATGAAGCACAAGTTCGCCATGCTTATGAGCAAGTTTTGGCATGTAAAGGACGTATTGATTGGCTCATCAATAATGCTGGACTGAGCCAGCGCGCTTTGATTCAAGACACCACCATGCAAGCTGAACGCACCATCATGGAAGTAGATTATTTCTCTCAAGTGTTCTTGACCAAAACGATATTGCCGACTTTTCTAAAGCAAAAATCAGGTCGTGTGGTCTTTGTTTCGAGTGTCGCTGGTTTGTTGGGTACGCAATACCGCGCGAGTTATTCTGCTGCCAAAGCCGCTATTCACATGTGGGCAAATAGCTTACGTGCTGAAGTGGCTAAAGATGGAGTTGACGTATCGGTGGTTTTCCCGGGTTTTGTCAAAACCAATGTTTCCTTCAATGCCTTAAATGGTCAAGGGAAGCCACAAGGTCATCAGGACGAAGCGATTGAAAATGGCTTAGATGCTGATATTTTTGCGGAACGTGTGGTTGCCTCGCTGATGGCTGGTGAAGAGTATATTGTGGTCGGCGGTAAAAAAGAGCAACTGGGTGTGTTGGTATCGCGCTTGTCACCAAGTTTGTTGTACAAAATGATTCGTAAAAGCAAAGTGAAATAAGTGTGAGTAGTCGTAAAAAAGCAGTCTTTAATTGGAGTGGCGGAAAAGATTCAGCTTTAGCCCTTTATGCTGTATTGCAGCAAAATGAGTTCGAAGTTGTTGCGTTATTAACAACGGTCAATGAAGAAACTGAATTGTCTTCGATGCATGCCATTCCACATGCACTGCTTGAAAAGCAAGCTGAAAGTATTGGGATTCCGTTGTACCCAGTGCTGTTGCCCAAAGATATAAATATCTATGAACAGCGGATGCAGGATGCTGCCAATCATTTTAAAGCACAGGGCGTTCAACATTTTATCTTTGGGGATATTTACCTCAGTGATGTACGCAAATATCGAGAAGATCGTTTACATCCTTTAGGGATTGAAGTGGTTGAACCGATATGGAATCTCAACTCAACTGAAGTGATGCAGGATTTTCTAGCCTCTGGGATTCGGACCAAAATTATTGTGACCGATGCGACCAAGCTAGATGACAGTTTTATTGGGCAAGATATTGATGCAGCCTTAATTGAGCGAATGCCCGCAGAGGTTGATGTATGTGGTGAAAATGGTGAATACCACACTTTCGCTTATGCAGGGGCGATATTCAAGCATCCTGTAGATTTTGAAATTATTGAAACTCGCAAGATGTCTTATGCGTTTAAATTAGAGGATGGTGAGGAAAAAATCTATCACTATTGGCAAGCGATTTTTGCAGCGTAAGGTGGATGTCCTGTCCAATTGAAATTGCACAGGACATTTTTTTAATGAGGCTTGATAATGACTGTGCCATAGGCAAACACTTCAACCATTCCACCTTGCATTCCCATTTCAGTGGTGCTGAGGCGCACGCCTAAAATTTGATTGCCTCCCATGGATCTAGCTTGTTGTTTTAAGCGGACAATCGCTTCGCGACGAGCACGTTCGACGACACTTTCATAACTGATTAAGCGGCCACCTAAGATATTTTTAATCGATGCAAGTATGAATTTAAAATAATCATGTGAAATGACCACATTGCTGCTAATTAAATGCCCAGCATGCTCGCTGCTTGCAAATCGACGGCTATCCAATTGAATATCGGCCAATAAGCGCTCTTTTTCATCTAGCTCTCTCAAATGTTTTTGTTCGTTATAACGACCAAAGCCCCAACCTACAGAAAAGAGAATCAGGAAAATGACAATTTGAAAAATTAAGCCATCCATTGCATTTTCCTATGAACTAAATGGATCTGGGAGTTTTGGAACAATCGGTTGTACCACCACAGCAGTGCCATAGACGAAAAGCTCTGAAGCACCCTGCGCAATATTCGATGTCGAAAAACGAATCCCGACGACAGCATTGGCACCTAAGCCTTTTGCTTTCTCAACCATACGTTGCATCGCTTCTTGGCGAGACTCTTCTAACAATTCGGTATAGGCCGTTAACTCTCCCCCGACAATATTTTTTAGACCTGCGAGAAAGTCTCGACCGACATGTTTACTGCGGACTGTACTGCCATAAACAACATCAATTTGACGTAAAATCTCATGACCGGGTACTGATTCTAAATTACTTAATAACATCGTATTTTTTATACCATTAGACATTCCCCTTGAAGATAAGAAATATTGAGCATGCTTGCAATAAAAAAGCCCACCGAAGTGAGCTTTTCTTGAAAATAAGAAAGATTATGGTGTGTAATGCTTTTCAGAACTCGAAAGTTGCGGTGCCACTGTTTCATTTGTGCTGGCTTTTAACCCGCCACCCAGTGTTTTATACAGCTCAACCTGATTGTTTTGTTCAGCTTGTTGTAACAACAATAAACCTTGTTCTGCTGAATATGCGGAACGCTGAGCATCCAATACGGTTAAGTAGCTATCAATACCTGCACGGAAGCGAGCATTAGATAGTTTATAGGTGGTATTGGTTGCTTCAACTAAACGACGTTGAGCCGTTAAGCGTTCGCCGATATTGGCGCGTGTTGCCAGTGCATCATTCACTTCACGGAACGCAGACTGTACAGACTTTTCATAGTTAGACAGTGCAATTTTCTGATCAGTTTCAGAGATTTTGATATTGGCTTTACGAGTGCCCCAGTCAAAAATTGGTAAGTCGAGACTTGGTCCGATTGACCATGATGCATTGCCTGATTTGAAAAGATCACTCAAATCGGTTGATGCATAGCCAGCGGTACCTGTCAGACTAATGGTCGGGAATAATCTCGCTTTTGCAGCGCCGATATTTGCACCTGCAGCACTTAAATTATATTCCGCAGCTTTAACATCAGGACGGTTATTGAGTAAATCACTCGGTAAACCAGCAGAAGATACATTTTGCTGCGTAACACGTTGCACAGGTTGCTTAGGTAATAGGTTTTGCGGTACAGGTTGACCTACTAACAGATTCAACAAGTTGCTTGCCTGAGCAATTTGAGTTTTATAATTTGCAACATCATTACGCGCAGTTTCAACTGAAATCTGAGCCTGACGCAAAGGTACTTCGCTGTCGATGCCGACATCAAAACGCTTTTTGTTCAGGTTATAAGAGTCGAGTTGCGCTTTAAAGGTCTGTTCTGCAAGTTTTAAATTTGCAGTCGCAAATGAATAACTTAACCATGCTTGTGTCACTTCACTAATCAAACTGATTTGTGTTGAGTCACGCGCACTTTGGGTCGAAAGATAACTGTCGAGCGCAGCATCTTTTAAACTACGGACGCGGCCCCAGAAATCTAACTCATAAGCGGTCACACCCAAACCAACTTGATAAGTTGAATATGGGTTATTTGGATCACGGGTAGGGGTAACTTGACGAATCGCACTACCACTTGCCCCAATCGTTGGGAGTTGGTTGTTTTGTGTAATTCGATACTGTTGTTGCGCACGTTCAATATTTAAAGTTGCTGTGCGCAAGTCACGGTTGTTACTCAAAGCTAAATCAATCACTTCAAGCAGGCGAGGGTCAGCAAAGAACTGCTTATAACCCTGTTCAGCAATAGAAGTACCAGAAGCGCTGTTATATGCATAGCTTTCTGGAATATCGGTTTTCACGACCGGTTCTGGGCCGCGCATGCTTTGACATGCAGTCAAAGCAAGCGCAAGTGCAGATACCGCAATGCTACGACCTGAAATAGACCATACTGTTTGCATCACGATTTATGCTCCTGAATGTTTGTAGTTTTTGGTTGGTACTTAAAGATACTACGAATCCACACGAAGAACACTGGGATAAAGAAGATACCTAAAAGTGTTGAGGAAATTACGCCACCCAAGACACCGTAACCCACTGAGTGCTGACTACCAGCACCAGCGCCAGAAGAAAGCGCGAGTGGAAGTACACCGAAACCGAAGGCAAGGGTGGTCATAATGATTGGACGTAAACGCATTTTTGCTGCATGCAACGTGGCCTCAAGCAGCTCCTCACCTTGTTCTTGTAGATCTTTTGCGAATTCTACGATCAAGATCGCATTCTTTGCAGAAAGACCAATCACGGCAATAATCGCGACTTGGAAGTAGATGTTATTCGAAAGATTTGGATCATCTTTCAGTACCATACCAAAGTAAGTTAACAAAATTGCACCGATGATGCCGAGTGGTACAACCAGTAATACTGAGAATGGAATAGACCAACTCTCATACAATGCGGCTAAGCAAAGGAAAACGATGAGTAATGAAAGCGCGTATAAGAATGGCGCTTGAGCACCTGATTCACGCTCTTCAAGTGATAAACCTGTCCATTCGTAGTCGAAACCTGTTAAGCCCATCGATGGCAGCTTGGCAATAATTTCTTCTACAGCTTTCATGGAATCACCAGAACTTGTACCTGGCGCAGGTGTTCCTTGAATATTCACCGATGAAACACCGTTATAACGCTCAAGACGCGGTGAACCATAAGTCCATTTTCCTGTCGCAAACGCTGAGAATGGAACCATTTCACCTAAGCTGTTACGAACATACCATTTGTTCAGGTCGTCAGGCATCATGCGGCTGTCTGCCTCGCCTTGGACATAAACTTTTTTCACACGACCACGATCAATGAAGTCATTGATATAAGAACCACCCCAAGCCATGCTCATGGTACTGTTGATGTCTGCAATGCTGACACCCATTGCACCAGCTTGTGCCTGATCGATCATGATTTGATATTGAGGTGTATCTTCTTGACCATTTGGACGTACGCCAACCAGTCGTTTGTCTTGCGAAGCTAAGCCTAAAACTGCATTACGTGCCGCAATCAGTTTGTCATGACCTTGACCCGCAGAGTCTTTCAGTTGCAAGTTAAAGCCAGCAGTAACACCCAATTCAGGCATAGCAGGAAGCTGTAATGGCATGATGTATGATGCATCTTTGACGATCATATTGAGTGCCATACCACGCTGAATAAGTGCACCAATCTGCGTCTCTGGTGTCGAACGACTAGCCCAATCTTTTAACTTAATAAAGCCAATACCCGCATTTTGTCCCACGCCTGTAAACGAGAAACCAGAAACGGTAAAGATAGATTCGACAGACTCTTTTTCATTCATAAAGAAGTCAGTCATGGTATCAATGACTTTATCGGTACGATCAAGTGTTGCATTCGGCGGTAATTGAACCAGCGTCATGACCACACCCTGATCTTCTTCTGGTAAGAATGAAGACGGAAGTTTTTGGAACATGAACACCAATAAACCAATCACGGCTACATACAGAATGCCAGAGAAAAACTTAGCAGTCAGCATACGACTCACGCCGTTTTGATAGCTATGTGAAACGCGTTCAAAGCTACGGTTGAACCATCTAAAGAAGCGAGCAAAGATATTATTGCTTGGTGCTTTATTTGGATCATGCTGTTTCAATAGTGTGGCGCACAGGGCAGGAGTGAAGGTTAACGCAACAATCAAAGATAAAACCATTGCGGTAACGAGCGTAATCGAGAACTGTCGATAAATCACCCCAGTGGTTCCGCTAAAGAAAGCCATCGGTACGAATACTGCACTCAGTACGCTGGTAATACCGACAAGCGCACCAGAGATTTGTTTCATTGACTTTTCAGTCGCCGCAACAGGATCAGAGTGTTCCTCTGTCATCACACGCTCGACGTTTTCAACCACGACAATCGCATCATCGACCAGTAGACCGATCGCCAGTACCATCGCAAACATGGTCAATGTGTTGATCGAGAAACCAAAAATATTGATAACAGCAAATGTACCCAATACCACAACAGGGATTGCCAATGTTGGGATAATGGTGGCACGCCAGTTCTGTAAGAACAGGAACATGACGATAAATACCAAGATCACCGCTTCAATTAAAGTATGAACAACACTCTCAATCGATAGCTTAATAAATGGTGTAGTGTCATACGCCAGTTTATCTTCAAGACCCGCAGGGTAGTTTTTGCGTAATTCAGATAAACGTTCTTCAACGGCTTCTGCGGTATCCAGTGCATTGGAACCTGTTGCCATTTTAATGGCAAGACCACCTGCAGGCTTCCCGTTAAACATTGAGTTAAACGCATAGCTATCAGAGCCTAATTCTACACGAGCAACATCTTTTAAACGGACTTCAGCACCAGCAGCAGTGTTTTTTAAGAAAATATTCTTAAACTGCTCAGGGGTTTGCAATAAACTTTGGGCATTTACAGTAGCATTGATCACTTGATCTTTAACTGCAGGTGCACCACCCAATTGACCCACTGCAACTTGTGAGTTTTGCGCTTGTAGCGCTCTCGCAACATCACTTGGAGTTAACTGGTAGTTTGTTAGTTTTGCAGGATCAAGCCAAATGCGCATCGCATAAGAGCCACCAAAGACTTGTACTTCACCTACACCGGCAACACGACTAATCGGTTCTTTAATCGATGAGTTTACATAGTCCTTAATATCGGAGTCTGACAAACTATTATCTGGTGAATAAAATGCAATCACTTGCAAGAAGCTTGCGCCAGATTTTGTGACGGTTACGCCTTGACGTTGTACGTCTTCAGGTAGAAGTGCCGTTGCTGATTGTAGTTTGTTTTGAACTTGGACTTGAGCGATATCAGGATCAATACCTTGTTCAAAGTTGATTTCAATCGATGCTTGACCATTACCAGAACTGTTAGACGAAATATAACGTAAGCCATCTAGACCATTCATCTGTTGTTCGATGATCTGGGTGACCGTATTTTCAACAGTTTCTGCTGAAGCACCAGGATAGGTTGCAGAAATGGTAACGGTTGGTGGAGCAATCGTTGGATATTGGGCAATAGGCATCTTTGACAAGGTTAAAATACCTGCCAACATGATAACTAGTGCAATCACCCATGCAAAAATGGGGCGATGGATAAAAAATTGAGCCATTCAATCTGCCCCTTATGCTTTCACAGTTGCTTTTTGTTCTGCTTGAGCTGGTTTGGTTGCATTTTGTGGATTTGCTGGTTGAGCTTGATAAGGTTTTGCTGAAACTTCCTGACCATCTTTCACTTTAGCAACACCATCAACAATCACTTTGTCTCCAGCTTTAAGCCCATTGGTGATGACCCAGTTTTGACCTTGTACATTTGCAGTCTCGACTGGACGTGTTTCAACCGCACCTTTGGCATTGACCAACATCACTGTCGCCTGACCTGTTGGTAAGCGTGTCACTGCAGCTTGTGGAATCAAATAAGCATTTGGAACCACACCCTGAACAATTTGCGCTGTTGTATACATGCCTGGAAGTAACAAATGGTTTGGGTTCGAGAACACCGCACGTAAGGTTACTGTTCCAGTATCTTGGTTAACAGATGCATCAGAGAAAGTAAGTTGCCCTTCGATTGGATAGGTTGAACCATCTTCAAGTTTCAACTTTACTTTGGTGTTGTTGCTGTTGCTTAAGCTGCCTTTGCTGAGTTGTTGGCGTAAACGCAATAACTCGGCGCTAGACTGGTTAATATCAACATAAATCGGATTAAGTTGTTGAATCGTCACCAATGGCGCAGCTTGGTTCGCTGTAACCAACGCACCTGCTGTTACAGATGAACGGCTTGATTGACCTGAAATAGGTGAGCGAATGGTTGAATAACCAAAATCAACTTCAGCATTATTAACTTGAGCCTTAGCTGCTGAAACTTGCGCTTCAGCGACATTCACTTGGCCAAGTAAGTCATCATACTCTTGCTTCGATACAGCGTTGCTAGAAACAAGTTGTTGATAACGGTTTAGCTTGGTCCGAAGAGACGCTAAATTTGCTTGTTGTTGCAAGAGCGAAGCTTTGGCCGTGTCTAATGACGCACGGTTAGCACGAGAATCAAGCTCATATAGTGCTTGACCTTCAGAGACATAACTGCCTTCAGTAAACAGACGTTTTAAAATAACACCACTGGTTTGTGGGCGAACTTCTGAAATTTGATACGCAGAGGTTCGGCCTGAAAGTTCAACGTTTTGTTCAATACTCTGTGGTTGTGCAACAATAACACCGACTTCAGTAGGTGGCATTTTTTGTGCAGCAGCAGCTTGCTGTGCATCTTCTGGATCTTTGCTACAACCAACAAGTGCAATGCTTGTTGCTAATGCGCAAGCAGTGAGGGCGGGTGCCCAAAGCTTTGCCGACATCATTGTTCCACCTCAATTTAGATTTTGGATCTAAAAAAATTGTTGTTGAAATTGCTTTGATACAGCCATAACCAAAGCAACGAAGTCCAAATTAACCCAATTCCCCAACCAGCGAGTACATCTGTCGGGTAGTGAACCCCTGCATAAATTCGCGATAACCCCATCATAATAAACCACAAAGTAGATACTAAAATGACAGGAGTACGGTATCTGTGCTGTTGCAGCAGCAACATGACTAAACTCGCAAGGGTTGCAGCATAAAGACTATGGCCACTTGGGAATGATGCGCCATAAGGTTGGACCAAGTGGTAAATCTCTAAAGGTCTTGCTCGATCAACGCTCCATTTCAGAAGCCAACCAATCGTAATACTTCCACTTATACTCAATGTGATAAAAATTAAACTTTTATAGTTTTGAATCCAAGTTTGATATACACACAAAAAAGCAGTGAAAAAGAATAAAAATGGCATTCCGCCGAGTAGTGAAAGCACAATAGCAGCATGGTTCAATGTAGTTGAACGATGCTCAAATAATGCTTGAATACTCAATGGATCTAAAGTTGATGTGGTTGGATAAAACAATCCAACCCCACTTAAAACTAAAAAAAAGCAACCAATACAAAGTAATAGGTACGGCATGCGGAACTCGTTATTGGCATAACCATTTTCAGGGCTATAGAAAGTTTGAAAGTGTACTCTTGAGTACACTTTAGGTCAAGTCTTGAAATTTTATGATAATTTATTTCAATGTTTTTTTAAGGTTTAGTAAAAAAATATAACAAAATTTGATGAGTGTCTCACTTTTTATCTGTTGTACTTTTTTCTTCCACGGCAACAGGTTGCTTAGGTGGCCAGAAAAAATCACTTGTTCGAGTGAGGAAATGCGTCATGACCAAATTCGCCAAAGGTTTCCATTGTGCAAAACGAACACGACGGGCACGTAAAGCCACGATAATGGTCAGGGTAAAGCTCACAAATAAGTTGGTTAAACCAATCAGCAGAACACCCAAGAATGACACAACGATTAAACCAATATCAGGTGATCCAATGGTCATCAAACCTTGAATGAAATTGGCCGAAGCAAAGGCGATGTGACGGATATCTAAAGGAAGACCTAAAATAAAGCCAATCGTTCCCATGCTGCCTAACATGATCCCAAATAGGAAATTACCAGCCAAAGCCCCTAAGTTGGTTTCAATATAATTGGCAAATTTGTCGAGTCGTTGTTGTCCCATCCAGCGTTTCAAACGGCGGTGTTGTTTTAATCGAGGACCGACATTTCGGTAAACAGCTAAATTATCGAAATAACCCGCAATCAAACCTGAAAAGAATAAACACACGCCCGCGATTGCTGCATGAGGAACTGCAAGCGAGGTAAACGGATTTAAGCTATGTAGTAAGGCTGCAGATTTGGCATGATTGAGTAAAGGTTCATCCAAGTAAAACTGCCATGAAAAAGTGATCAGCGCTGCAACAGGGATCGCAATCGAGATATTACCAAGTATCGCAATAAACTGCGTACGAATAATATTGATAATCAGCGCTGCCAACTCAGCAATCTGTGCTGTTTTACTGCCTTTTTGTTGTTGTACGGTCGAGGCCAGTGCTGCTGCGGTCATCGCTGGTTGTTTGGTCGCAACAGTGAAATGCAACACATGGATCAGCATAAAACCCAAAGCATAATTCATGCTATACAAAAATGCATGTGCAAAAGGTGCGAGTACCAACCGAGCGGTTAATATCTTCAAGGTTGCCATCATGGCAATGATTGCACCTGCACCAGCCGCCGCTTTGTACATGCCAAAGAAGCCAGCTTTGTCTGTACTTACATAATGCTCGCCTGTTTTACTGGCATTTTCAGTCACTTGCAGCGCGATTAGTTCACTGGTAGAAGAAAGTAAGTGTCGGACACTTTTTTCATCATAATGGGCTTTGGTCAAATCGATTAGAAGTTCGCCCAGTGATTTATATCGAACCTCATCTTTACTGGCCAATAAGCTCAGTAACAGTTCGATACGGTCTATGGCTTGTTCTAATAAAGAAAGCAAATATGTCAAACTAATGCTGACACCAATTCGCCTCGTGGCACGACGAATCTTGAGTACAACATCACGACACTGATCTAGCATTACAAAGGCTTGAGAAGCATCTGGCGGTGGAAGCACCACAACTGCATCTTGGTCGTCGATTTGTTTTTTATACTTCTCAATAAAATCAACAATGTCTCGGTTTTGTGCCAAAAACGGAGATTCATATTCGGTAATATCGGGCTGAGCATTAATAAATTCAGGGTATAGACCAATACCGCTAATCCGATAAGACAAAACCGTAATGGCTTTAATCAGTTCATTTTTAGAAATTTGTTTTTCGAGTGTATTACTTTGACCTTCGCCAATTAAATTAAATAGCGTAACCCAATCTTGGTTTTCAATCAGCTCTAACCACTCATGATCATTTTCTTGATGAAAAACTTTTCCAATCAGTGTTCTGAGTTGATTGCCTTCTTCTACTAAAGGGAGGAAGTGCGCGCCTAGACGTTGACTTAACTGATTCCAGAAGCCATCTAAAGATAAAATCCCGCTGTCAGCATATAAGCTAATTTGTTTGTATTGACTCATCAATCTGACGATGAAGTCTTGTAATAAAGTTGCGGAAGTGGGGGTAAGTAACAATATTCTGACGAAAGCTTGAAGACGCTGTTTAACCTCTTCAGCGTCATTGGGATTTTTGGGGCGTAAACGATTGACCAATTCAATAATCAGGTTTTCGTCAAGAACAGCTTGTGGTTGATCAAGCTGTTCCTGCATTTTTAAAAATAAATCAGATAAATTTAAATGCATGGACACTCAGAAAGTTATTGTAGTCGATGTAATGCCATTAAAGTCAAATTGATCAATGCTTGGCGATATTCATTATCTGGTAGCGCTTTTAAAGCCTCTAAAGCGGCGTCCGTTTCCTGTTGGGCACGTTTTTGACAATAGTCTAAACCGCCCGAGTTGTGCACTATTTCAATGACTTTATCCAAATGTTCAACACCACCAGTAGCGATGCTACGACGAATAATCGCATGATCCTCACCAGTAGAGTGAGCCAATGCAGAAATTAACGGTAAAGTAGGTTTACCTTCCATCAAATCATCGCCAATATTTTTACCTAATGTTTCTGCATCAGAGGTGTAGTCTAAAATATCATCAATAATTTGGAATGCATTGCCAAAATGACCTGCAAATCGACGTAAAGGCTCACGATATTCCTCTGTACCCGCCAAAATCGCAGCACCTTCGGTTGCGAGCTCAAATAAACGAGATGTTTTTCCGTGAATAATTCTTAAATAGGTTTCTTCAGTGGTGTCTGGTTGATGTTGTGATTGAAGTTGTAACACTTCACCTTCAGCAATTTCACAAGTACCTGTCGAAAAATCTTTTAACAAGGTCATGTTATTTAAATCGACCAAAAGATCGAATGCACGTGAAATCAAGAAATCGCCGACTAAAACAGCAGTCTGATTGTTCCATGTCGCATTGGCCGTTGGTCGTCCACGACGCAAGTTAGACTCATCGACAACATCATCATGAACCAAGGTTGCGGTGTGTAGCATTTCAATCACAGCCGCCAAATGTTGGGCTTGCTGCATGTTGGCTAAACCACAGGCACGAGCAGCGAGTAGGCACATGATTGGGCGCATACGTTTACCGCCAGCTTCAACCACATGTTTACTAACCGACATAACCAAGCCAACTTTAGAGCTGATCCCTTCATTGATGAGTTGATCCATCGCAGCAAAATCTGTCGCAACAGGGGAGAGAATGTCTTGCTTGAAATCGACGACCATATGAAGAAGAGCCTCGTATAGATGGGTGAATGGTGTAAGTGTACCAAGTAATCTGTTGCTAAACAGTGATAGCAACGGTGTAATTTGTCATTTAAAACATGACGATGTATTTTCTGATCTTAATTTAGCCACAAACAGGACGCTTCTCAGACAATACAGAGATGGCACTGCGTGTGACCCTCTATAAACCGAGTTCATTTTGGTCATATTTACTTTTTGAAAATGTATTGCAAATCACAGAAAGAATCAATCAAAACAATGTGTCATCAATCTATTTGATTTTATTATAAAAAATAAATAATGCGTGTATATGTGTGCATTTATGCAAAATAACTTGTTGTTTGATCAAATTTCACTTAAAATTTGTCCCCTTATATACCCCAGTGGCGTTCGTTTTAAGCTCGATATCTTCCTTTATCGGCACGACGACACGGGCATGTTGGAGTACATTATGTACGCAGTAATCCAAAGCGGTGGTAAACAGCACCGTGTGGTTGAGGGTGAAACCCTTAAAGTTGAATTATTGAAAGCTGAAACTGGTGCAACGATTACGTTTGATGACGTACTTATGCTTGTAAACGGCGATAGCATTCAAATCGGTGCTCCAGTTGTTGCTGGCGCGAAAGTAACCGCAGAAATCGTTGGCCATGGTCGTCACGACAAAATCCGCATCATCAAAATGCGTCGTCGTAAACATTACCGTAAACAACAAGGTCACCGTCAATGGTTTACCGAGTTGAAAATTACGAGTATCGCAGGCTAACACGAGGAGTAAATAGACATGGCAACTAAAAAAGCCGGTGGATCGACGAAGAACGGTCGTGATTCGAATCCTAAGATGTTAGGTGTTAAAATGTACGGTGGTCAAACTGTGACTGCTGGTAACATCATCGTTCGTCAACGTGGTACCGAATTCCACGCTGGTGCAAATGTTGGTATGGGTCGTGACCATACTTTATTTGCAACTGCTGATGGCGTGATCAAATTTGAAGTGAAGGGTCAATTTGGCCGTCGCTATGTAACTGTTGAAGTGTAAGCTTTAATCGTTCAGAAAAACCCGCATTTGCGGGTTTTTTTATGACTGCTTTTTGGACTTATGTGTTTTCGTTTGAATATTTCCCAAACTTTCCTGTTTTTAAGTCTTCGTAAGCTTGTAAAATTTCATCATAGTTATTCATCACAAAAAAACCATGCCCATTTAGCGGTTCATGTAGAGGCTGGGCTGATAAGAATAAAAAATCGCAATTTTCTAAAGCGGTGATTTCAACATCTGTGTCGAAGCTAGACATCATCGCCATCGCTTGTTCTTCTAAAATATCTTCGTCTACGCTGAACTGAATTTTTCCTCTACGCAAATAAATGAGCGTGGTATCACCATGACTCGCAGGAATTATAGTTCGATGACCTTTTTTAAGGTGTACATCCAACACGTTCATTGGAGTAAAGGTTTGGGCAATGCCTTGAGTATTTTGATATTGACCAGCAACGATACGGACATAACCAGCATCATTTTCAAATAAGATTTTAGGAATATTTTGATTTAATAAACTTTGGTAACGTGGCGCAGACATTTTATCTTTTGCTGGTAAGTTGACCCATAACTGTAGCATTTCGAAATAACCACCTTTCTCACGAAATTCAGGGCTAAATTCTTCAATATGTTGTATACCTGATGCAGCGGTCATCCACTGCACATCACCTTGTTGAATAATCCCATGATTACCTGTTGAATCAATGTGCTGTAATTCACCTGAGAAAACAAAGGTGACTGTTTCGAAACCACGATGTGGATGTTCACTTACACCCTTTTTATTACTTTTAGGCTCTAAACGACCGGGTCCGAGATGGTCCAGTAACAGAAAAGGCGATGTGGTATTGCCAAGTTCATGGTGAGAAAATACAGAAAGTGCAGGGTAGAAGTCCCCGATGGCAAATCGAGTGTCATTGCGATGGATAAAGGCGAGGCTTTTCATTATTTATACTTTTCCAGTGAGTCGTCTTTAGACTAAAAAATCCCGTATTGCGTTTAGTTTATTCTTTATCCATGACTTCTACTATCTTAAAGAATGGGAAAAGTTGTAGGGCTGTTTTAGTCATTCAAAATCAAATTTTTGCTATTACAATATCTACATAAAGGCTGCAACTTCATACATAATGCAGAACTTTGCGACACGAACTACACAAAACCGATGCTTTTCTTCATTCTTTTCATGATTGAAAACAGTAAGATGTCGTCATTACAGTAGAAATTTGATAGAAGGTTCACTTTATGAATTTCGTAAAAAAAATAGCTTATGCTGCAACGCTTAGTGCAATGACACTGGCTCCTGTTGTAACGACCCAGTCATATGCTGCACCTGTCGCTGCATCGGCTCAGCAAGCAACCACAAGTTTGGTTCAGCAGTTATCGAGCTTACAACGGTTCACTGCAGATTTTGAACAAACCACCAAAGTGACCAATAATAAAGCTGTACAAAGAAAAGGACTGACTGCTCAACACATGAATCAAACCTTTAAAGGGGTGATGAAGGTTGAACGCCCAGGAAAATTCTTCTGGGAAATCACCAGTCCTTCTAAACAAACAATTGTGACGTCAGGAAAAACTGTTTGGATTTATGATCCAGATTTGCAGCAGGCAATTCGTCAAAATTTAGATGATCAAGTTGCCAATACCCCAGCATTGTTATTATCGGGTAATACCAATCAGATCATGCAGTCCTATCGAGTAACGCAGCCTGATCGCTCTAAGCTGTATTACACATTGTTCCCTAAACAGGAAGATAGTACATTTCAGAGTTTAACCATTAGCTTTGGTGCAAATAAAGCGCCAAACTTGATGATTTTACAAGATTCATTGGGTCAAACCACGTATGTACGTTTTAGTAATGTAAAAGTCAATCAAGCCATTCCTGCTTCGGTCTTTAATTTTGAGCCACCGAAAGGCACAGATATTATTGATCAGTGATCATTTTGATCAACTCAGCAAAAAGCCGCATTTATTGCGGCTTTTTGCTAGATACATTTCTTAATTTCAACTCTGAACAAAGCTTTGTATAGTGGGCTAAAAGATCTGAGACTTGTATGACAATGAATCCGTTAAAATTATCAAAAATTATTCCAGCACTTTCTATTGTTACGGTGATTGTATTTACAGGGTGCCAACCGAAGCAAGATCCGCAAAATAATAGTGCGACAGACGCGACAAACAAAGTCGATATTACATTGATTCAGGCACAAGTGGTGGCTGTTAAACTGCCTAAACAGCAAGTATGTTTGGAAGATGGTTGTACCAATTATGATCTTCAAACCGTAAAAACCAATCAGCAGTGGATTGATGATTATTTTATCAATCGTATGAAGAAGGCAGAGCCGAATGCATTTGCTGATTTATCAGATCAACAAGTAAAAGTACCAGAAGGCGAACCATCTTTAA
Organism: Acinetobacter sp. NIPH 298; assembly: GCF_000369505.1. Taxonomy (GTDB): domain Bacteria; phylum Pseudomonadota; class Gammaproteobacteria; order Pseudomonadales; family Moraxellaceae; genus Acinetobacter. The sequence goes on from NZ_KB850055.1 coordinate 290,673, forward strand.
GTGAGAGTAGTACTTATGTGCGCTTTGTAGGACAGAACTACAATCTGGCGACATTTTCCATTCATAGTTATGCTTATCCCGCTGGTGCAGCACATGGTATGTACCATCAAGAATTTGTAAATTTTGATTTAGCGACTAAAAAACATATTAGTGTGAGTGAATTGATCAAAGACGGTGTGGAACAAGAGTTGCGTGATGAGCTGTATGTTGCAAATCAAAATTGGTTAGATGAGCACAATATTAAAAAAGATCAATTACAGGTGAGTGATAATTATTACTATGGTGTAAATGGTATTGTCTTTGTTTATCCATTGTATGAGCTGGCTTCCTATGCAGAAGGGATGAGTGAGTTGAACTTGCCATATTATGCCGCAAAAGAATTTATCAAAGCAGAATACTTACCAAGCTTGCCTAAAGTCCCGAACTAATCTAAATACAGCATCTGCAATTGCGAGGTAGATGCTGTATTTTTTTAGGTTAAAGCCTTACACTATAGCCAGTTTTTTCTCTATTCATGATTGATTATGATCGACCCAAAATTACTTAGAAATAATATCGAAGTGGTAAATGCTGCTTTGGCAAAACGTGGTATTCAGCTCAACGTACAAGAGTGGGCTGATTTAGAAGTACGCCGTAAAGATTTGCAATCCAAAGCTGAAAACTTACAAGCAGAGCGTAATGCTGGTGCAAAGCAAGTGGGTCAGATCAAAAAGTCGGGTGGAGATGCTTCAGAAATCATGGCGCGTATGGCAGCCATTGGTGATGAAATCAAAGCGGCTGAAGTAGCTTTGGCTGAGTTGCAAGCTGAACTTGAACAAAAATCGCTTGCGCTTCCAAACTTGCCAGATGAGTCTGTACCCGCAGGTAAAGATGAAAGTGATAATGTAGAAATTTTGAAGTGGGGCACACCGCGTCAATTTGATTTTGACATTAAAGACCACACTGATCTTGGTGAATGGATGGGCGGTCTTGAGTTTGAAACTGCCACCAAACTCACGGGTTCACGCTTTAGTGTATTGAAAGGACCTTTGGCTCGTTTACAACGTGCCTTAACCCAATTTATGTTGGATACACACACGCTTAAAAATGGTTATACCGAAGCTTATGTTCCGTATTTGGTAAATGCGGATACCTTACGTGGTACAGGTCAATTGCCAAAATTTGAAGAAGATTTATTTAAGCTTCAAGGCGAAAAAGAATACTATTTAATTCCAACAGCAGAAGTGCCAATAACGAACTTTGTACGTGATGAGATTATTGATGCAGACCGTTTGCCGCTTAAATACACTGCACATACACCATGTTTCCGCAGTGAAGCAGGTTCTTATGGGCGTGATACACGTGGTTTGATTCGTCAACATCAGTTCGACAAGGTCGAAATGGTGCAAATCGTCAAGCCAGAGCACTCAATGCAGGCACTCGAAGATTTAACTGCACACGCAGAGGGCATTTTGCAGGCGTTAGGTCTGCCATATCGCAAAATTTTGCTCTGTGGTGGTGATATGGGCTTTGGTGCAATCAAGACTTATGACTTAGAAGTGTGGGTACCAAGCCAAGAAACTTACCGCGAGATTTCTAGTTGTTCGAATATGGGCGATTTCCAAGCACGTCGTATGAAAGCACGCTACCGTGTGGATCAGAAGAAGATCGAATTGGTGCATACTTTGAATGGTTCAGGTTTAGCAGTTGGACGTACTCTACTTGCTGTGATGGAAAACTACCAGCGTGCTGATGGTTCTATCGAAATTCCTGAGGTTTTACGTCCATATATGGGTGGTATTTCGTATATCGACTAAAATGCATCGAATTTGTGCATAGTTTTTGCTTTAACTCAATCAGATCTAAAAATATAGAGGCATAGCGTGGATATTTTCCCAATCTCTTTAAAGTTGCAACAGCAACGTTGTCTGATTGTGGGTGGTGGGCATATTGCCTACCGCAAAGCAAATCTGCTAGTCAAAGCTGGTGCAATTGTTGATGTTATTGCACCAGATATTGAGCCTGAACTGCGTTTATTGTTAGAAAAATCATCAGGGCAATATATTCAAACGGCTTTTTCTGAAAATATTTTGGGAACACCATATCGCTTAGTTATTGCGGCAACAGATCAAGCCGAAGTGAATAAAACGGTATTTGAGCAATGCGAACAGCGTAATATTTTAGTGAATAGTGTGGACGATATTCCACACTGCCGATTTATGGTACCCGCGATTATTGATCGTTCACCGTTGGTGATTTCAGTTGCCTCTAATGGGGCATCACCTGTTTTATCTCGACAACTTCGCACTCAAATTGAAACTCTCGTACCACACGGCATGGGTAAATTGGCTGAGTTTTCTGGCCAATGGCGTAAAAAAGTTAAAGCAAAAATTTCCAATCCTGATGAACGTCGTATCTTTTGGGAAAATTTGTATGCCAGCCCGCTCAAAGAGCAGGTATTCAATGACAATCTTGACGTGGCAAATGATCTGATTCAGCAAGCACTCACTGAATGGACTGCACCCAAGGGTGAGGTCTATTTGGTCGGTGCTGGGCCGGGTGATCCTGAGTTATTGACATTAAAAGCATTACGTCTCATGCAACAAGCCGACGTGGTGATTTACGATCGTTTGGTTTCAGCACCGATTATGGAACTTTGTCGTCGTGATGCCACTAAGATTTATGTGGGTAAGGCACGTTCCAATCACTCTGTGCCACAAGATGGCATCAATGCCTTGCTGGTTGAGTATGCCCAACAAGGGAAACGCGTTTGTCGTCTAAAAGGCGGCGATCCGTTTATCTTTGGTCGTGGTGGCGAAGAGATTCAAGAGTTGGTTGAAGCAAATGTCACTTTCCAAGTCGTGCCTGGTATTACTGCTGCTTCAGGCTGCTCTGCCTATGCAGGTATTCCGTTGACACATCGTGATTATGCCCAAAGTGTACGGTTCCTCACGGGGCATTTAAAGGAGGGTTCACCTGAACTGCCTTGGAATGAACTGGTTTATGAAAATCAAACTTTAGTTTTATATATGGGCTTGGTTGGTTTGGAACGCATTTGCCAACAACTCATTGCTCATGGTCAGCGCCCAACCATGCCTGTTGCCTTAATTTCTAAAGGTACAACCCCTGAGCAAAAAGTGGTGGTGGGAACATTGGCGGACATCGCCACCAAAGTATCTGAACATCAAATCGTAGCGCCGACTTTAACCATTATTGGTGAAGTAGTCAGTCTACGTGAACAGTTAAAATGGCAATAAAATCTCTCCCAGCCTCTCTTTAAAAAAGAGAGGAGTTCCTCCCTTTGAAAAAGGGGGATTAGGGAGAATTATGAAAAGTAGAGAAAATTTGTGATTCATGTCGTCCTATACGAACCTGAAATTCCAGCGAATACAGGTAATATCATCCGTTTATGTGCCAATACAGGTGCGCAACTACATTTAGTTAAACCTTTAGGCTTTGAGCTAGATGATAAAAAGTTAAAACGTGCAGGACTGGATTATCACGAATGGGCAAGAATGCAAATTTGGGACAATATTGAGTTATGTCTTGCTAATTTAAAAGCCAAAGGTGTGGAGCATGTCTTTCCGCTCACCACCAAAGGAACTGCTACACCGCATACAGTTGATTTGAATCGTCCTATAGCTTTGCTGATGGGGCCTGAAACGCGAGGTTTACCTGAACAGGTGCGCATGATGTTTCCACCAGAGCAGTGGATACGTCTGCCAATGGCTGAAAATTCAAGAAGTTTGAATTTATCCAATGCCACGGCTGTAATTGTGTATGAGGCGTGGAGGCAACAAGGCTTTAAAGAGTTGATCTGATTTGATCAACTCTTTAAATATCACCATACGTGCTGGCTACAACTAATGTATATCCATTTGGGTCTTTAAACCAAACCTCTCGATGATGCGCATTCGCATTGTATTGAGGACCTTCTAAAACTTCGACTTGATGCGTTCGTAATCTTTCGACAAGCTCATCAAATTGAGCGCTTTCAAACCATAATAAAACACCGTTTCCGATCGGTAACTCTGGACACCCAAGATGAGGGTGTTCGTGTGCTTGCCATTGGTGAAGTTGTAACACCATGCGCTTTTCAAACATTAACTGTTCATATTCTTTGCCGCCATGTCCACTGTCTAGGCCTAGTATGGTTTGATACCACTGACTGGTTTTTTCTACATCGACAACAGCAATTAAGGGTTGTGGATACATGTAAACCTCTCGATATTATTCAGTTTGTTCTGCTTGTATTTCATCAAAACGTTGTTGAGCCAGTATGATTTCTTCAATATTTTGCTCAGCCCAATCTTTGAGTTGATACGCCATTTTTGCGATCTCTAAACCTAATAAAGTTAACGAATAATCAACGCGAATGGGGGAGGTATTTTGTACTTTTCGTTGGATAAAACCATCTCGCTCAAGCATTTTTAGTTTTTGTGATAGTACTTTTGGTGAGATGCCTTGAATGCTTTTTTTCAACAAATTAAAGTGCTGTGTTTCCTGCTCAAGTTTGTTCAATATCAATAAAACCCATTTATCAGCAATTTTTTCGAAGAATAATCGAGCAGGGCAATGTTGTTGATAAATATTGTATTTTAAGTTTTTTGTCATGCTGATTACCCTCAAATTTTCAATTAAATATCCCTAGTTACCAGTTGGTAACTAATTGACAGCTAGTTTCTAAAATATATCATTAAATCGAACTTTTTAAAAATTTAGGATATCTCATGACGAAAATTGCGGTTGTTTATTACTCAGGCTATGGTCATACCAAAGTTATTGCAGAAACGTTTGCTCACGCTATACAAGCTTCTTTGATTGAAATTGATCAAAATGGAGAGATTACAGAACAAGATTGGCAAACACTAAATGACGCACAAGGCATAGTTTTCGGTGCGCCTACCTATATGGGTGCTGCACCATGGCAGTTTAAAAAGTTTGCTGATGCATCTTCAAAAAATTGGTTTACACGAGGCTGGCAAGATAAGGTGTTTGCTGGCTTTACCAACAGTGCAAGCTTAAATGGTGATAAGCAAGTGACGTTAATTCAACTACAAACCTTGGCTTCACAGCACGGTGGTATTTGGGTGAGCCTAGGCTTACTTCCTGCCAATACTAAGGCAGCAAAACGTGAAGATATCAATAACTTGGGGGGATCGGTTGGCTTATTGGTCCAGTCGCCATCAGATGCGAGTGTTGACGAAATTCCTACAGGGGATTTAGAGACAGCAAAACACTATGCCCAACGTGTAAAAACAATCGTAGATCGTCTTTCTAATGCGTAAAAAGAAAGGTGCAGTTCTATGAACTGCACCTTTCTTTATGAGTCAGATAGCGACTAAATTAGTGTTTATCGTCAAACTCATTATATTGTGGTGCATTGTACTTAAAGCCCTTGGTTTTATAACCGAGGTATAGCACACCAAACATCGCCCACCATAAGCCATATTTCAATGCTGTTTCTTCAATCTCGAGCCATAAGGCAAAGATACTGATAAAACCACATAATGGAACGACCACATAGTAGATGATGTCCTTTATATTCTTGGTTCGACCATCACGTAGTGCATAACGTGAGATTACCGACAAGTTTACAAAGGTAAAGGCTGTTAAAGCACCAAAACTGATTAATGAAATCACTGTATCGAGTTTCATAAAGCCTGCAGACAACGCCACGATACCTACGATCACGATGTTGTATGAAGGTGTAAAACTTTTTGGACTGATGTGACCAAAGATCTTTTTGTTAATGATGCCATCACGACCCATCACATACATCAAGCGAGAGACGCCTGCATGGGCAGAAATTCCTGAAGCCATGACCGTTACAATTGCAAAGGCCAATACATACGATTGGAATAATGAACCACCCACCAACAGTAAAATCTCAGGTTGGGTTTCAGCAATATCTTTAAAGTAACTGCTTGGGTTACCAGGGAAATAAAGCTGAATGAAATACGTGCTGATAATGAAGATTACGCCTGCAAATAAAGCAGTTAAGAAAATTGCTTTAGGCAGAGTCTTCTCAGTATCTTTGGTTTCTTCAGCAAGTGAACTCAATGAGTCAAAGCCGGTAAATGAGAAGCAGAGCAGGGTTGCACCAGTGACTAACGCACCAACTGAGGTGAGCTCATTCCAGAATGGTTCTAAACTCCAGAGTTGGTATTGGGTTTCGGCAGTGATCGGACCATCCGCGTTTACACTCATCTGCAATTTGCTGTAAACCAAGTAGGTAAATGTACCGATAACAATTAACTGTACCAATACGATCCAACTATTAAAGTTTGCAACGAAACGCACACCGCGTAAGTTAACGCCCGTCATAAAGGCCGTCAATAGAATCACCCAAACCCAATGATTTACACTTGGGAATAGTGCAGTAAGATAAATTCCTGCAAGGATGATATTGACCATTGGTGACAGTAGATAGTCTAACCAAGACGACCAGCCCACCATAAAACCGACATTCGGATGAATCGATTTTTGAGCATAGGTATAGGCTGAACCAGACGATGGATAGCGTCTAATCATATGTCCATAGCTAATCGATGTCAGCAAAATGGCAACCAGTGCGAAGATATAAGAGGTTGGAACGTGGTGATTACTTGCTTCCGACACTAGACCGAAAGTATCAAATAACGTCATTGGTTGAATATATGCCAAACCAATAATGATGACGTGCCACAGACCTAATGTTTTTTGCAGTTTAGCTGCTGATTGAGTCCCAGAGATGTTTGTCAACGGCGTTACCCTCGTTATCGTTGATCAAGGATCAGCTATGGTTTAAGGATCATTCGAGACGAAAATGATCCCCCCTACAGAAAAAAAAGCGAAGTGCGCCAATCTATCCTAAATTGGCATAAATTGTCAGCCCTTTTATGCTTTTTTAGCAATTTTTTTGCCAATTGGGGAGAAAAGTAGATGAATTATGGGTTCACTTGAAATACAAAAAACCCTGAGTACCATTCTTGCGGAGTCATGCTCCTTATGCTTTGGTTGCACGGCAAGGGTAGGGTATCAGGGTTTTGAGTAATAATTATTTATTTAAATAATTGAATTACCATGCTTTTTGTAAAATCTCACGAAGTTCTTTAAGGTTGGCTTCTTTTGGATTGTAAATGATAGAACCATCATTTAAAGCCTTTTCTGCCACTTCATCCAGTTGTGCTTCGGTAATTTTACCTGTTTCACGTAATGTACGTGGGAGTTTGGTCAGGCTATATAAACGATCGCGCATGGTCAAAATTGTCGCAATTGCTTTATCTGCACGTTGGTTTGCTGGCGTTTGAGAATAGATGTCTGCACCCGCAAGTGGCAATAATAACTCACCAATTTTTTGACCATTCACTTCTTTGTTGTATTCCAACACATACGGCAGGAATAAACTCATGCATAAACCATGAGGTAGGTGAGCAACTGCACCCAAAGCATGACCAAGTGAATGCACTAAGCCAACCATTGAGTTAGAGAATGCAATCCCTGCCATAGTTGACGCTTGCGCTAGTTCTAAGCGACCTTGGGCATCACTTGGATTGTCTAAAACTTTAAATAAGTTTTCGCTAATCTTTTTGATACCTGCACTCGCATAAGCATCGCTTAATGGATTCGCAGCTAAACATGTATAGGCTTCAACACAGTGTGTAAGCGCATCCATACCTGTCATCGCTGTCAGATGAGGCGGTAGCGTCATGGTCATCCGTGGATCAAGAATCGCAGCATGTGGCATCAAGTAATATGATGCAAAAGCCAGTTTTACATTACGTTGCGTATCCGAAACTACAGCCACCATGGTTGCTTCTGAACCAGTACCTGATGTAGTCGGAATAACAAAGAATGGTTTTAATGGTTTTGGTAGGTTATGCGCACCTGAGTACTGGAGTAGGTCATCGCCGCCCTCAGATACTAAGATGTTAGTTGCTTTAGAGGTATCAATGACAGAACCACCGCCAATCGCGATAATCGCATCACAGTTTTGTTTGCGGTAAAGTTCAGCTGCTAAACGCACAACTTCTAAGCTTGAATCTGGTGGAACATCATCAAAGATTGCACCGATGACTGCATCCGTAGTGCTGAACGCAGCTTCAATTGGGCTAAGCAAACCGTTTGCACGTACGCCTTTGTCGGTAATGATGAGCGGACGTTTAGAGCCTAAAGTCGCGAGTTCAAACGGGATGTGCTCTAACGCAGCGTTACCAGCAATGACTTTTACAGGACAGAAAAATTCGTAATAAGGCTTAGCCATGTTAAGCGCTCCGTTTGAAATATGATTTAGCGACTTTGAGATAAATGTTTTTTGCACCTGTGAATTTTTCTTTTAATGTCAATTCAGCTGGGTAGCGTTTTACTGCAAGTGAAGCGACCAATTTAGGCAAGATCAACGCTTCCATTTTATTTAAGCAACGTACTAGACGAATTGCACTGGATACATCGCCATCAGCAATCATGCGATCATTGGCAAAGGCTTGAGCTGTACTTTCCTGAAAAGAGAAAACCAAGAAAGCATGGGTCAAATGTTTAAAGGTAATGGTTAAATCAGGCTTGCCTTTGTAGTTAGATAAAAGCTCTAATGTTTTATCTTCTGTCACTCGTGCAACAAATGCAGGTCCATTTGGAAACACATTCATTGAAAGTATAAAATGAACAGGAAACTTTGACACTTCCTCGTGTACTTCATCATCCACTTGACTTGCCATGACTAAACCGCGACCCACGACATCCATCATGAGTTTGACGTAGGCAAGTTGCAAAGTGGGCTTCACTGCTTTGGTTGAAATCACTTGCGTATCCCTTTTTAAAATTATGCAAAAGCAAATTTAGAGTATTTACTCTAATTTATTTTTTTGAAATTGAAAAGTAGTTTATTCAGATTTGACTGAGAGGTCACGAAAGAAATCTGTATTCTGTAAATAACAAATAAAATCCTGACTGACTTGCTCAAAGCTTGGGTGATTCTTCAGCAAGTCTTGTAAGCGTACCATTTCTAAACCTGCGTATCCACAAGGATTAATGGTTTGAAAACCCGCAAGGTTACAATCAATATTGAGCGCTAAACCATGATAACTCCGACCACGGCGAATTTTAAAACCGAGCGAACCGATTTTACGGTCATCGACGTAAACGCCAGGAGCATCGGACTTGGCATAGGCTTTAATTTGGTATTGTTGAAGTATATCGATCATAGCTTGTTCAGTGAAACTAACTAAGCTACGCACATTCCATTTCAAGCGATTTAAATCAAAGAGGAAATAAGCCACGAGTTGTCCTTGGCCATGCCATGTGATTTGTCCACCACGATCAGTCTGAACGATCGGGAGATCACTATGCATCAGGATGTGTTCGGCTTTGCCAGCTTGTCCCTGAGTCAGTACATCTTGGTGTTGTAATAACCAGACCTCATCAGGTGTATGTTCATCCCGAGTTTCGGTAAAGATTTTCATGGCTTCAAAGCGATCTGTGTAGTCTTGTAGATCATTGAAGCAACGAATGATTAAAGAGGGCTTATGATCAACGCTCATTACAACCTTATTTCCTTTGGTTTTTTCAACTTTATGTAATTATTTGAATGATATAAACAGAGAACCGTTAAAACGCTGTGTCATGATCTAAGTTTTTGCGTATCTTTTCCCGTTTAAAAGAAAAATCCAAAACACTTTCGTATTTTGGATTTCTTCATTAAAGCGCTGTCTTAATTAAAGGACAAGCGGCAAGATCTGCGTATAAGGCATGAACTTGTTCCAATTCTTCAAAACGCAATTGCGCTGTTAAAGAATGGTATTTGCCTGTACGTGAAGGCTGAACTTTTACTGTTTCGCCATCAAATTCAGGGAAGTGCTTCTGCAAAATATCAACAACAGCCACTCGAAGTTCATCCCCTGCATTACCAATCAATTTGATCGGATAGTCCATTGGGAAAACCCAAAGATGTTCTTGCAATTCACGAGAAGGAGTGCGGTCTAACATGAGCAACCTCTTTAATTTGAAACGCCTGCATCAGCGCAGGCGTTTTTGATCTAATAGATAAATGGGGATGAAGTGCTTAACTTCAAGTCCTGCACGATCACCTTGTAGCGTATGCTTCTCAAGCTTTGATCGTAGCGCAAAACTTCCCAAATATTAGTCGTTTTCCAAGAATGAACGTAAGTGTTCTGAGCGAGAAGGGTGGCGAAGTTTACGCAAAGCTTTTGCTTCAATTTGACGAATACGCTCACGTGTTACATCAAACTGTTTGCCTACTTCTTCTAAAGTATGATCGGTTGGCATATCGATACCAAAACGCATTTTCAATACTTTCGCTTCACGTTCAGTTAAGTTTTCAAGTACTTCGCGGGTTGCTTCTTTTAGACCTTCTGAAGTGGCTGCATCAATTGGAGAAGTGATGTTGCCATCTTCAATGAAGTCACCAAGATGCGAATCTTCATCATCACCGATCGGTGTTTCCATCGAAATCGGTTCTTTTGCGATTTTTAGTACTTTACGAACTTTAACTTCGTCCATTTCCAAGCGTTCGCCCAATTCTTCAGGTGTAGGCTCACGCCCCATTTCCTGAAGTAGCTGACGAGAAACACGATTGATCTTGTTGATGGTTTCAATCATGTGTACTGGAATACGAATGGTACGTGCCTGATCCGCAATCGAACGCGTGATTGCTTGGCGAATCCACCAAGTTGCATAGGTCGAAAATTTATAACCGCGACGATATTCAAACTTATCTACGGCTTTCATCAAGCCGATGTTACCTTCTTGAATAAGATCGAGGAATTGCAGACCACGGTTGGTATATTTTTTCGCAATCGAAATAACTAAACGTAAGTTTGCTTCAACCATTTCTTTCTTAGCGCGACGAGCTTTCGCTTCACCAACAGCCATACGTTTAGAAATATCTTTAATATCCTTAACGTTTAACTCAAGCTCTTTCTCGATATCGGCAATCTTTTGTTGGAAAGCCAATACATCAGGACGAACTTTTTCTAAATGTCCTTTGATCTCAGCAGGTGCTTTCGCGATTTGCTCATCTAACCATGCTGGGTTGGATTCTTGCTCAGGGAACGAAGTACGGAACTGGTGACGATCCATACGACCACGACGTACTGCATAGCGCATGATTTCACGTTCATTGGTACGGATTTGTTCATGTGTACCACGAATCATTTCAGAAATGATGTCAAATAGACGCGGGGTAAATTTGAACATCATAAACACGGTTGCGAGTGACTCGAGCGCAACTTTTGCTTCTTCGCTATTGCGACCATGCTCTGCGATAACCGTCTTTGTTTCGTTCCAAGCTCTTTCTAATTCAGTGAAACGCGCTTTAGCAATTTCTGGATCTGGACCTGAGTCAGCTTCAGAATCATCATCGCTTTCAGATTCTTCTTCGTCATCATCGTCTAGTTTAACTTCTTTGGTTGTTTTTACAGAATCAGTTTCTTCTACAAGTTCTGCTTCTTCAATGACTTCAGGGATTTCTTCGTCAGATTCTGGGTCTAAATAACCAGACAGAATATCGGCAAGACGACGTTCACCTGTTAAATAATCATTATATTCTTGTAATACCACTTCGACTGCGTTTGGCCAGTATGCGATAGAATGTAAAACATCACGTATACCTTCTTCGATACGTTTTGCAATACTAATCTCGCCTTCACGAGTAAGGAGTTCAACTGTACCCATTTCACGCATATACATACGTACAGGGTCAGTCGTACGACCAGGTTCGCTTTCAACCGACGCTAATACAGCAGCAGCTTCTTCTTCAGCAACTTCATCTGTTGTTTCAGTAGATTCACCAAACATGGTGTCATCGGTTTCTGGTGCACGTTCATGCACAGGAATACCGACATCTTGAAGCATTTGAATAATGTCTTCAATTTGCTCACTTTCTGTAATTGAGTCTGGGAGATGATCGTTAACCTCAGCGTAAGTTAAGTAACCTTGTTCTTTGCCTCGGCTAATCAGAGCCGCTACTTGTGAAGTAGGGGAATGCATATCGCTCATCTTTGCTTACTCTTTGTTGAATCTGTGGCGGTGAAAAACCGTGCATGATAGCACAATTCACTGGGAATGTTTTGGATTTGATCCGTTTGCTTTAAATAAAAAATATGTTTGATTTTAAGGTCGTGTGTTGAATATGGGGTTAAGCAATAATTTTTCAAGACTTAAATTCCTAAAAGCGTTTTTTATTGGTGATGTCCTTAGACTATAAATACACAAAAAAACCGCCGAAAAAAAGTACAAAACATCATTTTATAGCGAAAAAATCAAATAAAACTTGACACGGAAATCTAAGACAGATAAATAGCGGCTAGACCCATTTATATTTTTGCATTACGAGGTAGTGTTAGTGTCTTCTACAGATTTTGAATTAGATGATGATAACTACGGTGAGGACGATGCTGGTTTTGATGAGTCGTCAAGTAAACTCACCGCTAAAGAATCATTAGAAAAGCGCCGTTTAATTGATGATCTACTGGCTCAGCGCCGTTTGGAACGAGAATTAAAAGATTTTGACTATGATTTCGACGACGATGATCTTGATGACGAAGACTAAGCAAAATTGCTGAGACTTTATGTCCTAAAATGTTATGCTGTTGTGGATGAATTTTTAGAATTGGATAGAGAATGAGCACGTTAGATTTAGACTTATTGAGTAATTATCTTGACGGTGATCAAAACGAATACGGTCTAGATTTTGCTGCGACTCATGGCTTTTTGTGTGCGATTGCGGTCGGCCCAAAATTTGATCGTTGGTTAGATGAGTTATTCGACAGCAATCAAAAGAAAGTTCCAACTGAAGTGATTGAGCAAATCAAACTTTGGTTGGAGGCGCTTCGCCAAAATTTAGCCAATGAAGATGGAATCGAATTTCCATTTGAAATCGAAGAAGCAGATGTGGAATCGAGCTTGGGTGATTGGAGCGTTGGTTTTGTTGATGCGATGTTCTTAAATGAAGATGCTTGGTTTGCACCTGAGTTCGAAGAGCAGTTGATTGATCTAACTTTGCCGATCATGGTGTTTAGTGGGATTGATGAAGAAGATCCACAAATGGAATCTTTCCGTCGTAATGGTCAGTTGATGGACGAATTAGCTGAAGAAATTCCAGATAATTTGAATGAGCTTTATTTAATGTACCACACGCCAGCTAAATAAGTCTCAACGATCTAAGTTTAGTCGCTTACGATCTGTGTAAAAGATTAAAACGTCCCTAGAGGACGTTTTTTTTCAACTATTGCAAGTTAAAGATAGGGTGATCATTGAGTGGAGTTGCTCTATTCAGCACTATAAATTTGCAAACAATAAACTCAGACCTAAAGCACTGAGTACAACACCAATAATACGATTGATTGCTACTTGTTTGGCGAAAATTTTATTTCTAATCATTTGGGTAGAGCAAAAGACAGCAATTAAACAAAACCAGAGTAAATGGCTACCAGATATAAAAATGCCATAAGCAAAAAGTCTGCTTATATTATTTTCTGAGGTCATAATTTGCGAGAAGATACTGATCACAAATAAAGTGGTTTTAGGATTAAAACTATTGGTTAAAAAGCCATGTTTGAATGCTTGTCTGCTAGTTATATCTGTACTGTTTTGATCAAAAATAACGGGTGCTTGAGTGAACGTTTTGTAGCCAATATAGACCAAATAAGCTGCACCAATGTATTGAATAATATAAATTAGGTTTGGAAGGGATTGTTGCAGAAACGTTAATCCAATTAAGCTGTAACTGATATGGACCCAAACACCGCAAGCGATTCCATAGGCAGTCCAGATTCCAGATTTTCGACCGTAGAGATAACTATTCCGCGTGACCAAGGCAAAGTCTGCACCGGGACTCATAACGGCAAGTATCGTGACCACAGTTATCGCTATTAGTTCATTCACTCATCTATTCCTGAAATATTGATTCTAAGTATCTTTATATTTTTCATATATTTGTTATATTGAAAATCGAAATTAATTCTTATTTATGTATGAGTTTTTGGAATGATAGAGCGGTTATCCTTGAATTCACTTAAGTTTTTTTATTATGTGGCGCGTTATGAAAGTATGACGATTGCTGCGGAAAAGTTATTTGTGACTCAAGGAGCGGTCAGTAAGCAGCTTAAAAATCTGGAAGATAGCTTGGGTTTTAGCTTATTTATCCGTGAAGCTAGAACGTTACGCTTAACCAGTGAAGGCGAGGTGTTGTTCGATTGCTGCCAGCAAGTTTTTCAGCACATTGATCAATGTTTGGTGCAGTTGCAAGATAAGACTAAAGCACAAAGAAATTTAGTCCTTTCGTGTGAGCCAACCCTTGCAATGAAATGGTTGATTCCACGGTTGGTGCAATTTAAACAGCTTTATCCTGAGTTTGAGGTCAGTCTTTTCACGGGTGGTGGAGCGGTCGATTTTAAGGATCAAAATATAGACTTAGCTCTTAGGCGTGATGATTTTGATTGGGGGAAGGCGATTTATAGTGAAAAAATTGCAGATGAATATATGTTGTGTGTCGCTGCAAAAAATAATTCGCAATACGCTAAGCAGATGTTTATTTCCACATCAAGACCAAGACTATGGCAACACTTTAAAGAGACTCACAAAGGACAGTATCAAGACTGCAAGAAATCCTCACTTGAGCATTTTTATTTATGTATTGAAGCTTGTTTAGCTGGATTAGGGGCTACTGTTGTATCTGCGTATATGGTTGAAAGGGAGATAAAATATCAGATGCTGGAGCTGCTTCATCCTGTATATCAGGATGGTTCTGCTTATTTTTTATTGTCGGCTCAGCCATTTGAAGATGATATGCGTAAGGTGCTGTTTCGAGACTGGTTGAGTGCTGAGATGAGAGCAAGTCAACTCAGGTTTGGTTTGAGCTAAATCTTATGATGACTTGGGTAGATCAAAAGCATTGATCGCTAAAGAGACTAATCAATGCTTTTGTGTCCGAGATAAAGTTTAATCATTCGTCGAATGTTTGCTTAGACACCAAGCATGTTCATATGCGGTGAGTTTGCCTTTTAGATTTTCAGTATTTGATGCTAATAATTTAATATCGTAATAACTTGCATAATGTGCCACTAGTTCATATTCAGGAACAGAAAAGGGTGGTCCTGCTAATAGTTTTTGATCGTAGTCTAGGCTGATAAGTAATTGTGGTGCTTGGTTTGTGATTTTTAAAAGATGTTGCGTATATGATGTGCGCATTTGATCTGGTAGTGCGATCAGTGCTGCTCGATCATAAATTGCATCAATCTTACCGATTTGGGCTGCTGTTAACGCAAAGAAATCACCGACAAAGAGGTCAATCTGAGTATGCTGAAAATGAGTCAAGTGACCTATTTTGGCTTCTTGAAAAGTGAGTCCCAAGTCTAAAATCAGATCTTGAATAGCAATCGGGCTAAGATCAATTCCGATCACATGATAGCCTTGCTCAATGAGCCAGTTTATATCTAGGCTTTTACCGCATAGAGGAACAAAAATGGTTGCGCCTTTTGCTAAATTTAAGTACGGAAAATATTTTGTAAGTAAGGTGTGAGGCTGGTTTTGATGAAAGCCGATACTGTTGGTTTTCCATTTGTTATGCCAAAAATCATGTTGCATTTTTAAAACCTCCATCTTTATTTACAATTTATCTTTTTGATAAGTAAAATTTCTTTGCCAATCGCCACAAAATATAAAAGACAGCAATGGTTAAAATGATATAACCGACGCGTTGTATGACCGCGGTCATTAATGCCTGATTTTCACTAAAATAATAACCGACACAGGCAAGAAAACTGGTCCAAATTATGGTTCCAGCAGCGCTATACGTCATGAATTTACCAAAAGGCATCTTGCTCATTCCCGCAGGAATACTAATCAGCGAGCGAACTGCTGGAATCATTCGACCAAAAAAGACAACACGATGCCCGTGCTTTTCAAACCAAGTTAAAGATTTTTCCAAGTCAGTTGTGCTTATTCTTAAATATTTGCCATAACGTGCGATGAAATTGAATAAGTGTTGCTGTGGAATCTTTCGACCAACCCAATACAACAGCATTGCGGCTAACAGTGAGCCTGCACTTCCTGCAATAATCACACCGATCAAACTCAGGTCACCTTTCGCAGCCGTGTAGCCCGCTGAGGGCATAATCACTTCTGATGGTACAGGTGGAAAAACATTATCGAGAAACATGAGAAACGCGATACCTAGATAACCTAGTTTCTCCATGATCGATAAGACCCAATCTTCTAGCCCCATAGTGCCTTTGAACGTTATTTGTGAATTTAAAGCAGCTTAATTGCGATTCGATGAATGCTCAATAAGGTATTGGTTAACCGTTTTAACAAAACAAAAAAGCCTTAGTCGGAACTAAGGCTTTTGAAATTCTGGTGTATACACGCTTATAGGCGTTTGCGTTTTGCAGCAGTAATTTGTGATTGACGCATACGGAAGCCTGCTTTTTGTTTGTCCGTTGTTTTATCAATGCAGTAAGCACATGAAACACCGTGTTCATAGCTTGATAACTCTGATTCAGCTTTGGTCAGAGGCCAACCACACGCATGACATTTGATGTTTTCACCTTCTTCAACACCGTGCGTCACCGCAGTTCGACCATCAAAGACAAAGCATTCACCTTCCCAAAGACTTTCTTCGGCAGGGGTTTCTTCGAGGTATTTTAAAATACCACCTTTAAGGTGGTAAACCTCGTTAAACCCTTCTTGTAAGAGTAGGGAGGTTGATTTCTCACAACGAATACCACCTGTACAGAACATGGCAATTTTTTTGTCTTTATGCTGCTCAAGGTTTTGTTTTACGTAGTCTGGAAATTCACGGAAAGATTCAGTTTTAGGATCAACTGCACCCTTAAATGTACCTGCTTTATATTCGTAGTCATTGCGTGTATCAATTAAGATCACATCATCACGCGCAATCAGTTCGTTCCATTCTTTTGGGTCAAGATAGTGACCCACTAAATCACGTGGTTTAACTTCTACGCCTAAAGTCACAATTTCATTTTTAAGTTTGATTTTCATTTTACGGAATGGTTTGTCAGAGCTATGAGACTCTTTGTATTCCATTGACGTAAAACCTTCATCTAGTAAAAAACGATGAATTGTATCAATTGCTGCACGATCACCTGCAACTGTGCCATTAATTCCTTCTGAAGCTACAATCAGAGTTCCACACAAATTGATACGATTCACTAAGTCTAAAAGACGTTGTTGCAGATCAGCTGCATCTGAAACTTCTTTAAATTGATATAGTGCCGCAACAACCCAATTTGTGGTCGCTTGCTGTTCTACAGGTGCAAGCTGTTCTACAGTAGCGTTCATGGATAACTCCAAATGTATTAAGATAGGAAAATTAAGGCGCACATTTTAGCGCGAAATCTGAAAATAAGCGAGAAAACCATAAAATTAATATGGTTTTATAGGAGTTGGTTTTGAGTAGTGATCGTCGAATTCCATCATTGACTCCATGTGCAGGGCGTTGTTCAACGGTGTTTGGTGATTTGGTTTGTCGTGGTTGTCGCCGTTTTAATCATGAAGTCATTCAATGGAATACATATAACCCAGAACAAAGATTGGCGGTGTGGCGGCGCTTAGATGCGCAGCTAGACCAAATTTTGGTTCCGTTGTTGCCCAATGCTGATCTCCAGCATGTTGAAGGTTTTATTCATAGTCGGCATATCCGCATACTAGACACCGCGAGCCGAGGGCGTAAGCTTTATCATGCCCTAAAGCTTTGTGAAAAAAATAAACAACTTGCCCATGATAGTGGTTTGGGTGTGACTGATAAGCAAGTAAAGCCGATCTGGGATGAGTTTGAGCGTCGTGTATTGGCTTTGGCTAAGGCGAGTTATGAATTGGCATGGTTACGGGCAAATGGTATTAGCCATAATTTGATGCGTTTATTGGAAGATGATGATTGATGCGTTGATTGCGGATGCTCTTTTGATTTTCAAATAAAAAAAAGCTGCCATATGGCAGCTTTTTAAACATTAACTTTGTTTTAAAATTAACGTTTGATATCGCGTTGAGTCTCGCCAGTATAAAGCTGACGTGGGCGACCGATTTTGTACGGAGATGCGTGCATTTCTAACCAGTGGCTGATCCAGCCAACGGTACGACCAAGTGCAAAAATAACAGTGAACATATCAGTTGGGATACCGATTGCTTTTAAGATAATGCCTGAGTAGAAATCGACATTTGGATAAAGCTTACGTTCAACGAAGTACGGGTCGTTCAGTGCAATTTTCTCAAGTTCCATTGCAAGAGCAAGCTGAGGATCATTGATACCAAGTGCTTCAAGAACTTCGTCACACGTTTGTTTCATGACTTTTGCACGTGGATCAAAGTTTTTATACACACGGTGACCGAAGCCCATGAGTTTAACTTCTTTGCGCTTCACTTTTTCCATGAATTCAGCAACGTTTTCTACGCTACCGATTTCATCTAACATGCGAAGTACAGCTTCGTTTGCGCCGCCGTGAGCAGGTCCCCAAAGTGCAGAAATCCCTGAAGAGATACATGCGTAAGGGTTAGCACCTGTAGAACCAGCAAGACGTACTGTAGATGTAGACGCATTTTGCTCATGGTCAGCATGAAGCGTGAAGATACGATCCATTGCTTTAGCAAGCACAGGATTTACTTTGTAATCACGGTCAGCAGGTGTTGCAAACATCATGTGTAAGAAGTTTTCTGCATAACCTAAATCATTACGTGGGTAAATGAATGGTTGACCTACTGTGTACTTGTAGCTCCAAGCTGCAAGAGTAGGGATTTTTGCAATTAAACGAATTGCGGTAATTTCGCGGTGATTAACATCTTCAATATCTAAAGCGTTGTGATAGAACGCAGATAAAGCACCAACAACACCAACCATGATCGCCATAGGGTGAGCATCACGACGGAAACCATTAAAGAAACGGCTAACTTGATCGTGAACCATCGTATGGTTGCGCACTTTAGCGTCAAATTCTGCTTTTTGTTCAGCAGTTGGAAGCTCACCATTTAACAATAAGTAGCAAGTTTCTAAGTAGTCTGCTTGAGTCGCTAATTGATCAATTGGATAGCCACGGTGTAATAACACACCTTTGTCACCATCAATGAATGTGATCTTAGATTCGCAAGCAGCTGTCGCCATAAAACCAGGATCGAAAGTAAAGTGACCCGATGCCAATACATCTTTAACGTCAATTACATCTGGGCCCAATGTGCCGCTGTAAATTGGTAATTCAATTTCTTTGCCATCAAGCTGTAATACGGCTTTTTTGCCAGTTGCTGCAGACATTCAATAGATCTCCTGTCCTGGTGAATGATTATCTGACTCGAAATCCTAATCTTGTCATGTGCGAATCAGACGGTGTCAAAATTTGCTATAAGATTAGTGGCTACTAAAATTTTGTCAATTATACTTAGGGATAAAAAATGACGTTGCTACAGTCAATTAGTCATTCAGTATCAAAGGAAAAACTGAGTAAAATCACAGCACCGGTCGAGTATAATATGTCAAATCATGTTTCAGGTGCATAAAAAAAATGAAGCATCAGTACAATTGTAAGTAAATTTTTATTTCGGCAATATTTTGGTGCTTATAAAATAAAGACTTAGAATAATTCAAAATCCTATATACCTCGTGGCTTAGAGCTGAATAGTCATTGAAAAAATACTGGAAATGTGTATTCATTTTGGAATAATTGATTCATTGTGGTGCGCTTGTTTGTATAAAAAAAACTCACTTCTTTTTTGTATGAGATCGCAAGGAATAGATTATTGATTATTCATATTTAATATATAAATGGGGGGTATTATTTTTGACAATATTTATAACGGTGTGATTTGCACTGAATTTACGCTAAAAACGTGTATTTTTTATGAAATAAACAAGAAAAAATCAATGGAAGTGAAAAATATTTATAAATAATCCCTTGTTATTTTTATCTTTAAAAAACATGTGGATATCTTATTTTTATTTGGTGGTTTATCATTGTTATTGTCGCTCCACTCGTGAATGATTCTTATTTAATGGGTTTTTAGACTAAAGCGAAATCTGATTGTTTGTATTTTGATATTTCACGTCTTATAATTCGGTGTCGTTATATATAGGTTAGGCATGTGCTGTTCTTGCCTGACAATGCCAGCTTTCCTTTGAATTAATTCAAACAAACTCCAGTTGGAGTTTCTACCTACAGGATGCCCGCTGTGAAAAGCAACAGACCTGTCAATTTGTCCATGGGTCAAGTGTTAGCGGTAAATTTACGCTCACCCGTGGCTATTGCATCAATTCTACACCGTCTATCAGGTGTAATCGTTTTCTTACTCGTCGCAGTTCTTTTATGGATTTTGGATAAATCTTTATCTTCGCCAGAAGGATTTGACTACGTTAAAAATGTCGTTTTCGGAAATATCTGTGTACGTTTTATCGTATGGGTATTTGTAGCCGGCCTAATTTTCCACTTCATCGCAGGGATCAAGCATTTGCTTGCTGATGTCGGTTTTGCTGAAGAGTTACAAAGTGGTCGTATTGCAGCTACAGTTTCATTAATCTTGTCTGCGGTTTGTATTGTCGCAGCCTTCGTATGGATTATGTTCTGATGAAAAGTGCTACAGGTTTAACAGGTTCAGGTTCTCGCGATTGGTACATCCAGCGTGTTAGTGCTGTGGTGTTGGCTGCTTATACTGTTGTTATATTCGGTTGGATCCTTTGCAATAGCGGATTCGGTTATGAACAGTGGGCTGGCTTTATGTTGACTTTGCCAATGAAGATTTTTTCTTTATTAGCAGTGTTATCACTGGTTGCACACGCTTGGATTGGTATGTGGCAAGTCTTTACTGATTATGTAACGACTCGTCAAATGGGTCCTTCGGCTTCAGGTTTACGCCTTGTGCTCACTACTGCTGTGATTATTTCAGTATTCGTGTACGCAATCTGGGGTATCCAGATTTTCTGGGCAAATTGATAGGAAGAGATCATGGCAACTACCCCTAAAGAAAATTATTCAAACATCCAAACCCTATCATTTGACGCAGTTATCGTCGGTGGTGGTGGTTCTGGTATGCGTGCTGCTTACCAACTTGCTCAAGCGGGTTTAAAAGTTGCGGTATTGACCAAAGTATTCCCAACACGTTCGCATACGGTTGCTGCTCAAGGTGGTATTGGTGCGTCGCTAGGTAACATGCAGGAAGATAACTGGCACTATCACTTTTATGACACGGTTAAAGGTTCTGACTGGTTGGGTGATCAGGACGCAATCGAGTTTATGACGCGTGAAGCACCGAAAGTTGTTTATGAGCTTGAACACTTAGGTATGCCTTTTGACCGTAATGAAGATGGTACGATCTACCAGCGTCCATTTGGTGGTCACTCTGCAAATTACGGTGAAAAAGCTGTTCCACGTGCTTGTGCTGCTGCTGACCGTACTGGTCATGCATTGCTTCATACTTTGTATCAAAGCAACGTGAAAATGGGGACTCAGTTTTACGTTGAATGGATTGCATTAGATTTAATCCGTAACGAAGCAGGCGACGTACTTGGTGTGACAGCGATTGACCAAGAAACAGGTAATATTGCTGTGTTCCAAGCCAAAGCAACATTATTTGCTACTGGTGGTGCAGGTCGTGTTTATCGCGCATCTACCAATGCTTATATCAATACTGGTGACGGTCTTGGTATGGCGGCGCGTGCAGGTATTCCATTACAAGATATGGAATTCTGGCAGTTCCACCCAACAGGTGTTGCGGGCGCGGGCGTATTGTTGACTGAAGGTTGTCGTGGTGAAGGTGGTATCCTTCGTAACAAAGACGGCGAACCATTTATGGAACGTTATGCTCCGACTTTAAAAGATTTGGCACCACGTGACTTCGTATCACGTTCTATGGACCAAGAAATTAAAGAAGGTCGTGGCTGTGGTCCTAAAGCGGATTATATCTTATTGGATATGACGCATTTGGGTGCTGAGACGATTATGAAGCGTCTACCATCTGTATTTGAGATTGGTAAGAAGTTTGCAAACGTTGACTGTACCAAAGAGCCAATTCCTGTTGTACCAACAATCCATTATCAAATGGGTGGTATTCCTACCAATATTCATGGTCAAGTGGTTGTACCGCATGGCGTGGAAGAAGGTGAGTTTTCTGCACATTATGATAAAGATTCGAAAGAATATACCTATAAAGGTACGCGTGATTATGTAAAACCTGTTAAAGGCTTTTACGCAATTGGCGAATGTTCTTGTGTGTCTGTACATGGTGCAAACCGTTTAGGTACGAACTCATTGCTTGATCTTGTTGTGTTTGGTAAAGCAGCGGGTGAACATATCATTGACTATGTGACTAAACATCATGGCGATGACTATGCTCCACTTCCAACAGATGTATTGGAAAATACATTGGCGCGTGTGCGTAAATTGGATGAATCTGCTACGGGTGAAAATGCACAAGAAGTTGCAGATGTTATTCGTGACATCGTACAAGACCATGCTGGTGTATTCCGTACTCAAGCGTTGCTTGACAAAGGCGTGAAAGAAATTCTTGCGATTGAATCACGTGTGCGTAACATTCATTTAAAAGACAAATCTAAAGTATTTAACACAGCGCGTGTTGAAGCATTAGAAGTTGAAAATTTATATGAAGTTGCAAAAGCAACCTTGATTTCTGCTGCTGCTCGTAAAGAGTGTCGTGGTGCGCATACCGTTGTTGATTATGAATTAGCACCTGATCACCCGACTTATTCTTATGGTCGTCGTGATGATGAGTGGATGAAACATACGTTATGGTATTCAGTAGACAATCGTCTTGAATATAAGCCAGTACGTTTCAAGCCATTGACGGTTGAAGCAATTGAACCTAAGCCACGTACATTCTAATTGGGAGAACAAAGATGAGTAGAGGCACTCGTACATTCGAAATCTACCGCTATGATCCTGATAAGGATAAAGCGCCGTACATGCAAACTTATAAACTTGAGTTAACCGATAAGCACCGTATGTTGCTTGATGCGTTACTTGCGTTGAAAGTGCAGGATGAGACATTAACATTCCGCCGTTCATGCCGTGAAGGTATTTGTGGTTCGGATGGTGTGAACATCAATGGTAAAAATGGTTTGGCTTGTTTGTGGAACCTGAACGACTTACCAGAGAAGATTGTGATTCGTCCTTTACCTGGTTTGCCAGTCGTAAAAGACTTGGTCGTAGATATGAACCAGTTCTATGACCAATATAACAAGATTCACCCATTCTTGATCAATGATCAACCTGCGCCAGCTAAAGAGCGTTTACAGTCTCAGTCAGAGCGTGAACATTTAGATGGTTTGTATGAATGTATTCTTTGTGCATGTTGTTCAACAGCATGCCCATCATTCTGGTGGAACCCTGACAAGTTCCTTGGACCATCAGCTTTGTTAAATGCATATCGTTTTATCATTGACTCTCGTGATACAGCGACACAAGAACGTTTGGCTCGTTTAGATGATCCATTCAGCTTGTTCCGTTGTAAGGGCATCATGAACTGTGTATCGGTATGTCCTAAAGGGCTAAACCCGACGAAGGCAATTGGTCACATTCGTAATATGTTGTTAGATCAAGCGGGTTAATTTCGCTTTCTAACGCAAAAACGGAAGTTTCGAAAGGAGCTTCCGTTTTTTGTTTATTGAGGTTTTGCTTCTAAAAATTGTAGGTGAATAAGTCCCTGAATGTGTTAATTAGATATATAAGTCATATTGTTAAGCTTAATAATAAAAATGGATATGTGGTGATGTGGCTTATTTTTAAACACTGTGCGTGATGTTTGTGCAAGAATTGTAGCGTTTGTTAAACTTTGGTCGATAAAAGCGCAACTTTTATAAAAAGGGCGGTATATTAGAGCATAATTTGATGTATGTATTTCGCTGCTTTATGGATGGTATGTGTCAAAAAAATCAATCCCCGCTTGATAACATGTTAGCATTTCTGCCACAGCTAAAAGCAAAAAATAAGTTTATTCTTAGAGGTGTCTTCGGCTGATATCTCAAGCTTTTATTTTGGCTTTTTTTACTGGGGAAGTCATTTTAGAAAAGTTAAAGTTTGATTTAATTTTTCTAAAATGATTTGCAAAAAATTGCTCGATTTCATCGAGTATAAGAATGAGTTATGTGCTTTGAATTGAAAGTGCATAGCTCATTTATTACATCAAAGGAAATATTCCGGATGTGTAGTAATGATGTCTCAAGGTCGTAAGATCTTGGGCTGTAGTGTCTTGTTACCAATTTGACATTATGAATCATGGGTGCGCTTAAAAGGCAACCCGTAATATTTTTTGCAATAGGAAATGGGTCCAAAAATGCAAGAAGTTGCTGACGCGCTGCGTCTTGACACTGAACTTTCTGCTGATAGTGCAGCGTATATTGAAGATCTTTACGAGCTGTACCTATCATCTCCAACCTTAGTCTCTGAGGATTGGCGTGAATATTTTGATAAATATCCTAAAGGTGATCAGCCACACGGTAATGTGCGTGAACAGTTCCTTTTATTAGGACGTAATGCCAATCGTGTGCAACCTATGGTACAAAGTACTGTTAGTACAGAGCACGAGCGTCGTCAAATTGGTGTTTTACAACTCATCGCTGCGTACCGTAACCGTGGTCATCAAAAAGCTAAACTTGATCCATTAGGTCTTGCGAAACGCGAAGAAGTTCCTGACCTTGATTTATCTGAACATAATTTAACTAAATCTGATCTAGATACTGTATTTAATACAGGCAATCTTGCAATTGGAAAAGCAGAAGCAACATTGTCAGAAATGATTGAGGCAATGGAAGCAACTTACTGCGGTTCA
Source organism: Acinetobacter sp. NIPH 298 (assembly GCF_000369505.1). Classification (GTDB taxonomy): domain Bacteria; phylum Pseudomonadota; class Gammaproteobacteria; order Pseudomonadales; family Moraxellaceae; genus Acinetobacter. The sequence continues at coordinate 315,429 of NZ_KB850055.1, forward strand.
ATTGGTGCAGAGTATATGCATATTGTTGACACCAAAGAAAAACGTTGGATTCAACAACGTTTGGAAAGTGTTCGCGGTAAATTCCAGTTAAATGCAGAGCAGAAAAAAGCTGTACTTGAGCGCTTAACGGCAGCTGAAGGCTTGGAAAAATACCTTGGCAACAAATTCGTTGGCGCAAAGCGTTTTGGTGTGGAAGGCGGTGAGTCTTTTATTCCAATGGTCAACGAGCTGATTCAACGTGCTGGCGCAGTGGGTTGTAAAGAAGTTGTGATTGGTATGCCACACCGTGGTCGTCTCAACTTGCTTGTCAATATTATGGGTAAAAACCCAGCTGACCTTTTTGGTGAGTTTGAAGGTAAAAGCATTCATAAGAAAGGCTCTGGTGATGTGAAGTATCATCAAGGTTTCTCATCTAATGTTATGACCCCAGGTGGCGAAGTTCACCTAGCTTTAGCATTTAACCCATCCCATTTAGAAATCGTTGGTCCAGTGGTTGAAGGATCTGTACGTGCACGTCAAGTTCGTCGTAAAGATATCGGCGGTGATGACGTACTTCCATTGATTGTTCACGGTGATGCTGCATTTGCAGGTCAAGGTGTGAACATGGAAACCTTCCAAATGTCACAAACGCGTGGCTATACGGTTGGTGGTACGGTTCATATCGTGGTCAATAACCAAGTCGGTTTTACCACTTCAGATCCACGCGACACACGCTCTACAGAATACTGTACCGATGTAGCAAAAATGATTCAGGCACCTATTTTCCATGTTAATGGTGATGATCCTGAAGCCGTTATTTTTGCGACGCAAATTGCACATGATTTCCGTCATGAATTCCGTAAAGACGTGATTCTGGACTTATTCTGCTACCGTCGTCGTGGTCATAACGAAGCGGATGAGCCATCTGGTACTCAACCATTGATGTATCAAGTCATCAATAAAAAAGCGACAACTCGTACTTTATACGCAGATCAATTGGTACAAGAGAAAGTGCTTGATCGTTCGACTGCTGATCAAATGGTAGAGGATTATCGCGCTGATTTAGAGGCTGGTAATCACGTTGCCAATGCTTTAGTTCGTGAACCAAATAAACATATGTTTGTCGATTGGACACCGTATCTAGGTCACGAATATACAGATGTTTGGGATACAACTTTTAATATCGATCGTTTGAAAGAACTTGGTAAAAAGATGAATACATTACCAGAAGGTTTTGTGTTGCAACGCCAAGTGCAAAAAGTGATTGATGACCGTGTGAAAATGCAAGCTGGTGAAATGCCACTTAACTGGGGTGCTGCTGAAACTTTAGCTTACGCAACACTTTTGGATGACGGTTTCCTTGTGCGTATTACGGGTGAAGACGTAGGTCGTGGAACGTTCTCTCATCGTCATGCAAAATTACACAACCAAGTTGATGGTTCTGTATATATTCCTCTTTGTCACATCAAAGAAAATCAGCCTCGTACAGCGGTATATGATTCTTTATTGTCTGAAGAAGCTGTACTTGCATTTGAATATGGTTATTCAACCACTTTGCCAAAGAGTTTGATCGTTTGGGAAGCACAATTTGGTGATTTCGTTAACTGTGCACAAGTGGTGATTGACCAATTTATCGCTTCGGGTGAGACCAAATGGGAACGTGTATGCGGTCTTACCATGTTGTTACCTCATGGTTATGAAGGTCAAGGCCCTGAGCATTCATCTGCACGTTTAGAGCGTTTCTTACAGCTATGTGCTGAAGAAAATATGCAGGTGATGACACCAACGACTCCAGCGCAAATCTTCCATGCGTTACGTCGTCAAGCGGTTCGTCCTATTCGTAAGCCTTTGATCGTGATGTCACCGAAATCTTTATTACGTCACAAACTTGCGACTTCAACTTTAGATGAATTAGCAAATGGTGCATTCCAAACTGTGATCGATGAAGTAGATCAAATCAACAAAGCTGAAGTGACTCGCTTAGTGCTTTGTGGTGGTAAGGTTTATTACGATTTACTCGAAAAACGTCGTGAGCTTGGTTTAAACAATACTGCGATCGTTCGTATTGAACAATTGTATCCTTACCCAGAGCAGCGCTTAGCTGAAGTCATGGCTACATATCCAAACATTGAAGATCTTGTTTGGGCACAAGAAGAACCGAAGAACCAAGGCGCTTGGTTGTTCATCGTTCCTCGTTTATATGAAGACATGCTTAAATCTGGTAAACAAATTCGTATTAGCTATGCTGGTCGTGAAGCATCTGCCGCACCTGCCTGTGGCTCACCGTACTTGCATGCAAAACAACAAGCTCAGCTCGTCAATGACGCACTTGCAATTGAAGCTGAACAATCAGGAGATTCTCAATAATGGCAACCGAAATTAAAGCACCGGTATTCCCAGAGTCAGTTGCTGACGGTACGATCGCAACTTGGCACAAGAAAGTAGGTGAACCTGTATCACGTGATGAAGTGATCTGTGACATTGAAACCGATAAAGTTGTTTTAGAAGTGGTTGCTCCAGCTGACGGTAGTTTGGTTGCAATCATCAAAGACGAAGGCGAAACTGTGCTTTCTGATGAAGTCATTGCACAGTTTGAAGCTGGTGCTGTTTCTGCGGCGGCTCCTGAAGCTGCTGCACCAGCGGCTGAAGCTCCTGCTGCATCTGCGCCAGCGGCTGCATCAACTCAAGCAGTTGATCAAAACCAAGCGCCTGCGGTTCGTAAAGCATTATCTGAAACAGGTATCAATGCTGCTGATGTACAAGGTACAGGCCGTGGTGGTCGCATCACTAAAGAAGATGTTGCTGGTCATCAAGCTAAACCTGCTGCATCAGTTCAACCATTAAGCGTTGCTGTAGGCGAGCGTATCGAAAAACGTGTTCCAATGACGCGTTTACGTAAGCGTGTTGCTGAGCGTTTATTGGCTGCGACACAACAAACTGCAATGTTAACGACATTCAACGAAGTTAACATGAAGCCAATCATGGAAATGCGTAAGCAATATAAAGATGCTTTCGAAAAACGTCATGGTGCTCGTTTAGGCTTTATGTCTTTCTTTGTTAAAGCGGCGACTGAAGCACTAAAACGCTACCCAGCAGTGAATGGTTCTATTGATGGTGATGATATCGTTTATCACGGTTTCTATGACATCGGTGTTGCTGTATCGAGTGAACGTGGCTTAGTTGTTCCTGTACTTCGTGATACTGACCGTATGAACTATGCAGAAGTTGAAAACGGTATCCGTGACTACGCTTATAAAGCACGTGACGGTAAATTAGGTATCGAAGACATGACTGGTGGTACGTTCACGATCACCAATGGTGGTACTTTCGGTTCATTGCTTTCAACGCCGATTTTGAATACGCCGCAAACAGCTATTTTGGGTATGCATAAGATCCAAGAGCGTCCAATGGCGGTAAATGGTCAAGTTGAAATCTTACCAATGATGTATTTAGCACTTTCTTATGACCACCGTTTAATCGACGGTAAAGAAGCTGTAGGTTTCTTGGTAACAATCAAAGAGTTGTTAGAAGAGCCAGCTAAACTCATTCTCGATCTTTAATACATTAATTATAAATCTCCTCTAACCCCTCTTTACTAAAGAGGGGAAGTCTCCCTTTGAAAAAGGGGGATTTAGGGGGATTAATTGGAGATAAAAATGTCTCAACAGTTTGATCTTGTTGTTATTGGCGGTGGACCTGGTGGTTATGAAGCAGCGATCCGTGCTGCACAACTGGGTTTTAAAGTTGCTTGTATCGAAAAACGTATTCACAACGGTAAGCCATCTCTCGGTGGTACGTGTTTAAACGTGGGTTGTATCCCTTCTAAAGCATTACTTGATTCTTCTCACCGTTATGAAGCAACGATTCATGAACTTGCTGAACACGGTATTAGCACAGGCGAAGTTAAGTTCGATTTAGATACTTTGCTTGCTCGTAAAGACAAAGTTGTAGAACAATTGACCGGTGGTGTTGCTCAATTACTGAAAGGTAATGGTATCGAGTGGTTACAAGGTACGGGTAAATTACTTGCTGGTAAAAAAGTAGAATTTACGCCTTTCGAGGGTGATGTACAGGTTTTAGAGCCTAAGTACGTGATTCTTGCGACGGGTTCTGTCCCAGTAAATATTCCTGTAGCACCTGTTGATGAAGACTTAATCGTTGACTCGACTGGCGCATTAAAATTCCCAGAAGTTCCAAAGCGTCTGGGTGTGATTGGTGCTGGTGTGATCGGTTTAGAACTTGGTTCTGTATGGCGTCGCTTGGGTGCAGAAGTTGTTGTATTTGAAGCAATGGATACTTTCTTGCCGATGGCGGACAAAGCATTGGCGAAGGAATATCAAAAAATCTTGAAGAAACAAGATTTAGATATCCGTATCGGTGCAAAAGTATCTGGCACAGAAATTAACGGTCGCGAAGTAACCGTTAAATATAACCAAGCTGGCGAAGACAAAGAGCAAGTGTTTGACAAGCTTATCGTTTGTGTAGGCCGTAAAGCGTATGCAGAAGGTTTGTTGGCAGAAGATTCTGGTATTAAATTGACTGAACGTGGTTTGGTTGATGTCAATGATCAGTGCTTAACCTCTGTTGAAGGCGTTTATGCAATTGGTGACTTAGTTCGTGGTCCAATGCTTGCACATAAAGCAATGGAAGAGGGCGTAATGGCTGTTGAGCGTATTCACGGTCATGCTGCTCAAGTGAACTATGACACGATCATCAGCGTTATTTACACGCATCCAGAAGCAGCTTGGGTTGGTCTAACTGAAGAACAAGCCGTCGATAAAGGTCATGAAGTTAAAGCAGGTCAGTTCCCGTTTGCGGTGAATGGTCGTGCATTGGCTGCTGGTGATACTGCTGGTTTTGTTAAATTCGTTGCAGATGCCAAAACAGATCGTCTGTTAGGTATGCACGTTGTTGGTCCAAATGCATCTGATATCGTACATCAAGGTATGATTGCACTTGAATTTGTATCTTCAGTGGAAGATTTACAATTGATGACTTTTGGTCACCCAACATTCTCTGAAGTTGTACATGAAGCAGCGCTTGCTGTTGATGGTCGTGCAATCCACGCGATTCAACGTAAGCGTAAATAAATTAAAAGTGTGGTTCGCCACACTTTTTTTGAATGATGATGATCGCTTTTATACGGTGATCATTTACTCAATATGTAGCAGTCTAGTTTTAAGTACATCTAGGCTGTATCACACAAACAACATAGTAGGTAACTAAATGAACTTACATGAGTATCAAGCTAAAGCGTTATTGAAAGAATATGGTATGCCAGTACAAGAAGGTATCTTGGCAACCAATGCAGACGAAGCAGTTGCTGCATTTGAACAGCTTGGTGGTAAATTCGCAGTAATGAAAGCGCAAGTTCATGCTGGTGGCCGTGGTAAGGCTGGTGGTGTTAAAGTTGCAAAATCAAAAGAAGATGTTATCGAATTCGCTAACAACATCATTGGTACTCGTTTAGTAACGTATCAAACAGATGCAAATGGTCAACCTGTTAACAGCATTATCATTGCTGAAGACGTTTACCCAGTTGAGCGTGAGCTTTATTTGGGCGCAGTTGTAGACCGTTCTAGCCGTCGTATTACTTTCATGGCTTCTACCGAAGGTGGTGTAGAAATCGAGAAAGTTGCAGAAGAAACGCCTGAAAAAATTATCAAAGTTGAAGTTGATCCACTTGTTGGCTTACAACCATTCCAAGCGCGTGAAGTTGCGTTTGCTTTAGGTTTGAAAGACAAGCAAATTAGCCAATTTGTAAAAATTATGGCTGCTGCTTATCAAGCATTTGTAGAAAATGACTTTGCATTATTCGAAATTAACCCACTTTCAGTTCGTGAAAATGGCGATATTTTATGTGTTGATGCGAAAGTAGGTATCGATTCTAACGCGCTTTACCGTTTACCTAAGGTTGCTGCTTTACGTGACAAATCTCAAGAGAATGAGCGTGAATTAAAAGCATCTGAATTTGATCTTAACTATGTTGCTTTAGAAGGTAACATCGGTTGTATGGTGAATGGTGCTGGTCTTGCAATGGCTACAATGGACATCATTAAACTTTATGGTGGTCAGCCTGCAAACTTCCTTGACGTTGGCGGCGGCGCGACTAAAGAGCGCGTAATCGAAGCGTTCAAAATCATCCTTGCTGATACATCTGTACAAGGTGTTTTAATCAACATCTTCGGTGGTATCGTACGTTGTGACATGATTGCTGAAGCGATTATTGCAGCGGTTCAAGAAGTAAACGTAACTGTTCCAGTTGTTGTTCGTTTAGAAGGTAACAACGCTGAATTAGGTGCTAAATTACTTGATGAATCTGGTTTGAAATTAATTTCTGCGAACGGTTTATCTGATGCCGCAGAAAAAGTTGTAGCTGCAGTTAAAGCGTAAGGAGTATCAATCATGAGCGTATTAATTAATAAAGACACTAAAGTATTGGTACAAGGTTTTACTGGTAAAAACGGTACTTTCCACTCTGCACAAGCTTTAGACTACGGTACAAAAGTTGTTGGTGGTGTGACTCCGGGTAAAGGTGGTTCAACTCACCTTGACTTACCTGTATTTAACACAATGAAAGAAGCTGTACGTGAAACACATGCTGATGCAACTGTGATCTATGTACCAGCTCCATTCGTTTTAGACTCAATCATTGAAGCGGTTGATTCGGGCGTTAGCTTGATCGTTGTGATCACTGAAGGTGTTCCAACAGTCGACATGCTTAAAGCAAAACGCTACTTAGAAACTAACGGTAACGGTACGCGTTTAGTTGGTCCTAACTGCCCAGGCGTGATCACTCCAGGTGAATGTAAGATTGGTATTATGCCAGGTCACATTCATCAACCAGGTCGTATTGGTATCATCTCACGTTCAGGTACATTGACTTATGAAGCGGTTGCTCAAACAACTAAGCTTGGTTTAGGTCAGTCTACTTGTATCGGTATCGGTGGTGACCCAATCCCAGGTATGAACCAAATCGAAGCGCTTCAATTGTTCCAAGACGATCCAGATACTGATGCAATCATCATGATCGGTGAGATCGGTGGTACAGCGGAAGAAGAAGCTGCTGAATTCATTAAATCTAACGTGACTAAGCCTGTAGTAGGTTACATCGCTGGTGTAACTGCACCTAAAGGTAAGCGTATGGGTCACGCTGGTGCGATCATTTCTGGTGGTCAAGGTACTGCTGAAGAGAAATTCGCTGCATTTGAACGCGCGGGAATGGCTTACACTCGTAGCCCAGCTGAGCTTGGTTCAACAATGATGCAAGTATTGAAAGAGAAAGGTTTAGCGTAATTCGTTAGATTTTAATCTGAAAAAAACCCCAATATTTTTTATTGGGGTTTTTTATTGGAGTGAATAAATTATTTATTCAGATTTTGGCTTTAAGTTCTGAGTCAAACCATTAATATCGCCGCCTTGTAAGCCAAGTTCACTCATCAAGCTATCGATCAATGGTGCTTGAGAACGGTAGCGTAGGGCGCTATTCACGACCTGATCTGACAAAGATGCTTGGCCATTTTCAACTGTTTCGCCAGATACACCGCTTCCACCAGCAAAACCACCTAAACCATTGACCTGTAAAATTTTGATGTCATCTATATTTTCCATTGGTTTAACACTTTCACGGATAATATCTGGTAAGTGTTTAAGAAGTGCTAAGCGTACTTGCATTTCTACCTGTTCAGCAGAGAGTACGTTGGCTGCTTCATTGACAGCACGTGTACCTTCAGCATCAACTTGGTATTGTTTTTCTAAGGCTTGAGCAAGCAATATTTTTGCATCGGCTTCACCTTTTGCTTTTAAGCGTACTTTTTCAGCTTCGGCTTCTGCCCCAATACGGACTGCCTCAGCTTCATCAGCAGCGGCCTTTTTACCTGCATCAGCTGCAACGGTAATCGCAATCGCATCTTTCTCGGCAGATTGTTTTGCTGCAACCAATTCAACGGCTTTCTGACGCTCTGCGCGTTGTGTTTCACGTACAGTGATGACTTCTTCTTCTGCTTTTACTGCTTCAGCACGTGCTTTATCGGCTTGCGCTTTGGCTTCAGATTCAGCACGAGACTTTTCAGCAATGGCAATGGCGCGATCTTGCTCTGCAAGTTCAATGGTTTTCTTCTGTTCAACTTCTGCTTTTTGAATGAGCTGTGCTTTTTGAATATTTTCATTTTCAACATCACGCGCCGCGGCAATACGCTTCAATTCAACTTCACGTTCAGCAGCAATACGTGCTTCTTCAGCTTCACGTTTTTTGCCAGCTTCTTGAGACGCAATTTCAGCCGATTGTTCAGCTTTGCGAATTGAAATTTCTCGCTCTTGTTGTAGTTTTGCGTATTCTTCTTCACGTGAAATTTCAAGACGTTTACGTTCAGCTTCTAAATCTTTACTGCGAATGGCAAGATCCGTATCTTGTTCGATATCGTTACGTTTTTTACGACGGTCTTCAATGGTTTCTGTCAGCTTGGTTAAACCTTCAGCATCGAATGCATTTTGAGGATTAAAAAACTTAAAGCTGGTTTGATCCAAGCCTGTTAATGACACTGTTTCAAGCTCTAAACCATTCTTTGATAAATCTTCTGATACCACTTGCTGAACTTTTTGCACGAAGTCGACGCGTTTTTCATGTAGTTCTTCCATTGCCATTTCTGCGGCAACTGCACGTAAAGAGTCTACAAACTTACCTTCAACTAAATCTTTTAGTTCAGGTGGGGACATGGTCTTTCTACCCAGCGTCTGAGCAGCCGTTGCAATTGATTCAGCCGTTGGTTTAACGCGAACATAAAACTCAGCCATAACATCGACACGCATACGATCACGGGTAATTAAAGCTTGGTCAGCAGCACGCTTCACTTCTAAGCGTAAAGTATTCATATTTACAGGAATGATTTCATGTAAAACTGGTAGTACAATCGCACCACCATTTAAAATCACTTTTTCACCGCCCCAACCTGTACGCACAAAAGAGACTTCTTTACTTGAACGTGTATATAATCGAGCAATTACAACACCAATAAAAATCAGTACAGCAAAAATAATACCCGTAATAATTAGAATTTCAGTCAATGCTGAAGTAAGCATTTAAATACCCTCTATGTAAATAATATAAAAAATTAAGTGGCAATTGCTTGAAAGCCAATTTTGGTTCTTTGCGTTAAAATAACGTCTTGTCCTTGATGAAATATAATATCAAGTTCCGGTTCAACCAAGACATAATGTGTCTGACCAAATTGGTCTTTAACTTTCGCTTGAGCAGGGGAGTTGGGTTTTGCTTCACCCAAAATAATCTGTGCGGTAAGTCCAATCAGTTCATCACTATGAATCGCGGTGGTTTCATCTTTTGGGATAATTTTTGCAACGAAAGCAGCGCTATAGCGCACAATAGGCATACAAAGAAACAGACATGCTGGTGCGATCAACCAAGCTGAAAAATAATGCTCAGTCAAAAGGAAAAAAATATTCTGAATAATTAAGCCAGTTAACCCATAAGCAGTTAGAAAAATGATCAGCCAAATTAATAGTGGAACTTTACCCAGACATAACCACTCTAGAAGTTGAGTAAATACGTTATTTGAATGTTCAATCGAGACATCGGCATTATTGATTTCAGTTAGGCTATCTGGTAGAAATTGTTCAAAGAAACTAGAACTGCCACCCAGTAATAATAAAATGATTTCAAGAACACCAATAAATAAACATAGCAATAATGCAATGCTAAAAATAAAATTGGATGGGTGGGTGAAGAGTTCTAAAATCATTCGCATTACTCTTATTTCTTTTTTTGAAAGAATTAATAAATTTTTATAAAAATAAAACAGTTATAAGGATAAATGTAAGTGACTTTAAATTCAACTTAAATTACGCGTTGTTGCAGGCGAAAAAAAACGCAATGATTGGGGTGATCACTGCGTTGAACAACGAATCTGTTTAAAACAGTTTCGGTTGAAAAGGAGAAATGTCATGAGATTAGTGTTTGCTAACCTACTTCGCTATATTATTTAAAAACCTGACCAGATTCATGGGTATTCGTGTTACCTACTGTTAATAGATGTTAATAAGTGACAAAAAGTGTTAGTTTTTGATTTTAAAGAAAAGTTCTTAAATTAGACTTAAATCAAGTGTTTATACAAAAAAAGCCCATTTTGTGGACTTTTTTTGTGAAAAATAAACTAAATTAGAATTTGAATAATCCTAATCCTGCTTTTACTTCATCCAGCGTTTGCTGCGTAATATCTCGGCATTTTTCAGTACCTTGTTTGAGAATATCCATGATGTAATCAGGATCTTTCTCTAGCTCTGCACGACGATCACGGATCGGGGCGATCAGCTCTTGTAAAATACCTTCTAGGCGTTTTTTCACCGCACCATCACCTAAACCACCACGACGATAATGTGCTTTTAACTCTTCTACTTCTGCTTTGTTCGGATCAAAAGCATCGAGGTAAGTGAATACAATGTTACCTTCCACTTGACCTGGATCTTCAATTCGCAAGTGATTCGGATCGGTATACATCGCGTTCACAGCTTTTTTGATGTCTTTATCTGAAGCATTTAACACGATAGTGTTGCCCAAAGACTTCGACATTTTGGCTTTACCATCGAAACCAGGTAAACGCGCCATATTTGATAATAATGCTTTGCATTCAGGCAATAGATCATGACCGATTTGGCGGTTGACACGACGAACAACTTCGTTGGTTTGCTCAATCATTGGTAGTTGGTCTTCACCGACAGGGACAACCGTTGCTTTAAATGCAGTGATATCTGCTGCTTGAGCAATTGGATAACATAAGAAACCCGCTGGAATATCGCGTTCAAAGTTACGAAGCTGAATTTCTGCTTTTACGGTTGGATTTCGCTCTAAACGCGCTACGGTAACGTAGTTGAGATAAATCATCGTGAGTTCATTGAGCGCAGGCAAACAAGACTGTACACAAATGGTGGTTTTACTTGGGTCAATACCGACCGCTAAATAATCTAACGCAACTTGCAAAATGTTATTGCGTACTTTTTCTGGATTATCAGCATTATCTGTGAGCGCTTGGGCATCTGCCAATAAAAGGTGTTGATGATGACTATCTTGTAAACCTACACGTGAACGTAATGAACCGACGAAGTGTCCGAGATGAAGTTGTCCAGTAGGGCGGTCGCCTGTCAAAATGATTGGGCGATTATCAGCATTACTCATGATATGTTCCAAGATTCAGTGATTTGATCAATATAAGATTGGGATTATTGTACGGTAAATAATTTTTTTTCGTCAGCGATTGCTTCAAATTTTTATTAAATTAATGTTGTGAATTTATTGAGTGATTCTACAATAGTAAAAATAACTACAAATTAGGAAATAAAATGGCCAGTGGTCTATTGTTATTACTCGATGATATTGCAACGGTATTAGATGATGTGGCGGTCATGAGCAAAATGGCTGCAAAAAAAACGGCAGGTGTGTTGGGAGATGATTTAGCGCTCAATGCACAACAAGTGAGTGGTGTCCGTTCTGATCGTGAATTACCCGTTGTTTGGAGTGTTGCAAAAGGGTCGTTTGTAAATAAATTAATTTTAGTCCCATTAGCGCTGTTGATTAGTGTTTTTGCCCCATGGCTAATTAACCCATTATTAATGATTGGTGGCTTATTTCTTTGTTATGAGGGCGTGGAAAAAGTAGTACACACATTCCACCATAAAAAAGCAAAAACAGCTGAAGAGGCGAATGAAAGCCTACAAGCAGTAGAGGTTGATTTAGAGAAGTTTGAAAAAGAAAAAGTAAAGGGCGCAATTCGTACTGACTTTATTTTATCTGCTGAAATTGTGGTGATTTCGTTAGGTACCGTTGCAACCGCAGCATTTATGACTAAAGTGTCAGTATTAAGTGTGATCGCTATTGCGATGACCATTGGCGTTTACGGTTTGGTCGCAATGATCGTTAAGATTGATGATTTAGGTTTATATTTAACCCAACAAGTTTCTGAATTTAAAAATAAAATAGGACGTGGATTACTCGCTTTTGCCCCGGTTTTAATGAAAACTTTATCTATTGTCGGAACGATTGCGATGTTTTTAGTCGGTGGTGGCATCATCGCACATACCATCCCTTTGCTGCATCATTTTACTGAAGAAACAGTAGATCATTTAGAACTAATCCCAAGTGTTGGCTCCATCATTGGGGCTGTAACACCGACATTGATCAATTTTGGGATCGGTTTAGTTGCTGGTGTGATTGTATTGATTGTCGTGGGTCTTATTCAAAAAGTATGGTCAAAAGCATCTGCTTAGAAAGAGATCGTCATCATTGTAAGCGTGTGAGGTGTTTATGCGTTGGAAAGGTCGTCGAGTGAGTAGCAATGTTGAAGATCGTCGTGGTGGTGGCGGAGCAAAAGCTGGTGGTATTAGTATTATAGGTTTAGTGGTTGCTTTTGTCGCTTGGAAGTTTTTTGGTGTTGATCCGCAGCAGGCTTATCAGGCAACCCAAGCAGTGACAAGTGCTCAATCTACCCAAGATGGGAGTGTGCCTCAAAACTTAACCGCTGATCAAAAAGAAGCAAGCGATTTTGTTGGAACCATTTTGGCTGATACAGAGGATACGTGGACACCTATTTTTCAGCAAATAGGAATGACTTATAAACCACCCAAGTTAGTTTTATTTAGTGGCGTGGTTCGTTCTGGTTGTGGTTCGGCACAAGCGGCTATGGGGCCATTTTACTGTCCTGCTGATCAGAAGGTTTATATTGATACCTCTTTCTTTAAAGATATGCGGCAGCAAATGGGCATTTCGGGAGAGCAAAATCAAACAGAGCTTTCTCGTCAAGATCAAGCGGGTGATTTCGCTCAAGCTTACGTAATTGCTCATGAGGTTGGACATCATATTCAAAATTTATTGGGTATTTCGAGTCAAGTGCAGCAAGCACGTGCTCAAGCGAGTCAAACTCAAGGCAATCAACTTTCAGTTCGTTTGGAGTTGCAAGCAGATTGTTTTGCTGGGATTTGGGCGCACCAAAATCATCAACGCACTCAGTTTCTAGAGCAAGGGGATATTGAAGAAGCGATGGATGCTGCCAAAAAGATAGGTGATGACTATTTACAGCGACGTGCTACAGGGCAGGTCGTACCAGATAGTTTTACCCATGGTAGCAGCGAGCAGCGTATGCATTGGTTTCAGCAAGGTTTGAAATCAGGTGATATTAATCAATGCAATACCTTTGGCTAAGTAGCTGATATTTTTCATTTGTTTCTTATTTGTACAGAGGGTTTCTATTGGTTTTTTGAGTCTAGCGAATGATATTTTTAAAATTTAGATGAAATGTAGTGTGTTGAGTTGAGAACAATAAAGAGGTTGTATGGGTAATTATATTCTTTTACAAGCATTAACGGTGATTTTTGCATTATCCATAGCAACGACTATTTTTAATAAACGTATATTGGGTTTCCCACAAGCCATAGGTGTGCCTATCGTTTCTGCAATTTTTGTTTTTATATTGCAGTGGGGTGCAAGTTTATTGAGTGGTAATCAGTTTATTACTATTAATATTCATAATATTGAAGCTGCTGTAAGAAATATCGACTTTTACGATTTTTTAATTAACGGTGTAATTTGTTTTATCTTAACTTCGTCCGCTTTGAAATTTAAGATCTCAGACTTAAGGAATTATTGGAAGCCAATCAGTATTTTAGCCACGATTGCATTGGTACTCTGTGCTGGTTTTTATGCTGGGCTATTATATTTATTTCAATGGCTGATTGGCTATCATGTCCCATTTATTGTTTTATTACTCCTTGGCGCAGCCTTGGGTGCAACTGATCCCATTGGTGTTAAAGGGGTGTTGAGCTCGATTCGTGCACCACATCATCTAATGGTTAAGCTAGAAGGCGAGTCGTTGTTTAATGATGCAATGTGTATTGCCTTATTTATGACGTTGCTCAATGTTATACAGGGTGAACATTTTTCATTAATCGCAACAGTTGAAACCTTGTTATATGAAATTATTGTTGCTGTGATTATTGGTTTTGCATTTGGGTTGGGTATCTTGCGTTTGTTACGTGGCAAGCATGAAATGGAATCATTGATTTTAACCACGGCTTTACTTGCAAGCGGTTCGTATCTCGTTGCTTTATTTGCTCATGCCTCGGCGCCTATTGCATGTGTTATTGGCGGTTTGATTGTTGGGAACAAATGGCATGAAATTCGTGAGCAGCGCGAAATACGTGAGGTGAATCACTTTTGGCATACCGTCGAAGGGATCATTAACTCATTCCTTTTTACCTTAATTGGCTTAGAGTTATTTATTTTAGACTTAAATGCAGGTTTGATTATTGGAGGCGTTATTGCTTTCCTTATCTTGCATTTATCTAGATTCGTCGCGAATTTTTCTGCATTTGCTTTGTTTCCTTCGTTTCGTAAAAAGAGTTATAACGGGAGTCTAGCGATTTTATCTTGGGGTGGTGTGAGAGGAGGTATTTCGCTAGCATTGATTCTTGCTGTTGCAAATATCCCTGCACTTAGCGCCTATAGTAGTATTTTAATTGGTTATACTTTTATTAGCGTATTGCTGTCTGGTGTGGTGTGTGGCTTAGGCTTGCCAGCAGTAATGAATGCTTTTTATTATAATTCGAATACGGAAACTAAGGGTTTAAAAGGCTTTTATCAACGCATGTGTAATAAGATGAATCGACGTGGTTTTAAATACATTATTGGTGAGGATTCGGCAGGTAAAGAAATTATTACAATTTATAATCCAGAAGTTTTATTAGATCAAAAGACTGAGGATGGAGTTGCAACCATGCATCATCCAAATAAACGAGAAGAAGTTAGACGTTTGGAGGACCCTGAAAATTTTTAATATTAAATTGCTACGCTAAGTTATTAATATAGCGTATAAAAAATAGATTATTTATATAGGGAGGAGTAGTTTAAATCGGCTTTGTTGCACAAAGCTATTCTTGAAGGTTTCTTCAGCAATATAATTAGCAGATGAAGAAGCCTGTCCCTAAAATCTACCGTACCACCAATTGGTCCTCGTATAACCAAGCTTTAATCAAGCGAGGAAATATTTCAATTTGGTTTGATCCCAAGACCCAATGGTATGCACAGCCACAAGGCAAGCATGGACGAAATCAAACTTATTCCGATACAGCGATTCAATGCTGTTTAATGATCAAATCTCTATTCCGTCTTTCTTTACGTATGGTCACAGGCTTTGCTCAAAGCCTGATTAAACTCTGTGGTTTGAATTGGACAGCACCAGATTACTCCACCCTCTGTAGACGACAAAAGCATATTGATATTGCGATAAGCTATCAGAAAAGTCGTGATGGGTTACACCTACTCGTCGACTCTACAGGGTTAAAATTTTTAGGTGAAGGCGAATGGAAGCGTAAGAAACATCAGCCTGAATATCGTCGCCAATGGCGCAAACTTCATATTGGTATAGATGCTAAGACCCTTCAAATAAGAGCAGTTCAGCTCACAACAAACAATGTGAGTGATTCACAGGTGCTTGGTGATTTGCTTGATCAAATTCCGTTGGATGAACGAATTGATTCAGTCTATACAGATGGTGCTTATGACACAAAGCACTGCCGACAAGTCATTTTAGATCGAGATGCTCATGCAGTCATTCCACCTAGGAAGAATGCAAAGCTTTGGAAAGATAAGAAATTGAGATCTTTAGAGAGGAATGAATTATTAAAAACAGTCAAACGGCTAGGTCGGTCACTTTGGAAAAAATGGTCTGGTTATCATCGTCGAAGTTTAGTGGAAACCAAAATGCATTGCATCAAATTATTAGGCGATAAATTAACGGCAAGGAGTTTTCCTAGTCAGGTGAATGAGATTCATGCGCGTGTAGCAGTTTTGAATAAATTCACAGAATTAGGTCGACCTCATACCCAAGTTGTCACTTGAATTTAGCTCAATTAGGGTAGTATTGCCTTTCAAACCTTTGTGCAACAAAGCCTTACTAAGTAGAAAACTACTTTGCCCTTTGGTAATACTCCAAAATTGTCGAGACTTGCTCACGATTAAATCCAATATTACGCTGTCCACCGCTACCAAGTTTACAGTCAGCACTGGTCATGATATTTGTAGAATCTTTTAGCTTGGCACCTGGTGCACAAACATGTCTTAAACCAAAAGCATGCCCCATTTCATGAGGAGTGGCCGCTTGAATTCGATAATTTAATCTTTGCCAGTCAATTAAAATAAAAGGTTGTCCTCCATTACGAAATCCCCAGCTTGTCACATCCCTATATTTAAATTTTTCGTTATATGAATCATAAATAATGAAAAGAACTTCTTTTTCTTTTCGGTGTGGAAAACAGCGTTTTACAGCATCAGGGATGTTTTCTGTTACTAGAGATCTAGGTTGGTTTAGCTGATAGGCAAGATCACATTTACGTTGGCTAAAATTTTGATATGAATAATATCGATACGGTTTAAATCTAAATATTTTTTGATTGTTTTCATCTACAAAGTATTGATTTAATATACTGATTTCTCTCAGCATTTGATTTTTATTATCAAACTCTTTTGCTTTAGGAGTATTGGTTGTATAGACGAAACTTACATAGACGACAGGTAAAGTATGGTCTTCTTCTTTTAGAACTTTTGAAGGATATGATTCTAATGCTATATATTTTTTCTCTGGTGTACTGCACGCAACACAAATAAAACTCAAAAGGATGAACGTTGTAATTTTTTTATATGACATAATTTGATTCTCTTGCGGAGTTAGGTTTTATATAGATCGCGAGTATTGTTGTGTGATTTTTGACTCATAATAGCAATTTTTTGAGGTTTTTTCACGTTGAATGAGCATGAATTACATCGACAGATTTTAGAAGTTATTGCACTGATTCCCAATGGCAAAGTTGCAAGTTATGGGCAAATTGCAAAATTGGCGGGTCTGCCTAAACATGCGCGATTCGTGGGTTACGTTTTAAAGCATTTAGATAAAGACAGCAAGATTCCTTGGCATAGAGTCATTAACGCGCAAGGGAAAATCAGTGTGTTACGAATAAACGATAAAGGTGAAAATATTCAACAAAGCTTGTTGGAGCAGGAGGGGGTATATTTGCTGAATGGCAAAGTGAATTTGAAGGTTTATGGTTGGACTATTTGATAAAAAATAAAGCTAAAACACCACCAATATATTGAATCTAAATTACGTTTTAAATACAATCGGCATACATAATATTACGTATTTTTTTGGTATCGAGATGAAAAAATTATCTATTGCTTTTGGGGTTGTTGCGCTTAGTTTATCGGGCTGTGCAAGTATCATGTCTGGCAGAACTCAAACCATGACCTTTGAAAGTACACCAGAACTTAGCGATATTACAATTTTTAATAAAGCTGGAAAAAAGGTACATGTGGGTCAAGCACCGGTTACGGTTAACCTAAAGCGCAGTGCGGGCTTCTTTGTTCCTGAGCGTTATACGGTTGTATTTGAAAAAGAAGGATATGAGAAAAAAACAATTAATGTTTCCTCTCATGTAAATGGCTGGTATGTGGGGAATATTCTACTTGGCGGTTTGATTGGCTTATTAATCGTTGATCCTGCAACAGGTGCGATGTATAGCTTGAGTACCAAAGAGACAAATATTGTGCTAAATGCCTTGAATAAAGGCGATATAAACGTCGATGCTCAATCATTAACAATTGTTTCGACGACCGAGCTACCAAAAGATGTTTTAGATAAAGCAAAACCGATCCCGATGAATTAAGTTTGTTGGTCTATCAGTGTAAAAAAGCATGGTAAATATAATTACCATGCTTTTTTATTGGCTGAACCGTTGTTACTTTTATTCAGTTAAATGTGGAAGAAAAGCAGGGTGTTGGTGCTTTATAGATTTAACGGATGATGAGCACTGGAATATGGCTTTCGGCTAAAACTTTTTGAGCAACACTGCCCAAAACAAATTGTTTAAAACCTGTCCGTCCGTGTGAACCCATAATAATAAGGTCTGTGCCTAGATTTTGTGCAGCACCAATAATTTCTTGGTGAACAGAAAGACCTTCCAATATTCGGGTGCTCACTGTAACGCCTAACGCTTCAAATTTCTCTTCAGCTTTCGTCAGATTGTCTTGCACATAGCCTTTAACGCGTTCAATCAATTCATTGCTTTGACCAAAACGGAGGTAGGTATCGGCTAAATATGGATCTAGTGTCACGACGCCAACGACTGTAATTTGGCTGTCTAATGCTTTGGCCAGTTGAGCAGCTTCCCGAATGACATTGCTTGCAGTTTCTGAGTCATCGATAGCGACTAAAATGTTTTGATAGGTCATGTTTATTACTCCTTGTATTTACGATGTTCTATTGAATTAGCTTATAAAATTTTGTTTAAAATATGCTTTATAGTTTCTATATTAAACCTGTTATTTATAAAATAAAACCTAGTATTTTTATAGGGATAGTTGTTGTTTATGCGCTTATCGTGAAGTAATGATACAGTTGAAAATAAATGAAAATTCTTTCAAAAATTAGAGTGATTGTATATCAATGGCTTAGGGTGATAATTGATCAATTTTCTTTAAGATAATCGGCCAATTGATCAATATCGTTTGTTTGTAACAGGTCGCGTATTTTTAAGATTTTCTTTTCATCTAAGGTATAAAGCTTCAAGGCCAATAGCTTTTCTATCTGCTCTGGAGGAAATCGATATTTAATTACTTTTGCAGGTACACCACCGATAATCGCATAAGCGGGCACATCTTGCGTTACCACAGCTCCCGTCGCCACCACAGCACCTTCACCGAGTTTAACCCCTTGCATAATCATGGCACGACTGCCAATCCAGCAGCCATCTGCAATAATGGTATCGCCAGCAGGTAGAAAGCTACGGGTATCAAACGGGAAAGTCGAGATCCAATCGGGGCGATGTAATTGGTTACCACCCATCATAATCACGCACTCTGCACCAAAGCAGACGAAATTACCGATATAAAGCTGATCAATAGGCTTTTCTTGTGTTGATGGTTTGTCGTGTAAATAACGTACCACACAACGTTCAAAACCTTGATCCCAATAGGCGGAGTAATAAGAGTAGTTCCCTTTGATATGAATATTTGGGTTTTTAACCGTCTTGGAAATAAACTCGAACTCACACCAATGTTTTAACGGCGTATTGATTAGTGTAGTGTCCATGTAGACTCCAAAAGCATTATAAATCTTGCTGAATAAAAACCCCTCTAAAGAGGGGTTAAGTTAATATGAAATATTAAAGATATTCCACACTCACGATTTCGTATTCAACTTCACCTTGTGGTGTTTGGATTTTGGCTTCATCGCCTTCGCTTTTACCAAGTAGACCACGGGCAATAGGTGAGTTCACTGAGATTTTATTAATTTTAAAATCTGCTTCATCATCACCGACGATTTTATAAGTCTTACGTTCTTCGGTATCAAGGTTTTCAATGGTTACCGTTACACCAAATACCACACGACCATTTTGTTCGAGTGTTTTGACATCAATTTCTTGTACTGCACCGAGTTTACCTTCGATATCCTGAATACGGCCTTCACAAAAACCTTGCTGTTCACGCGCAGCATGATATTCAGCATTTTCTTTTAAGTCACCATGTTCACGAGCTTCCGCAATCGCTTGAATGATACGTGGTCGATCAACCATTTTTAACTTTTGTAATTCTTTCTCTAAGGCAACTTTGCCTTCGGGAGTCATCGGATAACGTTGCATTCTAGTCCCCTCTAAATGGGTTGGGAAAATACAGGATTAAAAAAAGAAAAAGCCCGCCACCAATAAGGTGGCGGGACTTATCGGTAAATAATTAACCTACAGTTTGTAAATCTTGCAAGCGGTATACATCCATTGGCAATTTCACAGCAAATGCTTGGCAAACAGCTTCTGCACCATTGATCGTCGTGGTGTAATACACCTTGCCTTGTAGGGCTGCACGGCGAATCATGGCAGAATCATATTGAGCTTGTTTGCCTTCAGTTGTGTTGACAATAAGATGAATTTCACCATTTTTCAAGCGATCAACAATATGAGGGCGGCCTTCAGTTACTTTATTGACCGCTTCACACGCTAATCCAGCCTCTTTAAGGACTTGGTAAGTACCATTGGTTGCAATGAGTTTGAAACCATAAGCGATTAACTGTTTAGCGATATTGGCAATATATTTCTTGTCTGATTCACGAACAGATAAGAAAGCATGTTTCACTTCGCCTTCAGTTGGTAAGCCCGGTAAACGTTCATTTGAACCAAGTACCGCTTTATAGAATGCTTCACCAAAAGTTTGACCAACACCCATCACTTCACCAGTAGACTTCATCTCAGGACCAAGCATTGGATCAACGCCTTGGAACTTAGCGAATGGGAATACAGCTTCTTTCACAGCAAAGTGTGTTGGAATAATTTCTTTAGTGAAACCTTGTGATTCAAGTGATTGACCTGCCATACAGCGTGCAGCCACTTTCGCTAACGATTCACCAATACATTTAGAAACGAATGGAACTGTACGTGATGCACGTGGGTTCACTTCAAGGATATAAATGTCATTGCCTTTAACCGCAAACTGGACGTTCATTAAACCGATTACGCCAAGTTCTTTTGCCATTGCAACAGTTTGACGACGCATTTCATCCTGAACTTCTGGTGAAAGCGAGTACGGCGGAATTGAACATGCAGAGTCACCTGAGTGAATACCTGCTTGTTCGATATGCTGCATGATGCCGCCAATTACAACGTCTTTACCGTCAGATACACAATCAACGTCAACTTCAGTTGCATCATCTAGGAAACGGTCAAGGAGGACAGGGGCTTCATTCGACGCTTGAACTGCTTCACGAAGGTAGCGTTTAAGTTCATCTTCGTTATAGACGATTTCCATTGCACGACCACCCAATACATAAGATGGGCGAACGACCAATGGATAGCCGACTTTAGCCGCTTCAGAAATACCTTCTTCAGCCGATTTAACAATACTGTTGTTTGGTTGACGAAGCTGTAAACGTTGAATCATTTGCTGGAAACGTTCGCGGTCTTCTGCACGGTCAATCGCATCTGGTGACGTACCAATAATTGGTGTACCTGCTTCTTCTAAAGCACGTGCCAATTTTAATGGTGTCTGACCGCCGTACTGTACGATCACGCCTTTAGGCTTCTCTATACGAACGATTTCGAGTACATCTTCAAGTGTTACTGGCTCGAAGTATAAACGGTCAGATGTGTCATAGTCAGTCGAAACCGTTTCAGGGTTACAGTTGACCATAATTGTTTCATAACCATCTTCACGCATTGCAAGAGCAGCATGTACACAGCAATAGTCAAACTCGATACCTTGACCAATACGGTTCGGACCGCCACCAATCACCATGATCTTGTCACGATTTGATGGATTGGCTTCACATTCTTCATCATAAGTTGAGTACATGTAAGCTGTGTCAGATTCAAACTCAGCAGCACAAGTATCAACACGTTTGTAAACTGGATATACACCCAAGTTCCAACGTTGTTTACGGAATTGCTTTTGTGAAATACCCATCAAGTCCGCAATACGAAGGTCTGATAAACCTTTGCGTTTGAATGAACGGATATTGTCAGCGTTCAAGTCACCAAAACCTAAAGTTTTTACTTGGGCTTCAGCTTTAACGATATCTTCGATTTGGATCAAGAACCAACGGTCGATCTTAGTCGCTTCAAATACATCATCAAGTGAGAAACCATGACGGAATGCATCAGCAACGTACCAAATTCGCTCAGGGCCTGGAACTTTAAGTTCTTTTAGAATAACGTCTTTTGCATTGGCAGCACCGACTTCGATTTTTTCATCAAAGCCGCTTACGCCCACTTCAAGACCACGAAGTGCTTTTTGTACAGATTCTTGGAAGTTACGACCAATCGCCATGACTTCGCCCACAGATTTCATCTGAGTTGTTAATACAGGCTCAGCTTGTGGGAATTTTTCGAAGTTAAAACGAGGAATTTTGGTAACGACATAGTCAATTGCTGGTTCAAAGCTTGCAGGGGTGATACCACCAGTGATGTCATTTTTCAATTCATCAAGCGTATAACCGACTGCTAGTTTTGCAGCAATCTTCGCAATAGGGAAACCTGTTGCTTTCGAAGCCAATGCAGATGAACGAGAAACACGCGGGTTCATCTCGATCACGACCATACGACCATCGACTGGATTAATACCAAATTGAACGTTTGAACCACCCGTTTCTACACCGATTTCACGAAGAACAGCAACCGATGCATTACGCATGATTTGATATTCTTTATCTGTTAGTGTTTGAGCAGGAGCAACGGTAATTGAGTCACCAGTGTGTACGCCCATTGGGTCAAAGTTTTCGATCGCACATACGATAATACAGTTGTCGTTTTTGTCACGAACAACTTCCATTTCGTATTCTTTCCAACCAATTAAAGATTCATCGATCAATAATTGTTTGGTCGGAGAAAGATCGAAACCACGTTCACAGATTTCAATAAATTCTTCTTTGTTATATGCAATACCGCCGCCAGAGCCACCCATTGTAAATGATGGACGAATGATCACTGGGAAGCCGAAACGTGATTGAATTTCCAGTGCATGTTCCATGCTTTCAGCAACATCAGCACGAGGACATTCCAATCCGATTTTACGCATTGCGATGTCAAAAAGTTTGCGGTCTTCAGCTTTTTCAATTGCTTCTTTTGATGCACCGATGAGTTCAACATTATATTTTTCTAGAACGCCATGTTCATCCAGTGCAAGCGCACAGTTTAATGCTGTTTGACCACCCATTGTCGGGAGGACTGCATCAGGGCGTTCTTTTTCAATGATTTGTGCAACAGTTTGCCAAGTGATTGGCTCAATATACGTTGCATCTGCCATTGAAGGGTCGGTCATGATGGTCGCTGGATTCGAGTTGACCAAAATAACGCGGAAACCTTCTTCACGAAGGGCTTTACATGCTTGTGCACCAGAGTAGTCAAACTCACATGCTTGACCAATGACAATTGGACCTGCACCAATAATTAAGATGCTTTTAATATCCGTACGTTTAGGCATAATTTACTCGCTCTTGATTACTGTTTAGATGCTTCAATTAATTCAATAAAATGATCGAATAATGGAGCACAGTCATGTGGGCCAGGACTCGCTTCAGGGTGACCTTGAAAGCTGAATGCTGGTTTGTCAGTACGATGAATACCTTGGTTTGTACCGTCAAACAGTGAGCGATGAGTCACTTTTAAGTTTGTTGGTAAGGTACTTTCATCAACAGCAAAGCCGTGGTTTTGAGAGGTAATCATCACTGTACCGTGATGTTTACTGAGAGGGTCAAGATTTTGTACAGGGTGGTTGGCACCATGATGACCATGATTCATTTTCATGGTTTTTGCGCCAGAAGCGAGTGCTAAAATTTGATGACCTAAACAAATACCGAACACAGGTAAGTTTGTTGTTTCAACAATGGTTTTTACTGCTGCAATCGCATAATCACATGCTGCTGGATCACCAGGACCATTTGATAAGAACACGCCATCTGGATTTAACGCGAGCACTTGCTCAGCAGGGGTTTGCGCAGGAACAACCGTCAGTTTGCAACCACGGTCCGCAAGCATACGTAAGATGTTGGTTTTGACACCATAATCGTATGCCACAACATGAAACTTCATTTCAGGTTGAGTAAAGCCTTGATTTAAAACCCAAGAGCCTTCAGTCCATTCAAAACCTTCTGGATCACAGCATTCTTTAGCAAGGTCTAAACCAGTCAAGCCGCCAAATGCACGTGCTTTGGCAATTGCTTCTTCTTCTGTAATATTTTCGCCAGCAAGGATGCAACCATTTTGTGCACCTTTGTCACGTAAAATACGTGTCAGTTTGCGTGTATCAATATCAGCAATCGCAACAACATTGTGTTGTTGTAAATACTCACTTAGAGATTGTTCAGCACGGAAATTGCTGTGTAATAAAGGAAGATCACGAATAATCAAACCATTCGCCCATACTTTATGGATACGACCTGATTCAACGTCTTCGCTATTACAGCCTGTATTTCCGATATGAGGATAAGTCAGCGTCACAATTTGTTGTGCGTAACTTGGATCAGTCAAAATTTCTTGATAGCCAGTCATGGCGGTATTAAAAACGACTTCACCAGTCGTATTTCCCGATGCACCGATAGACGTTCCTTTAAAGACCGTTCCATCAGCGAGGGCTAAAATGGCGGGGATGCTCAAACCAAAGCTCCTGAACTAAAACCACAAAAATAAGGCTGTAAAAAAGCGAGAAGACATAAAAAAAGGCAGGCTGTCTTTAAAAAAACATGGCCTCCTTCTGGTCTGCTCGCTTATAACTTAACAGCGTATTATACGCATGAGTGTGCCAGAAGTCTATGAGTTTTATTTATTAAAAGCAGGAAATGCTGGATTTCTTTAACTGTGTAGGCGTGGATTGGTGTCTATTGCAAAATCCGTCATTTTTAGATCGACATCGTGAGATATTATGCAAATTGTCTAACAATTTATTGGTGGTTTTAGACAAAAGCGTTTTATCTTATCTTTAGCCAAAAAATCAACAATCAGTATAGAGGGGAATCATAATGGCTGAGAATCAAACTACAGCAGCAGCTGAAGAAGTGAAAGACGTTGTTGTTGAAAAAACTGCAAAAGCGAAAGAAGTTGTAGCTGAGAAAACGGCTAAGGCGAAAGAAGTTGTTGCAGAAAAAACAGCAAAAGCAAAAGAAGTGATTGCTGAGACTCAAGAGCAAGCAAAAGAAGTGATTGCAGAGACTCAAGAGCAGGTTAAAGAAGCTTTAGCCGATACTCAAGCAAAAATTGAAACTGAAGCAAAAGAGTTGAATCAAAATATTCAAACTCAACTTACGCAAATCAAGCAAGATATCTTACAGCGTATTGATGTGATCAAGACTCAATTGAACTCGTCTCAAGGTAACTTGGTTGAGCTCAAAAATGCATTGAAAACTGAGTTAAATACTTTAATCGAAGATTTAACCAAAGTAAGCAAAGAGCTTAAAGATGACATTAGTCAAATTTCAGTGAAACATAAAGATACTTTAGTGGATAGCTTTAAGCGTACTAAAGGTCAAGCGGTTGAAGCTTGGAACAAAGTACGTGCAAATTAAGCACTAAGTTAGAATGAAAAAAAGCGAGAAATTTATTTCTCGCTTTTTTGTTTTAAAATCAAAACTGATGTAACCAATCGCGTTTATTATGGAAGTCTGCTTGGGGACTACTATGCTGCATCGCAAAATACTGAACGCCTTGAGTGGTGTTCATTACTGCTGTTAAGCCTAAATATAAGTCAGACCATTTTAATTGATGTTGTTGCATAAATTTGGATAAATCTAAGCTGACATTCAAACCATAATGAGTGCGTTGTAAATGATTTAGCTCGATGTCGTATGCTGCAACCGGCGGCATATCTTCAGGAAAGCGGTATTCTTCAAATTGGTACACTTGCCAAGCTTGCGAAGGGGATAGGTTGATTTCACGATAGAAATCTTGGTCTTTCACACCCACAAAAAGTTCAAAACAAGTGTGTTCCCACAAAAAGTCCTGCCGTGGATGTGCCGCGACTTTTTCTGGATAAATCAAAAACTGATTTGGATCACTCACCCAGAAAGCAACATTTAAGGTTGCTGGGGTTTGCTGCTCAATCGCTCCCACCACAGTAATACTGTGAAAACGATCAAAAGCAGAAAGATCATAACTTGCCATTGCGATTACTGACTTAGGTGAGCAAAACGAACGAGGTTAGATAAGTGTTGATTTTGTTTTGCCGCTTTTTTGTAGAGCAAAACGATTTTACCGATCTTTTGTACTGCTTCAGCACCAGTAGCTTCAACAATTGCATCAACCACAGCTGCACGCGCTTCGCGATCTTCACCTGCAATCTTTACTTTAATCAATTCATGATCATTTAACGCACGATGCGCTTCTTCAATTACACTTTCTGTAAGCCCTTGACCACCAATCATGACAACTGGATTAAGTGCATGACCGATTTGACGTAAACGTTTACGTTCATGGATAGATAAAGCTGCCATTGAAAATACCTGATTTGAAAAACGACCTAGTATAGCTTGCATCCCGATTCTAAGATAGATTCAGGATGCAAGCACTTGCGGCAAATGTATGGAAAACTGCTGAAATGAGCCGTGATGATGATCAAAAAACTGCAAAAGATCGTCGCATTGAATGGCTTCGATACTGTAATAAGCTGAATTTTCACGTACAATGATCAATCAGAGGTTTTTTGAAATTTAGAGAGTTATGGCGACACGCATTACCAATCAAAAATTGTCGAAAAGCAGTCGTGTATGGATGAGAGAGCATTTAGATGACCCTTTTGTAAAAAAAGCGCAAAAGGAAGGTTATCGTGCACGTGCAGCATATAAGCTACTTGAGATCCAAGAAAAATATAAAATGATCAAGCCGGGTATGACGGTGGTTGATTTAGGTGCAGCACCGGGTAGTTGGTCGCAAATTGCGGGTAAATTAGTCGGCGCGAACGGTTTGGTTGTTGCTTCGGATATTTTAGCAATGGATGCATTGCCCGATGTGACCTTCTTACAAGGTGATTTCCGCGAAGAAGAAGTCTTCGAAAAATTGTTAAATATTTTAAATGGGCGTCAAGTAGATATTGTAATTTCAGATATGGCCCCCAATACATCAGGTAATAAGGCTGTTGATCAACCACGTCAAATTTATTTATGTGAATTGGCTTTGGACTTTGCTCAGAAGGTATTAGGACCGAATGGCCAGTTTTTGGTTAAAGTGTTCCAAGGTACTGGATTTGATGAGTTTAGAAAACAGGTGGTCGATAGTTTTGATGTGTTAAAAACAGCTAAACCAGCGGCGTCGCGTGCTCGATCAAAAGAGGTTTTTTTGATTGGACAAGGTCGTAAAAAGGCCTTGAAATAAAAAGTATACTTGCCAAGTTGTTAAAAATTGTGCATTTTGTACCTTTTAAGTTTTTTGCAACGCAAATTCATTGCTGTTTTTGTGAAGGTCAGCCAAGATTAGGTATGATCAAATTAGATTGATATGGGAATAAAGCCTTGAGCGATTACTTCAAGAATGCCGTATTGTGGCTCGTCATACTCGGTGTTCTGATTTTGATTTTTAGCAACGTCAGTGACCGAAATAAACCTGCGGCGATGAAATACTCTGATTTCGTTGCAGCGGTGAATGCTGGACAAATTAAACAAGTCACCATTGATGGTTTAAATATCAGTGGTGAAAAAACTGATAGTTCTCCATTTGAGACCGTTCGTCCACAAGTAGAAGACACTCAGTTGCTACCAAGCTTAAACAAACAAAATGTCGTGGTTGAGGGCATCGCGCCACAACGCCAAGGCATTTTGATGCAACTTCTCATCGCAAGTTTCCCAATATTGCTCATTATTTTGTTGTTCATGTTCTTTATGCGCAACATGGGGGGCGGTGCCGGTGGTAAGAACGGCCCAATGAGTTTTGGTAAGTCAAAAGCCAAAATGCTATCTGAAGATCAGATCAAGATCACTTTTGTTGATGTTGCTGGTTGTGATGAAGCAAAACAAGAAGTGGTTGAAATCGTTGATTTCTTAAAAGACCCATCCAAATTTAAACGTCTTGGAGCAACAATTCCACGTGGCGTGTTAATGGTTGGTCCTCCTGGTACAGGTAAAACCCTATTAGCAAAAGCAATTGCTGGTGAAGCCAAAGTTCCATTCTTTAGTATTTCAGGTTCTGATTTCGTCGAAATGTTCGTTGGTGTGGGTGCATCGCGTGTTCGTGATATGTTTGAACAAGCAAAACGAAATGCACCATGTATCATCTTTATTGATGAGATTGATGCCGTTGGTCGTCATCGTGGTTCAGGTACTGGTGGTGGTCATGATGAACGTGAGCAAACACTCAACCAAATGTTAGTCGAGATGGACGGTTTTGAGGGCAACGAAGGCGTTATCGTTATTGCTGCTACCAACCGTGCTGATGTTCTCGATAAAGCACTTCTTCGTCCGGGACGTTTTGACCGTCAAGTGATGGTCGGTTTGCCTGACATTCGTGGTCGTGAGCAAATCCTCAACGTACACTTGAAGAAACTTCCTTCTGTGACAGGTGTGGATCTTAAAATCCTTGCACGTGGTACACCAGGATTCTCAGGTGCACAGCTCGCAAACTTAGTCAATGAGGCTGCATTGTTTGCTGCTCGCCGTAATAAAAATACGGTAGATATGCATGACTTTGAAGATGCTAAAGACAAGATCTATATGGGGCCTGAACGTAAATCGATGGTGCTTCGCGAAGAAGAACGTCGTGCTACGGCTTATCATGAAGCAGGACATGCGATTGTAGCTGAAATCTTACCGGGCACAGATCCAGTGCATAAGGTTACAATCATGCCGCGTGGTTGGGCGCTAGGTGTTACTTGGCAGCTTCCTGAACAAGACCAAACCAGTCACTATAAAGACAAGATGCTGAATGAACTTTCCATTTTATTTGGTGGTCGTATAGCCGAAGAAGTATTCATTAACCAAATGTCTACTGGCGCATCAAATGACTTTGAGCGTGCAACGAAAATGGCACGTGCAATGGTGACCAAGTATGGAATGTCTGATGCACTTGGTGTAATGGTGTATGAAGATGAGAACCAAAGTGGATTCTTCGGTAATGTCGGTAGTCGTACTATTTCTGAAGCCACACAACAAAAGGTGGATGAAGAGGTACGCCGTATTCTCGATCAGCAGTACAAGGTTGCTCGTGATATCTTAGAAAGTAATCAAGATATTGCACATGCAATGGTAAAAGCATTGATGGATTGGGAAACCATTGATCGCGATCAAATCCGTGACATCATGGAAGGTCGTGATCCACAACCACCAAAAGTATATGTGGCTGAAAATCCAGTGGCTGATTTTGAACCGCCTAAAGATGGTCCATCTACACCACCACCATTGCCAGCAATGGGTTAAAAGATTTGAAAATGAAAGAGCGACTTAGGTCGCTCTTTTTTTGTCTTGGTTTTGACCTAAGCTGAAAATAAATCATCAAACATTAAACATTGTTCTTGTTAATATAATGTGATTAAAGTGAGGAGTGTTTTGATGAAGTTGATGCCATTACCACAGCAGCAGTTACAGTGTGGTCGTTTTACATTGGATTTATCTCAGCCTCACATCATGGGAATCCTCAATGTCACACCAGATTCATTTAGCGATGGTGGGCAGCATCATCACCGAGATCAAGCCATCAAACATGCGCTGCAAATGATTGAGGATGGTGCAACTATTATTGATATAGGTGGTGAGTCTACTCGTCCGAATGCATCACCAGTTGCTATAGAAGAAGAAATCAGCCGTGTGATTCCTGTCGTTGAAGCGCTATCAGAATATGATGTGATCATCTCGATTGATACCAGTCAACCTGAAGTCATTCGCGCAGCCATTCAAGCAGGTGCACATATTTGGAATGATGTCCGTGCATTAACTCGTCCGCAAGCCTTAGCAACGGCTGCTGAGCTCAACATTCCAGTGGTATTGATGCATATGCGTGGTGAACCAACCAATATGAATCAACTTGATCAGTATGACGATGTTACTGAAGATGTGATAAATGAAATACAACAACGATTAGATCAAGCGCTTGCTGCTGGGATTAGACCTGAACATATAATTCTTGATCCGGGGTTTGGTTTTGCCAAAAATGCACAACAAAATTTCCAACTGCTTAATACGTTTTGGAAACTGACTCAAATGGGCTATCCAATTTTATCAGGCTTGTCACGAAAGCGTTTTATTGGTGAAGCATTAAATGGCGTTGTTGCCCAAGAGAGAGCGGTCGGTAGTGTGACGGGGCATTTACTCAGTATTCAACAAGGGGCAAGCATTGTGCGAGCACACGACGTGAAAGCAACAAGTGATGCTTTAAAAGTTTGGAATGCTATGCGTTTAGCATAATTGTTACAGAGAAAGGGTGAAACTAGGGATACATTTAAAGACGATAAATCTTTATTTTTGCATACAACAATTTGAATACCGCTATTCATTTGAAAAGACAAAATAAAACTTGGGGATTATAAAATGTATCAAGGCACAAAAATATTTTCACTTTCCTTGCTCGGTTGTATGATCGCAGCTTGCCAACCGATGTCGAGTTCTCAGCAACGTATGATCGGGGTGGGAGTATATGAACGGGTGCAAGCACCAAGTTTTGCACAGGCTGTTATGCCTATCCCCATATCGGAACAGCAGCGCCTAGAACAGGATACAGAGCAGTATCAGAAAAATGAAGTCAACCCTGTTGTTCGTGTGAGCCAGCAACCTATTTCCACCTTTAGTATTGATGTCGATACAGGTAGTTATAGTAATACTCGCCGTTTTTTAAATAACGGACGCTTACCACCTGTAGATGCTGTGCGCGTAGAGGAAATGCTGAATTATTTTGATTATCAATATCCACAACCAGTAGGCGTGCATCCATTTTCTGTGACCACTGAAACCGTAGATTCACCATGGAAACAAAATGCCAAACTCATCAAAATCGGAATTCAAGCCAATGACTTATCGGTCAAGCAATTACCACCTGCAAATTTAGTTTTCCTTGTAGATGTATCGGGGAGTATGAGTGCGCCAGATAAGTTGCCATTGGTGAAGCAAACATTACGCTTGTTGACTGAACAATTACGACCACAAGATAAAGTCACGATTATTACCTACGCCAGTGGTGAAAAACTGGTGCTTAAACCGACTTCAGGTGATCAAAAAGATAAGATTTTAAGTGTCATTAATGCATTAAAAGCAGATGGTGCTACCGCAGGTGAGCGAGCGATCCAACTGGCATATCAGCAAGCTGAGACGGCATTTGTGAAAAATGGCATTAACCGTATTTTATTGGCAACAGATGGCGACTTTAATGTTGGGATCACCGATTTTAGTACTTTAAAAGGCATGGTGGCTGAAAAGCGCAAAAGTGGTATTTCTTTAACAACGCTGGGTTTTGGTACTGGAAATTATAACGAACAGTTAATGGAACAATTGGCTGATGCAGGAGATGGCAATTATAGCTATATCGACAATAAAAATGAGGCCAAAAAAGTAGTACAGCATCAGCTTTCATCGACACTTGCAACGGTTGCGCAAGATGTAAAAATTCAGGTCGAGTTTAATCCTGCAACGGTCAAAGAGTATCGTCTGGTTGGTTATGAAAATCGCATGTTGAAACAAGAAGATTTTAATAATGATAAAGTAGATGCGGGGGATATCGGTGCAGGGCATCGTGTGACCGCATTTTATGAAATTATTCCCGTGGGTCAGCAGGGCTGGTTAAATGACTCACGCTATCAAGCACAAACAAAGCCCGATGCCGCTAAAAAATCAGAATACGCTTTTGTGAATTTACGCTATAAGCTACCGAATCAAGACAAGAGCATTTTATTGAATCAAGCCGTGAAAATGGGCAGTAAACCGCTTGCCCAAGCGCATAGTGATACTCGTTTTGCGGTCGCTGTTGCCTCTTATGCTCAACAACTCAAAGGTGGGCAATACAATGGTACAGTCGGATGGGATCAAATTATTCAACTGGCACAGCAGTCTGCTCAACCTGATCCGTATCAAATGCGAGAGGAGTTTGTCGAACTTGCTAAAATTGCCAAAAGTTTAAGCGCTAAAAAAGATTGAATATTCATGTTATAAAAGTGGTCGGTAACGATGAGTTAACCGACCATGAATGGTACTTATTTATAGCATGATGGAATAACAATCACGATGAAAACACCATTAATTAGATCAAGTGAATTAAGCGAACTCAATAACTGTAATGTCTGGTTGAAAATGGAGTCTGCTCAGCCTACAGGTTCTTTTAAGCAAAGAGGTATCGGCAATGCCTGTCTAAAATACGTAGAACAAGGGGCAAAGAAATTCATTAGCTCTTCTGGTGGCAATGCAGGTATTTCAGTCGCTTATATGGGAAAAGTACTTAATATTCCTGTCACTGTTATTGTGCCTAAAACGACTTCGCAGAAAGCGATTGATTTAATGCTGCAACAAGAAGCCGAGGTGATTGTCCAAGGTGAGTCTTGGGTGGAGGCCAATGAACTGGCACTTTCATTGGTGAATGATGAGGCCGTTTATATTCATCCCTTCGACGGTCAATATTTATGGGATGGTGTTGCAACGATTATTGATGAAGTCGTTGCAGACGGCATCTATCCTAATGCTGTCATTTTATCAGTAGGAGGAGGTAGTTTAATCTCTGGAATTCATCAAGGTTTAAAACGGAATCATCTAGATATTCCAATTTATGCGATTGAAACGGATGGAACAGCTTCTTTGAATACCGCAATGAAGATGGGCAAGCATATAAAGCTAGATGAAGTGACGGGGATTGCAACAACACTTGCAGCAAAACAAGTCTGTGAAAATGCCTTTTTAATTTCGCAAAGTGAAAATGTTCAAGCTATGACTGTTTCGGATCAAGACGCGGTAACTGCATGTCTGAAATTTTTAGATGATCATCGAACATTGGTTGAGCCAGCTTGTGGCGCAACATTATCCATTCTGTATGATAAAAAAATTAGCTTTGCACCAACAGAGGATGTACTGGTGATCGTATGTGGTGGCGCATCTATTACCTTTGAACAACTTTCAAAATATGCTGAGCAATTTTCTGTACAAACAGTGGCTTAAATGTATCAATTAGCTTTAGCAATATTTTTCCTTATCCCTACAATGGGAGAGGTTGAATTCGAATAAGGTAAATTGATCTAGAGCGGTCGGAAAAACCGCTTTTTTTATGCCTAAATATCGTGATTTTTGTTGGATTGTGGTATAAGCATGGCGTTTTATTGGCATATTATTTTTTATGTTTGAAAATTTACTCCTCTCCATGTTTGATGATGAATATTATCCTGATATTCTGGTTGCTGAAGTCAAACAACATATTCATCAGTTCGCAAAAAAAGTCAGTCGTTCTGGCTTATCTGAAACTGAGATTTATCGTTTTGCGAATCTGACTATCATCGAAATTAATGAAATGAAACCGCAGTTCGAAGAGCTGGATTCATCTTTAGATGATGCTGCGGCAGATTATATTGCTGAAGCGATGATGATGATCGTGCAAGAAGCGGGTTATTTCGATATTGAAATGGAAGAATTAATTGTTAATCGAGAGTGGTAGATGTCACTCTCGATCTTCAATTTCAAATAAAATCTCTAATGAGCATCTATCCATAGTTTGGGTAAAATAATTTGTCCTGAAACCCAAGCTTCAATTTTAGCTTGTTGAAATTTTTGATAATAAA
Organism: Acinetobacter sp. NIPH 298; assembly: GCF_000369505.1. Lineage (GTDB taxonomy): Bacteria > Pseudomonadota > Gammaproteobacteria > Pseudomonadales > Moraxellaceae > Acinetobacter. The sequence goes on from NZ_KB850055.1 coordinate 348,661, forward strand.
TACTTTCACTATTGATCAGCAAGCCCAAGGTATCACCCTGTTTCAGCTCCCCATTTATACTCGGTAGCTCAATGCTTTGTAGTGATTTATTGCGATCTGCTAAGTCTAAGGTAATCTGATCATAAATTTGTTTTCTGCCTTGATTAAAAGGGGCGGTTTGTTCATTTAAAACAACATATTTCCCCGTTTCTTTTGACTTTATTGCCACAGAGATAAATAACACGGGGTCACTTGATTCAGTTTTTGCTTCGACATTTAAGCTTAAGCGAGGTGCACCAGTGATATGCGTAACTTGCTGTGCCACATGAATCGGGACAAATACAGCTTGGGTTGTGGTTGCTGCGATCCATGTTCTATTTAGTGTGTAGGAGGTGGTTGGGTTTAAATCAGTGAGATGTGTGACAGGGCTATGATCTACGCATAATTCAGGTAGTTGCATTTTTGGCGTTTTATCTTTTAACTTCTGATCGAACCACATTAAGATCGTATCTTGCAAGTTATGCTCTTGTTTGTCGCTACAACGCACAGATTTTCCGATATACCAAAAAGGTGTTTGACCTGATGGCGACTGTTGTGCCAATGGTTGCAGATGTCCGCCTTGTACCCCGATTAAATGGACTTTGTGCCGCGCCTGTTTGATACATTCAGCGGCTTTTACGCCTTCATTGAACGGGAATAATATATCTCTAAACCCCTGAATAATCAGTGCGTCTGCTTGAGGTGCTTGGTCATGTTCACAAAACCAGCGTGCTTGATGTGTTTTTAGAAAATCATAAGATGAGGCATTGAGTTGCCCTTGTTGTGTTTCTCGATAGGCTTGTTTAAGTTCGGGGTCAAATTTATTCCAATTCCACCAATCACCGATTAAATTTAAGAACCCAATCCAGTTGCTTTTAGGAACACCATTTGGCGCAAGACTATTTATGAGATCATACCAAGTGGTTATCGGAACAATCGCTTGTAAGCGTGGGTCCAATGCCGATGCGAGATACTGTACGCCACCTGCATAAGACTCACCGATCATGCCAGCACGAACGCCGTTTTGGTTTTCTGCCAATTGAGGCAGATGCTTTTCAGCCCAGTTCATGATGCTAATCACATCCTGTGCTTCTTTATCTGGATCAGCCAGACGGATTTTACCTTGACTATTACCATGTCCTCGCTGGTCATAACTAATCACCCAATAGCCTTGTTTCCATGCAGTTTTGGCGACTTGTCCAGTAGGCAATAGAAAGCCATATAAACTCAGTTCAGGACGCTTCATCCGAGATAAACCAAAGCCATGGGTATGTATGAGTAAAGGTGCTGTTTGTCCAACTTTTAAATGCGGCTGATAGACAGTAAAAGCCAACACTGTTCCATCCGAGCTGATGGTTTTGGCCTGATAATAACGCTGCTTTAACTCGACTGTTTTCTGATGCGCGTGAATGGGGGGCGGTGAGTGATAAGCACAACCTTGTATAATCAACGCAAAGCTCAAAAATATCCATAAAAGGTAAGTACGCATAGATTCTTTCATCCTTGAATAAATCTTTGAGAAGTCTAATGATCAGATACTATAATCTAAACTGATAGATCATTTTACTGATCTATCACTTTTACTGTCTTATACATTAGGTGATTGCTTGCGATATGCATATAAAAATAGACCACAGCATAGGCATATCAAGCCAATAATTAAATGCGAACTGAGTGGCTCATGGTTGAGCGTGATTCCCCAAAGTGTTGCCAATACAGGAGTTATGATCATGATGAGCATCACTGTAGTCGGATTCAGTTTTTGAATTAAATGATAATAAAAAATCATAGCAAGGACTGAGGAAAATAATGCGCTATACAGCAATGCCATAGTGGCTTGTGGACTTGGCAGTTGTGTTGGAATTTCTGAGATAAAAAAGGGTAATAAACAGAGATAGCCGATCCATGAAATTAAGGTCGAGCCAGCGGTTTGAGTGATCGGATGAACCTCTGCACCTACTTTTGCAACGGCTAACATCGAGAGTACATATAGCAAAACCGCAATAATTTCATAGGCAATGCCAAGCATATCGAGCTGAACACCATCTGTAGCTAAACCCATTGTCAGTATTAAGCCGAGAAAGGCCAGAATTAAACCGCACCATTGACGTGGGTGAAAGTGCTCACGTTTTAAAATAAAGACCGCTATCAAACCCGACCACAAAGGTGCTGTGCCATAAATAATTGAAATCATACCCGATGGCACACGTGTCGCCCCCATATAACAAAAAGTCATAGAACCAAATAACCCAATTGCACCTGCGGTATAACTGGTGATTGCTTTGAAATTTATGCTGAGTTTGAGTCCAAAGTAAAACAGACAAATAAAGGTAAGTGGAATGGCGAGACTGTATCGTAGAAACAAACCCCAAGCCCAATGAATATCTTGCACTGTCCATACCGCTGCTAACGGGGTGAATGACCAAATCAGAACAACTGCAATAAATTGACCGACTGGCGCTGGGCGTGGGGAAGTAGAGGCGACAGTCGGTTGTATCTGTGGCGTGGGTATAAAACTTTTTTCATGCAATTGTGACATGGGGTGCTCCAGTAATAACAACAGTAGGTTTAAATGTTCAGAAATCAAGGCGAAAAAAAAGCCGCCATTGAGGCGACCTATGTTTCATGTCATGTTATTTTTTAACGGGTCATCGGATCAAATAACATTGCAAAGCCTCCTCGTATAGACATGCAGACACGTCGCCACATTGCATTGGCGAGAATGCAATCTGCGATACATGCAAGATCTAGAGCGGGTACTTTGTTCATGCGAGTTATATTAAAAATAAGCTTAAGATTTTTATAGCATAAGGTCTGAATAAAAAATAGTCATCACTCTCAATAAGCTTGAAAATATATCAATGCAGCTTGAAGATTTATAGTTGCTTAAATTTAAGATCTTTTCATAATGACAGTATTCGATATTTAAACAGAAGTTTTCCTTTGTCTCCTTTAGAAATCATTGCCGTCTTGATGAGTATTATCGGTGTCACTTTGACCATTCAACGTCATATGTGGTGTTGGGGTTTCAATATTTTGGCTTGTGCATTGTACGCTTATCTTTTTTTCGCCTATAAATTGTATGCCGAAACCATTCTGCAATTCTTCTTTATCGCATTCAATTGCTATGGTTTTTATTTTTGGTTAAAAGGAAAACGTCAAGACCACGAGATTCGGATTGAGCCGATTGGCATTCAAATGGCAATTGCTCAAATGTGTTTGGCTGCAATGGGAGGATTATTATTGGGTCTCATTTTAAAGCATTTCACGGATGCTGCTGTACCGATGTTAGATTCTCAGCTCGCTGCATTTAGTTTACTTGCGACCTATTGGACCAGTCAAAAACATATTGCAACTTGGCTACTTTGGATCTTTGTGGATATTGTTTATGTGGGCATGTTTATTTATAAAGAACTGTTATTAACAGCAGTTTTATATGCCGCATTTGTGGGCTTGGCGACTTATGGTTGGTGGCAGTGGCAACAGGTGCAACGAAAGCAGTTGATGAAACAAGCATAAATAAGGACAGCCGAGTTGGGCTGTCCTTATGATTGAGTGATTCGATTATTTAGACGGTGTTGCGAGATATTCTTTTACTGCTTGACGTGCAATCGCTGGATCATCCGCAAATACCCCATCCACACCCGCTTTGAAATATAGCTGTAATTCTTTGATCGCCCCTGTAGGGCAACGTTCAGCCGCTTTAGCTGGGTCGATGCTACATTTTAAGGAAGCTGGCAGGAAGTTGTTCTCAGGGCGGAAAGTATAAGGATGTACTTTTAAACCCGCTTGATGTGCATCTTTTATAAAAGAGGTTGGTTTTTTTAGGGTATCTTTATCTTCGAAAATATAAGTCTCTTTCCATGGACCAACACCATCGGCATATTTAGCAATAGCCTTTAGTCCATCTATGGTTGCCATATCTGCATAAGTAGTTGAAATATTTTGGTCATCATAATCTGCAGGTTTTTTTGATTTATTATCATAAAGTTGAATTAACTGTGCATGTTTGACACTTTTATGTAAGTCCAACTGGTTTTTTAAATATTTTAAATTGCCCACTTCAAATGATTGTAAATAGATCGGAGCAATGTCACGGCTATATTTATATTTTGCTAATGTTTTTAGCAATGTATCTTCCATTGCTAAATTTTGTTTTTGGAAGAAAGTCGGGTGTTTGGTTTCGATATATAAACCAATGATTTTACCTGTTTTTTTATAATGTGCTTCAGCCAGTTCAATGATTTGCTCTAAGGTCGGTATGCTATATAAATCATTGTATTGTTGATTGGCTGGTCGATATTGTGGAATACGTTCACGTGCTTTAAGTTGTTGTAATTCTTTGAGGCTAAAGTCCTCGGTGAACCAACCTTCAAAAGTGACGCCGTCAATGATTTTCGTGGTTTTACGATCGGCAAATTCTGGCAGGCTGGCAACATTGGTGGTACCACTGATTTCATTTTCATGGCGAGCGATCAAGACTCCATCTTGGGTTGAGACCAGATCAGGTTCAATAAAATCCGCGCCATCATCAATCGCTTTTTGATAGGCCTCAAGGGTATGTTCAGGTCGAAGCGCACTTGCACCACGATGTCCGACCACTAAAATTTGTGGCAATTGATATTGTGGTTGATTGGAATTGGATGAAGCATTGTCATCATTGTTACAACCCACAAGGCCGATCAGACAGAGACTCGCGACTGTTTGCTTTAACATACATAAACTCATGTGTTTTTATTTGAGTCGTTAGTGTGCTGATTGAATTTATCAAATGGATGACAAAGAGATGATCGTTTGATGAAATTACAAATAATTTTTAGATAAAACAATCGAAATTGAGTATCTAATTTTACTCAATGTTAAAAAGAATGTTCTATCAATCAAAATCTAATGCTTTTTTTCCCAATAGGGCCAATTGATTTCAGGGCTAAAGTGATAGTTTTGGTCCAGCCAGTATGACTGAGGCGGAGCATATTTATCTTTGAGTCCCATGATTTGCATGAGATTATTATCGAGTTCAGCGGTGTTGATGGTTTGAGTTCGATCTACACCTGTTGATGGCATATGGTCATACCACATAATGACTGGAACTTGATAACCAGCCTTGGTATTTGGACTATGTCCGGCATAATCCATCTCATGACCAACTTCATTACCATGATCTGAAACAACGGTAAATGATCTAAAGTCTTGGTTCTTTTCAGCGATAAGTTTATCTAAAATCTGAGCCAATAAACTGTCTTGATACAAGATCGCATTGTCGTAGTGGTTACGCATAGAACGTATCCATGGATCAATATCATTTTTCTTGAGTAGCATTTCGACCGCATCATTACTGTCAGCGCTAAAATTATTAAAAGCGGCAGGATAGCGTTCTTTATAGTTTGGGTGTGTGCCAATCATATGAAGAATGATTAACTTTTTAGGCTCAGGGTCTGCAAGCGCTTGCACGTAAGCAGGGATGAGATTTTCATCTAAAGAGCTGCTGCTACGCCCAGAACGTGTATTTTTATACACGGCTTTATCCGCATAAGAACCGAACAATGAGGAAAGGTAAATATCATCTTGATTGCTGAGCCAGTAAATTTTATAACCCGCTGCTTTTGCATAAGCAAGGATGCTTTCAGGTGAGTAACGATCATGTTCAGACGCAGGACTTTCAGTTAAGAGTACTCGTAATGCATTAATGGTTGAGGGCGATGGTGAAAAAGCATTACAAAACACTTTAATTTGGTTGATTCTTTTTGAAAGTTCTGGTGTGGTATCTCGCGTATAACCACATAGGCCGAGATCAAGACTGGTAATACTTTCAGACAAGACCAATACATGGGTTTGTTTCTGTCTAGTTGGATCTGAAACAATTAGATTTTGTTTCGCACTACGATCCCATTGATGGTGAACATCTTTATGTTTTGTGATTCGATCTCTGAAATTTTCAATTTTTTCCTGATAATTACTCCAAAATACAATCGGATGAACGTTGCGTGATGGTTTCATCAGATAGCAAGTCAAAGTAAGAAGAACCAAAAAAATGATCCATGCACGATAAAAATGGCTGTGCCAAAGTTGTTTGAAGTTTTCAGTTTTTAAATACTTAAACGCAATATAGTGATAGACGATCGTCAGCGAAACTAAACCTACCAGCACAGCGATAATGCTGATCGCGTGAAGCTGGAAAAACTCCCAAGTTTCGGTATAACTGGTATTCGCAATCGCTTCAATAATAAAATAGGCTTCATTGTCACTGCTAAATAAAATCCAAGTACTGGAGCGTAACAGTGAGTCGAACCAGAAAATCAGCCACCAAATGATGGACAGAATATACCAAGATTTTTTATTTTGAATGGCTGCCAAATATAAAAAAATCGCACCGGGTAGTGATAAAAAACCAAGCCTTAAACCATCAGACAAGTTACCTGAAAAAATTAATAAACCGCCAGTAATCAGAGCTGGTAGCAAAATGAATAAGAGAATATTAAAGTTCTTCAGAGTGACCTTCATAGATGTTTAATAAGATTAGGGAGCGCAATAAGCGTGCTACTATCGGTTTTAGATTCGCTGTTGTCAATCTGAATTTAGGAACTCATTGATCGCAAAGTAATTTCAATTTTTCATTTTTTTAGTTGTTTGAATTTAATCAGTTTATTTTGCTATGGATCTGTTTTAATGTACGTGAAAAATCCATAATTTCTTCGTAATTCTGGCTTTTTGCAATGATATGTTAATAGGGATAGTGTTTCCTTATTGGCTCAGTAATGATCTACCTTTATACAATGCCCATGTTTAGTTATCTTTTGAAAAACTGACTGTTTGAGCAATGGAATGAACAGCCATGTTATCTAAATTTTTTATTGATCGTCCCATTTTTGCAGGTGTCTTAGCGATTATCGTGATGGCTGTTGGGTTACTTGCTGTTTTAAATTTACCTGTAGAGCGCTATCCCGATATTGCTCCGCCTAGAATTACTGTATCTACCAATTATAGTGGCGCAGATGCACAAGCGGTTGAAGACAGTGTTACGCAAGTCTTAGAACAACAAATTAAAGGGATTGACCATCTTCTTTATTTTAGTTCAAGTAGTGATGCTAATGGTAACAGTCGGATTAGTTTGTTCTTTGCGCAAGGCACTGATCCTGATCAGGCACAAGTGCAAGTTCAAAATTCAATTAATGGCGCAATCAATCGTTTACCAGCCGACGTACAAAGACAGGGGGTGAACGTTCGCAAATCGCTCAGTGATTCTTTTATGGTCATTGGCTTAGCCGATGCTTCTGGACGTTCCACCAATATCGATATCTCTGATTATTTAACCAATCATTTTGAGTTAAATCTGAGTCGTCTCGAAGGTGTTGGGGAAATCAGTGTTTTTGGCTCACAGTACGCGATGCGTATTTGGTTGGATCCTAAAAAATTACAACAATACCAACTCAGTGTCAGTGAAGTCCGTACGGCTTTAGAAAATCAGAATGCTCAAGTGGCAGCAGGTGCGATTGGGCAGTTACCGAGTGTAGATGATCAATATTTAAATGCCAAAGTCACCTCAGGCTCTTTATTGCGTACGCCTGAACAATTTGAAAACATTATTCTCAAAGCAAATAGCGATGGCGGCATGGTCTATCTAAAAGATATTGCCCGAGTCGAGATTGGTGCAGAAAACTATCAGATTTTTAACCGGATCAACGGTTATCCCGCTTCGGGGCTTTCAGTTTCATTGGCTGTGGGCGCCAATGTGATGCAAACTGCGGATTTAGTTTACCAAGAAATAGAACGGTTAAAAAAAGGATTGCCTGAAGGTTATTTTGTGGTCTATCCACGTGATGATACCCCCTTTGTAAAAGAATCAATGTCTCAGGTGGTGACCACACTGGTTGAAGCGATCATTTTGGTTGTACTGGTGATGTTCCTTTTCTTACAGAATTGGCGAGCAACCTTGATCCCTGCGGTAACGGTTCCAGTGGTGATTTTAGGGACTTTTGCAGTGCTTGCTGTATTGGGAATGAGCATTAACACCCTGACGCTATTTGCAATGGTGCTTGCGATTGGGTTGTTGGTAGATGATGCAATCGTTGTGGTTGAAAATGTTGAACGGATCATGCATGAGCAGAAGCTGGATGCCAAACAAGCCAGTATTCAGTCTATGCAAGAGATTAGCGGGGCATTGGTTGGGATTACCTTAGTATTGACAGCAGTATTTATCCCAATGTCATTTTTTACCGGTGCAACGGGGATTATTTATCGCCAATTTTCGATTACTTTAGTCGCAGCGATGTCTTTATCATTGCTGGTGGCATTGATTCTTACCCCTGCTTTATGTGCGATTTTATTAAAACCACAGCAACAGAAAGCCAAATGGGCCGTGTACTTTGAGCGTGGATTAGATCGTGTTCGAAGTTTTTATCTGAATGTCGCCAAAAAGGTGATACAGCTTAAATTTCTGTCGCTTGTCGCTTTATTGTTTTTGGTTGGTGCTTTTGCTTGGATCTATCGTGAATTACCCACCAGTTTTTTACCACAAGAAGATCAGGGGATATTAGGTGTTCAGTTTCGCCTAGCTGAAGGCACGCCGATGAGTCAAACCCAAGTTATCGGCAAACAAATTTCAGACTATTTCTTGGCAGAAGAAAAAGATAATTTAAATGGCATCATGGTGATACATGGACGCAACTTCTCAGGCTCAGGTCAAAACCTAGGGCAAGCCTTTGTTTCTTTGAAACATTGGGATGATCGTCCAGGTGTGAAAAATAGTGCACAAGAAATTCGTGCACGTGCTATGAAGCATTTTGCTCAGAATAATCAGGCACGTATTATGGTACTGATGCCTGCAGTCATACGCGGGTTGGGCAATTCAGACAAAATCAATTTTTGGCTACAAGATACCCAAGGCTCTGGGCGAGATAGCCTCTTTCGGTCTTTTGAAAATCTTCAACAGCAGGGCAATGCATTAAGTAGCATCGAAAATCTTGATAAAAAGAGCAATGATGATCAGGCAGTTCTCAATATTAAGATTGATCATCGTACTGCGATGCTACACAGTTTAAATATCAATGAGATTAATCGTACGATCTCGACGGCGTGGAGCGGAAGCTATATCAATGATTTTATTGATCGTGGTCGAATCAAACGTGTTTATTTACAAGGGGATGCACCTTATCGTTCTAAACCTGAAGATTTGAGTTTTTGGCATGTGAAAAATGCACAAGGACAGATGATTCCCTTTACTCAATTTAGCCAAGTTGAATGGCAGGGCGCGCCACCCTTGTTGGAACGTTTTATGGGCTATCCAGCGATTGAATTAGAAGCAGATTCCGCCAGTGGTTTTAGTAGTGGTCAAGGCATGCGAGCAATGGCAAATATTGTGGCACAAATGCCTGAAGTGGGATTGGCATGGAGTGGTCTATCCTACCAAGAACAGCAATCGAGTAACCAAGCAATTTGGTTATATTTGATCTCGATTGCTTTTATTTTCTTGTGCCTAGCTGCTTTATATGAAAGCTGGTCTATTCCTTCGGTGGTCATGGCGGCTATTCCGCTCGGTATCGGGGGAACGATCTTATTTAGTTACTGGTTTGGTTTTGCCAATGATATTTACTTTCAGATCGCACTGCTCACCACCATCGGGTTGTCTTGTAAAAATGCCATCTTAATGGTTGAGTTTGCAGCCAGTTTACAACAGCGGGGACGCAATGTTCTTGATGCTGCGCTTTATGCTGCTGGACTACGTTTACGTCCGATCCTCATGACCTCGATTGCATTTGGTGCAGGGGTGATTCCGTTAATGTTCTCGACAGGTGCTGGGGCACTCAGCCGCCAAGCCATTGGTTATAGTGTTTTTGGTGGTGTTGTCTTTGGCACAGTGCTTGTCCTTATTTTCATTCCTTTAATGTATGTGTTGATTCGATCAATTTTTAAAGGGAAAACCGTTGCAGTGAGTTGAGTTTTTTAAATATTTTTGCGCTTAAATATTTCTGATAGAAACAAAAAATCACATATTCCATGTAGATAAAGGCTTGCGTCCGCTTGACTCAAGCCTTTACTATGCACGCGCCGTATAAACGGTTAATTGAGGATTAATTGCCTAAATGGACACGCAGAGTTGTAGTTTATTACGAATTACACATTATTTTCATAAAAATCAGAATGAAGGTCGTTATTCGACAGTAAAATAATATGCTGTGTCTAACTCTTCATTGCTGATCTATTGTAGTGAAGAGGTAGAGATGGGTTACAACAATTTTTTATATTTATTGCAAGACGCATTGAAGAATAACAATATTTCACTTGCGCTTGCGTCGGTCGAAACTTTCCCCGCAGTTGATATTGCTGATCTTTTGACACAGCTTCCAATCGAACAAAGCCAGTTATTATTGAAGCATTTGCCTGATAGAGCTTATGTTTTTTCTTATCTTCCGCCAAATGAACAAGTCAAACTCGCCAAAGCAATGCCAAGAAATATTCTGGCTGAAATCGTCGGTGAAATGTCATCGGACAAACGAGCTGATGTTTTTAAATGCTTAGATAAACAACAACAAAAAGCATTGCTTCCTGCACTGGCCCAAGCTGAAAGAGAAGACATTCGTCAACTTTCATCATATCTAGAGGGAACAGCAGGGGCGATTATGAGCTCCGAATATGCGACCTTAAAACCCAATATTATGGTCAAAGATGCAATTAAAATGTTGCGTCTTGAAGCACCAGATACAGAAACCATTTATTTTGCTTATGTATTGGATGATGCACGAAAAATATTAGGAGTTTTGTCATTAAAACAATTGATCCTTGCACCTGCAACGCAGAATATCAGTGAGCTGATGGTTACCCATGTTTTGACTGCTTATGTAGATACCGATCAAGATGAGGTTGCTAAAACCATCGCAAGATATGACTTATTGGCACTCCCAATTCTTGATCATCAAGACATGATGGTCGGGATCGTGACTTATGATGATGCAATGGATGTCGCCAGTGAAGAAGCAACTGAAGATTTCTTAAAAGTCGGTGCGGTGAATGCATCTTCGAAAATGAGCATTAAAACAGCCCCAATTTTACAACTGTATCAAAAGCGCGTTTTTTGGCTGGTTTTTTTAGTATTTGGTAGTTTGCTGTCTGGTTTAGGGATAGCGCATTATGAAGATTTGATCGCACAGCATTTAGTTTTAGTATTTTTCTTACCTTTATTGGTTGGCAGTGGAGGGAATGCGGGTTCTCAGTCTTCTACCTTAATGGTAAGGGCGTTGGCGACAGGTGATGTGCAGTTTAAAGATTGGTTTTATCTCCTCGGCCGAGAGAGCTTAGTTGCTTTAAGTTTGGGAGGAACGATGGCGATCGCAGTTTCACTCCTTGGATATTTCCGTGGTGATGAATGGGTGGCATTGGTGTTGGCCTTGAGTATGATGGGAATCGTGTTAATGGGGTGCCTGATTGGCATGAGTTTGCCTTTTATTTTAAATAGAGTCGGACTAGATCCAGCAAGTGCTTCAGCGCCATTGGTCACTTCAATATGTGATGCGACTGGAGTGATTGTCTATCTATTTATTGCTTCTATGATCTTATTTTAGTTGTAAAAATAATACCTTCTCGATTTAAAAAGTATTTATGATCAAGCTATAAACTTGGTTTAAGGTTGGGCAAATGTCAGAACAAAAAAAATTAACTCAGCAGCAAGCAATCGTTGTGGAGCGTGATTTGGCGAAATTCGCCAATACGATGGACAGCTTGGTACGAATTCCGTTCACTAAGCAAGGTGTTGGTGCGGATGCAGCATTGAGTACGATTCCTTTTGCGGGCGATATAGCAGGTTTTGTTCTGACATTATATGCGTTCAAAAAAGCCAGAGAAGTGGGTGTTCCACAACACAAACTCAATGGCGTGGTGAAACTTGCGATCTTAGATATGTTGGTCGGTTTTGTGCCGATTGTAGGGACTTTATTTGACGTATTTATTCGGCCAAGCCGCAAGACCCTTGAGATTGTGCATAATCATATCCGTGAGGAATATCAAGTACACAGTGATATTCATGTGGTGCATCCATTTTTGCATGAATCTCTAGAGCAAAAACAGAAAACCTCAGCATTTTGGCGTAATCCGATTGTGAGCTGGATTTGGCTGCGGATACCTGATTTGCTCGGCATCGCCGTTTTGATTTTACTTGTACTTGCACTTTGGCTTGGCCTGAGTTACGCGTGGCAGTTGTATAAGTCTTTTGTTTCCTAGAGATTAATATATGAGTCATCTCAAAGATAAGTTGCCGAAAAATTGGGTACTTATACAAGAAGAGAAAGAATCAATATTCTCTAATGAACTTAAACGTGAGCTTATATTGGGGCATGTGCTTTTTGACAAAAAAGCAGTAGCCATTGCCCGAAAAGAGGGAGAGGATGATATTTTATTCTTCTTTGAGAATCAGGAAGATCAATATGCTGAGGTTCATTTAACATGGAACCATGAAACTAACCCGATATGGCCATCAACTTTGCTTTTTAGAAGTTTTAATGATTGGAAAAAAACAATTGAAGATGATGATTCGGAGTAAAGTAATTTATTCTTGTATTTGAGCTTATATTTCTGATTTACTCTAGGTTGCTTGATTTTTAGTATTCATCAATCCGAAATATTTAAAAACATTGATATTGTAAAAAATAAAGCCTCCAATTTGGAGGCTTTATTGATGTATCTGTTTGGATTAGTGAACGTTTAATTGCTTTAATGCAGCAACACGTTGTTCAATGCTTGGGTGGGTGTGGAACAATGCAGCTAAGCTAAAGCCTTGTTCTTTACCTTCCGCGATTGCAAATGCTTTCATTTCTTTCGGCATTTGATCTGGCATTTCTGATTCTGCTTGTAAGCGAAGTAGTGCAGAAATCATTGCATCTTTACCAGCCAAACGTGCACCTGCTTCATCAGCACGGTATTCACGTTGACGAGAGAACCACATCACGATGGTTGATGCCAAGATACCAAATACGATATCTAAAGCAATCGTAATCGCAAAATAGGCAATTCCTGGTGCTTCGCCATCTTCACGACCAAATACATTACGGTCAATAAAGTCCCCAGCAATACGCGCAAAGAACATAACGAAGGCATTGACTACACCTTGGATCAATGCAAGGGTAACCATATCACCATTTGCAACGTGACCAATTTCATGCGCAAGTACAGCACGAAGTTCATCTTTGTTCATACGTTCTAATAGACCTGTTGAAACAGCTACTAGTGCGTCGTTTTTATTCCAACCTGTTGCAAATGCATTAGATTGATAAGATGGGAAGATACCAACTTCAGGCATTTTAATACCTGCACGTTGGGATAATTGAGCAACTTCTTGTAATAACCACGCTTCGGCTTGATTACGAGGTGCATTCGGGTCGATTAATTCGGTCCCAGTGGTTTTTTTAGCCATCCACTTTGATAGGAATAGGGAAATCAAAGAACCTACCATACCAAAGACAAGGCAGATAACCATTAGGTTGCCTAGATTTAAGCCACCCGCGCCATGGTAACTACCGACACCGAAGAGTGACAAAATAATGCCAGCTACAACCAGTACCGCGAGGTTGGTTAGCAAGAACAAACCAATCCGCATCATTGAGAAAACCCTCTTATAAAGAAAAAGTGATCTGATTTATAAATATAAATCACCCCAATAATATGCAGGTTGAACCCCAAAAATTCAAGGGAAAAAATAGCTGTTATTGCATGTTTGCAAACAAAATAATGAATCTACAAAGAAACAAGCACTTAAAACTAATTTTAGCGTGAAAAAAGTAACAAATAATTGCTAGTTATCGTTGTTTTAATGTACATATTAATCCGTTAAACGGATATGGGCAGAAGCAGTGGCATTCGCTGTGGAGTAGCTGCCTGCTGGTGCATCTGTAAAGGTACCATCGGCCAAAGTGATGATTTGTCGATTGTACTGTCTTGATGTTGATGCGGTTTCGGCATTTGTACTGCTATTTGAGCCTGCATAATTGACCGATTGTGCGATCACTTGCCCATTGCTTGAATGAGCTGTCGGTTGAGATAAATTGGTCCCTAAACCTGATACATAGAGGTTTTGATAACGACTAGTGACACGACGAACATAATCCTGTGTTTCTCGGAATGGGGGGATGCCTTTATATTTATCGACATTGCCTTCTCCTGCGTTATAGGCAGCCAAGGCCAAGCGTGTATCACCTTTAAAGCGTTTCAGTAACCAGCTTAAATACTTTGCACCCGCAAAAATATTTTGCTGAGGGTCGTACGCATCCGAGACATTGAAGCGTTTAGCTGTCGCTGGCATCAACTGCATTAAGCCTTGGGCACCGACAGGTGAGCGTGCATTGACATTGAAACCAGATTCAGTGTGCATTACCGCTTTTATTAGGCCTTCTGAAACACCATGTTGTTGCGCTGCTTGACGGATCAAATGGTCGAAAGTATTTCGGTTACGGCTATAACTGGGTAGAACTGAAGCTTCGCTATTGCCCCAATTACGATAGCTATGGATATTGCTATCGGGATAATAGGTTGCTTTAACCACTTTTAAATGGCTGTACTCAGCTTTCTTTTTATTGGTCAGCAGTGTAGTACCATTGCTATCTTTAAATTGATAGATGGTTTGCCCAGCGTATGCAGATACTGTTGTATTAAAAAAACCGATTGTCCCCAAATACAACATAAAAAAATAAGTTATTTTGTTCATCGTTATAATATTCACAAAAGATGAGCTTTAATTCATTTCAGCAGTGTAACAAAAAAATGTCTAAAAAGTACTTTCGCTACATTTTTTTATTTTTCTACTGTCTAACAAAAAATCAAGTCCTTTTGCTCGAATGTTCAGCAAAAAAAAAATTAAATTTTTTTTAAAATTTAAGTGTTGACTTATATAAGCTATTGTTTTTAATAGGGTAAAATGATTGGTTAAAAAATGATCAATTTGATTGAAAGCCTTATTCTAAGATAAAAAAAGTTTGTCAATAGCGAAGAAATCCACAATTTTATCCACAGTTTTTGTGGAAAACTGTGGAGAAGTCTGAAATATAAGCAATCTAGACGATTTTGATAACTTTTGATCAGAATTTTACCAGTATGAAACTCAAATATGACGATTGAGAGAAATTGAAAAATTCTTTAGGTGCGCATTTTTTCGGAATGGGATAAAATCTTGCGGTATTTTGTTTATGAGTAAATCACGTCTATGTACGCGCCAGTGGAGTCCAACCAAGGATTTAATTTCAAGCCAGAGCTTCCTACTAGTTCGGCCTATTATCGCTTGTTGAAAAAACTACGTCGCCAAGTGGGGCATGCAATTCGTGACTACAAGATGATCGAAGATGGCGATAAAGTCATGGTATGCGTATCGGGTGGTAAGGACAGTTATACCTTGCTCGATATCTTGCTGCAATTCAAACGTATCGCGCCGATTAATTTTGATATTGTTGCCGTTAATCTGGATCAAAAGCAACCCGGCTTTCCTGAGGATGTTTTGCCACGTTATATGGAAGAAAACAATATTCCATATTATATCCTTGAAAAAGATACCTATACCATTACCAAGCGCTTAACACCTGAAGGTAAGACCTATTGCGCCGTATGTTCTCGATTGCGTCGCGGTTCTCTTTATGGCTTTGCCCAAGAAATTGGTGCGACGAAAGTGGCTTTAGGTCACCATCGTGATGATATTTTAGCGACATTCTTCCTGAACTTATTCCATGGTGGTAGTTTGAAAGCGATGCCACCGAAACTGCTGTCTTCAGATAAAAAGAATATTTTGATTCGTCCTTTGGCTTATGTTGAAGAAAAAGACATTATCAAATATGCAGAAATGCGTCAGTTCCCGATCATTCCGTGTAACTTGTGCGGATCTCAAGAAAATTTACAGCGTGCGATTCTGAATGACATGTTGCGTGAGTGGGATAAGCAATATCCTAAGCGTTTACATAGTATTTTTGGCGCATTACAAAATGTATCGCCATCGCAGCTAGCTGATCGAGAGTTATTTGATTTTGAAGCGTTGGATGAACAGCGTGAGTTCGATATGAAAGATCCAGAAGAATTGAAAAATCGTCTAGATGTGGTGAATTTAAGTTTCGCTGCTGAATAAAATGTAAGAATTTTTTTAAAGGCACTTTGTTAAGTGCCTTTTCTTTATAAAATTTTTAAAAATTGAATCCTACGTACAAAAAGTCATAGCCTAAAATAAAATATACGTGCTATAACATGGCACAAGCAAATTGCTTCATGTGATGTCGTCTGGATAGATGGCACAAGAAATTGAACAAATACATTTGAGGAATAATCATGGCTGCATTTTTAACTGATGATTGGTTTGTAACTGTCGATACACTTACTGCTGAAGCAGGTGATTTAAACTTGCCACCAGCACTGGCGAATTTGGCAATTAACTTGGTTGTAACAGATGCAGCTGGTAATACAGAGTTGGCTTTAGATGCTGGTAAAATCCAAAAAGGATTATCGACCAAGGCTAAAACAACTTTAAATATGGATGCTGAAACTTTACGTAAAGTATTCTTAGAGTTTGATATGGCTGCTGCAATGCAGGCGTTCATGACTGGTAAAATCAAAGTACAAGGCGATATGTCTCAACTTATGGCTTTACAAACGGCTAAGCCAAGCCAAGAACAAAAAGACTTATTCAAGAAAGTACTTGAGCAAACTGCTTAAATTCTTTAAAAAAAAAGCTTACCCATTCGGTAAGCTTTTTTTTATTTTTAAATATTAATTAGAT
This sequence comes from Acinetobacter sp. NIPH 298, assembly GCF_000369505.1. Classification (GTDB taxonomy): domain Bacteria; phylum Pseudomonadota; class Gammaproteobacteria; order Pseudomonadales; family Moraxellaceae; genus Acinetobacter. The sequence goes on from NZ_KB850055.1 coordinate 365,411, forward strand.
CACTGGTTTTAATGTGTTCTAAGTAAGCACGAATACGTTTGACGTATTGAACGGCTTGTTTGTGTCGACCATTTTTAGCTTGGTTACGCTGTAAATAATCATATAAATTTACCCATTGATTTGGGTCTTTACCTTGCGCTTTGATCCGTTTTTGTGCCTGACTTACTGCACCTGGTCCCATATTATAAGCCACTAAGGCATACCAGTTACGGTCAGGGTAGGGAACATTGGCAAATTGATCCAGCATCAGATCATAATACTTGGCACCACCTTGGATGCTTTGTACAGGATCAACACGGTTGGTTACACCCATCGCTTGAGCCGTACTATTCGTCAGCATCATTAAGCCACGTACGCCAGTAGGCGACACTGAAGTGGGTTTAAGATAAGATTCTTGATAACCAATTGCTGCCAATAAATGCCAATCTAAATTGTATTTAGATGCACTTTTCTTAAAGCTCGCTTTATAGATGGGTAAACGTTGATTCAAATCTTTTTGAATCGTTGACCAAGATTCAGGTTTAACCACATTGCGGTTGTAAAAAGAAGCAAGCTGCTGTGTTGTACCCAATTGTTTACTTTGGCAAATAAAACCACTTGCTGTCAGTGTGAGAGGATCATCAGCTTGTTTAAATACCCAATTGAATTGAGGATTTAAACCATTTTTGCTTAAGCTATCTTGATCGCCACAACTTGCTGAAAAAGAAACTAATTGTTTATTTTCAATCTGATTTAGATTCGCTGTTGTCATGGCCAGATTGGCTTTGCCTTGGGCGATCCATTTTAATGCAGTTGCATTATCTGGAACTGTTTTAAAATCGAGCTTTACATTTAAACTCTGTGCATAGTTTCGCGCTAAATCATAGCCAAAACCATGTAAAAACTGATCTTCTTTAAATACGATCGTTGGATTTTCAACTGCAACCACGGTTAATACATTGCTTGCCAAAACACTATTGTATTGATGTGATTTTTCAGCGCTCAAGCTATTAAAAGGGAGAATGACCACACCTAATGCTAAAGCTTGAAATGGAAGTTTGGAAGATAAAGAGTTAAGGCTAAGCCTCGACCCAGAACTTGAATTACTGTGCATGTTGTCTCCGCTACAGGTAATTTATGCCCTAAAAGTTCAGCAAAAAAATGCTCTAACTTTTTAAAGTTGATAAATTCAATAAGGGTGGGCAAATCATGACGCCATTCAAAATGACATTGAATTAATCTGGAAAAATGATGTTCGTGTTACACATCATTCACAAAGTGTATAAAAAATAAACAAAAAGTTAACTTAGGGGCGCATAATAAGCGGCAAAAATAGGATTGTCAAATTTTGAACAATAAAATACTGAGAGATTCATCACAACCGCATGATTTGAAAAAGAATAAAATTTATACACTTTAGTGATGTTGAAATAAGGAATACAATGCAACGACTTGTAAACAGACTGTTATATTAGCGTATTTTTTTCTTATGAAATCAAATTTAATTACTCGTAATGGACATGATTTGTTGGTCGCAGAGCTAAAAAAACTCTGGCATGAAGAACGCCCTGAGATTACTAAAAAAGTAAATTGGGCTGCTAGTTTAGGCGATCGGTCTGAAAATGCAGATTATCAATATAATAAACAAATACTTAGGAAAATTGATCGTCGTGTTCGATATCTGGGAAAACGTCTCGAAGAATTGAAGATCATCGATTATGTACCCGAACAAGAAGGAAAAGTTTATTTTGGTGCTTGGGTTGAGATCGAAAATGATGCAGGCGAAAAGAAATCACTGCGTATTGTTGGTGTTGACGAGATCTATGATCATCATCCTCAACATATCTCAATTGAATCACCAATGGCACGTGCATTACTTGGTAAAGCCGTTGATGATGATGTTGAAGTCGATACGCCGCTTGGGAAAAAAGTATGGTATATCAACTCAATTCGTTATGAAAAAAACGAAAATTGTTAAAATAACAGGGTGTTGATTTTATTTTGATCATTTGATGCAAGATTTTGCATAAAAGGTTTGCCAAGGCGCGGTTTTATTTATATGATAGCCGCCATTGGAAGCGTGGCAGAGCGGTTTAATGCACCGGTCTTGAAAACCGACGAGGGTGTGAGTCCTCCGTGAGTTCGAATCTCACCGCTTCCGCCAAATTCAAAAAGTCCTTGTGTAAACAAGGACTTTTTTTATATCTATACTTTTATAGCCCATATCAAAAGTATGGATTAGAGCAAATCCTTGAGTGCGGATTAAAATAAAAAATGAATGGCGATGTTCTCCAATAAATAGTTATAGATACAGAATCATTATTTATAGTGGGGAGTCGATTTAGCATGTCATGAAGCGTGATTGTCGAGTTTATCCTAAAGCGCTTTTTTACAAGATCGTTATAAAAGGTGTGAAAAATTTACTTAATTTATCAAATAAATATAACTCGTATTTCATCTACCAAGTCTTGCTTATTTGAGCTTTGAATCTGAATTTTATTTCATTTATATCACTCAAAAAACATTCAAAATTATGCATTTTTTGCATGAAATATTTAATTTTTGCATTGTCGTTTTTTTTGAAAAAAAGTAACACTTGCCTCTGCTAATTGTTGAGTCAATTGGTTTGTGCTTCTAGAAACGCACAGCCTATCTGATGAGATCAGCATGGATAGTCATCAAAGATCAAATGTATGTTTGTGAGTTGATGCTAAGCGAAATAGGGAAGGAATAACTATTATGAATCAAAAAAAGCTGCTCAAATATATTCTGATTGCGATGATCACAGGAATATTAGTAGGCTGGGCATGTCATAGCACTTTAAGCACTGCACAAACAACAGACATCGCGGGTTATTTTAAGATCGTTACCGATGTATTTCTAAGATTAATTAAAATGATTATTGCACCTTTGGTGTTTGCAACCATTGTTTCAGGTCTAATTTCAATGGGGAAATCATCCTCACTCGGATCGATTACTTTCAAAGCAATGACTTGGTTTATTGGTGCATCGTTCATTTCTCTTTTGCTTGGGATGGGCTTAGCCAATTATTTCCAACCTGGGGCAGGAATGAACCTCAGTATTCCACAAGAAGCTGTGGATGTTGGCGTGAGTGCTTCCAGCTTAAGCTTGCAGACATTTATTACGCATATTTTCCCGCGTAGTTTTGCAGAAGCGATGGCAAATAATGAAATTTTGCAAATTTTGGTGTTCTCAATTTTCTTTGGTTCAGCATTAGCGTATGTACAGCATCAAACGGGTGCTTCAGTCATTGGTCGAATCATCGATGAACTATGCCGTGTCATGTTCCGTATTACCGACTATGTCATGGCAGCAGCACCGATTGCGGTATTTGCAGCAATCGCATCAGCAATTGCAGTTCAGGGGCCTAAATTAATTCTTGATTATAGTATTTTCATCGGGCAATTCTATGTCGGTCTATTGATCCTTTGGATGATCCTCATTTCATTTGGTTATATCTTCTTGAAACGAGATGTTTTTAGATTGATGCGAGCGGTTCGTGAACCAACCATGTTGGCATTTGCAACAGCCAGCAGTGAGTCTGCATATCCAAAAACGATGGAAGCTTTAGATAAATTTGGTGTGCCGAAACGTATTACTAGCTTTGTATTACCTTTGGGTTATTCATTTAATCTCGATGGTTCAATGATGTATATGGCTTTTGCGGTGTTGTTTATTGCACAAGCCTATAATGTGGATTTGAGTTTTGCTCAGCAGGCTTTGATTTTATTAACCTTGATGATCACAAGTAAAGGCATTGCTGGCGTTTCGCGCGCATCTATTGTGGTGATTGCTTCGACACTCGCTATGTTTCAACTTCCAGAAGCCGGTATTTTATTAATTCTTGCAATTGATCAATTTTTAGATATGGGGCGTACTGCAACCAATGTCATCGGAAATAGTATTGCAACCGCGGTTATCGCGCGAACTGAAGGTGATAAGCATGAGGTTGAAGAGCAAGATGAAGTCATGGTTGAACCAATTATTCCAGTCAGTCGATTGGCAGATAATAGTTAAGATTTAAATTATTCCTATAAAATAGACTTCTTTCATCATTCTGTAGCCTTTTGATTTTCTCCAATCAGGTGAAGAAAAATATTTATGAGAGCGGTCTATTGAATAGTTTATATTGTTTTTTAAAAAGCTTTATTTATAGTGATTGTTTAGTTTTTTGGATGTTAATCCAAAATTTAATTTCTAAACAATCACTTTTTTATATTGTATATTTTATTAATTTAATAAATTTAAAGGAATATGAAAGGTATCAAAATTAATGAGAAGTTAATGAGTTCCAAATGTAGCCTATTCGATTTGAAAGTATTATTTCACGTCTGATAATATATATGTTTTGAAATGTATGATAATTTTCCTGATCTACGATCATTAATTTTTTTTCAGAAATCTCTTTTTCAATAAGTAGTTTTGGTAACCATGCAATACCTAAACCTTGTAAAGCTAGTTCTTTTAAGTCACCGGCATTGTCTGTTTCATATAATGTACGGTAATTTAATTTATTCTCAATAACTTCATCGACACAGTTTCTTAAATAAGCTTGTTTACTATAAGCCAACAGTGGGAAAAGCTGATCAAATGAAAATTTTGGTTGGTTATTATTAAGTGCGGTAACGGGGAGGATTTCCATTTTTACGATTTTATGGAAAGCGAAAAGGGAAGGGTCAAGTTGCTGTAACGTTTTTTGATCACAATAACAAATTAAAAAATCACATGAACCATCTTTGAGCAAACGCATTCCTTGTTTCTGGTTGGCTGCAATAATTTCTAATTTTAAGTCTTCTAAATTGAGTGACAAATCGTGGATAAATCTTGGGAAAAATTGCGTTATTAATGAATGCGATACTGCGAATTTAACTGTTAATTCATTGTTTTTAATGTTTTTTTCTAGATAGTTTATTGTTGTTTCAAGTTGGTTCTGGATGTTTTTTGCTGAAGCCAATAAAATTTGTCCAGCTTCGGTGAAGTCGATATTTTTACTATGCCGTTTTAAAATTTGGAAACCCAATGCCGTTTCAATATTTTGAATTCTACGTGAAAATGCAGATTGTGTGACGTGTCTCATCTCTGCTGCTTGGGAGATCGATTTTTCTTGCTCGAGTGCAAGTAAATCTTCAATCCATCGAATTTCCAAGGTCATAACCTATCCTTAACGCCTGCTTATATACATTATAATCTATTATGCAAAAAATGCATGTAGTAATATTTTTTTACATTAGAAAAAAATCAATCTGTACTCTAATATAAATTCATTGTTAAGCAGAGTCTATTTAAATGAATGTTAAGATTAACACACGGACTGAAAAAGATTTATTAGGTAATAAAGAAATTCCATCACATTGTTATTATGGTGTTCAAACTTTAAGAGCAATTGAGAATTTTAATCTAAGTCAGAATAAATTGAGTCAATTTCCCGCTTTTATTAAAGCACTGGCAATGGTGAAGTCTGCATGCGCACATGCAAATTTTAAACTCAATAAAATTGAAGAAAATAAAAATAATGCAATCCAATATGCCTGCCAACAGATTTTAAATAATCAGTATCATGAACAATTTATGGTGGATATGATTCAAGGTGGTGCTGGAACTTCAACCAATATGAATATAAATGAAGTTGTTGCAAACGTAGGCTTAGAATATCTTGGTCATTTAAAAGGTGAGTATCAATATTTACATCCAAATAATGATGTAAACATGTCTCAATCAACCAATGATGTCTATCCAACAGCAATAAAAATTGGCTTAATCACTGCAATTCAACAATTAAATGTACCATTTAACGATTTAATCGAAAGCTTCAGAGCCAAGTCGGATGAGTTTGCCAATATCTTAAAAATGGGACGTACCCAGCTACAAGATGCTGTACCTATGACTTTAGGGCAAGAGTTTGGTGCTTTTGCAACGACTTTGCAAAATGATTTAGATAAATTAAATCAGATCATGCCTGAAGCTTTAAGTGTGGTTAATCTAGGCGGAACTGCAATCGGTACAGGCATCAATACTGAAACGCTGTATCGTGAATATGCCATTGCATCATTGTCAGAGATTACCCAGCGAAACATTAGCAGTGCCCCTGATTTAATCGAAGCAACATCGGATATGGGCGATTTCGTATTGTTGTCGAGTTTGTTAAAACGTACAGCTACCAAACTTTCAAAAATCGCAAATGACTTACGTTTATTATCTAGTGGTCCACGTGCAGGTTTAAACGAAATTTATTTAGAAGCGCGTCAGCCAGGCAGCTCAATTATGCCGGGTAAAGTGAATCCAGTGATCCCAGAAGCAATGAATTTGGTCTGTTATCAAGTGATTGCCAATGATTTGGCGGTTACTCTAGCTGCGGAAGCGGGTCAGCTACAGTTGAATGCGATGGAACCATTGATTGCATTTAAACTGTTCGAATCAATCGAGCTATTAGGCAAAGCGATGCAGATGTTCCAATACAAGTGCATTGAAACGATTCGTGCCAATGCCGAACTTTGTCAGTCACAGGTCGAAAATTCAATTGGTATCATTACTGCGCTTAACCCATATTTAGGTTACGAAACGACCACACGTATTGCGAAACAAGCCAACGAATCGGGACAAAGCGTGCTGGCTTTGATTAAAGCTGAGAACTTAATATCTGATCAAGTCTTGGCAGATATCTTAGCTGTGAAAAACATGGTACATCCGAAGCAATCGGTATAATTCATTGATCTAATTCATGAATCAATTAAAGAAGCCCATATAGATGGGCTTCTTTGTTATACGGCTAAGAAATATTGCTGTTGACCTGACCTTCAGAGGTGAGCATTTCCGCCATTTCTCTGGTTTTCTTCAAGCCAGGCATGCGATATTCAGTATGACCGAAGTCTTTAATGGACTTCCAACGACCACCCCAAGTTAAACCAACTGATTCAGCAACTTGGCCATATAGTTCATAGCCTCTCATCGCCCAAGGATCGCGTTCAGTGATGACCACTTTACCATTTCGTTTAAATGCTACATCGGCAGCCAATCCAAATTGATGGTAGCTTTGGTAACTTCTTGCGCGTGTTGTATTTGGATTTCCTGCCAACATATTTTGACGTTCGGGGCTACGATAACCTTCCAGTAACACCAGCTCATATCCATATTGTTCCTTCATAATCTTAAAGACCATGAGTAACCGCTGCTTATAACGCGGATTCATCTTATCCCATTTACGGTCAACCATGCTGCTATCCAAAGCACCGTGAGAATGAGTGATTGGCACCTCTATTTGTGATGCATCAACCGAACCGCTGTGTTGAGCGAGATATTCTTGTTCGATACGTGTTGCTTCTATGAGTGCATCATGAATTAAGGTGACATCGACTTCTGGCGGTGGGCTTAGTATTTCACCATTCAATAATGCATAAACCTGAGGGTCTGTTTCTTTTAAATAGTCGGCTTCGATACGCGTTGAATTAATTGGACGTGTGAAAGCAAAGATCAGAATACTGGCAAATAAAAAGAAACCTGCAATTAAAATCCACCACTGTTGTAGATGCCAGTGTGATTGGATTTTTTCAGGCGCAGCAGCTTGATGCATGTTTTCTGCAAACTGCATCGCATTGACGATTTTCTTTCTGCTACTGGGAAGTAGTGACTGTAATAATTTTGTGCATTTAGTGCGTAACTCATAAGACATTAACAATGTCAGTGTCACAGCGACCAAAATAAAACAGAAAGAAATAAACCAAATCATTGGCTATTTCAGTTCATTTACAGAAAAGGGCCGTTGGGTCACATTGATTTGTACCGTTGCCTCTGGTGCTTCGGCTTCAACCTCGACCTCTTTTGCTGCATTGGTTTTGGTTGGTTGAGTCGTTATTTTATTTACTTTGTCACTCACAGGTGTTTGCCCATTTTTATTATTGCTGAGCTGTGGAGTCTTTGGTTGTGCTGTTTTTCCCGCATTATGTCCAATTGGGAAAGGCGAGGTTTGTTGTCCTGAATTTACTGGAGGTGGCGCAGCATGTTGGAAGAATTTATTTAACTCACTACTTTGTGGTTGAGTAAAATTACTATCTTCGTCAGATTCAGTGCTTTCTTGAGCAGTAAACTCGATCACGTGAGTGCTTTGAGAATCTTGTTGCATACTTGTTGGGGGTGGCAACAACACTTCTGCCTGTTCAGACTCATTTGGTTCTTGGTGCGACTGGGCTTTAAAAAATATGAAAAATATCAATAAACTAAAGATGATTCCTGATAGGAATCCGATGAATAAATGAATTACAGGAGATAAAGTCTTTTTTTTATTCGTCTGTAATATGCGTAATGAGGTAGGTTTTTCCTGAATCATGCTGCATCAACTAAGGTAAATGGATTGTAATATGTGCTTCTTCTGCGGGTGCTGAAATCACATTTTGATAAGGAGATAAAGCACTCTGGTTTTGTTGGGATAACATAAATTTTAGCCCTGCAAAAGTCAGCGCAGCAAACATCAATAAAAATATTAAGATCCAAAAGAATGGCAGTTCATGATGGATAATATGTTTAATTTGATCGGGGATCGCTGCAAAAGGGGAAAAAGCCGCTTTTTTACCTTTGAGATAATCAATTTCATCGCCGACACGGGCGACCAGATGATTTAAATTTTCAACGGATTCAAGTCTATATTTCCCTTGAAAACCTAAAAGTAAACAATAATGAAAAATCTCGAGTGCAGCTAAGCGATCTTTACCACGACTACGTAGTTGTTCCAAAATTTCAAAAAAACGATAACCGGCTAATTGTGAACCAAACAAGCTGAGTTGCAGAGGGCTAACCAACCACGTATTTTGCAAGTTGAAGTATGCAGCATCTTGTTGAGTGGCGATGGTTTCATCGATTAAGGCGCAAAATGCATATTTAGCATCATGAATATCGTCACTCGAAAATTGAAGTCGTTTCGCTTGTTGCTCAAAACGATTTAATAAATCTAGAATTTTGTTACGGAAATCGCTGGGATTTGAGGGAATATAACGATTACGAATTAAAAATACCAAATAGAATCCGTCATGCAGCAGATCTATCAAATTTGTCGTTTGAGATTTATTTTGCGGGAGATTTGATGCAGGTAAACCTGAACCAATTTTTCCATCATCAAATAAAGAGGGTATGCCCGTCGGATGTTGAGTCATCATTGTTCTCTTAGGTATTCATTACGGCAATAAGTTCAATCGTGATATCTTGAAAACCAGCAGGTACATATACACAAATGGTTTCTGATTCAAGCATCTGTTGATATAACTCGTGATGCGGTTCAATCTCAAAGTAACTTACACCTGAACGAACTGGGATCGCCGTTGGAACTTGCATTAAATGGTGTAGCGGCACGGCGGGTAAAGCAGCTACCACACGTCGCTCAACATCAATGGTGCTACCCACTTTAAATCGCAATGGCACGATCTGAATGAGTTCATGCGTTTGCATTACGCTACTTGAAACGGCAATATACAGACGAGTATCACGGGTGATTTTATCTGACTCAAGACTACCAACCCAATAAGACGGTCGAATTTCTTTCAGGTTAATATTGAAGTAGCGGTTTGAAATAATGGTATCTAATAAGTCTCTTAAGATCACATCCAGTTGTTGGAAGCTTTCTTGAAGTTGATGATGTTTGTAATGTGGCAAATGATCTACGTCATAATTGGTCGAAAAGGTCAGTAATGATCCAGTTAAACGTAAAAGTTCGGAAAATAAACGCTCAGGGTGAATCAGTGGATACTGTAATAAATGATTCAAGCCTGCATAAGACGTGTTTAGTGCGTTAATCAGCCAAAATGAGACAATATCTCCAGAGCGGAACTCAATCAGTTTCTGTTCATTTTCTCGGTTGCTGCTTTGAATGGTTTTGATCTTTGCTTTAATGACATTGAGGGTTCGTTTTAAGTTGCTGGTTAAAGCTTCTGACGCTGCAATGTGCAAAATGGGTGGGATAAATTTCTGATCCAACTCAAAAGAACCTGAACTTTGGCGTTTTAATTTACCAACAGCGAGATATAAAAAACCATCTAGGTTTTGACTCGGCTGAATATGTTGTTCTAGTAGTTTAAATTCTGCGCGACGACGTAATAAGCTGAGATCGGCTGGGCTTGCATCGGTAAATAAATCGTGTGTTTCAGCTAAATAATTATGATAACGACTGGAAAGCGAGTGATCTCCATCCGAAATATTTTTCTTGTTGGCTTGTAAAATAGGTAAAGCAAGATAAACAACCATTTCACCTTTTAGATTGATATCATCCAACAGCAATGGTTCAGGGAGTAGGTCTTGTGCGGGAGCATTATAAATCTCTCCATCTTGCCAGATGATTTCGACTTCTTCTAACGCCAAAATATGGGTTGAAAGTTGCACCTGATCAAACTTGAGTTTTTGTACACCATAAGCATAAGGAACTAACGCGCGAATGGTATGGTTTAAACGCTGCTCGTGATAGGTATCTTGGATCTGGAAATGCTGTGGACGTAAAAATAAGCCTTCGCCCCAAAGAATTTTTTCTGCTTTAAACATATCAATTTACCAGTAATTATTCGTATTCATTCTTTGGCTGAACGCCGAGCATGTCTTGCACCATTTGTAAGGGATGCTCATCTTTAATAACTTGACCCAACCATTCATGTAGTGGCATTTGACTCCATTTAATTGTTTTTTGCAGCATATAGCTCACTGGGCTGTGTGGTTCATTTTTTTGAAAGTAAGTGGCAATCTCTTGCAGTACTTGCATGGCTTGTTCACGATTTTCAACATGCGATTGAACTTGTGGTTGAAAGGACAGTTGATTGTGGGTCATTGGAACCTGAGCTGTAACAGGTTGAGTTGTCGGTGCACTTGGGGTTTCGATTTGGGTTGCGCTTTGTTGGGTAGATTGTTCAAAATGATCGGTTTTATAGATCTTTTTTAGACTGATATGAATCGTATCTAAACTTGAGTCAATCGCTGCAAAACTTGGTGAATCTAAGCCCAATAAGCCATCCAAAACATTTTTAAGTACAGACCATTGCTGGAGGATTTCATTAAAATGTTGGTAGTTTAGATATTGAAAGTTTTTATCTGTATTCAATAAAGCCTGTTCAAATTGCTCTAATTCAGTGCTGTTATTCGTACTGTCATATTCATCACTTTGCTTGCGACGAATATTTTCATGGTAGAGAAAATTGTCATAATCAAGCAAATGATAAAAAGGGGAGTGATCAACTAACGAAACTTTTTTAATCAGTAACGGTAATTGATTAATGAGCCCCTGCAATAAACCAATCCGTTGATCCAGATCATCATCTTCAACTTCTGGGTGGATCGTCAGCCAGTATTGCTCAAGTAAGCGATGGCTTAACTCTAGGCTTTTGGCAATCCCTGAAAAACCGTAAAGATTTGCCCAAGCCTCAGAAAGCCACGTAAGCAAGCGAATGTCTTTACTTTTAGATTGCAGCAAATCAATAGATGTAGATGCAACAAAATCCCAATCAGCTTGCTTAGGTTCAGTAACCCAATCCCCTTGATCAAGCAAAACATCATCTTGCGTTCTCGCTTTTTTGATGGTGTGAAACTCATTGGAAAAAGAGTAATCATCACCACAAGGCGATTGCTCATGAATTGGTGTAAGTAATGGGGATATGTCCATATTCATAACAATTGGGGCTCAATCTCAATAATCTTAAACGTCAGCTTTTGCTTTTCTACTCGCACGCTTTTTAGGTCCTTTTTCAACGGGATCTAATTGGTAGCTAATATCTTCATCTTTGACGTCAATAACGATAAGTTTCGGTAATTTATGCTCAGCTAAAGCAACAAGAATTTCAGTAGCAAGTGAAGGTAATACCGTCGAGTTTAGGATATTGTCCACATTTCGTGCACCACTATCAACTTCAGTACAGCGGTTCAATAGTAGTTCGACGAGCTCTTCAGAATACTGAACTTTAGTGGCATATTGCTTCTCAATTCTAGAAACAATTTTACCCAGTTTATGTTTAATGATTCTGACCAGTAATTCATCATGCAATGGGAAATAAGGAACGATCCGCATACGACCAATAAATGCAGGCTTAAACTGTTTATATAAACTTGGTTTTAAATGTTCCAGCAAGTCTTCAGCATTTGGCCATTCTTCAACAGGTTGGTTTAAGCAAGCCTGCATAATCGCACTTGATCCAGTATTTGAAGTGAGCAAGATGGTTGTATTTTTAAAGTCAATCAGACGACCTTCACCATCTTCCAAAGTTCCTTTATCAAATACTTGGTAGAAAAGCTCTTGTACATCACTATGTGCTTTCTCGATTTCATCCAATAACACAACACTATATGGATTACGACGTACTGCTTCAGTCAGTACACCACCTTGACCATAGCCAACATAGCCTGGAGGTGCGCCTTTTAAAGAGGAAACCGTATGTGCTTCTTGATATTCAGACATGTTAATGGTGATTAAGTGTTGTTCACCACCATACAGCTCATTGGCTAAAGCCAATGCAGTTTCGGTCTTCCCGACACCACTTGGCCCGACCAACATGAACACACCTTGGGGTTTATTTGGATCTTCTAATTTGGCTTTAGAGGTCTTAATGCCTTGCACCAATTGGGTTAGTGCATAATCCTGACCCATGACGCGCTCAGCCAATTTATCTTCAAGCGTTAAAATTTGCTTAATTTCATCATTGACCATATTTCCAACAGGGATACCTGTCCAGTCAGAGATAATTTCGTTAATAATTCGAGGCGTGACACGTTCAAACACCAATGGACTTTGTCCTTGAAGCTGGGTTAAGTCTGTTCTTAACGCGGTGATCTGATCTTTGGTTTCGCTATGTTCATCTTGCGCGTTTAACTGTTGGATCTGTTTCACCAAGGTAAGCTCTTGTTGCCATCGCGCTTCAATCTCTTGTATTTCATTTTCTAAAGTCGAAAGCTCTTGGTTAAGCAGCTCTAAACGCTCATGATGAATCGGGAACTGCTGATGTTCTTGCGTTAAAATTTGCTGTTCTAATTTTAGATTGTGTTGTTGAGCTTTGAACTGGTCAAGGATTACTGGTTGGGCATTTTGAGTTAATGCCACACGAGCCGCTGCGGTATCTAATACACTAATCGCTTTGTCTGGAAGCTGACGTCCACTGATATAGCGATGAGAGGCATGAACAGCAGTGACAATCGCTTGATCATCAATATGTAGGTTGAAATGGTTTTGCATGACAGGAATCATGGCACGCAGCATATCGATGGCAACCTCTTCAGTCGGCTCTTCCACTTTTACCACTTGAAAGCGGCGACTTAGGGCTGCATCTTTCTCAAAATACTGTTTGTATTCTGCCCATGTTGTTGCGGCGATGGTTCTTAACTCACCACGTGCCAAGGCTGGCTTGAGTAGATTGGCCGCGTCATTTTGTCCAGCTTGGCCACCAGCACCGATCAGAGTATGTGCTTCATCAATAAATAAAATAATCGGGTGAGTGGAGGCCTGAACTTCTTGAATGACTTGTTTTAAGCGATTTTCAAACTCACCTTTAACACTCGCGCCCGCTTGTAATAGCCCCATGTCTAATACGTGCAGTTGTACATTTCTCAATGCTTCTGGGACTAAGCCCTGCGATATTTTTAATGCGAGACCTTCAACAACCGCCGTTTTACCTACACCAGGCTCACCTGTCAGAATCGGATTGTTCTGCCGACGACGCATCAAGATGTCGAGCATTAATCGGATTTCAAACTCTCGCCCAATAACAGGATCAATCTGTCCATTCTGTGCTTTTGCAGTGAGGTTGATGGTGTATTGATCTAATGCAGGTGTTTTGATGACCGTTGCCGTTTTTTCTTTTGGTGCTTCGGTAGATGCTGTTGGTGCTTCAATTTGGGTTTGTTCGCTACTTTGACCACAAATATCCAAAAACTTATGTTTCATGGTATCGATCGGGAATAGCTCAAATAAGCTCGATGCTCTGAAGGCAATTTGTTGTAAATCAGGTGCCGTGAGCAGTGCAATAATTAAATGGCTACTGCGAATCAAAGGTGTTTGCTCAGCAGAAGCTAATAACCATGCTTGTTCAAATAGCTTAACAATTGATTTTGCAAATATCGGAGTACGAGTATTGCCTTTGGGTAGAGAGGCAATTGTTTCTTTTAAATCCTGAGTTAAAGCTTCTGCGGAAATATTATTTTTTTGTAATAAAATAAGTAAATCATTCACTGGACTTTGATTTAATAACTCTACAAATAAATGCTCAATCTCAATCTCATAATTCAATTGATTAATGCAGTAATTGGCAGATTTTTCTAATGCAGCACGAGTAGGAGGTGATAGTTTTGTAATTAAAACCTTTAAATTACTCATTTATTACTCACAATAATTTTGAATATCAAGCCCCGCTAAGTAAGTTCAGACTTGATATTGTTGTTATATCTAAAATATATTTTCTGAATAAAATCAAAAACTTAGCTTTACTCTGTCTGAGTGTACAGATTATTCTACAACAAATGATATTAATTTTAAATAGAAAGTGAGTACTAATTCTTAAAAAAATATTTAGTAATATAATTAAAATAATTTAATAATGTTAGAAAACGTAAATAGTATTGACTTTCTATGTGTTTTTTTTGTTAAATTCGCCACAATGTTCTAGCTGCACGAAATTGAAGAGTAAGAGGGTTTTTTAAACAATAATTGTCAACTCTTCAATTATATAAGTTAAATAATTATGAGGCATATTTTGAAAAAAGGTATTGTAGTATCAATTATTTGTATGGTTATGGGTAGTTTGGCTTACGCAGATGATCAAGAAATAAAAAATGTTGATCAGGAGGTTGAGCTGACTGATCAAAAAATAAAACCCGTTAAGTTAAAAAGAAAATGTATTAAACAAAACCCATTGGTCGCGGGTCAAACCGATCAAGCATTATTGAAAATTTATCAGCAGGTTTGTGATAAATCGAATGCTAGTCAAGTCAATGATTTATTGGCTCAAGCAGCGATGCGAATGTATGAGCTGAAACAACCCATGAATGCTTTGACGTTGGCAAATGAATTGCAACAAAAAAATATTCAAGGCGCGACGTTGACTGATGTCACTTTCTTGGCGGGTGTTGATATTGCAAATAATGCATTACAACACATGCGAACCGATGAAATGCGTTATCTCAGTACAGATTTAACTTATCCACCTGCTAAACAGCTTAGCGAAAATATTCGTACTGCATTACCTGCGCCTGTGATTACGACCAAGGTTGTAGAGGAAGCTCCTAAAAAAGAAGCTCGAAGTACGAGCACCGCGAATCGACGTGTAGTAAGTCAACCTAAAGCACGAACCACTTCTGCACCGCGTAACACCACACAGACTGCTGCACCAGCAAGTCGTCCGACAACCACAACACCAAGTGCTGTTCGACCGACAGGTACGAATCCATTCGCTTCGTTGAAAAAATAATCAAGGGTATAGAGTTATGGCAAAAAGAGAAAGCGTACAGAAAAAATTGCAACGTATTCGTCCTCCTCGTGTGCAGCTCACTTACGATGTCGAAGTGGGTGATGGTAGAGAGTCTAAAGAATTGCCTTTTGTCGTTGGGGTGATGGGCGACTTTTCTGCTGCTTCAGAGCTTGAAAAGACCAAATTAAAAGACAAGAAATTCATCAATGTTGATTTGGACAATATTGATGAAGTGATGGAGTCTTTAGCACCGAGAGCAGCATTTCAAGTTGAGAATACATTGACTGAAGAGGGCGGACGTATGTCTGTCGACTTAACTTTTAATTCAATGGAAGATTTTAGACCTGAGCAAGTTGTACAACAGGTTGATCCTTTACGTAAATTGGTTGCAGCACGTGAACGTTTAACTGATCTTCGAAATAAGATTTCGAATAGTGAACGTTTAGAAGACTTATTGGATGACGTGCTAAAAAATACAGATCAAGTACGCCAACTGAGCGCGGAGGCGGAAAATGAGTAATTTACAAGCTGCAACTGCATCAAATGTAGAAGCTGAATCAGCAAATTTGCTTGATTCGATCGTAGAGCAAAGTCGTATTGCCCGTAATGATGACGAGCATGTCCGCGCTAAAAGTTTGATTGGTGAGTTAGCCAAAGAAGTGATGGCAGGGACGATCACAGTTTCGGAAAATATGACCTTATCGATTGATAAGCGTATTGCCGAAATTGATGCTTTAATTTCAAAGCAGCTTAGTGAAATCATGCACCATGAACAGTTTCAGAAAATTGAATCAACATGGCGTGGACTTTATTATTTCTGTCAAGAAACACCTTCGCACTCAATGATTAAAATTCGTATGTTAAATACGACCAAAAAAGAGTTGGTGAAGGACTTCCAAGGTGCAACAGACTTTGATCAAAGCACTTTGTTTAAAAAGATTTATGAAGAAGAATATGGCTCATTTGGTGGTGCACCATACGCTGCGTTAATCGGTGATTTTGAATTTGATCGCACGCCTTCTGATATGTATTTATTAGAGCAAGTTTCGCATGTTGCAGCGGCTGCCCACGCGCCATTTATCTCTGCTGCGAGTCCAAATATTTTAGGTCTTGAATCATTCACTGATATCGATCGTCCACGCGATGTTTCAAAAATCTTTGAAACCGCAGAATATGTGCAATGGCGCTCTTTCCGTGAGAGCGAAGATTCACGTTATGTTGCCCTCACCATGCCGCATGTTTTAGGGCGCTTGCCTTATCATCCGAAAGAAGGCACAGCAACGGAAGGTTTTAACTTCATCGAAGCGGTAACCGGTGAAGATCATAATGATTACTTGTGGATGAATGCAGCTTATGCCTTTGGTACACGTTTAACCAATGCTTTCGATGCACATGGTTGGTGTGCTGCGATTCGTGGTGTAGAAGGTGGTGGTTTAGTTGAAGGTTTGCCAGTGCATACTTTTAAAACCTCCGATGGTGAAGTTGTATTTAAGTGTCCAACAGAGATCGCGATCACTGATCGTCGAGAAAAAGAACTCAGTGACCTCGGTTTCATTCCACTGGTTCATTGTAAAAATACAGACTATGCCGCTTTCTTTGGTGCGCAATCTGCACAAAAACCGAAGAAATATGACAGTGATACTGCCAACGCAAACTCTGCACTTTCAAGTCAGATCCAGTACATCATGGCTGTCTCACGTATCGCACATTATTTAAAAGCAATGATGCGTGACAAAGTGGGCAGCTTTGCATCAGCAGGTAATGTTGAAGCCTTTTTGAACGAATGGCTCTCACAATATGTTTTGCTTGATGATGGTGCATCTCAAGAGGCGAAAGCACAATATCCGCTTCGTGAGGCATCAGTAAAAGTTGTAGAAGATCCTGCACAGCCAGGTCACTACAAATCTGTGGTCTTTTTAAGACCACATTTCCAGCTGGATGAGTTGTCTGTTTCTTTGCGACTCGTGACTGAACTACCGCAGTCCTCAAATTAAAAAATGAGATCAGCCAAAAGGGGAGGTTGATACTTCACAAATGTTTGCGACTAAAGATGTTTTTTAGACGATTCAATACATAGCTGAGGTGTCAACAGACCCTAAAATAACTTTAAATAAACAGAGGTAATTTTTAAATGAAAGATATATACGTTGAGTTTCGTGGCAAATACAAGGTTGATGGAGAATCTCGCGATTCAGAGCACAAAGGTTGGCTAGAAGTTAACTCTTGGTCTCACAAAATCCGTCAGCCTAAGTCTGCGACTTCAAGTAGTGTTGGGGGGCATACTGCTGAGCGTGTTGAGCACGAAGATATGATTTTCCTTAAAGATTTGGATGCAACTAGTCCTAAACTTTGGGAAGCATGTTCTGCTGGTTATACTTTTGATGAAGTACAGATTGATTTTTATCGTGCAAACGGTGATAAGCGTATCAAGTACTTACAAATCAAATTGAAGCACGTTTTAGTTTCAAGCGTAACCCCGATCGTAAATGAAGAAGGCGTTCCAACTGAACAGTTCGGTTTGAAATATGCTGCTGTTGAGTGGACATATAACCAACAAGATATTAACGGTACTGCGAAAGGTGCTGTAACTAAGAAATGGTCACTTTCTAACAATACAGCATCTTACGCTGCATAATTAGAATCGTGATTTTTCATAGAGGTTAATGATTCATTAACCTCTATTTCCCTTATCTTTCTGTTTTATCAAAAATGAATTTAGATCATTTATATCCATATGGGTTTAGGTCAACATTGTTTGATCGCTTATTGCCTGAGCATGAAGATTATTTAAGGGGATTGTCGATTCAACAATTACGGGAGTCGGTTGCTCGTGATTTGGAGGATCTACTCAATACCAGAATTGCGCAGTTTGATACTGATATGGATGAATATCCACTCGCAAAAAAGTCTATTTTGCAGTTTGGAATCATTGATTTCGTTGGACTTTCAACCGCGAACCCGTTGGATCGAGATAAGATTTGTCAGTCTATTGAGCAGTCTATTGCGGCACATGAGCCAAGGTTGCGACAGATTAAAGTCGAGATGTTGTTAGATGGGCATAATATGGGGGCATTGTGTTTAAGCATTCAAGCTTACTTAAATATTCATCCGTTATATGAACCCGTTTTTTTTGATGCTTTATTGAAACCGACGACACAACAATATGTTATTTCTGCAAGAGCTTAGCGCGAGAGAACTGTGATAGAACAACTTTTACCGTATTATGAAAAACAATTACAAGAGTTCGGTCAACAATCTAGAGAGTTTGCGCAGAAGTATCCAAAGATTGCTCAACGATTATCACTGAACCAAGAACAAATTGATGACCCTCATATTGAGCGGTTAATTCAGGCTTTTTCATTGATTGCGGCACGAATCGATAAAAAATTAGCAGACAGCTATGACGTATTTACTTATTCGTTATTTGAGGTGATGTTCCCTCAATATCTGCGTCATTTTCCAGCCTGTACTGTGGTCAGTTTTGAAGATATTAATAAAATTAAACAACTGACATCACCACATGTTATTCCTCAAAAAACGGCATTAAGATCACGTAGTTTTAAAGGTGTGCAATGTGAATTTAATACCAGCAATGAAGTTCGTTTATTACCCATCGCGTTAACGGATTTGGATTTTCAGACTTCACCCAGTACGCATATGCATCTGAATCAGAATGCAACCTTGAGTTTAAAGTTTGAGGTGTTTAATGATGCTCAGTCTTGTGTGCTTGATGAAAAACTGCCAATTTATTTAGATGCGATCTCAAATTTTCCATTACAAGTCTTAGATAGTATTTTTCAGAAAGAAACAGCTTTTTCAGTACGGATTGGATCACGTATTGTCGAGATTCCCAATCCATTTTTGG
The DNA here is from genome assembly GCF_000369505.1 of Acinetobacter sp. NIPH 298. Classification (GTDB taxonomy): domain Bacteria; phylum Pseudomonadota; class Gammaproteobacteria; order Pseudomonadales; family Moraxellaceae; genus Acinetobacter. Next base: position 384,686 of record NZ_KB850055.1, read on the forward strand.
TGATGGGTTTCACTGAGCAAGAAAGTTTACTTCCTGTTGATCAACATACGCATCATGCTTATCGGTTGTTGATGGAATATTTTTGTTTTCCTGAAAAATTTAACTATCTCAATCTCGATTTAGGTCAGTTGAAAGGCATCCTACAACAACATTCAAGTTTTGAAATTTTGATTCATCTTAAATTGAATCTAAATGATCAGGCTGTAGTGCGTAATTACTCAGAATTGAATATCGCAAATTTTAAATTATTTACCACACCCGCAATTAATCTGTTTGAGAAACAGGCTGAGCCACAAAAAATAGCCCATACCCAATTGCAATATCCACTGGTAACAGATGCGCATCATCCTGAGCTATATCAAGTGTATTCAGTGATTGAAATGAATATGGTGCGGGAAAAAACCAATCAGGAACAAACCTATTTACCTGTGCTCCCTTTCTTCGCTATGAGCCATTACCATAACGATAAAGTACAGTTTTTTTATGCATTGAATTACTTTCCATCGTCCAACAAAACCATGCAGATGGGATATTCAATTGTTTCGAAGCATTTAAAACCGTATGAAATAAAATCTGATTTTATTAGTACTAAATTGTTGTGCTCAAATGGTGATTTAGCACATGAGGCTTTGGGTCAAAGCAACAATATTTTAAATTTAAACGATAGCAGTTTGGCTCGACGTGCTTTGATTCTCAAACGTCCAACGTCTCCTTTTGAGTTTGATAAAAATAAAAATGAACAGTGGCGAATTATTTCGCATTTGTCATTGAATACTTTGGCATTGATGAAAGGGGATGCGCTGAGCCACCTCAAAGAATTGTTAGCTTTATACAATTTGCCACATTCCAAAGAAAATATTTTATTGATTGACGCATTGAAAACATTAAGTTTTTCGACGACCAATAAATTGGTCAATGCCAAACCATTTCCGATGTTTATTCGGGGAGTGAAAGTAGAGTTAGGTGTAAATCGAAGCGTCTTTAGGGGGCATAGCTTATATATTTTTAGCCAGTTACTCAGCCATATCTTTAATCTTAAAGTTCAGATCAATAGTTTTGTTGATGTGGTTGTTAAAGATAGTCTTAACCAACAGGAGATATACCAATGCGTTCAGAACGTTGGTGGCAAGACGCTTCTGTAGTTGATCAGCTCTTTAAAAAGGCGGGTACTTTTGAGTTTATCCAGTCAGCTCGGCTATTGCGGCATGTGCCTCATGCACCTGTGTCTCGAAATTGGTCAGAAGATTTTAAGTTTGAAACATCATTTAGTTTAAGCTTTCCTGCCACTGAAATTGAAGAATTACGCTATCAAGATGAACGTATTTATTTGACAAATCTTGTTGTGGGTTTGACAGGCACACAAGGTACACTGCCTTATACCTATACCAATAAATTAAAACAAAGTTCGAGACAGCAAAGACTCGAAGCGAAAGAGTTTTTGGGGTTGTTTAATCATACTTTGACCGCGAAGTATGTTGATGCAAGCCTGACTTACAATTTACCGATCCGTTATGAAATCGAACAGGATAATCATTACCTCGATATTCTGCATGCCTTAAATGGCTATATTAGTTCCCAACATGAGCAGCAAGATTTAGAAGAATACTTTGCTGAATTTGCAGGCTTGATGCAAGGACAGAACAACACCGCACATGCCTTGAAAACGGTATTAACTTGTGTATTTAATGAGCAAGTATGTATTCAGGAATTTGTGAAAGAAAAATTTCAGTTAGGTGACGAACAGAAGACCAGTTTGGGTGGGAAAAATCCAAGCTTGCTGGGGGTGAATACCTTTTGTGGGGATACGGTACAACAAATCGATGGCAAGATTGAAATACAAATTGGTCCATTGAAGCGAGAGCAGTATTTGGCTTTTTTACCCGAACAACCATTAAATAAAAAATTGAAGCATTTGATCCAAACGTGGTGTAGCCCAACATTGTTTATCGATGTTCGACTGATCTTGGATAAAAGTGAAATTGGCCCAATGGGTTTAAATTCGACCCATAATATTGGTTTAGGGCAAGGGGCGTTTTTAATGCCATCCACACAATTACAACATAACATCGAAACGCGTTATGCACTGTTAGGGGCGGCATAATGATCAAGAAGATTATCGCAATATTTATCACTTGTTTCATCTTGGTCGGGTTGGTTGTGATTTATTTTTGGCGTGATACCCAATATCAACCAGAATCAGGCGATCTCATCCATTATTTCCTTATATTACCTTTAATCATCACCTCAGTTTTGATTTTACCGTGGTTGATATATCTGGCTTTTCAAAAGTATAAAGATAAAAAGCAACAAGCCTTAGCCACTGAGCAAAGTCAAAATGTTGAAGCTACTGAGCAAAAAGAAGTCCAAAAAAGCACGTGGTTAGAACTGAACATTTATGCGGCAGGAGCATACAGTGCTTTAGGTGAAAATGATTCAACGCTTGATGGTATTAAAACGCTTGCTGGGCCGTTGTTGGATAGTAATTTATCGGATGCGCATGGATCGCCAGTTTTGTCTTATCGTATTGAGGCATTGGATCAGTTGCTCAGTGAAGATACAGCTGCAGATATGCAATTTGTCAGCATGCGTCAGCAGCGAATCACGTTACTTATTCATCATCAAATTCAACAGCATAATGAAATGTTGAGTGCTATCTCAGATCATTTACAACGTTCTAGTTTGTTTTATGAAAGCCAGAATTTGCATGAGTACCGTATGCATCCTGCTTGGATAGATCCGACCGTGTCGAGTGATGAGGAAACTGAATTAAAACAGATTGAGCAGGTCTATCGTTTAGAGAAGCTCAACCTGCATATTATACTTTCTGAGGATGTGATTCACACTTGGAATGATCAAAGCAGTAATGACGGTATTCAGACCATTTTCTATGATGTAGGGATCATTCCACAGAAGTTTCATATCGAATATCATTTTGTCAGTCGATCATCTGTGGATCAGTATGTGGTTGAGTTGTTTGATCGAATCCAAAAACAGCCACACGACATTTCATTGATCATTGCAGCTGATTCTGAACTTGATCAAGAAATTATCGATGAAAAAATGTGGGGCAAAAAAGCCTACATACCTGCTGAATATGTCAGCAGTTTTTGTGTTGCACCTGCGGTGGTTGAGATAAAACAGTTACAACCTTTAAAAACCTTAAAGCTTGTATCAAATCAAAATAATTTAAAGCAAATTTTTGATGAGCTAGATATTCATGATTTACCACAATATGAGGATGAGGCGCCTTTTGTCTTGGTGATTGAAGATGGTTCCGATGTCAAAGTTGTTAAAAAACTAACGCAGTTTTTTGCAGAGAGTCCAATTGAACCGCATCATTATCTTTATTGCCAACCGATGGCTGGGCACACTCAAAACGTCGCAAAAGTTTTTGGATTGATGTTGGGGGCACAGCTTCCAGATCCACAGGTTGCTTTTGTGTATAGCCAAAATTTTAAAGCATTTATTCAAACTTTTTCTGAGATTAAGCAAGATCAGGAAAGCGTTGCAATTGCTGATTGATTAACTTTTTAAGAATTCGAGAACTCAATGTACATCATTTTAGGTTATCTGTGGCAGTACATCACCAATCCGAAAGCAATTATTGCCTTGTCTTTATTTGTGGCACTTGTTTCTTCCTATTCGGTTATTCCACGTCATATTTTTCTGGCTTTGGCTGCAACCTATGTACTGGGTTTAATCGTCTATGGCATTTACTGGTTGATCCAAAGAAAACGCCATGCTGCACAGGGTGAAGAGTTAGCCAATGCGATTGAGCAAGAAAGTAGTGCTGAACATGGTCAACAAAAAGATAAGGCTGAATTACAGTTAATCCATCAGCAGATGAAAGAATCGATTCAGTTGATTCGTAAATCAAAATTAGGCGATAAAAAAGGCAATGCTGCACTTTATGAGTTACCTTGGTATATGGTGATTGGTAACCCAGCGGCAGGAAAAAGTTCTGCAATTTATAACTCTGGATTGAAGTTTCCTTTTGAAGAAACGCATCAAAAAATGGTCTCTGCAGGTCTGAGTGGCACACGTAATTGTGATTGGTTTTTCTCAACAGAAGGGATCTTACTGGATACCGCAGGACGCTATTCGGTCTATTCGGAAGATCATTCTGAATGGTTAGGCTTCCTGAATATTTTAAAGAAAAATCGCTCCAAAGCCCCTGTTAATGGCTTGATTGTGATTGTGAGTATTGCTGAATTGGTCAGCCAGAGTCCTGAAAGCTCATTGAAATTGGCCAAGAACTTACGCGCTCGTATTCAAGATTTGACCGAGAAATTAGAAGTTGTGGTTCCTGTCTATTTGATTTTCTCTAAAATGGATTTGATTGCTGGATTTACCGAGTTCTTCGATTGTTATGAATCGCAAGAATACAACCAAGCTTGGGGGGCGACTTTGCCTTATGAGCAGAACTCCTCACAAAATGCCGTCGAATTATTTGATAAACATTACAGCTTGCTTTATGACGGTTTGAAAAGCGTCAGCACGACGCATTTAAGTCGTCGTCATTCGCAAAATATCTCACCAAGTGTCATGACATTCCCACTGGAGTTCAAAACATTAAAGCCTGCACTTAAGAGCTTTATTGGGACGTTGTTTGAAGATAATCCATATCAGTTCCAACCGGTATTCCGTGGTTTCTATTTTACCAGTGCTTTGCAAGAGGGCGTTATTGAAAGCCCAATGACAGAGAACATTGCACAAGAGTTTCAGCTTGAGCATATCCAAAGCAGTACCCAAGAAGGCATCACACCATCAGTTGCGCCGAATCATGGCTATTTCTTACATGGATTGTTCTCGAATGTCATTTTGCGAGATAAGGATTTAGTAAAACAGCACATTAACCCTGCTAAAAAACGTCAACGCTATATCGCATTTATTGGCGCATTGGTGGGTGTTTCACTGATATTGGGAGTATGGGTTTGGTCATATCGCAATAATCAACAATTGATCAGCGACGTACAGGCAGATTTAGATAAAGTTGTGCATTTGGAAAAGTCATCTGGTGGACAACTCTCAACGCAACTTGAAGCTTTGTTAATATTACAAGAGCGTCTACAACAACTGGATGAGTTCGATAACAATCGCCCGCTCAAATTTAGTTTCGGTTTGTATCAAGGCAATCAATTACGTGAAAGTTTAAAAGCTGAATACTTGAAAGGTATCAAGCAGATCGTGTTGACGCCAACTCAGCAAAATATCGCGCAATATTTACAACGTGTTAAAAATAATGAAACAACGTTGAAAGAAAATCATGTCAATGTCGAAATCAAGCAGGTCGCTAAAACCCAGCAGTATTTAGAGCCGTCTGATAGCAACCCTCAAGATGCTTATAACGCGCTTAAAGCTTATTTGATGATGAGCAATCCTGAATACATGGACAGCAGTCACTTGAGTGATCAAGTCTCTCGTTTTTGGCGTTCTTGGTTAGACAGTAACCGTGGACAAATGCCACGTGGTGAGATGATTCAAGATGCGGAAAAGATTCTTTCTTATGCGATGACCTTGGCCAATCAAAGTGGTTTCCCTATTTTGGAAACAGATGCACAAGTGGTTGATCAAACGCGTCAAGTACTGTTGTCTGTCGTTCAAGGTATGCCAGCACGTGATCGTGTTTATAATGAAATTAAAATGCGTGCTGCAGTGCGTTTTCCAGCGGTGACCGTTGGTCAAATTGTTGGGGAGCAAAATCGAGGTATCGTGTTAGGTAGTTATGCATTGCCAGGTGTTTTCACTCAGAAAGCATGGGATGAATATGTGGAAACCGCCATCGATGATGCAGCAAACAAACCAACAGATAGCAAAGATTGGGTGTTGAATAGCCGTCAATCGGACGATCTCACGTTCTCTGGTAGCCCTGAGCAGATTCGTAAACAATTGGTGGCGTTGTATAAGCAAGAATATGTAGCAGAATGGAAGAAGTTCCTGAATGGTATTTATTATGCAAAAGCGGATCAGTTTAGCCAACAGGTCAAAAGTATTGATGTTCTAGGTGAACCACAAAACTCACCAATTCGTGTGCTATTACAACGTATTGCCATTGAAACCAATTGGGATAATCCAATTGTGCAAGCAGAACTGGCGATCCCTGAAAAAGGCTTTGTTGCGTGGTTCAAGCGAAAAGTCTTAAAAAGCTCTGATGATCAACGTACTATTCAAGCCATGAATAAAGCACAGGGTGCAATTTCGCAAGAGTACCAAATGTTCTATCAATTGGTACGTAAGCGTGATGATCTACAAGACAAATCATTATTTGATGAGTATATGAATCATCTCGCGCAGGTGCGTAGTAAGTTCAATGACCTCAAAACAGCAGGTGAGATTGGACCAAGTGCAATGGCATTGGTGAAACAGACCATTACTGATCAAACTTCTGTCTTTAACACTACCCAGAAGTATGTTGATGAGAAAATGATGGTGGGTATGAAAGAAGCCGATCAGCAAGTGGCACAGAAATTATTGATGAGTCCGTTGACGCAGGCATTTTCAAGTTTGATCCTGCCAACTCAGGATGAGTTAAATAAACTTTGGGGGATACAAGCATATCAACCGTTCCAAACCAATCTTAGTCAGAAGTATCCATTTAATTCGAGTGTGACACTTCAAGCAACCAGTAATGAAATTGGTCAGATCTTTGGTGAAACGGGCAGTATTTCTCGCTTTGTGAAAGAGGCTTTAGATCCATTTGTGATTCGTCGTGGTTATGTGTTGACATCTAAGACATGGAAAGATTTGGGCATCAGTTTGAATCCACAATTTGTGATGGCTTTCCAACAATATGTTGCACCGATCAATGGTATGGCAACGGGTAGTTTGGATCAGCCTGCGGCTGCCCCAGCATCGAACCAATCTAACTTCCAGTTTTATCCATTACAAAACCCACAATTCTTGTCTTATACCATTGATATTGACGGTCAACGTATGGTTTATGAAAATGGCATTCAACAATGGGTGAATTTTGTTTGGCCAAATAAAGGCGCGATTCCTGGTGCGCGTATCACTGCGATCGATCTAGAAGGACAAACGCATACTATCTTTGATGAACCTGGTGAGTACGGGATTAATCGCTTGATTGATAGTGCACAACGTAAAGAGCAAAATGGTAGCTTTGAGATGGTTTGGAAGAGCAAGGCAAATCCAGCATTATCATTGAAAGTAAACTTCCGATTAATCAGTGGCAATAGCTCAGGCAATGTTGGATCGAGTCGTGGTTATACAGGTTTAAAACTTGTGGATAAAGTGGTGACGGAGAAAGCAGTTCGCGTTGTCTCTGCTCAAATGACTCCAAACAATAGTGCAGCAGCATCACAATCTTCTACTGTTTCGCCATCTCAAGGAGCAACACCGTAATGATTAGGATGATCACGCAGTACCGTGGGGAGGGCGTATGCAAGCAGTAAAAACCACGCCGTTATATTATGGAAAAACACCTGCTCGTGGGGATTTTATTAAATCCAAAGGTCAATATGCGTTAATTCAAGTGCTTGATCAGTGGATCACTGAAGCACTTGAACATGCAATGCAAGCACCTGAGTTTAAGCAGCGCTATGAGGCATTGCCAGCACTCGATTTCTTTATTGCAAATCCTTCAGAATCGATGTTTCTCGTCGCAAACTTGATTGCCAGCCAAGATAGTTCAGGACGAGCGTTCCCGATGGTGTTGAGTCAATTACTAGAGATTGAACAGCCTTATCAGAATCTGTTGCTTGCACCTTATTTTTATAAGTCGGTGTTGGTGGATTTATTTCAACGAAATCGAGTATTACGCAGTATCCGCGATACGGATGTGATGTTGGATAAGCTCAACAATTTACCCAATTTAGTTCAGGTTTTCACCGCATCAGAATGCAATAGTTTTTATGAAAATCATACTTTGCATTCATTTGCCCAATTGATGAAAATCAATGTTTATCAACTTGTACAAAGTATGATTGGATTGGGGCTTTTGCTTCAACCCATCCTGAAAAATGGCACCAGTCGTCTAAATAAAGTGCTGATTTTGCCGATCAATAATCATATGTATTGCTATGAAATTGCTGCTTTTTGGGTAGGCATGATTGGACGCTTTTTAGAGAAAAGTAATACCGAAATATTGATTGGTATCTTGCATCGGGAAGAACCGATTTTATTCATCGGTTTTCAAGGGGCAGATATCATGGCTTTAAGTGATTTGTTTACTCAGAATATGCAGAGTGATCATTGGGTATCTTTGATCCAAGCAGAGTGGATTGATGCTTATCTTGAACAGAATGCAGGTCTCGCCACTTTAGAGCAATCATTGTGTCAACGTCAGTTAAGCCTTAACCAAGGTTTAAAGCTATTTCGACAAACTTTTTTAGATGAATAAATATGACAAATAATACGAAGTTTATATTGGGTGGTTGGGCCGTTGCCTTATTGGGTTTAGCGCTGAGTCCTTTGACAATGGCAGCACCGATTGTGGTTGAAGGCGTTGTTCCGAATGAAGCAAGTAAACAGGCGATTTTGGTTAAAATGCAGTCGGTTTATGGGGCAGATCAAGTGGTCGATAAGATTCAGGTTCGTCCTGTTTCAGCGCCAAACGGTTGGAGTGATTCGGTGACGCGTGTCATTACACCAGATCTCAAGAAAGTGAAGCAGGGACAACTGCGGGTACAAGGGACTCAGATTGAACTGACTGGGAAAATGACAAATCCAAATGAAATTCAACCCACAGCATCAAATTTCCAGTCTCTAGTGCAACAGCCATATCGATTCAATGCCCAGCTTTCCGTAAATCTGGCTGAGCAAAAAGTCATTGATGATGCTTTAAAAGATCGCATCATTGAGTTTGAGTCAGGTAGTGCGATTTTAACTGATGCAGGAAAACTGATTTTGGATGAAATGGCCGTTGCTTTAAATAAGGTCGGAGGTAAGCAAGTCCGAATCATTGGGCATACCGATAGCTCGGGCGATGCCAATAAAAATACGATTCTGAGTAAGGAACGTGCCGTCGCTGTACAAGATTATTTAGTGGCTAAGAATATAGCGACAGATCGTTTAAGTACGGAAGGTAAGGGTTCTAGTCAACCGATCGCTGATAATACAACTGCAGATGGTCGCCGTAAAAATCGTCGAATTGAGTTTGAAGTACTTTAATTTTATAGCATCAAAGATGCGAGGGATGTGATTATGGCAACACCCTATATTGTGATTGGTTGTCCAACAACTGGTGGTGGGAAGGTCATTTCTGGAAATAGCAGCTTCTTGATTGAGGGTATTCCGATTGCTTGTGTAGGAGATAAAGCGACTTGTCCAAAGCATCAAACGGTTTCGACGATTATTGCAGGCGATCCAAATATGCAGGTGATGGGTAAAATGGCTGCACGGGTCAATGATCCTTTGTCTTGTGGTTGTAAATTGTTGCCGAAGCAGAGTTTGGTTGTGAAAGGCTAATTCCATTTAGTTGGATTTTTCGCAAATGATCTAAAAGCAAAGCGCTGGCTAATTGTGGTTTTTCGTGTATCTTTATTAGGCGCTATGTTTGTGGAAACATAGCGAAATCCGAGGAAGATTGAACATCTATGAAGATTAAAGCAGCGTGCTTTGCAACAATACTGTTCGCAGGAAATTTATTGTTTGGTGCTAATGTATCGGCGACCAATACGGTGACGGTATATGCTGCTGCGAGTCTGACGGATGCAATCAATGAATTAACCCAGCACTATCAACATAAAAATAAAGTCAAAATAAAAACCTCTTATGCAAGTTCTGCAACATTAGCCAAACAGATTGAAGCAGGTGCGCCAGCGGACGTATTCATATCTGCGGATGTGGACTGGATGAATTATTTGCAAACAAAAAAACGAGTCACAGTAAATCATCGGGTCAACTTACTCGCAAATCGTTTGGTATTGATTAGTCCGAAAGATCGCCCAATCAAGATTAAAATGCAAAATAACGTTGATCCACTGAGCGTGATTCGAGGTCGAATTTGTACAGGCGATACCAAAAGTGTGCCTGTTGGAAAATATGCAAAGCAAGCTTTAATCTCGCTGGATTGGTGGCAACGTGTCGAGCCTCGTCTCGTCGCAACAGAAGATGTTCGTGCTGCTTTAAACTTTGTCGCACGTGGTGAATGTCAAGCAGGGATTGTTTATGCCACTGACGCCGCGGTGACAAAGAATGTGCAGATCGCCGCCGTATTTCCTGAGAATACCCATAAACCGATTATTTATCCAGTTGGATTAGTTAGGAACAATACAGAGTCCTTAAAGTTCTATCAGTTTCTGCAAAGCCGAGAGGCAACTTCTATATTTAAAAAATATGGCTTTAGTGTACTGACGCAATGATGCTCACACCTGAAGAGATCGAAGTCCTGAAGCTGTCATGTAAAGTGGCAGCAACTTGTCTCATTTTTAGTTTAATTCCTGCCACCTTGATTGCTTGGATATTGGCGCGAAAAGAGTTTTGGGGAAAATCACTATTAGAGACGCTGGTGTTTTTACCGTTGGTGTTGCCACCAGTAGTACCCGGTTATTTATTATTGCAAGTTTTTGGAAATAATGGGTTTTTAGGGCAGTATCTCGCACCTTTCGGAATAGAGTTTGCATTTAACTGGAAAGGAGCGGTACTTGCATCGGCAGTGATGGGGTTTCCGTTATTGGTACAATCGATACGACTCGCAATTGAGCTGGTCGACCAGCGTTTAGAAATTGCGGCGAAGAGTTTGGGAGCTTCTTCATTTGGTGCGTTTATGCAAGTGACTTTGCCATTGGCCAGTAGTGGGATTTTAGTCGGTAGTATTTTATGTTTCTGTCGAAGTTTAGGGGAGTTTGGTGCGACCATAACCTTTGTTGGTAACATTGCCAGTGAAACGCGAACGCTACCTTTAGCCATGTATAGTTTGATGCAACAACCTGATACTGAAGCAGCGGTTTGGCGCTTGATTATTTTGTCATTGACGGTTGCCTTTTTTGCCTTATGGTTTGCGCAGTGGTTCAATCGCTATCAGAAAAATAAGCGTGGGTATGCGTGATGATTGATTGTCATATTCGTTTACAGCAAGGTCAATTTAGTCTTGATCAGCGTTTCCAGTCTGATCATGCAGTCATTGGTTTATTTGGTGCATCAGGTTCAGGTAAAACCACAATCTTGCACAGTATCGCTGGTTTAATCACACCACAATCAGGCTGGATCAAGGTTCAGGATCAGATCTGGTTTGATCATGCTCAAAAGATTAATTTAACGACGCAACAACGCCGCGTCGGTTTAGTTTTTCAAGATGCACAGCTGTTTCCACATAAAAATGTGATGCAAAATTTACGCTTTGGATTTAAGCATATTCAGCCGCAGCAACGGCAGTTTGATGTGGACTATATTATTGAGTTATTAAAGTTAGGCCATTTAGTCGAGCGGATGCCGATTAAGCTTTCAGGTGGCGAGAAGCAGCGCGTTGCCTTAGGTCGAGCGTTACTATATTCACCACATTTATTGTTATTAGATGAACCTTTATCAGCCTTGGATGCAGCGCATAAGGCTGAGATTATTCCTTTTTTTCAGCAGGTAATACAGGATATTAAAATCCCGATGCTGTATGTCAGCCATGACAAAGCGGAGATCGAGCAGCTCACAGATGTGATGTGGTATTTATAAGAGATATAGCATTAATCCACACAGAGCAGATGCAAAAATAACATACAGCACATTGATTTGGAATTTAAATAATGCAATTAAAGCAGCAAGAGTCATCAGTGCAGCTTCAAAATTAAATCCTTGCTCAAAACCATTAGGCCAAAGCACATGATAGCCAAAGAACAGTGCGAGATTTAAAATCACCCCAACCACGGCTGCTGTAATTGCGGTCAGTGGAGCTGTAAATTTAAGTTGGTTATGGGTGGATTCGATGACAGGTGCGCCCGCCAAAATAAATACAAAAGAAAAAAGAAAAGTGAACCACGTGACAATCACGGCTCCAATTGCACCTGCAAGAAATAAATGCTCAGTTCCTAATACGGCAGCATTGAAAGCGCCAAGAAAACCGACAAAAGCCACCACCATAATCAGTGGGCCGGGGGTGCTTTCACCTAATGCAAGGCCATCAATCATTTGCGTTGGACTCAGCCAGCCATAATTTTCGATTGCGCCTTGATAGACATAAGGCAGAACTGCATAAGCACCACCAAAGGTCAGTAAAGCCGCTTTAGTGAAAAACCATGCCATTTGCGTATAAGTATGTTGCCATCCCAATGTTAAGGACAATATTAATATCGGCACACACCATAATAATCCTGCAATGATTAAAATCTTGAATAGATTCGCCCAACGGAAAATAGCATGACTGGGTGGCGGAGTATCATCATCAATCACCGCTGTACCATAACTTTTTGCGCTATTAGTATGCGCAGTTTGCTGAGCAAATAAGTGCGGATATTTTTTACTGGTCAGATAGCCCAGTATCGCCGCACTGAGGATGATGATTGGAAAGGGAATTTTAAAGAAAAATATAGCGATAAATGCTGCGCTGGCAATCAACCATAAAAATTTATTTTTGAGGGTGCGATGACCGATTTTATAGGTTGCATGGAATACGATTGCGGTGACCGCAGGTTTGATGCCATAAAATAGCCCTGCAATAATTGGGACATCCCCAAACTGGATATAAACCCAAGAAAGTAGGATCAGAATAAATAATGAGGGCAGAAAAAATAAAATGCCAGCAACCAAAGCGCCGACCGTTCGATGCATGAGCCAACCAATATAGGTGGCCAATTGTTGTGCTTCTGGACCAGGAAGCAACATACAGTAATTCAGTGCATGCAAAAACCGTTTTTCCGAAATCCAACGTTTTTGCTCAACCAGTTCTTGATGCATAACTGCAATTTGACCTGCTGGACCACCGAAACTGATAAAGCCTAATTTAAGCCAAAATAAAAAAGCTTGCCAAAAGGGAATGCTTTGAGTTTCTGGTACGACATCTGGTTGTTGCATGATTGGTCTCAGCAAGCGTTGGATTTTTGTTCATAATAAGATCACGATATTACATCATCTTGTAAGCACCGTATTTATCGAAGCGCAGTATTACTTACTCTATGCGTTTAATGATTCAAAATGATGAATTTATTAGGCCGCTTTCAGGGATTTATCAAAGGAGTCTATTACAGTCTATTTGGATATACAGCACAAGTTGATAGATTTTAAATGAATATACAACGCACTTTTTCTTATTTTTAATCATAAAGCATGACGCATACCATAATCAGATATTGTTGAAAGATCATCTGATTATGGGCATTAAGAACTCCAAGCCACTTATTGTTACAGCAATCGTCCTTGTGGCGATTGTTGCTTTTATTATCTATCAAAATCAAAAAGATGCTGTGCCTATTCATTCTAAAAATAACAAGTCTGTTGTGATCGCCTATCAGACAGGCATTGATCCGACCAAGGTGGCTCAGGTCAATGGAGACTATGAGCGTGACAGCGATCGGGCTATTCAATGGCGTAAATTTGATGCGGGTTCAGATGTGATCAATGCACTGGCATCGGGTGATGTGGTGATCGGCAATATTGGTTCAAGTCCATTCGCCGCCGCCGCCAGTCGTGATTTACCCATCGAAGTATTTTTAGTGACTTCAAAATTAGGTGGTTCTGAGGCTTTGGTGGTGAGTCATAAATCGGGGATTAAAACACCACAAGATTTAGTGGGCAAGACCATTGCGGTTCCCTTTGTTTCAACCACACATTACAGCTTATTGTCTGCGTTAAAGCATTGGGATATTTCAGAGAATCAACTCAAAATCATTAATTTACGTCCACCTGAAATTACTGCGGCTTGGGAACGTGGTGATATCGATGCAGCTTATGTTTGGGAACCTGCATTAAGCAAAATCAAAGCTAGCGGGCAGGTGCTTACGGATTCGAAACAAGTCGGCGAGTGGGGTGCACCAACCTATGATCTTTGGGTGGTACGCAAAGATTTTGCTGAGAAAAATCCTGAATTCCTCAAAGCTTTCGTAAAAACTAGCTTGAAGCAGATCGAAGCCTATAACCAAGATCCCAAAGCTTTTGAACATAATGCGGACAATATTCAGAAAATTGCTCAACTGACGGGGTCGGATAGTAAAGATATTCCATTACTGCTTTCAGGAAATATTTATCTAGATCGTCAGCAACAACAAGCCACTTTAGCGGGTGAGTTTGCCAAGAATATTTTTGATACGGCGACTTTCTTAAAAAGTCAGGGCAAAGTCGATCAAGTTAAGGCTGATTATCAAGGCAATGTCACCACCCGTTTCTTACAGCCATAGGAGATCTAAATGAGCATATTAGCTGCCGAGCATCTTCATTTAACTTTTCCAAAGCAGCATGTACCTGTACTGCAAGATATTAATCTCAAGATTGAAGAAGGCACGTTAACTGTAGTTTTGGGAGAGTCAGGCTGTGGTAAGACAACCTTGTTGAATATTTTGGCGGGTTTCCAACAGCCAAGTTCAGGGCAAATTAAACTGGATGATGAAGTGCTTACAGCACCTGATGCGCGCCGCGCCGTGGTGTTCCAAGATCATGCTTTGCTGCCTTGGTTAAATGTCTCTGAAAATATTGGTTTTGCTTTACAGCTTAAGGGTTTGAAAGCCGAACAAATTCAACAGCAAGTCGATGCTATCCTGAAAATCGTCGGTTTGAGCCATGTTGCCAAAGCAAATATTTGGGAACTGTCAGGGGGGATGAAGCAACGTGTTGGTATTGCTCGTGTTTTGATTAGCCATGCAGCTTTTATCTTATTGGATGAACCTTTCGCAGCATTAGATGCATTTACCCGTGAAACCATGCAGCAGTTGGTTTTGGATTTATGGATTGAACAAAATAAGTCCTTCTTTCTGATCACACATGATATTGAAGAAGCCTTGTTACTGAGCAATCAACTGGTGTTAATGACGTCTCGTCCCGGCAAGATCGTGGAAACTTTAAAATTAGATTTTGCTGATCGCTATAAACGGGGAGAATCCATTCGCGCGATTAAATCCGATCCCAAGTTTATTCAATTACGCGAACAACTGTTTGAACGTTTGCGAGTGCAGAAACAGGCAGGACATGAGGTGGCTGTATGACGGGTCAAGCAAAAAATACCGTCTATGAAGTTACGAAGACGACTGAGCTGCATCCATCCGAGCCCAAGCAATCAAGTTTCGTTCTGAATGCATTAGGAGGGTTTGTAGCTCGCCGCCGTAGTTTGATTCTTAGTTTGTCGAGTGTTTTGAGTGTATTGGCGATTTGGTATCTGATCACCGCATTAAAGATTGTCCCAAGCCTATTTTTACCAAGTCCACAGGCGGTATGGCAGAAGTTCCTTGAAGTCAGCCAACAAGGCTTTATGCAAGCCACCTTATGGCAACATTTGGCTGCGAGTATTTCACGGGTCTTATTGGCGCTTGTTGCAGCAATTGTGATTGGTGTGCCCCTAGGGTTGTGGATGGGGCAGAATAAATGGGTACGTGCGGTATTTGATCCTTTGGTTGAATTATTGCGTCCGATTCCTCCTTTGGCGTATTTGCCCTTATTGGTGATCTGGTTCGGCATTGGTGAAACCACCAAAGTGCTTTTGATTTTCTTTTCGATCCTTGCACCCGTGATTATCAGCAGTACCCATGGCGTGTTGAGCCATCAACTTAATCGTGAGCGTGCTGCTTTATCTTTAGGCGCGAGCCAGTCACAAGTATTTTGGCATGTGATTTTACCAACGGCGTTACCGCATATTTTGACAGGAATCCGTATTGGTCTGGGTGTGGGCTGGTCAACCTTAGTAGCATCGGAGTTGGTGGCAGCAGATCGTGGTATTGGTTTTATGGTGCAGTCAGCGGCGCAATTCCTGATCACTGATACTGTGGTACTCGGCATCATTGTGATTGCCATTGTCGCCGTCAGTTTTGAATTGTTTTTGCGTTGGTTACAACAGCAACTCTCGCCTTGGTATGGTCAACAGTTATAAGTGTGGATGTAAAAATGACGTTAAATATTGAAATCATTAAACCAAGCATTGGTGCAATTATTCACGATGTAGATCTAAATACGGTTGATGAAAAGACCACCCAACACATTCAACAGGCGTTGCTTGATCATCATGTGATTTTCTTCCGTCATCAGCAGTTAGCACCGCAAGCCCAAGCTGATTTGGCACGTGGTTTTGGTTCTTTGCATATTCATCCGATTTTTCCAACGGTGGAAAATGTACCTGAAATCATTGTATTAGATAGTTGGAAACAAGACTTACGGGACAATGAACTTTGGCATACCGATGTCACGTTTAGCCAAAATCCGCCATTGGGTTGCGTCTTACAAGCCATCAAGATTCCACCTGTGGGTGGCGATACACTGTGGTCAAGTGGAGTCGCTGCATTTGCTGCACTGGATCAAGACTTACAGCAAAAGTTGCAGGGCTTAACGGCTACCCATGATATTCGTCAGTCTTTCCCGATTGAACGTTTTGCACATAATGAAGTTGAGCGTCAAAAACTGGAACAAACCTTTAAACGTAATCCTCCAGTCATTCATCCAGTGGTGAGAACCCATCCTGTCACAGGTCAGCCGATTTTATTCGTGAGTGAAGGTTTTACCACGCGTATTAATGAATTAGATGAGGCGGAAAGTGCTGAGTTGTTGCAGTATTTATTTGAGCATGCGACCAATGAGCAGTTTCATTTACGTTGGCAGTGGCAAGCGGGTGACGTGGCAATTTGGGATAATCGTTGCACGCAGCATAAGGCTTTATTTGATTATGGTGATGCACATCGGATTATGCATCGCGCCACCATAAGTGGTGATGTGCCGTTTTATAAAGCTGCAAGTTAAGTCTCTATTTTTTGGTTATTTAAAGCAAGCTTAGGATCGTAATGAGTCCTAAGCTTGTTTGTGCTTGAATGATAATCTGTTGAACATTTGACAAAAAATACATTTTTTTAGACCAAAATCCCTTTTTATAAAAAAATAAATTCCCTTAACGCTTTTGGCTATCGCATAATTTTGTTTAACTTTAAACATGCTTTATAACAGATAGTTAGAAAAAGAATTTAATAAGGGAATGTACCAATGTATCAGGTTGGTTGGGATAAGCAGGAAATTCAAATAAAACCCAAAGGCTACGCCATGTTTGGCTATGGTCAATGGTCACATCGAGCTTATGAAAAGCGAACGGCTTTATATGCGCGTAGTTTTAGCATCGTCGATCAGCAGCAAAATCGGCTTATTTTTTGCTGTTTAGACTTGGGCTGTATTACCCATGCCATGCGTAGTCAAACGGTGACGAGACTTCAGCAAAGCTTTGGTTCAGCGTTTAATGAAAATCAATTGGTCTTGACCGCAACCCATACCCATTCAGGGCCGGGCGGCTGTGCACATGAAGCCTTGTATAACATGCCAACACCGGGTTTTGTGCCCGAACACTTAAGTGCGATTGTCGATGCGATTATTCTGAGTATTCTGACTGCCATAGAGCAAGAACAAGAGACTGAGATTTTCCTGACCACACAGAGTTTTGCAGAAAACATACCTGTGGCATGGAATCGTTCAATTAAGGCTTATAACCGTAATCCTGATGTCATCCAATATTCAGAAACTGAAACACATTTGGCGATGAATCGTGAAATGCAACTGGTCGGTTTTTATCGGGAGCAAAAATTACAATCCTTTATTTCTTTGTTTGGGGTACATGCCACCTGTCTTGGAAATAAGCTAAAGGCACATGATGGCGATAATAAGGGCTATGCCGCTGCATTTTCAGAGCAGGCTTTGATTGATCAAGGGATTCAAAATCCTGTCACGATTTTTGCGCAAGCAACAGCAGGCGATGTTTCCCCACATTTTCATGGCAAAAACCAACTCAAGATTCGCAACAAAATTAAAGGCGAACAAGAGTACCAATATGCACAACAAAATGGACGTTATCAAAGTGAATTGGCTTTAATGGCATTTCAGCATCCTTTGCAACAGATAAAGGGGGAAATTGATGCAGTATTGTCTTATGTGGATTTAAGCAATATTGAAATTCCGCCTGAGTTTGCTGCTGGGCGAGTCGGTGCAAAAACCAGTCAACCGTGTCATGGCGTTGCTTTTTTTGCAGGAACGCCTGTCGATGGACTCGGTGCGCCAAAGCCTTTAATCAAAGCGATGCAGTTTTTAGCCAATCAATTTCGAAAACAAAAAACCAAGCATCCTTTAGCGTCTGATTCTACTGCCTATCAACAACTATATGCCTCACAAGGACCAAAGCTGATTTTACTAGAAGCAGGCGCAAAAAAGATTTTAGGGCAGCCGATTGGTTTTCCGCCGAGTATGCTTGATCCGTTGATTGCAGAAATGAATCGACAAGTCAAAGTAGGGGCAATTCAGCGAAGTCCTTTAGTGCCGAGTGTAGTGCCATTACAAATCATTCGATTAGGTCAGTTAGCACTTGCGTGCTGTCCGGGTGAGTTTACGACCATTGCAGGACAACGCGTTGTTCATAGTGTAAAACAAGTTTTGGCTGATCAGCCTGATATAGATCGAGTTTGGTTAAGTTCTTATTGCAATGATTATATGGGGTATGTCACCACTTATGAGGAATACCAAGAACAAGCTTATGAAGGTGGGCATACCTTATTTGGTCAATGGACACTTGCCGCTTGTCAAAGCAAATTCAAACATTTAGCAGAACAATTATTGCGAGATAAGAATAAACGTAATGATGTTCAAGGTTATGATCAAACGACGCGGCCAAAGCCGATTCCAGAACAAGAACTCGCAAAGCGAACCAATCACGGTAACTTAAAAACTGCCGTACGCCAAGGAGAGGCAGTATGAATGAATTTAGTCAGGCAACTTGGTCGAATTGGTCAGGTTTTCAAAAAGCTTATCCTGAGCAGATTTTACAACCGACCAATATTTTAGAGTTACAGCGAATTGTGCAAGATTATCCAAAAATACGGGTGGTCGGTGCAGGACATTCATTTACGCCTTTGGTCTGTACCGATGATTTGTTATTGTCTTTAGATCGTATTGCAGGTGTTGAGTCTTCAGATATTGACCGCTGTCAAAGTACCATCTATGCAGGAACACGATTATACAATTTAGACCAACACTTACACCCGATCAATCAAGCCTTGATGAATCAGGGCGATATCGATCAGCAGAGTCTGGCAGGTGCAGTTTCAACAGGAACGCATGGCACAGGCGCAGACTTACATTGTATTTCAGCTTATGTCGAAGCCTTTGAGTTACTGACGGCTTCAGGTGAAATCCTAAAATGTAGTCGAACAGAACATCCTGAAATTTTTGCCGCAGGACGTGTTTCCTTAGGCAGTTTAGGGATTTTGACCAAGATTACCATGCAAAATCGTCCGCGCTACAAGCTAAAAGAGCATATCGAACTTTGCCCAGTCAAAGACATGATGCAACATATTCAGCAATGGAAGCATCAACATCGGCACATTGAGTGTTTTGTATTTTCCTACGAAAAACAGGTGATGTTAAAAACCTTAGATGAAACTGATGAGGAGCTCTTGCCACGTAAAGAAAACTTCCCATCGGATGATACTTTGCTGACCATGTGCTCTGAGCTCACCCGATTTTTCCCACCAATCAATCCCTATTTGCAGAAGCTTTTAGGGGTACTGGTTAAACCAACAACTTATGTGGATTGGTCGAGTAAGATATTTCCAACGCCGCGCAATACTAAATTCAATGAAATGGAATATCAGATTCCTGTTGAGCAAGGCATCGAATGTCTAGATGAGGTTTTACATACCTTAAGAAATTATAAAGTCTCAACTTTTTTCCCACTCGAATTTCGCTTTGTCAAAGGTGATGATATTTGGTTGAGTCCTTTTTATCAGCAAGACTCGATTTCGATCTCAGTTCATCAATATCATAAACAAGATCCGCGTTTGATTTTTGATGTGATAGAACCGATTTTGCAGAAATATAAAGGGCGTCCACATTGGGGGAAAATGCATAATATAACCACCACGCAGTTGCGTGCTTTATATCCAAAGTGGGATGATTTTATGGCCGTGCGTCAGCGACTTGATCCGCAAGCCAAGTTTTTAAATCCATATTTAGAAAAGTTGTTTTGGGGTTAAATAGAATTTTTTATGAGTTGGAAGAGTCTTCGTATCAGACTGTATTTAGAATCAAGATAAAGAAAAGGATATGAAAATGTTGGATCATTATTTTAAACAACTCAATTTCGATCTAAAAAAACAGGGGGTTATGACACCACAACTCATCGTAGATGCGGCCGCTTTAAAACAAAATATCCAACATGTACAAGTGCGTTTGTCACATGCTCAGCACTTGAAAGCTCGTTTGGTGGTGAAATCACTTGCCTGTCTAGATTTATTAAAAATGTTGTCTGAACAGATCAATACGCAACGCTTTATGGTGTTTCACCAACCACATATTATTTCAATCTTAGAAAACTTTGCTGAAGCTGATATCTTATTAGGCAAGCCCATGCCAGCCCAAGCCGCTCGTTATTTTTATGAAAAGCATTCCGAATGGTTAGATGCAAAGGTTCAGTGGCTGGTTGATACCAAACAACGACTACAGCAGTATTTGGAAATTGCTCAGGTGTATTCAATTTGCTTAAACGTGAATATTGAAATTGATGTCGGCTTACATCGTGGTGGCGTGCAATCCACCCAGCAATTGGCTGAAATATTGAAGCTGATTCAGCAATACCCACAGTATTTAAAGCTATCAGGTTTAATGGGCTACGATGCACATGTCACTAAAATTCCAGCCATCATTAAAAAGCCTGAACTTGCGTATATAGAATCACAACAGATTTATGCCAATTATCAAAATCTCATTCAAAAACAGTTCCCAATGTTATGGAATGATGAACTTTGTTTTAATGGTGGTGGTAGTCCAACTTTTAGTTTTCATACTACTGAAAGTGTTTGCAACGACTTATCTTTCGGCTCGATGTTATTAAAACCAAGCGATTTTGACAGTGATTTTTTAAAAGCTTTGCAACCTGCGTTATGGATTGCCGCGCCTGTATTAAAAGTACTGCCTTTTACTCAGCTTCCATCTATGTCTTTCCTCGATAAATTGCCACATAAATCTAAGGCGTTGTTTATTTATGGAGGATATTGGCTAGCAAATTATGTCTATCCAAAACAAGCACATTCACATGTTTTGTATGGACGTAGTAGCAATCAAGAGTTGGTTAATGTCCCGAAAGATTATGATATTCAAGTAGATGATTTTGTGTTTTTAAGACCGACACAAAGCGAGGCAATTATTCCTCAGTTTTCTGAATTAAAGGTATATAAGCAGCATGCTTTTGAAAGCTGGCAAACTTTTCGAGAATAGCGGTAATGCAATAAAAAACCTTGTGATTTAGCACAAGGTTTTTGAATCAAAAGATATTTTATTGCTTTATGACCAGAACTGGAATGTGTGATTCAGTCAGGACTGTACGAGCAACACTACCGAGCAATAAACGTTTTACCCCAGTACGACCATGCGAACCCATAATAATCAAATCTGCTCCAATTTCATCAGCAACAAAAAGAATGCCTTCACTGGCCGAGCCATGATAAATTTTAGTGGCAACATTGATATCATTTTGACTAAATGATTGAGCAATGTCCTGTAACTGCGTTTTTGCATGTGCTTCAGCTTGCATAAAATGCTCAGTTATCGCAGGTGCAACTTGGTAAAAGTCCACGCCCACATAAGGATCAACTGCAACCACACTCAGCACTGTGACTTTTGCACCTGATAATTTCGCCAAAGACAGTGCATGTTCAACCGCCGCATAAGAAATTGGAGAGTCGTCCACAGGGACTAAAATATTTTGATAAGACATGGTTACTCCTTATAATTTATCGTTGTGATCATTTGGGTTTGTTGAAGACCCTAATATGTTGATAACATACTTGAGCCGCCTCTAGCAAATAAAAATAGGAACCTTTGTGTTACTCAGCTTAGATGCTTTTAAACAGCAAAAATTCGACCAGATGGCAACTAAAATAATCGCCGATCCTGAAACATATTTATGTTTTGATTCGGTTTCAGATTTTTATAAGGCGACGTGGTTAGATGAGTTTCCTCAAGGTACGACATGGTCGGCAACAGGCTTAGACGATGGTGCAGAACATTTCTATGCTGTGATTGAATATGGCTATCAATATTTATTGATCAGTCGTACAACCTCAATTGCTGTAAAATTAGGCACACGAGAAAATCACAATAAGAATAACTAATCGGAGCAGTCACCAATTTTTGCTAGTTCACACTTTGTGATTCTGATGAGAATGATATACTTCGGACGGTGATGAAATCCTAAATAAAACGAAATGGAAATTTAAAAATGGCACATCAATTTACGGTAAATGAAACAATTCATGGTGTTTCAATTGAAGACTTTTCAAGACTGGTTGCGAATACAGCTTTGCATGAAGCAGTGTGTAAACGTATTCCTGGGGAAAACTTAGAAATTATTGAATCTGCTATAAACGGTGATACTTATACGCTGCGCCGTGAATATAATCTTGATGTAAATATTCCAGATGTTGCGAAAAAGTTGTTAAAAAATGCATTCCGCTTAAAACGTTCTGATATTACCCATTTGAAAAATTTAACTTCAACGGTTGAGTTGGGTGCAAATTTACCTTTAGAAGCAAAAGGTGAGCGTAGTGTTACGGGTGACAGTGAAAAAGTAAATATCTCTTTGACTTGGACTGTAAAAGTAAAAGTGCCATTGATCGGCGGTATGCTAGAAAGACATGCTGAAGGTGAAATTCGTAAATTTAGCCAACTCGAAATTGAAATTGTTGCTGATGAATTAAAGAAAAATCTTTAATTTAACTTAGATTAGAAAAAACGCTTCGTACCATCAATACGGAGCGTTTTTTTATTTTAGCGTGAAAATGATAGAAGCCACATGAAATATCCAATACTATGTTATTTACTATTTGATCAAGAATAAGGTCATTGTTATGAGTGTGGTTTTAGCTGTAGCACAGCGCGGTGAAAATATTTTAACCCTTAAAGCTGCAACCGTTGGGGATGGAGAGTTTAATAGTGAATGGTTGATGCAACTTGCTTCAGCGATGCATGCGACCATGCTTGATCGTAATGGTGTTGGAATTGCAGCACCGCAGGTTTATATTTCAAAACGAATTATTATTGTCGCTTCTCGTCCAAATATACGCTATCCCGATGCGCCTGAAATGGATGCAGTAGTGATGGTGAATCCTGAGATTCTAGCCTTTTCTCAAGCCACTTGTTTAGGTGAAGAAGGGTGCTTGAGTGTGCCAGATCAGCGCGGGGTAGTGGAGCGAGCACAAGCGATCAAAGTACGTTATTACACTTTGCAAGGTGAGGTGGTTGAAACCACATATGAGGGTTTTCCCGCGCGGATCGTTCAACACGAAGTGGATCATTTGGATGGTGTGTTGTTTGTGGAGCGGATGAATTAGTTTGATGTATGGCATTTTAAAACATACTTTAAGTTTACACGGTGTATGGCAACCTTTAAATTATTACAAAAGCTATAATTTCAATATTATCAGTAATCTGTACTATAAGACTTAATCTAAATTATAACTTGAAACATTCAAAGGCTAGATGACCATGAAAACTCCTCTTCCTGATTATTTGGCACATGTGATTGATGCCTGTGATATCGATAACGGTGGTCATCTAGCCGATTATATTCCTGAGTTGGCAAATGCAAATCCCAATCGTTTGGCGCTAGCTTTGTCCACAGTAGATGGTGAAATCTATTCAGTTGGGGATGATGAGATTGAATTCACAATTCAATCGATGTCTAAACCATTCACTTATGCCTATGTGCTACAACAGCTTGGCATTGATGCTGTATTAGATAAAGTTGGGGTTGAACCATCGGGTGAGGCATTTAATGAAATTTCATTGGGTAAAGATCGCCGTCCTAAAAATCCGATGATTAACTCAGGTGCAATCACCACACATTCATTGATCCCCGCTAAAGAAAATTTATCTAGCGCAGAAATTTTACGGCAATTTTTGAGTGAGCTTGCAGGACGTGAACTGCGTTTTGATGATGCTGTTTATGATTCTGAGGTGAAAACTGCGTATCGCAATCTTTCGATTGGTTATATGTTGAGAACAGTAGGGATTTTGGAAACTGATCCTGTTGATATTGTGAATGGCTATATTCGTCAATGCTCGATCTTAGTAACCGTCAAAGATCTGGTACGTATGGGCAGTGTGCTTGCCAACGGTGGTATCGATCCTAAAACAGGAAAACGTTTATTGAATAGCGCTGTGGTACGACAAGTCCTGAGCGTGATGATGAGCTGTGGCATGTATGATGCAGCAGGTGACTGGCTCACGACTGTTGGAATTCCTGCCAAAAGTGGTGTCGCAGGCGGAATATTAGGTGTGTTGCCAGGTCAGGTCAGCATTGCTGTTTTTTCTCCGAAGCTTGATGAACACGGCAATAGTGTCCGTGGCATTGATATCTTGGAAAGATTATCTCGTGATATGGGTTTGCATCTGATGGAAGGCACACCTTCAGCACAGACCATTGTACAGAGCCATTATCGAACTGGGAAAAATGCATCATTAAGTGTGTATGTGCTTCGGGGCGTTTTGAAATTTACTGAAGCAGAAATGTTATTGCGTATTTTACAAGCTGAGCCGATTGATCAAAGCACAATCGTGATTGATTTGACTCAAATTTCAATCATTCATGATGTCGGTAAACGTATGTTCCTAGAGGGAGTCGATCGCTTGATTGATGATGGCCATACCTTGCTTTTGGTCGACCCTGAACAACGTCTAGATCATGCACGAACTCATAAAGATCGTGTCTTACGTGTTTATCAGAACCTTGATGATTTAATTGAGAAACAGAAAGAGTTGTGAGAAGAAAGAGCCTATATTTAAATGATATAGGCTCTAAATAGCGTTAAATATCAAAATAATTTGACTAGGGTGGAGGAGTGTTTATGGAGCAGTTCTCTGTTTAAAAATGTAGGTATTGATGAAGCCTTATAATAAGAATCTAAAACAAGCATCTCGAAATTTAAGAAGTAGTATGACAGATGCTGAGCAACTGCTATGGCAAAGAATAAGACGTAAACAGATTTTAGGACTACAGTTTTATAGACAGAAGCCTATTCTAAATTTTATTGTGGATTTCTATTGTCCCGCAGTAAATTTAGTAATTGAATGTGATGGTGGGCAGCATTATACAGAAGAGGGTTTGGAAGCGGATCAGAATCGAGATCAAACTTTAAGTGAGTTAGGGCTTTTGGTTCTCAGGTTTTCTAATCATCAGATTTTGACTGAAACTCATGCTGTGGTGGAGCAGGTTTATTGGAGTGTTCAGCAGAGCTTGGAATCTCCCTCTTGCGGAACTTAGGTTCTCACCTTTGGCAAAGGGAGACTGCCGTGAATCTAAAGCAGTTATTGGATTCTAGGTACTTCCTCCTTTGTAAAGGAGGGTTGGGGAGGATTATAATTATTTATATCCTCAAATTTATGAAAGTAGTTTAGTAAAAAGCATATTAAACTTAATGACTAAAATTGAATGAATCATCAGACGAATATATTTTTCGATGTCATACGCTAGGAACGTTTCAATGAAAAAAACTTATCTTATATTTTCTTTAGTTATGTATGTACTATTTAATCCTTCGATTGTATTTGCTGAGACTGTTGAATCAGATGAAGTAATGGATATTTTTATTGGCACACTAGAAGTTGATGATAAAAAAGTTATTTTAAATCGCTGTGATGGTGGTTCAAATATATACATATTAAAAGATGCTGAATGGAGTGATGAAAAAGCAGTATCAAACTTTTTATCTAAGGAAAAAGATATGATAAAACCTGTATATGCTGAGGTTGTTGGAGCTTATAGAGGTGATGGGAATAAGAATATGCTCTTAGTTGATTCTATAAGTGATGTTACAGAAAGAAAAAGTTGTCATTTAAATGATTTATTCTAAATTCTGATCTGTATCAAGTAGTTATTTTTTTTGGAAGCAGAGATTTCAATTCACCCTCTTGCGAAACGCAGTTTCTCACGTTTGGTAAAGTGGGACTTGCCGTGAATTTGATGATGGTGTTTGATTCTTGAAGCTCCTCCCTTTTTTAAAGGGAGGTTGGGAGGGATTATAAGTAAAGGTAACTTTAATAACCTAATAACTTAAAATGTTTAAAAAACCTTCCAAGCCTAGCTTGAGGTATAAAATCGAAAATAGTTTCTAAATCGTAAATTTCAATAATTCGTTCAGCTAAATCTATTTGATTAAGAAAAAATAGGCTTTTTAATAATTCTTCTAAGAATGTGCTTTTAGATAATAGATGATCTAAAGAGTCTGATAAATTCTTATATTTAGCTTCATTCTGGAAGTTCTTAAAGCGGATCATATAATTCTCACTGTATTGATGCTGGTCTATAGACAAATAGTACAAAGCCTGAAGATCAGAGACATAATCTGCTAATAAATTATTTTTTAATAAATCCATACCCTTTTTATGTAATTCAGCACTTTTAATCCATTCTTCTATTTGATCTGAAGAATTATCTTCTGAAACTAAATCTGTATGATTATAAAGTTCTCTAAATTTTGGCTCATAGTAAGTAACCCAAATATCGCATGCTTCTAAGATATCACTATCGCTTAAAAAAGCTAAATTTTTCTTTAAACCTATTTTAGAGCTTAATTCATAATTATTTTTTATATGATTTACTATTTTTGAAAAATCATTATTTGATAGATCATATTTGAACTTTAGGTCTTCTTTTATTTCTTTGAAGGAAATTTTAGACCATTCATGATATGAAGGAAGTAGTTTGACAAAGTTAAAAATTTGAGCTCTTGAAAGTTTTGATGTAAATGTGCCTAATTTATATTCATCAATCAATGAATCTGTTAAATATATAAGATCATCTAAATTTCTTTCAAGCTCATTAAATTTAATTTTTAAAATTAGACTGTTTATGACTTTTTGATTAACTAGATGTTTTTTATCTTTATTGTTAGATGGATATCTAAAAGTTTGACCTGTCGAGTCTATTTCTGCCATATCTACAATAGTTGCATCTAATTTGTCATTTAGTGTTTTAAATCGAATATCTAAGATTTCCGAATTTGTCTTGAAATATGACCAAATATTGCCGATGTCATGTGAGCTAACTAAATCAAAAGAATGCATCTTCGTATTTTTAATTTTTCCTAATTCACTAATTTCTTGAATAGCACCTTTAATTCTAAGTTCAATAGAGTGACGCATATTGAAGCAGATTGGGTAAATGTATAAATCAACTTCTTTACCACGAGTGTTCAAAACATTATTCAATAGTAAATTTGCAGCTTTGGAATAGCCTTTTGAGTATTGGATGTAATTAGGTGAGCCATTTTCACCAACACAAGCATTAGCCCAAGTTGGATCACTTCCAGTAAATGTCTGATTTGTCATAAGTCTTTATTAATGGTATTTACGAATTATATTAATACAAATATTACTAATTTAATCCCTCCCAACCTCCCTTTAAAAAAGGGAGGAGCTGTCACGTAATTCATTTAATCACATGACATCTCCCTCTTTTTAAGGAAGTGAGAAGCATTGCTTCACAAGGATCAACCAATCGAATCATCTAAATTTGGTGCTAACCAACGCTTCGCTTCATCCAGTGTCCAACCTTTACGCTTCGCATAATCTTCAAGCTGATCTTGAGAAATCTTGCCCACGTTAAAGTATTCACTTTCAGGATGCGAGTAATAGAAACCACTGACAGACGAAGGTGGCATCATCGCAAAGTGTTCAGTCAACTTGGTACCAATCTTCGCTTCTGAACCTAACCAGTCAAATAACACCGCTTTCTCGGAGTGCTCTGGACAAGCAGGATAACCCGGCGCAGGACGAATACCGACATATTTCTCTTTGATCAATTCTTCATTGCCCAAAGTCTCATCCGCTTTATAACCCCAAAACTCTTTACGGACACGCTGATGTAAATGCTCGGCAAATGCTTCAGCAAAACGATCTGCCAATGACTGAATTAAAATCGCAGAATAGTCATCACCTTTGGCTTTATATTCATTTGCCAATTCTTCCGCACCGAAGATCGACACGGTAAAACCACCAAGATAATCTTCTGGCTGCTCAGATTGTTTAATAAAGTCAGCTAAAGACAGATTTGGTTTACCTGTGACTTTGTCAGATTGCTGGCGTACATGTTCAAAAGTATGTGTGAGCTGCTGAGCTGTTTCATCAAATACACTGACCGTATCCGAACCAGTACGTTGCGCAGGGTATAAACCAAACACGGCACGAGCATCGAACAGTTTATTGTCGATCACATCTTTTAACATCGCTTGAGCTTGGTTATATAAATCTGTTGCTGCTTCACCCACAACTACATCTTGTAAAATTTTCGGGAATTTTCCTGCCAAACTCCAAGAAATAAAGAATGGTGTCCAGTCAAAATACTCCACCAAGGTTGCAAGTGGGTAGTTGGTGAGAACATGCGTGCCCAATGTATTTGGAATCGGCGGCACATAATCTTTATCGACCTTAAAGCCATTTTTAACAGATTCTGGATAGCTCAGTTTTGCCGCTTTAGGTTGTTTATTGGCTAAGCGTTCACGAATTTTGGCATATTCAGCACGTTGTTCTGCGATAAAACTACCGCGCATTTCAGGTGAAAGTAGGGTGGTTGCAACACCCACCGCACGTGATGCATCGGCAACATAAATCACTGCATCATTTGAATATTGTGGATCAATTTTTACTGCGGTATGTGCTTTTGATGTGGTCGCACCACCAATCAATAGCGGAATATTAAAGCCTTTACGCTGCATTTCTTTGGCAACAAACACCATTTCATCCAGAGATGGGGTAATCAAACCCGACAAACCGATGATGTCACATTTCTCATCAATCGCCGTTTGCAGGATTTTCTCACAAGGAACCATGACACCAAGGTCAACGATATCGTAGCCATTACAACCAAGTACTACACCCACGATATTTTTACCAATATCATGAACGTCGCCTTTGACGGTTGCCATCAGGACTTTACCTTTAGGTTTACTATTTGTTTTTGCAGCCTCGATATACGGATTCAGCCATGCCACCGCTTGTTTCATTACACGCGCAGATTTGACCACTTGTGGTAGGAACATTTTGCCCGAACCGAATAAGTCGCCGACGACGTTCATACCATCCATCAATGCGCCTTCAATCACATCAAGTGGACGTTTTGCTTTTAAACGCGCTTCTTCTGTATCTTCATCAATATAGGTGGTGATGCCTTTGACGAGGGCATATTCAAGACGCTTTTCTACAGATTGATTACGCCACTCGAGGTTTTCCGCTTCACGTTGCGCACCGCCTTGACCGCGGTATTTTTCAGCAACTTCAAGCAACTTTTCAGTGGCGATTTGACCCGACTCACCTTGGTTTTGATTGAGAACAACATCTTCAACTGCTGCTTTGAGCTCAGGGTCAATATCATCATAAATGGCCATTTGCCCAGCATTGACGATCCCCATGGTCATGCCTTGTTTGATGGCATGATAGAGGAATACTGAGTGAATCGCTTCACGGACAGGTTCATTCCCACGGAATGAGAATGAGACGTTAGATACACCACCTGAAATCATCGCATGGGGTAAGTTCTGTTTGATCCAACCCGTTGCTTCGATAAAGTCCACAGCATAGTTGTTGTGTTCTTCAATACCTGTTGCAATGGCAAAGACGTTCGGGTCAAAAATAATATCTTCAGCAGGGTAGCCGACTTCATTGACCAAAATGTCATAAGAGCGTTTACAGATTTCGCGTTTACGCGCAGCGGTATCTGCTTGTCCAGCTTCGTCAAAAGCCATGACAATCACAGCAGCACCATACTGGCGGCATAAACGTGCTTTCTCGACAAACTCGTCATAACCTTCTTTTAAGGAAATCGAGTTGACGACGGGTTTACCTTGCACGCATTTTAAACCTGCTTCAATGATTTCCCATTTTGATGAGTCAATCATGATCGGTACACGAGAAATATCTGGCTCAGATGCCACAAGATTCAGGAAATGCACCATCGCAGTTTGCGAATCGAGCATCCCTTCATCCATATTAATATCGATGATCTGTGCGCCTGCCACCACTTGTTGCTGAGCAACTTCTAAGGCTTCTGCAAAGTTTTCTTCACGGATTAAACGCAGGAATTTTTTTGAACCTGTGACGTTGGTACGTTCACCGACATTCACAAAGAGTGAGTCATCATAAATGTTAAATGGCTCTAAACCACTTAAACGACAGGCAGGAACGGTTTCAGGTATTTGTCGCGGTTTAATATCTTTTACGGCATTATAAATAGCGCGAATATGATCTGGTGTGGTACCACAGCATCCGCCTGTGATATTGATCAAACCACTTTCAGCAAATTCTTTGATGAATTCAGCCGTTTGTTCAGGCGTTTCATCATATTCACCAAACGCGTTTGGCAAGCCTGCATTTGGATGCGCTGAAACAAAGGTATCAGCAATATCGGCAATGGTTTTAACGTGCGGGCGCATTGCGTCTGCACCCAAAGCACAGTTAAAGCCGATAGAAAGTAAGTCGCCGTGACGGACAGAGTTCCAGAATGCTTCGGCAGTTTGACCTGTTAAGGTACGACCAGATGCATCGGTAATCGTGCCTGAAATCATCAATGGCAGTTCACGACCGATTTGCTTGAAGACTTCTTTGACCGCAAAGATCGCAGCCTTACAGTTTAAGGTATCAAAAACGGTTTCGATCAGGAGGATGTCCGAACCACCTTCGATCAAAGCATGGGTTGCTTCTATATAGTTTTCTTTGAGTTCATCGAAAGTAATGTTACGAAACGCAGGATCATTTACATTTGGCGAAATTGAACAGGTGCGTGATGTTGGACCCAATACACCAGCCACAAAGCGTGGTTTATCTGGCGTTGAGTATTTATCACAGGCAGCTCTCGCCAAACGCGCAGCTTCACGGTTGATCTCAGGAACCAAATCTTCCATGTGGTAATCGGACATTGAGACGCGAGTACCATTGAAGCTGTTGGTTTCGATAATATCGGCACCAGCATCCAAATACGCTTCATGAATGCTTTGAATAATTTGTGGTTGTGTTAGAACCAATAAATCGTTATTACCTTTAAGGTCCGATGCCCAGTCTGCAAAACGTTCCCCACGATAATCTTCTTCTTCTAATTTATGGCGTTGAATCATAGTTCCCATCGCACCATCAATGATCAGGATGCGCTGGGCGAGAAGTGATTTTAGGGTGGCAAGTGTGGACATAAGGAACCCCAGTATATGATGAATATAAAAAGCAGGGGCATTGTAACAGAAGCCGTATCAATGCGCGTATTTTCAGTACAGTAGAGTGATGATCTGTCAGTTCACATTAAAAATGTCTTCAACGTTTCATTAAACTGCAATAATTAAAAGTAATAATGTTTAAAAATAAAACAGTGCCCTGAAATATGACAATAACATGTCATCTTTCGTAGCATTTGTTGCAAAATCAGACAAACAGTTTTCAAGGTGTTTTTGTTTTATTAATTGTTTGTTTTTATTGGTTTTAATAAATTAATAAGGTGGATTTATCGCCAAAAAACATGAAAAATTGATGTAAAAGTATGAAATTTTGGCTTCATATGGCATTCCTTTGTCATATAATTGTCATAATTTAATTAAACAATACGGGGGATTTCATCATCCTCTGTCCGTCTACATGAATTCTAATCTTCCCCCTGCTTCGGATTCACCACTTGCCAACCCAGCGGCAAAATCAACGAATGTACATGTGCCAACACCGAAATTTTTTATGCCGGTGTTTTTGACGATTATTGTTGCAACACTTATTTATATCGGTTTTCAGGTGAGTGCTGACTTAGCACATGTTCCTGCTTTAAGTTTATATTCTGTCATTTTATTATCAACGGCTCTTTTTATTGCTTTGGCTTTTGAGTTTGTAAATGGTTTCCATGATACTGCCAATGCGGTAGCGACGGTCATTTATACCAATGCGCTTCCTGCACCAGTAGCGGTGATGTGGGCGGGCTTCTGTAACTTCTTAGGGGTTATGGTTGCCAGTGGTGCAGTTGCATACGGTATTATTGCATTGCTCCCTGTTGAAATGATTATGAATGTAGGCAGTGGTGCAGGCTTTGCGATGGTATTTGCATTGCTGATTGCAGCGATTGTGTGGAATCTGGGAACATGGTTTCTCGGTATTCCTGCTTCTAGCTCACATACATTGATTGGCTCAATTTTGGGTGTGGGGATTATGAACCACTTGCTCAATGCTTCAACTGGTGCGACCAGTGGCATTGACATGGATCAAGTGCTTAAAGTTGGTAAGGCTCTACTGTTCTCGCCAATGATTGGTTTCGCTTTC
Source organism: Acinetobacter sp. NIPH 298 (assembly GCF_000369505.1). GTDB lineage: Bacteria > Pseudomonadota > Gammaproteobacteria > Pseudomonadales > Moraxellaceae > Acinetobacter. The sequence goes on from NZ_KB850055.1 coordinate 417,068, forward strand.
GCTGCGGTTCTATTCTTGTTGGTTAAGAAGATATTTAAAAACCAAATGGAGTTATTCCAGCCGCCTGTTGGCAATAAGCCACCACCGCCGTTAATTCGCGGTATCTTGATTTTCACTTGTACTGGGGTCAGTTTTGCTCACGGTTCAAATGATGGTCAAAAGGGCATGGGCTTAATCATGTTGATCTTGATTGGCTTGGTTCCATTGGCATATTCATTAAATAAAAATTTAGATGAAAAACATCTACAGTCATTTGAACAATTGTCTTCTCAAACGGCTTTGGTTTTAAATGTTGATCGACAAGATTATTCTGATGAAAAAGCGCGTGAAGTGCTGACCACCTATATTCAAACCAAGGAACAAACGCCAGAAGTTATACCTGCATTGGCAAGTATGACCAATCATTTAGGCGAGAAAGTTGCAGCTTATGGTGACCTCAAAAGCATCCCTGAAGAAGGTGTGGCAGAGTTACGTAATGATATGTACTTGAGTACGACTGCTTTTAAACGTCTAGACAAAGCTGAAGCATTGCCAGTGATGAATGATGAACAAAAGAAAGTGGTGAAAGAGTATCGCAGCAATATGGATTCATTCTTACAATACATTCCTACTTGGGTAAAAGTGGCAGTGGCACTTGCACTTGGTCTCGGCACCATGGTCGGCTGGAAACGTATTGTAGTGACTGTCGGTGAACGTATTGGTAAGAATCACATGACCTATGGTCAAGGGATGTCTGCTGAGCTTGTTGCGATGAGTACGATTGCGGCGGCTGATGGTTTTGGTATGCCAGTTTCTACAACGCATGTTTTAAACAGTGCGGTTGCGGGTACCATGGTTGCGAATAAGTCAGGCTTGAACTTTGCCACAGTCAGAACGATTCTATCTGCATGGGTATTTACTTTACCAGCAACGATCTGTTTATCAGGTGGCCTATACTGGTTATTCCTACAGTTTGTTTCTTGATTTAACGATTCGATTTTAGATGTTAAAAGCTTTGCTTCGGCAAGGCTTTTTTGTTTTTTAAATGGCTCTCTTGCGTAAATCTGTTCTTAACGGCATATTCAAGCCTATAATTTATAAATGAATAAGCTTGTAATGCTTGTACTGTTCATCATTTTTCTATATTGAAGTTTTGGTTAATCAGCAAATATAACGATGAGGCTTGATCTTGATGCTCAATGCTATGCTGAACCAATCAGTAAATGAGAGAACCACTTTGAAATAGTTACTCAACGCGTAAAGCGTTTCAAAGTTGACAAGCATATGGCGTATAAGGGGAATGGAAATGTATTTTTTATCTAGAATCTGGGCTGAATTAAGTGCTGTTTTTTATACGATCCTATTGGTTTTTGGCTCATCATCACTCTATGCCAAAACACCCACGTTTCAGGATTATCCTGCGAAAAAGTACGCAGGAGAAAATCAACCTTTAAAACTTAATCCACATAGCCAAAAATACCGAACTTTATTTAAAGAGATGTCCAAACAAAAACCAAATTTTGCAGGGCATTATGTTATGGACACGGTTGGTTGCGGTGGGGGATGTAGCTTTGCTTTAGCCTATAATGCCAAAACTGGGCAGAGCTTTATTTTGCCTGATACCTTTGCTGATTGTTATAGTGAACAGAAAGGCTTTACCCAAAATGATATTGTTTACCAAAAAGACAGTCGTTTGGTCATAGCTGTGGGGAGTCGCTATGGTAATCAAGAAGTTTGTGAAACCGTGTATTACCAAGTGGATAATGATCGTTTTCAACAAATTTCAAAACAATTGAGATAAGAAGCAAGATACTTATATAGAAAGGAATACGTTGCTTTTGGCTTAGTATGTTCTATCTTCTTTTAGATTAAAATGGGCAAAAAAATGGCTACTCTAAAGTAGCCATTTTTTATTTATTAGGTTTTAAGCTTGTTGAATGCCTGCAACAACCCAATCTTGTTGTGAGCCAGCAGGTTTAACAAAGTGCCAAATTTCAGTAAATGGCTGTGGCAAGCTATTCAGATCTTCGCTCACAGTACCCGTAAAACGAACGCTGACAACGTATTGACCATTTTCAGTTGAACTTTCGACCACCATTGCATTGAGGTTGCTAAATTCAGCCACATCTTGATCTTGGTTGGCCATAATGTCGCTATACATCGAGTTGTAAAGCTCTGGTGATAAATAACGACGAATTTCTTCGATATTATTAGCGTTGTTCACTGATTGGATGTGGTTAAAGCGTTGACGTGCAGTACGCAAGAATGCCGCCGGTTCAGTACCATCTGGCAGTTGATTGCCATTGCTGGTCGAAGCACTACCAAATGGTGCTTGAGTTGGAGCATTGCCGAACGGTGCTTGAGTCGCAGCACCACCACCAACTGATTGACCAAAGATATTGGTGTTGTCACCTGTTTGGCGAGCAGTTGGTTGTGATGTTGTTTGACGGCTAAAATTATTTCGACCGCTATTGTTCGGAGCGTACGGATTATCTGCTGCTAATTTTTTTTTTGCGCCTAATCTGCGGAACACAAAGAAGGCGGCGGCTGCTGCAAGTAGAACCCAAATCCAACTAGGAAGCCCTTGTTTCTCCTCCTCGGCTGCAACAGCTTGTTGTTCTGTTTGAGCTGGATCTTTATCATCTGCCATTGCGTTTGCTGCAACGGCACCTAATGCTGCGCCAGCGACACCTGCGGCAACCATACCACCGACACCAGGACCTGCTTTTTGAGGTGCAGCAGTCGGAGCGGCTTGTTGTTGTGCTGGTGGAGTCGCTTGGCGAGGTTGTTGATAAGACTGGCTAGATGAGTTAGATCTGCTCATACCATGACTCTTTCCGCCGCCTGCACGTTTCGCTTCTGCGAGTGGTGCAGCAACCAAGGTTGCCATTAATAAAGCGGCCATCAAGCCACGCTGGTGTACTTGCATCGAAAATCCCTATTTAGTTCCAATTAGTAAGTGTATTTATGCAGGCATTTGCACTGAATTTCAACTAGAAAAGCATATTTTTTATTACAATTCATCACTGAGCTGCATTGCTTCCGTTAATGCCTCATGTAATCGTGCTACAGCAATCACTTGGATACCTTCAATTGGTTTTTGTGGTGCGTTGCCTCGAGGTAAAATCACATATTTAAAACCATGTTTAGCGGCTTCTTTTAAACGTTCCTGACCATTTGGCACTGGGCGGATTTCACCTGATAGCCCAACTTCGCCAAAAACAGCCAATTGTTGAGGTAAGGCTTTGCCACGTAAGCTGGATGCGCAGGCAAGTAGAACCGCAAGGTCAGAACCTGTCTCGGTGATTTTTAAGCCACCGACCACATTGATGTAAACGTCTTGACCAGCAGTTTGAACCCCGCCGTGTCGATGCATGACTGCAAGCAACATATTTAAACGGTTTTGTTCTAAACCTAGTGCGACACGACGAGGTTGACCATGTGCATCATCGACTAAGGCTTGAACTTCAACTAGGAGTGGGCGAGTACCTTCACGGCTGATCATCACAATTGAACCCGGGATGGCTTCATCATAACGGCTCAGGAAAATTGCCGATGGATTGGCGACTTCACGTAGACCTTTATCGGTCATTGCAAAGACCCCAAGTTCGTTGACTGCACCAAAACGGTTCTTCACTGCACGAATCATGCGATAACGTGAGTCAGATTGACCTTCAAAATAGAGCACGCAATCGACCATGTGTTCTAAAACACGAGGACCAGCCAGCGCACCTTCTTTGGTGACATGGCCTACGAGAAACAAAGCAGTGCCGCTATTTTTGGCGTAACGGGTGAGTAATGCAGCTGATTCTCGAATTTGTGAGACGCCACCAGGTGCTGATTGTAAGGTTTCGGTATATAAGGTTTGAATGGAGTCCAATATGGCAACAGCAGGACGCACTTGTGCTAAAACATCACAGATACGCTCAACACAGGTTTCAGCCATGACTTTGAGTTGATCGGTAGGCAAATCTAAACGTTGCGCCCGCAATGCAACTTGAGAAAGTGATTCTTCGCCAGTGATATAGAGTGCTGAGCTTTTTTTGCTGGCCATGTGGGTGGCAGTTTGCAGCAAGATGGTGGACTTACCAATCCCCGGATCACCACCAATCAAGACCACTGAACCAGTGACTAAGCCACCACCTAAAACACGATCAAACTCACTCACGCCTGTAGCTAAGCGGGTTTCATTGGAAACGGAGACTTGATTTAAGGTGGTAATGCTTGCTGCTTGACCTGCATATCCACCGCCCATTTTGGGTTGACTACGATGAGTGACGCTCGGTTCTATGCGGATTTCAGTGAGACAATTCCATTCACCGCATTCGGTACATTGCCCAGCCCATTTCGGATGATCTGCGCCACATTGTTCACAACGGTAAATAGTTTTAATTTTTGCCATATTTAAAATTGAAAATTTTCTGTAAATTAGTTAAAAAGTAAAGTAATTACGAAAACATTGCGCCAATCGTATTTCTCTTAATAAGGATGAAGAGAAAAGGGCGATTTTCGTAACTCACTGGTTAAAGGGAAGTGCTCAGCAAAATAACATGATATAAGACTTTTACAAGTAAGATACAGTGTGTTTTTGAGTTAATATACTTGTTCAGTTCACTTTTTCCATGGACGGTTTTGAGCATTTGTTCAATTCTTGGCATGATACTCCGGTTGATTGGCATAGATATTGCTGATGCTCAAGCAAATGGAAATATAACGGTTGTTATATTTCCAATTTTAATAAAAAAGGTTGATATATATGAGTGCAGCAGAAATTGTTAATTGGGTAAATGGCATTATCTGGAGCCCCGCGCTAATCTATTTATGTTTAGGTGCAGGTTTATTTTTCTCTATTCTTACGCGTTTTGTCCAAGTACGACAGCTTAAGGAGATGGGAAGGCTATTAATTAAAGGAACATCCTCTTCACAGGGTATTTCATCATTTCAGGCATTATCCGTTTCACTTTCTGGTCGTGTTGGTGTAGGTAACATTGCTGGGGTTGCCGCAGCGATTGGTTTTGGTGGTCCGGGTGCTGTATTTTGGATGTGGGTGGTTGCATTTTTAGGTGCAAGTACCGCTTATGTCGAATCGACTTTAGGTCAAATTTATAAAGTTGAATATCAAGGACAGTATCGTGGTGGTCCCGCTTTTTATTTTGATAAAGGTTTAGGGCAACGTTGGTTAGGTGTTCTCTTTGCGATTGCTGCGATTATCTCCTGTGGTTTGTTCTTGCCGGGCATTCAAGCGAATGCGGTTGGAAATGCATTTACGCAAATTACAGGTGACGGTGCCATTGTTTTTGGCAATGTCGGTGCTTATAAGTTGTTGGCACTTGTTATCATTGTCACGTTATTATCGGTCATTATTTTTGGTGGTATTAAACGTATCGCTCGATTTGCCCAGTTTGTTGTACCATTTATGGCACTGGGCTATATTATCATGGCGTTAGTGATCATTTTTATGAACATTCAGGAACTTCCGGGTGTGGTTAAAATGATTTTTGCTGATGCTTTTTCACCAATGGCGGGTATCGGTGCTGCGATTGGTTGGGGAGTAAAACGTGGTGTTTACTCAAATGAAGCAGGTCAAGGTACAGGCCCTCATGCAGCAGCAGCGGCTGAAGTTCAACATCCAGCACAGCAAGGTTTAGTACAGTCTTTCTCTGTCTATGTTGATACTTTATTTGTTTGTTCAGCGACCGCGTTCATGATCTTGATTACGGGGATGTATAACGTTCAAGGTACTTTAGAAGCAGGTCAATTTATTGTGCAAAATGTCGGTGCTTCTGTTGAAATTGGTTCACCAGCATTCACTCAAATGGCTGTAAGTACGGTCTTTGGTGGTTTTGGTCAAATCTTTGTCGCACTCGCGGTTTTCTTCTTTGCTTTCACGACAATTATTGCCTACTACTATATTGCTGAAACCAATATTACTTATCTCAGCTATATCACCAAAACACCTTCATTAATGTTCCTGACTAAGTGTTTCATTCTTTCAGCCGTTATTTATGGTGTGATTAGTGCGACGGGTTATATTTGGGGAATTGGTGATATCGGTGTTGGTCTAATGGCATGGATTAATATCATTGGTATTATCATGACCTATTTCATTTGGAAACCAACCATCAAGGCACTCAACGATTACGAGCAACAACAAAAAGCAGGCGTGACCAAGTTTACTTTTGATCCAGTCAAACTCGGAATTCGTAATGCAACATTCTGGGAAGATCGTTTGAAGAAAGAAAAAGAACAAGAACAAAAAAAATGATCTAGTTTTCTCTAGTTAAATATCGCCCAACATAAAAAAACAGCCCTTGTGGCTGTTTTTTTATGTTTAGACTTTAGCCTATCGATTGATCACGCTATACTGCTGCGAATTGTAAAAGTTAGGTGCTCAGATGCGTCCAGTCATTTGTTCTATCAGTGTGTTGTTGAGTTGTGTTGTATTAAGCGCATGTGGTCAGTCGGGTGCATTGCAACTTCCTTCTGATCCAAATCATGATAAGCGTGCAAAATACCTGCTTTATAAAAATGAAGCATCTACAGCCAAAGTATCATCTGATCTAAATAAGGATGAAGCGAAAGCGGAAAGCCAAGCAACATTATCAACGACTGAATCACAACCAACGTCACCTTAAGTTTGTAAACAAGGACATTTTCATGAGTTTCACGCGCATTAATGGAGTATTGCATGCTGAGCAATGTTCATTAGATCAGCTCGCACAGCAATTCGGCACACCTTTATATGTTTATTCAAAAGCGACTTTGGAGAAGCATTATTTGGATATGCATCGTGCTTTTGATTTTATTGATCATCAAATCTGTTTTGCGGTGAAATCAAACTCAAATATCGCTGTTCTCAATGTCTTGGCGAAACTCGGCGCTGGTTTTGATATCGTGACGGGCGGTGAGTTGGCGCGTGTGCTTGCAGCAGGCGGTGAGCCATCAAAAATCGTATTCTCTGGTTTGGGTAAATCTGAAGCAGATATTGAAAAAGCTTTAAATGTCGGTATTGCGTGCTTCAATGTTGAATCTTATGCCGAGCTTGATCGGATTCAAAAAGTTGCGGCTAAATTAGGGAAAAAAGCCCCGATTTCTTTGCGTGTCAATCCTGATGTCGATGCTAAAACCCATCCTTATATTTCAACGGGTTTGAAAGAAAATAAGTTTGGTATTCCGAGCGATACCGTAAATGAAACTTATCAATATGCAGCGTCACTTCCGAACTTAGAGATCGTCGGGATTGATTGTCATATCGGTTCTCAATTGACTGAGACCAAGCCTTTTGTGGATGCACTTGATCGTGTGATGTTGATGATCGAGCAGTTGAAAAGCCTAGGTATCACCCTAAAACATATTGATATTGGTGGTGGTTTGGGTGTTTGTTATAAAGATGAAATACCGCCTACTGTTGCAGAATATGCCAATGCACTGCGACCTGCTTTAGAACAGTTAGGTTTAAAAGTATATATGGAGCCGGGTCGTAGTATTTCTGCCAATGCGGGTGCATTACTGACTAAAGTTGATTTACTCAAACCAACCAATCATCGTAATTTCGCCATTATTGATGCGGCAATGAATGATTTAATTCGCCCAGCTTTGTATGAAGCATGGATGGATATTCAGTCCGTAAACCCGAATGCCGATGTTGAAACTAAAACTTGGGATTTAGTGGGCGCCATTTGTGAAACAGGTGATTTTCTAGGTAAAGCGCGTGATTTGGCATTGCAGGAAAATGATGTATTAGCGGTATTAGGTGCTGGCGCATACGGTTTCGTAATGAGCTCAAACTACAATAGCCGCGGTCGTGCTGCTGAAGTTATGGTCAATGGTGATCAAGCCTATTTAATTCGTGAACGTGAAACAATAGAATCACTCTGGGAAAGAGAGCATTTGTTACCTGAGGAGTAAATGGGGATGTATTTAGAATTTACCAAAATGCATGGTCTAGGCAATGACTTTATGGTTGTTGACTTGATTACCCAGCGCGCTTATTTAGATACCGTGACGATTCAGCGTTTAGCAGATCGCCATTTTGGTGTGGGTTTTGATCAACTTTTAATTGTTGAGCCACCTGATTTTCCAGATGTGGATTTCAAATATCGTATTTTTAATGCGGATGGTTCTGAAGTAGAGCAGTGTGGTAATGGTGTGCGTTGTTTCGCACGCTTTGTACATGAACGTCGTTTAACCACGAAAACCAAAATTCGTGTGCAGACCAAAGCGGGTATTGTTGAGCCTGAGCTGGGTGCAAATGGTTTGGTTCGTGTGAATATGGGCTATCCGAAATTTCTACCACAAGAGATCCCATTTTTAACCGATGCACATGAAGATGCTGAAGGTCTTTATGCACTTGGTTTAGCCAACGATAAAAGTATCAACATTGATGTGGTGAATATGGGTAATCCCCATGCCGTAACCATTGTTCCTGATGTGCTGACTGCTGATGTTGCAGGGATGGGGCCTCAAGTCGAATCTCATGTTCGCTTTCCGCAACGTGTCAATGCTGGGTTTATGCAAATCCTAGATGAAAAACATGTACGTTTACGTGTGTTCGAGCGTGGTGTTGGTGAAACTTTAGCCTGTGGAACAGGGGCGTGTGCAGCAGCGGTGAGTGGTATGCGCCGTGGTCTACTTGCCAATGAAGTTGAGGTTCAGCTTGCGGGTGGAAAGTTACATATCGCGTGGCGTGAGGGAGATGTGGTTTGGATGACAGGTCCAACCACACATGTCTATGACGCACGGTTAGATTTAAGATATTTTCAAGGTTAACCAAAAAGAGCACCAGATGATGGTGCTTTTTTGTTTTAGGCTCATACAAAGTTGCTTATGAATAAAATTATCTTTTTACCCGGTGCTTCTGGTGATCTGAGCTTTTGGCAGCCTGTCAGTGACTTATTGCCAAGCACTTATACTAAAGAAATTATCGGTTATCCGGGATTTGGCAGTGTTGAAGCGAATCATGACTTAACAAGTTTTGATGAACTGATTGATTATGTCGTTGGTCAAATACAACAAGAATGTATTATCGTCGCTCAATCGATGGGCGGTATTTTTGCTGTGGCTGCGGCATTAACGAAACCTGAACTGGTAAAAGGATTGGTTTTGGTTGCGACATCTGGTGGTATTCCACTGGAACCTTTTGATGTACAAAATTGGAGAGAAGGATATCGTCAGCATTATTTACAATATCCTGATTGGTTTGTGACCACCAATATCAATTTTGAAGCTGAATTGGGTTTAATCAAAAACGACGTATTGTTGTTGTGGGGAGACCAAGATCCCTTGAGTCCACCTACTGTCGGAGAATATCTAAGTCATTGTTTTTCACATGCTGAATTGCATATTATTCATGGCGGTGGTCACCAGTTTGCGCATACACATGCACAAATTGTTGCTGAGCATATCCATCATTATTTGAACAGCATTTTATAGTTTTAACGTTTACTCAACGCGAGTTTTAGCGCAAACAGAATAAAAATACTGCCTGTGATTCGGTCCATGTAGCGAATAAATTTTGGTTGTTTTAAGTAATGCGATACGGATTGCATGGCAGAAATTAGAAACATAGACCAGATAAACCCGATGAACACATGAATCATGACCAATCCCATTGTCCACGCAATCGGTGAGGCCGAATGTGGAATGAACTGAGGAAGGAATGAAATATAAAAAATACCGACTTTAGGATTGAGCAAATTTCCGAAAAAACCTTTGATAAACCAGTTTTGATTTGATGTGGCACTCGGTGCGCTTGTAAGTTCTGCTCTAGGTTTTAAGATCATATTGAGTCCAAGCCATGCGAGATAAGCGGCACCGATCCATTTTAAAACATCAAAGGCTAGATCGGAGGTCATCAACAAAGCCCCTAAACCACAAGCGACGATTACACCCCAAGCAATACAACCCAAATTAATCCCTAAAGCGGCTTGAAATGCTTTTGCTTTACCTTCGAGTGTTGCTGTACGAATAATCAAGGTCGTATCAAGACCCGGAGTAATGGTGAGTAATGTAATAGCGATTAGATAAGGGATTAGAATTGTTGTCATTATGCTAAGCTTAAAATATAAAACTTGAAATTTATTGTATTACAACCCTGTGCAAGAGCAAAGCACTGCTTTGATCGCAGCGTAAGGCGAAGTTCGAGGACAGGGACATTTTACTTGCGGAACGTTGTTCCTCATACTACGTTATCTTGCGAAACAGTGTTTCTCATCATTTAGAATGACTAAATTTCGAAAAACATGCCTTGTACCATCTAAAAAATCTTGCACCAAAAATGGCTCTTGTCGCAATGAGAGCCATAGCGCGTAAGGTGAAATGTCAACAGACCCTAATACATCACATAAAAAAATTGTTAGACTGTAGGCGTGATGAATTCAATAACATGGAGAGCTATTTGGAAACCCCTGCAAAACTGCTTTCTATGTGGCTAAAAGAACGGATGATTCAAAATCAGTCAGCGCATACCATTACGGCTTATCGGCGTGATTTAACCGATTTTTTTCAATTTTGTGAACATAAACAACTTCAGTTACAAGATGTTGAGGCATCTGACCTCAGACAGTATTTGGCTGAGCGAGTTGAACGAGATCAACTTGGTGCAAGTAGTTTGCAACGGCATTTGACTTCAATTCGCCAATTTATGAAATGGGCGGAACAGGGGCAATATTTAGCACAAAATCCAGCAGAAGATTTTAAATTAAAACGCCAATCTCGACCTTTACCCGGTCTGATTGATATTGAAACTGTCAATCAAATCTTAGACCAAACAGCGCCTGAAAAACCGATTGATCAACAATTGTGGTTGCGGGATAAAGCAATATTGGAACTGCTCTATTCTAGTGGTTTACGTTTGGCTGAGTTGCAAGGCTTGACCATTAAAGATATAGATTTCAATCGACAGTTACTAAGAATTACAGGTAAAGGTAATAAAACACGTATTGTTCCTTTTGGGGCTAAAGCTAAGGAAAGTTTGATTGAGTGGCTTAAAGTCTATCGGATTTGGGCGGGGCAATTTACTGCAGATTCAGCGGTATTTATTACCCAGCGAGGTCAAATATTAAAACCACGGCAAATTGAAAACAGAGTAAAGCTGCAAGCGCAAAGAGCTGGGGTCGATGTCGATTTACATCCGCATTTATTAAGACATTGTTTTGCCAGCCATATGCTTTCCGCCAGTGGGGATTTACGTTCAGTACAAGAGATGTTAGGGCATAGTAATCTTTCAACCACCCAAATCTATACGCATGTGGACTTTGATCAACTCGCAAAAGTATATGACCAAGCCCATCCAAGAGCACAGAAAAATGAGCATTAAACAACAATTTTCATTATCTCTAGATGATGATGCATTTATACAATGTAGCACTTGGATTGAAACGATTTTGCAGGAATATCGGACGGTTATTCAGCTGGATTATCAAGGCTATCTTAACCATTGTAAGCGTGTTGCAGCATGTTGTTTGAGCTTAAGCCAAGATAATCGAAGTGACACAATTTATAAAATAGCGATCGCTGTGGCTTTTCACGATATCGGTATTTGGACTGCGAAAACGATTGACTATATCTCACCATCAGTTGAACAAATGCATCAATACCTTGTTGCAAATGATTTGTTAGATTGGGAAAAAGAAATCGCCTTGATGATTACCGAACATCATAAGTTAACTAAAGCAGAATTTTCCGAATATCCACTGGTTGAATATTTTAGACAGGCCGATTATGCAGATTTTTCATTAGGTTTATTACGTTCAAATATTCCAATGCGCGAGTTTAAAAAATTAACCAAACAGTTTCCAAACTCTGGGTTTCACAAGACTTTGATTTGTTTGGGTATGAAGCGTTTATTGCAAAAACCGTGGAGCCCGTTACCGATGTTTAAATGGTAAATTCAGTCGGTAACACCACGCAATAAGGCTGAAGCGATATATTATGTTGCAAAATTGAGTGTTTAATAGTCGATAGTTTTCAACTTTGTCATGAAAATTTGTTTAATTGGTATTCTTACTTTATTGCCAAGTTTTTGCAAAACAGATGCAATCGCTAAACTCACTGGTAAAGATCGCTTGCGGATCATGCTTATTCGATGAAATATATTGATTCGAGGTCGTTGAATTTATAAATTATAAGAAAAATCAAAGTGTAATATTAACGTTAATCAAACTCCAACTTTATATGCTGAATAGGTATTTTAAATTTGTGAACTGGGCATTTCATCTTTTTTCTGGTCGTAGCGGAAATTGTGACTTGACCAAAATGCCAAATACATTGCAAGATAGGGCACCTAAAAAGTTTCGATCGAAGAGTTAGAATGCTCTTTACTACATTTACTTGTTTAGAACAGCCGAGGATTACATGAAGGCTCTTGTTGCTGTAAAACGTGTGGTTGATGCCAACGTTAAAGTTCGTGTTAAACCGGACAATAGTGGGGTTGACCTTACCAACGTTAAGATGTCAATTAACCCATTCTGTGAAATCGCAGTGGAAGAAGCGGTTCGCTTAAAAGAAAAAGGAACGGTTTCAGAAATCGTTGTTGTTTCAGTGGGTTCTAAAGACGCTCAAGAACAAATTCGTTCTGCAATGGCTTTAGGTGCTGACCGCGGTATTTTAGTTGAAACTGCTGATGAAGTCGGCGCTTTAGAAGTTGCTAAAATCTTAAAAGGCGTTGTTGATGCTGAAAAACCAGAACTTATCCTTCTAGGTAAACAAGCGATTGATGATGACTCTAACCAAGTAGGTCAAATGCTTGGCGCTTTACTTGGTGCTGGTCAAGGTACTTTCGCATCTGAAGTTAAAGTTGATGGTGGAAAGGTTCAAGTAACGCGTGAAATCGACGGTGGTTTACAAACTGTTGAGCTTGGTCTTCCTGCAATCATTACAACTGACTTGCGTTTGAATGAGCCACGTTATGCTGCGCTTCCAAACATTATGAAAGCTCGTAAAAAGCCGCTTGATGTTAAATCACCTGCTGATTATGGCGTTTCAACTGGTACTAAGCTTAAAACAATTAAAGTTGAAGCACCTGCTGAACGTAAAGCTGGCGTGCAAGTGAAGTCTGTAGACGAGCTTGTAGAAAAATTGAAAAATGAAGCGAAAGTGATCTAATACAGAAGGATAAAATCATGAGTATTTTAGTTATCGCTGATCACAACAACCAGACACTTAACGGTGCAACTTTAAACGTTGTTGCGGCAGCTCAAAAAATCGGTGGTGATATTACTGTATTAGTAGCGGGTTCAGGCGCTCAAGCTGCTGCTGATGCTGCTGCTAAAGTTGCTGGTGTGAGCAAAGTATTGCTTGCTGACAATGCTGCTTATGCAAACCAATTGGCTGAAAACGTTGCTGGCTTAGTTGCTGACATCGCGAAAGGCGGTTACAAATACGTACTTGCTGCTTCTACGACGACGGGTAAGAACTTACTCCCACGTGTTGCTGCACTTCTTGATGTAAGTATGATTACAGACATCATTGCTGTTGATTCTGCAAATACATTCAAGCGCCCAATCTATGCGGGTAATGCAATCGCAACTGTTCAATCTGATGAAGCAATCATCGTTGGTACAGTTCGTGGTACAGCATTTGATGCGGTTGCTGCTGAAGGTGGTTCTGCTGCTGTTGAAGCGGTTGCAGAAGCAAATGATGCGGGTATTTCTAAGTTCGTAAACGAAGAAATCGTGAAACTTGATCGTCCAGAATTAACTGCTGCACGTATCGTCGTTTCTGGTGGTCGTGGTGTTGGTTCTGGTGAGAACTACCACAAAGTACTTGATCCATTGGCTGACAAACTTGGCGCTGCTCAAGGTGCGTCTCGTGCTGCGGTTGATGCTGGTTTCGTACCAAACGACTTCCAAGTAGGTCAAACTGGTAAAATCGTTGCGCCTGATCTTTATATGGCAATCGGTATTTCTGGTGCGATTCAGCATTTGGCAGGTATGAAAGACTCTAAAGTTATTGTTGCAATCAACAAAGACGAAGAAGCGCCAATCAACAGCGTTGCTGACTACTGGTTAGTGGGTGACTTGAACACTGTTGTACCTGAATTGGTATCTAAACTTTAATTCTTTTTTGAATTAAGGTAAAAAGCGCTCTTGCGCAAGCAGTTAAAGCGATGCTTTACTGCTTTGCTCAGGAGCGTTTTTTATTAGAAGTGAGGTTAATTGTACTTGTTGGTACACTTTTGCTAAAATATACGCTTTGATCCATTTTGGATATTTTTTCTCCCATGAAGTTTGATTTACGTTTTAATTACACGGCCGTGGCTTTACTGACACTGTTGTTGGTGATCTTGTTTTTGACAAATGTTGATTCGCATTTCTTAATGACGTGGAAAGTTCATCTGATTGAAGATGCGCAAGCCTTGGTGCTATTGGCATGTGTGGCGTTTACGTGGTTCTATATGAAGCCGAAACACTTAACGGAATCAAAAAAACTATTTTGGCTTTGGGCGATTGCATGGTGGTTTATGTTCTTTGGCCGTAGTATCAGCTGGGGGCGTGATTATTTTCCTGATATTCCACATCTTTATTTTCGAATCATTTCTATTTTTGTGATTGCACCAGTTGTATTCATGCCTTTTCTTTCAAAGTTGCGTGAAGAAATTAAATATAAACTCAATTCTGTTCCATTCCCATTCTGGTACTTGTTGATTGCTTGTGTCTCTTTATTTTTTGCTGATAGTGTTGAGCACCATCGATTTATTGATACATGGTTGTTGAGTAATACCATTCAGTCTGATGTGGTAGAGGAGTTATATGAGGTACCCTTTATTTTGGCATTATTCTGTGCAGCCTTTTATTTTATGCAGTGGGACAAAATAATCGTCAATGAAACATCAATGATTCATGTAGAACAGATCAAAGTGAAGTGATTGTTCTGGTGTGGTAGTTGTTAAAATCTGGGTGTTAGATCGCCATAAACATGATGTTGAGAATCTGGGTGACTCGGTCGCTTGGATTCGATGCAAAATATAATAAAAACATTAGTGTGAATTTCTAATTTTTCTGGGATGTATACGTACAGTATCACCAATTTTATAATATCGAATTCGGTACCTATACAAAATAAATCGGTGATCTTTTGTTCAAAAAAAAAGTAGATTGTGCTTTATCTGACAGTTAATCACTTAGTGTTTTTAACTTGTTAATTCTAATGATTTTTTTATTGTAAAAAAATGCTATTTTCAGATCTGTAAACTCCCAGTTGGCTTGTGCTTTATGCTATAATTTTTCGCTGTATTTTTTTATTTTTAGCTCAAGTTTTTGGGCTAAATTTTGCAAGATTGAAGACATAAAAACAGGTAGATCCATCTACTTGTAAACAAGGAGTATGCATGAGCGTATCGGAAATCAGACCGATTGCCATTGAGGACGAACTCAAGCATTCATATCTAGATTACGCGATGAGCGTAATTGTATCTCGTGCATTACCAGATGTAAGAGACGGTCTTAAACCTGTTCATCGTCGTGTGTTGTTTGCAATGCATGAATTGGGCAATGATTATAACAAATCATACAAAAAGTCTGCTCGTGTTGTCGGGGATGTGATCGGTAAATATCACCCCCACGGTGACAGTGCTGTATACGAAACAATTGTTCGTATGGCACAGGACTTTAGCTTGCGTTACATGTTGGTTGATGGTCAAGGTAACTTCGGTTCAGTTGATGGGGATAGCGCGGCTGCAATGCGTTATACCGAAGTTCGTATGCAGAAGTTGACCCATGAAATTTTGGCTGATTTAGAAAAAGATACGGTCGATTGGGAAGACAACTACGACGGCTCTGAGCGTATTCCTCAAGTCATGCCAACGCGTATTCCAAATCTTCTGATCAATGGAACCACGGGTATTGCGGTGGGTATGGCGACCAATATGGCGCCACACAACATGACTGAAGTGGTCAATGCTTGTTTGGCCTATGCAAATAATCCAAATATCTCAGTAGAAGGATTGATGGAGCATATTACTGGTCCAGATTTCCCTACAGGCGGTATTATTTACGGTAAAGCAGGCATCGTTGATGCTTATCGTACGGGTAAAGGTCGTTTACATATTCGTGGTAAATATCACTTCGAAGAAGATCAAAAATCAGGTCGAACGACGATTGTCTTTACTGAAATTCCTTATCAAGTCAATAAAGCAAGAACGATTGAACGTATTGCTGAGTTGGTTAAAGAGAAGAAATTAGAAGGTATTTCTGAGCTTCGTGACGAGTCTGATAAAGATGGTATGCGTATCGCGATTGATTTGAAGCGCGGTGAGAATGCAGAAATTGTCGTAAACAATTTATTTCTACATACCCAGCTTCAAAACTCATTCAGCATCAACATGGTTTGTCTAGATAATGGCCAACCAAAATTGATGAACCTAAAACAGATTATTGCGGCGTTTATTCGTCACCGTCAAGAAGTGGTGACTCGTCGTACCATGTTCGAATTGCGTAAAGCACGTGAGCGCGGGCATATCTTAGAAGGTTTAGCGGTTGCATTAGCAAATATCGATAAGATCATTGAAACCATTAAAACTTCTGCAAATCCAGCCGAAGCGCGTGAGCGTTTACAAACTGGTGAGTGGGCAGGTGGTGGTGTCATTGCTTTATTGGAAAAAGCAGGAGCAATTTCTGTTCGTCCAGATGAGATTGAGGGTGAAGATCCTGCTCGTCCATTTGGTTTGTCTGGTGAGATTTATCGTTTATCACCAACACAAGTTTCTGCAATTTTAGAATTACGCCTACATCGTTTAACGGGTTTAGAGCAAGACAAGCTACATGCAGAATATACTGAAATCTTAGGGCAAATTGCTGAATTAACAGCAATTCTTAATGACTTTAACTTGTTGATGAATTTGATTCGTGAAGAGCTTGCTTTAATCATACAGCAGTATGGTGATGGACGCCGCACAGAGATTATTGAGTCTGGTGTTGATTTCTGCCGTGAAGATTTGATTCCAGAAGAACAAGTTGTTCTTACTGTTTCTCAAACAGGCTATGCGAAAACTCAACCACTTTCTGATTATCAAGCACAGCGTCGTGGTGGTCGTGGTAAGTCTGCGACGTCAATGAAAGATGATGACATCATTCAACATTTAATTGTTGCTTCAAACCATGCAACCGTGTTGTGTTTCACCAACGTTGGTAAAGTTTATCGCTTAAGAGTGTTTGAAGTACCTCAGGCATCGCGTGGTGCCAAAGGTCGTCCAATTGTTAACTTGCTGCCACTTGATGCGAATGAAACAGTAACTGCAATTTTGCCACTCAAAGATTTCCCTGAAAATCATTATGTCTTTATGGCAACAGCATCAGGTACGGTAAAACGTGTCGAGCTAGTACAGTTTAGCAATGTCCGTTCAAATGGTTTACGTGCAATTGAACTCAATGAAGAAGATACCTTAATCGGTGTTGCAATCACTGATGGCAAGCAGCAAATCATGTTGTTCTCGAACGAAGGTAAAGCAATTCGTTTTGCTGAAACCGATGTTCGTGCGATGGGTCGTACTGCGAAAGGTGTCCGTGGTATGCGCGTCAGCTTTGCAAGTAGTGTGCTGGAAGTCGAAGAGACAGACATCATTGAAAATGATGAATCAGATGATGGCGATGATGTAGCTGAATTAAACGTCATCAGCCGTATTGTGTCGCTTGTGGTTGTTCCAGAAACAGGTGAAGTGCTCTGTGCGTGTGCCAATGGTTATGGTAAGCGTACCCCTGTGGGTGATTTCCCAACCAAGAAACGTGGTGGTAAGGGTGTAATCGCGATCAAAACTTCTGATCGTAATGGCGAGCTAGTAGGTGCTGTTTCGATTGATGAGAGCAAAGAGCTGATGTTGATTTCTGATGGTGGTACTTTAGTTCGTACCCGTGCATCAGAGGTTGCTACTACAGGTCGAAATGCACAAGGTGTTCGTTTAATTCGCTTAAGCGAAGCTGAAACATTGGTTGGTGTTGTTTCGATTGAAGCTGTTGAAGTGGAAGATGATGACGTGCTAGAGGTTGCAGAAGAAGCTGTAAATACTTCTCCTGATACCACGACTTCTGACGAAATTTCATCTGAATCTAAAGATGATGCGATTGAAGAATAATTAATCTCTTAACAGAAAAACCCAAAGTTATCTTTGGGTTTTTTTATGGGGGTTACTTTATTGACTAATATATCCTTTATATTGGTCAATCTAATGATCGTTGTTTAAATGTATAAGTTATATTGATATTGAGATGAATGAGAAAATAATAATGTCAAAATGCTATGCGCCAATTTATCCGCATGATCCAATCATTGAAATTTTAGAAAATACTTATTTATTAAGAGGAAGTATAAAGCTTGGTTTTGGTCTCTCAATGAATCGCAATATGGTTATTGTAAGACAGGGTGATGAACTTACAATCATTAATGCTGTACGAATCTCTGAATCAGAATTGAAGATATTAGAAAATTTAGGGACGGTGAGGCATATCATTCGTTTGGGGGATTTTCACGGTTTGGATGATCAATTTTATATTGACCGTTATCAAGCCACATTTTGGAGCCAATCCCATCATGTAAATTATCCAAACCTTATTCCTCAACAAATTATTCAGGTAGATATACGACCACCTATAAAAAATTCTGAATTTTTTATATTTGAGCAAGCAACTTGCCCAGAAGCAATCTTATTTATTAAAGATAAAAAATTATTGATCACAACGGATAGTATTCAGTATTGGAATGATTGGAAATACTTTAGCTTTCTTAGCAAAATTATTATTTATCTGATGGGCTTTCGATTCGGCTTGTTCGTTGGGGGTCCTTGGTTGAAAAGAGTGACACCTAAAAGAGGAAGCTTGAAAAGTGATTTTGATCGATTATTAAAATTAGAATTCGAGAATGTTATCGCTGCACATGGCGTACTTTTAAAGGACTCTGCAAAAGACAAGCTCACATTGTTGATAAATAATTTTAAAACTTAATCATGTCTTATTCAAAAATCAAAGGAAGCTACTGAGCTTCCTTATTGATGGGTTTCATGATGACTAAGCGATAGTAGGAAAGCGTCAATAGGACTGCACTTACAGTAGCCAAATAAATTAACTTTGACGCGACAATCGCTGTTGGTACACCCATTTGATTAAGTTGTACAAACATTTGTACCCCATGAGTAGATGGTAGTATCCATGCGAGTGCTTGCATCCATTCAGGCATAGCAGCATGTGGCCAAGCTGCACCTGTAAGTAAAAACAGGGGAATGGACGTCACTACGACTAAATGCCCGACACGTTCAGGCATATCCACAAGCGAACCAAGTAACAGACCAAGACCAATGACACAGCTCACATAGATCGGTACAGCGAGGATCATTCCCCAGAAGTTTCCACCATGTGGGTATTCATAGAGCCAAAAGGTAAAACCATATAAATAGAGACTTCCTAAGCCGCTAATCGTAAAGATGGTCGCAAAAATGGCCCAGAATTCGGTAGGTTGCGCTGACCAGCCTTGTTCACGATAACTGGCGATGAGCATAGCCAAGCCGAGCAAAATGGTTTGATGAATAATTAAACTGGCAACCGCAGGAAAGATATAGCTGCCATAACCCGATAAGGTGTTAAACAGCGGGATTTCGTGAATCGGCATTTCGATTTCAAACTGTGAAGCATCACCAAATTTCTCCATATAATCTTTCAGTGCATATTCGATAGAGGTGGCAAGACCTGTACCTGCTTCTTTGGTTTGCAGAAAATACGCAGTACTGAGATAGAGTCCGATACCACCCATTTCGCCACGCATGAGACTTTGACTTAGATTTTCAGGCAGTAATAGAATGGCTTCAGCCTTTTGGTTTTTGACCATTTGCTCCGCTTCAAGAAAATCACTCGTGACCGCTTGAATATGGATATGTGGGCTATTTGCAGTTTGACTAATAATTTTAGAGGTTAAAACACTTTGTTCTTCATCGACAATGACGATCGGAATATGTTCCGCAACCTGTGCTTTGTAGGCAGTCGGGTAGAAAAAGCTGTACATGATGATTGAGACAATCAGTGTGGTAAACACTGAATTGTTTTTCACAATATTTTTAAAAGTCTGCTTGTAATAGAAGAAAAATGACTTCATGAGTGGATCTCCTGAACATTTTTCTTTAATAAGCGAAGACTTAACGCAGTAAATAGCACCGCAAAAACAAGTAAAATTACGAATGGTGCAATTGAAACAACGATATCACTTCCGATAACCCATTGTTCAGTTTGTAACTTAGCATATGGCGTAAATGGAATAATCATTGACCAGAACTGAGTAAATATCGGTGCGTTATTTAAAGGAAGCGTCACGCCAGCAAAACTCATCGATGACCCCCCGTACAATGCAATAAAACCAAAGGTTTTAGGCAGGTCTTTTGTGGCTAAAATAACGCTGCTGCTAATCATGGCATAGGCAAAGTAAAACACAAATTGAGCGATCAACAGAAAGCTGAGTGACCCTGCGATAAAATAGCCTTTGATCTGCGTTAGCCAGAACATCCAGCACCATGTCCAAAAACAGAAAATGAAAACATAGAGCAGAATCTTGGCAAAGAATCGAGACACGATATGCGTTGAACCAATCCAATCCGCAAAGGTATGTCGTTTAAATTCCTGCCCGATGGCAAATGCAATGCAACAACACAATAATAAATGCAGTACCGCAGGCACGATAAAGGGTTCTAAAAATAGCTCATAGCTCATGCTCGGGTTATACAGCATAGAAACTTTGACATGCGGTGTTGGAAACTCAGCATAGGGAATCTTGTTAGCTAAATAGCTATTACCTAAGTAATCACCAATTGCATTTAAGGTACTGCTTTGCATCGCAGAGGCAATAGTATTGCCAATACTAAAAAAAGATTGGTTATAGGCGATGCTGATTTGAGCATTTTTTGCCTGTACCAGTCGTTGTTCAGCGCCTTCTGGAATAAAAACAAAACCCCAAACTTGAGTATTATTAATCATCCTTTCAACTTCATCTTGGCTGGCGCTGATAGTCTTCACTTTCAGACTGGGATTAATACTCAGGTTGTGGATGATTTTTTGGCTTAACTGGCTTTGGTCTTGATCAATAATGGCGATTGGTAAATGTTCAGCTTTGCCGGCGGAAAGCATGCTGACAAAAAAGACAATCACCAGTAGCGGCATAATAATAGCCATAAAAGCATCTACTTTATGGCGTTTTAAATAACGCAGCTCCCGAAGCATGACAGCAAACATTGGTTACTTTGCCTCTTTAATTTTAAATAGTACACTCATTCCGACTTTGAGATCAGGAATGGAGTGTTCTGGTACTAAATGAAATTTAAAGCTACGGATATCATAACCGCCTGTTTGACGTGTGGTTTTAATGGTGGCAAAGTCGCCTTCAACATCAATATTTTTCACTTTAAAAGTGACGTTCTGATCGAGGGCAGGAATAAAGCCTTCAAGTGCTTTGCTTTTATAAACACTGTTATACATGTCTTCACGAACATTTAAACTCACCCACAATTCATGATCTTCAATGATGCTAACCACAGGTACACCCATTGCGACCAATTCTGTTGGTTTGCCATAGGTTTTGGAAACAGTACCGTCAATTGGCGAGTAGAGTTTGGTTTCTTCGGTCAGTGCATTGGCTTCTTTCACTGCTGCTTGTGCCATGGCAACTTGTGCATCGGCTGTTGATTTTTGTTGCTCAGTACTGCCTCGTTTTGCACGAGCATATTGTTGATAAGAAGCTTCCGCAGTTTCACGAGCCGAAATTTGAGTTGCTAACATTTCATCCCGACGTTGACGAGAAATAACGCCTTGTTGGAATAGCGTTTCTCCACGTTTATAAGTGGTTGCCGCTAAATCTGCTTGCGTTTTCATCGCTTGCCAATTGGCATATAAGGTTTCGATATTTTCCTGTTGGGCACCGCGATAGACAGTGGAATGAAAGGCTGTCGCACTTTGCAATGCTGCTTGCGCTTGCTCTCTCTTGGCTTCTAATTCAGGGCTAACAAAACGAATTAATGGTTGTCCTTTTTTTATGATTTGTCCTTCAGACACATAAAACTCTTCAATACGACTCGGCACTTTAGTGCTGATATGCACGGTTTCTGCTTCTACACGACCTTGTAATTCAATGGTTTTGGGTTGATAAGCTTTCCACAGACCAAACGCGATGATACCTAGAATTAAGATCAAGATAATTAAGCCGATGATTTTGGCTTTAGATTTTTGAGGCGGCTCAGTCGGTGAGTTTGGTGGATTAGACGTAACTGCATTATCAGCAGAGTCTACTTGTTCTGTCGTAGAGCTTTGTTCATTTACGCTTTTTGGTGTTTCGGCTTCGGTCGTCTTTTCCACGTCATTCGTATCGCGTTCTGAATTGGATGGGGATTGATTCTGGCTCATAAGATTCTCCAATTAACGGATATAGTCAGTACGTGGTTGGTTCACATAAAGCTTGAATTCATCAATTGAACCGTAGCTTTGTAATAAAGTCGCTAAAGATAAAATGTATTTATAAGCGTTCACTGCCATTTCACTTTTTAACCCGCTTAATGCGTTTTGAGCATCAATGACTTGGGTTGCTGTGCCCATGCCTTCTTTAAAAGAGAGCTGTTGAATACGTAGGTTCTCTTGTGCAGCTTTGGTGTTCTGAGTGAGTAATTGATGACTGGTCTGGGACGCATTTAATTCGCTATAAGATTTATATAAAACATTTTCAATTTCTTGCTTGGTTCGTTCGGTCATGAGTTCGGCTGCATAACGTTTTAATTCGGCGGCATGCACATTTTTATTTTTATCTACTCCTGAAAATAAATTGTATTTTGCCATAACACCGACGATCCAGTTTTCTTTGTCATCTAGACCATATTCACCAAAAGCAAAAAGGCTGGGTCTTTTGGCTGCTTGTTGGATTCTTACATTTTCATTGGCGAGTTGAGTATCCATCTGCAACTTTTTGACCAAGCTCGAATTTTGGTCATAGCTGGCAAGCAATTTATCCAGAGAATGGTTTTCTGCGGTATTTACAAAGAGGGGGGTGCTGAGATTTAAGCCTTCTTTAGTCTGTAATAAATTTTGAAGACTAAACTGACTGGCACGCAAATTCGACTGTGCATTTTGATAAGTACGTTCAGCATTATTGCGTGCCACTTCAAATTGCATGCGTTGCCCTTTATTAATAAAGCCTTGCTGCTCCAATTTCAGGGCATTGTTATAGTGTTCTTGCATGGCATTCAAATTAAACAGACTCGCGTTGAGCAATTGCTGTTGTAATTGCACATTGAAATAAGATTGAATCATTTCAAAACGCTGTGAATCTTGTTGTTGTTTCACACTTATATTTGAGCGCTGTGCCTGAATATTGGCAATTTGTTTGGCACTATTGATTTTCCCACCTGTGTAAAGTGGCATGACCATCGAGACTGAGGTGCGGACATCATGATCTTTAATGGTGACATCTAGATTATTTGGAACTTTATTGAGACCATCATTTACGGTTTGATCGAAACCTTGACTGACTTGATCAATCGCTTCGGGCGAAAGTACATTTTCCCACTGTGATAATTTGTCATCAAATCCACGTGTCAGGGAGTTTTCGAGTCTACGTTTACTTGACTCTAAAGGTACGCTGGTTTCGCTATGAAAAGAGTAAGCACGCGCATTTAAATCAATGCGTGGAAGACCTAAATGTTTGACCGCTTCCATTTCAAGTTGTGAGGCTTGTTGCAAAGCTTGTTGTGCTTGTGAAGCATAAGCATTTTCGACAACATATTGTTCGGCTTGGTTATAACTCAACGTCTGGGCAAATAGCGAAGTCGAAAATAGAGCACAGCTAATCAAGTGAATACTCAAGCTCAGTTGTTTAGGCAGCCGTTTGACCTTAAAACTTGGTCGATCATGTCGTTTCAACATTATGGTATGTCGCAATTTAATATTATCCTGAGTTAGTCTAAATTGTTTTTATAAAATTTAAATATTATGTTTTTAATTAAATAGTTATATCGCTCTGATTGGTGTATTCAATTTGTAAAAAATAGAGTTTTTAGTCTAGTAAAAACAAGATAAATCTCATTTTTAAAGTTTATAAATATGCATCCAAATGATGATT
The DNA here is from genome assembly GCF_000369505.1 of Acinetobacter sp. NIPH 298. Classification (GTDB taxonomy): domain Bacteria; phylum Pseudomonadota; class Gammaproteobacteria; order Pseudomonadales; family Moraxellaceae; genus Acinetobacter. Next base: position 441,116 of record NZ_KB850055.1, read on the forward strand.
AAAATAAATTTAAAAGGATAAACATGATTGAAAAATTAATAAGATTTAGATGATTAGATTGAAATATTTACTCGATAAGCTGCTGCAAGCTGCGTCAATCTGTGCTTAAATTCCTATCTCAATTTGTTCCACTTTGACAAAGGAAAATTCATGCGTGCTTATAATTTCTGCGCTGGTCCTGCTGCATTACCCACTGCCGTTTTAGAAAAAGCTCAACAAGAGATGTTGGATTGGCAAGGTAAAGGTTTGTCGATCATGGAAATGAGTCATCGTAGCAATGACTATGTTGCTGTAGCAGAAAAAGCTGAAGCTGATTTGCGAAAGCTCATGAACATTCCAGAGAACTATAAAGTTTTGTTCTTACAAGGTGGTGCATCCTTACAGTTTTCAGCGATTCCACTAAACTTGTTAGGAAACAATAATAAGGCTGACTATATTCATACTGGGATTTGGTCTGAAAAAGCATTAAAAGAAGCGAAGCGCTATGGCGACATCAATGTTGTTGAGGCTGGTACTTTAATTGATGGTAAACATGCAATCACTGAGCAAAGTACTTGGAATCTTTCTCAAGATGCTGCCTATGTGCATTATGCAGATAATGAAACCATTGGTGGTTTACAATTTGCAGGTATTCCTGAAGTTAATGCACCTTTAGTTTGTGATTATTCATCAAGTATTTTGTCTGCACCATTAGACGTAAACAAATTCGGTTTAATTTATGCAGGCGCACAAAAGAATATTGGGCCAGCGGGTTTAACGATTGTGATTGTTCGTGATGATTTACTTGATCAAGCAAAAGCGGATATTCCAAGTATTTTAAAGTATGCAGATCAAGCTAAAAATGGCTCAATGGTCAATACACCAGCAACCTATGCGTGGTATTTATCGGGTCTCGTCTTTGAGTGGTTACTTGAGCAGGGCGGTGTAGACGCAATGTATAAAGTTAACCAAGAGAAAGCTAATTTACTCTATGGTTATATTGATTCTAGTGATTTTTATAACAACCCAATTGCACTGCCAAATCGTTCAATGATGAATGTGCCATTTACACTGGCGGATGAAGCACTGGAAAAGACCTTCTTAAAAGAAGCAGAGCAAAGTCATTTGCTTAACTTGGCTGGGCATCGTTCAGTAGGTGGCATGCGCGCCAGTATTTATAATGCTGTTCCGTTAGAAGGCGTTCAAGCATTGGTGAACTTTATGGATGACTTTGCCAAACGTCATGGTTAATCTATAGCAACTAGACAAATAAAAAGCCCTCAAATCAAAATGAGGGCTTTTATTTATAAATAGGGTGATGATTAAAAAATTAGAACAAGCCAATTTGATGAAAAATAAGTGCTGCTAAAAACATACCAAGTAAAAAAAAGCAATAAGCACCAACATCAAGTTTAAGACCTTGATCACTCGAATGAATAAGACTGGTGGTCGTTTGTTCCGGTATAATTTTCATTAGAACGCCTAAAAATGCCCTTTATGTGATTTTTTGTCACTTTAAAGCAGTTTTAGCATAAATATTGGCCTGAATCCATAGATTGCCACGAATATATTGGCCAATGTTAAAGTTTTTATACAAAACATTTTTAGTCGCAATACGAATGACGATTGCAGGGAGATCATCTTCTAAAACTAAAGTCACGTCATACAGGGTATATTCATCTTGCATAAACTGCATTGTGGTTTTACCCACGATATTTCCTTGGAACCAAGCTTCATCTTCTTGGCCTAATGTTTCCCCGAATAAATAGGCCACCATTTTAGAAAAGTCGACAGTTACAGGTTCTTGATCTTCTGGGGTTTTTGGTTGCCAGTCATTAATAAGTTCTTGTAAGTTTTCTGGTGCAATTCCATTATGTTCGGTCAAAATCGCATTTAATGCACGATGATGTTTAATTGAAGCAGGGTCATCAACAATGATTTTCTCACCATCAGCAACGATTTCTAATTCATAAGCCCAAGCATTAAATTGGACTTGATAAGTTTGGTTCTTATCATATTTGCAGTGATTTACACTGAATAAATTATCAAAGGCATAAATAACGGTATTTGTATTTAAACTTAAACGTAATACTGCTTGAGTTGCAGAATGACAACGAGTAATTCGCTCGATTTTTGCATCATATTTATATGGACTTTCAAAACTTGGAAAAGCCGTTTTTAAAGCACGTGGTTTTTGATCTTCAACTGCAATAATTTGATTTATTGAAACGGCTTCACCACTTGGTCCTTGAATGAGCCAAAAGGATTGATCCATTTCCTGTTCATCTTCACAGAGACCCATTGGCATCACAGGTGCATCCAGTGCCAGCCCTAACCACTTGGGAACATCGGTTTCAGGTGTGTCGGTCAACAAGTTCCAGTGTTCAACATGGTTGCCGAAATTTTGATCTTGAATTGTAATCGTTTCTGGACTGTTTTGATTTTTCATAAAAGCGCGATGCAAAAAGATTGAACTTATTCTATTAAATCGAGGGTAACTGTCATATTTCAAGTCTGGATATGTAATTCTATAAATTTAATTTACTTTCTTGATGTAAAGTGCAAATGACAGGTTCGATATTTTAAATATCAATTAGGGGCTATTGATCTCGTTTAAGTTTATTTCCGCTAGCTCTATCGCTATGCCAATCTGCTACACTATATTTTTATTTATATGAGCTTTCGCTAACGTGCTGCCATTTAAATTATGGGTAGATGCAGATGCTTTACCTAAAATTTTACGTGAAGTTATTTTGCGTGCATCGGACCGCTATCAATTAGAGGTGACCTTTGTTGCGAACCAAAATGTAGGAATTACGCCCTCCATGCGTATTAATTCGATTCAAGTGATGAGTGGGGCGGATCAAGCTGATCAAGAAATTGTAGATCGAATGCGTGAAAATGACATTGTCATTACACAAGACATTCCGCTTGCAGCACAAGTCATTGAAAAAGGAGGGATTGCAATCCATCCTCGTGGCGAAGTTTATACCACAGCCAATGTCAAAGCTCGGCTACATTTACGTGATTTCATGGACACTTTACGTGGTGCTGGAGTTCAGACGGGTGGACCACCGCCGATTTCGGAAAGAGATAAGCGAGAATTTTCTAGCGCATTAGACCAAACGATTTTCAAACAAAAACGTAAAACAACTTCTTGAGCAAAGTATGCCCTCACGTATTAATTTGATGCTTACTTACGCTTTGCTGATCTTTATTTGGGCATCAACGCCTTTAGCAATTGTTTGGAGTGTTTCTGATTTACATCCAATGTGGGCATTACTATTACGTTTTTTAATCGCGTTACCATTAGCAATATCGGTTTTAGTATTTTTAAAAGTTAAATTTCCAACCGATAAAATTGCGCTATTGAGTTATATCGCTGGTGCTTTGAGTCTGATTGGCTCACAAATTTTTACCTATGCTTCAACAGCTTATTTAAGCTCTGGTTTGATTGCATTGATGTTTGGTTTAGCCCCGATTATGGCGGGCTTAATTGGACGATTTGCTTTTCAACAGAAACTCGCTGCATGGCAATGGTTGGGAATGGCAATCTCAATTGTTGGACTGGCCATGATTTGTCTCAGCGGCAATCAAAAACATGTGCAGCCGATCGGTATTGTCTTGATGTTATTGAGCGTTTTTTCTTATTCATTGTCAATTTTCTGGGTAAAGAAGATCAATGCAGATCTACAACCGATGGCGCAAGCCACTGGCTCGATTCTCATTTCGACTTTATGTGCATTGTTGCTGTTACCTTGGATTTGGCAATACGCACCGACACAGATTCCTTCGGCAAAATCATTATTGGCACTGGCTTACACTGTAGTTGTGGCATCGTTAATTGCGATGTTTTGTTATTTTAAATTGGTTCAAAACTTAAAGGCGACAACATTGTCATTGACCACGGTGATGACACCGATGTTAGCAATCTTGATCGGTGCATATTTTAATAATGAACAATTGTCGGTACAGGTATTTGCCGGTGCAACGATTATTTTATTTGGATTATTCCTTTATTTCTTTAAAGATTTACAAGCCCATCGCCGTTTAAAAATATAAATTTTATCTTTGCTTCATTTTAGCGGTCATTGACTTCCAGTTTTTGCGATTGTTTTACACTGGCTGTGAGTTTGGCTCGATCTTGTGGGTTTAGGGTAATAAAGTAAGCGCCGATACGAAATTTACCTTGTTCTTCTGCCGCACTGTAGGCAACCTGAGCCGTTGCAGCGATATGGAAGAAGTTTTCAGGGTGGCTTAAAGTGATATGAATATACGTCCCTTCATTGATATCTTGGGTGCTAAAGAAGCTCAAGCCGTTCTCTGAAAAGTTCACTTGTTCTGGTACAGGGAGCTGAGATTGCACGATATTGTCGTAGAAAGATCCCGTAATCAGATTTAATTTCTGATTAAAAAGGGATAAGATGCGAGCAATTTGTTGATCTTTTTCATTTAATTGTTCTAATTCGTAGCGAAGTGCGTGATCAAATTGATCTAATTCAGCAAGTAGTAGAAAATAGCGTGGCAGTACAAAATGAGAATCATAAGGGTCATTCAGGGCGACATCATCTGGAATGATTTGATAGTTGATTCTCAACACGGCATCAATACGAGACATCACGCGACGTTCTGCGTTGTCGTCAATAAGATGATGTTGTGAATTTTCCATAATAAATCACCTCGGACTAAATGGTATGTTTAAGCCAATTTCGCTGTATATAGGGTTGAGATACACTCGCGCTCGGCGAAGTAATCATTTTATTTCTTTTATTGCCTTGGTTTCCATGATTGGTTTAACCCTAGGCGTGGCTGTCCTCATTACAGTATTGTCTGTGATGAATGGTTTTGATCGCGAATTAAAAACGCGTGTTCTTGGAATGGTACCACAAGCCACTGTTTCTTCTACTCAAATTTTAACAGATTGGCCTGAGCTTGTAAAAAAAGTTGAGACTCATCCACAGGTTACAGGCGTCGCACCATTTACCCAATTACAGGGAATGTTGACTGCTCATGGGCAGGTCGCAGGCATTATGGTGACGGGGATTGAACCTGAATATGAGAAAAAGGTTTCAATCATCCAAGATCATATGGTAACTGGGGATTTAAACGCTTTACAAAAGGGTGAGTTCGGTATTGTTCTAGGTAAGGACATGACTGATGCGCTTGGTCTAGGTTTAAATGACAATGTAACCTTGGTTTTACCTGAAGCAACGCCATCTCCTGCGGGGGTTGTACCTCGTTTTAAACGATTTAAGATTGTGGGTATTTTTAGTATTGGGGCAGAAGTTGATTCAATGGTCGGTTATATCGCATTGAATGATGCTTCAACTTTATTGCGTCTGCCAGATGGGGCACAGGGTGTTCGCTTAAAGTTAGATAATATTTTTGCAGCACCAAAAGTGGCCGATGAAATTGTGAGTGATTTACCAAGCAATTTTTATGCATCGAACTGGACCTATACCCATGGCAATTTATTTAATGCCATTCAAATGGAAAAAACGCTTGTTGGCTTATTACTATTTCTGATTATTGTGGTGGCTGCATTTAACATTGTGTCATCGTTAGTCATGGTGGTTACCGATAAAAAATCAGATATTGCAATTTTGCGAACATTAGGCGCTTCACCTTCCATGATCACCAAAATTTTTATGGTGCAAGGGACCGTGATTGGTGTGATTGGAACGATTGCAGGTACAATTTTAGGTGTGACTTTGGCATTAACCATTAGTGACATCATTTCTTGGTTGAATACAGTTCTCGGTCTGAACTTATTTGATGCTTATTTTGTACATTACCTTCCTTCTTATCTCAGATGGCAAGATGTGGCTGTGATTGTTACTGTGTCATTGGTCTTGAGTTTCTTGGCAACGATTTACCCTGCATTACGTGCAGCTAAAGTTCAACCTGCTGAGGCGTTACGTTATGAGTAAGATTGTCTTAGAAGCCAACGATATTTATAAGCATTTTGATGATGGAAAAAGCAAAGTCGAAGTGATTAAGGGCTTGTCGTTACAAGTGAAGGCGGGTGAGTTCGTCTCAATTGTGGGTTCAAGTGGTTCAGGTAAAAGTACGCTGTTGCATGTGTTAGGTGGTTTGGAACAACCAACACAAGGTCAAGTGTTTTTACAAGGACAGCGTTTTGATAACTTGGGCGAAGCAGAACGTGGATTTAAGCGAAATCAATATTTAGGTTTTGTTTATCAGTTCCATCATTTGTTACCAGAGTTCTCTGCTTTAGAGAATGTGGCAATGCCGTTAATGTTGCGTTCAGACGTTCAATATAAATCAGCCAAAGCTCAGGCCGAGTATTTACTTGATCGAGTGGGTTTATCTCATCGTATGGACCATCAACCAGGTGAGTTATCGGGTGGTGAACGCCAACGTGTGGCATTGGCACGCTCACTCGTCACTAAACCTGCTGTGGTGCTGGCAGATGAGCCTACGGGTAACTTAGACCGTAAAACTGCTCTGAGTGTTTTTGAGTTGCTGACTGACTTGAAAAAAGAACTCAATATGGCAATGTTGATCGTCACCCATGATGAGCAATTGGCACAATCTGCGGATTCTATTTTGCATATGCAAGATGGGTTGTGGATCAACGAAAAATAGGTTTTTTATACACCATTGCTTTTTGTGCTATCATTATTTAAAAGTGTAAGCATTGAAAGCAGTGGGGTATAAATGATGGCAAACCTAACCATAAGAAATGTTCCTGATTCAGTACATCGTGCGTTAAAAATGAGAGCAGCCCAACATGGACGTAGTGCAGAGGCTGAAATTCGTTCTATTTTAGAAAATGCAGTTAAATCAACTCAAGCTATAGGCTTGGGCGATCAATTGGCTTTGCTCGCACAAGCGCAAGGATTGAGCAATGCTGATGTAGAATCATTGGAACAAACACGGAATACGATGCCAGCCCAACCGTTGGAGTTCTTATGATTGTTTTAGATACCAATATTATTTCTGAAATGATGAAACCTGAACCTAATCCAACGGTTCGAACATGGTTAAATGAACAGGTCATCGAAACTTTATATCTTTCTAGTGTTACCATAGCAGAGTTGCAGTTTGGGATAGGTGTGCTTGCGGAAGGACGGAGAAAACAGGCATTGACCAGTCTGCTTGCTCAAATTGTTCCTTTATTTGAACAGCGTATCTTGGCATTTGATTTTAAGGCTGCGGAACATTATGCAAAATTAGCAGTTGAGGCGAGATTGGCAGGGAAAGGGTTCCCAACGCCTGATGGTTATATCGCTGCGATTGCGTCTAGTCGAGGTTTTATGATTGCAACAAGAGATATTGCACCATTTAAAGCAGTTGGTTTAGCCGTCATTAATCCATTTGAATGATTTAAAATTATTGGGGCTGTAGTAGATTAGCATTGTGATAATCTACTTTTATGAAGATAACTAGATGTAAATTAAATAGAAAAATTCAGATAAGGTTGTTAGCGTTTTTCATTGCCGAAGTTACTGCTAGAACTGCTGCTGATTTATTGGGAATTCAACCTAACTCCGCAGCTCTGTTCTACAAGAAAATTCGTCAAATCATTATGTTTCACCTTGACCAAGATGCCATTGAAGTGTTTCAAGGACAAATTGAATTGGATGAAAGCTATTTTGGTGGAGCACGTAAAGGAAAGCGTGGTAGAGGTGCTGCTGGTAAAGTGATTGTTTTTGGTTTACTCAAGCGCAATGGTAAGGTCTATACGGTCATTGTACCTGATACTAAATCGAGTACCCTAATGCCTGTAATATCAAATAAAATCACTCCTGATAGTGTTGTTTATACAGATCACTGGCATAGTTATAATGCTTTAGATGTTGCAGGGTTTAGTCATTATAGAATCAATCATTCAAGCCATTTTGCTGATGGTCAGAATCATATCAATGGAATTGAAAACTTTTGGAATCAGGCAAAAAGAGTACTTCGAAAATACAATGGTATTGACCGAAATGCCTTTTCATTGTTTATTAAAGAATGTGAGTTTCGATTTAATTATGGCAGCCCAAAGCAACAGTTGAAAACACTATTAAATTGGACTGCAATTTAACCTTATCTACTACAGCCCCAAATTATTTATTAAATCTCTTGTTAAAGCCCTGAAAAAGGGCTTTAATTTTGCCTCTAGAAAAATCAAAAACTTAATTAAAAACTGATGTTAAAAATTATTTTATTGGGGTGGATTGCTGGTATTGCAGTCATGGGGAAAACGTTCCCTTTCATTACTGCGACATGGTGGATTTGGTGTCTCGTTGCGTTCAGTTTTTTAAGTCTAGTTTTTTATAAAAAACACCTCTATTTTCATCGTCCACTGTACAAGGCTTTGATTTTAATCAGTGCGACATGGGCATTATTTTGTACGGGTGGTTATTTTGCTGATTCCGCTTTGGAGCAGCGACTTAAGTTTAGAGAACTTGAAAAACAGTCATTTGAAGCGATTGTTTATATTAAAAAGATTGATGAACTGAGTGATGATGGGCAGAAACAAATTGCTGAAGTGCTCAATCGGTATCCTCAGCCTGTTGATTGGTTCTTTTACTTAAAGAAATATAAAGACTCACCCAACGCTGAGCCTGAGCTGAAACTTGGACACTATTATCATGTATATGGTGAAATTCGACCTGCCCATAGTTATGCCGTTGCAGGGGCATTTGATCAAGAAAAATGGTTCTTACAACAAAATGTGATGTCTGCATTTTCAGTCAAGCAGATCCAGCCGATTACAACGGATGAAGTCTATCGTTTAGGCTACCAACAACACCTGAAGCAGCAGCAAGGTATTCGAGCTAAATTTTTACTCAATGTTGAAATGAAACGTTTGACATTTCGACAGATGCTACAAGCTTCGAACTTACAGCATAAAGGTTTGCTCTTGGCCTTACTTACTGGCGATGAAAGTCTTTTATCAAATGCATTAAAACAACAGTTTCAACAACTTGGAATTTCCCATTTATTGGCGATTTCAGGGCCGCATGTTTTGATTTTTGCTTTGATGTTGACTTGGTTGTTACGGAAAATAGTGCAACGTTATTATCCACACTTATATCTCAAACGGCCTCGGCAATTGTTGTTGCTGTTGCCCTTTGTGTCGAGTGTTCTGCTGTATGTGGCTTTTGTTGGTTTTGAAATACCAGCCATGAGAACATTATTAACGGTGACGATTGCCAGTATTTTTCTTATATTCAGGCAATCGATTCAACCCTTTGCGATATTGGTTTATAGCGCCAGTTTATTATTGATTTATGATCCATTTAGTATTCTTTCTGCTGCATTTTGGCTGTCTTATGGCGCTTGCTTTATTCTGCTGAGGATTTATCAAAGCATCGTGCAATTACCCAAAGATCAAGTAGCGACTCCCACGCAGAAAATGCGTATGGCAGGCAAGGTCTTAATCGAATCACAATGGAAAATCTTTGTCGCTTTATTGCCTCTGGTTTTAATTTTCTTTCAGCAAGTGTCATGGCTTGCACCACTAACCAATTTGATCGCCATTCCATTATTGAGTGGCGTCATTGTGCCTTTAGATATTATTGCCGCTTGTCTTTGGCTGCTGATCCCAATATTGGGGGAATTGTTATTTCAGCTCAATGATTTATTTTTGTCACTTTTGATGTCGATATTGAATGCTTTACAGCATATTTCCCCAGATTTATATGGCGTCAGTTATACCCCTTGGGCAATCGTAAGTTTGATCTTCGGTATTTTCATTTTGTTTTTACCAAGAGGCACGATCCCAAAAGTTTGGGCATTGCTGTGTTTCTTGCCAATATTGCTTGGCGTAAAGGCTCAACCGGTTGTGTTGAATATATTGGATGTCGGACAGGGACAAGCGATTTTATTACAGCATCCGCAACACACCTTAATGATTGATACAGGTGGCTCATTTGATGAAACTAAATTCAGTTTAGGTGAGCGGGTTGTGATTCCATTTTTACGTCAGCAGGGCATACGCCAACTCGATCAAGTGATTTTGTCGCACCTCGATCAGGATCATAGTGGCGCATTTAGCTCGATTCAAAAAGCATTTCCCATCGGGCAGGTTCAGTCAAATGAACGCGGGGATAAACTCCCTTTTAATGACAATTTCTCCTTATGTCATCAAGGTCAAATTTGGTCGTATCCGAATCTGAAGATTGAGATTTTATCGCCCCATGCTGAGGAATTGGTTTATGCCAAGCATCAAAAAAATGAATATTCCTGTGTGATCTACCTGCGGTTTCTCCATGCGCAGCCTTATCAAAATTTTCTGATTATGGGGGATGCCGGCTGGGAAACCGAATATAAACTGTTGCAACAATATCCCGATTTAAAGGTGGATGTTTTAGTCCTTGGTCATCATGGTAGCAAGCATAGTTCAGCTTATGATTTTTTAGCGCACATTCAACCAAAATTGGCGATTGCTTCAGCAGGGTTAAACAATCGCTATGGTCATCCGAGTCAAGAAGTATTAAAGCGTTTACATGCCTTAAATATTCCATTGCTTAATACTGCGCAAGCAGGAACACTCAGCTTTGTTTTTGACAATGGAATGGTGCAACTGAAACAACAGCGCCAGCAAGTAAAATGGTTAGAGCGAGAATAGCCTAAGCATTTTCTTGCGATGTTTGCAATCGGACTTCTGCGACGCGTGTTAAAGCTTCCGTCTCATCAATATCGTATATTTTCTTTAAGGCTTTATTGGCACTAAAACGCTTATAGCTCCAATGATAATGCGCAGGGTGACGTTTAATTAATTGTTCTAAAGTTTGATGAATAATGAGTGTGCCATCTTCGGCATGACCCGCATAAATCTGAGGGTTGATGGGTTCAATATACATATCAAAACCATCTTGATCATTACGCACAGCATAAATGAAGAGGGCTTTCGCTTTGGTCTTCTGAATAAGTTTGGCGCTGAGACTACTTGATGCTAAGGGAATACCAAAATAATTGACCATTTCTCCGCCATGATCAGGGGTATGATCAGGCAAAATTGCGGTTGTTCCGCCTTGCTTTAAGGCTTTAAAGACCTGTCGAACGCCACTTTCATCTGTGGGCACGAGATTGGCTTGTTCACGGCTTCGTGCATCCCGTACAAAACGATCCGCATCAGGGTTTTTGACCGGTTTATATAAAATCGTCATCTGAGTGTATTTTGATAACCAAGAATTCATCACTTCCCATGTGCCAAAGTGGGGAATAACTAAAACCAGTCCCTTTTTTTCTGCTAAAGCTTCATGAAAATAATGTTCACCGTGTATGTTGTGAATACGCTGAATATTTTTAGCATTAGATGCTCCCCAAATACTGATAAATTCAAAGTAAGAGGTGATCTCATTCCGAATGGCTTGCTTGGTGAGCTGTTGTCTTTCTGAGTCTGGTAGATCAGGAAACGCGATTTTTAAGTTTAGTTGTATGATTTTTGAGATCTTAGAGAGTTGGAAAGTATTCACCAACATTGCCACCAAACGTGCAAAAAAACGCCCTAATTGAATCGGTTGGCGACTAATCAGCTTGAGCAAATAATAACGAGAATGGGATGAATTGGGTTGAGTCATGTCTCACAGATTCAAAAATTACAAGATAAAAGTATAAGGTAAAAAATAATTATAAGTTAAAACAAGTTAATTAAACAGTTTTGTGTAAATCAGCGTATATAATAAAGTCACTTTAAAATTATTGGATTGGAGTCTTATGTCCGATTGGCCACCAAAACCACAAAACGAATCTACAAATAGTAATTCTCCAAATAGTAACAATGTGACAGGCAAAGAATGGCAGATTTTAGAAAAAGCTGTTTTGGCCTCTGTCGAAGAACAACGCCGTAGTCGCCGTTGGAGTATTTTCTTTAAATGTTTAGGTTTCGCTTATTTGTTAATTGTCTTGATTGCAATGAGTAAGAGTTGTACCACCTCAACAACAAAATCAACCACCAATATCAGTAGTGATCATTTGGCTGTTGTCGATATCATCGGTACGATTGACTCCTCTAGTGGTTCATCTACAGTAAACAGTGATGATACCAATAAGGCGCTTAAGCGTGCATTTGAGGCGAGTGGTAGTAAAGCTGTTGCTTTGAATATTAACTCTCCAGGTGGTTCGCCAGTACAGTCAGATGAAATTTGGCAAGAAATTCGCTATCTGAAAAAGCAACATCCAGATAAAAAAGTCTATGCGGTGATTGGTGATATGGGTGCTTCAGGTGCTTATTATATTGCTTCTGCTGCGGACGAAATTATTGTTAATCCATCAAGTTTGGTTGGTTCGATTGGCGTGATTATGCCGAATTATGGTTTAAGTGGTTTGACCCAAAAATTGGGAATCGAAGACCGTACTATGACTTCAGGTAGCAACAAAGATATTCTCAGTATGACCAAACCACTTGACCCTGCACAAAAGCAACATGTGCAATCTGTGTTGGATAATGTGCATGGACACTTTATTAATGCAGTAAAAGAAGGGCGTGGTAAGCGTTTGAAATCGAATGATCCTGCTATTTTCTCGGGTTTATTCTGGACGGGTGAACAAGCCATTACTTTGGGTGTTGCAGATCGTAGTGGTAGTTTAACCACACTGATGCGTGATCTTAAGGTAGAGCAAAAAGTTGATTATACGGTTCAGCGTAACCCTTTTGAGTCTATTTTAGGTCGTATGGGTGCAAAGATCGGTGAGGGAATCAGTAGCTCACTTGCAGATCAATTGCAAACTAGCCAAAATGCAAAAATACAATAACAATCTATAGAAAACGTTTAACTTCAAGGCTGTAATGATTTACAGCCCTGAGTTTTTAAAAATTACTCCTCAGTTCTTCTTCTTGTATTGCGATATGGTTTGAGAGGAAGATAATTTATCGATTCATAAGCTTAAAAGACTGTCATGAAACCTATTATTCATTTTGCCCATGCCAATGGCGTTCCATCTAAAGTTTATCAAAAGCTGTTTGATCAATTGAAAGATCAATACGATATTATCTATGTCGCTGAGATTGGAACAGACAAGCGTTATCCAATCACGAATGGTTGGACACATTTGGTTGATCAAGTGATTGATAGCATTGTGCAACAAGCTCAAGGGCGGAAAGTGATTGGTTTAGGACATTCTTTAGGTTCAGTCTTGACCTTGATGGCTGCTTACCGTCGTCCAGAGTTATTTTCTCAAGTGATTATGCTGGATCCACCATTGATCATTGGTAAAGCTTCATTTGTTTTTCATCTTGCTAAAATCTTTAAACCTAAATTGGTGGATCGGATTACACCTGCTGGCTTGTCTGTACGTCGTCGTGATCATTGGGAGTCTCGTGAGCAAGCGGCAGAGCTGTTGGGGTCGAGAGGTTTTTATCAGCACTTTAATACTGATTGTTTCCAAGCCTATATTGATCATGCATTAAGCAATGATCCTCAGCGCGGTGGAGTGACTTTAACGATTCCAAAAGCAGATGAAGTTGCATTGTTTAGAACCACACCATCGATGTGGTGGTTGCCTATGCCAAAACCTCCTGTTCCTGTGCATCTAGTGGTTGGGAGTGACAGCGTATTCTTAAAAGAAAAATTCCCACAAGTGGCTAAAAAGAAATTAGGGATTCCTTTTTCTGTGGTTGAAGGTGGGCATATGTTCCCATTGGAGTATCCATTGGAAACGGTAGAAAAGATTAAAAGTTTGATTTAATTATGAGGCTATTTTGAATCAAGCAAAGATAAAAAAACACATCCGAAGATGTGTTTTTTTAGTTTCAAAACTGAGCAAATTGAATTGGCTGTTTTAACGGTTTTTGATTGAAGTAAGCCTGACTGTTTTCCCAGATAAGCTGACCATTACATATCCATTGCACAACTTGAGGATAGATGAAATGCTCAAGTTCATGCACACGTTGCGCTAAACTTTCTGCTGTATCATTTAAACCGACTTGAATGAGGGATTGAGCAATGCTCTGTCCAGCATCAAGTTCCGCTGTTACAAAGTGAACTGTACACCCATGTAAGCGATCACCTGTATTTAACACACGTTGATGTGTGTTAATTCCTTTATAAAAAGGAAGCAGAGAAGGGTGGATATTTAACATCTTGCCTTGCCATTTGCTGACAAAATTAGGCGTTAAAATACGCATAAAGCCTGCAAGAATGACCAAATCCACCTGCCATGCAAGCAGTTGTTGATGCATGGCTTCATCAAAGCCTTCTCGATTTGGAAAGTCTTTGTGAGAAATGACAGCAGTTGCGATGTTGGCATCTTTTGCACGATGTAGTGCATAAGCATCCGCTTTGTTGGACAGAACACCAATGATTTTTCCTGAAAATTGATGCCCAGTTTGGGCATCAATCAGGGCTTGTAAGTTGCTACCGTTACCGGAGACAAGTACCGCAATTCTCATTATGCAAAGATCACGCGAATTTTTTCGTCTGCGCCTTCAACTGATTCAGCATTTTCTTGGATATGACCAATTTTCCAAGCTTTTTCGCCTTGAGCATTTAAGATTTCAATTGTTTTTTCTGCTTCGCTCGCATCAACTGCAATGACCATACCTACGCCACAGTTAAAGGTACGATACATTTCAAAGCGTTCTACATTGCCTTCACGTTGTAGCAATTGGAATAACTCAGACCATTCCCAGCTTGATTCATTAATCACGGCTTGAGCGCCATTTGGTAGTACGCGAGGTAAGTTACCTGGTAAACCACCGCCTGTAATATGCGCCATTGCATGAACGTCAACTTGTTTGCAAAGTTCGAGTACTGGTTTAACGTAAATACGTGTAGGTTCCATCGCAACATCTGCAAGTGGACGACCATCAACGATTTGGGTTAAATCAACGTTCTTCACGTCTAAGATTTTACGCAATAATGAGTAGCCGTTTGAGTGAGCGCCGCTTGATGCAACACCGATTAGTACATCACCAGCTTTGACTTTAGTGCCATCAATAATTTTGCTGTGCTCAACGACACCCACTGCAAAACCAGCGAGATCGTAATCTTCGCCTTCATACATACCTGGCATTTCAGCAGTTTCACCGCCAACCAGCGCACAACCAGCCAGTTCACAACCCTTACCAATACCCGTCACTACATCTGCTGCAACGTCGACATTCAAATGACCTGTTGCATAGTAATCAAGGAAGAATAATGGTTCAGCGCCACACACTAGTAGATCATTGACACACATTGCGACAAGATCTTGACCAATTGTATCGTGGCGATTGAGGTTGAGTGCTAAACGTAATTTTGTACCTACACCGTCAGTTCCTGAAACCAATACAGGTTCTTCATAACCTTTTGGAATTTTGCAAAGTGCGCCAAAACCACCTAGACCACCCATGACTTCCGGGCGAGTGGTGCGTTTAGCGACAGATTTGATACGATCGACCAATGCGTCGCCCGCTTCAATATCGACGCCTGCATCTTTGTAGCTTAAGCTTGTGTTTAAGGTAGAGGTTGAGTTGCTCATAATGAAGTCTCCGCATTGGCGGCAGATTATAACCTGAATATACGAAACTCTTATGTTATTTATGCTCGAAAATGCTATCTTTATTAAAAATTATTTCCATTTATAACGATTACATGAACAAAGGTTAAATTTTATGCAAGATCTGGTTCTCCGCCGTATCTTTATCCTCGCTGGGCTCGCATTATTGATTTGGGTAATTTATTTACTCAAACCGATTGTCATTCCTTTCGTCGCTGCTTTTTTTATTGCATATCTATTTAGCCCGTTGGTTGATGTTTTAGTTAAGATTAAATTGCCGCGTTGGCTTGCGATCAGTGTTGTGTTTATCGGTATCGGTGTGACTTTAACCGTCGTGTTATGGTTTCTTGTTCCACTTGTTTGGAAGCAATTGATGTATGCGCGGGATAGTATTCCTGCGGGAATTCATTGGATTAATGCAATCTTTTTACCTTGGCTTTCTGAAACTTTTGATTTGGTGCCAATGGAACTTGATACCGACCAAATCTCTAAAGTCGTTATGGAATATGTTCAAACCAATTATAGTTCGGATAGTGTTCAAACATTTGCGTTGCGTCTCGCTCAATCTGGCTTGAACTTTATTCAGTTAGGCGGGCTTATTGTCCTAATTCCAGTCATTTCTTTCTACTTCTTACTGGATTGGAACAGAATGCTGCAAAGCTTCCGTCGTCTGATTCCACGTCCTTATGAAGCATCAACTTTAACCATTATTCGTGAATGCCACAGCGTATTAGGCGCTTTTGTGAAAGGGCAATTTTTGGTTATGTTGTTGTTAGGGATTATTTATGCAGTTGGATTACAGTTAATTGGTTTAGAAGTCGGTCTAATTATTGGCATGATTGCGGGTTTGGCCAGTATTATTCCTTATTTAGGATTTGCTGTTGGTATTATCGCTGCAGTTATTGCATCGTTATTTCAATTCGGTTTGGATTGGGTGCATCTACTTTTGGTGGGTGGCGTATTCTTGTTTGGTCAAATGGTGGAAGGATACGTACTACAACCCTTTCTATTGGGTGATAAAATTGGTTTATCTCCAGTCGCTGTTGTATTCGCAGTTCTCGCAGGGGCACAACTTGCAGGCTTTCTTGGAATGTTGATTGCGTTACCTGTGGCTGCGGTAATTGTTGTTTTGTTAAGACATGCACGAGATAACTATATAAAAAGTCGGCTATATGGTTTACCGGCTGACATGGTTGCGATAGAGAGTGGGGCGCAGCATGTTAGTGTTGAAACTGAGCAGGTCGCACTTGATATTGAAATAAAAAACTCTCAAGATACAGAGACTTCAAACCCTAATGATGGCTCTAAATAAGCGGGGAAAAAATTAAATCTATGCGTCAACTGCAATTGGATATTGAACCACAACTTGATGCCCGAATCAGTGATTTTTCGGGACCAGGTTGGGGACCTATGGTTGATGCAGTGCGACAATTACATGCAGGTTTGGTTAACCGATTTTATGTTTACGGTGGAGCAGGTACAGGCAAGAGCCATTTATTATCTGCAATTTGTGATTCTTACTTAGAATTGGGCCGTCCAGCAATCAAAGTCTCTTTGTTAGAATTATTGGATGCACCGATTGAGGCAATTACCTCATTAGAGTTTTATGATTTGGTTGCATTAGATGATATTGAGGCGATCAGTGGTGTTCCTCATTGGCAAAAAGCTGTGTTTCATTTGATGAATAATCATGAAGGGCAACTGGTATTTTCTTCACGATCAGCCCCGATAGAATTGCGGTTGGAACTCCCTGACTTACAATCAAGATTGACTCAAGCTGTCAGCGTTAAAGTTCCAAGCGGAAGTTCATTTATAGATCGACAAGCATTGTTGCAATCGGTGATGACGCGACGAGGAATTCATTTTGATCAACAAATTGTGGATTACTTATTGCAAAATGGGCCACATCAAGCTTCGATCTTGTTACAGACGCTCGCGCAGCTAGAAAAAATGTTAAAAGGCGAAAGAACTAAACTCTCTAATACCACCATCAAGCAGATTTACGCATTAATAGACGAATATCGCCAATAGCATAAACTACTTGAGTAATTACGAGAGCTATGACAAAGTACGCACAAAGGATGTGATTGCGAAATTTGGATTTTGCAATATTAAGAAAAATGAAAATAGACGGAGATCGGTATGCTCAAACGGACGCTTGCCTGTGCTTTATTTGCGATTACTGGACATGTATATGCTGCAGATATTCAAGTTACAACATTAGTTGATGATGAGAGTTATACTGGTTGTTCATTACGAAATGCTGTAGAATTTTTAAATAATAGAAGCAAAGATGAATTTAAAAATGGCTACAAAGGTTGTGGGGATGCGGATTCTAGCTCAATTATTCTTTTAAAGCGTGATCAAGAATATAAGCTAAATTCATCGCTTAATATCAAAGCGCCAATGACAATTAAAAGTGAAGCAAGTAGTATCTTTAATGACCAAAAAATGGGCTTAAATAACGCTACGATTAGCATGAGTGGGAAAGATCGTTTATTTTTAATCGATGATGGTAGTGTAGAAGATGCATTAATCATTGTTCACTTAAAAGAACTTAATCTAAAGGGTGCTTCTACACGAATCAATAATAATGGTGGTTTAATTCTGAATCGAGAAGATTTGAATATTGAGTATTCACGCCTATTAGATGGAAATGCGAATAATGGTGGGGCAATTTATAATGCTGGTATTCTATCAGATACGGATGCTAAACAAACGGCGGGTAGAGTTTCGATCTCTAATAGTATCATTAAAAATAATAAAGCAGATCAAGGTGCTGTAATTTATAGTGAAATGCCGCGGTATTTAATTTCTCGTACAGTGATTCGTGACAACGAAGGCGTTTCAAGCCCAGATGGGACTGGGGCATTGTTATATGTTAATACCGGTTTTAGTGATAAAACGATTGGCAACTCGTTGAGTAGTCGAGATTCAGGAATAAAAAATAGTACAATTTTTAACAATAAGGGTGGATATGTAGCCAATATTCGTGAGGGCATGGTTTTAAATAACTTGACGATGATTAAGAATGCTGCAGGATTATATTTACAAGCGTTAAAGTGGAAGGTAACGACGACGACGACCGAGAATGGAGAAACTACAGTAAGGGTTGATGAGTATCCAAGTTCGTATATTTCAAATAGTATTATTGCTGAAAATGGAAGCAAAAACTGTGCAATTAAGTCAGATGATACCACTATTGTGCAAAGTAATTTAACGACCCAAGAGTGTGATCACAACCCAGCAGATCGGTTACCTAATTTCATGTTGGGTAGTAATTTATTGATTGTCGGTGGTATGACTGAAGGTCACTGTGATTATCCACAGAACGAAGGTTTACTCTGCCCTTATAGAACTCCAGAAGATCAGATGTTGGGCTTTTTCCAACCCAGATTATTGACCTCATACAATTCACTCTCACAATCATTGATTATCAACAAAGGCCGTATATATAGTGATGGAACAACTTTTAGCTTAGCACGTTGTGAGACTACAGACCAACGTGGTAAGCAGCGTAGCGGTTTTGATGAGCTTTGTGACTTAGGTGCTATCGAACTTATTGTGAATCGCAGTGACGTTCAAATTGCAGGTCAGGATATTTTTTATAGTCAAGTAGCAAAATTTAGTATTGCCAATAGTTTGCTGGATGGCGAGTTGTTAGACCCTGAAGCATGTAAGAGTATTCTAAAGAGTGAAACTAACTCTAAAGGACAACCATGGTTGCCAGGTTGTTTAGAGATAGAACAGACTGACACAATATCGAAAGGCAGACTTACTTTAGATCAAAAAGGTAATGTTACTTATGTACCCAATGGCAATTGGCATGGTGCGGATAAGTTTAATATGCGTGTAATTACGACAACTACCCGTTTTAATGATGTTTCTACTCAATATGTTGATATTCCAACTACCATTGTACAGGGTCCAGAAAATACCTTTAAAAGCAAAAAAGTAAATGTGAGTGGGGGCAGTGTCGGATTTAGTGTGATTTTGATGCTATTAGGTTTAATAGGGTTACGCCGTTTTAAGTCATAATCAAGGATGATGAGATGAAAAATTATAAAAAAGCATTTTTAGCGACTGCGGTATTGGCATCAATGCCGCTAATTGCTGCAACAGGTGGCGGACCAATTAAAGTCACCACTTTTGCAGATGAATACAATGAAAATCCAAATACATGTTCACTCCGTGAAGCGTTGGAGACAGCCAGACTAAGAACCTCTTTTGGGGGCTGTGTGGTCACAGATACCTCATCTATCGCGCAAAAAACCATTCAGCTAGAGGCTGGGGTTTATACTTTAAAAAGTGAACTTACACCGCAAATTAATGTTGCAATTTTTGGTGCAAGTCCCGTTGATTGGGAAGAAAAAAATATTTTACTCAACGATGTGATTAACCAGTATCCAGCAAAAATTCCATTGCAAACAACCATTCAGGCGGAAAACTCTAGGATATTTAATACCACTTCAGGTAAACAAAATTTAGTACTCAATAATATAATTTTAAAGGGTGGCCGCACAGCTGACCGTGGGGGAGCAATTTATGCAGCTGCAAATGTTGTATTAAACAGTACTCAAATCTTAGATTCGCACGCGGATGTCGCGGGTGGTGCGGTTTATCTCGCTGGGAATGCAGGCAATTTAACGATCACAAAAAGTCTTATTCAAGGCAATCAAGCACCAATTGGAAGTGTGCTTGCGATGCATGATGGGAATGACTTGGGCTATGTGAAGCGTGACATTACGATTCAATCAAGTAGTCTAGTTGAAAATGGCTCAACTACTTCTAAGAGTATGCTTGAGTTCACTGGGGCCCCAGTTGTTAATTTGGAATCTAATACCATCGCTCAAAATAAGGCGAACTTAACTTCAGGTAATTTGATTAAATTTACGGGCGATACTCAAGCGGGAACAGTTGTTGGTGGTCCTCCCAGTGTTTTAAGTAATTCGAGTCGATTGACTCTAGAAAACAATACGATTGTTGAAAATAGTGCATTTACGACGTTTTTATACGATAAGCTTGGGCTTAAGCGCATACTTTTCAATGTGATGGCTTATAATGGTGATGTTAACACTTATGCCTGCCGCTATTTGTTAGGAGAAGCGGAAAATCAAAAAAATACTAATCTCTTCGTCGGTTACAATGCTTTTGCTCGATCTGGAGCGAATAGTTGTGATTTACCGACAGAAGTGTTTAATGAAGATGAAACTAAAGAAACGAATATTGATGTTAGTGATACTTCTATAGGAGAGCTGTTAACTGTACAGATCCCTGCTTCCGCTGAGACAGCCTTTTTACCGCTCTATTATCCTAAAGACAATAATAGGGGGGGGGTGGTTACTGATGAAACTAAAAAAGCCAAGGAGTTGGTTAATACAGGAGTAACAGATTGTAGTCAAATAGATCAACGTGGTTTGGCTAGGAAGACCGAGCAAGCTTTATATTATGCCCCAAAGGCTAGAAATACTTGCGATATTGGATCTGTGGAGTTAATGCGACTAACTGTAACTGATATTGTTGATTTGAAAAATAGCTCAATAAGTACTTTAATGAGTGACTATCAAAAAAGTTTTGATCTTTTTGATGATTTGGTCAAAAAACCTAATAATACAGAATTCCTAACTTACTATAAGTTTCGTCGAGATCAGTATAAAAAAGTATTAGATGCTTTTGCGGACCCTAAAAAAAGAAATGATGCCTTAAAATACCGAGCAATATATATTGATTTGCGTAATCAAAAGTTAGTTCTACCTGAAGAGGTATCAGTAGGTGAAGGAGAACCGCATGTTTTACAATTTTTTAATCCTGATTTTTATACTATAAAGGTTGAGGCCTTAGGGGTAGGTATAATAGATAGTATTATCAATAATGTGGAAGTAGATGAAAATCTATTCTGCAAATGGAACGCCGATCTTGAGCAGATTATGATTTATCGTACTGATGATCAAATTCAAGAAGTCGAAAAAGCGTATTGTAAATATACGATAACATCTAAAGCGGACCCTAAGATTACATCAACAGGATTGCTGCAAGCGGACTTTGATAATATTGCACCGGTTGCGAACAATACATCTGTAACACTGAAATATAATCAAAATGAAACAGCAACGCTAAATTTGCTTAATTTTGCAAATGATGAAGGTGATACCGGTAAAAATGGCCTAGGCCCTGATAGTCAGCCGGATAAGCCTCATTTTTGGCGTAATGCTGAAGGGGTCGAATTGCCGATTCGTTTATCGAATGTATCGAGTAATTTAATCATTACTGCTGATCGTCAAGGTAACTGTCCAGCACCTGATGAAGAAGAAACGTGTTTTGGTGGGAATATATATATTAAGGCGGCGAATACTTTTAACACGTTTAACTTTACTTTTGGTTATCAAGTGTATGATGCGGATAAAAAATTATCAAATCTTGCTACTGTCAATGTTATAACTACAGGAAAAGCCACTCAGAGCGGTGGTGGAGGGAGTACAGGTATCTTCTCTTTATTTGGTCTGCTGGGATTACTCACTTATCGCCGATTAAGAAAATAGATTAAGACCAAAAAATAGCGCTTATCGATGGCGCTATTTTTTGGGATTGATTTTATATGCTGTTGATTGGAACTATTTCATTAATATTCAGCGTATTTGGCTAGATATTCTTCTCTGATGTTAACACGTTCTTCTAAGCTGGCGTTTTGCATACGTTTACGTAATGTACTACGCTCTTGTGTACTCATCTTTTGCCATACATCACGCATTTTTTGTTTTTCGTCATCAGGCAATTGTGTAAACCATTCCATCCGTTGTTGCAGTTGCGAACTTTGATCGGTTGGAATTTCTTTTAAGGTTTGATAGCGCTGAATAAGAACTCTTTGTTCTTCTGGGGATAAATCATCCCACGCTTCTTCAGTCGTTGCTTTGATTGGCTTTGAAAATGGCCAAAAACGTTCCGAACCAGCAAAACTGGTTTGTAATAAACTTAATGTACACACAACAAGTACTAATCGTTTAGCTGCCATGTCTGACCTTATCCTCACCCAAGACCATTAACATTTCCATGTCTTCTACCATTTGTGGTGAAAGTTTTGGATTGATAACAACTTGATTTTGTGGTTTATCTGCTAATTCTATAGAGTTCGGTAAAACCACAATTCCCGTAATGGCTGCGGCTAATGCAAAGCCACCCATTTTCCAAATACTATAGTAGGACGTTGATTTTTTTTGAACCTTATCCAAAACCTGATTCATCACTAACATTTTATTGTGATGTTGTGCTTTCTCAAGCTGATCAAGTTTGGAAGTCACTTGTTTGGTGAACTCATCTTTATTATTCATCTGATGATCCTCCCGTGTGTGGATTTAAATGCGCTAACGTAACTTTAAGCCCTTGAATCGCACGGTGGTAATGTGTTTTGACACTGCCTTCGCTGCAATCCATAATCTGGGCTGTGGTCATCGTATCGAAACCTTCCCAGGCTCTTAGCATAAATGCTTGTTGTTGACGAACAGGGAGTTGATTAATCGCGTTTTGAATCTCTTCCATCGTGACTGCTTGATTCAGAAATTCGAATGGGTTTGGTGTGGACTCATCTACGATATCAATGACTTCTTCATCGTCATCTAAATTCATTTTTTTAAATAAAGAAAATGGATTTGCGCGACGTGCTTCTTTGCGTCTCCAATCTTGTAATTTGTTATTTAAAATCGTGTAGAACAGCGGATACCATTCTTCAGTATTTTTTTCGGCATAGGACTTATGTAAAGAGATAAATGCTTCTTGTACTAAATCCATGGCAATGCCTTGTTGGCCTTGAGTTGCACTTTCCATCATAACCAACGCACGACCTGTCACGTCTTGCATAAAAAAACGAAGACGTTGTTCAACCGTACTACAATCAGTACTGTTGTCAGTTCGAGCCTGTTTCGGTGCTAAATCCATAGAGATGGAAAATCCTGTCATGGATACCCACCATTATTCTCAATTCATTAATCATATAACGTTGAAAATGGCAGGTGCGTTGACAACTGAAGCAATTATTTTTGTAGTGTAATTGATTTCATCATCAAAAAAATCGGCTTTAATGTAATTAAACGTTTTATTGGCGCTGACGAACCATTTCAAAAAAACAGATTGAACCTGCGATAGCAACATTCAAAGATTCTTGTCCACCGGGTTGAGGAATCGCTACAGCTACAGCATGTTCTAAAGCGTAGTCACTGGCACCTTGTCCTTCATTGCCTAAAATCCAAACACAGGCTTGGGTTAAATCTTGTGAGTATAAGCTTGTGGAGCGATGTGAACTGGTGACAAAAACAGGGATTTCAAATTGTGAAAGAATGTCATTCAGTTGAATATTTTCAAAACAACTTAAACTAAAGTGTGCACCCATGCCTGCACGTAAGACACGTGGTGACCAGAGTGATGCTGAGCCTTGAGTACAGATAATTTGTTGGATGTTGGCTGCTGCGGCTGAACGTAAAAGTGTTCCGACATTGCCTGGATCTTGGACATTTTCAAGAATGAGCGTGTCTTTACTAAAGTCAATATCTTGTGAATTTTGAGGTATATCAATAATCGCTAAACAAGGCAGCGTCGTTTCTAAAATACTCAAATCTTTGTATAACGACTCGCTGATAACAAAGACATGACCAGGATATTGTTCAATGATTTTCTCTAAATCGGGGTGTTCTAATGCTTTTTCAGTGGTAAATAAAGACGCGATTTTGTTTTGTTGTTGCAACCATGCAAGACAAAGATGGATGCCTTCTAGAACGGTTTGCTGATTTTTTTTTCGAGCACTATTGAGTTCGATCAGCCCACGCAAATGTTTGATTTTTGCATTGTCTTTTGATTCTAGAAAAATAAGTGACATAAAATAAACATCCAAAAGGGCAGTATAAATTGATTATAATGCCCTGATAATTAAAAGTAATTAATGATAACTTGTGACGCGTTCAACTTCATTTTTTGAACCAATAATCACGGGTACACGTTGGTGTAATTCCGTTGGTTGAATTTCCATAATACGAACACGCCCTGTTGTTGATGCACCGCCAGCTTGTTCAATCAACATGCTCATCGGGTTTGCCTCATACATTAAGCGTAAACGGCCCGCTTTTTTCGGGTCTTTTAAATCGTAAGGGTAGAGGAAGATACCGCCACGACATAAAATACGATGGATATCGCCCACCATACATGCAACCCAACGCATATTGAAGTCTTTTTCACGGACTGAGGTTTTCCCAGCGAGAAGTTCATCAATATAACGTTTTACAGGGTTTTCCCAATGACGTTGGTTGGATGCATTAATTGCAAATTCTTGAGTATCTGCTGGAACTTGAACTTGTTCAGTCGTTAACAAGAATGTTTGAGTTGTTGGATCAAATGTAAAGAATGCGACTCCAGCACCCACAGTAAGTGCTAACATCGTTGATGGGCCATAGAGTACATAACCTGCAGCAACTTGTTCGGTACCTGCTTGCATAAAGTCAACAGATTGAGTCACTGCATTTTTAGCAGGTAAGATAGAGAAAATCGTACCGACACACATATTAATGTCGATGTTGCTTGAACCATCTAAAGGATCAAATAAAACAAGATATTTCCCATTTTCTTGGGCAGGGGTGAAATCGTCTAATTCTTCAGATGCTAGACCGCCGACCTGAGGATGAACTTTTAAAGCATCAATTAAATAATCATTAGAGATCACGTCTAGTTTTTTTTGCGTTTCACCTTGAACATTTTCGTTGCCAGCACTACCTAGAATTCCAGCTAAAGCGCCTTTTTGAAGTGCTAGATCAATCGTCTGGCATGTCGCTGCAATTGTTTCGATGACTTGTGCCAACTCTGGAGTCAAATTCCCATTTTGTTGTTCTAGGTATTGGGTCAAGCTGAGGTTTGACATATTAAATAGCTCCGATTTAGCAGCGTCAAAATAGATGAAAATGAATGTGGCTATTCTAGATGAGAACGCTCAAAAATAAAAATTATCTTACTTTATTTATGTTGCTTTTATGATTACAAGCATGCCATTACATGCTATGTTGGACGGATAATAGACAGGATGTTTGGAGATTAAAATGTCAACCAAAAATTTTGAAGCGACACCGACCGATAGCGAAGCAATCAGCTTAGAGAAAATTTCTAAAGAAAGTGTCAAGGATGCTTGGAAAGCTTACGAAGCTAAACCTGAATATAAGGAATTTAATAAGCATGATTTGATTGAGTCAATGCAACCAGTGGAAACAGACGATACCCAATCACAAACATAAAAAATGCTCACATGATGTGAGCATTTTTTATTGCAATGTGTTTATTTCAATAATGGTGGAACTGCTTCATAGTTAATTTCTACACGGCGGTTTTCTTTCCATGCAGCTTCGTTATGACCTGCATTTACTGGTGCTTCTTTACCATAACTTACAGCCTCAAGTTGCTGTGGGCTTACACCATTGGTGACCAAAAAGCTTTCAACTGCTTTGGCACGACGTTCACCTAGTGCCATATTGTATTCACGTGTACCACGCTCATCCGTATGTCCAGTAAGTGCAACACGTGAGTTTGCATTGGCGATTAGAAATTGAGCATGCGCTTGTAGTGTTTGGTAATCTTCATTTGATAGATCACTACTATCAAAACCAAAATGTACAACACGTTTAGCTAAGAATGCTTTGTTGGCAGCGGTTACGCCTTTAGATGATGCACCCGCTAAGTTTTGAGCGTTTAATGCGGCATCTTCACTTAAACCTTCAGTACTGACAGTCGTACCAGTAGGTGTGTTTCCAGCAGTAATGTCAGTCGCTGGTTTACGACTTGCACAGCCAGTAAATACAAGCGTTGCTGCAATGAGGGGAAGGGTTAGATATTTCATATTCATGTGATTCTCCAATAGATCCGATTTCTTCAATAGATTAAAGTTATTTTGGTGCCCAAGCGGGTTCACGGACTTCACCTTGCTCGCTTGGTAAATTCATACGGAAACGACCATCAGTAGACATGATCGACAATAAACCTCGATTGCCCTCACGGGTCGCATAAACAACCATTTGACCATTCGGTGAGAAGCTTGGTGATTCATCTAAACTGGTTGGGGTTAAAATATTGGTGATGCCTGTATTAATATCTTGAAGGGCAACTTTATAATTGCTACCGCTAGGGCGATGTACTAAAGCAATCTTTTTACCATCGGCACTTAGTGTACCGCGCGCATTGAAAGCGCCTCTGAATGTCAAACGTCTAACAGAACTATCAGCAAAGGTGTATCGATAAATCTGTGGAGAACCACCACGATCAGAGGTGAAAATAAATGATTTACCATCTGGTGCATAGCGTGCTTCAGTATCAATCGCAGTATCGTTAGTCATACGTTGTACTTGGCGTGTATTCAGATTCATTTGATAGATTTCTGGATTGCCATGCATTGATGCCGTGAAGAGCATAGATCGACCATCTGGAGAGAAGCTTGGTGCTCCATTTAGTCCTCTAAAACTTGCTAAGACTTCACGTTGACCTGTCGCTAAATCCTGGAGATAAATCGCAGGACGTTTGGTTTCAAATGAAACATAGGCAATTTTTTTAGCGTCAGGTGACCACGTTGGGGAAAGGATTGGATCACGTGATGCCAACACTGTTTTCGGTTGCTCACCATCGGTATCTGCAACTTGCAATGTATAGCGTTGAGCAGGCGTTGCTTGATTACGCAATACATAGGCGATGCGTCCACTAAAATCTCCAGCAATACCTGTCAATGCTTGATAGATTGCATCACTGATCATGTGTCCAGCTTGGCGAACACGTCCCGCAGGTACTGTTAAAACTTCATTGAGTAAGTATTGTTGCTTTTGGACATCGTAGAGTTGATAGTGAATTTCAAATGTATTGGCATTAATGGCTTTGCTTTGACCAACAACGACGTATGGAACGCCAGCATTTTGCCAATCACCAGCCTGAATCTGATTCATACTTGCTGTTGCTGGCAGATTTTTTGAGGCGCTGGTAAAGCGACCAGAACGGTTTAAATCATTTTCAACAATCGGGTAGATCGCAGAGTCATTTGTAAATGGCACGATTGCGATTTTAGGTGCTTTTTCGGGTGCTTTTGCAATTTCTAGGTGAAGTTGAGCAAAAGCTGTTACCGGAATAGCGGCACTAATCGCAGTGAAAACTGCGATGGCGATGAGATGCTTACGAGTCTTTTCCATATTTAAAATTACTTGCTTTCGTGTTTTTGTGGCTGTTGATTATTTAACATAGTTACATGCTTTGTGCTATTAAAAGCATGTAACGTTAACTATTTATTACTATTTCGCTGTGAAACTCGAAGTAAAGCTTCTTGCTTCTCGACGTGCATCAGGATCTTCTGGCATTGGGTAGGGTGCAGCAGATCTTACAGCGGCTTCTACACTTGCTTTTACGTCAGGGTCACTTGCATTAACAATGACAGATAAAACGGCACCACTATCACTGAGTGTTACACGAGCTGTAGCTTTTTGTCCTGACGACCCTGTTGGTAAGTTCCAAGCACGCTCAATTTTATTGGTGAAATCTCGCTTAGCTGTTGAAGCAATACGTCTAGATTCAGCTTTTTTCTGTGCGGCTTCTTGTTCAGCCTGTTTTGCAGCAGCAGCTTTCGCGTCTGCATCAGCTTTTGCTTTAGCATCTGCGTCAGCTTTACGTTTCGCATCTGCATCAGCTTTCGCCTTAGCGTCTGCATCAGCTTTTGCTTTAGCATCAGCGTCGGCCTTGCGTTTCGCATCTGCATCAGCTTTCGCCTTAGCGTCTGCATCAGCTTTTGCTTTAGCATCTGCGTCGGCCTTGCGTTTCGCATCTGCATCAGCTTTTGCCTTAGCATCAGCGTCGGCTTTGCGTTTCGCATCTGCATCAGCTTTGCGTTTTGCATCTGCGTCGGCTTTGCGTTTCGCATCTGCATCAGCTTTGCGTTTTGCATCTGCGTCAGCTTTTGCCTTAGCGTCAGCATCAGCCTTACGTTTCGCGTCTGCATCAGCTTTACGTTTCGCATCAGCATCGGCTTTTGCCTTAGCGTCTGCATCGGCCTTACGTTTCGCATCAGCGTCAGCTTTTGCCTTAGCATCTGCATCAGCTCTGCGTTTCGCATCAGTCTCGGCTTTTGCCTTAGCATCTGCATCGGCCTTACGTTTGGCCTCAGCGTCGGCTCTGCGTTTTGCGTCTGCATCGGTCTTACGTTTGGCCTCAGCGTCGGCTCTACGTTTTGTATCTGCGTCGGCTTTTGCCTTAGCGTCTGCATCGGCTTTACGCTTAGCATCTGCGTCAGCTTTTGCTTTGGCATTTGCCTCAGCTCTGCGTTTTGCGTCTGCCTCAGCCTGACGTTTTTGCTCTGCTAATTTTTCTTGTTGCGCTTGTTCAGCTTTTTGCTTTTCAGCAGCAAGCTGTTGTTCAGTCGGTTGTGATGGTGTTGCAGGTAAATTTTGTGGCAATGTATCGTCGACAATAGGACCTTGAATTTCCTCAGCTTTGTTCTCGGCTGTTGTTTCAGAGTCTATTTGTTTTGGTAGGTCTTCGGGTTTTACCAAAGTAGTCGTCAACTTTTTAGGTTGCTCAAGTGGTTTGCTCATACCCAAATACAATAAGCCAACAATAGCCACGACATGAACACCGAGTGTAAAACCCAGTGCAATCGCATTTTGTTTTTGTTGATAAGGTGGCTTTTGAAATTTTTTCATAGCTTATTTTAACGGCTCTGTCAGTAAGCCCACTTGGGTCAAACCTGCATCTTGTAAACTTGCCATGAGTGCAATCACTTCTCCATAAGGGCGTGATTGGTCACCATTGACTAAGACGGTAAGTGTTTTATTGTCTTGTTCAGCTTTGGTCTGAGCTTCAGTTAAAATATTTTCTAATTCCTGCAATGATAAAATTTGATTTTTATCGTGATCTTGGAATTCTAGATAAATATTACCACTGCTCCCTAGTGTAACGATAGGCGGTCGCTCTTGGGTTTCAATAGGAGGTGTGTTTGCTTGAGGTAAGTCAACTTTAATGCCGCTCGTGATCATGGGTGCTGTGACCATAAAAATAACCAACAGCACGAGCATGACATCAATATAAGGAACGACATTCATATCACTTTTCAGTGGTTTTTTGATGCGCTCAAAACGTCCAGATCGTTGAATCGCCATTATGCATCTTCCTGAGTCGTTCCAACAGATTGGCGTTGTAACAGGGCAACCATTTCTTCTGTAAATAAAGCACGATCTGTATAAATTGCTTCACCTTTAGCAGTAAAGTGGTTAAATGCCAGTACAGCAGGGATCGCAGCAAATAAACCAATCGCTGTCGCAATGAGTGCTTCGGCAATACCTGGTGCAACAGTTGCTAAAGTTACTTGATCAACTGCAGCAAGACCAATAAATGCGTTCATGATGCCCCAAACAGTACCAAATAAACCAATATATGGGGCAACGGAACCGATACTTGCTAGCACGCCTAAACTTTGCTCTAAGTGACCTTGTTCACGACTTAAACCGACACGAAGAATACGTTCGGTTCCATCAATGGTTTGTGTGGTGTCGGCTTTGCGTTTTTTTAGTTTAAAAAACTCAGCTAAACCTTGATAAAAAATATCTTCCAAACCATGACGTTTTGAGTTGAGTTGGGCATTGTTATAAAGCGTATTTAACTCGGCACCTGACCAAAACATTTTTTGAAAATGTTCATCGGCTTGTCCTGTTTTTTTATAGCTCATATGTAGTTTTGCAATCACATACCAGCTATAAATAGAAGCAAATAACAAGATCAGCATGACCAGTTGTACAACAGGGCTTGCTTGTAAAATAAGGTCGGAAATATGCATTGAAGAGTCTAAATTAGTTGCCATAAGTTCAGTGCCAAAAGTTTATTTTTCGTCCTGTGCTAATTCTTTTTGAATCAGATCACGAATTTCGTCAGGAAGTCTACGTGGCATTAACTCTTTGTTGAGACATGCCAACACAACCTCACCTGAAGCCAGCAAGATTTCACCACGATAAATATTTTGTTGCAACACAAAAGATGCTGCTTTACACGAAATAACACGTGCTGTAACGGTAATCAAATCATCCATTAATATAGGACGTACATATTTGACCTGAATTTGATGTACCACGAAGTTGTAATCTTGTTGATGCCAGTAGTGATCTACGCCTGCTGCGCGTAACCATTCAGTACGGGCACGCTCCATAAAACGGATATGATTGGCATGGTAAACAATACCGCCTGCGTCAGTGTCTTCGATATATACACGGATATTGAATTCAAAATGATTTGCCATGTCCTTTAACCTATTTCAGTATGTTTCGGGCGATGGTGGAATGATAGGGTTTCGAGCTAGGGATGGAAATAGTAATAAATAACATATTGGTGACGAAGGGGAAAAATAAAGCCCTAACAAGTAGGGCTTCTTAAAGAACGATGAATCATTGTTACCTTAATTCAAATCATCCCATTCAATCGTTTTTGGATATCCTGTGACTGTATTGCCATCCGCATAAGCACGAACTAATGCTTTGTAATTGCTTGTATTTGAAATCTTAATTGAATTTTTCATGTTGTTCGTATCTTCAATAATAATTTCAGCAAAATTAGGGTGGAAATTTGTCTTATCCATATTGCTTTCAAATCTAAGATCACTTTTGAAATTTACTGAGAATGTTTTATTCTCTGGATTGCCTTCGATGGTTCCTAGTGCAGTGACAATAAGATTATTCACATTAAGTTGATAATTATTGATAATCAACTGTTGCGTTTTTTTCGTTTCGTCATCGCTTACACTAAGCGACATTTTTTTAATTTGATATTGAGAGGAGGTCGGTCTGTATTGACTAATGATGTTACCGTTGTAAGTAATAGTGGAATCACTTGCTGGAATAATTTTGAAGTTCTTTAACGTGGTTTCATAACGTACCGAATCTGGAGATAATATTTCTTTGCTGTTTATTGATCCCGAGATGGTCATAAGTCTTAAGTTGATTAGACTGCTATTGTTATCGAAATCTAGAAACTGACACTTATTGAATGTAATGCTCTTATCGCTATTTTTTGTATACGATCCTTCTGAACATTTAAAATTATTGCCAGCATGAATATTATAATAGAGACTTTCTGCAAACTCAGTGCCAATCACTATGATATTGTCTTGTTCCTGAGATAAATTGATGATTGGTTCATAAATTGATTCAATAGACTCTGGTTTGGTGTAGTCTATTTTTTCTTTGCTTTGAAATGAATCGCTGTTATTTGAGCCATCACTTCCACCCCCGCATGCTGTAAGTAATAATGTACTACCACAGAAGATCGTTAAAAGTTTATTTTTCATTTTTACCCTAAACAAATTAATAAAGTGATCAAAAGACTTCTTTCATTATTATTTATACCTCTTTATATTTCTCCCATCGAGAGAAAAAGGATTTATGAGAGAAGTCTAAAATAGTCTATATATTATATTAATCACTTTATTATAAGAAGAATTTTATTGATTTTTATCTTATTCAGGCGGTGTCAAACCAAACTGTAAATATGCCATATTGGTTGCGATACGACCACGTGCGGTTCGCATCACATAACCTTGTTGGATTAAATAAGGCTCAATTACATCTTCCAATGTTCCACTATCTTCTGCCATAGCTGCGGCTAAGGCCTCAACACCAGTCGGTCGTCCTTCAAAACGTTCTAGAAGCATAGATAAATAACGGCGATCTAAAGTATCTAAACCATCTTTATCGACATTGAGCATATCCAAAGCGCGTTGTGCCATGTCTTGCGTTACTTCACCATTGCCTTTGACTTGTGCATAGTCACGGACACGACGTAATAAGCGATTGGCAATACGTGGTGTGCCACGCGCACGACGCGCAATTTCTGTTGAACCTTCTTTAGTTATCGGCACATCCATCAGGTTGGCAGAGCGTGTGACAATATGAGTGAGATCCGCGACCGAATAAAATTCTAAACGTTGCACAATACCGAAGCGGTCACGTAAAGGCGAGGTGAGTAGACCTGCACGTGTTGTTGCAGCGACCAAAGTGAATGGGGGGAGGTCTAATTTAATTGAGCGAGCAGCAGGACCTTCACCAATCATAATATCGAGTTGGTAGTCTTCCATCGCTGGATAAAGAATTTCTTCAATCACTGGAGATAGGCGATGAATTTCGTCAATAAATAAAACGTCACCTTCTTCAAGATTGGTTAGCATTGCAGCTAAGTCACCTGCACGTTCTAATACAGGCCCAGAGGTTGACTTTAAATTACCACCCATTTCACGTGCGATAATATTTGCGAGTGTCGTTTTCCCCAATCCTGGTGGACCGAAAATCAAGGTATGGTCTAAGGCTTCACCTCGTCCACGTGCAGCCCCAATAAAGATTTCCATTTGCTCACGCACTACAGGCTGACCAATATAGTCGGCTA
Organism: Acinetobacter sp. NIPH 298; assembly: GCF_000369505.1. Taxonomy (GTDB): domain Bacteria; phylum Pseudomonadota; class Gammaproteobacteria; order Pseudomonadales; family Moraxellaceae; genus Acinetobacter. The sequence continues at coordinate 473,945 of NZ_KB850055.1, forward strand.
ATGAGGTTGGACGAATGGCACGATCAAAATGATCTTCAGGTTTTTCAGAACCACTGATTAAACGGTCTTGCATAATTGATTCGTTCTATCTTTATTTATTCAATGATTTAAGCGCAGCACGGATGATATCACTTGCTTCGGTAAATTCGGCTTTAACGGATTGAATCAGCTTTTGTGCTTCAAGTGGTTTATAGCCTAATGATTGTAAAGCAGCTTCAGCTTCAGCAACAGCAGAGTTTCCAGTGAATTGTATTTGAGTTGATGCTGAGTTATTCGAAGTTGTATGAGTTGAAAATGCTTTGAAACGATCACGTAGTTCAATCATCAAGCGTTCAGCGGTCTTCGCGCCGACACCAGGAACTTTTACCAATGTTTTGACATCACCATTTTCAACGGTATTTATCAGCATATCCACGCTCAAGGTTGAAAGAATACCGAGCGCCATTTTAGGGCCAACGCCATTGACTTTAAGTAAGGTGCGGAAAATGGTTTTTTCATTGGTATCAATAAAACCATAGAGTTGTTGAGCGTCTTCACGAACCACCAAGTGCGTCCATAAAGTCACTTTCTGTCCTTTTTGTAATTGGCAAAATGTTGAAAGTGGCGTATCAATTTCATAGCCGACACCATTTACATTCAGTAATACAGTTGGGGCTTCTAAGGCAAACACTTCGCCAATTAAACATCCGATCATGAGGTATATTTCACTATTTTATAAATGATTGAAGTTGTAGGGTAAAAGCAAAAAAGGTTTCTTACTTAATCTAAATAATCTGGTATTGTGTGCTTGAACAGCATTATTTACTCATCAATGACATCAAGAACTTCTGGGTTATGGCTATATATTTGAATTAAAGCACGAACAAGCTTGTTGTAATCTTTAAATCTAATATCAAAATAAAAGTGCTCTAGCGTATAATCCGATTTTACTAAATGGATACCATCACGCATAAGTGAAATTTCAGCTATGTGATTGTAGCCACCATTACTTTGGTTATTAAACTCGAAATACACTTTACTACATTCTTTACCATCAAGTTCTTTCCGCCATAGTAAATATTCTGAATCAGATAGAAACATACTTACAGTCAAAACTCTATTTTTTACTGATTCGCTATATTTCATAATCTAAAAGCTCGATCTTACATCACTAAAAGAAACCTATTTTATTGCCTTTCAGCTCTTGTGCCAAACTATAGGCTTGGTGGTCAGAGAACTTACTAATAATATCCAAGACCTGCATAATATTTTGATAATGATTGCTTTGGAAATTTGCCCCTGAGTGCTGCAAAATCGAAAGCAAACGCTGTTCTTTAAAACTTAAGCTCTTATGTGGCATGGTCAATGGAACAAAAGCATCTAAAATCGTTTGTAAGCTTTGATGTGCAATAATTTCCAAACCTGATTTTTGTGGATGTTCAAAGATCCGATCTCGGGCAAGATTTTTTGCAGTTTGAATGCCTGCTTCGATATCAGGGGAGCAGTATTGTAAAAGGCTACCTTTCAGCTGACCTGTCAAGATTTCATAATGGTGCTTGGCAAATGCTGAGCTGACTTCTTCGACGAGACGCTTCATGACACGTCCACGTAAAGCTGCGATTTTTTGTTGCCATGTGGTGTGGGGTAAATACAACTCTTCGGGATGACCAAAGTCGGCAATTAAATTCAGGAATATTGGCTCGACTTCATCATAGTCCAACATGTTTAAAATAATGCCATCTTCTAAATCAATCAGCGCATAGCAGATGTCATCTGCTGCCTCTAATAAATAAGTCAATGGATGACGACAATAATGATATTCACCGAGTTGGATTAATCCTAGTTGTTCAGCAAGCTGTTTTAAAATTTCTTTTTCAGATTGATAACAACCAAACTTTGCTCTTTGGTGAGATGGGATATCACCTTGTGCTTCAATGGTTTTGGACAACCACGGATATTTAAGATAAGCCCCTAAAGTGGCACAAGTAAGTCGCATACCACCATCGTCAGGATGATAATCAATACGACTTAATAAGCGAAGACCTTGTGCATTACCTTCGAATTGACGTACATCTGCGGCTTCTTCTGGAGTCAATTTTGTAAGAAAGTCTCGATGTGAGGCATCATCAAACCATTCTCGAATGGCATATTCGCCCGCATGCCCAAAAGGTGGGTTGCCAATATCATGGGCTAGACAGGCTGCTTGAATAATTGCACCGACATCCGCAGGCGAAATCCATACAGGTAGTTCATCTTTAATTTTTTCCGCCGCGAGCATGCCTAAAGAGCGTCCGATGCAAGATACTTCCAGCGAATGGGTTAAACGTGTGTGGATACCATCGTGTTGGGTAAGCGGGTGAACCTGTGTTTTTCTATTCAGTTGACGAAAGCTTTGGGAAAATATAATTCTGTCATAATCTTTATGAAATGGACTTCGAGCCAATTCTGAACTGCTTTTTTTACTACCTAAACGAATTGCAGAAAGCAATTCCAACCAACGCATTTGTTCCATGTATCATGATTCACTATCTATTCACGATCATCATGCCAAAAAAAATATCAAAGCACTAGGGTAGAGCGACATAAGTTGTCTTAGATCAGTCTGCGTCATAAATGTCGAGATGAATAGAAATATAACACATCGTGATAAGTGCTTATCCAAACTGGAAATTATTAAAAAAGATGCAGCAAAAATTAGTGATATTGAGTGTTTTACAAACTAAAAGAATTGTTACGAATACAGTAACAGTCATAAAGCTAAAAGGAATTCGCTCATTTACAGCAGAAAACTCTAGTTTTTAAGATGGATATGGCTAGCTGAAAAGAGCCTTTCACAGTAGAATATGCGCTCTTTCATAAGTCACATTGCGGTGGGTCTGTTCGATCTGCCCGTGGAGCCAAAGTCAACATGTTTATCGTGGCCGGTGCATCAGCACATTCTTCTTTTAAGAAAGCTCAACTCTTAAACCGTTTAACGTCAATGAGTTCTGTTCAATCTTTTGACAGCCAGTGGGTTTATTTGTTTGATCAAGCGCTCAACGAGCAGCAGTATCAATCGGCATTACAACTATTAAACGATGGTCAATCTTTTGAACTTCGCCAAGCTGCAAGTGATGAAATCCAGATTTTAGTGACACCACGTGTTGGCACAATCTCGCCGTGGTCATCTAAAGCAACCGATATTTTCCAAAACTGTAATACCCCGATTCATCGTTTAGAGCGTGGTCTTTTATTTACCTTAAAAGGGGTAAAAGAGATTTCGAATGAAGTGAAATTGGTATTACATGACCGCATGACAGAAAATGTTTTTGCTCAAATTGAAGATGCAACTGCACTGTTTTCTGAAACCGCACCAAAACCGTTGAACTCGATTGATATTTTGGGTCAAGGTAAAGATGCACTAGTTAAAGCCAATAATGAATTTGGTTTTGCACTCTCTGATGAAGAAATTGATTACCTAGTGGCAGCATTTTCTAAGTTGGGTCGTAATCCAAATGACATCGAATTGATGATGTTTGCACAGGCAAACTCTGAACATTGTCGTCATAAAATCTTTGGTTCTGAATGGACAATTGATAGTGAGAAACAACCATTATCATTGTTCCAAATGATTAAGAACACCTATAAAGAATCTCCAAACGATGTGTTATCAGCTTATAAAGATAATGCTTCTGTGATCGTCGGTTATGACACCATGCGTTTTTACCCAAAAGCGGATGAAAATGGTCACTTCGTATATAAATATAAGAGCCAAGCAGCTCACATCTTAATGAAGGTTGAAACCCACAACCATCCGACCGCAATTTCTCCATTCGCTGGTGCTGCAACTGGTTCGGGTGGTGAAATCCGTGATGAAGGTGCAACAGGTCGTGGTGGTAAACCTAAAGCAGGTTTAACTGGCTTTACGGTTTCTAACTTAAATATTCCGGGCTTTGAACAACCTTGGGAAGATAACTACGGCAAACCTTCACGTATGGCATCGCCATTACAAATTATGATTGAAGGTCCATTAGGCGGCGCGGCATTTAACAATGAGTTTGGTCGTCCTGCGCTGAATGGTTATTTCCGTACTTTCGAACAGAATGTAAATGGTGAAGTGAAAGGCTTCCACAAACCAATCATGATCGCAGGTGGTTACGGTAATATCCGTCCTGACCATGTGGAAAAAGATGCGATTCAACCGGGTGACTTACTCATTGTGTTGGGTGGCCAAGCAATGTTGATCGGTCTAGGTGGTGGTGCTGCATCTTCTGTAGACAGTGGTACGATGGGTGAAAGCCTTGATTTCGCTTCAGTACAACGTGAAAACCCAGAAATGGAACGCCGTTGCCAAGAAGTGATTGATACGTGCTGGCGCTTAGAAGACTTTAACCCAATCGTTTCTGTACATGATGTCGGTGCGGGTGGTTTATCAAATGCAATGCCTGAACTTGTGAACGATCACGAGTTAGGTGCGGTGCTCAATCTTCGTAAGATTCCATCATTAGAGCCGGGCATGAGCCCAATGGAAATCTGGTCAAATGAAGCGCAAGAACGTTATGTACTTGCGATTCGCCCAGAGTCTTTAGCACAATTTGAATCAATCTGTGCACGTGAACGTTGTCCATTTGCTGTATTGGGTGAAGCGACAGAAGCACGTCATTTAACCGTTGAAGATCCATTGTTTCAAAACAATGCAGTCGATATCCCAATGCAAGTGATGTTGGGTGGTACGCCACGTATGCAACGTGCGTATGAAACCATTGAACGTACAGGCACTGACTTTGATGCATCAAAAGTTGATTTGAAAGATGCGATTTTCCGCGTATTGAAGAATCCTACAGTGGCATCTAAATCGTTCTTGATCACCATTGGTGACCGCTCGATTACTGGTATGGTTGCACGTGATCAAATGGTTGGCCGTTGGCAGGTTCCTGTTGCAGATGCAGCGGTAACGACGACAAGCTTGCAAGGCTTCACAGGTGAAGCAATGGCAATGGGTGAACGTCCACCAGTTGCATTGTTAAATCCTGCTGCATCTGCTCGTTTGGCAGTTGCGGAAGCGATTACTAATATTGCATGTGCCAACATCGAACAAATCAGTGATATCAAACTTTCTGCAAACTGGATGGCTGCGGCTGGTCAAAAAGGTGAAGATCAAGCGTTGTTTGAAGGTGTGAAAGCGATTGGTATGGAAATGTGTCCTGCATTGGGCATCGCTATTCCAGTGGGTAAAGACTCACTTTCAATGCGTACCACGTGGAATGATGGTGAAGACAAAGCGGTCACTTCTCCAATGACAGGTGTGATTACTGCATTTGCACCAGTTTTAGATGTACGTAAAACATTAACACCTGAACTTAAGAACTTAGAAGACTCAGTACTTGTACGTATTGATTTATCTAAAGGTCAGTTCCGCCTAGGTGGTTCGATCCTTGCTCAGGTTTATAAAGCAATCGGTTCTGTTACCCCTGATGTCGATAGTTTTGATGACTTCAAAGCATTCTTTGCATTGATTCAAGATTGGAACAATCGTGGTTTGATCAAGGCTTACCATGACATCGGTGATGGTGGTTTATTAGCGACTGTTGCTGAAATGATGTTTGCTTCACGCTTAGGTGTTGCTCTAGAAAATCAATCAACTGAAAGCTTATTTGCTGAAGAAATTGGTGCAGTTCTACAAATCACTGCTGCTGATTGGGCGCAATTAGAATCAGAAGTTGCAGCGTCAAGTTTGAAAGATGCCATCGCTGTTGTTGGTCGCGTGAACACAACTGATCAATTGGTTGTAAATGGTTTAACTTTAGAACGTGCTGAATTACAACAAGCATGGGCTGAAGTATCACATCAGATCCAGCGTTTACGTGATAACGTTGAAACGGCTGATCAAGAGTTTGCCTTAATTGCAGATTCAAACCACAAAGGTTTAATTGCACAAGCAACCTATGACTTAAATGAGCCTGTAGAAGCGCCATTTATCAATACACGTCGTCCAAGTATGGCAATCTTGCGTGAGCAAGGTGTCAACGGTCATGTCGAAATGGCGGCTGCTTTTGATAAAGTCGGTTTCAATACCATCGACGTACATATGAGTGACTTGCTTGCTGGTCGTGTGAGCTTAAGTGATTTTGAAGGCTTAGTGGCATGTGGCGGTTTCTCATACGGTGACGTAATGGGTGCTGGTGGTGGTTGGGCGAAGTCAGTATTGTTCAACGCGAAACTACGTGATCAGTTTGAACAATTCTTCCATCGTGAAGATACCTTCAGCTTAGGTGTGTGTAACGGCTGTCAAATGATCTCTCAACTTGCACCACTGATTCCGGGTGCAGAGCATTGGGGACGTTTCCATCGCAACATGTCAGAAGTATTTGAAGCGCGTGCAGTCAATGTTCGTGTAGAGAAATCGGTATCTATCTTGCTTGAAGATATGCAAGGTTCAATTTTACCGATCGCAGTTGCGCATGGTGAAGGTCGTTTAGTTGCAACTGAACAACAACTTGCAGCTTTAAATGCTGAGAACCAAGTGGTGTTACGTTATGTGGATAGCTTGGGTAATCCAACTCAGCACTATCCGTTGAACCCGAATGGTTCACCTGAAGCGATTACAGGCTTAACCTCTAAAGATGGTCGTGCGACAGTGATGATGCCGCATCCAGAGCGTAACTTCCGTGCTTTACAGCATTCTTGGAAGCCTGAAGATTGGGCTGAAGATGGTGCTTGGTTGCGTATGTTCCGCAATGCCCGTAAATTTATTGGTTGATGTGACTTAATCATAAGAGCCACCTTTAGTTTATAAATTAAAGGTGGCTTATTTTTTTGCGATAAAAATGATGAAAAAAATAGTTCCAGTTGTGATTAGAAGCTCTGATCAAGGTTTAGAAATATTAGCTTTTCAGCATCCACTTGCTGGAATTCAATTAGTGAAAGGTACAATAGAGCGAGATGAGCCGTATGAACAAGCTGCTGTCAGAGAGCTATTTGAAGAATCTGGATTAGTGGCTGAACCAAATCCAAAGTTTATTGGAAATCTTGCAATTAAATTGAGTCGACAAGATTGGTATTTTTATGTATGTCAAATAAGAACTGAGATGCCAGAGATGTGGATACATCATTGTCAGGATGGTGGCGGTTTAGATTTTGAATTTTTCTGGCATCCTTTATACCAACAGCCAGATGATAATTGGCATATAACGTTTCAAGAGGCCTTAGGTTTTATTAAGGAAAAACAAGATTTATTTTAATATCCTATAGCCCATCTTCTCTTGGCGAAAGCCAATCCGTGTATTTATCTCTTAAAGCATTTCTTTTTGCATCATTAAAAATAATAAAATCAATACCACCATCGTAGGGAGCAACAATGATGTTTTGCTCAAAAGAAATTATAAAAGCGCGAACTTCATCATCAGCGATCTTCTTCAATAAGTCATCATGTTGATTGGTTTGCCAAGTTGCTTCTATGGTACATGGCCTAAAGAAATGATCTTCATCTTCTCCATCATAATATTCAGGATTAGCTTGGGTTAAGTTGATTTCCTGCTCTAAATGAAATTTGTAGGGGAGTATAAAGGCTGGATCATAAGCTTTAATGTTTCTGCCAAATGTAAAGTAATGACCCGAAACGATGAATATAGAAGCATCATCCCCCAAGCAGTCTGTAATGATGTCATTATGTCGATCTAATAACAATTCATATTCGGCAGTCGTATCCGCATACCTTTTTGATTCGGGCAGGCTATGAATTCTAAACCAAGACTGTTGAAAGTATTGAACTAGATAATGAGAAATTGGGAGTTTGTTGGGATAGAACTGATCCCATTGAGATTGAAATGATGTGCTCATATTTTGAAATCGAAGAATTTAGTAATATATTATTAATATAAGTTGGCATAGTTTATTTAAGAAGTATAGCTTCAGATCAATTTTGCTTTTAAAAAACTGGTTCAATTTTTGCTTTCTCAATAATGATCATAAAAATCGGAGAACAATATGATGAAAAACGAAAATCACATAAGAATCATCTATAGCAAAGACAAAGGTTGGTTTTTGTTTGGCTTAACCATTGTCATCCAAATTTTATTTATCTTTGTGAGTTATCTTGTGATGAATATTTCACTTTGATTTTTCTTTATTTTTAAGGCTATGATCTAGCTAAATTCGTAAAGATCAAAGCTGCTAAACATATGCTAAAACTTATCTACTACGTACCTGAATCACATCTTGAATCAACTAAACAAGCCATATTTTCAGTTGGTGCAGGTGGGATAGGGAATTATGAACACTGCGCATGGCAAGTGAAAGGCATCGGGCAGTTTAAGCCCGTTAAAGGTGCAAATCCATTTTTAGGGCAGTTAGATGAATTAGAGCAACTCGAAGAATGGCGTGTTGAAACGATTGTCCCAGAAGAAAAAGCCAGTTATGTGGTAAAGGCATTAAAGGCAAGCCATCCTTATGAAGAGCCTGCCTTTGAGTTTATCCAAATATTAGATATTGAATAATTAGGGTCTGCTGACATTTCAGCCATGCATTGCGTTATCGGCTAAAACGACATAAACAAGGCATGAAACGCAGGCAATGGTGACCCCCTTGTCAAGTTTCATAACACAGTTTAGGGAAGTTTTAGCCATAACCCTACGGGACAGGGAAATTTTTTGCCGCTTCTGCGTTATGTTTTGCTTACTTAGAATGACTAAGTTTCGCAAAACATGCCTTGTACCGTCTAAAAAATGTCCTCTGTCGCAAGCATCTGTGAAATGCCAACAGACCCTATACTTTTTGAATAAATAGGTCACGGTCAAAGCGGTACTGCGGGAAGAACACACCATCTTCTGCTCGTTCACCTGCGCTAATCACCATCACTGGATGTTGTTGATCACTTAGGTTTAAGATTTTACGGACCAAAGGCTCATCGAATCCTTCCATCATACAACTATCAAAACCATAGGCACGTAATGCCAATACAAAATTTTCACATGCTAAAGCAGTTGTTTTAGTCGCCCATAGTTTTGCATCGGCAGGGTTAAATGCAGTCACAGGAAGTTGTTTATCCAGTGTGCGGGCAACCTTAAATGCAACTTTCTTAAAATTACCCAATGCATTGAAGTAACCAGTTTTATAGTTATATGGAATAAAACGATAATACTTTTGTACAGCAGGTGGTGCTTCAGGGAAAGGGAACTCAGTGATATTCAGTTTTGCCATTTCATCAATGCGATCCGTACGAGCGACACATACGATCAATTCAGGTGCTGTTTTCGCCGCAAGTTGGTTTAAACATGCTTTGACCAGTTGTTTTTTCTTGGCTGGACTTTGCACAACGTAAAACGTCCAAGGTTGTAGATTCGATGAGTTGGGCGCAAGCAATGCCAAATCCAAACATTCATCTAAAATTTCGCTTGGAATCGGTTTATCGGTAAATTTACGTACTGAACGACGGCTTTCAACGACTTTGCGGAAGTTGGCAACATCAATGTCTTGTGGCGCAGGTTCGTAATAGCGTTTTTTTTCGGAAGATGTTTTTTGGGTTGTCATGAGTTCGATATTTTCCTAAATATTTATTCTTCTATTGGGACATTCCGACAAAAACCAACTGATGAAGTGAACAAGTTACTTTTTTATAAAAATATTGAATCATTAAATTTTTTTAGAATCAAAAAAATCTAAATAAAGAAGCAAGTTACTCAAGGGGAATAACTTGCTTTTAAAATCAAAAATGATATGAAGATTAAGCCGTTGTAGTTTCTAGTTTCGGTTCTGGACGTTTGAGTAATGCATAACTGATTCCTGTAATACAGCTACCCGCTGTAATTGCAGCGAGGTACAGCCACGCATGATTAATCGCATTTGGAATAAGTAAAACAAATACGCCGCCATGTGGTGTAACCAATTCACAGTGGAATAAGGCGACCAATGCACCTGTAACAGCACCACCTAAAATACAAGCAGGAATCACACGCATCGGATCTTTAGCAGCAAAGGGAATTGCACCTTCCGAAATAAAACATAGACCTAGTACAAAGGCAGCTTTGCCAGCATCACGTTCACTTTGATTGAATTTATTCTTTGCTAACAAGGTTGCAATCGCCATACCAATGGCTGGAACCATACCGCCAGCCATGGTCGCCGCCATTGGCATATAGGTATTTGTCGTGAGTAGTCCTACGGTAAAGGCATAAGCTGCTTTATTAATTGGACCGCCCAAATCAATACACATCATTGATGCGAGTACAATTCCCATTAAAACAGCATTGGTTGTGCCCATATTGTTGAGGAAATCTTTCATCATCTCAAAGATATGTGCGACTGGCTGTCCAACCACATAGTACATAATCAGACCTACTGATAGTGTGCCTAAAAGCGGAATGATCAGAATAGGTTTTAATGACTCCAAACTGGTTGGCAATTTGATTTTCTGGGCAAGAAATAAGGCAATATAACCTGCGAGGAAACCTGAAACGATACCCCCGAGGAAACCTGCATCCAGTTGTGTGGCAATTAAACCACCAATCAAACCAGGTGCTAAGCCTGGGCGGTCAGCGATTGAATAGGCAATATAACCAGACAGCATCGGCACCATCAAGGTAAATGCGGCTGCACCGATTTGTTTTAATATATAAGCTAAGCTTCCTGTTTCTTCCGCTGCATTCAGCCCGAAACAAAGTGATAGCGCAATTAAAAGACCGCCTGCCACGACCATCGGTAGCATGAAAGACACACCTGTTAGTAGGTGCTTATAAACGCCAGTTTTTTCTTGGGTTTTATTTTCTGCTGTTTGTTTACTTTGTTTTGATGATTCGAGAACGATTGCTTCACTGATTGCTTCGGCAAATGCTTTATCTGTTTGTTTCAGCGCAAAGCCTGTACTACATCGATAAACACGTTTCCCCACAAATCGATCGGTATTCACTTCAATATCAGTGGCTAAAATCACAATATCCGCTGCGGCAATGGCTTCATCAGTGAGGATGTTTTTTGCACCTACAGAGCCTTGTGTTTCAACATCAATCTGATAGCCAAGTTTATTTGCACCTTGTTGTAATGCTTCGGCAGCCATAAATGTATGCGCAACACCCGTTGGGCAAGCAGTAATCGCAACAAAACGTTGCGCTTGCTGTGTGTTGCTCAATTGAGTTTCAGCTTTCAGTTGGTCAATCGGCTGCGCATGCGCTAAAGCATATTCAAAAGCTTGTTCAATCTCTTGATTCGCTTGTTCCAGTGAAATAGTGACGACTGGATAGGCTTTAAATGGGTCAAGTTGAGTCGGTGTCTGACCAATAAAAATAACTTTACTAAATGCAATGTCAGGAATTTGATCTTTTACTGAAATGGTATGACTTTCAAAATCTTGTTGTTTCGCAAGCTGCGCCAATTTTTTTGCCAGAATCAATGCATCAACAGGATTTTGAGGATGATTGATGACCAATAAGAGAGAGTTAAGGGTTTGCATCAGATTCACTCAAGGTTTTGATCGTTGTGTGTTGTTTTAAATCAGCTAAAAGTTCAGGGGTTGGAACACGAAAGCCCACCTGAGTTACGGCATGACTGGCAATTGCCGTTGCTGTTGCTAGGATATCGTCTGTCGATAACTGGTTCGCTAGTCCATGAATCATGCCAGCCAAAAGGGAATCTCCAGCACCTACAGTACTTTTCACATGTACTTGAGGTGGTTGTGCAGCATAAGCTTTGTTTTGATGAAGCCAATGTACGCCATGTTCACCCATTGAAATGACGATATGTTCAATTTGAGAATTGAGTGATTTGAATAAGTGTTGTTGATCTTCAAGACTTTCAACAGACACCCCAAAACTTTCTTGTAATTCATCGGTGTTGGGTTTGATCATCCACGGATTCATGGCGATCGCAGCCGTTAAAGCTTTTCCACTCGTGTCTACAGCAACAGGTTTGTTTGGTATGTGTAGGATTTGCATGAGTTGTTTTAAATCATCCACGCCAAAGCCCAATGGTAGGCTACCCGCAATCACTACATAATCTACTGAGTCGCTACATTGTTGAATACGTTTGAACAATGCTTGTTTATCTTCGGTAGATACTTGAAAGCCTTGACCATTAATATCGGTCATTCGCCCAGACTGTTCAGCAATTTTGATGTTTTGGCGAGTTTCACCCTCAATATAGATAAATTGGTCGTCAAACTGCATCGCTTGAAAATGCTGCTTAAAGAGCATTTGATTTTTAGTGCCTAAAAAACCAGACACAATCAATTCATGTCCTAAATCATGTAGCACTTGGGCAACATTAAGTCCTTTACCTGCGGCATGATATTGAATGTTCTGCTGACGATTGACTTCGCCGATACGTAACTGTTCAAGTTCGATGGTGGCATCAATCGCAGGGTTGAGGGTAATGGTTAAAATTTTAGCCATGTGTTTGCTCCACGAATGATCGAACGGCAGGCGCACTTTCACATTTGAGTGCGTGTTGGGCAAGCTGTTGGCAGTCAGCAAAATTAAGCTGACGAATTTGTGCTTTCACTAGCGGAATACTGGACGCTGACATACTGAGTTCATCCACACCTAAACCCAGTAAAACCGGCACAGCTTTTGGATCAGCTGCAAGTTCACCACAGACACCGACCCATTTTTGATTCGCATGGGCTGCACGTACAGTTTGATCAATTAACATTAAAATACTTGGGTGGAGTCCATCAGCTTCGGCAGATAAAATAGGATGTCCGCGATCGATCGCTAACGTGTATTGGGTTAAGTCATTTGTGCCGATACTGAAAAAATCGACTTCTTTTGCAAGCAAGGGTGCGATTAAGGCTGCTGATGGAACTTCAATCATAATGCCGACTTCGAGGTTCGGGCAGGGATGCTTAAGCAAAACCTCATCTAAAATTGCTTTAGCAGCGCGCCATTCTTCAATACGTCCGACCATTGGAAACATGATTCTTAAAGGGCGATCATCCGCAGCACGAACCAATGCCATTAATTGTTGACGTAATAATTGTGGTTTACGTAAGGTTAAACGGATACCACGCACACCCAAGAAGGGGTTTTCCTCAGCATCTATCGGTAAGTAAGGTAACGGTTTATCACCACCGACATCTAAAGTACGGACTACCAAAGGTCGACCAGCCAAGGTATCTAATACATGGCGGTACTCTTTTTCTTGTACGTCTTCGTCAGGTGCTTGGCGATGCGCCATAAAGACTAACTCAGTGCGTAATAAACCAATTGCTTCTGCACCGTAGTTCACCGCTTTTTCAGTATCTAAAATTTTACCAAGATTAGCTGCCACTTCGACTCGATGCTGATCTAAGGTAATAGCTGGCTCGTGACAATGTTGCTCAGCTTCATGACGACGTTGATGTTGTAACTCACGTTCTTGGATAGCATCGTCAATCTGTGCTTGAGATGGATTGATTTCAAATGCACCTGTATCGCCATTAATCAACACCGTTGTATGTGGAGCAATATCTAATACCGCTTTACTTGCACCCACAACCGCAGGAATGCCTAAAGCACGAGCAACAATGGCACTATGCGCACTTGCACCGCCAATTGCGGTCAGAATGCCTGCAACACGGTCTTTATTCAGACGAGCAACATCACTTGGCCCAACATCATGCATGATTAAAATATAGGGTTGTTCAGGTTCTTGAGCCACCACTTCATCACATAAAACTGCTAAGACTTTGTCTCCAATATCACGCAAATCTGCAGCACGTTCAGCGAGTAATCGATCAGGTAAAGCAGCTTGGGCTTGAGCTGCTTTTTCAATATATTCGTACCATGCAGTTGGGGCAGTTAGGTTCTGATTCAGTGCTTGGTGAACTTGTTGGATCAGGTCAGGATCATCCAATATTTCCAGATGTGCCATGAAGATCTGTTTAATCTCATTGGCTTCAGTCTTTGCAATCAGTTGATGAAGGGTGTTTTTAACACTATGCAGCGCAATTTCTAGTTTTTCCTTTTCTGCCTTAACATTATTTCCAAAACGTTCATATTGAAAATGTTTAGGCTTGATTACATGCGCTGGACCAAAAGCGAGACCTGTCGATGCTGCTATTCCTATGGTTGGTGTTACGGTACTTTCTTCAAAATCAATGCTTGAGATTTGTTGAGTCGCTACTTTTTCTTCAATGGCTTCGACTTCTTCACCTAAACCTTGTTGAACGGCTTGAAGAATGATCGTGAGTCCCTCAACAGCATCAGTATTTGGTTCAGCAATGAAAGTAAGTGTTTGACCATATTTACAACCAAGCGCGAGCAACTTAGTTAAGCTTTTGGCTGAAATAAATTGTCCACCATCAACAGCAACTCGAATATCACCTTGATAGGTTTTGGTAAGATTGACAAGTTGAGTCGCAGGGCGGGCATGCAGTCCGTGAGCATTTGCCAGAATAATACTTTGTGATGGCCAATCTGGAATTGTTTCTGCACCTACGAGCTTAGCAATGTCTTGGCGATGATGCTGATCACTGAGTTGTTGCTGGATTTGTGGTTGAAATAATAAATCCAGCAAACGTTGTAATTGTGGGTAATTTAATTGTTCATGTTGAGCAATACAGATCAAGGTTTGAATTTGACCGTTTTTAAAATCGATGGCTTGATCTGCTTTGACGATACTCACTGCAGATTGGGAAACATAATTTTTCGCTGAAATAGACCAAAGCGTATCTTGGATTTGGATGAGATTTTTAGGATCAAGTTGGCTAATGAAACCTGCTTCAACTAATTTTTGTTGTTTGAGTAATTTATTTGCTGACCATAAGAAATCATCAATATCAGTCATTTGAATTTGAGTTTCGATCAAATTTTCATGCAAAACCAGTGTTTCAGGTTGAGCCTGTAAAATCTCAATAATTTGCGCTGCACTTTTAGCGTGTTGGACTTGATCTGAAACATCTTGAGAAAGTGCACGAGTCAGAATTTGTAAAACTTGTAAATGCTCATCAGACTTTGCGGCAATGACAACTGCCAAATAGACTTTGTTTTCACCATCCCAAACCACACCTTCAGGAAAATGTGCCAAGCGAATCCCTGTTTCTAAAATAAACTCACGGGATTGAGGTGTGCCATGAGGGATCGCGATCCCTTGGCCCAAATAAGTTGCACTTTGGGCTTCACGTGCATGTAATCCAGATAAATAATCTGCTTTGACTAATTGATCTTGAACCAAAATATTGGCTAAACATTCGAGTGCTTCTGCCTTATCCTTAGCAGATTGATTCATATGTACATGTTGTGGTTCAAGTACAAACATAAAACATCCTTTGGTGATGAAAATAATAGTCTCTGTTAAGGCCACGCTCAGACCTATCAACAAAGATATTTTTAGAGTAACCGTTTATGTCACATGCAGCCGTACCAGCGGTCAACAGCGCACGTCAAAGATAAAAAAAAGAAGCTAATTTCCACTTCATGTCCGAGACAATCATGGTTTAGCTTCTTAATTTAAACTTTAACAGATGCTCAAAAAGATATCGAGGTGAAAATCTTACAAATTTCCCTGATGATACATTTTATAAACATCTATTTAGGTTGTTTTTTGTGCAGATGTACTTAATTAAACTGAGAAAAATCAGGCTTACGCTTTTGCATAAAGGCTTGAACCGCTTCCATCATTTCAGGTGAGCGTACACGCTGCATAAAGATTTCTGCTTCTTCATCGACACATGCGATGATTTCAGCAAGGTCTTTTTTCATGAGTGCTTTTGTTTGTTTGATTGAAGCCAATGGTAGAGCAGCTAGATGTTGTGCTGTTTGTTGAGCAGTTGCATATACATCTTCAACCACATCATTCACAAGGTTTGCTTTTACCGCAGTAGCCGCATCAAATTTCTTTGCTGTAAATAACAGCTCAGCAGCTTTTTGATAGCCTGCTTGCTTAACCAGTAAACGACTTGCTGCACCTTCAGGAGACAAACCTAGGCTCACAAATGGAATTTGGAATAGGGCAGTGTTGTCAGCAAATACGAGATCAGCATGGAGTAAAATCGTAACGCCAATACCAATTGCAACACCTTTTACAGCGATAATTAGTGGTTTAGAAAAACGAGCAGCTGCTTTTAATAATACAAACGGTGGTTGATCGCCAGCTTTTCCTTCATAAGGCTTTTGCATAAAGCCCATAAAGTCTTTCATATCATTACCCGCAGTAAAATCTTGTTCCGCACCACGGAAAATCACCACACGAACATTTTTATCGGTATCTGCTTCATCAAATGCTTGTGCAATCCAAAGATAAAGCTCACCATAAAGCGCATTTTTAGCTTCTGCGCGGTTAATGGCTAAGGTGAGTACGCCATCTTCTAAATTTGCTTGCAAATGTGGATGAGGTTGTTGAATACAGCTAAGTGTCATCGTACTATCCTTGCTTTAAACCGTCTTGTTAATTTTTAAGTGTTCATTATGTCGCATCTTACTGCAATTTGGTGTAACTGATGAGTTCATAAAAAGTGAATTTCTATTTATGTACAAATTTGACTATCTTGTTTTTATTGGACGATTCCAGCCGTTTCATTTGGCGCATATGTTGACCATTGAAATTGCGTTGCGACAAAGTCAGCATGTGGTTCTTGCTTTAGGCTCAGCACAAGCAGAACGAAATATTAAAAATCCTTTTCTCGCCAGTGAAAGGGAGGCCATGATATTGTCAAATTTTGGAGATGAAGATAAACAACGCATCCATTTTGTACATGTGATTGATGTTTATAATGACGAAAAGTGGGTTAAACAAGTTAAGAGTCTGGTGAATCAAGTGGTTCAACCAAATTCAAAAGTCGGTTTAATCGGTCATTTTAAAGATGAATCCTCTTATTATTTACAATTATTTCCAGAATGGACCATGGTTGAGTTAGAGAGTCTAAAAGCGTCTTTGTCAGCAACGCCGATGCGCGAAGCTTACTATCGCGGCGAAATCAAAACTCAAGCTTTTCCAAAAGGCAGTATTCAATTTTTAGAAAAATTCCAAAAGACGCCAATCTATACCGCATTGCAGCAGAAGTTTTTGGCAGGTGATCACAGTAATTTAGATCTTATAGAATGAGTCTATTAAAAATTATGCAATATCTGCTTTTAAATGCGTGACTAAAAAATCAATAAACGCACGGATATGTGCCGATGCATATTTTTGTGACGGATAGAGTAGGGAAAATGGCCGTGTTGTTCCTGAAAATGGCTGCAACACTTCTATTAAGTGCCCATTTTCGATATCTTGTTCAACGATAAAACGATAAGTCTGTAGCAGGCCTGCACTTTGTTTTGCAAGCGTAACCGTACCTAAAATATCATCTAAACATCGTAATTTCCCTCTAGTTCGATACTCAATGATTTCATTTTCGACTTTAAATAGCCAAGGCACATTTTTGCCCGTACTGGGCAATATAAATTGTATGCATTCGTGCTGATCAAGTTCTTGGAGACTGTGTGGGGGTGTTTTTGATTCGAGATACTCGGGTGAAGCCACTACAACTAATGCGGCAAGCTCTAATGTCCGAGCAATCAAGTTAGAGTCTTTTGGATGACGCCCACGAATCGCTAAATCAAAGCCTTCACCAATAAAGTCGATATTTGTATTGGTCAATTGAATATCAATTTGAATCTCAGGATAACGCTGCATAAACAAAGGTAATAACGGCAATACTCTATAGTGTCCATATGGCGTAGGCACACTCATACGAATTTGCCCGCTGAGTTGCTGGTGTTGATTTTTTAATATTTGTTCTGCATCAATGATCTGATTTAAAGCGTTTCTACATTGTTGAAAATAAAGCTCACCACTATCTGTTAGTCGAACTTGGCGCGTGCTACGGATAAAGAGTTGCGTATTTAAGCGTTGTTCAAGTCGAGCGATAGATCGGCTAACAGCAGCAGGCGTTAAGCCAGCCACATTTGCTGCTTGACTAAAGCTTTTTCGTTCAGCCACTAAACAAAATAACTCTACGCTACTCAGCATGATTCTTTTGAGTTGTTGTGTCATTTATTACACCATGTAAGAAATGATTTGATTTGTATGCTATTTAATCACACTGATGTAAAGAATACGATAAGCATCAGTTGATGAATTTATTCCTCAACTGAACAACTTTTTGATGAGGAAATAATGATGCCCTATATTTTGATACAGGTTACTGACGAAGGCGTGACCGTGGCGCAGAAACAGCAATTAATTCGTGGTGCGACTGATTTAGTGGTCGATGTGCTCAACAAAGATCCAGCAACAACCTTTGTGGTGATCGATGAAGTCGCGACAGAAAATTGGGGAGTGGCTGGTGAGTCTGTTCAGCAGATGAGACAGCGTATCAGATAGATGAGAGCAAAAAATGTCTAAACAAAGTGAGCAAGACCACGCTGACATAGCAGCAATACGATTGCAGTTGCAAAGGTATTTTGATGGTCTATATCGCAGCGATGTGGCTTTACTCAATCAGGTCTTTCATCCAGATGCCGTATATATTTGTGTTACGGATCAGCCCTTACTGAAACTGACGTTAGACGAGTATTTCCCAATCGTTGAACAGCGGATTTCACCTGCTTCAAAACAACAGTTGAGGCAGGATAAGATCATTTCGATCAATATCATCAGTGCAAAAACAGCAATCGCTCATGTTGAATGTGCGATTGAACCGAAATATTTTTATGATGTCTTAACCTTTATCTGTGATAAAGGTATTTGGAAAATTATAACCAAAGTGTTCGATTATCAAGTGATTGAATAGATTGAAATGCTAAGCATCTTCCCAAAAAATTAGACGGTTAGAAAATGGGTCTGTGATGCTCAGTTCAAGTGTTTCCCAATCCGTTTTTTCAATTTGTGGTTTGGCAAGCTTATAGTCTTTTACATTTAGTTCTGCATGTAGCAAACTTATATTTTCCCAGTAAATACGGATAGCACTGTGTGGACTTGCATCACCAAAATGTTCGGATAAGTGAATAATGCAATCACCTTTAGAAATCTGTAAATAAACAGGGAAGTTATCTCCGAAAGTGTGCTGCCAGTCGATGTTAAACCCGAGATAATCCATGTAAAAAGATTGGGCGACTTCGATATTAAAGATACGAAGAATAGGGGTGATTGAACCAGTTTGCATGATTATTCCTTTTAGCGAACACCAAATTGTTGGGTCCAGTAATTGCTTGGTTGCTTTGCTTGGTCAGAGGCGCAAGCGATTGCGTAATCCGTAAATTTAGGGTGCATGATATTGCTACAGTGTACTGGGCTGGTTAGCCATTTTTGGGTAACGTCATTCAGATTCTGATGACCACGCGCTACATTTTCACCACCACCACGACCTTTGAATTGAGATTGTTGTAACCGCGCTTTTAGATCGAGTCCTGTGCTGCTGACGTGCCCTAAGAAATTATGATTCGTCATATCTTTGCTGTGAGCAAAGGCATTTTGATATAACGGATTATTCCAAACTAAAGGTGCAGCGGCAGGGAAATGTCGTTGTCCACATTGGCGGGGCTGTTTTCGAATTTCATTGATCGCATTCAGCATTGCTTGTTGAAAGGCTGGATTTGATAAATCTTGACAACTGATTTCGGTGCTTGATTTTTGAGTTTGTGGGATGGATGCTGCGGTCGTTTGAGGAATACGGGATGAACTGGCACTACATGCAGTGAGCAGAATAAAAACAGGTGCTTGAATAAATGATTTTAGATGATTCATTGGTCAGCCCTTACTATAATTATTGTCATGTTTTGATCATAAGCTAAGCGCACGATATTGCACAATTCTCTTTAAAAAATAAAGTGAGCCGCAGACTCACTTTATGATAACGCTATCAAATTTATTGAGCAGCTTGTAGTGCTTTTAAATCCTCAAGCACTTGTTCCGCATGTCCAGCAGCTTTGACTTTTCGGTAGCTTTTTACCAATTGCTGATTATGGAAAATAAACGTTGAGCGCTCGATGCCCATAACTTGTTTGCCATACATGTTCTTTTCTTTGATCACATCAAAGTGTTTGCACAGCACTTCTTCTTTATCGCTAATTAGGTTAATCGTGAGTGCTTGTTTCTCTGTAAAATTCTGATGTGCTTTTACAGAGTCACGTGATACTCCGATAATTTGACAATTCAACGCATCAAACTGATCTTTCAAGCAAGAGAAGCCGACTGCTTGAGTGGTACAGCCCGGTGTTGAATCTTTTGGATAGAAATATAAAACCAACCATCCATTTGCGAGTTCAGCTAAATTAATTTCACCTTGCGTTGTTGGGAATGTGTGATTCGGTAGTTGGATATTCTCAGACATTTTTCATCCTTCAATCTATTTGATCTAATTCAAGTGGTAAGAAAGCGTATTCCTCATGATAAACAATATTGCCCTGACGTACAGGAATAGCTTTGTTAAAAATTGGACCATCAATCACAGTCGTATGAAACTCACCACCTTCGCCGCAAGGATCGATACCTCTATTTTCTAATGCTTGGATATATTCTAAGGTTAAGATTTGCCCCAAATCTTCAACCTGCATCCCGAGTTTGAGATTTACGGTGACGATGATACTGCGGAAGCCAAGGCAGATAAATTCTTCAACCACCTCTTTGTGCGGGCGTAACCAAAGTGGCATGCCGAGTTTTAGACCGACTTGCTGTGTTACACGATCATGCCAGCAACCATGTTGAGGCATATCTAAATCGCCTGTAACAAGCACTTCAGCACCTTGTTGCTTGGCTTGATTGAGCAGTTCTATAAATTTGTTTTCATAGTCAGTCCAACTCGAAGAGGCCATAAATACGGGTAAACCAATCGCATCGGCTTGTGCTTGAATTACTTCAAGGGGCATAGCATGCGAGCGAGAACGTTGTCCTTGTTCTTCCAACATGACGATTAACCCAGTCACTGTGCCTGTTTGCATCGCATGGTACAACGCAAGTGAGCTATCTTTGCCACCACTAAATGAGACAATGCATTGGTTGTTATGGGTATTGGTTTTCCACTGATCCTGCATGGTGTCATTCAACTTATTTAAAGATAAGTGGATTTTAGCAGAGCTATAAAAAAGCCTGCATAAAAATGCAGGCTTTCTTCGAACAACAAGGGCTTATTTTTTCGGCGCTTGTTGTTGAGCAGCTTTCATTGCTTCTTCAGTGAGCTTTTCTAACTTGCTTACAAGGGGCGCACCTAAGCAGTTTTGCAATTCTTTATTTTGCTGTTGTACAAAAGCTAAAGAACTTGGGCTTTTCTTGGCATTAATTGCACTTTGAATTTCCCATTTTTGCGCTTCGGTTACTTTTCCTTGAGCATCAATCTGACAGCCACAGAACTTGCTTACTTCTGCTGCTGTAAGTTTACCGCCTTTAGCAGTTTGATCTTTACATACATTGACCAATCCTGCTTTAACATTGGTACTTTTATATGCAGCTTCAAGTGGATTAGTATTTGCATGTGTCGCTGTCGCAACTAAAGCAGCAGCAGACATCATGGTAGAAAGAATAAGATTTGATTTTAAAAACTTCATATATATGTACCTAATTATTACCCTATATCGTCTGTTCAGTATAACGCGTAGGATCCGCAATACCTGCCTCGATAAAACCTTGATGACGTAAACGGCAACTGTCGCATTTGCCACACGCACGTCCTTGAGCATCTGCTTGATAGCAGGATACCGTTTGACTGTAGTCTACGCCATGTTCGATCCCTAAGCGTATAATATTCGCTTTGGATAAATGTAACAAAGGTGTTTCAATTTTAAGGGGTTTTCCTTCAACGCCAGCTTTTGTTGCAAGACGTGCAAGATTGGCAAAAGCGTCAATAAATTCTGGGCGACAGTCAGGATATCCTGAATAATCAACAGCATTGACCCCAATCACAATGGCTTCAGCGTCAAAAACTTCGGCTGCAGCGAGGGCATAAGATAAGAAAATGGTGTTACGTGCTGGAACATAAGTTACAGGAATACCTTCTTGTAATTGTTCTGGTATATCAATGTTGTGATCTGTAAGTGCAGACCCGCCTAGATTACCTAAATCAATATTAATCACACGATGTTCTACACCAGCACTTTGTGCAAGTGTTCTCGCCGCATCAAGTTCTGTGGTAGAGCGTTGCCCATACATAAAGCTTATGGCAACACATTCATAGCGAGCTTGTGCCCAAGCAAGGCACGTTGTTGAGTCTAAGCCGCCAGATAATAATACGATGGCACGTGAACGCATATTATTTTCCATGATTCAACCTAAAGATAAATTTATGACACTTCTCATTTTGAAAGTATAAGAAGTACGACGAGAGACAGATTTTAACGACCAGATTCATCATTCCATAACAGTTTATGTAACTGGAGTTGGAAACGAACGGGGAGATGGTCATCTAAAATCCACTGCGCTAAATCACGCGCAAAAGCGGGTAAAACAGCAGCACCTTTTTCAACTGCGAAAGCAGGAGAGAACCACACTGTACTTACTTTCGTTTGTAGCTGGAACTGTTCAAGTTGTTGCTTTGACCATTCATAATCAGCGCGATTACAGATCACAAATTTGATCTGATCATGCTGGGTTAAATAGTCAAAATTGCTGAATAAATTACGATGATCTTCTTTAGATGTTGGTGTTTTTAAATCGAGCACTTTTGAAACACGAGGATCAACTTTAGAGACATCTAAAGCGCCACTGGTTTCTAGAGAAACTTCAAAACCAAGATCACATAATCGTTGTAATAAGATCAAACAATTCGGTTGTGCAAGCGGTTCACCACCTGTGACACAAATATAAGGTGTTTTGAACTGGTTAGCAGTTTCGATGATTTGTTCAAGGGATAAACGCTCACCACCTTCAAAAGAGTAAGTGGTATCACAATAGCTGCAACGTAATGGACAGCCTGTTAAGCGAATAAAAACAGTGGGTAGACCAAAAGTATTCGCTTCGCCTTGCAAAGAATAAAAAATCTCGGTAATGCGTAAACCAGCCGCAGGGTCAGAGACAGGAATTGCAGAAGAACGTAAGGAAGCCATATAATCAGAACCACACCATATAAAAGAACAAAATCTCTACGACCATGACTGATCGTAGAGACGCAAGACGACTAAAGTTGCGTAATAGGGATTAAATTAGTCAGCGCGTAATAAGTCGTTTAGACTTGTTTTAGCGCGAGTTTTCGCATCTACTTTTTTCACGATGATCGCAGCGTAAAGACTGTATGTACCACACTTAGATGGAAGGCTGCCCGCAACCACAACAGAACCTGCTGGTACGCGGCCATAATGTACTTCACCCGTTTCACGATCAAAGATTTTTGTCGATTGACCAATGAAAACACCCATTGAAATGACTGAGCCTTCTTCAACAATGACGCCTTCAACGATTTCTGAGCGCGCACCGATAAAGCAGTTGTCTTCAATGATTGTTGGATTTGCTTGTAATGGTTCTAAAACACCACCGATACCTACGCCACCTGACAAGTGAACATTTTTACCGATTTGAGCACATGAACCTACAGTTGCCCAAGTATCTACCATGGTGCCTTCATCTACATAAGCACCAATATTGACATAAGAAGGCATTAACACGACGTTTTTCGCTTGGAAGCTACCACGACGCGCAACAGCAGGTGGTACAACACGAACACCAGCAGCTTTAAACTGTTCTTCAGTCCAGCCTGAGTATTTAGTTGCGACTTTGTCATAAAAACGAAGATCACACGCTTCGATTGGCGTATTGTCATTCAGCTTAAATGAAAGTAAAACTGCTTTTTTTAACCATTGGTGGACAACCCACTCACCATCGATCTTTTCAGCAACACGAAGTGTACCGTTGTCTAAACCAGTCAATGCTTCTTCAACAGCTTGACGGATTTCGGTAGGGCAATCCGCTGCACTATAGTTGGCACGGTCTTCAAATGCTTGCTCAATGATTGTAGAAAGCTGAGACATGATCTTCCTTCTTCCAAAAAAATTTTGTTGATTTTACACTAGTTTGAACCAAGAATCTTTGAAAAAAGTTGTTACAATAAAATGATTAAAATTTATGCAATATGTTTGTCATAAAATGAAATATATTGTTTTTTATTAATTATTTCCAAATACACAATTATGTCTAATTTGTATCAAAAAATAACAAAAAGTAATCATTTTTTGTATAAAAACATAGCGATCAATCCTTTATGATGCAATCACAGAAACAATTATATTTAAGAAAAGTATTTTTTAAGGAGACTTCGATGAAAACTTTGCGTGTTATGTTGGCAGCTGGTGTATTAACAGCGATTGCGGGTACTGCGTTTGCAGATGAGCAAATTGTTAAAGAATCAGCTTATGCATTTCCTTCTTACTTGAGCCCAGTTTCAGTTCGTGCTGAAGTGGGTACGACAGGTTATGGTGGTGCGATTTCTTACCGTGTCAATCCATACGTTGGTGTAACTTTAGGTTATAACGGCGGTGATATTTCTTGGTCTGACGATATCAAAATCGATGGGACTAAGTATGATATAGATATGGATAACAATAACACCTACTTAAATGCTGAGATTTATCCATGGGGTGCAAATGAGAATGCATTTGCTCGTGCTCTTTATGTAGCAGCAGGTGTTGCATATCTAGACAATGACTATGATCTGCAAAAACGCACATCGGCTGGCCGTACATTAAGTATTAATAACAATGATTATCAGGTCGTTAATGCAAATCAAGAGGGTGGTGTAAATGGTAAAATGTCATATAAAAATGATATTGCTCCTTACCTAGGCTTAGGTTTGAATGCACCAGTTTATAAGAACCTTGGCTTGTTTGGAGAGGTTGGTGCATATTACACGGGTAATCCAGATGTGAAGCTTACTGCATATAACTTAGAGGGTGTTACTGGAGCTAAACCAATTGACCAAGCTGTAGCAGATGAGCAAAATAAAATTGCTAATAAAGGTCGCTACGAATGGATGCCAGTTGCTAAAGTTGGTGTGAGCTTCAAGTTCTAATCCATCTATTCAACATAAAAAAACGAGCGTTATGCTCGTTTTTTTATGTCTAATTTTTCTCAATAACACGACACTTATATGCTGTTACTCTTCAGGATAAGCAACTTTTTTTAGCGTTTTGATATCGGTTTCTGGTGAGCATAAAGAAATAAACTCATAGCCATAGCCTCGAAGCAAATGCCCTTTGCGGACTGCAATCCACGTGGTATTGACACCAAAAATATCGGTTTGAATCTGTTGTAAACGGTGGTCACGCTCAGCATCATAAGCCACAGCATTGACGATCCCAACGCCCATATTCATCTCAACATAGGTTTTAATGACATCGGCATCCAGCGCTGACATGACGATATCAGCATGTAATTGTGCATCATCAAAGGCTTTATCAATTTTAGAACGTCCTGTAAAACCGCCATGATAAGTGATCAATGGATACTCAGCCAAAAGCTCTAGACTAATTTTATCGAGTTTGGCTAATGGGTGATCTTTGGGGGTAATGATACTGTGATGCCATTCATAATAAGGTACGCTGGCCAAATTTTCTTCTGTGGTTAAGGACTCTGTAGCGATCCCGATATCAGCTTCACCTTGAAGCAGCATCTCTGCGATTTCAACTGGACTGGCTTGTTGTAAAACCAAATGAACTTTGGGGAATAGCTTTTTAAATTGATTGACGATAGGGGGGAGTACATAGCGTGCTTGGGTATGTGTAGTCGCAATAGTAAGTGTGCCTTCATCGACTTTATTAAAGTCATCGGCCAGACGCTTAATATTGTCTGCATCGACCAACATCCGTTCAACGATATTAAGTAATGATAAACCTGGCTCAGTGAGACCAAGTAAGCGCTTCCCCTTACGCACAAAAAGTTGTACACCTAACTCATCTTCTAAATCTTTAATGTGTTTACTGACACCTGATTGGGAGGTATAGAGTGCCGCAGATGCTTCAGTTAAATTAAAGTTTTGGCGAACAGTTTCTCGAATAATTCTGAGCTGTTGAAAGTTCATAAAAGTTTTTCCTTATCTCTAAATTCCCCACTTTCAAGAAGAGGGGGAGCTGCGGTTACAGCAGCACAAGGGAGATTTTTTAAGCGACTTGCGTCGTTTGATCTGCAAATAAGTGAAATTGAGCTGCACTAATCCAAACCGTTTGATTTGGTCTGAATTGATGCAAATTCGCCTCTTCTACAGTTAATAAAATTTCAATGCTATGTCCACTGCGATCTTGTAATTCAGCCACGACTTTACCAGCAATCCACACTTCACGTAAGAATGTTGCCTCAATTGTATTTGGCTGAGCTTGGGTGTGAATATGTAATTCATTTGGTCGTGCAAATGCAATGACTTTTCCTTGCGGTGCTTCCAATGTTGTTGGTAACTGAATACGATCATCACCGATACGGATAATACCGCTGGTATGTTCGCCTTCAAAGCGATTTGCTTGACCCAAGAAATCAAAAACAAAGGGGGTTGCGGGTTGGTCATAAACTTCACGTGGTGAACCGATTTGTTCCACATCACCTTTATTCATCACGATGATCTGATCCGCAACTTCCAAAGCTTCCTCTTGATCGTGCGTCACAAAGATCGAAGTGATATGTAGTTCATCATGCAATGCACGTAACCAACGACGGAGTTCTTTACGCACTTTAGCATCTAATGCGCCGAAAGGTTCATCTAGCAATAACACACGCGGTTCAACCGCCAAAGCACGAGCAAGCGCAATACGTTGCCGTTGACCACCAGAGAGTTGCGCAGGATAACGGTCTGCTAAGAAGCCTAGTTGCACGAGGTCGAGTAGGCGAGTGACACGTTTTTTTATTTGTGCTTCTGATGGTCGAGTCGAACGGGGGCGAACCCTTAAACCAAAGGCAATATTATCAAATACCGTCATGTGGCGGAACAACGCATAATGTTGAAATACAAAACCGACTTGACGCTCACGCACATGCGTATTGGTTGCGTCTTCACCTTCAAGCAGAACTTGACCGCCATCAGCCGATTCTAAACCTGCGATGATGCGTAGCAGTGTGGTTTTACCACAACCAGAAGGACCCAAAAGTGCAACCAACTGACCTTCAGGAAAGTCTAAAGAGATATTTTTTAGCGCATGGAATGCACCAAAGTGTTTTTCAATATTTTTAACTTGAATACTCATGTGTTCATTCCTTAAGGGTTTGCTTGGTGTGCTTGCTCTTGGCGTATTTCCAACCAAGTTTTTAAGATCAAGGTGATGATTGCTAAAAATGCCAATAATGAAGACACAGCAAATGCAGCACTAAAGGTATATTCGTTATAGAGAATCTCAACGTGTAAGGGCAATGTATTGGTTTCACCGCGAATGTGTCCTGAAACCACAGAAACTGCACCAAACTCACCCATGGCGCGGGCATTACACAGAATCACGCCGTAGATCAAACCCCATTTAATATTTGGTAGTGTGATTTTCCAAAAGGTTTGCCAACCAGAAGCACCGAGTACAATCGCCGCCTCTTCCTCTTCCGTTCCTTGTGCTTCCATCAACGGAATCAATTCACGTGCAACGAATGGTACGGTAATAAAAATAGTCGCTAGGACAATTGCAGGTACGGCATAGAGAACTTTAATGTCATGATCCATTAACCAGCCCCCGATCCAGCCTTGCGAACCAAAAATTAAAACGATCATCAAACCTGCAATCACGGGTGAAACTGAAAAAGGCATATCAATAATCGTGGTTAATATGGCTTTACCACGGAACTGGAACTTCGCCACAGACCATGCTGCTGCAACACCAAACACCACATTTATCGGTACGGCAATCGCTGCTGTGAGTAAAGTCAGTTTTACGGCGGATAATGTGTCTGGATCAATTAAAGCATTGAGGTAGACTTCGATACCTTGCTTAAATGCCTCAACAAAAACCAAAATGAGTGGCAATATCAAACAGCTCAAGAAAAAAATCAGTGCCACCACAATCAGGCTGTAACGCACCCAAGTAGGTTCACGGGTTGCATCTCGAGTTTGCAATTTAATTGCTAAGGTATCGCTAGTGTTGTTTAAGCTCATTGTGCAACTCTCCCTGTACGGCGGCTCGCCCATGCTTGCACGAGGTTGATCAAGAATAAGATGGTAAAAGAGAGCAGCAGCATGACGACTGCAATGGTGGTCGCACCTGCATAATCATATTCTTCTAAACGAGAAATAATCATCAGCGGTGCGATCTCCGTTTTATAAGGCATATTACCTGCAATAAAAATCACTGAACCATATTCACCAACTCCACGGGCAAAGGCGAGTGCAAAACCTGTTAGTAGGGCAGGAAATAAAATCGGCAAAATGATTTTGGTAATGGTTTGCCAACGATTTGCACCCAATGCAGAAGCAGCTTCTTCCAATTCAGTTTCAATATCACTCAGCACTGGCTGCACGGTACGGACCACGAAAGGTAAACCAATAAAAATTAATGCGAGGGTAATACCTATTGGGGTATAGGCGACCTGAATTCCTAATGGTTCAAGATATTGTCCAATCCAACCATTTTTTGAGTAGAGAGACGTAAGGGCGATACCTGCGACAGCAGTAGGTAGCGCAAATGGTAAATCCACTAAAGCATCGACTAATCTTTTACCAGGAAAGCTGTAGCGAACTAAACACCAAGCCAGCAGTAAACCAAAGACGACATTTACAAAAGCAGCGATCAGCGCAGCGCTAAAACTGAGTTGTAAAGATTTTAGGATTCGTTCAGATGTTAAAATTTCCCATAAACCCTCCCAACCAATCCCAAAAGATTTGATAAAGACAGCAGATAAAGGAATAAGCACAATCAAAGACACGTAAGCGAGGGTAAAGCCCAATGACAGACCAAACCCAGGCAGCACTCGGGAACGCTGCGACATGATATTTCCTCAAAGAGAAAGGTTTGCTAAACAAGCAAATAAGCTAAATCTAAAAATACAGGGAGCTAGGACTAGGCAAATTTCACATTAAAATTCGACTGGTGCATTCGAGCTACAGGCGGTCTCTTTTTTTCAGACAACAAGTAGTTGAAAATTTCAGGAAATGGACCGTACCCAGATGCGACATTGACATGACCAACAGGACCTAAATTGATCGGTGTGAGCTGCCATGCTTGTGCAAGTTGTAGTGCATCGACATAGTTCAACCAAGGATCATTTTCACTAATCAATAATGTTGCTGCCACGTCTATATTGAGTTGATAGAAATACTGTTTATAGTCTGTCAAGCTATGGCGTGCAAAACCACTTTCACCGAAACGAGCTGGATTTGCTGGTGCGACAAGAACCAGATTTTTCACCTTTGCTTTAAGTTCAGGATGTTCTGCAAGTGCTGCAACACTGGTGAGGCAACCAAAGCTATGTGCAACGATTTGTATGGGTGCTTTGATCTCTGCCACTGTTTTGACAAATTGACTCACCCATTCACTTAATACTGGTCGATCCCAATATTTCTGTTGAACGCGAGAGCTAGACACGAGTTGCTGTTGTAACCAAGACTGCCAATGCTGTACTTCGCTACCGCCTACACCAGGAACAATGAGGGTATGAGTCATGTCTGCTCTCCTTCAAATTTCTTTGAAAAGTAATTCTTATCGACTATTTGCCTTGACGATCTGATCAAAGATGCCGCCGTTCTCAAAATGCTGCTTCTGCACTTTGCTCCAGCCGCCAAACTCTTTATCAATGGTGACGAGTTTCAGTGGCTTAAATACAGTTTGATATTTCTTCAATACATCGGCATTGCGAGGTCTGTAGAAATGACGAGCAGCAATGTCTTGACCCGCTGGTGAATAGAGGTAATTTAAATAACCACGTGCGATTTGCAGATTGCCGTTTTTAGTCGCATTTTTTTCTACAACTGCAACAGGAGGTTCGGCCAAAATCGACAATGAAGGAGTAATAATTTCAAACTTATTCGGTTGTTCACGCACAGCTAAATAAGCTTCATTTTCCCAAGCTAGTAAGACATCGCCAATACCCCGTTCTGCAAATGTTGTGGTTGCGCCACGAGCACCTGAATCAAGAACTTTGGTTTGTTTATAAATTTGACGGACAAAGTCCTGCGCTTTGGTATCATTGCCGCCTTTTTGGTGTTTTGCCCAAGCCCAAGCAGCTAGATAGTTCCAGCGAGCACCGCCAGATGTTTTTGGATTTGGTGTGATGATTTCTACACCGGGTTTCACTAGATCACCCCAATCTTTAATTTGTTTAGGGTTATCTTTACGAACGAGAAAGACAATGGTTGAGGTGTAGGGTGTTGAGTTATTTGGCAGTTTCTTTTGCCAATCATTTGGAAGTAGTTTGGCATTTTTAGCAATTTCATCGATATCCGCAGCCAAAGCTAAAGTCACCACATCGGCATTGAGACCATCAATGACCGCACGTGCTTGTTTACCTGAACCACCGTGAGATTGTTTGAAGTTAATGTCTTGACCAGTGCGTTGTTTCCAAAAGCTACCAAATTGTTTATTAAAATCTGTGTATAGCTCACGTGTTGGATCGTAAGAGACATTTAAAAAATCTTGGGCTGCCAAGCTAGATGCTGAAAGTAAAGCGGCTAAAAGGCCGACTTTGAGTTGAGATAAACGCATAAAAACCCCTTAAAATTGCATAAGCATTTAGAATATGGATGCAGCATAACGCTGGTTTTTTTGCAAAAAAAATAATTAAAAACGCATTTGATATGAAAAATATAGAAATAGATAAAACAGATAAGCTATGCTGATTTTTTGATAAATAAGAAAATATTAACTCTCGAAATTTTTAATTTAATTTTTAAAATCAGTTAGTTATGTGTCTTTAAGTCGGTGAGAGTTTTGGAGCATTGTTGCAATTTATACGCATCTATAGTGAGTCACGATAGTAAAAAGGAAACTGGGTCATCAGATGAAGAACTCTCAAGTTTGTATTATCCTGTGTCAAATAAAAATTGGTTTGCTCTTTAAGGCGATGAATTTATGCAATGTTATAAAAATGGACAGTTGATTGATTCGATCCCTTTACTTGATCGCGCATTTCATTATGGTGATGGTTGCTTTACTACAGCACGAATGTTCCAAAATCATTTTGAACTCAAAGAACAACATTTGGCACGCTTAAGATTGGCTTGCCAGCGCTTAGGTTTAGATGCTGATTTGTCTCAGATTGAGGCTTCACTCGAAAAATTAAAACAACAATATGCAAATTTAAATGGCACTATAAAAATCGTAATTAGCCGTGGTGAAGGGGATCGTGGCTATAGTTTACCTTTACATGCTGCCGATGTTTATGTGTGGTATTACCCTAGAGCAACACAAGTTTTTCAACCTGAGTGGATTGAAAGCGGTGTGTTAAATCATACGATGGGCTTAAATATGCCGCATCTGGTTGGATTAAAAACCCTCAATCGTTTAGAACAGGTTTTGCTGAAACAAGAGGCTGATCAATGCGGTTGGCTTGAAGCGCTGGTCAGCGATGTACAGGGCTATGTTGTTGAAGGGGTGAGCAGTAATTGTTTTATTCGTATAAATGATCGATGGATTACCCCAGAACTTCGTTATAATGGCGTCCACGGTGTGATGCGAGCCAAAATCTTATCAAGAATGCAGCAATACGATGTAGCATGTGAGCAACGTTGTATGGGCATTGATGAAGTTGATCGTATTCAAAACCTATTTTTTTGTAATGCATTGCATCCGATGAAGGCGGTTGTTCGATTCAATGATCGAGCTTTCGAGCAACAACCTTATCTTGATTTATTTGAAACTTTAAAACTTAGCCAGATTGATTGAATATGCCAAAGCCACCGAACCCAAGCAAAAGTAAGAAAAAACCAAAAGCTAAACCGAAATCTAGATTTACGTTTAAAGCATTTTTATTGGCCATCTGCATTTTTATTTTGGTGGTTTTTGGTGTGGTATGGGCAAATTTATTTAAGCCGTATCCATTAGACAGTAAAAAACAATTATTAGTGATTTCATCTGGTGATACCTATTCAAAATTTATTGATCGCTTAGCCCAAGATCAAAAGGTGAGTTTTCCGATTATTTTAAAGCTTTATCAGAAGTTTATGATACATGACAGTATGAAAGCTGGAGTGTATGAGCTCACGCGGGGCATGAGTGTTCGTCAGGTTTTAGAAATGCTGGCCAATGCAGATAATGCGCAAATGAATCGAATCTTAGTTATCGAAGGTACGAATTTTAAGCAGTTGGTACAGAAGCTAAAAAATGATCCGAATGTCACCAAAACGATTTTAGATTTACCGCAAGATCAATTGTTAAAAGCTTTAGATATTTCTTATTCTCACCCTGAAGGTCTATTTGCTCCTGATACTTATTTTTTTGCTAAAGCTGAAACAGACAAGAAGATTTTGACGGATTTATATCGTCGTCAGATGAAAGCATTGGATGAGGCGTGGGCAAATAAGGCGGCTAATCTGCCGTATAAAAATAAATACGAAGCGTTAATCATGGCTTCGATTATTGAAAAAGAAACCAGTTTGGATAGTGAGCTTCAACAGGTTTCGGGTGTATTTGTACGACGTCTCAAAATAGGTATGCGTCTACAAACTGACCCAACTGTTATCTATGGTATGGGTGATAACTATAAAGGCAATATCACGCGTAATGATTTGCGTACCCCAACGGCTTATAATACTTATACGATCAATGGTTTACCACCAACACCGATTGCATTGCCAAGTAAAAAAGCGATTGAAGCAGCGATGCATCCAGATGATGCGGAAAATCTTTATTTTGTTGCAACAGGAACGGGTGGACATAAATTCACAACCAATTTGCAAGATCATAACCGAGCCGTTCAAGAGTATTTGGTGGTTTTACGTGCCAAGAGGCAGGAGCAACAATAAATGTTTATTAGCTTTGAAGGCACAGAAGGTGTAGGCAAAACCACGTTGATTCGTAAGATTCATCAGTATTTTGAGCAGCAAGGTAAAGAGGTGGTGTTGACTCGTGAGCCAGGTGGCACGCCTTTGGCTGAACAGATTCGTTCATTATTATTGGCAGTCAATCATGATGAGCAAATGAGTCATGATACTGAGTTGCTATTGATTTACGCAGCGCGTGCTCAACATCTACAACAAGTGATTTTACCTGCATTGGATGCTGGAAAAATTGTTTTAAGTGATCGTTTTACCGATGCAAGTTTTGCTTATCAGTGTTCTGGGCGTGGTTTGAGTCAGGAAAAATTACAACTGTTGAATCAAACTTTTGTGGCGAAAATGCCGAATATTACCTTTTGGTTGGATGCACCGATTGAGTTGGGTATGACTCGTGCGCGAGAGCGTGGCGCATTGGATCGTTTTGAGCAAGAGAAATTGAGTTTCTTTGCGAAGGTTCGTTCTGGTTATGAGACCTTGTGGCAAGCAGAGCCTGAACGGATTAAGCGTTTAGATGCAACGCAGAATGCTGATATGGTGTTTGATAAAGCTTTGCAATATTTGAAATAAGAGCCTTGATAATGAGTTTGCCCTGCCTCATAAAAATGCGGGTAAATAAATGCTTTTTGATAGTTATTGCCTTACTTTTCAGGGATGAAAAGTAACAAAAATCCTTTGTTGCGCTGACGGGACATCCTTGATACCGCAGCGCAACAGGCGACATCCATGTCGCCTACCACGATAGTAAATAACAACTACAAACTCATTTATAAAGCTTAAGAAAATCAAAAGCTTTAAAATATCACTCATTCACCAACGGCTGTTCCACTTTAAAATTAGGTGGAGTTAAAACCGTTTTGCGAATTTCATTCGACAGTTCAGGATAATCCAATGTGTAATGCAAACCACGTGATTCTTTACGCTCCATCGCACAACGTACAATCATTTCAGAAACTAGAACTAAGTTGCGCAATTCGATCAAGTTCTTACTGACACGATAATCTCGATAGTATTCATTGATTTCACGTTTCAACATTTCAATACGATGTAAAGCACGTTGTAAACGCTTAGTCGTCCGAACAATACCGACATAGTTCCACATGGTTGAACGTAGTTCATCCCAGTTTTGAAGAATGACAACATCTTCGTCTGCATCGGTAACTTGAGACTCATCCCAAGAGGGTACATCTGGAAATTCAAAGCTTGTGTTGTGTTTGCTCTGAATATCTTCTGCCGCACTCATACCATATACAAAACATTCAAGCAGTGAGTTGCTCGCCATACGGTTTGCGCCGTGTAAACCAGTATAAGAGGTTTCACCAATCGCATATAAACCATCGAGATCCGTTTGGCTATGTTCATCGACCATCACACCGCCACAGGTATAGTGCGCTGCTGGAACTACAGGAATCATATCTTTGGTGATATCGATACCGAGTTCAAGCAAACGTGCATATAAGGTAGGGAAGTGTTCAGTAATAAATTCAGGTGTCTTGTGTGTGATGTCCAACCAAACATGGCGGATACCGAGGCGCTTGATTTCATGGTCGATCGTACGCGCCACAATATCACGTGGTGCCAGTTCAGCACGTTCGTCAAAACGCAACATAAAACGTTCACCATCTGGCAGACGTAAATATGCACCTTCACCACGCATCGCTTCAGTAATTAAGAAAGAACGCGCTTTCGGATGATATAAACAGGTTGGGTGGAATTGGTTAAATTCCATATTGGCAACACGGCAACCTGCACGATAGGCCATTGCAATACCATCACCGGTCGCAATATCAGGATTTGAGGTATATAGGTAAGCTTTCATAGCCCCGCCACAAGCTAAAGCTGTGAATGGTGCTAAGAAGGTATGAACTTGTTCAGTGCTTTCATTTAAAGCGTATAAGCCGATCGCGCGATTGGCTTGGTCTTGATGACCCAGTTTGTGCAGTGTGATGAGATCAATCGCAATATAATCTTCAAAAATCGTAATATTTTCGCGTTCTTGTGCGCGCTCGACCAAGGTTGTTGAAATCGCCTTACCTGTCGCATCTGCGGAGTGAATAATACGACGTTGAGAGTGTCCGCCTTCACGAGTGAGGTGAAGTTGTTCATCATCATCTAAAGTGAATTGCACGCCTTGTTTCAACAGGAAATCTACCGAAGGCTTACCACCTTCAACCGTATGTTTGACTGCATCTAATTCACATAGATGTCCGCCTGCAATCATTGTGTCATTAATATGTTGTTGAATAGAGTCTGTTTCGTCTAAGACCGCAGCAACCCCACCTTGTGCATAGAAAGTGCTCGCTTCTGTTAGAGCTGCTTTTGCTAAAATGGCAATGTTGTAATGACTTGGTAAAGAGAGTGCAAGACTTAAACCTGCACCGCCACTGCCCACAATAATCACATCAAAATGGTGAATTGCTTTTAAATCAGGCATGTCGATCTGCTTCAGTTTTAAACGTTCGCTAATGACAACGCTTTTTCATTAAAAAGGCAAGGGCTAATCTGCCTAGAATTGAGTGATTTTTTAGCAAATGTGATGATATTTAATCTGCGTAGCGGTTCACTATATCTTCGTATCGAGTGGTGGGGCTATTGTTGGTGATGCTCATACGCTCGAAAATGAAAGCATGAGTGATGCTCGGTATTTTGACTGTTTATTCATATTTCCACCTGCAACATCTCCTTATATCTTGAAAAGATAAACATATTTTTACGAAAAAATGGGTGGGCTTATGCTAAAAACATAGTCTAAAATTTTTTTTGATCATCAGTCTGTAGGTTCTTGCTTCATGAAAAGTCGCTATTTACAACAAGGAATGTATGCTGCGGTATTTACAGTTGCCGCTGCTCAAGTCAATGCCGCAGCGCCAGTAGATTTTTCAAATCTGGTTGAGCAGGTCAGTCCTGCTGTGGTGAGTGTCAATGTTGTGAAAAAAATGACTCAGGAAGAGTTGTTACAGCAACAAGTTCCAGAAATTCTACGCCGTTTTTTTGGCAATCAGGTCATTATTCCTCAACGACAAGGGCCGCAAGAAAAAACAGCTTTTGGTAGTGCATTTTTTATTAGTAAAGATGGCTACTTGGTGACAAATCATCATGTGATCTCAAATGCTTCACGTATCAGTATCACCTTAAATGACCGTCGTGAGTTTGATGCAACACTGGTTGGTAGTGATGAGCGTACCGATGTCGCGGTACTTAAGGTTCAAGGGGCGAATTTCCCTGAGTTAAGAGTGGGTGATGTAAACCAGCTCAGAGTGGGTGAACCTGTTCTGGCTATCGGCTCTCCTTTTGGTTTTGATTATTCCGCCTCCGCTGGGATCGTCAGTGCAAAATCTCGTAATATGAGTGGTGAGACCTCAGTTCCTTTTATTCAAACTGATGCAGCTTTAAATCCAGGTAACTCTGGTGGTCCATTATTTAACCAACGCGGTGAAGTGGTCGGCGTTAACTCTCGAATCTTTAGTGGTACAGGCGGTTATATGGGCTTGTCATTCTCGATCCCGATTGATGTCGCGATGGATGTGGTTCAGCAACTAAAAGCCAATGGTAAAGTGACCCGTTCTTATTTGGGTATCATGCTCCAAGATATTGATCGTAATTTGGCTGAAGCATATAAGTTACCAAAACCTGAAGGTTCATTGGTTACTCAAGTTGCACCAAAATCACCAGCAGAAAAAGCAGGTTTAAAATCAGGTGATGTGATCTTAAAAATTAATGGCACAGCGATTTCTCGTACCAGTGATTTACTCTATACACTAAACCGTACTGCACCGAATCAAACCATTCGATTAGATGTTTTACGTGATGAAAAAATTCGTACTGTTTCCGCAACTTTAAGTACTGCACCAGATGACACACCTGCAGCAGAAGATAAAAATAACCCAACCAATGGATTGGGAATGAGTATCCGAAATCTGACACCCGCTGAGCAATCTCGCTTAGAAGTGTCTGGTGGTATTTTGGTACAAGAAGTGAAACGTGGTGGGTTAGCTTCGTTGTCAAACATTGTTGCTGGTGATGTGATTCTTCAAGTCAACGGGGTTGCGATTACGGATAGTGCAGCTTTTGCTAGAGTGATTGCTGGATTGCCTAAAGGTAGCGTTGCGCGTGTTGCGATTATTCGTCAGGGGCAACGAGCAATATTGGGTTTACGCCTACAATAAGATTTCATAATGCGATAAAAACCACTCTCACTTTGAGTGGTTTTTATTTTGTCATATTGATGGGTTTAGATTACTGTGTGCAGCAGTGCAGGGATTTAAAAAGTATAGCTACATTATGAGTACGATTTTTGATTTAAAAATACAGGTTCAACCTGAACATATTGATGTGCTGGGTCATGTCAATAACGTGATCTATGTGCAGTGGATGCAAGATGTGGCGGCTGCGCATATTGAAACATTAGGCTTAGGTTTGGCGCAATATTTAGAACTAAAACATGCCATGGTTGCAGTTGAACATCATGTGCAATATCGCAAAGCCGCGCTTGAAGGTGAAGAAATTATTTTACGGACATGGCTAGATGATATAAATGCGCTGTACTCGTTCCGTCAGTATGCATTTTATCGACCAAAAGATCAGAGTGTCTTGTTTATTGCCAATACCAAATGGGCTTGTATCGAGATTGCAACTGGTCGTCCAAAGCGTATGTCACCAAGCTTCTCCCAAGCGTATCAGCCTATCTCAACCGATTTGAATCCAATGGATTTTTCGGTTTCTTATGCGCAGATTTCTACAGTTTAAATCTAAATAAGATGCTTATGTTTGCTCTTAAATAGGCATCATTATTTTGAATACTTTGAAAGGTCGTTCTGTTATAATCCCTAACAATTTTGTTAAACCGCTTTGGCTCATCACTTTTTTAAAGGATAGAGCGTTCTATTTTCTCAAGGTAACCCATGGCGCAAGCTAAAAAATCCGTAGATATCAAAAATATACGCAATTTCTCGATTATTGCTCATATTGATCATGGTAAGTCAACTTTGGCTGACCGCTTTATTCAAATGTGTGGTGGCTTACAAGATCGTGAGATGCAAGCTCAAGTACTGGACTCTATGGAGCTTGAGCGCGAACGTGGGATTACCATTAAAGCTGCGTCAGTTACG
The DNA here is from genome assembly GCF_000369505.1 of Acinetobacter sp. NIPH 298. Classification (GTDB taxonomy): domain Bacteria; phylum Pseudomonadota; class Gammaproteobacteria; order Pseudomonadales; family Moraxellaceae; genus Acinetobacter. The sequence continues at coordinate 511,769 of NZ_KB850055.1, forward strand.
CTGTATTACACACATCCAAATGGTCAAGAATATCAACTGAACTTTATTGATACACCAGGACACGTTGACTTCTCTTATGAGGTTTCTCGTTCTTTGGCTGCATGTGAAGGCGCGTTGTTGGTTGTAGATGCTGCACAGGGCGTAGAAGCTCAGTCAGTGGCGAACTGCTACACTGCAATTGAGCAAGGCTTAGAAGTATTGCCAATCTTAAACAAGATTGATTTGCCTCAAGCAGAGCCTGAACGTGTTATCCATGAAATTGAAGAAATTATTGGTATTGAAGCAACAGATGCACCGACATGTTCAGCAAAAACAGGTTTGGGCGTTGAAGGTGTTTTAGAGCGTTTGGTGGATGTGATTCCTGCACCACAAGGTGATCGTGATGCGCCGTTACAAGCTTTAATTATTGACTCATGGTTTGATAATTACTTAGGCGTTGTCTCGTTGGTTCGCATTAAACAAGGTCGTATCCGTAAGGGCGACAAAATGTTGGTGAGATCGACAGGTCAGACGCATCCAGTCACTTCTGTAGGTGTGTTCAATCCAAAACATAGTGAAACCGATATACTCGAAGCGGGTGAAGTTGGTTTTGTTATTGCAGGGATTAAAGATATTTTTGGTGCGCCAGTGGGCGATACCATTACTTTATCAAGCACGCCAGATGTTCCGATTTTACCCGGCTTTAAAAAGGTTAAACCGCAGGTCTATGCGGGCTTATTCCCGATTGATGCTAGCGATTTTGAACCTTTCCGTGAAGCACTACAAAAACTACAGATTAATGACTCTGCTTTATTTTTTGAACCAGAAAGTTCAGATGCTTTAGGTTTTGGTTTCCGTTGTGGCTTCTTAGGCATGCTGCACATGGAGATCGTACAAGAGCGTTTAGAGCGCGAGTATGATCTTGATTTGATCAGCTCTGCACCAACAGTGATTTATGAAGCATTGACCAAAAAGGGCGATATCATCTATATCGATAGCCCATCAAAAATGCCAGATGGTTCAACAGTTGAAGATTTGCGTGAGCCAATTGCTGAATGTCATATTCTTGTACCACAGGAATATCTAGGCAATGTCATGACTTTGTGTATTGAGCGCCGAGGTGTGCAAAAGGACATGAAATTCTTGGGCAATCAAGTTTCACTCACTTTTGAAATCCCAATGGCTGAAGTGGTCATGGATTTCTTTGATAAATTGAAATCTTGTTCACGTGGTTTTGCATCGCTCGACTATAACTTTGTACGTTTTGAAAGTTCAGCATTGGTTAAGGTTGATGTGTTAATTAATGGCGAAAAGGTTGATGCCTTAGCAATGATTTGTCATCGTAATGATGCACGTCACCGTGGTATTGCACTGGTTGAAAAAATGAAAGACTTGATCCCTCGTCAAATGTACGATGTGGCGATTCAAGCAGCCATAGGTGCGCAAATCATTGCACGTTCTACTGTAAAAGCGATGCGTAAAAACGTATTAGCAAAATGTTATGGTGGTGACGTATCGCGTAAGAAAAAGTTACTTTCAAAACAAAAAGAAGGTAAGAAACGCATGAAACAAGTGGGAAGTGTTGAAATCCCACAAGAAGCGTTCTTAGCTGTGTTGAAAGTTGAAAGATAAATAAATGTGGCTGGCAGAACAAAGTGTTGCTTTGTCCAGCCCAAGACAAGCAGCTTGTCGGCTGCAAGTGAGGGTGTGTGGATTTTGATTTTAATTTGATTCTGGTACCTGCCACACTTATATTTTTCATGGTGTGGTTGCTTGATAAGTTTGTACTCAAACATCGTGCAAACAAAGGGCGAGATCAGGAAAATTTTATCATTACGTGGGCGTATGATTTCTGGCCTGTATTGGCGATCGTACTCGTTTTGCGCTCTTTCCTATATGAACCATTTAATATTCCATCTGAGTCTATGGTTCCGACCTTAGAAATTGGTGATTTTATTTTGGTCAATAAATTTGATTATGGCGTGCGTTTACCGATCGTAAATACCAAAGTGATCAATGTTGGTGAGCCAAAACGTGGTGAAGTCATTGTCTTCCGTTATCCACCACAACCTACGATTAGTTATATCAAGCGCGTTGTTGGTTTGCCAGGGGACCATATTCAATATAAAGATGGTCAATTGGTCATTAATGGTGAGCAGGTTGCTAAAGTTGCGACTGAAGTTAAGCGTGAAAAAGATCTATTGGAAACACCAACAGTCTCTTATTTTAAAGAAACTTTAGGTGATCATCAGTATTCGGTTCGCTATATAGACGGACGTAATTCTTTGGTTGAAACCTATCAATTTGCACAAGCCAAAGGTGCAGATGCATTGGTTCCATTTGTTGCTAAAGCCAATGACGTGTTTATTCAAACTCAAGGGCAAGATTGGGAAGTGACTGTACCAGAAGGTCAGTACTTTGCTATGGGTGACAACCGTGATCAAAGTGCTGATAGCCGTTTTTGGGGCTTTGTACCTGAAGAAAACTTAACAGGTCGTGCTTTTTATGTATGGATGCATAAAGAACCTGGTTTTAAACTTCCAAGTTTTAACCGAAATGCTAAAATTGACTAATAAATAAAAACACATAGGAAATATAAAGATGCGTAAATCTCAGTTGGGGACTTCGTATATTGCAATTTTATTTGGGGTGGTTTTATTTGCAGTTGCTGTGAAAGCAGCAATTGCAATTTGGCCAGCGTACTGGGATGACAAAGTGATCGACAGTCAAATTGAGGGACTATTAAAAGATAGCCCGCAAAATACGACACCGAGTAAATTTGCATCTCAGATGGATCAGCGTTTAGATATGAATGGAATACGTGATCTTCGTTTTAAGGATGTCGCACAAGCCACATATAAAGATGATTTGATCGTAAACAAAAAGTATGAAGTGCGGAAGCCTTTCATGCTCAATATTAGTTTAGTGATGACTTTTGAGAAGACTTTTGACCAAAAATCTGCCAAACAAGCTCAGTGATAGTCGCTTACAAGGGCGAATCGGTCACCAGTTTAAACAAGTTGACTTGTTGACACTGGCTTTAACCCACCGCTCTGTTAGCCATAAACACAATTATGAACGCCTAGAATTTCTAGGCGATTCATTATTGGGAATGATCATTGCCAATTATTTATATCAGGTCTACCCTTTAGAAAATGAAGGGCGTTTGACGCGTATGCGAGCGACGCTTGTGAGACAAGAAGCGCTCGGTAAAATCGCCAATGATTTACAGCTCAGTCGGTCATTAATCTTAAGTACTGGTGAGTTAAAATCAGGTGGGCATCACCGCGAGTCTATCCTTGCCGATACGGTTGAGGCGATTATCGGTGCGATTTATTTAGACTGTAATGATCTAAACCAGCTACAAAGCATTGTGTTAAAATGGTATGAACCATACCTCGATTATATTGAACCCACAGATCAACTCAAAGACCCGAAATCACGCTTACAAGAGTATTTACAAGCACGTAAAAAACCTCTCCCAGTTTACGAGGTTGTAGATATTCAGGGCGATGCGCCAAATCAACATTTTACGGTGGAATGTTTGATTGATGGTTTGCCTAAAATACATGGTGAGGGCTCAAGTCGTCGATTCGCTGAACAAACAGCAGCGGCTGAAATTTTAAAATTATTGGAGCAATAACTTGATGTCTCATTCAAATGACAATCAATCAGAAACGACTGAACCACAAGATGATCAAAATGTAGTTGATCAATTTTTTAGTTCTAAAGAAGTTACCATTCCTTCGGATTTCAAAAGCGGCTTTGTCGCAATTGTAGGCCGTCCAAATGTGGGTAAATCAACGTTGATGAACCATTTATTAGGACAAAAACTTTCGATTACTTCACGTAAACCACAAACCACTCGTCATAAGATTGTGGGTATTGATTCGCGTGAAAAATCACAAGCAGTATTTGTTGATACCCCAGGAATGCACAAAAAAGAAGTCCGTGCGATCAATAAAATGATGAACCGTGCTGCACATTCTGCGTTGCGTGATGTGAACTTGGTTTTATTTGTGGTTGATGCACAAAAGTGGACTCAAAATGATGAGCTTGTTTTAGAGAAACTTAAAAACGCAGAAATGCCTGTGATTTTGGTGATCAACAAACTTGATACTTTTGAAAATAAAAATGAAGCACTGCCACTGATTCGTGAACGTGCCAAATTAATGAATTTTGCTGAAATTGTCCCTGTTTCAGCTTTGCGTGGCGCGAATCTAGATCACTTGCGTGACACCATTGAAAAGTACTTACCTTATCAAGCGCCATTATATTCATTGGATCAGATCACGGATCGTTCAGAACGTTTCCTTGCAAGTGAAATTATCCGTGAAAAAATTATGCGTCAGTTGGGTGAGGAACTACCATACGATTTAACTGTACAGATCGAATCATTTAAAACTGAAGAAGCAGTGATGAATGAAAAGACCGGTAAATTGAAGTCTGCTTGTACTTATATTGATGCGACTATTTTTGTAGAACGCCAAGGCCAAAAAGCCATTGTAATTGGTGACAAAGGTGCGAAGCTGAAAAGTATCGGTATGGATGCACGTGCAGACATGGAAAGAATGTTTGAGCAAAAGATTATGCTGACGCTTTGGGTTAAAGTGAAAGGTGGCTGGTCTGATGATGAACGTGCGCTGAAAAGTCTAGGTTATAGCGATATTTAAAAAATCTATTAAGATGGAAGCAGGTATGAAAATCACAATACGAGTCATGGCAATCGTGACATGTATATTCATGTTGCAAGGGTGTATTCATAAAGTGGTGACTGTACCTGTTAAAGTTGCCTATAAAACCACCAAGGGCGTTGTGAAAGGCACAGCGGCTGTGGTGGGTGCTGTGATTCCTGATGGTGAAGATGATGAAAAAAAGGATGCAAAGGACTAGGATGAGTCGCATGCTATGATGCGCAATGAGGTCTTGCATGGATATTTAATTCATCATCGTAAATACCGAGAAAAAAGCCATATTGTGCATTTGTTTACACAGGAATATGGTCGGGTGGATGGAATATTGAGACAGACTCCGCCACCCCAATATCAACCGATTCGTGTGCAAGCCACAGGCAAATCTGAACTTAAAAATTTCACTAAGTTGGAAATTTTAAATCAACCGGTTTTTTTTCATGGCGATGCATTCTTTGCTGGTTTTTATCTTAATGAAGTCATTTTACGTTTGTGCTCTCTAGAAGAAGCGATGCCACAAACATTCCAACAATATCAAATGGTTTTATTGCAGTTACAGCTACTTGCGTCACATGAACAAGCATCTTTGTTTTTGCGTCAAATTTTGCGTCAATTTGAGCATGTTTTATTGCAAGAGCTAGGCTATGCAATTGATTTCTCGGTTGATGCTAGCCAACAACAAGTTCAACCATCTCAGTATTATCAATTTCAGCTTAATGATGGTTTTATGCCTGTTGCAAAAGCCTCACGTTCAACGCTAGATGGTGCTCTAATTGTATCCATGCTTAGTTATGAACAAGGACAGGATTTTTCTCACGAACAATTGCAATTATTGGGTAAACTATACCGTCAAATGATTAGCTCATTGTTGGGTGATCGACCGCTGAAAAGCCGTCAACTTTGGATTCAAAATACTCAAACTTAATCATTCAAAAGCAAAACTTTTAAGTGCTTTGGGGTGAAGAACAATAGGATATTTTTATGGCTGCAATATTAGGTGTAAACATTGATCATGTTGCGACATTAAGACAAGCACGTGGTACAACTTACCCTGATCCTGTACAGGCGGCATTGGTCTGTGAACAAGCGGGTGCAGAAGGCATAACCTTACATTTACGTGAAGATCGTCGTCATATACAAGACGATGATGTTCGTCGTATGCGTCCATTATTGAAAACACGCATGAACCTTGAATTAGCAGTGACTGATGAAATGGTTGCATTTGCCAAAGAAATTCAGCCGCAACATGTCTGTTTCGTGCCTGAGCGTCGCCAAGAAGTCACCACAGAAGGCGGCTTGGATGTGGTTGGCCATTTTGAAAAAGTGAAAGCTGCGACAGAAGCACTCAAAGCGATTGGATGTGATGTGTCATTATTCATTGATGCAGATTTAGTCCAGATTGATGCGGCGGTTGCCTGTGGTGCGCCAACCATTGAAATCCATACAGGTGCGTATGCGGACGCGGAGACGGATGAACAACAGCAAGCAGAATTGGCACGCATCGTCAAAGGTGCTGAATACGCCGCTAAGAAGGGGTTAGTGGTCAATGCTGGACATGGTTTAAATCTAGAAAATGTTGCGCCTATCGCCGCGATCCCGCAAATTCATGAATTAAATATTGGGCATTCGATTATTGCAGATAGTGTATTTGTCGGTTTGACTCAAGCGGTAAAAGAGATGAAAGCAGCGATTCAGGCTGCTGCGAGATAAGTTGATGAGTAGTATAAATTACGATGAGTTGATGCAACCTGTGATTGATTTTTTAGGTTGTACTACACCTCAAGCATGGTTAGATGAAGCTATCAATAATCTTGAAATATTGATGCAAGACCATGCAAATTGTGAAAAGAAAGCTGCTAGTACGGCAATGAACCTGATGTTTCGTTATAGCTTTTTTACTGACTTACAAGTGAAGCTGGCGCAGCTCGTGCGTGAAGAAATGCTGCATTATGAGCAAGTTCTTGAGTTTATGAACAAACGTGGTCAAGAGTGGAAGGGGTTGAGCGCAGGGCGCTATGCAGGCGGTTTGCGCAAAGAAATACGTACCTATGAACCTGAAGCCTTGATTGATGTGATGATCATTGGTGCATTTGTAGAGGCACGTTCTTGTGAGCGTTTTCATGCACTTGCACCAATTGTTGATGATGAGCTCGGTCGCTACTATCGTTACTTGCTTAAATCAGAATCGCGTCACTTCGAGGATTATTTGGCGCTGGCTTTAGATGTTGCGAAAACGGCGAAACTAAAAGATCCTGAAGAAAACATTCAACAACGAATTGAGTATATTCGTGAAGTGGAGAAGAATCTGATTTTAACTCCAGATGATACTTTCCGTTTCCATAGTGGTGTGCCAGCAAAGATCGTCGCTTAATTTTGAACTAAAGTTGAGCAAACCTCTGACAATTTCAGAGGTTTTTTTATTTCTATTTTTTATTAAGCAATAAAAAGCCCATATCAGTGATATGGGCTTTTTAGAATCTTGGCTCTCCCACCTGGGCTCGAACCAGGGACCTGCGGATTAACAGTCCGTCGCTCTACCGACTGAGCTATGGGAGAATCTGACAGCCATTATATGCGGCTTTTAAGATCGGTCAAGTTAAAACTGCCATGTTCTCTTTATTTTTGTGTTGTATGCTTCTTATTTGCACAATTGGCGTTAAATCGAAAAAAATACTTGAAACTTGAAGATGCGATTGCTAGATTTAATTTAGAAAGAGCGTTTAGACATCGATCTAGACAGTGTGGATTTAACCCTACTTGCCAGCACTAAAATGGCTAAACCGGAGGTCAAAATGACTATTCTTCGTATTCAATCTATTTTTTCAAATCTATCTTTTTATCAAGAACATTATCTTGATATCCTCCAAGATCCTGAGCGTTATTACACGCCTGTTGAAAGTTCATTTATCAATACATTTCCTTTTAAGCAACAAGCTTTGTTCTTGGGTGATTTATTGCAGTTATGGTTCGGTAATAAGTGGAAAATCATAGATTCACGCAATTTATTGAGTCAAAAAAATCCACTCACCGTAAATCAACAAAGCCCTTTATATTTATTTCAACTCGGTGGTGAATTGATTTTAGGCGCAAATACAGCTTTGGCGTGGTCTGTTGCAGAAGAGAAGATTGTTACGGTACAAGTGAAGAGTATTTGGCAATATGCGGTATTCAGTCATTTATGTACACGACCGAAAAATTTTAAAGTAAAAAAGGCAATTGCTTAATTTACTTAGATTATTTTTTAACATGAGGTTTTACAAATTGTCCGTTTGTTAAAAATATGCTTTGTTTTAAACTATTTCAACTTATGAAGAATAATTTAAAAGTAAGGTGAATTTATAATGAATGGACAATGTGTTTGTGGTGAAACCACTTTTGAAGTTGAATTAAAAAATCATAATGTGCATGTCTGCCATTGTTCTATCTGCCGTAGACAGACCAGTGGTGTAATCATGACGATTGATGTTGAGCAGGGAAGTCTAAAATTTCTTAAGCAAGATCACCTTTCGGTTTACAACTCATCTGCTTGGGGGGAGCGTGGTTTTTGTAATGTTTGTGGTACAACTTTGTTCTGGCGGACTAAAGACCAGAATTACTGCAATATCAATGTATTCTCACTGAATGAACAGCCGAAAGACTTAAACTTAGATATGGAAATCTACATTGATTGCAAACCTGCGTTTTATGATTTTGAAAACTCAACCAAGAAATTGACCGAAGCTGATGTCGTTGCTTTATTTAATGCTGAATCTTCGGATCAGAATTAGGGATTTGATTGGATAATAAAAAAGGAAACTCCATTGAGAAGTTTCCTTTTTTAAAGCGGAAAGGGTGATTATTTAACCGTTTTTTCTGCTTCAATTGATGCAATCGCTGCATCTACACCATCAATTGAATCTGCTGCTTGTTTGATACGAGCAAGCGCATCAACTAAAACTTCGTCAGCCGTTGCATAAGAAATACGCATAAAGCCACCTAAACCAAATGCGTCGCCAGGAACAACAGCAACGCCAGTTTCTTCGAGTAACCATTCAGAAAATTCTGTGCAAGATTTTAGACCTTTGGCACGAATTAAAGGGCGGATATTGGCATAAGCATAGAATGCGCCATCTGCTGTTAAGCAAGAGATACCTTTGATTTCATTCAAGCCATTTACGACTAAGTCATGACGACGTTTGAATGCTTCAATCATCGGCTTAAGAACATCTTGTGAACCATTCAAGGCTGCTTCAGCAGCAACTTGGGAAATAGATGTTGGGTTAGACGTTGATTGTGATTGGATCTTTTTCATTGCACCAATAATTTTTGCTGGGCCCGCTGCATAACCAATACGCCAGCCTGTCATGGCATAGGCTTTTGATACACCATTTAATACAATGGTACGGTCATATAAATCAGGCGCGACAGTCGCAATGTTATAGAACTCATCTTCCCAACGAATTGGTTCATACATATCGTCAGAAGCGACATAAACATGTGGATGACGACGAAGAACTTCAGCCAAAGCTTCTAATTCAGCTTTGGTGTAGATCATACCCGTTGGATTAGATGGACTGTTTAAGACCACTAAACGAGTGTTTGCAGTAATGGCTGCTTCTAATTGCTCAGGGGTGATTTTAAAGCGTTGTTCTTCACCACACTTTACGATCACAGGTGTACCTTCCGCAATAATCACCATATCTGGGTAGCTTACCCAAAAAGGTGCAGGGATGATCACTTCATCGCCTTTGTTTAACAAAGCGAGTGCCAAGTTAAAGAAGCTTTGCTTACCACCACAAGACACCAAAATTTGGTTAGCTTGATAATCTAAATTATTGTCACGTTTTAATTTTGCAATAATTGCTTTCTTTAGGCTAGGCGTACCATCTACAGCCGTATATTTCGTAAAGCCGTTATTAATCGCTTCAATTGCAGCATCTTTGATATGTTGAGGGGTATCAAAGTCTGGTTCGCCTGCACCTAAACCAATCACGTTTTTGCCTGCAGCTTTAAGCTCAGCAGCTTTGTTAGTGACTGCAAGTGTAGGGGACGGTTTGATGGCATTGACACGATCAGAGAGACGTACGTCCACGGCATTATTCCTTCTTATGGGATTAAAAAATAAAAAAGCATGTTATCTTAGCTTAAATAGAAATGGTTGTGGTTGAAACCCGCCTTAATCGTATAAAAAGTTACCAAATTGTAAGTATTGGTTTGGTTCTCATTTTTTTCATATTTTATTTTTATCATCATCATAAAAAATCTATTACAATAGCGGTTAGAAATTTTGATTTCGAGAGAATTTCAATGAGTGATCAACAACCAAAAGCCAAAAAAGCTTTGGTCAAATTACCTTTCCCGATGCCATCGGCACAGGATGATTCTGAGAGTGCTGTGCATAATCAGGTACGTCCAAAGCCTGAACAATATGCAGATCGAACTTGGATGCCACCGCGTGGTACTCGTCGTTCGATGGGGAAACGTTAGAAAAAAGCCAATCATTATATGATTGGCTTTTTTATTTTAAGTACGATTAATCGGGTGCTGAATCTCAAGTTCACCACGCCAAAGTTTGATGAAGTCTTGTTCATCTATGTCATAAAGTTCCATCAGCGCAATAATCACACTGACAAAGATCATCGCGCCTTCGGTGTTATTTTGAAAATGGAAAATTTTTCCATTTAATTTACCTAAAATATCGTTGATTTCATGTTCGCGTCCACGTCCATAACGATCACGTGGGTATAGTTCTTCATTTAGAACAATTAAGGCAATGGCTTTTTCAGCAGGGGATAATTGGGTTTTATCTAAAGCTTCAGTAAAGGATTCATAGCCGTGATTGAAATAGAAAATGACATCATCGGTGATAAAGGCATGGACCATATCTGCCGTTAAGTTTGGAAATTGTGAAACGGCATCTTCTTCAATGTAGGGACGGAATGATTCTGGGAAAATAACATTGGAATGAATCCCTTTAAATAAAGGTGCAATTTCTGACACTTTATAGCCCGCAATTCCACAACCGAGAGCAGTCAAAAAGTATTTTGTTTTAGGATGATTTTCGGCATAGATTTTAAAGTCATTCACATAATGCTCAATTTGTGAAAGTGGCATTTGCTGAATATGTTCATTGAATGTTGGAATGGCAAAACTTTGACCTGCCCAACCACGTCCAACACCTTTGACTGCTGCAAAATGTTGTGCAGCAATACGCGCTGCGCCACTGTCATGTTGACCAGCAAGATTACTGCCAAAAACAAAGACAGTATCTTCTGGAAGTTCGGTTACGATGCTTTCATCATGGTATTGGTAAGACATATTTTTTATCATTTAAAGTAGAGTATAAGCCCATGTTGCAGGTGTTTCACGGGTGGGTCAAGTGATTTTAAGGGGTCAAAGTAATCTGACTAACGGCATTGTTCGCCACAGCATAAGTTAAATTTGTGCCTGTGATATTACTCACATTAAATGTGGTGCTTGTTACATGACGTGCGAGTGTTCCGCTATTCAACTGACATTCACCTAGACTATTGGTGATACAACTGACAGATGATGCGCCAATAGTGAAAGCACCTGTGACGGTTGCATTGCTCACTGCTTTATTATTTTGGTCAACAACAGCAATGCTGACATTTGCTCGCCAAGTACCAAAAAGCCAATTACGTGTGGTGTATCCGATCAATTGTTTGACATGGGCAATGGTGGTTGTAGAGGGCTGAGTGACTAAGGTCGGTGTGGTGGTATATGCCGAGGCTGTTGTGGTTGAACTAAAGAGTAAACGATTGGGGCTGCCAGAAGTGTTTTTGACGACATTTGGTGTTGCTGATGTAAGTAGTTGGTCAATGATCATTTTAGCTGTGGCATTTGGGTTTTGTTCTAATAAAAGTGCAGCAGCACCTGCAACATGCGGTGCAGCCATCGATGTTCCATTACCTGTCGCAACTGAACTATTACTTCTGTTCCAAGCAGAAGAGACAGCACTACCTGGCGCGAAAATATCGACGCATGCGCCATAGTTGGAATAACTCGCACGGGTATCGGTATTGTCTGTCGCTGCAACTGTAATTGCCTTTGCTGCACGTGCAGGTGAAAGATCACAGGCATTGGTATTAGAATTTCCAGCAGCGACAACGGGGACAAAACCTTGGTCGTATAAATTGCTAATAGCTGTATCTAATGGCGCGTATGCAGGTGCACCAATCGACATATTGACCACGGCTGGTTTTTGCCCATTTTTGAGTATCCAATCAATGCCTGCAATCATATTACTCATAAGACCTGTGCCTGTGCATCCGACGATACGGACAGGAATTAAATTAATATTTTTGGCAACACCATAGGTTGTTCCACCTGCAAGTCCAGCCACAAAAGTTCCATGTCCGTTACAATCATTGGTCCCATTGAAGTCGGAAATTGTAGAAAAGCCTTTTTTTACTCGTCCTGTAAACTCTTGATGACTTGCTAAAATTCCCGTATCAAGAAGATAAAGATTTATACCTACACCAGTTTGATCATAGCGATAACTTTTATCTAACGGCAAAGATCTTTGGTCAATACGGTCGAGTCCCCATGATGGATTTGTTTGTGTGGCATTCACTTGAATGATTGTGTCTTCTTCAATGTAGTTCACTAGGGGGTGCTGTTGCATTGCTTTAAAAAAAGCGTTGCTGGCAACTTCAGGAATACTGATAGCAATTCCCTGAATGGCTTTATGATAGGTATGTCTTATTTGACCGTTGTACTGGTTGTGAATGAGCTGAGGTAGTGTAGATGCCCCCAAGCTATCCTTGAATACAATGATGTAATCCCTTTGCGCAAGCGGTGGCGGAAGAATTGGTGTTTTGGTTTTGTCGACTGTCTCAACGGATTTTAATATCTGCTGAGCCTTTATTTTCAGCAGCTCATGATCGATGACATTGTGGGTTGCAAGCTTTTTAGGTTGTTGTGGTGGGATTTGGTAGGTTGCAGCAAAAGCGATCGCTGTCAGAACTGAAGTCGTGATGACAATGAATTTATATTGCATTTTCAAATGAAGCCTCCATGCTTACATCATTTCTCATTCTAAGAATATTGTGATACTTATTGTTCTTAAGATCATAAGCTGATCAAACAGCGGGTAAATCGTTAATTTGTAACATTAATTTAATGATAGTGTGATGTGTGTCTCTTTTATTTGAAATTATTTTGTTAGATCAACTTATTAGATCGTATTTATATTTTAGTTTTTAATGATAATTCGGCTAAAAATCTGACGTACGGTGGGATGATTTAGCAAAAAATTAAACAAGTAATGGCTGAATTATTGGTCAAGATGAATATGTCATTGGTTGAAAATTTTAGAAGTTTTTCGTCTCACTGGGATTTGGGGTTGTATCTGTAAGATTAACCTCAATATCATAAAACGATAAGAGCGTAGCAAGATGAAGAATATGCAAGAGACTGGCCAGCCATTTGAATTAGTCACCAATTATCAACCTGCAGGCGATCAACCACAGGCGATTGAAAAATTGGTCAGTGGCATTGAACAAGGTTTTCGTAATCAACTGCTACTGGGCGTTACAGGTTCAGGTAAAACCTACACCATGGCAAATGTGATTGCCCAAACCCAACGTCCAACCATTGTCATGGCACATAATAAAACCCTTGCAGCTCAGCTTTATGGTGAGTTCAAATCATTTTTCCCCAACAACGCGGTTGAGTATTTCGTTAGTTATTATGATTACTATCAACCTGAAGCCTATGTGCCATCATCAGATACATTTATTGAAAAAGATTCAGCCATTAATGATCACATTGATCAAATGCGCCTCTCGGCAACACGTGCATTATTAGAACGCCGAGATGCGATTATTGTGGCATCGGTTTCTGCGATTTATGGTTTGGGTGATCCAAATGCCTATATGCAGATGTTGTTACATATTGTACAAGGTGATCGAATCGGTCGTGATGACATTATCCGTCGTCTGGTTGAGATGCAATATACCCGTAATGAACTAGAGTTTTTGCGTGGTACATATCGTATTCGCGGTGAGATTATTGATATTTTCCCTGCGGAATCAGATCAGGATGCGATTCGCGTTGAATTGTTTGATGATGAAGTTGATTCGATCCGTTGGTTTGATCCTTTAACTGGAAAATTGGTAAGGAAAGTTCCGCGAGTTACGATTTATCCAAAAAGCCATTATGTTACGCCAAAAGATCATTTAACCCGGGCGATTGATACCATCAGAGATGAGTTGCAAGATCAGCTTAAGTTTTTCCGTGAACACGACAAACTGCTGGAAGCTCAACGCATCGAACAACGCACGCGCTATGACTTGGAAATGATGCAGCAATTGGGCTATACCAATGGCATTGAAAACTATTCACGTCATCTTTCAGGACGTCCATCGGGTGAAGCACCGCCGACACTCTTTGATTATATTCCTGAAGATGCTTTGCTGATTATTGATGAATCACATGTCACAGTTCCTCAAATCGGCGCGATGTATAAGGGCGATCGTTCACGTAAAGAAAACTTGGTGAATTATGGTTTCCGTTTGCCGAGCGCACTGGACAATCGTCCGATGAAGTTTGAAGAGTGGGAACGAATTGTACCGACGACTGTTTACGTCAGTGCTACTCCTGCACGCTATGAAATGGAAAAATCTGAACAGATTGTAGAGCAAGTGGTACGTCCAACGGGTTTGATTGATCCTGAAATTGAAGTGCGTCCTGTGCTAACTCAAGTTGATGATGTTTTATCTGAAATTAATCTGCGTAAGCATTTGAATGAACGCGTGCTGGTGACGACATTGACCAAACGGATGGCCGAAGATTTAACGTCATATTTGAAAGAGTACGGCGTCAAAGTCGCATATTTACATTCGGACATCGATACGGTTGAACGCGTTAAAATTATCCATGATCTAAGAACAGGGGTACACGATGTTCTGATCGGGATCAATTTATTGCGTGAAGGTTTGGATATGCCAGAAGTTTCTTTGGTGGCGATTTTGGACGCAGATAAAGAGGGTTTCTTACGCTCAGAACGATCATTGATTCAGACCATTGGGCGTGCAGCTCGTAATGTCAAAGGCAAAGCAATCTTATATGCGGACCGTATTACTGATTCGATGCGTAAAGCCATAGATGAAACAGATCGACGCCGTGCAAAACAAGTTGAATTTAACCTATTGCATGGTATTACGCCACGCAGTACCGTGCGCCAGACAACCAAAGAAATTGATTCAGGCGAAGTGTTAACTGATGATGAAATCGATGACAAAGTGCTTGATCAAGCTCAAGCAATGAGTGCTGATGAACAACACCTTTTATCGGATCCAAAATTGTTTGCGAAGCAGATCGGTAAACTTGAGAAGGAGATGCTCAAAGCCTCTAAAGAGTTACAGTTTGAGCAGGCAGCAAGGTTACGTGATGAAATCGTGCGCTTAAAAGCATATATGTTGCAATCGTAATATAGGAGAGAAATTCTCAAGAGTGATACATTTCTCAACAGTTTTTGTTTATAAAATAGGCTAGCTTAATAAGCTAACTATATGACTATTTATAACAAATTTCTGTTTTGAGGATTTATCATGCCATTGATTACAAATTTCCCAAAATCGAGTTGGCGTTTAGCAAAAATTGCAATTGGTGGCGTAGTCCTGACGGGGTTGGCTATCGGGACATACGCTTATGCTCAATCAAAGCCTTTGCCTACCGTTGAAAAAGTAGAATTAGATAAGTATTTGGGTATTTGGTATGAGGTTGCACGTAAACCGATGTTTTTTGAGCGTAAGTGCGCTTATAACATCTCTGCTACATATACAGTGAACGAAAATGGCAATATCGTGGTGGATAACAAATGCTACGATATCGATGGAAATTTACAGCAAAGTTTAGGCGAAGCCTTTGTCGCAAACGCGCCATTTAACAGCAAATTGCGGGTTAGTTTTTTACCTGAAGGCGTGCGTTGGATTCCAGTTGGGCGTGGCGATTATTGGATTCTAAAACTAGATGAAGAGTATCAGACTGTATTGGTCGGTGAACCACGCCGCAAATATTTATGGGTACTTTCGCGGACTCCAACACCGAATAAAGAAATTATTCATGAATATCTGAATTATGCCAAAACGGTTGGTTATGATATCGGTGATGTGATTTATCCTGAATATCGTTAAATAAGCTATATTCTCTAAAAACCATGCTTGCATGGTTTTTTATTTGCATATAGTGGATAAATCATGCATTCGCTAGCGTTTTTTTCTAGCCTAGATAGAGGTCAAAATGCTCAAAGGTATTATTTACTCAGTTTTGGCCTCTGTAACCTTTGGTGTTTTATTTTTTTACACCAAAGTATTAGGCGCATTTGATAGCGAGCAAACTTTTGGTTGGCGTATCATTGCGACTTTGCCATTTTTAACCTTGTTCATGTGGTTAAGTGGCGACTTGATTCATATCAGAACCATATTTAAACGGATTCTGGCAAAGCCAAGTTTATTATTGTTTTTAATGGCAACTTCTGTGCTGACGTCTGTACAACTGTGGTTGTTCTTATGGGGACCGATGCATGGTCGTGGGTTGCAAGTTTCATTGGGCTATTTCTTATTGCCGCTGATTTTGGTTTTGGTCGGAAGTGTGCTGTATGGCGAGAAGCTGTCCAAGTTTCAATGTGTCGCAGTTGCTTTGGCGATGTTTGGTGTAGGACATGAGTTTTGGCGCTTAGGCAGCATTGCATGGGAAACTGCGCTCGTCGCGATTGGTTATACCGCGTATTTCGTGATTCGTAAAAAAATTCAAACGGATAATTTAGGTGGTTTTTGGTGGGATTTATTGCTGATTCTTCCTATCGCAATTTTCCTTACTCAAACAGGGGATACGCCGTATCTCAAGTTTTTTGATGCGCCAGTTCTCATTGTGATCATCATAGGGCTTGGATGCTTAAGCGCAATTGGTTTGGGAAGCTTTATTTTAGCAAGTCGTTATCTGCCACTGATTATTTTTGGTTTATTGGGATATTTAGAACCAGTGCTTTTAGCGCTTGTTTCCTTGTTGCTTGGAGAGAAAATCGGAGCAGAGGAATGGTTCACTTATATTCCAATTTGGTTGGCTGTACTGGTTTTAGTGATCGAGGGTGCTGTACATTTATTGCAACAGAGAAAACGAAAGCAACATTTGGAACTTAATTTAAAACAGTACCCAAAACGCTTAGATGACGTCCAATGAACAATGATTGCTTTAAAATGGATCACGGCTATTGCGATGATTGAAAAAGATTTTTACCTAAAATCACAAAAATAATTATAGGTATTTTATGAATTTATGGCTGATTGCGACAAAATCTCAACAACTTGAGCAGCTTTTGATTCAATCTTGATGATAATTCTATTACAATTAGGCGTTTTTAAAATTCACGCCCAGTATAGATATTAAATTAGAGGACGTAACTGTGAGCAAAGACACTATCGTTGCCCTACACGCAGAACATCAAGGCCGTTGGAAAAACCGTGAAGAAATCGCGGAACACATGATTGCGTTGATTGGTCAATTATACCGTGAGAAGAATATTGTTGTTTCTGTTTACGGTCGTTCTTTAATAAACCGTTCAGTAATCCAGATCTTAAAATCACATCGTCGTACGCGTATGCTTGATGTTGAGCTTTCAGTTGTCAATACCTTCCCAATCTTGGAAGCGTTAATGAAAGTTCAAAACATTGGTTCTGCTGAAGTTGATATCGGTAAACTTGCTGTTGAATATAAAAATGAAGGTGGTGATGTAGACGCTTTTGTTGCAAAAGCAGTGTCATCAATCGAAGGTAAGGCAACTTCTGAACAACCTAAAGATGTGGTGCTATACGGTTTCGGTCGTATTGGTCGTATCTTGGCTCGTTTAATCATCAGCCAATCAGGTTTAGGTCGTGGTTTAAGCCTTAAAGCAATCGTTGTACGTAAATCATCTGACGGTGACTTGGCAAAACGTGCTTCATTGTTACGTCGTGATTCTATCCACGGTACTTTTGCTGGAACGATCTCTGTCGATGAAGAAAATGAAGCAATCATTGCCAATGGTAACTTCATTAAAGTGATTTATGCATCAAGTCCAAGCGAAGTAGACTACACCGCTTATGGCATCAATAATGCACTTTTAATCGACAATACGGGTAAATGGCGTGATGCTGAAGGCCTGAGCCAACACTTGAAATGTGCAGGCGTTGCACGTGTTGTATTGACTGCGCCAAGTAAAGGCGAAATGAAAAACGTGGTCTTTGGTGTAAACCACACTGATATTTTAGATGAAGACAAAATCATCTCTGCTGCAAGCTGTACCACTAACGCAATTACACCAGTATTAAAAGTTTTAGATGACAAGTACAAAGTATTAAATGGTCATGTTGAAACAGTTCACTCATTCACAAATGACCAGAACTTGATTGATAACTACCATAAAGCTGATCGTCGTGGTCGTGCTGCGACTTTGAACATGGTCATCACTGAAACAGGTGCTGCGAAAGCCGTTGCTAAAGCTCTACCTGCATTGAAAGGTAAGTTAACAGGTAACTCTGTTCGTGTTCCTACACCAAACGTTTCTCTTGCGATCTTGAACTTGAACTTAGAGAAAGAAGTTGATCGTGAAGAAGTGAACGAATATATTCGTCAAATCTCGATTAACTCTAGTTTACAAGGTCAAATTGGCTATACCAACTCAAGTGAAGTGGTATCAAGTGACTTTATTGGTTCACGTACTGCGGGTGTGTTTGATGCGCAAGCAACAATTACCTCTGGTACTCGTTTAACTGCTTATGTTTGGTACGATAACGAAGTTGGCTATAGCTGCCAAGTGTTACGTATCGCAGAACAAATGTGTGGCGTAAACTATACAAAAATTCCTGCTGAAACAAATGCATAATTTGTTTTTAGGTTAAAAATTAAAACCCAGTTTCGACTGGGTTTTTTATTGACTGTACAGAATACAAGCAGATTAAAACACAAAAATCGTTGAGAATAATGAGAAAGGGAATCGATTAGTTAGGAATACTTCATTGTTGCAGTTTAAGCGTTTGTTTGCAGTTTTTGCTTTGATTATTATTGCCAACTTGTGTGGTGTCTATATCGCGATGTGGGTGTTTAAACACTTTAATATCAATATTCCATTGAAAGATCAAAAAGTCGCGATTGATTTACAAGAACCTTTACAAGTTCGGGTTAAAGTGAAAGATGCTTTAGATGTCGAGGTGAAGGGACGTGTCGATGCGCAAATTCCAATTAATGAACAATTGAATGTTGCTTTAACTCAGACACTCACACCACGTGTTTATTTCGATAGTTCAGTTCCGATTAGCACTATGATTCCAGTTCAAGAAGTGATTAAGGTCAATCAAAACTTACCGATAGATACAAAAGTACAGGTCAAAATTCTGGGTAAAGATGTGACTTTGCCTTTAAAAGGAACGATTCCTTTGCAACTAGATGTGCCGATCAATATCCAAGTGCCGTTACAGCAAAATGTACATTTAAAGTTTGATGCGCCCGTAAAAACAGTTTTAAAAGAGAATTTAAATATTCCATTAAAAACACAACTCAATGCCAATATTCCAATTCAAGGAAAATTAAATGTACCGATTACTTCAGAACTCAATGCCTCTGTTGATGTAAAAAATACTTTGCCTGTCAAAATTGCACAGGGTGAACTCAAGATTCCGCTATCGAGTATGTATTTGGATCGCGTGCAATCTCAGTCTGTCGATGCGAGTCTAAATAAAAAAGATGCGAAAGCAGGTGAGTGATGCTGATGCTTAAATCATTTAAAAGTGTGTTGATCAGTTTTGTCATCTTAACCACCTTGGTTGCGATCTTGTTTTGGTTCTATCTCAATATTCAGGCATCAGTCATGGTGTCCGCGCAGCAAGCAGATATTCGGTTGCCTGAGTCACTTTCGACCAAGATTCAGGTCGGTGATCACCTACGAGTCAGGTCTGAGGGGGAGTTAAAGAGCACCTTAGTGATGGATCGTACTTTGCAATTACCTTTGCAAGGAAAATACTTAGCAGATCTGCGTTTTGAAGTGGAAACGCCGATTACAGTGAATATTGATTATGAAACCACACTCAAAGTCGATCAGGTGATGCCAATCGAGACGACAACTGATCTAATTTACCAAAAGAAGCTTCTACCTAAATTTCCTTTAAAACTAGATATCCCCGTAAAGTTAGATATTCCATTTCAGTTGAAACGTGCTTATACCATCCCTGTGAAAATCGTATTTGACGGACCTGTTTATTTTGCTTTTGATGAATCAATCAATTTACCGATTAAACATCAATTCAATCCAAGTTTTTATATCAACGATACCATCGATATGAATTCGATTTCATCGTTCAATGCAACCATGTTTAACGCTGTCCAAGAGACGAAGGCAAATTTAGAGATGCAAATGGACGTGCCATTGAAGAATGTAAGACCTTAAAAGAGCGAAATCACGCTTTTTTGCAGTCTATAAGGGCATTTGCTGATTTTAATATTCGAGTAATTTACGAAAATGTGGCAAAATATCCCGTTTTATAGAATTTAGAGGATTGGCGCATGCGCTTTGTTGATGAAGCAGTCATAATCGTAGAGGCTGGCGACGGTGGCAATGGCGTAGCTAGTTTTCGCCGTGAAAAATTTGTCCCTTTTGGTGGTCCAGATGGTGGGGATGGGGGACGTGGTGGAAGTATTTATATCCAAGCCGATGATGATACCAGCACACTTGTAGACTTCCGTTATACACGTCGCTATCGTGCGGAACGTGGCAAAAATGGTTCGGGTGCGAACTGTTCAGGGCGTGGCGGTGAAGACGTTATATTAAAAGTTCCAGTCGGTACCACGATTGTTGATACAGAATCTGGCGACATTATTGGTGACTTAGTGGCTGATGGTCAGCGCGTTAAAGTTGCTCATGGAGGTGATGGTGGTCTAGGTAATACGCACTTTAAATCATCAACCAACCGTGCACCACGTAAATGTACCACAGGTATTAAAGGCGAATATCGCGAAGTTCGTTTAGAGTTAAAAGTACTTGCGGATGTTGGCTTACTGGGTATGCCGAATGCAGGTAAATCAACCTTTATTCGTGCGGTCAGTGCTGCAAAACCAAAAGTTGCAGATTATCCATTTACCACGATGGTGCCTAACTTAGGTGTGGTCGATGCTGATCGTCATCGCTCATTTGTAATGGCCGATATTCCAGGATTGATTGAAGGTGCGGCAGAAGGTGCAGGCTTAGGGATTCGTTTTCTTAAACACTTAGCGCGTACTCGTATTCTCTTACATATCGTTGATGTAGAGCCGATTGATGGTTCTGATCCAGCTTATAATGCCAAAGCGATTTCGGCTGAGTTAGTGAAGTTCTCACCAACCTTGGCTAAGCTTCCAGTTGTTCTTGTATTGAACAAGCTTGATCAAATTGCAGAAGATTCAAGAGAAGAGTGGTGTCAACACATCTTAGATGAATTGCAATGGACAGGACCAGTGTTCAAAACATCTGGCTTACTTGCTGAAGGCACCAAAGAAGTCGTTTATTACCTCATGGATCAAATCGAACAACAACGTGAACGCGAAGTTGAAGATCCTGAGTATGCAGCAGAAGTTAAAGCCTTCCGTGAGCAGCTTGAAGTTGAGACACGTGAACAAACCATCGCAGCAAAAGAAGCTTATCGTGAGATGCGTAGAGCACAGCGTTTAGCAGGTCTTGAGAGCGATGATGAAGACTTTGATGACGATGAAGACGACAGTGATGTAGAAAGCGTCTACATTCGTGACTAGGCTTTTTTAGTTCCTCTTTTTGCGATGCTTTCGTCGCAATTCGGGGGGAAACAAATTGAGGGAAAAATGATAGAAGTGGTCGATATGCAACGTCAGCTCAATACGTGTAAACGAATCGTTGTTAAAATCGGATCATCTTTACTCACTGCAAATGGGCAAGGTTTAGATTTAAATGCAATTTCGCATTGGGCGAAACAAATTGCAGATCTACACAATGCTGGACATGAAATTATACTCGTGTCGTCAGGTGCAGTCGCAGAGGGGATGGTACGCATGAAATTTGCGAATCGACCCACTGATCTCCCTAGTTTGCAAGCATGTGCTGCCATTGGTCAAATGGGCTTGATTCATACGTGGTCAAACGTATTAGATCAGCATGGAATCAAAACAGCACAAGTTTTACTCACGCATGATGATCTTGCAGACCGTCGCCGTTATCTCAATTCTTGTGATGCATTGCAAAACTTGATTGATTGGCGTGTGATTCCTGTGATTAATGAAAACGATACGGTATCTACAGACGAAATTCGTTTTGGTGATAACGATACCTTGGCTGCAATGGTCGCAGGTCAGGTTCAGGCAGAATTGTTGATTATTTTGACTGATCAACAAGGTATGTTTGACTCGGATCCTCGTAGTAATCCAAATGCCAAACTCTTTTCTGCTGTGCGTGCATTGGATGACAGTTTGTTTGAAATGGCAGGTGGTGGCGGTGTATTTGGTCGTGGTGGTATGGTGACCAAAGTTCGTGCTGCACGTTTGGCTGCACGTTCAGGTTGTCCAACATTGATTGCCAGTGGTGAAAGTGAGCATGTACTTGCGCGTTTGATGGCGGGTGAAATGTTAGGTACTTTGTTCACCACTGATAATGATCGTGTCACTGCAAACAAAAAGTGGTTAGCTGCACATTTACAAACTGCAGGGCGTTTAGTGATTGATGCGGGTGCGGTTGAAGCAATCAAACTCAAGCATCGCAGTTTATTGCCCGTTGGTGTAAAAGCGATTGAGGGGCATTTTGATCGTGGTGACGTGGTTGAGTGTGTTGATCAGAAAGGACAGCGCATCGCGGTTGGGCGTGTGAATTTCAGCTCTCGTTCAGCAGATATGGTTAAAGGGCTGAGTTCTGATAAAGTGCATCAACTCTTAGGTGAAGCACGTTCATTGGAAATGATCCATCGTAACCATATGGCGATTTACTAATCCAGATATTGCTTTATTAGCATAAAAAAAGACTTCTCAATCAGAAGTCTTTTTTTATGCTAATAAAGTTTTTGGATTATTTATGTTGTTGAATATTTTTACCCATACGTGCCAGTAAAATCACTGGAATCAGTCCTACCAACACAATCAATAGCGCAGCGATAGCACCATCTTCATAAGTACCTCTTGAGGCTTCAGCATAGAGTTGGGTGGCGAGCGTTTCCATATTGAGTGGTCTAAGCAATAAGGTAGCAGGTAACTCTTTCATACAGTCAACAAAGATCAATAATGCTGCTGAGATAATTGCTGGGCGTAACAGGGGCAGATGAACTCGCCACAAGATACCAAACTTATTTTGTCCTAAGTTCTGTGCGGCATCATCAAAGACACCATGAATACGATTATAGCCAGATTCGATTCCACCAATTGCGATCGCAAGGAAACGAACACAGTAGGCATAGATGAGGGTGAAGGTGGTACCTAAAAATAATAAACCTGTGTTAATCCCAAGTTTAAATTCAAGAAAGTCCGCGACCGCATGGTCGATTTTTCCTAAAGATAACATTAACCCAATCGCAAGCACCGTACCCGGAATCGCATAGCCCAAGCTAGAGATGCGACTAAACCATGTGTTTTGGCTAAAGCGAGCAGCACTGACGATCAAGAAACCAATAAAAATCGTGATCAAAGTTGCAAGGCTTGCCAAGCTAAGGGTATTGATTGAGGCTTGTAATAAATAATCTGAAAAACCCGCATATTGAAGGCGCTTATAAGATTCGACCAATAAATGACTGATTGGAATCAGAAAGCCGATACAAATCGGAATCAAACCAAGTCCGAAGAATAACAGCGCTTTGCTTCCTGTGACAGCTTGAGCAGGCATCAGTCGGCTGCGTTGGGCTGAGTTCATATAACGCTGTTTACGTCGTCCCAGTCGTTCTACGACCACCAATAAGGTAATGATCATTAACATGAAGATCGCAATTTGAGCGGCACTGGCCAAATCCGATTGGTTGGTCCATGTTGAATAGATCGATAGGGTTAGTGTTTTTACACCTAAAAATTCAGTCGCACCGATATCATTAATGGTTTCCATTAAGGCCAAACTCGCACCGACTGCGATCGCGGGGCGTGCAAGGGGAATGGCGACACGTAAAAAAACTTGGTTTGGTTTTAATCCTAGACTACGCGCAACTTCAACCAGACTGGCTGATTGCATTAAAAACATGGCACGTGTACTTAAATAGACATAGGGATACAACACAAAACTTAATAAAAAAATACAGCCCCAAACTGAACGAATATTGGGAAACCACCAAGGCTGTGCTTCCCAGCCAAACCAGCCACCGAGTACACTTTGTAACGGCCCAATGGGATGCAAGATATCAATATAGCTATAGGCAATAATATAAGTGGGTACTGCGAGGGGCAACAATAGCGCCCAGTCTAAAAAGGCTCGCCCCCGAAATTGATAAGCCGTAACTAACCATGCACTGCCGGTTCCGATCAAGATCGTGAGTATCCCTACACCAAGAAGTAATAACGTCGTATCGATTAGTGTCGGTGGGAGGACATAACGAATCAGATGTTCCCAAATATCACTATTGCCTTGTAATGCCGTTACGATCAACGCCAATACAGGTAAACAGGCCAACAGCGTCAATAGCCCACTGAGTGAAAATAATAAATTAAAGGTATATTTTTTTTTCATCGTCGAGGGTTTGAGTATACGGAAAGGGAGGAAAGTTCAACTGGGTAGCTTAACAGGCGACAAGTCACTTGCCGCCTATCAGTCGGACAAGATTTAGTGATTAAATTGAACTTTATCGACTAAAAGATTGGCTGTTTTACGATGACGAGCAATATCACTGAGTCGAATTTTGTCGACTTCAAGTTTACCGAAGCTGGCAATAATCGGATCAATTTTAACGCCAGCTTTTACTGGGTATTCAAAACCACTTTGCGCATAGATCGCTTGGGCGTGATCAGATGCTAAGAACTCAAGCAGTTGAACCGCTTCTTTGCGGTTCGGCGCATGTTTTGCGACTACTGCACCTGAAACGTTGATATGCGTACCACCATTTTTAAAACGTGGTAATACCACATTAATGGCATTGCCCCAACGTTGTTGTTCGGCATCACCCGTGCGCATCGTACCGACATAATAGGTGTTAGCTACACCGATATCACAAATCTTGCCAAGGATGTCTCGTGCAACATCACGGTCACCACCACTTGCTGGACGCGCCAAATTCGCCTTTACGCCACGTAGCCATTGTTCAGTGGCTTTTTCACCATGGTGAGTGATGTAGGCCGCAATTAAGCTGGTGTTATATGAATGGCTACCTGAACGAATACAAATTTTACCTTTCCACTTTGGATCGGCTAAATCTTCATAGTTGATTGCGGTGAGCGGGGTACGATCTTTAGAGGCATATACGGCACGTGCCCGCATAGATAAAGCATACCAGTGTCCATTTGCAGCACGTAAGTTCCCAGGAATAGCACGATCGAGAACTTTTGAGTTGACACGTTGAGTTAAACCACTTTCAACGATATCGACTAAATTACCAAAATCAACCGTAAGCATGACATCAGCAGGAGAGCGACGACCTTCTGCTTTAACACGTTCGAGCAACCCATCTTTGATGAAAACAGTATTCACCTTAACACCTGTTTTCTCGCTAAATTCTTGTAACAGCGGTTGAATCAAAACAGGTTCTCTTGTGGTATACAGGTTGACTTGAGCAGCATTTACCCAACTACTCGTAAGTGCAACGAGTCCTGTTAAAACAATATGACGCTTAGACAGTTGTTCCATTTTTTCTAATTCCTAATCACAAGGTTTAAACTTGAAGTGTTTGTTCGGTACTAAGGTGATCTGTGTTGAAATTGTCATCCGATGCATAGAAAAAACATGTTGTTAAATCTACAGAAAGATAAACCTGTTCAGTTTCAGCAAAATTTTGTCGATGGTCAACGTGAGCCAGCAATATAATATCTTGCAAATTGAGCTGTAAACGCAGTAATTGAGTATGTCCCATAAAGCTCGATGAAATCACTTTGGCAGCTAAAGTCCCCTCAGTGGGTACACGGAATACATTGAGTTGATGAGGGCGGAAACAACACTGAATCGGCTGCTGAGTTGTAGTTAAGTGCTGAGGTACAGCGATCTTTCCAAAAATACTGGTAATTTGATGATCCGATCGTTGCGTTGGTATTTCATTTAAAGCAGAAAAATAGCGTGCAGCAAATAAGGTTTTCGGTTGTAAATAAAGTTGTTTCGGGGTGCCGATTTGAATGATCTTACCTTGATGCATCAGAATAATCTGATCTGAAATTTGCAGCGCTTCTTCAGGATCATGGGTCACGATAATTGTTGTCGTGGCTGTTTTTTTTAAAATTTCGATAGTGCTTTGTCTGATTTGATCTCGTAAACGGTGATCAAGATTAGAAAAGGGTTCATCCATGAGTAAGACATGAGGTTTTGGTGCAAGGGCACGTGCTAAAGCCACACGCTGTTGCTCGCCACCAGATAAGGTATAAGGATAACTGTGTAGATGATGATGCATCGAAACATGTTTTAATGCTTGTTCTGCTATCGATTGTCGTTGTGTTTTTGGGAATTTTTTTAATCCAAACATGACATTTTCCAACACACTCAAGTGTGGGAAAAGTGCATAGTCTTGAAACACTAAGCCAATATTGCGGTCTTCGGCGGCAACCTGCTGTTGGGCATCCCATAAGGTATTTTTTTCGAGTTGAATTGAACCGCTACTTGGCGTTTCTAAGCCTGCAATCAAACGCAGCATTGTGGTCTTTCCACAACCTGAATGTCCAAGTAAACAGACGATTTGCCCACTGGTCGCAGACCACGTCGCCTGATTTACAGCAAATCGTGAGCCATATTGTTTGCTCAATTGCTGGATAGTTAAGACATTGGCCTGAGGTGCAGTATGAGCATTCATGGTCAATTCACAAGACGATTTATTTGAACAAATGATAACTAATAATTCTTCTCATGTAGAGTCTTTTTCTAATTTCTTTTGCCTATGCATCGCTTCAATCGGATGTGCATCGACTAGCTCAGGTAGCGTATCATCACGACCAACCATAAAGTGTTGATCGGTGAGACTGAACATTTCAAGATCTTCATGGCTATTGCCATAGGCATAGACTTGTTGGTAGTGGTCCAGATTATACTTTTCCAATACTCTGAGCTTCTTTTGTTCGCAGCTACAATCTTTAGAGTTGTAGTTACCCGATAAAATGCCATTGTTAATTTCTGTTTGCGTACAAATCAGTTCAATATTTAGAAGTTCGCAAACTGGTGCCAAATATAAGTCAACTGAGGCTGAGACAAGCACCACATGATCACCACGTTGCTGGTGTAAATAAAGCTGTTGAAGTAGATTTTGGTCTAATTCTTTAATGATTTTTTGCGCATAGCGTGGTGCTAAACTTTGAGGTAAGTCTGCTGAAACTCCTCTAAACATGCTTTGAAATAAGCGAGGACGCATTGCATGAGCAGGATATAAGCCTAAATAATAAGCCATAATCCAAGGCAAGATTTTCAAGCCTCGGGTTACGATATGGTGTTTTGGAAAAGTGAAAAAAATAAATCCAGTAAAACTATCTTTTGGATAAAGTGTCCCATCAAAATCAAATAAAGCAAGGTTTAAAGTTTTATCTGTTTTGCTCTTTGCATGCATGTCTCATATCGTCCATTTACACGGCTCGCAAACCAATTGGTATTATAATCACGACTCAGCTTAGGACCTGAAATCACAACTTGGGGCATGATCGCATATTTTGCGTCTTTACCTGTTTTGCTTTGATATAAATTTTGTAGCGCAAGATAAGTTTGGGTGTTTTCTAGTTTTTTCGATTTTTCTTTTTTGAGATCGCTGCGTACTTGGCGCGGCGTGACCAAAACATTATTTGCAGCAAAAACAGAAATCAAGGCTTTTTCAGTTTGACTTTGCGTGGTGCGGATATTGCCTTCTTTATTATAAATAAGCAGATCGCCGTCTAAACCGATTTCAATGTCGGTTAATGCATCCAACATGCTTTGGAATGCAGCATTGCGGCTAGAATACATTCCTGAATTATAATCAGCGAAACGATAAATTGCTTTATCATAATCGGCGGGGTAAACCATTAAACGATGGATGCCATAATATAGACCACCATATTGTGTGTATAGATCATCGCGTAGTTCGGCTGTACTCATCCCGATACGTTTATGTTCTTTGGCATAATTAATATGGACTTGCATCGAACCGAGTGTCGTAATTGGATTCATCTTTTCACTGATGTCCTGACCCACCAACTTGGCTGCACCTGTTAAAGCACTGATATGATAGTGCTTTGCCATATAAGCAAAAATTTCACGATAAAGTAAATCAAGTTCTCGTTCAGTTTTAACGCGTCGCATTTGACGCATATAGTTATCTTCAGGTGAGGGTTGGGTTTTTAAAACCTCTTCAAAGTAACCTGCAATGGTTCCTCCGATATTTTCACCTAATTTGGCTTCAAATTTTTCTTTTAAACGCGTGTTAATTTCTTGGACTGCTTTCTCACCTAAGCCAGCCACTTGTGGATCTGCAATAAAATTTGATTCCTGATCCACCACAGCGACAATACTACAAACATTTTGTTTGGTTTGAGGAATATTTAATTCCTGCATAATGTCATGAATATCTTGCGCCCACGATTGACGGTCATTCACACGTGATGGAATGACTTTTTTAATGTGCTCAGCTTGCATTTCAGGTTCTTTACTATTTGACCACCATGCTTTATCACAAGCGGTTAAACCAACACATGTTGCAAGGATGCTCATCGTTTTTAATAAAGGATGAGTCGGAGAGGTTTTGTTCATAATCAAGACAACACCGCATAAAAAGATGAGCTGAATGGGCGAATGAAGTATACTATGTTGATCAAAAATTGTAAGAAAATATATGTATATTGGTTCCTATCAACTGTCAAATAATCTGATTGTTGCTCCGATGGCGGGTGGGATGGATGTTTTAATAATAATTATATAATACATATGCTTATTGTTTTTCGTGTGGTGCATGGTGCAAATATGGTGCAGCCACACGATATTTAATTCAATAACTTACAGAATTAGCCATGCATTGCTGCCCAATCCTTTTTAGCCTTTTCTTGTTCAGATTGCAACCACAAAACCACATCAGTTAAGTTGACATAAAAAGGGGATTTCACACCATCACTTTTAAACGCAGGAAATGGCAGGTTGCATTTATTAGCCCGCTTATTTGCTTGCTCTAAAGTTAGATGAGGTAAATAGTCTGGTAGCAATTCCTCAAGTGTAACCACGGGCTTTTTATACTTAAGCATCAATAAAAAGCTGATATCTACAGGCTCATCAATTTTTTTAACTGCACCCATTTATGATTCCTCCGTATCCGCTTTTGGTTCTTCTAAAACTAAAACTGCATTCTTTAAAAATGAAAGTACACACATTTCATGATTCACTAGATAAAACTCATGTTCAGGTTTAGCAAAATACAAAATGCGTTTAGCTTTATTAATGCCGCCTGCATATTCAACAATCACTGATGCTTCATTCTGATTCATCATTTCCGCCCCTTGCTGCTTCTACCATTGCTTTCCACGTTTCTCTCAACTCAGGCCAGAGTATATTTTCATCTCCATAGTGTTCAGCAACTATGTCTCTACCGCTTGCTGCAAACAACATCGCGTCTGTCGGCTCAACAGGTACCAACACGTAACCTTTAAACTTTTCCGCTTCATGAGCTTTGGCTGCTTGCCATGATTCCCATGCGTAGAATGTTTTGTAATTGAAATAAACCCCTGTATCTTCACATCGAGTTCTAGTTAAACCCTTCTCTTTCGCCCATTCCTCAAACAATTCTCTTTCTTTTTGAATATCCATTAAGTCACCTCGCCTAAACTCTGTAGCGTGCTAGTCAATTCAAAGCACTTGTCTAAGTACATGCTCACTGCTTTGTACAGTGCATCCATGTTGCTATGCGTAATACTAAGCGGATACGCTGTACCGTTGTTTTTACGTTTCTCTAAACCATCCATGAGCTGATTTAGATAGGTATTGCGTACGCCACTCTCTTTGATGATGTAGTACAGCGCACCCACATCGCCATTTGGTAGAACGTGCGTAATGGGTAAATCACGCTGCATGAGTTCTATTAATTCGTAACATAGCGGTGCGTTTAGTTCGTGAAAGTTAGCCATTTTTCAATGCCTTTTCTAAGTCTTTTGCGCGATGAGCAAATGAATCATCATCGTTGTTTGCCGCATCTTTTAGAGCATCAATTGCAAGCTCTAAATCGGTTTTATCTACAATGACAAAATCACCGCTCTCAACTTTTCTGCAATACTCAACAAATTCGATGCGGCTTTCATGCACAGCTTTTAACTGTGCTTTTAGGTCGTCAATCTCTGACTGTTTTGATTTTTGTATTTCCGACACCGCTTGAGCTTTGGCTGCTTGCCACAAGTCGAATGATTTTTGAGTTTGCAAGTTCACATATTTAGAATCTAAAAGCTCAAAAGCCGATTTAGTTAAACTTCCAGTAATTCCATTTATTTCAGCATAGCTTCTCTCAAAAGCCTCTCTCTCAATATCTTTAGTCATTTAAGCCACCTTCTTCGATTGATGGATTTTATTTTTTACCTTGGCCAGAATTAAGCATGTTTCATTGGTTTCACTGTTAGCTAGCTTATGAAAACTCTGACTGTATCGAACCATTTCAGCTTTGGTCATAAGGGTTAAATTTTCTAGACGACAATCTGTTTTATCCTGATTGTTAAAAGCAATCACATGGTTATCAGGAATAGGGCCGTTTGCATTTTCCCAAACGATTCTATGCTTCAACTTAAAAACGTTCGGCTCTGCAACTTTCACTAATACATAGCCATCTTTTGAGCAAATGCGCTCATATCCAATTGGTTTTAGATTCCAGCTAGGCCGACCTTTTTTAAAGTTTCCAGAGTTAGGCTTGCAAACACCTTTGGTACCAGTATTCCAAGGCTTATCACCCTTTTCAAAACAGCCAGTTCGACCGGTATTCCATTTATTACGTGTACACAAGGATTTGATTGAATCAACAGTAAAACTTGTGTTGAATTCGATGTTAACATCGATGGTGAGCTCTTTGCGCCCAAGGCTGCAGTTAGACTTAATGTAGTCTAGCTGCTCAGGCGTATAAATAATCGCTTGACCTTTTGGCATGTTATACCTCGTAATTAACTTCTAGTATTGGAGCTTTTTGGTCCTCATTTAAGCCCTTGTATTGAGCCACCAGTTTTACAGCTTCTAATTGTGTGGAGTGGGTTTTAATAATTTGCTCACTGATCAATTCCATATTTTGTGCACGTACCACTTCATCAGCCAAATCGTCTTTGCTCGCATTAGATAGTCGGTCAAGCTGTGCGAACAATGCAGTATTTAAGTCTTTTAATGTGCTCATTCTATTTTCTCCAAACCGCTTCTTTGAACTTTGCATCTGCTACAAATGCGCTTACTTCAGATTCATTCACATTGTCGAAAATGTGCGTCATTTTGCCCCCCGAACACTGTGAGTGTCCGGGTGATGGTGGAATATTTGAATTTCATGGCAGATCCTCATCGATTGCCGAGGTTGCATCAGCATTTTCAAGCTCAAATCTACGTTTTTTCACATATCCCATCAAGCGTGGTTGTATATCAGGATGACGTGAAGACACGTCGATCTCTAAAGCATCCAGCGCTGTAAGATCAGGCGCATTTTGGATTTGAACCATTAATGACGGTTGTGGTTCTGGTGTGGCAGGTTGGGTAAACTCAGTTAAGCGTTTACTAATAGCGGCATGTAATGGTTTAAGCTGATCAACCGTCCAATTTCTTGCGTAGCGAACCAAAGCATTAGCCTCAGCAGGTGAGTTGGCGCTTTTAGCACGCTCGACCAAGTCAGCCAACAAGCTCTCATAGTCTGAGTGACTAGATTGATTCGCCTCATTCAGTGCTGCAGCTTTGGCAGCAGCGAATGGGTCAGGTTTTTGTTCAGTAGCGGCATCTTCGGAATCATTTGGTGTTGGTGTTTGAACACTTATAGGGCCAATGATGTCATCAATGGATGTATCATCATTAGCGGCCTGATCAATTGGTTTCTTGGCTTCAACTGATTCTTTGGATTTACGATTACGACGCTTTTTAGGACTGTCATTAAAACCATCCTTAATCTCAATATTGTCGATCGCACAACCAAAACTCGCACCGATGGCTTTAAGTTGTAATAGCGCATTTTCTGCATCGGCTTGAGCAAAGCCATTCATCACACTATTCTGAATATCACTATGCTCAGCATCATATTTAGTGCGTAAAACACATGCAGGCATAACGATGAAGATTTCTTGATCTTCAGCAACATCGTGAGGGGTTAAAGGCTTAGCGAAAGTAATGCCGCTCAATTCCATGGTTTCGATTTTTATGCAAAACTCATAATGAGGCTGGAAAAATACGGTAGCAGGAAGTTGATCAAGCGCACTGAAATCTTTATCAGCATGTAAAGTACCATTACCTGCATAACGACAAAGTACGGCTTTACCATTCTGAGCTGCTACAAAGGCTTCTTGAGCAGAAATCAAATTATTCATATTCTTATCCTTTCAAAAGTGCTTTTTTTAAATACGGATCTAGGTCATCTTGTTTGAGTAACCAGGTAACGTAATCAGCGGGTATGTCTTTAATGGCTGTACCTTTATGCTTGCCAAAAGTTAGGTGTGTTGGGATGCGAGCTTGTTCTGAAAATAAGTAAAGCGATTGCATATCTTTAATGCCTAAAACTTTGCATATTTGCTTTAAAAGAACAGCAGTGAGCAAAACGTCCTGCTTTGCGTTGTGGGCATTTCTGATTGATTCTCTTGCTTTAACAGAACCCTTAGTGAATAAGTAAATCAATGCCGAGAGATTGTGTGCCTCGTCTGGCCATACCATTCGAGAAAGAGCCAATGTACAAATTGCTTTAGCATTAACAGTCTTATCAGCCAGTTTGATTGCTTGTATGTCGTAATCAACATTGTGGCCAATGATGTATTGAACATCTTCAGGCAAGCGGAAAGTTTCATAACTAGGCTTACCAGAGATATCGGATTCAAGAATGTGATGCACAGCCATTGCGCCGTAGCTAATTGATTCGGGACAAGAAAAATACTCATCAAAACAAGCATCTTTGTTTACAACCAGCACACCGTCTACAAATGAGACGGGGACGTGGGCTATCTCAATTGGATAGCCATTCATGTCATGAGTTTCGGTATCTAAAATTATTGCGCTCATGCATGCATTTCCTGTTTTGCTAAGTTATCGATTTCTTGTTTTACAGCTTCAATTTTTGATGCTTCAATTTGTAGAAGGTTATCAATTCCCAAATGTTCACATACTGTTTTAGCATCTAAGCCACGCTCATCGATAAATTCAAGAAGTTGGTCTCGCTGTTCATTTGTGATGCCAATAAATTCTGGCTGACCGATCCACTTATTCTGATTTTTATCAAAATTACAGCCAAGTTCTTTCGAGCGAGCTAACATGATTTGGCGCATGTTATGGTAGTAAATATGGTCTTTACAGAGAGATTCAGTTAGCTGATTTAAGTCGCTAGCGTATTCAGCTTCTGCGCAACTTTGCATCCAGTTCTCAAGTTCCTCATTCGCTTTTGCTACAGCTAATTGGGCAGGGGTAAGCGTATTAATATGATCTTTAGCCGCTTTAATAAGTTCAGCCAAAAACATGGGATTGGTTTTTAAATCAGGGACCCATACTTCACCTGTCTCCCCACCTAATGCACCTGAATTTTTTGCATGATGAGTGGGGGATGGTTTAAAACTAATAACGCGAGCATTCTTACCTTCACTTGTAGTGACAGTCGTTAAATAACCCATGATGTCGGCAATACGATATAGTTCATTACGATTCTTACCACCTAGATCTGGGCGATAGATAACTTGATCGCCGTTTTGATCTTCTGAGGCATGTGCAATAAACACTACGTCTTTACCAAGGCTAATAAGTGTATTGATATATTGCTTAAATGTTTGATTTGCTAAACCCTGAGCTTTTAATTTTAGTGCGCCATCTTTTTGGCGATTGTTGGCAGTTAAGAGTAAGTGAGTCTTGATGCTCTCAAGCATTGCCCCAACAGTATCAATAACAACAGTATTGAACGGTGCTAAGTCCTGCGGAGTTAAATCAGCGACATCTTTCCATTGCTGAACAGGAACCACAGCCCCTCGACGTAGTTCACCTGTACGATGCGAACCACGGTCAAAGTCGAATGAAATTGCTTTATCTGCTGTAAAGCCCATAGAAGTTTTACCAAGACCAGGATCAGCGTAAATGTACGTGATGATCGCATTAACCTGTAGCGGTTGATCAGCACTAATAATATTGATAGCCATGATTACAACCCCTTATTAGATTTTGCGTTATTGTGTGCCAGACGTTGATTTGGGCTATACGGTGTGCGTTGAAAGCAGTCCTTTGAGAACATTTCAGCTCGTTCTTTTTTGCGCTGAAAATTAACTTCTTGTTGAAGATTTTTAAGAATCCACGGTTTAGCTTTCAACAAATCAGAATCCACAGGATTGCTACCGTTTTCACTCTCAATGCGAATGTCTGTAAATTTGTAGTCGGTTGAAAAAGTTTGTGGACCTAATCGAACGTGATATCGCCCAGCGTCATCGCGAGTGATAAATTCGCGGAAAGGGGTAGTGAAGCGTTTCTTTTCCATTAGATCGCCTCCACTAACTTACTCTTTTCGATGTATGCAGCTATCTGAGCGTTGATGTTTAGATGATCATCAAAGATCGTGAAATCTTTGTAGTTGTTGCCATTAGCGTCAGTGATTTGACCGATCTCAAGATTAGTGATGTCTACTGCAGTAAACTCTGAACCAGGTACACCGTAGCTGTCCGGGTGCTTATCAAATAAGAATTTTACTGGTACGCGAAAGCCATCGAGATTAATGACT
Source organism: Acinetobacter sp. NIPH 298 (assembly GCF_000369505.1). Taxonomy (GTDB): domain Bacteria; phylum Pseudomonadota; class Gammaproteobacteria; order Pseudomonadales; family Moraxellaceae; genus Acinetobacter. The sequence goes on from NZ_KB850055.1 coordinate 546,420, forward strand.
GCTTCGCCAGAGTTATCAGAAGTAATGTTCAGCGTCATTACACCGTAGCTGCTAGGCTGCACATTTGCATAAGTAACTGTGCTTGAGTGAGCTGCCTGATAGTCACAAGAAGAAACGGCAGCAGCGATTGCAATCACGGAGATGCTTGCTGCGGTCCATGTTGCAAATACAGCTTTGCCGAAGTGCAAGGCTGAATTGCTTTGAATAGTTTTTTGTTCCATAATCTACCTCATTGAAGTGAGAAGCCCTGTTTTGATGTGAGAGTCTGCAGGGCTTTTTGCTGTTCATGAGATAAATATAACTATAGTTATTTTAATAGTCAAGAATATAATTATAAATTTATCGCTTTAGTTATAATTATGTTTTAATAGACAAAAGAAAACCCACACTGGGTGGGTTGTTAAATTAGAATAACTTAACCAATAGCTGTGATTACCACTTTATAAGGTTCATAACGCTTTTTGTTTTGATTAAATCGCTCATGGATAGTTAAGTCAGCATTTACATTCAAACGTCCGTGTAACTGAGATGGATTGACGCTTTCATCAATTTCAAAATTAATGCGTTTGTCAATTATTGAAGGAATTATTCCAGCCCAGCCACTGGATTGTTTGTCTTTATCACTTGCAAAAATTGCTATTGGAGTATTTGTGTATCGTTCCTCTTTTTCCTGGGGTATTGGCGGTTCATAGGTATCAGGGATCTTCTGAATAAAATTCGCATCGAGTGTGATGGATTGAATGTTGTCATTAGAGTTCTTTACGTCACCAATTTCAATTTCCGATTTTGGATCAAGTTTGGCTGGTTTTGTAAAGTTAATTGCATCTTTAGCTGCTTGTTTTTTTGGAATTTTATCAAGTATATCTTCAGCTTGTTCTGGGGTGATTATCATTGTGCCAGATTGATTCATAATACCATTGTTTATAATGGTGACAGGTGCGGGCGTTGGAGCACTGTTTTTTGTATAAGCATAGGTTGCTCCAGCCGCAATAATAGCTGAGGTTGCTGCAATAGCAATATTTTTCATTGTTGGACTGTCCTGAACAACATCAACAAGATACTGTTTGGCATCATCGGTAAGTTTAGCACCACGTTCATAGTTCTTATCTCCCAGCACCCACCGCACAACCAATTCAATACCAAGACTACCACTTTCTAAGTGTTCGATAAATACATCTGAATCGTAAACCTTAATGCCGGGATAAGCCGCCTCGACGAATTTATTGGTATGCTTAAGCATGCTCTCGATTGCTTTCAAAGCATCGATGACAATTGGAATAGGGACAAATTTATCTGTTGAATAATAGATTCTAAATTTCGTATCTATTACAGCTTCATTATTATCTACTATTGTTGCAGTTGTGTTTATTGCCATTTTTACCCCTAATTCCCGAACCGTTGAAATGGCTGTGTCGGGTTCACAGTTTTTTTAATCTTATATATTTGAATACCTCTCTAAAAACTCATCCACCCATCCCTGTGCAACTTCAAGATTAGTTATGTCAGTAAGTTTTAGATTAGTTTCTTCTGCTTCATTAAAGCCTTCAATAATAGCCTCAAAGATATTTGCTTCACCTATGACCTCACGTGCAATTTCCGCAGCATCATAGCTTTGCTTGGCTTTTTTAAGGGAGGCTATTTGTTTATCTATTCCTGCACCAATTTTACCTAATGCCAATTTGAATTCTTGACGATTGATCGTTAGCGCAGTTTTGGCTTTGTTGAGTGTTGCTATCATGATTTAGCTCAGTAAGTTGTTAATAGCTATTAGGGTGCTCAGGCTTATGTTGACTAGGAGGGACGATATCCGTAATAGCTGTGACACTCTCAACTTCATCCATATTAAATGTGAGACGTTCGCCACCATTAACAGCAATAAGGCTTAGTACATCATTCTGTATGCCGATAAACTCTTTAATGGTGCAACGTCCATCCTTTAGACACACCTGAACAAATTCCATCGGCACAGGCTCAGCGTCTGGGTCACACACTACAAACCAGCCATTTCGAATGGCAGGAAACATAGAGTCGCCAGTACCCTTAATTCCATACGCCTTTTCACCAGCAGCGTGGGTGGGAATATATCCATCACCACCATTGCCTTCATATCCCATATCCGAGAAATAGCCGTCCATTCCCATTTTACTATAAGCCTTTACTGGGACCCATCTTTTTGAAATAACAAATGGTTTTTCAATAATTTTTGAGAACAGAACAGCGTCATCACTATCAAGAATATTGTGCTGTTTTTTAAATGCTTCGATATCCAGCTTATTTAATGAAACAACAGCACCTGCATTTTTGTTGGTTTCGCCATTTTGAAGCCAAAGGACATCTACACCCAAAAATTGAGCTATCTGAGGTAGAAAGGAAGATTTTTGATTTTTGCCTGACTCAAGCGCTTGATAAGCAGGCTGTGACATTTTTACGGCCTCAGCTACTTCAGCTTGTGTCTTTCCAGCTTTCTTTCGAGATTCTTTCAATCTCTCTTTGAGTGTAGTCATAAACCATATACCGCATTTTTCAATCAATATATAACCTAGGCTATAAGCAATCAAATAACTATAGTTATTGACTGATAATAACTATAGTTATAATATGGCTATATCTTTACATAGGATATAACCATGAATGAGCTACAGAAAAACATCTATCAATCTTTGGTTGATCACTTTGGAGGGCAAGAAAATACAGCCAACGCCCTAAAAGTTTCCCAACCCTCAGTATCTGGATGGGTGCGACAAAATAAGAACATGTCTGAACTTGTAGCGATCCGTGCAGAAAAAGCTACAGATGGGAAGTTCAAGGCAGAGGATTTGTGCCCATCCCTGAAAGAATTCCAAACCCCGATTGTTGAGTTGCAGCCATGCAGAACATAAAACCAAAACTTCTAGAACCAATGACAACTCGCGTACCAGTAGAGGTAAGACAGTTGGTAGACGATTTGGCTGAAGGCAATCGGGCGAAATGGATTAGAGAGGCCATTGAATTAAAGATCGAAGTTGATTTAGGCCAATCATCTATTAAAGAGCTAAGGAAATCAAAGAATACAACGTATTCAAGTGAATACAGAAATGTATTCAAAAATCTATTTTCAGTATTCCAAATAAGCAAAAAGCCCGAAGTTGCAATTCGAGCTTTTAGCAATGTTCATTAACCAGAGAGATTAAATCACATGACCAATATATCAAAACATCCATGTGCTAACAAGTGCAGCAACTTCAAAGAAGAGCCATGTACGCATTGTTTAATTTCTAGTTATCCGGAAATACCAGATAGCTCGGATTACGTTTTAGGGGACTTTGTTGTCTACAAAGATCATGCGCGTATTCAAAACCACCTGATTGAATCTGTGTATGAAGTAATTCAGATAAATGAGGATTTTGTTGTGACAACTGGTGCAGGTTTAGATTTGCTGATGATGTGGGATAGCGAAATACGCCATGCATCCATTGCTGAAATCAAAGCTAAACGCCGTTTAAGCGATATCCATGATGACACTCACATTGAAAACCATATTTCACCTGGGTGTAGAACTTTTTCGAATGACGAAAGCATTTTCTATAGCCGAGCTTTGACGGCGCAAAAGGAGGTGTCATGAACTCCAAGTTCCAAAAACAACCAGAATTTAAACAAAACCAACAGGTTCAATCATTTTATGAGCCTGCATTAGTTTTGCTTAACAAGTTGATTGAGCAGAAAAAGATAAATCTTCGCACCAAAGGTTATGACGAAAATAATGCTGCAGTTACTAAAACTGAATTTACTGAGACTATGGCTCGTCAATTCAAAATTACTCAATGGTTGGCTCAACAAATTGCTGGCAGTCTGATTAAGTCTAATTGTATTAACTCTTTTGGTGGCTATGTTAAGTCGAAGGATGGTGAAGCATGAGATATGCCGCAAAAAGAAAGCAGGATGTGAATATTTCAAAAGCCCCAATTGAGTTGGTTATACCACTTGAGAAGCCTGTAACTATATATACGGCGAAAGAACTTGCTGTGATGCCTTTATCAGCTATGAACGCTGCAATTGAGGCACAGGAAAAATTTGCCGTGCTCGAACATACAACTCAGATGGGGGGGGCAAGCTATAGCGGTTCGTCGTCTTATGGAGGATGGTCACAAACTTATCCAGGTGAAAGAAAAATCCCGTACTCGCTACAAGATCAACAACGAGTTTATTCAGCCAAGAATTATTCGACAGCTTGCTTACCGTGGATTAGTAAAGTTGGGGGCAGCTAATGAGTAAGTTTGTCCCAAATTCATTCCAGATTGCCAACGCTTTTGTTGATGATGCCATGTACAAAATCAGTGATGCGTCAGTGAAGATCTATCTGCTCATCATTAGAAAAACTCGTGGGTGGACTAAAGAGAGTGATGCATTATCTTTGCGTCAGCTTGAAAGCTTGTCTTTAAAAAGCCGTCCTACAGTAATCAAATGTTTAAATGAGCTTGAGGAAGTTGGCCTTATCAAGAAGCACCAACAATCAAAATATGGGAATGTTTATTCACCAATAGACAATTTCGACTTTGGTGAGTGGATCAAATTTCCACAAAAAAAAGTGATGGTGAAATCTTTACTTTTGTTCAAAAAAGACATGGTAAAGAATTTTTACCACTTTGGATATGGTGAAAAATCATCTCAAATTGCGGCTGAATTTTGGCTAAAAATTAGTTCAAAAAAATCTGTGGTGGTTAAATATTTTTACCACCTTAATAGTGTGGATAGCAATGTGGATAACTTACCAAAGTGGTTAAATTTTTTTACCACTACAAAAGGCAAGTGGTTAAATATTTTTACCACAGGTGGTAAAGAATTTTTACCTCAAGTGGTAAAGAATTTTAACCCACATAAAACAACTATCAAAAACAACTATCAAAATAAAAAAAATACCTGGTTTGTTTTTGAAAATTTGAAATTAGAAATTTGTTCTATCGATCACTCAATCGATACCAGCGAGATTTTTAATGCGTCATGGTTTGAACGAGAGCTAAGTGCGTTCAAAGAATTTAACCAGGATAGAAATCATTCTGATGACTTGATGGCTAAATTCTTCGCAGAGTGGATGCTCAAAGCTCGCGCTAAGTACGCGAAGATGAAAACACCGGTACAACGTTTTTCTGAAAACAAAATTACTGGCCAATTGGCTCAATCTGAAAACAACACACCTGACGTGATTACATTTGCTTCAGACAAGCAGCTGTATGCATTCGCTAAGCAACTGGTTTTTCTACCTGAGTTCAAGGATTCATTTTGCAAAAGCGGTGAATCATGGATGGATGCAGCAAAACGCATGGCTGCTTTGATTTCAGATCCTGAACAACAAAAACCATATATCTCACACTTAATTCAGTTGGGCTTTAAGCAATCCAAGGGAGCTGCGGCATGAATAATCTTGTTAACTACGGTTCTGTTTGTTCAGGTATTGAAGCAGCAACGGTTGCATGGCATAGCCTTGATTTTAAGCCTGAATGGTTTGCAGAAATCGAAAAAGCACCAAGTCTAATTTTGAATCATCACTATCCAGATGTGACAAACCTTGGTGACATGACATTAATTAAAAACAATATTTTAAATAGAGAAGTTGAAGCACCAGTGGTTCTTGTTGGTGGTACACCTTGTCAGGCGTATTCAGTAGCTGGCAAGCGTTTATCCCTAGCTGATGAGCGCGGGCAAATTACTCTTTCGTATGTGGAGTTGTTAGATGCAATTGATTCAGTTAGATCTATTCAAGGAAATGAGCCATGCGTTGCCCTCTGGGAAAACGTACCCGGTGTGCTCAACACAAAAGACAATGCTTTCGGCTGCTTTTTGGGAGGGCTTGCAGGTTCGGGGTGTGAACTTAAGCCGTCAGGGAGAAAGTGGCCAAACGCTGGTTGTGTGCTTGGACCATCTCGACAAGTTTATTGGAGAGTCCTTGATGCTCAACATTTCGGACTCGCCCAACGACGCAAGCGTGTGTTTGTTGTCGCAAGTGCTAGAACAGAAAGTATCGGAGAAATACTTTTTGAGCGAAAAAGCATGCTTGGGGATCCTACGCAGGGCAGCAGCAAGGGGCAAGGTATTGCCACCAATCATACAACACACACTTCAAGAGCAAGCCAAACTATTAGCGGAAAAACCTACCTTTCACCCTTACTAGCATCGCATGGCGAAAAGAAATGGTTGGGCAACCAAGAAGCATTTTGTGGTGATTACTATATCAAACATGCAATTGGTATTGGTGGAATGACAGTAAATGCAGCTATTTCTAATAAATTGTACCCAACTTTATTAGCCAATCATGACCGTGGATATTTAATCACTTCATATGGGATTAATGGGAACACTATTGGTCAGTGTAGAGCAGGCTCAAGTGGTACAGGGATTAATATAGAGCTCGCTTACACAATAGTATCTACAAAGAAAAATGGTGTTGTGCTTTGTGGAACCAAAAATGATGCATTGCGGGATCTTGGCAACAACATCGCACCAACTTTGCGTTGCGGTGGCAAACAAGGTGGACCAATTCAACAAGCAGTTTTTCAATATTTACCGCCGTACATTTTCTCACTTGCGCGTTACTTAACAGAAGTTGAATGTGAGCGCCTGCAAGGTTTTCCAGATAATTACACCAATGTCCCAAAAGTCGCAGCTGGCAAACGTTATAAAGCACTTGGAAACAGCATGGCTGTAAATGTAATGCACTGGATAGGTGTAAGACTTAAACAATATTTAAATGGAGGGCTTAAATGACCTCCATGAGCCTCGATCAGTACCGCCGTGAAATTCTCAAGCAGCCCAAAACCAAAGTGGCCAAGAGCAACAAGTTCAATGCAGTGAAAGTTGAATTAGACGGAATGACGTTTGATAGCAAGAAAGAGCACAAGCGGTACATCGAGCTTAAAGCTATGCAACAACGAGGGGAGATAATTAGTTTAGAACATCACACAAAATTTGAACTTGCACCTAAAACCAAACTTGAAGGGGAGAAAAGGGCAAAGCCAGCATTACGTTATTTTGCAGATTTCACGTACTACGACATTACTGGCCAGTATGTAGTTGAAGATGTGAAGTCAGAAGCTACAAGAAAGAAAGACAGTTATAGAAACAAAAAGCATTTGATGAAAACGGTTTTAAATATTGATGTGAGAGAGGTGTGAGATGGGTGTGATGACAATTATGCAAGCAACGGATTGGTCTAAATATACTTTTGAGGAATGGTGCAGACAGTTGGGGGCATGGATTAATGGTGACTCTGAAAAGATGGTCCGTGTTGTTAAGACAATGCCTACTAAGCGCATCACTCAAAAACAGCGTGAAAAACTTCTCGCAATGTATATGAATGATGAAAAGCTGAAAGACCGGTTATGCATTAAAAAGACTGGTACTTGCTGTCAACTTAATGAGAATGAAGCGCGAGCAATCCAAAGGTTGTTTATGGATCTGCAGTTGATTGAAGATGAAATTTTACAAGAATGGATCTCCACTATTTGGTCACATCACGTTTTAAGCAATTCATTAAGAAAAATTGCTGATAGCTGTGATACATCAGTAAATCAAATTCGCCAAGATTTGAAATGTGGTTTTGCATTTATCAAAAGTCGCTATTCCCATTTTAGTTTTGAAAGTTTTGAAAAAACCACTTGAGTGTGCGCACGAGGTATGGCATATTTGTGATAAGTTGGCTATTTATATATTTAAGCCATTCAAAAGCCTCGCGAATGCGGGGTTTTGTCATTTTGGGGTGTTTATGGCTGACGATGATCTATTTGATAAAGAAGTTTATAAAACACTTTATGAATTTCAGCTGAAAGGACTAGAAAGTGTAAAGGCGTTACATGCGAAACATGAGGATAAGGCTGCTAAATACTTAACTTTTACATCAATAATAATTGCAGCCATGAGTATATTTTCAAAACAGTATTTGTTTAATGTTGGAAACAAATCTTTTATTGTTTACGTTATTGTTGTTTTGATGGTTTTTGTATTCTTGTCACTCTCCAGCATAGCTAGAAATTTATTCCACGTTCTTGAAGTTAGTAAAGTTGGAAAACTAGAAAATAATCAGAAAATGGTTGATTACTTTACTCAAAATGAGCTCACAACTATTTACTATTATCTTTCCATTGATATAGCTGGGGTAATTAAGACATATGAAGATAGAAATGCGATAAAAGTCAATTATTTGAACAAGGCTTTTATGGAGATAAAATTCTGTGGATTAATGTTTGTGTTAACTGTACTATTAGTTATAGTTGATATTTTGATCATTTGAGTAATATGGAAAAGATTAGATTTAACAAACCTGTTCCCCCTGAGGTTGATAGACCTCCAATAGTTATTGAAGAAAGAAGTGATAAAACTAAACTGGAGCACAAATAACATGGTATTACATGCTTCAAAGCCAGTACCACCACCAGTTCCAACACCACCGATTAAGATTATTGGAGATTCTAAGCCTAAAGGCTTGGGTGACAATAAATCAAAGTAATAAATTTATTTTCTGAGGCCTCACCAATGTGGGGCTTTTTTATGGGTGAAAATTATGGAAGCCGATCAATATTTTCAACTCACCAAAAAGCGCGAACAGAAAAATAAGCCACGAAATACGCCGTTGCCGAAAGCGAAACAAAACTATTTAGAAGCTTTTGAGGATATGGAGCGTGCCTTACAGATTTTGGAAATTAAATATGAAACGTTGTTCCAGTTTAAATCAACAAAACACTGGCGTTTTGACTTCCATTTAATTGAGTATCGAATCCTTGTTGAAATAGCGGGCGGACCTTGGTCTGCTGGTCGCAAAAGAAAGCAGTTTTCACATGATGCTGATCGTGAACATACCGCTTATGAAATGGGATTTACTATCGTTCGTTTAGAGTCAGCCGCAAGATTTAAGATTAACGAAGCGGGGCCATTGCAGATACAAGCCCACTTTGCACAGCAATGGCTTAAAAATTTAAAGAGGCATACATTTAATGAGCCAAATAAGACCATTTCCACCGACTGAATTGATTGATCGAGCCGATGAAGAAGAAGCTTTACGCTTGGCACCTGCACCTGATTTAAAGGACTGGGTGATTGCCAATTATCTAACAGTAGAGGGTGAACTCTACAATCCAGATCATGACCATATCGCTGAGATGCTACACGACAATGAAGAGTTTCTTTCATTTGCATGGGCATCATCCGCCGCCGTTGCTAAAAAGCGTATGGTTTTAGGTCAATGTGAAAAGGTTATGTTTAACCAGGGCGGATGGCGTAAAGCAAGACAAGAGCAACAGATGCGCGACTGGTATGGTTTTGTACCGATCTATTTAATTACTATTGATGCAAGTTTTTGCGAGCAAGCTACTGATCGAGACTTTTGTGCTTTGATTGAGCATGAGCTATATCACATCGGCGTTGAGCGAGATGATGACGGTGAGCCGCTCTACAGTGATATGACTGGGCTACCAAAGCATTACCTTGCTGGTCATGATGTAGAGGAGTTTGTGGGTGTAGTCAAACGATGGGGAGCAAGCGAAAACGTGAAGCGACTTGTTGAAGTAGCGAAGCAAGCGCCGTTTGTATCAGATGTAAATATTTCCAAGTGCTGTGGGACATGCGTTATTAGTTGAGCCGTTTGGCTCATTTTTTTTGACTATCTTGTTATACGTAGTCATACGGAGAGGTGGTTATGGCAGCCTTAAAAGAGCCTGTGAAAATTTTTATAGTTCAAGCTCTTGCATGCCGTGATACACCTCAAGAAGTAGCAATTCTGGTAAAACAAGAGTTTGGAATTGAAGTGGATCGAATGCAGTGTGCTGCATACGACCCAACAAAAGCCGCAGGGAAAAACCTTAGTGCAAAATTTAAAAAACTTTTTGAGGATACTCGAAAAAAATTTGACAAAGGTTTAGTAGATATTCCCATCGCAAATAAACATTACAGAATGAAGCAATACGATAAATTGCTTCAAAAAACAAAGAATACTGTTATGGCTTTGCGCATCATGGAGCAAGCGGCAAAGGATAGTGGTGGGCTATACACAAATAAAACGGAATTAACGGGTGCTGGTGGTGGGCCTATTAAAACAGTTCAAACCCAAACAACTGTAGAAGAATATTTAAATGCAAGGGAGAAGATACTAAATGAATTCTGACCCAAGCAGAGATCTAGCAATCCAAATTGAAGCTCAAGAAGATCTTTATTTTTTCTCTCGGTACTTGTTTAAGCAACGCCGTAAATACAAGTGGAGACACAATTGGCACCATCGGATTGTCTGTGATGCGCTCATGAGGGTGTTTAACGGCGAGACGAAGCGCTTAATCATTAACATTCCGCCACGTTATTCAAAAACGGAGCTCGCCGTAATCAATTTTATGGCTTGGTGCTTCGGTAAAGTGCCTGATAGCGAATTCATTCATATCAGTTATTCAGCAACCCTAGCTGCAAATAATGCCTTTCAAACACGTAATTTAGTGCAGGAAATGGCATTTAAAAATGTCTTTCCTGATTTTGTATTGCGTGATGATAGTAAAGCTAAGGATGACTGGCGCACCAAGGCTGGTGGCGTTTGTTATGCACAAGGTACAGGCGGAACGATTACAGGTTTCGGCGCAGGTAAGATTCGAGATTCTTTTGGTGGTGCGATCATAATTGATGATCCACACAAGGCAAGTGAAGCTAAATCAAAAACTATCCGTGATGGGGTGATTGATTGGTTTCAAAATACGCTTGAATCTCGTACCAACTCACCTGATACGCCGATCATTGTCATTATGCAAAGATTACATGAAGAGGATCTAGCGGGGTGGTTGCTTGACGGCGGAAATGGTGAAGAATGGGAGCATTTGTGCTTTTCGGCTATACAAGAAGATGGTTCTGCATTATGGCCTGAAAAGCACACCATAGAACGCCTTAGGGTTATGGAAGATGCATCGCCGTATGTCTTTGCAGGTCAGTATCAACAACGCCCTGCGCCGCCTGCTGGTGGTTTCTTTAAGCCAGATAGAATCGAAATTGTTGATGCTATTCCGACCGATATTATCAAAGAGTGTCGTGCTTGGGATTTGGCTGCAACAGAGAATGAAGGTGATTACACAGCGGGACCTAAACTGGCTAAAGCACCAGACAACACAATCTACATCACCGATATGGTTCGTGGTCGTTGGGGTCCTGATGGAGTGGAAAATACCATTACCCAAACAGCTCAGATAGATGGCAAAGGTGTTTATATCCGCTTGCCACAAGATCCTGGTCAGGCAGGTAAATCTCAAGCAAAAAACTTTGTAGGTAAATTATCAGGATTCAAAGTAAAAGCTGAGCCAGTATCAGGCGATAAGATCACAAGGGCACAGCCATTTGCAGCACAGGTCAATGTGGGGAATGTGAAGATGCTTCGCGGTGACTGGAATAAAGCACTGATTGAAGAGTTAAGAAATTTCCCTAATGCAAAACATGATGATCAGGTCGATGGATGTAGTGATGCATTTAATGATCTGAATGAATCAAGACAATCTAAAAAACCCGCAACAGCGGGAAGTCGAACATTTTAAATAAGGTACCAAAATGGCAAAGTCTAAGAAAGAAGACAAAGCTTCTAAAAAGGCTTTGTCTGGGGGAAGCTTATTCCAACAAAACGCCGTGTCAATGCTCTATAACTTGGGTAAACAACCTGATATAGACGAGGTATTGCGCAAGGCTGGTGTTTCTCGTCATCGCCTTAAAATTTTACTTGATGATGATGAGATTGCTCAGGCAGTGGAAACACGTATAGATGCGCTACTAGCAACGCCGTTCCGAATTGAGCCGAGTGATACACCTGAAGCACTGTTGCTCATGCAGGAGCTTAAAGAGTGGTTTACAGAGTTGGCATCAGGCGCAGTTAATGCACTTTTTTTTGGTTACTCGGTTTTAGAGGCAGTCTATGAAGAAAAGCCTGAAGGTCACATAGGGCTGCAATGGATCGGTGAAAAGCCGATGCAGTGGTTTGAGCCTAAAAATGATGGGCGTTTGATTTATCGGCCCGAAGGAACAGGCCAAGAGGTAGTAGTCGATCAGAAGCTTAAATTCTTTCTAACACGGCGTAAGGCAACCTATGAGCAGCCATATGGCAAAGCCTTACTTGCTACGTTGTACTGGTTGAACTTCTTTAAACAGAATGGCTTTAAGTTTTGGGCGAAATTTCTTGAGCGTTTTGGCACACCAATTCTTTTGGGTAAATGCAAAGATTCAGAAACAGATGATATGAATCAGGCATTGCTTAATGCGCATGCTCAAAGTGTACTTTCGATTGATTCTGAAGATGATGTACAGGTTTTAACTGCAGGAGCTAATGGTACTGCAGGTGCATCGTTTGAAACTTTCAATAACGTTTTGATCCGCCAAATTCAGAAAGTGATTCTTGGCCAAACACTGACAAGTGGAACTGATGGCACAGGGAGTCGTGCATTAGGTCAGGTGCATGAGAATGTGCGCAAAGATAAGCTGAATGCGGATGTCCGTCTGGTTACACCAACGTTTCAAGCAGCTGTAAATGCCTTGTGTACTTTGAATAACTGGCCTAAACATGAGGTCTATTTAGGCGAGAAAACTAAGCAACTTAATACAGATCAGGCAGATCGTGATGTAAAGCTTAAAAATGCGGGTGCAAACCTTACACAACAATATTTCTCGCGTGAGTACGGTTTGCAGGACGGCGATGTTGCAGAAACACCTCAGGTGCAGTCAGTTAAGCAATTTAAAGCCTTGCCGAAGAGTTCATTTAGTTTTGCTGCATCAGTAAAAAAGTTCACACCTGAACAACAGGAAGTCGAAGAGCTAACTGATGGACAGAAGGGAATTCAATTATTAAGTGCAAAGCAGATTAATGATTTGATTCAGAAGAGCGACACACCAGAAGAATTGGCAAGTAATTTAATGCAACTTATGCCAGGTGCAAGTGATTCAGAATTCGCAGCTAATCTTGATATGGCTTTATATGCAGCTGATGTATTGGGGTATGTCACAGCAAGTGGAGAATAAGAATGCAGCCAATACCATTTCTGGAAGCTATTCATTTTGCTGTGAGCCGAAAAATTGTATTACCTGATGAGTTTTATCAACTGGACCTAAATACAAGGCAGATGGCTGCAACGGTTAGCTTTCTGTCTAGTATTGAGCAGGTCGAAACAGTGATTAAGTCAGTCAATAAGATTTTGATTGACGGCGGCACGTTCAATGATTTTAAAAGGCTGGTTGCTGAGAATGAAATCATCCTAAGCGAGCCATATCTCAAGAACGTTTTTAGGACCAATATCCAAACAGCTTACGGCCATGGGCGGTGGCAGCAACAGCAAAAGAATAAAGCCAATCGGCCTTATTTAATGTATGTCGCTATTAATGATAATCGGGTTAGACCTTCTCATATTGCACTTAACCGCATCATACGTCACATAGATGATCCATTCTGGCTGAAATACTATGCGCCGTGGGATTATATGTGTCGATGCACAATCATTGCTCTAACAGAAGCTCAGGCTCTTAAATATGGGATTACTTCCGATGAGGATCTGCCGATTATCGCAGAGGCTAATGGCTGGTCTACAAGCCCTTTAACTTTTGGTGAAATGGAATCTGTAGTGGATTCGAAAATTGCTCAATCAATTCTGGACAAAGAGTATCTGCTTGTGCAGAAACAGGCTGTGATTGCTGAATGGAAAGCTAGTCAGAAATTATCAAGCTTACTTTCACCAATGACAGATAAAAGCCGTGATCTATTTGAAGCTATCGTCAATGAGGCTTTACCACTTGATCCAAGTATCAGACCAAGTGCAATCAAAACCTTCTTAGATTACGTGCAGGGCAATGATTCAGCATTGAGTGCATATCTCAACGGTAATTCTATTTCGTTGGCTGATGACATTATACGGCGTTGGGTTAAGGGTGATATGGCACAGATTAAAGCAATCGCAACGAATACCACTACCGCCGTGATGGGAGCAGCAACATTAAATCAAGTAGCAGCGTATCAAGTGGGGCAAACAGTAACGCTTAACTCGCCCATGCTTGTTGCAGGCAGTGGGTCTGATGTGATGATTCATATCATTAATGCAAATGGCGCAGGCATTGATTTAGCCAAGCTGCATGCAGGCCAAGGGGTGTTATTTGAAATTGGTCTGGCTTTTGAGGTCGTATCGATTGAAACAAACAAGGGGCAGCTTATTTACACGCTAAGAGCCTTATTAAATTAACTTTATGAATATTTAAGCCGTCCTTTAGGGCGGTTTTTTTATGGAGAAAGAAAAGTGGCAGAAACAAACGAAAAGCCAGATCCGCCAATCTCAGCGTACCAGTTTAAGACCAATCTTTTTGATATTCAGAAATCAACTGAAGAAGGGAAAAAACGTACATTTACTGGTGTTGCTTACAGTGGTGAAGTGATTCAAAGCCATTACTACTGGGGTGATGTGATCTTTGATCTGGACACAATCCAAATGAAAACACCCTTAGGGGCTTTGATCGATCATGATCCTGGTCGCCGTGCAGGTGTGGTTCGTAATTTCACCAAAGACAACCAAGGTGGCCTGAAAGTTTCTGGTGATTTGCTCTCTAACAAGAACGGCCAAGAAGTTGCCCAAGACAGTGATGAGGGTTATCCGTGGGAAATGTCGGTTTATATCGTACCAGGTTCAATTGAAGAGGTTGAACGAGGTGAAGTTGTTGTAAATGGCAAAACTCTTAAAGGGCCTATCAGGATTTTCCGTAACGGTGTGATCCGTGAAGTTTCATTTTGTGCGCTTGGTGCTGATGACAATACGTCTGCAGTAGCAGCAAGCCACACATCTAAACAATTTAACAAGCAAGAGGACACAGACGTGACCGAATTAGAAAAACTGAAAGCTGATAATCAACAGCTTACAACTGAACGTGACAATGCTTTGACTGAGTTGAAGCAGTTCAAGGAAACAAAACGTACGGAAGATATCGCTGCACTTGAAACTGAATTAAAAGTTCAATTCAGTGTTGAAGATAAAACAGCATATACAGAAATGGACGATACAACATTTGCCTTTGCTGCAAAACAAATGCGTCAGTTCTCAGCACCGAAAAATGACAAGCCAGCTGGCAATTTAAGCCATTTATTTAAGCACCAGGCTAATGGTGGTCAGCAGGGTGTTACTCAAGAAAACCAAGAGCATCAATTTTCAACTGGTGCTAAAGCATTTGCAGCTCAAAACAAGGGGAAATAATAGATGACTACGATTAGCACATCTCACACATCACGTCCTTTCAATTTGGATGTCGGTAAAACACGAAAAGCCAATGCAAAGGTCACAACGGCAACAGCTTATAAAAAAGGTGATTTGCTTACCTTGTCAGCCGCTAACGTTCTAACTCATGCAGCTGATGCTTCAACTTGGAGTGTAATTTGCGGGGCTACACTGACAGCGGCTGAAGCAACTACTGCAGCAGCAAATGGTACTGAAATTCCAATTTATATCGGTGGTATTTATAGCGTTGAAGCAGTTTCCATTTCTGGTACCGCTTTAGCAACCAATCAATATACGGCTGCCCGTGCACAAGCAACCAAAAACAACATTGAATTAGCGAAGGTGTAAAAAATGCCACAAACTTTTGAAATTAATAACTCACCGTTGGAATTGCTTGACGTCAATGAATTAGTTTTGATTCATTCAGCCAATGCGCCAATGGATACATGGTTGTTGGATAAGCTTTTCCCACGCCGTAAATCATTTACCACAAATGTTGTGCCAATCGCTGAATTAGAGATTGAATCTGATATTGCTCCACTGGTAGCACCTGAAATTGCAGGCCGTGCGTTTGACCCAACAACTGCAATTGAAGTTGATTATATTAAGCCTGCTTATCTAAAACCTAAAAATCAGGTTACCCCAGCAACCGCATGGGATACGGCGCTTTTGGCTCGTTTACGTGATGCAGGTATTGTTGCAACGGGTTCAAACCAATTGAGCACGGCAGAGCAATATATGATTGCTCAAATTGAAACGGTTAAGCGTAATCATGATTCAATTGATAACCGAAAAATCCTAATGGCTGCTGAATTGGTTGTCACTGGAAAGGTGGTTTTAGAGTCCGACGATTATAGCCGTAATGTGGTTTCATTTGGCCGTGACGCTTCGTTAGCCTTTACCCCTGCAATAGCATGGGATCAAGCAAATGCAACGCCTGTCGAGGATATCGACACTATGGCTCAGCGCATGTTGGATGCAAACGGCGGTGAAGCAACAATGATCCTTACAACTGGTAAAGTTTGGGCGGTCTTGGAGAAGAATCCAGACTTTAAGGCTAAGTTTGTTGCACCTTATGCGGGTATCAGTGTTCCGTATCGACCTGAATTAAATGCATCTAAATCAGCTAAATTTAAAGGCTATCTGGGTGACCTCGAAATTTGGACTTATGATGCAACATATAAGAATAAGGGCACCACTAAACGCTTTATTCCAGTTGATTACTTTGCATTAATCGCCGACACAAGCGGTTATGTGACGCAATGTAAGATCGAAAACATTCATGCAAATGGTCTCGCTTTAGAATACTTTGACCGTCAATGGTATGAAGAAGATCCAAGTGGCATCATGTTATTAACTGAATCCTCACCACTTGTTGTGCCATCTAACAAGAACGGCATCGTTGGTGGCCAAGGCTTTATTACAATTTAAGGGGTAGGAAATGCCGAAATATATTGCATTGCAATCGGTAGGACAGTTCCTACCTGGTGTAGAAATCAAAGGGCTTGATGATGAACGCATACAAGCCCTTTTAGCATCTGGCGCAATTGAAGAATTTAAGCCACCAGAACAAACGCCGTCAGATGATACATCTGAAGAATTGGAAAAGCTCAAAGCGGAAGTTGTGGATCTGACGGCCACGAATAAACAGCTTACCGAAGAGAAGGACAAAGCTTTGGGCGAAGTTGTGGATCTGAAGGCCAAGATCACAAAACTTGAAACTGATTTGGCTGCGGCTATAGCTAAATCCACAAAGCCAGGTAAGGCCACTGCGGATGAAAACGCAGATAAAGGTACGCCAGAAGCAAAGTAAGGTGATTTATGTATGCGACCAGACAAGACCTTGAATCAAGATTTGGTGCAGCGGAAATAGCTAACCTTGAATCTATGCAGACTAATCCTGATGCGGTCAATGAGGCCCTTCAGGATGCATCCGAAGAAATTGATAGCTATGTCGCCGTTGCCTATGATCTTCCGCTTCCATCAACACCAAGTACTTTAAAACGTGTTGCCTGCAATATCACTCGTTACCGTCTTTACTTTCAGCAACCGACAGAGGAAGTAGAGAAGCGTTATGAATCTGAGGTGAGTTACTTAAAACGAATCGCAGATCGTAAGGCAGTGCTCAACATTCAAAATGAACAAAACGAAGTTGCTGAGGAAAAGCCGAAACGTAATCCAGCAGCTATACCTCTTGGGACAACGTATAGAGGCGGTGTT
Source organism: Acinetobacter sp. NIPH 298 (assembly GCF_000369505.1). GTDB lineage: Bacteria > Pseudomonadota > Gammaproteobacteria > Pseudomonadales > Moraxellaceae > Acinetobacter. The sequence continues at coordinate 563,858 of NZ_KB850055.1, forward strand.
TTTGGTGATGATGTGCTTAATCAAATGCCAAGCTTAAAGTGAGGTGTTTATGCCAATTTCTATATCAATAAAAGCTGATGGGGATTCTGCAATCATTCAATTGTTTGATCATCTTTTAGGATATGACAAACAAGCCATGTTCGATGAAATTGGTGCATACGGCGTAAGTTCCACTCAGTTGCGCTTTGTTGATCAATCGGGTGTAGATGGTAATCCTTGGAAACAATCATGGAGGGCCGAGCTTCAGAAAGGTCAAACATTGCGTGATACAGGGCGCTTAATGAACAGCATGACGCACAATGTTGTTGATAGCGGAGTGGAATGGGGAACAAATGTTGAATATGCAGCGGCTTTGCACTACGGCGCTCATATCCTGCCAAAAACGGGTCAATATTTGGTTTTTAATGTTGCTGGAAATTGGCGCAAGGTCAAAGAGGTGGTCAATCCGCCTCGTTCATTCTTGGGCATCAACAATGAAGATGATGAGGAAATCTTAAACATTATAGGGAGACACTTAAGTGGCTAATTTCTTCGCCGTGCGCGCCGAGATTGCTGAAAAGCTCAAAGAGATTCCTGAGTTTAAGCAAATCTATACGCCGTTGAACTCCGTATCAGTGACTGAAATGGGGCAGGTTACACCTGCAGCTCATGTCAATTTTCATCGAATCAGAAAGGTCGATGAAGCTGGTCGAGGTTCCAAGAACTTGCTTGGTTTGCAGTGGGCAGTAACTGTTGCTTGTCGCAATGCTAAATCACAGCTTAATGATATCTCAGCGGTTGCTGATGAAGCAGGTGAGCTACTGGATCAAGTTATTGATCTCTTAGCTGGATGGGAGCCTGAAAGTTCAATTGTGCCACTACGCATAGTAGAGGTGAAAGACGGCTATGGACCTGCATTTGTCTACTACACCGTGATTTTTGAATCACAAAAAATTTAGGAGCTGCTTAATGGCAGATAAACAATATAAAGCCCTGCAACCTGTGGGGCGTTTTACTGCTGGGGACTTTGTGGCGGGACTCAGTGAAAAGCAAATTACTCAATTGCTTGCAGATAAGGTGATTGAAGAGGTCAAGCCAGAAAAAGTGGCTGAACTGGTGAATGAAGCTAAAGCCACCCCAAAAACAAACAAAGAGGTCAAAGTGAATGGCTAAGGAATATATTTATCTGCAAGGTAAGTTTTACTTATCAAAAATTGCAAATGGTGTTGCAGGCGCAATGCGCTTTATTGGCAATGTACCTGAATTTGAAATCTCTATTACTGCGGATCTGATCGAACATACTGAGAGTACTTCAGGAAATAGCACAACTGACTTTGTAATGGTGAATACGACAGGTGTTGAGTTTTCGGGCCAACTTGAAGAGATCAATCCAGAGAATCTGGAATACATCTTATCGGGTACCAATCATGAAATTGCATCAGCGACTGTTTCTGATCAGAATATTGGGACTGTGGTTGCTGGTGAAGAAATCATGTTGGATGGGTATAACTTGTCAGCGGTTTCATTTACAGATTCAGCAGGCACACCAGCAACGATTGATCCATCCAAGTACACGCTTGATGTGAAGTTTGGAACGGTCATATTCAATGATGTGGCTGACTTAACTATGCCACTAAAAGCAACCTATACAACTGGTGCGGTTGCTCAAACAACGATTGCATCTGATTTGGAAGAAGAATACGAGTTGTTCTTTAAAGGCATTAACAAGGCCACTAAAAAACACATGGCCGTCCGCTTGTGGCGTACCAAGAAGTCACCTGAAACGACTTTTCCGTTAATCCATGATGATCTTGGTCAGTACGAGATCCAAGGTCAAGCATTGTCAGATGTGGAAAAAGAATCTGATTCAGCATTGGGTTTATACGGCCATATCGTTTCAATTCCATCAGCAGCATAAACAAACAGAGCAGGCACAGGGGCGCATAAGCGTCTTTTTTTGTGCCTGTATTTTAGGATTATTTCTATGAATGACTTTTTCCTTGCTAACAATGAATCATTGCCCCATGTATTTGTTAATCAAAAAATTGAAGTGAAGCAGATCCAAGTGAAGAACTTGGAGCGATTTGCTGGCTTTGCAAATGAGATTAAAAACTCATTGGAAAGTTATTCAATAGAAACAATCACGCCGTTAATTGAGCCTCAAATTTTAAACATCATGGGGATTTGTGCTCTTGCGACAACATTGAGTCCTGATAACTTCATGAATTGCCATGAAGAGAAAGAGGCAATTGCTGATCTTGTTTTAGATGTGATAAAGGTCAATGATGCTTTTTTTAAGAGAGAAAAAAATCATCAAAGTTCAGGGCAAAAAACCAAAGATTCTAGTTGGTTTGATGCATTTGCTTTTTTAGTAAAAAATGGGCATAGGCATGAAGATATTATGAATATGCCGTATGGTGTATTTTTAAAATACTTAGAAGAAGCGCAATCATTAGAGCGGCAGCAAATCAAGTCCTATGCAATTGCAACGCGTGTGGCTAATAATGCAAAACAACAAGGGTGGGATAAATATATTAAGCATTTAGATGGTTAAGCTAGCTTAACACTATTTGAGTGTGTATAATTACACAATGAACAGTAAAGATATTATCAAACGCTTGGAACAAGAAGGTTGGGTCAAGGTGGGCGGTAAGGGTGATCATGAAAAATTTAAACATCCCGAGAAATCGGGTCATGTCGTGGTACCGCACCCTCGTAAAGATATGCCTATTGGAACATTGCGTAATATATATAAACAAGCTGGCTGGGAATGGAGGTAAATATGTTGTATCCAGTATATGTTCATAAAGACCAAGATTCTGCTTATGGTTTAACCTTTCCTGATTTTGATGGGTGCTTTAGTGCTGCTGATGACATGCAGGATATTGCCCGTATGGCTCAAGAAGCTGTAGAGGTGTATTTTGATGGTGAAGACTTAGACTTACCTGAACCATCAAGTCCTGAGCAGTGGGCTAATGATGAGCGTTTTGAGGGTGGGTATTGGTTATTGGTTGACATTGATACATCAAAGATTAATAGTAAGTCTGTACGCATCAATATCAGTATGCCTGAAGCATTGGTCAAACGTATTGATGCAGTCGCCAAGAAACAACATTTAAGTCGCTCTGCATTTTTGGCTAAGAGTGCAGAAATGGCGATGCATTAATTCAGTTGCTATGGAAACCATAATACCCACAAAAGAAAAGCCCGAACGTCACTTATGTGGCGTTTTTTATTGCCTCAACTTCTGCTGTTTGTTAAATTGTGTGAACTAAATAACAAATGGTTAACATTATGAAAAAGATTTTATTGCTAGGGGTAGCATCAGTTTTATTATCAGTAAGTGTATTTGCACGTGAAACTAACTCTATGCGCTCATCATTCGAATTGGTTAGTGTTGGGGATAGCGAAGCGAGCTTGCTACAGAAAATGGGGAAACCAAAACCTAGATTTTTTGTATACGAAGATGGTCGTTATACGTGCGCTGCTACTGAATATAAGTACGACATTGATATGCAAACATATACTGTATGGGTGTGTAGAGGTGAGATTTTTAAAATTGACGTAAGCAGTAAGTGAGAATAAGAAATGGCTGGTAAGGTAGTTGAGTGTCAGGTTTGTAAAACAGTTAGTAAATCAGAGCTAAAGGGAAGCACCTTAATATCATTTGTTTTATTTTGGTTTTTTGCAATTATACCAGGAATCATATATATGATTTGGCGCAGGGGCGGCATTGGTGTTTGCGCAAACTGTAAAAGCCCAGATGTCATACCTTACGTAAGAAAGCCTGAATCCTTAACACTAAAATCAGGAAGTAAAATTGTAGCTCAAGATGCTTTTTCTTATTTTGCAGGAAATAAATTGCAAGCGGATGAAAATGGTGTAGAGCAAAAAAATTGCCCTGATTGTCGTGAATTGATTCGCTATGATGCACGCAAGTGCAAACATTGTGGGAGCATGGTTGAGTATTAGACTTATGAAAAAATTGATTATAGGTTTTTTGATTTTATCTTTTGCAGCAATGTTTTTTATGTATAAAAACAGTCAAGATAAAGCGGATCGCCGCGAGCAAGAAGCCCTTGCTTATGAAAAAAAGCTAGAAAATGAACGCCAAGCTGAAGTTCAGGCTAAAAAGGATGCAATTGAACAAAAAAAGAAAAAAGCCATATTGGATGCGGATATTCAACTTTTGCAATCCAAATATTCAATGGATTATTTAGAGGCTAAGCAGGTGATCGAATCTTCAACCTTAAGTGAATCTGATAAACAATTCTATGTGGGGCTTGCTTCAAGATGGAGCGATGCAATCAAGGTTGCAGGCTCAACTTCTAGAATAGCGTTATCTCAACCAGTAAAAGATATGCAAGAGATAAAAAGAAATCTAGAGGCAAAACAAACCTCAACATTTTGCGAATCAAAAATGAAAGGTGAGCTGATAAAGTCTTATGATTATGCAATTGATGGATTCTTGCAATTTATGCAGAAGAACGAACTTATTTCGGATGTATTTTTGCAAGCAAGCAAAGAGTTTCAAGAAAATGCAACAGCATTAATTGATTACTGTTAGGTTTATCGCATGATTGGTATTTTGAGGGGTAGCTTAGAGTACTGTATGAATGATGATAACTTTAAGCGTTCTGGGCAGAGTTAAGTATTTTTTAAAGCACCTCACGGTGCTTTTTTATTGAGTAAATCTACGACTTTGGTGGCTATTTCGTCTGATAAAGTAGTTATATCTTGGATTGGGTTGTTGCTCTTAGGGTTTAGTCCAGACTCTACAAACAAGTTTATAACAGCATTTAAAGACATGCCATTTTCCTTGGCATACTGCGATGCCGCCTCATGTAGGTCTGGTGGCATACGAACCTGCGTTCTAATGTAGTCAGCCTGTTTTTGCAGAAGCGAATCTCTCATTTTATTTTTCCAATCAACTGTTGACACCATATTAGTGCCTTGTTAAAGTATTGTCAATGGCATTGAAATAGTGCCTTAAATAAAAAGCCCTTGCAGGCTACCAACCAAGAGCAAGGGCTTCTACCAACAACCCGATCAAAAAGGATATTGATATGTCTAGTTTAGCATTATCTTTCCATGATGTGAATTTTCACCCTGTAGCTTTAAATGACGGTCAAATCTGGCTTTCATCGACTGAGTTAGCTCAAGCGCTAGGCTACAAGAGCGTTAAGTCAGTTAGTAATCTTTATAACTCAAATAAAGATGAATTTACTGAATCCATGACTCAAGTCACTGAATCAGTGACCTCAGGTAATTATAAGAAAAAATCTCGCATCTTTTCATTACGTGGCTGTCACCTAATAGCAATGTTTGCACGCACCGCAGTAGCTAAACAATTTCGCAAATGGGTGCTGGATGTTTTGGATAAAGAGGTGGGTGCGCCAATTGTAAAAACCCACAAGTCTGAACGCACGGCTTTACATGACGCTCATACCTTGCTTGTGGCTAAGACTAAACACCTAAGCTCAAGTGACGCATGGAAATTAATCAATCAGCGTTTCGGCACAAACAGTATTGACGAGATTCCATATGAACAGATTCCAGTAGCTGTTGAATACGTGCATCATCTGATCGCTTTATATAGTGCTGCTGAGAAACGAAAAGACACTGAGCCACACATTCATGCTGTGTTGCATGACAAAAATGTTCAATTTCTAATGTGGTACGTTCCAATACTTGCAAAGTTTATTAAGAATGAGGTTTATCCCGCATTAACAGCAATGCAAAGTAGCTACGCAGGTCGTTTAGGTGGCTTGGTATCGGAAACTGTCACACATGCCAACATTTTAAATCGCAAAGCGATTGGTTATGGTCTTGCTCTTGATCATGTTGGCAATAAGCAACCCCATAGCATTGAGTGGTATTTGAAAAACTAATATCCAATTGATCAACAGAACCGACCACTTTGGTTGGTTTTTTAATGCCTAAAATCCTGTTGACACCTCATCCCCTGTAGGTCTTTTAAACTCTATTGACAAGATTTACTATTTTTCTAAGCGAAGCCGACCTTTAAAAAGTCGGCTTTTTTATTGTGAGAACAAAATGTCAAAAGAATTAGTATTTAAAGTTGTATTGCAAGCCGACACAAAAGATTATGTATCCAACTTTAAGCAATCAGATGATGTAACCAAAGCAATTGTTAAATCGATTAAAGATGAAGCTGACAAACTCCGTGATGCATCTGAAAAAACAGGTAAAGAAGTTGGAAAAATCATACCAAATGACCTAAAAGACAAGGCTGACGATGCAACGAGTGCGGTATCTAGTGTTACCAAAGCTGCTGATGAGCTGGAAAAAGAAGCAGGTGAGGCATCTGCAAAAGTTGGAAAACTTGGTGATGAATTAAAAGACACCAGTAATGATGCAAACACAGCATCAAAAAATATTGCAGAAATTGTTCCAGAAAGCACAACTAAATTGGTAAGTGCCCTTACCCAGAATTTAACCAATGCGACATCGGCCATTAAAGGCGCAGGTACAAATGCTGGTGAAACTGCAAAAAACTTTGCAGAGTTTGGCCGCGTTTCTGAAAAAGCTTTAGGCTTATTAAAATCTGATTTAGATCAAGCAAAATTAAAACTACAGTCTTTTGCGGCAACCAATGCAACACCTGAGGATATTGAATCAGCTCAACGCGCGGTAGATGAGCTTGAGAAAGAGGTTGGGCAGGCTAGTCAGGCATTTGACCAATTTACCCAAGCATCAGATAAGGCTAATAGAGAGCTTAAAGAAACTGAAACCATTAGCAGAAAAGTATCAAGTGAGGTTGAGGGTTTAAAAACAGGGTTTAATGCTGTTACAGCGGCTCTGGCAGCACTAGGTATTGGCGCAACGGTACAAGAGTTGGCTAAAACTGCGGATGAATTCAAGACATTAGAAGCGCGAATTGCATTATCGACAGAAAAAGCTGGAAACTTTGAGTCTGCAATGGAGGGTGTTAAAAATATAGCTATTGAGACCAGGGCGAACTTAAGTGCAACAGGTGAATTATTTACTCGTGTCAATAATGCTGTAACTGAATTGGGGTATTCACAAGAAAAAGCCCTAGGAATCACAAGACTTATTAATCAAGCAATGGTGGTTGGTGGTGGTAGTGCAGAATCAAATGCCGCAGCAATTACACAGTTAAATCAAGCTTTGCAGAGTGGCGTCTTACGTGGTGAAGAATTTAATTCCATGATGGAACAATCACCAAGGCTATCACGCGCATTGGCTGATGGCTTGGGGGTTACACTTGGTCAGCTTCGTAAAATGGCAAATGACGGGAAATTAACCACTGATGTTGTTATTAAGGCTCTTCAAAGTCAGTCCGATACCATTCAATCAGAATTTTCCAAAATGCCAGTTACAATTGGCCAGTCTATCGAAAATGTAAAAACATCATGGATGGTATTTATAGGCGAGCTAGATCGATCTCATGGCATTAGTACAAAAGTTGCTGAATCTCTAAAATGGGTTGCTGATAATCTTGACTCTATATTCAACACCTTGAAATTAGCTTCTCAGGCATTTATTGCCTACAAAGCATTAAATATTGCTGCTGTATTTTTGGATAAGGCGGCAGGTGTTAGAGCAGCCTCAATTGCAATTACACAAGAAACAGCTTCGGTGGTTGCAAACACTCAAGCCCAGTTGGCTAATGCTACAGCCACACGTGCAGCCTCAGCCGCAAAAGCCGGATTAGCAACAACCGCAGCAAGTTCATCTAAAACGGTAGCAGCCTCAACAGTTGCGACTACTAGCACTCTTGGTGGGTTGATTGGGCGTTTGGGTGCTCTTGGTGTCGGTGTTGCAGCGACTGGTCTGTTGGTTTCAACTGTGCTGGTACCAATCGGGAAATGGGCTGGAGAAGGAATTGCCAAATTAAAAGGTTATGGCGATGCAATAGAAAAGCTTGATGATCAATTAGCATTGGAGGCGGCGAGAGCCAAAGTCTCTGCTGACATGAAAAAGGAGATTGCGGCGGCTGCGGAAAAAGGTACAGCCAAGACTTATGAATTAAGCAAGGCATCTCAAGAGCTTGTCACCAAGTTTAATCAACTTGTTAAGGATGGAAAGCCAACCAGTGAAGCGCTGAAAGAAGTCGGAGAGTCAATGAAATTTGATTCTCTAATGGGCATCAATAACGCCGTTTCAGCATTAAATATGCTGCAACGCACTGGTAAGATCACCGCACAAGAGTTGCGTGCTGAACTAAAAGGTGCATTGGTTAACGAAGATCTTGTTGTATTCCAGACCAATGCTCAGGCTGCTTTTGCTGGAACCGCTCAAGAAGCCAATAAAATGGCACAGGTGACACAGGTTGCAATGGATCTGGCACTCGAACGAACAGGTTTAAGTGCAGAGCAATTAAAGGGGCAATTCACTAAAACATTTCAATCTGCGAGCAATGATATTCAGATGATTATTGATCATCTAGATGAATATAAGGCTCAGGGTATTGATACAGGGCTTGCATTAACTGCCAGCTTAAATAAGGCGATTGATACTGCACAATCTAGGCAAGAGTTGGACTATGCGAAAGCCAAGCTAATTGAGCTGGGAGATCAAGGAAAAATCACTGGTGAGCAAGTTGTTTATGGCTTGAATCTAATTGAGCAAAAAGCAGGTTCTTTACCAATGGTGTTAGATCCAGTTTTAGCTTCATTTTCAGCATTAGGGATTAAGACTCAGGATGAGTTAAATGCAATTGCCGATCTTTCACAAAAGAACTTTGAGGTTGTGAGAAAAAGTGGTCTGGCAACTGCTGAAAGCATTAAAAAAGCATATAGCACTATGTTGAATGATGCTATTGCTACTGGTGACAAAGCTAGAGTCTCATTAATGACTGCACAAGCCGCTTCACTAGGTTTGTCAGCTAAAATAGATTCAACAGGTAAAGCCTCTGTTAAATCAATGGATGAACTGACAGATTCGGTTGAACGTGTTGGTCTTACTGCGCGAGGCTCGGCTGCTGATGGTTTCCGTGAACTTGGCCGTGTTGCCCGTGAAGAAGCTAAAAGCACTGCAGACGAATGGTTGGATGCCATGGCTAAAGTGGATGCCGACCGTAAGGCTAAAGCTGCTGCCACTAATAAAGGTCTTGCTCAAATGCAAGATGGGATTAACGGTATGGCTGAGGATTACTATAACCGCCTAGTTGCTGCGGGTATGGATAAGAGTCGTGCACGTGATATGGCTGATAAAGCTAGATATGGTTTAGCGGTAGAAACTACTACAGCACTTAAGGGTGGAACTACCCAAAATCTTAATACTACCAAGCAACAAATGGAGAAAACGCTAGATTATTGGGAGAACAAAAACTCTCGATCTGGTTCTTCATTTACAACTGGTGGTAGTGCGCCAGAACTGCAAGTTCCCAATATTCAAGCGCCAATCATTGAAGCACCTGTGATACCTAAAAATATTGATGCAGGTAATCCAAAGAATGTCCAAATTGAGTTTACAAATGGTAGTGAATCTGCATATGTTTATGCTGATGATCAAAATGCTGATTTCACTGAAAAGTTCTTCAGAGAATTAGAGCAAGCCAAGAAAAGAACATAGGTGTCAACATGAATAAAATTATCAATTTCCCTCGTAAATCCCATGAGCAAAACAATATTGAAGAGGCTTGGGGTGAAATAGTGGGGGAGGTTTATGAGCAAATTAGGCATAGAGTTCCTAATGAATATATTGACGAGTTTGCCAAGTTATTCAGACCTATGTTTGATAGCCTTATTCCCACCAATATTCCATTACCGTTGATTACTGACAGAGAAGATCCATACTTTGAGATTGTAAAAGACACTGAAAGATTTCTTAATTCTTATATTACTCATTCGATTCGTACACGAAGAGATAGGGAGTTGCTTTGGTTCTTAAGAGAGAAATATGGTGTCTGGGGGAATGAATAGAAATGAGACTTATCCGTAAATTTACCAATGAAACCGTTCTTTTAGAGAACGGTTTTTTATGGTCTGACGAATTTGCTTGGAAGCCGATTGAGCAGAATCAAGAGTTCGCCGTGGACGGCACATTGATTATTCAAGAGGGAAAAAAGAAGTCTGGGCGACAAATCACGCTGTTATCTAAAACAAACAAGCAAGGCTGGATCAAGCGTGTTGCATTATCAAAGCTTCAAGATTGGTCTGCATTGCAGGATGAGCAATTCACTTTGGTGTTTGAGTATCCGCATGACACACGACAGTTCAATGTGATTTTCAATCATCAAGATGGAGCGATTGAAGCTGAGCCAGTACGTGGCGTTCCAACAGTTTCAGATGGCGATTATTACCGCGCCACATTTAAATTTTTAGAGGTGCCAAATGCCAGTTGAGACCAATAATTTAATTTTATATAAATCTGAGCGTTTAACAGATACATCAGATGGCGGTGGTAAATATTCTGGCCAAGTTGTGGTTGATGGTGAGAGTAATAACCTTTTCCCCGATGTTTCTGAATTAGATCGAACCATGGGCCGTGTGTCACTTCGCAAGATCTTTGCTGGTATCAATAACGATGATACTGAGTCACTGATGGGGTCTACGGTGTTCATTTCAAAGAACCCAGATGATCCGAATGTTTCTGCCTTATTGTTTAGTACGAGAAGTCATACCGACGTGCGAACCAATGCAGCTAACCGCATTGAAAACTATCTTGCTAAAGGTGGCCAGATCGCAGGAACGCCGCTTGATACATTGTGGCAGGGTATGAAGTTGATTCAAGTTGCCATGTTCAAATCAGAAACCGAAAGTAGTGTTGGCGATACTTTAGTTCTGGTAATGAATGAAGGTCAGGGTACCCAGTTCGAGCAATACGTACGTATTACTAAAGTTGAAACTCGTATTGCGACGATAATCATCAACAATAATCAGGTTGAATATAAGATTGCTACGTATTCAATTAATGATCCACTTGATCGAGACTTTATCGGGCTATCAGCGGCGCAATGGTACAACGGAGCTAAATCACCAACGATCATTCGAGACACGATTGTTGCAGATACCGGTAAGTATTATGCAAGTGTTGAGATTGCTGATGATGTTGTTGTAAATAGCTTTACGATCCAAGCTGCCTCAATATTCTCTCAATTGATTCCGTCATCACAAACTGAAACGCCGCTAATTGATCTCAATGCCGTAAATGAAAATGTTGCTTTGCTGGCTGGTAATAGCGGCACCATTATTGCGCCTTTTACCACCAACGTGAATACAAACCAAAGTTTATATATTGGCTCAGGTGTATTACCTGGTTCAGTAGCATTCACATTGTTTGGCCAGGCAATTACAGACAATGGCGGCACATTACGTACATTGACTGGCACTCAAGTCGGAACAATTGATTATCAAACTGGTCATATCGTATGGACCAATGCAGTTGGTACTGGTAATACGACAATCAACATTACCTTCACACCTGCAGTGGCACCAACACAACCATTTGAATCCTATGCTTTACCAGTGACGGCAAATAATTTGGGTACCAACTGGACTGGCGTTTTACTGCCAATTCCTGCACCAGGTGCGCTTAGCGTTTCGTTTATGTCTCAAGGCAAGTTTTACACGCTAAAAGACAATGGTACTGGTCGATTGATTGGAGCCAATGAGTCTATTGGTACGGGTAGCATCAATTATCAAACTGGATCTTGGTTGCTAACCACAGGCGCTTTACCAGATGTGGGAACGCCAATCTTGTTGCTATGGGGTACGTCGATTTCAACCTTTGCGCGAGCTGATTTACCAGTGTTGCCAGCGGCAATAGAGTTTGACTTAGAGCAAGAAGCGATTGCTGCAAGCTCAGTAACGGTTACTTGGTTGCTTGAAGGTGTTGGGAAAACAGCTACGAGTAATGCGCTGGGGCAGTTTACTGGTGATGCAACTGGAACAATTAACTACGCCACAGGCAAAGGAAAAATTATTCCCACTAAGTTGCCTCAAAAGAACGCCGTGTTTAATTTTGCGTTTGATTACGGCGATCCAAAAACACAAACAGTATCTGCAGTAACACCGGATCTAAACAATAAGCTGTCTTTTACCATCGGTACGGGATCTGCAATTCAGCCCAATAGCGTTGAACTCCAAATTCCAGTTTCTGAATATGAGACATCACCACCAGATAAGTTCCGAATTGTCACTTTATTTGATGTTCCTATCGATGCAAGTACAGGTAATTTGGTTGATCGCTTAGGGGTACAGCAAGGTGTAATTACATATGCAACGGGTGCTGTTGAAGTGACTCCAGCATTGGTGACTGGGCGAACCATTACAACCTACAAATCAGCAACTTATTATACGAGTACATAAAATGGCAGAGTTCTATTTACCACAGCACTCATCTCAAAGTGTTGTGCAAGTGATCTTAAAAGCATTTGTTAACACTGATGTACAAGTAAAATATCGTGATACATCGGGCGTGAATGCGGGTACAAAGCAGGTGAATGCTGCAAAGCTCAACTTTGATCTAACAGAAGGCTTTGATGAGCAGATTCTTTCAGGATCTGTACGTTTTAAAGTTGGTTCTGATACATTCATCGATCGAAATGGTTTGATCTATCGAAACATTGATGCTGCGACTGGCAGTGGTACTCAAAGCGGTACCATCCAATATGGTACAGGTGTAGTTGATGTTGATAGTTGGACGCCTAATGTCGATAACAATCTCACTTTGCAATCATTAACCACCACCACCGATATGTTGCCAACTCAGCACGTTAGCTTTAGAACACCAACGATCCCGATTCGCCCTGGTTCTTTAACCGTAGTTGCTGCTGCAATGGCTGGTGGTCAACTGACATTAACAGCCAATGAAGCAGGCGTAATTGAAACAGCTCAAGCGCATGGTGTTATCAATTACGATACAGGTTTTGTTGATATCTACTTTTACACCAAAACTGAAATTACATCGGCAAATCGTGATGAGATAGAGGGGCAAGATTGGTATTTACCAGAGCTTGAATATCAAGAGTCAGGACTGACTTACATTAATGTACCGTATTGGATTGATGCAACCAGCCTACGTTATAACGCCGTGGCTTATACATATATTCCGCTTGACTCAGAAATCCTTGGTCTAAGTGCTACACGTTTGCCGCCTGATGGTCGAGTGCCAATTTTCCGTGTCGGCGATATTGGTGTAATTGCTTCATCTAAAAAGCAAGAATTGCCAAGCCATGTCGCAGGGCAGATGTATCAACTCGATGATGCACGTATTTCGTGGTGCGAACTAGAAGATAGCAACGGCGCGAAAGTCCCTTATGATATGTATGTCGTGGATTATGATTATGGACGTGTCACATTAAGCGGCGACTTTGCTTTAAACACTCTTGTTGCACCTATTTCAGCAGCTTATCGCTATCAAGATATGGGGTTGATTAATGATGTGCAGATCAATGGTCAAATCACGCTTACAAAACCAATTACGCACAACTATACAGCCGTAGATTCTATTGTCGGTTCAGCGTTGGTGGTTGGTGATATGTTTAGCCGATATACAGCCAAGTTCGTACAGGGAGTCTGGAATAGCGTATGGGCAGACACGGCAACTGGTGGGTCAATCACACCGAATTACAATGATGCCCTATATCCGATTGAGATAACAAACAAGGGTGCGATTCAAGAACGCTGGGCATTAGTATTTACTGATGCAACCAACTTTCGCTGTGTCGGTGAAGTGTCGGGTCAGATCGGGACAGGTAGTGTGAATGTGGATTTTGCACCAATCAACCCTGTCACATCTGAGCCATATTTTGTGGTGAAAAAAGAGGGCTGGGGTACAGGCTGGGTATCGGGCAACGTTCTGCGCTTTAATAGCATTGCTGCAATGTATCCAATCTGGTGTATTCGTACAGTGAAGCAGTCTGAACCAACAGTTTTAAGTGATAACTTCCAGATTATGTATCGCGGCGATATTGACCGAGACATTTAAAAAATTAACCTAACGGGCTGCATGTGCAGCCTTTTTTATGAGTGAATAAAAATGGCAGGACTTGTAAAGCATTATCAAAACACTATGCAAGGTATCCCTCAACTAACTAATAATTGGGGGGCAATGATCACGCTACTCGATGCGGTATTAGTGAATGGTTTTAACCATGTTTCAATTCTATCTCTAAGCAAATCCAATCCAACATCTATCACTGCAACGATTAATTTAGGTAGTGGTCATGGCTTTATTGACCGTCAAGTGGTGCGAATTGCTGGTTCTACGAATGGTTGGGATGGTGATTATAAAGTTTTAAGTGCAGATGGAGCGTCAATTACCGTTGAGTGTACTGCGGAGCATCCGAGTGCTATTTCTGGCACAGCATCTTGTTTCACAGCGCCACTTGATTTTGAGATTGTTCACCAGACTTCAGTAGAATCAACAACCACAAAACGCGCATATCGATCAACAGATCCTGAGTCACTTGGCTTGATTCTGCTTGTGCATGATTTTTGCTCACCTGGAGCGGCAGAAACAGGATCAAAATTTGCAAAGGTTGGAATTGTGTCAAGCATGTCTGATATTGATACGATTACTGGTACTCAGATGCCATTTAATTCAGCCACGCCAAGCGCAAACTGGGAGTGGGACGGCACACATCATGGTTGGTCAAAGTGGTACTATCGAACACCTAGTTTTTCATCAGTTAGCAATAATCAGCAAGATAGTTCGCCTGCTTTATCTGGTGGTTCACCTTTCAGTATAGTTGGTGACGGAGTAAGTTTTCTTTTTGATGTGTACACATCAAATCAAGCTACATATTGTGTTTTTGGTGTTGCTGAATTTTTTGATCAAACCTATTGGGGTAAAAACCTAGCATTATTAGCATTTGGTTTTCCTGATCGGATTCCACAATCTGAGTATGGCGCACCACAAGTACGAGGATCTTATGTCTTGTCTAGTGATAGTGCTGGTATTGGTGTAAATACAGTGCGTTGCGGCATTTGGTTTAATAAATCAGGTATAAGCAATTACAACACAGGTGGTTATGCATTGTCACTGAGAAGGGGGAGAGAAAACTCGGGTAATGCAATTTCTCAAAAAAATATCTATATAGACCTCCCTTTAATTGACAATGCGGATGAAATGCGCGGCTATTTACCGTTCTTAAAAATGTGCTCTGAAAGTGCCACTAAAGAGGGCGTTAGTAATGCGGGTAAATATGTAATCCGATATTCCTCTACTGGTGTGGTAGCCATTAAATACGCTCTTTTTTTGGAGACAAGGTAATGATTGGAAAAGGGATTGCGTCCAGATCCTCAAGCTTAAAGCTGACTGTGGTTTCTGGCATAATTAAACAACTTGGCACGCCAGTTTCAAGACAGGTTCGAGCATATAGCCGAGAAAATGGATCATTACTTGAAAGCACAAACAGTGATGAAAACGGTCAATACAAAATGTATTTACCTTACGGTCTTGCTTATACCATTGTATCCATTGATTCAAATAAAAAATTCAACGCAGTCATTCAAGACAATGTGGTGCCAAAATGAGTAAAACTTCAGTCAATGCTCGGCTTGCCATGATTCAAGCCTTTTCAGAATTTATGGATAGCGGTAGTCAAAGTGCTACCGTTATTTTTTATGAGGGTGTGCAGCCTGCAGATACATCGGTGGCGGCAGATTCTAACAATGCTTTAGTGACACTCACATTTCCTGAGCCGTGTATTCAAGGAACTACAGCTACCTATGTTGAATTGTACCCAACCGACACGGGTTCGGTGATTAAGACTGGCACAGCAACGTGGGCGCGTATTTTCAACGGTGCAGGTGAAGTCGCTGCTGATTTAGCTGTGGGTACCGACATCAGCTTAGCAAACACTAATTTAGTCGTGGGCGGTACGCTGTTTATCCAGTCCATCAAACTTAGTCCGTAACTAAAAAAGGGTGCTCATGTGGATTTTAAAAATAAGCTCGGCACCGTTGATGCGCACAACCTAAACTTAAACTTTAAGCCTGACAATACCGACAGCCATAACATTATTCTCAATTTTGAGCATCTAGCCGATGGCTCGACCAATCTTAATTTTGGTGATGATGTATCTGCTGTAATCGAAACAGTCTTAGATACTGAGTTTGGCTTTGAAGTCACCGCGATTTATGCTGACAGCGGTGTAAATACTGCGGTCATAGACACGGTACTTGATACCGAGTTTAGCTTTGAGATTGTCGCAGTCTTTGAAGAAAATACCGATGTCATCGGGCAGATTGATACTGTCTTAGACACCAGTTTTAGCTTTGAGATTGTTGCAGAGTTTGCTGAAAACCTGTGTACGATTGACGCGGTATTAGATACAGCTTTTCAATTTCAACTTAATGCTACATTTGATATTAATTTCATTTTAGGACTAAATCATTTAAGTGTTTTTGGTTATCAAAAAGCTTTACCCGCATTACTTGATCAACATCTGAGATATAGCAAGGCAAGATTTAAGGCGCATAACAGCGCCTTTATTTTTGAGCGTGGTTTAAGTTTATCTAATGCTGTGACTGATAGCTTTGATAAAGCCCAGCAGCTACAGCGTGCAGTCCGTTCTGTCTTTGAAGAAACAACGGGTTTGTCGAGCACCTCAAAAGTTGTTTGGCAGGAAAACGATAAAAGATTCATTGCTCGCACGTTGGTATTTGAAGAATCTGAAAAGTTGTTGATCAATCGTCAGACTAGTTGGCAGGAAATGATTCGAAAGCGTAAGAAAATTACGTTTAGTCATGAAGTCGCTGAAGTGTTTGAAAAGCGTTTCATATTCAAGCATGACAAAGGTTTGGAGCTGGTCACAACGGATTCAATCGCGTGGGACGTGGCAAAAGCAGTCTATTATCGCAAGTCATCTGTCGATCCAATTGTTCCGCAGCCTTTACCCCAATATGTCGGCACAACTGATTTAGACTTTGTGTGTCTATGTCATGACATTGATTCGCATAATGTAGTTTTAAATTTCGGTGCTGATGAGTGTATTCCTAATTTAGCGCCTGTTGACTGGTGGTATATCGTGAATGATTTAAAAGTAACTCGTTTAGACAACGGGCAAGAAATACAGGTCAACAACGGTGATTATCGCTGTGACCGCAGCTCATGGTGTTGGTCTTACAATCTCACCATTCCATTTTATGAGAAATCAAAACTTGACCCAGTGGGCGGTCAGCCCGTGATTTTAAAAATCATGGTCAATGGCAATGAGCATCGAATGTTGCTTGAGAACATTTCACGCTCTAAACAGTTTTCAAAGGATGTTTATAAGCTGTCTGGTCGTAGTCCTACAGCATTACTTGATGCGCCATATTCGCCTACACGTTCTTTCACACAAGAGAATGAGCGAACATCGGTGCAATTGGTACAGGCTGAACTCGATAGAGTGAATAGCGATATTATGTTGAATTGGGAGCTGATCGATGCGCTTGGTTGGATACTACCTATCAACAGCCTGAGTTATTCAAATCTTACGCCGATTGCAGCAATTAAACTCATCGCAGATGCCGCAGGTGGCTTTGTCTATAGCGAACCTGACAGCAATACTTTGACGATTAAGGCGAAGTATAAAAAAACATGGTGGGACCCGATTGCAATTAATGAATATGATCGTGTGATTCCTGAATCTGTTGTGACTGATTTATCAACAGATTACACGATGTATCCTGATTATAACGGGGTGTTCTTAACCAATGACCGCAATGGCGATACTGGTCAAGTCAAGCGTGTAGGTACTGCGGGTGATGTGTTGCAAGAGTCGGTTAATAGTCCATTGCTTACATCAACGACAGCAATGCATAGCAAAGGACGTGAAGTCTTAGCAAAGGCAGGCATGGTTGAAACACATAGCTTATTGATGCCGATTACACAAGAAGTCGGTCAATGTGTGCCAGCAGAATTAATTGCTTTCAACGGCGATTGGTGGGGTATTGCTGACAGTGTAAGCGGGTCATTTAGTTATGAAAAAGTCACTCAAACTGCATCAATAGAGAGAGTGAATCATGAGTAATGCATTATCGAGACTTTTAGATTTATTGCCAAAAACGCCTGAGTTTATTGCAACAGTGCAGAGCGCAAATCATCCAAACTATAAAGTTTTAGTTGTTGATGGTACGGGGCTTGTGCTCTGTACCAGTGCTACAGTTTTTAATATAGGGGCAAAAGTATATATCAGCGGAAATGAAATAAAACGAAGTGCGCCCACAGGCGTTGTATATCAAATCGAAGTTTAACTATTCGTCCGATGATGGATTGGACAACAAAAGACTATACCGCCTTTTGGCGGTTTTTTATTATCTGGAGAAATGAAAAATGGCAGAGCCTATGAGTAGCGGTGTAGGGATTGCTACTGCAATCAAAATCTATGGTATGTGGTTTCTAATCATTATTGCAGCAGTCGCAGCAGCATTGGGGTATTTAGTGGTGATTATGACTCGGATGCCTAGATCACGCAGTGAATGGGTCGTGAGTTTAATCACTACGGTAGTGGGGAGCATTGCGGGAGGTGGGTTCATTATTCAGCATTTTGGCTTACATGATTATGCAACAACGTGGGCAGGGTTAAGTGCCTTAGGAGGTTTGTTCTTTACTGCAGGTTTGCCGTTCTGGGCAATCATTAGATGGACCTTCAACTATGTAAACACACATGAAGACTCAACGATTCTTGATGTAGCAAGAGATGTTAAAGACTTCAAAGACAATTTTTAATCAATTAAATCAATCAATGCCGCCGTCAATGGCGGTTTTTTTATGTTAGGAGAAAAGTTAAATGATCATGACGGCAGGCGGTTTTTCGATTATTCGCAATGCTCTTGGGCGATTAACTGAATTACAAGTAAAGGGCATCAATTTTATAGTCTCGGCTATAGATAAAGATAAAAGCATTTCATATCCGCAAGCTGCTTACATGCTTGCCACCGCGTGGCATGAGACAGATCGCAAAATGCAGCCGATCACCGAGTATGGTGGTATTCGTTATTTCGATAAATATGACACAGGTACACTAGCAAAGCGCTTAGGTAACACACCAGCATTGGACGGAGATGGTTTTAAATACCGTGGACGTGGTTATGTTCAAATTACTGGCACCGACAACTATAGCCGATTTTCTAGACTACTTAATGTCGATTTACTTAAGAAACCAGATTTAGCATTAGATCCAGATATTGCGATCAAAATCACGACCATCGGTATGAAGAATGGGGCCTTTACTGGAAAAAAATTAAGTGACTACATCCATCAGTCTAAGAAAGACTATGTGGGTGCTCGCCGTATCATCAATGGTACTGATAAAGCGCAGATGATTGCCAACTATGCAGTAACTTTTGAAAAAGCGTTGAGGAGTTGGTGATATGAGCTGGGTCCTTTCAAACAAACGATGGTCATTGATCATCGTTTTGTCATTTTTATACCTGATGCAAATTGGTTATACAAATTATTTAGCTGGAAAGCTTCAAGAAGCAGATCAGAAATGTTTCACAAAAATTCAAGACATTGAGCAAGAGCAAGTCAAGGCGCTTGCTGAAGCACAAAATCAAGTCAATAAAGTGAGCGCAGACTATGAAAAACTTAAATCAGAACAGCGTGTCAAAGTCGAACGTGTTACACGTGAAGTGCAAAAGATCGTTGAGCGTCCTATTTATAAGTCTGTTTGTATTGATGATGATGGGTTGTCAGAAATCAATAGTCTTATCGAAGCCGGTAATACCAGCTAATTTGCTTCAGCCGTGTTCGAATTTGAATCAATTAGAAGCGGGCACTGGTAAAAATGTTTTGTTGTGGGCTGTTGATACTGTTGCGAAACACAATGAATGCAGTGCAAGAAATGCGGCGCTTGTGAAAGCACTCAAATGAGGGGTTTTGAATTTTGAGAAAAAATTTGCTCAGGGATTTAAATTTCAATAGTTAACTGAGCAAATATATTCACAAAATTTGACTATAGGTAAATAAAAGCCCCTAAGTACAGCTTAAAAATTTACTAAGTTCTTGGGCTATTTCATATTACTTAAGCATGAAATTTTGATTCTTTTTTGATTTATATTTAATTGAAAATTCTACTTTAAGTAGTTGGTATAGTAAGGATAATGATACTTACAGGACGGTTTATAATGTTAAAATAAGACAAAAGCGCACTAGTGCGCTTTTGCTGTAAATATGCTTTTTAGGCGATCTAAAAAGTTATGAGATTGTGATTGATTGTAGGAAAACGTTGATAAGGCTAGTTTTGCAGCCATCACACTTTTATTTAACTCATCAAGTCTCTGCTGTTCAGACTTGTTAGAATATGGTGAAATAATCTCAATATTCACATTATCGGTATTGCATTTAAGATAAATTAAATGTGATGGTTTTGTGTTGTAAACGATCATATATTTTTTAGAATTCATTTTGAAATACGCTCCTTTATTTCTTTTAGAGAGTGTTCAAGTGCAAGCCTAGATATGAAAAATTTAAACAACCATTCAAGAAATTTCTCATTTTCAGGGCTAATTACGTTTGCTGCCTTAATAGCAATAGAAATGATAAATATTGCTTCATTACTATTAATACTGTGAATTGGAACACAAACTTGACACCATGACTCACTTGGATCTGTATTGCCTTGGATATACATTATATCAGAGCTATTTTGCTTTTGTATTTCAGTTTGTGTATCTGCTACGATAATCATTTTTTTCATCGATAGTACTCTTGAAAAAGTACTATCAGGATGTTTTAACTGATCAATAGTCGTTCTAGGTGTTGTGTTATAAGGACTATGGCAAACCCAGTCATCTAGTTGACCGTTTTTTACCCTTACAAGAGCAACCTTTAGAAACTCGTTAGGATAAATACTTTTGATGCAATCGTGTAAAGATTCAATTAACAATTTTATTTGTTTTTCTGGCTGTGCTATGCGAATAAAAACTGTCTTATAGTTGGGCGTTTGCGGCGTAGAGAGATATTCTTTGGATGCCAAGGCTAGCAATTGTCTTTTTTCAATCACAACTTTTTCAAGCTGCTCTAATACTTTAATTGTTATGTCATACTGTTTGGATAATTTATCATAGTTTTCTTGCAAACTATTGTCTATGCATTTGGAAGTGATATAGCCGCTCAGTATTCCATATAAACTAGGGATAACAATGGTTAAAAAAACAAACCAACCTCCGTTTACAAGCAAAAACTCACCTGTTTGACCAAGTCCTTTTTTTAGACCCTTTGCCGCAACTTCATTGCCTAGGCAAAAGGTTATATAAGCACTAAAACCAGCTACTATGATTAAGACCAATTTAAATCCAATGGATTTAAATATGTCATTTAACTTTATGTAAAAATTTTTTTGATATAGAAATGGATCAATCTTTGTATCCCAATTTAACCAAATAATAAAAGAGAAAATGAATAAGACTATTATGGCAATGAAAGCAACCATCTATCTCAAACTTATGTAAATGAAAAAAGTAGCGAACTTTAGCATTTTTAAAATAAATATTAAATTACTTTTGTCGAATTTAATATTTAAAAATACTCCCATTCAAACAAATATTTAATTGTTTAAATTTATTAAAAATTCAGCGTCTTGTCGCTTCATTTATTGGATTTTAAGTAGTCCTCTCTATATTCCTCGATTGCATTAGAGAACTCTTGCGATAAATTGTAGTCTAAAATAGCTTTTGCTAATGATTGAATTGCTTCAGCATATGTATCGGCCTGCAAGTTTATTTTCAGTAAAGCACAACCTACTTCCCATTTTTGCTTATCTTCCTTCCATAGAATAAGAAATGAGTGCTGCAGTGTATCGTTGATAAATTGTCCTGTAGTTTTCATGATTACTTCAACCTTGGGTTATTTCGGATTTTCAATATGATAGTGCTCTTCAAAATAGTAGTCATTTGATATGTCCAACCAGGCATTAAGGTCGTGATCAAACGCTAAAACACGGTTTTTGAAAAGACGTATCACGCGATTATTCTTAAAACTAAAATGGGATGCTTCATCTGGAAGTTCTGACCAAGCGACTTGGCCATGATCAGCGAACCAATCTTCCCAAGCTATCTGGATCTCTTTTATATAGAACTCTTGTTTTTCTTTGTTCCATGCGAAAGGATATTCTGTCTGTAATTTTTTAACGTGTTTGCGAATAAAGTATTTGTTTTGTTTATGTTCTTCAATGAACGTATTAATTTGTATTTCAAGAAATTTATAGGGAACAACAATAGTCTCGTCTTGGCTCATTTCAAAAGCCTCAAAAGTATCTATGCTTGCAATGTTGCGCTGAGTTTTATTCCATTCTTTAAAATGATTGTTATAACTTCCTTCCGCAACACTCATTGCTTCAGCAAAATCAAGGCGATGATCACCACGTTTTTTTAGATTTACGTATCGTTTTAATGTATTCCATGATTCATGTAATGTAATTGTCTGTAGTTGTGGAATTGTGAATCCTTCTTCCGCATATCTCGTTGCAGCTTCATGCCGTAAATCATGAAATCTAAGATCCTCAATACCGAGTTGTGAACAAGCCCTGGTGAAGTATGTTGACACAGTGGCGGTGTTCACCGGCACTAATAGTTTTTCACTATAACCAAGCTCAAGTACCCGTTTACGAGTCTCTTTGTTCATGAACTTACCAACTAACATGATAGTTTTTGGTTCCATGTGAAAATATTTGTGATTACCTTCAGACCCATCAGGATGCTTTGCATCTCGAACCAGCCACTGGGTATTGTGTTGATCATAATCTGGTAGCCGCAATGAACAAATCTCATCTTCGCGTCTACCTGAGTAGATGGCAAACCACATGATTAGGTGCATTGGCACAGACCGCTTCTTTCTCATCCAGTTTTTATAAAAGTGGGTGGTGAGTGCTTGAAGTTCATCGGACGTTGGTAAGCGATCGCGTGTTTTACTTTTAGTGACGATACGAGATTTTCGAAGCCCGGTAAGTGATTTTTCAAATTCATCTAAAGTTGCCTCTATGTCTTTACCCCAAACAAATTGAGCGTGTACAAGAACAGCCTTAATATGACTTAGTTCTTTTAGAACAGTAGAAGGCGCAACACCATCAATTCCTAGAATGGGATCTCCTTTACGGCGCTTTATCGCATAGTCTGAAAAATCCTGACGAGTTAATGAATAGATATTTTTCTCAGAAATCTCTACACTAGCGATCTGTTTAAGTGAGCTGGTTTTTGTTCGTGCAAAGCTATCAGCCTCCTCCAAATATGCTGTGATGAATTCTGCTAAGGTTGCTTGTTTTAACTCTTTGGCTGGATTCAGCATTTTGTCTGGGTTTATTTCAATCTCGGCTTCAGTTCTTTTAATCCATTCATCAGCTAATGATTTTTTACTGAACGTCTTTGAAGCGTTATAAACAGGATAGCCTTCGCGCTTAACACGAACTTGGGCACGATATCGAGTTGTACCATCGGCTTGAGCACGTTTAGTGACAGTTCCCATTAATTTGCACCACAAAGGTTTTAAGGTGTAAGTAGGGTGCAACGAAATAGCATTGAAAGTCAAGAATACCCGACTAAACGAGAGTAAACGAGGTTTAAGAAATTGAGTCAAAACAACACAATTAAAGAATTGTTTGATAAATCAATAGATAAGAAACTTTGGGTCGCTCCTATGGCGGGTGTAACTGACCGACCGTTTAGAACGCTGTGCAAATACTTTGGTGCAGGACATGCCGTTAGTGAAATGATGACGGCCGATAAAACCTTACGCATGACTAAAAAAAGCTTATATCGAGCAAATTTCGATGGTGAGCTTGCGCCGATTTCTGCACAGATTGCGGGTTCTGATCCAGAGCAGCTCGCTGAAGCCGCGCGTTATCAGGTTGCCAATGGTGCACAAATTGTTGATATCAATATGGGATGTCCAGCAAAAAAAGTCTGCAACAAACTCGCAGGCTCAGCGTTGTTGCAAGATGAAGACCTCGTTGCTCGTATTTTGGATACCGTAGTGGCCGCAGTTGATGTTCCTGTGACTTTAAAAACTCGACTTGGTTTTTTAAATGGCGAAGAAAATATTTTACGTGTTGCTAAACGTGCAGAACAAGCGGGGGTTGCTGCTTTAGCTTTGCATGGGCGAACCCGCGAAGATATGTATTTAAATAACGCACGTTATGAACTGATCAAACGAGTAAAAGAAATTCTGAGTATTCCTGTGATCGCCAATGGTGATATCGATAGTCCTGAAAAAGCCAAATATGTTTTGGACTATACGGGGGCAGATGCCATTATGATTGGCCGTGCTGCGCAGGGACGACCTTGGATATTTAGAGAAATCGGTCATTATCTGCAAACAGGCGAACATCTGGCCGCACCAGATATTGCTGAAGTGAAAATGGTTTTATTGGGGCATTTGGCTGAGCTTTACCAGTTTTATGGTGAGTATTCTGGTTGTCGTATTGCGCGTAAACATATTGCTTGGTATACCAAAGGTTTACGTTCAAGTAACGAGTTTCGTCAAAATATGTATAAGGTTGAAAGTACGGCCGATCAAGCAAAAGTGGTGGAGTCTTACTTTGATCAACTGCTTGATCAAGGTCAGCGGATGAGTGATGTGCAGGTTGAGCAGGTTAATTTGTTAGAGATAAAATGATCATTGATTTATTTTAGTTGAAAGTAGCCTGTAGTTGAATCGCTCAACTACAGGCTTTTTAATTATTCTAAATGTGATGTGATTTTTTTAAGAATATCTAAGATCACATCAAACTCACTTTGTAGTGGGGTGCTTTTACGGGTAATTAATGCAAGTGTGCGGCTTGGTGCATCCTGAATTGATTTAATCGCAATCGCATCATTGCCACTCAGCATACTGTTTTTGATTGCAATTTCAGGTAGTAGCGTAAAGCCAAGATCAGAAGATACCATCTCGACTAAGGTCGGTAAGGAACTTGCTTTTAAGCGGTGATCATTTTTACGCTCACCGACAGGGCAGGTACTTAAAGCATGATCACGTAAACAATGACCTTCTTCGAGTAACATTAAACGGGTCAGATCAAGATCATCTAAACTGTTTGCATGAATCGCATTACTATCATTTTTGTTGTAAACAAGCGACAAGTGCTCTTTCGCGATTTCAGAGACTTTTAGACCACGTGTATCAAAAGGTAGTGCCAGCACAATCATGTCAAGATTGCCATGTTCGAGCTTTTCTACAATTTTTTCACTTTGCGCTTCATGGAGATGCAGTTGGATTTTGGGTAAGTGTTGATGAACTTCATCAAGCAACTGAGTCAAAATAAACGGCGCAATGGTTGGAATGATACCCAGATGCAAATCACCAGTTAGTGGTTCACTCATTTCTCGACTTAAGCGCATGAGGTCCTGTGCATCAGCCAATAACACACGTGCGCGCGCTACAACTTGTTCACCTAAAGGGGTTAAGCGAACGTTTTGACGATCACGTTCAACTAAGACGCCACCTAACAGACGCTCTAATTCCATAATCCCCCCAGACAATGTGGACTGGGTAACAAATGAACGGCGTGCTGCTTCAGTAAAATGTAATGTTTCTGACAACGTAACTAAATATGATAGCTGTCTTAATGAGGGTAATGCAGCCATAGTGTCCTAGTGTGATGATCTAAAATGATGAACAAACAAACCGCTAAGTTGAGGAATGAAATGTGCTGGAATATCATGCCCCATTCCTTGAATTAATTCAAACTTAGCACCAGAAATTGCTTTTGCAACTGCTTTCCCATGACTTGGTGGTAACAAACGATCTTTTGAACCAT
Source organism: Acinetobacter sp. NIPH 298 (assembly GCF_000369505.1). Taxonomy (GTDB): domain Bacteria; phylum Pseudomonadota; class Gammaproteobacteria; order Pseudomonadales; family Moraxellaceae; genus Acinetobacter. Next base: position 589,512 of record NZ_KB850055.1, read on the forward strand.
GTACAACCAAGGTTGGTTGAGTAATATTCTTGTTTAAAGGTAACAAAGAACCCGTACATAATATTGCTAAAAATTGTTGAAGTACACCCGCTGGATAAAAACTACGGCGATATAATTTACGAATGGTTTGAATTGTTTCGAGTTGGTTCACATAACCTGGCGAGCCAATAATTTGAAATACTTTTAAACTGTGATTAACAATTGCTTCTTCATCATGCGCTTCAGGTCTACCGAGTAAACTAAAAAGTTGCTTTGGATGAGGTAATTTTAGAAAGGGCTGATTATTACTGGTAAATAATAAGCCAACCTTTTCGACTTTCTCAGGATATTTTGCTGCAACGATTTGGGAAATCATACCACCCATTGATGCACCTAAAATATAGGTTTTCCCGAGACCTAATTGGTCAATCAACATCGCCACATCATCAGCCATATCATACAGCGTATAAGGCGCACCTTCATTGCCTAAGCCCAACATAAAGCGACTCATCAATTTCATGGTGTTGAGGCGTTGTTTTTTATTACGAATTTTTGAAGATAAACCGATATCACGATTATCAAAACGAATAACCCGAAAACCTTGATCAATCAAAGATTTACAAAAAAAATCAGGCCAAAACAGCATTTGAGCACCCAATCCCATAATCAGCAAAATCGTTGGGTGTTCAGGGTTGCCTCCAATTTCAACATGTAACTCAATTCCATTGCCCAAAGTGACTTTGGTTTCTTGCATAAATGAAGTATAAGGCGACGCATTGAATTGAAAGGCACTGTTCATGGGATTTGTTCCGAGTTGAATTCTTTTTATCAATCGTGAGTTTGTTGGTCTTGATTTCACAACAAACTCATTATAGTTAGATTTTAAACTTGTACAGGAATTAAATCTGGAACAAGTTTGGTTAAAGTTAAACGTTGTTTACTTGCTGTTGCACCGAGCAGGACAAAACCTCTTAATGTACCTTCAGCATCATTGGCTTTTGCAAGCATACCATCATCAAATTCTTCAGTTTCCCAGTTTACTTCGACACCGATTGGTGCAGGTAAAACGGTCAATGGCGCAGCTGGCGTTTTTACAGCAACTGGCATCGCAGGATAATGTACCGCAGTATTTTGACCGCTGAGTGTTTTTGCCAAAGCGCGCGCTTGTTGCATGATTGGCATCACAAATGGAAGCAGTGTGCCATTTACTTCTGCACAGTCACCAACCGCATAGATATCGGCTTGATTCGTTTCCAATAATGTATTGGTAATGATTCCACGGCTGGTTTGAATTCCTGCTGCATTGGCTAAAGCTGTATTTGGTTGTAAGCCAATTGCGGAAAGTACAATATCAGCGACTAAGGTTTTACCGTTGGCGAGAGTAACTTCGTAGTCTTCACCATTATTAATTTTAATTACTTTTTCTACCGTAGTAGATAGGGCGAATTTAATGCCTGCTTGTTCTAAGTTGGTTTTAAATGCATCTGCCACATGATTAGGCAACAAACGACCAAGCGGTTGTGGCGCGAGATCAATCACCGTGATGTCATAGTCACTATGCAATAAGTCATTCGCAAACTCACAACCAATTAATCCAGCACCTAGAATAACCACACGTTTGTCTTTACGTTTCGCTAAGTTCTCACGGAATGTGCGATAGTCGATCAGTGAGTTTACAACATGAATATCATCACTACCGTCACCAGAAATGGCTAAACGGATTGGATTTGCTCCCACCGCAAGCACCAGTTTTGAATAGGGTTGGCTAATGGTTTCACCATTTTTTTCTAATATGATTTCATGATTTTCGGCATTGATTTCTTTGACCCAAGTTTCTGCTTCAATACGCATGTTCAGTTGGGTTGCCATTTTTGCGGCATCACCCAAAGCGATTTGTTCAGGTGCTTTTTTGCCAGCAAATGCATTGGATAGCGTTGGTTTTGCATAATTTACCGCATCATCTGCACAGATCATAACGAGTTCTTGTTCTGGGCTCAGTTTGCGAAACTCACGAGCAACGGTATAACCTGCCATACCTGATCCGATGATGATGATAGGATGCATTATATTCTCCAACATTTTTTCATTTAAAAATAAATTATAGAAAAAAAGACCATGTGATCATGGCCTTTTTGACAATCTTAGATTTCAATCATTTCAAAATCAGCTTTTGAAACGCCGCAATCTGGGCAAGTCCAATCATCTGGGATGTCTTCCCATTTAGTTCCTGCTGCAATGCCGTCTTGTGGCCAACCATCTGCTTCGTCGTAAATCCACCCACAAACGATACATTGATATTTTTTCATGTGACTCTCCAAACTGATAGGTATGCTCAAATTGCCTTTCAGTAAACTATTCCATAATGTCGCTACGATCGCTGCAATACAACAAACTTGTGTTGATTGGGAGTTAGATTTTTACGCAGATCGACTTTTAAGTAAAGTAAATGCAAGAGTTTAATCATTTATAGAAAAAGTAATATGGCAATTCTAGCTGAAAGTCTTGTTATTTGTGCAATTACTCTAATTTTTATAGTCGTAAATATCACGATGTAATTTAAAAAGGTGCAAATGTATAAATATGGTTTGATTGAAAAATGAACACTTGGACTTGAGATATCATCATTATTACAACCAAGATGGAGCAATAACATATGGAAACCTTATCTTATTCGATAACAATACACGCACCTAAACAGAAAGTTTGGGATGTGTTATGGGCAACCGAAACCTATCAAACATGGACAAAGTTTTTTTCGTGCAGCTCAACGATGCAAACGGACTGGAAAGTCGGTGGCAAAACCTATTTTTGTGATGGGGAAGGAAATGGCATGGTGTCTACCATTGAACATTTAGATGAGACGAATACGGTTGTCTTTAAGCATCTCGGCATGATTATGGACAGCAAAGAAGACCTAGAGAGTGATGAGGTAAAGTCGTGGGCTGGTGCATTAGAAAAGTATCTGTTGACTGATGTCGAGGACGGTACTCAGCTTCATGTAGAAGTGGATATTCAGCCTGAATATACCGAAATGATGAATAAAGGATTTGATCAAGGATTGGCAATGGTGAAATACTTAGCTGAAAAATAAGTTAAACTTTATTGGATATTTATATTGTAATTACCCGATCGGAAAGGCTGAAAATCGATAAAGATTCGCTTTTTTCGAGATTATAAAGCTGAAATGATACGAAAATGGGTTGTGATCTGCTATTCTATTCGCCTTTATTTTTTTACTTAAATCGAGGCAGAAATGGCGCAACAAAACGCTCAATCGACTTCTGAACAAATACTTTCCGAAAACGATTTAATCGCACAGCGTCATGCCAAATTAAAGCAAATCCAAGAGACTGCAAAACAGACAGGCAAAAGCCCTTGGCCGAATACCTTTAAACGAGAGCATTATACGGCTGACTTGCAAGAACAATTCAAAGATCAAGACAAAGCACAAATTGAAGGTGCTGAAAACGTTTATGTAAAACTCGCGGGTCGTGTCATGCTCAATCGTGGATCATTTATTGTGATTCAGGATATGACAGGTCGTATCCAGTTATATGTTGACCGTAAAGGCTTAGCTGCTGACGTATTAGAAACGATTAAAAGCTTAGACTTGGGCGATATTATTGCAGCAGAAGGTTATATTGGTCGTTCGGGTAAAGGCGACTTATATGTCCACCTTGAAGGTTTTGAGTTATTAACTAAATCTTTGCGTCCACTTCCAGACAAATTCCACGGCTTAACTGACACCGAAGCAAAATATCGTAAGCGTTACTTAGACTTAATCGTAAATGAAGAAACGCGCAGAACTTTTGAGATTCGTGCTCAAGTGATCGCGGGTATGCGTAATTATTTAATCAATGAACGTTTCATGGAAGTTGAAACACCAATGATGCATGTGATTCCGGGTGGCGCATCTGCGAAGCCGTTTGTTACTCATCATAATGCTTTAGATATGGAACTCTATTTGCGTGTTGCGCCAGAGTTATATTTAAAGCGTCTGGTTGTTGGTGGCTTTGAGCGTGTGTTTGAAATTAACCGTAACTTTCGTAACGAAGGTGTTTCAACCCGTCACAACCCAGAATTCACCATGATTGAATTCTATCAAGCTTATGCAGACTATAAAGACTTGATGACACTGACTGAAAACATGCTTGAAAAGTTGGCCCTTGATATTCTGGGTACTACTGATGTGCCTTATGGTGAAGAAGTGTATAGCTTCAAAGGTCCATTCAAGAAAATCTCAATGTTTGATGCTATTCTTGAGCATAACCCAGATTTCACGCCTGAAAATGTCAATGATCGTGAATTCTTGGCAAAATTCACCAAAGACGTTTTAAAAGAGCAGGTTAAACCTGGTTTTGGTTTAGGTAAGTTACAAACCATCGTGTTTGAAGAAACAGTAGAGACTAAACTTCGTCAGCCGACATTCATCACTGAATATCCTGCTGAAACTTCACCGCTTGCTCGCCGTAATGATGATAATCCGCATATCACAGATCGTTTTGAGTTCTTTATTGGTGGTCGTGAATTGGCCAATGGTTTCTCAGAGTTAAATGATCCGATCGATCAAGCTGAACGTTTCCAAGCACAAGTTGCAGAGAAAGATGCTGGTGATGATGAAGCGATGCATTACGATGCAGACTTCATTGAAGCATTAGAATATGGCTTGCCACCGACAGCAGGTCAAGGGATTGGTATCGATCGTTTAGTGATGTTGTTTTCAAATGCAGCGAGTATTCGTGACGTTCTATTGTTCCCGCATATGCGCCGTAAAGACTAATTTGAAGTCAAATAAAAATAGCCACATCTGATTTGTGGCTATTTTTTTATGTGTGCTTTTATTTGTTATTTTTCCTGCATCTCTTTTTCCAGTTTTTCAACAGCTTGCATGATTTTAGGTGTAACTTCATTTATTTGCTTATAGCCGATTTGCATGCTCTTTTGCATGATGATAGGCATTTTATTAATCGTGGATTGCCCCACAGGTGTTTTATAAAATTTAAGCATGCCGTTGATTTCTTCTTGTGTGAATTCTTCAACATAAATTTTAATCATGTCGGGTTCTAATTTTGCCCAAGTTAGATCTTGTTGCATAATTTTTGCCAGTTCTTGAGAATAATTAATAATAGCGAGTTCTTGTTTTGTGGTTAGGTTTTGTCCTTGAGTCATTTGTTCAATACTTGAGGACATCATCATATTCATTTGTTCACTCATTTGATCGATGAGTTGTTCTGATTTGGTGATTTTCAATAACTCTTTTACCGACTCTTTCGATGCTTGTTGAGCAAAAGCTGGCATACAAATCGCTGCGCCAAGGACAAGCGTTGGAATAAGTTTTTTCATTATCTGATTTCAATAGTATTAAAGAAAAACAAAGGGTACTCAGTGATATCCTGACCTGTCAATTTTTTATCGCATGTTAAGAAATGTAATTGTTTGGTTTGGTGATTGAAAAGCATCTATAAAAAACAGATGATGTGCTCATAAATAAATTTGAGAACAGCTTAGATATGTTTTTAAAAAAATCGCTTTATGTTGCATTATTTGCTTCTCTTTCTTCTGCATCATTCGCACAAGGCATTGTGTTGAATGATGAAAACTTACGCACCGACTTGAATTGGTTGAATCAACAAGGTGTCATTCAAATCAGTACCTCAACATGGCCAATGAGTGGTGATGAGATTAAACGTGCATTATCACAGGCTCAAGTAAACAATAAAGCACAACAAAAAGTTGTGGACTCAGTCGTTCATGCATTAGCTGCTGACAATGCAACTGCTAAACTGGGTTTACATGCTGGAACTGATCTCAAAACTGTGCCACAAGCCTTTGGTGATAGCCAAAAATCTCAATACCAAGCTGCTTTAGAGTTGAATGCTGGTGGTGAAAATTGGGATGCAAAAATCAGAGTCAATGGTGAGAAAGACCCGTTGATTGATCATGGACATGATGTCAATGTTGAAGGCTCTTATATTGCTGGAAAGCTTTGGAATCAATGGGTTATCGCAGGTCAAATTCCAACGTATTGGGGGCCAGGTCATGATGGCAGTTTAATTCGTGGTGATGCTAGTCGACCTGTGTATGGTGTAACGGCACAACGCGCGGTACAAAATGCTTTCGAAACAAAATGGTTGTCTTGGATAGGTCCTTGGCAATACCAAGCTTTTGCTGGACAGCTCGATGATTATGAAGCGGTTCCAGACACAAAACTGATCGGTCTTCGTTTGACTGCTCGTCCATTCCAAGCTTTAGAGCTTGGTGCATCTCGTGCAATTCAATGGGGTGGTGATGGACGTCCTGAAAGCTTCAGCTCACTATGGGATGCGATGTTAGGAACAAGAGATAATGGTGGTCGTGGTAAACCAGATCCAGCCAATCAAATTGCAGGATTTGATGCTCGACTGTTCTTACAGCCTTTATGGAATGTGCCGATTAGCTTATATACCCAATTTGTAGGGGAAGATGAAGCCGGAGGATTACCTGCTAAATATATGTATCTCGGTGGTGCTGACTTCTCATCAAGTTATAACAACATGCCTTATCAACTTTATGCTGAGTGGGCAGACACGCGTACCAATGGTGAGGTAAAGCGGATTTCTTATAATCATCATATTTATAGAGATGGTTACTATCAACACGGCTTCCCACTCGGTCATGCAATGGGTGGGGATGGGCAAATGTATTCGGTAGGCGGTGATATTCGCTTTGATACCATGAATCGTTTAAGCGGGCGAATGTTATACGCTAAAGTCAATCAATCCGATTTAGCGATTAATTCAGCTTTTGCGAAAAATGATAAAGTTAAAGGTTTGGACCTGACGTGGACACATTATGTGAAACCAACGATTCCATTAAAAATTAATGGTTGGGTTAGTGATTCTGATGTGAATGGAAATGATGGTGGTATCTCAGTCGGTGTGGAAATTCCACTAGAGCGAAATATGTTCCGTTTCTAAGCGCTATTTGTAGAAAAAGAGGCCTATCTAGGCTTCTTTTTTTGCATGAATAAAATCATGTGAATCCTAAAATATTTAGCGTACGTTATTCAGGTTTGTTGATATTTTATTGATGTTTGCATATCACAATTTTGCATATTGATATGAAAAAACAAGCTAAAGAAGTCGATCTAAATTATTATAATGAATAAACTTTACTGGCTGGTGAATAAGCCACTAGTAAGCATATTGATATCACGAAAAATTGGAGTTGTTATGGCACTCGTTCCTCCACACGGTCTTCCAAGTGGTGGTTTAATACCACTTATAGATTTTATGGGTAACATGGATAAGGAGGTAAGTGTACATGACTGAAAATAGATTAACGCACCTCAAACAACTTGAGGCTGAAAGTATTCATATCATTCGTGAAGTTGCTGCCGAATTTGAAAACCCTGTCATGCTTTACTCGATTGGTAAAGACTCAGCGGTGATGTTGCATCTGGCTTTAAAAGCATTCTATCCAGCAAAACTTCCATTCCCACTTCTACATGTAGATACGGGTTGGAAATTTAAAGACATGATCACCTTTCGTGACAACATGGCAAAAACACATGGCTTTGATTTGATCGTGCATCAAAACAAAGAAGGTCGTGACGCTGGAATTAACCCATTTGATCATGGTAGCTCGAAATATACTGACATCATGAAAACGCAGGGTTTAAAGCAAGCTTTGGATAAATACCAATTTGATGCAGCTTTTGGTGGCGCACGCCGTGATGAAGAAAAATCACGTGCCAAAGAACGTGTTTATTCGTTCCGTGATACTAAACATCGTTGGGACCCTAAAAACCAACGTCCAGAACTTTGGAATCTCTATAACGGTAAAGTCAACAAAGGTGAAAGCATCCGTGTTTTCCCATTGTCGAACTGGACTGAGTTAGATATTTGGCAATATATCTACTTGGAAAATATTCAATTGGTTCCGCTTTATTTCTCTGCTGTTCGCCCAGTGGTTGAGCGCAGTGGCACGTTGATCATGGTGGATGATGAGCGTATGCGTTTAAAAGAAGGTGAAGTTCCACAAATGAAATCGGTACGTTTCCGTACACTTGGTTGTTACCCACTGACAGGTGCAGTTGAATCTGAAGCGGATAACTTGCCTGAAATTATCCAAGAAATGCTTTTAGCAACCAGTTCAGAGCGTCAAGGTCGTATGATTGACCATGATGAAGCCGGCTCGATGGAAAAGAAAAAGCAGGAAGGTTATTTCTAATTTCCTTAAGTAAGTCCCTCTTTTAAAAGAGGGATTTAGGGAGATTACAAAATCCGATTTCAAATTTTGTGGAGTTTTGAGCAATGTCTCATCAATCAGATCTTATTAGCCAAGATATCTTGGGTTATTTAAAACAGCATGAACAAAAAGACTTATTGCGCTTCTTAACATGCGGTAATGTCGATGATGGTAAAAGTACCTTAATTGGTCGTTTGCTTTATGATTCAAAGTTGATTTATGAAGATCAATTGCAAGCGGTCACACGTGACAGTAAAAAAGTCGGCACAACGGGTGATGCGCCTGACCTTGCTTTACTTGTCGATGGTTTACAAGCTGAACGTGAGCAGGGTATTACCATTGATGTCGCTTATCGTTATTTCTCAACCGAAAAACGTAAGTTCATCATCGCGGATACACCAGGACATGAGCAATATACTCGTAATATGGCGACAGGTGCGTCTACTGCGGATCTTGCGATTATCTTGATTGATGCACGTTATGGTGTGCAAACACAAACGCGTCGTCATACCTTTATTGCAAGTTTACTCGGTATCAAAAATATCGTGGTTGCAATTAACAAGATGGACTTGGTTGAATTCTCAGCAGTGCGTTTCAATGAAATCCAAGTGGAATATGATGCTTTTGTGAGCCAGCTTGGTGATCGTTGTCCTGAGAATATTGTCTTTGTACCGATCTCTGCGTTGAATGGTGATAACGTCGTCAATCCATCTGAAAGTACGCCGTGGTACAAGGGTCAAACCTTGATGAATATTCTTGAGTCAGTGGAAATTAAACGCGAATCAAATAAGCGAGAATTCCGTTTCCCTGTTCAATATGTCAATCGTCCTAATCTCGATTTCCGTGGCTTTGCCGGTACGATCGCATTGGGTAGCATTAATGTTGGTGATGAAATCTTAGCTTTACCATCAGGTAAAAAATCAACGGTTAAAGAGATTGTCACCTATGATGGCAATCTTGAACGTGCCTTTGCAGGCCAAGCCGTAACCTTAACTTTAAATGATGAGATTGATATTTCTCGTGGGAATGTTTTGGTGCGTGCGGGTGAGCAACCGCTGATTTCACGTAGTGTACGTGCATCTGTGGTGTGGATGACAGAACATCCTTTGGTAAAAGGCAAACTGTATAACTTGAAAGTGGGTACGCAAACTGTTCCTGCGAAAGTAACTACAATTAATTACCGTGTTAATGTAAATACCCTTGAGCATACTCAAGTTGAAGAGCTTGAGTTAAATGCCATTGCAGATGTTGTGGTCGAGTTTGATGCACCAGTGGTGTTTGACCAATATCAAGACAGTCGTTATACAGGTTCATTCATTTTCATTGATCGTTTAAGCAATGTAACGGTTGGTGCGGGTATGGTTGAAGCTGCAGTGGAATGGACTGCGCATAGCAATCCTGTGACCGCAGAAGATCGTGCTGCTCGTTTAGGTCAAAAACCTGCGGTGATTGGTGTGTCTGCACAGTTGCTCGAAAAAGCGCATGCTTTAGAGAGCTTGTTGATTCAACAAGGTGTGGTTGCAATTGCTAAAGCAGATTTAACAGTTGAGCAAATCAACTTGTTGCGTGAAACAGGTGTGGTTGTCATTACAACAACGGTTGATACTACTGATACTGAGGTAGCAGCTGAGTCAGTTGAAGATGCAGCTGAAAAGATTGTGACATTGGTTCGTCTGTAATCGCTTGGGTTTATTGAAAAGAAGCTCGCGCAAGCGGGCTTCTTTTTTGTGGTTTGTATCTAAAATCGTATTTAATTTTATCCTACTTTGATATTGCTTTTATGCGACAATAGCCCTTTATATTTTTATCCAAGGACTCCCATGACTGAGCACTCTCCTGAATCTTTAAGCGATATCGAAATTTTAGACATTTTACAGTCTATGAGAAAAGATGAGCTTGATGTTGAAGCCAAAGAGATGATCGTCAATGGTGGTAAAGCAGGTCGTCAAGAAGCACATAAACAAGCATTGGTGGCATTGCATACAAGTTTTGAAGATAAATTTGTTGAAGCTGTTACACTGGCATTGGGTTTGAATGCAGGGCAAGCAAAAAAAATCCGTTATAAAAAAGATCGTATTCGTATTTTAAAAGTACGTGGTATTGATTATCTTGCGATTGATGGTGCTGAAACTGCACAAGTACTCTCGCAAGTGGCTCAAGCAATTAGTCGTGAAGATGCAATTGTCACTGAAGGTCTGCACAATATTTTCCCGTTCTGGAAGGAAGGTTGGCCGATGGTTCAGTTTGATAACGCCTACAAGATTTTAGCTGAAGATATTTCGATTCATTATCAAGCAACACTCGATGAGTTAATTTCACTTTATGGTGGCAATTAAAACCTCATAAACGCGGTGTCCTGCTTGAATCCTCACATTGAAAATAACAAGGATTGTTGATTTTATGCGTTTAGCTACGAAGATTCCGCCAGAGGCTTTACAAGTATTACGAGAAGGTAAATTAATTGATGCCATCAAGATTACCCGTGAAAAAACGGGTTTAGGCTTAAAAGAATCAAAAGATTTGGTGGATCAATATTTACAAGATCATCCGCAAGAACAGGCGCGTATCCAAGAACAGTTGGCCCAGCGTAGTCGAGGGGGAATCAAACTTTTTGTTTTGATCTTCTTTATTTTGGCCATCTTAATTTGGTTTGTGATGAAATAAAATAAAGCCCAGTCAATGGGCTTTTTAATTCAGTGTAATTTTAATCTTCTGGAATTGAGAAGGATTCACTTTCTTGGCTAGATAGGATTTGAGTCACCAGCAGCTGATCAATCTTATAGTGATCAATATCGACCACCTCAAATTTGAAACCCGCATATTCTACAGCATCAGCGGGGCGGGGAATCTTGCGTAAACGATACATGATAAAGCCTGCGATCGTCTCGTAGTTTTCGTTTTCAGGGAATTCTTCAATTTCCAAGACATGCTTTACATCTTCTATCGGGGTACTGCCATCAATTAACCATGAATGATTATCACGTTTAATAATTTGTAGATCTTCTTCCAGCGGTGTAACCCAATCGCCCATCACCGTAATCATAATATCGCTCAAGGTAATGACACCAACCACGAATGCATATTCATTGATAACGACTGCAAATTTTTCTTTGGTTGAACGAAATCGATCCAGTACCTCTGATAAGGTTAGGGTGTCTGGAAGCATGAGAACCGTACGAATCGTGGACTCATTCAGCTGTAGCAAAGATTGATTATTTAAAATACGGACCAAAATGTCTTTGGTATCGACATAGCCAATAACTTGGTCAATATGTTCATTGCAGACTAAAAACTTTGAATAAGGGTATTCAGCTAATTTTTGGCGAATACTACTTTCATTTTCTTTCAGGGTAAAATAAACCACATTTTCTCGCGTGGTCATACTTGATGGAACAGTACGTTCTTCTAATTCAAATACATTTTCAATGAAATGATGTTCTTGTTTTTGTAAAACACCTGCTTGAGCGCCAGCATCCATGACTGCGGAAATATCATCAAAGGTAATATTGTCATCACGCACCGTATTCACTTTAAATAGGCGGAATAACAAGTTTGCGATCGCATTGATGCCCCAAGCCAAGGGTTTGCAGACCTTAATAAAGATTTGGATCGGATCGATGACACTAATCGCAATTTTTTCTGGTGCGATCATTGCCAGACGTTTTGGCATCAAATCGGCAAATAGAATAAAAAGAGACGTAACGAAAGTAAAGGAAACGGCGAAACCAATGTTTTCTAACCATGGTCCTGTATAAAAGCGACTAATCAGCTCAATAAAATGAGGCCGAAACGCTGCTTCACCTAAAATACCACCTAAAATAGCAACAGCATTTAGCCCAATTTGTGAAGCGGCAAAGAAATCAGCAGACTGTTCTTGTAGGTCGAGCACTTTTTGAGCGCGATGCTCTCCAGATTCTGCGAGAATCTTAAGTTTAACTTTGCGAGCACCTGCTAGCGCGATTTCAGTGAGTGATAAAAAGCCTGCTGCAACAATCAGCATGGCAATGATAATGATATTTTGTACGAGACTCACACGTCACCTAGATTTTCATCATTATTAATTATCATAATGTTTTAACATAAAAAAGACGCTGAGTTAATCTTTAGATCAACTCAGCACTACTCATATTTTAAAGTGAAAAGACTTTAAGGTAATGAGCTAATTTTAGTATTGTGAAAACTGTGAGTTATTTAATAAAAACTCACGGTTTTCTTCTTCAATCATTTGTCGCGCGACAAATAGAATCAGTTGTCTTAACCAACGGTGCGCTGGATGATGATGAAGTAAAGGACACCAAGCCATTTTAAGTTCAAATTCTGGAATATAAAAAGGAGGATCTTTGATGACCAGTCTTTGATTTTGTGTTTGTAGTTGTGCCATCCGTGTTGGGAGCGTTGCGATTAAATCAACATTTTGAGCTAAAAGGGCAGGCATTTGATAGTGTCGGGTAAAGACTGAAATCTTACGACGTTGACCGATACGTTCTAATGCTTGATCAATCCAACCTAAACCCGCTTGTTTGTCTGGATTTACACCGAAGCCAACGCCCATCCCTGTTTTTGATACCCAAATATGTTGAGCATCTAAATAACTTTTGAGGTTGAGGTGGGTAACGGCAGGGTGCTTATCATTTAAAATACAACTAAAGCTATCACGCCAAACTAAGACTTGGTGAAAGCTTTGCGGAATTTCATTGAAACGGTTAATGGCTAAATCGACTTTGCCTTGTTCCATGTCTCGATATGAGACATCGCTTGGGGTCAAAAAGTCGAGTACGACATTGGGTGCTTCTGAGCGTAATGCTTTGACTAAGCGAGGAACTAAAGTTGCCTCAGCATAGTCAGATGTCATAATGCGAAACACGCGAGTACTGGTGTATGGTCTGAACTCGGTACGCGGTTCCAGAATCATCGAAAGGTCTGATAGTGCATCACGAATACGAGGTTGTAATTCTAATGCACGTTCAGTCGGGGTCATGCCTTCTGATGAACGGATCAATAAAGGATCATTAAATAAATTACGTAAACGACGTAAAATATTACTCATCGCTGGTTGGGTAACACCGAGCTGTTCCGCGGCGCGTGTGACATTTTTTTCACGAAGAAGTACATCAAGATATATTAATAAATTGAGATCGACCCGTTCCAGATTCATAAAAAAAATACCGAAAATAAAATCTTTAAATTGTGCTGGATTATGACATATTTAAAGCAGTTTGCGTAACTTAATACGATATAAAAACAATTGCACAGTAATGAATGGCGTAAGCTATTGAAAGCATAATTCTGTCTTGTTCAGCAGTCAATTTGCGCTATTTTTGGGAGGAAAGAATATGGGTATAATAAAAAAGATCACAATGAAGCGCTATCGAATCGGTTTTTTTTAACGCTTTTTCTGATTTAAAGAAAGCAGATATTGCGTGTTACAACAGCATCGAGACAGTGCTGATGAACTTTTAATGAAAAAAATATAATTTAAAACAATATCTTAAATTGATTATATGTTATTGTGAATACGTCTTTATCCATGTATTTTTTAAAAAAATACTGAAGATTAACCTAGAATATTGGATAAATTCGTTTGCAAAGACTAAGCTGTGAAACATGTTGATGAAGTGCTTGAAATCTAGACTGCGAAAAGCATGATTTTTAGCAATCATTCGATGCCAATCCTCAAAGGAATATATCATGACTACATATCAAACAGCGATTGATGCAATCCGCGAACTAAAAGCAAAATTCGGCGACACTTGGCGCGATATTAGCCCAGAAGATGCTGCGCGTATGCAATTGCAAAACCAATTCAAAACAGGTCTAGATATTGCTAAATATACCGCTGCAATTATGCGTCGTGATATGGCTGAATATGATGCTGACTCTAGCAAATACACTCAATCATTAGGTTGCTGGCACGGTTTTATCGCGCAACAAAAAATGATTGCGAACAAAAAATACTTCGGTACAACTGAACGTCGTTATATCTACCTTTCTGGTTGGATGGTTGCTGCACTTCGTTCAGAATTTGGTCCACTTCCTGACCAATCTATGCATGAAAAAACTTCAGTTGCTGCGTTAATTGGTGAAATCTACACCTTCTTACGTCAAGCTGATGCGAAAGAATTAAACGATTTATTCCGCGCGCTTAAAAAAGCAAAAGAAGCGGGTGATACAGCTAAAGCTGCTGAAATCACTGCTCAAATCGATGGTTTCCAAACTCACGTTGTGCCAATTATTGCGGACATCGATGCTGGTTTCGGTAACGAAGAAGCAACTTACTTACTTGCTAAGAAAATGATCGAAGCAGGTGCTTGTGCACTTCAAATCGAAAACCAAGTATCTGACGCGAAACAATGTGGTCACCAAGCTGGTAAAGTAACAGTTCCACATGAAGACTTTATCGCTAAGATCCATGCATTACGTTATGCATTCTTAGAAATGGGTCTTGATGACGGTATCATCGTTGCACGTACTGACTCTGAAGGCGCTGACTTAACTCAAAAAATCCCAGTGGTTAAAGAGCCAGGTGACATCGCTTCTCAGTACATTAGCTATTTAGAAACTTCTGAAATTGATATTGCTGATGCTCAAGAAGACGAAATCTTGATCAAACGTAATGGTAAATTACACCGTCCTAAGCGTTTAGCTTCTGGTTTATATCAGTTCCGTGCTGACACTCAAATTGACCGTGTTGTACTTGACTGTGTATCTAGCCTTCAAAATGGTGCTGACCTTCTTTGGATCGAAACTGCGACTCCAAACGTTGACGAAATCGCTCACATGGTTAACCGTGTACGTGAAACTGTTCCAAATGCGAAGCTTGTTTATAACAACAGCCCATCATTCAACTGGACTTTAAACTTCCGTCAACAAGCTTACGATCGTTGGGTTGCTGAAGGTAAAGACGTTTCTGCTTACGACCGTGCTAAATTAATGAGCGCTGAGTACGATGAGACTGAATTGGCTGCTGATGCTGATGCTAAAATCCGTACTTTCCAAGCAGATGCTTCTCGTGAAGCGGGTGTGTTCCATCACTTGATCACACTTCCGACTTACCATACTGCTGCGCTTTCTACTCATGAGCTTGCACAAGGTTACTTCGGTTCTGAAGGTATGTTGGCTTATGTTGCTGGCGTACAACGTAAAGAAATCCGCGGTGGTATCGCATGTGTTAAACACCAAGCAATGGCTGGTTCTGACATCGGTGATGACCATAAAGAAATCTTCGCTGGCGACAATGCATTGAAAGCTGGTGATGATTCTAAAAACACAATGAACCAATTCGGTGGCTAAGCCCTGATTTGATTCAAAAAAAACCCTGCTGATAAAGCAGGGTTTTTTTATACTTAGATTGATATTTACCGATAAAAAATGCTCACAATGTGTGAGCATTCATCGCAGAAAAATTATTCTGCTTCTTTGTTGAGTTGGTATTTATCTGCGAGTGCACCTGTGATTTCATTGCCTTCTAAATCAAGTGCTTTTAAGTAGCCTTCGGCAACAAAGTATTTGCGGCTATCACCAGCTTTGTCTAGTTCAATAATAGATGTGTTGTTGCGATCAAACTGGAAGCTACCTTTACTTTCAAAAGATTTCCCATCACCTTTACCGAGATAAGTTTCTTCTAATTCAAAAGTTTTATCCGAATTAAGCTCTAGTTTTGTTTCGATACCTTCACAATCGGCGCAAGGTAATACACCTTTATAGCTACCATTCCAATCTAAAGAGTTTTCTGCGGTATGTTCACGATCGATCATCGGTTCAGATGCAGCCTCTGTTGTTACTGCAGGAGGGGTTGAGTGGTCATCTTTTGGTGTTTCTGACTTATTACAAGCCACTAGAAATACAGATGCAAGCGAAACTGCGATTATTGATTTTTTCATCTTAGATACAACCCTGTGAAAATATTGATACCCAAGTTATGAGATTTTAAAAGAAAATAATAGTAGGGGAGTGTAAGTGTTATTTAATTTTTGGTAAAACAGGACGGTTAAGATGAAACTGAGATGTATCAAATATATAAGAAGAAAGGCACCTATCTTTCGATAGGTGCCTTTCTTTGAATCTGGAGCGGGAAAGGAGACTCGAACTCCCGACCCCAACCTTGGCAAGGTTATGCTCTACCAACTGAGCTATTCCCGCAATATGGACGCATTATAGAGTGTTTAATAAAACTGTCAACTCTATAAGTTGTTGATTGGTTGTTTTTTGACTAAATTAGTCAGCGCGACGCCAAATCGTGCCTTGACGGCTATCTTCAAGTACCACACCTTGATCGAGCAAGGATTGACGAATTGCATCTGCCTTCGCAAAGTCTTTGGCTTTTTTTGCATCTACACGTTGTTGTATGAAATCTTCAATTTCTGTATCAGATAGAGAAAGGGCTTCTTGACCAATATTAGACTTTAAAAAATCATCTACATCGTGTTGAACTAAAGCTAAAACATTGGTTAGGTTTCGTAGCGTAGAGTATAGAACGGTCGCTTGTTCAGCCTGTTCGTCTTTTACAGCACGATTCAATTCTTTATTTAGTTCAAATAATACCGCCATCGCTTCAGCAGTATTAAAGTCATCTCGCATGGCATTGTTAAAACGTTCAACGAAACTGGCTTCTAATGTTTCAACTGTTTTTTGTCCATAAACTTGTTGATAGGCTTTAAAAGAATGATAAAAACGGCTAAGAGCTGTTTTGGCTTCTTTTAATGCAACATCGGAAAAGTTGACTGGACTACGATAATGCGACGACACGATGAAATAGCGAATGACTTCGGGATGGAATTTTTCCATCACATCACGAATGGTAAAGAAGTTGCCTAAAGATTTAGACATTTTCTCGCCATCAACATTGATGAAACCAACGTGCATCCAATAATTTACATATTGTTCGCCAGTAGAAGCTTCACTTTGCGCGATTTCATTCTCATGGTGTGGGAACATCAGATCTGAGCCGCCACCATGAATGTCAAAGTGATTGCCTAAGCAGCAGGTCGACATGGCAGAACATTCGATATGCCAACCGGGACGACCATTGCCCCAAGGAGAAGCCCAAGCAGGTTCATTGGCTTTGGCGTGTTTCCAAAGTACAAAATCAAAAGGGTGTTTTTTATCAACTTCGACATCAACACGTTCTGATGCACCTGCTTGCATATCATCTAGTTTGCGACCTGATAAGCGACCATATTTATTGAATTTAGTCACTTCAAAATAGACATCACCATTTGCAGCAGGATAAGCCGCACCTTTATCTACTAAAGTGCTGATCATGCTTTGCATCTGATCAATATAATCTGTCGCTTTCGGTGCTTCATCAGGTGCGATACAGCCTAAGTTTGTCGCATCTTCATTCATTGCCTCAATAAATCGAGCAGTGAGTTGTTGAATGCTTTCACCATTTTCATTGGCACGAGCAATGATTTTGTCGTCTATGTCAGTAATGTTGCGAATGTAGCGAACTTTCCAGCCTTGACTACGCAAGAAGCGGGTAATGAAGTCGAATGCAACCATAACGCGAGCATGTCCAATATGACAGTAATCGTATACGGTCATACCACAGACATAGATATCGATTTGTCCTTCGTTACGTGGGACAAATTCAACTTTTTTACGTTGCTCTGAGTTATATAAAACAAAAGGTTGCATAAGGGTTTTCAAACACTCTACAAAAATCGTGATTCATCATAACGTATGCACCATATTTCATAAAGTTGTCTGGAGAAAAAAGATCAGAGGGAACAAGTATTTTTATTATGGTTGATTTTAGCTTGTTTTATATCTCTTCATCTTCCTTGAAAACTTATACATTTAGAAACGTGTATAATTCACAGTTATGCTAGAATCTGCCGTATTCTTTTGATTAAAATTATCTACTATCAAGTGGATTGAGCATTACTTTGAGTCAAACTCACATGTCACAAGTCATAAATTTCCAAAAAAGCGCATTGGAAACCTTGCGTATTGAACAACAAGCCATAGAAGTGCTTGCCACACAAATTGATGAGCGCTTTGATCGTGCATGTGAAATCTTATTGCAGTGCAAAGGGCGCGTCGTGATCACGGGTATGGGCAAATCAGGTCATATCGGTCGCAAAATGGCAGCAACTTTTGCTTCAACAGGCACGCCATCATTCTTTATGCATCCGGGTGAGGCAGGACATGGTGACTTAGGCATGTTGGTGCGTGGAGATGTTTTGATTGCGATTTCTAACTCTGGAAAGAGTGATGAAATTATGATGTTGATGCCTTTGATCAAGCATCTAGAAGTGCCTTTGATTACCATTAGTCGTGATGATAAAGGTCCAATGCCACAAAATGCAGATATTCCGCTGACACTAGGTTTAGCGGATGAAGCTTGTCCTTTAGGTTTAGCACCGACATCGAGTACCACCGCAACACTTGTGTTAGGTGATACTTTGGCAGTTGCGTTATTGGAAGCGCGTGGATTTACCGCTGATGATTTTGCGCGTTCACATCCAGCGGGTGCGTTGGGCAAGCGTTTACTTCTACATGTGAAGCACTTGATGCATACCGGTGCAGAGTTGCCAAAAGTTCATCCTGATACACCGATGAATAAGGTGCTGTACGAGATTTCTGATAAACGGCTGGGCCTGACCACTGTTGTTGATGAGCAAGATACCTTATTGGGGATTTTTACTGATGGTGATTTGCGTCGAATGATCGATCGGCAACAGGGTTTTGATGTGAATGCTGCTGTATCCGCTGTGATGACGGAAAATCCGATGACGATTTCTCAAGAAGCTCGAGCAGTGGAAGCATTGGAAAAAATGCATGAGAAAAAAATTAACCAATTCGTTGTTGTTGATGATGCTAAAAAAGTAATTGGTGTTATTAGTATGCACGATCTTATTGAAGCTGGAGTAAATTAAGCCATGGCATCGTATGCTTTACAAGAACAAGCACGTCATTTACAAGCACTGGTGCTTGATGTGGATGGGATTTTAAGCGATGGCTTTGTAACCTTAACCAATTCTGGCGATGAAATTAAATCATTTGATATTCGCGATGGTTTAGGGATGAAATTGGTTCAAAAAGCGGGCATGAAAGTGATTATTATCACAGGCCGTAAAAGTCATATTGTTGAAAAACGTATGTCGGATTTGGGCGTAGATTTGGTTTTCCAAGGGCGTGAAGATAAAGGCGTGGCACTACGTGAAGCTTGTGCGCAGTTCAATATCTTACCTGAAGACTGCTTATATATGGGCGATGATTGGCCTGATTTATCTGCATTTGCCATTGCGGGTATGAGTATTACAGTGCCGAATGGCCATGAAGAAGTACGTCGACGTGCCCACTTGGTGACGCAAGCAATGGGTGGCCGTGGGGCTGTAAGAGAGGTCTGTGATATGTTATTGATGGCAAAAGGTGTTTACCAAGAGCTGCTTGAAAAATATCTTGCGGTACCACATTAATATACTTAATAGCGTTGATTTGCTCAAAGGTTAGGTAACCCTGTTTATGGATACCAAAGTTTTATATGTTGTTGCTATTGTGGTCGCTTCTGTAAGTGGCGGCTTTTACTACTTTAGCGGCAAGGCAAAAAAGTTGGATGTAGACTCAGCGAAGAATATGACTTATTCAGCGCATGGGGTTCATTTAACGCAAACAGATGAACAGGGTAATTTGTACATTCGTGCTGAAGTAAAACAACTACAGCAGGATATGCAGCAGAAAACCTCGCAGCTTGACCAACTGAAAGCGGTTATGTACAAACAGGGAAAACCTGATGCCACTTTTTCTGCCCTACGAGCAAATGGTTATGATGAAAACCGTAAAATTGTATTGGCTGGAGATGTTGTCGTCACAAACTTGTCGGATCAGGGCAACATGGAGTTTCATACAGATGAAATTACCGGTTATCCAAAAACAAGAGAACTAGAAACCCAACACCAAGTCATTGTTCAATCCCCAACAACCGAATTTGTGAGTCAGGGTTTAAAAGCAAATTTGAATGATGGTCAATATGAATTTTATAAAGTTCGAGGAAAGTATGCGCCAAGCTCTTAATTCTAAATATCGTTTTACTTTCTTAAAACAGTTTACTTGTATTGCTGTGGCTGCATTATTTTCCAGTTCAAGCTTTGCTTTGCCGTCTGATCGTAATCAACAACTTTCTTTAGTTGCAGATCGTGCCACATACAATGATCGAACAGGTATCACAACTTATACGGGAAATGTTGTGATTGAACAGGGAACGATGAGACTTCAGGCAGATTCAATTATTGCTACCTTAAATAGTAAAAAAGAAATTCAGACCATTACGGCTAAAGGCCAACTGGCGAAATTTCAGCAGCAAATTGATACGAATAAGGGTTTAGCGCGCGGTGAAGCACAACAGATTGTTTATAATGCGGATACGGGTATTCTGACTTTATCTGGAAAGGCCTATCTTTATCAGAATGGCTCAAGTATTCGTGGTGATAGCTTAAAATATAGTATGAATAAAGGCGATGTTGAGGCTCAAGGTTCTTCAACAAATCGTGTGCAAATTATTATTCCACCATCAAGTTCAAAAAGTTTTCCAGGGGCGCGTGATTAATGGAACAATCGGTGCAACAACCACAAACTTTATGTATTAAGCATCTAGCGAAAAACTATAGTAAACGTTGGGTGGTAAAAGATGTGTCTTTTACCATGCAAAGTGGGCAAATCGTAGGATTGCTTGGTCCGAATGGTGCGGGTAAAACGACGAGCTTTTATATGGTCGTTGGTTTGGTTCGGATGGATAAAGGCGAGATTCATTTAGATGATCTTGATTTATCTGATCTTGCCATGCATGAGCGTGCTCGTAAAGGAATTGGCTACTTACCTCAGGAAGCTTCGATCTTTAGAAAGTTGACCATTGCCGAAAACATTATGGCGATTTTGGAAACGCGTAAAGATTTGAATAAGCAGCAACGTCAGCAACGTCTGAATGAATTATTAAATGATTTCAAAATTAATCATATTAAAGATTCATTAGGCATGAGTGTTTCTGGTGGTGAGCGTCGTCGTGCCGAAATTGCACGTGCTTTGGCTGCTGACCCTAAATTTATGCTGCTGGATGAGCCATTTGCAGGTGTAGATCCTATTTCTGTAGGTGATATTAAGGACATTATTCAGACCCTTAAAGACAGAGGAATTGGCGTACTCATTACGGATCATAATGTACGAGAAACGCTGGCAATTTGTGAAAAAGCCTATATCGTTAGTGAGGGGGCGGTGATTGCTGAAGGCACGCCGCAAGAAATCCTTGATAATGAGCAAGTACGTAAAGTTTATTTGGGTGATGATTTTGTTGTTTAGACAATAGATTTGAGCTTTGAAAAAGAACCTTCAGGGTTCTTTTTTTATGCCAGTAGCAATCATCATGTTACGAGAAATTTGAATTTGACTGTGATCTGGTGTTTTTCTCCCTATTTCATTAATAAATATAAGTTTTTGGATTGGATGGTGCATGTACCATCCCCGTTGCATGATAAGAAAAGTGTGAACTAATTTACAAAAAACAAACACTTATCCGTCGAGAAATTGGCATTTGAAACGTGGTGTTTTCTACAAAAATAAGAGTAGAATGAAGACGCTTTGAACGATAATTACATGACAAGAATATGAGCATTAATAAAGATATAGATATAGATGAAGGATCACGTAAAACATGTATAGATCTAAAGTGGCTATTTTGTATAGCAACTTTATCTGTACCCGTTACACATGCCTCAACGCCAAGCGAACAGTATCATTCTCTCAAGAATAATTTGTCTCAGCTATTTACGCCTAAAAGTAATGATGAGTTTAAAACTGCAAGTATGCAGAAGTTGAGCAATTTTTCACCTCATTCATCGCCTACTGAATTACCTGTCGTTGGATCTGGTCGTCCAATGGATGTTGTTCCTACTGCATTATGGGAGAACCAAAACAAAACTTTAAAAGATGCCATACAAATTGCAGTTCAGCGCAATCCTGAAATTTCACAAACCCTAGCAACTTTAGCCGCACAGAATGCCAATATAGATGTAGCGAAAGCAGGGTTTTATCCACAAATTTCAGGGGGCGTGAATACAGGTGATTTGACGAGAAAGGGGGAGCGAGGTCGACAAGTATTAGCTTTAAATGCTTCTCAAATGCTGTATGACTTTGGGAAGGTGAAGTCTGGCGTTACCACCGAACAAGCAAAATTAGTGATAGAACAAGCGAATGTTTTAGTTAAAATTGATGATATCTCGCTGGATGTAACACAAACGATTATTAATATTCAGCGTTATCAAAAGCTCATAAGAATTGCCAATCAGCGGATTGCTGGGGTTAAACGTATTCAGGAAATGGCGAACTTAAGAGCAAATGCAGGGATTAGTAGTCAGGCAGATCCTGTCCAAGCACAATCATATTTGCAATCAGCTCAATCAGCGTTGATTGCACAACAATCATTACTCAGTCAGTTTCAACAACATCTTTATACATTATTAGGTTTTGATGCGCGTAATGTTCAATGGGCGATTACAGATGATTTTATTAAACAATCTGATTTATATGTAGAGCCACAATTTAATACCATTCCGCAAATGATTGCAGCGCAGGCTGGAATTGAGGTTGCGCGTAGTCAGAAAATACAAACCAAAGTCAGTAATTATCCAACATTGGCTGTAAAAGGTGAGTTAAGCCAAGCATTACATGGGCGCAATCCAAACAATGATAAAAATGGTGGCTTTGATAGCGCGATTATGTTGGAAGCAAGTAGCCAATTTTATCAAGGCGGTGCGACATCTTCGAGAATTAGAGCCGCTAGTTTTGCTGAAGAAGCGGCAAAAGCACAGGTAAATACAGTTTACTTAAATGTGCTGGATCAGATCAGAACCAGTCGAGAGCAAATTGAAAATAAGCAACGTCAAATGCAAGTGTTAGCAGGACAACAAGCAACCACTGTACGGACACGTGAGCTTTATCAGGAACAATATAAATTGGGAACTCGTACGCTGGTCGATTTACTTAATGCAGAACAAGCCATTCATAGTGCAAACACAGAAGTCGAAATAGCACGTTATGATATTTACAGTAGTATCGCTCAATATATTGCAGCCACAGGCCGTTCTCGCCAAGCCTATGACCTGAATAATATAAAAATTCAAGGGTTTGAGGTGCAACAATGATGACAAAAATAGATTACCAACCTTGGCTACAGGCAATATTAACCATTGCCAAGCATTATCGGATTGAGCCTTCGGAAGAGCGTGTCCGCTTACAGTTAGACTGGAATCAAAATCAGAATCTTGATGAGGTTTTGACGTTGATCAGTCGGCAAATTGGGCTCACTTTACGCAGAGTAAAATTCAGCAATGATGTCATTAACCCGTGGCGCTTACCGATATTAGTCGAACTTGCCGATGGCCAAGTGGGGGTCATTGATAAAGCAGATGGCTCTGGGCATGTCAGTATTCAACTCAGTGGTGATCAAGGTTTATCACAAAAGTTCGCAGTAGGCGCTTTAAAACATATTGTAAAAAGTGTGTATATTTTACGCCCTGAGCAGTCCGTTCCTGATGCACGTATTGATGAGTATATTAAGCCCTATAAGCCAAGCTGGTTTTGGTCAATCGTTTTAAGTGATTGGAAGCGTTATATCGATATTATGTTTGCATCTTTGATTGCAAATGTTTTGGCATTGGCGACCATCGTTTTCTCAATGCAAGTCTATGACCGTGTTGTTCCTTCACAGTCGATACCTACACTTTGGGTGCTTGCTGGTGGTGTACTGATTGCAGCAATCTTTGAGTTTGTTCTGCGTATTTCGCGTGTTTATATCTCTGATATTATTGGGAAGCGTGCAGATCTACGTATTTCTGATCGGGTGTTTGGTCATGCATTAAGAATCAAAAATAGCGAGCGCTCGAAGTCAACGGGAACCTTCATATCTCAGATTCGTGAATTGGAAGGGGTGCGAGAACTTGTCACTTCAACCACGATGGGTGCGATTGCGGATCTTCCTTTCTTCTTTTTATTCTTGTTTATCTTTGCAATTATTGGCGGAAACTTATTTTGGGTCATGTTGTTGATCGTACCGCTAATGATTTTGCCTGCAATCTTGGTACAAAAGAAGCTAGCTAAACTTGCACAAGAAGGTATGCGTGAATCCTCAATTCGTAATGCAATTTTGGTTGAGGCTGTACAAGGGATTGAAGATATTAAACTATTACGTGCAGAGTCTCGTTTCCAAAATCAGTGGAATCATATGAATGAGATTTCTGCTGATATCAGTATGCAACAACGTAAAATTGTTGGTGTACTGACAGCTTGGACGCAGAAGCTACAAGGGCTTACTTATGCCATTGTAGTACTGGTTGGGTGTTTTGCTGTGATGGAAGGTGAAATGACCACAGGTGCGCTGGTTGCTTGTTCAATTTTATCATCACGGATGTTGGCACCAATATCACAGATCACAGGTATTCTTGGTCGTTTTCAACAAGCCAAAGTGGCAAAGCAAAGTTTAGATGAATTGATGCAGCGCCCAGTTGATCAAGCTGATCATGCACATTTGGTACATAAAGAAGTATTACATGGTGATTATGAGCTGAAAAATGTGGTATTCCAGTATGGTGAAGATGATCCTCGACCAAGCTTGGCGATTCCAAAATTAAAGATTCGGGCGGGTGAGCGAATTGCTATTCTCGGTCGAAATGGCGCTGGTAAATCAACGTTATTGCAAATTCTCTCTGCAATGCAGACTCCAAATTCAGGTTCGGTACACTTAGATGATTTGGATATGAGTTTGATTGACCCTGCTGATGTCCGTCGTGATATGGGTTTACTCAACCAGAACGCCTATCTTTTCTATGGAACCATTCGTGAAAACTTAACTTTAGGTGCGCCGTTGGCACGCGATGAAGATCTTTTAAAAGCTTTAAAAGTAACAGGTGCATTGAGTTTCGTTCAAGAAAAGAAAGAAGGTTTGGATCATCTGGTTTTAGAGGGGGGCGTGGGCTTTTCTGGTGGGCAAAGACAAGCATTGTTGCTCGCAAGATTATTAGTCCGTGAGCCGAATATTTTGCTACTCGATGAACCGACTGCAGCGATTGATGATGTCGCAGAAAAACAATTGATAGATCATTTAAAGGGGTGGCTGGGCTATCGTACTTTAATCGTCGCGACACATCGCCGAGCGGTGTTGGAATTGGTTGATCGTATTATTGTGATGAATGATGGCAAAATTGTCATGGATGGACCTGCTGATAAAGTCTTGCAGCAATCATCGGCAAAACAAAAAATAGTTTAATAAAATAAAGAGGATAATTCATGAGTGAGCAAGAACAAACCAGCAGTCGTCCCATGAATGTGAGTTACAAGGAACCGAAGTTACCTGGTTCATCGGTTATTGTATGGTTAATTGGGATTGGTTTAGTGATATTGCTCGTGTGGGCATGGGCATTTAGTTTAGAAGAAGTATCGACAGGTACGGGTAAAGTTGTTCCTTCTTCAAAAGAGCAAACCATTCAATCACTTGAAGGGGGGATTTTAACTAAACTCGCTGTTAGAGAAGGCGATATCGTTGAAAAAGGACAAATACTAGCGCAGTTAGATCCGACACGTCTTGCTTCAAATGTGGGAGAGTCACAATCTTTATTGAGTTCTGCACAAGCGACAGCAGCGCGTTTACGTGCCGAAGTCAGTAATACTGCTTTGGTTTTTCCAGAAGAAGTTTTAAAAGAACCTAAACTCATAAAAGAAGAAACAGCACTTTATTATTCACGTCGCATGAATTTAGAGGAGGCTATTTCAGGTAATCAACAAGCACTTAAATTGGTGCAACAAGAATTGGCTATGACTGAGCCGTTGGTTGCAAAAGGTGCGGCCAGTGAAGTTGAAGTGTTGCGTTTAAAGCGTGAAGCAAATGATTTACAAAATAGAATCAATGATATTCGTAATCAATATTATGTAAAAGCACGTGAGGAGTTATCAAAAGCCAATACCGATATTCAAACCCAACTACAAGTGGTCAAAGGAAGAAGTGATAGCTTACAACGTGCTGTATTTAGAGCGCCTGTGCGTGGTGTAGTGAAAGAGATTGATGTCACGACTGAAGGTGGTGTCATTCCTCAAAATGGTAAGTTGATGACGATTGTGCCATTAGAGGATAAATTATTAATTGAAGCACGTATTTCGCCACGTGATATTGCCTTTATTCATCCAAATCAAGAAGCTTTGGTAAAAATTACGGCTTATGATTATGCAGTGTATGGTGGGCTAGAAGGTAAAGTTACCACGATTTCACCAGATACCATTCGTGATGAAGTGAAGCAAGATCAGTTTTATTATCGTGTTTATATTCGGACAGATTCAGATCGACTTTATAACAAAGCGGGTACCGCATTCGATATTACCCCTGGTATGGTGGCTACTGTAGATATTCGGACTGGACAAAAAACCATTATGGATTATTTGCTTAAACCATTTAATAAAGCCAAAGAAGCATTACGTGAACGATAGTTTCTGCTGATTTGAAACCTTTATCGTCGGGTGTGGTGATAATCAGTCATCACACCCATTTTTTATAATGGAATGTCAACAGACCCTATCATAGCGCCCTACATCGCGCCAGAAAATTGCTATAATCATTTTTTAAAGTTTGTATTTATGTTTTATGCCATTCACCATTGCCAATTCGGTAACTTTTGAAGAAGAAATTAAAAAAAGTCGTTTCCAAGCGATTGCAGCGATTGTTGAAAATGAGCAGCAGGTCAAAAACTTTTTAGAAGAAGTGAAAGATCCATCGACGACACATCAATGTTGGGCATGGAAGATTGGACATCATGTTCGATTTAATGATGATGGTGAACCTTCTGGCACCGCAGGACGTCCGATTTTAGCAACCATCGAAGGAAATGATTTGACCAATGTGATTGTATTGGTCAATCGTTGGTATGGTGGTATTAAGCTTGGTACGGGGGGGTTAGTTCGTGCTTATGGTGGTTGCGCTGGACAATGTTTGCTATTGGCTGAAAAAATTGAGCTGATTGAGAAAAAACAGATTCAATTGAGTTGCCTATTTAATGAATGGGCAATTATTCAATATGAGCTTATGCAGCAACACATCGAATACCAAGAAAGTTATAGCGAAAATGGTGTTTTCATTGAGGCACGGCTACAAATTCATCAAATTGAACCTTTAAGACAAAAACTTCAAGATGTTACTAGAGGGCGTGAGCATTTGCATGTTGAAGATTAGAATTTATAAGCCCTCTCTTGCGAGCTTGCGGAACGGTGTTCCTCGCTCTCAGGGCGTGAGCATTTGCATGTTGAAGATTAGAATTTATAAGCCCTCTCTTGCGAGCTTACGGAACTGTGTTCCTCGCTCTCAGGGCGTGAGCATCTACATGTTGAAGATTAGAATTTACAAGCCCTCTCTTGCGAGCTTGTGGAACGGTGTTCCTCGCTCTCAGGGCGTGAGCAATTGAAAGTTGTAGGGAGGCAAGAACTTGATGAATGATCCTTTATTAAAATATAGAGAGCAGCATAAACATCGTCTCAATTATATGCCGTGGTTATATTGGTCGCTCAAGCCTAAACAACGTGAATGGGCTGACGCATGGCAAGCTGAATATCAAGCGTATTTGATGGAAATGGAAACAGTTGAGATTGGTCAGAATTGTTTTATTTCACCATTGGCACATATTTTTGCTGAGCCTGGACGCAAAATTACCATTGGTGATAATACTTTCATTGCCGCTGATTGTACCTTGCATGGTCCTTTAGTTATTGGCAATGAGGTTGCAATAAATCATCACTGTATTTTGGATGGTGGGCGAGCAGGGATTCAACTACACGATCAAGTTAGAATAGCGGCTTATAGCCATTTATATGCTTTTGATCATGGGATGGCATTGGACCGTCCCATCTATCAGCAACCCGTGACATCAAAGGGTATTGAGATCGGCAAAGATGTTTGGTTAGGAGCGCATGTCGGGATCAAAGATGGGGTCAAAATCGGAAACCATGCTGTGATTGGGATGAATAGTATGGTGACCAAAGATATTGAAGATTATGCCATTGTGGCAGGGAATCCAGCAAAATTGATTCGTTATAGAACTGAATGAAAAGCATTAAAAAGCGTATGAGATTCTATACATAAATTTAACCTATCCTGCTTTTATCTGTGTTAAGTTAAAAATAAGTAGAAGACCTAAGGTGTCAAACCTAAAGAGAGGCCAACATGAATCGCGTAATTGCATGTATTGATTCTTCACCTTGTATTGATGCTGTGGCTGAGGCTGCAGTTTGGGTTGCGAAACAAACGCAAAGAGAATTAGTGCTGTTGCAAATCTTGGACTATTATCCTGCAAGCTATCATTTAGGTGAAATCAGCGGTGTGATTGGCTTTGAGAGTAATGCCATGTTGCTCAAAGAGCTTGCTGAGTTAGAGCAAAAGCAAAGTGAGTTAGCACTCGATTATAGTAATAACCTGCTCAATCATATTTCAGAGTTAATCGAGAAACAATACGGTTTAACCAGCAGCAAAATTCAAGAAAAAGGCGATTTTCTTGAACAAAGTTTTAATCTTCTGCATGAAAATGACGTGGTGATTATTGGGCGTGTTGGCGAGCGTGCCGCAGAGAAAAATAAACCAATTGGTAGTAATGTTGAGAACTTCATACGTGGTGCAAATTGTACCGTAATAACGGTTGGAGAGCATTTTGAACCACCTAGACGTTTTATTTTTGCATACGAGTATTCACCAACCTGTCAGAAAATGTTGCAGCGGATCGCTCAAAGTGATTTGTTGAAAAAGCTACAATGCCATCTGCTTTATGTCGGTGATCATCCCGAAATGTTAACTGAGCCTGCAAAGTATTTAACGGATGCTGGCTTAGATGTAATGCCTGTTTATCGTTATGGTGATGTGGCTCAGAATATTTTGGAATATCAAAGAGAACATAATGTGCAGTTAATTGTTTTAGGTGCTTTTAGCCATAGTAAAATTCATCAATTTTTCTTAGGCAGCATTACAACCTCTATATTTAGAAATGCAAATGTACCGTTATTGGTGGCTAAGTAATTCATTTTATTCCATATAGTTATCCGCAAATACTGTGGATAACTATATGGAAAAGCACTTTGTATATTTGTATGTGTTTGATATTTAGTAATTAAAAAAATCAGTTCGTTTTTTGATCTTTACTTTACAATCGCTATTGCGAAGCCATCATGTCCTTTTGAACCCACTGTTTGTAGTGCTGTACAAGATAAAAGCTTCGGGTGATTTTTCAGTGCGGTGAAGGTCTCACGAATGCCTTCGATACTTGGTTTTTTATTATTTTCATCCAATATCGCGCCTGAACGAATCACATTATCCAATACAATAATCGTTCCTGAATGAGATAGCTTCAAGCTGAGTTCCAAGTATTCAGGATAACTTTGTTTGTCTGCATCAATAAAAATCAAATCAAATGCCTCACTGGATTCTGCAATGAGTTGATTCATGATATCTGCGCCGCGTCCTTTTTTAAGTTCAATATGGGTAGGCATATCGGCATAATCAATATTTTCTTGGGCGATGGCAGCATGGCTATCTCGTCCTTCAACCGTGAGCAGGTAACCATCGGCTGGTAATGCTTGTGCTAGCCAAATGGTACTATAAGCGGCAAAAGTTCCAAGTTCCAATACACGTTTACATTGATTCATTTGAATCAACATTTGCAGGAACATACCTTGATTCGGTGCAACAGCCAAATGATTAGAAAGACCTTGCGTATCGGTATTGTCTAATGCATGTTGAAGTTTAGGATCTGAGGGGATTAAATGTGCATTGATATAATCATCAATGTCGGTCCACATCTGTTGCATAATCAGGCTTACCTTTGAATCTGTTTGCAGTATTTTAAACATTTATGCTCAGAGTGCAATTTGATTACTGAATAAAAAAAGAGATCATTTAGATCTCTTTACTGAAAGTGATCTTTTATTCTAAAAGTTACACATTGAGCTGTTACGTGTTAGGTCTGGGCCCCAAGTGCGATAACCCTGAGTATCAATATGAATCTGACCTGAGCGATATAGACCAATACCTAGATTTAAGCTTTGACCATGCTGAATCCAAAACTGACATAATTTAAATTTGGATTGTTCAATAAATGCATAATCCTGCGGCTGAGGATATTCAGGACCAATGCGAAAATCGATGGCAGAGTTAAATAAATGTTTAGATGAACTTGCACCGCCAGCACATTCGTTTAAAGGTAAATCACGATAGACAGAGGTCACTTCAAAATCGGTTAAAATTTTTGCAGAAATAAGATATTTAAATACACGTAAAGTTGAAAGTGAGTTGCCCCACAATTCACGGTTTGGTACAGCATACTCATTGCGGCCACATTTCTGCCAATCTCTTGCGGTTCTTAATAATTCAAAACTTGGGATAATGTGAGCGACTTGATTACGTGTTAAAAACTGTTCATATTCGCGAACACGGGCATAGTTTTCACCTTGTGCTAACCAGCGACGATAGGATGCTGGCTCTACTTTATCTGGTGTTGGTCGAGTAACCGTTACTTTTTCCTGAGGAATATGGATTCGTTTACCTTTGCTTACTTCTGTCTTTGAACTGACACAGCCGACCATCATCACAGGGATGATAAAAAATGATAAAAAACCCTGTAATTTATTTCGCAACATAAAAGGCAGTTCATAATTTATAGACACGTTATTTTAATGCAAAATAACGCAGGTATAATGGGACAATTGCAAAGAAATGTGTGATTCAAGTATTAAAAAAGACCAGTAAAACTGGCCTTTTCAATTACTTTTCTAAATATTGCAGCTTATTTGGTTTTCCATTCCATTCTTCACGATCTGCAGGTTGTTCACCAATTTGAGTGATATTGTTACCTGCCCATTTTTCAGATAATTCAGTATTGAGCTCAATAAAGATTTCTTGACCTTCAGGTAGTTCATCTTCAGAGAAAATCGCATTTGCTGGGCACTCAGGTTCACAAAGCGCACAGTCAATACATTCATCTGGATTGATGACAAGAAAGTTCGGGCCTTCATAAAAACAATCGACAGGGCAAACTTCAACACAATCTTGATATTTACATTTAATACAATTTTCAGTGACAACAAAGGTCATGGCGACAGCTACCTAAAAATACGGTTTTTGTTTGGAATGGGCTATTGTAGGCAAAAATGGGGGGAACAAACAATTGCTTTTATTGATATTGTTTATTTATACATATGAAAAACAGGGTAACATATTGATAAAAATAAATATGTTATATTGATTCGTTGATTTTTAAAGACATAGTGCGGTTAAGTATTTGTCTTAATCAGTTGTTTTTATCTTTCCCTTTTGGATTTCATTGTGCGTTGTTTTTGATAAATGACTCTATAGAACACATCAGGTGAATATCTTCTGGTTCTAACCCCCATAGATGTTGATCCGGTTGCGCTAATAGTTGGGCACCATGTTTGAGATAAAAGTCTACCGTTCGTTTACTTGATGTTGCTGAAATATAGAGTTGTTTAGCACCCAATTGTTGTGCTGACTCTATTGCGGAATGCATGAGCAGTGCCCCAATGCCTTGACCTTGGTGATCTGCATCAACATAAAAGTATTGCAATAATTTTGCTTCAGGATAATCTGGAATAAGTTGATTGGATACGACTTGAACACCAATTAACTGATCATGTGAGTTAAATACCCCGATACATAATCCGCCTTGTTGATGGATTTGTTTTAATAAAGGTGGATCATTATCTAGATGAAAGGCATCCCAATTCTCAACATCATAAAAACAATCGACTATGTCTAAATGTTGTTTGTGTTGCACGTACATTTGAGTGATTAATTCGCGACGACTGATCTGTTGCCAGATTAAATCGATTTCTGAAATCTGTAGTTTTCTGAGCACAAAATTCAGCATTTGTCCCTTCGATTGATTACTCATTTTATTCTGATGATGGGGGGATGATATAACGATGCGGTTTATCTTTTTCACAAATTTTTCCCCAGAACAAGTCTCAGTCACTCGTTCTGGGAAAATGTCTTTAGGATCTCAGTGCTGCTTTGAGTGAATAGAGTTGTTCAAGTGCTTGACGAGGCGTAAGATCATCTACATCAATGCGTTGTAACAAATCTAAAGCTGGTGAATGGACTTCCAC
The DNA here is from genome assembly GCF_000369505.1 of Acinetobacter sp. NIPH 298. Taxonomy (GTDB): domain Bacteria; phylum Pseudomonadota; class Gammaproteobacteria; order Pseudomonadales; family Moraxellaceae; genus Acinetobacter. Next base: position 621,855 of record NZ_KB850055.1, read on the forward strand.
TTCAATAATTTTCTCAATCACTTGTGTTTCAATTTGAGGATCAATTGAACTGAATAAATCTGTTTGCACAGTTTTTTGCAAGATGTGATGTTGTTGCTTTTCAAGAATTTTCAAACGCTTTTGCGCTTCTTTAATCACACTTGCTGGAATACCCGCCAATTTTGCAACTTGTAAGCCGTGACTTTGACTTGCGGGGCCATGCTGAACTTTGTGTAATAAAATTAAATTACCATTCAATTCCTGTGCAGTAACGTGATAGTTATCGATACCTGTTTCACTGCCAAGTTCAGTCAGCTCAAAATAGTGGGTGGCGAAAAGGCATAGACATTTCACACGCTTAGTCAAATCAAGTACACATGCCCAAGCCAAAGAAAGGCCATCATAAGTGCTGGTTCCACGACCAACCTCATCCATTAACACCAAGGACTGGTTGGTGGCATGATGCAAAATCTGTGAGGTTTCGGTCATCTCGACCATAAACGTTGATTTTCCAGTTGATAAATCATCGGCTGAACCAATACGGGTAAAAATACGATCAATTGGACCAAGTTTTGCAGATTTTGCGGGAACGAAACTTCCACAATAGGCAAGAAGGCTAATCAGTGCGGTTTGACGCATAAATGTCGATTTACCACCCATGTTTGGACCAGTAATGATCGCCATACGGTGCTGTGCATCTAAAAATGTATCATTTGGGGTAAACGGTGTTTTATTTAAAGCTTCTACTACAGGATGACGACCTGCTTGAATCTTAATCCCTGTTTCAGGACTGAATTCTGGCCGAGCCCAATTGTTTAATCGTGCTTGATGGGCAAAGTTGGCAAGTACATCAATATATGCAATTGCAGCACTCATCATTTGTAAATGTGCAATGTTTTGGCGTAATTCATCCAACAATGACTCAAATAACAGTTTTTCACGTGCTAATGCGCGAGACTCACTAGAAAGTACTTTGTCTTCAAAGCTTTTCAGTTCAGGGGTGATATAACGTTCAGCATTTTTAAGGGTTTGACGACGGATGTAGTCCGCTGGTGCTTGTTCTGCTTGAGCACGAGTGAGTTCTATATAATAACCACTGACACGGTTATAGCCGATTTTAAGTGTATTGATTCCAGTACGTTGACGTTCTCTAATTTCTAAATCAATTAAGAATTGACCTGCATGATCACGGATCTTGCGCAGTTCGTCCAATTCCTCATCATAGCCTTCTGCAATTACATTACCATCACGCAAGAGTACGGGTGGATTTTCTACAATCGCTGCCATTAACTGCTGATACAAGCTTTTAAAGTCACCAAGCTCATGATCAAGTTGGGTCAATAATTTAGATTGTTTTGCTTGTAGAACAGGCGCTAATGCATGGCGTAAAAAAGGAATTTGCGCACAGGCATGACGTAGTTGGACTAAATCACGAGGACGGGCACTGCCTAAGGCCACGCGACTTAGAACGCGTTCGATATCGCCAATTTCTTTTAGCACTAAACGCAGCGGTGCTTCATGGTAGCCCTTTAACAGCTGTTCTGTAGCATCAAGGCGGGCATCTAAAACGGCTGTATCACGAATGGGTTGCATCAGGGTTCGGCTGAGTAAGCGTCCGCCCATAGCTGTTTGACAGTCATTCACCAGTTGAAACAGGGAGGTACCATGGTCAAATAACGGTTCAATAATTTCTAGATTACGACGTGTAATTGGGTCGAGTGCAATAAAATCGGTGCTTTGTTCGATTTGAATTGCGCGAATATGGGGTAGCGCCGTTTTTTGTGTTTCTTTGGCATAGTGAATCAATGCCGCAGCGGCAGCCTTTGCTAGCGGAATTGGATCTAATCCAAAACCCGATAAAGTCGAGACAGAGAATTGATCACATAAGGTTTTTTGCGCGTTATTTAAATTGAAATCAACGTTTGGTCGTTTGGTAATTGGGCAGTCAATATTCTTTTTAATCTGCTCAATAATATCTTGATCAACTAAATCTTCGTCGATCAAAATTTCACTTGGCATTAAACGAGCCAGTTCAATCGGAAGTTGCTCGGGTTTATAGTCTTGTTGTTGAACTTTAAAAATACCTGCACTGAGGTCTAGCAAGGCGAAACCAACTTGATTTTGTTGGATACATAGCGCAACAAGATTTGAGGACTGATAGCTACCAAGTAAAGCATCATCGGTTAAAGTACCCGGTGTTAGAATACGAACGACTTGCCGATCCACAGGACCTTTTCCAGTAACCTCACCGACCTGTTCACAAATGGCAACCGTCCGACCTGATTTAACCAAACGCGCAAGATAGCCTTCCGCTGCATGATAAGGTACACCTGCCATAGGAATCGGTTCACCACTGGCTTTACCACGATGGGTTAGTGTAATACCCAACAGCTTGGCAGCAAGACGAGCATCTTCAAAGAATAGTTCGTAAAAATCTCCCATACGATAAAACAGCAGGGCGTGTTGATGCTCCATTTTTACTTTTAGGTATTGTTGCATCATCGGGGTGTGGGAAGAGAGATCAGCCATGATTTCATTGCTATTCATGTATAAAAATCCTTAAAAATAAACACTAAATCTCATGCTTAAAAAATTTGGCTGTCTAACCAATTGCTAGTCGAATCTAGGTAAATCTACACAAAAGTATACCTTTGGGTGTACTTTTATTTGTGCCAAAATTGAGTCAATAGTGTGTGAGAACGTATTCAGCTTTTCTCAGCTTTGCCATCTTAACAAATTTGAGCTGATTGAGAAAAAGTAATCCTGAAATGGATGGCGAAATAAGTAGCGAAAAAGAGCTTATTAATTAAATCGTAATTTTTTATCATATAAAAAAGAAAACCGCCCCGTACAGGCGGTTGCTGAATTTACTCAGCAAATAATAGAAGTGTGAACGGTCAAGGGCACACTTCTACAATTTTATTGAATTACTGATCTTTATTTAGTACAGTCGTGAATTCTTCCGATTTAAAATAAGTATCTATTTGTTCAACACTTTTTGAGTATTCGGCGATGTTTGAAAGGGGGTTCTCTACTTTTTTGCTCGAATTGAATTGGAAATCTGGTGGAATATCACTTCTAAGTGGGGGAGGTGCTTTTCTCTTCCCGTCTGTAGTGATTCTTTGAATAAAACCTGCCAACCATAAAATGAACTCATCTGTATTTTTAATTTTAGGAATTAAACTGATATCTAACTGAACCTTACAATCTTGGTTGGGCTTATTCAAACATTCTTCAAAGTCTATAAAGTTGTAAAGAAGTTTTAATTTAGTTCCTTTAATTTCTTTACGAATTTCAATGATTAATGTGTTTAGATTTTCTAGGGTATCATTGTTAGCCGCTTTATTTTCTTGCAAGTTTCTATAGACTTTTTCAGCTATACGTAAAAATTGTGGCATTTCTTGCTCCTGCCAAGTCCATATTATTTAGAGATTATGAAGTTTTTTTCGTTACTGATTGTATTTGTTATGGTAGCTAGTGTGAGTAATGATGCTTTTGTGAAACAATAATGCTGGAAAGATATTAAGTTAATACTGATTTAATTTTTATAGTATTGATTTTTATGTTTATTTAAAAAGGTGATTGAATAGTAAGATTTTTATAAGAAAATATTCTTACTTCTATGTCGTTTATGTGATAAGTATTTAATTTAAATAAACTATTCGTATTTATAGACTATCAGCGCAGTAAAAATTGGATTTAAAGCATTGTTGGCATGACAATGACTTATATTCTTAATAATTACTTTGTGATTATAGTTGGAGCGTTCTTATCTTAATCATTTTTTTATAGAGTCTTCAAAATCTTGAATTGATTTAGCTTCAAAATATTTTATTTTATACATTTTATAATCTCACTCATATTGCTTATCTGATAAATAGGTTAGACAGATAAATAATTTTTTTGATGTTCTTGTTTGTGAAATTTTTTCTATATTAAATTAAGGTTTTAGCAATGTTTTGAAATAAATTTAAAAGATTGATTTATAAGTTTATTTATAATTCTACATAATATTTTTTACATAAGTTTTCATTCTTTAAAGAAAAACTATAAAATAAGGGCTTAAAGATTACAATAAAAATGCTACTAATATAGGTCTTCAAATACATTTAAGAGGTATCGCATGTTAAAAACGATTATTACATTAGGTACAGGTGTTGCTTTGGGTTGTTATTATAAATCTCACAAGGATAAGAGTAGATTGTCTGATGATAAAAAAAGTGATGCTCATGATTTAACTGATGATGTTAAAGGTAAAAAAGTTTTGAGTAAACTTATGAAATAAATTCAGATTAAAAAAGAAGCTTAAACAAGCTTCTTTTTTATGAATTTGATCTTAGTGGTGATACTTATATCAATAATATAAGCATTTAAGGTATATACAGTCAAAAGAAGCAGTCTACGACTAATTTTTTAGAGCCCAGCGTAAGCTGGTATCAAAAAATATTGTGAAATAACTGAAATTTTATTTTTTATTAGTATAAATTGGAGGTGATAGCCGATGATAAAAATGACTCTAAAATAAGATAAATTAAACAAACTGGAAAAATTTTTATTGGTGGAGTAAAGGAATATATCAGCTCAGGCTAGGGAAAAATAGTCAGTTGATTAGTACTGTGATGGAAGTATAGAACCTATTATCTATTAGCTAAAACAAAATAGAGGTACAGAGTGATGAATAATCTATTATTGAAAAGTTTAACGATATGTTTTGTATTCAGTTTGGCTGGATGCGATAAAAATAAAGATGCTGATACAATGAGTCGAGAGGAGACAACGACTCCCCATGCTTTAGAAGCGGAACCAGTAGAAATGGATCATTCTAGAGAGGCTCAGTTGCATGATGATTTACAACATGGTAGTTCTGCTCCTGTTATGAACGAAAGTGATGAGACAGGTTTAACAAATGATAATACTCAAACGAACTTATCAAGTAGAACTCCTTCTAATTAAAAATTAAGAATGTTAAGGATGTTGTGGTTAAGAATTTTCTATGAAGTTTTTAACCACAATTAACTTAAGATTTCTATTCTTAGATCGATATTTTAATTGAAGATATTTTAATAAATTTACGAAATGATGTAATGTGAATTTGGTTGCATAAAAATCATATAATGAGATACATGTCATATTTAATGTGATTTTTATGTTTTTTCTATTAAATTTTATTTCATAACTTAAAACAATATTAACAATGGGTTACTTTAATTCTTGCGAAAATTCCTGAAGGATAAAATAAAGGAATTAACAAATGCCTCAGTACTTAAAATTAGCAGAGAAAATTTACAGTAATTTAAAAGTATCAAAAGGATTCTCTGATGATCCAGTTGAGGATCTTAATAATTTGATGATTGAGTTAAGAAATACAGTAAAAGATACAAATTTTAAGATGCTTCATCATTATATAGATTTTGAAGAATTATTGATGAACTCACAAAATGCACCTATTAATATTGATATAAGCATTTTACCAAAGAGTAAAAATAAAGATGAATATATATTGTGGCTTGCGAGTTTTGTAGAAAAAGTCACGATTCCCACTAAAAAAGTAAAACAACCAATAAAGGATAAAGTTATTCAACCTAGCTATTGCTATGATGATTTAGGGAATATTGTAGATAAAACAAAAACAGATGAAGATGCAATAGTTTTATATTTTCAATATAAAGAAACTACAACATAAAATGGATTAATGAAGATGGGGTGTAGATAAGGACTTAGCCCAGCTCTTCGCTTGGCAACGTGGACATTCCTGTTCTAAATGCAGTAAATGCTGCGTTGCGCCACAATTCATATAAGAGTAGAAGGTTTCTGGACTCAAATATTCAGATTTTTTATAATCTTTTGGAAACAAAGGTAAGCCCCATTTGGTTTCTTTCTCTGTATAAAATAAAATACTCAGGGAACCATCTGTTTCCAAAACAGCAACTTTTATTTGACCTAAATGTTCTACACTCTGCTGACGCATCTCAGCAAAAAACTCATCATGAGAATACTTTCCTTTCTTTATATCGTGTATCACCATCATGCCATCTTCAATAATACAGAGTGATTCTCCTTCTAAGAGTATTTCAATTTTTTCGTTTTTCATCATCGCCCAAGTCACTACTCGATAAAGAATAATAATTGTACTCATGACTATAAATGCTTGGATAAGCGGTATGTCATCCATAAACATCGGATCACCAGCCGCTGATCCGAGACTTAAAATGATAGCTAGTTCAAATATAGAGAGTTGTCGGATGCCTCGTTTACCAGATAGTCTCAAGAAGAAGAGAATAAAAATAAACATGAAAAAACAACGGATAATTATTTCTAGGATAAAATCCCATGTTGTATCATGTATAAAGATGTCTAGTATTTCCATTTTTTACTACCATTTTTATTATAGATATTATTATATTACATAAATAAAATGAGCTTATTAAAAAATAAGCTCATTTTTTACAACATGTTAGATTTATATTTTATCCCAAGCATCTTTAACCGCTTGTTTAGCATGTTCCCATTTTAGCCTAGATTCAGCTTTTAGCTCTTCCCATGATTTCTCTAAACTACCTTCGACATCTTCGAATTGAGTATCACGGTCATATTCAGAGCGTGCTCGACTACCAAGCTCATAAGCTTTTGAAAAATCTCGGTCATAATCTAAATCTGGTGTATCAAGTTGAGGTTCTTGATAATAGGGACGGGTGACATAGCTATTACGCCAATGATCATTTGGATCAATAGTAACACGTGGATTTTGCTGATGTTGATTTGTAATATCTACTTCTTTCATTAGAATTCTCCGAATCACTAATCGAATGAATATAAAATTTAGGAGAATATTTAACTATTCTCCTAAATCACTTCAGATCAAAAATAATCAAATATTACTTTTGTTGATTATTTTGATTCGATCCTTGACGATTAGCGTCTTTTTGGTTTGAACCTTGTTGTTGAGAATCGCGCTTGTCTTGTTGCTGTTGCTGATGTTGTTGCTGGCGATTATCATCATTTGGTTGTTTTCTTTGCTGATTGTTACGTTCTTCATTCGGTTGATTATTTGTATTACTCATGATCGTATACCTCATTTAACTATAATAAAATTATCTGAGTACATCAGATGGTTTTAGTAAAACATATTTTTTTATTTTGAGGTGGACGAGCATGTTTCACTATATTTAAATGTAATTGTTTTTTTATATTAACTAATTAATTAATAGAGACTTGTAGATATAACAGTCTTAGAAACAAAAACATTATTTAATATAACTTCATGTTTGTACTACAGGATGAAACAAATCAAAAAATTATATTCTCAGCTTATGATTTCTTCAATTTTTTTACATATATCTATCAAAAGGTTCTGTAACTTTATTTCTGGTTTTCCTTTATATTCGGTTCTAAAACTATAAATCTTGTTCTTATAATCAATACAATAGAAGAATGTCCCCACAGGTTTTTCCTTTGATTCAGATCCACCTTTTTTCAATAATCCTGTACATGAAACATAAATATCGGATTTAATTTTTTTCTTCCCTTTTTTAATCATTTCTTTAGTTACTTGCATTGATTCAGCGGTATGCTTTTGAATTAATTTTGATGAAACTTTAAGTAAGTCTTTTTTAACACTTAAATCATAGCAAACCAAGCTACCAACTAAGATATTTCCAGAAAGTGGGTTGAGTGAGAACTGGTAAGACAAATAACCAGCAGAAGCACTCTCAAAGAAAAATATTGTTAATTTTTTCTTCGCCAATATTTTACATGTTGTCTTTAACATTGTTTGATCACCTTTTTTAATGGTTGATTAAATTATTGAGTATTTAGTTTATTTATTTTAATTTTAAATAATTCAAAATATTGGATTGTAATTTTGTCATTTTATATATGTTTGAATAAAAAGATTTTTTTAAAACAATATGTTTTCTTGTTAACGTGCTTTAACAAAAAATCGGTATGAATAAAGGCAGTAAGTCGTAAGCTTGTTTTTATGTTTTCAACTTGGAGAGTGAAAATGCCAGTTGTCGTCAAAAAAAGGTTACTTGATTTGATACAGGATTATCATCAAAATTATTATGAGTTAGTTTCTTTTTTCCTTGACGGGAATATTGCTAACATTGAAAAAGAGAAGAAGTCTGTCAATTTATTAAAAATGGAACTTGAACAAGTATGTTTAGATGATGTTCATTTTCCCGATCAAATCGGTGATATAAAGCACTGGTATTTAGAGGAAAATAAAAAAACGGGAAATGCCTATCAAGATTATATAAGCCGAAGACAATTAGGTGGCCAGCGAGAATATTTTAAGAATATAGGTCAAGCCTTTGAATTTCTGATTAAAGTCTCACCGATAAAAAAAGTTGATGGCTCTTGGCTATATAGTATTGTCAATTATTGGAATGATCCTGCATTTCATGATCTTATTTTGATTTATTTGGAGGAATTGGGACTGGGTTCAGCTAAATCTAACCACGTATGTATTTATGATGATCTTTTAAGCGTTCTAGGTTTAGATGATTTTGAGCTTTTTCTCGATGATGAATACTACCACCATGCCGCAATTCAATTGGCTTTAGGGTATGCACCCCCAGAATTTATTCCAGAAATCGTAGGATTTAACTTCGGTTATGAGAAATTGCCTTTGCATCTTCTGATCACTAATTATGAGCTTAAAGAATTAGGGATTGATTCAAAATATTTTAACTTACATATTACGATTGATAATCTTGATAATCTTGATAATGGTCATGCTTATAAATCTTTAAAAACATTGGAAAAATTGTGTGTTAAATATAAGGATAAAGACGTATTCATCGATAAGCTAAAACGTGGTTATGCATTAAATCAACATGGAATTACCTCACTGCAAATTATTAACAATCTCAACTTAGAAGATTTCGTTCATAAAATTTTAAAGCGGAAAGCTTTGATTGGGCAGTTAATGCATAACGAGAAACAGCAAATCGGATGTAAATCTATTAATCAATGGCTTTCTAATCCTGATGACATCGAAAGCTTTATCAACCAATTGATAGAAAAAAATGGATCAAACTTAATAAAGCCCCTGAAGAAAGTTTGTTTTGGAAATTGATTAGCCATCAAGATGGAAAGATGTATGGGGTATTTAATCCCACAGAAAAACAAATTATTCATGATTGGATTGCAGGAGAACAGTACGCCTCTACTTTTCTTTCTTTTCACCAACACGTTGATAAAGAACAGCCGATCCATAATTTTTTATTTAGTTATATCTCAGATGGTGAACTGGAAAACTTGCAAACAAGAGTCAGTCAGACCAGTAATCTGGCCCTTAAGCTTTCAAAGTTGACACCTTTTTTAGCTCCCGATACTCATCACAAAACTATTGGGTTATGGAGTACGCAAAAATATACGGAACTTTTATTTCCTTATTTAACCAGTTCACTTAACCGATAACGATTCATCAAAACTTTTTATTTTCTAGCTAACTGTAAATAGGTCGCTACATGAATGACAACACTAAAAACACCGAAACGAAAAGCGCCTTAGCAGGTCAAACTCCTGATAAGTGCAATACGACAGAGAAAACAGCTCAACTTGATCAGGTCCGTACAGATGCAACCAATGAAGCATTGACGACTAATCAAGGTGTGAAAATTTCCGATAATCAAAATAGTCTTAAGGCTGGCGTTCGAGGTTCAACACTACTTGAAGATTTTATTTTAAGAGAAAAAATCACTCATTTTGATCATGAACGTATTCCTGAACGGATTGTGCATGCTCGAGGTGTCGGTGCACATGGCTATTTTCAGGCATATGAAGGGAATGAACGTTTTACAAAAGCAGGATTTTTAACTGATCCGACGATTCAAACACCTATTTTTGTACGGTGTTCGACCGTACAAGGCCCGCGTGGTTCTGCGGATACCGTTCGTGATATCCGAGGTTTTGCCATCAAATTTTATACCCAAGAGGGTAATTTTGATTTAGTTGGTAATAATGCGCCTGTTTTTTTCATTCAAGATGGCATTAAATTTCCTGATTTTGTTCATGCAGTCAAACCAGAACCGCATACAGAAGTTCCAACAGGAGGAAGTGCACATGATACTTTTTGGGATTTTGTATCATTGGTACCCGAATCTGCTCATGCGGTGATGTGGGCGATGTCAGATCGGGCTATTCCACGTAATTTACGTTCGATCCAAGGTTTTGGTGTGCATACTTTCCGATTGATCGATGCACATGAAAAAGCAAGATTTGTTAAATTCCATTGGACTCCAAAACAAGGCGTGCATGCACTTGTTTGGGATGAAGCACAAAAATTAGCAGGTAAAGATCCTGATTTTCATCGCAGGGATTTATATGAAGCTATTGAGCAGGGCATTTATCCTGAATGGGAGTTAGGCGTGCAGATCATCGAAGAAGAAGATGAAATGAGCTTTGACTTTGATTTGCTTGACCCTACTAAACTTATTCCAGAAGAGTTAGTGCCGATAACACCGCTCGGAAAATTCGTACTTAATCGTAATGTTGACAATTTTTTTGCTGAAACAGAACAGATTGCATTCTGTCCAGGTCATATTGTACCTGGTATAGATTTTAGCAATGATCCACTTTTACAAGCTCGTTTGTTTTCTTATACCGATACGCAGCTGAGTCGTTTAGGTGGACCGAACTTCCATCAAATTCCGATTAATAAGCCTGTATGTCCTTTTCACAATCATCAACGAGATGCAATGCATCAATCTGAAATTCATAAGGGGCAGGCATCTTATCAACCTAACTCAATTGACAATAATTGGCCGATAGAAGTTCCTGTCGCTACTCAGAATGGTGGTTTCGAGAGTTATCAGGAACGTGTTGATGGTCATAAAATTCGTCAGCGTAGTGAATCGTTTTCCGACCATTTTTCTCAAGCACGTTTGTATTATCAAAGTTTAGCGCCACATGAACAGAAACACGTGGTGGACGCTTATACCTTTGAATTAAGTAAGGTTAAACGTCAACACATTAGAGAAAGAGAAGTGCAATCTATTTTGGCCAATATTGATATAGATTTAGCCCAACAAGTCGGCAAAAATTTAGGAATAAAAGTGCCTGATTTGGCCGAGAGTTTCAAACATGCCATGATCGAAAAGTCTGAACGACTTTCTATGCAAGCTTTTATCCCCGAAGATATTAAAGGCAGAAAAATAGCGGTATTAATTCATGATAACGTCAATGCTGAAAGCGTGCGTACGATTCAGAATTGGGCGATGAAAGAGAAGGTGATTGCTCATTTACTAACCCCAGTGCTCGCTCCAGTAAAAGGTATGCGAGATGAAGAAATCACATCTGATGGGATGCAGAAAGCCGAACCTTCGATTGCATATGATGCTGTCATTATCGTAGATGGTGATAATTCGAATATGGTTTCCGCAGATGGTGTGACCAAACATTATTTACTTGAAGCTTATAAGCATTTAAAGCCTATGGTCTTTTTAGGAGATAAATCAGCATTGTTGGATCAACTTGAGTTAAGCCCTGATGAAGGAACGCTTATACAGGACGATTTTCGTCATGTCGCAGAAAAACTAAAACATCTTCTGCGACATCACCGAATTTGGTCAAGAGAAGCGCTGATAGCGGCGATTCCAGCTTAGTTGATTTGGTATGATGACAAACACTAGGTTGCAGTTATTTTGACCAGAACGACTGCAATCCTTTCGATGTGTTGGTAGTTCGGTTGTTCTAACTCTTCGCCAAATACATCAGGATCGATTTCCTCATAGGTACATTTCAAAGTTGGATAATTGATGATCCAACTTTGAATGGCTTCCAAAAATTTATTGCCGTATTGGCTGATTGAAATTCCTGTATATAGAAAAATGCTACCATTCGGGGCAAGTCTTTTTACCGCCTCTCTTAGAATCTTGAAGGACAATTCTGTGCCATCTAAATTGTTTCCACCATGCCGATACTGCCGTTCTTGGATATCCATTAGATAAGGGGGATTGGCAAATATAAGGTCAAAATTCCCTTCTAAATTAGAAAATAAATTGCTATGAATAGGATAAATATTTTCTAAGCCATTAAATTGTTGGTTTACCTGACTATAAAACAAGGTCTTAGGGTTAATGTCAGCAGTAAATACCTCAGAAATTGAGGGAAAGCGTTTGGCAATTGAAATCGCGACAGCGGATGTCCCACAGCATAACTCGACAGCTCGTTGGCAGGATGGAGATTGGGTGAGTAAATATTGCTTAAGGTGATAATAAAATCGATAGGTGTCGGGGCCAAAAAATACGGCATCATTTTCTACGGTTGGAAAAGCAGAATGAATAAATAATTCATCCTCCAATGATGCAACTCGGATTTTACTGAAACACTGATTGTTCTCAATGTGGATAAGATCTGCTTTTTCCAAGAGGCTAAAGAGTTGAGGATCTAAATCCTTAGGAGCAAAAGGCAGATTCCATCCGAAAATATCTCTAAGCGTTGTAGACCTTGATGACAAACTTTCCTTTCTTTTTATAATACGTTCATGCGTTAGTGGCGTAATTACTGTAAATCGATAATTTTGCTCTTTTAAAAATTTTAATAAAAAGAGCAAAACATGTTGCTGTAGAAGCGGTGTATCAAGGAATTGTTTCATTATCGGTCTCTTATTTTTATAAAAACCTCGAAGACGAGGTTGATTGTTTACTTAACCATTGACGATTTCACCACCATTGACGTGGATCACTTGTCCCGTAATATAGCTGGCATCATCTGAAGCTAGAAATAGAAAAGCAGGGGCGACTTCACTGGGTTGTCCCATTCTTCCCATTGGCGTATTTTTACCAAACTCTGCCACAGTTTCTGAGTCAAAACTACTCGGGATCAATGGTGTCCATATTGGGCCAGGTGCAACCCCATTTACGCGAATTCCTTTTTTCTGTTTCATCAAGTTATTGGATAAGCTCCGAGTAAAGGTTGTAATCGCGCCTTTGGTGCTTGCGTAATCAATTAATTCATCGTGACCTTGATAACTGGTAATACTTGTGGTGTTAATGATGCTATCTCCTTCATCTAAATGAGGAAGTACCGCTTTGGTAAAATAAAACATGGAAAAAATATTGGTTCTAAAAGTTGTTTCTAGTTGTTCATCGCTGATATTCACGATATCGCTTTGTTGAAATTGAACCGCTGCATTATTAATCAAAATGTTGATTTTCCCAAATTTACTGATCACTTCGTTGACACAATAAATAGCAACATTTGGATCGGTGATATCCGCTTTAATTAACAAACATTGTTGACCTTCTTTTTCTACTAACTGCTTTGTCTCCTCTGCATCCTCTTGTTCCTCTAAGTAGACAATGGCGACGTCTGCACCTTCTCTTGCAAATAAAACGGCAATAGAGCGACCTATGCCACTATCTCCACCGCTAATTAAAGCGACCTTGTCTTTAAGCTTATCACTTCCCTGATGTGTTGTTTTGATAACCTCTGGGATAGGGTGCATCAGTGTTTGTTTACCAGGTTGATGTTGTTGTTCTTGAGCGGGTGCTGAAGTCGGATAATCATGGATTGTCTTGTTCATCTTAGGGTTTCCTTACTATGCATATATTCTATAATCTTTTTAAAACGTGTTATTTTGAGTAAAAGTTATATTTAGATTGGTTTTATTTGTATTTATTCCGTAGAGAGGGTTTAGTATATGTAAGTCTTTTAATCCAGATTTATAGCGTCAAGATTGTTTGGTCGTTTTTTTTCTGATGCGGATTTTTAAGTTATGATTAATTAAAATGATGGTAATATTAATTTTTTTTGAATGGTTATAATTGTGACAAAGTTTTTTAAGTTGAGGTTAGATATTATTTTCTATCGTGACTTTATTAAATAGTGTTTTCTTGAATTGTTTTGAAATATTTTTAGGTTCTTTGTAACGTAATGGTTAAGAAATATTTAAAAAAACTATAAATAGTCCTGACATTTCAATTGCTTAGTGAATAAAGTAAAAAAAATATAATAGTTATAACTCTTGTTACAACCATTTAGTCGACAATGATATAAATTTTTTACATAGTAGACAGTACTATTCGGGAGAATTATCATGAACAAGATCACTGTGATGATTAAAGATCAAGAAGAAAATGAATCTATAGTTGTTGCACAGCTGAATAACATAGAGGATCACGAAATTCCATTCTTTAAGAGAGTGGAACATATTGAAGTTGAGGGGCGGAATATTTTTCCAAATATAGATTTTATTTTTGAGGATGAATTCGATGGAAAAACCTATAAAATAATTTCTGTTGTTAATGATAAGAGATTTATCTAAAAATCAGTTGCTTAAGTTTTTATGAAAACAACTCACTTATTTAAATTAAATAAGTGAGTTCTGTTTTATTGAAATATTTTATCGTGTTGGTATATGTTAATTTAGATTATATTGTTTATTAAGTTATAAGTGTTTAAAAATCAAGAAAAGAACTTGCTGATTTTAGCTTAGCAAGCTCTTTATAATGAAAATATATTTTATGTTTATATCTATCAAGTAATTGGGTTGAGCCCTTTAACAATATCATTAAATTCAGAACCATTTAACCAAAAAGATTTCTTTAAGAAGAGGGTAGTCATAATACTTTCTGCTGCTTCACTATTTGGGCTTTCACAAAACAATCCATAACTATTGCCTAGTACAGTGTTGTTTTCAATAAGACGAATAAAGTAAGCATGTTGTTCATCAGCATAGCCAAGAATTGCATCACGTCGACTGTCCATTTTTCATGTCTCCACATCAAAAATATTTGAATAAAACCTAACGGCTGATAGACCAAACTTATTCGTGAATTAGATCAATAACTTAAATGCTGTATGAAGATGAAATGCATTATAAGTCATTCATTTAAAATAAGAATCTCACTTTGTTTTACATCCTTGTCTAAGTTCAACAAGTGAGTGCTTGATCTATGAAATTTATTGTTATGCAAAATTAATTGCACGTCAACTTGAATTTGTAACTTTTTCAAGTTAAATTGAATTACTGTTGTTAATCACTTGGGTTGGGGGGAATGATGTCCAAAAAAAATGAATTTGAGCATGGCGGTGCGAGAGCAAATGCTGGGCGAAAGGCGCAATTCAGTGAACCGACCAAAGTGATTCGTGTTCCTGAATCCCAAGTGGATTTCATCAAAAATTGGTTACTGAATAATGTCAAAACGGGCACGCATACAGATTTGACCTCTTCAATGAAAATTCAGAATGTTCAAGCGAACAATGATCGAATTTACCACATTCCACTGGCAACGGAACGTGTTGCTGCGGGATTTCCATCGCCTGCACAAGATCATGTAGAGCAAGCATTGGATTTAAATCAGTTTTTAATTCGAAATGAAAACTCTACTTTTATTGTGAAAGCCAATTCACTGTCGATGTTAGATGTCGGAATTGACATTGATGATCCCTTGGTCGTTGATCGGAGTATCCCAGCGAAGTCGGGTGATATTGTGATTGCATTGATTGACAATGATTTCACGGTGAAACGCTTGATGATTGATCACCATTTTAACCCACCAAAAGTATGGCTAAAGGCTGAAAACCCTGATTTTCAGAATATCTATATTCATGAGGGGCAAGAATTGGTGATTTGGGGTGTGGTGACATATAACTTGAAGCCGATGTGGTAGTTATAAATGAATGTACCACAACGTATTTTTGCTTTGATCGATGTAAATAACGCTTATGTCAGTTGTGAGCGTGTATTTAATCCAAAGTTAGAAAAACGTCCTGTGGTGGTGCTTTCAAACAATGATGGCTGTGTGGTTTCTCGTTCTTATGAAGCAAAAAAACTTGGCATAAAAATGGCTGTTCCATTGTTTCAAATTGAAGAGATTATTCGCCAGCATCAGGTCGAAGTACTTTCAAGTAATTATGCCTTGTATGCAGAAATGTCGCGGCGTTTCATGAATATATTGGGTAGTTTTGTTGATCCTTGTGAGCAAGAAGTTTATTCGATTGATGAATGCTTTTTAGAGTTGACTGCCCATCAACAAAGTTATGATTTGAGTGAATATGCACGTCAGATTTTAGCGACAGTCAAAAACTGGTTGGGGTTGCCATGCTGTATTGGTATCGGATACTCCAAAACACAAGCAAAACTTGCGAATAACTTAGCTAAAACGTATGCCTGTTTCGATAGTGTTTGTAATATCGTTGATGAAGATCCTTGTATTATTGAAGACTTACTTCTTTATACACCCGTAGGAGAGGTGTGGGGTGTCGGACGAAAGATTCGACAGCGCTTAGAAAAAATGAATATTTGTTCAGTGATGGATTTAGTCCAAGCAGATCCTAAAATGATCGGGAAGCAATTTTCTGTCGTAATGGAAAATACAGTCAAAGAACTACAAGGAATGGCGTGTTTAGAGATTGAAGATGTGATTTCAGATCGTCGGCAAGTGTTAAGCAGTCGTTCATTTGGTCAGCCAATTGAAGATAAAAATAGCCTAAGTGGTGCTTTAACTGAGTTTAGCTTGCGGGCAGTAGAGCGGCTTCGTAAACAAAACTTATTATGCAAGGCGGTTGGCGTCAGTATCCGAACCAATCGATTTAACAAAGAACAATATTATCGTCCATTTACTATGGTGTATTTAGCAGATTATAGTGACGATCGTTTAGAAATTATAAAAGCGGTACAGCAAGGCTTAGATCGAATCTATCTAGCAGGGCATCGTTATAAAAAAGCAGAGGTCATTTTGTTAGACATCATTCCGCGACACAGCCATGCGGTTGATTTATTCCATGATACGGATGAACTGATTGCTCGTCAGAATCTTTCGGTTGCTTTTGATAAGATTAATGAAAAGTTCGGACGAGATGTGATGACGTTTGGGCGATTGATCACTCCGCAAGGACGAACTTGGGGGATGACTCAAAATCATAAATCACCCAGTTATCTGACCAAGTGGGATGAGGTTTTGAGGGTGGGGTAAATGGTTTTCGAGTTGCAGATTTTATATGTGTTTTAATTGATTAGAATATAGATAATCCCATTCTTATAATTAGAAAAACTAACAGGATGAGAAAGAATACTCTGATAAAGTTGCTACCATAACGTAGTGCTAGAAAAACGCCGACAAAAGACCCCATAATATTACACACCGCTACAATTATACCGATCTCCCATAGGACATGACCTGCGGGTATAAAAAATAACAGTGCTGCACTAAATGTACCTATGTTCACAACCTTTGCTGATGCCGATGCATTGAGAAAATCAAAACCAAATACTTTTACAAAAAGAAAAAGAAGGAAGCTACCACTGCCGGGGCCAAAAACCCCATCATAAAATCCAATAAGCCCCCCAAAGAATACGCCTAAGAAGATTTCTTTAGGACCACATTTGATATAAGTGCTATACGATCCTAAATCTTTTTTTAGAAAAGTATAAACAGCCATAATGATGAGTAAAAAGAAAACACTATATGTCATAAACTGCTTTGGAATATGAGCGATTGACATAGCGCCGATGAACGCAAATACAAAAGCTGAAAGCATCGTGGGAACGAGAAGTTTCCAAACAAACTTAATTTTATTTATATACCTGAAAAAGGATGATGCTGTGCCAGCCCATACAGCCAATTTATTTGTACCAAAAACTGTGGCAATACTATGTTGTGGTAAAGCATGTAATAAAGCAGGTATTTGCACCAGACCGCCACCACCGACAGCAGCATCAATTAATCCCCCGCAAAAAGCAAAAAATCCTAAGATAATTAAGGTGGTTTCATAAGTCATGATAGTGAACCAATCTTCGAAAATAATTTACATATGATCAAATGAGCCTAGATAGGCTGCCGTATTTTTTCGTAATATCTATTCTTTTTTTATTAAATTTAAGTTGCTTTATAATAGACCTCTTTCATAATTAATTGTACCTTCTTTGTATTTTCCACCGAGGCAGAAACAGAAGGGGTTCATGAAAGAAGTCTAATATGAGAGAGTCATAAAAATCCTAAAATACTAAATGATTGTAAGCGAGCATTATTGATATGGAGCAGTGCTATAAACTTTTTACATTTTCTTTTCCTTTGTAAAAGAGTTCTATGATTATCTCCTGTTTGCTGAACATTAAAATCATTGTGGGTTTTCTCACTTATCGAATATTTTCCCACCATTGCTTAAAGCTTTGCCGATCATTATCCAGTTCCACTAATTCACCAATCATCGGGGTTGCAAGACGATACTTCCTCGATTTTGAATACTCAGCAATTCTTGTGATCGGTTCATACCAAGGGTGTTTAGCTAAACTAAATTTGGAATGATGCACGGGAATCATATTGCGCGCTTTTAGTTCTTCAGTCGCTTGTGCTACTTCATTTGGATGGCAATGTACTGCATGCCAAGCGGCATCATATTGTCCATTTTCCATCAATGCCCAATCAAAAGGCCCGTATTTTTGACCGATTTCGACAAAGTGCTTGTTATAACCGCCGTCGCCTGTATAAAAGATCTTTTTGCTCGGTGACTGAATAATGAAGGAAATCCACAAATTTTTTCCGCTATCGAAAGCACGTCTTGAATCATGATGAGTGGTTTCAGTGATAATGGTAATGCCATCGTCAAACTCAATGCGATCTCCCCAATCTTTTTCAATTAGCATGCTTTTGGGATAGCCCCAATATTCAAAGTGTTCACCAACACCTAAGCCAGTGATCACATATTTTACTTTATTCTTTAATTTAAGAATGGTCTTATAATCCAAATGATCATAGTGATCATGTGAAATCAGTAAATAATCAATCTCAGGTAATTCTTCGACGGTGTATATATCGGTTCCTCGATAAGCGCGTGTTCCCCACGGCAAGGGAGAAACCTTGCCACTCATGACAGGGTCAATTAAAAATTTTTTGCCGTGTAGTTGCATAAATACGGAAGAATGTCCGAACCAGATCATGACATCTTGCTGAGGGTCTAGTGTTTGGAGATTGTTTTTAATCGAGGGAATAATATCTTTAGGTCTACGATGAGGGATGGTTTTGATAAATGTCCTATAAAGTTCAAGAAAAGTATGAGAGCAATCGGCCATGCCTAATTTTTCAGTGAGATTGCGAAATTGACCTTGCTGATAGTTGGGAGAATTTTTAATACGTAGCAGTCGTTCACCAGAGGGGCTTCTGCCAAAAAGAGGATGTTGTAAATATAAGACGCAGATAAAAATAAGCAAGACGAGAGTGAGGGTGAAAACAATAAGCATAAATCGCATTCCCTTTTTATTTGGGCAGTTGATAATCAACATTAATAAAAAGTAAAAGCGACAAAATGATGAAATATTGTCTAAAGTCGACGAATGAAAAATCATCTATTCTTATTTAATATTTGTCTAAGCGAAGGAGAACGGTCTTTTGATCAAGCGATCGTGTTGGTATTGGTGTGATTGAGCAAAAGGAAGCCATTTAGAGGACTGTGATTTATGCTAGACTATAGGCAAATAACAGTATTGAAAATGGCTGTGCGTTAGCAGAACGAGTAGGTAAAATGATTGGGCAGCAGAGAAACATATTAGCAACTTTAGGAATAGATGTTTGGATTCCTAGAGAAGTTGTATGTCAAAAAAATACTGCACCGAATCTGTGGCGAGATCAAGTTGTCGAAGAAACTCAACAGCCTCCTGTGCTTAAATTTGATACAGCGCCAATTTCTGAAAATATCCAAGTCGCACCAGTAGCAACGCCGCCGATAATTGAAACAGACGCTCCTCAAGCAACTGAAGTTGTCGTAAATCCTATTGAAAAAGACGTTGTTGTTGAAAAAGAGCAGGTCGTTATAACGACACAAGTTCAAGCGTTTGAGTTGCAAATGTACGTTTTAGAAAGTTGTGCAATTTTGCTAGAAAGCAGCCAACTGAGCGATGCTCAAAGACAGTTGTGGCAGAATATTCAGAAAGCCAGATTAGGACAATATGCTGAGTTGAAATGGCCATTTCCATTGGCAGCTTTTCAGGAAAATCGTGGATTGTCTTCATACATTCAAGGTTTCTTGGATGCGACCGCCACCAATAAAAAGATTTTATGCTTAGGTCATCTAGATTTTATTCAGCATTCTAATATATTGCATTTAGCCAGTTTGGAAGAAATGATTGCTCAACCTTTATTAAAAAGACGATTGTGGCAATTGATGCAATAAAAGAGTGGATGTTTAATAATGAAGAAAGTTGTTGTATTTAGTCAAATTAATCAAGACGTTTTAGCGCGGTTACAGCAAGATTATCAGGTAGTGGTACTCAACCCAAAGTTGGGTGATATCAATGCGCAAATCCGAGCTGAAGTCGTGGATGCAGATGCCATGATTGGTGCTGGGCGTTTACTCAATCAAAGTAACTTAGCACCTGCACAAAAACTTAAAATTATTTCTACTGTTTCAGTGGGCTATGATAATTACGATATCGATTATCTGAATCAAAGAAAAATTTGGCTCGCAAACACGCCGCATGTATTGACAGAGACCACAGCGGATTTGGCTTTTAGTTTATTACTGAGTGCAGCACGAAAAATTCCACAACTGGATGCTTGGACCAAACAAGGGCAGTGGAAAAGAACGGTTTCAACTGAACAATTTGGTGTAGATGTATTTGGTAAGACTTTGGGGATTATTGGTCTAGGTCATATTGGTGCAGCAATTGCTCGTCGAGGCTTTTATGGCTTCAATATGAATATCTTGTACCATAATCGCCGTGAAAAAATAGAAGTCGCTCAAGCATTCAATGCCCAATATCGTGACCTCGACCAGTTATTACAACAATCTGATTTCATTGTGGTTGCCGTTGATTTAAATAGCCAGTCACAGGCGCTGATTGGAGAGACTCAGTTTGAGTTGATGCAGAAACATGCTGTATTTATCAATATCGCACGCGGCTCTGTGGTTGATGAGAATGCACTGCTTGGAGCATTACAACACAATAAAATCTTTGCTGCGGGCTTAGATGTTTATGCCAAAGAGCCATTACAGGCATCTCCCTTATTTGAGCTGCCAAACGTGGTGACTGCACCTCATATTGGTTCAGCAACGATTGAAACACGGAATAAAATGGCCAATCTCGCTTATCAAAACTTGATAGATGCTTTAGAAGATCGAACGCCACGTTATTTGGTCAATCCAAAATTTGAATAAATTCTTACATGTTGATTGCTGAATAATTGCTCTAATCTATGTTTTAAGGCTGATTAATATTGCTACACTTGCGCCCTTTGTAATTTGGACTTGGGGTGTTTGTGTTCGAGAAATTAGCTGAGCAAAGTTTGGGCTTGATGGGATGGGAAATCGATAATCATTGGGATTTAGATATTGACCAATGTGTGATGATTGCTGCACCACATACCAGTAATTGGGATGCTTTATATGCCCGTTTGGCTTTGAAAGCGTTAGGGGTAAATGTTCGCCTCACCATTAAAGACAGCTATATGAAACTTCCTTTTGGACCTTTTGTACGTGCGATGGGCGGTATTGGTATCGATCGTGGCGCGAAACAAGAAGGTCAGGAACGACCAAGTATGGTTCAATTGATGAGTGACTTGTTTAAAACTCATCCGAAACTGGTGATGTTGGTGACCCCAGAAGGAACGCGCGCCAAACAAGAACAATGGAAAACAGGTTTTTACCATATAGCGGTTGCGGCAGGTGTGCCAATTGCATTGGCGTATATGGACTATGCCAAGAAAAAAACAGGCGTAGGCAAGATTATTTATCCATCAGGCGACTATGAAAAAGATATGACTGAAATCATGGCTTTTTATGCAGAGATTCATGCAAAGTTTCCAGAAAAATTTAGCGTAGACCAACGCTACAGCGCGAAGAAATAGCCTCTAAAAATATAAAAGAAGACAGTAAAAGCTGTCTTCTATAACACTTTGTTGCAAATTCCTCTCATTTTCAGTGCTATATTAAATTTCTCCATTAGAATCATAGAGAAACCCCCTTGAGACCGCTGCTGCTTGCATGTGGCTTATTTGCCACGACCCAACTGAGTCATACTCAAGTCCTTTTGCCTACACAGGTGATGGGGGCAACTGAAGTCCCTGATATTGGCAGTGGTATAGGGTTGCTCGACCAACAAAAAGAAAAATTCATCGGTGAAAAAGTTTATCGTCAAGTTCATCGACAAATGCCTACTGTGCAAGACCCTTGGTTGGAAGATCAATTTTTACAAGTTTTCTCAGGTATTCTAAGTCAAACCCAACTGGGGCAGCCGATTGGTTTGGTGGTGATCAAAGATCCCCAAATTAATGCCTTTGCTGTACCTGGTGGTTTATTTGCAATAAATACAGGTTTGATTACGTCCGCTAAAAATTTAGATGAAATCGCTGGGGTGATGGCGCATGAAATCGCCCATGTCACACAACGACATTACAGTCGATCACAAGAAGCATTTAAAGGACAAGGCTTACTGGCTTTGGCTGGGATCCTCGTCGGTGCTGCAATTGCTTCGCAGGCAGATGGGGATGTCGGTTCAGCAGTAATGCTAGGGACGCAAGCCGCTTTAATTGATAAACAACTCAGCTATAGTCGTAATCAAGAGCGTGAAGCAGATCGTATCGGCATGCAATTTATGTATGCTGCAGGATATAATCCGCAAAGTATGGCGGATTATTTTGAAACCATGCATCGAGCCACCAGTCGAGTCAGCTTTTTGCCAGATTTCTGGTTCACTCACCCTTTAACCACTGAACGGATGAGTGAGGCAAGATTACGTGCCAATCAACTGCCTAAAGTGAAGTCAAAGATTTATGACCTCGATTTCGCGATATTAAAATGGTATACCCAAGTTGTTTCAAATCAAGCCACAGAAATACAAATTCAATCTCTAGCTACGCAGAAAGATGTTGCGGCGCAACTGGCGCTCAGTAAGTTTTATTTAGAGCAAGGTGATTATGCTCAAGCACAGTCAAATCTTGATTTGGTGAAAGCAAGATTAAAATCTCATATATTGGTTCCGCTTATTCAAACAGATATTTATTTGGGACAAAATAAACTTGAGCTGGCAGAGAATACGATTGCGCCCATTCAAAGGACGATGCCTGAGAATCGAGCACTATCTTATAAATTTGCAGAAGTCTTAATTCGACAAGGACAAGTTGCACAAGCACAAACCTTAGTGCAACGATTCATTCATAAGAACCAACGTGATATTCGAGGATGGCAACTGTTGCAACAAGCAGCAAACTTAGACAAAAGCTCACCATTACAAGCTGTGAATGTCTTATGCTATCGTGCAGAGGTTGAGTATTGGTCAGGCTATGAAGAAAACGCGATTAAATCGATGTTACATGCGCAAAGACTTGCAAAAGGGAATATGGCAATGTCAGCGAAAATTGAATCTCGTTTAAAGCAAATGCAAGATGACTACCGTAGGAAAATTTAATTCTTAATTTGAAGTGGTGGAATTAGCTTGCTGAAAATTTGAGAGTAATTACATGGAAATTAAATTAGAAAAATTCAACATACAAGATTTTAAAATCTTGCCTCACGCAAGATTCTAACGCGTCAGGGTTTTAAGCATAAAGCATTTAATGACTACGATGGATTAGCAGGTGAAATACTGGAATTAAACAATTGATTTAAGTCATCAATAATAAAAGAGTAAGTATAATTGCCTTAACATAAATAGAAATTAATTGAAAAGGAGGGGGATTTTATGATTAAGGGGCAATGTTTATGTGGGGTGGTGCAATATCAATATCATGGTGAAATTGAAAATAGTATCTTGTGTTATTGCCAGCACTGTCAGCAGGCGCAAGGTGCGATAGCTGGTTGGAATAGTCCGCTTGATCAAACAAAATTTGAATTTATCTCAGGCCAAGACCAACTCAAAGAATATTTTCACACTCCGAATAAAGCGCGAGTATTTTGTCAATATTGTGCCAGCCCGATTTATTCTTATCGTACAGATTTGCCAAATATCATTCGCTTGCGTTTAGGTACAGTGACAGAGGGGCATATTCCTGCACCCAAAGAAGAATTTTTTATCGAGCATAAACCAAAATTTATTGAATTAAGATAAGATGGCTGGCTTGAGTGGTAAAGAAGTTAAAAATTGATGAAGAAAATTATTGGTTTTATTTTTGCGATGAGTTTCGTAGGGGCGAGTTCAGCGGCTTCAGTTGAGCAATATGTACGTGCTGTAGAAAAAATAACAGCAACCTATGCGCAAGACATGCGTAGTTTTTTGCGTAGCTTAGATCCGCAACTCTCACATTTCACGCCTGAGCAGCAGGCAAGATATTGCGCTATTGTAAATCAGTATGTGCAGGACTCTTATGCTGCGATTGAAAAGAATCGGTCACATCTAACAGGGCAATACGCCACGATGACGAAACAAGATGTAATTCATCAAGTGACTGAGTCAAAAGAAATGCAAATGATCGCTAAATACAATATTCAGTGTGATTTTAAATAAACAGATGCGTGTTTGGGTTCATTGTTTAAATGAATCCAATTTATTATTAAATATATAAAAGGAGAGGTATAAAGCCTAACTGAGCTGATTAGCTTAATTTTGCTTTAATTTTAGAAGAAACTTGTGCAGGATCGGCACGCCCGGCTATGATCGGACGTAGAGAATTCATCACCTTACCCATATCTTTCATGCTAGTAGCTCCTTGAGCAGCAATCGTTTGCTCAATGAGAGAATCAAGTTCTTCCTCAGTCATAGCTTCTGGTAGAAACTGAGATAACACCTCAATTTCGGCTTGTTCTTTACTAGCTAAATCATCACGA
This sequence comes from Acinetobacter sp. NIPH 298, assembly GCF_000369505.1. Lineage (GTDB taxonomy): Bacteria > Pseudomonadota > Gammaproteobacteria > Pseudomonadales > Moraxellaceae > Acinetobacter. The sequence continues at coordinate 646,539 of NZ_KB850055.1, forward strand.
CCAGCGCCAGAAAAGGCTTTGATCGATTCTTTACGTTGTTTAATTTGCTTTTCAATGACCGCAAGAACCTGAGCGTCGTCAAGCTCAATGCGCTCATCGACTTCGATTTGCTTAATTGCTGCCTGTAGACCACGAATCACCGTTACTGATGCCATATCTTTGGCACGCATAAAAGTTTTTAATACGTCAGTAATTTGGTTCTTCAAAGTCATCATAGTTTTTCAGCAGTCAATCACAAATTAATTAGTAAAGGCGAGTAGTACGTACAGATTCGCGAGTCAATTTCTTTTGATAACGCTTAACTGCAGCAGCTTTTTTACGCTTACGTTCTTGAGTTGGTTTCTCATAGAATTCGCGCTTACGAACGTCAGCTAAAACACCAGCTTTTTCGCATGAACGTTTGAAACGGCGGATAGCTACGTCTACTGGTTCGCCTTCTTTCAACTTAACTTGTGGCATGTAAAATCCTCTAAGATGATGGATAAGATCTAACGCACTATTGCACTAGATCGCAAGTGAAGGTCAGTATTTTACTCATTTACAACTCAGATCACAAGTCTATAATAGCGCTGATACTATTTTTGATCGTTGTAAAGGCAGTTTAATGATTGTTTTGGGCTTAGAAACTTCGTGTGATGAAACTGGGTTAGCACTCTATGATAGCGAGCTCGGCTTACGGGGGCAGGTTCTCTATAGTCAGATCAAACTGCATGCAGAATATGGTGGTGTCGTACCTGAACTGGCGTCACGGGATCATGTTCGTAAAATGATTCCTTTAATTAATCAATTGCTTGAACAAAGCGGCGTGAAAAAACACGAAATTGATGCGGTTGCTTATACACGCGGTCCGGGTTTGATGGGTGCATTGATGACAGGTGCATTATTTGGTCGTACTTTGGCATTTTCCTTTAATAAACCTGCGATTGGTGTGCATCATATGGAAGGCCATATGCTTGCGCCATTACTTTCAGATACGCCACCGGAATTTCCGTTTGTCGCTTTGTTGGTTTCAGGTGGACATACGCAACTGATGGCTGCACACGGTATTGGTCAGTATGAGTTACTCGGTGAGTCGATTGATGATGCGGCTGGCGAGGCGTTCGATAAAGTCGCAAAAATGATGAAACTTCCTTATCCCGGTGGGCCGAATATCGCAAAACTGGCGTTACAAGGTGATGCCCAAGCATTTGCTTTTCCACGCCCAATCTTGCATCAAGGTTTAGATTTTTCATTTAGTGGGCTAAAAACGGCGGTTTCTGTTCAGTTGAAAAAATTAGGTGAAGAAAATCGTGATGCGGATGTTGCTGCATCTTTCCAAGAAGCGGTTGTCGACACCTTAGTTAAAAAATCAGTGAAGGCTTTAAAGCAAACAGGTTTAAAGCGTTTAGTCATTGCTGGTGGTGTCAGTGCAAATCTTCGTTTACGTGAGCAATTAGAAGCGTCGCTGAAAAAGATTAAGGCACAAGTTTATTATGCTGAGCCTGCCTTATGTACCGATAACGGTGCCATGATTGCATTTGCAGGTTATCAACGTTTAAAAGCTGGGCAGCAGGATGATCTCGCAGTAACGACTACACCGAGATGGCCGATGACTGAATTAAAACCGACCTAAAAAAATAGAACTGATCACTTTTATTGGAAGCTAAGCTTCGAGTAAACCTAGATTAGACTTCTTTCATAAATTTTTTTGTTTCTCCTTATGGGAAAAAATACCGAGAGACTAAAGAATGATGAAGGTGGTCTATTATTTTTTTTAAAATCAGATGATTCATTTATATGCATGGTGAGGGGTTGGAGTCAATCCTATCGTGTTAAAGTGTCGGATAAATTATTTATTTTGATGAGCTAAGGCTCATAGCGGAGTACAAAAGTTGAAAATTTCTTATGTTTTTACATGTGGCAGATTAGAGTCTTTATTTAAGATTCTATGTCTCATCCAACAGGGTGAGGGGCATGACACATCTGAAGATAAAAAAATAATTGAGCAATTCAGAAAAGATATCTCTTTAGGGCGAACTTTTGAGGAAACTGAACTTTATCAACGGATAGAAAAGAGTGAGGAAAAAATCGTTATTAATCGCTTGAATAATATTCTTCGAGATAAACCACCTCATCAAAACAAATTTGATTTGGATGAATATAAGACGGGTGCATGGTCTGAATTTAGTGATTATAAATTAGCGATTAGATTCTCTGATGCTAAAACAGCCTTGAGTCAAAAGCACTTTGAAAAGACAGGTGAATATATGACCAGTCGAGGTATTGCTAAATTGACGGGTTTTAATCCAGCTAATATCAAAAATATGTTGCAGCATAAAAGAAGTGTGGTGAAAAAAATGCTATCAACATTGGAAAAATTAGCAAAAGAATACTGATATTAAAGTTCTATAGAAGAGCGAAAGCGATGCAGAGGAACTTTTTTCTGCATCGATGCTCAAATTTGTATTTTTCCGAGTAAGCAAAAAATTAATTCGACTTATCTTTCTTAGAAAGTACGGCCAAACATACAAAAATAAAAACCATACCGATCCAACCAATCATTGCGAGTCGTTCACCCACCAGCAATACAGCAAAAAGTGCGGCCACCAGTGGTTCAAATAAAGTTAAGGTTGTTGCGGTACTGGCAGAAATCGTTTGTAAGGCATAACCAAATAATAGATAACCTAAAAACATTGGAATCAGCATCATATAGCCAACAACATATAGATTTACGGGTTCATCAAATAAGTTTGAGCCTGTAAAAAATAAAGTCGGCAATAAAATTAAAGCGCCGAATCCAAAAATCAGACCCATTGATGCTCTAGAGTCAACACCTCGATCTATCATTTTCTTGGCAGCCCATGAATAGAGTGAATAAGTGAGTGCTGCGATAAGCCCAAGAATGATCCCCAAAGTTTTTTGGTCGGTTGTAATGCTTTGCGATGAGCTTTGGGAGTGCGACTCTCCGATTGATAAAAGCAATACCCCAGCAACACCAAAAATAAAACTGATAAACCATTTTAGCGAGAGTGCCTTTTTATCAAAAAACTTTTCAAGTAACGCTGTAAACAAAGGGGCTGAGCCAATCGAAACCACAGTACCGATGGTGATGCCCGCCATTCGCATAGATGAGTAGAAGGCAAGCGGATATATGGCAACAGAAATCATTCCAACCAACAGGAGAGGGAAATATGAACGGATCTGTGGTAAATGACCAAGGATATTTCTATGCGCGAGTAATGCCTGTAAAAGTCCACCACCACCCATTGCAATCGCGCCAATCGCTAAAGGACTTAGGTTGGGAGCATAGGAGGCCACAGTACCCGTCGTACCCCATAAAATTGAAGCGACTAAAACCGCGATAAAACCGTAATGCGAACTCAGGTTTAATGATGAGTTACTCAATTTGAAATCTCTTGTTCTAATAAGGATTGAGCCATTTGTCTGGCTGCAAAAACTTTGGCACTTGAACTTTCCAGACCAGCTAAGACGATTGAACCTTCTAAAAGAAAAGAGAGTAATAGAGAGAGCTGCTTAACTCTTTCACGACCATCAATTATTTGACTAATATGATCTGCCACGATGCTTTCAACTTCATCTTTATGTTTTTTTACCGCTAAACGTTCTGGACTATGGGCTGGAAACTCTGCCGCTGCATTTAATAAACCGCAACCGCGAAAACCATTTTCGTAGGCAAACTCGGCATGATCTTGATAAGCATCGAAAACAGCCAAGACGCCATCGATAGGTGATCGGATGGTTGCTTTTCTTTTCTCGTATAAATCTAACCATTCTTGATGACGTGCTTCGATATAACAGCTGACCAATTCTGATTTAGTTTTGAAATTGTTATATAGCGACATTTTTGCGACATTGGCTTGATCAATGATGCTGTTGATCCCTGTGCTATTGATACCGTCTTGATAGAACAGCGTTGAAGCTGTTGCTAAAATTCTTTGTTTTGCAGATTTAGTGCTCATAATGATTTTAAATAGGTATACTGATCTACCTAATTTTAGGGTAGGGTTAGAAAATATGCAATAGAGAAGATGGATTTATTGATTGATCCTAAGTTTTGTATGCGGATGCGACCAAGATTAAAGAGAGCAAATAGTCTCTTTAATCAAATCGCTTATTTGGTTTTTTTGCTGTGGATCAAGGCGAGTCCATAAGTGGGCCATTTCTTATCGGTCTTAATGTTATTGACCAACCAAGCCACAAGCACCAGCGCGATCGATCCCAATAACACAGGAAAAAATAAGAAGCTCCAATGGTATTGAATGGTATTTGCGGTGAGCAAGATGACTAATGGATTTGCCCCAGCAGGTGGGTGAATGCAACGTAACAGTTGCATTGCAGCAATAGCGCAACCGACGGAAAGCGCAATACTCAATGCTGAAGTTCCTAAAATTTTAAGAAAGACTAAGCCAATCAAAGCTGAAACAAAGTGTCCCAGAATCACATTGCGGGGTTGGGCTAAAGGGGATTGGGCAACGGCATACAAAATCACGCAGCTTGCGCCGAAAGGTGCCATGATAAATAAATTATGGGTCCACTTGCTCAAGAGAACTAAGATCAGAATACTGAATGTCCCGCCAATTAGACTTCTAATAATATCAATGGATTGAGGTGGAGGAGCGAGATGCTCTTTACCATGAAATATCGACAACATTTTAATCTCACAAGATCGTTGTATTCAGTCAATAATAAGACTAAAATTAAAAATAGTACAGATCTGTACTATTTTTAATTGGGTAAAGTTTTATGTCAAAGTCAGCAAGTAAAATTTTGAATACCGCAGAAAAATTATTTTATGAAAATAGTTTTGTCGGTGTTGGCGTTGATTTGATCCGAGATGAGTCAGGCTGTTCAAAGACCACGATGTACACTTATTTTAAAAATAAAAATCAGTTGGTGAGATCGGTGCTTGAGGCCAGAGACTCGAAGTTTAGACAGCGGCTAATCGCCTATATCGGTAATGCCACGGGAGTAGAGGCACTGAATCAGCTCATTGATTGGCATCTGCTTTGGTTTCAAGAAGACAACTTTAAAGGATGCTTATTCGTCAGAGCGGTTGCAGAATCTCATTTGGGTGATCAAGAAATTATTATGATTTCTAAAGAACATAAGATTTGGATTCGAGCATTAATTGCAAAATGTCTTGAATCAAACCCTCATGCAGATGCATTGGTTGAAATCATTTACACCTTGATTGAAGGCTTGATTAGCCGCTTTTTGGTGGAAGGATATGATGCAAAAATTGCCGCTGATATCAAAAGTTCAATCAACCAAATCGTGGATGCTTTTAGTCATTCATCTCTTTAGAAACGAAAGTACAGCAATTTTAAATAAGCCTTTGAAATCGTTTCAGAGGCTTGTTCTTGCCGCTTGGGGAAACATAATCAACCTGATGCGCAGTTTGACAATTTCTCTAGGTTTTGCGAACCGATCCAGTACTTAGAGAACTGATAGGCTGCTCGACCAGAGCGTTGACCGCGTGCCTGACACCATTTCAAACTTTCGCCACGAACCAGATCGTTATATTGCAAACCTGCTTGAACGATATAGTGTTCCACAATTTCTAAATAAAGCTGTTGATCCATTGGGTAAAATGACAGCCACAGACCAAAACGATCAGAAAGGGAAATCTTTTCTTCAATGGCTTCTTGTGGATGTAGCTCAGTATATTGCGGAACATCAACTTTACGCACAGGCGTATTTTCGTGCATAAACTCAGGTAATAAATGACGGCGGTTACTGGTGGCATAAATGATGAAATTGCTCGAACCGGACTGTAGTGAACCGTCTAATACACTTTTTAAACTACGATAATTTTCATCTTCTGCGTTAAAAGCTAAATCGTCACAATAAACAATAAATTTCTCAGGGCGGTTTTCAATCAGCTTTTGAATCTTGGGTAAATCAGATAAATCATCCCGTTCGATTTCGATGAGACGTAAACCTTGAGCTGAATATTCAGTGAGTAGGGCGCGTACAATCGATGATTTTCCTGTACCGCGTGAGCCAGTGAGTAAAACATCGTTGGCAGGCAAGCCATTTAAGAACTGTAGGGTATTTTGAATAATTTTGTCTTTTTGACGTTCAATCCCTTTTAGGTCTTCCAAATGCATTTTTTTGGGTTGTTGAATGGCGAGTAGTTGTTGATTTTCCCATCGAAAAGCGATAGCTGAGAAATCAGTCGGTTGTTTTGGTGCAGGGAGAGTTTGCTGTAATTGTGTCAAAACACTGGATAACGATTGGAGAATAGATTCCGGTAATTCAAGAAGAGCCATAAATACAAACCAAACACAGTGATCAATGAATAGGAATACTATCATTGCTGTTGTTGAAATAAGAAGATCTCATCGAAAAGATTGTAATAAGTCGATTTTATCCTTGATTGTTGCGACAGCTTTTTGCATTGTATAGGTGCAGAATGAGAAAAAAATCATCAAAACTGGAAACACGAATGTCAAATAGACTTCTAGAAAAAAAGAATACATATCAGACATATAGGGTCGGTGTGTTACAAGAGCGCTTACGCCATGCAAATGGGTATGCGGAATGGAAGTCCATTGCACTAAAACTAGACCAAGAAGCTGGTACTGAAGCATGGAAATATGACAATGATTCGCCTTATTTTGATGCTGAAATTTTATCTAAACGGCATAACTTATTAAAAAAATATCGTACACAACATCGAACCCTTGATTTGATCTATGTATTAAGAGAAGGTTTATCTTATGATTTTGCCAATATTGGTCATCCGATGTTGTTTGCTGAGACCTACTGCGGCACTAAAAAAATTATAGAAAATTATGTTGAAGAGGTCAGTGAATGCTTTGATTATTTGGCATCCAGTGAATGTATTACTTTCCAATTGAAAGAAAAAATAAAGTTTTTTGAAGAATGCCAAAAAGCTTATGGACAACCTGCTTTAATGCTATCAGGTGGTGCAACATTGGGCTTGTTTCATACTGGGGTATGCAAAGCATTGTTAGAACGTGATCTATTACCCAAGGTGATTTCAGGTTCGAGTGCAGGTGCGATCATGACAGGGATGCTCGGCGTTTCTTCCACTGATCAGATTCCCGCATTGCTTTCTGGAGAGCACTTTTTCCATGAAGCCTTCCGCTTTAGACGTCTTATGGAGTTGATCAAAGGTCATGGTGGTATTGCTGATGTGATGTATCTCAAAAAATTCTTGATACGCAACATGGGCGATGTCACTTTTGCGGAAGCCTATCAACGTTCAGGATTGCATATTAATATTGCGGTTGCGCCCTATAATACTGCACAAAATCCTCGAGTATTAAATGCTTTAACTGCGCCAAATGTTTTGGTTTGGAGTGCAGTGCTGGCTTCATGTGCCGTCCCTGTGTTGTTTCCCCCAGTGAAATTAACCAGTAAACGTTATGATGGTCAGCATACGCCGTATCTAGCCAACACCAAATGGGTGGATGGCAGTATGCGCAGTGATTTTCCTCAGGAAAAAATGGCACGGCTTTATAATATTAATTATACCATCGCCAGTCAGGTGAACCCGCATATCGTGCCATTTATGCAAAGTGATAATGAGCGATTCCGCCGTGATGTCTTGAGTTGGCCTGAACGGGTGGTGCGTCATCAGGGTAAAGCGATTGCAATGGATGTCATGGATTTAATTCGCAATTCAATGGGCGGTTTCTTTCCGATTCGACGTGCGCTCGATCATGGTTATGGGATTTTAGGGCAGCGTTATTATGGTGATGTAAATATCATTGCCAAATATGGTTTAAGGCACTATAGCTATATGCTACAAAATCCACGACCAAAACTATTTCAAAGCTTACAACAAGAAGGTGAGCGAGCAACGTGGTCTAAAATCGCTTCGATTGAAACACATGCACGGATTGGTAAAACCATTGAACATTGTTTAGCATTATTGCGTAAGCAGGAAGAAAAGCAGCAGAATGAGTTTTATTACGTGGATCTCTGATCCAACTATTCAATGGAACAACTGGTCGTTAGAAACGAAAAAGCGAAGTTATGATTTTGGACGGCGCTTATATACCTTTCAGGTTGAAAATCAGAAGTATTGGCTTAAATTTCATGTCGCTGATACCGATCCAGTCATAGAACCTGCTTTTCAAGGTGAATTGGATTTTTATCAGCTTGAAACAATAAAGACTCAGCATTTTCTATTGCCGCATCACATCATCTTCTTAGAACAGACTCCGCAATGTCTTCACCTTGAAGCGAAGGGTAGAGGCTTGATATTGTTAGATGCGGAAGAATTCTTCACCAATGTTTTGCTCAGCAAAAATATTGAGAGCATTCAACGGAAAATATCGGATGCTCTAAACACACTCGATTGCATACATCAAATGGGTTGGATTCATGGTGATCTAAAGCCAGCGCATTTCCGCTTATATGACAGCGCTTGCAAGCTAATTGATTATGAGCAGGGTTTTAAATTATCAGATTCAGCACCTGTGATTAATGCAACACCGCACTATATGGCGCCTGAGCTTTTTCATGGAGCAGCGAAAAGTATTCAAAGTGATTTATATGCTTTGGGCATTATTTTGTTGGAATGGTTGACGCAAACAAAATTAAAAGCTGATACTTATTATGATTGGGCTGTACTGCATTGCCAACTACTACAGATTCAGCTCCCGCAAGAGCTTGAATGTTTTTTTCCACTTCTAAATGGTTTACTGCAAAAGCGAGTTGAACAGCGATTTAGGTCAGTGCTTGATGCCGAAGGTTGTCTAAACGCGATTGGCTTGTTGTAAATATAAATACTTGATTTGAATATTATATGTTCATTTGACTGGTTTTTTTATCAGAAAGACTTGTCATGATTGGTGTTTCTCACTAATATGCATACCCATCGGGGGCGTGGCGAAATTGGTAGACGCACTGGATTTAGGTTCCAGCGCCGCAAGGTGTAAGAGTTCGAGTCTCTTCGCCCCCACCAAATTTAAAAAGCAAGCATGTCTTGCTTTTTTTATGGTTAGGTCTGATATGATTTAATCATGCATGTTCTAGAGGATTGGTGTAATGGTAGCATGACGGTCTCCAAAACCGTTCGTCAAGGTTCGAGTCCTTGATCCTCTGCCAAATTTGAAAAAGGACTTATTGAAAGTCCTTTTTTTATTTCTGTTGTTTTTATCTGTATATTAAAAAAGCATTAGCTTTCAGATGCATGGTTTTTTTATAAAAAGGGCTTGTCAGCAGAAAGGTTTATCACTAATATACACATCCATCGGGGGCGTGGCGAAATTGGTAGACGCACTGGATTTAGGTTCCAGCGCCGCAAGGTGTAAGAGTTCGAGTCTCTTCGCCCCCACCAAATTTAAAGAGCAAGCGTATCTTGCTTTTTTTATGGTTAAGTCTGATATGATTTAATCATGCATGTTCTAGAGGATTGGTGTAATGGTAGCATGACGGTCTCCAAAACCGTTCGTCAAGGTTCGAGTCCTTGATCCTCTGCCACTTTGCAAGTATGCAATGTATATAAAGATAGGCTTAGATCTTAATGATTTAAGCCTTTTTTGTTGTGTATTTAATCGTACTTTTATCGTTTCAAGAGGCTAAATAGCTTTAGCCTCTAAATTGTTATAACGTATTGGATCAAAGTGACATATCAAGATCATCATATTCGTTTAAGGTTTTTCCTCTTTGAATGTGTTCTTGATAATGTTGAGCGCGTAACTGATCTAGTTCTGAGCCAGATACGCCATCTTTCCAATAACCTGCAATACGTACGTCATTTTTATCAAACTGTTTCTCGTCGACAAAAAAATGACGTAATGCTCGTGCCTCATTGCGTTCGCATGCTGCCCAGATCGTTAGATTTTCATAGTTTTCTAGTTGAAATGCTGCTTTTAGCAGGAGGCCTTTTTCCAGAGAACAATGATCTTTATGCAATAAGTGGATCTGAATCTGATCGCGATTGGGTAATTCACAAGCAATATTTTTTTCAGAACTTTCTATATAGATATCAGCACTGATGCCATGTGGCCAATGTTTCAGTATCGAATAAACAGCGGGCACAGCAGTATCATCTGCAAAAATAACAACATGCTTTTGGGATGGAAAATTTGGAATAAAATGAGGTCTTGGTCCAATTAGTCCAATTTTTGTGCCGACTTGGGCTGAATTAAGCCATTGCATCGCAGGGCTTAAATCTTCATGTTTGACAAAATCAATTTCAATTTGAGCATTTATCGGATCAAAAGAACGGATCGTATATACACGAGAGATGGGTTGACCGTCTGCGTGCTGAGCAACCAGTAAACGAACTGCCAAATTTGGAGATTTCCAAAGTTCTGGTTGGATTGTATGTATGGTGCCCTGAATTCGGACGATGGATGGAAAAGGGGTTTGGATTGACACAACGGTCATCTCCAGCTGTTCCATATCTTGTAAATGGTCTTTCTCTTTCAGTAAATTACTGGATTTTTGTTTCGATTTCTCTGCTATTTTTGTCATTGATATAACCTAAGTTAAACGATCATGATAGGTGTTGTGAGGTGAAGTAATCACAGTCTTTATTTACTAAGATAGCGAAGTGCTCTATCATTGTAAATGATAATTGTTATCAATTGTGTTTGTGGAGTTGAAATATTCCCTGTAAAAAGTCTTTAAATGAGTTTTCTTTTTAATTTATATCTTTGATATTCATAATTTATTTTAATAAATAATATTCAGAGTCACGGTGATGTTGATTCATTAATTAATAATTGAAAATGATTATCATTTGTATTATTTTGCTAAGGTATCAAACCTCGAACAAAAAAATATAAGAGAGAAGATTTTTAATGGTTACTTTGACAATCCATTTTGAGCTATCTGGATCAAAATCAATGATGCCTTAAATGATCATTTTCCAGTATTTTTATCACTTTATTTTTTGAATGTTCGATTTGAAGGTATGAAATAGCAAATATGTTGAGGATTGAGCTGTATGCAAAAAGATTTAAATCAAGATTTACTAAAATTTGATAGTAAAAATATTAATTTAGAGAATTACTTGAAAAAAATTTATGAAAATATATCAGGTAGAAACTCGAATAAAACAGCATTAATATTCAATGGTCAGCAGATCAGCTATGCTGAAGTAGGGCAGAATGTCATTAAGATTGCTTCTGCATTAAAAAAGCAGGATTTAAGAATAGGATCAGTGGTCGCAATCTGTTTGAGAAAAAGCCCTGAACATATTTATACCGCTTTAGCATGTGCATTAACGGGGATGATTTGGTTACCGATAGATATGGATTCACCGCCATCAAGGCTTCTTTATTTACTCTTAAATAGTCGTGCTGAGATTGCGGTCAGTGACTCGTTGGTAGAAGGTATACCGAATTTAAATATCAACGAGGCCTTACTCAATACCATTGTCTGTGATCCAGACTGGCGTTATGAGATCAATCGATTACCAGCATATTATTTATATACGTCTGGAAGTACTGGTATGCCGAAATGTGTTGTATTAAACAATCTGGCAACTGCAAATGTACTCTCGCATACCATTGCAGAATGGAAGCTCAGTTCCGATGATGTTGTTATAGCGATAACACCTTTTCACCATGATATGTCTGTTTTTGATGTATTTGCTACCTTGGCTGTTGGTGCAACTTTGATTGTTCCGTCATTTGAACAGAGTAAAAACGCTGTGGTTTGGGCCGAGCTAGTAGAACGATATAAAGTCTCGATTTGGAGTAGTGTTCCAGCGATTGTGGATATGTTGGTCAGTGTGGCCCGCACGGAGCAACTACAGTCGCTCCGTTTAATCGCACAAGGAGGTGACTATATAAAACCTTCATTAATATCCAAGTTAAGACAACAATTGCAGAATGCGCGCTTATTTTCATTGGGTGGCCCTACAGAAACCACAATTTGGAGTATATGGCATGAAATTGGTGATACGGATCAGACGGTTATTCCTTATGGCAAAACATTAAAGAACAATCAATATTTTATCCTAAATGAAAATATGCAGCCTTGCCAAATGGGTGAGGTGGGCACGATGTATATGGTGGGGATAAATTTATCAAATGGATATTTACGTGATGGAAAGCTTGATTACCAAGATTTTGTTGAAATTCAGGTCAATGAGAATGAAAGACAAATTGCATTTCGTATGAGTGATCAAGGCTATTTTAGAGCTGATCAAAATATTATTTTTGCTGGGCGTCAAGATGGCTATTTAAAGATAAAAGGGGTGAGAATTTCAGCTGTTGAAGTTGAAAATACTTTATCGAAGAATCCGAATATTCATCATTGTGTTGTGGTGGGGTGTACGCATCCAACCACTGAAACACAGGAGTTGGTGGCGATTTACACATTAGCAGATCGTGATAATAGTACTGAGTTAAATGGTTTAGAATTAAAGCGTTTTTTAAAAGCTTATTTGCCTGACTCACATATCCCATCTAAATATTTAGCCGTCGATCTTATCCCATTAACCCGAAATGGTAAGATTGATCGAAAAACGTTGCAGACAACGGCTCAAGATCAAATTTACTCGCCTTCTGCAAAAGCGCAATCGAAATTTGATGATGTTGGAAATTCTGTTTTGATGATTTTTCGTGAATATATCGATGAAAATAAAGATGAAAAAATGGATATTTTCTATAGGAGTGAGATATTAGATATTGGAATTAAGTCGAAACAACTGATGGTTATTGCACAGAAGCTCTCTCAAAAGCTTGGTACACAAATTGATTTCTATACTTTGATCTCATGTAAAACGGTTCAAGATGTTGTGAATCGAGTACAGCAGAAAATAAATCCTTAGATCATTTTGCAATAGCATGGATGCTTGTTTGAGTAGACTTGAATTGCAATGTGCTTAAAAGCTGGATGGATAATCCGTTCTTTTAAGCACACGATTGCGGTGATACGTTTTATACGAAATTTAGATTTGTGCTAAGGTTGCATTCATTTTTTCGCAAATACTTTCAACAAGTGGGGTGGGAAAGCGGTGCGCTTGATAGGTGATAATCATACTGAGTTGATGTTGTCCATCAATGACATTTTCCATGATTTCAAAATGTAAGCCGAACATAGATTCTTCGCGTTCAGGCAAGATTTGACGGTAAAGAATATCCCGCCCATGCGGTGCTTCTAATGCACCATTTAATGCATTATTTGAATGAATATGGATAAACACATCGAATAATAATCCTTCGTCGGCACGCATGCCTAAAGCTTTTTGTATATGGTTAATGGGGATATCCGCATATGCCATTGAATCATTAATCATGGTACTAATATTCTGAAGTAATGATTGGAATGAGTTTATTGGATTAAATACAGTACGGTGAGCAACCATTGTTGTGAAGTAGCCCACGGTATCAAAAAATTCAGGATCAGTTCGCCCAGATGCAGATGTACCAATCACGATTTCTTTGAGTTGTCCTTGTTTATGCAAAGCATCAGCGATAGTGGTATAGAGAACTGTAAAAATAGAAGCGTTGTGCTGTCTAGCAAATTTAGCAAGCTTGTTATGCATTTCTGATTCAAACTTGAGTTCTAGCCATTTGACCTGAGGTGTTTTTTCCGTAGTATCAAACGCTTGATTTGGGATAGTGAGTTGTAACCCTTTGGTTGCACCCTTTAGCATATCTGTCCAGTAATCAATGTGATTCTGATTGATCCCTTGTTTCTGTTGAAGTAACGAAAAATCATGGATTGTGTGAGCTGGTGCTTTCCATATAGGTGTTTTGTCATTTGAACGAGCAAGATAAGCATGTCTGAGGTCTGACATAATCGTGTTTAAAGACCACTCATCAATGACCATGTGATGGACTAAAAATGATAATGTTTGTCGACCTTGTGCATTCCGAAGTAAGCGTATTCTGATCGGTAGCTCATGGCGAAGATCAAATTTATATGAGGCTTCATTTGCAAGCGTGATGTTTTTGCTTTCATTACTCCCCCAAAACCATTTTTTTTGATCCAACGCTGAAATTGGGACAGTCTGTTGATAGGTCTGTCCATCATGAGTATGGAATGTTGTACGCAAGCCTGCATGTCTCTCCACGATATCTTTAATTGCTTGAAAGAAGATACCTTCATCTATTTCTTCCAAAAACTCTACTGCAAATGGTAGGTTATAAATTGGACTGAAATCGAAACTTGAATATGCTTGCCAAAGAAAATCTTGAGCCAGCGTAAGTGGAGCTTTTGCTTGATTTTTTAATGTATTGGTTTTAATCCTATCGGTTTTGATGGCGGCGTAGGTTGCCAAACCTGCAGCAGATGGGGATTTAAAGAAATCATTAAATCGAATTTCAATCCCATGTTTGTTGAGTAAATTCCCAATAATCCGTGTTGCTAATAATGAGTGACCACCAAAATCAAAAAAGTCATCATCTAGAGTCAGCTCAGGCTCGGCGAGTGTATTTCTAAACTCCTCCAAAATGACCTGAGAAACGTAGCTTTGATCAGTTTCTACCTGAGTTTGTGTCTTGTTTTCAACAAGATGATTTGGTATTTCAATTTCAGTTAGGGTGAGTGAAGCATTGTTTCTTGAGTATTGTAGGTATTTATCTTTTATTGCATCAATGAAATTGGCTGTTTGATAGGATTGGTCGAGGATCGGGTGAAGGATTAAAAATAGAAAAAAACCTTGTTCAGTATCAAAAATATAAGTTGAAAAAGGTGGATTGATTTCAGCATTCCAAACTTGTGCTTTCAATAGTGTTACTTGGTCAAATATTTCTTCAAGCTTAATATTTTTAAGTTCTAAGCAAGCTGACCAATCATCAAACTGATATTTATATAAATCACCGTCATCGCTAAATTTATAACGAATATTCAAATCAGGTGTAGTTTCAACAATTTCTCGAATTGCTTTGCTGAGGAGTGGAAGATTAGATTCTTGATTTAGCTTCCATAGATTAAAGTGACGAGCTACTTGCTCTGGTTGTTGTAATTGCAACATCCAGATGCGCTCTTCGTGGTCACTAACAGGCATGAGAGATGAAGTTTCGGAAAGTTGTGCCAACATAAGTGAATCCTGTTTTATAAATTAAGCTATTTTGATCATTTTTCATTTCGCAAATTTTAGGCATCAGATTAAAAATTATATAATTCATGATGTTATGTGTTTGCATGCGTGTAAAATCCCCAGGTTTTGAATGAATTAATCACCACCTCAATGCTTTACATGTGGTAACAGGGGTTACATTTTACTTAAAACATACTATAATTGATTCTCATTTACATCAAGATTATCATTTTTAATAATAGCTGTAACAATAATCTATATCTTTCTAGTTATTTTATAAAATATTGATTAGTAAGTAAATAATTTTTATTTGAGACAGTTAATACCGCTTAAAAATGATTTTATAGACCCACGAATATTGATCTTAATTCATTGTTCTTGGGAGAGCTTGCCATTTAGTCACGACAAAATTAAGGAATTTTCATGAGAATATTCAATCATGAAAGGTCAATAAACACATTAAAAATTGAACATATTTTCAATCATCATTTTTGTATACAGCTCCATTTTCAATTTTTATCAGCTTTATCGCGTATTAGTGGGGCATGCCCCTAATGCAACTGGGTTTATTTTGTCTATTTATCATTTTATGTATCGTTTCATTGTTGCTCGGTGCTGAGCAAATTGAATGGTCTGCATTGCTTTCCTTTTCTGGAGATAGCTGGCTGACGCTCACAGCTAGCCGTATACCTCGTTTGATTGCGATTGTGCTAACTGGCATTGGATTGTCAGTGTGTGGTGTCATTTTACAGCACATTGTCCGCAATAAATTTGTAGAGCCAGGGACGTCAGGCGGTTTAGATGCGGCCAAACTGGGTATTTTGGTGTCATTAACACTAATTCCAGTAACGAGCACATTTAGCAAGATGCTGTTTGCGATGTTTTTTAGTTTTATCGCCAGCTTAATCTATATCGCAATTATTCGCCGTATCCGTTTTAGGAATACGGTATTAGTCCCTGTGATCGGTTTGATGTATGGCAGTGTGCTGAGTGCATTAGCTGAGTTCTATGCTTATAGCGCCAATATTTTACAAAGTATGCAAGGGTGGCTCATGGGGGATTTTTCAAGAATCGTCCAAGGTCACTATGAAATCATTTACATCATTTTCCCGATTGTTTTATTGACTTACTTGTTTGCACATCGCTTTACCGTGATTGGAATGGGTGAGGAGATGGCTTCGAGTTTAGGATTGAGTTATGCGGTTATGGCTGCTATTGGTTTAATACTGGTTGCAATTACTGTGTCAACAACGGTCATTACTGTCGGAGCAATTCCTTTTGTTGGGCTCGTTGTTCCAAATTTAGTTGCACTGAAATACGGTGAAAATTTAGCTAAAACCTTACCAATCGTCGCTTTAGGCGGTGCTTCATTATTATTGCTCTGTGACATTATTGGTCGCTCAATTATTTACCCGTTTGAAGTTCCTATTGGGCTGACGGCTGGAGGTGTAGGCGGCATTATCTTCCTGATCCTCATTTTGAGAGGGCTTCGATAATGCGTATGGCGAAGCTATGGATCGTTTTTCTGATAGTGCTGTGTCTAGCTCTAGTATTTGTATTCCTAAATTCGGGGTTGGATTTCGATTATGTTATTCCTAAGCGGCTTGTTCGTCTTGCAACAATTATTTTAGGCGGTATTTGTGTTGCCGTTTCCTCGATTGTTTTCCAGACATTAGTTGGTAATCGTATTTTAACCCCTTCAATTATGGGCTATGAAGCGATTTATTTATTGTGGCAGGTTTTACTGCTGTTTGTTCTCGGGACGCACGGATTAACCCTATTGGGATTAAATGGCAACTTTTTTATTTCTCTTATTTTAATGCTGCTCTATTCGTGGGTGATTCATAAGTGGTTATTGCCATTTGGTCGAAACGATGTCTTTTTGCTACTGCTATTGGGATTAGTCCTCACGTTGGTCGTTGGAACGATTACTCAATTTATTCAGCTTAAAATCAGTCCTGGCGAGTTTTCTGTTTTCCAAGGGTTTAGCTATGCCACGTTTAATCGCTCTCAACCAGAAACACTCTTTTATTCTAGTTTAGCCGTAGCAGTGGCTTTATGGCTGGGCAGAAAAACACTGCCTGTGCTGGATGTTTTGGTTTTAGGTCGTGAACAAGCGACATCACTTGGAATTGACCATCATCGTTATGTCAGCTTTTATTTGGCAATGATTGCGATTTTGGTCGCAGTATCTACAAGTCTGATTGGCCCTACAGCATTTATGGGGGTGTTTGTTGCAAATATCGCCTATGCATTGGCGGGCAATTATAAGCATAAATTAACCTTACCCCTCGGATGTGCAGTCACGATAGCCATCTTTATTGCGGCTCAAATTTTGGTTGAGCATGTTTTCAATTACAAAACGACTGTCAGTATTTTGGTCAATCTCGTATGTGGCATCTATTTCCTTACGCTGACGGTTCGTGCCAGAGGTGTTACATGATTCAGGTCAAGAATATTCATAAATCCTATGGCGCAAAGCCTGTACTTTCTGACGTAAATGTTGAGTTTCCTACACAGCAAGTGACGTCACTGATTGGTCCAAATGGTGCGGGAAAATCGACTTTGCTCATGATGATGGCGCGTCTAGTTGAGTCTGATAAAGGTAATATTTTTTTAAATAATCAAAATATTGCCAATATCAGTACTGCGGCATACGCCAAAAAGATTGCAACTTTACGCCAAGCCCCAGGATTTAATCTGCGTTTAACTGTAGAGGAATTGATTTCATTTGGTCGATTCCCATATAGCCGTGGCGCTTTAACTGAGCAAGATCATCAAATCATTGATGATGCGATTGAATTCCTTTCTTTAGAGCCATTACGCAAATCTTATATTGATGAAATTAGTGGCGGTCAACGGCAAATGGCTTTTTTAGCGATGACGATTGCCCAGCAGACAGACGTACTTTTATTAGATGAACCCCTAAATAATCTCGATATGAAACATGC
Source organism: Acinetobacter sp. NIPH 298 (assembly GCF_000369505.1). Taxonomy (GTDB): domain Bacteria; phylum Pseudomonadota; class Gammaproteobacteria; order Pseudomonadales; family Moraxellaceae; genus Acinetobacter. The sequence continues at coordinate 664,473 of NZ_KB850055.1, forward strand.
CGTTCAAATTATGCGTGCATTGCGACGCTTATGTGATGAACAAGGTCGGACGGTGATTTTGGTGATTCACGACATCAATTTTGCCACCAATTACTCAGACCATATTGTCGCATTAAAGAACGGCAAACTTCATTTTAGTGGACCAACAGAACAAGTCATTACAGAGGCGCAATTAACGGATCTGTATGAGCTTGATTTTGAAATTACATACAGTGAGCGTGGCTGTATGTGTAATTACTTCAACTCATTTGGAGCTTGAATAAAGATGAACTGTAAAAGAAAGTATTGGGGTTTAGCCCTAATCATAACAGCGGCTATAACATTACAAGGATGTGATCAAAAAGCTGCTGATACTCCCCAAAATGTACAGAAGTTAGCTGCACCGATCACGGTGAAGCATATGCTTGGAAGTACCGTCGTTGACTATCTTCCGCAACGTGTTGCTGTACTTGATATGAATGAGGCTGATTTTCTGTATCAATTAAACATCCCGATCATAGGGATGCCAAAAGATTATGTTCCGCACTTTCTGGAAAAGTATAAAAGTGATAAGCAAATTCAAGATTTAGGTGCAATTGTACAGCCGAATATGGAACGCATATATGCATTAAAACCAGATTTGATTTTGATGACACCACTGCATGTTAATCACTATCAGGAGTTATCTAAGATCGCTCCAACTATTCATTACGACATTAATTTTAATGATAGTGAGAGCAATCATATCAATCTCGTTAAAGATCATTTGATGACTTTAGGTCAAATATTCAATAAAGCAGATTTGGCTCGTGAGAAAGCATTGGCACTTGATGCGGAAGTGAAGCAAGTACAGGCAGTAACCGCCAATCGTCCTGAAAAGGCACTGGTCGTTTTACATAATAATGGTGCATTTAGCAACTTTGGTATCCAGTCCAGATATGGCTTTGTTTTTAATGCATTCGGGGTAAAACCAGCAAGTAAGGCCAAAGATACAAGTTTGCATGGACAGCCGATTTCGAGCGAATTCATTAAACAGGCAGATCCAGACATTCTTTACATCGTCGATCGCACTGCCGTGATGGAACGTCGTTCAAAAGTTAATGCTGAAACTGTAGAGAATCCATTATTACGTCAAACCAAGGCTTGGAAAAATGGTCGCGTCATTTTTGTCGATGCGGATGCGTGGTACACCACTGCTGCAAGCCCAACCTCACTCAAAATAGTGATGGATGATGTAAAAAAAGGCTACCAATAAGCTGCATCAATAATAGCTGAATAAGATTTTAAAAGCATAAGTTTTCACTATTTTGCTTGGTATTTCAAGTAGATGGTGCATAGAACAATGAATCACAACATTAAAGGTCTTCAAATGAATAATGCTATATATAACCGTAATTTAGAAACTGAACATCGTAAAATATTTAAAAAACATTCATTTGCATTAAATGGTATTGCTTCTGCAAGAATGGCGCTACGATTAGGCTATGCATTGGGCACAGTCTTTATGATCTGTGCATCAAATGCGCATGCTGATATGGCAAATGTCTCGACAAAGGGGATTGACCAACAACAAAATGCTCAGTCGAATGTCACATCGTTACCGATCATTACCGTAAAAGCCGAACAAGAAGATAGCTACGCAGGTGGGCAGGTTTCATCGAACAGCTCTTTGGGTTTTTTAGGTGATAAAACCTTTATGGAAAATCCATTTAATACCATTGCATATACGGATACATATATCGCAGATAAACAGGCAAAAGATATAACAAGTGTGATTGCGAAAACGGATCCATCTGTGTTCACAAATGGAGCAAGTGGTGGCTGGAGTGAAAACTATTATATCCGTGGCTTTGAGTCGAGCCCGAGTGATATGTCTATGAATGGGTTGTTTGGTATAACCCCATACTATCGAACTTCACCTGAAATGTTTGAAAGAGTAAATGTACTTAAAGGCCCATCTGCATTACTAAATGGAATGCCACCAACTGGTTCTATTGCTGGGACAGTGGATCTCACGACCAAACGCGCCACGGACGAGCCATTAACCCGTTTGACTACGACATATATGTCTGACTCTCAGTTTGGTGGGCATTTAGATGTTGGACGACGATTTGGCGCGGACAAAGAATTCGGTGTGCGAGCAAATGCGGTATATCGGGATGGTTCTGGACCAGTAGAAAAACAGGATTTGAAAACTGAGTTATTTTCATTAGGAATGGATTGGCGCGGTGATCGTGCGCGTGTTTCGACAGATATTTATACATCTAAAGATCGAGTTGATGGCGTAACACGAGGCATCAACCTTGGAAAAGATATCGCGATTCCAAAACCACCTAAACCAGAAACTTTACTCAATCCAGATTGGTCGTTTGTTGACATTAAAGACAAGGGCGCGATGATACGTGGTGAATATGATCTGACCAACAACATGATGGGGTATGTCACCTATGGTCAAAGTAAAACAGAATATAAATATAATGGTGCGATGTCTGCAACTGTTTTAGATAACATTGGAACCTTCCAAACAAATATTGGTCAACTGGCATTTGATGTCGATAAAAAGTCGGCAGATGTGGGGTTGAAAGGGAAATTTAATACAGGACCAGTAGGGCATCAATGGGTAGTCAACGCGACATACTATAAACATAATCAAGATGATTATGGGGTAAGAAATGTGGCAGGTGCTGAATGGACGACCAATCTTTATGATCCAATTTGGGGGAAAGCGGTTCCTTTTAATGCACCTCTAATATCTATTTCTGAATTGCAATTAAATAGTTACGGTCTGGCGGATACCTTATCTTTTATTGAAGATCGCTTACAGTTAACTTTAGGTGTACGTTATCAAGAGGTGGAAACCAGTAATTTATTTGTGCCGACATCGACTTTGACTAAATATAAAAAAAATGCAACGACACCAGGAGCCGCAATTCTATTTAAAGCGACAGATAAAGTTTCGGTTTATGCAAACTATATCGAGGGCTTAACCAAAGGTGATGCAGCTCCCCTTGCTGCGGCAAACTATCCAACGATATTTGCCCCTTACAAAACGAAGCAAACAGAACTTGGTGTGAAGTTTGATCAAGGTACATTTGCGCATACTTTGTCACTGTTTGAAATCAAAAAACCAAGTGCTTATACTGATTTAGTGACTAATGTATACACATCTGGAGGAGAGCAACGTAATCGAGGGGTTGAGTGGAGCTTCTTTGGTTCGCCAATTGAAAATGTACGTTTGATGGGTGGTGCATCTTATATCGAACCTGAAGTGACTAAAACAGCAATCCAAAGCAATGAAGGAAATATGGCCTTAGGTGTTCCTAAAACACAAGGGAAATTGGGTGTTGAATGGGATAGCGAAGTTGCACAAGGCGTTTTAACTTTATCTAGCAATGCAACAGCTGTTTCAAAACAGTATATCAATCAAGAAAACACGTTGCATATTCCTGGTCGTACGTTGATAGATGTCGGTACACGATATAAAACCTCAATCTCAAATCATCCTGTTACTTTTAGAGCAGACATCAATAACTTGACCAATAAAGCCTATTGGGGAATGCCTAAACTATCGAATTTGGCTTTAGGCGCACCAAGAACGTATATGCTATCTGTATCATATGACTTTTAATTTGTTGTAATCTTCAAACGAATAAAAAACCCGCAATCGCGGGTTTTTTATGATATTCATATTTTATTTTGGTAAACCATAGTGCTGGAAAGAAGACTGTTTAGGAATTCGATAAGCATTACGTCCCAGTAACTGATTAATAATCACTGAATTTCGTGTTGCACCGATCCCTAGATCAGGTGAGCCAACACCTTGTTGAAAAATCTCAGCATTTTGAATGAAAATTCGCCCTTGTCCTTGATCACAGCGTGAAGCTGTAAAGTCTTCTTGAACAATACAATCTTGTTGTTTATCAACAGCTAAAACAGAACCTTTCATATTTTCAAACCATTCAGGCCAATCATGGACATAGCCTGTCGCTGCAACCAGTGCATCAGTTTCAAAACTACACTGTTGATTCAGTTGAGTATGTAGACAGGTTAGATGAAGAGAACCTGATTCAAGTTGTTCGATTGATTCAACTTCACAGCTTGAATATAAGCTTAGTCCAGATTTCCCCCCGCCGACGGAGCGTTCATAGAGAACATCATAGATTTCCCCGATGGTCGAGAAACTAATCCCCTTATAGATAAGTCCCTGACTGGCTGCTATGTCACGACGTTTTGCTCTAGGCAGGCTTTGGAAATATTGCATATATGCTGGTGTAAAACACTCTTGTCCAAGTTTGGAATACTCCATCGGATGAAAACCTGCTGAGCGTGTCACCCATCGAATAGATGCACCTGCATCGACCTGTTCTGGAGTCAGTGCATTAAATAGCGCAAGTACACATTCTGCCGCACTTTGGCCAGAACCTATGATTGTGACTTGCTTGCACTGTTTAAGTTGTTCCTGAATTTGTGCAAACTCCGCGGAATGTTTTACCAAAGGGTGTTTGCATGTGTCTAGCCATTGAGGAATTCGAGGCTTAGTCCCAATACCAATCGCTAAATCTTGACTGATATATTTTTGATTTTCGCCTGAGGCTGATTCACTTTCTATAATAAATTTATCGAGCTTTGAGTCATATTCAACATCAGTGACGTTTTCTCCAAATCGACAAGTTGGTAATTGTTTTGAGGCCCAACGACAATAATGATCATATTCACGTCGAGGAATTAAAAAACTGTCGTAATAATAAAACTGATGTAAACGATCATGTTGATGTAAGTAATTAATATAACCTAATGGATGGCAAGGATTAGCCATGGTGACCAGATCAGCAAAAAAAGGAACCTGTAAGGTCGTACCTTGTAAGAGTAATCCTTCATGCCAACGGAACTCTGGCTTACGTTCCAAAAATATACTTTTTATCTCAGGGTGGTGTGAAAGTAGAGCCGCTAATCCTAAATTGAATGGTCCAATACCAATTCCAGCAATATCTATATTTTTCATGAGTATACTTTATATAATTCCACTAAGTTTAATGTTCAAAATACGGGTGAATGGGATACGAGAAGTTTTTCTACATCTGAAATGTTTCGACAATGAATAAGTTGAGCAGGTGAAAGCTGAATCGCGTAAGTTTCACGAATGCGCTTTGAAATTATCTTTAGATGCTGTGGACGAAGTCCTAAATGAGTGAAATTTATCGAATCATCGGTTATGTCATTATTAGATTGACCCAATGCCTCTAAATAGATTTGCAATAGTTGATGACGTTGTTTAGTTGTCTTTACCGTACTATTCTGAAGTGATCTATATTGATATTGAGCGACATTGTTCTTGAAATATTGCCTATTGCTTTGAAGCGCAGTAACAAACTCAGTCAAATCAAATGTAAAAATGTTTGAGTCGATGATTTGGGAGATGGCGGATTGAAGCATATGTAAAAAGTCATCAATCATCTCTGCTGAAAGCGCATCTTCGGCATAATCAATATCGAAGACCAAAGCCTCATCATTTCCTGTGCTAAAACGGATATCGATTGCAACTTGGGGTGTTTGAGTAAGCCCGTCCTGTAGTTGAATAGCATGTGATTCTGGCAGTACCGACCAAGATAAACCATTGGTAATGACGATAGGTAATACAGGGACTTTACCTGTTTTTTCAAATAGGAGTCGGGCGAGATCAACACCAGAAAATGAGAGATGCTGTAAACCCGCTAATATTTCTGTTTGTAATTGATTGGCTTGTTGAACAAATTGCGCTGTATATTTCCATTCCACAGCAATAAATGTGGAGCTATTTACAAATGGCCCCGTATATAAAGGCAATGTAGGAATAGCAACACATAATGCCCGATTAGTACTCCAATGAGACAACACTTGTAAAATGACAGACATAATGACTGAGTTTTTAAACAGTGAATGTTTGGCTCCAATTTTGGACAATTTTTTAAATTGATCTTTTGCAATGATTAGCTTTTTACGTTGGTAACGCGATGTCATCAATTGTTGTAATGGGGTCGTCCACGGAAGTTGTGGGATATCAGTCAATTTGGAAAATTTTTCTTCCCAATATCTTAAATCAGATTGCTGTTTAGACGAGTTATGGACTATTTCATGTTCTAGCGTTTGTGTTTCAATATCATATTGTTGACCATCAAATAGTTCTAACATCAGTGTTGCAATAGATCGACCATCTAAAATTAATGCATCAAAGCGAACTAAAATCGTTAATAGATTCTTTTCTAATAAGAAGACCGTGATATTCCATGGTGGTTGGTTTAAGTCGAATAGATCATGTGTATATCGATGTTTATAAGATTCTATTTGATCAAAAGCGAGTTCTAGCGATACCGCCCGCAGATCTATTTCTTTTAGATTAACTGTAATTTGGTCACTTAGATATTGTGTCAATTTATTTTTATCAATATACGTGCGTAGGCTTTCATGTCGCCGTACCATTTCGATTAAACGTTGTCTTAATAAAACAATATCCATGCTGCCGTGATATTGACGAAACTCCTGCATAGCGACACCCCCTAGCGGAAGTGTTTGAGTACGACCTAATAAATACGCTTGTTGTAAGGCATTTAGTGGTTTTACCGATGTTATATGTGTTTTTGGGTGCTGTTTTGATGCGGTGATTGGGATATGAAGCTGTTCAGGGTCAGCTGCAAGCTTTCTAAGTAAATCACTGAAAGATTCAAATAAACTGCTAATCCATGTTTTAGGCAAGTGATCCAAACGGATATCCCAGTTGACTAAAATACCGCCATTGAGATTGACAACTTGAGCATCAAGCGCAACTTGTGGGCCCTGTGAAATGACCCAATTCATTTCACCGAAAACCCGATGCACACGCTCAGAAAGTAAATCACCATCTGCCAAATCGAGTGCTGCTGTAAATACCACTGGCGCAAGTTCAGCACGACCATGATAACGTGATAAATCACGTAGGATGTTGACACCTGGATAATGCGAGTGCTCGAGTAAATCGAGCATTTGATTTGCTATTTGTTTACACAGTGTCGCTAAACTATCTGCTTGCTCCATGTGGACATCAAGGATCATTAAATTAGCAAAATCACCAATACTCCGCTCGATATTTTTTAAAATAGGCTCACGCCAGAAAGTCGGAATGTTTAATCTAAACGCTTGATCTTGGGTCGCATTTCCAAGCGTATATGCAAATAACCCTAATATTAGATTAGAGATCGTAATGTGCTGTTTTTGTGCCAGTTGTTGTAACGCTTTGCGGATTTCAGGCTGTAACCATGTACTTAAACGATAACTTTTTGCTGTTTCTAATTTTTCATGAGTGATAGGTAGTGATGGCGCAGGAGTCATATTGGGTAAGCGCTGTTTCCACCATAACCGATCTCGTTGATTTAATTTTTTAAGATCGGGATCTGTACGTGTTTGGTGATGCCATTCAAAAAAGTTCGGGGGTGGAACGTATGATATTTCTGGATCTTCATAGAATAACGATAGATCCTCCATCAGCCGACGAAAACTTGATGGATCAATTGCGATCATATCGGTATCAATATGAAAACGAAAATGCTCATTCTTCAATACACTGATAGAAAATCTTGCGGTTTGACCATTACTTAAATCTAGTTTTTGATGTGTCCATTGCTCACGTTTTTGCAAGAGTGCTTGCTCAAGTTTATTTTCGCTTAGCATCGAAAAATCTTCGACTTCTAATATCGGATGGGGAGTCTCAGACATAATGTTTGGGATGCCATCGACACTTAAATTTAACCGTAGCAGGTCGTGTTCTTGATAAAGCCTTTGAATGGCTAAATTTAATTTTTGTAGATCGATGATTTGACCATCAAATTCAGCATAAAGATGGGCTGAAACCCCACCTAAATCAGTACTAGTAGACCGCCCAAACCAGCAGGCAGCTTGCATCGAAGTTAATTCACACATTGAACGATAACTCGGTTGACAAATTAATCTTGTTTTAGCATCATACAAACAAATGAAAATGATTACCAGTTGCATTTGATAGTCATTTTTAATTACATGCGAAAAACAGATCGTTTGTTTTTTCTCAATGTATTTCTTTTACTGCGATATAGATTAAAACTATATTTTAGTAATTAAGAAAAATTGAAATGTATACAAAATCAATAGCTTGATAACCATTAAACCAGTTTTTGAATATTTAGAATGATATGAAAAATCAGATGATTGAATTTGTTTACTGGTCCAAGGAGAGGGCACAGCGTTATCGAAACAAAGGTTACTGGATCGACCAACCTTTAACGCGAATTTTGACGGTAGGTGCTAAGTTGCATCCACATTCGCCTGCGGTGATTTGTGGTGAAAGACAGTTTAGTTATGCTGAATTGGATCAGCTATCAAGCAATTTGGCTTCGCGATTGGCTGAAAATGGCTTGGGTAAAGGTGATACCGCTTTGGTACAGCTTCCTAATGTGGCTGAATTTTATATTGTCTTTTTTGCATTGCTTAAGGTTGGTGTTGTACCACTAAATGCATTATATAGTCATCGGCAATATGAGCTGAATGCATTTGTTAGGCAAATTCAACCCAAGCTTTTAATTGGTTCGCGGCAGCACGAAGTTTTTCGTAATAATGATTTTATTGATGCACTTCATGAGCATTGTTTAGCGCCTGAGATCGTTCTCATGCTTAATCATCAGCCGACTGATTTTAGCTTAATTGAATGGATTGAAACCGCAGCGACAAGCGTTGTGGATATTGCGTCTATACCTGCGGATGAGGTTGCATTTTTTCAACTATCAGGTGGAAGCACAGGAACACCGAAACTGATTCCACGTACACATAATGACTATGATTATAGTGTGAGAGCCAGTGCTGAGATATGTAATTTAAGCTCAGCTACTCGGTTACTGTGTGCGTTGCCTGCACCTCATAATTTTATGTTGAGTTCACCAGGTGCATTGGGTGTTTTACATGCAGGAGGATGTGTTGTGATGGCACCTAATCCTGAACCGTTAAATTGCTTTGCACTGATCCAACAATATCAAGTCAATATGGCATCTTTAGTCCCTAGTGCTGTCATTATGTGGTTGGAAAAAGCACCTCAGTATCAGGCTCAAATCCAATCTTTGGCTTTGCTTCAGGTTGGTGGTGCAAGTTTTCCAGAATCTTTAGCACGTCAAGTGCCTAAGGTTTTGAGCTGTCAATTACAACAAGTCTTCGGAATGGCAGAGGGCTTGGTTAATTACACCCGACTAGATGATACAGATGAACAAGTTTTCACCACGCAAGGACGTCCAATCAGTCCTGATGATGAAATCAAAATTGTTGATGATCAGTATAGAGAAGTTCCAGAGGGAGAGGTTGGCATGCTTGCAACTCGTGGACCTTATACTTTTTGTGGTTATTATCAAAGTCCTGAGCACAATCGGCAGGTGTTCGATCAAGACGGATATTACTATTCAGGTGATCTTGTTCAACGTACTCCTGACGGTAATTTGCGTGTAGTAGGACGGATTAAAGACCAGATCAATCGCGGTGGTGAAAAGATTGCATCAGAAGAAGTAGAAGAACTGATGCTTTTACATCCCGATGTTGTTCATGCCGCACTGGTCGCAGTCAGCGACGAGAAATTTGGTGAAAAGAGCTGTGCATTCATCGTTTCTCGTGCTCCTGAACTCAAAGCTGTCATGCTTAGGCGTCATCTCATGGAGCTGGGTATTGCACAATATAAGCTTCCAGACCAGATTCAATTTATCGAAAGTTTGCCACTTACCGCCGTAGGTAAGGTGGATAAAAAACAACTTCGCACAATTTTAAATACATCTATAACATCTTAAATAAATATTGAGCAGCATATGGCTATTTCAAAAATTTCGACCTATCTCATGCCTCAACCAGAGAGTTATCCAAATAACAAAACAGATTGGCAATTAGATCCTGCTAGAGCGGTTTTATTAATTCATGACATGCAGCGCTACTTTTTGAATTTTTATGATGCTGAAAGTGAGTTAATTAAAACAGTGATTGATAATCTGGTTCGATTAAAAAATTGGGCACATCAGCACAATATTCCAGTTGTATACACCGCACAGCCTTATGAGCAACCTGCTGAAGATCGCGCATTACTGAATGCAATGTGGGGGCCTGGTTTACCAGCCTCTACAATTGATCAGCAGAAAATTATTGATCAACTCTCTCCAGATCAACAGGACATTGTCTTAACCAAGTGGCGTTACAGTGCTTTTAAACGCTCAGACTTGCTTGAACGAATGCAACATTGGAACCGTGATCAGCTCATTATTGGTGGCGTGTATGCACATATTGGTTGCATGATCACGGCTGTTGAGGCTTTCATGAGTGATATACAACCATTTTTAGTCGGAGATGCTGTTGCCGATTTTTCAGAAGAAGAACACCGTTTGGCATTGCAATATGTATCTTCACGTTGTGGTCAAGTCATGGATACCGAATCTGTAGTGGGGCAGGTGGCAACAGGCATTACGCGACCTTGGTTAGAGCAAAAAGTCCAGCAGCTCATTGAAGAAGATGAATTAGATCCAGAAGAAAATCTGATTCTTTATGGACTGGACTCATTACGTATTATGCAGTTTTCTTCGGAACTCAAAGCGCAGGGAATCAATATTAGTTTCGAAGAATTAGGACGCACACCCACTTTATCAAATTGGTGGTCATTGGTTGATGCAAGGCAAAGGATTGCGGGATAAATGAATGGATTTATGTGGTACGAGGCAAATCCTAGTCGCTAAATTTATATACAAAATTTACATCTTTGATAGCGACTCCTTAGACGACTTGTAATCGTCATAGCAACGGAGCAAAAAATGATTTTATCGCCTGCTGATCAAGACCGAATCGAAAACTTTTGGAATTATTGTTTGAAGCATCAATATTTTAATATTGGCTATCCTGAGTCTGCAGATTTCGATTATTCCTCATTATTTCGGTTTTTCAAATTCTCTATTAATAATTGTGGTGATTGGAAAGATGACAGTAACTATGCCCTAAATTCCTTTGACTTTGAAAAGGATGTTATGCGCTATTTTGCTGAGTTTTTTCAAATTCCATTTGAAGAAAGCTGGGGATATGTAACCAATGGGGGGACTGAGGGCAATATGTTTGGGTGCTATCTGGCACGTGAATTATTCCCAGACGCTACATTGTACTATTCAAAAGATACGCATTATTCAGTTTTGAAAATTGCTAAATTATTGCAAATGAAATCTTGTGTGATCGAGTCATTAGATAATGGTGAAATAAATTATGATGATTTAATCAACAAAATCCAAATCTCAAAAGAAAAGCACCCCATTATTTTTGCCAATATTGGAACAACCATGACAGGTGCTATCGATGATATTGGGCTGATTCAAACGCGATTAGAGCAAATTGGATTTTTGCGGCAAGATTATTATATCCATGCTGATGCTGCACTCAGTGGCATGATTTTACCCTTTGTTGATCATCCTCAGGCATTTTCTTTTGCTGATGGGGTCGACTCGATTTGTGTGTCTGGTCATAAAATGATTGGTTCACCTATCCCTTGCGGCATTGTCGTGGCAAAACGTCAAAATGTAGGACGTATTGCAGTAGATGTCGACTATATCTCCACTCGTGATCAAACGATTAGTGGTTCGCGTAATGGGCACACGGTTTTACTTATGTGGGCTGCAATCCGAAGCCAAACATTTTTACAGAGACGGCAAAGAGTTCAACATTGCTTGAAAATGGCACAGTATGCAGTTGATCGCTTCCGAGCTGTTGGCATCAAAGCTTGGCGAAATCCCAATTCAATTACTGTGGTTTTTCCATGTCCTTCAGAGCGTGTATGGAAGAAGCATTATCTGGCGACTTCTGGAAATGTAGCTCATTTAATTACCACAGCACACCATCGTGACACTCAACAGATTGATCGCTTAATCGACGACGTCATTTTTGATCTACAAGGTGCATCGAAACGTACTGTTGGTTTTTAAGCGTCTCTACGAATACGGTCTTATCGAATCAATCTTTATTTTGAGCTAGAGCCAATCATCTAATAATGCGTGGATATCACCGCTAGGAAATAATTTATGCAATTAAATCTTCTAAAAAAACAGTTATTCAATGACGTTTTAATATCTTTATTATTCGGGATGAAAATAGGACAGCATAAGGATGGGGGCAACGACAAGCTCATTCAGCATGCGGTTATTTTATTCAGTATCAAGCGAGCTGAATATGTGTGATTTAAAGTTATCTCAGGTGATGACAGAGCCATCTTTAGCCCCCGCACTAAAACCTGCATTTCCTAAACTATTGATCGGAACTTTAATTGCTGTGCTTTCAGGTTTAGCGATGCTAACTGCACTATGGGGAATGGTGCAACTCATTGGTAATTTGTCTGCTTATTGGGTCATCTTTTCTGTTACGTTTTGGGGTGTTGGTGCTGTATTCGCAGCACTTTCTTCTTGGCTAGTACACGATGCTGAAGCTGGATTTTCAGCTCGTTTACGCCGTCAAGTGGTTCATCATCTTACTCGTTTACCTGCGACCACACTTGCTAAGCAAGGTGATCAAAAATTAAAGCGTTTGGTTTCAGATGATATTACGACCTTACATCATATGGTGGCGCATTTACCTTCAGAAATTGCGATTTTTGTTGTGATTCCTGTGACTTCAATTGTTTTGCTATTGCTATTGGTTGGTCCAATGGCACTTTGGGTGTTGTTACCTGGTGCTATAGCTTCCCTGTATTATTTGATCGTCGTACCCCATGTCTCGAAACGGGATGGTGCTGCGCGGATGCAAGTTATGCTCGATATTATCGCCGCTGCTGATAATTATGCGCGTGGTATACGGGATAATCGAATTTATGGTCAACAGTCTGGTGCTTTAACCGCCTATACCCAGTCTGCACAACATTTTACTCAGAATATGGTTTCTTGGGTAAGCAAAGTGGCAACACTTGCTGCTGCCGCGACCGCCTTATTACAGGCCGTTGCAACTTTTGCAATTGCTTATCTTGTGGCTTATCAATATGACAGCATGACATTGGCTGCAACACTTTTTTTTAGTCTGGCGATCGTGACACCTTCATTGCGCTTAGGGCATGGACTGGATTATGTGGCTGCTGGACGAGCAGCGGCTACTCGTTTAGCTCTATTTTTAAAAGAACCAACGCTCCCATCGGGACATATACAACAGCTTGAAGGCTATGCCCCTCTTGAAATTGTAGAGGCAAGCTTCGTTATTGATGGTCAATCAGTGTTTGATCAAATGAGTTATTCATTTCCACCTCAATCAATCACGGCAATTACAGGACCTAGTGGTGTTGGAAAAACAACACTTCTTAGAGCACTTGCTGGTTTAGCGGTATTAGAAAAAGGTGTTGTCCAAATTGCAGAAACGGATTTATCTGAATTACATGAAACGTTGCGACATCAAAAGATTTTATTTATCCCTCAAGGTGGCGATGTATTAGCGACAACAGTCAGACAAAACTTGGTCTTATCTGCAGTTGATGCAACTGATGAACAGCTTGAGCAGGCGTTGTTCAAGGCTCAATTAAAAGTAGATTTGGATGCAGATGCAAGTTTGCTTTCAGGTGGTGAGAAACAGCGCGTCGGCATTGCTCGTGCATTTTTATCATCAGCATCGGTTATTTTATTAGATGAACCAACAAGTGCACTAGATGATGCCAATACTGAGAGGTTAATGCTTGAATTAAATGATCTCGCCAAAAAACAAAATAAAACGATTGTCATTGTCACACATGATTTAGCTTTGGCTGCTGGTATAGACAGTAGGTTAGTGCTTGATGCAATCAATGATGCAGGGAGAACTCTATGAATACTGTAGCTAAATTAAACCATGAACAGATTTTTTCAAAGCTCCCACCTGCTGCCAGACATAAATTAATTGCTGTTGGAATGGGATGGGTTTTTGTTGCAGCAATTGAAGCAATTGCTTATACCGTACTTGCATTTGCTATGGTGTATCACTGGTCTCCTATAGGCGTTGTAATTAGTGCAATTGTCGCTATTTTGGTGACAGTGATGGTTACTCGTGCAGGTTTTCTTACTGGTGTTCGTTTGGCTGGAGATTTATTTGAAGAATTGGGTCGATCTTTAGCTCGTGCCAAACTTTCTTGGTTTAGCAATGAACAGCGAACTCAAGTTGCGGCGATGGCAGGTCAGGGAATACCTGGATTTATGAGCGTTCCTGCACATCAACTGCAAACATTTTTACATGCGCCATTTATGCCGTTGTTCTTATTGGTTGGAATCGCATTACTTGCGGGGTTACGAACTGCACTGGTTGCTTTGGTTTTGGTTTTGCTCTCGTTATTGGCACAATTCCTTGCGCAACGTTCACTGATGCGTACCGATGAAAAACGTAATCGTGTTGATTTAGCTGCTTCGCAAGCAACTTTAGAGTTGGTGGATCATATTGAGTTATTGCGAACAGCAGCAGGTCCAGTCGGTGCGGTTCAACGAATTGAGCATCGTTGGCAAGAACAAGAAGAGACCTTATTTCGTATTAATCGTGCTGCAGCATTTGCAAATTTTGTTGCAACCTTTGCAAGTGTTTTACCTATTGCTGGGATGGCAATCTTTCTCGTACTGACAGGTAGTCTTAATGCTGCGCTAGTGCTGGCACTGTTGATATTGATTGGACGTGCGTCAGCCCCTTTAGCTGAACTCGCCGTGGCAGGATTGCATATCAACGATTTGCTTTCGTCCTTACGAAACTTTAATCAGATCACACATCCACCAGAGTTAGCTAAGCCATTGCAAGCTCAAACTCCTGTTGGTTTTGATATTTCGATAAAAAGCATCAGTTATGCGCCTGCACTTAAACATATTACTTTTGATATTCCATTCGGGAGTAGAGTATGGGTAACAGGGCCAAGTGGGAGTGGTAAAAGTTCATTATTAGAATTGTTGATGCGGTTCGATGATCCACAAAAAGGAAAAATTACTTTTGGTGGAATAGCTTTAGATCAAATGAATGATGAGGATTTGGTCGCAAACATTGCTTACGTCTCGCAAGAGCCAATTCTATTCACGGGAAGCCTCGCGGAAAATATTAGGCTGGGAAAACCTGACGCCAGCCCAGAAGAAGTGGAAACTGTGGCGAGAAGGGTGGAATTGGGAACGGTTATTGATCGTAGTTCAGAAGGGATCAATCAATCAGTCGGACAACAAGGTGCAGCATTATCAGGAGGAGAGCGTCAACGTGTCGCGATTGCCCGCGCATTACTCAAAGATGCGCCAATTTTAATACTAGATGAAGCGACCTCTGCTTTAGATGAAACGACTGAGCAAGCAATTGTTGCCGAAATTCGTGGTCTGTCTTCTTCCGTTATTTTCGTTACCCATCGTGATGCAACGATTTGGCAACCAACCGAAACCCTAACTTTAACCGACCCGACTTAATTATTGTTCAGCCCCTGAGTTTTTGCAATGCTTAGGGGCTGTAGGATCATTAAAATGAATAAAGATCAATATAATATGTTCTGCTTACCGCCAGCAGGGAGTAGTGCGAGTATTTATTATCCATGGAAGAAGCAGATATCTGACAATATTCGTATTATTCCTATTGAATATTCGGGTCATGGGCTAAAAATAAATGAACCCTTGATGGATGATCCTGATCTATTGGCGATGCAAATTGTCAATGAAATACAAGCTTACCCCGAAACAGCGTTTATTTTATTTGGACATAGTGTGGGAGGCGGTTTGATCTGGAAAGTACTCAATTATCTGAATGAAAAACCAGTGATTGATCAGTTGAAATTGATTGCAATCAGTAGTCGTCCAGAACATAGTTATATCCAACATATGCGCTATAAGCATGCGTTGACGGATAAAGAAATTATAAATGAATTGAAGCGATATAATAATTTCCCCGATGAAATCCTAAATAATCCTGAGGCATTGACTTTTTTCCTCAGAATTATTCGTAATGATTTTTATCTAAGTAGTCAATTGTTGGGTGAAAAACTGAGTAAAACGAAGGTTCCTATCATCGCATTTTATGGTAAAGATGATCCTGATATTCCAAACAAAATAATGATGGATGCATGGCAGCAACACACAGACAATTGGTTAGGTAGTGTTGAGTTGGACGGAGATCATTTTTATTTTTTAGATCCCGAGACACGAATAAAAATGCTTAAAAAAATTTCACAAACAGTAGAAAAACTGACGTTGAATGTTGCTTGATATGCACGCCATTTCTGAGACAACAGATTGGAATACACAGTCCATACAATCCTTGGATCATTTCAATATCCAACATGAAAAAATAACGCGCTGCGGATTAGAAATTCATAATATTCAAGTTGAGCCATTAACAACGCTAGCTCAGCTTGATGACCTCTATCAGCATTTTAATATCTTTTTTCCCCCTAATATAAAGAATGCGGGGTTAATTCGACAGTTAGAGTTTTTTACGGGACGTCTGGCTGCGAAATACGCCTTACATGATTTGAATTTGCAGGATTATATTATTCATCAAGGTCACCAAGGTGAACCAATATGGCCTGACGCTGTTATTGGAAGTATTAGTCATGTCAGTCATCAGCGTTTATGTTGTGCTATTGCATATGCTCAAAATCATAATTGTGCTGATAAGACATTTGGAATCGACATAGAATCGAAAAAGTGCCAAACATTTTTTCAACAGAATGATGAAATTTACCATGTTTTTCTAAGTGAAGATGAGCAAGCAGCACTTGCAAACACAGGCTTTAAAAAACCTGATTTATATTTGCTCGTATTTTCTGCAAAAGAAAGTGTGATCAAAGCCTTTTATATTAAATATAAGCAAATAATTGATTTTAAATTAATTATTTTTGATGGGATAGCAGATAATTTTATTTGGTTTCGTATTCATCTCGGTTCCTCACTGAAGAATACCATAGTAACCAAAGTTCATTTTTTCGATACAGATAACGAGATAATTACAATTTCTTGCATTTAAAACATCTCACATTATTGATAATGATAATCATTTGTATTAATGTGTTTGAGCACTTATACATTTCCTATATTTAGAAGAAGCAACACTAAATCCGCTTGAAAATATCAATGCGAGAGGCAACTTAAACATGATGCAAACTACAACATCCGCAGAGCAAAACTTAGAGCATAATGATCAACATAAATTTTCATGTTTTTCTACGAAAAATTATCATTTAACGGTGAAAGACTTTGTTAAGACAATCAATACACCTGCTGCAAATATCACATTGTTTAATGATGAAATTGCCAAGTGTTTTGATGAGATGAAAAAACAGGGTAGTCGCAATCCGATTCTGATCGGCGCAATCCCTTTTGATATTACAAAGAAAAGTAGCCTGAATTTTTACGCTGATTATCAAAAAAAACCACAAAAAACATCGGATTTTCATCCGTTGCGAGATCGTGATCAAGTTGAAGTTGTAAATAAATCACTATTAATTCAACGTCAAAAGTTTGAAGGAGCAGTGCAGCTCGCTTTAAATGCTTTTGAGGCGAAAAAGGTTGAAAAAGTAGTTCTTTCTCAAGCTGTTGAGTATGAATTTGATCATCAGCAAAAACCTGAAAATTTGCTAAGTGCGTTATTAAAACAAAATCCAAATGCCTATAATTTTGTGATTCCCGTAGAGCATAATCATTATATTTTAGGTGCCAGCCCAGAATTACTTTTATCGAAACAGGATCGCATTGTAAGTAGTAACCCTTTGGCAGGATCCAGACCTAAATCCAATATTTCAGAAAAAGATTTGTGCAGTAAACAAGAATTACATCATTCGGAAAAAGATCAGAATGAGCATCGAATCGTGGTCGAAAACATACTTAAAAATCTAGTGAGTTACTGTGTTGAGCTTAAAGTTTCTGAATTTCCAGATATCTTAGAAACCTCAACCATGTTGCATTTATCATCTGAGTTTCAAGGTGTTCTCAAGAGACAAGCACCCAATGCACTCAATCTTGCATTGGAGTTGCATCCGACACCTGCAGTATGCGGTTCGCCAACAGATGTGGCTAAGCAATTTATCTTAGATCATGAAGGTTATGATCGGCATTATTACACCGGTTTGGTGGGATGGATGGATGCAGATGGTAACGGAGAGTGGGTTGTTACTATTCGTTGTGGTTTGCTCAGTGAAAATAAAATGCGCGTGTATGCAGGTGCAGGAATTGTTAAGGGATCTGATGCTGAAGAAGAATGGTTTGAAACCGAAGCAAAAATGCAAACGATGTTAAATATTTTTAATGCAAACAGTGCTGTTTGATGATGAGTTCTGATCAGTACACGCTGGGTATAAAATTTATAATGAGAATTTGATTGTGAATATGACTGAGAAAAAGATTGCATGGGTTGTTGGAGTAAACCAAGGAATTGGACTAGAAGTCATGCAGCGTTTATATGCTGAAAATATACAGGTGGTCGGTATAGATAAAGCAAAAGATCAAGTCCCTGAGCATTTTAAGGAAATGATACATGTTTGTGATATACGTGATGAACAGCAAATCGCTAAACTCTGTCGTACCTTATTGTTAGAGAGTCCTCCAGACTATTTTATCCATGTCGCTGGGGTTTTACATTTAGGTGAACATGATGAAATTTCGTTTGCACAATGGAGAGAAACATTTGAGGTCAATCTGTTTTCACCATTTCATTTTTTTCGCCATTTAAGCCCATATTTTAAAAAGAAAAAGATGGGAAATGCAGTCATCATCTCCTCTAACTCAACAAAAGTACCCCGCATGAATATGTCCGCATATGGCGCATCAAAATCGGCACTCACATATTTCACCAAAACAGTGGCGCTTGAACTCGCTCAGTATGGTGTCCGCGTTAATATTATCTCCCCAGGTTCAACAGCGACGGCTATGCAATATCAATTATGGGAAAATGCTCAGGGTGAACAGAATACAATTCTAGGTAATCTTGCGCAGTTTAAGGTGGGGATACCGTTAAAGAAAATTGCGAAAGTAAGTGATATCGCCAATGCAGTCATTTTTTTCATTGGCGAACAATCATCCCATATTACGATGCATGATTTAGTTGTTGATGGCGGAGCATCATTGGGCGGTTGATTTTATAGTGGGTTTTCAATTGAATCTCTCAACTATCTTATTGATGGTTGAGAGATTTTTGTTGATGTTGTAGAAAAATGACAACTGATATAACTCTATATTGCATTAATAAATAAACTTAGAAATTTTATCTGCGCTTTCAATGACTGCATCTGCAATCTCATTTCTGAAATAATCTTCTTCATACGTACCGAGCGGGCAACTTACAGACAATACGGCTGTAACTTTACCTGTGGATTGTTTAAAAATGGGCACAGCACAGGCGGCCATATCGTGATTGTAATGCCCCCAGCTCACCATCGATCGTTGTGTTTTTACAAAGCTGAGGCGTTGAAGCAGTTCTTTAAGATTTTTCGGCGTCAGTTCTGAAAAGGTTTCCCATTGATTAAAACTTTTATAGCGATCACGAATCTCTGTTTCTGCTAAGTCTGCCAATAACATTTGCCCGATGACTGTTGCATGAGCGGGCCAACGTGTACCTAAACCAATATTGCTGCTAAATGTTCCATTCGATTGCACATTATTGATAAAGACAATATGTGTACCTTCCAAAATAGATAAATGTACCGCAAGTTTGGTTTGATCGCGCAGCTCTTTCATTAAAGGGGTGGCTAGATCCAATAAAGATTGTTTGGATAGGCTATTGAAACCGAGTTCCATCACTTTTGAATCTAAAGCATAGGTTTTTTGTGATGCTTTTCTGAGGAAACCACAGGATTCTAAGGTGTAGATCAGACGGAAAGCGCTAGAACGGTTTACGTCTAAAATTTCAGCAATTTCCGTGATGGTCATTTCTTGAGTTTGCTGATTAAAAGCTTGCAAAATTGCCAGACCACGTACCAAGCCGGGTACTAAATAACGGTCATCATTTTTTATTAGATCAGATTCTTGAGAGTCTGTTTCAACACTTGAATTCATCGACTTAATTTTCCTGTAAAAACGCTAATTAGCAAATTTCATTTTCTTAATGTTTCTATTGTAACTGCAAAATTGATGTAGAAGATAGTTTTATATATAAAACCTAATTTCACAAGTAAAACGTAAAAGAATGTGTAATAAATATCAAGTATATGAATAATAACAATATATATAGTTTGACAAAAAAATGAGCATAGGGGTATTCTTAATTAAAGTTTGTTATATCAAATTATGTTTTATATATAAAACAAATGAGGATGCAAGGATGAGTTGGATCTCAGTTTGTCAGCAAGACGACATCACCGAAGACGAGCCAAAAGCCATAGAAGTCGACGGTAAAAAAATTGGGGTATTTTTCATCGATGAAAATTACTTCGCTATTGAAAATGTATGCCCACACGCCTACGCCTTATTAACAGAAGGCTTTATTGAAGATCAAACCGTGGAATGCCCATTGCATGAAGCAATTTTTGATATTCAAACAGGTGAATTGAAAAGTGGTCCGGGATGCCGAAATTTGTGTACTTATCCCGTACGTGTTGAAGGGCAGGACGTTCAAATTCAACTATAAGTCATATTTATAAGGATGGAATCTCATGAAAACATTTAATGAGAAGCTCGCGAACTGGATTCATGCCACGCCAGCGACAGAAGCAGGGATTAACAATATTCAAATACCGGGACAGCCAGAACTTTTGGTTTGGCAAACGCGTTATAAAGAACCAACGGTTTATGAGCAAGACTTTGTTCAGCACTTAATCAGCGCATTTTCATCAGGTGTAACCGAGCTTGCAGATTTGGTTCAGTCTTTAAACCAACAAGGTTTTCGTTGTGAGTCTGGTGAGCTTTGGACTTCTGAATCGTTCTCAGAAGAAATGCAACGTTTAGGTTATTGATTCAAGGAAGAATAGTGATGAATGCAGCAGTATTAGCCACGCCAAGTGTCGAAGAGTATTTAGATTTAGGTTTACGTGATCAATGGCATCCAGTGCTTGCAAGCTGGGAAGTTGCAGCAAATCCAGTGGGGATCACTCGTTTAGGTGAAAATATTGTGGTTTGGCGTGATGACCAAGGTCAAGTCCATGCCTTAGAAGATCGTTGCCCGCATCGTGGCGCACGCCTTTCACTCGGTTGGAACTTGGGCAATCGCGTTGCTTGCTGGTATCACGGTGTGGAAGTTCGCCACGATGGTGTGGTTGAAGATGTACCCGCTGTACATGACTGCCCAATGAAAGGCACTAAATGTATTAAGAGCTATCCAGTAATTGAAGCACATGGTGCGATTTTCATGTGGTTTGGGATCGACCCAAATGAAGAGCCTAAAGCACTTGAGTTTCCTGAACAACTAGCAAGCGAAGAATGGAGTGCATTCCTTTGCCAAGCCGATTGGAAAGTCAATCATCAATATGCGATCGATAATGTGATGGACCCAATGCATGGTAGTTATCTGCATTGCACGTCGCACTCAATGGCAGAAGGTGATCGCACCGCGGAAATGAAACATCGTTCTACTGAGCATGGTTTTGTTTTTGAAAAAGAAGGTCAGATTGGTGTCAACTTTGACTGGGTTGAATATGCCAATACAGGTGCAAGCTGGTTAAGACTTTCCATTCCTTATCGTAAAGATTTCGGACCGGGTGGTGAGTTTTGGATCGTGGGTTATGCAACACCGATTGATGCCAATAATACCCGTGTGTTCTTCTGGCGTTGTCGTAAAGTCAGTGGCTGGCAGCGCAATGTGTGGCGTTTCCTCTACCGTAATCATTTAGAAAAATTGCATTGGGATGTATTGGAACAAGATCGCATTATTTTAGAGAACCTTGCTCCGAATGCACGTCAACAAGAATTCCTTTATCAACACGATGTCGGTTTATCACGCTTACGCCGTTTGATGAAGAAAGAAGCAGAAAAGCAATTAAAGAAAATTGCCGCGTTGAATAGCTCAAACCGTATTGAAATGCAGGAAGAAGCGCATGGTTAATGTCGCATTGTTACAAGGTAAAAAAGTCCTTGTCACTGGTGCGGCAAGAGGCTT
The DNA here is from genome assembly GCF_000369505.1 of Acinetobacter sp. NIPH 298. GTDB lineage: Bacteria > Pseudomonadota > Gammaproteobacteria > Pseudomonadales > Moraxellaceae > Acinetobacter. The sequence continues at coordinate 686,466 of NZ_KB850055.1, forward strand.
GGGGCGAGATTTTGCGCAAGCAATTGCAGAAGCAGGCGCTCAAGTCGTCATGGCAGATATCCTAACCGATCTTGTGCAGACAGAAGCAGCCACTTTGCAGGCACAGGGTTTAAACGTAGAAGCTGTCACGATCGACTTGGCGAATGCAGATTCGATTGAACTAGCTGTTCAGCACACCGTTGAATACTTGGGTGGGATCGATGGCTTGGTGAATTGTGCGGCCCTTGCAACCAATGTTGGTGGCAAAAGCATGATGGATTATGACGCTGATCTTTGGGATCGTGTGATGAACATCAATGTCAAAGGGACGTGGTTAGTAACAAAGGCCTGTGTGCCGTATCTTAAACAGTCTGAGGCAGCAAAAGTCATTAATGTGGCATCTGATACAGCACTTTGGGGCGCCCCAAATTTGATGGCTTATGTGGCAAGTAAAGGTGCTTTGTTGGCGATGACCCGTTCAATGGCGAGAGAGTTAGGGCCGTTCAATATTTGTATCAATACGCTTTCACCAGGATTGACTCTGGTCGAAGCAACCGAATATGTACCGCAAGAACGCCATGATTTATATCTCAATGGTCGTGCGATTCAACGGCAGCAGTTACCTCAGGATTTAAACGGAACAGCCTTGTATTTACTGTCGGAATTGTCCTCATTTGTGACGGGTCAAAATATTCCCGTAAATGGTGGTTTTGTCTTTAATTAAGGAGTGATCACATGATTACAGGGATTGAGATTTTAAAGTTTGGCGTCGAGGACAGAGCTGCTTCAAATAAGTTTTTAGCAGACTTTGGATTAACGCACACTCATTCAGACATTGAAGGTGCTGATCTTTATCAAACCCAAAACGGCAGCAAGATTTATTTATTTGATTGTGATGATACACGTTTACCACCAGCAATCGAGTCAGGATCAACCTTACGCGAAGTGACATGGGGCGTTGATCAACCTGAAGAAGATTTGTCTGATTTAGCTGTTCGATTAAAAGAGGTCGATGGTTTTCAGACAACAGCAGAAGCCGTGCAATGTACTGATCCCAATGGAATGACCATTCGCTTTCAAAAAAGCTTTACCCATGAAATCCCTGCGTTAAGAACCGAAGGGATCAATCAGTACGGAACAGTCAATCGTATCAATGCTGCCAGTCCTGTTTATGAGAAAGGTCAACCTGTTGCGATTGGTCATGTGGTGTTCTTTACCCCAGATTTGGAAAAAACCGAAAAGTTCTATATTGAAAAACTGGGGTTCTACTTATCAGATGCTTATCGCAATCGTGGTGCATTTTTGCGCTGCCGAGGCAAGGGTTATCATCATGATTTGTTCTTACTTTCAGTACCCAATAAACCCGCAGGTCTAAATCATGTTGCCTTTGTGGTCCGTGATATTCATGAAGTCATTGGTGGTGGATTAAATATGAATCGTTCTGAATGGTCGACTTTTATTGGTCCAGGGCGTCACCCGATTTCTTCGGCTTACTTTTGGTATGTCAACTCGCCATTAGGCGGTGCATTTGAGTATTACACCAATGATGATTATTTGACTGAAGAATGGCAACCACGGGTTGAAGAACATTGTTTAGAACTATTCACTGAATGGGCGATTGAAGGCGGTCTTGATGATCATACCCGTCGTCAAGTCAAACCTGCATAAGACTCAATCGGGCAGGGAGATCAAGCTATGGAAAGAATCGTAATCGTGGGTGCAGGGCAGGCAGCGGGTTGGGCGGTGAGCACACTACGTCAAAATGGATACTCAGGTGAGATTCATGTGGTATCCAATGAAGACCAAGTTTTTTACGAGCGTCCACCACTTTCTAAACAGGTGCTATCAAAAGAAGCCAGTTATGAAAGTTTGCATCTGTTTTCTCCAGAGCAAGTGCAAGAATTTAACATTCAGTGGCATAAGCCTGCTGTGGCGACCCAAGTTGATCGTCAGCAGAAACATGTGGTCTTGGAAAGTGGTCAAATTTTACCTTATGACAAGTTATTGATCGCAACAGGGAGTCGTGCCCGTATTCCAGTCAATACATGGCAGTTCATCCCAAATGTGGTGACTTTACGTAATGTGCAAGATTGCGAGCGTTTAGCTGAAATATTACTGCATGCGCAAAAACTAGCGGTGATTGGAGGTGGTTGGATTGGTCTTGAAATTGCAGCAACGGCACGAAAACAAGGCAAAGAGGTCCATATTTTTGAATATGGCGATCGTCTCTGTGCCCGTAGTGTAAGTCCTGATGTATCTGATTTCTTGAAACAGATGCATGAACAACAAGGCACTCAGATTCATTTGAATAGTAAAAATTTGCATTTGATTGAAGCCGGTCATCAGAAAGTTGAAGTGGTGAATCATCCAAATGTAAGTGAACTATTTGATTGTGTGGTGGTTGGTGCCGGTGCAGATATTGCCAAAGAACTGGGTGTCAATGCAGGCTTGGAGGTCAAAGATGGCATCGTGGTGAATTGTTTTGGGCAAACCTCCGATCAAGATATTTATGCCGCAGGCGATGTTGCAACTCATCCAATGCTTGGATATTGCATTCAGTCTTGGGCAAATGCTCAGAATCAAGCGATCGCAGCAGCGAAGTCGATGTTAGGTATGGATACTGAATATGCTGATATTCCTTGGCTCTGGTCCGATCAATATCACTTCAATATTCAAATTTTAGGGACTTATCAGCCTGAAAGAACCAAGCAGATCGTGGTACGTAAAAGTACGGATGATCAATGTAGTTATCTTTATTTAGACGATCAAAATTGCTTAATCAATATGATTGCAATCAATGATTCAAAACTGGTCAAACTGGCTAAACGTTGGATGCAGTCCAATACCACTTTAGACCCAAAATTATTAGCAGACCCTGAATTTAATGTCATGAAATTAAAACCATAAACATTAAATCCGGTTCATGACTCAATCGAAGGAATGAAGTATGAGTAATGAAGTGAAAAGTGGATGGAAGCATTGGGTTCCTGCTTTCGTTCTGATGGTATGTGTTGTTCTCGCATTTTTCGACAAAATCAGTATTGCGGTTTTGTTTGCGGATCCAACCTTCCAAGGTGCAATGGAGATTGCAGAGAACAAAGCCAAACTCGGATGGTTAATGACCAGTTTCTTGCTGGCTTACGGTTTTTCATCTGTATTCCTCAGTTTCCTTGGTGATATTTTCGACCCAAAGAAAATGCTGTTTTGGAGTGTCGCCTCTTGGGGTGTGCTTATGTTGTGCATGGGCTTTACCACCAGTTATGCAGGGATGTTGTTCTTACGTATTTTGCTCGGTTTGGCTGAAGGGCCTTTATTCGCTTTGGCTTATACCATTGTGAAACAAACCTATACCGATCGTCAGCAAGCACGTGCTTCGACCATGTTTTTGTTGGGAACACCGATTGGGGCTTTCCTTGGTTTTCCGATCACTGCTGCGGTATTAGCAAAATACGATTGGCATACCACATTCTTTGTGATGGCCGCTCTAACGCTTGTTGCTTTGTTTGCGATCATTATTGGTTTACGTGATTTAAAGCTTAAGAAAACCATTGAACTGCAATCCACCAGCAAGCGCGTCAATTTCAAAGGTCATATTCAGAACACCAAAGTTTTATTACAGAACCGTTCATTTTGGTTGGTCTGTATCTTCAATATTGCATTGATGACTTATTTGTGGGGATTAAACAGTTGGGTACCTTCTTATTTAATCCAAGACAAAGGCTTCAATCTTAAAGAGTTTGGAATGTATTCAAGCTTGCCATTCATTGCCATGTTGATTGGTGAAATCGTCGGTGCATTCCTTTCTGATAAGACAGGTCGCCGTGCAATTCAAGTTTTTGGTGGTTTATTGGTCGCAGGTATTTTCATGTACGTGATGGTACTGATGACTGATCCAATCTTGGTGATTGCTGCGATGTCTTTCAGTGCGATGGCTTGGGGTTTTGGTGTGGCATCTGTATTCGCTTTGCTCGCTCGTGTAACTACGGCTGACGTCGGTGCAACTGCGGGTGGGATTTTCAATGGAATGGGTAATTTTGCCAGTGCAATTGCACCTGTTCTGATTGGTTACATCGTAATGCAAACACATAGTTTTAATTTAGGAATTACCTTCTTGGCAGCAGTCGCTGTTCTTGGATCGTTCTTCTTGCTTCCTTTATTGAAACGTTATTAATCAAAAGATCTAGGAGTTAAAACATGACTACTCAACAATTTGAATCATGGAAACAGCCTGAAGGCACTAGTTTAGATGATTGGTTAAACACACGTATTGCTCGTTTTGAAACACGTAAATATGACTTTGATGCGTTGAAGTTCCAAGCAGATTATGACCCGAAATATCGTCGTGCTCAAATGCGTTATATGGGTACTGGGGCAACAGGTGTGGTCAATGATGGCAACACTGTACCAGCAGAAAACTTCACTTTTTCAACCATGGTACTACCTGCACAATGTGAAGGTCCTTTGCATATTCATCACGATGTGGAAGAAGTGTTTTTCATGTTGCGTGGCGAGATTGATCTGTTCATTGAGCATAACGGTGAGAAATTTCAAACCAAGCTGAAAGAGCGTGATCTGATTTCAATTCCACCAGGGATTTATCGTGGTCTATTTAATCCTGGTCAAGAAGATGCCTTGATGTGTGTGATGTTAGGTGCTGGGAAACCAACCATTCCGAACTATCCACCTGAGCATCCATTGTCTCAAATCAAGCGTTAATTCGACGGATAAAAGTATTTGAGGAATGAAATGATGACTTTGATCGATACATTAGCCAAATATCCCATCAAAACCATTGAGATCAATGGTCAAGTGCAAGCTTATCGTGAAGCAGGTCAAGGCCAACCACTGATTTTATTGCATGGGATTAGCTCGGGTTCAGCCTCTTGGGTGAATCAGCTCGATGTGCTGAGTCATCATTTTCATGTCATTGCTTGGGATGCACCGGGCTATGGTTTATCCGATGGTTTAAACACAGATCAACCCAATGCAGCCGATTATGCGGAGCGAGTATTGGGCTTGATGGATGCGTTGAACATTCCAAAAGCCGTTGTAATTGGACATTCATTAGGTGCCTTACAGGCCAGTGCCTTTGCCCATCTTTATCCTGAACGGGTACAGACCTTAATCATTGCCAATGCAGCACAAGGTTATCAACGTTCCGATGAAGATACTAAAGCACAGGTCTATCAAAAACGCCCGAATATGTTGAAAAGCTCGGGCAATGCAGGCATGGCTGCCAGCCGTGGTCCGCATTTGATTTATAAACAAGACCCTCAGGCACTGGCTTTGGTCAGTAAGGTGATGGGGCAACTGACATTAGATGGTTTTACCCGAGCATCTTATTTGCTGGCGTATGACGAAATTCGAAATTATTTAACAGAACTTACTGTTCCTTGTGTGGTGATTGCGGGTGACAAGGATGGAATTACGCCTGCGCAAGCGATCAAGGAACTTGCTATCGAAATGCAATTGAGCCGATGTCATCTCATCACAGATGCAGGTCATCTGAGTTATGTCGATCAACCTGAACAGTTTAACGACATTGTTTTATCGGCAAATTAAGATTTAAACGAGAGATATGGATATGAGCTTCCAAGTTGAAGGAAAAGTAGCAGTGGTAACAGGTGGCTCGTCAGGCATTGGTTTGGCTGCTGTTGAAATTTTAGTTGCAGAAGGTGCCAAAGTGGCGTGGTGTGGTCGAGATGAGCAGCGGTTAGCAGCATCAAAACTTTATATTTTAGAGAAATATCCGCATGCCAACATTTTCACCAGTATTTGCAATGTTTTAGACAAAGAAGATGTAAAACGATTCGCACAACAAGTGAATCAAAATTTAGGCAATGTTGATATGTTGATCAATAACGCAGGTCAGGGTCGTGTGTCGAATTTTGAAAATACCCAAGACGAAGATTGGATGAAAGAAATTGAACTCAAGTATTTCAGTGTATTGCATCCCATCCGTGCATTTTTAAATGATTTAAAGCAATCAGCTTGTGGCTCGATTAGCAATGTCAATTCGTTGCTGGCATTGCAGCCCGAACCGCACATGATTGCGACCTCATCTGCACGTGCGGCATTACTGAATCTTACCCATTCACTGGCACATGAATTTACCCAATATGGTGTCCGTGTGAACTCGATTTTGCTGGGTATGGTGGAGTCAGCACAATGGAAACGCCGTTTTGAAACCCGATCAGACCCAAATTTATCGTGGGAACAATGGACGGGAAATATTGCAAAGAGTCGTGGTATTCCGATGCAACGTTTAGGAAAACCCGAAGAACCTGCACGTGCTTTGGTGTTCTTGGCTTCGCCATTGGCATCCTATACCACAGGTTCAACATTAGATGTCTCTGGTGGATTTAATAAACATTTATAAGGTGCTCACATGAAACAGTTGATGATGATCGGTTTTGGCGCGATGGCAGCAGAAGTGTATGCACATATGCCACATGACCTACAACTTAAATGGATTGTGGTACCTGTGCGGAGCGTGGAAAAAGTACAGGCACAAGTCTCGCCCGATGTTCAGGTGATTAGTTCAATTGATGAGTGTCAGGGCACACCCGATTATGTGATTGAAGTTGCTGGGCAAGCTGCGGTGAAAGAGCATGCTCAGAAGGTACTGGCGAAGGGTTGGACCATCGGTTTGATTTCTGTTGGAACTTTGGCTGATAACGATTTTTTCATTCAACTGAAAAATACGGCGGAACAATATGATGCACACTTACATCTGCTTGCAGGTGCAATTGCTGGAATCGATGGTATCTCTGCCGCGAAAGAAGGCGGTTTAGAAAGGGTTACCTATAAAGGCTGTAAAAGCCCAAATAGTTGGCGCGGAAGCTATGCCGAACAATTGGTTGATCTTGATCAGGTGAGTGGAGCAACGGTTTTTTTCCGTGGTACAGCCAGAGAGGCTGCATTGAAGTTTCCAGCCAATGCCAATGTCGCGGCAACTATTGCACTGGCAGGTTTGGGCATGGATGAAACCATGGTGGAGCTCACAGTTGATCCGACGATGAACAAGAATAAACACACCATCGTGGCAGAAGGGCTGTTTGGTGAAATGACCATTGAGTTGGTGGGGGTGCCATTGGCAAGCAATCCCAAAACCTCGACTTTGGCAGCACTAAGTGTGATTCGTGCGTGTCGCAATAGTGTTCAAGCGATTCAGATTTAAAAGGATTTGATCATGATAAAAGAAATTTATATCGCAGGTGAATGGCGATTAGGCAAAGGTGGTACGATTCAAAGTTTGTTTCCAGCAGATCAATCTGTGAATGCTGAGATTTCAACCGCGAGTTTGGAAGATGTCAATGAAGCGATAGAGAAAGCGGATCTGGCATGGCGTAAAGCTGAATGGCGCAATAGCCTACCGCATGAACGTGCCCGTATTTTATATAAGGTAGCAGACATTATCGAAGCGCGTGTTGATGAACTTTCTAAACTACAAACACGTGATAATGGAAAACCACTGGCGGAAACACGTGCCTTGACCATGAGTGCAGCAGCAACTGCACGTTATGTGGCAGCAGCTTGTGAAACGATGAATGATGAATTGACCACGCAACGTGCAGCAGATTTCATGACCATGAGTGTGCATGAACCTGTGGGTGTAGTTGCGGCAATTACCCCATGGAATTCACCGATTGCCAGTGAAGTACAAAAGCTTGCACCAGCCATTGCGGGTGGGAATGCTGTGATTTTAAAACCCGCAGAAGTCACCTCCTTGGTTGCTTTAGAGCTTGCCAAAATCTTTGAAGAAGCTGGTTTACCTAAAGGTTTATTGAGTGTGCTTGTCGGGCGTGGCTCGGTGATCGGTGATGCAATTGCGAAGCATCCATTGGTACGCAAAATTTCATTTACAGGTGGAACCAGTACAGGTCGCCATTTGGCACATATTGCCGCAGACAAGTTGATTACAACGTCTTTAGAACTTGGTGGAAAATCACCAACAATCGTCATGCCAGATGCGGATATTGAACTCGCTACGAAAGGTGTGGCTTATGGCATTTTCAGTTCCGCAGGGCAAGCGTGTATTGCAGGCGCTCGCCTGTTTGTGCATAGCAGTATTTATGAGCAATTCCTAAATCGTTTGGTTGAAATTACCAAAGGCTTGCGAGTCGGACATCCTGAAACAGCAGGTGTGCATCTCGGTTCTTTGATTAATCCAAAACACTTAGCTTCGGTGGATGCTTATGTTCAATTGGCTAAAAAAGAAGGGGGGCAAGTCCTTGTTGGTGGTCATGCATTGACTGATGGTGAGTTGGCAAAGGGTAGTTTTTATTTACCGACTATTATCACAGGTCTCAATAATTCAGCACAAACTTGTCAGGAAGAAATTTTTGGTCCTGTGCTAGTCGTGATGAAATATGACGATGAAGCTGATCTGATTGCTCAAGCCAATGACAGTTGTTTTGGGCTTGCAGCAGGGATTTGGACTGAAAATTACCGCAAGGCTTGGCAAATTGCTCGTGCTTTAGAAGTCGGTACAGTTTGGATCAATACCTATAAAAAATTCTCTATTTCAGCGCCGTTTGGTGGCTTTAAAGAAAGTGGCATCGGGCGTGAAAAAGGGCGTTTAGGCATTTTATCTTACATGCAGCAAAAAAGTATTTATATGGGATTGAGCGAGCAGCCAAATCCTTGGTGTGATTAATAAATTCATGGAATGAATAGTTTTTTTGAGGAATAAACCAATGACAGAACGTGTAAATGTAGGCGAAGCCATCGCGCGTGTTTTAGAAGCACATCAAGTAGAAAGTATTTATGGCGTGATCTCGATTCATAACTTGCCGATCGCTGATGCAGTTGGTCGCCGTGAAAAAATCCGTTTCGTGGCAGCACGTGGTGAAGCAGGTGCAGTGACAATGGCAGATGGTCATTCACGCTTTAAAGGTTTAGGTGTCGCTTTGACCAGTACAGGTGCGGGTGCAGGAAATGCAGTCGGGTCACTCATTGAAGCGATGAATGCAGGCAGTCCAGTGTTGCATTTAACAGGTCAAGTTGAACGTGAATATTTAGATCGTGATGCAAGTTTCATTCATGAAACCAAAGATCAGCTCACGTTCTTACGTGCATCGAGCAAAGCTGCTTTTCGTATTACCAGCCCTGACAATGCGGTCGGTGTGATTCGTGAAGCGATTCGAGTGGCAACCACCGTACCGATGGGTCCTGTGAGTGTTGAGCTACCGATTGATGTTCAAGCAGCTGAAATTGATTTACCACTGAATTTAGGACCAGTCAAAGCACTTGAATTGCCTCAAGCAGATCAAGTTGAAGTTGATTTAATTATTGATGAAATCAAAAAAGCCAAACGTCCAATTTTTTGGATCGGCGGCGGTACGCTGAATAGTGTCGATGAAGTCAAAGCGATTGCTGACTTGGGTATTCCAGTGGTGTCTTCAACCCATGCGCGTGGTGTATTGGCAGATGATCACCCCCGTAGTCTAGGTGCATTTCATAACTCAGCTGGGGTTGAGCAGCTTTTAAAAGATGCTGATTTATTGATTGTGGTTGGCTCTCGCTTACGCAGTAACGAAACCAAAACCTACTCTGTGGAGTTCCCTGACAATATTATTCAAGTTGATGCCAATCCTGTCGCACAGCAACGTAATTACAAAATTCGCAACTTTATCTGTGGCGATGCCAAAGATGTGTTGCAACGTGTTCTCACAGGTTTAGCTGGTGTATCTAAAATAGATACTGATTATGATGCAGCCGTAGTTCAAGCAAAACAGGCTGCAATTGATGCCTTACGTACACAACTTGATCAATATGCTTTGATCTGTGATCACCTTCGTACAGCATTGCCACAAGACGGTATCTTTGTTCGTGATATCACCATGTCAGGCAGTACGTGGGGCAGTCGTTTATTCCCAGTACAAGCACCAAACCAAAATATTCACTCTTTAGCAGGCGCAATTGGTTTAGGTTTAGCAACCGCAATTGGCGCTTCGATTGCCAATCCTGACAAGAAAGTTATTGGCTTGGTCGGTGATGGTGGTCTGATGTTAGGGATTGGTGAGATTGCGACGATGGCGCAAGAAAATACCAATATGGTGCTCATGATCATGAATGATGGTGGTTATGGGGTGATGCGCGGGATCCAAAAAAATTACTTTGGTGGTCGTCAATATTTCAATGAATTACATACACCTGACTACAAAGTTCTAGGTGAGGCGATGGGGGTGAAAAGCTGGAAAGTCGCTAGTGCTGATGAGTTTAAAGCCGTGATTCAAGAAGCCGTTGCATTCCAAGGCCCAACGGTCATTGAACTCGATATGAACTCGATTGGCCCACTTAACTTTGCTGGACCACCGCAGAAAAAATTGTACTAATCCGTTTGGGCATCGGGTCATTGGAAGGTGTTTCCGAATGTCGAGATAAGTTGTAGGCAAATTTTTTTGCCTACAATAAGGTGAAAACCATGTTTTACAGGTAAAACAAAAAACAGGCCAACAGGATCGTTGGAACAAAAGCGAAGGAATATGATATGAATAAGACATTTATTATTGCGATGTTTGCTGCATTGTCTTTGGGTACGACCACCAATGTATTTGCACAAAGCTCAGCATTAGAATGGAAAAGTGAAGACGGAACGGATTCTGTAAAATTGGGTGGCGTGGTTCGACTCAATCAACGCTATGAAAATTGGGAAGGGCCAAACGGTGGTTTTGGGAAACTCTATTTTGATATTTTCAGAATTGATCTGAAAGGTAAATTTGACGACGCCTATTTTAATGCGAGTTATCTTTTCCAAGATCAAGGCAAACGCTCAATTGAGAAAGCCTATGTCGGTTATAACCTTAATGAGAATCACAGCATCGAGGCTGGTTTGGTCTATAAACCCTTTGCAATTTATCCTTATCCACAAAATGGTTGGACTTACCACATTCCATTTTTCTTAGGATATGGAAATAATATCGCACCCGGCTTGAATTGGAATTTTCAGAATAAAGACTGGGATATGAGGCTCGGCTATTATCCTGAAATGCTCGCAACCAATTTACGATACTCACCTGAAAGTGCCACTTATGATGATTTGGCTGAAAATGCGTTTCCAACACAGCAAGCCTATCAAAATGAAAAACGTCATCAGGTGAATACACGGATTGTACGCAAGTTAGAGACGGAATTCGGTAAACAAGAGTTTGGCGTATCAGGGGCGATTGCACAGTTGCACAATAAAATCACCGATGACAATGGTAAGTATTACGCAGTAGGTCTGCATAGTAACAACAACTACAAGCGTTTCAATTTACAAAGTTCGGTGATTCATTATCAGTATGATGCGAAAAATCCTGACGGTGTAAATAGCGATATGACCTTGATGGGCGCGAATGGGTTTACACCTGCCTACTTTATTGCTTCTGAAGGAACGATTGCCAGTTTAAACCTTGCTTATACTTTGCCTGTGCAAGACATGGGGAAACTCAAAGCGATCCGTTTTTACAATGATTATAGTTACTTAGACAAAAAACGCGATGATTGGTCTGATTCGCAAATGAATACAACAGGCATGATGTTTATTGCTTCGCCGTTTATGGTATGGACTGACTACACATGGGGCAAAAACGCCAATATCATTGGTGGTGCAACCAATGCCACAGGCTTTACTTCAACCGTCTCTCCAAATAGTGACAAGTGGCTCTATCGTATTAATTTGAATATTGGATTTAGTTTTTAAGTCTTCATAAATTTTGATCACAAATAAAAAAAGCAAAGCCGAAGCTTTGCTTTTTTGTTTTCTGAAAAGCTTAGATTTTGTTAATCAAATCGTTGATTTGTTTTGCTTGTTCAGCCGCATTACCTGTATATGTCGCAGGTGTAAGCTCTGCTAAACGCGCGCGTTCATCTGCTGGAACTTGTAATAGTTCATCACCATTCACGAAGTTCACCATCATGTCGCGTGTCATTGCTTGACCACGCGTCAATGCTTTTAATTTCTCGTATGGTTTTTCAACGTTATAACGACGCATAACGGTTTGAATTGGCTCAGCCAGTACTTCTTGAGCTTGGTCTAGATCTTCATTAATACGTTGTGCATTCAGCTCAAGTTTACCAACGCCTTTTAGGCATGCATCAAAAGCAATCAAGCTTTGTGCAAAACCAACACCCATGTTACGGAGTACAGTTGAGTCAGTTAAGTCACGCTGCCAACGAGAAACAGGAAGTTTTTCACCGAGGTGACCCAACACTGCATTGGCAATACCTAAGTTACCTTCAGAGTTTTCAAAGTCAATTGGATTCACTTTGTGTGGCATAGTCGAAGAACCCACTTCGCCATCTTTTAACTTCTGTTTGAAGTAACCAAGCGAGATATAACCCCAAACGTCACGGTTAAAGTCGATCAAGATGGTGTTATAACGACGTAATGCATCAAACAATTCAGCCATATAGTCATGTGGCTCAATTTGCGTGGTGTATGGGTTAAATGCTAAACCTAAAGACTCAACGAATGCTTGTGCATGCGCTGCCCAGTCAATTTCTGGATAAGCAGAAAGGTGAGCATTGTAGTTACCCACTGCGCCATTGATCTTGCCAAGTAATTCAACATTTTCAAATTGCTTGATCTGACGTGCTAAACGATAGGCAACGTTTGCCATTTCTTTACCCAATGTAGTTGGGCTAGCGGTTTGACCATGAGTACGAGACAACATCGGTTGTTCAGCATGTGTGGTTGCCAAAGCTGAAATCGCATTGAGCAGTTGCTTCATACTTGAAACTAAAACTTCACGACCATTTTTAAGCATCAATGCATGTGACAAGTTGTTGATGTCTTCTGATGTACATGCAAAGTGAATAAATTCACCTGCATTTTTGAGTTCATCAATGTTCGCAATTTTTTCTTTAAGGAAATATTCAACTGCTTTTACATCGTGATTGGTGGTGCGTTCGATCTCTTTAATGCGGTTGGCATCTTGCTCTGAGAAGTCCGCAACAATCGCATCTAAAGCGGCATTGGTTTCAGCAGAGAATGCTGGAACTTCGATGATTTCTGCACGATTTGCCAGTGCTTGTAACCAACGCACTTCAACTGTGACACGAGCGTGGATTAAACCAAACTCAGACAAAAAAGGGCGTAGTGCATCGCATTTGCTTGCATAACGTCCATCAAGTGGTGAGAGTGCGGTTAAAGCATTCATACAGATTCCTTAATCTTGGAATAAACATAAAAATAAATTCGTTGTAGCATCGGTTTAAACCACCTGATACTGCAAACGAGCGAGAGCTTGAATATCGTGCAATAACTTACGTTTGCTAAAAATCATACCCCATGAACTGCCACCGAGTTGTCGCCATAAATGGGCAAGCTGTATGCCCGTAAACAGGCAAGCTCGAATGCGATTGGTATGGTTCATATCTTTGAAGGCTTCAGCATTGCCACGGACTAAAATGCGTGGATTAATTTGACCCGCAGTTTCAACATAAGTTTGCGCTAAACTGGCAATAATACTTGGGTGTAAATAGTTATTATCGAAAAAAGACAACTGTTTTAAGATTTTTTGTTGTGCTTTCTCAATGATTTTTACATATTCTGGATTGCTATAAACTTTCTTTTCTAACTGCAATAGTGCCATTGCATAAGACATTGGAAGTTTGGCAGTGCCCAGTTTAGGAACTCTTGATTTAGGCGCGGTATTAAAAGGCTGAGTAATACAGCCTTCTAGGGTTTTTAAGCCCAATGAAATATCAGCGAGTTGATTAAAAAAATCTAAGGTCTGTGTTGCACTATTACTGGCGGGACGAATATTTAAACTGGCTTTGATCAGTAGTTCTAAATAGAAATTACCACTGTCACCAATACTTTGTTGACCTGCCATCGCCGTCATATGCGTAAGCTGAGTTGCCTGAAAGACAGCCGCCAATGCCAAAGCACGGTTTTGTCTAACATTCAACGCTTGAGTGGGCTGAAAGGGGAACTCCGCCATGCTTCGCTTCCAATGTCCTTAAATAAAATCTGGCTGAGGTGCATTGGTATGGTGAATAACACCACCGCCTAAGCAGACCTCTCCTGAATAAAACACCACACTTTGCCCAGGAGTAACGGCTCTTTGTGGTTCATCAAATTCAACACGAATTCCATTTTCTGTCTGTTCATCGCGGTAAATTGTACATGCTTGATCCGACTGACGATAACGTGTTTTAGCAGTACATCGGAAACCTGTGCTCGGAATTTCCTGTTCGCCAGCAACCCAATCAATCGACTCACTCCAAAGTTGTGTACTTTGCATGAGTGGATGTTCGTGTCCCTGTCCAATCACCAGTCGATTATTGGCAATATCTTTGTGTAATACGAACCATGCACCTTCTTGTGCACCCTTCATACCACCAATCCCGATACCACCGCGCTGACCCAGCGTATAGTACATTAAGCCGTGATGTTCACCAACTTCTTTACCATTGTCTAAAACAATTTTTCCAGCTTGAGCAGGGAGGTATTGTTTTAAGAAATCACTAAAACGACGCTCACCAATAAAACAGATCCCTGTTGAATCTTTTTTCTTGGCTGTAGCGAGATCAAATTCTTCTGCGATTTTGCGTACCTGAGGTTTTTCAATTTCACCGACAGGGAACAAGGTTTTATTAATTTCACGACCATGAACTGCATGGAGAAAATAGGTCTGATCTTTATTATTATCTACACCACGTAATAACGGTGCATACGTTTCACCACGTGAGTTTTGCATCGTTGCACCACGACGCGCATAGTGACCAGTTGCAATAAAATCTGCGCCAAGAGTCATCGCGTGATCGAGGAAAGCACGGAATTTAATTTCTTTATTACAGAGAATATCTGGGTTGGGCGTACGTCCAGCCGCATATTCTGCTAAGAAGTGCTCAAACACACGATCCCAATACTCCATCGCAAAGTTCGCGGTATGTAGTTTGATCCCAATCTTATCTGCAACGGCTTGAGCATCAGCCAAGTCTTCTAGTGCTGTGCAATATTCCGTACCATCATCTTCTTCCCAATTCTTCATGAAAAGACCTTCAACTTGATATCCTTGTTGAAGTAAAAGCGCGGCAGAAACAGAGGAATCTACACCACCAGACATACCGACGATGACACGTTGTTGCATAGGATTAAGCATCCAAATGAGGGGTTAATGAGGGAGAGAAAGGGTGCTCATAAATAAGCGATAAAGGATATTTTTTGCCAGCGAGGGCATCTTGAACAGCTTTTAAAACCAATGGGCTACGCGCACGTGCTGATTCTTGTAGTTCATCTACATTCATCCATACCGCAGCAACGATGCCTGTATCGAGTTGCGCATTTTCTTCAACTGAAGTGACATGTGCCAAGAAGCAAAAACGGTAATAGGTACGATCAGGAAACATCGGTGGCGTATAGGTATAAATACCGAGCAAGTGATCTATTTCCACATGATGACCTGTTTCTTCTAAGGTCTCACGAATTGCTGCTTGGATAATGGTTTCATCACATTCAATATGACCAGCAGGTTGATTAAACACGGTATGTGCATAGCCCTCGCTGTGTTCTTCGACAAACAAAAAACGTCCGTCTTTTTCGACTACAGTGGCGACTGTGACATGAGGTGTCCAAGCGGTCATAGAAAGCACCATGATTTTAAAAAATGTATTCTACAAAATTTGAGAGTTTTTGGCTATGGTGAGATTTGTTGGCAACATAGTTGTCTTACATATCTTCATATTCTTCAAGATTTAGTCTTTCCCATGAATCACCAATAAAACTTCTTTCGGCAGCTTGATTGTAGTCGAGATTGAAAACCTCATTCAAAGTTTGGTCTCCTAATATCATCTGTTCCAAGGCAACTAAACGAATATCATCGGGTTCTTGGTCGTCTGTTAAAAATTGCCAATCGCCATCAGTATCATGAATAACTCTTAAAATAGGTTGGTTATGCTCTAACCATTGTCTAGTTGTAAAAACTCCTAATTTTTTAGCTTCTCTGAATTTAAAATCAGCATTTCGATCTAAGAGTGGTTGATCATAAATAAATTTTTCTTCAACCCCATCTTCCCAAGGAAATTTATCATTGCGATCTGTCCAAACCACCTGCAAAGCGGAAAAGTTGTTGTGTTGGTAATAATTTAAAGCAGCACCAAAATAATCCTCAATATTTCTGAGATCTACTGGTAAAAACTCAGCACGGCTATCTTTGAAGATGTTTTCATAATGATTATAAGATTTTATCTTTTCGCCGTTTTTGATCAGATCAGCTATATCATTAATAATAATATGAGCTAAGTTAGTTGGTAATCCAAAGCATATAATTTCAGGATGCTGATAGCTCTCATATAAACCGACACTATAACTAAAAGAAGGTAAATAGTCTGTCTCACTAATTCCTACTACTTGCAGTCCATATTTTTCAATATTGAGTTTAGTTTTATTAATTAGTTCATTTGGAGTAGGGCAATCATGTGGATGATTAGTGTTCATTGGATATCTCTAAAAGTTTATTATTTTTGATTATATAAAGGACGTAAGTGAAAAATAATGAAGTTAAGCTTCGCTATTCCTATAATTATCCTTCACTTTCACATAGTTTTGCGCCGAATAAGGTAAAAATGCTTTTTCTTTATCTGTGAGAGGGCGGACTTGCTGTACTGGACTACCGACATACAAATAACCACTTTTTAAGACTTTACGGGGTGGAACTAAACTACCTGCACCGATCATCACATCATCTTCAATAATCACGTCATCTAACACCACGGTATTGATGCCGATTAAGACGCGATTACCAATGGTACAGCCATGTAAAGTCACATGATGTCCAACAGTCACATCTTCACCAATCACCAAAGGAGAACCGTTTGGTTTAGATTGGTTTTTATGGCTGACATGCAACATACAATGATCTTGCACATTACTGTTTTTGCCAATCTGAATCGAGTTCACATCGCCACGAATCACGGCAAATGGCCATACTGAAACATTCTCAGCTAATTTGACATCACCAATCACGACAGACATGTCATCAATATAACAGCTTGAATCAATATCAGGTGTTTGGTCTAAATAAGCGCGAATGTTCTTGGTCATAAGGAGTGTCAACATAAAAGATAGCGGAATTATAAAATAAAAAAGCACTCAAACTAAATAGTCAGAGTGCTTAATTCGCTTATTTAAAAAATCAGGATTTAGAATAAGTTACCGAAGAATAATTTAATATGATCAATCATACGTGCAAAGAAACCTGCTTCTTCGATCGGTTTTAACGCAACAAGTGGTTTTTCAGCAATGACTTTACCATCAAGGCTAGCAACCAACTTTCCAATGACTTGACCCTGAGCCAGAGGTGCATTGAGTTGTGGTTGTACCACGAGCTGAGTTTTGATTTTATCAGCTTGTCCTTTTGGCATGGTGACATTGAAGTTTTCAGCTAAGCCAATTTGAACGTCATCTTCTTTACCAAACCAAACTTTTGCTTTGGCAATGGCTTGGTTAGCAGGCTGCACATTTGCAGTTTCAAAGTTTGCAAAGCCCCAAGAAAGGAGCGCACGAGTTTGATTGGCACGTTCGTTCATGCTTGGTGTGCCGAAGATCACTGAAATCAAACGCATTGGACCACGTTTACTTGAGGTGGTTAAACAGAATCCTGCTTCATTGGTATGACCTGTTTTTAAACCATCTACACTTGGGTCAGTGTAAAGCAGCGCATTACGGTTACCTTGTTTAATACCGTTATAGGTAAACTCTTTTTCTGAATAAATCGGATAGTATTTTGAGCTGTCCTTGATGATATGTTGCGCCAAGATCGCCATATCTTTTGCAGTCGAGTAATGACCTTCAGCAGGCATACCTGTTGAGTTGATAAAGTTGGTATTGGTCATACCAAGACGTTTAGCTTCTTGGTTCATCATATGAGCAAATGTACCTTCATTGCCCGCGATATGTTCAGCCATTGCTTTTGATGCATCGTTACCAGATTGAACAATGATGCCACGCAGCATTTCAAGCACAGTTGCAGAACCATTTAATGGGACATACATACATGACTCGGCGCTACTACCACGGCACCACGCCGATTCGTTCATGCGGACTTGTTCTTCTTCGGTCAGTTTGCCTTGTAGTAATTTTTGTTCAATGATGAAACTGGTCATCATTTTGGTCATCGAGGCAGGCGCAAGTTTTTCATTTTCATTTTTTGCAGCGAGGATCTGACCTGTTTCATAATCCATTAATACATAGGATTTATTATTTAATTCTGGTGGAGCAGATAGGACAGTTGCTGCATATGAAAAGCTTGGCAAAAGTAGTAATGCAGCAATAGCGCTTTTTCTAGTCATTCTAGGTGGTTCCAATATCTTGTATGGTACGGATGAGCCTAGCATTTTAGGATAAAGCAAAGCCGACTTCTATGGGGGAAGTCGGCTTTTTCATACAGTATTGTAACTAATACATATCGGGGACTTTTATTTGCTCATTACTGATACGTTGATGCGGTTATTTTGAATTAATAATTTCGAACATCTTCGCAAATTTGACGATTCTTTTCATCCGCGGCAGCTTTGGCATCTTTACGCGCTTCGACGAGGAATTTTTGGAAATCTTTTGCTTTCGCACGTTTATTTAGGGCGTCAACGGCTTTAGATTCTTTTGGTAAATATTCTTTGACCAAGCGTTCGTAGCCTTGTGTAAACTTCTTATCTTCGTCAATTAAACTTGGACAAATTTCAGAAAGCACATAAATTGCAGCTAACTCTTCTTGCGTTGTTGTTTGCGACATAGGAGTCACTTCAATGTTTTCTGACTCATGTTTTGCATTTGCTGCATATGCAACTGGTGTTAAAGCACTTGAGGCAATAAGCAATGATAAACCTAGTGTTTTAAAAACATTTTTCTTCATAACAAACCAAACTCAAATTAAGACTTAAACAATTTGAATAACTTATAGCATAGAAGAAAAATAAAATTGTATATTTGCTGTAGGGAAAGTGGAGGAAATGTGGTTTTAAAGACTCGGTTTGTTAAACCGCTGCGGCACTTTAATAATTGATTCATCTTCGAAAATTAAAGAGTTTAATCGCTAGGTTGAGTTGCTTTTGGTCTTGGCTTGACTTGCGATTTATTCTACGACATGATTAAAAAACAATCAAAATATCACGTCTGATGAGACTAACTTTTCAGAATGTTTCAGCCGATGAGCAATCTAAATAATAAATATGTGGCGTTGTGGTCACTCTGCGCAAGCTTCGTTTTTCACAGCAGCAGACTTTGAGTCTAGTAGCTACGAAAGCCTGTTAGGGATCACAGGAGTGCTACTTGATAAGGAGCAGGGTATGACGACCAAATTTGAGGGCGGTATTGATATCGCATTGAAGCTACCACCACATCAATTCGAAGCGACTGTTGCTTTTTATCGTGATGTTATCGGTCTAAAGCAAATTACAGAAAAGGGAGCGGACGTAGGCTTCGAATTCGGTCCAGTCAAATTGTGGATTGATATCGCGCCAGAGATGAGCCAAGCCGAGATTTGGCTCGAATTATTTACGGATGATTTTGCTAAGGCGGCTAAACATCTTAGTGATGCTGGTGTTGTTCGTTGCGATGCAATTGAACCATTGCCAGAGGGCTTTCGAGGGGGATGGATTACAAATCCAGCCAACATTATCCATATGGTTCGTGAGCCAGATGCTTGGTAATTTCATTGTATTTTTAAGTTGCCAGAGTTGAACTAAATGTGGTTTTAAATCGACCTCTATCATCATTATTTGCCCTTTTGTATTTCTCCTATGAGGTGAAACAAAAGGGATGTATGAAAGAAGTTTAATATTTAAAACCACAAATAGACGATTTTTTTAATTACGCTTCAAAATCTACGACTTCTTGGCACACTGTCTTTTGCTCAGCTCGGTCAACTTCTTTTGTCGCTTCTCGTGCGTCTTTTAACAAATCTTTGAACTCGGCATCTTGCTGCAAGCTTTCAAGTGAAGCTGATTTGTCAGAATAGCCACTTAAATAAGACGCTATGATGGTTTTAATGTTCTGGTCGAACTGGGCATTTTTACCGATCAATTTTGGACACATTTCGATCAGCACTTGCGCATTGGCGATATCATCTTTGATCAATGCATTTGCTTCTTGAACTGAAACCGCTTCATTTGCATAAATTGCTTGCGCTGTTAAAAGTGAGAAAGCAACCCCAAAAACTCGAATAAATTTAGATAAATGTCTCATGATTGTATAAATTTCTAATACTATGAAGTAATAAATATATATAATTCAATGAATAATTCAATTGAAAAAACTGTGTAGTAGACGGGCTATTGACATGCTATCAATACATGGTTGAAGTAGCAGCAAGCGCGAATGAGAGAGACTGGATTTTAGTGAATATTTTAATTGCAAATGATGATGGTGTATTCGCACCTGGGCTCCAAGCTTTGGCTTTAGCATTAAAACCTTTGGGCCGAGTTGTTGTGGTTGCCCCTGAAAGTGAGCGGAGTGGTTACTCAAGTGCATTAACCTTAGATCGTCCTTTACGTCCTATTCAAATTTCCGAAGATGTTTGGGCGGTAAATGGCACACCTGCGGATTGTGTTTATTTATCGACCAATGGGCTTTTTGATTTCGAATTTGATCTTGTGGTTAGTGGTATCAATAATGGAGCGAATTTGGGTGATGATGTTTTATATTCAGGCACTGTGGGCGCAGCGTTTGAAGGGCGATTAATGAAGCATCCTGCTATTGCGGTATCACTCGCAGGAGCAAATGTACGCGCATACGACCACCCTCAACAATATGCACAAGCAGCACAGTGGGTGCATGATTTTATTGCTCAAGGCTTGCCAATTTTACCACCACGTCATATTTTCAATATTAATATTCCTGATGTTGAACTGATCAAAGGGACTCAAATCACCTATCAAGGGCGCAGGGCGCAGTCTAAACCGATTAGTAGTCATGTTGACCCACGAGGGCGTCAAGTCTATTGGATCGGTCTTGCAGGTGAGGCAGTAACTGATCCTCAACAAGCTTCGAGTCAGATTCAGTCAGACTTCTTTGCTGTTTCAAGTGGATATGTCAGTGTCACACCTATTCAAATGGATGCAACCAATTACACAGTGTTAGACAATTTGCATAATCATGTGAATGGTAAATAACTTGAATGTTATAACTTTGTGAAGATCGTGCGTGAATGCTCGTTTTTTCTCACTTTTTTGGTACTCTAGGGCGCAAATAGATTAAGGATTTTTCGATGAGGGCGAAGATGCACTTAAACCATGTCTCGATTTTTCAATCACAAAAAATGATCAAAACAATCGTATTGTCTATGGCGGTTGCAACAGCGGCTGTTGTAACAGGTTGTGCATCTAAACCACAGGTGAGCGGTGGTGCAAGTTATACACACGCACCCAACTATTATACTGTTCGCTCTGGTGATACTTTGAGTGGTATCGCAAATCGTTATGGCATGAATTATTTAGATATTGCTGCGCTCAATGATATTGCGCCGCCATATCGAATTTATGTCAACCAATCATTGCGCTTGAAAGGTTCAGCCGCGCAGCGGACTACATCGACGCAAGCAATGGCGCAAACAGCTCCGATTCAGCGTCAAAGTGTCAATTTACCTACCCAACGACCTGTTACCCCACCAACCCAAACAGTTACACCACCGACCCAACGACCTGTTGTTCCAGTCGTGCCTGTCAACCCTCCATCTACTTTAGCCTCTGGCTTACGTTGGGTTAAACCATCAAATGGCCCAATTATTCAAACTTTTAATTTGGCAAGTAATGTAAAAGGCACACGTTACGGTGGCAATGTAGGCGATCCAATCTTTGCTGCTGCAAATGGTCAAGTGGTCTATGCTGCGGATGGCTTGAAAGAATATGGTAATTTGGTCTTGGTTAAACATGTTGATGGATATATTACTGCCTACGCCCACAACAGCAAAATGTTGGTCAAGAGCGGCGACAATGTGACTGCTGGACAAAAAATTGCAGAGATGGGTTCTTCTGGGGCATCACGTGTCATGTTGGAGTTCCAAGTACGGTTGGATGGTAAGCCAGTTAACCCAGCAACAGTACTCCCTAACTAGTTTCATAACGTAAACAAACCCTCAACAAATTGTTAATAATCTCTAGTCTAACAATAGACTTCTCTGTATACTTATTATGTTTGCTTTTATTAGAACAATAAGCATATTAATAAATTGAGAGGGAAGTTTATGTTAGATCAATTGCGTGCAATGGGGGTTTTTGCTTGTGTTGTAGAGAAAAGCTCTTTTAGCGGAGCCGCCCGGGATTTAGGAATAACAACAAGTGCGGTCAGTCAACAAATTCGTTCATTAGAACAAGAAATGGATGTCACATTACTTCATCGCTCAACACGAAAACTCAGTCTTACAGAGGCTGGACAGGCATTCTTTTTTAGTTGCCAAGAAATGTTGGCTGCGGCTGAGCGTGGCAAAATTAGAATCAATGAGTTGCGTGATGATTTGGTCGGCGATTTACGTATTGCAACTACGCCTGAGCTAGGTGCATTACATGTCGTTCCAGCACTTTCTCATTGGATGTCAGCGCATAAGGGTCTAGCTGTTCATTTTGAAGCAGACCATCGCTATATTGATTTGATTGAAGAACGTATTGATATTGCGATACGTATGAGTTTAAAAGTCGATGATCCTCAACTAACGATTGTTCCTTTAGCGCGTGTCGATCAGGTTTTAGTTGCATCACCTAGTTATTTGAACCAAGCATCTTCAATTACTCATCCGCAAGATTTATGTCATCATGAATTATTGCCCATCACTTTGATGCAAAACTTTCAGCACTTTTCATTTCGTCATGGTTTAAGTGGTGATGTCGTGAATGTTGATATGAAAACACGTTTAGGTACAAATAATGTTTTTGTCGCGAAATCACTGTGTCAACAGGGGCTTGGGATCGCGCGTATTTTATATATGGATGTTCAAAAAGAACTGATCAGCGGTTCATTGGTTGAAGTCCTACCAGATTGGCAACTACCTGTTTATACCTTACAAGCACTCACATCCAAGCGGGAACAATATCCAGTAAAAGTACATCGTTGTATTGATGCACTTAAACAATATTTTGCCCAATTGCCAGGTGGACGTTCCTTACAGGGTGTTGCTTAAGGCTGTTTATATTTAGGGTCTGTTGACATTTCATAGACCCTAATCGATTCGAGATTTAAAAAGCCATGCTCCTCAAGGGAACATGGCTTTTTCTTTATTTACATCGCTTTTTAGCGAAGGATTTAAGGGTTTTAGTCTCGGCTAAAACCTCCTCAGATGCTTTAGTTGTACTGGTGTCTTTCTTGCTTTTTTTTCGCTTTTTCTTTTTCTTTGGTGTTTCATCCTCAACGGCATCACCATCTTCGATCGCTTGCCAATATTCCAGTTGTTCCATTACGGCAGCATAGATGGAGTTTTTACTATATCTGCCTTTCTTGTCTAATGTCCCCACTGGGCGCGCCATTAAGATCTCTAAGGCTTGATCAATGGTATCAATCGCATGTACATGGAATTGACCCGCTTGAACAGCCTCACTTACGTCTTGACGTAGCATCAGATGTTGCATGTTTTGGCGTGGAATAATCACCCCTTGTTTGCCAGTTAGACCTTGCAACTTACATGCATCATAGAAGCCTTCAATTTTGGCATTGACACCACCAATGGGTTGAACTTGGCCAAGTTGGTTCATCGACCCTGTAATTGCCCAAGATTGATCAATTGGGATCTGGCAGATCGCCGAGATTAAAGCTGACAATTCCGCAACGGTGGCACTGTCACCATCGACTTGTCCATAGCTTTGTTCAAAAGCGAGTGCGGCAGAGAAATGTAGAATTTGCTCACGCCCAAAATGTGCTTTGAGGAAACTAGACATTAGCAACACACCTTTGGCATGAAGTGAGCCACCTAACTCTACGCTACGTTCAATATCCAGAATATCGCCGCCACCTTGGTAAACTGAAGCAGTGAGGCGAGAAGGCAAGCCAAATTCAACATCAGCGTAGTGAATTACGGAGAGGGCATTGATTTGACCTAGACGATGTCCTGAGGTTTCGATCAATTGCGTGCCACGCGATAAATCTTGCCAGTACAGCTCACGGAGATAGCCCAAGCGATATTGGCGATGATGCAGGGCTTGATTGACGTGATGATTGGTGACTAGCTTGTCATCCGCTTTAAAGGCATGGTGATGGGCTTCTCGAATGAGATCACCAAGTGTTGAAGCATGTAATGACAAGGAGCTTTGATCTTCAGCTTGGCGACTAGAGTCTGTCAACAATGCGGCCAACGCAGAACGATCAAAGGGCAATAGCTTATCTGCTTGAACATAGTCGGCGATCAATTGCATGTAAGCCTGTTCGTTACTGTCATTACGTTGTAATGTATCGGTGAAGTCAGCACGAATCTTAAAGACACTACCAAGCTCAGGCTCTATTTCTAAAATTTCATAATAAATTTCAGGTTCTGCCAATAAAACCACTTTAATATCTAAAGGAACTGCCGCGGGTTCAATCGAAATGCTACCCGTTAAAGTCAGCATGTGTTCCAAAGACGAAAGCTTGAGTTTTCCTGATTTTAAGGCACGTTTTAAACCTTGCCATGCATAAGGTTGTTCAAGTAAATGCTCAGCTTCGAGTAATAGAAAACCACCATTGGCGCGATGTAGTGAGCCAGGACGAATTAAAGTGAAATCTGTGGTAATGGTGCCATTATGGGTTAACTGTTCGACATGACCCAATAAATTATAATGGGTTGGGAAGTCTTCAAAAATGACAGGCGCACCACTGTTTGGCTTGTTTGATGTAATTACATTTGCTTGATAGCGCGCTGGCACGCGATTGAATAAAGCAGGGGTAAAATCATCTTCCTCTTGTTCTAAAATAAGCTCAACATTATTAATAATGTCATCAGCATATTGTTTTAAATATTGTTCGAGATGTTCGACCTCTTTATGTCGGCTTAGAATCTGGTTGATCCGTGGCATCACCACTTGTGTTGCAATATCACGATTTAAAGTCGAAACTTGATCTCGCGCATCATCTTCTAAATCACCTAAATGTAGACCTAAACGGTCTAATTTTTTCTCCATATAGCGGAGATTTGATTTGATATCAGCTCGTTCTTGGCTAGTGAGTGTGTTTAGGTCATCTTGAGTTAACTCGTGATATTCATCATTCTTGAGTAACATCGGAATAAAGACATGTTTGTCATTACGAGAAATGAGCTTTAAATCGAGTTCTTCACCTTCTTTGGTGAGTTCAACCAATGCCTGTTGTTGTACCTCACCTGTGTCTTGGCGGATGCGCTCAATACGATTGTGATAACTTTCTGCGCTAAAGCGACGTTCCAATTGCTTTAAGCTGATTTGCCATGCTTGTTGTAGTGCATTTTGGAACTTTGTACCTTGACCCGCAGGAAAACGCAAAGCAAGCGGCTGTCTTGGGTTTTTGAAATTATTAACATAGACCCAATCATCAGGAGTCGGCATGGTTTTGGCGTGTTGCTGTAGTAAACGTTTAATCATGGTACGTTTACCCAGTCCTGCTGTGCCCACTGCAAAAATGTTATAACCCGAATAAGGGAGTGAAATCCCAGCCTCAACTGAAGCACGCGCGCGATCTTGACCTAAAAAGTTATTCAGCGGTTTTATGCGTTTAGTCGAGCTTGGGATTTTGGCTAAATCTGGAATATGCGTTAGTTGGTCAGCGCGCAAAGCTGTATTTGTCAGTGTTGGTTGTATGTCGGGTTGTTCAAAAGCATTTGGAAAAATATTGGTATTTGCTTTAATCGTGTTTGTTGGTGTTAGAGATAAAGTTGTTGCAGTCATTTGGTCGAGTTTTTGGGTCACTATTGCTATCCAACAAAGAAACGAAAGTTA
Source organism: Acinetobacter sp. NIPH 298 (assembly GCF_000369505.1). GTDB lineage: Bacteria > Pseudomonadota > Gammaproteobacteria > Pseudomonadales > Moraxellaceae > Acinetobacter. The sequence continues at coordinate 712,302 of NZ_KB850055.1, forward strand.
AGTAATTAAAGGTATACAGTTTTGGGTCTAAAGATCAAGCGAACTTGTGTTTTTTATCGACAAAACAGAATAGGGTCTGTTGACATTTCACAGATGCTTGCGACAGAGGACATTTTTTAGGCGGTACAAGGCATGTTTTGTGAAATTTAGTCATTCTAAATAAGCGAAGCATAACGCAGTAACGGCAAAAAATGTCCATGTCCTCGAGCTTCGCCTTGCTCTGCGATCAAAGCAGTGCTTTGATCTTGCTCAGGGTTATGGCTAGAACTGCCTCAAACTTCGTTATGAAACTTGACAAGGGAGTTGCCATTGCCTACGTTTCATGCCTTGTTTGAGTGGTTTTAGCCGATAACGCAATGCATAGCTGAAATATCAACAGACCCTAATTATTGCATAAAGCAACTTGCAAGCTGAGGCAAGAAACGATTGAATAGGCACATTTGAACATTTTGGAAAATAATAAGCAATGACGACTCAAGCCTCTGGTTGGGCGGCTGCATTTAAAGCATTTTTAGATCGCCGTGCGCTGATTATGTTTTTTCTTGGTTTTTCAGCAGGTATACCGATCCTTTTAATTTTTTCTAGCTTATCTTTATGGCTAGGAGAGGCGGGTATTGATAAAACTGCGGTGACTTTTTTTAGTTGGGCGGCATTGGGCTACTCATTTAAATTTGTTTGGGCGCCATTGATTGATGAGTTGCCAGTTCCATTTTTGACCAAAACATTAGGTCGTCGCCGTGCTTGGCTGTTGATTGCACAATGTCTCATTATTTGTGCGATTTGTATTATGGCTTTTTCTGACCCTGCACTGGGGCAAAGTTATTTAATTCAAATGGCAGCAGGTGCTGTATTGTTGGGTTTCTCTGCGGCAACTCAAGATATTGTGATTGATGCATATCGTATTGAGTTGGCTGAAACAGAAATGCAAACAGTATTGGCATCGACTTATAATGCTGGCTATCGCATTGGGATGATCGTTGCAGGTGCAGGTGCTTTATTCTTGGCTGCTTATTTGGGTACAGCTAAAGGCAACTATATCTACGAAGCTTGGAAATATACCTATTTGACCATGGCTGCTGTCATGGTGATCGGGATTGTAACCACACTGGTCGTACGTGAGCCACTAGTCAATCGTATTTATAAAAACTATAAGAAAACAGATTATTACCGTTTGGTGTTTGTCTTTTTTATCGCAGTCGCCACATTTGTGCTGACTTATATCTATTCTGGTCAACTTACACAGGCGTTGATTCAAGCAACAGCGATTAAAGACACAGCAGCATTATTTGGCTTAGAAGCGTTGAGGTTTTTAACAGCCACTGCCTGTGCTTTATTGATTGGTTTTGGACTGGTCAAAATGGGTGTTGTAAATCAACAGATGGCGAAAGAAACATGGGTTGCACCGATTCTAGATTTCTTTAAACGCTATGGCGTGAAACTCGCGTTGGTGCTGTTATTGCTGATCGGCTTCTTCCGAATCTCTGACATTATCGCAGGAGTGATTTCCAATGTGTTCTATCAAGATTTGAACTTTAGTAAAGAGCAAATTGCTGAAGCAGTTAAAGTTTATGGTGTCTTGTTTAGTTTAGTTGGTGGTTTCTTAGGTGGTTTGCTGGCACAACGAATGAATATCATGAAGTTGATGTTTATCGGTGCAGTGCTAGCAAGTTCAACCAATTTGATTTTTATTGGCTTAGTAAAATCTGGAAAACCATTAGATCAGGTTCATGTCCAAGTCGGCAGTCAGTCTTATCAAGTACCAACGGATGAAGTGGGTTTCTGGAAGTTACAAGTGCCACACGCTGTTTTGAGTGAAGCGAACAAAGTTGAAGTTACTGCATCTTATCTCGATAAAGTGCATGAAAAACCGATCTCGATTTCACAACCTTATTTGGTTGGAGATGCACAAAAACCACAAATTCAGATGTTGCCCATCACTAGTAATAATGAAATCACTCTACATGAACAATCGGGTAGTATCGTTGTGAGAGGACAGTATTTTGGTGAGCCATTAACCGCGACACAAAAAATTGTGGTTGATTTGGATGGTCAAAATTTTGATGCAAAACTAGATCGAAATGGTGTATTTAGTACCGTAATTGAAGCGAAACAATTGCTTTCTTCACCATCTAAGCAGCTTGATGTTGCGGTGTTGGATGGTGATCAGTCGATATTATCTATATCGCATGGTTATCAGTCGAATACTAACCACAGCGTCGGAAATGAACTTGATGTGAATATTGATCCTTTACCACTGATTAATCCTCAGTCTACTCAAGATGTCGAAATCAAGGGAAAAGTCATCAAACAGTATAGTTCTTTGTGGTTGTATTTTGCGATTGTGGTGGATAATCTTGCTGCTGGTTTGGCTGGTGCAGCATTTATTGCGTTCTTATCGAGCCTAACAAGTGTTTCTTTTACAGCGGTTCAATATGCTATTTTTAGTTCATTAATGACATTAACACCGAAATTATTGGGTGGCTATTCGGGCACGATGGTCAGCAATATGGGCTACCCGAATTTCTTTTTAATGACGACTTTGATTGGGGTTCCAATTTTAATCCTTGTGGTTTGGGTTGCAAAGCTGTTACGCGAGCATGAAAAACCATCAACACAACAGACAGGTGAATAACGATGCGCATGTTACATACGATGCTACGTGTAGGTAATTTAGAACAATCTTTAAAGTTCTACACTGAGGTACTTGGTATGAAATTGCTACGCCAACGCGACTATGAAGAAGGGCGTTTTACCCTTGCTTTTGTTGGCTATGGCGATGAAGAAAACAATACCGTACTTGAGTTAACTCACAATTGGGATACTTCGAGCTATGAGCTTGGTAATGCTTATGGACACATCGCGATTGGTGTGGGAGATGCTTATAAGGCATGTGAAGACATCAAAGCGCGTGGCGGAAAAGTGGTGCGCGAAGCAGGCCCGATGAAGGGCGGTGTAACGGTTATCGCTTTTGTTGAAGACCCAGATGGTTATAAGATTGAGTTAATTCAACAGGATCAAAATGCACGTAATAACTAATTTGAATTCATCTTAAGCTGAAGATTTCTCATTTAAAAGCGCTAGCATTATTTATATAGCCCAGTATGATATGTCGATCAAATGGTCAACAATATTGTATTGGGCTTTATTGTACTTAGTGGGTGAGTAGGAATAAGATATGTTCAAAATTTTGGCACTGGATCGTTTTACATTACTCTTGGTTGCGATGGTTGTACTTGCAACATTTTTACCAGTTTCAGGCCAGATTGCATCTTATTTTAATATTCTCACAACAGTTGCTATCGCGATACTTTTTTTCTTGCACGGTGCAAAGTTGTCGCGTGAAGCTGTGGTTGAAGGCATGCTGCATTGGAAAATGCATGCTCTTGTCTTTGCGTTTACCTTTCTACTTTTCCCTGCAATCGGCCTCATGGCCCGACCAATCTTAGAGCCGCTTTTGGGACAGCAGTTGTATTGGGGTTTTCTGTTTATGTGCTTTCTGCCATCAACAGTACAATCTTCGATTGCATTTACCTCGATGGCCAAAGGCAATGTCGCAGGTGCTGTGTGTAGTGCATCATTTTCCAATATCATTGGTATGATTATTACGCCTATTTTAGTCAGCTATTTTATTCTTGGACAAAGCCAACATGGTTTTGATCCAACCCAGTCAATTATTCAAATCACACTATTATTATTGGTCCCATTTATATTAGGTCAAATATTACGCCCTTATATTTTTCCTGCAATGCTCAAACGACCAAGTCTGGTCAAGGTCTTTGATCAAGGCTCTATTTTAATGGTGGTTTATGGGGCGTTCAGCAGTGCCGTAGTTGCTGGTCTATGGCAGCAAGTCAGTGGTTTAACCTTATTGTATTTAATACTTGCATGCTCAGTTTTGCTCACCATTGTGATGTTGTTAGCCTTGTATGTACCGAAATGGCTAGGATTCAATCAAGCGGATCAAGCGACAATTTTCTTCTGTAGTTCAAAGAAGACTTTGGCGAGTGGGGTGCCTATGGCGCAAATCTTATTTATAGGACAACCTCTAGGTATGATTGTGTTGCCAATTATGATCTTTCATCAAATCCAGTTGATGGTTTGTGGGATAATTGCCAATCATTGGTCGAAAACAAGACAAGAATAATTCGCTAAATCTATTTAGTTGGCGTATAATGCTCGGCACTTGTTGGCTTTGCTCTGACCTTTAGAGTCTCGGTGAGTCAAAAGAAATGGTCTGTTGTGGTGTTGATCTGCAAGTGTAAAACACTTTGCTTTCCTCATTTTGAGAGTGATCAATTGCGATAACAGCTTAAGCCTTTCTTACTAATTAGGAGCATCGAGCATGCGCGCCGATATTCATCCAAAATACCAAACTTTAGTTGCTACTTGTTCATGTGGTAACGTTATTGAAACTAAATCTGCTTTAGGTAAAGAAACGCTTTATCTTGACGTATGTTCAGCTTGCCACCCATTCTATACTGGTAAACAAAAGAATGTGGATACTGGCGGTCGTATCGACAAATTCAAACAACGTTTTTCTGGTATGTCACGTTCTATCAAACGTTAATATCAAGAAAACAAAAAAACGGGCAATATGCTCGTTTTTTTGTGTCTGTATTTTCTAAATCTCTCTCAACCTTCCTGTTAAAAAGAGAGGAGAAGTCCCCCTTATCAAAGGGGGATTCTAAAAGTATTTAATAGATCAGTATTACATGCTAGAGGGGGGTTATTGATCTTGTACGTCAGTTAAGCGATCAAGTTTCTTCTGAAAGTAATTGCCTTGTAAGAAACGACTCTCTACATTCCATGCATTTGCAAATAAGTTCATGTCATTTAATTCATTTAAGAATATTTCAACAGGTTTCTGGGCAATGAAATGCAGTACTTTTTCTTGTAAAGCGACCATCTCTTTATCTGATGCGAGCATTTTTGATAATGTCGGGTGAAAACTGACGTATTGGGTGTCAATTTGCTGAAGAATCGTATCGCTATAAATAGAGTTGCCAAAACCACGAATAGCAACTTCAGCACCATATTGGCGAAGTAAAGCGATTTGCGGCTGTGCCTGTGTTAGGTTCTGTTGCAGAGCTTGCTCGGAGAACTGCAAAATAATTGGATGGGCTTGTTTGCTTCCAATAATGGTCAATAATTTTGCAACTAATTCAGGAAGCTTTTTATCACTCAATAGGATGTGATGGTTCAGATTGATAATCAGTTTTGCTTTTGGATATTGGGTAATGAAATTATGTAATTGTTTACAAGCTTCTACCAATATCCAGCGGTCTAATTGAACGGACAGCTCAGGATCATCTTTTAAATCAGCAAGATCGCTTAAATCCTGCCATTGGTTATTATGTATAAACCCACTGGAAACTTCGTAGGTATGGGTGTATTGATCTTGTTTGTCATAAGTTTGCTGATATTTTAGATGAATATCACCTGTATCTAACTTCTGTTTCAGCTCTTGTAATAGGCTGATTTGAACTGTTTTAGGGATATGTTCAGTGGTTAAACCGATATTGGTATCAATCTTCGGCGTGTTAAAGACAGGTAGCGCCAGTAAGAATGCTTTAGAAAGTATGCGTTCAAAATGAGCTTCGTCAGGAATCTGTTTGGTTAGTTCACAATAGCCCAGTTTTAAATGTAATGGGAAGTTGTATTGTTCAGTGATCAGTAGTTGTGGCTTTTGCAGACCGTTCAAACTAATCAATAACGAGTTCAATACCACTTTAGATTCTGCTTGGAATAAAGCCACATAAAGCGCAGTATCGACTTGATATACAGGAACGCTCACTTGTTCTTTAATGAAGTTTGGAATATTGGAGAAATAGGCTTTTGTCGCGTGCCAATCCTTTTGAAAAACTTCATTTGGACAGTTATTTAGACTAAAGAGTACCAGTGCATTTGAATTGGCTGGGTGGTTTGTGAGTTGGCGGTTAATCTGTTGTAACGCATTAAACAAACTCGAACTCTTTTCAGTTGCTATGGTACTTGGAAGCGTAGCAGCTACAGATAGTTGTGTTGTCTCACATTCAATATTGAGTTGGATTTCATCTTCATTGCCAGAAGGGAGGAACTCAAGGTGTAGCGGATTATTTTTTATGACTGGATTCTGAGTAAGTAGTTCAAAGCGCGCTTGTTCAAACTGACCCTGTGAAATTTTCTTGAAACGTAACTTGAACTGACTCAAATCTTCAGGTTGTAAAACATCAAGAATCGGTAAACCAACTAGATCGTCTGCAGTGTCAAAACCAAATAGCGTTGCGTATTCAGCATTTACTTCGATATGAATGCCTTCTTGTAAGATCGCAACGGCTTTGTGGCTTTCTGCAACTAAAGATTGGGCTTGGGTTTGAGCTGCTTCTAATTCACTTAATAAACGATGCTCAGCTTGAACCAAACGACTGTAGGAAAGTGTGCGAACGATGTTGATGTAAAACTTTTCTGGCGATTCGAGATTCAAGACATCATAAATACCTTTATGAATATAGGTCTGATATTGTTCAGCCTGATAATCATCTGGCTCAAGTAATAAAACCGGTAAGCTAGGCTGTGCTGAGGCTTGAATGAGCGATAGGGTTTGTTCAATTTTTAAATCGTATGCACGACCAAAAATTACAATATCCCAAGCTAAGTTTAGTTGCTTTTCAAATGCTTTAAGGTCATCAAGTAGGGTTGCTTGAATTTGATGATCTTGAGCCGCAAATAATGCCGAAATTTGATTATACCGTAATTGATTATCATCAATGATGAGTAAACGAGTTTCAGTCCGTTTTAGTTTTTTAGAGAGTAAAGAATTTCTCACTTCAATGCTTCCCATAAGTCTTGATCAATTTTATCCATATTTTTTTGTGCCATAAATCGACGAAGAACAGGTTGTTCTTCATCATTTAGTAGTTCAAATTCGAACTGAACAAAACTTTGGGTAATGAGTTGCGCGTTTAATAAATACACTTTGACTTCCTCTTTCCCCAATCTTAAATGAACAGCTTGGTGTTCCCGAAAAATTTGCGAACCTGGTAATATTAAAGTTGTTTTGGTTTCATCCAAATTTTGGTTTTTTAATAAAAGTGCTGGATGGTAATTACTGATATGCAGATCGGCTTGGATGCGTGCAGCACAAGGGAAAATTTCTTGCGCTAGTACTTCCAAACCCAGTTCTAAGCTTTTCTCCGAGGACTGTTTGAGCCAGCGAATCACACCCCCACGCCAATGTCCATGTGAGGTTTCTTTGACGAGAATATATTCACCTGTTCTTAAGTTCTTGGGTGCGTCTCCAGACCACTTAATACGATAACCATTGACACTAATATCCAATATATCTGCCTGATAGACCGTTTTGCTCTCACGGTTTAAGCGCTGAATCGCAGATTCTTGGTTTTCTGTGGTGTTCTTTTTGTCCCAAGCCGACATGAACCTTGATTCATTCTGTAGTCCATAACTATGATCTAAAAACAATGTTTCTGAAAAGTTCTTTGCTTTGGAAAGGTAAAAATGTGCGGTCAAAAGACCAAAACAAATATGCAGCTGAGCGTTATATTCATAACGTTCATGGCGACGCTCTGCGATGGTTCCTAAAATCGTCTGCACATGAAATTTTAAAGCAGGGGTGAGATAGACCTTTTCATTTTTGGACACGTATTCCGCATTTTTATGTAGGGTGGCCGTGACATGATCCAATAGGCTATGCGTACTAATAAAAATATTTGGTAGAAAACCTGAACTTTGCTTTTTATTATAAATCGGTGGGTGATCTTTGCTTGTGTCGACCACATATTTGGTTAAGTCTGTTTCTTTGGGTAGAATTTGAACCATCTTCGCCCAATCAAAACTACACTGGAACAGCGCTTGTATTTCAGATTGGCGAATTTGATTGGTATTAAAAATATCCATCAAAATGAGTTGGGCGTAGGCTTGAGAAATATTGCCTAATGAACTCGATGTGCCGTGAACTTGATCTAAGTTGGTATGGTGATATCTATGTGTAACAGCGGCATCATAGAGTTGATGTGCGATGAGCCATTGTCCTGCAACGGGTTCACTATACAACATATGTTGTTGGTATAAGAGTTGGGTCAGTTGTTGTAAAGACTGGAACGTTGCCAGTGTTCTTGCGGTCTGCAAATTCTTCTTTTGATTGAGTGCAAATATCGAGAACTTCTGCTGATCTAGCTGTTCATTGCTACGACGAACAATATTGATATAAACCGCTGCAAAGTAGCAGCGTAATAGCATCGCGAGTTCAATGATATGTTCATTGCGATCAGAGCTAATCACGCCTTGATTGAAAAAATTCTTTTCTAAACTGCCTAAAACATTTTCGATGGTCGGGTGTAACACTTGGACTAAGTCAAAACGCAAAGTCTCCGAACATTCTAACTCGCTGAGTTCTAATAAAGCGGCAAAGAGTGCTTTGGATGTATCACCCAATTGCATGATGGATAGATTGGAAATCCATTCATTCAAACTTTTGGTGTTTGTGTCACAAAAACTCAGTTTGTCCCGTCTTAGTACAGTTGGAATTTGAAAAATATCCGAAAAAGCTGTGTTCATCATTGTGTTATCAATCTCAGAATGTTTGAGCCCCAAAAAGCGGTGTTTTATTTTTTTCGCCCGCAATTTCCCTCACAAGTTTTGGAACTAAATATCCCGGTAAACTTGCTAATACATCACTGTATATATGGTCTATCTCTGAAGACCTTAAATCAAAATGTTGAGCACCTTTGACTTTATCTAAAACATGCAGGTAATAAGGCATCACTCTTGCTTCAAATAAACGGCTACTCAACTCAGTCAACGTTTTTGCAGAATCATTCACACCTTTGAGTAAAACCGCCTGGTTTAACACGGTAATATGATGTAATGATAACTGTAATAACTTTGAGCAAGTGAAATCATCAAGCTCAGCTGCGTGATTTGAGTGTACCACTACTATTATGCGTAGCCTACTGTTTTTTAAAATAGAAATCAGCTCTTTATCGACACGGTTGGGGATAACAATCGGAACGCGTGAATGAATTCTCAGTATTTTAATTTGAGGGAGAGATGCTAGACGTTCTAGCCATAAAGCGAGTTTTCGGTTGCTGAGGGTGAGTGGATCACCGCCACTTAAAATGACTTCATTGATCTTTGGATTTTGCTCAATGTACTGCTTAATATTTATCCAATCATCATTTTTAGGCAGATTTTCTTGATATGGAAAATGACGGCGGAAACAATAGCGACAGTGAATCGCACATGCGCCCGTTAAAGTGAGTAAAAAGCGTGATTGATATTTGTGTAAAACACCTGCCATTTGGTTGGCGGCTTCTTCACCTAATGGATCTGTAACGAAGGCTGGATGTTCTTCTAGTTCTAAATGATGCGGTAAGACTTGTAGTAGGAGCGGGTCTAAAGGATCGCCTATGTTCATTTTCCCGACGAATGCACGAGGAACACGTAATTTGAACTGCTCAGAGGCGAGGATTGCCCCAGATAATAACTGTTCGGTAGATAGCTCAAGCAGATTTAACAGCTCTAAAGGATCGGTAATTAGATCACTGAGTTGTGATTGCCAGTTTTTCTCTTGATGTAAATAGTTTATCATGCCATACGTAAAAATAGTGTGAGGACTACGCCTGTGTGTTGTAGTCTAGCATTAATAAAGTTGAGTTTTAAGTTTGGAGTGCGCCTTTCATGGCCTATTATTCTACAAATGATTTTAAAGCAGGCCTTAAGGTTATGCTTGATGGTAACCCATGTTCAATCATGGAAAATGAATATGTAAAACCAGGTAAAGGTCAAGCATTTAACCGCGTAAAATTGCGTAATTTACGTTCTGGTAAAGTATTAGAAAAAACGTTTAAATCAGGTGACTCTTTAGAAGCGGCTGATATTGTAGAAGTTGAAATGGATTACCTCTACAACGATGGCGAACTATGGAATTTCATGGATCCTGTCTCTTTCGAGCAAATCGCTGCAGATAAAACTGCAATGGGTGATGCTGCGAAATGGTTAAAAGACGACTCAAATGAAAAATGTACCATTATGTTATTTAATGGCGTACCTTTGACCGTTAACCCACCTAACTTCGTGGTTCTTAAGATCATTGAAACTGATCCAGGTGTACGTGGTGATACTTCTGGTGGTGGTGGTAAACCTGCCAAATTAGAAACAGGTGCGGTAGTACGTGTTCCATTATTCGTACAGCAAGAAGAAAGCGTTCGTGTAGACACCCGTACTGGTGATTATTTAGAACGTGCATAATCGAATCTAACGATAAGATTATCGAGGGGATGATGAAAATCATCCCCTTTTTTAATGCCAAAGTATTAGATAAATCAACTTTTAAAAACGATAAACTTACGAAGATATTTCCGAAGAGAAAATATAGGTATGGAAAGCCATGTAACAACTAACGAAAAGTTATGTATTTGAGAGGTTCTGAATGGAAACAACACAAACAAAATCATCGCTTCCCTCCAAACTTTTATGGAGTTTGGTTGCCATTGTAGGCGCTATCTCATTTGGGATACTCGCAGTGAGTCGAGGTGAACATGTCAATGCAGTTTGGCTGGTCCTTGCAGCGGTCTGCGTGTATAGCATTGCTTATCGGTTCTATAGTTTATTTATCGCAACTAAAGTTTTTGAGTTAAACCCTAAACGGTTGACCCCAGCGCATCGCTTGAATGATGGTCTGGACTATGTACCAACCAATAAATACGTTTTATTTGGTCATCACTTTGCCGCAATTGCAGGTGCAGGGCCGTTAGTTGGACCTATTCTAGCTGCACAAATGGGATATTTACCCGGAACAATTTGGCTGTTAGTGGGTGTGGTCATCGCAGGAGCGGTGCAAGATTTCTTGGTGTTATTCATCTCTACCAGACGTGACGGTCGTTCATTGGGTGAAATGGCAAAACAGGAATTGGGCACTTTTGCTGGTGTGATCGTCATGCTGGGTACCTTAGGCGTGATGGTGATTATCCTTGCTGTATTGGCTTTAGTCGTGGTTAAAGCACTGGCAGAAAGTCCATGGGGGGTATTTAGTATTGCGGCAACCATTCCAATCGCACTGTTCATGGGCATATACATGCGCTATCTGCGCCCCGGGAAAATTGCAGAGGTTTCGATTATCGGCTTTGTTCTGATGATGGCGGCAATTGTATTTGGTGGCGATGTTGCAAAACATCCTTATTGGGGTGAGTTTTTTACCTTAACTGGAACGCAGCTAACGTGGGGACTGATTATTTATGGCTTTATTGCCTCAGTGTTACCCGTTTGGTTGTTACTGGCACCACGTGATTATCTCTCTACATTCCTTAAAATTGGTGTGATCGCAGGTCTTGCAGTCGGTATTTTATTTGCGATGCCTGAGTTAAAAATGCCAGCAGTGACGCATTTTGTTGATGGAACAGGTCCTGTTTTTTCTGGAAGTTTATTTCCTTTCTTATTTATTACCATTGCTTGTGGTGCGATTTCAGGTTTCCATGCCTTGGTTGCGTCAGGCACAACCCCAAAACTGGTGGATAACGAAGTCAATATTCGTGTGATTGGCTATGGCGGTATGTTGATGGAATCATTCGTCGGTATTATGGCGATGATTTGTGCTACTGTTTTAGATCCGGGTATTTATTTTGCGATTAATGCGCCAGCAGCTGTTTTGGGAACAAGTGTTGAAACTGCTGCGGAAGCAGTACGGAATTTAGGTTTTGTGGTAACCCCTGAAATGTTGACCGTTTTGGCGCATGAAGTGGGGGAAAGCTCGATTTTATCGCGTACAGGTGGCGCACCAACTTTTGCAATTGGTATGGCACATATCATCTCGGAAATTTTTAATAATCGTTCGATGATGGCATTTTGGTATCACTTTGCGATTTTATTTGAAGCTTTATTTATCTTAACAGCGGTAGATGCGGGTACACGTGCATGTCGTTTCATGGTGCAAGATACGGTGGGTATTGTTGTTCCAGCAGTGAAAAACTCAAGTTCATTCGTTGGGAACTTAATCGGAACGTTTGTTGCGGTTGCAGGTTGGGGATACTTTGTCTATCAAGGTGTAGTTGACCCTCTAGGTGGTATCAATTCTTTATGGCCTTTATTTGGTATCGGTAACCAGATCCTTGCTTCCATGGCATTGATTTTAGGTACGGTTATTCTATTTAAAATGAAAAAAGAAAAATATGTTTGGGTTACGATTGTACCGACTGTTTTCTTGATCATTACTTCAATGACCGCTGGATGGCAAAAGATTTTCCATGACAATCCTAAAATTGGTTTCCTTGCTCAAGCCAATCGTTTCTCGGATGCGATTGCACGTGGTGAAGTACTTGCACCTGCAAAATCAGTGGCTGAGATGCAAACCATTGTATTGTCAAATCAGATCAATGCTGGGCTGTGCGCGTTCTTTATGATTGTTGCTATTGTGATGATTATTGCCTCGATTGGTGCGATTCGAAGAGCCTTGGCAAGTCCAACACCAACAGCCAATGAAGCACCTGCGGTATATACCGAAACGCCGATGACTGCAAACAGTATCAAAGGAGAGTGATGATGGATTTTAAAATTGCTCGTAAAGGAAGTGCAGTGATTGTGAAGATCATTAAATTCACCATCATGTCGCAAAAACATTTGTTATTGTCACCAAAAAACTGGTCGAAAATCGCGGTTTTATGGCAGCATTTGCAACAGAGTTTTCGTTTAATGGTCGGTGTCCCTGACTATGAAAATTATGTGCAGCATATGAAAACACACCATCCAGATTTAACTCCGATGGATGCTAAAACTTTTTATCGGCATTGTGTGGATTCGCGCTATCCAAGTGCGGGTGGTGGGATGAAGAAATGCCCTTGTTAGAAATAGAAATTATTTGATTTCTTTGAAAAAAATCTAAAACAGTGTATGTTGATTCATACACTGTTTTATTTTTGGGGGATAGAATAATGTGGGGTCTGGAAAAAGTTTCAGTTCAAGAAAACAATCAGCAAAATCAAAAAATACAACAAGATATTCAGCAGTACGGGCATAAGATCGAAAGTTTTTTGCTTGAAGTGAATCAGCTTATTCTGGATAAACCACAACAAACTAAATTGGCGCTGACCTGTTTATTGGCAGGTGGTCATGTGCTGTTTGAGGATTTACCCGGACTTGGAAAAACAACATTAGCCAGTGCATTGGCACGCTTAACAGGTTTGCAGTTTCAACGGATTCAATTTACCAATGACATGCTCGCAAGTGATGTGATTGGGATTAACATGTTTAATCAAAAAGAACATTTATTTGAGTTTAAAAAAGGGCCTATTTTCACGCAAATTTTGCTGGCCGATGAAATCAATCGTTGTAGTCCAAAAACCCAAAGTGCCTTATTGGAAGCAATGGAAGAAGGTGCGGTCACCGTTGATGGGGTGCATTATGAATTGCCACAACCTTTCTGGGTCCTCGCCACACAAAACCCACTATTTCAAAGTGGGACATACGCATTGCCAGAGTCGCAATTGGATCGCTTTTTAATGCGTTTATCGCTCGGTTATCCATCACGCCAAGCTGAGAAATTACTCTTACAACAAAGTTCTCGTCATGTGCTGATTCATCAGCTAGCGGCTGTATTTGATCAAGCCGATATATTGCATTTGCGTTTATTGGCTCAGCAGATATTTTTAAGTAATGCCGTCTTAAATTATATTTTAGATTTGGCTGCTGAAACACGTAAACAACGTCATGGTCTGTCAACGCGCGGTGTATTGGCGCTCAAAGCGGCTTCACAAGCACATGCATTGGTTGAAGGTCGCAGTTTTGTGACCACAGACGATGTACAAGCTGTTTTTGTGGCTGTAGTAGCTCATCGCCTAAGCTTGACCGAAGTGGAGGCAAAACAAATTTTGCCATTGGTTGATGTGTTGTAATTGAGGATAGATGCATGCGAAGTCGCTTCAAGCCTCAGATATTGCAATGGATATCTAAACGATTTCAGATAGAGCACAGCAAAACATTCTTACAAAAAGACATTTTAGTTTTTGTTTATACACAGGGCTTTTTATATCTTGTTTTGATCTTAATTACTTTTATCGCTGGCATTAACTATGGCAATAACTTGATTTTAGGTTTTTGCTTTTTAATGAGTGCAATTTTATGCGTCAGTTTTTATTTAACATTTAAACAGTTACATGCTTTACAGGTTGATGTTGTTGCCACTGAAGTCGGACAAGTGGGGCAGGTTTTAATACTCAAACTTATTCTTAAACAGAAATCGAATGCAGCTCGATATTTACGGATTCAATGGCAAGAACAAGAGCAAAATCTTTATTTAGATCAAAAGCAACAAAGTTTTGAACTGTATTTCTTCCCACAACAACGTGGCGAATATTCTTTTGATGCGATAAAAATCTATTCGACTTATCCATTGGGATTGGTTCGCGCTTGGAGCTATTTATATCTAAAGCAAAAAGTGTGGATTGCACCGAAAGCTTATGATTGGCAAAAAGAACATAAAAATCAGCCAAGCAATGCCAACGATCGTTTGGATGAATTTCGTGAACTGAGAACTTTTCAGCAAGGGGATTCTTATCAAAATGTGGCATGGAAGCAAGTCGCGCGAGGACAGGGTTTTTTTATTAAAATGTTTGAAGCCCAAGCCAATCATCAATATTTAGAAATTGATTATCAACAGATACCTGCACAAAGTCATGAAGAAAAATTAAGTTTTATGATGGGATTGATTGAGCAGTGTGAACAGTTTGGCGATGATTATGCCTTGATTTTGCCACATGCCAGATTGAAAAGTGGACAAGGCTCATCTCAGTTGATTCAAGCAAAACTTTTACTGGCGCAGGCCTAAGCATGACAAAACAAATTTATTTCTGTGTTTTAGCTGCGCTCGCATTGATTTTGTTGGGACAGATTGCGTTTATCCCCACCTCGCTCAGTGGTTTATGGGGAATTGTGTGGTTGATCTTGGTTTGGCGCTATCACAAACAAAATTTAAAGCCTTTTCCGAAACTGCTACTCATTATTTTTGTTTTGGCATCATTTTCGCTGATCTATTTGCATTATCAAAGTTTGCTTGGTGTTGAACCTGGTGTTGCTTTACTGAGTGCCTGCCTATTTGCCAAAAGTCTTGAAGCTAAAAGTACCCGTGATTTATTGATTGTATTTAATTTTGCCTTATTCGTGGGTGCAAGTTTACTTTTACATAGCCAAGCTTTTTGGATGGCAATGATTGTTCTTGCAACCTTTGTTATGTGCTTATTAGGCTTGTATCGTATTCAAACGGGTTTGTTTAATCAAAATACGTTGTCTTCCAATCAATTAAAACAAGATGTTAAACAAGTTTTTAAGTTCATTGCTACAGCAACGCCATTTTTTATTTTATTGTTTATTTTCTTCCCAAGATTGCCACCGCTTTGGGCCATTCCGATTCAGAATGATCGAGCAGTTACGGGGATGAGCGATCGAATGTCACCCGGAGATATTGCACGTTTGTCTCAGTCCACAGCTTTGGCTTTTCGTGTTGTAGCAGACATGTATCAGTTTCCAAACCGTAAAGAGCTGTATTGGCGTGCTTTAGTTTTAGATGAATATGATGGTGCGACATGGACCAGTAGTTTTTTAAATCAACAGATAAAAAGCACACAAAGCACTGCACGGAGTGTCGCTTATCAGTATTTGCCTGCTGATGAACAAGCCAACTGGATTATGGGTTTAGAATATTCAATTCCCCAAGAGCGATATTTACAGCTCTATCAGGACGATAGTATTCGTCCTACAAAATTGATCAAACGAAATCAACCGATACAAATGCACTGGTTAGGACGAAGTACCGCAGAGCCAAGTGTATTGGCTGAACGTCAGTTTGAACTAAACACCCGATTTGATGAAACACGAGATCAAAAAGCCCAACAATTAGCCATCGAGCTTTTTGAGAAAAGCCACCAACATCCTGAAAAATATGTACAAGCTGTTTTAGAGTGGTTTCGTAAAAATGGTTTTGTCTACACATTAAGTCCGGGAACGTTGGGGGGAGATCGTATAGATCAGTTCCTATTTTCTAGTCGTAAAGGCTTTTGTGAACATTATGCATCTAGCTTCGTGATGCTGATGCGTTATGTCGGAATTCCTGCTCGAGTAGTGACGGGTTACCAAGGAGGGCAGCCAGCATTTGATGCGAAAAGCTGGGAGGTTCGTCAACTGGATGCGCATGCATGGAGTGAGGTGTATTTAGATGGAAAATGGAAAAGAATAGACCCAACCGCAATGATTGCACCGCAACGTATTGATACGGGTATGCAGGATTATTTGGCGCAAGATCAACGTATTTGGGGCGATCAGCAAGCGAAAGCTTGGCGGCTACAGCAATTTAAGTTTCTTAAAAATGTACGGGTTTGGAATGATTATTTAAGCTATCAATGGCAAAGCAAGGTTGTAGGCTACGATGCTGAAAAACAGAAAAATTGGCTTGCTAAACTCGGTCTTGATTCAACTTCTGGCTATGTGGTGGTGTTAATCGTCAGTATAAGTGGAGTTTTAATTACTTATTTGTTTTTTGCTTGGTGGCGACAACGTAAGCAACGAGCAGTATATCAGCGGATGATTTTGAAGTTTCAGAAGCAGCTTCCAAAACCTTTGCAAAAAATGCCAGTTGAAACCTTCCAAACGTGGATGCAGCGTTTATCTTTAACTGTTGAAAATTCAGAACCATTTGAACAAGTGGTTGTGCTGTATCAGAAAATCGTATTTTTAGAGCAAATGAATGATTCTGATCTACAACAATTTAAAAAGTTGCTTAAAGACTGTGCGGTTGTGATCAAACAAGATCAAAAAAACTTGTGATCATGCAAAAAAATGAATATCATGCTTTTCATTCTAGGTGTATAGCTCAGTTGGTTAGAGCGCTACGTTGACATCGTAGAGGTCAGCAGTTCGAGTCTGCTTATACCTACCAAGATATATCAAGGACTTATAAGCGAATCAGCAGCTTATAAGTCTTTTTTTTGCCTGTTTGTCGCATTTAATTGTTGGCTGTATTGGAATTTTTGGCTAAAAATGGCAATATTTCCAAGCCATTTGCGACAAGTCTGCGACAAAATGAAAATTCCAAAACCTCGTAAAAGGGGTGAAACGTACACAATCACAGTTTCATATCAAAATAAAAGATATTACTGCACACGCGACACTGCAAAAGAGTGTGAGCAGTGGGCGGCACTAAAACTATTAGAATTAAAATCTCAGACTAGAATTGAGTCGGGTGAACTAAAGCCAAAATTTATATTTCGAGATCTAAATACAAAATACTATCAAGATGTAGGCCAACTCAATCCTTCAAAATCATCCAGAGACTGGATCAAAGGGCAATATAAAACTTTTGAAATGAAGTTTGGTGCATTGGCTCAGAAATCTATATATGACATCACACCAAAAGATTTAACAAATTGGCGCAATAAGCGATCTTCAGAAGTCAGTGCAAATACAGTGCTAAAGGAAATATCGCATTACAGTGCAATGTTTACATATGCTCAAAAAGAATTATTTTTGCTTGATGATAATCCTTGGATGCAAATAACCAAGCCAAAAAAACCAAAGGCGCGTGATCGTCGTATACATCCATCAGAGATAGAATTGATATTGAAAGTGCTGGATTATGAAATGGGAACTATACCTGTATTATCACAGCACTATGTAGCTTGGGGGTTCTTGTTTGCTATTGAAACAGCAATGCGAAAAGGTGAGCTTGTTGCAATGCAAAAGAATGATATTCATGACGGTCATGTCCATATTCCAAAATCTAAAAACGGTGAAGCTCGTAACGTACCGCTGTCAGAAGAGGCGAAAGCGTTGTTGGAGTTGATCAAGCATGATGGTCGCAAAATTATTCCTCAGTCTGAAAATGCATTTCGTTTGATGTGGGAAAAAAGAAAGGCTGCTATAGGGCTGAATGATCTTCATTTCCACGACACAAGACATGAAGCGATTACACGTATGGTTCGGGTTAGAAAACTGCCAGTTGAGATTCTAGCGAAGATTACAGGGCATAAGAAAATCGATGTACTGGTCAACACTTATTACAATCCAAACGCTGATGACTTGGTTGAAGCTTTCAATAGATAATAATAAGCCCGCATAAAGCGGGCATTTTTTAATTTTTACGTTTAGGTCCACGTCGGAGTTTTGTGCTTTTTAAAATTGCATCTGCGGCATCTGGATCATAAAGACATTTGCCTGGTGTACCTTGATTAATGACTGCACATTTTGTACGAATCGTTTCATCTGACAAACTATACTTAGAAGCTAAATCAGCAGCAGTGACTAATTTTTTCTTTTCTAGCTTTAGTGCAGTTACGATCCCTCCAAAGATTGATTGGCCAAGGACCAATTGAGGTGCTGAATCGGATTCAATGGTGACAATAAATTCAGGCATCTTCAACTCCAGAATTTTGGTGAATTTCATCCAATATTTCTGCAAATAGCTTCATACCTTCACGTCGGAGTTTTGCATATTTTTCGGGTTTTGGATCATTGTAAACAAACTGTTCACCGTTCAGGGTGGGTACAGGTGGATTAAAGCCAGCATTAAGATAAGCCGTCATAATGTGGCCACCAAGTGAAGATTCGATTTTCTTTTTGATTTGAGGCTGTTCAAGCATTTCTGTATATGAAGTCATATGATTCCCTCCTTCATCGCCAGCAATAGCCGCATGAACGGCATTCAGCTTGTAAACCTGAACCTGAATGACTACAACCAAATGAGATCTGAGAGCTGTAACACTTAGGGCATATGATGTTTGAACAAAGTTCGATGCTTATGATCTTCATGCCTTTTCTCCCAAAACAGTCACATCGCTTGGAAAACACAAGAAGGGTCTACCGTCCATTAATCGACCAAATAGTCGACCATCTTCAATACGGTCAATCACACCAAGTCCAATAAATCTTTGACCAGAATGTTCAGTGCTGGATTCACTTATAAAGTCCACGTTCACATTTGAGCCAACTGTGAGCAAATAACCTGTTATTGTTGATGCAAGGAGATGGCGGTAATGTTGTTCATGTCCTGATGGTGTAGATACAAGCATCTTTTTGCTTTTTTCTAAATGACTCAAAATTTGAGTCTTATTCGGTTTTCCATAAATTTCAGGATGAGCAATATTACTTGCACCATCTTCATCAAGAATGTCGATAGTCATGCAATAGCTCCCTTTTTCTTTCTTGCTTTCATTTGCGTTTTGTTTGCACAAATGCGGCATTTATACAGATATTTTGAAATTGTGTTTTCAGTGCGAGCGATCAAGAACTGGCTTTCACCATGTGTTTTGCATACACCCAAGAATTTATTATTTCCAGCCGAGATCGCCACATTCATTAGCTCTCGATTTAAAACGTGACGCTTATAATTTGATAAATTATTTTCGTTGTAATCTTCTAAGCATTTTTCACAACGATAGCGACCATTTTTTTGCTTTTTGAAAGTTGAATATGTATGACGAATACATAGCGCTTCAAATGCTATTAGTTCGTTTTCACGTGCATTTTTAAAGGCCACACAATTGTGCATATAAATCATTGAGCGTTCAGTAAATACAACCAGTTTTTTAAACCGTTTTTGCTTCGCAATTTTAGGTTTATGCCCACGTGGTTTAACAGTTTTAGACTTGGTTGACTTCAGTTTTTTTGATTTAACTGGTTTATGTCGAGTAACACGTTCAACGTTATATTTTTCAATATCAAGCTGCTGAACAGGTTTTTTACTCATTGGGATGTTGCCATCTTTATAATGAGTAAATCCAAAAGGCAATTTAGTAATTTTATTGCTTTTGTCTTTAAGCCATTTTTCTACTTCAGCATTTAAATCAGGCTTATTTTGCGTACTAGCAGGATCATAGAATTGCATAGCTATTCTCCATAAACCAAGTCGCTGCATAACCCAAAGCAAGGATTGCTGAAGCAAGTAAGCCGAGGAAAAATTCAGTTTTTGTCATCCTTACTCTCCCAACTTACGAACAAATACCGCTTGTTCGTTGGCATTTTGGAATTGAACTTGATATGCGATAACACGTTCAGGATCTTGTTCAAGTGATTGAGAACAGCTTTTTAAGCTAGAAAAAGTTGCAAATGATATTGCGAGAAACATCAATGCATAGACTGATGTTAAGTGGATGGCTGATTTCATGATTAAGCCTCCACCAGTTGATTTTTATGCGCTGCATGAAGTTTACCTACCCATTGGACTTTTTCATTCAGGTCGATAACTTCAAGGTTATAGGCAGAGTCAATAAATGCATTTGCAGAAGCAACAGCAGCAATAAATTCTGGATATGTATGAGCACTTGAGACGTTAGATATTGAGCACTCAATCTGATCAATTGAGCGGGTGCGATAGAAATCAAAATCTCGCTGTGGTTGTGCAAAATCTTTTGCAAAGAGGCGACCAACAACAATGCCGTCAAAATGGTCGAGTAGAGGGTTACGTGTTTGCATGTTTAAGACCTAACTTAGATTAGTTAGTTAATAAGCTAATCTAAGTTAGTTTTAAGGTCAATAAAAAATTAACTAAAAGTTAGTTTATTTTTTTATTTTAATTTTTATAAGAATTTTCGACTGGTTTCAAATTTCCCTACATATTTACCTTTATAAATACAATTTTCATTTAACTGTATGATATTAGGTTGGTAATTTTTATTTAGAGCTTGTAGGTACATTCTATTGTTATCTTTGACGAGTGCTTTGAATGTCGCATCACCGTCACACTGTACCACCACCATTTCACCAGTTTGAACATAATCAATAATGATATCTGGATCAACGCAAATATAGTCACCATCATTAAATTCAGGGTAATTACTAGTACCTTTAACAATCATATAAAAGCTATTTTTACCTGCATTCGGTGGCGCTGGTAGCCATTGATTTACATCAAATTTACTAATGCTCTGAACATTCGTCCAATTTCCTGCTTGAACGTGTGTAAGTACGGGTAGCAGTCTGGTAATTGGTCTAAAATCTTCCACACTATTTTCTACTTCATACTTACCATAAAGCAAAAAATTACTAGTTGTTTCAAGCACACTTGCTATTTCCAAAATATTTTCAAGTTTTGGGGTATTAGAATCATTTTCCCATTTCAAAACAGATACATCGGAAACACCAAGTAATTTTCCGAGCTGTTTTTGAGTCAGTTTTTTCTCTTTTCTTAAGTGTTTGATACGTTTTCCGATTGTGTCTAACGTTTCCATAACTAAAGCCTTCTTTAATAACTAACTTATGTTAGCTCTTGACTAACTAACTTTAATCACATTTAATGAACTAACTTGAGTTAGTTTTTGGAGATGATTAATGACCCGTGATGAAGCTTGCAAACTATTGGAATGCTCATATAAAGGTCTTGCAGATTACTTATTGCTTACTACGGCTGCCATAGCGCGCTGGGGTGATCGCGAAATACCTTATGACCGTGAATATGAAATTAAAGAACTTGCTGCTGGTCGTACTCCCAAACGTATTCGTGAAGCTAAGCAAAAGTTAACGCAAACAAATATTTAAAAATATGAATAAATTGGAGATTTTTAAACATGATTCTCTCTCTTAATGAACGTCGTGAAAAAACGGTTATGTCTTTAGAAATGGCTTTAAAAGCTGCTGTATATCGCCCAAATGATGATTGTTTGATGGCGCATATCTCAGAAAAGAATGGTTTTAATATCAATACTTTTCGTAGTTCTTTGAATCCGACCACACCGACACATAAAGCGAATATTTATCATCTTGAGGCTGTTCTTAGCGAAACCAAAGACCCTCGTATCATGGACAGCATTTGTGCAATTCATGGAAATGCTGCTTGGTTTGATTTGCCAAATGTTGAAGTGCTATCCAGTGCTGATTTTATTTTTAAAGTTGGAAAATTGGCGCATGAGAATGGCGACCTGGTGCAATCGATCGTTGCAGCAATTAAAGATAACGTCATTACGGCTGATGAATTAGCGGTTATTCGCAAAGAGTCTTATGACTTGATTCGGATCGCAGCAACTTTGCTTGCAATGGCTGAATTACATCATGCAGGGGGTGGACGTGAATGAGTTGGCTCTTTTCGCAGGCGC
Source organism: Acinetobacter sp. NIPH 298 (assembly GCF_000369505.1). Lineage (GTDB taxonomy): Bacteria > Pseudomonadota > Gammaproteobacteria > Pseudomonadales > Moraxellaceae > Acinetobacter. The sequence goes on from NZ_KB850055.1 coordinate 734,363, forward strand.
TGGTGGCGGAATACTCGGATCGCATCTCATGGGATTGCGAACAATCTGCGCAGTTGAACGTGATGCCTACGCAGCACAAGTTTTGGCGCAACGACAAAATGATGGAATTCTCCCGGCTTTCCCAATTTGGTCTGACATTACAACTTTTGACGGAAAACCATGGGCAGGAATTGTTGATGTTGTATCTGGCGGATTTCCATGCCAAGACATTTCATCTGCAGGAAAGGGTACAGGGATCGATGGAGAACGTTCAGGACTTTGGTCAGAAATGGCACGAATTATCGGTGAAGTTCGACCTAGAGAAGTGTGGGTGGAAAACTCACCAATGCTTGTTTCCAGAGGACTTACCCGAGTCATCAGTGACCTTGCCCAAATGGGGTATGACGCGCACTGGACACGTTTTTCAGCATCTAACTTTGGAGCGCCCCATATCCGTGACAGAGTCTGGATTGTGGGCTACACCAGTAGCGAGCGATTGGAAAAGGAATGGTTATCCTGGGGACTTGATGCGAAAAAGCCCGACTTTGGGGGCGATGGTTCATATATATCCAACTCCAAAAGCGAGCGATGGGAACAAGCGAGGGAAGGTAAGTTCTCATCATCAGAACGGATTAGCGGGAGCGGTAAAGAGCGGTCAAGATGGTGGGGTATTGAACCCAGATTGGGTCGAGTGGCTAATGGGGTGGCCTATAGGGTGGACAGACTTAAAGCCATTGGAAATGGACAAGTTCCAATCGTGGCTAAAAGCGCATTTGAATTTTTGAGAGGTAATTAGCATGGCTCTAACATTTCCTCAAGTACGTGATGCAGCGCTTGGTCGTTGGAAAGATATGATATTTCCTGCATTTGCCATCACCGTGCCAGTCCATAAAAACAAACATGGACCATGTCCGATTTGTGGTGGTACAGATCGGTTTCGTTGTGATGATAAGCAAAGCAAAGGGACTTGGATTTGTAACCAATGCGGTGCGGGTGATGGCTTTGAATTGATCGTCAAAGCTCGTGGATATTCGCATGCAGAAGTTTTAAAAGAAGTTGGCTCTATTGTTGGTTTATCGGCTGATAGCAATGTAACCGATGCAGATCGGGAGAAATGGCGTGAACGTGAGGAAAAAATGCGTTTGCAGGCTGAAGCTGATGAGCGCAAGGCACAAGAAGCTGCTGCAAAACGTGCAGATCGGCTTTGGAAAAGTAAACCTATTGACCGTGATTGTCCTTATTTAGAACGAAAACAAGTGGAAAACCATGGTTGTAAGATCAATGGAAAGGGCAATCTACTTGTACCGCTATTTGATATAGACGGCAAAATTTGGAATATGCAGGAAATCCACGCTGATGGATTTAAGCCATATCTCAATGGTGGTCGTGTTAATGAATGCTTTTACGTCATTGGTGAAATCTTAGCTGCAAATCAAATCGTATGTATTGCTGAAGGTTATGCAACTGGGGCAACCATTTATGAGGCGACTGGCCATACAACTGTAATCGCATTTCAATCAGGCAATATCGACAAAGTCGGCATTGCTATTCGTTCCAAATATCCAAATCTACAACTTGTTTATTGTGCTGACGATGACAGTGCCACTTTAGATGCAGGCATAAAAGCTGCGAATAAAGCTGTGGCTGCCACTGGCGGTATCATTGTATTACCCGATTTCAAAACGGTGGAGACGATATGAATCTCGAAGAAAATAACGAGCAGCCACCAGCAACATCTAAACCACCATCTGATTTTAACGATCTACATGTTTTAGCGGGTTTAGGGGAAGTTCGTCGGCAGATCGAAACGGCAATTTCATCATCTGATTTTGCTTCTGCTGTTTCCCCGCACCCCTCAGTTTTAGCCGACCAGAATCTTGGGCAAATCTCGGAAAATCAGTCAAATATCGACAATTCCGATGATGGATTTAAATTAGATTATGCACCGCCAATGAATGGAAATTCTAAAACTGGTGAGCAGCTTGAAACGGGGAGTGGGGAGGATTTCAGGGTTCTTGATCCAAATAGTCCTACTGCTAAATTAAAAAATGCATTAGAGCGTTATGCAGTAATTGCATGTAGCAATGATGCATTTGATTTAAAAACTAAGCATAAATTCAAGATTTCATCTCTAAAACATACGTTGAGCAGTATCTATAAGAATTGGTATAGCCATGAAGATCGAAAAACGCTTGAAAAGGATGAGGTAGAAAAGATGCTTATTGATGGTGCTGGAGATATTGCGCCAACGATGAGTAAGAATTGTATTTTGCTGAAAGGTGAAACTTTTTTATACGACAAATCACTCAATCGAGTGGTGTCTTGGTCGGCTGCTCAATTGATGTATCCGCATGAATATAAAAAATGGATTGAGAGTCCGCAACGTAGTGAAATTGATTATGAAAAGTTGATTTTCGATCCGACACGGAAAATTGATATTGATCCGCATTACATCAATACGTTTGAGGGTTATCCAACTGGAATCTTATTAGATCAGGATCAGAATCCATTTGATTATAGTATTGTTCGTTCTAAATGCGCAGGCATCCTAAAAATGATCTGGTGCTTATGCAATGGTGATTTAGATATAGAACGTTGGTTACTTCAATGGCTTGCATATCCAATTCAGAATGAAGGTCAAAAAGCTCATAGTGCTGTTTTGATGGCAAGTCATATTCAAGGATCAGGAAAGACGACGTTATTTGAAAAGGTCATGGGCGGTATTTATGGGAAATATCATCGAGTCATTACTTCTCAAGAATTGGAAAGTCCTCAATTTAATGGCTGGCTGAATAATGCTGCTTTCATCTTTGGTGAAGAAATTGCAACGAATGCTACGAAATACAACGTCACACCATATTTGAATGCATTGATTACAGCCAAAAGCGTAACCATCAATGAAAAGCAACGTCCTCAAAAACAAGTGCCTGCTTATTTCAATATGGCATTTGCATCAAATGAAAATATCCCATTCCCGCTACACGGTGAAGCAAGACGTTGGTTTGTGATTGCACCGCAAAGTAAATTGAATGAATCACTTAGCGAACAAGTCTATGCAGAGATTGCAGGGGATGGGCTGGATGCATTTTATACGTTTTTGCTTTCTTATCCGCTTGATGATTTTAAACATGACAAGCCGCCTTTGACTGATGCAAAAAGAGCGTTAATCAATGCAAGTAAACGATCTATCGAGGTTTTTATCGACGAGTGGTTATCGGGTGAAACCAAATATAAGCGAGTAAGTTGTAAGGCTAAGCAGCTCTATGATGCATACAAAGAGTGGGCATCATCAACACTGGAGCATAAATATTCATACCGTAAATTCACGGAGGATATGAAAAAGATAGAGGGTGTAGAACTTTTAGAGAAGCAAAAGTGGAGGTATAAACTTGAGGAAGAACAATCATTAATCATTAAAATTGGTGATGTTCCTGAAGGAAGGACAGCTATTGATTGGTATGGAGAGTGCGTAAATGAATTTGAAAAAGGTGTACCAAATGTGCTTGACAAACAAACGGCCTAAATCTAAGCTTTGCCATGGAAAAACAATAGCTTGTGAAGCTGTTCAGGTGAACGAGGGGAATGATAAAAACGCTCGTTCACCTAGTCATTCACCTAGCAAGTTATTGAATAATAAAAAGATAACTCTCTTAGGTGAACGAGAGAACAACTTTTCACACGCGCACGTGGGAAATTATTTTTTTACTCTCTCTATTCTTAATTTATCTACCAATATTATTGCCATTATTTTTTTTATTCTCTTACGCGCGCGTATTTTTTTATTCACTCGTTCACTTTTAATAAATTTAAAAATAAAAACAAACACTTATCAGGTGAACGAGATAAAAATCTCATTCCAAACTCATTCACTCGTTCACCTGAAGGGCTAGCCAATGGAAAAATTAATACGGTTATTGAATCCTAAAACTGTTAATTATGAAGCGATTAGAGTTGATAATGCGTCTTCAGAAATGACAGCTCAGGACGTATTGCTTGCTATGAGTTTTGCTAAATTAACACCAATGCAGGAAAACTTGATTAAGTTGAAGTGTTTTAATGCGAATACGATGGGTAATGTAAGTTTATTTTCAAAAGCCTTGGTTGCCAAGTACGGACAAATATTTGCATTAAACAATGTCGATTTAAATTATCGCTTAATTGTTATATCGGTTGCATTGATGGAGTTTTGTATGGTCACTGCTGAATATACACCGTCATGTCGTAATCGTGCTGTACTAGCTGGAGTGGAGTATAGAATCATTCATCGATACTTAGGAAAGGTTATAACTATCATCTTTGAAGATTTAGAAAAGGAGTATGCAAATGCTGCTGAAAAGGTTTTTTTTCAGCTTAATAAAACTAACTAATAATTAGTTATTGACATTGGAACAAACTTGAGTTAGTTTTTCACATAATGAATAAGTGTAAGTTTTAAGTTTATCTCTGAGTCGTAAGACTCAATTTTCAAAGGGCTGTTTGTCTTCCTGTAGACATACAGCCCTCTTTTTTTGAGGTGTTTTAAGTGGACAGAGATAAGCATTGGAAAGAACATGAAGCATCGGTGGCAAAGGCTGAGCGAGTCAGAGGGCTTGCTAGTACAAAAGGATTTAAAGATAAAGCTTGGAAAGCTGCTGTAGTTGAATATGTTTCTCAGAATTCCTTTTGTGAAGACTGCAAGCGTCGTGGTTATGTTTCGGTAGCTGAAATGGTAGGTCACAAGATAAACCCGAATACAGATCGGGTTTTATTTTGGGATAAGAATAATTGGCAATCACTTTGCAAGCCATGTCACACAAGATTGATTGCAGATATGCAGTTGGTGGTACAAGAGCCGATCTATACCACTACAGATTTATATTTGATAGAGGACTAGCTATGGATGATAACTCGATTCTATTGGGTGATCCAGTTGTCTACCGTGACGATATCCAAGACTCAGATGAAATTGGGGTTGTCACAAATGCTTGTGTAAATAATTTCAAAGTTCTTTGGAATGATGAACCAAAATCTAAAACAGAAATCTATGAGCATCTGCGGCCTGCACGACAGGATGAAGTAGATGCTCAATGCAGACAGGTAGATAAAAATGCGATTACCTAAACTTGGATCATCCAGCTTACCAACACTGCAAGGCAATCATCCAACATTACCAAAACCTGAAAAGAATTACGGCAAGGGTCGTGGAGGTCGCCAATGGCGGCGGATCAAACAACAGGTACATGAGCGTGATGAGTGGACATGTTGTCAATGTAGTCGCGTGACGATGGAGCTTGAATGTGACCACATCGTGAATACGGCTCAAGGTGGCACAGATGATATGAGTAATCTTCAATCATTATGCAAGCCATGCCATGACGCTAAATCATTAGAAGAAAGCAAGGCAGGTCAGCGATGAATAAAAATCAATTTAAGCAGGCTGCAATTGAGTTTCAATTGAGTGTTTATTCAATTAAACGTTTGCTGCCATTTGTGACATATAGCTTTGACAAAGTTTGCTTTATTGAGAAAGGTACAACGAAAGATCATGAGTTGGCTGCTACTGTTGTCAATGCAGCTTGGGATGCTTGGTTGGTCCAGCATCGAAAGCTTGGGACCAAAGACATGTTGATTATCCAGCAGGGCCAAGCATTTAATGAACAAAGCCAGAAGGTTAAGGATCTTGAATACAAATTGGGGTTAAACCATGAGCAATAAGATTGCGAAAATATCTATTCCAGATGGTCCTGCCGCATTAGGTACGGAAGTTACTTTGGCGGATGGATCAAAGATCGGTGGTATTGCATCAATTAAATTAGAGGCTGGTGTTGATAATCCGCGATGGACTGCAACACTTGAAATACATCCTAATTTTATTGAGCAGCTTCCATTTAGTGTTGAATTAACTTCTGTTGGTATCGGGATAATCGATGATCTAACTGATGAGCAATTTGATGCGATCTACAAGCGTCGAGAGGAACGGAAAAACAAATGATTGTCGTGGAACATTCTGATTATCTTGGAAATGCACCATGTTGGTGCATTTTCTGCATGACGGGGGGTATCAAAAAATTCTTCAAAGGGTCTCAGCGGACACCGCCCTCCTATCTCATTTGTAAAAAATTTTTCTATTTTCAAAGAAGTAAATAAACTTTTTTAGAAAATAGATAAATTTCGGTAAAAACTGTCAACATTTTGCGCTTAGGAGGTAAAAAATGGCTTTGACTCAAAAAAAGAAAGATTTTGCCCGCGCCAAGATGCAAGGCAAGTCAAATAAAGAATCTGCTGTGATGGCTGGCTATTCTGAGCGGTCAGCAGGGGCCAAAGGCAGTCAACTTGAGAATGATCCCGATGTTATTGCATATCTGGCGAGCCTGAATTCTCAGGGGGGCGGGGGGTTGGATGCTACGCCTTTGGGTGAAGCTGCTATTCAAGCAGAGTTCAAAGACATGGAGGATGTTAATAACTCTTTGGACTTTCTGCAATGGGTTTATAAGAATCCACGTCTTGACCGTAAAACTCGAATTGAAGCTGCAAAAGCTGCTTTACCTTATGAGTTCAGTAAGGTAGGTGAGTTGGGTGTAAAGGGTGAGCGTGAAGCTGCTGCGGGTGAGGTCGCTAAAAAGAGTAAATTTGCAACTGCCGATGAACAACGTAAACAACAAGTAGTGAGTTGATATGTCTTCAATGTCCCCGATCTGGACAACAGCTTGCCCAGATTGGGAAAAGAGGATTTTAGCGAAAGAATCGCTAATCGCTTTTGAGCCGTTGTTTCCTGCTGAAGCTGATATGGCTTTACGTGTTTTTAAGGAATTGATTGTTGTTGATGTGACTGGAAAGCCAACAATTGGTGAGATCACAGCACAATGGGTATTTGATTTCGTTGCTGCAATTTTTGGTGCTTACGATTATCAGAGCAATCAGCGATTAATTACTGAATTTTTCTTGTTGATTAGTAAGAAAAATACTAAATCAACGATGGCAGCGGGCATCATGCTTACTGCGATTATTTTAAATAGTCGTGAAGCCGCTGAATTTATTATCATCGCACCGACAAAAAAAGTAGCAGATAACAGTTTTACACCGCTTAAAAACATGATTCGGGCTGATCCTGAATTGAATGCTTTGTTTAGTGTTTCTGAGCATACAAGAACAATTACTCATCGTTCGACTAAAGCTGTTTTGATGGTTATTGCTGCTGAAACTGGATCAAGTGCAGGCGCAAAGGGTGCATTCATTTTGGTGGATGAGCTTTGGGTTTTTGGTGAACGTGCTAATGCTGAATCCATGCTTGAGGAAGCAACAGGCGGTATGGCTTCTTTTCCTGAAGGATTTTTGATTTACCTATCGACTCAATCGGACAAGCCGCCTGCTGGAATTTTTAAGAAAAAATTGGATTACGCTCGTAAGGTGCGAGATGGTGAAATTGTTAATCCATCGTTTTTACCTGTTCTGTATGAGTTCCCGCAGGAAATAATTGATGATGAAAGTTATCTGAATCCTGAATTTTTTTATGTCACAAATCCTAATCTTGGACGTTCAACTCATATCCGATTTTTAACCAATAAGTATGAACAGGCTCAGGAAAATGGTGATGAGTCTATTCAAATATTTTTAGCTAAGTATTTGAATATTGAAATCGGTTTAAATAAACGAGCCGATCGTTGGGCGGGTGCAGACTTTTGGCAATTATCAGCCTACAAGGATAAGTTATTCATCGAATCAATTCTTGATTTGAGTGAGCTTTGCACCGCTGGATTTGATGGTGGTGGGCTTGATGACTTGTTTGGTATGGCAGTAATTGGTCGGGATAAAAATGATCGATCAAAATGGTATTGCTGGAATAGAGCTTGGGCGCATCCAATTGTTTTAGAGCGTCGAAAAGATATTGCCCCAACGTTAAAAGATTTTCGTGATCAAGGTGATTTGGTCATTGTTGAAAATATTGGTGATGATGTGCATCAAGCAGCTCAGATTTGTAGGCGAATTTATGATGCTGGCAAGTTTCCTGAAAGGGCAGCAATAGGGCTAGATAAATTGGGGATGCCGTCTTTACAAGATGGATTACTTGAGCAGATTCCTTTTGAGCTTTTGATTGGTGTGCCTCAAGGATATCAATTATCAGGTTATGTACAAACAACTGAGCGAAAAGTGGCAGAGGGTAAATTTTTACATGCTGGACAACCAATGATGAATTGGTGTGTGGGTAATGCAAAGGGTGTTTATCAGGGTAATGCGATGACGATCCGCAAGCAAGAATCGGGAAAAGCCAAAATTGATCCATTGATTGCGATGTTTAACGGTGTAGCTTTGATGTCTATGAATCCAGAGCCTGCAACAAAGAAATACAACATCTATTTTGCATAATAGATTTCAGTTTTAACAAGCGACCTTTTTAGGTCGCTTTTTTTTGGAGTTTTAAAAGTATGAAGCTCGCTTATAGCTTGCTCAATATCAAGTCTATTGATGAAGAGCAGTGGATTATTGAGGGGATCGCGACAACGCCTGCACCTGATCGAGTAGACGATATTGTTGAGCCTAAAGGTGCGCAATTTACTTTGCCAGTTCCTTTTCTTTGGCAGCATTACCGAGAAAAGCCAATTGGTTATGTGATTGAGGCAACGATCACGGATGAAGGAATTAAGGTCAAAGTTCAATTGGTTAAACCAAGTGAAGTTGAGTCGCTTGAATTAAAAGAATTGCTTCAAAAGGCTTGGGACAGCATTAAAACAGGTTTGGTTCGTGGTATGTCGATTGGATTTAGTGCAATTGAGTACGTCGAAATCTCAGGCACTTGGGGCATACGTTATACGAAGTGGGATTGGTTAGAGCTTTCCGCTGTGACAATTGCAGCAAATCAAGAGGCGACGATAACAAGTGTTAAATCGCTTTGTCAAAAAGAATTTTCTGAGAAGAAAACGGATACAGAGAAAGAAAAATCTGTGCCTTGTGTTAAGCCCGAAATAATTCAAACAGATAAGCCAAAAACATGTGGTGTAAAGCTGTTTGAAATATCTGAATCAAAATCTACTGGAGTAAAGTTCGCATGACTTTAAAAGAGCAAATTGCCAAAGCTCAGGCAGCGATTAATGAGCGTAAAAAGAAAATGGCTGCTTTAATGACTAAAGCTGCCACTGAAACTGGTGCAACTCCAGAAGGAGAAACAGAAACTGAAATTCAAGGTCTTGAGACGGAACTCAAAAATCTTGAATTAAATCTATCTCGTTTGCAAAACTTGGAAAAATCTCAAGCCCAATGGGGTGAAACTACAACTCCTGTAGCAGGTGATACTCCAGAGCAAGGTGCTGGTTCAACACAAGGGCAAAATGTGATTGTCGAATCTAACCTTGAGAAAGGGATTGGATTTGCTTTAATGGCTAAAGCTTTGACTGTAGCTGCACACAGTAAGGGTGGTGTGACTGCAAGTGAAGTTCTTGAATCTTGGAATGCGCCTGATGTAGTTAAAAATGCATTGCGTCAAAAGGCTTTGATTGGTTCGACCACAAATGTGGATTTTGGTGCGGCATTAGTTGATTACCAGAATTTAACAAGTGAGTTTATTGAGTTGGTCCGTAAAAAAACGGCTGTCGATGAGCTTGCTTCCAAAATGCGCCAAGTGCCTTTTAACATTAAAATGCCAAAACAAAATAGTGCTGTAAGCGTTGGTTGGGTAGGTGAAACGAAGCGTAAACCAACAACAAACCCGACCTTTGGCTCAGTAACTTTGTCTAAATCTAAGGTTGCTGGAATTGTATTATTATCAGAAGAATTAGTGCGGTGGTCTAATCCAAAAGCTGATCGTTTAGTTCGTGACGATTTCGTTGAATCAACTGCTCAATTTATTGATGCTGACTTTTTTGATCCAACAAAAACTGAAACAGATGAAAGTCCTGCATCTGTTTTAAATGGTGTCACAGCTATTCCGAGTTCTGGTAACACTCCAGCTCAAATTGAAGCGGATTTGGTAGCTTTGATGGAATCTGTAACGAATGCGGGTGGAACATTAGCTGGAGCGACATGGGTAATGTCTGAAACCCGTGCTGCAAAACTTAGTACCTTGCGTGATGCATTAGGCAAGAAGTATTTTGAAGAAATGAATATTACTGGATCACGTTATCTTTATACTTTGCCTGTTCTAGTTTCATCAGGTTGTGATGATAAAATTGTTTTGGTTCTACCAAATCAGATCATGATTGCTGATGATGAGTTCATGGATTTTGCAGTTAGTACAGAGGCTAGTATTAATCTCGGTACTGATGCTGATCCGCAATGGGTAAATCTGTTTGAGCAAAACTTAATGGCAATTCGAGCTGAACGTTTTATTCGTTGGAAAAAGCGACAAGATTTTGCTGCTGGTTATATTCAATATTCTTAACCCATTTTTTTGTCTATCAAAGCAGTCCTAAAAAGGACTGCTTTTTTATATGTTGAGGGTTGGGAAAATGCCAAAAATTGAATTATTAACTGATCTTTGTTCAGGTCCAGTAGGTTCAATCATTGATGTTCAAGACTATGAATTCAATGTGTTGGAAAGGCTTGGAGTTGCCAAACTTGCTGATTCAACCAATTCATCTAAACAGGTTGAGCATCAAATAGTATTTGAGCCAATTGATTTGAAAGGATTGTTGCTGAATCTGAATGGAACGCCTGTTGTAGATGATTTTGGTGCTTTAGTTCCTGAGCTAGCAGTTCAGAGTGTTCAAAAAGCAGCTAGTAAAGGTGGGAAAAACACTAAAAAAGGTGAGTAAATGGGCGTATTTAGTGGGTTATTTCGTAAAAAGTCCATGTCTCCAGTTCAAGGCTCAAGTGGTTGGAGTCGTATATTTGAGCCATTTATGGGCGCTTGGCAGAGAAATATTGAGCTTAAAAAAGAAGATATTCTCTCATTTCACGCTGTATTTTCTTGTATTTCCTTAATTTCTAAAGACATTGGCAATATGCCTTTAGAGCTAAAAAAGAAAGATGGTGATATTTGGGTAAAGGCCAAAGATGAAAATCTAAAATTTTTGGAAAAACCTAATCATTTTCAAACGATGCAACAGTTTTTAGAATTTTGGGTTATATCAAAGTGTCGGAATGGTAATACTTATATACTCAAGCTAAGAAATGCGTTTGGTAAAGTTGAACAACTTATTGTACTTAATCCAGATTTGGTAAAGCCTTTAGTAAGTGATAAAGGTGAGGTTTTTTATCAGATCAGTGTTGATGTACTAGCTCAACAATCTACCCCAGTTATTTTACCAGCTTCAGAAATCATTCATGACCGTTGGAATTGCCTTTATCATTCTCTAGTGGGATTAAGTCCTATCGTTGCTTGTGGTTTGGCTGCGGGGAATGGTTTGGCAATTCAAAAATATGGTGCAACGTTCTTTAATAATATGAGTCGCCCAAGTGGAATTTTGACTGCACCAGGGCGTATTTCTGATGAAGATGCAAAAATGCTTGGTGAGCGTTGGAAAGCAAATTATTCAGGAGCAAATATCGGGGGTACTGCAATTCTAGGTAGTGATATGAAATATATGCCTATCAGTGTTGCTGCTGCTGATGCTCAACTTATTGAACAGCATAAAATGAGTTCTGAAGTTTGTTGTTCTGCATTTCATGTGCACCCTTTCAAGATTGGTTTTGGTGCTATCCCGCAGGGTTTGAAAGTAGAGGATGTAAATCTTTTGCATTTTGGCGACTGTTTGCAAAATCCTACTGAAGCGATTGAAAACCTTTTAGATGATAGCTTTGGCTTAAAAGCGATGGGCTATGAAGTCTTTCTAGATGTAGAAAATCTGATTCGCATGGATTCATCATCAAAAATGGATTATTACACCAAGGGTGTTAAGGGTGGAATTATTGCACCGAATGAGGCGCGTATTAAATTCAACCTCAAACCTGTTGATGGTGGCTGGTCTGTTTACCTACAACAACAAAACTTTAGTCTTGAAGCATTATCAAAACGTGATGCCAAAGATGATCCATTTGCTAGTAGCAAAGGAGGTAAAGATGCCGCTAACAGTGAATGATGTCGCGGTCCACCTTCGTTATGACATTGATGATCAAACGATGACGGATTTGCAGGGTTTGTTAGATGTTTCAACACAAGCTGTGCATGATCATATAAAAGCAAAATTTGATGCTGATAACAAAGTGCATCAACGAGCAATTTTACTACTTTGCGGCTATTACGATAAATACCGTAACGTGGAAACAGGTATGCCAATGTTTGGTGATTTCTTGCCTGATCCTGTGCGTGCTTTGCTCAATCCGTACTATGTGCCTTTGGTGATGTGATATGTCTGAATTTGAGCAATGGGTTAAATCAACGAGCCATTATCAAATATTGCTGCTGATTCATGGTGAGCGTTTGTTTATTAAAGATGGCGGTCAATTAAAGATGGCGGTCAATTCAATTGGCTTATGAGGCTTGGACGAAATGAGTTGTTCAGGATGTGAGGTAAGACGTGAGTGGATTAGACAAAACACCGAGCGAGCAAAGCTCAAGCTGCAACGGCTGTTGCAACAGCTTAGTTCCAGAACTGATCAGCGTGTGTCGGGAGTTAGTTCAAACAGTCAACACTCAGAACGAGGTTATGGCTCAGATCATGAATCAAAACAATGAGCTGATAGCTCAACGTTTAGATGAAGATGCTGATAATGAGCAGCAATATTTGAGTGAGTGATTATGTCTGGAATCAACGCTGGTGAACTTTGTCATCGTGTCATTATTCAACGAAATGTGAGTAATGGCGAAAATGAATATGGTCATGCTCAACCTGCTAATTGGCAGGTTTTTTTAATATTATGGGCTAAGGTTTCTCCATTATCCGCAAAAGATTTGATAGCTGCACAGGCTGCACAATCCCAAGTCATAGCACGTTTAAAAATACGGTATCGAACAAATATTGATAGTTCTATGCGTGTTGTGTTTCGTGGTGAAATCTATGCAATTGATAGCCCTGCTTTGAATGATGATGAAACAGGGAATATCTACAGCACTTTTTTACTTTCAAAGGGGGTAGAAAAGTTTAAGGAGTCTTGATGGATTCATTTTCAATATGGCAGGGTGAACAGCAAGTCACTCAAAAGTTAAGGCTTTTGGCTGATAAAAAAGTCGTGAGGCGGATTACTCGTAAAGCGGCAAGACGGGGCATGAATATTGTTCGTAATGAAGCAAGACAAAATGCCAAGATGATTGATGATCCTGAAACAGCAGCAAATATTGCCAAAAATATTAAAGTTGCATCTGGTCGTGTCCGAAATAAAGATGTGATTTCAATGCGTGTTGGTGTTGATGGTGGTGCGGCTTTCAATGGTCGCCCAGCAAAAATTACGAGTGGCGGTGATACACGGCATTGGCGCTTTATTGAGTTAGGTACTGCGTATATCCCCGCTATTCCATTTATGCGAATTGCCTTTTACAACAACATTGATTCAGTGATAAGTACCTTTGCACAAGTCTTTAGTGATGAACTTGATCTGGAGTTAGCGAAATTATGAGTATTTTGCCAATTAAACCGATATTAAAAGCAAGTCCATCAGTAACAACATTATTAGGTACTAATCCACGCATATATGAGGATATTGCGCCAGAAGGTACTGAAGTTCCTTATATCGTATGGCAGGAGTTAGGCGGGCAGGCAAACAACCATTTAGATAATGCACCTGCAAATTTTGATGATGTGCAATTTCAGGTCATGGTCTATGACACTTATGTGGGTCGAGCCTATGAAGTGCGTGAAGCGGTGCGTAAGGCATTAGAAAGTTACTGTTTTATTTTGAATCCTCGAATTAGCGGATTTGATCCAACTACAAAACAATCTATGCGCGGATTCGATGCAAATTGGATTCAAGAAATTTAATTTTTTTAGTAGATACAGGCAGCCATAAGGCTGCTTTTTTATTGCCTATAAGGAGCAAAAACTCATGGCTAAAAAAGGTATTTTAGGTAAAGGTACTGAATTCTGGGCATTACATGGCACAACTGCTACGCCCACATTGACGAAATTACTCTGTCTTAAAGCATTTGACTGGGGTGATGAAAACTATGATGAAATTGACGATAACTGTTTAGACAATCCAGACGTAGCCACAAGTCAATTTGTACTTGGTAAGCCTGCTGATGGTTCTGTTGCGATTGATACCGATCCAACAAATGCAACGCACCTTTTATTGCTTGATTTAGCAGATAGCCTTGAGCCATTTGTAATTTATGCGGGTTACTCGGATGGTACAGGCGTTCCAACAGTAACAGGTAATGTCGTTGATTTGCCTGATACTCGTTCTTGGTCATACGCCACAGTCAATTTACGTAAAGGAAAACCAGTTACTGAGGCCAATGCCTTAGTAAATCATTCTTTACCTTTACGTCGCCAATCTAAAATCATTGATGAATGGAAAGTGCCATGACCTTGAAGTTAAAATCACTTAAAAAAGTGACCAAAGTCGCTGCACCAGTTGAGCGTACCGTGACTTGGTCGGTAGAGGTCACAGATGAGAATCTAGCATTTATCCAAGAAAATACGGGTAAAGCTGATTTAAGTCTGAGTGAAATGGTTGAGCTTTCGGGTCAAGTCTTTATTAAAAGATTGAGTTATAAAGATATCCAAGAGACAGCAAAAGCTTATGATTGGGATATTGACTATCAAAATATTGAAAATTCCACAATTAAGTCTATTGATAGTCGCTTACTCCGTGCAGCTCAATTGCTTGGATCAGTTTGTGAAGACACTAGCGGTAAAATGTTCTATGAGTCGATTGATGATATTTATGATTCTGATCCGATCTTTATTGAAGCGCTTTATAAAGTTGCAGATGGTGTCAATAATTTTTCGGGAAAGTCTCAGACGAAGAGTTCAGTGAAAACGAATTCTGGTGTGAACTTGTCATCAACGGAATCGGTGGACGATCAATCGAAGAAGCCAAGCGAACCTTAACCAATGATGAGCTTCAAATATGGCGAGCGTATCGTGATAAACGTGGCTCGCTTTTTGTTGGTCGAAGAGTTGAGCAAGCTATGGGTAACTGGATGGCTTGGTATCACAATGCCAAAGTTTCAGAAGAGCATCGAATTGATGCCACTGAGCTGATGCCGCATGAGGATGTTGTGGAAACTTCATTTGAAGAAGAAGCAATGAAGCGCAGACAGAGACAGCAATAGCATGTTTAAAACCACCTCCAACAATCATATTTTTTAGCAGGCATAGGTCATAACATACCGCTTAGGTTGTTGCACTTTTGAAAAAATTGGATTAGGCTTTTTAAGTCACAGCAAAATCTGTGATTTGGTTTCGCATCCAAATATTCGAAAGGGCATATAGCCGCAATAGCGGTTTTATTTTGCCTAAAGCTTTTTGCAATCTGCAAAAAGTGCCCGCTACGGTGGGTTAGGCAGGAGCACTTCGGTGCGCCAGCCCCTTTCGACTGGTAATGCGAATCCTGCTTAACTCGCCACCCAATATTTCGCATTTATTTGGTGGTGATTATTCCTAAAATCGAAAGGAGTATTCATCATGGATACAAAACCAAAAATTGTTAAATTCAATAATCAGCAAGTTCCAGTATTTTTTCATAATGAAAAACCATATGTGGTAATGAAACCAATTTGTGAAAATATTGGTTTGGATTGGCGTTCTCAGCTTAAAAGAATTAAAAGAAATCAAGTTCTTAATCAAGGTGTGGTTATGATGACCACACCTTCAATAAAAGGTGATCAAGATTCAGTTGCTTTGCCTTTGGGTATGTTGAATGGTTGGCTAATGGGGGTTGATGCCAATAAGGTTCGGCTCGAAATTAAAGACACTCTCATCAAATATCAACTTGAATGTTATGATGTGCTCTACAAGCACTTTATGCCTAAGCCACCAAAGCAAATTGATATGTCTATGTATGTCAGCAAAGATGTTCACAATAAACTATCACTAAAATATCACCGTATGTTTAGACAGTACGATGACATGATTGACACCATGCGGGCGCAAGTTGAAGCGATGGAACGTAAATGTCGTAGATATGATTTTAAAATGTTGCGTAGTGCTATCAGCATAGAAGAAGCAGCCAATGTTTTAAAAGTTACTGTAGCCAAAATTAAAAAAGTTTTTCAGGATGAATTCATCATTGAAGAGCGTTGTACTTATGTTGAGAGCAATAAGCCGATATTGAAATTGACAGATCGTGGAAAGTCATTTGATATGGTTTTTATTCAAAACGAAATTGGTGCAAATGGTGTTGAGGAAGTTATCATGATCAATGAAGATGGCATGGCGTATCTCAATGGTCGGGTTTGATTAATAAACCTTTATAATTTAAATGCTTAATTTAAGCCACTCATTGTTGAGTGGCTTTTTTGCATGAGGGTTGTTATTTTCTTTATAAAAATTTGGGAATAACAAGATGTTTATTTTAGTGTCTTTGATGATAGTTGCAGTAATTGCGATTGTTGTTTTTGGAGTTCTACAGAGTCTAAATGAAAAAAAAGAGGGTGTTGAACCAGTTAAATACTCTGTTCCAGTGCCGCCTACTAAAGAGCAAAATCCAAATTGGTATAAGAAACAGGATGAATTTTATCCTACCAAAAAAGTGAATAATACTGGTTTTTATGATTATACAAAACCCGAAAAAACGAGAACAAAGGCATCAATCAATATCGAAGAGCGTATTTTAAGTCAAAAAAAATTTAGAATTGAATATGACTGTAGCTATGATTTTGATAGTTACCCATTTGATATTGTTGGGGAAGCATCATATCAAAACAATATACAAAAATTTGCTGTTCTGAGACGTGGGAAAGGTAGCTTTACGGAAGTTGAAGCTAAAATAGTTAGAGAACCTTGTAATAGTTTTGATAAAAATGCTTGTAGAGTTGATATTAATGGATTAACTGTCGGGTACTTTGCTAGAAACCATGCTGAAAGTTGGGTTAGGTTGCTTAGTAAGTTAAATATTGGGGATACTGCTGAAATATATGCTGATGCGGTAATAACTGGCGGTAAAGATGGTTCTAAGTTTGGTGTGAGATTAAATATACCGTCAAGGATTGCTAATACAGCTAAATATTTTAAGGATGTTAATTAATGAAAAGAATTATTTTGTTTGGGTTATTTTCTTTTATTTCAGGCCTGAGTAATGCGAATAGCGAGGGGAGACTTGAGCAGATTGCTAAAACATTGAGTGGTGATCCAATAAAAGATTATGGGGAAATTGTTTTATCTAAAACAAGTATTGAATTGGCCCCTAGCGAAAATGAATGGGAATTAGGTCAATGTGGTAAAGACAAGTTTACAGGTGTTAAAATTTGCGAAATTAGAAACAATAACCTTACAGTGATTAAACAGAATGGAAGGATTTTAGTTTTTGTTGTTGGTTCGGACTATCCCAATAGAAATGCTGCTTTAAAAATAGATTCCAATAAAACATTTTATGGGAGAGAGGGGGTATTTAACGAAACAAGTCAGATTGTTACACAATTGTCTAAGGGACAGATAGCTTACACTCGTGCAATCAAATGGCCTTACTTGAGTCCGAGAGATAACGAAGTTGATTTGACTGGTTTCAAGGATGCATATGAGCAGATGTTAAAGGAATATGCATCAATTCGATAATTTTGAAGCTTTTAAGTACCGTCTTATAAAGACGGTTTTTTTATGTCTGGAGAAAAGTCATGGCGACAAATCTTGGTACTTTGACCTTAAATTTATTGGCAAATACAGGATCATATACTCAGGGTTTGCGTACTGCTGATGATGCGACGCGAAAGTTCGGTGGTAATAGTCGTGCTGAGCTTGATAGATTGACAGCAAGTATGACGGGTGCTGAGCGTGCTGCTGGTGCAATGGGCGCAATTTTTAAAACTGCTTTAGCAGGAATCACAGTTGGAATCATTATTTCGGCGGCCGACGAATATACACAAATGGCCGCACAGATTCGTAATGCAACTAAAGATACTGCTGAGTATGACTTAGTTCAAAAACATTTACTTTCGACTGCAAATACAACCTATCGTTCATTAAAAGAAGCCCAGCAAGTTTATCTTGATGTTGGTGGTGCATTAAAAGCATATGGTGCTACAACTGAGCAAGCTTTAAGAATCACTGATAGTCTTTCATTTAGCTTCACACATAATGCAACGGCTGTAGATAAAGCAAAATCAGCAACAGATGCTTTTATGAAAAGTGTCTATAGTGGCAAAGTCGGTAGCGAGCAATGGATTAGTATTCTCTCTGCAATCCCCTCAGTTGTTAGCGATCTATCTGATTCTCTTGGAATCTCACAAGAAGAAGTTCTCAGGCTTGGTAATGCAGGAAAGCTATCATCAACTCAGTTAAATGAGGCGTTAGATTCAAGCCGTGAAAAGAGCGAGCAACTTGCTAACAATATGAGTAACTCATTAAATGATGGCTTAAACACTGCTAGAAATGGCTTTACCTTCTTGGCGGGTAGAATAAATGAAACGTTGGGTGTAACCAATAACATGGCCGCAGGGCTTGGGCTGGTTGGTGATGGATTGTCTTATGCTGCAAAAAATATGGATGTCCTTGCGGTAGCGGCTGGTGTAGCAGCTGGCGGAATGGCGTTGAAAATGACACCTGCAATCATTGCTTCTGGTGTTGCGTTTACAGCATCCACTGGACAGGCAATTGCGTATCAGTTGGCTTTAGCTCGTATGTCGGCACAAGCAGCTGGAACTACAGTTTCTTTGACGGTTTTAAGTGCGGCAGCGCGAGGAGCATTGGTATTTTTGACGGGACCAGCAGGCCTTGTAATTGCTGCTGCTTCAGTTGCAGCTGGCTATGCATTTATGACCAATCGTGCTGCTGATTTGAATGCAAAATTGGCAGAACAAGCCTTAGTTGCAGAAAAAGCGGCAAGTGAATTGTCTAAACTAACAGGAACTGAGCGTAAATCTGCAATTGAGGATTTAACAGCAGCTTTTGAAGCTCAAAACAAAGAATTGAAAAATTCTGAGTTTGCTGTTGGTTCTGCATTAATTTCTGTCCAGAATTACGCAAAAGGTAATGTAGAAGTCACAAGAATATCGAATCAGGCGCGATTAGGTACAATCAGCTATACAGAAGCAGTGGAGCGGTTGAATGCTCTAAATATTCCTACTGATTTGTATAATGCGTTAAAAGATCAGGTTGAGCAATATGATAAGAATGTGATTGCTGCTGAGAAGTCAGCGAAAGCATTAAAGATATTCGGCATAGAAGTTCAATTAGTCGGAAATAAAGCTCAAAACTCTGTTGCTGGAATTGATGCAAATACAGCTGCTCTTAGTCGTAATGAGACAGCTGCACGAGGTGCGGCGGTAACACAGTCGCAATATATGGAGAGTTTGCAGAAGTCACTTATTCAAACTCAAACAATTAATAAATTAATTGATAAGGGTTATAGCGTAGATCGTGCCAAAGCTTTAGCTGAAGCATACTTCAAAAATGACGGCACTATTACTTCTGAAGATGTGAGGTTGATTGATGCCAATATTGCAGCAAATGCGAAGCTACAAGGCACTATTGATGCGATTGCTGAATCTAGACGTAAATCAGCAGCAGCGTCAAAAGATGCAGCTTCACAGATGAAAAAGGATTCACAAGAAGCTGAGCGTCTTGCAGATCAGCAAAATATGTTAAGAAAGTCTTTAGTGTATGATTTCTCAACTGACCTTCAAAAGATGAAAATTGATTATGAAGATTTAGTTAAAGATATAGGTGAAGCTAACTTTTCGCCAGCTTTACATAATCAGTTTTTATCTGCTGCAAAAGCTAGATTTGAGGACGAGCAATTTCTTTATAAGATGAAGCAGGCTTTTGAACTTCAAGAACATAAGTTAAATGAAGAAGCAAAAGCCAAAGCGACATTTATTATTGACCAGCAAATCATCGCAAACCGAACTGACATCAATACTGATGAGAAAAAACAGTATTTGAATGCACTGCAAGAAAAACATACTCGAGCAATGGCTTGGTTGAGGCTTGAGCAGAACATGCGTCTAAACGATGCATCACAAGTATTTCAAACTGACATGCAGAATATTGCAGCTAAGCACGAGTTTGAGCGTCAGCAAATCATCTTAAACAGTCAATTTAGCAAAGATGAGCGTCAAGCATTAATTGATGCATCTCGTATAACAGAAAGCATGGATCAAGCCCAAGGGCGGGATGCAGCATTGTATGGGATGTTGAATGCTTCGGGTATTGATACGACACAAGAGGAAGCAGCGGCCCAACGTGCTGAAGCTTTTCAGGCAGCATTGGACTGGCAGTTGATTACTCAAGAAGAGTATCAGCAAAAAATGATTGAAAGTGAAAGTCAGTATTATCGAGCTAAAGCAGCGTTAGGTTTGCAAGATGCAGCGAATACAACTGCTGGAATGGCTGATCTAATGGGAAGCTTACTTGGTAAACAATCCGCTGGTTATAAAGCCATGTTTATTGCATCCAAGATGTTTGCACTTTCCAAGGTAATTTTGAATGCACCTGAAACGTTCTCGAATGTGTATAACTCTGTTTCAGCAATTCCAATGATAGGTCCATATATTGCACCAGTTGTTGCTGGTGGTGCTTTAGCTGTTCAACTTGGTCAGGCCGCACAAATCAGATCAATGAATTTACAGGGCTTTGCCACTGGTGGCCATATTACTGGGAAGGGAACTGGTACAAGTGATGATATTCCGATTTGGGCATCCAATGGCGAATATATGCTTCGTGCGGCCGCTGTTGAAAAATTAGGATTGGCTAATCTTGACTACATCAACCGTACTGGTATGTTGCCGCCCCGATTTGCCACAGGCGGATTAATTGGTAAAGAACGTTTCTTATCAACATCAAGCCAAAGTGATCGGCGTGGTGATGGTGTAAACGTCATTATCAATGTGCCATCTGGCTACACTGCTAATGAAAGTCGTGATGGAAATGGCAATGTGACAATTGATGTGGTGGAGAAATTTGTTAAACAAGCGTTTAGCAATTTAAATCAAGCGAACTCATTTGAATCTAAGCAGATCCGGAATAACTTTAATGTGGGGCGTATACGATGAACAAACTCGATCTTTGCCCACTTCAATCAAGCTATTCGGTCAAGTACGGCACATCAGTTGAACGAATAGTATTAAGCGGTGGGTTTGGTCGATATGTTCAAACTAAAAATGCAAAAAAACATCTTGTAGATGTGGCTTTTACGCTTCGAGAAGATGACTTCATATATTTCAGAGCATTTTATCTAAATTGGCAGCTTAACCCGCTGCCTTTTTTAATGTCTTTAATTATTGAAGACAGCGGATTTAGAGAATATATCACTCAGTTTATGCCTGATTCTTTCTCATTTAATGAGTTAAGCGGAAAAATTTTTAAAGTCTCGGCGCAGTTTGTTGTTGTGACTTCTGAAGTGCTGATTCTGACTTCAAAGCCGTATCCCGTATTTTTTTATGATTCTATTAAATCAAGTGCTCTTCCAGTAAATCCAAGAACATTCGATCCAGTTTTGAACAATGAGAATCTTTTAACGAATTTTTCAGTCAAAAATGCAAAGTATTTATCTGAAATCACTTATACAACTTTGCCTTACGAACCTGTTGATCAAGTTAAATCAGATTTTTCAGTCAGAAATGCAAAGTATCTGTCTGAAATCACTTATACAACTTTGCCTTATGAACCTATCGATCAAATTAAGTCTGCTTTTTCAGTCAAAAATGCAGTGATCAAAGATGTGTTAATTACGCATGAGACAAATGCTGATCTGATGCAATCGGAATTCATTGTGTTAAGTGCCAAGTATATTGAGGAGATTTAATATGTTATTTAAAACGAATATAAAAGTTGGCGCGAGATTTAAGCTTATTGTTAGAAAGTCTGATGAACAAAGCACTCGCGAAAGTGCGTGGAGTGATAATTTGGTTCTTGATGCAGGACTTGACGCGATGGCTGGAGTTGGTAGTGCATTAATCTCTCATGTATGGGTTGGATCGGGGAATTCTGCACCAGTTCCGTCTCAAGTTAGTTTAGATAATGCTATTTCTGGAACAAGTACAACACAAGGTAGCGATCAATCGGGATTGCAGGTATCCGCTTTACCTTATTATTATTTTTGCAAAAGAACATTCCGTTTTCCTCTTGGAGCTTCGGCTGGAAACTTGTCTGAGATAGGGCTTGGTAATGGTGCAGGTTCTTTGTTTAACAGAGCTTTGATTCGAGATAGTTCAGGCAACCCTACGTCAATCACGGTTCTAGCAGATGAGATACTAGATGTTCTCGTTGAGCTACGTGTTTATCCATCCACAAATTTCTCAGGTCAATTTCAGTTACTCAACAAATTTGACGAGGTAGTTAGTGTGCATGACTATGCTGGCAATGCTGTACTTCACAATAATGGTATAGCATGGTCAGTAGGGTCTGTTCGTGTAGATTTGCCATTACTAGCAGCAAGAGTGATGGCAAATTCAGTAAATCCATTAAATACATCATATCCAAATACCACAGGTGCTGTAACCAAACTCATGTCCCAATCAAGACCAAATAACAGAGCTTTAATTGGTTTATTTACATTGGGTCTGAATGAGGGAAATGATTGGGATCACAAGGGCATCCTGATTCCGATTGCAAACTTGTTGTCTAAAGGAGATTCGTCTGCGCTGATCGGTTACAAATGGGATATTGATCCGCCAATTCCAAAGAGCAATCAGCAAACACTTAGATATATGTTTGAATTGACATGGGATAGGTATACGTCATGATTCCGAATAATGCACTATCAACAAGCAGCGTTTATGCTGCTTTTTTTGTACCAAATCGTATCGATGATTTAATTGATTACGAGTGGGGTGGTATAGATTTATATGATTCATCACAAGGTTTGCAAGCCAAGTTATGGACCTGTTTCTACGAAAGTGGGGTTATTAAAGCAAAAGCTGATCAAGTGATACACGACCTAATCACTGTTGCTGATGTAACAGCATTGAGTTTTGCATTTGATTTAAATATGCGTCCTGTTGTGACTTATGTCGTCAATGATGAAGTGTTTTTGTGGTGGTATGACACATCTATTGGGCAGCAAGTTGCAACGAGTTTTGGAAATAATTTAATAACGCCACAATTATCACTCGATGAACGTCGATCAGAATTCAGTGCTAATGCAGATGTGATTTTTGCATATATCAAAGCAGAGCAACTTTGTATTCGATTGCAACGAGACCGTTATCAAATTGAGTATGAGCTTGGGAGTGGACAGGTACTCATTCAAATCGGAATGATGAAGAATAACCGATTTGGTTTTGCCACAAAGATTATCAACGGTTTTGATCTGTTTTTAGATCAAATGTATGTCGATGCTCGTAACAAGGTATTACGTTTTGATTATCTTGATCTATGTCCATTGCAATCATCTTACAGTGTTCAATTTGGGAATAGCGTCATCAAAGCTGAAGGGCTGAATGAATATGCTTTGAGAACCCAGTTTGAAAATATAGAAAATGTGGTGTCGATCGCTTTCAATCTGAAAGAAAAAGATTTCGATTACTTCATGTCATTTTTTAGAGTCTGGCAGCATAAACGCAAGCCGTTTTATATAGATCTCGTTTTAGATCAACGTCCACGCACCCAGTATCTAGCACACTTTGTACATGACAGCGTTTCGATGACGAAAAGTGGTGCAGTGTTTAAAGTCAGCGCCCAATTATTTATCTTGAATAATGATCTTGATAAGTCTGCAATTAAAACAATAGCGGAGTCACGGAATGTCAGAGCTTGAGAATTTTTTATATGGTCCAGATAACGCTTATTTGATTGAGTGTATCGAGATTAAACATAGTTTGTGGCCAAAGCCTTTGCGCTATGTGACCAACGTCTCTGAGGGAGTGACTGTTATTCAAGACAGTCAGCCCACTTTCTATGAATATGCAGTATTGAAGATTGATCGGGGCAGCGTCAGTGATGATCTTGATCAGAAGTTAGCGATAACGGTCGGGGATTTGGGCAAAGTCATTCCTGGTCTTGTTGATCAAATTATTGAGCAAGTATCACTTGAGCGACCGCAAGTGACTTA
Organism: Acinetobacter sp. NIPH 298; assembly: GCF_000369505.1. Classification (GTDB taxonomy): domain Bacteria; phylum Pseudomonadota; class Gammaproteobacteria; order Pseudomonadales; family Moraxellaceae; genus Acinetobacter. Next base: position 758,339 of record NZ_KB850055.1, read on the forward strand.
TCGAGCGTATTCAAGCATTGATTTAACAAATCCAATTTTGCAGATCGATCACTTGGAAGTCACAAGTCAGAACAACGATTATCAAGGAACAACATTTGAAGCTGAAGCAGAGCAGCTTAATGAAGTTGGTACTGGATTGTTGTTCACCAAAGAGAATTTTCCGACCTTGGTTGGCTTTTACTAAAGAGGTAAAGAAATGATTGAATTTCACGATAGCATTCACTCAGTTGACTACATGATTGATCTAAAAGATATCTCAAATATTGAGCGTCGTTTCCGTAGTAGCCGTGGATCTGAGTCAAACTATGATGTTATTTTCACGTTTAAAAGCGGAAAAGTTATCGAATTGACTTTGAGTGATGCCGATGTAACTCGGCTTTCAAGTGCTGTGGAAAATACATAAATAGTGAGTACAGCGAATGAGAGATTTTAATCTGCAATTGCTTTCATTATTTGAAATGCAATACAACGTTAAGAATTATCATTGTGTTCATTTCGTGATTGATGCTGCAAGACAGTTGATAGGTCAAGATTATTCAAAAAGCTTTATTGGTTTGACTGCATCGCTAAATGATTCCATTCAAACATCAAGACAGACAGTCATTCAAAACAAGCGACTGAAAGAACCGCGACAAGGATGCATTGTCCTTATGACAAGCCTCACTGGTAACAACCATGTGGGGCTTTTTTATTGCGGCAAGGTTTTGCACTTGAATGAATCGGGCACTCAATATCTATCACTAAACAGCATGAAATGCTTCTACACAAGGTTTAGATACTATGAGCCACTTACAGATTTATGAAGATCCGCTTGATGCAAGCACGATCACGATTGAGCAGACTGATAATGTTTTGCGTCGATTCTTAGAAATTAAAGCGAAATTTACACAAGCACGAATTTATAAAAATACGCCTTGTCCTGAAAATGAAGTTACCCCAATTGATAAAGTCACTGCATTAAAATTGTTAGATGCAGGACCAGAGGATCAATTTCATATTGTTTGTCATGCTGGTGACATCATTTCAGCAGTGAACTATGTTGTCGTTAAAATATTTGGTTCTATTGTTAATGCTTTAGTGACTGTGCCGACTTTAAGTAGCGGTGCTCAAGATAAAGGTTCAAGCAATAATGATTTAACCAGTCGTGAAAATAAACAGCGTATTGGCCAACGTGTTGCGGATCCATTTGGAAAGATAAAATCTATTCCTGATTTGATTGCGCCAAGCTTTGTTTATTATGTAAATAAGCAAGAAGTTGAAGAATCATTGATGTGTTTAGGTCGTGGTTATTATCACATTCAAGACATCAAAGATGGTGACACCACTTTATCTACAATTGCAGGATCAGCATGTTCAATCTATGAACCAAATACCAGTCTTATCGGTACACCACAAATCAAGATTGGTGAAGATTTTACAGATAATCCACTAGTCGCTAAATCATGTACAGCGATCAATGGCCAGACTGTCAATGAAGGTACTGAAGATATTACGAATAGTGATGTCGATTTCCAACTTACAGCGTTCTATCCCAATCGGCTGCAATCATTCAATTCATCCGTTGATATGCGCGATCATTTTCAAATTGGTAATTCGATTTTATTGAGTATGGATACAGTCGGTGTTGCAGATCTGAGTGTATCAGCGAATTGTGTACCCAAAAGTATCGGCGAATTGTATATTCAAACGACTGATGTCCTACATAACTTGAATTACAAATCCCTGCAGATTACCTCATTGATGCTTGATGGGTTGAACTTAGCAGGGAATTACCAAGTATCGAGTATTGCCCAGGTTGTAGATGGGTATATCTGTAACCTGGTTAATCCCGAGAACGTAAACTCAAATTGGTCATTGATTGTAGATCTAGATGAAAAGTCTGCTTTCTTTTCTGGGATTTTGCAAAACAATGCTGATTCAATCGACTTGGGTGGTGAATATCCATCTATTTTAGATGTCGGGATTAACTACATCGATCTAGAAGTTCCAACGGCCTTACAACTTGAATGGGATAAGTTGCAAAGCATTACGCTAGGTCAAGTGGACATGGATATTAAAAAGATCGTGTCGAGCTGGCTTGGTTGGTTTTATATTGATTACAACGATATTAAAGAGTTGATTTTTAACTTCTATCTGCCACAAGGTTTGCAAGTCATTCGGAAAAAAGGCCAACGACACACTGATATTGTTGATTACACAATCGAATACCAAGAAATATCAAATGGCTTGCCAACTGGCCCAGTATTCACGCATACGCATAGAGTACAAGACAATACTACAGTGGGCTTTGGTGTATCGAGTCGTATTCCGCTTGCATCAACATTTGCGGATGGTGTGCGGTTTAGAGTTAAGAAAGCACCTGAACAATGGCGAAATGAAGTACAGCAGCGACTTCGTGATTTGAAACTCAAATCAGTTTACGCATGCTCAGTATCAAACAAGCTCATTTATAACGATGTAACGATCGTACGCACTAAAACCATCGGTACCAATGAAGCAACAAGCGTTAAAAACCGTATGTTGAACTGTATCGCCACACGTAAGCTTTTTACATATCGAACCGGCTTTAAGTCAGTAGCGAGAATCCCGACAAGTAATTTTGCTGATATTGTTTGTGCGATTACGACCGATGAATTGATTGGGCGTAGAGATATAAGCACGCTTGATGTCGCTAATCTCTTTGCTGTGGCAGATGAAGTCGATGCTTATTTTGGTGTACCGATTCAGTTTAACTACACATTTGATGATGCCAAGATGTCTTATGAAGAGACACTTACAACGATTGCGAATGCAGTGTTTTGTGATGCACGCCGTGAATCAAACAAAGTTTTCTTTGTATTTGAGAAACCGCAACAAGTACCGACTATATTGTTTAATCACAGGAATAAAAAACCTGAAAGCGAGAAGCGTTCTGTCAACTTTGGTGTAAACAAAGACTATGACGGGGTAAAACTCAAATGGGTCGATCCGACTGATTCCTGGTCTGAATCAGAAATCAAGTTACCTAATGATAATGTGGTCAATGCGCGAGAATTGGAAATTAAAGGCATTACCAATCTTCAGCAAGCGATGCTTTTAGCGCATCGAGCTTTGAATAAGTTGCTTTATCAAAAGAAAACTGTCGAATTTTCTGCTTATAGTGAAGCGGATCTCGTCACTCGGAATGACTTAATTCTTGTTGCTGATGATACGCGTCCGATGCTGATTAGTTCAGGATCCGTTATTGATCAAGATGGACTGTATTTAACGTTGTCACAGCCGTGTGTACTAGAACAAGGTGAAAGTTATGTCATTCATCTTCAATTGCCAAATGGCCAAGTGGACGTTGTTCAGGTGACACAAGGAGACAGAGAGCGAGAAGTCTTATTAGCACGTGCACCAACTTCGCAGCTTGTTATTGAGTACGAGGGGAATATCAGTTGTTCAACCTATCTGGTTACGACCGACACGCACAGCAAGCGAGATCTATTTTTGATTACTGAAAAGTCTGGTGGAGGTGCTGAGTCTTCAATCACTGCAATAAACTACACTGATCAATATTACTTAAACGATAAAGATTATGTCTGAATCAATAGCCGCCAAAAGGCGGTTTTTTTACATCTGGAGAAATGAAAAATGGCAGAGCCAATGAGTAGCGGTGTCGGGGTCGCAACTGTAATTAAAGTTTATGGTATGTGGTTTTTGATGGCCATTGCGGCTATAGCGGTGGTTTTGGGTTATTTGGTAGTCATTATGACTCGAATGCCTCGTACACGCAGTGAATGGGTCGTGAGTTTAATCACTACGGTGGTGGGGAGTATCGCAGGTGGTGGATTCTTAATTCAGCACTTTGAGCTGCATGATTATCTTTTAACTTGGTCGGGTCTATGTGCAATAGGGGGCATTTTCTTTGCTGCAGGTTTGCCATTTTGGGCCATCATCCGTTGGTCATTCAACTATGTGAATGCAAGAGAGGATGCAACCATCTTCGACGTAGCGAAAGAAATGAAAGACTACAAAGATAATTTTTAATTAGTTGTTTAACCAATACCGCCGTTTGGCGGTTTTTTTGTATTTGATGCAATTCCTGATTAACGCTTAATCAGGATGCAGCTGATTGAGCGTTGGGTTGAAGCATCGGAAAATAATAAGTGGAAAGATTTCCTCTTGATTTATTGAAAATCACTGGAGTGAGTTCCCGCTAAATCTACATTTTCAGGAGTTAATTCGCGAGGAAAGTAAATTCTTAAAATAGTTTAAAAGATTTGTAGTTGCTGGAACGCTTAAATTTTGCATACAAGCTGAAAAGTAAACGGAAGTCTTTCCGCCTAATACGGAAAGACTTTTTTTCTTATAGTTGCTTTATCAATAAACAAACGAGGAGATCAATGAGGATATATGCACTAAAAAGCAAAAACCCCAGTGCGCCAACACTAGGGTTTTCAAATCCACTTAACCCACAAAGCAAAGGGGAAATGTCTCTATGCATAAGCATACATCAAAATCTGAATTAAAGGTAGATGGAAAAATGAGCGAAAAAGGCGCAGATCGTGCGGGGCTAATGCAAGCAATCACAAATTTGGGGTTGGTAATCGGTATTGTTGTTATCGCCATAATTTTAGCTTTGAAATGAGCTACGAGTACCACCCATGCCGCCTAAAGGCGGTTTTTTATTACCTAAAGGAAAGCAAAATGAACATTGAACAATATCTTAATGAATTGATTAAACGTGAAGGTGGGTATGTAAATAATCCTGCCGATCGAGGAGGAGCGACCAAGTTTGGTATCACTGAAGCGGTCGCACGTGCGAGTGGATTTAAAGGTCACATGCGAGATCTGCCATTGGATGTGGCCAAGGGCATTTATAGAAAACAGTATTGGATCTCGCCACGATTTGATCAAGTAAATACGATCAGTGCCGCCGTGGCTGAAGAACTACTCGATACAGGTGTGAACTGTGGGACGGGCTTTGCAAAGCCATTACTGCAACGTGCTTTAAATCTTTTGAACAATCAAGGTAAAGGAGGATGGCCAGATTTAGTAATTGATGGAATCTATGGTTCAGAAACGATGAATGCATTTACAACCTATCTCACAAAGCGCGGTAAAGAGGGTGAAGAGGTCTTAATCCGAGTGCTCAACATTATGCAAGGGCAGCGCTATATCGAAATATGCGAACGTAACCCTACACAGGAGCAGTTCTTTTATGGCTGGATCAACAATCGAATCGCATAACAAAGTAGTTCATCATTGCAAACGCTCATGGTCATCATTGATTGTGAGCGTTTTAGTTTTGTGCTTACTGTCAGGATGTTCAGCGCATACGATCAATAGCAATGTACACGTTGGGATATGTGTAAAAGCCCTCTGATGAGGGCTTTATTTGTATATATGATCATTCAAGTTCTAGTTGATAGTCATCTTTGGTCACTTTTATTTTTAATTTTTTATATTTGCGTTTGTTTGGATTGACTGCGGAATTGTTTACTTCATCTGCAAAAGTCTTGTCTTTCATGAGGCTTGAATACGCTTTATATCCTAAAATAATCCGCGTGGGTTGGTATCCATTTCTATTTACATAGTATTCAATAGTTGAATTTAATTCATTTAGAAGACTTGTATCACTCATTTCAAAAATGCTTCACTTTTAAGAGTTCATTGAAGAATAGTGTAAATTAAGTAAAATATCTATATGAATTTAAACATTTTTATAAGGACTACCTGTCATAAAACTGTAATATTTCATGATGAATTTTATTCATTGAACTGTGATCTAAAAAACGCTTAATTTTATAAAGGATTTTTGTACTCAGATTGCTGACATTGCAATTGGCTAGAGAAAGCATGGCTTGATAACAATAAAATAAATAATCCAAAAAATCATGGTTTATCTACTATTTGAAATTGTGGTAAAGGTAAAATCAAAACTAATCACAAATGATTAGCTCTTTGGAATCTCCTCATCCCTGGGCTTTCTCACATTCTTAACAAAGCATTCTTCAATCGCGCCATACTTTTTAAAGTTTTCACGTGCTTGGTTGAGTGAAGGCACGTTTGCACCTCCAGCCGAATCATGATGTTCTGCTTGTACAGGATCATCCTCCCAAAAGCATACAGAGCAGATGTCATAGTCGCCGTTAGATGGTTTACCTCTGGTTAGGTAGCCGCAGCATAAACATGGGTAGAGCATACTGTTTCTCCAATCTTTCTTAACTATTTTTCTCAGGCTTTTCAGCAAAATTAGAACTCAAATACACAACATTTTTGGGCTCAACCAAAGAGACATTTTTCTCTATGTATATAAACGCCCGAATAGTTCCCCACAGTAAAGCTAAATTTTAAAGACCTAATATTTAAATGAAAACGCTCATTATTTTCATTGATAGTGAGCGTTTTATTTTAGTGAGTTTCATACTGGCTTTTATTTTGTCACTCTCTCAAATGTTGCTAGGAAATAACTTCCATCATCATATTCTTTCATAAACTTTAATTTTAGAGTTGATTTGTCCAGTCGCAATATTTCATATTTCGTAACATCTCCATCTATAACTTTTGTAAGTATATTATCAACTATTGTCCAGTTTCCATCTTCTTTGCTAATTTCACAATCTCCTATATTTTGTACTATTCGTTTGTTAGTTTCATAAATATCAAAACAAGGTTCTTCTTCGTCGTAAATGTCGACTTCTTTTCCATTCTTAAGATCCGAAGATTGGGAAAATCTCCATTTCCCGACTATAAGCTTTGCATAGTCTGTACTAAGATTAGTCGCTTTCGGAATAATTTTACCTGTATTAACAACGTTCTGTTTATTTGGTAAATCAATAAATTTCCATTTAGGAAAAATCCAATCAGGCTCGGGAAAACGATCCCCACTGCGTACTTTTAGTTTGTTAGGTAGAGTTGAATACTCATCCTTTGCATCCAAAAAGTAGGAATTAACTACACCAAAATTTGTATTCGGTGTACCTGTAGCATAATGACGATGTGGTGAAAATAAGCCAATTTGATATGCCGCACTATTGGATTGCAAATTTCCTGCTTTTGTACAATAGTCACTTTTAAAATGTAAGCGACCACTCGGCTCAATTAAGTCAATTGCTTTACTATTCGTATTTTTAACCTTAACAATTATTTGATATTCATCAAATTTAATATCAGGACAATCAATATCAGTAGCAGTTCCTATTTTTTCATAATTATATCCAAAAATGACTCCATTATAATCGTAGAGTATTTTCTCTTCTGCAAAACATGGCATAGCGCAGAGCACTAATGTTAGAGTTAAAATTATTTTCATTTCAAATATCCCTTTTTATATAACTTAAATGATTTTTTTACTTTTAGTACGTCGCCATATAGTCGTTAAGTAGTTATTTTAAAACTATAAAAAATAAAAAGATTAAAGATTATTGTTGTTTTCCGATGAGTGGTGTTAATTCAAACTAAGCAAATCACTGCATGTAAAGGGCTTTTTCTTAACTTATACCAACTCATAGACTAATTCTGCCCAGAAACAAAGCAAGTGCCAATCCTGAATCTTTGAGGTACATACTTTAACCCTTCGGTATCTCCTCATCCCTCGGCTTTCTCACATTCTTAACAAACCGTTCTTCCATTGCACCATACTTTTTAAAGTTTTCACGAGCTTGATTAAGTGAAGGGACGTTTGCACCTCCAGCCGAATCATGATGTTCTGCTTGCACAGGATCATCCTCCCAAAAGCATACAGAGCAAATGTCGTAGTCGCCGTTAGATGGTTCACCTCTGGTTAGGTAGCCGCAGCATAAACATGGGTAGAGCATTTTATTTCTCCAATCTTTCTTAACTATTTTTTTCAGGCTTTTCAGCAAAATTAGAACTCAAATACACAACATTTTTGGGTTCAACCAAAGAGACATTCTTCTGTTCATCGATGACCGCACAAAGGGCAGAGCCGCATTTTATAAGAAATAACTCTTGACCATTCGACTTGACTGCTGGCAGGTGAGTAGGGTGTGCTAATGCTTTCCTAGCGGATTTAGCTGTTTTAATATCAATTGTAGCAAAGGTAAAAAACGCTGATAAAGCAAGAAAGCAGATGAAGAATGTCCAGAAAAATAAGCGTATACGATTTACTCGTTGTTCATCAGTTAGAGTTTGATTATGAATTTGAGGTCGTTGATGCTTTTTCGCCTTAAATGGATTTCTCAGATTACTTGGATATTTTATATTGAGTAGTGCAAAGATATACGAAAAAAAACTTAGTATTAATGCTCCCAGCAATATATATGTCAACCAATTAGCACAGTTTAGAAAGCCCCAGTTAATCTTGTCTGCTGCAGAAAAATTAAGGACAACAGGATCTATTAGAAAAACAGCCATGTAAGCTGCTAAATAGTTTTGGCCACATGCGTAAAAAAAAACTGTAAGTAAGGAAATAATGATCGCTACATCCAACGAAAAATTAAACTTCATTTTCTTTCCTTATTTTTTTTCTTCGGGCATTTCTTGCCATTACCACCCAGCAAGCAATCACAAGCTTGACCATCGCCGTCACGATCTAAGCTTTTCCATCCAGTTTGACCAGACTTTTTGCGTTGTTCATAACATGATTTTGCTTCTTGTTGCATTCAGAGGCTCATAATTTTTAAATATAAATTTACATAATAAAGCAGAACTATTGATTTTGTAAGTTTTGTTATTTACATTGTTGTAATATGTAACTTATGGAATTATTAGAAAAATGGCAAAAATGTTAAGTGTGAAGTTTGGAGCATTAAATATAACAGTACATCCACATGATAAGGATGGGCAAATATATTTAGATTTATTTAACTATTTGTATAAAGTTAGAGAACCTTTGCAGGTCAGAGGGAATGATTATATTTATTTATCTGCATTAAAGCCATTAAATGATGATAAACCTTTAGAGGGATTACAAGGTACATTCACTAAACTTACAGGAATTGAAGTTTCGGAATGGTTTGATACCACCACAGACAAATTAGCTGAACAGGATATTGTTGAAAATGTAAATATTCCTTCTCATTTATTTCCAAATGCTAAATTTTTTAATTTTATATTTTTTCCCAAAAAACATATTCTAATCTCAGAAATTTATGATAATAAAGGTACTGTAAGTATTGGGACGTTAGCTAAATTTTTTGAAAAATTATTTTACAGACAAGATATTAGAGAAAAATTTACAACTGCAACAGTTCATGTTTTACCTGATATGGGAAAGGTAGAAGAAATCATAAGAATGGGAACTTTAGTGACGTTAGAGCTAGAAATTTACAGGCCCAATGCCGATGATGTAGAAGAGGTCGAAACAAGCTTTTTAGAAAAGCTGGAACGCTTGAATGCAGAAAAACTTGAAGAAAAATATGAAACCCAACGAAAAGGTTTTCTTACATTAGATGAGGAAACAAAGAATAAAATGAGAGTTGCAGCAAAAAATGGTAAAGTATATGCCAAAGCTATTGATGAACAAGGCTTAGTGAAACCACATAGTACAGAAAACATCCCATTTGTCGAGCAAGATAAATATGATCCAAAAACTACAGATAAATTAGATTTTTTAAAGCGTAAAGCTCTAGAAATCTATGCTCGTTTTACCCCATCAAAAGGAAAGTTTAAGGGTGATAATTGATCTGCTATGAACGTTAAGAAAGAAAGTGCTTTAAAACAATATTGGACAGCCTATGGTGGTTGGAGGGCTTTATTGTCTTCACCTTATTTATGGTGTGCATTTCTGGGTACTTTCTTTTGTTATTCTTTCTGGACGAAAGAAGATTTTCTAATTTTAGCTCTATCTGCTTTACCTAGTTTACTTGGTTTTTCATTAGGCGGTTATGCTGTATGGCTAGCTATTGGTGACCAACGCCTAAAAAAAATGCTGAGTGAGCATACTCAAAAACAATCAGCAGATACTCCATCCGATTTTATGAAAGTAAATGCAACTTTTGTACATTTTATTATTTTGCAAATAATAAGCTTGGTTTATCTAATATTCTTAAAGGCAAATTCATTTTCTGAGATTATTTTATTTTTCAAACAGTTCTATGTTTTTTCTGATTGTCTTATTCAATTTATTAAGTTTTTATCCATAATGTTTTATGGTCTAGGTTTCTTTTTATTCACATATTCAATTTTATCAATGTTGGCAGCAACTTTTGCTGTTTTCAAAATAGCAAGATGGAGTGATATGTTAAATCGTGTACCAGAAAATAAGTAAAAATGCATACGGTACTTTTTTATTAAAAATTATTTAAAGAATATTTTCGCATGACTAAAAAAAGCTGAAATACACTTAAAATTAGAGCTGTTAGAAAAAAGTTTGAGTGATCTGAAATATTTAGAATATTGTATTCAATGTTGTACGTTGCAAATATTGGATATATTGAAATTCTGAAAATAATGAACTCTGTAAGATACATTTTAAGTTTTTCTCCTAAAATATTTGATTATTTATCTAACTTAATTTTACCTCAAAAAACTAACTAAACTTAGATTTCATCACTTTTTTTTATTTGCTAAAGCTGTTGTGAGATCAGCTAATAACTTTCGTTCTTGTACGTCAAGACTCTCAAACTTTTTACCAATAAATTCTAGATATAATTCACTATTAAGATTTTCAAATTCATCAACGATTTCTTGCTGTATGTATTCTCCAATGATGTATTTAGCTTTTATTAAATTACTTTTGAAGTCTGTTAGCGTGCTGTCAAGTAAATTACCTTCGCCTTGAAGTCCTAACTCCAAAGAAAAATCTAAAAGCTGTACCATCGCAGAATTCAAAGATAGACCCTGCTGTTCAGCATACTTTGTTAAATTTTCATGTGTAGTTTGTGGCAAACGCGCTTGAAGACGTATCAATTCTTTAGAAGACATTTCTCGCCCCTTATCTATTGACACCAATAGTAGTGTCATACTAAAGTAATGTCAACAGACACTAAAAGTGGTGTCATAAAAACGCCCCGAACATTCTTGGCGGAACACGGGGCGAGTTACCAATCTTTTACGAGAAAAATTGATATGAAGAGTTTAACATTTAATGCAATAAAATTTCATCCAATCCAACGTGATGATGAGCAAATTTGGATTACTTCATCAGAGCTTGCTCATGCTTTAGGATATGCACGCGAAGATTCTGTTTCACGAATTTATGATCGTAATTCGGACGAGTTTAATAGCCAAATGACATTGACCGTCAAATTGACGGTCAATGGAATTAATGAAAGTTTGCGTGAAAAGGAAACCCGTATTTTTTCCTTAAGGGGTTGTCACCTCATCACATTCTTTGCCCGTACACCAGTTGCAAAAGAATTCCGCAAATGGGTTTTAGACATTTTAGATAGGGAAGTACGGCCTAAAACCAAGAATCATAAAACTGAACGTGTAGTTCTGAACGATGCAGTAAATATGCTTGTGGCGAAATCAAAACACCTTAACTTTTCCGATGCTTATAAACTCATACACCAACGTTTTAGTGTGAAAGGCATAGATGAGATCTCACTTGATCAGATCCCTGTAGCGGTTGAATACGTCCATCATCTGATCGCTTTATTTAGCCATAGAGAACATAGAACGGCAGACATGAATACGATTGCTTTAGCTCATTGCATGATTTGGTGTCGCCAGTGGTGGAAAGAGTACGGTGATGCTATCCGTAAAATTAACCCGAATATTGCCTCATCCGTACACGACTATTTCATAGATGGTTCATTCGTCGCTTGGGGCTTTGTAGATGAATCTGAGAAAGCAGCATTACGCAGAAAGTTGGATGCTCATCAATGGAATTTAACCATAAATGAAAGGTTAAGATTACTGTAATTTTATCCCCGAATTTTATAGTGAAAACTTTCGTATTTGATTAAAAAACGCTCGAAAAACTTTCGGGGAATGAATTTCTAAATGACTGATTTTATTGAAGTTAGGTAAGCAGTTTTTGACCTGAATTTTAGGCAAAAAAAGCATACTATTTTATTATTATTCAATTGATTAGATCGCTTTTGACGCAATCTTGACATCGTAGAGGTCTCCAGTTCGAGTCTGGATATACCTACCAAGATTTAAAAAAGACTGATAAGTTAAATCTTATCAGTCTTTTTATTGCTTAGCATTTTAGAATTTCAGAGATACCCAAACCCCTTGACCCGAATTGAAAATGGTGATAATTTAAACAATACGGAAGTCATATACTATTTGGGATTCAAGAGCGATCTTGCCTAAATGAACAAAGATATGACAAACCCGTATACAACAGCTAACAACGAACGAAACGGTTCTGATCGTTTTTAAAAATGTTCAAGGTTGTAGAAAAGCCCGTAAATCGGGCTTTTTTAATGTCTACAACTTAGAACAATAGGTTACGGTAAATCAAACCAAATCATTTGGCTGTCTTGCAGTGCTGTAATCGTTGCGGTTTCATCAAATAGCAAAGCATCACCTGCTTTAACCAAATGATCAGCAATCATCACTTCACCCGAAATCACATGCACATAGTTTACTTTTTTCTGTGCTGCAATCTCCAAATGTTGATCTTTCTCAATCACAGCAGTTTTCACTTCAGCATCTTGACGAATCAACATAGGTGCAGATTCATCGCCAGCAATTAAATGCCATTGGTTTGGATGATCTTTAGGATTGAGCAGAATTTGCTGATAAGTTGGCTCAGCATCTTGCACATTCGGTTGAATCCAAATCTGTAATAAATGCACGGCTTTATCATGCTTATTCATTTCACTATGGGTCACACCCGTACCTGCACTCATCAACTGCCATTCACCCGCATTGATTTGTCCCTCATTCCCCATGCTGTCTTTATGCGAAATCGTACCATCGAGTACACAGGTTAAGATTTCCATATTGTCATGGGGATGAGTACCAAAACCATTATGTGCGGCAACCGTATCGTCATTAATCACCCGTAGCGCACTAACACCCATATATTTAGGGTCATACCAGCTACCAAATGAAAAACTATGATAAGTATCTAACCAGCCTGCTTTGACATGGCCACGGTTTTCACTACGATGTAGATAAGCATTCATCTTGCATCTCCAAATTATTATGTTTTGCTTAAGCATAATATTATCGGTTCATAATGATGCTTAATAGTGTTTTAGTGCGACATATTGTTCTATAAATGGAATGATTTTGTTTTGTGTATATTTCTTCTGGTGAATAAAAAAGGCTGAATGAATTATTCAGCCTTTTTAAGTGAGATAATTTTATTTATCAATCACTTATTTTGATTTGTTCTCAAGTTGAGGAATCGCAGAACCTGAACCTTGCGCCACAGCAAGTAAACCAGATTCTGTATAGAGACCGAGTTTAGCGCGAGTATCGGTAATATCTAGGTTACGCATCGTTAACTGACCAATACGATCCATCGGCGTAAACATAGAATCACCTTTCTCCATGGTTAAACGCTCAGCTTCATAAGTGAGGTTAGGAGATTCAGTGTTCATAATGGTGTAGTCATTACCACGACGCAATTCTAAAGTCACAGTACCTGTAATTACTTTTGCAACCCAACGTTGAGCAGTTTCACGTAACATCAGTGCTTGTGAGTCAAACCAACGACCTTGGTACAATAAACGACCCAAACGTAAACCGTTAATACGGTATTGTTCGATGGTATCTTCGTTATGAATGCCCGTCACTAAACGCTCGTAAGCGATGTGTAATAATGCCATGCCCGGTGCTTCATAGATGCCACGAGATTTTGCTTCGATGATACGGTTTTCAATTTGGTCAGACATACCTAGACCATGACGACCACCGATACGGTTGGCTTCTAAAATAAGCTCAACAGGATCATCAATACGTTTGCCATTCAAAGCAACAGGAGTACCCGCTTCAAAAGTCACGCTCACTTGTTCTGGCAGAACTTCGACATCATCTTTCCAGAATGCAACGCCCATGATTGGATCAACGATTTTAATACCAGCATCAAGATATTCTAAATCTTTAGCTTCGTGCGTCGCGCCCAACATGTTTGAATCAGTTGAGTAAGCTTTTTCTTTCGACATTTTATAGTCAAAGCCGTTGTCGATTAAGAATTGCGACATTTCGGCACGGCCACCTAACTCATCAATAAAGTTTTGGTCTAACCAAGGCTTATAAATTTTTAAATCTGGGTTGGTCAACAAGCCATAACGATAGAAACGTTCAATATCGTTACCTTTATAAGTAGAGCCATCACCCCAAATATTGACGTCATCTTCTTTCATTGCAGTTACAAGCATTGTACCTGTCACTGCACGACCTAACGGCGTGGTATTGAAATAAGGAACACCGCCAGTGCTAATGTGGAATGCACCACATTGAATCGCAGCAATACCTTCCAAGGCAAGTTGTAAACGACAATCGATTAATCGAGCTTTGACTGCACCATAAGCTTCTGCTTTTTTTGGAATCGCATCATAGTCATCTTCATCAGGTTGACCTAAGTTTGCGGTATAAGCATAAGGCTCTGAGCCTTTCTGTTTCATCCACAATAAAGCCGCTGAAGTATCGAGACCACCAGAGAAGGCAATCCCAACTTTTTTGCCTACAGGTACGTGCTGCAAGATAGTTGCATTATCAGTCATTGCTTGTCCTAACGTTATAATAAGACCCCGAACAGGTGGTCTTGGATAATCAAAAATCGGAACTATTGTAACACTTTTCGTGCGTCATGGTTTTGTAAAATCGAGTTGATCTTAAGGAAAATTTAAACCTTTTTAGAGGTTACATTGCTTTAATCTTAATCGCAATTTTCAAGTAACCCATGCCAAGCAAATCAGAACGCTAAAAAATGCGACATCCAATGGTTGTGAGGACGGATATTTTCGTTTTTATAACTGGCGTATGTATTTTTTAAAATCGGAAGGATTAATTTGTTCAATCTTCAGTGGCACCACACTTTTTGTCGATAGCCATTGCAGATCATCAATTTTAACAAAGTCATTTGAGGACAGGGTATAGACATAACCAACACGCTCCCAATCGACAGTACACCGATCTAATTCCACGAACACTTGATCATTTTCAAACTTAATCGCGAATCTAGCATCTTTAGCTAGGCTGATATATTGAATTGCAAATAACTGAGCGATCAACTTATTTTCAATTGCATATATGCCAAAAGCATTATCTTTTAGTCCATCGCCCACTGCTTGAGTGGGTTGCAGTCGTTCAAGATGTTGGGATGAACCGTGGAATAAAAGTTTAGGTTTAATATGCATATAGATTTCTCGAAATCATCAACCTAACTTAAAGCGAATCATTTAAGCCGATCAATTGTTTTTCAATCGGGGTAAATACATGATCATGACGAGCGATCAAATATAAACCAATATTCCGATAGGGTTCAGGTGTTTCCATATAGTATTGAATATTAAACTTTTTAATTAGAGATTTGGCAATCATCGAGACACCCATACCCAGTTGGCTAAAATGAACTAAAGCTTCATGATCATAAATATGGGTTAATTCACCTTTGCTCAGTTGATAGTCTGCATAAATGTTATTCAGTGTGGTGGCATAACAACATTCCTCTGAAGCAAGCAGAATATTCTGATGATTGAGGGAATCCTCAAGATTATCGTGATTGATGACATTTTTACCAATGATCACCAGTTGATCATTGGCTTTTTGAATGTATTGAAGGCTTTTTTGTGTGGGGTGACCGAGTACATAAGCAATATCAAGATTTCCTTGTAAAATTTCATCTTCAATAAACCCTGTTGCTCCTGTTTTCATCGTAATCGAAAGATCAGGGTAGGCTTCGTACAACTTGCTAAAAGAAGGATAAAAACGCATACCACCTAAGCTGGTATTGGTGCCGAAACGTAAGTAGTTTTCTTGTTGATACAGTTTATTTTCGGTTTCTTCCCATGTGAAAATCATTTTTTTATATTGAGTATATAAATTCATTCCTGACTCAGTCAGCTCAACACCTTTGGGCTTACGAATAAACAGCTGCCGTTTATAATGATTTTCAATTTTTTTAATTTTAGCGGTCATATTGGATTGTAAATAATTAAGCTTATTTGCCGCAGCCGTAATGCTTTTTAGTTCAGCAACGGTGACAAATGATCTGATATCGTTAATGTCAATATTCACGCTCTATCCTCAATATGACAACTCATTCATTAGAGCGCTTGCATAAATCCCTTGCGGAACTTCAATCGTTGCTCATTCTCAAGATGCGAGAAATACACAGAGGGGTTGAATGCTTATGAAAGAACTCTATTTCCAAAAATGGAGAAAATCATTTTTCAAACTAACATTAAAAAAAATGATGTATACATTAAAACATAGCATTATTCATGATGTCATTTATTTTTTAAACTAGCCATACTTTCCATCTGTTGAGTAAAACGTGTGAATATTAGAGTCATCAGTGCAATCTCCTTGCTGTGTCTGGTTTGGGGATCGTTGTGGGGACTGGTTAAATATAGCTTATTGGTCTTTCCGCCATTCTTATTTATTTCTACGCGATTGATTCTTGCTGCTTTGACATTAATGGTGTTGCAATTCATTCTCAGAAAATCGATTTTGCCGAAACAGGGGGAATGGAGGTCATTGATCATTTCAAGTTTGCTGATTTGTTTCGGATTCTATGCCACACAGACGTTCGCGATGCAATTTGTTGACTCTGGTTTATCTGCTGTTCTGGTTTTTACCATGCCAATTTTTATTGGGGTTTTAGCGCATTATTTTTTAAATGAACGTTTAAATGCTCAGAAAATTTTGGGATTAGTGTTCGGTAGTTTGGGGCTGATCGCGATACTTTGGCCACAACTTCATCATTTACACATGAACGTATCCTTGATGGGGCAAGTGCTTTTAATTGGCTCGGGCTTCTTTTGGGCTATGGCAACAGTCTATATCAAAAAGAATTTTGCTACTTATGACAAAGTAAAACTCACAATTTGGCAATTGTTGATGGGAGGTAGCGTTATTTTGATAGGCGCTTTAATCTTTGAACCGATTGATTTTAAAGTTTGGCTGAATCCTTTGAATGAGTCGATGCTTTTCTATATCGCAGTGATTGGGACAGGTTTTGCCTTTGTGTTATGGAATTGGATTGTGAGTCAGGTGGATACCTTTATTGCTTCAATTTCAATTATGTGTATTCCACTTTTAAGTCTGTTGTTTGGCTATTTAGTTTGGCATGAACCATTAACAGTCAATATTTTAATTGGCGCGGCGTTTATTTGCTTAGGAATTTTTATCAGTGCTTTGAAAATGAAAATACCGAAAAATCGTGCCATTACTTAATTGACCTGCATATGGTCATTTCACTTTTTTATAAGAAAATCAGTTGTGTTGTACATGGCTGATTTTTATTTTAATTTATTCAAAGGATTGGATAAGGATTGTATGCATGAGATCCCATTCATAATGACTTACATCTCTTTATGTTTCTCCCATAGCGATAATCAAAAAGGTATTTATGAAAGAAGTCTATTTGTAAGTCATTATTCTGTTTTGTTATTTAAATAAAAATTGTTGAGATCCTCGTGCAAAATTGACACTTTCAACACCGAAAATATGAAAAAGAGTCATCCCAAAATGCCAAAAAAGTATTAAAGTACTATGCAACAAGTTGCAAAGCCAAAAAATAGAGAAGGAATACCATGACTAGCTATGCAAATATTTTAAAACCATTACATTTAGGCTTTACCACCATTAAGAACCGTGTGGTGATGGGCTCTATGCACACAGGTTTGGAAGATCGTTTCTTTAATTACCCTAAACTTGCTGCTTATTTTGAAGAAAGAGCGAAGGGTGGTGTTGGCTTAATCATCACAGGTGGTATTTCTCCAAACCGTCAAGGTTGGTTGTTACCTGCTGGTGGTACGATGAACAGTTTGGTTGATATTCCGCATCATCGTCTGGTCACGCATGCCGTACATAAGCATGGTGCTAAAATTTTAATGCAAATTTTGCATTCGGGTCGTTATGGTTATCAGCCATTTGTGGTGTCTTCAAGTTCTGTGAAATCACCCATTTCACCGTTTAAACCGCGTGGAATGAGCAATAAAAATATTTTAGATACCATTGATGATTATGCGCGTTGTGCCAGTTTAGCGAAGAAAGCAGGCTATGATGGCGTTGAAATTATGGGTTCGGAAGGATATTTACTGAATCAATTTTTAAGTCGTCATGTCAACCAACGTACTGATCGTTGGGGTGGTGATATTGAAAATCGCATGCGTTTTGCAGTGGAAATTGTTAAATCAATTCGTGCAAAAGTTGGCGAAAAATTCATTATTGCTTTCCGTCTTTCTCTACTGGATTTAGTGCATGACGGTAATACTATGCAAGAGGTTATTCTGGTTGCGAAAGCATTAGAGAAAGCTGGCGTTACGTTATTAAATACGGGGATTGGTTGGCATGAAGCACGTATTCCGACCATTGTGACTTCAGTTCCTCGTGCCGCATTTGTGGACTATACCGCATTTGTTAAACAGCATGTTTCTATTCCTGTGATTGCATCAAACCGTATTAATATGCCTGATGTCGCAGAAGATATTATCGCTTCTGGTAAAGCCGATATGGTACAAATGGCACGTCCATTTTTAGCGGATGCGTATTGGGTCAATAAAACCGCGACCAATCGTGTTGATGAAATTAATACCTGTATTGCATGCAACCAAGCATGTTTAGATCATACTTTTAAAAATCAACGTGCAACTTGTTTAGTTAATCCTCGTGCCGCTTTTGAAACAGAGTTGGTCTATATCAAAACGCAAAAACCAAAACGTATCGCAGTTGTTGGCGGTGGTGTTGCGGGGATGTCAGCGGCAACTGTTGCGGCAAGTCGTGGACATGCTGTGACTTTGTTTGAAGCAAGTAACGATGTCGGTGGTCAGTTTAATTTGGCCAAAGTTGTTCCGGGTAAGGAAGAGTTTCACGAAACCATTCGTTATTTTAAAGTACAGCTCAAACAAACAGGTGTTGATTTACGTTTGAATAGCCAAGTCAGTCGTGAACAACTTGAGCGTGAAGGTTTTGATGAAGTGATTGTGGCAACGGGTGTTGTTCCTCGCGCTTTAAAAATCCAAGGTAGTAGCGCTCCACAAGTTTTATCTTATGCGGAAGTATTAAGAGGGGCAGAAGTTGGTCATAAAGTCGCAGTGATTGGTGCGGGGGGGATCGGTTTTGACGTATCGGAGTTTTTATTAAAACCAGCACATCAACCTCAGCCACAACCACTTGCTGATTGGCAGCGTGAATGGGGTGTTGATCCAAACCCGAATTATATTTCTGAAGGGGGAATGCAGCGTCCAGAAGTTGAGATGCCTGTACGTCAAATCTTTTTATTGCAACGTAAGACGACCCCCCTTGGTATTGGCTTAGGCAAAACCTCAGGTTGGGTACACCGTGCACAATTGAAAAAACATGCTGTGCGCATGCTTCGTGGCGTGCAATATAAAGCGGTAACGGATGAAGGTTTATGGGTTGAGCATAACGGACATGATCAGCTATTACGTGTTGATACGATTGTGGTTTGTGCTGGGCAAGAGTCGGTAAAAGATTTAATGCCTAAAGAGGGTGAACAGACTTTTGCAAACTATCATATCATCGGTGGCGCTAAGTTAGCTGCTGAACTTGATGCCAAGCGTGCGATTCGTGATGGCGCAGAGTTGGCTGCTCGACTTTAACAATTGATGAAACAATATGCATTTGAATACATTGCAGTTAAATATTCCTTGAATAAAGCAAACAAGCTTTGTATTCTTACGCACATGGAAGCGTGGCAGAGCGGTTTAATGCACCGGTCTTGAAAACCGACGAGGGTGTGAGTCCTCCGTGAGTTCGAATCTCACCGCTTCCGCCAAATATCTAAATAAGCCCTTGTTTTTACAAGGGCTTATTTTTTGTCTATGCTCTTACCCCTCAATATACCCCACATCAAAATGTAGATGCATTAACCCTTCTTGATACCTTATTAGACTAATATAGAAATGGGCACGCTATTCAGAGCGTGATCTTAAACTCTTGTTCCTATGTCAAACTCTCTTCTTATTGCCCTTTTCTTAAGTGGGTTAGGTAACATCTTTAAATCCATGTTTGGATAAAATTTGTATTGCAGATCTAAATTCCTCTAGTGCTGAGCGAATTTCAAAAAGTCACGTCGTTGATTCACACTTTCATTTTTCTACTCATCTTGACCTATTACTTACACAATCTATAAAAGGCATTGTTGCATCTCATACTTGCTAGAAGCTGTGTTAGTGCAGCAGGCCTGTCATTAAAATTTATTTCCGTGAAACCACAATTCTATAGTTGGAATAATATCTTTCATATATTGGACTTGATTTGTTAATTTATTGGAATTTTAATCTTTATTTATAGTAGCCATAAGCCTAAAGGCTTTTAAATACGATGCTTTTAGGATTATAGTAGGTCTTTATGCATAGTCTTGTTAAAGACTAGCATGTTTTATTTTACAGATGAGTTAATTGTATTGAATGAATAGGTGAATGATGTGCATACTGACAGGCCAAAACATGCTGATAATCAACCTGTGAGTTACGATTCAGGTGTGAATTTGATTCGCAACGAAGATCTTTTCCGTCTCTTGAAAAAAAGATACGACCCTAGATGGTCAAGCTATAAAGATCTTGGCAAAGAGGTTTCTGAGGGCATCTTTTACGAAACAATATGTTTATTGGAAAATCTAGAACGTCAGCTTGGTTTGGTTTATAACAGAGCCTATCCTACGCGGGATGAATTTTTGGTTGCCCAAAAAAATGCTGATCAGAAAACATTAAGTCAGGTTATAAAGTTTTATGAAGAGTTACGTGCTGAACGTCACCTAATTGAATATGGACAGTCAACGTACTTTTTTAGTAAGAATGTACAAGCCTATATCACTTACCTGAAGCGTTACCCTGATTCCCCTTTTTGGAAAAAGGGAGGTGAGTGGCAAATTGAAACATTTCCCCACGAAGCTATTTTTGATTTCTTCGAGACGTATTTGGGTGGATTACATGTAGGGCAGACTGAACCAACTACTTTGACTGTGGAATCTGCGGTGGAAAATCAGTCAGAGTTAGATGAAATAAACCAACAACAAAAACTTGCTGAATCGGAAAATATTAAAAAGACTGATCCCGTAGCAGTAGCACCTCTTACCGGAGGACAAAGTCAGGCTGTTTATAAGCAATTTGATGAAGGTCTAAGACAATTTAACGAGCTTCTAGCAAGACATGAGTCTTTACGTGTGATGTGTTTCGAGATCACCTTGACGCCACAAGAGACTACAATTAAGGAGAAGAGGTATGCTTTGAATAGAAAGCGAATCGAATTACTAGGTTGTTTTCGCCTATTGGTAGAAAGGTATGGGTTACTTGCTGAGTATTCCCGTATTGAGATGGGAACCAATTCAAGCCTTGTTTTGCAATGGGTACTCTTGTTTAAAGGCCATGATCCTTTGGATATAGGAAGGGTGCGAGCTAGTATCCAACGAGAATTAGAATCACAGATGGCTGGTGATTCTGATTTGAGAACTCAGTCATTTAAAGTTGGTATACAAGATTTGGGATGTTTGTTTCATTCATTGGATACTAGATACAAAGATGTCATTAAGGCACGTTCTAAGTCAGAAAGACAGGCATTTGAATATTGGATGCTTGGCTACTTGTATCGTGTTGATTCTGTCCTTAAACCTAATCTAGAACAGTTAGCTGATAGTCTTTATGTGGATTGGCATCGTGAACATTCTGTTTTACTTAACGTAAATGAAAGACCTTCTGTTAATAATCAGAGTAACAGTCATCGGCGACATCAGACCAAAACGGACATTAAATGGATTCATGATTTTATTGATTTGGACTTCAGTGCTGAAAGTAAGCAGATATGGAAAAACAATAACTTACCTAAACAGGCCAAAGACGACTTAAAGTTGTTGGCATTACTTTATTTACAATACAAAGATAGGTTACCAGTAGATTATAGGGAGAAAGATAATGTTCTAAAGTTATTAGTGTCTATCGAGCATTTCATGCGGTTGATCCAGCACAACCCAGTTCAGGCATTGATTGAAGAATATTTGCCACAAAGTCAGATTGAAAAATCGCCCTTGAAATGTTTATCACAGCAATCAAAGCAGTATTTGGTGATTGGTCAACAGTTATCGCAATTTGATCTTAGCTTAAAAGAACAAATAGTAGACCTAGCTTTTGTTGGATGGCGAGTAAGACTTTTTCTACAACTGTTTAAAGAGAATCCATCGGGTTTTCAAATCGATAGGCATGGAATAGTTGATTTAAAATCTTGCCTAGGCCGTTTTAAAAATTTGGAGAATTACCAAGTTGGTGATTTAAAAGGAGGACCATCCTTATTTGATATTGAAAAACAGGAAGCTGTCAGTGTCAAACGCAATCAAGCTAAAGCAAAGGACTATTTAAATAAAGTAATCACGCAAGATGTGTTCGCTTTTCGATTGGAGTTTTCCTATCAACCGAATATAGCGTTTACTACAGAGGACAACATTACTGCATTTAATGCTTTGCTCACGGACTTTTTAAAAAATCTGAAGCGTACCAGAAAAATAAGTGGTGAGAGTCTAGTTGCTTATGTTGGTACACGCATGTTTATAGGCAGTACTTTGACTGCTGATATTACATTGATTTTTAGTGCCCAGACCTTGTCCGATTATGATGAACAGAAAAATAAAGAATGTATTGAGCAATCTAGTGCAAAAGTAATCGGGTACTGGAGGGACTACATTTCTATAAAAGAGCGAAAGATTTCTAAAAATAAAAAGGCATCAACAGAAACTAGACCAGACTACTTAAACCTTTTTAGAAATGAAAATCTCAGAATTAGTCAAAGTGCTATTATTTCATCACTACCTAAATCATCAAATTTGATACACATTAAGCATCATGACAGTAAAAAATTACGATCTTTCAAATCTGAGCTTGCTGATTTCTATTCGGGACATGGACTATTGTGTAAATGGAAATTTGACATGCTAGAAAATCTTAACCCGAGCGAAGAAAGCGATCGTAGTAAAAATATGGATCAGTTTTTGAAAGGGCATATAGTTTCAGATAAATCCAAACAATCAAAACCTAAACAGGCAGATATTTCAGCCCAGCCAAAAATCGAGGAAGCTGAGAGAATCGACGATGATCATGTTAATAACGAGTTGGAAGTAGTTTCCATGGAGGAAGTGAGATCTAAACACATTCAAAAGATTATTGATGGGATAAGAGATTTTGAATTGTAACTTTATGGTAATAAATGAAGAAGAAAAGTAGTATCGGGCCTGAAAATGCAATTTTGATATTAATTTACAGAACTCCCTGATTATTCGAGCGAAATCAGCTCAGTCTAATCATTGAGGAGAGTTCAGAATGAATACATTTGTTGGTGAAACTTTTACCATGCATCAGATTATCAGTCTAAAGCAAGTGGTGTTCTTTACAGGTATTAGCCGTGCCACAATATACAAGCTCATAAACGCTAAAATGAAGTGTTATGACCCTACGTTTCCAAAGCCAGTGCATTTAACCACAGGTCGGGTTGGTTGGTCAGCTTTAGAAGTGCATCAGTGGATTGAGAGCAAGTTGAATAACCGTTGAATGCGTGTATATGGGAGCTTTGGCTCCCTTGATGCTATTTATATGTTTTTGGGATTGGAGATAACTTCCGCTTCAATCTTGCTAAGGGGGATAGTTTGATAACATGATTTGCAGCAAATACTTCGCTGTGCCTATGGGAATATATTATAGTTGAAGATATGAGATGCTGATTAAAAGCCTATTCTTATATTTGGTTCATGTGTGTTTGCTTAGTAGGTTATTAATATTATTATGTTTATAGTTCATTCACTTAATGATCTTTATAACATATTCAATTAATAGAGTTCATACATGTATGCTTTATTAAGTTTATAACATGAACAGTTCTATTCTGCACTTATGGAGTAATAGTAAACCTTCTACCAATACCACTAGCTAGTATCTTAAATAATTGTATTACATAGCATATAAGCATTCTGAAGAAACATAATTACCTAAAGATACTAACAACGTCAAACACACTTAGCTAAAAATGATTTACCCGTAATACAAAACATATTTCACCTCTCTTATGTAGCGTCATACCACATAGGAGATTTAACCATGGCAAACTACCCAACTTGCAATCACTCAAAACTATTAATTGACATAGAAGCTTTTGTTGAACAAACCATTGATTACTCTGGCAATATAGGATGGGAACGCTTTAGGCAAGAGCTAGAATTCCTTATTCATGAAATAGATTTTGCATACGACGATAACCTTTGGTACTCAGCCTATTTTCAAGCCATTCTTGAGCTAAAGAAGCAAAACACCATTAATGGAAAAGTTGATTATAAACAGCTCTATGAGATGGAGTTTAATGACATTCAGAATATTTTCTGTACGTTCATAAGACAGCGAGAGATTGAAAGAAAAGATTTCTATCACGCTGAAGAACGAAACCGTGAACAGTTACTCAAGCAGATTGATAATTTAACCCGCCACTATAGCAAGCTCTTATTCGTAAGGGTTGATTTGGCCTATGTGAAAGAAAAGCATGCTGACATCGATATTCGCCTATTTAGAGACGATGTTCAAAAACTGATTAGATATATTCAGGATGGTGACAGGTGTTTTAGTGATCTAGAGGGCTATGCTTGGGCATTAGAGCAAGGGGAGGAAAAGGGCTACCATTGCCATCTCTTGTTGATTTACAACGGTGCGTTGAAAAAACAAGATTACTACTATGGCAATGAGGCAATCGAGCGCTGGAAACAGATAACGAATCAAGATGGCTATGGCTTTAATTGCAATAGCACGGAGCATAAAGAGCAATTCAAAAAGTTCGGTAAACTGGGTGTTGGGATGATTCATCGAAATGACCAGAAAGAGGTTGAGAATGCGAAGAATGTATCTTCCTACTTGGTGAATCCTGAAAAGGACAATCAGTACTTACGGGTTAAGCCGCTTAGAATGCGTACCTTTGGCATGAGTAGATATCATCGTAGTGACCGTCGCTATCGAGAGCGTGCTTAGTTTAGAAATAATCTTAAATACATACCATCTAGATGAGAAACATCTTCTCTTTATTGGCTTAGCGTAGCGTTAGGCCTTTTCTTATTCCAGAGGTATACCTTATGCAAATCAATTGTCCATATTGCCATTCAGAGCATGTGATTCGTGTTGTACAAAATAGCGGTTCACAGGCTGGCAACCAGAGTCTGGTATCGTCAGCATCATTTGCCACGATGGGGGCGGCATTATCTAAAACTTTGCCTGTGTCTCCTCTCATTGGAGGAATTGCAGGAGCCGTAGTCGGTGGTTTTTTAGGTTCAGTATTTGGTTCAGCTCCAACTCAAACTGTACCATCTTGCTTTCAATGCCAGCATTGCGGATATTCTTTTTATTGAGGAAGAATAAACAATAGGGAGGTAATACCTCCCTACGCCTTTAATCAAGGCTATGGTCTTAATGGGACTAATTACATTGTACAATTTGTGGGTCAGTAATGTATGTTTCAAAATACAATTGATGTTCGACATTCATCACAGGCGTTTCTTTGGCACTAAAATGAATACAGTCTCCTTTTTTTAATTTTTCAAGGATGAAGTTCTGTGCAACAGAAGTGTAATGTAGATCGAACTTGACAGGGCCTGTTTGGGTATTCAAAAGTAAATCATAATCTCCTGTCAAAACTGGTTCCACTACCGTGAAAGTATAACTATGTCGATACTCCTCAGAAAAATGTTCTGTCTGGTTTTGTTCCGATGCTACGCGAATGGGTTCACCATCCTGAATTAGTTCTGCTGGATTAGGTATTGGTAATCGCGTTGTATCTTTGGCATCAATCAGTTTTTCAATTTCAACATCAATGTGGTCCCCAAAATCGACATCTTTATAATATCTGGAATCTCTCTGAAACCACCGTAAATAAAGGTTAGGGCGCTGCTTTTTAAGATATTCAATTTTCTGATCAACCAGAAGCAGAAGTTCTTGGTATCCTTCCTTTCCGATTTCAGTTACAGCCCTTTGTTTCTCTTCAATTAATTGTTTTCTAAAAAGTTTTGTTGCCACAATAGCCTTTTGAACACGGATATCGTTACAACTGACAGAGTTATCTGCAAAGCATTCTTTTGCCTGATAACTTAATTTGGCATGGTTGACTTCATTGCAGCCAGCCAACAATATGGCTAGGGAAATGGTGTAAGTGAATTTCTTCATGATTTTTCTCTATGGATATGGAGATGTCAGGGACATTTAAGTTTTTTAGACCTAATCGTTATGATCCAAACTTCCAGTCTCCTTGATTGGTAGATACAACCACTTCAATAATTTTGTTTCTACCACAGTTGCTTGTATCCACTGACATCATTTGTCCAAAACCAAGCCGTATCGGAGTATTTATTTTTTGTATTAAAGGGCAGTTGCCACGATTGACTGTAACATTTGAAATGGATACGTCATCAACAAGTGATTGAACCTTGATCATTGATATGAATGAGTGAAGCGGATTTTGCTCTAAGGCAATTTTGACTGGAGCAGTTGTTGGTATTGTAGAAGGGGTATTGTTTGGGTTTTCTGAATTATTGTCACGCTCAATGATATTAAAGCAAACTTCATTTAGTGTGGATTCAATATTGGAGCTTTGCTTATTCCATGAGAGTTGTTGGTTATCACAGCCATACACATCATCTACGTGATTGTCTAAGAAGCGTATATTCCATGTGTAAAGAAAAAGGTCTTCAGATTGCTGACGCAGAAATCTGACATTATCGACTGTAAACGCGGTATAGCGATCAGGATATTTTTGATCAAGCAGATATTGTAGGGTTCCTTTACCATAGGTTGCAATGTCACTTTTGCCCTGATCAATGAACTGTTGTGAATCAGATGTATTGGCATTAACCGCTTCGGTTTTAGTTGTATCTGAAGATTCATTTTTAGAACATGCTTGCATTAAACAACCCACAAGTAGGGTGACGATGATTTTTTTATTCATGTTGATACCTAAAACTTGCACATCCATCTGTTTCTCAGGTAAGGATGTGCTGATTGTTATTAATATGTCGTGAAAAGATTTTATTGATTAGGCTTTGGGTGATTCACCATACATGTTTGTTGATGGATTCCCTTCTTGTGTGGCCCAGAACAGAAGCAAAAGAATTCCTACGATTGGTACAAGGGCGATTAACATCCACCAGCCTGAACGATCAATATCATGTAGTCGTCTCACGCTAACGGCTATGTTAGGAATTAATGTGACCAGCATAGCGATGGTTGCCGCATCTTCACTTATAAAGCTAAAGGCCAGACTCATTACCACACAAAACAGCTCGAAGTACCAAAACTCACTACGTCTTGCTCGACCTTTAAAATCTGCAAATTTCTTAAAGCAGGTGAAAATGGCCTGTTGATAGTTTGTAAGAATAATTTCAACCTTATTGGTTGTTTCTTTTACTGAATCATGTTGATTGCCATTTGCAAAAGTCGGAGAGGGTACAGGTGTTTTTGTTTGTGGAATGATTGCAGGCGTTGTCATGAACTCAAGATAGACACCTATGGCTTGTCCTTCTGTATTTACTTCAAAATCAACCTCATTACCACGGACAGGTGCTTGTTGTTCTTTCCACTCACTGCCTGCAAAGTTGTAACGTTTCTGATCTTCGCCAATGATAATTCCTGTATTGGTTTGGATCGTAAAATCTAAAATTTTGCCTTTCATTGTTGTTTCCTTATTCTGCTTAGTCTTGAAGAAATATCTAGAAGTTAAAAGTGAATTCACCCTGATCGGTATCTACCGTGACTTCTCGAACTTGCTCCATGTCACAACCTAAGACAGCTTTCATTACTTGCCCAAACTTAAGGTTAGGATTCTGATAGACCCCAAAAGAAATAGGGCAATTGCCACGATTGATTGAAACCCTGTTAATACGGACCTGATCCACGGTGGACTGAATGTGGATATAGTTGTAATAGAGAGCGGCATATTCACCCTGATATTGATAGGCTGGGTTTTCTTCTAGGTTGATGTTGACGCTAATCGGGGTAGATTCATTCAAACCACAGGCAGACAAACCCCAAAGCATGCACAGGATGCCGAATATTTTTTTCATGGCGTAATGACTCCCACCTGATGGAACAGGCAGTTTTAAAAAGCTGAAATTGTTATGTACAAAAGCCTTGTTATAAATTGAGGGGTTTAATGCTAAAAACTTTATAGCTCAATGATTTAGTAATTTGAATTTTATCGACGAAGGATCGGGCAGATGCCCAAGAATAAGAATGCAGATTAGTCATGATTGACTCCTTTTGATTTAGAAAGAGTCCTACCAACTTACTGCTAAATAATGGTGGCAAGACTAAAAGGGTTAGCAGACTGGTACAAAAGGGAACCAGCGCACGCAAGCGTGCCCCTCCTAGCCTCACCATAAAGGCGTGACTTAAGAGAACGCACAAAAACCAATATAGCGTTTGTTGTGCGCCTTTTGTAGAACGGTCTGCTAAAACCGACTGGCAATTTAGGCCAGCACGTGAATGATAATCTGTGAATAAGGTCACGTCAATTTACTGATTCAGAAAAATTAAATGATGAGTCAAAAGTATTTAAATAAATTTCAGATATATACCATCTAAGTGAATCAATGCATTCACACGCATTTTAATGACTTCTCATTTTGGCCTGCTGCCCCAGCAGGCTTTTTTTATGCACAAAATCTGAATTTGAAGTAATTCAGCATCGACTTTAATAAGGAAAACTTTATGGCACATCAACTTGAACAAATGGCGTATGTTGGCGAAACCCCGTGGCATGGCTTAGGTAATTCACTCGCACAGAACCAACCGATTGAGGTTTGGGCACAACAGGCAGGCATGGATTGGCGGATCGAATCCTCCAATGTAAGTTACATGGCACAGAATGAACGTGGACAAAGCATCATCATGCCTTTTGAAGAACAGCGCGTTCTATACCGTTCTGATACTCATGCACCTTTATCCGTGGTGAGTCAACGCTTTCAAGAGGTTCAGCCGATGGAGATTTTACATTTCTATCGTGACCTGACTGAACAATCAGGCTTTGAACTGGAAACGGCAGGGGTACTTAAAGGTGGAAAGAAATTCTGGGCTTTGGCTAAAACTGGACAAAGTTCTAGTTTAAAAGGCAAGGATGTCAGCAATGGCTACATTTTATTGGCAACCGCTTGTGATGGAACACTTGCCACTACTGCACAATTTACCAGTATTCGCGTGGTCTGTAACAACACCTTGGCAATCGCTCTACGTGGTCAACAAAGCAATTCAGGAGTAGTGAAAGTGCCTCACAGTACCAAGTTCGATGCAGATAAAGTCAAACATCAACTTGGTATTTCAGTCCGTGCATGGGATGAACACATGTATGAAATGAAGCAACTCAGTCAGCGTAAAGTCACTCAACAGGACGCTGCTGCCTACTTCGATGCAGTATTTAACAACACCAACTTGAGTATGGCTGAACAGGATGAAAGTATTATTCAGTTCTACCGTAATGCTGCAATTTCACAAAATAACTCTGCCAAAGCCGACAATAAAACTGAACCAAACGGACGAGCTATGTCTAAAGTCATGACCATGTTTAACGGACATGGGCGAGGGGCCGAACTCAGTTCTGCTAAGGATACGGCTTATGGATTGCTCTGCTCGATGACGGAGTTTGTCGATCACGAACGAAGAGCCATGAGTACCGATCATCGTTTGGATTCAGCTTGGTTTGGCGCAGGTGCAGCCATTAAGCAGAGAGCTTTAGAACAAGCCCTTAGACTTGCTGCTTAAATGATTTAGCCTAAGCAGAACATAACCCTAATTGAATTTTACTGAGCTGCATCTTTGGATGCAGCTTTTTTATGCCGCCAATTCCATTTTTACCCGACTTTTATATTAATGCAGGAATAATCATGAACTCGAATATCCAGATTCAAAACACTTTGAACAATCCGCCGCTACAACATTATTTACCTAACCTCAATCAACCCAATCAGCAGGTTGAAGTGGGAACCAGAACCAAGCGAGAGCGACCGAACACACAGCCACGCAAAACCAAATCGCCCACAGCCAAACGCCTAGCCAACACCAAACAGTTGAATTACCAACAATGGTTAGAAGTCAGAAAACAGGGCATTGGCAGCAGTGATGCAGCAACCGCTTGTGGGCTCAATCCTTACATGAGTATGTTGGAACTGTGGATGATTAAAACAGGACGGATGCAACAAAACATCGAAGATGAAAGCGCAGGCTATGCACCTTTGTACTGGGGCAAACAACTTGAACCATTGGTCGCTGAATATTACAGCATGCACACCAACAATAAGGTGCGTCGAGTCAATGCTGTGCTACAACATCCTGATGTAGATAAACACTTTATGTTGGCGAATTTGGATTATGCCGTGGTGTGCAATGACGAAGTTCAGATTTTAGAGTGTAAAACCGTAGGTGAATATGGTGCAAAGTTATGGCGAGACGGTGTGCCTTTATATGTGCTGTGTCAGGTACAACATCAGTTAGCCGTGACAGGCAAACAAGCAGCACATATTTGTGTCTTGATCTGTGGACATGAAAGCAAGATATTTAAGGTCACACGCAACGAAACTGTAATTCAGCACATCATTAATGCCGAACGTCACTTTTGGCAATGTGTTGAGTCGGGTATTCCACCCAGTGTCGATGCTTCTGATTCAGCAGCCAAAGCCTTGCAGCAACTCTACCCTGAGCAAATTCCATTATCAGTAGAAGACCTCAGCCAAAATGAACAAGCTAACTATCTATTTAACCAGTTGTTAGAGGAGCGGCATAAGGTTGAACAACATCAACAGTATTTTGATGAACTGAAACATCAATTACAAATGATGATGAAAGATGCAGAGCGAGCGGTATTTACAGGTGGTTCTGTCACTTGGAAGAAATCACAAGACTCAATCAGCCTAGACAGCAAATCTCTTCTTAAACAGCATCCTGAATATCTACAGCAGTTTCCACAAACCAAAGTAGGAACACGAAGATTTCAAATTTATCTGAATGGTGGATAACGTGACCTAAGAGTTCCTCCAAATTCAAAAACGACAAAAGCCGCCCCTGTTCTTCCCGAGGGAAGAACAATATGGACGGGCTTTTGCTGATCGATCACATCTATTTATTCAATATTTCCAATGTTTCACATAAAGCAGTGAATCAGTAAGAAAATACGAGAGGACATACCTATGATTAAAGGTTTAGCTATTACCCCACCTGTGTTAGGTCGTATCAGTATCGGCAAGATCGTAGAAAAGAACGGTAAACGACTGCCTGAAAAGGATGACCAATTTACTATTACTAGCCAAATCCAAAATAAGGATGGTTGGGTCAAACATCCACTGGATGAACAACTACGTGCTAAAGCACCGAATCAAAACCAAAAATTGAGAAGCATTCCAGTCCGTATGATCTTTAACGATCCTGAGCTAAATCTACGGGCAGAGTACAGCCTATTTGATCGTCAGACTGGACGCTTGATCTGCTCAGGTAATGGAGAAACTTGTCAGCGATTGGGACAAAACGGCATTGAACAACATCCATGTCCATCGCCTGACTTATGTCCACTGGCACAAGGTGGGCTGTGCAAACCCTATGGCAGACTCTATGTGAATTTGGATGAATCGGATGAATTTGGCACATTCATCTTTAGAACCACAGGCTTTAACAGTATTCGGACACTGGTAGCACGGCTAAGTTATTACCATGCAGCTTCAGGTGATTTGCTTTCATGCTTGCCATTGCAACTGACTTTAAGAGGTAAAAGCACTACACAAAGTTATCGTACCCCAATCTATTACGTGGACTTGACCTTACGTGATGGAGTGAACTTAAGTGAAGCCATTGCTTCAGCTAAACAGATGGATGAACAAAGCAAGGCAGCAGGGTTTTATCAGGAGGCGTTAGATCATGTGGCACGGCAGGGTTATGGCAATGCCAGTTTTGAAGTGGGAGGTGAAGAGGGGTTGGATATTGTTGAAGAGTTTTATGCAGATGAACCAAAACCAGAGCAACATCAGCAAATGCATGACCTGAGCCATGTTCAGGATATCCAGAAAGGGTTACAGCAGTCAGTGCAGGCTTTGAACTAGTAAAAATAATTTCTTACGGAATTGACCTATTGTTTGAGCGAAATGCGCTCGCTTCATTGATTAGGAGAAAAACATCATGAATGCGTTCACAGGTCAAACTTTTCAGAGGAATCAACTTATTAGTATTAAAAACGTTATAGAGTTTACAGGTGTAAGTCATTCGACGATATATGAAATGATGGATGAAAACTCGCCTTACTATGATCCAACGTTTCCTAAGAAAATCACGATCTCGCAAAAACGTATTGCTAGGTCAGCTTAGGAAATTCATCAATGGATTGAAGCTAAGTTAGCTAATCGTGAGTAGGAGAGCTTCTGCTCCCTATTTTTTTCAATTGAATTATTTTTTTGATAAAAATATAAATTAGAGTTCAATCACAAAGATTGGAAAATAAATTCCAGAATAGATAGGCTCACATTTTTTTGGGAATTATGGTTATACTGAGAAGAACTTTAAATAATTTTATCAATGGATTATGGGTAACTATATTCAATTAAATCGTAGATTCTCACCAGTATTGTCAGATCAAAATTTTGATGTGTCTAATTTAGATTATTCACTAAATATGAAGTACGGAGAAAAAAATAGTTGGGACGATTTGTTAACTGAATATAGATGTGTGATTTTGGCTGAAGCTGGTGCAGGAAAAACTAAAGAATTTGAAGAGTGCGCTAAAAGAATTCAAGCAGATAATAAATACGCTTTTTTCATTCGAATAGAAGATATTGATACTGATTTTGTCGATGAGTTTGAAGTTGGTGATGAAGATCAATTCAATGAATGGCTAGCCTCTACAGATCCTGCATGGTTCTTTTTAGACTCAGTAGATGAAGCCCGCTTAGTAAATCCAAAACAATTTCATAAAGCTATAAAAAAATTTGCAAAAAAGATAAAGATTGCTACTCAAAGATGTCATATTTATATTTCAAGTCGCCCTTATAGTTGGGGGTTTGAAAGTGATGAAGAAATTCTTAATACGGAACTGTTTTATGGGATCAAGGAGGAAAAATATAAATCCGATAAGAATGAGAAACTAAAAAGTGGACTTAAAATTTTTACTCTTTCTCCTTTAACTGTCGAAGATATAAAAAAATTTTGTGAAACTAGATCGGTAGAAAATATTCCAGTTTTACTTAATCAAATCGAAAGATATGATCTGCTAGAATTTGCTGAACGGCCTTTTGATTTAGAAAGTATTGTTGATAAGTGGAGAAATGAGGGGGCATTGGGTTCTAGATTAGAAATTATTAAATATAATATTAATCAAAGATTAGCAGATAGACATGACTCTAATAGACGTAATATCAATATAAGTCCAGATAAACTTGCCCAAGGAGCCCAACGTCTAGCAGCTGCGGTTATATTAACCCGTAAAGCTAGTATTAATGTACGCTCCTCCAATCTCAATACTAAAAACTTAGATGCTACTAAAGTCCTTCCTGATTGGACTGATGAAGAAATATTTGCTTTATTAAGTTGCGCTATTTTTAATGATATCGTATACGAAGCAGTTCGTTTTAGACATAGAGATATTCGAGAGTTTCTTGCAGCTCAGTGGTTTTCAAATTTATTAAGTGGGGATGATAGACTTTCAACAGAAAGACTTTTTTTTAGAGAGCAATTTGGTGAAAAAATTGTAGTAACTTCACTTCGATCAATACTTCCTTGGCTAATATTGTTGGATGAAAAAATTTGTCAAGATGTAATGAAACTCCAACCAGAAATTGCTTTTGAAAATGGTGACCCTGCACATTTATCATTACATGTACGTAGAAAGCTTTTTTCACAGTTTGTAGAAAGAATTGCAAAGAATCAAGATGATCGAACAATTAGAGATAATGACTCTATTGCAAAAATTACTGATTTTGATTTAGAAGATGAAGTTTTATCACTAATAAAAATTTATTATGATAATGAAGATGTTATTTTCTTCTTAGGACGAATGGTCTGGCAAGGAAAGTTTACTAAATGTCTTTCTTTACTTACATCCATTGCGCTTGATGCTAAAAGAAATATGTACTCTAGGAGAGTATCGATTCGCGCAATTATGGCATGTGGGGAACGAGAACAAAAAGTCAATCTTTGGACTAATTTAAATCAAGGCGGGAAAAAACTAGATAGACAGTTAATTGTAGAACTTGTCGATGAAATTGATCCTGATCAAGAGTTTATCAGTTTACTCATAGAGTCTTTAAGAAATGCAACTTTATATAAAAGATTTGAACATAGTGGGTTAACTGCGGTCTTAGAGAAATTTGTACAGAATCTTGACGCTATATTAGGATGTGAGTTGCTTATTGGTATAGCTGAACTGTTAACTTCAGAACCTTTTTTTAATACAAGAGAATACAAAATATCGAAAGAATATGCTTGGATTTTAAAAATAGCTTTTCAAATTATTGAAAAATTAATTAGAGAGCGTAATCCTTTAGTACTTGAGGATAGGATAATAGAAATACTAATTAATGCTACAGCTCTAGAGCATCAAGGTGATTTTGATGATTTTAATGAAAAGAATAGACTGAGAGAAATTATACCTACATGGTCGGAGCTTAATGATAAGTTATATTGGAATTCAATTGAAATAGCACGCCAATATTTACTCCAAGAAGAAAAGAATAGATTAACTGATGATTGGGTTGTTTCATGTCTATGGCACTTTTGGGAGTTTAATAATGATAGTTTTGATAGATTGTTAAGTTATATTGATATTAAAGATTGTGTGGATGATAAGTTAGTCTGCTTAAATCGAGCATTTATAATGTATTCTCAACAGAATAAACCATTTGAAATGTTAACCAAAATACAAGAGGCATGTAAAAGCCATTCTCAACTTATAGATCAGTTAACAAGTCTATTAATACCTGTACCCGTTCAAAAAAGTGATATGCAAAAAAAAATCGAAGAAGATGTAATAAAGCAAAAGGCTAAGCGTAAGAAAAAAGAATTAAGAGAAAAAAAAGAAAAATTAGATTGGATTCAAAGATTAAAAAATAATCCTGAGCAACTTACGAATTCACCTCATATTTTAAATGGTGAATTAACAAACAATCATCTTTGGTTGATGCGTGAACTTGATTATGGTGGAATATCTACAGACCGCTATGGATATCAGAATTGGGAAGACCTAACTCCTGAGTTTGGACAAGAAGTAGCACAAGCCTATCGTGATTCAGCTATACAATTTTGGCGAGTTTATAAACCTAAATTGCATTCAGAAGAAGCTTTAAAAAAACACAGTACACCTTGCGATCTAATATTTGGTTTAATAGGGTTGGAACTTGAGTATAAAAAGGATCCTGAATTTTATAACAGATTAAATTCAGATGAAATCACAAATGCCTTAAGGTATTTTTCATGGGAGTTAAATGGTTTTCCGTCATGGCTAGAAAAATTTTATAAAGTTTTTCCAAATGAAGTTGTTGAAGCTATAAACAAAGAGGTAGTATGGGAACTAGGATCATCAGATCCTGAAGCTGACCAAAACTATAATCATGTCTTGCATGACCTTATTTATCATGCGCCTTGGATACATACGGATATAGCACATAAAATTTTTGAATGGTTAAAAGAAAATTCAAAATTACTTCATAAAGACACTTACAGATATGCAGTACAAATTTTATTAAATTCTGACATTCAAGAGTCAGATTTTAGTTTACTGGCTCAACAAAAAATTAACGAATTAAGTTTACCTGAGCATAAGGCATGGTGGTATGCACTTTATGTAGATTGCGACCCAGAAGAGGGAATATTATCCTTAACTACTTGGTTGGAATCATTAGCTATTGAAGATGCTATACAGGCATCTCAAGTTTTTATTTGTCAGTTGATGGGTAAAAGAGATTCAATAAATGGAAAAGCAGGAAATAATAAGTTTAAAGAGGTTAAGTATTTAAAGAAATTATATTCTTTAATGCATAAATATATAAAGCTAGATGATGATATAGAGAGAGCTAATTTAGGAGTATATTCACCTGGTCTTAGGGATGATGCACAAGATGCTAGAGATTTGATTTTTACATATTTGAAAGAGGTTCCTAGTGCTGAAAGTTATTATGCAATTAAAGATTTATTAAAAGAGTATCCAAGTGAAAATAGACGCATTTGGTTGGAAAAGACTGCTCACAATATTGCCTTGACATGTGGTGATTTAGAACCTTGGAATATTGAGCAAGTATTACAATTTGAAGCATCAGGTAGTATCAATCCAAAGTCACATAAAGAATTATTTGCTTTAGCTCTGCTCAGAATAACTGAATTACGAGATTGGCTCGAAAATGGTGATGATAGCCCTTGGCTTACTTGGCAAAGAGTTGAGCAAGAAACAGAGATGAGAAATCTAATTGCTGGAGAGTTAAGAAAAAAAGCACAATCTAAATATTCAATTTCTCAAGAGAATGAATTAGCAAATAGCCAACGAACTGATATTAGGTTTGATAACCCTACAGTAAACAGTCCAGTACCAATTGAATTGAAAATTCTAGATAAAGGTTGGAGTGGGCAAAAACTATGTGAAAGACTGAGAAATCAATTAGTGGGGGATTATTTACGTGAGTCAACTGCTGGTTGTGGAATATTTTTATTAGTTGCCCAAGACACAGATAAGACGTGGGAAATTAGTGGTAAGAATGTTGGCTTGAATGAGTTAGAGTCAGTCCTTCAAGAGTATTGGTATAGTATTGCTCATGAGTGGATTGGAATAGATTCTATCAAAGTTGTCGTCATTGATTTAAGTAAAAGAAAATTAGTTGCAACTACATAGTTCTTCAAATCTACTAGCTCAAATTTGATCTACAAACGGCTTTGTTGCACAAAGCTATTCTTGAAGGTTTCTTCAGCAATATAATTTCCAGATGAAGAAGCCTGCACCTAAAATCTACCGTACAACCAATTGGTCCTCGTATAACCAAGCTTTAATCAAGCGAGGAAATATTTCAATCTGGTTTGATCCCAAGACCCAATGGTATGCACAGCCACAAGGCAAGCATGGACGAAATCAAACTTATTCCGATACAGCGATTCAATGCTGTTTAATGATCAAATCTCTATTCCGTCTTTCTTTACGTATGGTCACTGGCTTTGCTCAAAGCTTGATTAAACTCTGTGGTTTGAATTGGACAGCACCAGATTACTCCACCCTCTGTAGACGACAAAAGCATATTGATATTACGATAAGCTATCAGAAAAGTCGTGAAGGACTACATCTATTGGTAGACTCAACTGGCTTAAAGTTTTTAGGCGAATGCGAATGGAAACGCAAGAAACATCAGCCTGAATATCGTCGGCAATGGCGTAAACTGCATATTGGTATAGATGCTAAAACCTTGCAAATACGAGCTGTGCAGCTCACAACAAATAATTTCAGTGATTCACAAGTCTTGGGTGATCTGCTAAATCAAATCCCATCTGATGAACTCATTGACTCTGTCTATACCGATGGAGCCTATGACACGAAATTGTGAAGACAAGTGATTTCAGATCGTCATGCACATGCCGTAATTCCTCCAAGAAAAATGCAAGGCCATGGAAAGATAAGAAATGGGGATCTTTAGAAAGAAATGAACTATTGAAAACAGTCAAACGGTTAGGTAGGTCACTTTGGAAAAAGTGGTCTGGCTATCATCGGCGCAGTTTGGTTGAAACTAAGATGCATTGCATCAAATTATTGGGCGATAAACTCAATGCTAGGAACTTTCAAAGTCAAGTGAATGAGATTCATGCACGTGTGGCAGTATTAAATAAATTTACGGAATTAGGCAGACCTAACACCTAAGTTGTGCCTTGAATTTGGTAGGACTTGGTGAAATCAGCCTTTAAAAGGTTTGTGCAACAAAGCCGTTAAAGTTTAAAAATAACTATAAGTGTAAAAACTAAATTATTTTTTACTTATTATTTATAAGTGACTGTGCTTAATAGAGAAATTTATACTTTGAACGGTAACATTATTGTATAGTAACAGACTTTGATAAAACAAATTTATAAAAAGGGGGTGCAGTACATGGCTAAGGTTTTCATTAGTTATGCTCATAAAGATGAAGAGTTCAAAAACTCTCTAATTGAGCACATGTCCTCACTTAAAAGATCGGGATTGATCGAAGAATGGAACGATAGAAAAATTGAAGCGGGGAAAAACTGGAAAAATGAGATATCTGATAATTTACAAAGTGCAACAATCATTCTCTTTTTAATTAGTGCGAGTTTCTTAGATTCAGATTATTGTATAGAAATAGAAGCAAAAACAGCCTTAGAAATGCATTCTGAAGGCAGAGCTTTATTGATTCCAATAGTTATTCGCCCTATTTATTGGGAGCATTCTGAATTCTATAAATTACAGGCTTTACCTAAAGATGCTAAGGCTGTAGCAACATGGGAGAATGAAGATGAAGCTTGGCTAGATGTAATACAAGGTTTGAATAGGTCCATCACTAATTTTAAGCCAGTTACAATTATGAACAAAATAATAAATAGTGACATTGATAACGAAATAGGTCCAACAACACAAATTAAAGATTGGTTAAATGATACTGAAATTACTTTGACACATAGGAATGTTAGTAAAATAAATTTAGAGCAAATTTTTATTACGCCAGATGTTGAAGTTAAACAAGAAAAAAAGAAAGATGAAATTAAAACCTATTATGATGCAAGTGAAGTTTTAGAAAAATACAGTGAAATTTTAATGGTTGGTGAGGAGCAACAAGGTAAAACTTCACTTCTAAAATACTATTATAAAAGCCTTTTGAAACAAGGTTGTTTGCCACTATACTTGAACGGTCCTGATGTTAAAAAAGCTAATCTTAAAGAGGTGGTTTCAAAAGAAATTAAGAAACAATATGTTAATTTAACATATGATGATTATTTTAATTCAGGAAAAACTATACTATTTTTAGATAATGTTGACCAAATTGGATTAAATAATAAATTTAGAGATTTATTTCTTAATGAATGTAATGAATTGTTTTCTAAGAAAATTTATACAGGACCTATTGCTTATCTTTTAGTTGCTAACGATATAGAACCATTATTTGGATTTAGAAAAACTGAAATTATTGGCTTAGGTCATAAAAAAAGGGAGCAATTAATTCAAAAATGGATATCCTTAGGTGTAGAGGAGACAATATGTGATAAGGAGTTATACGAAAAATGTGATGATCTTAAGGAAAGAGTAAATACAGTTGTAAAAAGGAATATTGTCCCTCCTAAACCTATTTATATATTAATGATATTACAAATGTTTGAGGCACATTCTAAGCTTAATCTAGAGCTATCATCACATGGACATTGTTATCAACAATTAATCTATCAATCATTTGAAAATGCAAAAATTAATGAAAGAGAGTTTGATAAGTATTTAAATGTTTTAACTGAGTTGGCTTGGACAATTTTCTTAAAAGATAGTGATTTAAATGAACATCAATTAGATGAATTTTTTATAAATTATGCCGTAGAATTTTTAAACATAGATCATGATACTATTTTAGAAAAATTAAAAAAACATTCAATATTAGTTAAAAATGGGTTTCTTACTGGTTTTAAGTATCCATATATATTTTACTTCTTTGTAGGGAAGAAGATTGCAGAGTCCTTTTCTGAAGATGACAACTCAAAACTTAAAGTTGATTTTCTAATCGAAAATATGCATCGAGAGGACTTTGCTAATATTTTAATATTCATTACACATCATACAAAAGATGCATGGGTGTTGGAAAAAATTAATATGGTTATGAAGTCATTATTTAACTCTAATGATGAGGCCTCTTTAGAAAAGAATCAACTTGTCTTTATGGATGAGTTTATGAAACAAATACCTGAATTAATTATTGAACAAAGAGGAGTTCAAATTGAGCGGGATAAGTATAATGACAAATTAGATTTAGTTGAGAGATCTAACGAAAACTCAAGAGATTTTGAAAGTGAAGAGATATCAAAAGATATACTTGCTAATATTAATAAAACTTTTAAAGGAATGGAAATTTCAGGACAGATTATTAGAAACCGACATGCATCATTGAAGCGATCAGCCTTACAAGAATTGGCTACTGAAAGTATTAAATCAGGTTTAAGATTTTTACAATATTTTATTACTATTACGGATATTGCGAAGAAAGAAATAGTACAAGTAATAGCTTTACAGTTAGCTGAAAATCCTTCTCTTACAGATAGAGAAGTAGAAAAGTTGGCAGAAAATGCATATGTACATTTAACTTACAATGTAATGCAAGGAGTTATAAGGAAAATTGCAGCATCAATTGGTTCTAGAGATGCTATGCAAGTTTATGAAGTTATTAAAAATGAAAATGAAACACCTGCATTAATTCTATTAACTCAATGTATTAATTTACATTTTAATAAAAAAATTGATATTGTGAAAGTTGAAGGGACAGCTGAAAAATTAAAATCAAATCCTGTTTGTTTTCGGATATTGAAGGAATTAATAGTTCAGCATATATATATGTTTCCTACCGACTATAAAGAAAAGCAGCAATTATCTGAGTTGCTTAAACTTCCAGTACAAAAACAAAACTTAATTGGGAAAAAACAGAAAACTTTAGCTTAAATATAAAAAAGATCTTGTTATTTTTTAACAGGATCTTTTTTATGTCTTTTCTTGCGATCCATTGGGTATGTTCACTAGAAAAGGCATTTTATGCATCACTGACAAATGATGAAAAATCATTTTCGGTTAGAATATTCTTTGATTGGCTCTTTATGGTACTAATTTCGTGAGCAGCTAAAGCATATGATGCAGCTAACTCCGAAAATCTTTTTGCTTGCATACATGTTAAGATGATCCTAGTCAAAATAATGGACATATAGTCCCTCTAAAGGTAACGTAATATTAACCTTGGAGATACAAGAAATGGCTAAACACTTTAGTCCTGAATTTAAACAACAAGCTATAGAGTATGCACTGGCAAACTCACATGAACCATTAGCGGCCATAGCCAGAAATTGAGTATGGGTTATTGATAAATGGGTACGCAAAACGAATCTGGGTGTAACTAGCAAATGACAACTTACGCCAGAACAACAACGTATTGTTGAACTTGATAAGGAAAACAGACAACTCAAGCAAACCAATGACATTCTAAAAAAGGCGCCCATGTACTTTCTGCCAGCCGAACAAGTCAAAAGAAGTACACGTTAATACGCGACTTAAGTTTGAAAGGTACAAGTGGTATTGTTGCTTATAAAAGTCTTGATGCAAGTAGATCTGGTTATCATGCTTGGTGCGGCAGGCAAGTAAAGACCGAGCAGAAGTACCATGATCTCAAAACGGTGTATTGGCAACATCATGCTCGTTTGGGGGCACCGTCAGTGGTTTATGACATTCGTGACCTTGGCTACAGTATGAGTGAACGTACGGTAGGAAGAATGCTCAAGCATTTCGGATTACGCAGTAAGATTTCACGTAAATATAAACATACGATCGATTCAAATCATCGTTGCCTACAGCTCCAAATTTGTTGAATCGCCAGTTTACAGTCCTTTAACCTAACAAAGTTTGGACAACAGATATAACCTATATCCGTGCCAAGCAAGGATGTTGTATTTATGTGTGATGTTGTATCTATTTAGACGTCGTATTTTGGGTTGGAAAGCTAGCCATAGAATAGACCGTTAATTGGTATGTTATGCATTTAATTATGCATTGGCTCGTCAGTTACCCAAAGAGTGTGATGGTGCATTCGGATCAAGGCTCACAGTACTGTAGTCGTGATTTTAAAGCGATACTATTGACGAATGAGTGTATTCAGAGAATGTCTCTCAGGGGAAACTATTGGGATAATACTATAAGCTTCTTTAACACGTTAAAATGACATGTTATTCATGACAGCAACTTTGCTACACGGCAAGAGGCTAAAGTGGTACTGTTCGAGTATATTGAGATTTACTACAATCGAATGAAGCGACACACTGCAAATGGCTGGTTAAGTCCAGAAACTTTTGAGCAGAAATATTTTAGAGCTTTAGAGGGATCTACTGTCCACAATTCTGTCTAGGATCATAGGGAATTAAACGCTTTTATCAATAACTAATTATTGAATACACCTTGAAAAATAGAAAAATAAACCAATATATTTTTTTTTATACAGAGAAAATTTTTATGGCAAATCATGCTGTTTTTATTAGTTATGATCATTCTGAAGATGTTCACTATAAACGTTTACTCGAGGCTTGGGATGCTAATAGTAATTTTGATTTTCAATTTGAAAATCACAGTGTTCGTCAACCAATTAATAGTACATATGCTCCAGCAATTAAAACAGCAATTACTAAAAAGATGCAAAATGCCTCACATCTTTTGGTGATTGTTGGTGCAAAGAGCTATACCAGTAGTTGGATTGAGTGGGAAATTAATAAAGCTAAAGAATTAGGTTTGAAAATAGCAGCTGTAAAAATCAATAGCACTTATTCAAGCCCTACAAATTTACTAGGTTGTGGTACATCTTGGGCAACTAGTTTTACCAAAGATAAAATTATTGAAGCACTAAATAAAGCATAAAAATACGAG
The DNA here is from genome assembly GCF_000369505.1 of Acinetobacter sp. NIPH 298. Lineage (GTDB taxonomy): Bacteria > Pseudomonadota > Gammaproteobacteria > Pseudomonadales > Moraxellaceae > Acinetobacter. The sequence goes on from NZ_KB850055.1 coordinate 800,972, forward strand.
TAGTAAAAATCATGTCAGAAAAAATTTGTTTTGTTGTAATGGGATTTGGAAAAAAAACTGATTTTGCTACAGGGAGGGTATTAAATCTAGATGCTACATATGAGCATATTATTAAGCCAGCCGTAGAACAAGCAGGATACAGATGTATTCGTGCGGATGATATCAATCATAGTGGCATGATTGATTTGCATATGTATCGAATGTTACTTATTGCTGATTTAGTTATTGCTGATATTTCCACTACGAATGCGAATGCTCTTTATGAATTGGGCATTAGGCATGCATTAAAAAATAAGACAACAGTTATTTTAAGTGAGGATAAAACACCTCTTCACTTTGATCTAAATCACATTGCTACAATTCAATATGAACATAGTGGTGATGATATTACTACGACTGAAAGTCAAAGGATGATTACTAGACTAACTCATGTGATTCGAGATGCAACTGTTAGACAGGATCCAGATAGTCCAGTTTATACATTATTACCAAAGTTAAGGATGCCTGTATTAGATTCCGAAGAAATAGAAGCAATTATTGAAGAAGCTCAAACAATAGATAATACATGGAGCACACTTCTTGGAGATGCTGAACGTTATATAAGAAATTCAGAATTTGGAAAAGCTAAAGTAAATTTTGAAGAAGCTCTAAAATTAAATCCCAATGATAGTTATTTGACTCAAAGACTTACATTGGCAACATATAAGGATGAACAACCCAACAAAGTTGGAGCATTGATGGAGGCTATGCAAATACTTACAAAGCTAGATTTTAAAAACTCAAATGATCCAGAAACAACGGGTTTAGCAGGTGCTATTAATAAAAGGCTTTGGAATGAAACAATGAGTATTCATTTCTTGGAAGAAGCTATCGTTGCTTATAAAAGAGGATTTATACTTAAACGAGACTACTATAACGGTGAAAATTTGACTTTATGTAACTTATTAATGAGTGAACAGCAAGTTAAAGGATCTAATATTGAAACGTATCACCTAGTTGAAGCTTATAAAGTAGCAAAAGATGTGTTGCAGACTGTTAAAAGAATGTTGGAAATAACTTCTTCAAGCCAACGAAGTGATTATAAGTGGATATTAGCAACTACAGCTAAGCTTTCTTTCTTCTTGAAAGAAGACCATTTAGCTTATGAAAAAAGTTTTGAAGAATTAGCTGATGAGTGGGAATTAAGTAGTTATCTAGAGTCTAAAGACGTCTTTTCTAAATTTTTAGAAAACTAAAATAATTTTCAGGAGTCATTTTAATTGTATAAAAATCGCCATAATGTATTCATTAGTTATCATGATAAAAATGATCGTGAGTACAGAGATACGTTTGAAAAACTTTTTCATGATACTTACGATTTGCTTATATCAAAATCTGTGCAAGATGGTGATATTGCCGAGAATGAACCAGCAGACAATGTACAACGTATCATTAGAGATGATTATTTAAGAGATTCTACTGTTACAGTGGTGCTAATTGGAACAGAAACATGGAAGAGAAAACATGTTGACTGGGAAATAGCTTCAAGTATAAGGAAAACCAAGTATAGCTCTAGATCGGGTTTAATAGGTTTACTCTTACCTAGTCGCGCTGATTTTAAGTCCGAAGGATTTACAAGAAATACGATTCCACCAAGGTTGTATGATAATCAGAAATGTGGTTATGCTAAAATATACAATTGGAGTACGAATCCTGATTTTATTCATAAAATCATTCATGAAGCATTTCTTCGTAGAGATGAAGTACTTCCTGTAAATTCTAGAACTTTATTTGGGAATAATAGATCTAGTGATAAGTGGGAAGACTAGAAAAATTGAACCTGTAAATTATTTTGTGTAATTCTCTTTGAAATGCTTCAGTCTTGATGGCTGAAGCATGGAGTTTATGCGATGTATTCTTTATGTAACACAAAATTCAGCCCAATCAGCCATTAGACCTTTACGTTTTTCTAGATAAGCTCCACGTAGGTAAGCAGCTTCAACTTCATCTGGTAATTTATGCGCAAGTACATGCTCACAGACTTCTCTTGGATATTCAGTTTTATCGGCTGACCAATCACGGAACGTAGAGCGGAAACCATGTGTGGTAATCACTCGATTTTGTTTAGGATCAATATAGCCTAAGCCATTTTCTTTAAGCTTTTGTTCATGCAGCCGTTTGATTAATGTGGTTAATGACATATCAGAAAGCATTTCACCACTTCGTGGCGCAGGGAAGATGAAATCTTGTACTTGAGTATGATCTCGGATTGATTCAAGCAAAGCAATCGATTCTTGGGATAGAGGAACACGATGTTCCTTTTCCGCTTTCATTCGTTCTTTAGGAATGATCCAAACTTTATTCTTAAAATCAATTTCCTGCCATTTTGCCCCGAAAATCTCACCAGAACGACATGCAGTTAAAATTGTGAATTCAAGTGCTTTTGGTGAAATTCCCTTTTTCTGTCTTAGATGATAGATGAACTCAGCAACCTGTTCATAAGGTAATGATGGATGTGGGCGTGATTCCTGCTTTAAGTTACCTAATATAGGTTCAAGATTACCTTTCCATTCGGCAGGATTATCCCCCTCAAAATATCCCATAGCCTTGGCATAATCAAAAATGGTCTCTATACGACCACGAATTCGTTTGGCCGTTTCATTTTTTTCAATCCATATAGGTTCTAGTACAGCAGCTATATCGACTTTGGTAATATTGCTAATACTAAGATTACCCAGCGTTGGATAGATATAGGTTTCTAGTGTTGATGACCATTGACCAATATGCTTTTCATTTTTGAGTTCACGGGTTTTATTGGCAATAACGACTTTTGCACACTCAAGGAATGTTTTATTCCGTAGTTGCTGAACATGAAGCTTTTCAAGCTGTTCTTGTTTGTATGCAATAGGATCAATACCATTTCGTATTTGTAACCTTAGTTCGGTGGCTTTGGCACGAGCTTCAGCTAAAGAAACTTCAGGATAGGGGCCAATGCCGATATCACGGCGATGCGATTTTTGCTTACCATCCTTATCAAGGCGTTTACCAACTACCGCACGCAAAATCCAGACACGTGAATTGCCTTCGATATTTAAGCAAAGGCCATCAACACCCCCTACAGAATGGCGACCAGTCTCTTTGATTTTTGCTACACTGAGAGCAGATAGTTCTTTAGCTTTCTTTGGCATGATCTTTTATTTACCCCACAACCTACCCCTCTTAAAATACTGGAAATAGATAGATTAGACAAGACGTGGTTAGACTGCTATTATTTTAAGTTATTGAAAAATATATTTTTATAATATTGAATTAGACGACGTGAGACCCTTGTTATACGGACACCGCTTCCGCCAAATTCAAGTTTCTGACACTGTTTAACACGATATAAGTTTATGATTTATAAGGTTAAAGTTGGAAATTTACAATATGACAAGCCGTGACGCACTACGCCAATCGGGTGTTATAAAGTAGTAAAAAATGCAGTAAGATTATATCTTACTGCATTTTTTTATTTCTGAACTATGGCAACTCGTGGAATCAATAAGCTTAGTGCTTTACAAGTTAAAAAAGCTAAACCTGATCCTGACAAGATGTATAAGCTGTCAGATGGTGGAAATCTTTATCTACGTATTGATCAAAGTGGTAGCAAGTACTGGATATTCAATTACACACGTCCGTTCCTAGGCAAGCGTAATGATTTATCTTTAGGTACTTACCCTGAAGTTTCCTTGGATGATGCCCGTACGATTCGTGATGAATATAAAAAACTCATCAAGCAGGGTATTGATCCAGCAATGGAGCGGATTGAAACCAAGTCTCAGAAACAGAAAGAAGCAGAAAACACCTTTCGTATCGTCGCTGAAGCATGGTTGTATAAACGTGAGCTAGAGCAAAAACAGGATGAAGAGACGATCCGTCGTTTAAAGCATGATGCTTATCCCTACATTGGTGATTTAACCTTTCCACAGCTTACCTTAGAAATTCTTGAGATTAAGGTATTTAAGCGCATTATCGAGCGTGGTGCATTGTCTGTTGCCAAACGCCTTAAGTCGGACCTCAATCAGATATTTAAATCAGCACGTAAGAAAAAGCTGATCCAGTATAATCCCATTGAAGATATTGAACTGCCAAAACCACAGGGTGGAAACTTTGCAGCCGTGACAGAAGAGCAAGACCTAGCTCCAATGTTAAATAAAATTTGGAACTACTCCAAACTTTATACACGCTGTTTGCTGACCACGCAGGTGGCGTTAAAAATCTCTGTGCTGACATTTCAGCGACCTGGGGAGATCCGCAAGCTGAAAAAAGAGTATTTCTATCGTGATGAGAGATGCTTTAAATTTACAGCCAGTAAAACTAAGCAACTTCATATTGTGCCATTGTCAGATCAAGCCTTTGGCTTGATAGAGTCAATTATTGATCTGCATCCATACAGCGAATACATCTTTGTGGGGCGGGATGGTAAAACCTTTATTTCTGACAATACCATCAACTCCGCTTTAAAACGCTTGGGTTATGGTGGTGAACAAACAGCACATGGCTTTAGGGCAACTGCACGTACCATGTTGGATGAGATTCTAGAGCAGCGTGTGGACTTTATTGAACACCAGTTAGCCCATAAGGTAAAAGACAATAATGGTACAGCTTACAACCGAACCAAGTTTTTGAATAAACGCCAAGAGATGATGCAAGAATGGGCTGATTATTTAGATTCTTTAATCAACTGTAAATAAGAGGTATATGTGAGCTTTTCTTTAAAAAAATTAAACGAAGAAATGTATTCGAAGGCCTATGTCGTGGGGATTATATTATTGGTTGTATATGCCTTATTTCATAGGCTGATTTATTCGGAAATACTTCTTTTACTTGGGGTTCTAGTTATTGAGGTCGGTTTTGTTTCATGGGCTGTTCAGTTTTATGTAAACAAAATAAAAGGTAAGCCTTTTTATACTTTTTCTTTTGGTATTGTAAATCTTTTTATTCTATGGTTTTCAAATGTTTATGCACATGAGTTGATTGTAAAGAGCTTGGGCTTACCAGCAGAGGATTTTACTCTTACACTTCATTTATTAGTGCTTATTTGTTATATCCCATCAGCAATAGTTTTTACAATTCTAGCATTTTTCTTGGTTTACTTTTTAATTGCAATATTACTAATGTTTAAAATGTTAATTGAGCTATTGAATAGCTTCATTCATCCTTTTTTAGTAATATTTGGCTTGAAGGAAGTTAATTTTATTGCAAAGAAAGATCATAAGCTTATTTTACATTTTTTTGCTTGGGGAATTACTAGTTTATTCTTGATTGGAATATTTGAATTTATTGTTAAAAATCAATCATTAACTTATCCTATTATTAGATATATTGCTTATCTAGCAGATTATCAACAGCTTCATAATTATCCTCAAGTTGATAAAGATATGAAAATTAAATTACATGAAAATGGCTTTGTTTCAACTATGGAAGGAAGTGGTCAGAATCTTAAAGTTATTGTAAAAAAAATGGATGATTAAGAGCCTTATAAAAGTATTATTGTGAATAAAAAATAGCCTGTTATGAGACAAGCTATTTCAATTTATGCAGCTTTAGATATTTTCTGTTCAAGCCAAGCATTGATCTGGTTTTCCGTCCACGTTGGCATACTGGCGGTTAAGTATGTCGGTTCAGGAAAATCACCACGACGAATCATCTTCCAGAAAGTCGATTCCGCAACATTGAGTAAGCCTTTGGTTGCAGGCTTATGAGACAGCCGACGTCTGCGACCACTACGATCCACATAGTCCTTTGCTGGACGTTCAGGATAGTTGACCAAATCTCTAACACGATAACGATGCTCTAGCATAGTATATGATTCCAGTAATAAATTGACATTTAAGTTATGAATCTAATTGGCTAGATCCTTTCTAACTTGCTATGCCGCAATCATATCGATCCATGTCCATGATTTTAATAATTCTAGTTAAGTAAAGATTTACTGTACTATAGTGATATAAAATATATATGATAAATAAAGAATAATTGAAATGGAGGTTTTATGGCTTATGTAAATAGAAATGAATTATTTGTATTTGTTTTTGAGGTATACCAAGGGTTTCTTAACTACTGTACGAAATCTACATATGAGCATGATGTCGAAGCACCTAACAGAGATGATTTGAATCTAGCTTATTTGCAAGATATCCGGAGAAATTTTAACGAAGAAGAATCACAACGAATTGTTGAGCTTATGGAACAGCCTATTTCTGTCAAAAGAAATGGTAAAATGTATTCAAGTCACGACTTCCTAGAAGTTTTAAGGCTCATTTTAGAACTGATAGAACAGTTTGATGAGCTCTCAGATAAAGAGATAAAAAAAGCGTATAAAGAAATAATTAGTCAGTATGCTGAGATGGATGTAGATATTCTTTTTAGCAAGAAAATTCATACTAGAATAAGAGGAGTGCGTGGAGCAAATAAACGGTATCAAAAGAGCCTATATAAAAAGCATCAAGTGATTTTTGACTTTATGCTGAATAAAGCTCAAACCCAAGGCAAATGGGATAATCTGAATACAGCTGTAGACAGTGTCTTACCAGAATTAGACCTTGTACTTAAGCAATTTGATAAAAAATGGATAGAAACCCAATTAGAAGAAAAAATGAAATTGTTAGCAGAACTTCAACGAGAGTTCGAAAAGTATAAGGTAAATCCACCAAGCAATAAAATAGGCTCAGGTATCATAATCACAGCGACTCGAGAGCAGACCTTTATCAATAAAATTAGAGAACTTCAGGTTACATGTCGAGAGCTTCAAAATGCCTTGCAGATGGATGACCCATCAATTTTGCTGAAGAAGAAACTTCCATTTAATACAGCTTATCAGCCAGAAGTCATCAAAAACCTATTACGAAGGCATGAAGATTTGCTCTCTCAAATCATTGGGCCAGAGTAAAAAATTGAATAAATTTCATTTTAAAGTAGAGAAATTGGGCTCTGATAGGGGACAAAAATGCACATATTTGTGCATTTTTTTTTGTGTTTTTAAGAAGAAAAATCGGTGCAAAATAAAGTTTTATTAAGTGATTTTTACTGTATATTATGATATTTTTATAAATACAATAGGTGATTAATGTGAAATTATAAAATTTAGAATTATATTTCTATGTATTGCTATATAAAGATCTAAGCAGAGTTTAGTATGAATTTACCTTTCGAAATTTCGAATGAAGATTTTTTTAAATTACTAAAACATAAAGTTCACAGCTCATATTCAATGCGCTATGTAGATGGGTTGGCTGAGAAAGTAGCTTTTAAAGAAACAATTGATACTTTGAAGCGGATAGATAATTTTGCACAAGAAGTCAGCGATGATATCTGGGATGCCGAAGTACTTATTTCGAAGTTCAGCAATAAAAAGGATCAGAATCAGCTTGAGGAGTTCTGTAATTTTTTTAATGGAATACGTTTGCAAAAAGGTTTAATTCCACATCCTGAAATGTTTGTTCATCTCTTTTTTAGGAGTGTGTATGAGACATTTAAGCTGCTTGACCAAAACTTAGGATTTGAAATAAGGGCGAAAGATGGTAATAGTGTGTACTTACCATTCCCTAAAGAGAAAAATGATGAATATGCTAAAAATGCATTCATTCTTGATAGTCACCAACAATTAACGCAATGGAGAATCGGAGGAATCCCTTATCAGCGCATAGCTCAACTGATAACTCAAGTCCGAGATCAGATTGATCGTGGTATAAATGAACATCGTAAGCAGGAAATAAATACATTTGATAAGTTAAATCAACAAGCTAAAGGGTTTGATCATTTACTACAAATTCACTCCACCATTTATGTATTCGCAATAGATATTCAGATACAAGATTTTTTAAAACCACGTTCTGACTTATTGGCTCAAGTTGGAATTATTCCAGTCAGCCCATTGGCTGATATTAATCTTATATTAGCTAGTTTCCCACATCTTCTCAGTGCAATCACCAAGGTTGAAACTTATAGTACTAAAGATGATTTAAACTTACATTGTATTTTGACGTTGAAACCATCTAAAAACTTTTCTGAGAAAAACTCAATTTCCATGCTACAACAACAAATTCAGAAAGCAGTGGGGGATATATACCATGTTAGGATTCGCAATTGGAATGAGGTCATTAGAAGAAATTACTCAAAGATTGCTGTAGGTTTAATTAAAAGTTCACAACCTAAAAATATTGAAGCATTTAAATATTGGATACTTAGCTTTTTCTTTAGGCTAGATTTATATATCCAGCCTGTTTTATCAAATCTTTTTAAAACTAATTTAAGTGTAAATCACAATTTAAGTGGAGAAATAGCCCGGGTAAGAAGCAATCCGCCAGAGGCTTTTAATAATTATGATGGCTATGTTAAAGATTCTAATTCTATGGAAAAAGTGCTAGAGGCAGCAAATAAAGCATGTCAGCCCTTTTTGTGTGAAAAGGAGCTTAAATCGGTTTGGACGATGCGTAACCTTCCTAAAACTAGCCAAGCCTACATTGAAGCGGTGATACATTATTTTCGTGAGATTGAATCTGATCCCAAAAAAGTTCAATCCATGATGCATATTGAAATATTTATTGAAACATTAATTACAACAAAATTAAATGCATTTGAGCTCAGTGTATCGGGTGATCACGAACTGCTGTCAAGGTCGATTTTACGTAAGGCAGTTACAAGCCTTGGCCGACAATTTATTTTGTTAGGTGAAAGTGAATTAGAGAATCAAGCCATACGAACAATACAAGATTTCCAATTACATGAGAATGGGCTATTTGAAAAAAGCAAAGAGACGTCAAAAATGCTCACAAGTTTATTTACCTCTAAAACATCGATTATGCATATTAATCGCTATATTTTTGCTTTACGGAATATATTCACTGAAATACCTCTTGGTAATAACGGTAAATCAATTAAAGAGATTAGAATAAATGCTTATAGAAAATATAAAAAACGTTTAGAAGTAGCTACTAATTTATTTCAATATTTGTTGAAACAGGATTGTTTAGTATTTAGACTAACTGTTGAGTTGATTCCAAAGTTTGGCTCTATACCTCAAGAAAAACTAGCAGTTTTATGGACTGCATTTTTACATCAGGCACAAAGGGCAAAACCTTTATCATGGAAAACAGGTTACTTTGGATTATGGAGTCAAAATGAAGAAGGGCATTTCTATGCCGATGTCTTTATTACATTTGACCATCGAGTATTCACTGATCCAACATCTATAATTCAATTGTTAAATATGAGATGGCGTAAATTTGTAAAAGAAAAAGCACTGTCAGAGTTGGAACTGGTTGATTTATCTGAGCTTAAAAGTTTTAAAATACAGGGAAAACCAATAATGCAGTCTGATGAAGAATATTCATTAGATCGATTGGTTATTGAGTCAACCAATAAACATAGGAAATCTGATTTTTTACAAAAAATTATTCCAACATTCTTAAGTCACAGTATTTTTATAGAAAATTCGATTAAGAGAAGAAGATTTGAATATCAGAACCCCGATGCTAAGTTGCTGATTAAAAGTAGCATTGCTGTTGTTGGAAGAAAGAAAGTTGTGCCAAAGAAGCTAAATAAGAAGAAAATCTCCAGTTCACCATTAGCTGCTCATAAGGATGCAGATGAACCATAACGTAACTTAAGCTTGTAAGATTTATTATAGACTTCTGTGATATGTGGGAATGCATATAGTTTAAGTGCCCGTGTATTACAGTCTTTTAATTTATAAGGGTTACTGGGTTATTAATATAATAAATACATCTTTTTAATAAATATATTTATTAAATCTATTTAATAATTAATATATCTTTAATATCTTAAGTAGTATTGCTCTATCTATATCAATTCATAATTATCTATATCTAAGTAACTCATTACATAACATAAGCACACTCTGTAAAACTTAAATAACTTCCTAGTTATATGTACTTCAAAACTAACTAGGAAATACCTATGAATGCATCTACTCCTAATTTTAATGAATCTAAAGTGTTAATGGATATAGAGAACTTTATTATCTCAATGACTTATGAGAACTACACTGAGCAAGGTTTTAAAGATGGTCTAATGCAGCTCATTCCTCAATTTAAAGCAATCTATCAACCCCACTTAAAATATGCTCAGAGTGTTGAAACCTTTCATTCTTTGACGAAAGCTATTGATGAAATGTTGAATGGTGAAGATATCTCTGTTGTAAGGCATCTTACTCCTATGCAAATGTCTCGTTTATTAGAGTTGCTACACTACGGGAAGTTAAATTTTGCACTTGAGGTTATAGGGTTAAAAGCTCAAGAGCAACGTAACCAGCGTAGTCTTCGTGAGTATCTAGAACAACTTACTAAACACTACGCCAAACTATTATTCATTCGAATAGATTTGAGTATCGAGCTAAAACATCAGCATACCGTAGGCATTGAGCAGTTTAATGCCTATTTACGAACTTTCATAAATAGAGTGCAGAACCAAGATACATGCTTTAAAGGTTTACAAGGTTATGCGTGGGCTTTAGAACAAGGAGCAACTAAGGGTTATCACTGCCATCTTCTACTAATCTACGATGGGCATAAACATCAAAAAGACTTTGGTATGGCAATACAGGTTGGGCAGTGCTGGAGTGAGATTACGGCTAACCAAGGTTATTACTTTACCTCTAACTCCCCTGACTACAAGAAGCAATTTCTAAAGAAAGGTAAATTGGGGGTTGGTATGATACATCGATCTAAACCAGAGCAGGTACAGAATGCCATCAATGCAGCTGTGTATCTTGTGAATCCTGAGAAAGATAACCAACACCTTCGGGCAAGAGTGTCAAACATGCGTAGCTTTGGTAGGGGGCGGTATGAGATCAACAAGCGTAGGGGGAGCTGTTTAAGCTGAATAAAAGAGTTCAACAAGATTTCTATAAGAAAGTAGGATGTGTTACGTATTACAGCAATACACATCCTATGTAATATTAATTAATCTAATCAATATAGCTCTATTTGGGTCTTGAAACTATTTAAATCGAATATACATATGATAAATTTGAGAAGAGTCATTTGGTTTACGTTTATCTATTTCTAAATAATTTAAATTTTCTACTAATGCACTTAGTTTCTCATAACCGTAACTACGAGGATCGAAGGATGGATCACTTTTAATCATATATCCACCTACTCCAGATAAAGCAGCCCAATCTGAATCTTTCGAAGAAGCATTAATGGCAACTTTTAGTGCATCTTTTAACTTTCTATCTTTAGATAAGGCAACTTTTTTAGGTACCTTGGGCTCTTTCTGATCCTCTGTTTCTGTAGATGCTACTTCTTCAACTTTAGGTGTAAGATTTTCAACAAAAATAAATTGATCACATGCAACAATGAAGGCATTAGGAGTCTTTTTTTCTCCAAACCCATATACAACTAATCCATTTTCTCGAATTCTTGTTGCTAATCTTGTAAAGTCACTATCTGAAGAGATCAAGCAGAACCCATCTAAATGACTTTGATGCAGTAAGTCCATTGCATCAATAATTAGAGCAGAGTCTGTCGCATTTCTCCCAGACGTATAGCTAAATTGTTGGACTGGTTGAATTGCATGTTTATGTAATTCTTCTTTCCATGATTTTAAGTTTGGTTTAGTCCAATCACCATAGATTCTTTTGATGTGGGCTGTTCCAAAACGAGCGATTTCTTTTAGTAAGTTTTCACAAACAGAAGCTTGAGCATTGTCAGCATCGATTAAGACTGCAAGTTTTAAATTATTTGTTTCAGACATTGATTGATTTTTATCAAGAAATTAATCAAATCTATAATGAAATGATAATAAATACAATATCTTGTTGTTTTTATTGTTTCAAATATATTTTCTTACTATGTTAATTTTATCAAATTAACATAGTAGGGATTATAGTTTTATTAGTGTGTACCTATTCTCATCGAATCAATCTTCGGCAAGGGCACGATAGGTAATTTTTCCTCGTGTGGTATAGAGATAAACTTCATTGATTTCATCTGCTCTACAGCCATCTAAAACCAGCTTAAATAAATCGCCATAATTGGTTGGAGTCGGAAATTTGACGGTATAAGGTTCTACTCCAGCCACAATACAATTTTGATTGTCAGTTTCGACTTTATCAATCACATCGTTAATTTCGGACACCACTTTTAATCGGGTGATGTCATATGTGGTTTGTGTGACGACGGTAAAGTTTGGGTACGAGTCAACAGGGCGAAACTTTACTTCCAGTGTTTCACTTGGTAATAGTTCACGTTTAAGTTGTGGTGGAGGAATCTCAGCATTGTCAGCACCTTCATAAATACTGTCTGGATCATAACGATCATGAGCAATTGCAGCAGTTTCTGCTTCTTGCTCTTTCAATTGCTGTTTAGAGTTATCTTGATATTGAGCGGTGGTTGATTCATTGGTCGTCTCTGATGAGGATTGTTCTGGTGTCTTATGGCATGCTGTTAAGATCGATAAAATGACAGCCGTGATGAATATTTGTTTCATGACGGGTTTTCCTTTTAATTTAAGTCTGGAAGAGATACATCGCTTGTTTTACTGAGGGTCAAACTGAGTACGTTGAACATACTTCAGAACGGCTAGCCCCTTGATGTACAACCAACGGTCATTAAAATTCTCGGCATGATAATCAAAGACTTGATAAGCAAAGTCATCAAGATCAATTAACTTCTGTTCTTTTAAATCCTTTCCTTCTCGAATCATTGCATTTAAATCACCGCTATAAATGAAATAACGTAAACGATCCCCTTTAGGAATAAGCTGCCATTCTCTGCTCAGTGCAACAAAGGCATTACAATTCACGTTGCCATCACAACGTTTAACAATGGGGGCGGAAGAGGGGTCATTGACGAGTATCATCACTGTATTCATATCCGCATGACTCAGCGTGGCAGTAGATAGGCATGCTGCAATAGCACTGCATTTGAAGAATGCTTTAATTGGTTTGTTCATTAAAATTAAATCCTGATTATTGTTGTTAAATAGACTTTTGCTTTAGTTCCGTTAGTTAAACATCGAGATTGGCCAGACGATCGCTTTACCTAAGTTGTAGGCATAACTCCGATCTGCTGTGGCACTGCAACCTTTTAAATAGGCAGAGAACAGCAGGGCAATCACGATATAAATACCGATAACAATATGTTTGATTTGCATGTTGAACTCCTAACTTGACTGGCAAGCTTGAGCTGCACGAAGCATTTGCTCACTAAAATCATGGGGAAGGTCAAGTTGACTAACCTGTTGCTCACCTAGCTGTTCCATAAATTGAGGGGAGTAGTGAGCTTCTAACTTGTCATAGACACAGGAACAGGTTGAACGATCTGTACCACCAGACTGGCAACCTGCATTAAAGTCACGTTTGGATTTACTTTCACAACCTGCAAGAGAAATAGCCGTCAGTAAGGAAAGCCCTACAAAAGACAGGCGATAAGAAATAGACATAGTAATTCTCGTCATTAAAGAGGATGAATGATGTCTAATATAAAAAATTGGTTTTTCTATCTAAAATTACATGGACTAGGGTGGTGGTTGTTTATTCCATCCAGCCAATTCCATCAATATATAGAACAAGATCATAAGGATGACGAAGCCAAGAAAGGCAGGGCCGAGCCAAATCACGATACCAATCAATAAAATCAGACGTGCAAAAATCTTCAAAGTCAAAGCAAAGGTATGCTGTACGACTTGAATGAACGAGATGAAATTGGAATAAAGCTAAACGCTAAAAAAGAAACAGTCATGATTGACTCCTGTATGTATAGAAGTTCTACCGCATCACTGCTAAATAATGGTGGCAGAACGAAAAGGGGTTAGCAGACTGGACATACAGAACCAGCACGCGCGGACGCGTCCCCCTCCCGTTCTACCGCAAAGGGGGACGAGAAGGTTTTACGCACAAGAGTAATACTCAGACGAGTAAACCCTGATGCGCTGTATGAAACGGTCTGCTAAAACCGACTGACCATGAGGGTCAGCAAGCTCATCATAATCATAACGATTTAACAGGTCAATTCGATTTGTCCCGATGTTCTGTATAACCCAGTAAAAAATAACCAGCCATACGATTCCAAATTATTTCAAATACATATTACTGAAATGAAGTAAAACCAAGCATTGAACTAATGGTCTCTGCTATAGCGTTTTTAAACACTCATTTCTTAACTCTTGGAGAACTTCCATGTCGTATTTGGAAACAGAAGAAGAACCGTATAGTCCTCGCTTTAGAGAACCACAACCACCGCAACTCAGCCTTGCAAGTGCTCCCACAACTTTGGCGATATTGGGCATGAACCTTGCCAAGTCGATGGGTTTTTCATCGATGCTGGGTGGTGTAGCAGGCGCAGCCTTAGGTGGGATGATTCTAGTTCTGGCAGATCAAACCCGATCTAGCATTAGCACACATAAATACTGAACAAGACACAATTTACAGCAAAATTAAAGGACATATCTTATGGCACATTTAGTAGAAACAATGGCTTTTACAGGACAAACCCCTTGGCATGGTTTAGGCAATCCACTCACTCCACACCAACCGATTGAAGTGTGGGCACAACAAGCAGGCATGGATTGGCGCATCGAATCTTCAGATGTTAGTTATATGGCGCAAAACCATCGGGGGCAGAACATCATTATGCCCTTTGAAGAACAACGTGTTTTATACCGCTCAGATACCCATGCACCTTTGTCCGTGGTGAGCCAACGCTTCCAAGAAGTGCAACCCAAAGAGATTCTTGAATTCTATCGAGACCTGACCGAACAATCAGGCTTTGAGCTGGAAACAGCAGGAGTATTGAAAGGTGGCAAGAAATTCTGGGCTTTGGCGAAGACAGGACAAAGCAAAGCATTAAAAGGTAATGATGTGAGTAACGGCTATATTCTATTAGCTACGGCTTGTGATGGCACCCTTGCCACAACAGCACAATTCACGTCTATTCGCGTGGTGTGTAACAACACCTTAGCGATTGCACTGAAAACCCACAACCATACATCCAACAATGCTGGAGTGGTCAAAGTACCTCACAGCACTCGCTTTGATGCAGAGAAGGTCAAACACCAACTCGGTATTTCAGTTCGAGCATGGGACGAACACATGTACCAAATGAAACAGCTCAGCGAACGTAAAGTGACTCAGCAAGAAGCTGCTGCTTTCTTTGATCGCGTCTTTAACGAGAGCAACTACTATGCTGATCCAAGCATTATTCACTTCAACCGCAATAACCCGAGCAATAAAACTGAACCGAATGGCCGTGCTATGTCAAAAGTCATGACCATGTTTAACGGGCATGGCCGTGGTGCAGAACTCAGTTCAGCCAAAGATACAGCTTATGGTTTACTGTGCTCAATCACGGAATTTATTGATCATGAGCGTCGGGCAATGAGTACTGATCATCGACTCGATTCCGCATGGTTCGGAGCAGGCGCAGCCATTAAACAACGTGGTCTAGAACAAGCACTCAGAATGGTGGCTTAAACTAAAGCTACTATTCAGTTTGATTTAAGTTAGTCCTTTTAATCTACATTTACCGATCAAACCGTACAAACACACGCATACCCCCTTAGCCACATTCTCCAGA
Source organism: Acinetobacter sp. NIPH 298 (assembly GCF_000369505.1). Taxonomy (GTDB): domain Bacteria; phylum Pseudomonadota; class Gammaproteobacteria; order Pseudomonadales; family Moraxellaceae; genus Acinetobacter. The sequence goes on from NZ_KB850055.1 coordinate 816,532, forward strand.
TGTGGCATTTTTTATGCCCGAAATTCAGCTTTTACGATTTTATCGATACAGGAACATAGCAATGAACAGTCATCACCACATTCAAAACAACTTAAACCAGTCACCTTTACAACCTTATCCTCAACCGCTCAATCCGACCACACAGAAGTCAAAAACTCAAGTTGAAGTTGGCACACGAATGAAACGCGACCGACCCAATCAACAGCCAAGAAAATCCAAAGCACCCGCAGCCAAACGCCTCGCCAACACTAAACAACTCAACTATCAACAATGGCTAGAAATCCGTAAACAAGGTATCGGTAGTAGTGATGCCGCTACTGCCTGCGGACTCAATCCCTATATGTCGATGCTAGAGTTGTGGATGATCAAAACAGGTCGAATGCAGCAGAACATCGAAGATGAAAGCGCAGGCTATGCGCCACTGTACTGGGGCAAACAACTTGAACCATTGGTGGCGGAATACTATAGCATGCACACTAACCACAAAGTCCGTCGAGTCAATGCGGTGCTGCAACACCCTGACGAGGATAAGCAGTTTATGCTCGCCAATTTGGATTATGCCGTGGTGGGCAACCCAGATGTGCAAATCTTGGAATGTAAAACAGTCGGAGAATATGGCTCAAAACTCTGGCGAGATGGTGTGCCTTTATATGTGCTGTGCCAAGTCCAACATCAATTGGCGGTAACAGGTAAACAGGCTGCGCATATCTGTGCCTTGATCTGTGGACATGAAACTAAAATCTTTAAAGTGACACGAAGCGAAACGGTGATTCAGCACATCATCAATGCGGAGCGTCACTTCTGGCAATGTGTTGAGTCGAGTATTCCACCGAGTGTCGATGCCTCGGATTCAGCAGCCAAAGCCTTACAGCAACTTTATCCTGAACAAAGTCCATTAACTGTAGAAGACCTCAGCCAAAACGAACAGGCCAACTATCTCTTTAACCAACTGTTAGAAGAGCGACATAGGCTTGAACAGCATCAACAGTATTTCGATGAGTTAAAACATCAAATACAGATGCTGATGAAAGATGCGGAACGTGCGGTATTTACAGGCGGTTCAGTGACGTGGAAGAAGGCACAAGACTCCACCACATTAAATAGCAAAGCTTTACTGAAACAACACCCTGAATATCTACAGCAGTTCCCACAAACCAAAGTAGGGACACGAAGATTTCAGATTTATCCGAATGGTGGATAACTCATTCTTTATCCACATTTATTACCTAACACAACCAACCCAAAACCAATCGATCCCATACCCCAATAGGTGTGGGATTTTTTTATGTTCAATTTTTATTTAAAGGAATTCATTATGATTAAAGGTTTAGCAATTACTCCGCCTGTTCTTGGTCGTATCAGTATCGGCAAGATCGTGGAAAAGAACGGTAAACGTGTCCCTGAAAAGGATGATCAATTTACGATTACCAGTCAAATTCAAGGAAAGGAAGGGTGGATCAAGCATCCCTTGGATGAACAGCTCCGAGCTAAAGCATCTAATCAAAAACTTAGAAGCATTCCAGTGAGGATGATCTTTAACGATCCTGAACTGAATCTACGGGCAGAGTACAGTCTATTTGATCGCCAAACAGGACGATTAATCTGCTCAGGTAATGGAGAAACTTGTCAGCGACTTGGACAAAACGGGATTGAACAACATTCATGTCCATCCCCTGATTTATGTCCCTTGGCTCAAGGCGGACTATGTAAACCTTATGGCAGACTTTACGTCAACCTAGATGAATCCGATGAGTTTGGTACCTTCATCTTTAGAACCACAGGATTTAATAGCATCCGTACCTTGGCAGCACGATTACGTTATTACAGTTCGGCTTCAGGTGATTTACTTTCTTGTTTGCCATTGCAACTTACACTCAGAGGCAAGAGCACCACGCAAAGTTATCGTACCCCGATTTATTACGTGGATCTGACTTTACGTGATGGTGTCAATTTGCAGGAGGCGATAATCAATGCCAAGCAAATCAGTGAACAAAGTAAGGCAGCAGGGTTTTATCAAGAGGCTTTAGATCATGTGGCAAGACAAGGTTATGGCAATGCGAGCTTGGAAGTGGATGGCGAAGAGGGCTTGGATATTGTTGATGAGTTCTACTCGGATGAATCAAACCAGCAAGCCCAAGATGCAGCGAATCAAGATGACCGTGTTCAGGATATCCAGAAAGGGTTACAGCAATCGGTACAGGCTTTGAATTAGACGGCATTGGATCAGACTGGATCAAGTAATTTTTTATTCAGGAGACTTATCATTTGAGCAATTACTGCTCGCATCAATGATTAGGAGTTAAACATCATGAATGCGTTTACAGGTCAAACTTTTCAGATGCATCAGTTAATCAGCCTTAAGAATGTAATGCGAATTATTCAATTAGGCCGTGCAACAATCTACAATATGCTAGACCCTAAAGCAGTAACGTATGATTCAAATTTTCCCAAATAAATAAAGCTCTCTACCAGTCGAGTAGGGTGGATTGCCAGTGAACTGCATGCTTGGATTAAATTCAAAATGGCATACCGATAAAGAGGGTTTAGGCTCTCTTTTAAAAATAAATTGAAGAAAAATATATTGAATTTTAAACGGCATTGTTGCACAAATATTCAAAAGTTGAGCATAGCCCCAACCATTCAGATTTAAGTTACAACTTAGGTGTGAGGTAGGCCTATTGTCCAATTTAACCTATACCGTTTAATGAGACTTTGAACAAAGCTTGTGACCATACGCAAAGAAAGACGAAATAAAGATTTGATCATTAAAAAGTATTGTATGGCTGCGTCTGAATAAGTTTGATTTCGATCATGTTTACCTTTAGGGTAAGCGTACCATTGAGTCTCAGAATCAAACCAAATTGTTAAATTGCCAAGATTGATCAAAGCTCGATAGTAGGATGACGAATTCGTTGTACGATAGATTTTGAGCGTAGGCTTATTCATTTGGAAATTATATTGCTGAATAAGCCGTAATGAAAAGGTTTGTGCAAAAAAGCCTATTTATGATATTTACTCTTCGTTTAACTATATCCGAAAAGTTAGGTGAATAACTAACCAATTTGAATATGCGTATTGGGGTGCTTTATACGACTCTTTTTGGGGGTCGCAATGAGATACGCAATTGTTAAAGCACCTAAACGACCTGCAAACATCAATAGTATTAGAACTAGCAAACTTCCTTCATGCAATGAACCTGTTGTGTTTCGAGATAGACCTACAGTACTAATTGCTGATATAGCTTCGAACATCAAATCCAAGAAATTTAATTTTGGTTCTGAGATAAGTAAAATAAAAAAACTCAGGATTACAAAAAGTCCTGTAATCAGACTAACTGCTAGAGCTTTGAAAATATTATCTTGAGAAACGGAATAGTTAAATATCGTTACTTCATCATTCCTCCGTAGAAATGAAATAACACTGAGAATTAATATTATAAATGTGCCTATTTTTATACCGCTAGCTGTACTCAATGATCCACCACCAATAAACATTAAGATCATAATTATCAGGGTGGTAGAATCTTTAAGAGAGGCCGTATCTAGTGTATTGAAACCAGCTGTTCTAGGAGTTGTGGCTTGAAACCATGCATTTAAAAGTTGATCACTTGTTTGCATAGGGGAAAGAGTTAGGGGATTGTTAGCTTCAAGTAGCCAAATTAAAACAAAGGCTATGATATTGAGATACATAGTAGTTAAAATAACAATTTTACTATTAGCTGTTAGTTTTTTCCATTTTCTATTTTTTTTTATATCCATCAATACTATAAACCCTAAACCACCCAATATATATAAGAAACTAATTGAAATACAAATAAGATAATTGCTTTGAAAACTCATTAAGCTATCAGGAAATATAGAAAATCCTGCATTGTTAAATGCGGAAATACTAAAAAAAATAGAAGTATAAATACCTTTTACGATTCCAAATTCGGGTATAAAACAAAAAGATAGTATAATAGCACCAATCAATTCAAAAATTATTGAATAAATGACAACGCCTTTAGCAACAAATGTTACTTTAGATAAGCTAGTTTGATCTAAGCTATCTTGGGCCATAATTTGTTGTTTAAGTCCTATTTTTGGCGAGAGACTTAATGCTGCTAGAATAGCAAAAGTCATAAATCCAAGACCACCTAATTGAATTAGACAAAGAATAATAAATTGTCCAAAATGACTGAAAGCAGTACCTGTATCAATAACTGAAAGCCCAGTTACTGTCACAGCAGACGTAGCTGTAAATAATGCTTGAAGCCATGTTATTTCAATGTTGTGAGCCACTGGTAATTTTAATAAGAAAGTTCCAAAAACAATAAAACTTAGAAAGCCAAGAGCCAAAATAGTAGGAGGATTTAAGTGAATAGGTTTGATTTTGTTTATTTTTTTCATGTTAAGTCACTTTAAATCATTAATTCACAAATTATTTTAAGTTTAGCGAGTGGCCCTTCTAGAATAAGAGTGTCTCCCTCAGCTAATGGGAAGTCTCGATCTATAGTATAGAATACATCTTTAAATCGTTTAACTAATAAAATTTTAACTTCTGGAAATCTATAAATGTTTTTAATTATATTATCTTGAAAAAAGTTTTCTTGAATAGGAATTTGAACAATAAAGTGATCATCACTCAAAGACATATATCGACTTACCATAGGATAATTTAAAGATTGTGCGATTCGAATCCCCATATCTTCTTCTGGGTGGATAATTTTTTCGATATTTAAATGAGATAGAATTGTATGGTGAGATTTTGTCTTAGCTTTAGCCCAAATTTTTGTAACACCTAAGTTTTTTAAATTCAAAACACATAAAATACTCGCTTCGATATCTTCACCTATAGCTACAATTACAGCTTCACAATTTTGAATATTTAATTCTTCTAGCACGTGTTCATCAGTTGCATCAGCTATCACAGCATGTGTAATCTTATTTGAAATATTCTCAACATATTTTTTTTCTGTATCTATACCAATCACATCATGATCTAGCCTCATCAATTCTGTAGCTATGGTAGTACCGAAACTTCCTAATCCAATAATTGCAAATAAGGCCATTTCTTCAAGTCTTAATTGTTTTGATTGCCAAAGTCTACAGTACAATCTGGCAAGGTTAAAAGTTCATTACATTAAATTTAGTCTTTTGATTAATTTTTTACAGAAAATTTACGCTGTTTGCCATTTTAGATATAGAGAATTTACGCAGTCATTTTCCATACTAGTACTGACTTATTTTTTTAAATGGCATGTGCTATGTGGGAATTTATTTCCGTATTTATCCTTGCATTGGTTTTAGCTTATCCATTAGGACGCTATCTTGCAGATGTGATGCAAGCTCAACCAATGAAAAGCGATCGTTTCTTTAAATGGATCGAACAACCAATTTACGCTATTTTGAATGTGAAACAAGTAGGTATGAATTGGCGTCAATATTTTGGGGCTTTTGTGCTCAGTAATATCTTACTGGTGGTGGCGAGTGTTGCCGTCTTTATGACTCAAGCGTGGTTGCCATTCAATCCTGACAACATTCCAAACATGAAATGGGACTTGGCTGTGCATACAGCGATTTCTTTCTTAACCAATACCAATCAGCAGCATTATTCAGGGCAAGCACAACTGTCTTATTTTGCACAAATGACAGCCATTGTGGGATTGCAATATTTGTCGCCAATTATTGGGCTGGCATTGCTTGCTGCGATGTTAAGGGCTTTATTCCTGCAATCAGGCAGAGAAGAAGGTGCAGATAAGAAAGACTGGAATACGATTAATCTAGGTAATTATTGGATGGATATTATCCGACCATTATTTAGATTTTTTATTCCATTAAGTTTAATTTTTTCTTTACTGCTTACATTTCAAGGTGTCCCTGCAACACTCTCGGCGGGTCCAACAGCACAAGTCTTGGATCAAAGCACGGAAGTCAAAACTCAACATATTCCATTGGGTCCAGTTGCACCGATGGTGGCGATCAAGCAATTAGGCAGTAATGGCGGTGGTTGGTATGGTCCAAACAGTAGTGTGCCTTTAGAAAATCCAACGCCATTATCCAATGTGCTGGAGATGCTTGCGATCTTACTAATCCCAATGTCGGTTGTATTTATGCTTGGTCGCTTTGTCCAACGCAAAAAATTAATGTGGATGATTTTGGGTACGATGTTGTTGATGTCATTGGCTTCCACTGTATTCACATTATGGACTGAAAAATCTTCATTGGTTCCAAATACGGCGCTAATGGAAGGTAAAGAAGTTCGTTTTGGAGCTGAAGCCTCTGCATTATGGGGAAGTTTAACTACACAGGTGAATAATGGTTCGGTCAATATGATGCATGACTCAGCTTCGCCATTAACGGGTTTGGTTGAGTTATGCAATATGCTAATCAATGCCATTTGGGGTGGGATTGGTTGTGGTCTATTACAATTTTTTATCTATCTATTTTTAGCCGTATTTATCGCGGGTTTGATGACAGGTCGTACGCCTGAGTTATTTGGACGAAAAATTGAAGTCACTGAAATTAAGTTATTGGCACTCGTCATTCTCTTACAACCAGTGGTGATTCTTGGTTTGACGGCGATCGCCATCGCTTTCCCATCTTTAACAGGAAATTCAAATCCTGCATCGCATGGTATTAGCCAAGTGTTTTATGAATATGTGTCTGCGTTTGCCAATAATGGTTCTGGTTTTGAAGGCTTAGCCGACAACACTATATGGTGGAATCTCAGTGCCAGTGTGGCCTTATTGGCAGGTCGTTATAGCGTCCTCATCATTCCAGTTTTAATCGCAGTGAGTTTGGCAACCAAACCACAAGCAGCGGAAACTAAAGGCTCTTTACATATCGAGTCCCCAACCTTTGCGTTGACCTTGATTGGGATCGTGTTGATTTTGACCTTATTGCAATTCATGCCAGTGTTGGTCATTGGACCAATTGCCGATTATTTATCTGTGCTATCTGTGAAAGTTTAAGCGTGGAGCGACAACAATGAAACATTCAAATGCGACACAACAAATGGATATTTTGAATAAAGAAATTATTCAGCAAACTTTCCATAAATTATTGCCACAGTACGCTTTTAAAAATCCAGTCATGGCATGTGTTTGGATTGGAACGGTGTTAACCATCGCGGCAACTGTGATGGGGAGCACCAGTTTTGGATTTGGTATTTTACTCAGCTTGATCTTATTGGTAACCGTTTTGTTTGCCAATTATGCAGAAGCAGTAGCAGAAGCCAAAGGACGTGGACAGGCATCTTCTTTACGCCAAGCTCGTGAAAACTTAACGGCAAATAAAATTGCTGATCTAAATGCTACTCCAATGGTGATTTCTGCAAATTTATTAAAAAAAGATGATTTGGTGATCATCAAAGCTGGTGAAATCGTGCCTGCAGATGGTGAAATCATTCAAGGTTTTGCCACCATTAATGAGTCGGCGGTGACAGGTGAGTCTGCACCTGTATTACGTGAAGCCAATACGGATCGGTCAGGTGTGATTGGGGGTACCAAAGTTTTATCAGATCAAATTATTGTTCGTGTCAGTAATGAGGCAGGCAATAGTTTTTTAGATCGCATGATTGCTTTGGTTGAGGGTGCAAATCGTCAAAAAACACCGAATGAAATTGCGCTGAGTATTTTACTGAACATCATGACCATTACTTTTATTGTTGTGGTTGCAACATTACCGTTTATTGGTTCTATGGTTGGGATCAAAATCAGTCTGGTAATGTTGATTGCGTTATTGGTCTGTCTCATTCCAACAACAATTGGTGGTTTGTTGCCTGCGATTGGGATTGCAGGGATGAACAGAGCCTTAAAAGCCAATGTATTGGCGAAGTCAGGTAAGGCAGTTGAGGTTGCTGGTGATATTGATGTATTGCTGTTGGATAAAACAGGCACAATAACCTATGGTGATCGCCAAGCAACCGCTTTTTACCCATTGGCTGGTGTGAGTCCAAGTGAATTACGCCAAGCAGCAATGCTCACGTCTTTTGCTGACCCAACGCCTGAAGGTAAATCTGTCGTGAGTTTAGGTAAAGAAATGGGTGAAAGTATCCGTGAACCTAAAGACGCAGAATTTATTCAGTTTAGTGCTTCAACACGGTTATCTGGGGTTGATTTAGCGACAGGGCAAAAAATTCGCAAAGGCGCAGTGGATGCGATTCTAAAATTTACCCAGCAAGAGATTAAAGACAATATTGAGCTGAAAGCCCGTGTAGAACAAGTCGCGTCTAAAGGCGCAACACCATTGGTTGTTGCATCGAATCATACAATTTTAGGTGTGATTGAACTTTCAGATGTGATTAAGCAAGGGATTAAAGAGCGCTTTGCATTGTTGAGAGAGATGGGGATTAAAACCATCATGGTAACAGGGGATAATCCTTTGACCGCAGCCGCAATTGCCGCTGAAGCAGGCGTGGATGATTATATTGCTGAAGCTCGACCTGAAGATAAATTAGCTTGTATTCGTAAAGAGCAAGCCGCAGGGAAATTGGTCGCAATGGTTGGCGATGGAACCAATGATGCACCCGCTTTGGCACAAGCAGATATTGGTTTGGCAATGAACTCTGGCACGCAAGCTGCAAAAGAAGCGGGAAATATGGTTGATCTAGATTCTGATCCAACCAAACTGCTTGATGTGGTAGAAATTGGCAAGCAGCAATTGATTACCCGCGGTGCATTGACCACATTTTCTTTAGCCAACGATGTGTCTAAATACTTTGTGATTTTGCCTGCACTGTTCGCCGTTGCGATTCCTCAGCTTGATGTCTTGAATATTTTGCAGTTGGGTAGTCCAAGCAGTGCGGTGATTTCTGCATTGATTTTTAATGCACTGATCATTCCGATGTTGATTCCTTTAGCGCTTAAAGGAGTGCAATTTAAACCTGCCAGTGCGTTGCAATTGTTACGTCGTAATATGCTGATCTATGGCGTAGGGGGTGTGGTTTTTCCGTTTATTGCCATCAAATTGATTGACCTTGTTGTGTCGTTGTGGATTTAGGAGTACATCATGAATACATTAGAAAATTTCCCGCTATCTTCTGAGCCACAATCACTCTTTCGGTCTAGCCTAGGTTTAGTGTTGGTTGGGTTCTTGATTGCAGGCGTATTGTATTGCAGTGTGAGTGTATCTTTGGCTCAATTGTTATTTCCAAAACAGGCTAATGGTAGTGTTATCGAGTTAAATGGAAAAATTGTCGGGTCAAGCTTGGTTGGACAGGACTTTGCGAGTGATCAATACTTTCATGCTCGTCCAAGTGCCATCGCGTATGATGCGGATGCGGTTGGGGGGAGTAACTTGGCAGTGTCTAATCCTGAATTGCAAAAGGAAATTAAAGAAAGAACCTTGCAGTTTGCTCAAAACAATCAAATCCTTGAGCAACAAGTACCACCAGAGATGATCACTGCATCGGGTAGCGGGATTGATCCAGATATTTCACCTGAAAGTGCACTATTACAGGTGAAACGTGTGGCACAACAACGTGCTATATCCGAGCAGAAAGTCAGAGATTTAGTGCAACAACAGATTCAACCTGTTCAATTGGGCTTGTATGGGCAGGCACGAGTCAATGTGCTTCAGCTCAACATCGCTTTAGATCAATTATCATCAACCTCACGTTGATAGAGCTTAACCTATGCAGATCGACCGAAATAACAAAGCAGATGCATGGTTGGCACATAGCCAACGTGAACAATCTGGACGTTTAACCATTTTCTTGGGGGCGGCACCTGGCGTGGGCAAAACCTTTGCCATGTTGTCGAGAGCACATGAGTTGATGCGACAAGGTCATCATGTGCTGGTGGGCGTGGTCGAAACGCATGGTCGAGCTGATACAGAAGCTTTGATTCAAGGGCTGAATGTTGTTCCTAAAAGGACTGTTGAATATCAAGATCGATTTTTAGATGAAATGGATCTTGATCAAATTCTGAAGTTAAAACCTGAAATAGTTTTGGTCGATGAACTCGCACATCGAAATGTGCCCAATAGCCGTCATGAGTATCGTTGGCAAGATGTGAATGAGTTACTAGATGCAGGTATTGATGTGTATAGCACATTGAATATTCAGCATCTTGAAAGTCTGAATGATGTGGTCTATCAAATTACGGGCATTCGGGTGACAGAAACCGTGCCTGATGCATTATTAAAAAGATTAAAAGATATTCGGCTGGTCGATCTTCCTGTACCTGAACTATTAGAGCGTATGAATCATGGCAAAATTTATTTAGCGGATGTCGCTCCACATGCCTTGCAAGGCTTTTTTAAGCCAGCCAATCTCACAGCTTTACGAGACCTTGCAATTCAAACAGTTGCAGGACAGGTGGATATTGATTATCGGGAGAAATTTGTAGCTCAAGGACAAATTATTCCGATTCAAAATCATGTGATGTTAGCCATTGATGGAACTGAGTTTTCAGATGATTTAGTCAGACGAGCACATCGAATTGCTGAAAGGAGAAATGCGACTTGGAGTGTGATCTCAATTCAAAAAAGCAAAATTGAAAACAGGCAAACTTTTGCTGTTACTAAAGCATTTAATTTGGCACGTAAGTTGGGTGCAGATACCTATTTATTGTATAGCAATCAAATTGCAGCAACGATTTTACAGGCTGCTTATGATTATGGCGCATCTAATATTTTATTGGGCAAGAGCGCTAAAAAATCATTATGGCAACGCTTATCTTCAGATCATATTGCTGATCAGCTTTTAGAAAAACAACATCCTTTTGAGATTACTTTTGTTCAGCCATTAACGTTAATACATAGCGACCATAAAGCAATGATCAATCTCTCTCATCATGCTTGGTTAGAACAGGGCTTAGTATTTAATCAACGAGAAGTCATTGAAAGTATTGCAATAGTTCTGCTCGGTCTTATGGTTGCGGCAATCAGTGATCGGTTTATTGGTTATAGTGATTTAGCCTTAATTTTCATTGTGGCGGTGCTGCTGGTCGCAATGCGGGCACGCATGCTCATTACGATTATGAGCGTTTTTATTTGTTTTCTACTCTATAACTACTTTTTTATCGAACCACGATTTACCTTTCGAATCAGTGCCGAGCGTGGTGTCATTACTATTATCACATTTATCGTTTCAGCTTTATTGGTCGGGCGTTTAGCCAATCAATTACGTGCTCAGGTGCTTAGCCTACGTGCTGCAAATTCTATTGCGCTACAATTACAAGAATTAGAACGTAAACTTTCCAGTTGTGTGGATATTGAACAGGTCATGACAGTTGCAAAGCAACATTTGGAAAGTGCTTTAAATGCAGCCGTTTGGCTTAGAATTGGAACATTTGAATTAGGCGATGCCACTTTATTTAATGAAAAAGATCAGATCGCTGCAAATTGGACTCAGAAAAATGTGCAATCATGTGGACGTTTTACTAAAACATTAACCCAATCTGAATGGTGGTTTAATTCACTGAATCTAGTGGGTGGGTATGGTGTCATTGCCATTCGATTTAATCAAAATCCTGAAAGAATTGATTTTGAACAACAACGCCTAGTTGAGTTGATGATTGATGACATTGCTCAAACTGCTTCACGTGTACAGTTATCATTGCAGTTAGAAAACTCTCGTGTGGTGGCTGAAACGGAGAAGCTGCGTTCAGCCTTACTTTCATCCGTTTCACATGATTTGCGTTCACCGTTGGCTGCAATGATTGGCTCAGCGGACAGTTTAAAATATTATGGCGAACAGATGCTTGAAAGTGATCGCCATGAATTATTAGACACCATTCACATTGAAGGGGAACGGCTTGATCGTTATATTCAAAATCTACTTGATATGACTCGCTTAGGGCATCAGGGACTCACTTTGGCTCGAGACTGGATTGGTGTGGATGAGCTGATTGGCTCTGCAACGCAACGGCTTAAACGTTATCAGCCGAATGTCAAAATCAACGTGACTTTAGCAGATGATTTGCCTCAGCTTTATGTGCATCCTGCCTTGATTGAGCAAGCTATTTTTAATGTCTTAGAAAATGCAGCCAAATTTTCTCCAGAAAATGTGCCTATAGAAGTGAATATTCAGCAGATCGAAACCTATTTACAGATCGAGATTGAAGATCAAGGTGTTGGTATTCCTGAAGATGAACGTGAGCAGATTTTTGACATGTTCTATACCATGCAGAGAGGAGATCGCGGTAAAACAGGAACAGGGTTGGGTCTTTCAATTGTAAAAGCGATTATTGGCGCACACATGGGGAGTATAGAGGCTTTGGCTGGGACACATGGTCAAGGTACTTTAATTAAGATACGATTACCACTTGATCAGGATTAAAATCATCGTTTATGCCACAAACATTGAACCATCAAGTATCAATTCTTATTATTGATGATGAGCCGCAAATTCGTAGATTTTTGGATATTGCTTTGCGTGCGCAGGGCTATCAGGTGCAGGTGGCTGAAAATGGCTTGAAAGGCCTAGAAATTTTGGTGACACAACGTATTAGCTTATTGATCTTAGATTTAGGTTTACCTGATATGGATGGATTGGAAGTTTTGACTGAGTTGAGACAATGGTCAGATATTCCTGTGATTGTGTTATCAGCTCGTCCTGATGAAAATCAAAAAATTAAATTGCTTGATGCGGGTGCTAATGACTATGTCACCAAACCGTTTAGCATTCAGGAACTGTGTGCACGCATTCGAGTGATGTTTCGGACTAAGCCGCTACAGATGGAGCAAGCTTACACTTTTGATGATGGGACATTATTTGTTGATGTGGTAGAGCATGTCGTAAAATTGGCTGGGCAAGAAATTGCTTTAAGTAAAAAAGAATTCCAGCTTTTAGCATTATTAATAAGCCATCAAGGTAAAGTGGTTACACAAAAGCAAATTATGACAGAATTGTGGGGAAGTACCCATGAAGAAGATACTCATTATCTACGCATCTTGGTGAAAAAACTGAGAACCAAAATTGGGGATTCTGCTGTTACACCAAAATATATTGCGACTATAGCAGGTATAGGGTTACGGTTTTCTACATTATGATATTTTATAACTTTTCTTTTTAAATACTTTATAAAATTTACGATCTTTTTACGTTACATTAAGCTTGCCCTAATTTATCGTATTTATACCAAAGTTAGTAAGGTTTAAAATTATGAGTACTGCACTCATGTTAAAAAATAAAGAGAAAAGTATTAAAATTGAAATGCCATTTAATACTCAATCTTTAAATAATGTAGAAAGTGCTTTGTTTTTAGAAGAGGTGAAAAATTATCTTTGCTCTTATCCAAACACTAAACATATTGATATTTGTTTGCATGATATTAATGGTCATATACGAGGAAAGCGTATAGACATAAGTTGTTTAAATAAATTAGCTGATGGTTGTTATTTCCCATTATCTGTTTATGCAATGAGTCTGGATGGTAAAGTAATAGAAGAAACTGGTTTGGGTAAGTTTATTGGAGAGCCAGATTTCTTATGTAAGCCAATACTAGGTAGTTTAAAACCTTGTCCAACAGACCCTGAACACAATGCACAATTGTTCCTAACAATGAAAGATAATGAGTGTGATTGTCAATTTGAACCTAGAAATCTATTAAAGGGTATATTGAGCAAATTACATGAGAAAAATTATTACCCTTGTATGGCTGCTGAACTAGAATTTTACCTTTTCAATAATAATGGCTCAGAGAGTGAGATTGCGACTAATAGCCAGTGTTTTGATATCAATACACCAAGTGGTTATCAAGATGTCCTTGACGAAGTCGAACGTATAGCAGTTTTACAAGGTATTAATATTACAGGGGTGGTTGCTGAGTCATCCTCTGGGCAATATGAAATTAATATACGGCATAGTGATGATGTGCTGGAATTATGTGATCAAGTGATGTTGTTGAAACGAACAGTAAAACAGGTCGCATTAAAGCATGGCTTGAGTGCAAGTTTTTTAGCAAAACCTGATATGCATAAAGCTGGTAGTGGTATGCATTTTCATATGAGTATTTTAGATCAGAATCAACAGAATATTTTTAGCACAGAAGTAAAAGATTTATTATCACCCCAGTTGTTAAAAGTAATTAGTGGACTTATTCTATTGTTACCTTCTTCAATGGCAGTCAATGCACCCAATGTAAATTCATTTAGACGATTTAGAATTGGCAATCATGTTCCTTTAGAAGCAAATTGGGGCGTCAATAATCGTAATGTTGCGATTCGGATACCATGTTCAGATACTGCTAACCAACGCTTAGAGTATCGTGTTGCTGGAGCTGATTGTAACCCTTACTTAACAGTCGCAATGATTCTAATGGGGACATTACATGGTTTAACTCAAAACTTAGAAGTTCCTAAGCAAGCTAATCAGTTAAAACGTAAAGAAGAACATATTTTTTTAACGACAAATCAGTTAGAAGCTTTAGCACTTTTTAAGGGAAATAATATTATAAAAGAATATCTTGGAAAAGATTTTATTGATTTATGGTGTACGGTTAAATATGCTGAATATCAGAATATTTATAATCAAATTACAGCGATTGAACAAAATTGGGATATCTAGGAGTTTACGATGTACCATAGTCTAAGTTCCTCTAAGGATATGATTGAAAATCAGGAACTCACAAAAGATCTGTTTGCGAAGTACGATTTACAAATGATTGATACAGAAAAACTAGCACAGAAGTATTCAACGGCTTCAAAAAAGATGCAGAAATTAATTTTTGCAATTTTGAAAGAGAGAGGTTTTGATCGAAGTGAAATTGAAAGTTTGTTGAAATCTAATCAAAAAAACTAATTTAAAGGTTAGAAGCCTACTTGTATTTATATGCAAATAGGCATCTAGCAAATTTTTTAATTATCTGAAACTATATTAGTGGGCTCTAAAAATATTTTGTTAAAGTAAATACAGCAGCATTTTTAACACCTTTTTTATTAGTTTCTGTAAATCCACTAGTATCTATATTTGTACCAATAATGGCTAACTCTGCACTTAAATTCATTGGTTTGTAGTTGTAAGTTGTTCCAACTTTCCAATCATAAAAATTATTCTCTGATTTTCCGCCATAAATTTCTTTATTCGCTTTTGAGTAGCCTAAGTTTGCAATTGCGCCAAAGTTAGATTGAGCAAAAGGGGTCGTATATAAAATGTTAAAGTACCAATTATTTATATCCTCACCGAGATTTTTGCTCATTGCTTCCCCACCATATTTGTTTGTGTAGCTTATACTAGGAATGAAATTGTCATTTTCGCTTAATAAATTTGTAAGAAAAACTTTGATATAGTATTCATTATAATTTAAATCACTTTTGCCAACATAATTGTATCTAAGCATGCCTACATCTAGTGTTGGTTGTTTTTTACCCATATTAAATGAGGTGCTATAACCTATAAAAGGGTCTAGCTCTAGATGTGCTTCATCGCCAAAATCTACATTTGATGCAAATGCTGAAATATAGAATCCAGATGAGTGGTTTAAGAGAAAGTTTCCTTGGAAAGCAGTATCATTTTTTGTTTGCGTTTGACCACGCCAGCGATATTCACTTGCGAGTGAAGCATTCCCAGATAATTTAAAGTTTATATTTTCAGAGTTTTCTGATGCTAATGTATAACTAGATGGTAGGGCTGAGATCAAAACTAATAATTTATGAGAATTTCTCATAATATCCTCTATGAAATAATAGAAATTTGAGTGATGTATATTAAATTTTCACTCATTTATTTGTAATAAAGTTATCGTAAAATTTGCGTAAATAAAGTATAAATTATAACAAGGTTATTATTTTTTAATAATTAAAGGTATTTTAATACATAAACACGTCATATTGGGTGGTCGTTCATATTTTCCATGAAATAAATTAAAAAGTATTGAAGAGCTCGTTTTTTGATTCTATGATTTGATCTAGATACTCTGAAGAGCTTGTGAGTGCTGTATCAATACTCATTTGCTTGGATTACTTAAACAATGATCAAGTTGTAGTTAAATAGATTTGCTGAAAAATTTTTGGAGGGAATGATATATTGCACTATATAGCATCCTATCTTTTGAAGACAATATTAGAATTTGAATATGATTTAATGCAGATTAGCTTCTTTGTCCCGCGTGAGAGTATTATACACAATGTGGGTGATGGTTTGGCACCTTGGCGTGAGCATTTGTTTATTTCAATGCTGCGTAATACGCCCAGTCAGTGATTTCTATCAGATCCCGTCCAATCGTGTAGCGGAGTTAGGTAGTCAGATCGAAATTTAATAAAATTACATGCTAAGATTTTTCTTCTTAAGTGGAGGCTATTTACCTCCACTTATTTATTTTGTGAGTAGTTTACCTCTAATGCCTTTAGATAAATAATAATTCTTTGGGAATCTAAAATTTTATGCAAATAATCTCAACATTTAATATTTATATAGCAATATGCATCCCAGTCAGCCATCAACCCTTTACGTATTCAAGAATGTTAGCAGCTTCAACTTCATTTGGTAGTTTATGAGTAAGTACATTTTCATAGAGTTCACTTGAGTAGTCAGTTAGTGTACCTAAAGCTATATCTGAAAATTATTGCGCTTAATGTACAATCAATAAATCATTGAAGAAAATTGAGTTCACTTAATAAAATAGCAGCAAATAATGAATTGAATTTTTTGTAGTAAAAATCGTAGTAAAAAATTAAATATAAATTATTTTATATATACTTATCAATAGTATATGTTTTTAATTTGACGGCCACCGCTTCCGCCAAATATCTAAATAAGCCCTTGTTTTTACAAGGGCTTATTTTTTTATTCAATATTGTGCCCCATAAAAGCCCCCATAAAATTCTGGATTGAATAAAATAAGAATTAAATGGGAAGACCGCATTAGAAAGTTTTAAATGTGATTGGTCATTGTAAGCCCATTATATTGCAAAATATTTTTACGATTGAAGGGCATTTTGTGAGTCAATAATTTAGTGTAGATTATGAGGGGCGTGGAACTTCATTAAAAATATCATAGGAGGGTGGGTTGTTCGCTAATTAACTGATTTTTCTGCTTAATTTCAATCGATGCTCTATTCGTTCTTTTCTTTAAAACGGTATTTGCATTTCAGGCAGAGATAATCCTGAAAAATATTCTTATCAATAATCACCCCAGCTTTTTTTCCGAAAATATTGCCCACCCAGCCACCTGTAATGCCTACACTAATCGCTCCAACAAATGTTCCAACAGTACCACCGACAATCACGCCTAAAGGACCTGCCACCGTACCAATGGCTGCACCAACAGAAGCACCTGTTGCAGCACCCCCGACTGTGCCTGCTGTAGTTCCAGCCGCGGTCATTAAAACACCACCAGTTGTTCTCAGCAATTTATCATGATCACGCTTTTCAACTTCTGTGGAACCACATTTAGGGCATTGTATTAATTTGTCCATAAAATTATCCTGTGTTGCTTTATTAAATGACGCAGTGGGTTGGGCTACATCAGAAGAATGGATAAATCACCATACTTATAGTCAATAGATTTTTGAATGATGCATATCGACCAATCGCGTCTTTGTTTTGATTTTAGCTGAACATTGACACAAATCTTTATAGATCATGTAAATACTTGTACTTTAATGCTGAGCTGATAAAAAAGACCAATCGAGTTTTGAGTGGACATATTTGTTGTAAAATACGCTCATATCAAAAATAGATACAGCGCTCGACCAATCGAGTAGCTAGTGGACTCAATGCTTGGATATTTTTTTGATGATTATATTTTTAAACTGAGTCTAGTACCTATCGTTGAGTAACTCGGCCATCCAGTCTGAAAATACGCGTACCGCTGGTGTAAGAAAACGCTGATGTGGGTAAAGTAAAGTCACTAAAACAGGCGATGGGCACCAGTCTTGTAATACCGCGATGAGTCTCTTTTCTTTCAGGTGTTTCGATACAATTCGTTCCGCAAGTTGCGCTATTCCGTATCCTTCAAGGCACATTCTTATATAAAGTTCAGTCTCATTGACAGCTAACGCTATCTATTACTTCATGGCCTTTGGCGCGGGGTTAGGGATTACTCTACAGACTACGCTAAATGGGCAGATCATTTGCAAGCTTTGGTTCATAAATAAATTGGGATCTATCGAATTATAAGGTACTTACTAAATTGCTAGCTATTCAACTTAATTGATGTGCTTACGGAATTGAATAGGGGTTACTCCACTCCATTTCTTAAATGCTCGTGCAAAATTAGCAGGCTGGATATATCCTAAATAAATCGCAATTTCTTGTATTTCCATATCACTACTCAATAAAAGTCTCGCTGCTTCTTGATATTTTACTTCATCTAATAAACTAAGATATGAGACGCCAACTTCGTTGAGATGTCTTCTTAATGTTCGGTTAGACATGTGCAAACGTTGGGCAATTATATCTAAAGATGGATAGCCTTTATGAGGCGTCAGTACTAATTCTGTCTTGACTCGTAAACCAATATCTTTGATTTGTGCTGAAAAGCGGATTTGCTCAGCTTCACATTGAACTAATGCTGATTGGAATGCGGTTTGATCTGCCATTTTTGTAGGCAAATCAATAATCGAAGAAGAATAACAAATTTGATTTTTTTCTTGGTTAAAAAG
Organism: Acinetobacter sp. NIPH 298; assembly: GCF_000369505.1. Lineage (GTDB taxonomy): Bacteria > Pseudomonadota > Gammaproteobacteria > Pseudomonadales > Moraxellaceae > Acinetobacter. The sequence goes on from NZ_KB850055.1 coordinate 835,062, forward strand.
AATCTTGGGTAATCGTTGTAAGAAATATTGATGATAAGGTGGTTCAGACCAGTCCACTCGAAGTTCCACATCTGATAAATCATGTTTGGCTAATGCTTGAGCAGTTTGAATAACACCAATCATTAAGCATTCATAAAAAAAACGTCTCAATATTTCAGCTTGTTCAGGTTGTTGGCTAATAACAGGATGTGTTTGTTTTATTTCAATAATCGATTTTTTATTTTCTTCATAAAAATTAATTTTATAGTCTTTTAATCGCATATTAAAAAACTGCGTTGCCAGTTCTAGGGCATTGCGCAATGACGGACTACTCATTAATGCATATCCCATCGGACCATGCGCGGTCAGTCTAAGCTTTAATCCATATTCATATCCCAATCCAATATCTTGAGCTAGCGTCAAACTCACCCAAGCTAGCTTTGACCATTGAATAGGTGTGATGCGAGCATCTAATTGATTGAGCAGTGCTAAAGGTATTTTACTTTGATGCAAAATCTCGGATGCTGAAAACCCTTTTTCGACCATGATCTCTAGCAATAAATGGGCATAGGAAATAGGAATACTGGCTTTTGATAATCCATAGGGATCTTTCATTTCTATTTTTATATTGGCCGAAAATGATTGGTAGTATGTCTGAACTTCGTCTCACGCTCAAGTTTTATATCGTTGATACTCTGATCATTCTGTTGATTTGAGTATTGATGATGAGCTTACCTCGTCCGTTAAAAGATGCCCCTGTGGTTATTACAGGTGCTTCATCTGGTATAGGTGAAGAACTTACCAAACAATTCGCGGCACGTGGTTATTCGTTGATTTTGGTTGCGAGACGAGTTGATAAATTAGAGATTCTAGCTGCGACTTTGCGCCAAAAATATCAAGTTGAAGTGAATTTACGCCCATGTGATCTTGCTGATCGTGATGCAAGAGCACAATTCCGAAAAGAATTAGAAAAGATAGATGTTTCCATCTTATGTAATAACGCTGGCTTTGCCACCTTTGGTCGATTGCATGAATTGGATGCTGATCGAGAGCGTGAAGAAACAGAAGTGAATGTGGTTGCGGTGCAAGATCTGACTTTAGCTGTTTTACCAAAGATGATTCAACGTAAAAGTGGCGCAATCTTAATTGTGGGATCTACTTCTGGTCACCAACCTACACCTGCAAATGCAACCTATGCAGCGACAAAGGCCTTTGCAAACTCATTTGCTGAATCTTTACATAGCGAGCTAAATGGAACTGGTGTGACTTGTACCTTATTAGCACCGGGTCCAACTATCACAGAATTTAATGAAGTGGCAGGCATCTCAAAAATCGATGGTATGGGCGGCAGCTTGGTGTGGGTGACGGCAAAGCGTGTTGCCACAGAAGCGATTCGAGGGATGGAATGTAATCGGCGAATTGTAATTCCGGGATTGGTCGCACAAGCACAAACGCTGGGAGGTAGATATACACCACGCATCATTTTATTACCGATTTTAAAACAGGTCTTTTTGAGGCTAAAAGCATGAGACAGTTGATTCATGATTTGAGTACACCGATTGGTTTGGCGAACCTCGGAAATAAGCTGTATCGCAACGCCCAATACTTAACCGCGGTACTGGAAGTCGATGAAAAGAAAATGGCACGTTGGTTGCCAGCAGGTATGAAATTAGCAAAACCAGCTAGAGCTGATTTGTTCTGTGCTTATTTCCCAGAGAATGTGTATACGGGTGCTTACCATGAAGCAGGTTTATTCGTACATATTCAGGTAGGTAATAGAACAGGTATCTTTTGTCCTTGGATGATTTTAGACGATGACCGCGCCATGATTATAGGTCGAGAGCTATTGGGTTATCCGAAAAAAATGGGGGAAATCAGTTGGGATAATGATGGCACCCATATTCTCTCTCACGCTTCACGTCGTGGGAACATGCTCATTGAAATGAATGCAAAACTGGGAGGTGTCATCGCTGATGCGCCGTATATTTTAGGTTTGCCGCATCGTAATATCACCGGTGGTTTAGGTTTGGCATTACCTAGAGAAGTTCGGTTCACACCTAAAGAACATCCGATTGAAGTCCGTCAAGTCGAGATGGAGTTACGCTTTACAGGTACAGAGCATGACCCGTTGCATGAAATGGGTTTAGGTGAGGTCGTAGAGGCACGGATACATCGTTGCGATTTATCTGGTGGTTTGATTCCACCCATACAAATTCCACGTTTTAGAACACCACTTTTTCTGATGCGTCAGTTTAATCCACGTGTCTTATAGGGGGAGTATGAGCAATGCTTACAAACGATATGATTTCTAAAGATGTAAAGTTAAGTCCTCAACAGATTTCTGCAAGCATTGATTTTCCTGTACGGAGTTTGAATTTAAGCTTCTCAGATGAAATTCCTGAGTTTTGGTTTGCAAATAATGCTTTTTTAACAAGCTTTTTAGCTGCTTTATCTAGTGCTTTTCCAGATGGAGAACGGCAATTTATCCATAGTGTCCGTAATTATCAATCGCAGATTGATGATCCAGTGCTATTAAAGCAGGTCAGGGCATTTATCGGTCAGGAAGCCCATCATGGTAAGGAGCATGATCAGTTAAATGATTTAATGCGAAAACGAGGTTATCCGATTGATCGAATTTATAAACGTTTTAAGAAAATGAATAAGATGATGCAACAGACTTTTAGTCCAGCACATCAATTAGCTTCTACCGTTTGTATGGAACACCTCACGGCGATTATGGCTGATTACTTCATCAGTAAAAATACCCAAGATTTGGATAAATTTAATATTGGTTTACGCAAAATCTGGGCATGGCATGCCATTGAAGAAACTGAGCACAAAGCAGTGGCTTTTGATGTCTATCAATCATTAGTGAATCGTCCGTATTTTTTAAGATTAGTGATGCTAGAAACCACATTATTCTTTGTGTTCATCACAAGTAGAGGCACGCTTGAGTTATTAAAGCATTCTGGACAACGCAAAAACTTGAAAAATTGGAGTGAGGGTTTACGTTTTTTATTTGGACGAAATGGACTTGTACGTCAAATCAGCCAAGATTATTTCGATTTTTTTGCACTCGGCTTCCATCCATGGCAACACGATAACCGAGTGACGGCAGAACAGTTAAAACGTAAATATCAAATTATTTAATTCCAACCATAATTTAATAAATAGGTCTATTCGATGAAACAATCACAAACGAAACAGTTAAGCCCTTTGCAACAACCACTTAAATTGGCTTGCGGGATCAGCATTCCAAACCGAATCGTAAAATCAGCGATGAGTGAACAGTTGGCAGATCGACATGGCTCGCCAACTACTGATTTACAACAACTTTATGCTGCATGGGCGAGAGGCGGTACAGGGCTTTTAATCACTGGTAATGTGATGATTGATCACTGTGCCTTTGTTGAACCCAGAAATGTTGTCCTCGAAGATGAAAAATTCTTACAGGCAAATAGATTGTGGGCGCAAGCTGCACAGGCGAATGGCAGTAAGATTATGATGCAAATTAACCATCCTGGTCGTGTTGCGGTTTTACCTTTGTTAAAAAAACCAATCGCACCCTCAGCAGTTGGCTTAGATTTGCCTATGATGAGTGTGATTCGTATGCCACGTGCGATGAGTGAGTCTGAGATTTTGGAGCAGATTCAACGTTTTGCCAACACTGCTGCATTTGCTATAAAAGCGGGTTTTGACGGCGTGCAAATCCATGCCGCACATGGGTATTTGTTATCACAATTTCTATCACCTTTATCCAACATTCGTACCGATCAATGGGGGGGAAATCCTGAAAATCGACGACGCATGTTAATAGAAACGGTTAGAGCTGTACGCCAAGAGATTGGTGAAAATAAAATCTTGAGCGTCAAATTAAACTCTGCTGATTTTCAAAAAGGTGGTTTGAGTCAAGAAGAGTCAATAAAAATTGCTTTAGCTCTGGAAGCTGAGGGCATCGATCTATTAGAGATTTCAGGTGGTAATTATGAATCCCCTGCGCAGTTAGGCTATGCGTCTGATCGTTCTGTACAGCGTGATGCATATTTTCTTGATTACGCTACTGCACTTCGCAAACAAAGTAAATTACTAATCATGCTGACAGGCGGACTGCGAGATGCTGATTTTATGAATCGTATTGTGGCTGATGGAACAGTAGATTTAATTGGTTTGGCACGGCCATTTGCTTTGCAACCTGATTTAGCCAAACAACTATTGGCAGGGAAGTCTGTAAAAGAATCCGCGACTATTCCTCATCTTGGCTATAAACCAGTAGATGCTTATCTGCAACTGGCTTGGCATTCCGCTCAGTTCCGTAAAATTAGTAGCGGTCAGCAACCTAAAGCCATTAAAGGATTAATTAAAACCCTGATCGCATTTGGTCCACGTATGGGGTTTAACATTTTGACACAGGGTTAGTAGTCAGCCTTTATTATATAAAGAGTTTTATCATGAATAGTTTATTCAAAGAGAATCATACCATTGTTCCTCGACGTCCAATATTTGATTTTGCTCAAACACCCAACCACTGGATTTATGATGATCCAATAGTTTCACAAATATTAAATTCACTTAATCCGATTACACCAGCATCAGAGCGTTGGTTCTGTCAGACATTTAGAGATGCGCTCCCATTTATTCAAGATGAACAATTAAAAGAGGCCGCAATTGCGTTTATTAAACAAGAGGGTGCTCATAGTTATGGGCATACTCTCGGGACTCGACATATAGAGGCTTTAGGTATTGATTTACGTGGTTATACCACGATGATGGATTGGATATTTAATGACATGATTGGCCCAAAACCATTAGGCTATGAATTGAAGCATCCACGCTTAAAATCAATTTGGTTAACTACCCGTTTAGCAATGGTGGCCGCTGCTGAACATTTAACGGGTGTGTTAGGGCATTGGGTTCTAAATGCAGAAGGGCTACAAGAAGCACCTGTAGATGTGCAAATGCTACGTCTATTGCAATGGCATGGTGCTGAAGAAGTTGAACACCGTGAAGTGGCAGATGCCATGTTTAGACACTTAAGCAATAACATTGTGTTGCGAACAGGTACAGCTGTTTTTACTTTCCCTTTATTTATCTTATTGGCCTATGTAGCTGTGGAAACTTTGGTCGCAAAGGATCCTCAATTACCGCATCGATTTCGATTCAAAGATTATTTCCGTGCAGCAAGACAAGATCGTGTGCCTAGAGTGGGGTATATATTACGAGCCTGTTTACGCTATTTCAATCCTACGCATAGCCCCTTGCATGAAGGTTCAACGGAACAGGCATTGGCATATTTAAATCTAATGCCACAGTTCAAATGATTTTTTAGGAAAACTGTAATATGAATCCAATATCACAAGCTAAACATGAAAAACTGGATATTTCTTGTCTTGATCATTTCTATAAAGCTAGCTTATCCACTCACCATCTAACACGATTAAATAAGGAGCTGGGAGTAACTTTTTGAATTTACTGAGTCAGGATTTTGTGAACCTCATAAAATATATTTGAATTGCTATTCTCACAGACTAACCGACCACTCAAAAAAAAGTAACAGAAGCAAAATGATTGTCGAGAGGGAAATTGGCACGGCCAATCCATTAAAAAGCACCCTGCAAATTAGACGAATGTTGTCTAACTTTGAGGGTGTAGTTCAATCAAAGATGGAGTTTTTTGTGGGTCAAATAGCTTAGATTCAAAGTACACAACTACATTGTGTAAGATCAAAAAATCTTATTTGATTTGTTCTAAACCTTGATCATCGATAATTTGAGTTGCTAGGGGAGACTTCACAAATTGGATTAACTCCTTTGCTAATTCCTTATGGTTAGAATTTTTTCCCATACCTGCTGAGAATATAGTTACTTTTTGAAAAGGGGCTGGAATAGGTCCAACTAACTCGACTTGCCCATATTTGCCAGTGAAGGGCTTGATTTCACTAATTTGTTGAAAACCAATATCGAATTGTCCTTCTGCTACTCGTTTAGCAACCCGATCACCTACAACTTTTTCAGCTTTATTGGCAATTACTTTGTATTCAACAGGTGGGAAACTCGGAAAAACATCTTTTTCAAGATGTGTTCCGCTTGCACTCGCAGAATACCCAATTTGACGTGCATTTAATAATGCCTTTTTAAAGTTTTCAGCAGAACTGATATCTGGCTTTTTAGCACCTTTGGGAATCGCTATACCAATGCTAGAGTTCACTAAATCGACATGCATATTTGAGTCAAGATAACCTTTATCAATCAGTTTGTTTAGTTCTGGAGAGGCAAGAATGACAACATCGAATTGTTCACCACGTTCTAATCGATTCGGAATTGAGGTTGTTGACGTTCCCATCGATGAACCTGACGACAACTCAATCGTATGACCTGTTTTTTCCTCAAAAAGAGGGATGAGTTTTTCCATGGAAGAATAAAACCCACCAGAACTAATCACCTTGAGTGTATCTGCATAAACATCAACTGAACCGAAGCTAAAACTTGCTAAGCAAACAATTGTTATGACTGGAAATTTTTTCATGTTATATCACTTAAATTGGACGTAGTATGGAAAATGACTAGATCGATCACACTATTTATAAATAACGAAATTTTTGTTTTAAATACTATTTCCTGAGCGTCATCATGACATGGCGCTGTTGTTATGAAAGAGCACAAGATAAAAATTAGTATGAGATCTGATACGGGTTAGAAACTAGCTTGGGTGTTGATATATTGGCATTTAGAAACCTCCTTGTTCTATATTGTTATGCTTTACTTTGACTGATCTGATGCTTAATCAAATTGATTCAACTTAAATGAGATTAAAGAGAATCCTTTGAGTAAAAGAGTGATGCTTTATGTTTACGCTGAACATGACACCAATATTTCAATAATTTGAAATAAGTCTATTACTCAATCAAGAATGTAAACCTAAATAAAAGTTAGGAGTGAGAAGCTAAAACTAATGAGGTGTTTAAAAAAATTAATGGCGTTCTAGAGAATTAATTCAGAACATGGCCAGCTTTGATTTTGTATAAGCGTTTTAACACAAGCTTTTATGGCTGATTTAGCAGCTAATGCAGCAGGGGACAATTGTTCTTCGGCGAGACTTACTAAATAATTGATACGTTCAATTTCTGGGTCTACGATTTTAAGTAGCTGTAATTTATGTTTATATTCTTGTAGACAAGCACTCCCCGGACGAATGCTTACTAGGTCCAGATGAATAAGACTATCCATGAGTAAATGTAAGCCATCAATCTCATAAGCAACGTTCACTACACCAATCTTATGTTCCAAGAACTTTCTCAAACTATGTCTTTGACGAGGTAGAACTAAGGGGATATCACCGATGTGTTGAGACTGAATCACACCACTATCGATACAGTCATTAAGATGATGTTTTTCTAACACTTCTCTACGTCCCATTAAATACATTTGCTCTCTAACCAATGGTTGTATAGACCATTGCCTGTCTACTTCATTGGTAAAAATAATGGCGAGATCAAGTTGACGTGAATTAATCGCTTGTATCAGATTACCTGATAAGGTTTCTATCATTTCAAGACGGATATCAGGATAGCGTTCTGACATCAATTTCATTAATGGTATTCCCAATAAAGCCGTAATTGTTGGGGGTAAACCAATACTGACATGGCCTGAAAGTCTTGCTGAGTGTGCCGCATCAATTGCAAAGTTGATCTGTCTTAGAATTAATTGTGAATGTTTTAAAAATGCGAGTCCTGCTGGTGTTGGTGATACTCCAAAAGCATTCCGCTGTAATAAACGTATACTTAATTCTTGCTCAAGCTTACTGATCTGCTGACTAATAGCCGATGCACCAATATCAAGTTTTTGGGCAGCTTTTCCAATACTTCCAGCTTCAACCACTGTTAAAAAGTATTTTATTTGTTTAATTTCCATGAAAAAATTCTCTAAGCATCCATGTTAAATTTTTCAAAAAATATTACTCAACATATCAAGTAATATAACTTTAACAGTGTCTACAAAATTAATGATTATTCAAGCAAAAAATATATTGATCTTGAGTCAAGAGAATGCAATTTCTTAGTTCTAAAGATTTAGGGCATATTTTTAAAAATAATATTTTTGTTAGTTTTTTTATATTACTTAAATTAAAACAATATTTTATTTTTATTTTTTGTGGATCTAATTAATGAAAAACACTATGAAATTCAACACTATTTAAAATAATTAAATACCCCTTTAATTCCTCGCTATCACAGAAGTTCCCTTTTTCAAATTAAAGTAAGGAAAATTTGAGAGGGAAGAGATCGATGCACGATGTTCTCATTGTTGGCAGCGGGAATGCTGCGTTAAACCAGAAATGTTTGCATGCTTGTGAATGTGCAAAGTCACATGAATTTGCTGTGGATACTCATCATACAAAGACAAAAGTTAGTTTAGAAACGCATACGAATTTTATCGTATTCACGGTATTTGCTTATATCTATAAAAAGTTACTAATAACGCCAATTTCAGTTGGGTTGAGGCCTCATTTTTTATTGTTAGGTTAAAACCCACTGTTTAAAAAAGAATTTCAAAAAAGTTCAAATCACCAAGACCAAACAAAGGCCATGGAGGTCCCCAAATGGTAGTAGGAAAAACTGTAATGGATGACTTAAAGGATATTTTTATAATGAAAAAACTTTCATTCGCTTTAGTGGCATGTTCGAGCTTGATTTTTACTGGATGTAATACAGGTAGTGCTGCAAAGGAAGTGGGGCAGCCTAAACGTCCTGAATGTATTGCCCCTGCAAAGCCCGGTGGTGGTCTGGATATGACTTGCAAATTGATCCAATCAGGTTTTAAAGAAACTGAGGTTTTGAATGATCCAATTCGTGTGACTTATATGCCCGGCGGTGTAGGAGCGGTTGCTTATAATAAAATTGTAGGCAATGACCCTGCCAATAATGAGGCAGTGATTGCATTTTCCACAGGGTCATTACTTAATCTCGCCCAAGGTAAATTTGGAAATTTTACAGAGAAAGATGTGAAATGGCTTTCAGGTGTTGCCGTCGATTATGGTCTGGTCGCCGTGCATAAAGATTCTCCCTACCAAACTTTAGATGATCTCATAAAGGATCTACAAAAAAATCCTAAGGGAATTAGTTTTGGTGGTGCTGGAAGTGTAGGTGGTCAGGATTGGATGCAATCAGCAATGCTTGCCAAAAAGGCAGGAATTAATCCAACTGATATGAGCTTTGTTGCTTTGGAGGGAGGTGGCGAGGTTTTAACGGCACTTTTAGGTCAGCATGTCAAAGTGGCGGTTGGAAATATCAGTGAAGTCAGTTCAAATTTAGAAGCGGGAAGAATACGAGTGCTTGCTGTATTTGCAAATGAGCGTTTACAAGGCAAATTTTCAAACTTACCAACTGCGAAAGAGCAGGGCTATGATATTGAATGGCCCGTGATTCGCGGCTTTTATATGGGTCCTAAAGTCAGTGATGATGCTTATCAATGGTGGAAAACCTCATTTGATAAAATGATGGAAAACAAAAAATTCGAAACCGTTCGTAATAATCAAGATCTTTTGCCATTTGCACTGACTGGCGACCAAATCACAGCTTATGTTTATAAGCAAACTGACCAAATGCGTCAATTATCTGCTGAATATAAATTATCAAAATAATCAATGAATAAGTACCAGACCACAGGTTTGGTACTTTTTGTTGTGTTAAGGAATAGTGATGAAATCAGAACGTATCCTAACGGGGATTATTGCCCTTTGTGGTTTGGGTTTGGTGATTTATGCAAGTAACTTTGATGCCCCAATTTCCTATGACTCTGTTGGCCCTAGAGCCTTTCCAATTTTGATTATGGGACTGATCACTGCAAGCGCAACTTATTTGACGGTTAGACCCTCGATTATGTTTGAACCAGTTGAACTGGGTTGGAGCAAACATTTAGTTTTTAAAATTGCATTGTGTGCACTTGCGTTGACCTTGTATGCCGCTTTATTTGAGTTGTTGGGATTCATTATTGCAACAACACTACTGACGATCGCGCTCGGAAAACTGTTTAAAGGGAAAACACTTCCCACCATTATCACCGCCTGTATTTTAGGTATTACAACTTATTATTTATTTGACCGTGTATTAGATGTGCCATTACCAATGGGACTGTTGGGTTAAGGATGACAACTTTATGGACATATTAAGTTTTTTAATGACCGGTTTTGAAGTTGCATTGCAGCCACAGAACTTATTAATCGCATTTATTGGTGCATTTATTGGGACGATTGTGGGATTGCTGCCGGGCTTAGGGCCTATTAACGGTGTTGCCATACTTTTACCGTTTGCATACGCGTTGGGTTTACCTGTGGAAAGTGCTTTGATCTTACTTTCCGCAGTTTATCTCGGTTGCGAATATGGGGGGCGAATATCAGCAATTTTGATTAATGTTCCCGGTGATGCAGGTGCAATTATGACCACTTTGGATGGTTATCCTTTAGCACAGCAAGGCAAAGCGGGCATTGCGCTATCCCTTTCATCCGTAAGCTCATTTATTGGAAGCTTGGTTGCCTTTATTGGAATTGTTTTCTTTGCGCCTATTCTCGCAAACTGGGCAATTGCATTTGGACCTGCTGAATACTTTGCTTTGATGGTCTTTGCGATCGTGTGTTTAACTGGCTTAGTGAGTACACAACCTTTTAAAACATTAATCATGGCTTTAATGGGCTTAGGTTTATCAACGGTTGGGATGGATGCGATCACAGGTGTCTATCGCTTTACCTTTGATAGTGTTGGTTTAAGTGATGGCATCGCATTTACAACAATTGTGATCGGCTTATTTAGTGTCAGTGAAATCCTTCTGTTACTTGAAAGAACAACCATTGGAAAAGTAGTACTCGCTCAAGGTAAGAGATCTTTATTCAACTTTAAAGAGCTTATGAGTTCTTTAGCAACGATCATGCGAAGTTCGTTAATTGGATTTTTCTCAGGAATTTTACCAGGTGCGGGTGCCAGCGTTGCGAGTGCTATGGCCTATACCACTGAACGTAAATTGGCTGGTGAAAAAGGTAAGTTTGGTCAGGGTGATCTAAGAGGATTGGCTGCTCCCGAAAGTGCGAATAATGCTGCTGCCTGTGGATCATTTATTCCAATGTTAACCTTGGGTGTACCGGGTTCGGGTACGACTGCCGTTATGATGGGCGCTTTGACTTTGTATAATATTACGCCGGGTCCTCAATTATTTTCAGAGCAACCCGTATTAGTCTGGGCACTGATTGCTTCACTCATGGTTGGGAATATTATTCTTCTGGTCCTGAATTTGCCGTTGGTTGGCTTTTTTGCCAAGTTACTCAATATTCCTAACTATATTCTTATCCCCGTGATTGCAACTGTTAGCTTTGTGGGTGTTTATGCAATTCATAGTACGATCTTTGATTTATTACTTTGCATTGGCTTAGGCGTTGTTGGTTATGTATTGAGGAAATTCGATTTTCCATTGGCACCCTTAATTTTAGGTTTTGTTCTCGGTGAATTGATGGAGTCAAATCTACGCCGTGCGCTTTCTATTTCCCATGGTGAGTTAAGCATTTTGTGGGGTAGCAATATAAGTATAGGGTTATGGGTGATGTCTGGACTGCTCTTGATATTACCTTTTGTAAGAAAATACTTATTCATTAAGAAAAATATGCATAAGTAACGTCTTTAAGGTCAGGATTCCTGACCTTTTTTTAATGAATATAAAACTAAATCTGATTGAATTTTTTAGATACTTTGGGCTTTGTTGCACAAACTTATCTCTAAGGGGTTATTCAGAAAAAAAATTCTCAAATGAATAATCCTGTATCTAAAATCTATCGTACGCCAATTGGTCTTCTTACAACAAAACTTTGATTAATCGAGGGAACATCACGGTATGGTTTGATCCCAACACTCGATGGTATGCTGAATCAAGATGTTGAAACCCGGCAAATACGAGCAGTTCAATTGACCACAAACAATGTTAGTGATTTCCAAGTACTTAGTGATTTACTAAATAAAATCTCTGAAGACAAACCGATTAATTGTTTTAAACCGATGGTGTTGAGGATATGAAACACTGTTGAAAAGTTATTTCAAATTGACAATTCCATGCAGTGATTTCACCAAGAAAAATGCTAAGCATTGGAAAAATACAAGAACACATTTGAAATAGAGCCTCACAAGGAGGCTCTATAGTATTTTATGCCTAAAAAAGCCAACTGTATTAATATAGGTCCGATTCTACAGTTTTTAGGTTCCATTACATTCTAAGTTGTTGATCTTATCTTGGCTAAGGTATTGAATGTTTGGTAAATAATCACCCATGATTGACTTTTCATCTCCCCAAGTTTCAGTATTTTGTACTGCTTGATTGAAGCCTTGGTTGGGGAGTAAATTTCTCATAATCAATAATCCAAAATCTTCATGACCATAATCTTGACCTTCGGGACTCTTTAAACCACTACCACGAGGTGATAAAGCTAAGAATTTATAACCACATTCTTCGGTAGCATTTTTTGGACGATCTTCAGGTAAAGATACAATAATTTTATATTTTCCTTCAGCATCTAAGTTCTTGCTTAAATCACCATCATATAAGCAATAGTTCGTTGCAGTAGAAGTGATTTCATTGGTACAAATAGAAAGATAACGTAGATCACTAGAAGTTAAAACTTCTTCGTTATTTTGTGTTGCTGGAGTTTTTGGTAATTTTCCATCTAATAGGGCTTTGTTGCACAAACCTATCTGTAAAGGGTTTTTCAGCGATATAATTTTCAAATGAAGAAGCCTGCACACAAAATCTACCGCACAACCAATTGGCCCGCATATAACCGAGCACTCATGAGTCGCGGAAATATTGCCATTTGGTTTGATCCTGCTACGCAATGGTATGCTCCGTCCATCGGTAAACAAGGGCGAAATCAAACCTACTCCGACGCAGCCATCCAATGCTGCTTAATGATTAAATCCTTATTCCGTCTGTCTTTACGTATGGTCACTGGCTTTGTGCAAAGTCTGATTAAACTTTGCGGATTAAATTGGATAGCTCCAGATTACACCACGCTTTGTAGAAGACAAAAGCATATTGATATTGTAATCAGCTACCAAAAAAGTAGCGATGGGCTGCATCTACTCATGGACTCTACAGGCATGAAGTTTCTAGGTGAGGGCGAATGGAAACGCAAGAAACATGGACCTGAATATCGTCGCCAATGGCGTAAACTTCATATTGGTATAGATGCTAAAACCCTACAAATACGAGCAGTTCAGCTTACAACCAATAATGTCAGTGATTCACAGGTGCTTGGTGATTTACTTAATCAGATTCCACAAGATGAGCAGATTAACTCTGTTTATACCGATGGAGCTTATGACACCAAGCAATGCCGTCAGGTCATTGCAGATCGGCAAGCGCATGCGGTGATTCCACCTAGAAAAAATGCGAAACCATGGAAAGATACAAAGAGTAGCTCGCTAGAGCGAAATGAATTACTTCGAACAATTAAACGTTTAGGCAGGACACTATGGAAAAAATGGTCAGGCTATCATCGGCGAAGTTTGGTTGAAACTAAGATGCATTGCATCAAATTATTAGGAGATAAACTCAGTGCAAGGAGTTTTGATAGCCAAGTCAATGAGATCCATGCACGTGTGGCAGTCCTTAACAGATTTACGGAATTAGGTCGACCACTTACCCAAGTTACGCCTTAAATTTGGCTCAATTAGGGGCGCTTTGCATTTCAAATCTTTGTGCAACAAAGCCCTGTAGATGGATTGGACTTAGTATTTTATAATGTACCACATGCCGAAGCACCAGCTGAGTTAACTTTCGCGATACCATCAATGAAAGCATATTGTGGTTCAGAAATTGTTGCACACACTTTACATAACCTTTATACACTCCGTGGCGCTAAAGTCCGTGATACTTTAAAGTGGGTGGGCTATCTTGATCAAGCATTAGATCATACGCAAGATACTGAAATTTTCTTTGCACAACATCATTGGCCTGTGTGGGGCAATAAAAACATCCAAAAATTTATAACAGTGCAACGGGATAGTTATAAATTTATACATGATCAGACTGTTCGTATGATCAATGCAGGAATGAATGGTGCTGAAATTGCAGAAGCTATTAAATTTCCAGAAACATTGGATCAAGAACTTAGCATCCACGGTTACTATGGTACTTTAAAACATAATGCTAGGGCGGTGTATCAATATTACATGGGGTGGTTTGATGCGAACCCTGCAAATTTAGATAGTTTGCCACCAACTCAAGTAGCTAAAGAGTATGTGGAATTAGCTGGTGGTGAAAATGCTATGATTAAATTAGCGCAAAAGGCATATACTCAGGCGAATTATCGTTGGGCTGCAGAACTATTGAAGCATGTACTAAACTATAATCCAAATAATAAACAAGCTAAAGATTTACAGATAAAGACATTCAGCCAACTTGGATATATGGCGGAAGCATCCACTTGGCGGAATTTTTATTTAACTGGTGCTATGGAACTTGAAACAGGTGCTCCTAGAAAAGGTGTATCAACTGAAATGTTATTAGAAATGCTTGAACATACACCTATTGAGCGTTTTCTTGAATCAATGGCAGCAAGTCTTAATGCAGATCGTGCTAAAGATGTGGATATGGTCATTAATTTAGTTTTTTCAGATTTAAATGAAAGCTATCAAATTTCGGTTAAAAATTCTGTTATGCACTTTAAAGCTGTGCCAAAAGCCGAAAATGTCCATACAACATTGACACTGACTAAACCATTTTTCCTTAAAATGGTGACAGGGCAAAGTGGAGCATTAGATTTGATGTTCTCTAAAGAAACAAAAATAGATGGGAGTCGATTAGATTTGCGTCGTTTCTTTTCGTTGATTGATAAAGCTCCTGGAACTTTCCCTATAGTCACTAGAAAATGATTTTAGTTATTATTTATGGAAATTTTTATTAGAGACTGTTGGACTCTTATTAAAGAAGCCAAATAAATATACAAGCTAAAGCCATGAAATTTCCTAATTACACTTTAGCTTGTTATATCGAGTGACTATTCCTTTGGTCGTTTATGGGCAATTACATGCTTACAGACATCACGATGATAATCGGTTTTATCTGCTGACCAGTCACGGAAAGTAGATCTATGTGGTAATTATTCGATTTTGTTTAGAATCAATTAAGTATCCAAGCATGTGTATTTTTAAAAATACGTAAGCATAGACCATCAATACTCCCAACGGCTTGCTTGTCATCAGCTTTCAAATTTGCTGAGAGTTCTTTCGCTTTTTCATAGCCTTAATTTTGCCTCTATAAAGTAATCAAAATAAGAAGATTGGACTAAAAATCATAACAATCCATTTACAAACACATTAATGTAAATGATAATTAATATCATTAATGCTGTGTTGCATTGTTTATTCTAATGTTATGCATTTTTAACCATTCTCAGACGGTCTTTGCTTTAAGAAATAGTGATGCGATAACGTACTTTAAATAAGTTATTGATTTCAATTTTTCTAGCTTAGAGGTCAGTTGTGTTTAGAACAACTTATGATCTTGATTAAATTTAGTGAACCTATATGTCCAAATCTCCCAACACTCATACACTTCTCCAACCACATGCATTGGCTATCGCAATTGCTTTATCAATGGGGCTCATGTCTCAGACTTACGCAGAAAGAAGCTCAAAGCCTCCGATAGAGACTGAAGATAAACGTAAATCGAATGCCGCTGTAGTGAATGTGAGTGCTCAGAATCAAATTTATCAGATGACTCCGATTGTCGTACAAGCTGAAACAGAAGATACCATTCAGTTTGGGCAAAGTGTTTTAAACCAAAAAGCGATTGATCGTTATCAAGCCAATAATGTTGCGCAATTATTGGATAATATGCCAAGTGTTGGTTCTGCTGGTTCACCAAGACCGGGTGGTCAAACGATCAATATCCTTGGGATGGGTGGCGTTGAGGATGTGCCGATTAGCTTGGATGATTCGATTAAAAGTTTTGATAAATATCGTCAAGGTTCGGTTTTTATTGAACCAGAAATTTTAAAGAAAATTACTGTAGATAAAGGTCCACATAATGTTGAAGTAGGAAATGGTGGCTTCGGCGGTAAAGTCACTTTAGAAACCAAAGACGCAGCTGATTTACTTATTGGTGATAACAATGTTGGTGCTTTTTTAAAGTATTCACGCTTCTCAAATAATGCACAAAATACCTATACTGGGGCAGTTTATGGTCAGACTGAAAATGGTCTGGCTGATGGGATGTTGTACTATACCAATCGAGATAGTGGGGATGTGAAACGCCCAGATGGCAGCAAATTTCTATATTCTGCACAAGAGCAAAATACCTATTTGGTTAAGCTTAATTTTCATCCTACAGACAGCCAAAAAATTACGCTAAATGCGATGCAAAGTGGTCATAAAGGTTGGGAACCATTTGCGGCCATGCGTGATCAAGACGCTGTACCAACTGAGGCAGATATTAAAAAATATGGTTATGAGGAAGCTTGGAAACGCCGTCTGGTTTATCGTGATCAGAACGATACCAGCTATTCGATTGGCTATGAACTTAATCCAGAATCAAATCCATATCTGAATTTGAAAGCCGTTGCATCCTATTCCAAGACGAATCAACACGACCAAAGATTACCTAGTGTTAATGCTTCTGCAGCATTATTGGGAAATGAAAGCTGGGTGAAGTATACCAATACTGCATTTAAGCTCAGTAACATTAGCAATATTGAAACCCAATACGGTACGCATAAATTAAAAGTGGGTACGCAATAT
This sequence comes from Acinetobacter sp. NIPH 298, assembly GCF_000369505.1. Lineage (GTDB taxonomy): Bacteria > Pseudomonadota > Gammaproteobacteria > Pseudomonadales > Moraxellaceae > Acinetobacter. The sequence goes on from NZ_KB850055.1 coordinate 851,809, forward strand.
CAAAAAATGGAACAGAACTCACTTCTTTATGATAAGAATAATTCCAATAAACCTGATTATAACTTTGGCTATTATGAGCCGAACTACATGCCATCAGGGCATCAGCAGATGCTGAGTGCATTTGTAGAAGACCAGTATCAAATCAACGATTTCACGATTACTCCTTCGATTCGCTACGATCATATTACCAATACAGGCACTCCAAACCGCGCACCACGTTTTAATGATCCAAGTGCAGGGCATGATTATTCTAGTAAAACTTATACAGGTTGGTCGCCACGGTTGGCATTGGCATGGAAGCAGGCAGACTATTTGACGTGGTTTGCCAATATCAGTAAAACATGGCGCGCCCCACGCGTAGACGAACAATATTATGTGCAATCTGCAATGACTTCGGTGCCATCAACCAGTCGTTATTTATTGCCAGAGAAAATGCTGGCGATCCGTCTAGGAAGTGAAATGAATTTTGATGATATCTTTGCGACAGATGATCATCTACAAGTTCGTCTGACTTATCACCTTAATCGCGGTGGCGATGAAATCTTTCGTAACCGATCGACTTTTTGTAAAGCACAAGCAGAAAACAATGCCAATGGTGGCAATGGCAGCATCAATGATTGTAATGGAAAGTATCATCATGGCTTCTATCGCAATGTCACAGACTATACGATCAAAGCGTATGAGGCGGAGATTTTCTATAATCAGCCGACTTGGTTTACAGGTTTAACCTATTCATATATTCGGGGACAACGTGATAATTCTCCTGTGAACCCATGGTTCGATCAAAAAACATGGATGACGGATATTCCACCGAAGAAAGCAACAGCAACCTTAGGTGTCAATGTTCCAGAGCATCACCTAACGATGGGCTGGCGAGGGATATTTGTTGCTGCACAAGATCGCAGTCTTTCCGATAATGATAAGTCGATTGCAGCATCCTCGTTTTCTTTACCCAAAACCAAAGGATATTCACTGCATGGGGTTTACATCGACTGGCAGCCTGTTGGAGAAAAAGGGCCAGCCTTAAATCTTTCGATAGATAACTTATTTAATCGAGACTACAAGATGTATTTAGGGGAGTATATGACGGGTACAGGGCGAGATTATAAACTCAGTATTTCTCAAAAATTCTAAGTTTGGTTAAGTGCTAAATTAGAGCTGAATTTCTTTTAAAAAGTTATAAAACCCCTTGTTTAAAAGGGGTTTTATTTGTTTTCTACTGCCGCTTTATTAAACGAAAAAGATCCTTATCGAATTGAAAATCAACGCTATAATTTGCTGTAGCTCGCTCTTTTATTTGCATATCTGCTATAAAAAAAGATAAACAAACCCACTAAATACAAGCAGCCTGAAAGTAGTAGCAGTGAGATTCCTGCGGCATAAAGTAACCAAGAGGCGTATAGCACAGCAATGAGTGCGATCCAAATATGCTTAGACCGCTTATTTCTCAATGATTCTTTTAAGTAAAATGCGGAAACGAGAAAGTAAGGTAATAAAATCATCACTGATGAAATTAATAATAATTGCATGTAGTTTTTGTCAAAAAAGCATACCGCGATCAGTGAAATCTGAACCACAATCGAGGTTAACCACAATGATGCGATAGGGACATTATTGCGATTGGTTTTTAGGAAAAACTGGGGGAATGCTTTATTTTTCGCAGCGAGGAAAGGAATCTCAGTGGCAAAAAGTGTCCAGCTTAAATAAGAAGAACATACTGAAATAATCAAGCCTAAAGTAATAATGATCGTTCCCGGCAAACCAATCAACTGTTCTAAAATGGTTGCCATCGATGGATTATGCATATCGGCTAATTCTGCGCGGTTGGCCACACCATAGGAAAGCACAGTGACTAAAACGTAGAAACTTAATGCCAGTAATACGCCCAGTATCGTAGCGCGACCAATGTCATTTCGTTTTTTAGCGCGTGATGACAAAACTACCGCACCTTCAATGCCTGTAAATACCCAAAGTGTAATCAGCATCAGGTTCCTGACTTGTTCCCACACAGGCATCTGTAATGAAAAATCAAAATAATTGAGCTTAAAAAGTTCGAGGTTGAAGGCAATAAAAGTAAAAATGATGAAGATCACAATCGGAATGATTTTGGCGATGGTCGCAATTAAATTGACCAGTGAAGCCTCTTTAATGCCTTGGCTTACTAACCAATGTACCATCCAAACAAAAATTGAAGAGCCAATCAGCGCATAAAGGGTGTTTCCTTCACCAAAATAGATATGGTCTGGGCGGTCTGTAAACATACCCACGGCAGAGAATGCAATCACGACATATCCAACAATACCGATGGTGGTACACAGCCAGTAACCCCATGCGGAACAGAAGCCGATAAGTTCACCGAACCCTTCACGTGCATAATTATAGATACCGCCATCTAGGTCTGGTCGCTGTCGTGTTAAATATAAAAATGCAAAGGCGAGAAAAAGAATTCCTACGCCCGTAATGAGCCAAGCCATTAATAAAGCTTCGCCATTGGCGACAAAGGCCATATTTTGAGGAAGGCTAAAGACACCAGAACCGACCATTGAACTAAAAACAAGAGCGGTTAAAGAAAGTAAGCCAATTTTAGAGGTAGACATAAAGCAGACTTACTGTTTTAAAAACTTTGAGAGTGTTGAAATGTGTTCTGGACCGATACCACAACAACCACCAATCAGGGTTGCGCCCGCATTTTTCCACGCTTGGGCAAATTTTAAATATAGATCAGGGTTTAAGTCAGCACGTACTTCATCTAAACCATCATTGGCCGTTGCTTCACTGTTTTGCGGTGGAAAAGCATTGGCATAGGCGCCAATTTGTATATGGTCAGGAAGAAGTTGTCTGATTGCTACGATGGCTTGTAAAATAACTTCGGGTTGGCAGCAGTTAAACAGCACGGCATCTGCATTTAATCGCTTGAGTAGTTCTGCGACTTGTTCAATGTTTTCACCAGAACGCAAAAGCGGCTTTTCTTGTTGGATTTCATCTTGAAGGGTGAAAGAAACCCAAAAATCTCGATCATCTTTTGGCAATAAAGCATGGACAGTTTCGACTTCTGCAATACAGGATTGGGTTTCAGCTAGCCAAAAATCAACATGTGGAGAAAGTGTTTCTATAATAGGTTTTGCTAATTTCTGAGCTTCTTCTTGTTTAAATAAATCAGCTCGATAAGATCCAAACAGTGGTGGCAAACAACCCGCAATTAAAACATCTTTGTCACTTTCTGAGACCGCCTGTTTGGCTTGATTCACAGCGACTTGAACTAGATCTCTAACTTCATTGTCGAATCTATCTTGACCAATATGAAATGGAACGACAGCATAATTATTGGTTGTGATGACTTCTGCGCCAGCTCGAATAAAATCTAAGTGAACCTCTTTCACGATCTCTGGCGCTTCTGTTAAGGCTAAAGCAGACCACTCAGGCTGGCGAAAAGGTGCTCCTCGGCGTGCAAGTTCTCGACCAAAACCGCCATCTAATATTTTCATAAAGTTAAATCATATTTAATTTTTAAGAGGGCAATTATAATTGAACTAAATAAAGTGTTAAGGGTCAAAAAGACCAAATATTCTTATATCTATATCACGTAAAATTGATAGCTTTTTTCGATCTATATCTTTTTGTTAGATGAATAACTTGAAGATAAAAACACCAGTGAGCATTAATAGAATAATGGACGAGGAAACATAATTTGTCACAAATAGACGAAACTGTCTGAGCACAAGCGCAATTTTTTCTGTAAAATGCGCGTCAAGTTTAAAAGAACTCAATAAAAAGTATGCTTAACACGATTCAGTTTGCTTTAGAACAACTTGGCTTAACCGCACAGAAACGCGCGATTCATATTCAATTTGCCAATCAAGCGCTCAACACAGAAGTATTCCTACAAAAAATACAAGGTCAGCATGCCATTAATCAGGGCGTAACTGCGGAACTGATTTGTCTATCAACCAATGCCACTATCCCACTAAAACAATTCATTGGCTCTCAAGTTGCTGTTGATCAAGTGACCGACACCGGCACTTTATTTAGAACCACAGGTATTATTACCGAAGCCGTACAAGGACAAAGTGACGGTTCACTGACCCTATATAAACTTAAACTCCAAGATGCCACTGCACTGTGGCATAAACGCCGTAACAGCCGCGTGTTTATGAATAAAACCATACTGGATATTGTTCAAACCCTGTTTAAAGAATGGCAACAACGCAGTCCCTTATTCGCATCGAGTCTTACGCTTGATATCAGCGGCGTGACACAAGACTACGACATCCGACCCTTTGTGATGCAAGCCAATGAAAGCGACTACGATTTCATTACCCGATTACTCAGAAGCGAAGGTATTAACTGGCTCATCGACGAAGCCCAACTCACTGTTGCCAACAGCAATAGCCCGATCCAAGCCCAAAAACTCCGCTTGATCGATGACAACAACCAATACCAAGCCTTAAATCGAAGAACGATTCGCTACCACCGCAGCAGTGCTACCGAACAATACGACAGCATGACCAGCCTCATTGCTGAACGCTCTTTACAACCGACAGCCGTGCATATCCAACGCTGGCAAGCCGATGCCCTAGAACAAGAAGACGGTGCAGGCAGCGTCCAAAGCAAACATCAACATAGCGGACAACACGACAACGCCAGTCTAGGACTCGAAGATGCATGGCACTTTACCCCAGCATGGATGCAAGACCTCAAAGGCGAAGATGGCGCAACCGCATCAGGCAACAACCAAATTGAAAAACTTAATCAAAACCTCGGTCATTACCATGACGCTCAAGCCAAACAGTTTATCGCCAATACCACAGTACGCGATAGCCAAGTCGGCTACTGGTTTAAACTGAACGAACACCCAGAGATCGACCAACACAGCGGATCAGACCAAGAATTTCTGATCACTGCCAAAAACTACTACAACCAAAACAACCTACCCAAAGACTTAAACCAACAAATCCAAAGCTTGATTGATCAAAGCCAATGGCAAAATAACAACATTCAAACCAATACAGCAGAACGCCAAGCCAACCAACTGACCCTACAACGTCGTAACATCAAAACTGTACCCGAATACCAACCCCTACAACACCGCCCAGCAGCTCACCCACAACGAGCCAAAGTGGTTGGGCCATCAGGTGAAGAAATCCATGTCGATGAATGGGGCAGAATTAAAGTTCGCTTCCTGTTCACCCGAAATGATGACCACAGTCATGATGGTGGTGCAGGTAGCAACGACAACGACACCGATTCAGCTTGGGTTGATGTACTCACTCCTTGGGCTGGCGAAGGCTATGGCGCACGCTTCCTGCCACGCATTGGTGAAATCGTCGTCATTGACTTCTTTGACGGTAACATCGATCGCCCTTATGTCACAGGACGACTGCACGAAGCACAACGCAGTCCAACAAAATTCGATAACCAAGGACAACTGCCCGACACTAAGAAACTCGCAGGGATTAAGTCCAAAGAATACCAAGGCTCAGGTTATAACCAACTGCGCTTTGACGACACCACAGGACAAATCAGCGCTCAACTACAAAGCAGCCATGCATCAAGTCAACTCAATCTCGGAAAACTCAGCCATCCTAAAGCGCAAGCAGAAAGCGAAGACCGAGGTGAAGGCTTTGAACTACGCACTGACCAATGGGGAGCGATCCGAGCAGGCGAAGGCTTACTGATCACCACCCATGCACAAGACCAAGCTGAAGGCGATCATCTCGAAGCGCAAACAGCCAAACAACAACTGGAAGGCAACCAAAACAATGCCAAAGCCCTGAGTGAAGTGGCAAAGAACCAACAAACGGATGAACTCGAAGCTTTAGAACAACTCAAAGCATTTGCAGAAGACATCCAACAGGACATTGCCAAATTCAACAAAGCCTTATTACTACTCAGTTCGCCAAATGGCATTGGACTCAGTACCACAGACGACATACACCTTTCTGCGGATGGACAACTGAACCAATTTGCAGGCGATAGCATTAACCTGAGCACCCAGAAGAACCTGATTGCCCAAGCCAGTCAAAAGATCAGTCTATTTGCAGCGCAAGGCGGGATTAAACAAGTTGCAGCAAAAGGCAAGTTTGAGATACAGGCACAAAATGATGGGGCTGACTTCATTGCCCGTAAAGATATACAAATCATTTCGACTGAAGATGCCATCTATATCACCAGTCCAAAGGAGATTGTGATTACAGCAGGCAGTTCTCAGATCAAGATTAATGGCTCTGGTGTATTTCCGTCCACGGGCGGCAAGTTTGAAGTGAAAGCTGGGCAGCATTTGTTTGCTGCGGGAGCGAGTGCAAGTGCTAATGTTCCTCAGTTACCGAAGGCCAAACCAATGAAAGGGGCATTGGAATTATTGAGAAGCTATGGCGGTGAAAACTTCTTTAAGCAAAATAGTTATAAAGTTATTGATTCACTAGGTAAGCAAATTACAGGCAAGCTCGATGGAAGTGGCTTTGCTCAAGTGACAGGCATTGCACCTGGTCCAGCGAAAGTGATTTTTGATAAAGATGACAACAGTGCATGGTTACAAAGTAGCGATTTTAGCCGAGATTATACATGGGCTGAGCCTGTCTCTGGTGTTGCAGGGTTGATGAAAAATGCTTTGGGTTCATTGGGACAAAATACCATGTCACAGTTAAAAGATAGTCTTCTTTCACTGGACAAAAATAGTTTAAAAAACCTTGGAAAAAACACAGTCAATAATTTAGTTGACCAAACTGTGGGGCAAATCAAAAGCAAAGTGACAGATACAGCTTTTAGTGCGATTTCAAATCAACTTAATTTAAATGTATCTCCAGATCAAATCAGAAGCCTTGGGCAGGTTGTGAAAAACCCAAACCAATCTGTTGAAATGATTAAGGCGCAGGGAATGGATTTTTTTAAGGACCAAGCCTCAGCAAAACTCACTCAATTCACTAAAGTCGATTCTCCGATTCAGTATGGTGTTATGGATACATTTACAAAGCTTAAAAAGTAAATCAGATGAAAAGAAATACTGAGTTTAAGTCAAAGTATTGATGTAATTAAATGAATTAAAGGTTTTATATTAATGGCTACTGAAAAGACACAACAGGCAGAAACAACAAAACAACCCGCTGTTGAACTCGCAGTATTTAACTTAGAAAGTACTCGGGATGTCACTGATTTGCAGGTGATCGCAAATCAAATCCAACTGTATTTACAGGTCTGTGGCAATACCTCGCTCGAACAAGTCAAAAGTAACGCGAATGTACCAACAGTCGCTAATATTTTTGCATTAACAGGTAGTGTTTTAGATTTACTCTTATATGTAACAACACCGCAGACTGGCGATGCTGATATACAGCGTGGTGCTTTACTCGGGGCGAATTTAATCGGATTGTTCCCTGAGCCGAATAATGAAGCACATGCGCGAATGGCGTTACGACCAATGTTTGGCTTAATGGCAGAAAGCTTATATCCTAAAAATGGAAAAATCAAAGAACCTGATATTAAACGTTTAGGCTTACATCTCAATGCAATGGTGGCAGGGGATTTAGAAACATTTTTAAAAGAAACCCAAGCGAAGTTAAGTGGACTACTGACCCAAGCTGCGACGATGGGTACGAGTATTTTACAGAGCATGGCTACACCAGCGGCAGGTCTCAATACAGGCGTTGCAGCTCAAGCAGGTGCTTCAGCGGAGAAACGAGATCCCAAGCTTAAATTTAGCAACTGGGCAGTTCCATTGATCGATCTGATTGGGACACCGAGCCAAGCAGATTTAACGCCTAAAATACAACCCAATATCACAAGCCAATTGCAACAAGCAGCAACTCAGGCGATCACTACACTCGCACAAGTGTTACAACAACAAGCAAATCCCAGCCAAAAATATAGCTTGGCATGGTTAATACAAGAAACTTTGAGTGCGATTAAGGCATTAGAAAATAAAGGCAGCGCCAGTGTGCCAATGAATCAAACTGGGGAGTATGAGAGGCAGACCAAAGGTAATACCTATGAATTTGTGAGCTTACAAGCAGATGCCCTAAATGCCCCACCATGTGAGGGTGAGGATTCGCAATCTAAAAAAAGTATCAGTTATTCAATCGGTACTGAACGCGTTCAACACTCAGATTTTTATTTACCTAAAATCGGTTTTTCCTTTATTCGCCAATACAGCTCACAAATGGGTGAGTTTGATCGAAGCATGATTGGCGCACGTTGGATGATGCCATTTTCCAACATGATTCAACCCAATGCTCAAGGCTATTTATTTATAGACAGTAAAGGGCGGAAACATCAATTCCCTGCTTCAATCCCATTTGAAGCTTATGAAGTGCCATTTGAAGGGATAACGGTACAACCACTCGAAGATGGTGATTTAATACTAAACTTCGGTGGAGAATGGTATTTCCAATTCCATCAGTTTTCGGCTGGTCAACCCTATCAACTGATTCAACAGGTTAATGAAAAAACACAGGAAAAGATCGTTTTAAGTTACCTACTATTTGATGGAGTTGCCTATCTTCAAAATGTTGATTTCCAATTGGAACATGCCCAACACCAATTAAAATTTGCATTTAACGAACAAGTGAAAATCATTGCGGTATTTATCGATGAGCAAGTCAAACCTTTAGCGCGTTATCACTACGATACACAAGGCAACTTGATTAAAGCCATTGACCAAAATGGACATGTCCGTGAATACGAATACAACCATTTCCACCAACTCACACGCTATACAGATCGTACAGGACGTGGGCAAAATATTCGTTATGAATCAACTGAAGTCAAAGCCAAAGCCATCGAAGAATGGGCGGATGATGGCAGTTACCACACCAAACTCAAATGGCATCCACGTTTACGCCAAGTCGCGGTTTATGATGCCTACGATGTCCCGACCTATTACTATTTCGATCTGAATGGATTTACCTACCGTACTCGTTTAGCAGATGGACGTGAATCGTGGTACAGCCGTGATAGTCAAAAACGTATTACTCGTCAAATTGATTTTGAAGGACGTGAGACACAACAAGAATACAATGATCAGGATCAACTCATCAAAATCGTACAGCCCAATGGTGGGGTAATTCGTTTTGCCTACGATGAGCAAGGCAATTTGGTCGAAACAAAAGATCCTGAAGGCAATATTTGGAAACGAGAATATGATGCCAAGGGTAATATCAGCAAAGAAATAAATCCTTTGGGGCATATCACTCAATATAAATATAACAATGACAATCAATTGATCGAAGTGATTGATGCCAAAGGCGGCAGCAAAAAAATTCAATACAATGAATTAGGACAAATGACCGCCTATACCGATTGTTCAGGCAAAAGCAGTACTTGGGAATACGATGAGGATGGCGCATTAACAGCCGAACAAACTGCAAATAATAAGGTCGTGCAGTACCTTTACAGCACTCAAGGTCGAGACAAAGGACAACTTCAAAGTATTGTTTACCCTGATGGGCTAAAAGAACACTTTGAACATGATCAAGAAGGACGCTTACTTAAACATATAGATAGCAAAGGTTTAGTGACTGAGTACCAATACAATGCCACAGGATTACTGGAACAACGCATCGATGCCAATCGACATCGCATAGCTTATCAATGGGACAAACAAGGGCGCATCCAAAAACTGATCAATCAAAATAATGCGGAATATCTATTTGACTATAACCAATATGGATACTTAGTCAGAGAGCAAGCCTTTGATGGAGAAGAAAAACACTACAGCTACAATGAAATTGGCAGACTCTTCCAAATCCTTCAACCGAACATTCTGACCCAATTTGATTATTACGCAGATGGACAAATCGCATCGAAAAGCTTTACCCATTTAAATACGGGAAAGAAACAAACAGAACAATTTGATTACAACCTGAACAGTCAACTGAGCCGAGCCAGTAATGAGGTTAGCCAAATTGATTTTTATCGCAATGCACTTGGGCAATTGGTTAGAGAGCATCAGCACTACAAAATATCAGGGCTTGGTCCACTCACAGCAGTTTTACGTTATGAATATGACGAACTTGGTAATTTGGTTAAAACAATCCGCCCAGATGGACAGGAACAAGCCAATTTAAGCTATGGCTCAGGACATTTATATGCCATTGCCCTAAATAAACAAGACGTGGTTTCATTCCAACGCGATGACTTACATCGAGAAACAACACGCCTATTGGCAAATGGATTGATGCAAACCAAACATTATAATGACGTGGGTTTACTCAGTTCACAACTGATACAGCCTGAACAAGAAACACAAGAGCATTTACAATACCAAGCGCATCGACATTACCATTACGACCAAAACTATCTACTAAGCCAAGTCGAAGATAGCCGTTTAGGACAATTGAATTATCAATACGATCCAATCGGACGTTTAATCACAACGCAAAGCGCACATAAAACAGAGAGTTTTAGCTTTGATCCTGCGGGTAATTTGATCGACCCTGTATCCGCATCCAGTACATCACAAATTAAAAATAATCTGGTTAGAAGCTATCAAGGAAAACATTACCAATACGATGCACAAGGCAATGTCATAGAGGCTAAACAAGCAGGCAAAACGCTTAAACTGACATGGGACAACCAAAATCGACTGATTCGAAGCGACAATAATGGGAAAATCACTGACTATGGTTACGATGTATTTGGACGAAGACTCTACAAGAAAACTGTAGATGCGCTGACCCTATTTGGTTGGGATAGCGATTTGATGATTTGGGAATCCCTCAAATCAGAGCAAGACAGTTATACCAAGCACTATATCTATGAGCCTGATAGCTTCGTTCCATTGTTACAAGCAGGATATACAGGTTTTATTCAACTGATCGAAACCCCTGATTATGCTGACTATCAAAGCAAACCTTATTCGGTTTATAAGGATCCTGTATGGCGTAATGATACCCGTAAAAATCGAGTTGATTTAGAGCAGATCACTTTTTATCATTGCGATCAAGTCGGTACGCCACAAACGATGACCAATGCAAGAGGTGAGTGTGTTTGGGAAATTACCCAAGATACATGGGGTACTGCATTGGAGATTAAGTCTTTAAATCAAGATAATCCATTTGAGCAGAGTAATCTTAGATTCCAAGGTCAATATTACGATCAAGAAACAGGATTGCACTATAACCGTTATCGTTATTATGAACCCCATAGTGCAAGATATCTGAGTAAAGATCCGATTGGGTTAGAGGGAGGATTTAATACAAGTATTTATGTATATAATCCTCATGAGGAAATAGATCCGCTTGGATTAAGAGCAATAGGAGCTCGAGTACCGCCAACAAGGGCTCAACAAAGATGGGGATCACCTTATGGTACAGGCATGCATACTTCTAGGAATCCTTTACCCAGAAACAATTCAAACGTAAGGACCCCATCAAGTTTTAGGGATTTATTAAATTATCCGATTGCTCCATCTAATGGTCGTAGTACATCTATCTTGAACATATATGGAGAGTCTATGCCACAATATTTTAGATGGATGAGTCCTAACCGACAAGATAGAGGTGTAGTAATACATAGCGCATCAGAATTTATGTCAAATTATGCAGTTGAAGTTGAAAAAGCAATTTTAGCGGGAAAAGGAACATCCAAATTTTTATGTAAAAATGTCCGTATAAGTTATGATTCTTCTGAATGTAAGGGTGATGAGTGTATGATTACTGAGATATTCATAACCGATTCTAAAAAATTTGTCGTTCCTCCTAATCATGTGGCACCAATGTGCGTACCAACCAATGAATTAAAGTAAATATCCTTTAAAATATTTTTTCTAATAAATTTAGTGGGTTAAATTTTTATATTATGTGAATCACATAAATTTGAAAATATGGTGTGAAATGAATTCCAAGGTATTAGTAGTTTTTTTTAGTATTGTAATAACCCAATTATCTTGTGCTAATGTAAACAAAGATAGTGTTGAGGTTTCTTGTGATATAAAAAAATTAGATGGATATGAGATTAGTGATATGAATGGATATCTCTTAAATGATTTATTAAAATGTGGAAGAAGTGAAGAGGCATTTGATCTCATAAACAAACATGTTAATAATTTTACAGTTCAAGATTATGCTGTTACTGGAGATGTTTTATTAACTAATAATTATATTGATGAATCAAAAAAATTTTTAGATATTGCAGCTGGTAATAATGATGGAGAGGCACAGCAAAGATTAGGTGTGATTTATTCATATGTATTAAAATATAAAGATTTAAATAAAGCTATATATTATTTAAAAGAAAGTCTAGGAAATGACTATACTTATTCAAATGTTACATTGGCTGATATCTATGTGGAAGAGAATTCGATAAAAGATCTTAATTTGGCTATGAAATATAGTCAAGACGCGATAAAAAGTGGTTATAAGGAGGCTAATTATTATTTGTTTAAGATCTATGCAGAAGAGAAAAAATATGACATTGCAAAAGATAAATTAAATTTACTAAAAACAGATGGCTATATTGATTATTATGAGTTGGGGCTTAGTGAGTTGTATTCGAGTTATAAGGATTATGAAGGTTATAATCCAGAGAAAGCGAAAAAAATATTAGATGGGCTTGTTTTAAGTTCAAGTGATACGCAGCGATATCGATGGTTAGCTGATTTTTATATGGAAGATCACGAGTTTTATAATAAAACTAAAGCACATAATTATTACGAGAAAGCTTATAGTCAAGGTGATTGGATTAGTGAGCAAATATTGAGTAAGTGGAATAAATAGATATTTATGAAAAAATCTATTTTAATGTCCTCACTGCTTCTAGTAGGGAATGATAATGTACAAAAATCTTACTTAGATCAGGTAAATCAAAAGTTTGTAGATGAAGCTAATATACTCTTTAATGGTAAAATGAGGGATTTGAGAAGTTATTCCTCTTATACTGCTAATAGGGTCTCTTATAAAATTGCCTCGAAAGATTTTAATATTGATGTTTTTTTTGAAGACAAAAGAAAAGCATTAGATAAAATAGGTTGGAAGTATTATTTGAAATATAATCAAAGCTATATATTTTGTGATAGTAAGAGACAAATGGAGATTATAAAACCTAGGGTTTTAGTTGGTAATAAAGATCTAGTTGAGGGATCAAATGCAATGCAATTAAATAATGATTGGCATATAATTTTTTATAAGCCAAATAATACAACTTCATATAAATGCTATAATTATAAAGAATAATTTGATATAAATGCTGAAAAAGAAATTATTGGTGAGTCTAGTTATATGTATTTCTGCTTGTACAAATTTGAAAAAACAGGATAGGTTTCCTACGCTCGAGGAAGAGTGTAAATTAGCAGGAAGTAGTAGCAAGCAGTGTGAAATTTTTAATTTAAAAGACTTATCCTTAGATGAAAAAGAGAATCTAATGGGGTGGGTTTATCTAAATGGATTAGATAATATCAAGCCTAATTATGATAAAGCTTATTATTGGTTTGAAAAGGCTGCAAAATCCCATAACCATGAAGCTATAAACTCATTAGGCATGATTTATTTTGCTGGTTTAGGAAAAGATAAGGGTTTTCAGAAGGCTGAAGAATATTTTTTAGAAGCAAATAAGTATGGTAGCAAAGACGCTAAATTGAACTTGGCAGAACTATATAGAAGTAAGGACTTTGGTCGAGCACCAGATTTTGAAAAAGCAGAGAGTTGGTATTTATTAGGAGTCCAAGATAATCCTTCACGGGCATATGAAGGTTTGTCAAAAATGTACGTTGATCAGGAAAACTATGAGAAAGCATTTAGTTTTTCTGAAAAAGCTGCTGAACTAGGTAATCCTGAAGCTCAATATAATTTAGGGGTTTTCTTTGAGCAAGGTGTGTATGTCAAAAATGATAAAATGCAAGCTGAATATTGGTATGAAAAAGCAATAGAAAATAGAGAACCTCGCGCTGCTTACAATTTAGCTTCACTATATGAAAAAGGTGATGGAGTAGAACAAGATTTTAATCTTGCATATGCTTACTATACTTTAGCAAAAGAATTAGGATTAGACGTTGCTCAAAAGAAATTAGTTGAATTGGATAGTAAAGTAACTAAAGAGAATATTCGAATTTTAAAGGATGAAGGAGGTATACAAATTGTGGTAGATGATCCAAATAGTAAATGGGAGATTATGGACGAAGAGGATTATTTGAAGAAAAAAAATTAAGATTTTTATATTATTTAACTATGTTAATTTTATTGAAAATTTAAGTTTAGTAGAAGAATTGCTTAGTATGTATATGTTATAGCCAACATCAAAGATTGGTTGGATTGTAGTTAGTCGATCCTTATCATTAAATGAAACAAACACTTATAATAGGTGATTCATCTATCTTATTCAAAGATAAGCCTAGTGAGGTTTTCTTAATTTTAAGAACTCAACTTCAATTCGGTCTAGTCTCAACGGGGCAATATAGTACTTACACCGTTGAGCAGACCAGAACTGGACTAAAAGTTGTAGAGCAAGCGAGTTCGGAATTTAATCAAATATCCTTTCTATCGATCAATTTCTAGTGCTTTGCCTCGACAACTTAAAAATAATTGTTGTTGATGCCACGCAAGTTGTCCTGAAACAATCGTGGTATCAACCCCATAACGGAAAGTTTTATCTTGGAAAGGACTCCAATTGCACTTCATGTAATTTCGCTGATCTTTCACTGCGATACGTTGCGTATTTTCTCTAAGTAAAACGAGATCAGCCCAATATCCCTCACGAATATAACCACGATCTTTGATCTTAAATAGGTCTGCGACTTGATGAGAGGTTTTACGTACCATTGTTTCGATGCTGAGTTTGCTATCCGCAACCAGCTCCATCAATGCGGGTACAGCATGTTGCACCAGTGGTAGACCTGAAGGTGCATTCATATAGGGTTGTTGTTTTTCATCCCAAGTATGTGGTGCATGGTCGGTTCCGATAATATCCAAACGATTACTGTTGGAAATTGCATGGATCAAGGCATCTTTATCCTGTGGAGTCTTGATTGCAGGATTACATTTAATTAAATGCCCAAGTGCAGCATAGTCAGAATCATCAAAACTGAGATGATGAATACAGACTTCAGCAGAAATATGCTTTAGATTTAGTGGTAAGTCTTTAAATAGGCAAAGTTCTTTGGCAGTTGTAACATGTAAAACATGCAGTTGCGTTCCATATTTTTCAGCTAATGAAACAGCAAGTCGAGAACTTTCAAAGCAAGCTTGTTTATCCCGAATTTTAGGATGCATTGCTGCTGGAATATTTTCGCCATATTTCTCCAAATATAACTTTTCTTGTGCCTTAATCCGAGGCGTATATTCGCAATGCGTCAATAAGATCGTCGGCACATTGGCAAACAACCGTTCAAGAATTTGAGGATCATCAACCAGCATATTGCCAGTTGATGCACCCATAAACACTTTGACACCACTGACTAGCTTCGGATCAAGTTGCTCAATAATGTCTAAATTGTCAGAATTCACACCAAAATGAAATGCATAATTTGCCATGCTGTGTTGTGCTGCAATTTGCTTTTTTTGCGTTAAGGTTTCTAATTTCAATGTTGCAGGATTGGTATTAGGCATATCCATATAACTGGTAATACCACCAATGGTTGCGGCCATTGATTCCGATGCAATACTGCCTTTTTGCGGTGAGCCAGGATCTCTAAAATGCACTTGATCATCAATCATGCCGGGGATCAGCCAAGCACCATTGGCATCAATGCTTTTCGCATTGAAAATACCTGTGATGTTTGAGGCAATTTTCTCAATTCTTCCATCTTGAATCAGCACATCAGCAATGTACTGTTTATCTTCATTGACTAGGTTGGCATTACGAATAATGATCTTAGGAAATTTTCTAAAACTCATTGTGCAACGCCTTATAACCTTTGACTAACTCGATATTGGTGCTGACCACACTTTCAGAAAATTCACTGATCGAAACATCAACAGGAGGATATTGGCTTAAATCTGTTTTAGGATTGATATAGCTCATGGCAGGAACATAAAAGTGACTCGGTAAATCACGTCCATCCACCACTGCATTATGTCGAATCGCGCTATGATCACCAACCTTACAGTTGAATAGTACACTGTTAAAACCAACAAAAACATGATGACCGATTTCACAAGGACCATGAATAATCGAGCGATGTGCAATCGATGAATTTTCACCAATCGTCACTGCTGCACCAGCTTTGGAGTGAATCACAACGCCATCTTGAATATTGGAATTTGCGCCAATAATAATCGGTTCCATTTCTCCATTTTTATCGGTTTCATCTGCTCGAATCACCGCATAGGGTCCAATAAACACATTGGCATGAACAATAACTTTCCCACAAATAATCGCGGTTTGATCGACATACGCAGATTGATCAATTAAAGGAAGATGACCAGATGGATTTTTACGAAGCATAGGATTACCATTATTTATAAATAAGTTAAATTATCGGTTGGGTTAAAATCTCGACCTGATCAATGTCCAGACCAAGATAAAAACAATTGGGACGTTGGGTATGGCAAGCAGGACCGATTTGATTAACCAGAAACAAAAGGCTATCGCCATCACAATCGAGTCTGGCATCCTTCAAATATTGACGATGTCCCGAACTTTCGCCTTTGCGCCATAAACATTTGCGTGATCGTGACCAGTAACACACTTGTTTGGTTTGCAATGTTTCGATTAAAGCGTCACGATTCACCCAAGCCATCATCAATACGTCTTTCGTTTGATGGTCTTGAGTGATGACGGGGGTCAGACCATCTTGATTCCACTTGATCTGCTCAAACACGCTGTTGAAATCAAATTTTTGTCCTAAAGCACCGTGTTCCATGCGCTCGAAAATTGAAAGTTCTACCATTGCCATGAACCCCGAGCCACAGCGTCATGTGCATGCAAACTTTCGGCATGAATGACTTTAAAATTGAAGCCTTTGATATTTTTATGCTGTAGAAATGTGCCATAGAGACGTCTTAATGCATCCTCACAAAACATAAGGTTTTGACCATTGGCGACTGCAAATGCTTGTTCATCAATACGTTTTACCGCAGTTTGCACGGCTGTCATGAGTGACTGTTCAGCTTGATTAATGAATAAAATTAACGGGATATGTTTAATATTTTGATCGAGTTTGAAATTGAGAATGGCAAAGCTTCTTTGGCTATGCGGTGTCGCTGCGATCGCGTCCGTGGTATTGAGCCAGTCCACGATTTGTTGCTGATCTAAACTGATTTCTTGATTAGCCAATGCCGTTTGAAATCGTTGTTGAATAATATTTCTAGCGAGCGCCGCGGAACAAGGACAGGTGGAAGAATAGGGAATCTCGACTTTTAGTCTCGCTTCAAATTGATCCTTTAGAAGTTGACAAGACAGCACAAAAGGATAGCTTTTCCAGCCCGATAGCTTACTAATTAAGGCTGGTCGTTCGATATACAGTTCGCTATGAATTTCAATTTTTGCATGTGTTGATAAATCTTTGTGGCTTTCCAAAAAGTCTTTCAAAACGTGTTTGATATCAAATAGGCTGAGATTTTTTATATTGGTCAATTCTAAAAGTCGGGTATATAAACGCGACATGTGAATGCCTTTGGCGAAAGGGTCATCTAGGCTGACAAAAGCATTGATTTGGCTTGGGCAACGTGTATTTTCGATATGTACTGGTAGCGCAATGTTTTCCATACCGACCCAGTCAAGGGAATGGCTATATGCTTTTGGTAAAGTAGATTCAGCAGAAATATCGGGGAGAACAAGATTCATTTGTTTGCTTACGTTGTAATGCTTAATGTAATGTTATAACATAACAACAAGTATCGACAAGCTCGTTGTGTCGTTAATTTACTTTGAGAGACGCTGGCAAATCAAAATGAACAAAATCTATCTGCTTGGATTCATTAGTTGTCTTTCTGCATGTCATTACCCTGATAAAGCGGCTCAGCTAAATCAGCAACCTAAGCTTGAACAGAAACAGGTTATTCCAAAAATTATTCTACAAGAAAAGCGCCTACCATCTTCTTACTTACAATGGGCGAATCAAGCCGAGCATCAACAACAAATACTGGCATATAAACATTTTTTAAAAGCTCAAGGCGTTGATTCTTACATTCCAGACGCTGAATTTTTTCAGACCGCTAGAGATTGGCAGAAATGCAATTATGCCGAATATGAAGTTCCACCAAGAGAGTTATGGCGCAACATTGTTCCAACTTTAACGATTCTCAATCAATTTGTTGAAAAAAAGTTGATAGATCAATTTACGGTGACATCGGTCTATCGAAACTATGCTTTAAATCAGTGTGCTGGCGGAGCGGGCGCATCTAAACACGTCTTTAATGCGGCACTCGATTTTCGCATTGGCAGTGAAAAACCAGATCCGATTGAACAGATCCATATCGAGAAAACAAAAACTAAACTTTGTCAGTTTTGGCGTGAGAAAGGTGCAGCACTGAATATGGGTTTAGGTGTTTATGCATCAGGACAAATTCATATCGATGCGGCGGGATATCGTACATGGGGTGTCGATCACCGTTACACATCATCACCGTGCATAAATAATTTTTCGAATAATAACAATGAGTAAATCGCAATGAAACGAACCATAGCCCAGCAAAGTATTCTAGACATATTAAAAACAGAAAACAAAGCCATGAGCGCTTATGAGTTGTTAGAAAAGGCAAAGCCCTACGGCTTTCATGCACCGATCCAAATCTATCGCATTCTTAAAAAGCTCTCAGAGCAATGCCTGATCGTAAAACTGAATACATTGAATATGTATGTCCTCAGTCAAGCTGAAATCACAGCGAGTTACCAACTTTTTACCGTGTGTACAGAGTGTCAACAGGTACAAAGTATTGTGATTCCACAGCTTAAAAACTGTGTGGAATCCTCCATCAAAGCCAAAAAGTTCAATCCTAAATACCAATATTTAGAAGTATTAGGTCAATGTTTTTCATGTACTTCCAAACATGAAACCCAGCAAATTTAAAAGTGAGAAAGCCAATGAATCATTCTTTAGCCACTCCATCTAAACTGCCTGTCACCGTTTTGTCAGGATTTTTGGGCGCAGGAAAAACCACGTTACTTAATCATATATTGAATAATCGTGAAGGGCGAAAAATCGCAGTGATCGTGAATGATATGTCAGAAGTCAATATTGATGCCGCTTTGGTACGTGAGGGTGGCGCAGAGTTGTCACGAACCGATGAAAAGCTAGTGGAAATGAGTAATGGTTGTATTTGCTGTACCTTGAGAGAGGATTTGCTCATTGAAGTGCGTCGCTTAGCTGAAGATAATCGTTTCGATCAACTGGTAATTGAATCGACAGGAATTTCCGAGCCATTACCTGTTGCTGAAACTTTTACTTTTGAAGATGAAAATGGCGTTTCACTGAGTGAGTTTGCTCGTTTAGATACCATGGTCACGGTGGTCGATGCTTATAATTTTTTAAAGGATTATAGTTCACTCGACAGTTTGCAATCGCGCGGTGAATCACTGGGTGAAGAAGATGGACGAAATGTGGTTGACCTTTTAATTGATCAAATCGAGTTTTGTGATGTGATCGTATTAAATAAAGTTGATTTAATTAATGCTCAAGAAAAAGAACAGTTATTTGGAATTTTACATTCACTTAATCCGAGAGCAAAAATTGAAATTTCAGCTTTTGGCCAAGTAAATCTAGATCGTATATTAAACACCAATCTCTTTGATTTTAATGAAGCGGCACAAGCACCAGGTTGGCTAAAAGAACTCAGAGGTGAGCATACTCCTGAAACAGAAGAATATGGCATTCGCAGTTTTGTTTATCGTGCCAGAAAACCTTTTCATCCCCAGCGTTTTTTTGATTTTGTAAACTCAGAATGGAAAGGCGTTATTCGCTCAAAAGGCTTCTTTTGGTTGGCATCCAATCCTGAATTTGCAGGCACTTGGTCTCAGGCAGGCGCGATGGCGCGACATGGTGTCGCAGGTTATTGGTGGGCGGCTGTAGGTGATGAGCATTGGCCTGAAGATCAACCCAGTCGTGAAGCTATAGAGAAAAACTGGGATGAGTTAACGGGTGATGCACGTCAAGAAATCGTATTGATTGGCATGGATATGGATGAATCAAATTTAATCCAACAATTCGATGCTTGTTTATTAACTGATGACGAAATGGCATTAGGTGCAGAAGAATGGGAAAAGTTTGATAACCCGTTTGTTGAATGGGCGGATATGATCGTTAAATAAATACAAAGTGTCTGAATAGTGATGAAGTGATTTACAATCTGTAATGGAAGGTGAGCTAGAGTTTTCTAAATCATGCGATTGCATAAATAGGGAACTCTAGCTTTTTAGTCTTTATTACCCAGCTAAAGTGATATTTCAGCGCTAGAGTTTTAATGGTTATCTGAGCTGTCAGATCACTCTAAGCTTTTTTATTGTTAGCAACGCTTTGATATTGAAACGAAGCACTGTGATAAAAACATCTTGTTTAATTTAGGTGTAATTGATGGGTGAAATATTCTAGAAGTATTTTTTAAATAACGAGTTTTTATAGATCCATGTTTAAAATCATTCTTTTTAATAATAATGGAAAATAACTTTTAAATGTAATTAAATTTTTTGGTGATGCAAGCACTACAAGTAGTGATGATTATTTTTATTTATCTAATTGATATATAAATTAATATTTATTTTGAGTTGTTGTTTATATATCTATTTACTTTTTTGTCGATGTTTTAAATAATCATGCTGATATATCAGTTGGTATCAAATACATATTAAAATAATCGCTCTTTTTTACTTAAGTTTTGTTTTGCAAGAATTATGTAATGTTTGGTAGCTTATAGGGAAAATAAAAAAACTCTCTGTACAATAAAATTTCACTCTTTCTTCACTAATTCAAGACTAGATTCAATTATAAAGTTAATTAATTAGACTTCATTTTCTCAGTTCAAGTTCAAGCCAAAGGAGCAACCATGACTCTATTATTGATATTGCTTAGCTTGTTGATTCAGTTTGTTATACTGTGGGCTGTATTTTATTTCGAACTCAATCGAACAACCGGTAGTATTCTTTCTATCCTCATCGCTATTGTATGTAGTGTTTTTATCACACCGTGGAGTTTATTGATTGGGCTACCGATCATCTTGATGAGTGTGATTTTACTCATTCCTCCCTTGCGTGAAGCTTTTATTAGTCGTCCCGCTTTCAACATACTCTCCAAAGCGATGCCAAGTATGAGCAGCACAGAAAGAGAAGCGTTAGAAGCAGGTACAAGCTGGTGGGAAAAAGAGTTATTCATGGGTTCTCCCGACTGGGAAAAATTTGATGAGTATCCTTATCCTCAGCTTTCAGTAGAAGAACAATCATTTATAGATAATGAAGTGCAGCAATTGTGTTCAATGCTAGATGAATGGAAAATTCATCACCAAGATAAAGACTTGCCGCCTGAAGTTTGGCAATTCGTCAAAGATAAAGGTTTTTTAGGGTTAATTATTCCCAAGTCATTTGGGGGCAAAGAATTCTCACCTTTTGCACAAAGCCGAATTATGAGCAAGATTGCTTCGCGTTCTTTGACTGCTGCTGTGAGTTGTATGGTTCCAAACTCACTGGGTCCCGGTGAGTTGTTACTGCATTATGGAACAGAAGCACAGAAGCAGCGTTATTTGCCCGGTTTAGCAAATGGAACGGAAGTACCATGTTTTGGTTTAACCAGTCCAGAAGCGGGTTCAGATGCGGGCGCGATTCCAGATACAGGTGTAGTTTGTTATGGAACATACCAAGGTCAAGAAGTCCTTGGTCTGAAAATGAATTTTTCCAAGCGCTGGATCACACTTGCACCGATTGCAACTGTCATTGGTTTGGCGTTTAAACTCCATGATCCAGATGGCTTGTTAGGGGACAAAAGCAAAGTCGAATATGGCATTACCTGTGCCTTAATTCCTGCAAGTCACGAAGGCATAAAAATTGGAGCAAGACACAATCCCGGTGCACCATTTATGAATGGTACTGTTGAAGGGACAGATATTTTTATCCCGATTGATTGGATTATTGGTGGTCAGCAAAATGCAGGTAAAGGCTGGCGCATGCTGATGGAATGTCTTGGTGTCGGTCGTGGTATTTCACTGCCTGCATTGGCAACGGCTGCGGGTGAAATGAGTTATCTGTTGGTCGGTGCTTTTGCCAGTGTTCGTCAGCAGTTCAAAGTGTCTGTTGGGCAGTTCGAAGGTGTGCAAGAAGCGACCAGCGATATTGCCAGTGATGCTTATATGTTGGAGTCATTCCGCTACTTAGTAACCAGTGGTTTGAACCAAGGCGGAACACCCGCAGTAATGACCGCGATGGCGAAGTACTATGCCACTGAAGCGATGAGAAAAGTCATTAATCATGGCATGGACGTTGTAGGTGGACGTGCAATTCAACTTGGGCCGCGTAATTTCCTTGCGTTGACTTATCAATCAATTCCAGTTGCGATTACAGTTGAGGGTGCCAATATTCTGACACGTTCTTTGATGATTTTTGGTCAAGGTTCGATGCGCTGTCATCCCTATTTATTCGAAGAGTTACAGCTGTTGCAATCGGAAGATAAAGCATCTGCCTTAAAACAATTTAATCCACTATTGTTTAAACACCTTGCTTATACATTCAACCGTGCAGCAAAAGCAGTTGCATTTGGCATCACAGGTGGCTCAGATCATGGCTCTAAACAGTCTGATCAGTTTTCAAAACCTTACTACAGCATCATCAACCGTATGAGTGCAGATTTTGCCTTAACAGCAGATATGGCACTCGGTATTTTGGCGGGGGATTTAAAACGTAAAGAAATGCTTTCAGGACGTTTGGCTGATATCCATTCTTATTTATTCATCGCAACTGCGATTTTAAAATATTATGAAAATGGTCAACGAACTGAGGCTGAACAGAAGCATGCAGAATTGGCATTAAATAAAGCGTTATATAATGCACAAGAAGCATTTTTCGGATTTTACGAGAATTTTCCAGTCAAGATTGCAGCTCAGTTGGTGAAATTGATTTGTTTCCCATTTGGTCGACCTATTTCAAAACCTTCGGATCAACTTAAACAAGACGTTGCTCAATTACTTCTACAGGAACATGCGTTCCGAGAAGAGTTGAAAAAACATGTTTATTACACGACTGAAGCAGATGATGTGATGGGACGAATGGAGTCAACTTTCCAAATGTTGCTCACTGTGCAACCGCTATGGAATAAGTTTAAAAAAGCTGAATCCAAAGATCAGTTTAAAGGGCTTACTTTCGAAGAGCACATTGCAGATGCAGTATCGGTTGGTTTCATTGACTCAAGCGAAGCAGAAAAGCTCTTGCAATACAACGCAAAACGCTATGACAGCATGCTGACCGATATCTTTGATGAGCATTTAGAAAATGATTTGATCCCAGAAAATCCTCATCTGAAAAGTTAATTTAAGATCAGTGTAAAAAAGCGAGTTCGATGTGACTCGCTTTTTTATTTATTAATTCTATTTTTTCAATACATCGCCTAAACCAATCTTGTTTGGCCTTATAAAAAATCAACAAAAATATATGCTTATTCAATAATTTTATACTATGATGAGCATGGTAGCTTAATCAATTGCGTTCGAGCTTCACATAAATTTCATGTCAAATTAACTAAAATCAAAACTATAAAAAAGAGATGGGTCAGGAAGAATCAATGCTTAAATTTTTTCTGCGATGGATAGACAGTTGGTCGATAACGCATACTTCCGAGACAAATGAGTTTGATACTTTAAAAACCTCAAAAGATCCCCAAATTCAGTGGCTCAGAATTCTACCATTTATCATATTGCATCTCGCGTGTTTAGCCATCTTTTGGGTCGGAGTCTCATGGTTTGCTGTGTTTTTCATGCTGATATTCTATTTTATTCGAATGTTTGCGATTACCGCATTCTTCCATCGTTATCTATCGCATAAGACATTTCAAACCTCACGAGTTGTACAATTTATTTTTGTGCTGATTGGCACAATGAGCGCTCAACGCGGTCCATTATGGTGGGCGGCACATCACCGTTATCACCATCGATATACCGATACGGATCATGATCCGCACTCATCAAAACATGGGTTTTGGTACAGTCATGTGGGTTGGTTTTTAAATGAGCAGAATTTTTCTACCCGTAAAGAAGTGATCAAAGACTGGCTTAAATTTCCTGAGATTGTGTGGCTAGATCGGTTTAGTTTGCCTGTGGTATTGATCACGGCTTTGGCCATTTACGGTTTTGGTGATTGGTTAGCCGGTGCTTATCCAAGCTTAGGGACATCGGGTTTACAGTTGCTGGTTTGGGGTTTTGTTGTTTCAACTGTTTTGTTGATCCATGCGACTTTATGTATCAATTCGCTTGCGCACCTCTATGGCAGTCGGGACTTTGAAACCCCAGACAATAGTCGAAATAATCTATTCTTATCCATTATCACATTAGGTGAGGGCTGGCATAACAACCATCACTATTATGCAGGCAGTACCAAACAGGGTTTCTTTTGGTGGCAAATAGATATTACCTATTATCTTTTAAAAGTCATGTCTTGGCTGGGACTGATATGGGGAATAAAGCCTGTGCCACAACGTATTTACACTGCACGTAAAAACCAACTCAAAAAATTCAAAATGAACTCAAATAAAATTCATAGCAAGGAGTCTTGATGAAGATTGCAATCGTAGGCTCTGGTATTTCAGGCATGTATGCTGCGTGGAAATTATCTAAACAGCATCAAGTAACGATCTTTGAGAAAGAAAATTATTTTGGTGGTCATACTGATACGCATGATTTATTGATTGATGATAAAAACGTGGCGGTCGATAGCGGTTTTATTGTGTTTAATGATTATAACTATCCCTTATTCAGTGCCATGATTGCTGAATTGCAAGTAAAAGCTCAGAGCAGTGATATGAGTTTTTCAGTTAATAATCAGGTGACAGGGCTACAGTACAACCCTTCAAAAAAATGGTCACTATTGACCAGACCACACAATTTTTTAAATAAAAAGTTTCGGATCATGTTGTCTGATTTAATTCGTTTTTATCAGGACAATAAAGATGTTTCGGTAGATGAGTGTGATGCTGATTTAACAATTGAAGACTATTTAAATAGAAATGATTATTCGCAGGTGTTTAGACACGAACATCTATATCCAATGTGTGGCGCACTTTGGTCAAGTCCTGTCGATCAAGTGGGCAAAATCCCTTATAAATTTGTGGTGAGTTTTTTTCAACACCACCGTATGTTGCAATTAAAAGATCGACCGCAATGGCAGACGGTAAAAGGTGGGTCGGCATCTTATATTCACGCAATTCGAGCGGCTTGTCCTTCCATACAGTGGAAGAATGCCCCAGTGCAACAGGTAATACGTGCTGATGATTCTGTTACGATTATTACCGAAAAAAATCAGGAAGCTTTTGATTGGGTTGTGTTTGCCAGTCACGCGGATGACACTTTAAAGCTGATCCGAAATCCTTCGGCAATAGAGCGAGATATATTAGGCTGTTTCGATTATCAAGATAATTTTATGGTCGTACACAGTGACAGCTCGATCATGCCAAAACGTCGATCACAGTGGGCGAGTTGGCATGTGCATGTGACAGCCCAAGATCAGTCTAAGAAAAAATCTAATGTAAATAATGTGCATTATGGATTTACCTATTGGATGAACAGCTTGCAGAATCTACCGTGTAAAACACAGGTGTTTTCGACACTCAATCCGAATATGCCAATTGCAAAAAACAAGATTTATGTCGAACGTCATTATCGACATCCTGTATTTGACAAAAAAGCAATCCAAGCACAAGCACGTTGGCATGAACTAAATGGCAACAATCGCAGTTCATTTTGTGGTGCGTATTGGGGATGGGGATTCCATGAGGACGGAGCAAGTAGTGCTGAACGTGTAGTCGAACCTTTATTGAAGATATCTGATTGATATTGGGAGTGATGATATGTTTAATGATTCACTTTCGATCGCAAAAGCAAAAATCAGGCATCGCCGTTTTGCGCCCAAACTACATCACTTCGAGGCATCGTTGAGTTATCTATGCTTTGATCCCGATCAAATAACGGCAAATTTGGGCAAATCATGGCTGTGTTCAACACGTCGCTGGAATATCCTAAATCTTTATGAAGATGACTTTCTCAAAGGTTACACAGGTACGATTAGAGAAAAAGTAAAAAAAATCCTGTTGCAGCAAGCCGATACCATTTTGTCAGCTCAAGCAGAAATTCGTGTATTGGCTTTACCGCGAACGCTTGGTTTTAGTTTTAATTCGGTGGTGTTTTATTTTGTTCTCAATCAGCAGCAACAACCTATTTTTATATTAACTGAGATTAGCAATACGCCGTGGAATGAACGGAAAGTCTATGTACATGATTGCCGACATAAATTACAAAACCATAGCCAATATCAGGCGGTAGAGTTCGAGTTTGAGAAAAGTTTCCATGTTTCTCCATTTATGCCGATGGATATTCAATATAAATGGAAGTTTAGTTTTTCTGACGTGCAGCATGTCATTCATATGCAACTGTATCAGTCGCAAAAAATGATTTTTGATGCAACGATGCGCTTCAACTTGGTGAACATCACACTTCCTTCACAGCTCAATCGATATGCTATTCATCATGCCTTCGAACCTTTCAAGATGTTAGCTTCAATTTATATACAAGCATTTCATCTATGGCGAAAGAAAGTTCCTTTTTATCGGCATCCTAAAAAAGATAAGGATTTAAAACAACATGATGAAAACGCTAATTTTCGGTGAACACGATTCACTGCCTTTGGTTCTACGAAGCTTGCTTAAACTTCGTCATGGTCAAATTCATTTTCGTGGAGAATGGAATGGCACTGTTGGTGAGGTTTCAGATTTAGAAGCGACGATAGAGGTTCATAATAAAGAGTTAATCAATCTCATTTTTAAAAATGGTGTGCTCGGCGCGGCTGAAGGCTATATTCAAGGCTATTGGAGCAGTGAACATTTAGTCGAAGTGATTCAGATATTGGCGAGAAATCGTCATGTGCTAGACAAAATCAACCAAAATGTCATTTCTCAAGTGAGTCAACTGGCGTTAAAAGCGTGGTACAAAACCCGCAAAAACTCACTCACAGGCAGTCGTAAAAATATTGCTGAACACTATGACCTGAGCAATGATTTTTTTAAGTTATTTCTCGATTCTTCAATGATGTACTCCAGTGCGGTGTATCAGCACAAGGACATGACTTTAGAACAAGCTTCAGACTATAAAAAAGAGTTGATCTGCCAAAAACTACAACTCAAGCCGATGGATCATTTGGTTGAGATTGGAAGTGGTTGGGGTGGTTTTGCAATTTATGCCGCGCAACACTACGGCTGTAAAGTCACCACCATTACTATTTCTCAAGCTCAATATGACGAAGCAACCAAACGCATTGCAGATGCTGGCTTGAGCCACCGTGTAGATGTTCAACTTAAAGACTATCGTTTATTGGAAGGCAAGTTCGATAAATTAGTCTCTATCGAGATGATCGAAGCGGTGGGCGAGCAATATTTATCGACCTATTTTAATAAATGTAGATCTTTATTAAAACCCAATGGCTTGGGCTTGATTCAAGCGATCACGATTGAAGATGCACGTTATAAAAAAGCGTTGCATACCGTGGATTATATTAAACGCTACATTTTCCCTGGCAGTTTTATTCCGTGTATCAGTGTGTTGACTCAAGCTGCATCTGAACAACAGTTACGTTTAAAGCATCTTGAAGATATTGGTTTGAGCTATGCGGAAACCATTCATCAATGGCGGGAGCGGTTTTTAAATGCCAAAGCGCAAGTTTTAGCGCTAGGTTTTGATGAAAACTTTATTCGAATGTGGGATTTCTATCTTTGTTATTGCGAAGGCGGCTTTAAAGAAGGGGTGATCAGTGATGTGCATCTCTTGTTTGAAGCAACTCCGTATTAATAAGTCACTTATTTGATGCATTAAGGAGGCAGTATGTTGTGGCAATTGTTTTTACTTGATGCAGTGGTGATGACCGTTTGTTGGTTATGGGCAACATACAATCATCGTGCAGGCATCATTGATGTGGCATGGAGTTTTTGTATTGTTCTTAATATCGTCATGACAGCATGGTTGGTTGACGTTGCCCCAGTCAATGTCCAGTTATTCATTGGAATATTCAGTTCAATTTGGTTCTTGCGTTTGAGTTGGCATTTGTTACGCCGTTATTTAGCAGAGCATGAAGAAGATCGACGCTATGCCAATATGCGTCGTGCGATGGGGAAATATCAACATCTTGGTTTTTTCGCTTTCTTTATGTTTCAGGCAGGCTTGGCGATATTGTTTACGATTCCAATGTGGAGTTTGCTCAATGTTCCAAGTGCCGTATGGAGTGTTCAAAGCAATGATTTTCTGATTATTGCGGGCATGATCATGGCAATTGCTTTTATCGGTGAGGTGATCGCGGATCAACAACTTTATCGGTTTAAGCAAAACACGCAAAATCATGGCAAAACCATGGATCAAGGGATATGGCGTTATTCACGTCATCCAAATTATTTTTTTGAATGGATACATTGGTTTGCTTATCCAGTTTTAGGATTGGCAGCGGGTTTATATAGCTTGTGGATATATCCAGTGTTGATGTGGTTGTTCTTGTACTACATCACAGGTATTCCATTTAGCGAACAACAGGCTTTAAAGAATCGAGGTCAAAATTATCTCGATTATCAAAAACGAACTTCTATGTTTATTCCGTGGAAACCCAAAGAGTAGGTACGCGCATGGACTTTATTATTCAAAAATCATTAAAACTCGTTGAGAGCGGTCTAGTACCTGATCAAGCGATTCGTGCTGCAATCCGTGCATTGAGCAAAAAGCGCTTGATTCAAGAAGGGCGCTATGGCCCTGAACAAGGTGCTCAACGTTATATGGATGTGCTGAACATGCTGAAGCACAGTGAAATTGCAATCGAAACGGACAAAGCCAACGAGCAACATTATGAATTGCCGACTGCTTTTTTTCAGGCTGTTTTAGGAAAAAGACTAAAATACAGTGCATGTTTTTTTCCACATGAAAAAACCACGTTGGATGATGCAGAGGAGTTTTCGCTGCACATTTATAGTGAGCGGGCACAATTGCAGGATGGTCAACAGATCTTAGAACTTGGATGCGGTTGGGGTTCATTTACATTATGGATGGCAGAACGCTATCCCAATGCCAAAATTACTGCAGTGTCCAACTCTGCAACTCAACGTAAACATATTTTGGCGGAAGCCGAAAAGCGTCATTTAAATAATATTGAAGTGATGACTTGTGATGTCAATGTCCTTGAATTAACAAAGAATTCATTTGATCGCGTGGTTTCCGTGGAAATGTTTGAGCATGTCAGAAACTATCACAAGCTGTTTGAGAAAATTCAATCATGGCTTAAAACGGATGGATTGTTATGGTGTCATATTTTTTGTCATCGTTTTTTACATTATCCTTTTGAAATCAAAAGTGAATATGACTGGATGTCGAGATATTTTTTCTCAGGTGGATTGATGCCAGCAAGTTCAACTTTTTTACACTTCCAAGATCATTTAGAACTTGCACAGCATTGGCAATGGTCAGGTACTCATTATGAAAAAACTGCCAATGCTTGGCTGGAAAATATGGATCGCAACGCTGAACAATTAAAACCCCTTTTTGCAAAAGTGTATGCACAAGATGCTGAGGCATGGTGGCAGCGTTGGCGTATATTCTTCATGGCTTGCGCAGAGTTATTTGGTTTTGAGCAAGGTCAAGAATGGGTGGTTGGTCACTTCCTGTTCAAAAAGAAAGCCGTATAATGAAATGAGAATCTGCCAGTAGATCAGCCTATGTTTAGACGCAATAAAAATGATGCAAATACGCATCCACTCAGTGAGATGTTTAATCGCCATTATTGGTTGCAAATTGGGCTGATCGCACTTTCGATTATTATCGGAATAGCCTGTAGTGCTTGGGTCATCAAGGGCTCATTGTTAAAAACAGCGCTTGAACAAGAAATGGATCACTATTGGATGCGAATTGAGCGTAATCCCAATGCTGATCTGCCTGATACAAAAAATTTATATGGCTATCGTTGGGAAACTGAAACACCACCAATGGCATTTAAACATCAAGTTTTAAAAGCAGGAGTACATCGAATATTTGTTGATGGTAAAGAGCGAATGACGGTGTATGGCGAACAAAAAGGGCAGCATGTGCTGCTGGTTTTTGGCGAAAGCAACGTCAATAAAATCGTTTGGATGTTCGGTCTCGCGCCTTTGATGTTTAGCCTCATCGTGCTGTATAGTTTTTTATGGTGGTCTAACCGTCGAGCGCGACGATATTTTTCACCGATCACACGATTGGCAAATGCTTTAGAACATATTGATTGGGCGCATCAAAATAAAGAAGCGTCTCCGTTTCAAGGGATCAGTACCAATGGCAATATGGAGGCTGAGTATCTGAAGCAAGCATTAGAAAAATATCACCAAGTGCTGAATGACTTTATCAACCGAGAACGAGAGTTTACTGGTGATGTGAGCCATGAGTTACGCACCCCGCTTACGATCCTAAAGGGAAATGTGCAACTGTGTCAGTCTCGTTATGGCAATGACAAATCTTTAAGTCGTATTTCGAATACCATTGAGGATATGCAACTACTTGTTGATACTTTATTGGCAATCGCGCGAAATACGACCAACACTTTAACGGCAGAGCAAATTTGTCTATCGAATATTATCAGTGAGTTGGTTGGTGATCTCGAGTCCGTCGGTCAAACTAAGGGCATTGAAATCTTGGTTCAATATGATTCTCACGAATTTCCAAGACTTATCTATCCTTCGATGACCAAGATGGTGCTGAGCAATATTTTACGCAATGCATTGAATTACTCGCAAGGGACACATATTCATATTATTCAACGTAAGAATAGTATTGTGATCGCTGATAATGGTATCGGAATCAACATGCCAAATGATTCTAAAGTACAAGAGTTAAGCGCAAGTCAGCTTCAAATTAAAGCAAAAGGGCATGGTATTGGATTACAACTAGTGCAGAAACTCTGTAATCAATTGGGATGGCGTGTAGAGTTGTTTGATCGACAATACTATTTAAACACACACCCGCACCTTCAACTCGAGAATACAACAGGTCTCATTGTTGTTGTTTATATGAACTAACTTGAGTGATCTTCTAATGCGACCTTTAATCCAACACCTGAAACGGTGTGAATCAGCTTTTGTTGAAACGGTTTATCAACCATTTTACGTAAATTATAGATATGACTACGTAAGGCATCACTTTCTGGTTCTTCATCGCCCCAAAGCTCAATAATAATTTCTTGTTTGGTAATGACTTTGGGCGAGTTTCGCATCAAAATTTTTAATAATTTAAATTGAATGCGTGCCAAATCGATTTGTTGACCCGCACGAGTTACGGTCTGAGTCGAACTGTCTAGAATAAGATCGTGGATCTGAATTTTGTTTGAAGAAACTTCGCCAAGAGAGCGTTTGATTAAAGCACGTATGCGCATGACCAATTCATTAAAATCAAAAGGTTTAACCAGATAGTCATCTGTTCCAGCAGTAAATCCTTTTAATTTATCATCTAGCGTATCTCTCGCAGTCAGCATCAACACAGGAATATCTTTGCCTTGATCATTCCGCAACCATTCACATAAATCATAACCTGATCCATCAGGTAAATTAATATCAAGCAATAACAAATGATAGGGTTGATGCTTTAGAAAATTTCTTGCAGCATCAAGATTCCGCGCATGGTCGATCACAAAGCCATGTTCTTCTAAAAATTCGCATACGGTTGCAGCAAGCTCATAGTGATCTTCGACCATCAGAATAAATTGATTGTTCATAATTAGATTCAAGTTATTGATTTAGTAGTTGTTGCTTTAATTTAGCATTGAATGGAGAACTTCCAAACCAAATTTTGAAATACTGATTGGCTTGATTGTCAGAGATTTTCCCCAGTGGCTTTTGATTGAGAGATAATGAAAGGGTTTGATTGGATTGGGTGTATTTTAATGAATATAGATCACCTTTTCGTACAGGTTTATACAGTGCTGTAATTCGATTTAAAGGTGAGTTTTCTGAAAAGTCAGGAATATTTTTCTTGAGGAAATGTGTTGCTGCACGTTTGAATGCCCATTCAGGAATGTCACGAGTGTATAAGAAATCTAATTGAATATCTTGCGTTTCCCATTTTTGTGTACAGTCTGCTGCATAGTAGCTCACATTACCGACCTCTTTTTTGGTGACGATAAGGGCGGCATTTTTACACAATTGCGTATTCGCAGAACTCTGAGAGGCAGTCGTTAATAAAAAAAGCGTACTCGATAGCAGTAATAAATTCCTGTAATAACCATGCATCTCAGACCTCAATATTTAAAAGTTAAGTTGTCTATCTATCCTTCGCTTTAATCATGAAGGTGTTCAATTTATTTCCATGATTTTCTACTGGAGTGAGCTGGATTTTAAGTTATTTTTAAAAGGTAAAATCATTGAGTAAGCTTTGCCGACATAAGGCAGAGAACGAAAAAGTCCATCGGCAGGATCCCAGTAATCTTGTTGGAAAACGATCTGATTTGAACCATTGATCTTGATTTGGGTGATGCCATAGGATGCCATCGATTTAGTACGACCAAACATTTTAAAATCATAGGCCATATACCAATGTATATAAGCTGAATCACTTTGATGTGTGGCACTGACCAGTTTTACCGTCACATTACTCACACGCTTATTCATACCTTCAAAATGTTGTATTAAATCATGTTTATCGGAAAATTGAGAAAGTGTGTCATTTATAAAAAGCTGATCTGCATACAGTTGACTTGCATTTTTTACGAAATCATCTGTTCCTAATGTATTAAAAGCGGTAACGAAGCGTTGACCAATTATTTGAGCTTTTTCATTATCTAGCGTGATCCCTGTTATTTGTTTATCTGCATTTTGATAATCAGATGTATAACTTGGAACACTTTTACATCCGACTAATGAAATTAAGGTCAGCGTTGAAACTGCTAATGTTCTGAAGAGAGCCATATCTAATATCCAATTCCACTTTAAGGTCTATACTAAAAGTGTTGATGTGAACAGGATGTGAACAAGTTCAATAAGAATAAAAGCGTTTTTTATAATTCGCGACTAAAGCTGTTTTTCAAGAGATATAAATAAAAAAAATAAACTGGCATGTTCATTGCTTCATATATTTTGTCTGGTCAGACCAGTCAGACAGTGTCACAAATTGGAGCAAACATGGATTTAGATCAATTCAATCAATTAAAAGCTGAGCAAGCGATGGAAGCATTAAAGCCGTGTGTGCATATCCCATCTTGGATTCAAAGTGTTGTTATGCAACGTCCTTTTGTTTCAGCAGATGAATTGTATCAAACAGCCGCTTTACACGCCCAAACATGGCAGTGGTCTGAAATCTCAGCGTCGCTTGCACAGCATCCAAGAATCGGTGAGAAAAAAGCTGCCATGACCTTATCTGAAAAAGAGCAACAGTTTTCGCAAAAAGAACAAGTCCAGCTTGATACGGAGCATGATTTTCAACAAGCACTGTATCAGGGCAATTTAGCTTATGAGCACAAATTTGGGCATATCTTTTTAATTCGTGCGGCAGGGCGTTCAGGTTCGGAAATGTTAGCAGAACTCAACCGACGTTTAGAAAACACAACTGAACAAGAGCAGCTTGAAGTGAAACAGCAACTGAGTGAGATTGCATTGATTCGTTTAAAACAGGAGATTCAATAATGGCAGCGATCAGTACACATATTTTAAATGCATCACTGGGAAAGCCTGCGGTGGGTGTTGTCGTTGAATTATTGCAGGAAACGTCTCTCGGCTATGTGTTGATGGATCAACAACTCACAGATGCTGATGGTCGTATTAAAGCATTTGATATTGATTCATGTACGCAAGGAAATTATCAGCTCATTTTCCGCATTGCTGATTACTTTCAAGCTCTAGAGGTTGAAAGCTTTTATCCGAGAGTGTGTATCGACTTTAAGGTGACAGATATTCAACAACATTATCACGTGCCTTTATTGATCAGCCCATTTTCTTATTCCACCTATCGCGGCAGTTAATACAAGCAATGAAGAAAATATAAATTTTGATTGAGGAAAGACCATCATGCACAACGATAAAATGCACAGTGATGCGGATGCAACAGTTTCAGCAGAACACCTGTATTTAGGAATGAATAAAAACGTCATTTATGGCTTGCAACATGTGCTGACCATGTATGGTGGGATCATTGCACCACCACTTATTATTGGTGCTGCCGCAGGGTTGCAGGCTTCGGAAATGGGGCTATTGGTTGCTGCTGCACTTTTTGTCGGTGGTATCGCAACCATGTTGCAAACCTTGGGTTTTAAGCATTTTGGCGCAAAACTACCGATTGTCCAAGGCGTATCTTTTGCAGGCGTTGCAACGATTTTAGCCATTGTCACCACAGGTGGGGGATTAGCCTCAGCGTTTGGCGCGGTGATTGTTGCTTCATTGATTGGTTTATTACTCGCACCATTCTTTTCAAAAATTATTCGTTTTTTCCCGCCTGTGGTAACTGGTTGTGTGATTACCATGATTGGTATTTCCTTATTGCCAGTTGCGATTCGCTGGATGATGGGGGGGAACCCGAAAGCTGAAAATTGGGGAGATCCTGCCAATATTGGCTTAGCTGCAATGACTTTAGCGATTGTGATTATTTTCAGTATGTTAAAGAGTCAGCTCATGCGTCGTCTGGCGATTTTAATTGCGATTGTTTTAGGCACCGTGCTGGCTTCATTGGCTGGATTTGCAGATTTTTCCAAAGTCGCTAACGGATCAATGTTCGCTTTTCCTCATTTCTTTCATTTTGGCATGCCTGTATTTGAATTTACCGCCATTCTGTCGATGGTGATCGTAACTTTAGTGATTATGACGGAGACCACCGCAGATATTATTGCGATAGGGGAAATTGTTGGAACTAAAGTTGATGCAAAACGTATCGGTGATGGTTTACGCGCAGATATGTTGTCTAGTGCAGTTGCCCCAATCTTTGGTTCATTTATGCAAACCGCATTTGCGCAAAATGTAGGGTTGGTCGCGATCACAGGGGTAAAAAGTCGTTTTGTGGTCGCAACCGCAGGCGGGATTCTGGTGGTACTTGGTTTATTACCGATTGTTGGGCGTTTAGTGGCAGCGATTCCAATGCCAGTTTTAGGTGGTGCTGGTATTGTCTTGTTTGGCACTGTTGCAGCCAGTGGTATCCGTACTCTAGCAAAAGTAGATTATAACGATCACAAGAATCTGATTATTGTCGCAACGTCATTGGCGATCGGCATGATCCCAATTGCAAATCATGAGTTCTATGCACAATTTCCAAAATGGGTCGGGACCTTATTACATTCAGGAATTAGCTCGGCATGTATTACTGCCATTTTGTTGAATATTTTATTTCACCATTTACCTTTTACCAAAAAATCAGTTGAGGAGGCTACATTGCCAGTCAACTCAGGGCATTGATGGCAGGCTTTGTTTATTTTCCAAAACCGTAACATTTTTTAATCATCCACCATTCAACGTCGCTTATTCATTTTTGAATAGGTCTAGGGGAGTTTTTGCTTTGCAAAAGTTAAAACACAAGAAAATTTATTTGCATAGATTTAAAGCGTTGTTTGAATGGCATTATCGGGGAAACTTTATGAGAAATTTTACTTTAAAATCTGCAACATTGGTGTTCGCAATGAGCGCAGCGATGCAAAGCTGGGCAGCAGATACCAGTTTAAATGGGCTGTTTCAATTGGGTCAGGACTGTAGCGTTCAGGACAATTCAGTCAAAACAGTGCAACAAATGTTTAGCTGTGGGGCAGTTCATGGCGTTGTGAAAACAGCTTATTATTCTTTAAATAATGGATATTTTGTCAATAACTTAAATCAAGATACTGTCGCAATTGGAGGCTATCTTAAATATGAAACAGCGCCATTGTATGGGGTACAAGCTGCGGTTGGTTATGATCTACAACGTCGTTTAGACGAAAAAAATAAAAATGATGATGTATCTGAGTTAAAAGAAGATCGTGATGGTTTGGCTGAAGCCTATGTGACTTGGAAAAATGATTTCGCACGGGTGACGATCGGGAATCAACGTCTTAATTTACCATTTATGGGGGATTATGCAGATCGACGAATTTTGATGGCTTTATATCAAGCCGCTGATATTCAGGTGGGTAACAATACTGATTTCTTGCGTCTCACCAAAGTGAATAAATTTAAAAGTTATGCTGATGATGAATTTAGCAAAAATACCCGTCAAAATGCGAATATTGAAACCGATGGCGTATGGTCAGTTGGTGTAGGGAAGCGTTTTGATTTGACTGAAGATCAAAAACTTAAAGCGCAGATTTGGTATCAACACTATGATGATTACACGCGTTTGATTTATACCCAAGCAGATCTTTCCTTGCCTAAACTCAAATATACACCTGAGTTTTCACTGCAATATATTTCAGGAAAAGATCAAGGCAAAGCTTTAGCAGGAGAGGTTGATAGTCAAATTTTTGGTGTTCAGACGGCATTTAAAGTCATGCCGAAAGCGAGCCTAAAAATTGCATATAACTATATTAAGCCTCATGCAAATGGTTATTTAAACGGTGCTCTACTAACGCCTTATGCGACTAAAACCTCATCAGGTGAAATTTTTGCTCAGCCATTTTTTACCAGTACCCAAGACTTAGGTGCAGGAAATGCTTTTATGACTTCGTTGGAAGGAAAGTTCACAGATCAAGTGATTGCAGGTGCTCGGTATTCTTTTATGGATTTAAAAGAGTCTGACAAGGTTACAAGTCGTAATCAGTCTGAATATATGATCTTTGGTATTTATAATTTTACGGGCGCATTACAGGGTTTTAGCGTTAGTAATTTCTTTGGTATCCAAACTTCACCACGTTATGAAAAAGACTTTCTACAAAACCGTTTTACATTGAGCTATAAGTTTTAGCATCAGTGTTATTTAAGTTGCCTATTTCAGATGTGAAATGGGCTTTTTTATGGTCTTTTGGCGATTGCTTGAAAAGCGTTGAGATAAAAAAAGCCCCCAATTAAGGGGGGAGTTAAAACTTTCTTTTATTAATCTAAAGGATTTCCTACAATATTGCTAATAATTCCTTGCATGATGTGCGAACCTTGTTCTTGATAAAGCGATTGATACCATTCCTCAGTCACTTTTTGATCTTTCATGTGGGTCACATCACAACGTTTGCGCGCGCGAAAAACCATTTCCCTTGTACGATCATTGCGTTTGTTTTGGTATCGTTCTAGTGCATCACTTAACCCAAAAGTATTTATCTGCAAAGCACGTGCCAAGTAAATGGCATCCTCCATAGCTTGGCAGCCGCCTTGTCCTATATCTGGGGTGGTACTATGGGCTGCATCACCGAGTAAAACCACTCGACCTTTATAAAAATTCATAAAAGGCTCAATATCATGGATTTCGACTCGATTGGTTTTTTGTTCATCTAAGCAATCAATCAGTTGATGTACAGGTGAGCACCAGTCTTTAAAATATTTTTTCAGCTCAGTTTTATATTGATCGCGTTGATTTGGTAGACCTACTTCTATAGGTACATCAAAAAAGAAGTAAAAGCGATTTTGGGCAACGGGCATGAGAGAAACTCGTTTCCCTTCACCTACATAGGTCGTCCATTGTTGTGCTGGAGCGATATTTTCGTCGATTTCGACTAAACCATTCCAGTTGACATAGCCTGCATATCGTCGTTCGACTTGATGGTCCAATACAAATGTACGGGTAATGGAATGGGTTCCATCTGCGCCAATCAATAGATCAGCTTGAATCTGCATACCATCTGCAAACTGAATGCTGACATGATCAGGATGATTTTCAATTTCGGTCATTTTCATGCCGAGTTTAATATCTTCTAAACCAAACTGTTGCATGAGAAGTTGTTGTAAATCTGCACGGGCAACAGGGTAGGCACGTTGTCCTACTTCTTTATATAAAGGTGTTAAGCTAAATTGAGTCATGGTCTGATGCGTGAGTCCATCGACATATGCGAGCGACTCCATTTTTCCACCCAAAGCTTGGATTTGATCAGTCAAGCCAAGGTAGTTTAAGCATTTCACCCCATTTGACCATAGCGAAATCGCCGCACCTACAGGTAGAATTTCTGCCGCTTGTTCGTAGATCGTAACCTGATGGCCAAATTTTTTTAAAGCGATACCAGCAGTTAGACCGCCCATACCTGCGCCTATAATCGCAATATTCATCGTTTAGACCCTGATTGTTAAAAAATATAAAATTTCTAAACAGTCTTAAGCGAGAAGCGTGCCAGTTTTATTGAGTGGTTTTACTGGTCATACCAGTTGTTGTGCTTCATTAAAATGCAGAAACGAGATGAGTGTGTTGATGTGGTTCAAAGTTTGAAGCAAAGTGGTGCGTGGAAATAAGATCATTGCTCATGTCGAGAAAAATAGACACCCGCACGCTGTGCAGCACCAATGATATGCGCTTGCATGGCTTTCTCAGCCGCTACAGCGTCTTGTTTAAATAACGCTTGTAAAATCACGTCATGTTCTTGAATGGTTTTAAAAGCAAGATTAGGTTGGACAAAGGGGAGGATCTGGCTTTTTTTCATCCATTCAGTGTGCATTTTAAGTGTCTGAATAATCGATTGATTATGACTTAATTCGATAATATGTTGATGAAAGGCATAATCAAATTCGGAAGCGGCTTGCCAATTCTGCTCCGAGATTGCATTTGCGAGTGCTTCATAGTGTTGTTGTAGGATCGTTTTATCTTGTTCGGCTAGATATTCACAGGCGAGTAAGGCGCAAAATCCTTCAAGTACATAGCGCAATTGGTAGAAATCTTTTAAAGAAATGCGGTGTTCACCTTCCCATTGTTCAGCGGCTTTACTGTGTTGTGAAATCACATAAACCCCTTTACCAGCCTTGATTTCCAACAATCCCAAAGCGGCAAGACGCGTTAAAGCTTCGCGCAAAGAAGCACGACTTATTCCGAGTTGGAGGGCTAAATCGCGTTGAGAGGGTAATGCAGAACCAATCGCATAAGTCCCTTGTTGAATGCGTTGATGGATGACTTCCACAGCTTGCTCAGTCACCTGAGATGATTTTCCATTGAGCATTGCTTGTGGGCTCATCAGTGGTCTAACCTAAATAAAATAATCAATTTGATTCTACACAAAATTCATAATTTTAGATTGACTCAAACTAAAATTAAGCAGATTTTTTATAACAGGTCAGACCAGTTGGACTGGATTTTGCATATAATGAATCATATAAAAATGTTTTAGGATTGATCAATGACGGTGCATATTGCCAAAGCAGTGACTTTGCCAGATAACTTACAGGGTTTAACCAATTTAGCTGATGCGCGTATTGGCGCGAGCATCGTGTCTTGTTCCGATGAGTTCTTCGCAAGCGCGGAAAGAATGCTGCAAACTGAACCAGCCAAGTTTATTGAAGGTAAATTTGATGATCATGGTAAATGGATGGATGGATGGGAGACACGCCGTAAGCGTGAATCTGGTTATGATTGGTGCATCGTTCGTTTAGGTGTAACAGGAACAGTCTCTGGCTTTGATATTGATACTTCTTTTTTTACAGGCAATTATCCTGCTTCTGCATCGCTTGAAGGATGTTATGCACCTGATGATCAACTGGAAAATATCACTTGGATTTCATTGTTAGAAAACTCAGTTTTATCTC
The DNA here is from genome assembly GCF_000369505.1 of Acinetobacter sp. NIPH 298. Lineage (GTDB taxonomy): Bacteria > Pseudomonadota > Gammaproteobacteria > Pseudomonadales > Moraxellaceae > Acinetobacter. Next base: position 891,497 of record NZ_KB850055.1, read on the forward strand.
CAGACCATCATCATTTTTTTAATTGCGAAGCACAAAAAATCACTCATATTCGGATTAATATTTTCCCTGATGGTGGGATTGCTCGCTTACGCGTGTATGGAAATGTCGTCCTTGAAAATATAGATTCAACTCAACAAATTGATTTGATTGGTTTGAAGAACGGTGGACGTATTGTGGCATTTAGCGATGCGCATTATGGGCATCCAAATAATTTACTCAGCCCAGATCGCGGCATCAATATGGGCGATGGTTGGGAAACCAAACGTCGTCGTGCACCGGGGTTTGACTGGTGTATTATTGCTTTAGGTCAAGCTGGACAAGTAGAAAAAATCGAAATTGATACAGCGCATTTTAAAGGCAATTTTCCTGCATTTTGTTCGATTCAAGCCGCGTATGTGGAAGATGCAACGGATGCTCAATTGATTCCTCAAAGTATGTTTTGGTCTTTCTTGTTGGAGCAGCAACCTTTATCGATGGATGTCATTCATGCATACATTACTGAAATTTTGCAGCATCAGAAAGTGAACTACATCCGTGTCAATATGATTCCTGATGGGGGGATTAGTCGGATTCGATTGTGGGGGAGCGTAGTTGATTCAATTTAATGATATACACCTCCTCTAAATCTCCTCCTGTGAGGAGGAGACTTGCACGAAAAGATCAAAGAGATAAAATTTCTATGCATGAAAAAAGCATCAAAATTCAGCCTTTAACTCAAGCCAACTTCGCACCTTTTGGTGATGTGATTGAAAAAGACAATCATGATTTTTTCCCAATTAACCAAGGTTTAACTGAGCGCTATCATGCACTTTCTCTCGCACAAGTGTCAGGTGAAAATGTTGCGGTAGGAATGAGTATTTTTCATAATTTATGTGCAACGGAGATTCCGTTTAAAATAGATATGCTTGAACGTCATCCGTATGGCTCACAGTCGTTTATTCCACTACAACAGCAACAATTTATCATTATCGTGGCTTTACCTTTGGATCAAACACAACCAGATGAACAGCAGATCTTTGCCTTTCTAAGCAATGGTAAGCAAGGCATTACCTATCACCAAGGGGTTTGGCATCATCCATTAATCACCTTGGAAGCAAATAGTGATTTTCTAGTCGTCGATCGGATTGGTGAGGGCAAGAACTGTGATGTACATGATTTGGTTGAATCACGATGGGTTGTCGAATAAATTTACATGTTATAGTGCAGATTAAATATCGAAGTGAAACACAATTTACCTAACGTGCGAAAAGTTTTATATTGATTGTACTCTGTTGAATACTTAGGATAATTTGGTGATTATCATCAGGCTTTTCAATCAGTTTACCTTATTTTAAATTCCTGCTTAGATTATTAGATGGATTCAAACATTATTTAATCAGCCAAAAAATAGAAAGTTATTAAAGATGAAGAAATTAATTATTGTATGTGTTTTATTCTGTACTTGTTCTGCTACCAATGCTGATAAATTAGATGTATATCCAAATCCATATTTAACAGATTCCTCGCTAGCTACTACTTTTATAAAAAAATTGCGTAATAGTAAAATAAATGAAATGGAAATCTTGATAAACGGTGAGTGTAGTCAATTTGAAAATTATGTTTATCTATCAATACAAAATTGGACTGAATTAAAGAAAAATAGAAAATCTAAAGATGATGCAAATTCTTATTCGGAACAATTGATTAGCCAGCTCCCTTATCAGCAAGCATCCTTATATACTTTTCCAATGGGAACTCAGACATACGTTGTTGCTGAGAGCTATATAGAGGTGAATATTTTAAATGACAAAATCGGAAAATATGACTTAATTAAACAAATGAAAAATTTTTGTATGAATGTTAATACCAATAAATATTTTTCATTATTGACCTCGGATAAATATTCTATTGCAAATCAACCAATCTTTATCTCTGCTGCTGAACTTAATCAAAAGTTTTATCCTCAGCAGTCAATTTTTAATGTATTAAAATATGTCCCTAATGTTGATGATAAGTTGACACCAAAAAATATGGAAGAGAACGTGAAATTTACAAGAAAAGATTATGAAGTTTCGTCCTTGTTGATAGATGAAGATATTAGAAATAGTTTTATTGATAGTGATGTGCGTTGGATAGATTACAAAAAAGCTTCTAGGGAAATGCAAATTGAATTTCATAATTTCATGAAGAATGGTGGAAGAAATAGAGTTTTTGTCGATATAGCGTCGTTAGTAAAATATATGAGCTTTGAGGTGAAAAATTATGATTTTATATTTAGAGAAGAGTTAGCAAGTACAGTAAATTCATTAGGTTTTTCAAAAGAAAATCCAATCTCTAATGATCATAAATTTAAAGAAATTTTAAAAAAATTCAATTATTAAAGAGTTAATTTAAATTTTTCATTTAAAACTACGATATAAAGCAAACCTAATAACGGATAAGAAGTTGACTTTAAAAAAGAGAGTTAAGTAATGGATAAATTGTGATTCAGCAGAAAAGAGTATAAAAAATGGCAAAAGAAAAAATTAAGTTTCCTACTCAAGTTTAATCTTTGCCATTAATCTAACATTACAGAGTCTCTGACTGCACAGTTACTTAATATTTCCCTTTAAAATTCGCACTAATCCGTTGTTTTAAATATTCCTTTGCCGTGATTGCTGGATATTTTTTCTTTGGACTTTCAATGATGACATCTTCATTCGCCTGACAGAAGAATGCCAAACTATATCGCGCACCTTGATATTCATGGGTTTCAGGATTCTTAACGCGGTGAAAATTCGATGGAAGTTGATCATCGCTCCAACGCATCAACATATCACCAATATTACAAGTAATCACATCATCACGTGGTTCAATACTGGTCCATTGCTGTTGTTCCATGTCTTTACCTGGACAAACTTGCAGACCGTCTTGACCTTTACGTTGAAACAGTAAGGTTAGGCAATCAAAATCAGTATGCGCACCTGCTCGCCATAAACCGAGTTGATCTTTCAAAGCGGGATCAATTGCATAGTAATGCAACATGCGTAAGGTACTTTGATAGCTTTCTTGATCAGGCTCGTGGGCGAGTGCAAAGAAATCATCTGCAAAACCGAGCTTGTATGCAAAACAAGATAGAACTTTCATACCCACTTTCCAGCATGCTTTTTCAAACTCAAGCATGGTGGTCTTAAATGCGGGTAATTCCTGTTCGCTAGGATACAACCCTGCCATACGTGGGCGCGTAATTTGATAGGATTCTTTTTGATCAGGCGTACTGGTCGATGGGCGAATTTGTGCTTTGCTTTCCCAGCCTGCATTACGATTTAGAGGATACTGTGCTTTGACGTGTTCAGGAAGATCAAAGAACTTTTTTGTCATTTCAAAAGCATTGTGAATTTGGGCAAGATCAATACCGTGATTAGAGATTTGAAAGAAACCTATATCTGTTGCAGCACTCCAAAGTTGCTCTGCAATTTCATATTTACGCTTTTCAAAGTCTGATAAATCAATCACCCGAACTTCTCGTTCAAAGGTTTCTTGACCTAAAGCACCCATACGCGCTTCTTTTTGTAACTCTTCTAAGTTGTAGTGATCGTCAGTTAAGTTGGTCATATTTGCGCTATTCATATTTCACCTCAATTTTTGGATAAACCATGACCCAATCAAATTGAATGAAAGAGACTGGATCATTTTTTCAAAAAGAGCAGCACTTTCTAAATCAATAGAAAATGAGCTTATTTCTGAGCAATGACCCACATATATGTCGAATCGACTATATATGCTGAACGCTTCTACTCTGACCTATTGATATAAGCATTTTTTATACCAAATTTAAAATGTGCTGTTTGAAGATATTTAATGGATTGAAATAAGGCTAAATGGTGAGTGAAAAATCAAAATTTGATTTTATGATTCTTTTTTGCGCATTATGATGTTTTAGAATGGTGCATTTTTGGATTTTATTAAAAGCTATCTCTATTTTAAAAATAGTATTCGATTAAAAATAGGTGGTGGATGAAGACCTAAAACAAATTGTTTTGGATCATCTTATTGAAAAATAAAAATTAAATAAATACTGGCATGGTGTTTGCTAAATCTTTACTGAGTATAAGCGGTCAGTGTGTACTTTCACACGGGACATTGCTCTACAGCGTTTGCTGTTCCTCTTTTGGGGACAAAGCCAATGTTTGGTTTTGAGAGAATCTATGTGCTTATACATTTGGTTTTTATTCCCCTAAAAGAATAGCGAGATGAGTTCTTATATATTTAGGGGTTTACTTATGAAAATTCAGCACTATGTAGGCAAAGCACGGTTCACTGTTATTGCTGGCGCATTATTCTTTGGTTCATTTACCCATGCTGCCGATAAACTGGTATTACAAACCACATGGTATGCACAAGCAGAGCAAGGTGGTTATTATCAAGCTCTGGCACAGGGTATTTATAAAAAATATGGATTAGATGTCGAAATAAAAGTGGGCGGGCCGCAAGTCAATAATATGACGCTGTTACTTTCCAAACGTGCCGACATTATTATTAATTATGATTTACAGGTTTTAAAAGGGATTGAAAGTAAGTTTCCAATCAAAGCGATTGCAGCGCCATTTCAGTTCGATCCTCAAGGCGTATTAACGCATAGCGATGTAAAGTCCTTGGCTGATTTAAAAGGCAAAACCATCTTGGTTTCAACCAGTGGACAAGCAAGCTGGTGGCCTTGGTTAAGAGAAAAATACAGTTTAAATCCAGCTCAGGCGCGTCCTTATACTTTTAATATGCAGCCATTCTTAGCGGGCAAAAATGTCGCCCAACAAGCCTATGCAACCTCTGAAGTTTTTCAAGCAAAAAAAGCAGCACCATCCAGCAACTTTTTCTTATTTGCTGAGGCTGGTTATCCAGCTTATGGTGGCATTTTAGTGACTCGCAATGATGTGATCCAAACCAAGCCCGATGTGGTACGCCGTTTTGTGCAAGCCTCTATGGAGGGCTGGAAGAACTATCTGGCTGACCCCAAGCTCGGAAATGCCATTATCAAAAAAGAAAATCCAAATATGAATGATGAGCTGCTCGCTTTTGCAGTCAGTCAAATGAAAAAATTACAACTAATTGATGGTGGCGATGCCAAAACACAAGGTATCGGAGTTATGACCGATGCACGCTGGAAAGCGACGCGTGATTTCATGGTGAATGCAAAATTGCTAGATGCTACAACCAACTGGAAATCGGCTTATACCACACAGTTTGTCAGTCCTGTGAAGAAATAAAAGCTGTATTTAACGGTTAAGAAAATAGGGCAATCGCACCAAGGGGAAACCACATGAATTCAGTTTTATCTGTTGATCTTCCAGTAAATACATCATCAAATTTTGTAACACCAATGCTCATGGTCAGAGGGGTAGAAAAAACCTATCCCAATGGTACCCATGCATTACAACGGCTCGACTTAAATATTGCACGGGGTGAAATTATTTCATTACTTGGACCATCTGGATGTGGCAAAAGTACTTTATTGAAAATGTTTGCTGATCTTGAGCAACCATCAGCGGGGCAAGTCCGTTGGAATGGCAAGGCTGATATTCAATCGCAATGTAAAATGGCAATGGTGTTTCAGGAAGCGACCTTAATGCCGTGGGCAAATATTGAAGACAATGTTCGTCTACCTTTAGATTTGCAGCATATTTCCAAAGCTGAGAGCACCCCCAAAGTTTTAGATGCGCTAAAAGCAGTAGGTTTAGACAAATTTAGCAAAGCCTATCCACGGGAACTTTCAGGTGGGATGCAGATGCGTGCTTCTTTGGCTCGCGCACTGGTCACAGAACCTGATTTGTTATTGATGGATGAGCCTTTTGGGGCATTGGATGAATTTACCCGTCATAAGTTAGATCGTGATATCCGAGAACTTTGGTCTGAGCGAGATTTAACTGTTGTTTTTGTCACCCACAGTATTTATGAAGCGGTGTATTTGTCCTCACGGGTGATTGTAATGGGGGCACGTCCAGGGCGTGTGGTCGCTGATTTGGAAATTGAAGGTCCATATCTACGTGATGAATCCTTTAGAACATCTGATGTTTTTATTAAACAATGTGCACATTTTTCAGCGTTATTGGCTAAAGCAAGTGGGGAGCATGATCATGATTAAACCATTAATAAATAATCCTGCGATACAGCGAATAGCAGCACCCTTGATGCTTGGTTTTTTATTGTTATTGTTTTGGCAATTGAGCTTTCAGCAATTAGAAGTGCCTGTTTATATCGTGCCGAAACCAAGTGATATTGTGATGGCGATGATCAATCAATCTTCATTGCTCTTTGGTAGTTTGCTGGTGACGCTAAAAATCACCTTATTGGCTTTTGCTTGTGCGGTGGTCATCGGAACTTTAATCGCATTTGTATTTGTGCAAAGTCGTGTGCTAGAAGCGTGTTTTATGCCGTATGCGATTTTATTTCAGGTCACGCCGATTGTGGCGATTGCACCTTTGGTGATTATTTGGATTCAAAACACCACTTTAGCATTGGTCGTCTGTGCGATGTTGGTGGCAGTATTTCCAATCTTAACCAATACCACTTTAGGTTTGCGTAGTGTCAATAAAGGTTTACTCAATCTTTTTCAGATCAATAAAGCCAGTCGCTGGCAAATTCTCATGCGTTTACGTGTCCCCAATGCCTTACCTTATTTCTTTGGTGGATTGCGGATTTCATGTGGTTTAGCGCTGATTGGTGCAGTCGTATCTGAGTTTGTTGCAGGTGCAGGTGGAACGAGTGCGGGGTTGGCTTATCAGATTTTACAGGCAGGATTTCAACTTGATTTACCGCTCATGTTTGCAGCACTTTTTTTAATTACCTGCACAGGCTTGGGACTGTTTGTATTGATGTCTTTGTTAAGCCGCATCTTTTTAAGTAAATGGCATGAGAGTGAACAAGCATGAGCCAAGATTCTTTGAGTAAACGTTATTTAATTAAAAATGCCCATGCCATTTTGACTGGTTTATCGAACGATGCCGCACGTTCGTCAGCGACAGCGATTCGGATACAAGATGGAAAAATTACCGAGCTAGGGGCACTGACACAACACGCAAATGAACAGGTGATTGATGCCAAAGACTGCGTCATCTATCCAGCATGGGTGAATACACATCATCATTTGTTCCAATCTTTGTTAAAAGGCGAGCCACAAGGTTTAAATCAGAACTTAACTTCATGGCTTGCCAGTACGCCATATCGGTTTCGTGGCGCTTTCGATGAAGCCACATTTCGGGTCGCTGTACGAATTGGTTTGATTGAACTATTACGTTCTGGTTGTGCCACGGTTGCAGATCATCATTATCTATACTGGCCGAAGATGCCTTTTGATGGCGCAGCCATTTTATTTGATGAAGCGGAAAAGCTAGGCATGCGTTTTGTGCTGTGTCGCGGTGGTGCGACCCAAACGCGTGGGTTGGAAAGTGAGCTGCCACAAGCTTTGCGACCTGAAAAAATTGATGACTATATGGCAGATATTGAACGTCTGGTCGCTCAATATCATCAACCTAGTGGAACTGCATTCCGAAAAATTGCTATGGCACCCACATCAACTTTGCATTCGACAACACCACAACAACTGAGGGAAAGTGCTCGCATCGCTCGGCAACTCGGCATTCGGATGCACAGTCATTTGTCAGAAACAGTCGATTATTTGGATGCCGCCAAAGCTAAATTTAACATGACTCCAGTGCAGTATTGTGCTGAACATGATTGGATTGGCAATGATGTTTGGTTTGCGCATCTTGTGAAATTATTACCAGAAGAAATCCAGTTATTAGGTCAAACCCGAACCGGCATTGCTCACTGTCCACAAAGTAATGCACGTTTGGGCAGTGGGATTGCCGATCTGGTCAGTTTAGAAAATGCAGGCATGACGATTTCGATTGGGGTTGATGGTGCAGGTTCTAATGAAGCTGCCGACATGCTGTCAGAAACCCATGCTGCATGGTTATTGCAACGTGCTAGAAAAGGGATGTTGGCAAAACCACAGTATGACGGTGGACTGTTTGAGGGTGGTGCAGATGCTGCCAGTATTGAAGACATTATTCGTTGGGGCACTGCTGGTGGAGCCAATATCTTAGGTTTAGATCAAGTTGGAAGCATTGCAGTTGGGCAACAAGCCGATTTGGTTGTGTATGCGTTGGATGATCCTCGCTATTTTGGATTACATGATATGGCGATTGGTCCTGTGGCAAGCGGTGGGCGAGCGCGTATTAAAGCGATGTTTGTTGCAGGGAAAATGGTGATTGAAAATGATCAAATTCCAGATCTAGATATGATGGAATTGGCTTGGCAAGCGAAGCAATCCGTAAAAGTGTTGCAGCAGCGGAGTATGGAAATGGCTAAAATAGCCTAAGCTATATTGTTTTGCTGATATCGGATGAAGGCTTAATTTCTAAATAAGCACTGTGAGATATAGGGTGAAATTTAGTATAACGGTGTAAATATTCTGTGTGTGCCGTTTAAATGAAAGTATTTAAACGGCTTTTACTTTAATCGTGAATCGATTCATAGTGCAGATTGCTTTATAGATATTATAAGTCAAGCAAACAGACTGTTTAGATCATTCAAAATTCTTATCATCCACCCCTATTTTACGATCAACTGTATAATGCAATTCAACCATGCCTTCACCCATTTGATGAACAGAGATTAATTTAAGCTTTGGCGCAAACACTCTCCTAGGAAATAAAGGTTTTCCTTTTGCAAGGGTAACTGAGCCAATTTGTATAATTAATTCATCAAGCAAATTTGCATCATGGAACTGACCTGCCAATTCTCCACCGCCTACAATCCAGATATTCTTGTCCCCAATTATTGATTGTATTTCAGAATAAATAAGCGAGACTTCTCCTTGCACAAAATGGATGTTTGCATCTTTAATCAAGGGAAGTTTACGACTAGAAAAAACCCATGTTGGCTGAGTATAAGGCCAAGATGAACTCGTTTCAGCAGCAACCTGTTCAGTATTATTCAATATCCATTCATAAGTTGCTGACCCCATCACTATAGCGCCAACATTTGCAATAAATGTTGGATAACTGGAGTTATTCAGTTCACCTAATGCAAATAACCATTCTAAAGAATCATTCTCAGTCGCAATAAATCCGTCTAGAGTGCTAGCAGTAAAATATTGTACTTTCATCCTAATCATCTCCTTCTTATAGAGGAGTATTTTAAAACTTATTTTCTTTTGATAATTTTTTTAAGTCACATAAGCGACACATTCTGACGCTTTAATAAACCTAATCTTGAAAAGGATGATGGCTATACCAATGCTCCGCAATTTGCTGACGAGTACAGATCCAAACTCGATCATGATTTTGAACATAATCCAAAAAGCGTTGTAATGCTTTAAAACGCGCAGGGCGACCTAAAATTCGACAATGCATCCCGATAGATAACATTTTCGGTGAAGTCGCTCCTTCAGCATACAGCACATCAAAAGCATCTTTTAAATACTCAAAAAAGTCCTCACTGCGATTAAAACCAGTCGGAGAGGCGAACTTCATATCATTCGTATCAAGCGTATATGGAATAATGAGATGTGGACGAGTTTCACCATTCTCTTTTGATAGTGTTGTCCAAAAAGGTAGATCATCCCCATAATAATCACTGTCATATTGAATCTGATCATAGTCAGCCAACAGTTGGCGCGTATTCGGACTGTCGCGACCTGTGTACCAACCTGTTGGATATTCCCCGAATAAATCTTTTAAAATCTGCATGGCTTCAGCCATATGTGCTTTCTCAGTTTCAATATCTACATTTTGATAATGAATCCAACGTAAACCATGCGAAACCACATCATAATGATGCTGTTTAATTGCCTCGACGACCAATGGATTTCGTTGTAATGCCATGGCGACTGCAAAAATGCTCATTGGCAAATGACGTTTGGCAAACTCTTGCTGAATACGCCAAAATCCGACTCGTGAACCATATTCATAAATCGAATCCATGGACAAATGCCGATCGGGATAACTTTCTGCACCACTAATTTCAGATAGAAATTGTTCTGAACCCTCATCGCCATGCAGGATATGTTTTTCACCACCTTCTTCATAATTCAATACAAACTGAACGGCAATTTTGGCTTGATTTGGCCATTGGGCATGCGGAGGTTGATTGGCATAACCTAGCATATCTCGAGGATAGTCCGTTGCGAAATGGTCAGCTTGATCTGAGATGGTCATGGGATTGCCTGAATCTTTAAAATGTGAAACTTCACATCAAATTACTTGATGTAATGATTCAGTGTCAAATAATTAATACATTTAAATCAATGGTTTGTTGTCTTGTTTTGGTGCGTGCTTAAGCTTGTTTGAACGAGTTTTTTATATCATGCGCAATTTTAGTGCCTCCATTTCCTCAACGATTTGATTCATCATGATTTGTGCAATACGGGAAAGTTGCCGTTTTGGTGCAACACATAAGGCAAGGGTAATGGGATGCAGTCCATTTTCATGGATTGCTCTAAACTCGAACTCATCCGTTTCAATAAAAGGATAGGCATCCAAATAACTCATGATGCCAATGCCTAAATTCTGTCTCAACAAGGAAATCATCATACGAATGTCGTTACATTCGATTTTATGTGGTGGATTAAAATCATGTTTTTTGTATAAAGCGGTGACGTGATCGTGAATAATTAAAGGTGCAGCAGGGCTAATATGATTGCATTCTATGGTGTCTGAGAAGTAAATCTTTTCCTTATTGGCTAAGGGATGACATTTCGGAATCACAAAACCGAGCGGTACTTCAATAAAGGAACTGATTTGCAATTGATGCTGATGTTTAGGATTGAGAATTAAGCCAAAATCCAGCTCAGCATTAATGACCATCTCTGCCACACTTTCACTATCGAGCACCCGAATATTAAAATTAATCCAAGGATAATCTTGATGTATGGATTGGATTACCTGAGTAACAAAACCTTCACTGAGCGCTGAAATCATTCCAAAATCGATCGAACCACGCTGTAAACCTTGAATCTCATTTAAGCGCTTTTGTGTCATTTGAAATTCTTTTTGCCAATTGCGTAAATCGGCATACAACAATTCACCAGCCAAAGTTAGTTTTAGTCCATTTGGCAGACGCTCAAATAAGGCAACGCCGAGTTCTTCTTCAGCCAAAGCAATCTGACGATGCACTGCTGAGACGGAAATATAAAGTTGATCTGCCGCTTTCCGTAAACTGCCTGTTTTGGCGACAGCAATAAAATATTCTGCAAAACGAGAAAAAGGTAATGCCATTGCGAACACGCTAAATAAAAATGAGTATTTATGCAAAAGCAATTTTAGTGCCCAAGTGTTCTATTTTTTAGAATGATTGATCAAATTCATTCTAATAGACGAAATTATTGTTCTGCTCCAAACTGCATTTAAGCCATACAGATCCTCGATCTATAGCAGAAACATGAGAGCAAACAATGAATGCAATTCCTTTAATTAATGTGCCGAATAAACCTTGTCATAGCCAGTTTGATGATCGAGATTGGGAAATACTGGCGCAACATTGGTATCCCGTTGCACGAGTTGAAGATGTAACTACAAAGCCTCAGCAAGTCACTTTACTTGATTTGAATATGGCGATTTATAAAACTGAAAAGGGAAATATTCATTTGGTGCGTGATATTTGCCCGCATCGCGGTGTACCGTTAAGCAAGGGATGGGTCGAAGGTGAAACGATTATTTGTCCTTATCATGGTTTGCATTTCAATGAAGACGGCAAATGCACAAAAATTCCTGCGCAACCCGATTTGACTAAAATTTCTGATCGTTTTTCCCTCACCAAATTTCCTGTGGTTTTAAAATATGGTTTGGTGTGGACCAGCATTTTAGGACGAGATGAGAGCTTGGCTAATTTCCCTGTTTTGGATACATGGGATGCGGAACAGCACCAAGCGATTTTGCCGCCGTATGTGGATATTGCAGGTTCAAGCGGTCGTCAACTTGAGGGCTTTATCGATGTGGCTCACTTCGCTTGGGTGCATCACAACGCATTTGCAGATAGAGAAAATCCTGTTGTTCCGAAATATTCAACGGAACGAACCCTTTATGGGCTACATACTGAATATTTGAGTAACGTCAGTAATTATCCACATGGGATGCAGCTTTTAGCGCCTGATGACTTTATTTGGGAACGTATTTTTGATGTCTATCCACCATTTTCAGCAGTACTCACCATCCATTTTCCTAATGATGGCGTGTTAAAAATCCTCAATGCCTGTTGTCCTGTATCACATAACAAAACTCGTTTGTTTGTGCCTTTAACGCGAAACTTTGATACGACGGGTGATTTACAAGGCGTTTATGATTTTAATGCGCAGATTTTTGCCGAAGATCAGGAGATGGTGGAGTCTCAGAAACCTGAAGAGTTGCCCTTAGATATTACAATGGAAGCACATTTTGAAGCAGATCGCTCTTCGACCATGTACCGTCGTATTTTGGCTGAGTGGGGCTTGAGTAAACGGTATACGGTTTAGCTAAAATACAACCATTAAAATATTTATTTTTTAATGTTTAGGGGGTAATTCTGATGATTTATATGGGGGAACAGTAGTTGAAATGACCGTATGTTTATTAGGGGCGAGATACTGTTATTATAGATTTAGTGGAGGTTATGCTCGTATAATTTAGTACAAAGCACTATATTTTTTATGTAATTAATATCAAATAGATGTGGCAGATTCTATCAACAAATACTGATATTGAAAGCACATAAAGACAAAGAATTTTTTTTAATATATTGAATAGTGGAAGATTATGAGAGTTGTGAAATATGTATTTATACATCCTACTGTAGGTCTATGGAGCGAGTTTAAAAATAAAAGAATTCGGGATGAGGAGCGAAGTATCAGTTTCTTTCTTGGTGTTTTTATAAAAGAAAGTAAATTATCCTATGAGGAATTTGATGGTATTTTTTTTGAAGGTTCTAATATTTATGAACAGCCTATTTCTGTTCAAAATCGTTTGCTAGTAGTTCCAATTCCGATGTTGGAGCAGTCTTATCCTGATGAGATTGATCGCATTAGTATAAATGATTATTTAATTAGTTGTCTTTATGTCGGTATAAATAAAATGAAACAAGACTATAACCAGTTAACCAATTTACTTATAGCTGGTATTGAAAATTTTAAAAATGATGAATATGTTTGTAAATGGGTACATAAAAAGAAAAAACTAGGTGGATTTTTTGTGGAATTGCGATGTTATCTTGATGTATCTGAGTTTAAGTTGAGTTTGGTTGTTTCTAGTTTAGATTCTCGAGTGATATTCGATCGAGAAGTTTTAAAAACATCGCCAAATGAATATTCGTTTAAACATCGTTTTAAAGATGTTTTTGGTGATGGTGAAAAGTTATATATAACAGACTTTTTTAATAATAGATGGTTTGAACTTGATATTTCAAAACTAGGAAAAAATCTTTCTTAATATTTTACTTTACAAAGGTATTTTAATAAATTTAATTAAGATCAGATACTTAACCAACAATAATACTGGATTTCAATTTACTCAAGACGATTATTTTGTTTTTCTTATCTTCTAAAATATGGATGTATTGATCCAATCAGTTTTTAAATCAATCTAAAGTAGAAATGAAATTATATAAAACATAATTTATCAAGTGTTAATTGTATATGCTTGTATATACAAATGCGATTCATTCATTATACAATAACTTAGCATATATTGTATGAGTTTTAGCCAATGTCAAGAACGTCCAAGCAAACCGATTTGGATTTATCACTCGCAGAAGATAGTCCTGTCCCTTTGTATTTGCGTGTGAAACAAATGATTTCACAAAAAATCTATGAAGGCACATGGACGGTAAATAAAAAAATTCCTTCAGAAAGTGAATTGGTGAATTTACTTGGTTGTAGCCGTATGACCATTAACCGAGCTTTACGAGAGCTGACCAGTGAAGGTTTATTGGTGCGTATACAAGGGGTCGGTTCTTTTGTAGCAGAAGGGCAAGGTCGCACCGCGCTTTTTCATGTCAATAATATTGCAGAAGAAATTCTTGCTCGAAATCATAAACATCGTGCTGAAGTATTGGTATTAGAACAGATTCAGGCAAATGCTGAACAAAGTGCACTCATGCAAATGCGTGAAGGGCAAAAGCTCTTTCATTCGATTATCGTACATTATGAAAATGATGTGCCTGTGCAAATCGAAGACCGTTTGGTTGATCCGACACTCATCCCAGATTATTTAGCGCAAGACTTTAGCAGCATTACACCAAATGCTTATTTGATGTCAAAAGCACCTGTAACCGAAGGTGAGCACGTAGTAACAGCGGTACTTGGCTCAGCACAAGAATGTAAATGGTTGAAGATTAATAAGACCGAGCCTTGCTTATTGATTCGCCGTCGAACTTGGTCGAATAAACAATTGATTTCCAGTGCGCGTTTGATTTATCCGGGTAGTCGTTATTATCTGGAAGGTAAATTTACGCAATGATTGAGCAGTTAACGACAGCACATTATAAAAAAATGCGATGAAAAATGGTGCAGGCTATACGATTAAATATTTCACATTATGGAAAATTGATCAGACTGGAACACTGCATTTTTTTGAAAATTTAATGTGTAAATCAACTATGTTAAATTATTCCACAACCATATCGTTGAGACAGCGATATGGATTCATCAATTTGAGAAAATCATAAGTTTTGATTAACGATCTGCTATTGAAACACATCGTATTGTACTCAGTTTGTCACCCGAAATTTGTCGCTATTTTCTATAATTATAAGAAAGGTCTGAGTTTAACTTTGCTTTGTTAGGCATATTTTTATAAGAATAATGAAATATTTTATTTACTCACCAAATTGGCTAGAAAACACCTAATAGATGCTTTAAGTGTATTTTTCTTATATTTAACTGAAGCAGTTGATATAAGCTATTTTTTAGATTTTTAGATTTTTAGATTTTTAGATTTTTAGATTTTTAGATTTTTAGATTTAAGAGTTTTCCTGTTAATTATATTAAATAAAGTTTTTAGTTTGTCTTAATTTAAGGTGGTTCTAGTTTTTGTAACGGAATCTTTGAGAATTATATTTATGCATTACCCTCTAAGCATGTGGCATGTATAGATCAAAAAAAGATGATACATCTGAAAATGTGTAATTTAGAGAAAAGGACTAATTCTTTTTTCATATGCGAATGCCTATGCTAAATTTTTAGAATTCAAAAATGAAAAGACATAAAACAATTTTTATTTTATTTTTAAATTAGCAATTATTTTAGTTGATGAGGATATTTTTATACAAATCGCTCTAGTATAATAATGCGGATTTTAATCTGTTTTAAAATCATTAATGGAGATAAAAAATGAAAAAACATACATTACCGCTTGTTTTCATACTTTTAATGTTACAGGTAGGCTGTAAAGACGATAATCAATCTTCATCTGAGCAAGGACATAGCGGACCAGCTATTGATGTGCAAAGAGATATGAAAACCTCACCACAAGTAATCAACCATACGGAACAATAATACCGTATTAGCTAAACCTATTAATAATCAATATTTAAAAAATTATTAATGAATAAATTTGGACATGTAATGAAAAATATAATTTCCTTAATAATGGGGTTATTTGTCCAGCTATGCTACACAATTTCCTATGCAGCACCAACTACAAATGGTGATGCTGTATCACAAGCATATGCTGTTAGTAACTCTTTAAAGATTCAAGAAAATGTTCCTGGAATAAGTTTGATTGGTGGTCAAATTACTCACGGCCAAACATTGATTTCAGGAAAGCTACCTTATGCTATCTCTTATGTTGGGTCCGTACGGAATAGCTTATCTGCTTCCAATGATTATTTTGATCAATTTCTAACAACTGGTGGTTGGACAGATAATTACCAAAATAGTGTACGTTTTTATAGTGCTGGTATTACTTCAAATCCAAAACTAGGCTATTACGCTATCCGTTTACCAGGGTCAAGACAAGATATTTGGTTAAACAATACAAATCGAACTTTATGTAAAGGTGGCGCACTTAGAGCTTATTCTTCTGATGTATTGGGGAATCTTGCTTTCCAAAATGGAGCAAATTTAGTTTGGTCATGCGAAACACACGGATATCAATTTACTGAGAACAGTAATGGTAGTATCACTATAAATTATCGTGGGACGATATTTACTACAACAACCAGTCAGGTGGCTCAATCTGGCACTGGTTATTACCGTATTGCTAGTGTACAACAACCACAAGGGAGTAAACTAACGTTTAGTTATGACAGTGGGCTGAACATGCTTTCAGTTGCAGATGGTCGTAATAACAAATTAACTTTTACACGGACATAGCACCGTGACTTATACCATGGTTCCTAAACCAAAAATTAAAGTTAGTGAATCAGGTCAGCAATATAATGATGACGGTGAAAGTGATATCAATATTTCGGGTTCTTTTCCTGCACTCACTGTAGAAGGTCAATTACCAAGAACTATTACGATGCATAGCTGGTATGATTTCATGCCAAAAGTCTTGATGCAAAATGGTTTAGAAATTACTCAAAATATTGATGTCTCTGCACGACCAATTAGCATCAGTTATTATGCTCCAGGATTAGCGATTAAAAAAACAACTTATATAGTTATGGAACACTGACCAATGGTGCAACCAATCCATATCTTGTACCCACTATAGTAACAACGCCATATTTAACTATTACTAATCAGGTAAATATAAATGGTCAGATCATTAAGCAGACTCAAGTTTCATCACAAGGAGGAAGCACAACAAAAGTTACAGATTTTGCATTCTATACAGATACAACTAAACCAGAATATGGTCTAGTTAGCAGTGTAGATGGACCAAGAGCTGGAACAGCAGATAAAATAACTTATAGTTATGACATATATGGGAATTTAGTAAGCGAATCACAGACCGTAAATAGTGCAACTCGTACTACTCAATATCTTAGCCATAATAACTTTGCTCAACCTGAAAGAATTATGTACCCAACAGGTTTAGTTGAACAATATAGCTATAATGTTGATGGAACTTTAAAAAGCATAATCACTGGTGTAGGTGGCTCAACAGGTACAATTACAGGACAAACGACCACATATGCATATAACACACTCAGACAAAAAATAAGCGAAACCAATCCTGATGGAGAAACCACACTTTTCACTTATGACACAGTTGGACGTTTAACCCAAACTACTTTACCAAATGGAAATCGAATTCAGAAAACTTATTATCCTATAGGTGAATTAGAAAGCGAGAAGAGCCTTTCAAGCACAGGAGTCGTTGCTAATCAAGTTTATCAAACTCTAGATGTAAATGGTCGAGTAAGCAAAACACGACAAGGTAGTATGGGGACTAGACTATTTACGTTGTTTATTTATGACATTAACGGTAACGTGATTCAAAGTACCAGTTCAGAAGGGATTATTAAAAAGTGGAGCTATGATGGTTACAATCGTTTAATAAGCCATACAGATGGTGAAGGAAATGCAGATAAAAAACTCTATGATTTACACGATAATATTACTTCTTCTAGAGATGCATTAAATGCTGGAAGTAGCTCATTTCGATACAGAAACGGAAGTACTTTAACTGAGGAGGTAAATAGTGATTATGGTATCAAAACCTACGACTATAATGAATCAGACCAACTCACACAAAGAATACAGGGAGATCGAAAATGTAACTATAATAACCTAGATGAATTAGGGCGTTACAGTGCATTTGTATGTACAGCAAGGAACGGTACAACTGCAAATGAATACCAAGTTAATGATAATTACAGCTATGATCAGAGCAGATATGGACGCTTAGATCAAGTCACGGGCTTACATAACTATGATGTTGATACAACTTATAGCTATGATGCTTATGACCGAATCACACAAAAAGCAACTGTTAATCATTTGTTTAATCGATATGCGGCTAAAACTGGACAAACACTCAATGTAAATTATAACTATACGTTAGCAGGTAAGCCAACATCGATGACTTTACCTTCAGGTCGAAATATTCTTATAGTTATTCGACGAATGGGATGTTGAGCAGCATTAACCTAAATGGCAGTGCTCTTATTAGAAATATTAGTTATGACGGTACAAATCGAGTCACTGGCTGGAAATGGGGGGCTTCAAGTAATGCGAACTATGAACAACGTTATAATAATGATGGTTTGATCTTTCACCATAGCAATCGAGATAATTCTAACATTGTGAATTATTCATTGACATATACTTATGATAAAGATGGTCGAATTATCCAGCTGTCTCGTAATAATGGAACTAAAGACAATTATGTTTATGATAAAGTTGATCGTTTGATCAGTGAAAGTCGAATGACTGGAACGACTTCAATTTATAGTGTTAGTTACACGTATGACAAAAATGGTAATCGAACTGGATTGAATACAACTGGTCAACATATGCAACCAGCCGCAAGTGTTACTTATAGTTATAGCTGGAATAGGCTCAACAACATAATAAAAGCTGGTGTAGCACAGAGTATTAGTCATACTGCAAATGCAGAAATTAATAACTTTGGGTCATATATACCGACTTACGACAATGGTGGGCGACGTAAACTAGAAAGCTCTAGTGCGGATAGTTATTCGATGAACTACAACCATAAAAATGAGCGTAGTTTTAGAGGTAAAATCGTAAATGGTAAAGTAGTTGCAATGACTCAGTTTATTTACGATGAACAAAGTCGTTTAATTAGTGAGTTTGATAAAAATGGTGTACAGGTAGAATATATTTGGTTTGGTGACAAACCAATTGTAGCGATTTATGGCAATGGTACAACGACCAAAATTTACTACATTATCACAGATGCGCAAAATACACCTCGTCGTTTGATTGATAGTAATACGAATCAGGTTGCGTGGGCATGGGACAGTACCGCATTTGGTTTGGGTGATCCTGAAGGTACTATTACGTTCAATTTACGTTTTCCAGGTCAGTATTACGATGTAGGCACAAACCAATTCTACAACCACAATCGTTATTACAATCCTGAGCTTGGCAGATATATGGAAGCTGATCCAATTGGGCTTGAAGGTGGCTTAAATCCGTATGCGTATGCAGGTAGTAGTCCTTTGATGAATGTTGATCCGAGTGGGTTGGATTTTCAAAAATTGTCAAATTGGGATATGTCAAATGTAATAACTTCACAAGCAAGTCTTTTTGCTAGCTTACCTAAAGATTATTTTAGAGGAGATTTTCCGACTGTTGCTCAAGCAAATGCAAACCTAATATTTAATGGTGGTTCAGGACGAGATTTGAATGTAAATGCAAGTCGATTAATGGTAGAACCAAATGGTTCTGGTCAATGGGGCATAACGAGTTCAGGAAATACCACTTTAGGTGTTAGAGTTACGGGTTACCGAAATGATTTTGGAAACTGGATCTCATCAAAATGGAGTACTATACCTAGTAATCAGGATAGAGGTTATTGGGTCTATGGCGAGTTAACTATGAGTTCAAATGGAAAATTGTATTCCGATACATATAATTTTGAACAACACAAGCATAAAGACCTTTTTAATAATAATTCAGGCTTTATCTCGACTTATGTATCAAATAGTTTAAATGCAGGAAGGAATTTATTAACTGAAATAGGTGCTGAAAATGCAGGAGGGATTAAATCATTCGATATTAAATCTGGAGTATTTAAAATCGATGACGGCTATAAAATTAATTTCTTCAATAAACCTTATTGTCCATCTTGTCCAATCCCATCAATGAGATAGAGTTATGAAAAAATTTTATTTATACTTATTCTTATGTGTTACTTTATGCTCTTGTGAAAGTGATTGGAAAGCTAAGATTGGAATTGGTTGTTTTATGGATGGTAAACTCTGTTTTGAGTATTTTGATTATTCAAACTCTTATGAGAAATATCTAATACTAATATCAAATGATATTAAATATAGAGTTGAAGTAGGTGGAAATTGGTCTAATTGGTTGGACTGTCAAGCTATTGATACTAAGAGGACAATTTGTTCTTTACAACAGTTAAATATTTCAATGGATAAGCTTAGGGATGATTGTAAAGGAAAACTTGATATTAAGAAATATCCTAAAGATTATTGGGTATTGAGATATTATTCAATAGATTATCATATTGATAATAAGCCACCTTATTCAATTAATGAAATTAATGAACAATATGTTGAGCGTATTGGTTTAAGAAAATGGATGAATACACAATCTATTAATGATAAACAGGAAATACTCTGTCCGAACTAAATAAATGTTTGTCGAAACCAATTATTCACCTGTGAGTGATTGGTTTTTTTATTTTCATAACTCAGAGTTAGAGTGTTATATGGAGCCTGACCCTGAGCAAGTTTAAAGCACTGCTTTAAACAAGGATGAAATCGAAATGATTAAAGAGTCTAATTTAATTGAGAGTGGTTATAAATTAGTTTATAACCTTAAAGAGTATTTGTTGGTAAATCAAGATTGGATTGATGGTGCGCAAGAGGTTACTCTTGATCAAAATAGTACAGCAGGATTGAAAGGTAATTATGGATTATTTGGTTCTGATGAATGGTGGGAAAATATTGAGAATGGTAATATTGAAACATATGTAATTAGTGGAACTATAATTGGATTAAATGAAGAAAATCCATTTATGGAAGCGAATAAAGTAACAACGGTTAAGATCGATAATGAGGAAAGAGAAATATATGGTGGAGTTGTATTTACAAATGAAGAAATAGAGATTAGATATAGAAATCTATATAAGGTAGGTAATAAAATAGTTACCTTTTATGTTTTGGATGAATTGAAAGAAGATGACACATGGAATGATGTCATTGAAGGAAGGCTAGGAATATTGCCTTTAATTAATAAAATATACATTAAAGAATTTTAATTTTTTTAATTTAAACCAATTGCTCATCCGTGAGTAATTGGTTTTTATTTTGACATGTGAAAGACGAATCTGTATTCAGTTGTGTGTGCTATTGGATTTCAAATTAGATAAGGAAATGTAATGCATCACCTTGTAGGCAAATTCGGGACTTCAACCTGATTTATGGCTCGCAAAAATATCATGCGCGTTATCAGTAGATTGTTGAGTCCACAATCTCAGAAATATTTAGTTCCGCCGATTTAATCTTTATTTTTAATCAAAGCCTTGAATTGTTAGAAATTGAAATTGATCAACAGGTTTTTTATTTGGAGCATCAAGAAAGTCTAAAAATTCAGTATGAAAAATTGTTGAAATTTATTGTATTGAGAGCATCACTTTTGAAGCAAACTTGTCTAATCGAACTGAAAAAAGTCTAATTTATTCTCTTTTTATTAAACCCATACAAATTGTAGTTGTATGGGTTTTTTGTTGTCTTAATAAAAATAAATCAAGTAATTTCATTGTGTTGTAAATTATTTTTAGAGATGGAACGAAAAGCATCTTTTCAAGATAAAAGATTTGTGTAGTATATAGATGTATATACAAGTTAAGACATTGCTATACAGTAAAAGCAGTTTAACTTGCAGACCATATTCGATTGAAAGGAGTCTTATTGTGACGACGACAACAAAATTTCGTGATGTAGAAATTCGCGCACCTCGTGGCACAAAGTTAAATGCCAAGAGCTGGTTGACCGAAGCACCATTACGTATGTTGATGAATAATCTTGATCCTGATGTGGCAGAAAATCCGAAAGAGCTCGTTGTTTACGGTGGGATTGGTCGTGCTGCTCGCAATTGGGAATGCTATGACAAGATTGTTGAAACACTAAAAAACTTAGAGCTTGATGAGACCTTATTGGTTCAATCAGGCAAACCTGTTGGCGTATTCAAAACCCATAAAGATGCACCACGCGTGCTTATTGCAAACTCAAACCTTGTTCCACATTGGGCGAATTGGGAACACTTTAATGAGTTAGATGCAAAAGGCTTGGCAATGTACGGTCAAATGACTGCTGGTTCTTGGATCTATATCGGTAGTCAGGGCATTGTACAAGGCACATACGAGACTTTTGTTGAAGCAGGTCGCCAGCACTACAATGGTGATTTAAAAGGTCGTTGGGTACTCACTGCTGGTTTAGGTGGTATGGGCGGTGCGCAACCATTAGCGGCAACACTTGCTGGCGCTTGTTCTTTAAATATTGAATGCCAACAAGCCAGTATTGATTTCCGTTTACGTACACGCTATGTCGATGAGCAAGCAACAGACTTAGATGATGCGCTCGCGCGTATTGATAAATACACTAAAGAAGGTAAAGCGGTTTCGATTGCACTACATGGCAATGCTGCTGAGATTTTACCTGAGTTGGTTCGTCGTGGTGTACACCCAGATATGGTCACAGACCAAACCAGCGCACATGACCCATTGAATGGTTATTTACCACTGGGTTGGACGTGGGAAGAATATCGTCAACGTGCCAAAACTGAACCTGATGTTGTGGTGAAAGCGGCAAAGCAATCTATGGCGAAGCATGTTCAAGCGATGCTAGATTTCCAAAAAATGGGCGTTCCAACATTTGACTATGGCAATAACATTCGTCAAATGGCGCAAGAAGAAGGCATCGCAAATGCCTTTGATTTCCCAGGTTTTGTCCCAGCCTACATCCGTCCATTATTCTGCCGTGGCGTGGGTCCATTCCGTTGGGTCGCACTTTCTGGTGATCCAGAAGATATTTATAAAACAGATGCCAAAGTCAAAGAATTAATTCCAAATGATGAGCATTTACATCGCTGGTTAGACATGGCTCGTGAGCGTATTAGCTTCCAAGGCTTACCAGCACGTATCTGCTGGGTAGGTTTAGGTTTACGTGCAAAACTCGGTTTGGCATTTAATGAAATGGTACGTAGTGGTGAACTTTCAGCACCAATCGTGATTGGTCGTGACCACTTAGATTCTGGTTCAGTATCAAGTCCTAACCGTGAAACTGAAGCGATGCAAGATGGTTCAGATGCAGTTTCAGATTGGCCATTACTCAATGCATTACTGAATACCGCAGGTGGCGCAACGTGGGTGTCATTACATCACGGTGGTGGTGTTGGCATGGGCTTCTCGCAACACTCAGGTGTCGTGATCGTCTGTGATGGTACAGACGAAGCAGCAGCACGTATCGCTCGTGTATTGACCAATGACCCTGCAACAGGGGTGATGCGTCATGCAGATGCTGGCTATGACATCGCGATTGATTGTGCTAAAGAGCAGGGTTTGAACCTGCCGATGATCACTCAATAAAAAACACCACAACAACGATTACGGCGTTTTTTGCAATTGTGTAAAAAGCGCCGTAAGAAAATAATATAGTGCAAAACAGGACGCCAAAATGGAACTCTTAATTCAACCCGGCAAACTTACGTTAGCAGATCTGCGCCACGCATACTTAAATCCAATCAAAGTCAAACTTGATGACAGTGCCGCTGCTGCGATTAATGCCAGCGTTGCTTGCGTTGAGCAAATCGTCAATGAAGGGCGCACGGCTTACGGTATTAATACAGGTTTTGGTTTATTGGCTTCGACCAAGATCGCACCAGAAGATCTAGAAAATCTACAGCGTTCTTTAGTACTTTCGCACGCTGCGGGTGTGGGCGAGCCGCTTGATGATGCCATGGTTCGCCTAATCATGTTGTTAAAGGTCAATAGTTTGGCACGTGGTTTTTCGGGTATTCGCCGTAAAGTGATTGATGCGATTATGGCACTGATCAATGCTGAGGTTTATCCACATATTCCATTAAAGGGTTCAGTGGGTGCTTCGGGCGATTTGGCGCCACTTGCACATATGTCTTTAATTTTACTCGGTGAAAGTAAAGCACGTTATAAAGGTGAATGGTTACCTGCTGTTGACGCACTCAAAATCGCGGGCTTAGAACCGATTTCTTTAGCTGCAAAAGAAGGTTTGGCACTGTTAAATGGTACACAAGTTTCAACCGCATACGCATTGCGTGGTTTATTTGAAGCAGAAGATTTATTTGCTGCTGCAACGGTTTGTGGTGGTTTAAGTGTTGAGGCCATGCTTGGTTCGCGTGCGCCTTTCGATGCTCGTATCCATGAAGCTCGTGGTCAACGGGGTCAAATCGATGTAGCTGTTGCATATCGTGACTTATTGACAGATTCAAGTGAAATTGCACATTCGCATGAAGATTGTAGCAAGGTTCAAGATCCGTATTCGCTCCGTTGTCAGCCACAGGTCATGGGGGCTTGTTTGACTCAAATTCGCCAAGCAGCCGAAGTGTTGGCGATTGAATCAAATGCAGTTTCGGATAACCCATTGGTTTTCGCTGCTGAAGGTGACGTGATTTCAGGTGGTAATTTCCATGCTGAACCTGTTGCAATGGCGGCTGACAATTTGGCATTGGCGATTGCGGAAATTGGCGCACTGTCAGAGCGTCGTATTTCCATGATGATGGATCGTCACATGTCACAACTTCCACCATTCTTGGTGGCCAATGGTGGTGTCAACTCAGGCTTTATGATTGCTCAAGTGACTGCCGCTGCGTTGGCAAGTGATAACAAAGCATTGGCACATCCTGCCAGTGTCGATAGTTTGCCAACTTCAGCAAACCAAGAAGATCATGTTTCTATGGCACCGAATGCAGGTAAACGTTTGTGGTATATGGCAGACAACGTACGTGGCATTTTGGCTGTTGAATGGTTAGGTGCATGTCAAGGTCTTGATTTCCGTGAAGGCTTGAAAAGCTCTCCAAAACTTGAGCTCGCGCGTAAAATCTTGCGTGATCAAGTGCCTTATTACAGTGAAGATCGCTTCTTTGCACCTGATATCGAACAAGCAAGTGAATTGCTTGCGAGTGGATGTTTGAACGAGTTAATTATTCCAAATCTCTTACCGAGTTTAGTTAAAGGCTGATAATGAAGAAAATGGTCACATGGAGTAACCACAGTCTGCCGCAGAATATCGGAATGGAACGCTAAAAACAAAATAGCCTAAGCATCTGATGCTTGGGCTTTTTGAGGATGTATGCATGAAAAAGCTTTGGAAAAACTGTCATATTGCCACCATGCAAGATGGACAATATTCCAGTATTGAAAATGCTGCCATGGTGACGCTTGGGCAGCACATTCATTGGATCGGTGCAGAAAAAGATGCGCCTGCTGATGATTATGTGGAGTCTATTGATCTCAAAGGCGCGTGGGTGACACCTGGTATGATTGATTGTCATACCCATAGTGTTTTTGGGGGCAACCGTAGTGTCGAATTTGAACAACGTTTGCAAGGTGTCAGTTATGCAGAGATCGCTGCAAGTGGCGGTGGGATCGCAAGCACAGTGCGTGCAACACGTGAAGCAACTGAAGAACAGTTACTTGCATCAGCACTCAAACGTATTCGTTGTATGCAGAAAGAAGGTGTAACCACCATTGAAATCAAGTCTGGTTATGGCTTGGATTATGAAAATGAACGGAAAATGCTGCGTGTGATTCGTCAGATCGCGCAAACTTTACCCATGACCGTGAAAAGCACCTGCTTAGCCGCACATGCTTTGCCACCTGAATATAAAGATCAAAGTGATGCGTATATTGAGCATATCTGTACGGACATGCTGCCAAAATTACATCAAGAAGGTCTTGTCGACGCAGTGGATGCTTTTTGTGAGTATCTAGCATTTTCACCTGAGCAAGTCGAACGTGTGTTTAAAACGGCACAAGCTTTGAATTTGCCGATTAAATTACATGCAGAGCAATTGTCATCATTGGGTGGATCAAGTTTAGCGGCACGTTACCATGCATTATCAGCAGATCATTTGGAATTTATGACTGAAGATGATGTTAAGGCAATGGCAGAAGCGGGAACTGTCGCTGTGCTATTACCCGGTGCATTTTATTTCCTAAGAGAAACGCAGCTTCCACCACTCGAAAGTTTACATAAGCATGGTGTTCGGATTGCATTGTCTAGTGATTTAAATCCGGGTACCTCACCAGCATTGTCTTTGCGTTTGATGCTGAATATGGGCAGCACCTTATTTCGTTTAACGCCAGAACAAGCGCTGGCAGGTGTGACCATTCATGCTGCACACGCACTCGGTCTACAGGATACGCATGGAAGTTTAGAACAAGGCAAAGTTGCCGACTTTATTGCTTGGGATATTGAACATCCATCTGAAATTGTGTACTGGCTCGGTGGTGATTTACCGAAACGGATTGTTCAACATGGCAATGAAATTGTTTTTTAGTATCAAAATTAATTTTAAAGAGTGACATTGATTATGAATCATTCATTTACGTGGCAAGGACGACAAGATGGTGAGGGTGAAGGGCATTTACGCATCCATCAAGTCGTCAATACCAGCCAACATGCCACTTTTGCCTTGATTGGCTTTAGTTCGGATGAGGGGGTGAAACGTAATAAAGGTCGCTTAGGTGCAGCAGATGCACCAGATATGATTCGTGCTCAATTGGCAAATTTACCTGTGCATCAGCCTGTTACGATCGCAGATGTTGGTACCGTTGTTTGTGATCATGGCAAGTTAGAAAAAGCACAGGCAGAGTTGGCTGAACAGGTGGAAAGAAGTTTAAAACAAGGCATGAAGCCGATTGTTTTAGGCGGTGGACATGAGGTTGCTTTTGGGAGCTTCTCTGGATTATTTCAGTATATTCAAAAGCATCAACCAGATAATAAAATTGGCATTATCAACTTTGATGCACATTTTGATTTGCGTGAAGCAGAGCGTGTTAGTTCAGGTACGCCATTTTTAAATGCAGCACAACTATCATCACAACATGATCAAGAATTTCATTATTTATGTATCGGCGTTGCGAAACATTCCAATACGAAAGTGCTGTTTGAAACAGCAGATCGCTTAAATTGCGAATATATATACGATCAACAATTACAACCCTCAAAAATTGATCATTTGATTGCGAAAATTAACGGTTTTATCGAAAAAGTTGACCACTTATACATTACAGTAGATCTGGATGTATTTAGTGCCAGCATTGCTCCAGGTGTGAGCGCACCAGCAGTGAAAGGAATTGATTTATCAATCTTTGATCCGCTGTTCCAAGCCATTAAGGAAACAGGGAAAATCCGTGTTTTTGATGTGGCGGAATGTAATCCACGGTTTGATTTGGATAATCGAACATCCAAATTAGCTGCATATATTATTTTTAATTACATATTCGATTGATGGATCGGCTGCGCAAGTAGTCGCTTCATCAATTTTTAATTTTATGAGGATAGACAATGTCTAATTTATCTTATATCTCTCAAAATAACGGTCCATGGTCAACCTATCTCGAACAAATTGATCGTGTTGCTCCTTATCTAGAGCATTTAGCAGATTATATCGATACACTCAAACGCCCTAAACGCGCTTTGATTGTAGATGTGCCGATTGTGATGGATGATGGTACGATCCAACATTTTGAAGGCTATCGTGTTCAACACAATTTATCACGTGGACCGGGTAAGGGCGGTATTCGCTATCATCCAGATGTAGATTTGAATGAAGTAATGGCACTGTCTGCATGGATGACCATTAAAACTGCGGTATTAAATCTTCCATTCGGCGGAGCAAAAGGTGGTGTACGTGTAGATCCACGTAAACTTTCACCACGTGAGTTAGAGCGTTTAACACGTCGTTATACCAGTGAAATCAGTCATATCATTGGGCCACAAAAAGATATTCCAGCACCTGATGTAGGTACCAATGCAAACGTAATGGGTTGGATTATGGATACCTATTCATCTGGTCAAGGTCATACCGTAACAGGTGTTGTAACGGGTAAACCTGTACATTTAGGCGGTTCATTAGGTCGTGTCAAAGCGACTGGTCGTGGGGTGTTTATCACAGGTCAACAAGTTGCAGACAAGATCAAACTTCCTTTAGAAGGCGCAAAAATTGCGGTCCAAGGTTTTGGTAACGTGGGTAGCGAAGCGGCTTACTTGTTTGTTGAATCGGGATCGAAAATTGTGACGATTCAGGATCATACAGGCACTATTTACAATCCTGAAGGCATTAACTTAGAAGAACTAAAAGTTTATTTTGAGAAAAACCAAGGTGTAGGTGGCTTTGCTGGCGCGCAAGCAATTAGTGATGAAGAGTTCTGGTCTGTTGAGATGGATATTTTGATTCCAGCAGCATTGGAAGGACAAATTACTGTTGAACGTGCTGAAAAAATCACAGCGAAATTGGTTCTCGAAGGTGCAAACGGTCCAACCTATCCTGACGCAGATGACATGTTGATCAAACGTGGGGTCACGATTGTGCCAGATGTAATTTGTAACGCGGGCGGTGTAACCGTAAGTTATTTTGAATGGGTTCAAGATATGGCGAGTTATTTCTGGTCAGAAGATGAAATCAATCAAAGACTAGATAAGTTGATGATCCAAGCGATCAACGATGTATGGCATACCGCAAGTGAAAAAGCATGTAGCCTCAGAACTGCTGCCTTTATTTTGGGTTGTGAACGCATCCTGAAAGCACGTATGGAACGCGGAATTTTCCCAGGTTAACTTTAACTGGGTGAATCAAGACGATCTTAGAGCGAGTGCTTTAAGGTCGTTTTTTTATAGTGCAGTAAATTACATTCCCTCCTGAATAACATCAATAAATAGTTCAACGGCGTGTTGAATCTGCTCAGTCCAATCAAAAGAACAATTCATGCGAATGAATTGTTGATGAGAGGGCAAAACATTAAATAATGGACTAGGGGCAACACCGACTTGACGCCGAATCAATTGTTCATACACCTGCATACTACTGACCTTGTCAGGCAGTTGAATCCAAAGAAAAAAACCACTTGGATAGTTATATACTTTGCAGCCTTGAGGTAAATGCTGTTTCAGATAATGAAAAAATTGCTTTTTATTTTTTTCTAAAGTGCGTCGAAGTGTTCTTAAGTGCTTTTCATAATGATGATGTGAAAGAAACTCAACCAGTGCATTTTGAATCAATGCATTCGCTGAAATAGTACTCATCAGTTGCAAATGTTGGATATGCTCTGAGAATTTGCCTGCATAAACCCAGCCTACACGAAAACCTGAGCCCAAGGTTTTTGAAAAAGAAGAGCAGTGTAATACCAAATTTTGTTGATCAAAGTACTTCATCGGTAACGGTTTTTGGTGACCATAAAATAGTTCTTCATAGACATCATCTTCAATCAAATGAATTTGATGCTCATGTAAAAGCTTTGCGATTTTATATTTAATCTCTTCGCTTACGGTAAATCCAATGGGGTTATGCGCATTTAGCATGAACCAACATACTTTAATCGGATAATCTCGAATCACTTGCTCAAATGCTTCAAGATCAAAACCATGCTGAGGGTGTTCGGGAATGGTAATGACTTTTAAACCCAAACGTTCAGCCGCTTGCCAAGCGCCATAAAAGATGGTTTGTTGCAATAAAATATAATCGCCCGGTTGCGTAATCGCTTGCAGAGAAAGGTTAAGTGCATCTAAACCACCTGATGTAATGACAATATCATCTGCCTCAGTTGGAATGCCTTGCATACAATAGCGTTGGGCAATCAGTTTTCTTAAGGCTAAGTTTCCCGGTGGTAGGTTTGAGGTTTGATCGTAACTATGCCGATTACGTGCCAGTTGTCCCATAATTTGAATGAGCTTGGGCGGATAGAGCAATTGACTGTCTGGAAAGGCTGAACCTAAAGGGCTGACTTGTTTGGACTGAATAGATTTCAGGTATTTAAAAACCAGTGAGTTAATTTCAATTTTAGGATTTAAAGAAACCACAGAATAGGTCTGGGGAATCTGTGGCGGGCTTTGTTCTGCAACAAAATAACCTGATTTTTCTTTTGAATAAATCAGTCCTTGTGCTTCAAGTTCTTGGTAAGCGTTCATCACTGTAATTAAACTAAAACCTGAGATTTGTACTTGCTCGCGTAACGAAGGTAATTTGCTATGCGCTTGCCACGTACCATTCTCGATGAGAAGTTTAAGCTTATGCGCCAACTGTTCTGATTTATACATAAGGTCACGCGTCCAAATTTACTCTGTTTATGAGAATGCAGCATTAAGTGCTTTAATTTTATAACAGAATCTAGAGGAATGAATAATCTGTTATATTTTTTTAGTCAAACTCTGTCGCTATTCAAGTATTAATATCTCATCCACAATAACAGTTTGAACGAAGCAACTTGCTTGGTATCCGTTGCAATGATTGCTAGCTCGTTCAAAAAAATGATTTGGACTTAAGGGCGTATGACGATGTTTGTGACGAAGCAATTGAATGCGATGACTCGGATTTTTAAAGAGACAACACCTTCGCAATCGGTGCAAAAACAGCTCGCACTTGATTATGTAAATCTAGAAGCGACCTTGTTACGTGCAAAAGTGCTTAGAGATTTCTCTAAAGAGAAAATAGCGTATATCGCGCAAGCAGAAATTGCGCAAAACGATAATAATCTGGCTTATTTATTTGCACCATTTATTATCGCGAATCTAAATCAAGCTGTGATCTATACCACGCCTGTTGCTTCATCGGTGTTGTCAGTTTTGAATCAATACTATCAGGCCGAAAGAAGTATCAATCTAAAGATTGAAGATGTAATTCAGAGCCTCAAACTCCATCTTGATCTGGTTGATGACATGACAAGCGAAGAAGATTTCCTCTATCGGAGCTTGGTCAAAGCACTCTGTCGAACAGATATATCCCATATTTTCTTGATTACGCATCTAGTTATAGATGATGAACAACGCAACATATTGCAAGCGTATTTTGATATAAAAATTAATGTAATTCATGCAGATGTAGCAAAAAGTATAGTCAATGATGATCTGATTAATACCAGGAAATTATTGTTTAAAAATAAAGATGAATGGCATAAAACGCTTTGTATGTTGTTTTCGGATTTAAATGCAAATCTTGTCTCGCAAATTGGTCAGTTCAGCAAGAGTCAAGCCAGCCATCTCATTGAAGATATGTTCTATGCAGAGCATATCTTTGAAAAATTATCGGTCTATGCCGAATACATGCAAACCCGTATTCAAAATGGTGCGAGTTATAGAGCACTGACCACGATTTAGTTTTTCAAAATTTGAAATTTATGATTTTAGGAGCAGATGATATGTCTCAGAAGCCACAAAAGTTCCCATATATTACGGTTGGGATAAGTATTTTATTCGGTTGTTTATTTTTAGTTTTCTTCTTTCTTGCCGTGAGTCATCAGCCTGATTATATGCCTTCTCAGCAAAAGCAAAATGCGACCCAAGTCCAGCATTCGTCTCAGCAACAACATTAATTGCATGAACTTAACCCATAATTTAGTTTATCTCTCTGACTAGCGATTTGAGCATTCGTTAGTCAGTTTTTTTATCCAAAATAAAAAGAATGCGTCATTTAATGTTTGAATGTTCACACGAAAATTAAATTCAAATCATCGCTTTTTACAGAAATCTTTATTTTAAGACTATGATTTAATTATTCAAATTTATAAATATTATCTTTAGGTAATCCTTGAAAACAAAAATTATCTAACCAATTGAGAATAGAAAATATCCTCTTTCCGTGTTACACCTACTATCGAGTAGACATGAAAAATAGCTCAAATGAGGGCAATTCGATGAATGAGTTAGAACAAGCTAAACATAAACAAGAAGATACAGGATATGCCCGAATTGAGCCTTATACCCAACCCGCAGGTGGGTGGGGAGCATTATTAAGCGTTGCTCGCAATCTCAAACGTCAAGACATTTTGAAAAAAGGGTCAATCACTTTACTCAACATTAATCAACCAACGGGGTTTGACTGTCCAGGTTGTGCATGGCCTGAAAAGAAAGATGCACATGCCTTTAACTTTTGTGAGAACGGTGCAAAAGCAGTTGCCTTTGAAGCAACCAGTAAAACCGTAACACCTGAATTTTTTGCTCAACATACTGTCAGTTGGTTGACTGAGCAGAGTGATTTTTATCTTGAGGACTTAGGTCGTTTAACTGACCCAATGCGTTACGATCCAGCATTAGATAAATATGTGCCAATTTCTTGGGATGATGCATTCCAATTGATCGCCAAACATTTACATGCTTTAGATCATCCTCACCAAGCTGCATTTTATACCTCTGGCCGTACCAGTAATGAAGCTGCCTTTTTGTATCAACTGTTTGTACGAAGTTTTGGAACCAATAATTTTCCAGACTGTTCCAATATGTGCCATGAAACCACCAGCGTTGGTCTAAAAGATGCGATTGGTTTAGGTAAAGGCACAGTAACTTTGGATGACTTCGATCAAGCAGATGCGATTTTTAGTTTTGGACATAATCCAGGAACCAATCACCCCCGCATGTTGGCAACGCTTAGAGAAGTCTCCAAACGTGGAGGCAATATTATTGCGATTAATCCAATCAAAGAGCGTGGTTTAGAGCGGTTCCAAGATCCTCAAGCCCCTTTGGAAATGATGACCAATGGTAGTACGCCGATTAGCCGTTATTATTTTCAGCCTAAAATCGGTGGTGATTACGCTTTATTATTTGGTGTACTTAAACATTTGTCTGAATGGGACAAAAAAGCCATTGCCAAGAGTAAGCCAAGTGTATTTGACCGTAGTTTCATCGAGATGAATACCATTGGTTTTGAGGAAATGCTAAAAGAGATTGATCGCACGGAATGGTCACAAATTCATAAACACACAGGACTTTCACCCGAACATTTAGAATCTATCGCTCAAATGTTTCTTGATGCGAAAAAAGCCATTTTCTGTTGGGGCATGGGGATTACTCAGCATCGTCATGGCACTGCCAATATCCACATGCTCGCCAATTTAATGTTGGCAAGAGGACATATTGGTCGTCCCGGGGCAGGTTTATGTCCAGTACGAGGACATAGTAATGTGCAGGGTGACCGCACCATGGGAATCAATGAAAATCCGAGTGATAAATTATTAGATAGCATTGATCGTGTGTTTGGAATTCAATCACCACGCAAACATGGTTTTGGGGTAGTCGATACCATTAAGGCAATGTATGACAATAGGGTAAAAGTATTCATTGGCTTAGGTGGGAATTTTGCCGTTGCAACACCCGATACGCCGTATACGCAGGAAGCGTTAAAGCGTTGCAATTTAACAGTACATATTGCCACTAAAATGAATCGAAGCCATTTGGTTTGCGGTAAGGATGCTTTAATTTTACCTTGTCTCGGGCGTACCGAAGTAGACAAGCAACTTCATGGCGCTCAGGCAATTTCCGTTGAAGACTCAATGAGCAATGTCCATCTTTCGGCAGGACGAAACCCGCCAATCTCGGAGAATATCTTATCTGAACCCGATATTGTGGCACGAATGGCTGAAGCAACTTTGCTTGATAGTCAAGTCAAATGGAAATGGTATATCGAGAGCTACGATCGCATTCGTGATTCCATTGCAGACGTGTTTGATGAGTTTCATGATTTTAATCAACGGGTCTATCAACCGAGCGGTTTTCATTTAGAACATCCAGCCAATCAACATGTTTGGAATACACCAAGTGGTAAGGCGCAGTTCTTGATTACGCCGTTGACGGAAGTCTATGAAGACAAAGAAAATCAATACGCTGCTGCTTATAGTGAACAACAGGTTTATACCTTGATGACCACACGTTCGCATGATCAGTACAACACGACTTTATATGGTTTAGATGATCGCTATCGTGGTGTGTATGGGCAGCGACGTGTCCTGTTCATGAATCAAACTGATATTGATGAGGCTGGTTTTGAAGCAGATCAATGGGTGGATATTGAAAGTGTATTCTCCGATGGCGTGAAGCGGATTGTGCATAGTTTCCGTATCGTGCCCTATAACATTCCAAAAGGAAGTTTGGCTGCGTACTATCCTGAAACCAATCCACTGGTGGCTTTGGGTAGCCATGATAAATATGCCAAAATTCCTGCATCGAAAAGTGTTCCCGTTATTTTACATGCAGGACAGGTCCCTGAACATTTCAATTTGGCAGTTGAAGTCGATCCAGAACATGCCAACGAAAGAGTCAGCGGTGCATAACTTTTTTAGATCTATCAAGAAATTTTAATCAAGCGATGTGGAATAGAGAGTACATAGAGTGGAAGCGCAGAAGTTAGGCTATGAGACGATGCAAGTGCATCGTTTTCATCGAGATGTTTCCGAAGACCAACTGGATTATATTGTTCAAGAATATCCTGTGGCACTCATCTACAACGGAATTTCTCATGCGGTGATGATGGCAACGCCTTCAGATATTGAGGTGTTTGCCAAAGGTTTTAGTTTGTCCGAAGGCATCTTGCAAAGTTTAACGGAATTGTATTCGCTAGAAATTAGCCAAAATGAACTGGGTATCCAAGTTGATATGGAGATTTCAGCTAGAGCCTTTATGGGATTAAAGCAGCAGCGTCGCATGATGGTTGGGCAAACAGGATGTGGTTTGTGTGGCATTGAAAGTCTAAAACAGCTTTATTCGAATCTACCTGTGGTCAGTACACAAGTTTGCACGACATGGTTCAATCAAATTCCACACGCGATTGCTCAACTCAAAACCCGACAAAAAATCAGTGAACTGACGGGTGGTGCACACGCTGCGGCGTGGGTGGTGAAAGGACACATCGTGGCTTTATTTGAAGATGTTGGTCGTCACAATGCTTTAGACAAATTATTGGGTTATTTAGCCGAGCAAAACTTAAATGTCGCTGAAGGTTTTGTGGTCATGACCAGCCGTGCTAGCTATGAATTAATCCGTAAATGTGCTCAATACAATATTGCTTTATTAGCGACGATTTCAGCACCGACCAGTATGGCGATTGAGATGGCGAAACAGTCAAATTTAACGTTGGCTAGTTTCTGTCGTGGCGATAGTTTCGTTTTATATAAATAGTAAAAATTTGTGAGGAGTTTGATACCTAAGGCATTGATTTGTGTAGGATAGGGGTTTGCGTTCTATTATTCCTAAAAATTATGAATATACCTTTAAGACCACAGCCTGTTATTAACAATCTTGCTGGCGAAAATGCATTATTTATTGTTCTAGGCATCAATAGTAATCCTGATCATTCAGGAATTATTGACTTCCTCGCCAATTTTTCAGCTTTAGTCCGAAGTATGGCTAATCGCTTTCCAAATAGTCAATTTAGCGCTTCAGTAGGGATTGGCTCTCATGCGTGGGATCTGCTATTTCCAGATTTGAATAAACCTAAAGAACTGCAACCCTTTCAAGAAATCAAAGGTTCAAAGCACACAGCAGTTGCCACCCCGGGTGATTTATTTTTCCATATTCGTGCCAATCAAATGGCGATTTGCTATGAATTGGCTTCCATTATTCATGATCAACTCAAAGAGAGCAGCTATCCAATCAGTGAAACCAAAGGGTTTAGATACTTTGATGGTCGTGCAATTTTAGGATTCGTGGATGGTACAGAAAATCCCGAACATGAAATCGCTAAAGAGATTGCTTATGTTGGTCAAGAAGATGTTGAGTTTCTTGGTGGCAGCTATGTCTTTATCCAAAAGTATTTACATAACATGGAGATGTGGAAAGGACTAAGTACCGAAGAACAAGAGAAAGTAATTGGTCGAAAGAAATATGATGATGTTGAATTAAGCGATGATGTTAAACCGCAAAATGCACATAATGTTGTGAGTAAAGCACATGATGCTGATGGCAATGAGTTAAAAATTCTCAGAGCAAATATGCCATTTTCCAATCCATCTGAAGGAGAGTCGGGTACTTTCTTTATCGGATACTCTCGTTCCTTCAATATCACCAAGACCATGTTAGAGAATATGTTCCTTGGCAAAGAAAATGGTCACGTAGATCGTTTACTTGATTTCAGTACAGCTGTTTCAGGTAGTTTATTCTTTGTACCTACTTTCGATTTCTTGGAAGATTTGGCTGAATAAGACGGTAGGGAGATTCACCGTTGTTAAGCCAACGGTGAATTTAATCAACAAAAGTCTTATTTCATAAATCGCGCTTGTAATGCGGTTGCTGTCGCAAAAAGCTTTTGATAACCCTGAGGAAATAAACGCTGAATGGCATCAACCGCTTTCGCATCTGCACCGATCAGTAAACGACGACGATTTTTTTGAACTGCATTTAAAATTAAATTTGCAGCTTCATCGGCTGGTGTACGCAGTAATTTATCAAAAGCGTCCTGACTTTTGACAGGATCCATACCTAAGCTTGTGACACTGTTATTCATACGTGCAGCTTTGGCGATATTGGTACGAATACCACCCGGGTGGATACAGGTCGCACTCACGCCTGAGTTTTCGATATCCAGTTCTTGACGGAGTGACTCGGTGAAACCACGCACTGCAAATTTACTGGCATTGTAAGCACTTTGGGTGGGTTGCGCAGTCAATCCAAACATACTCGAAATATTGATGATATGCCCATCCGCACTTTGTTTTAGATAAGGTAAAAACTCTTTGGTGCCATAAACCACACCCCAAAAATTAATTCCAATCAACCATTCAAGATCTTCATAACTTACACCTTCGGCGGTACTGCCAAGTGCAACACCTGCATTGTTGAAAATTAGATTCACTTTGCCATGTTGCTCTACCACAGTTTTTGCCCAAGCTGCGATTTCATCACGTGTTGCTACATCTACTTTCTGTGTTGTGACTTTGACTGGAAATGCTTGTAGCAGTGCCACTGTATTCGCCAAGCCTGTTTCACTGACATCCGAGAGTGCAAGGTTACATCCTTGTTTAGCCAAAGCAATTGCCAATGCCTGACCAATACCTGATCCTGCACCCGTGATCGCTGCAACTTTATCTGTAAATGTTTTCATTTCATCTATCCTTTGTTTTTATGATCGTGCCTTAATTGGAAACCACTGGAACTTGAACATAATGTTCAAGATCAAAGCGACGCGTTCGTTGGCGATATTCAAAAGTGAAACCGGGCCAATTATTGGTATTTTTTCCTGTCGCGGTTTGATACCAACTGCTACAGCCTTGTGACCACATGGTGGTTTTCATTCTTGCTTGAATTTCTTGGTTAAAGTTTTGCTGATGCTCTGCTTTCAAATTGGTAAATAATAAGTTCTTTTGAATATGGGTTTGAAGTGCATCAATAATATAATTCACCTGACTTTCAATCATATATACAATCGAATTGTGTCCAAGGTTGGTATTTGGACCATACAGCATAAAGAAATTGGGGAAGCCACTCACCGTTAAGCCCAAATATGCTTCGGCACCGTCTTGCCATTGTTCTTTTAAGGTTGTGCCTTTTAAACCTGTAATTTGCATGGGTGCCATAAAATCAGTTGCTGCAAATCCAGTCCCATAAATAATGGCATCAACTTCACGCAAAGTACCATTTTTATCGACGATCCCTGTTTCAGTGATTTCTTCAATATCGTTGTTGATGACTTCTACATTGGGTCGAATTAAGCTTTCATACCAATAATTAGAAATCAGAATACGCTTACAACCAATTGGATAATCAGGCATTAACTGATGGCGGAAATGAGGATCTTTGATTTCCTTGCGAATATGGCGTTGAAACATATATTCCACGAGCGGGATTTCATTGAGGGTAATGGTAAAGCCCTTAAGAACACTTTCGTTATAACTGTACTGATACATACGATCAAGGCTTTGCAAGATCGGTAGCTTTTGAAAAGCCTTACGAGTAAGTGTAGAGTAAATGCGGTCTGGCTTTGGAATAACATAAGGTGCTGAACGTTGGTATACATCTAAATGGGCGACCTGTTTAGCGATTTCCGGCACAAACTGAATGGCACTAGCACCTGTACCAATCACGGCGACACGTTTATGACTTAAATCATAGTCATGTTCCCAACGCGCAGAATGAAATGCTTTGCCTTTGAAATGTTCAATGCCTTTAATTTTTGGATAAGCAGGTCGATTCAGTTGACCGACTGCCGCAATCAGAAACTCTGCTTCAAATTTTTCACCTGTTGTACTTTGAATCTGCCATAGCCCTTGCACTTCATCAAAGTCTGCACTTGCGATTTCAGTATTAAACTGAACATGTGGGCGAATTTGATATTTATCAGCACAATGACGTAAATATTGATGAATTTCTTGCGAAGTGCCGTAACGATTTTTCCAGCCGAGATCTTGTTCAAAAGAAAATGAATACAAGTGTGAAGGCACATCACAAGCCGCGCCCGGATATGTATTATCACGCCAAACGCCGCCCACATCTCCAGCTTTTTCAAATAAAGTAAACTGATTGAAACCCGCTTGTTTTAGGCGGATGGCAAGCCCTAATCCACCAAAGCCTGTTCCTATAATGGCGATACGGATATTTTTATTTGAATTGGATGATGGCTTTAACATGGTCTGCTCGCACGATTGGGAAAGAGGGCAATCGATAAAAGAATATAGAATAGTGGTTAAAGCTATTGATTTAGAGGATGGATGCGGACAAAATATTGTGATTCGAGGACATTTGGAAATGTACATTGACGTACGCATGGGCATTTGATCGAAGTATACATAGTGTTCGACTCATGGCTGATTTTGCAGCAGAGTTAGGTGTCGATTATCAGCTCATATTAAAAGGAACAGGCTTAGATCAACAGCACTTGCTTGATCCAAATATGGCGGTATCGGCACAACAGGAATTACAACTGGTCGGAAATTTGGTTGAACAGCTTGGGCATAGACCCATGTTGGGTTTAGAAGTTGGAACACGCTACCATTTCACTACTTTTGGCTCGTTGGGTTTAGCACTAATGAGTGCTGCCAATATTCGTGAAGCACTCGATTTTGCCTTGGCATATTTTCCATTAACTTTTGCATTTACCCAGTTTATTGTTTCTGAGCAAGAACAAGGTATTCGCATCGAGTTCACAATCGATGAGGGGATTCCCAAATCACTGTCTCAATTTATTATTGAGCGAGATATTGCCGCTTTAGTGACTGTTCAAAGAGATTTGATACCAGAAAATTTCTGCTTAGCTTTGGCATTTTCTTTTCAGCCTAAGGGCGATCTACAAACCTATATTGATTTATTCGGCATCGTCCCAGAGTTTGGTGAGATCAAGAACTTTATTATTCTCGATGTTGAAAAAGTAAACCAAAAACTGCGTATGGCAAATGAGTTGGCTTTGCAGCATGCAGAACAACAATGTCGTCAAATTTTAGAGAAGCGACAATCACAAAAAAAATATTCGCACCATGTACAACAAGTCTTGATGCATACCAAAGGAGAGATACCTTCAATGGAAATCGTCGCTGATCGGTTGCATCTCAATTCAAGAACCTTGCGCCGTCACTTGGTCAATGAAGGCACAACTTTCATTAAAATTAGAGAGGACGTTCGCAAAATTTTGGCAGATTACTATTTGTCTTTACCGCAAACTTCGGTTGAACAGATTGCTGAATGGCTCGGCTACGCGGAAGCGACCAGCTTTATCCATGCCTATAAGCGCTGGTATGGGAAAACACCGCATGCATCACGCTTGGCAATGTCTATGGACTCTATTAATAATCACTTAAATCAGCCTTCAGCCCTCGCTAATTCTGCTTCGATATAACTAATAATCATGGTACTCAATCCTCTGACCATTTCATCAAAGCTAATTTGTGGGTTTGGTAAAATCAGATGGCGTGCCACGTTAAAAATACTGCTATTAATACTAATATAAGCCGTCACGCTAAGATTATTTACTTTTAAATATCGAGGATGACGGATCATGTATTTCATCAATACATCCATCAATGCATATTCAATCTGACTGATATATCTTTCATATTTGAGTTCAGTTGCATATCTTAAGCAAATTAAGTAGCGATCATCATCCCGCGTTAACAAATCACGGAAAGTATAAAAAATCATTTCAAACAAAGGTTCTAACTCTTGTTCAATGATGATAGGCGTGAGTTCTTTGACCATATCTAAAACTTCTTTGACGAAAGTTTTTGCCATCGCATCGTAGATTTCTTCTTTGTTTTTAAAATACTCGTACAACGAGCCGACACTGACACCTGCAATATCTGCAATGTGTCTTGTGGTGGTTCCACTGGTACCATGCATTGCAACAGCGATAAAACCTGCTTCAATAATAGTATCAACGGTCACTTTTGAGCGCGCTTGACGGGGTTTACGTGTTGCCATGGTGGTTTTACTAAAATCCGAACATAGTGTCAGATTAACATGCTGTTGAATATTATAGAAGATATGGGTTTCTAATCCGAACAAATAAAATTACTTAAATTTTAATATTCAGTTTTAACTTGTAATAAAATGGTCGGATAGAGGTTTTTTTCTAGGATTCTATATTGTTGTTTTTCATTTTATTTTTATTAATTGATTGATATCTATTATGAATAGTTGGTTTGTTGATCGTTCTATCCCAGTTTTATCTCATCAAAAAATGAGCACTTTATTCGTTATTGATAAGCATAAGAAATTGTAAATTACCCGAATTGAATCCGAACATAAGATCAGTCTACAGTAGACCTATCAAATATTAAGTTCAGAAATATCTTCCCGAATGATTCTTCAATGAGCTATCCACTGTTTAAACGATAGAGATGCTCTAAGAACCATGGTTAATGAGCTTAATGGAGTGTCATATCACGAGCTAACTCCGCTCAATACTGAATGTAGGGTGTTGCTATGATTGCGAACACAGTGAAAAAGACCTTTAGTCTATTTAAGCCAAACCCACTCGCTGAGCAAATTGATTTTGCGAGTAAAGATTCTATCCCAATTCGTCACCTAGCAATCGGATTTGAAGGTGAGAAGGTTGATCTGTCATTTTATATGAACAACCAATTCGCCACGCTTTTTTTTGCTACGCTTTCTGTATTTCTGACTTATGGAGAAGATCTTGTCATTGAAACCGCACGTCATCATCGAGATTTACTTAAAGATCCGATCTTAAAGCAACGTGTCACTTCATTGATTGGTCAGGAAGCGATTCATTCTAAACTACACAATGAATTTAACGATGCGATTGTAGCACTGGGCTATCCAGTCACCTTTTATCGTTTCTTAGGTTCAAACTTTTTTAAATATATCTTCCTTCAATTTCCGCAACCATTAAAACTGTCGATGATGGCAGGTATTGAGCACTTTACTGCGGTACTTGCTGAATACATGATGCAGCATGAGCAAAACTTTTATTTCTCCGAGGATGAGAAAACCCGTGCGCTCTGGATGTGGCATATGTTGGAAGAGTCTGAGCATAAAGATGTTGCTTACGATGTCTATCAAGTTTTGAATGGTAATTATGCCTTGCGGATCAGCGGCTTTGCGCTTGCTTACTTTACGATTTTAGGACTGATCCCATTTTCCGCAACACTAGTTCCCGTTTTCCGTCGACCGCAAGAGATGTTGACGGCTAAATTCTGGAAAGATGCAAAACGAGGCGTGAAATTAATCTTTAGTCCTAAAGATGGCGTGTTTGGTAGTACACAAGGTCAAATCTTTGATTACTTACGTAAAGACTTTCATCCGAATGATCATGATACATCCAAGTATCTTGAATACTACAAGCAAAAACTACTGTCAGAAGGTGGGGCATTACATCCTTTCTTTGTGAAAGAGTTCACGCCTAAAGTTCAAGCAGCTTAATCCTCGGATAGCTCGATCTAAGCAAATTATTGAGGTATTGAGACAGTTAAAGTTGCAGAAATAATCTTAGAAACAACGTTGCTGTCTTATTTAGTTTTTACTATTTTTATGGGAATCGAAAATGGTTGCTCAAATCATCAGAAATGTCTTTAATGACAAATTAAGTACCAAATATCAGGGGATTGTTCAGAACTTCGTGAACAAATCGCCAATACCGATTCGTCATTTTGATTTTAAATTCAACCCTACAGAACTTGATGAAAAGTTCTTCTTAAATAAAGAGTTGGCAACGTCTTACTTCCATGCGTTGTCTATATTTTTAACCTTTGGTGAAGATGTCGTTATTGAAACTGCACGTTACCATCGTGACTTTATAACAGACCCTATTCTAAAACAAAGATTAACCTCACTGATTGGTCAGGAAGCGATTCACTCCAAAGTACACAATCAATTTAACGATGAGGTGCTGAAAGAAAATGATTATCCAGTTGAACTGCTTCGTGCGATTGCGGATAAAGTTTTTGAGTATGGCATTTATAAACTTCCGCATTCATTACAACTGTCGTTGATGGCAGGTATTGAACACTATACCGCTGTTCTAGCTGAATTTATGATGCAGCATGAGGACTATATTCTTGGTTCTCAAGACGAAAGACAGCGAGCCATGTGGATGTGGCACATGCTAGAAGAGTCTGAGCATAAAGATATTGCCTATGATGTGTTTTTAGAACTATCGGGTGATTACTGGGTGAGAGTGACTGGCTTTTTATTGGCAAGTTTAACGATCCTTGGCGGAGTTTCTTTGGGTGGTTATCTCATTCCCTTTATTCGTAAACCAAGCAATTTGATCAACCCACGTTATATGAAAGATATGTTGGAAAGCACTGCCTTGTTGTTCGGTAGTGAACGTGGGGTATTTGGTAGTAGCTTTATGCATATATTGGAATATTTACGCCCAAGCTTTCACCCGAATGATCATGACACCACTGCCTATATGGAATATTACAAACAGCGATTATTAGACCCAGAAACAGGGTTGTTGACGCCTTATTTTCTTAAAGAATTTGTACCGCCAGTACGTGCAGCATCTGCATAAATTCGGCGCATAAAAACCTGATTGTTGGATTGTATATATGAAATTCTTTGCTAAAAAAACCAAGCCTAGTCAAAAAGCATTTGCTGTTGTGACGGGCGCGGGTAGTGGGATTGGAAGAAGTTTTGCGCTTGAACTGGCAAAGCGTGGCGGAACTGTAGTCTGTTCAGATATCAATCTGGATGCAGCCAATGAAACAGTTTCACTGATTGAACAACTGGGTCAAAAAGCCTTTGCTATCCAATGTGATGTCAGTAAGGCAGAACAAGTCACACAATTGGCAGAGCAAGCAGAACAGGTGATGCAGAACCCTGTCACGCTTGTGATTAACAATGCTGGTATTGGATTGGGCGGCAAATTTGATGAGATGACCACAGAAGATTGGCAATGGTGTATGGATGTCAATTTGTGGGGCGTGATCCATGGTTGCCGTACTTTTGTACCCAAGTTTAAACAACTTGGACATGGTGCAATTATCAATGTCGCATCCGCTGCTTCTTATACCGCTG
This sequence comes from Acinetobacter sp. NIPH 298, assembly GCF_000369505.1. Lineage (GTDB taxonomy): Bacteria > Pseudomonadota > Gammaproteobacteria > Pseudomonadales > Moraxellaceae > Acinetobacter. The sequence continues at coordinate 934,514 of NZ_KB850055.1, forward strand.
CACCTGAAATGGCGGTCTATAACGTTAGTAAGGCAGGTGTTCGTGCGTTATCCGAGACGCTTTCTGCTGAGCTTCGCAAGTTCAACATTAAGGTCAATGTATTATGTCCAACACTGGTTCCGACTAACATTATTAAAAATGGCAAAGTACCACACAAAGGTATATTGGATTATGCCTTGACCAATTTGGCGTTTACCACCAGTGATAAGGTTGCGAAACTGACTTTAAACCGTTTGGATAAAGATCAGCTTTATACCATTCCTCAGATTGACGCCAAGCTTTTCTGGTTAATGAAACGTACTGCACCGAATTTATATGCAAAATTCTTAGGCAACTCGTACAGATTTATGAAGTAACCCAAGTAAATACCAAAACTTTTGCCAGAATTTGATACACGGAAATGTCATCCGCAACCTGCGTAGTATCAGAAGAGTATAAGGTTTTGTATTTACGAAGGAATTAAATATATGAAACAAGTGAACAGGTTTTGTGGATGAGCAGCGATGTAGCTGCGCAAGATGGTTGCCCTTGCGGAGATTCGCTCCTCATCCCGAAAGAAAAGTAGGTCGAGCCTGAACAAACCAAAGCGATTAAAGCTTTGGTACAGTGAAAGACGTAGTAGCTAATTACGAAATTTAGATGAGAACTCGGCAAGACGCCGCCGTGAATCTAAACGATGGATAGGAAGTTTTAAATGACAGCTCAAGCAAAAAAATTAAACTCAGCTGAGAAAAAAGCATTACCTGCACATATCTATGACAGCTTTATTGTAGGTGCTGGTATTTCAGGGATTGCCACCGCGATTCGATTGGATCAAGTTGGCTATACCAATTACAAAATTATTGAAAAAGCCAATCGTGTAGGTGGTACATGGCGTGAAAATACGTATCCAGGTTGTGGATGCGATGTGCCGTCAGCACTGTACTCATATTCATTTGCACCAAGTGCAAAATGGAGTCACCTATTCGCACGTCAGCCTGAGATTCTAAGCTATCTAGAAGAAGTCAGCGAAAAATTCAATGTTAGTTCAAAAATTGAATTTGGTACTGAGCTGACCAATGCGGCTTGGGATAACCAACGTAATTTATGGGTGATTGATACTAACAAAGGTCAATATTTGTCTAGAACTGTGGTTTTTGCCACTGGACCGATTACCGAAGCACAGATTCCAAAATTAGATGGTTTAGAAACATTTAAAGGTGAAATGTTCCATTCAGCTAAATGGAATCATGATTATGATTTGACGGATAAGCGTATCGCTGTGATTGGTACGGGTGCATCTGCAATTCAATTTGTGCCCCAAATTCAGCCTTTGGCAAAACAACTCTATGTTTACCAACGTACTGCGCCGTGGGTCGTACCGAAGCCTGATACTGATTTGGGTGAAGTGAGCAAATCACTGATTGCTAAATATCCACTGATTCAAAAAACATGGCGTAAAGCTGTTGCTCAGTCACTCAATGCGATCAACTTCGGTTTACGTAACCCTGCGGTATTAAAACCTGTAGGTGAACTTGCTAAACTGATTTTAAAATTCCAGATAGAAGACCCTGAATTACGTAAGAATGTAACGCCTAACTTTACCATTGGGTGTAAGCGTTTATTATTTGCAAATAACTATTACCCAGCTTTACAGCAAGAAAATGTCAAACTGATTCCACATGGTTTGGTGAAAGTAGAAGGTAATACTGTTATTTCTGCAAATGGTGAACGTCAAGAGGTTGATGTGATCATTTGGGGAACAGGCTTTGAAGTATCGCATCCACCAATTGGTAAGCGTGTTTCCAATGAAAAAGGTGAGTGCCTACATGACTTATGGAAAAGCAGTTCACCAGAAGCATATTTGGGTACCAGCATTGAAAACGTACCTAATGCGTTCTTAGTGTTAGGACCAAATGTTCTGGTTTATGATTCGTTTATTGGTTTGGCAGAAGCGCAGCTTGATTATATTGTCGATGGTTTATTAAAAATCAAAGAGCAAAATATTGGTAAATTAAACATTAAGCCTGAGGTGATCAAAAAGCATAATGAATTGGTACAAAAGCATCTGAAAACCACTGTGTTCAATGCTGGTGGTTGTAAGAGCTATTATTTAGATGCCAATGGACGTAACTTTGCTGCTTGGCCTTGGTCGTTGAAGAAATTGAAGCAACGTTTAAAACAGATGGATTTAAACGATTATGAGGTAACGCTTCAAGCTGAAAAAACCAACTGATTTTAGTTGAGTAGACCTGTTTCATTATTATTTACACCCGCATTGGATTTCTCACATAGGGAGAGAAAAAAGGGTTCAAGAAAATGGTTGAGTGAAAAGGCAGTAAATTTTATCTAAGGATGGAATTTGCTGCTTATTTTTTGCAAGATAGAAATAAATTAGGAATGGAATATGAAAGACGGACAATCGAGTCGAACGGCTGAGGCTGCTGCGGCACTACGTGCTAATCATTTTCAAAATGCTGAAAATCCAGTATTTGCTGATCCTTTTGCCTTTGATCTAACCAGCAAAGGTTGGCAGAAATTACTGACGACAACACCGACAGTGAAAATGATGAATTCTCCTGTGTTCAACCGAACATTGGGATTGCTCACTGGACAAGTCGTTGGACGTTCACGATACGCTGAAGATCAGCTTTATGCAGCGATTGATCGAGGTGTACGACAATATGTGTTGGTTGGTGCAGGCTTAGATTCATTTATTTTGCGTCAAGCACAGTATTACCCAGCGTTAAAAATTTTTGAAGTGGATCATCCTGATACACAGACAGCAAAACAAAAAAAACTAAAAGAGTTCGGAGACATCCCGACCAATGTTGAATTTGTGGCAATTGATTTCGAAAAAGAATCGATTGCAGATGCTTTAACTCGAAGTGGTTTTCAACAAGAGCAAGCTGCATTCTTTTCTTGGTTGGGTACAACGCATTACTTAGAGCCACAAACCACGTTAAATACCTTGGCAAGTATAGCGATCATTGCTGCTGAGGGCAGTGAAGTTGTTTTAGATTATTCAATTGATTATCGACAATTGCAGGGGATCGAACGTTTAGGCAGTTTATTTGTATCTCAATTTACAGGGTTTTTAAAAGAGCCACTTAGAGGTCAATTTCGAACAAAGACACTGCACCAAGCCGTTGAGAAAATGGGCTATGACGTGGTTGAGGATTTATCAGGAGACGGTTTAAGTGAGCGATATTTTCATAATCGTCCTGATCGAATACGTCATACCATCGCAACACATATGTTACATCTTCGTTTGCAGCAAACATGATGAGCTTGGCATATGAATAAACCCACTCAATCAGACAAATTTCATCTCAAGTTGAGTTTGAAATTTATCAAATTTAGGTGGGGTTCATTTTCTCTGGACAAAGCCTAATGAGCTTTAGACTTTGCCGATAACAAATTATTTGTTATTTGGATCCGCTTTTTCACTATCTTCAGTTTGATTGCCTTTTGGGCTTGGTGTGGTATCAGGTTTTGGTTCGGTAGTGGAATCCGCTTGAGAATGTTCTTTCACCTGAGTCTGTTTAGCATTTTCGTCTTTGGTGGTCTTTTCAGAAAAACTTTTGAAACCTGACATTATTATCTTCTTTGGTTGGTTACTGAGCTTTCATGTTACAGATTTGGATTGATTACACTAAGGTAGTTATGAGATCGATATGTGGAAATATGTGCTCAGTAAGGTGTTTATATCGACATCATATTTCATTAATAAAATCATATATATATTATTCATTGAATCTTATGGTTTAATTGAAATAAGATGAGATGAATGATTAGAGCTGCTGTACACGAAGCACACAAATTTTTCATGGTGTGTAGGTGCAGATAATTTTTTATATGGTCATGTTTATTAACCTTGATTGGAAGTGCGAAGTATAGTTGCAGAATGTAAATTAATTAGAGTACGAAAATTAAAAACATTAAAAAATTATATGTGCTAGGCTTGCGAGATTTCCTTAATAAACTGGCTGCTATGAATTCAGAGCAATACCATGAAGCAAGTAAGTTTCAGTGGTCTTTTCTTTTGCCTAAATATTGGGGAATATGGGTCGCGATACTCATTTTAATGATATTTGCCATTCTTCCTTGGGCTATTCAATGGCGATTGGCTGAAGGCTTGTCTAAACTAGGATGGAAATATCTAAAGTCTAGACGTAAAACCACGATTAGAAATCTCGAACTCTGTTTTCCAGAGAAAAGCGAACTCGAAATACAACAAGATGCTAAACAAGTCTTTCTAAATATGATGCTGGGTGTTTTCGAGGCATTAAACGCTTGGTATTGTCCGCATTGGTTTAAAAAGCGAATACATATCCATGGACTAGAGCATCTTCAGCAAGCACAGGGCAAAGGGGTTTTATTGCTCAGTAGCCATACCACATTGTTGGATGCTGGCGGCTATGTAAGCAGTTGTTTTTTTGATTTTGATGTTGTTTATAGACCACAAAACAATCCTTTATTGGATATGTTGATCCGTAGATGTCGAGCGACGATTTATAAGAATCAAATTTCGAAAGACGATATGAAAGGATTAATTCATAGTTTGAGAAATGGCCATGCAATTTGGTACAGCCCTGATCAAGACTTTGGCTTGAAGCAAGGTGTTATGGCACCGTTCTTCGGTGTACAGGCTGCAACATTAACTGCACATCGCCGATTGATGAAAATTACCAAAGCATCAGCCATTCCTTTATTCTTTTATCGTGAAGGCGATATTCGAGATCCCCAATATCACATTTTATTGGAACCACCGTTAGATCATTTTCCGGGTCTTGATGAGGTGGAAGATGCAACACGAGTGAATTTGATCCTCGAAAATCAAATCAGGACGCAGCCGACCCAATATATGTGGTTTCATCGACGTTTTAAAACCAGATTGGAAGGACAAGAAAAATTATATTAAGTCATCAAACCCGCCTCATTATTTTGGTGGGTTTTTTTTAATAAAAAATTAGATAGATTGGGATTAACCGCTATTTTTTTCCATAAATATAACGCAGTCAAAGTGGTATAGATCCAGAATGTAAGTCTTACAAGTTTTCTGTTAGCATTTGAGCAGACAGGTTGTGACAACCTGATTTTTGGAAAACTAAAAAATATAAGGTCATTATGTATATAGATTTAAATAGCGATTTGGGTGAAAGCTATGGCTCATGGAGTATGGGTAACGATGAGCAAATTCTCCCTATTGTCAGTAGCGCAAATATTGCATGTGGCTTTCATGCAGGTGATCCACTTCATATTCTAAAAACATTAAAACAAGCCGCCAAATTTAATGTAAATGTCGGCGCACATGTATCGTATCCTGACTTAGTTGGTTTTGGTCGACGAAAAATGACCTTATCTTATGACGAACTACTTGCCGATGTACTTTATCAAATTTCAGCTTTACATGGTTTGGCGCATGTTGTGGGAACAAGAGTAAGCTATGTCAAACCGCACGGTGCTTTATATAACACTATCGCGACAGATTTAACGCAAGCCCAAGCGGTGATTGATGCGATTCTACAATTTGATGCAGACTTAACGTTGGTAGCATTGGCTGGCTCACCATTGATTGATTTTGCTCAAAAGCAAGGTTTGACAGTTGTATCAGAAGCTTTTGCCGATAGAGCTTATCACGATGACGGCACTTTAGTTTCTCGTCTTGAAACTGGGGCTGTTTTACATGATGCAGAGATTGTGGCTCAACGTGTTCTTGATATGATCCTAAAAGGTGGGGTGGAATCCATTGAAGGAAACTTTACACCTATCCAAGCTGACACGATTTGTTTGCATGGCGATACCATGGGAGCTGTACAACTTGCGAAAGTGATCCGCCAAGCGTTAATTGAAAATCAAATTGAAGTACGTGCTTTTTGCATGTAAATGCTTTTATGCCTATTAAATAAAAGAGTAATGGTATGCGATTTTTATCGGTTAATCTGAATTGTTTCTTGATTGAGTTACCCAGTTTAGAAGAAACCATTACGCTTTATCATCATTTAAAGCTCGCAGCACATCCTTATATCCAAGAACTTATACCTGCTGCACGTACCATATTGGTTTATTTCGATCCTATCTTTATTGATGGGAAAAACCTGATTCAGTGGATTTCATCACAAAAAATAGATCAGTATTCTGCAAATACCAACAAAAAAGAAGTCATCATCAATGTATGTTATGACGGTGCTGATCTTGCGCATGTTGCTGAGTATTTGGGTATCGATGTGGATGAGGTCATTCATAAATATACGCATAGTCGTTGGCAAGTTGCCTTTATTGGTTTTGCTCCTGGTTTTGCTTATTTGATCAGTCCAGATCATCCTTTTGGAAGCATTCCACGCTTAGCCTCACCACGTAAAAAAATAGCATCGGGCTCCGTGGGTTTAGCGGGTGAATATAGTGGTATTTATCCAAAAGACAGTCCTGGCGGATGGCAGTTGATCGGACGTACAGATCAAACGATGTGGGATGTCAATCGAGAGCAAGCTGCTTTACTGTTGCCAAGTGATCAGGTGATTTTTAAAGATATAAGCAAGCATCCGACGCAAGTCACAGTCCCTGCGACTCGTGTAGTTCCTATCAAAGTGCCACAAAATCCAGTTGTTTTCACCGTTCAAAATGTCGGTTTGCAAGTGTTAATACAAGATGAGGGACGTAAAAATGTCGCACAACTAGGTGTTGGACAGGCAGGTGCGATTGATCGGAGCGCATTTCACTGCGCCAATGCATGTGTGGGTAATCCTAAAAATGCTGCTGCACTAGAAATATATAATGGTGGTTTACGCTTAAAGGTGATGAAAGAAACCGTCATTGCGGTAACGGGTGCAAAAACGGAGTTATGGGTGAGCTATGCGAACGGCTATACAGTCAAACAACCGTTATATCAACCAATCGCATTAGATCGGGGCGATGAAATTTATCTGGACAAAGTTCAGGCTGGGATCCGTAACTATGTGGCAGTTCGTGGTGGTATCGCTGTCGAACAGGTATTAAATAGTGCCAGTTATGACAGTTTGGCTGAACTTGGAACAGCACCTTTGAGAGTTGGGGATGAAATACGATCAGCACAATTGAAAACGGGATGCGCTGATTTAGACCAATCAGCGACTGAATTATCCAAAGTAGGCGATCAGGTTGTGGTTGATATTGTGTTGGGGCCTCGAATGGATTGGTTTACGCCAGAAAGTATTGATTTATTGCTTGAACAGCGGTGGTTGATCACGGTGGAGAGTAATCGAATTGGATTAAGGCTCGCTGGGGATAAGCCTTTACAACGTCAGATCAAGCATGAGTTGCCGAGTGAGGGATGTTGCACAGGCGCGATACAGATTCCAGCCAGTGGCCAGCCTGTCTTGTTTATGAATGATCATCCGATTACTGGGGGTTATCCAGTCATTGCGGCTGTAGCATCTTATCATCTTGATTTGATCGCTCAACTTGCAGCAGGATGTTATATCCAGTTTCGCAAAATATCAGACTTTATGGATATCAAAAAAAATGTATAAGCAACATAGGCTGTTGATTGCCAATCGTGGTGAAATTGCTGTTCGTGTTATTCAAGCATGTAAAGATTTAGGTATTCATTCTGTGGCGGTTTATGCCGACGATGACATGGGAAGCTTATATGTAAAACTTGCAGATGAGGCGTGGGCATTATCTGGACAAACTGCGAAAGAAAGCTATCTCGATATTGATAAAATTTTGAATATTGCCAAGCAAAGCCAAACAACCATGATTCATCCGGGTTATGGCTTTCTGTCTGAACGTGCTGATTTTGCGCAAGCTGTTATCGATGCAGGGTTGATTTGGATCGGACCAACTCCTCAAAGCATGATTAAACTAGGCGATAAAATCGAAGCGCGTAAGCTTGCACAAGCTGTTGGAGCACCGTTGGTTCATGGTACTGAACAGCCACTTCGTTCTGCCAATGAAGCGATGACATTTGCACAAACATACGGTTTGCCTATTGCAATTAAGGCTGCTTATGGTGGCGGTGGACGTGGTTTAAAAGTGGTTAGGCAGCTAGATGAAGTCGCCGACTCTTATTCTTCGGCAGTACGAGAAGCACAAGCAGCTTTTGGTCGAGGAGAATGTTTTGTTGAACAGTATCTAGATAAGCCCAGACATCTGGAAGCCCAAGTAATTGCCGATCAGCATGGCAATATTGTGGTGGTTGGAACCCGTGATTGCTGTTTACAACGCCGTAATCAGAAATTGGTAGAAGAAGCACCTGCGCCATTTATTGATGACGATATTTATCAGCAATTAATACAATCTACGCTCGATCTCTGTCGAGCGGCGAATTATGTTGGCGCTGGCACAGTGGAATATTTGTTAAGCCAAGAGGGTAGGCTATCTTTTCTTGAGGTCAATACGCGTTTACAAGTAGAGCACCCTGTCACTGAACAAACAACAGGGATTGATTTGGTTGTTGAACAGATTCGAATTGCACTTGGTCAACCGCTTTCTATCCAAGAAACGCCAAAACCACAAGGTCATGCGATTGAGTTTCGTATCAATGCAGAAGACCCTGCGCGAGGCTTTATTCCGACATTTGGTCGTATTACTCAATTTAATCCACCTTCGGGAATTGGTATTCGTCTAGATACAGGTGTTATCCAAGGGAGTCTTGTCTCAAGTCATTTTGATTCATTAATGGCAAAACTAATTGTGACGGGGCCAACGCGTGAAATCGCTATTCAGCGTGCTAAAAGAGCCTTTGCTCATTTTGAGTTAGAGGGTGTCGCATCTGTTTTAGCCTTTCATCGTGCGATATTGTCAGAACCAGACTTTGTTGATGCATTTAAAGTGCATACCCGTTGGATAGAGCAGGAGTTTCAGCATAACTTTGCAATGCATCCACGCAGTAAAAAATCAGATTCATCTGTATTACAGCGCTACACAATTGAGATTGATGGCAAGCTTCATCAAGTGGGATTGCCTGTCGGATTGTTGAAAATGGCCAGTGTTACGGAGAATCATTTATCTGATGAGGCTTCATCGTCGCTGCACGATGAAAGTGCTGTTATCGCACCAATCAATGGGATTTTAAGTAGCTGGATGGTTCAAGAAAATGCTCAAGTCGAGCTGGGTGATGTAATTGCCACGATGGAAGCAATGAAAATGGAAGTACCAGTGATCGCACATCGAACAGGTAAAATTAAAAACCTAGTAGCTTTAAATCAAATGTTAGATGCGGATATGCAGATTGCGGAAATTATTTGAATTTGACGTTGTGGTGGTATAAGCCATTAAACGCCTTTTGGTGTTTAATGGCTGTGATGTGATTAACGACGGTTATTATAAATTGCCATTGCTGCTGGTAAGTTTTTGCGCATATCGCTGATACGCTGAGTGTTTGATGGGTGAGTTGATAGGAATGCAGAACCACTCTTACCATCTAAACGACTCATTTTTTCCCACAATGTAATGGCTGCATTTGGGTTGTAACCTGCATGAGCCATCAGCATTAAGCCACCAAAGTCGGCACGGCTTTCTAGGTTGCGTGAATAAGGTAAACCAATACCCACTTGGCTGCCCAAATTAATTGCAGCATTACCTGCTTCACCGATATTGGCACCAGCATAAGATGTACCAATACCAATTGCTAAGTTGGTCAGTGCTTGCGCACCGATTTTACTTTTCGCATGTTCTTCTAAGGCATGAGTCATCTCATGGCCCATAATTGCAGCAATTTCATCATTGGTGAGATTAAGTTTATTTACGATACCCGTATAGAAAACAACTTTACCACCAGGTGCAACATAAGCATTGACTGTATCCGATTTTAATACGGCGAGCTGCCAGTCAAAGCGTTGACCTGTTTGGTTCATTTTATCGGCATGTGGTTTTAAACGATTAAATACTGTATTGATGCGTTGATATGTGGCAGAACTGGTATCAAGCTGATTTTTAGCACGAGCTTCTTGAGTCATCTTACTGAAGCCTTGCGCAGATTGGGCATTTAGCGTTGCGCTGTCTGCACCAGCCATTTCTGCGAACGATGCACAGCCAGATATTGTCATTACAGTGACCGCACAAAGGCTCAAAGCTAACTTCTTCATACTTATTCTCTCCAAATCAGTATCTTATGAGTATAGTCGTAATTACGGTGAATTATAAAAAATGTTGATCAGACTTAACATTCTGATTCGCTCTATAATCATTGTAATTATGTAATCACATCTACATAGATTCTGCTATTCATTTATAAACAAAGCCAGTGTTTTTACACTGGCTTTGTTTATGTGGGGTTTGATGAATATCAGATGAGATTAATCTTCATCATCAAACTCTTCTTCAGGGAACGTATTTTCCTCTAAAGAAGCATCAAAAATTAAGATTGCTTTACCTTCGGTTTGGATCATACCTTGGTCTTCAAGTGTTTTAAGTACACGACCAACCATTTCACGGGAACAGCCAACGATACGACCAATTTCTTGGCGCGTAATGCGAATTTGGCGACCATTCGGCAGAATCATGGCTTCTGGTTGTGAAGATAAATCAATTAAACAACGCGCAATACGACCTGAAACATCAATAAATGCAAGGTCAGTGACTTTACGTGTTGTATTTTTAAGACGGCGCACAAGTTGAGCAAATACAGCATAGCTCAAATCAGGATACTGTTTGCTGAGTTCGTGAAAGTTGTCATAAGTAATTTCTGCAATTTCACAAACATCTCTGGTGCGTACTTCAGCAGTACGTTGTGGGTTTGTTTCAAACAATCCCATTTCACCAAAGAAATCCCCAGGGTTTAAATAGGCGACGACAATCTCACGCTCATCATCTTCGCGTAATATAATCGACACTGAACCCTTTAAAATTAAATACAGTGATCTTGATTCCATTCCAGCGTCAACAATCGTGGTGCGTTTTGGATATCTATTAATATGAGCACGTTTTAGCAATGCTTTTACCGATTCAGGCAGTTGGCCTGGAGACAAAGCATCAGTGCTAAGTTGTGAAAAATTTGAAGTCATGCTTAAAATTTCCGAATTTTGATAAAACCGATCGCACAGGCTCATTTGAGCTTTTTCTACACAGAAGAGATGAAATTCCTTATCAACTCATTTTATGTTAGTGTACAAGAACACAGTAAATTTATAACGTTTTTTGGGTAGTTGCAATGCAAACAAGTGTACATTGGTTAGAGAATGTTGCTTTTGAGGCAAAATCAGAAAGTGGCCATAGTGTGGTGATGGATGGTTCTGCTGAGTATGGGGGTGAAAACCGTGGTCCACGTCCTATGGAGTTGATTTTAATGGGACTTGGTGGCTGTGCTTCGTTTGATATTGTGACCATTTTAAAGAAATCTCGACAAGATGTGACGGGTGTCGTATGTGAGTTGAAAGCTGAGAGAGCGAACACAATCCCAGCGGTCTTCACCAAAATCCATCTACATTTCATTGTGACAGGTAATGCAGTAAAAGCCAAACAAGTTGAAAAAGCCGTCGAGCTTTCAGCAGAAAAATATTGTTCGGCCAGTAAAATGCTGTCTGATGGTGGTATTGAAATTACCCATGACTTTGAAATTGTAGAAGCTGCATAAGCTCGTATCGTTAAGCGTTACTAAAAAGTGATCTATTTTGATAGATCACTTTTTTTGTTTTTATTTAAGAAACAATTGAGGGTCTACCCGAGCATTATTTAGACTCATGCCCCAATGTAAATGTGCGCCTGTTACACGCCCTGTTTTACCTACCAATCCGAGAGTTTCACCCTGACGAATGGTTTGCCCTTGTTCCACATCGATTTTGCTGAGATGACAGAACATGCTAATTAAGCCTTGACCATGATCAATTAGAACTGTCTTGCCATTAAAAAAATAATTGCCAGTTTGTACAACGATGCCATCAGCAGGCGCAACAACTCTTTGTCCGACAGGAGCAGGAATATCTAAACCAGAGTGTGGCGCTCGTTCTTCACCATTGAAAAACCGTTTTCGACCAAATGAGTTACTAAATTTACCTGAAGTAGGGACAATAAATTTTGGAAAACTTTTCCATGTGCTATTACTAAATGAGGTGTAAACCGCATTTTGCTCCTTAGCTTCACGTGCATAGCGTTCTAATTGACTTGGGTTTGGATTGACATGATTTTGATTTTTAATAGTTAAACGCTGTTCTGGGTATTTGTATGGTTTAACTTCAATTTGAATCGGTGTGTTATTGGTATTTAAGGTGAGTGTACCAACAGGTGCGGATAATGGGATTCCAAAAATAGCATAACGTTGCCCATTTTCCTCGCTCAGCAACACGGGGTTTTGTTCATAAGAAACTTGTGTTGTGCTTGCTGTTAGCGGAATAACTGCGATTCCGCCCGCCCGTCTAGAATCTTGGGGGAGTTGAGCAAAGGCAAAGTGAATTGGTAGTAGGCAAGCGGCTGCAAGATAGATTTTTTTTAGAGACATAATGAACATTTTAATGAAAGTAAAAGACCTAAGCTAAAACGTTCGCTTCAAAATCACAATAAGCAATTTGTGTGAATCAGCACTGAATCAGCACTGACAGAAAAACGATACAAAACAGACTTGAAAAAGAATACCAATACACCCATATTATCACTGAGTTTTATGTTTTTTATTATTTTTAAGCAATTGAAAAATATATAATTTTTTATTTGAAATTTAAAAAATCGTTCCCATCTAAGTGATAAGTTAAAAAATTGTTGTGAGGAATAACAAGAATGCGTTTTGAAAAATTTACAAACCGCTTACAGCAAGCACTCTCAGATGCACAATCATTGGCCATGGGTAAAGACCATACATCAATCGCAGGGATCCACATCCTAACGACTTTACTCGAAGAGCCTGCCAATTTGAGTTTGTTGCAACAAGCGGGTGCTCGTTTACCAGAGTTGAAGCAAAAGCTTGAGCAAGCAATACAAAATGCCCCGACTTTGGCAAATCCGACAGGTGACATCAATCTCAACCCAGAGGCAGTTAAAGCGTTGAATTTAGCTGACCGCTATGCACAAAAGGCGGGTGATGAATTTTTATCAACCGATTGGGTACTGTTAGGTTTAGCAGAAACGGGCGAAACCAAAACCATTTTAAATAGTGTTGGTGTAACTCCAGAAAGTTTACGTAAAGTTATTGAAAATATTCGAGGAAGTGACAAAGTCATGAGTAATAACCATGAAGATCAACGTGACTCACTAAATAAATATACCATTGATTTAAATGAACGTGCGTTAGCAGGAAAGTTAGACCCTGTGATTGGTCGTGATGATGAAATTCGCCGTACCATTCAAGTGTTGTCTCGTCGTACCAAAAACAATCCCGTACTTATTGGTGAACCTGGTGTGGGTAAAACGGCCATTGTTGAAGGTTTGGCACAACGTATCGTCAATGGCGAAGTTCCTGAAAGTTTAAAGAATAAGCGTGTGCTTTCTTTGGACTTGGGGTCATTGCTCGCAGGTGCAAAATACCGTGGTGAGTTTGAGGAACGTCTCAAAGCTGTACTCAAAGACCTTGCCAAGCATGACGGTGAAATTATTTTATTCATCGACGAATTGCATACCTTGGTTGGTGCAGGTAAAGGCGATGGTGCAATGGATGCGGGGAATATGTTGAAACCTGCCTTGGCACGTGGTGAATTACGTTGTGTTGGTGCGACCACTTTAGATGAATATCGTCAATTCATTGAAAAAGATGCTGCGCTGGAACGTCGTTTCCAAAAAGTGCTGGTCGATGAGCCAAGCGTTGAAGACACCATTGCGATTTTACGTGGTTTAAAAGAGAAGTATGCCACCCATCACGGTGTGCAGATTTTAGACTCTGCCATTATTGCAGCAGCGAAAATGTCACATCGTTATATTACAGATCGTCAGTTGCCCGATAAAGCGATTGATTTGATTGATGAGGCTGCCTCACGCATCAAAATGGAGATCGACTCCAAACCTGAAGCTTTAGATAAACTTGATCGTCGTTTGATTCAATTGAAAATGCAATTGGAAGCAGTGAAAAAAGATCAAGACGCGGGTAGTAAAGCTGAAGTGAATCATCTTGAGCAGCAAATCGCTGAAAAACAGAAAGAGTACAATGATCTAGAAGAGATTTGGAAATCTGAAAAAACATTGGTTGAAGGTGATAAAAAAGCACAGGTGGAGTTAGACCAAGCACGAATGGCATTGGAAAAAGCCAAACGTGAAGGTGATTTGGCAGAAGCTGCGCGGTTGCAATATGGTGTTATTCCAGAGTTGCAGAAACGATTGGAGCAAGCTGAAGTTGCTGAGGACAATGAAGAACCGAAGTTGATTCGTACCAAAGTGACTGAGAATGAAATTGCTGAAGTAGTAAGTGCTGCAACAGGAATTCCTGTCTCCAAAATGTTGCAAGGTGAACGTGAAAAACTACTGAATATGGAATCATTCTTACATAATCGTGTGGTTGGTCAAGATGAAGCGGTAGTGGCTGTATCCAATGCGGTTCGTCGTTCGCGTGCAGGGCTGTCTGATCCGAATCGTCCAAGTGGTTCGTTCTTGTTCCTTGGACCGACAGGTGTCGGTAAAACTGAGTTGACCAAAGCATTGGCAAACTTCTTGTTCGATAGTGATGATGCCATGATCCGTATTGACATGAGTGAATTCATGGAAAAACACTCTGTCAGTCGTTTAGTCGGTGCACCTCCTGGATATGTGGGTTATGAAGAAGGTGGTGTCTTAACAGAAGCTGTTCGACGTAAGCCTTATAGTGTGGTGTTATTTGATGAGGTGGAAAAAGCGCATCCAGATGTCTTTAATATCTTATTGCAAGTTTTGGATGATGGTCGCTTAACTGACTCTCAAGGTCGTGTGGTTGATTTTAAGAATACAGTTATCGTCATGACTTCAAACTTGGGTTCACAAGACGTGCGCGAACTGGGTGAGGGTGCAACGGATGAAGAGATGCGTGCTGTGGTAATGAGTGCTGTCAGTCAGCATTTCCGTCCTGAGTTTATCAACCGTATTGATGAATTGGTTGTTTTCCACTCGTTACAAAAAGCGCAAATTCGTGGTATTGCAGATATTCAGTTGGATCGTTTACGTTCACGTTTGAGTGAACGCGATATGAGTTTAACTGTGGATGATACTGCTTTTGATTTGTTGATTGATGCTGGATTTGACCCAATCTACGGTGCGCGTCCATTGAAACGTGCGATCCAACAACAAGTGGAAAATAGTTTGGCTCAGAAAATTTTATCAGGTGAGTTCCAGGCAGGAGATAATATTTTGATCAAAGCCGAACATGGTCATCTTGTCTTCGATAAAATGAAACTGAGTTAAGCTAAAATTTTAACAATCAAACAAAAGATGGTGATGAAAATTACCATCTTTTTTTGTACTTATGCTGCTTATCCGATTTTTCGATGAATTTTACTAATAAGATTGCGGCTTGATGAAAAACTTGCTAATTTCAGAATAAATAAGAAAAAGATTCAGGATGAATTGCAATGAAAAATAAGCAACATCATTATACAGGTATTTGTATGATTTTGTGCATGATGGTTCTGTCTTCTTCTGATGGGTGGGCGGTTCAGCCGATGTCAGAGGGAACGCTCGCACTACAGACAGGGTTGGCAAATAATATTTTGCCGAATATTATTATTAAAGCTGAACAAGACGCGATGAAACCTGAGCAAGAGCGTTGGAGAGTTCAACGTGCCTTGAGTGATCGTTATTTGCGTGAAGTCAGGATTAGTACATTACTTGATAGTGTGCTATCGCCGCATGAAGAGCAAAAGAAAACCAAAGTCACTGATCCGCGAGAGAAAAAAGATGCGAGCATAAAGCCGCATACACAACCCTCAGATCGTTTTGTGGTGTATGAATTTGATTCTAATGATAATGTTCATGGAACCGTCACCATTCATGTCAAAGAACGGTGACGGGAAGTATTATTTATACCGCAGGATGTTTGATTTTCCATGCGCG
The DNA here is from genome assembly GCF_000369505.1 of Acinetobacter sp. NIPH 298. Lineage (GTDB taxonomy): Bacteria > Pseudomonadota > Gammaproteobacteria > Pseudomonadales > Moraxellaceae > Acinetobacter. The sequence continues at coordinate 950,414 of NZ_KB850055.1, forward strand.
ATGGATTTTTTGATTGCGCTTGAAATCTAAGCCGATGGTTTCAGAGGTAATTTCTTCAATGTCATACATCGCCTCGATTTCCTCATCCAGCTCAAAACCACGATAGTTGTTAGAAAAATACAAAGTACCTTCAGTGGTTAGGCGGTTCATGGCACGCTTTAACAGCGAGAGATGATCGCGTTGTACATCAAATGTACCGTAAAACTTTTTCGAGTTAGAGAAGGTAGGTGGATCAATAAAGATCAAATCGTATTGTTCATGACCTTCTTTTAACCATTCAAAGCAATCGCTGGCAAAGAACATGTGCTGTTCATCTGCATGATCAACCGTTAAACCATTCAATACAAAGTTTTCTTTAGACCAGTTGAGATAAGTATTAGATAAATCAACACTTGTGGTACTTGCCGCGCCGCCTAGAGCTGCATGTAAGCTTGCTGTTGAGGTATAGCTATACAGGTTTAGGAAGTGTTTACCACGTGCTTCTTTGGCAATTCTTAAACGCATTTGACGATGATCTAAGAACAAGCCTGTATCCAAATAATCGGTCAGATTCACCAAAATTCGTGCATTACCTTCTTGTACGATAAAACGTTTTGACGCGGTACTTTGCTTGCTGTATTGGGTCGTTCCAGCTTGTCTTGCACGTGTTTTGATAAAAATGGCATCACGGTTTAGGCCTGTTACTGCGCGAATGGCTGCGAGTCCAAGATTAAAACGTTTTTTAGCTTTTTCAGGGTCGATGGTTTTAGGTGGCGCATATTCTTGTACATGCAATCTATCCCCATACAAATCAACGGCAATATTAAAATCTGGTAAATCAGCATCATAAAGACGTAAGCAATAGATGTTTTCTTTGACAGCCCACTTTTTCAATGCTTGCATATTTTTTTGCAAACGGTTGGTAAAGTCTTCGGCACCTTCAATCTTTTCAAATTGTAACGGTTGCCAATTTGCTAAAAATGGTTGTGCAACGCTTGCTGGTTTGATCATACCAAAACGAATGTAAATCGGCAGCTTACCGTTCATCAAACGTAAAGTTTGCGGATCATTGATAGCAAGTACATCTGCTTGTTCGATTTGTGCCGCAATCACCGCAGCAGGCTGATTTGGGAAATTCTTTTGTAATAATCCAGATAAGCCTAAGTAGAATGAACGACTAGAAGCTTTATCCCCTAAGCGCTCGCCATAAGGCGGATTTGTAACGATAAAGGCTTTTTTACCTTCAGCATGAAAATCATCCCAATCAGCTAAAGTACGTTCTTCGATTTGAATTTGATCAAGAACACTTTCAAAGCCTGCGGCAATGATATTTAGACGGGTCGCTTTGACCGCTTCCCAATCTGCATCATAAGCATAGAGTTTTGGTAGTGGGTTCGCTAAAGCCTTTTCATGTCGTTCAGTTGCTTCGTTTTTGATCGACATCCACAGTTCACGATCATGTCCATGCCAGCCATTAAATCCGAAACGACGAACCAAACCTGGCGCACGATCCGTTAAAATCATCAATGATTCAATAATAAATGTCCCTGAACCACACATCGGATCAAGAATGATATCGGGTTGATATTGTAATAATTGTGCTTTTTGTAAAATCGCCGCCGCGAGGTTTTCTTTGATCGGTGCATCGGTCATAAAATGGCGATAGCCACGTTTATGCAAGGAGTCACCAGATAAATCGAGACAGAAGGTATGTTCAGTTTTCCCGGCTAAAACATAAAGCGTAATTTCAGGCTGCTTAATGTCAATACTTGGGCGTTTCCCGACGGCTTCCATAAAGGAATCCACAACGCCATCTTTCACACGTAAAGTCGCGAATTGCGTATTGACCTTGATATCTCGTTCAACATGCAGACGCACCGCGAAGGTACTTTGTGGTGCAAAAATTAAAGACCAATCGAAGCTAATCGCACCTTCAAAGAGTTCTTCTGCCACATCTCGCGCATCGTGGGTAAATTCAAGTTCATGTTTATGAATCGGTAACAGTACACGAGAGGCTAGGCGAGACCACATGCAAATACGATAAGCCTGTTCAAGCGTACCTTGGAAAATTAAACGTCCAGCAAAACGTTGGATGTCTTGAACACCTAAACTTTCCAGTTCTTGTTGAAGTAGGGTTTCAAGTCCATCCGCACAGGTTACCCAGTAGCTTGTAAGACGTTGTGTTGAATTCATTCAAATTTCCAAAAGCGATTTTAGCAATCGCGTATTTTAACTGATTTTTATCGGTTCTGTCGGTGCATATTTGTGTGATTGTCAGCTTTATCATCGATTAAAAGCTATTTTTTGAATTTGGCCTCACGAGGATGCTTTAGGCGATCGATTTCATATTTGTACAATATTTTAATTATTGGTACATATTTTGCTACTTAACTTAATAGATGGTCTTGTAAATCATCAGCGTCTTATTTTTCCAAAAGCTGATGAAATTTAAGTAGTTTAATGGGGAACTTGTGGGGGATCTATGAAAGAGAATGTAAATAATGACGTGCTGGTCAATGCTGAAGCTTTTACGATTGCAACTCAAATGTATGTTCGTTTGAGACGTGTATCGAGTCGTGTGATAGATGTCATGTATCTGGTCAGCAACAAAGCGTATGCCAAACATATTGTTGATATCGCTTTGGCAACTCAAGATGCTGAATTGGAACGCTATGTTGCTCGGTTAAGTCCACTCATCGATTTATATCCTGAACCAAAAGCAGTTGTGGTGGCAGAGCAGAAAGATCACTTAGAAAATGAGCGGGTTGAGACATTGGATGTCTATTCAAGTGAGGTGACTGCTGAGGAAATCTATCAGGCTCAGGTTTCGCATCACTATATTGGTGCATTGCGATAGATCGAATTTGTTGCAACTTCCTAATTAATGGCAACATAAGGGTGAAAAGTTGTTCTGCTAAAACCCAAGAATTGGGCTACACTATGCAAGTTTTGGTGATTCGACCCATAGGAATCCTTTATGCATATTGCAGCCCTGCATCAACCAAGTCAGGTTCAATTGAATCAACAAGGAAATTTAAAGCACTTTTTAACCATTGAGGGTCTTTCCAAGGAAAGCCTGACCAAAATCCTAGATACAGCGCAAAGCTTTTTAGATGACAATAATAATTTGATCAACCGTCCGTTATTAGAAGGGCTGACGGTGATGAATCTTTTCTTTGAAAATTCCACCCGTACCCGTACCACCTTTGAAGCCGCAGCAAAACGGTTATCTGCCAATGTTTTGAACATTGATATCGCACGTTCAAGCACATCAAAAGGTGAAACCTTACGCGATACGCTTTGGAACTTAGAAGCGATGGCTGCGGACATTTTTGTAGTACGACATTCGTCTTCGGGTGCGGCGCATTTTATTGCCAAAGATGTTTGCCCAAATGTCGCTATTATCAATGCGGGTGATGGTCGTCATGCACACCCGACGCAAGCGATGTTGGATATGTTAACCATTCGCCGTGAGACTAAAAAGCCTTTTGATCAGCTGAGTGTGGCGATTATTGGTGATATTAAGCATTCTCGTGTGGCACGTTCTAATGTTGCAGCATTGCAAACTTTAGGGTGTAAAGATATCCGTGTAATTGCACCGAATACATTATTGCCTGTCGCTTTTAACGAATATGGTGAACATGTACGTTTATTTAACCAAATGAATGCTGGTGTTACTGATTGTGATGTGATCATCGCATTGCGTATTCAAAATGAACGTATTGATTCACCAGCGCTCGCTTCACAATCAGAATTTTACAAAATGTACGGTCTAAATAAAGAACGCCTTGCTTTGGCCAAACCCGATTGTATCGTGATGCATCCGGGGCCTATGAATCGAGGTGTTGAAATTGATTCTAGTGTTGCTGATGGTGATCAATCCGTGATCCTGAAACAAGTGACCAATGGTATTGCGGTTCGTATGGCGGTGCTTGCACTAGCGATGCAAGGGCAGTTACAAGAACAAGGTTTGATTGAAGCGATTTCGCTGTAAGGGATAGATCACATGAGTATTGTAAAAATTGAAAATGTCCGTGTGCTCGATCCAATTCAAAAAACTGATCAAGTCAAAACGGTTTATATCGAAAACGGTAAATTGGTTGATGCGGTTGAACAGGTCGATGAAACCATAAATGGTCAGGATAAATGGTTGATGCCAACCATGGTGGATCTATGCGCTCGGCTACGTGAACCAGGGCAACAGCAACACGGAACATTAAAGTCCGAGGGTAAAGCCGCACGCGCCAATGGTATTTTGCATGTCATTACACCGCCAGATTCAAAGCCGATTGTGCAAGATAACGGTGCTTTGATTCATGGCTTGATTGAAAAAGCGCAACTGGATGGCGGTATTTATTTACAAATCATTGGCGCACAAACCCAAGGTCTAAATGGCAAACAACCTGCCAATATGGCGGGGTTAAAAAAGGGTGGTTGTACGGCTGTTTCCAATGCCAATGCTGCCTTTGAAAATGATGATGTGGTTATTCGTACATTAGAATATGCGGCAGGTTTAGGGTTAACTGTTGTCTTTTACGCTGAAGAGCCTCAAATCGCCAAAGATGGTTGTGTTCACGAAGGCTTCATTGCATCGCGTCAAGGCTTGCCAATGATTCCTGCAATCGCAGAAACAGTTGCAATCGCCAAATATCTTTTAATGATCGAAGCAACAGGTGTAAAAGCGCATTTTGGTCTATTGTCTTGTGGCGCTTCTGTTGAATTGATTCGTGCAGCAAAAACCAAAGGCTTACCTGTGACTGCTGATGTTGCCATGCATCAATTGCATTTAACTGAACAATTGATTGATGGTTTTAACTCACTGGCGCATGTACGTCCGCCTTTGCGCTCTGAACAAGATAAGTTGTTATTGCGTCAAGCGGTTAAAGAAGGGGTGATTGATGCGATTTGTACGCATCACGAACCATTAAGCAGCTCAGCGAAAATAGCGCCATTCGAGGAAACGCAATCAGGTATTACCGCTTTCGATACCTATGTTGGATTGGGTGTACAACTTATTCAAGAAGGTGTATTTGAGCCATTGGAATGGGTTGAAAAGGTCACTTCGATTCCTGCACAAGTTGCCAATATCACAGATCGCTGGCAGGAAGAAGCAGGATGGGTATTGGTTGATCCTGAGTTACAGTGGACTGTTACTAAAGATACGATTATCTCGCAAGGGAAAAACACGCCATTACTTGGACAGCAGTTGACTGGTAAAGTCGTCACTACATTTGCATAAGCATAAGTCATCGTGAGCAGGGTAAGCCTTTTAGTGGGCTTGCTCTGCTGTCTAAGAATTGATGTATATATATTGTATTTAAATTTTTAAAAATAGATAAAAAACATAAAAACTATATTAAAGTAAGCAGATGAAATGAGATTCGTTTTGCATAAAATTATAAAAAAGAGATGTAAATCATTTAAATTGTTGGAGCTAATACAATGCCTATAAATCCAATGGAGTTACTTAAACAGAAAGTTTCATCGGTGATTGTGAATGATCAAACCTGCTTGGTAAATGAAAAAAATGATGTTTTATCAAGATTTTACCCAATTCTTTTGTCTCGATTTTTAATTAAACCAGAACTTGTTGATCAACTCAAAGAACAACTTACCCCTTCAGTTTATGATCTATTTGAAAAAAATGACCAAGTAAAAAATGCACTACTTTTACGATTGGCTGCAGGCAGAGTTCCAGCGAGTGAAGTTGAAAAAACTTTAAATAGAGCCATTCCTAAAAGTCTAGCAGTACTTTCAAATGAGGTAGGCAATGATACGATGAGTATTATTTACTATCTTAGAGAGCACAAAGAGTCAATTTATGCACTATTGCCCAACTGGATCAATGAAGTTTTATCCTTGGATCAGCCAGCGGTAAAAGCTCGCTTAGCGCCTCCTATTTTATCCCTACCTGTTGTGCCTCAAGAGACCAAGCAGCACAAAGCTTTTCCATTTTTTGCCTTAATATTTGCTAGTTTTTCATTATTATGGCTCTATCAGATAAGTAAATAGCCATCATTGTGATTGTGGATTGATTTACGTATTTTTTATTGGCATGCTTCGGTCAGGCAATCATTTTAGATCGAGTTTATGCGAATCACATTTGTCGGTGCAGGACGAGTCGCCACACATTTAGCAAAGGCATTTCAATCACAGTATCAAATTGTTCAAGTTTTTAGTCGCAATTTACACCACGCCCAACGATTAGCAGCACAGGTCAATGCTCAAGCGATTGATGGTGTAGATCAACTCAATCCGCAAACAGACTTAGTGGTTGTTGCTGTTAGTGATCTCGTGATACCTGATGTTGTAGAAGCGATCGCAACATATTTGCCGCAATGTCTTATCGTGCATACTTCGGGAAGTACAAATTTATCTGTCGTCGCGCAGAAGCAGCAACGTGCTGGGGTTTTCTATCCATTACAGACCTTTAGTTTTGAACGGGAAGTGGATTGGTTGGAAACTCCACTTTTTGTTGAAGCCGTAACGCATGAAGATTTGCTTCTACTCACAACCTTAGCAAACAGCCTAAGTAATCGAGTCTATCAATATAATTCACAACAGCGTCAAACCTTACACTTGGCTGCGGTGTTTGCATGTAATTTTAGTAATTATTGTTATGATATGGCAAAACAAGTTGTAGATGCAGAACAAGTTGATTTCAGTTTACTATTTCCATTGATTTTAGAAACAGCGAATAAAGCAACCCGTACTCACCCAAAGCAAATGCAAACAGGACCTGCGATGCGGGGCGATCAGAATATTTTAAAGATGCATCAAGGATTATTGGCTCAATCTCATCGGCCAGATTTGGAAGAAGTATATAGATTGATGAGTGATGGCATTTATAAACGCCATCACTCGGATTGATTTAGTTAATTTTCTTAAAAAAATATAACCAACAGGATATCATCAAAAAACTATCACAATTTATCTGTATACATCTCAGTAAAATATAGCAAAATGAGTTTCAGTCTAAAAAAAATTTATAAAATGGTGTTTATGTTCTATGAGTGAGCCTTCCTCTTTTCTTCCAGTTTCTGCATCTATGAATCAACAAGTGTTAATTCAAAATGGTGATATTTCACCGCAAACTCTGGTTGCCTGTGAGGAATGTGACACGGTATATCATCGAATTCAGCTAACACAAGGTGAACGCGCTTATTGTCTTTGCTGTGGTGCTGAGCTTTATCGGCAAAGCAAACCTTTTAGTGTTTTACTGGCAATGGTAACAACAGCGCTGATTGTATTTGTGATTGCCAATAGTTTTCCTATTGTTAAGGTGGAATTGCAGGGTCACGATTCCCAGACGACTTTACTTGGTGCGGCATGGGCAATGTTTCATGCAGGGCAAGGGCCAGTAGGTGTTCTGATTCTCATCACAACTTTTGTAGTGCCATTGATGGATCTGCTATTGCTGTTCTATGTACTTTCATCAGTTCATTTTTTTAAAGTTCGACCCCGTTATTTAGTCGCAGCATTGCGTACCTTGTTTTTATTTAGAACATGGGGAATGGTTGAAGTATTTTTGATTGGCGTACTGGTGACTTTAGTTAAACTGGTCGGTATGGTCGTGGTGATTCCAGGTGTTGCACTATGGGGGTTCGCCATACTGAGTATATTACTGGTTTATATTGCTTCAGTGAAAGTTAAGGATCTATGGGACGAGATCGACAGGACACTTCGATGAAAACGGATCAGCCTCCGCGCAATTCTTCAGAATATTCCTCTGAAGCAGCCATTGATAATTCGCTGCAATATCCAAGAGCCAAAGATTTGTCTTTGGTGCTTTGTCATTGCTGTGGAACGCTCAATAAATGGGTTGCAGGGGCTGAAGAAAAACACGCTTCACATTGCCTGAAATGTCATAGTGTGCTGCATCAACGTAAACCAAAGAGTTTAGACAGAACCTTCGCTTTGGTGATTGCTGCGAGTATTTTATATATTCCAGCCAATGTTCTTCCGATGACCGTAACGGATTCTCTGTTAGGAAGGCAGCAAGATACGATCATGAGTGGTGTGATCTATTTTTGGCAGAATGGGGATTATCTGGTCTCTACTGTTATTTTTATGGCCAGTATTTTTATTCCCATGTTAAAACTTTTGATTCTGTGTTTTCTATTGATTGTTGTGAAACTGCAGTCTTCTGAGCGATTGCACTTTTCACCTGAGCATTGCTCAATGCTTTATCGAATTGTTGAGTTTATCGGTCGATGGTCGATGATTGATGTTTTTGTGGTGGCTTTATTGACAGCCCTTATTCAGATTCAGTCGCTGGCAACTATCCTCGCTGGACCGGGAGCACTTGCTTTTGGTGCAGTTGTAGTTTTAACCATGTTTGCTTCACTTAGTTTTGATCCGCGTATTATTTGGGATAATTATGCTGCTGCCCAGAGTACGCGCAACAAAAATGGGCTTTCCCTGCAAGGCTAAGACGTGATTCAAGTGGATCATCCTCCTTTGAATCATGATTTATCTAATTCCAGCCAATAAAACAATGATGGGTGTGTATGTCTGAAAATAAAACGAACAACGAAAGCTCAGATTATCAGGATCCTAATGCTGTACAGAAAATGCATCAGGTTTTGCCTGAACCTGAGAAAAATAAAGGACGGTGGCGGCCATCGCTGATCTGGCTGATTCCATTTATCGCACTTCTGATTGGTCTGTCGTTGGCAGTCAAAGCGGTATTAGATACTGGACCGACCATTAATGTTTCCTTTAGAACTGCTGAAGGATTGGTTGCAGGCAAGACGACAGTCCGTTTTAAACAAGTGGATATCGGTCTTGTTCGCCAGATTGACCTTGCAGATGATCGTTCACATGTCATTGCAAAAATTGAACTGCGTAAGGATGCCAGTAATTTTGCTGCAAAAGACTCACGATTCTGGGTGGTTCGTCCTCGAATAGGTGCGAGTGGTGTTTCAGGAATTGATACTTTATTGTCGGGTGCTTATATTGAGGTTGATGGTGGTAGGGCAGAACAAAAGCAGAACGAATTTACTGGTCTGGAAGTACCGCCAGTCATCTCATCCGATGTACCGGGTAAAATTTTTTTTCTAAAAGCCAATAATTTAGGCTCACTGGATATTGGTTCTCCTATTTATTATCGTCAGATCAATGTGGGGCAAATCACAGCTTATCAGTTGGCCAAAGATGGTAAGAGTGTAGAGCTACAAACTTTTATTCAAGCACCATATGATAAGTTCGTGACGACAGATGCGCGTTTCTGGCAGGCTAGTGGTGTTGATGTAAGCTTAAGTGCATCAGGATTTAAGCTGGATACACAATCACTGGTGAGTATTATTGCTGGCGGAATTGCCTTTGGTTATCCTGAAAACTCACATGCTGCCGCTGCTGCTGATCAAAGTCGTTTTAATTTATGGGATTCTCGTACTGAAGCATTGAAAGAGCCAGATAGAAAATCACATCGCATCATCATGTATTTTGATCACTCTCTACGCGGTTTGTCGGCAGGCGCGCCGATTGACTTTATGGGTATTGAAATTGGAAATATACAGTCGATTAATGCTGAGTTTAATGCAAATTATACTCAGATCCGTATGCGGGCTGAGGGGGTGATTTATCCATCTCGTTTAGCGAATGGCAAAGAACTCGATCCTGACGGTGTAATTTTTAAACGTTTCATCGAAAGGGGCTGGCGTGCTCAGATGCGTACAGGAAATCTACTGACAGGGCAGAACTATATCGCCTTTGATTTATTCCCTAAAGCAAAACCAGCAAACTTAATCATCAGATCAAACGGTGTGATTGAGGTGCCAACAACACCAACGGAGTTGAAAGGTTTACAAGCACAAGTATCGCAAATTGCGGATAAATTGAATAAATTCCCATTAGTGGAAATTGGGCAGGATGTCCGTAAAACACTCGATAATATGAATTCAGCGATTAGCTCTACAGATAAATTAGTGAAGCAATTAGATGGTAAAGTTGCCCCGGGACTACAAGCGACATTGGATGATGTACGTCAAACCATGCGCTCTACTGAAACCATTCTATCGAGTGACGCGCCAATGCAACAGGATGTACGCCGTGCTTTACAGCAAATGACACGTGCTGCCGCTTCTTTACAGTTAATGGCAGACTATATTGAACAACACCCAGAATCACTCATTCGTGGGAAAACGCCTGAGGTTAAGAATGGTAAATAAAAAAAATAGCTCACATTTTTTGTCCTATTTTCCGCAGTTTAGTAGAGCAGGTTGTGGCCTGCTACTGGCAGTTGTAGGTTTAGCAGGATGTTCCAGTTCTCCTACACCAAACTACTATGCCTTAACCCCAACAGTTAAACCGTTGGTAAGTTCAAATGTACGGGTGATTGAAGTACTGCCTGTGGGATTGCCAGACCGTTTAAACAGGGCACCAATGGTCTTGCAGGACAGTAGTGGTAAATCTCATGTATTGGGTAATGAACGTTGGACTTCCACTTTAGGGGCTGAGCTACGGGATGGGTTATCTGCGGGCCTACAACAGAAATTGGGTGCTGTGGATCGTTATAGCAGTGGTATGACGGGTGGCAAAGTGTCCTATCGTATTGCAACGGACTTTTCTCGTTTTGATATTATCGAATACTCCAACACGCGTTCTTTAATCGGCGCGATGAATCGGGATATAGAGGTGGCTGTGGCTTGGATTATTAAGCGTGATGACCCAGCAAGACCATTGAATCAACCAACAGGTGCACAGAATGTTGTTATGCCTAACCGTCAGCTCAGTTGTCGAATGGCATTTACCAATTCTGTTGGTGCGGATGGTAATAAAATTGGTGATATTGTCAATGTTTCGCGGCAGTCTCTGACTCAGGTTGTCGAAGCAATTGCGGCCTCTGTCATTGCTACAGAAGCCAATACACCTGTCGTGATGGAAAGCGTTACCTGTGCTTAAGTTTAAACTATTTATTTGTGGGGTTATCATTCATGGAAAAGCCGAGCCATTTTTCTACGATTGCCGTTACTTTTATAAGAAAAGTAAATATATATATCAGAAAACTTGATTATTTTCATTTTTAGTGTATAGTTAACTTAACTAGAAAAAAGTTTTGTTTCGGTAAATCTTCTTTAAGTATCGCAGTTTTAGTAATAATCCTTCGTTTTTTCAGATTTTAAGTTTCATTATTTATTATTTTCAAAGTTAAACTCAATAAATTATTAAAAATTAATAGGATATATTATGTCAAACTCGAATGTTGTTAAAGGTACTGTAAAGTGGTTCAACGAAACTAAAGGCTTTGGTTTCATTCAACAAGAATCAGGTCCAGATGTTTTTGCTCATTTTAGCGAAATTTCTAGTTCTGGTTTTAAAACCTTACTTGAAGGTCAAATGGTTGAATTTAGCGTAGCTCAAGGTCAAAAAGGACCGAATGCTGTAAATATTATTGCTATCTAAGCAATAACAAGCATTGATAAAAAAGTACTATTTATTAGTACTTTTTTATAATTCAAAATTTAATTTCAAAGTTGTTTTTCTGATCTGAAAAACCTAAAATAATAGGCTGTAAATTGTTAAAAATAAATGATTTAATCGCAAAAGCTCCTAATGGTACAGAAATTATAGTATCGCTAATTCCAGTCAATAAGATGCAAAATACACGTCAAGGTTTAAAAACAATTGAAGTGGGCAAAAAAGTTCTTCTTCAGTCTGGTGTTGAAGTTGATTTGAACCTAGATGGTCGTACTTTTTACACCTCATTGAATAAATTATTTAAGTTAAATCATAGAGTTGCTTAAACAGAGTTGTAGATTCTGAGTAATTAAATTAATTATTTATCTCTTATAATTTTATCAAGGTATATTAATGCTTAAACAAAGTATCGGTGTAATAGATCAATTTGGTGTTAAGCACTTTATTCAGGCTACAGTTAATAGTAATTTTGAAAATACTCAATCATTTTCAAATATAAAACATATTACAGTTGATGATGAAGATATTCGTCCTGGGTTTGAAATGTATTTTCAAAGTATCTTAAGTGGAAAGATTTTCGAAATTCTGTAAACAACTCGAACCTTCATCAGGATCGTATGGGGCGGCAAGAGTTGGTCCTAGCCACCATGTTAATCTACTAAAGCCCTAAAAATAATTCGACTTGTAGCTATTTCAAAACTAAAAATTTTTAGCATTTATCAGAATATCTTGGATACTGTCGGAAAATGAAATAGCATTAAATAAATGATATTTAATGCTATTAAGTTATTTTTTAGATCGTATTGAAAAAAGCTTGGAAGCGCTTAGATTTTCATTTTATTTTCTTAAAAATAAAATCATTGATCTTATGACCAGATTCAATTCCACGACGTTCAAACTTGGTCACGGGACGCCATTCTGGGCGAGGATAGCTATTGCCTTTACCCGCTAGGTTTTCCAGATTTGGACGATTATCTAAAACATCAAGCATCCATTCTGCATACGGTTCCCAGTCAGTCGCAGCGTGGAAAGTACCACCGAGTACTAACTTTTGCTCAACCAGTTGCATACGCTCATGAATCACGAAACGACGTTTAAAATGGCGCTTCTTTTGCCAAGGATCGGGGAAGTAAAGTTGTACGCAGTCGATACTGTTGTCTGGCATTTCACGCAGGACTTGAATTGCATCAGCATCAAGCACAAATAAATTTTTAAGACCTGCCATGCCTGCTTCAAATACACATTGAGCAATACCGGGAATGTGGACTTCAATTCCGATAAAATTACGTTCAGGATTGGCTTTTGCCATAAGGACTAAAGAACGTCCCATACCGAAACCAATTTCTACGGTGAGTGGGCGTTCAGGATGTTCAAAATGCTGGCGTAAATCACCAACAGGATATTCCAAAATTAAATCACGATAATCTTCCAACGCAGTACGTTGTGAAGTGTTGAGCGGAGCTGAACGACGCATAAACGTCACAATTTCGCGGTGCTCAGGCAAATTTTCGAGTTCCGTAATTTGCGTTTCTAACTGATCGTTTGACATGATTCTGGAGATATAAATATAGAAATGCCGTATTTTAAGTGTTCATGGGGGCAAGTCAAACCTTTAAATGATTTTATTTGGCAGATCTGTTGCTCGATGAGCCAAAACTTGTAAGAAATTCTTCATCGCACTGTCACAGAGATTGAATAGGCTAGTGACGATTTGAACATTAAGTAAAAAAGTTATGAAGACATTTAAATTTCACTCTATCGCGATCTGTTTGGGCTTAATCGGGGCTTCGACGACATTTTCTATCGCACATGCACAATTGATGTTTAGCCAATATGTTGATGGCAGTAGTAATAAAAAGGGCTTGGAAATTTACAATCCAGATGCGACCAGTGCGAATCTCGCAGACTATGAAATACAGCAATTTAATAATGGTGCATTGACAAAAACGGTTGCTTTCCAACTGCAAGGTAATTTAGCCAGTAAAGCGAAATTTTTAGTTGGGCGCACAGAGTTACAAGCCGTGCTCGGGTCACAGGTCAATCAGGTGGCTTCACTGTCATTCAATGGTGATGATGCGATCGTGCTGCTACACAAAGGCAAAGTGGTTGATCGTTTTGGTCGAGTCGGGGAGCAACCTGAGAATGGTTGGGGGACAACAGTTCAAAGTAAAGGGAATAGTTTTATTCGAATCCAAAGTACAAACCCAGTGACAGAAATTGACCCGACCACCAGTTTTGATTTAGACAGTGCGTGGAAAGCATGGACTGATCGTAATGACTTCTCTAATTTATCAGGTTCAACGATCACACCACCTGTAAATGAGACTGTCAGTTGTTCTAGTTCAAATACGGCGATCGCTGATCTAAATACAGTCGCTCAAGATCAAAATTATACGGTACGTGGTGTAATTACAGCGGACTACCGCTATAGCAATGGTTTTTCAGGTTTCTATGTTCAGACACCTGATAGCAAGGCAAAAGCAAATGTGAGCAATGCGATCTTTGTTTATATTCCAGCAAGTAGTACCGTTAAAGGTGGTCAGGTTGGTGAGGAGGTTATCCTACGTGGTCGTTTAGCAGCCTATCAAAATCAACTTCAAATCGATCAGCTGCAACAAGATATTCAAGTTTGTAATACCAATATGCTGAGTCAAATTCAGCCGAAATCAATTGATTTACCGTTTAGTAGTTTGACTGGAACTGCACATTCGCCACAGCAGTATCAAGGCATGTTGGTGAAGTTGCCACAAACATTAACGATCAGTGAAAATTATAATTATGGTCGATACGGTGAGTTATCCGTCAGTCTGGGACGGTTATTTATTCCAACAAACCTATATCCCTCAATGTCCACAGAAGCGAAAGCCTTAGCACAGAAGAACTTATTATCAAAAGTCATTTTGGATGATGGCTATAGCAATCAAAATAGAACGCCTTGGCTGCCACAGAACTTTAGCGCAACCAATACACTACGCGTTGGCGATCAACTGCAAAATGTAGAGGGAATTTTAGAATATCGTTTTAATGGCTGGCGTATTCAACCAATTCAGGGACGTAATCTCCCAACCATCGTAAAGCCAACACCCGAACGACCAAGTGTGCTTGCCAAAGATGACAAATTGATCCGCGCAGCTGCATTTAATGTATTGAACTACGATAATGGTAAGAATGGCTTCCCGACTGAACGTGGCGCGACAACGCAAGTAGAATTTGAAAAACAGCATCGCAAGATTGTGAGTGCATTACGTGCAATCGATGCTGATGTTTATGGATTGATGGAAATCGCCAACAATGGTTATGCTGAGGATAGCGCTATCGCATATTTGACCCGTGCTTTAGGTGCTGATTGGAAATATGTGATCCCTGAAAATATAGATCGGTTAGGTACGGATGCGATTGCTGTTGCGATTATTTACAACAGTAAGCGAGTCAAACCTGTCAATAAACCAGTGGTGTTTGATTTGGGCGATAAAAACAGAACCACGATTGCACAGACCTTCCAGCCACTCTCAGGAAAACAGATGTTTACCGTGATTCCTAACCACCTTAAATCTAAAAGTTGCTCAGGTGTAAGCGCAAGCTCATTAGATGCTGATCAAAAAGATGGTCAAGGCTGCTGGAATCCAACACGTGTTAAAGCTGTAGAACAACTGATTCAATGGATGGCGAAAAACCCAACGCAAGTTGAAACACCGAACATGTTACTTTTGGGGGATTTAAACAGTTATGCTAAAGAAGATCCAATCTTGGCGCTAGAAAAAGCCAACTATAAAGTGCTACTCAATGACAAAAATATAGGGCAGGGTGAGCAGGCCTATAGTTATGTATTTGGCGTGTCGAGCAATGCTGATGGTTATGGTGGTGCAGGTAATTTAGATCATGCCGTTGCGGATGCGAGTTTATATAGCAAAGTAAAAAAAGCCTTTGCTTGGCATATAAATGCAGACGAGCCAACGGTATTGGATTACAACGAAGAATATAAAACGGATGAGCAAAAAGCATTATTCTTTGCAGAAGATCCTTATCGTTCTTCTGATCACGATCCTGTGATTGTTGATTTAGATTTGCAGGATGATGAAGTCAAAGCATCTACTGACAAAAGCTCATCGGGTAGCTTTGGCTGGTTATCGATACTTGGACTATTGGGTCTCGCTGGCTATTCAACACGCTCAAGAAAAGCAAAACTTTAATCTAACCGAGAAAAAGAGCAGAAATTAAGCTGCTCTTTTTCTGGAAAAAATCTATTTGAACAGGGCGTATACGATCCCTATAAAAATTTGACATAAGAGCACTTGCAAAATAATGAAATTTCACTAATAGTCAAATTATTCGGTATTTTTACTTTTACTGACAAATTTGTAAAAACAGATTTTGCAAATTTTGATAAAGCGTTTTAGAACAGAAGAGTTAGATAACAAGGATCAAATATGAAGTTGTATTATTCACCTGGTGCTTGCTCATTGGCAGCACATATTATTTTAAATGAAATTAATGTAGATTTTGATTTAGAACGCGTTGATTTAAAAACTCATAAGACTGAGAAAGGTGCAGATTATTACGAGATCAATCCAAAAGGCTATGTCCCAGCCTTAGAAATTAATCCAGGTTTAATCTTGACCGAGAATGTTGCGATTCTACCTTTCTTGGCTCAGTATGACCCTAAACAAGATTTAATTCCGCCGTCGGGTATGGGACGTGCCAAAGTCCTTGAATGGTTAGGCTATTTAAACTCTGAACTGCATGATGCTTATGCTGTATTTTTCGGTGGTAAATTAACGGAAGATGAAAAGACCAAAGCTTATGCTGAAGTGAATCGTTTACTTAAATTTATCGATCACTATTTAGCTCATTCTGAATACGACTATTTAGTGGATGATAATTTTGGCCCAGCAGATGCATATTTGTTTGTGCTGACCAACTGGTCGAATCATATCGAACATGACTTAAGTCCTTATATCAACATTATCGCTTTACGTAATAAAGTTGCCGAACGCCAGTCAGTTCAAATTGCGATGCGTGATGAAGGGCTACTAGGTTAGTTTTGAGCGTTTGTTTCGTCCTGAAATATATGACTACTTTTAGGACGAAACACCATAGCAATAAAAAAGCCCAATTAAACGATTGGGCTTTTTTACGAATCTTTTATGCACTTTTTCATGGGTTGATATAGAAGTAGACAGCAATAAAAATGAGTAATATCGTAGCTGAAATTAAATAAGTATTAATCGTATGAAAACTCTTTATAAACTTTAGCATAACGGCACCCACCTTCAAAAAAACAAAATGTAAAAATATATATTATTTATATTCTATTGTTTATTTGAGACTTTTTTCAAATTATCTTGTAGATTGTTGATGAGTTTAATGTTTATGTTTTGTACGGTTTACATTGTAGATGTACTGTTTTTCGGGTTTTACTTAAAGGATCTAATTTTGCTTATTCACTTAATCGTTTGATCTTTCACAGGTTAAGCCTACATGACTTAGACCTGTGATTTTTTGACCACATTTCATCTTTAAAGACGAATATTCTCTATGAAATTTTGCATAATTTTATGAGCTTGTTGTTCTGATTGTGCTGCATAGCATAAGTTATCTTGACGGAGTTGAGGAATGGAGAGGCCAGCGTGACGTATTTCACAGGTATGACCAATGAGCCATTTTTCAAAACTCTGCTCTGCAATTTCTAAGTGAAATTGTAAGGCTAAGATATTATTCCCAATCGAAAAAGCCTGATTCGGATAAATTGCAGAACTTGCGAGTAAGATGGCGTTCTCAGGCAAATCAAAAGTATCACCATGCCAATGTAGGACGTGAGTGTCTTTCAACGGCAATAAAATATTAGGCTCAGCAGCTTTTATTTCGAGTAGACCCCAACCAATTTCTTTTTGATGCCCTGCATAAACTTTGGCACCTAGTGCATGAGCAATCAACTGAGCACCAAGGCAAATACCAATCGTGGGTTTATTTGCAGCCAAACGTTGTTTAAGTCCTGCAATTTCATCGACTAGAAATGGATAATCTTCGGTTTCGTACACACCAATAGGACCACCTAAAACGATAGTGAGTCCTTCATAATTTAGTGCGGGGCTAAGATCATCTACACCCGCCTCAAAATAGCGAACTCGGAAACCAAGTTGGTAAAAGGTATCTTCCAAAGAGCCTAAATCTTCAAAGGCAAGATGTTGGATGGCATAAATAGTTTTAGGTAAGGATTCAGTATTTATCATCGAGTTTTATCTAGTCATGATTAACATCAATGCAAGTATAAACATTCTATACTCAAAGAAAAGTGTGTGAGAAATAAAGTATCTATCGCATTTTTGAATATCGATGCTGCGCTAATCATTGCTTGAGTCACGGAAAAAGAGTTGCTTTTTTTGATGCTGTTCTACAACTGGAATTTGATGTTCATCTTTTAACGTAACACCAGAGCGTTGTATCTGCTTTGACATTTTCATTAGCGCGAACAAGCGTTGTGCAGCGATCTCAATACTTAAGCCTGCTGTACGCACATTAGAAATACAATTGCGTTCCGAATCGATGCTGCCGACATGGGCTTGCCAAGTGTAATAAATGCCCATGCTGTCGGGGGAGCTTAGGCCAGGGCGCTCGCCAATCAGCATAATAAGCATCGATGCGTTAAAAATTTGTGCTACTTCATCGCCTAGCGCAACACGACTGCCTGTTGCAATTGAAATGGGGGCAAGTGTCCAATTCGCTTGTTTCATATAGGTGTGTAATTGATGAACAAAAGGAATGGCATTTTCTTCAATCGCACGTGCAGACAAACCATCACCAATGACGATACAAACATCAAAGCTTGAGTTGAGTTGAATGTTTTTTAATTTTTGACGAGACGTTTCACTGAGTTGACGACCTAAGTCAGGTCGTTTAAGGAATATTTCTTTGTTGTTGGCACAGCTTTCAATTTGTGTGGTTTCAAAACCAAGCTGTTTTAATTGACTCGAAATGTGATCAATATTGAGTGATTGATAAACAGCATCTTTGGCTTGTGCGTGAGAGAGTTGAAATTCAAGCAGTGCTTTGGTTGGAACGCTACAACCTGTTCGCCCAAGTGCGATTCTCGCATCAGTAAATTGCTTGAGCTTTTGCCATATATCAAGATGGGGTTGAGCTGGAAAAGTTTGATCTTTGTTCAGTTTCATCCAAAGCTCCTAGTGCATGAGTAGTTTGGCAAATTGTTCAGGCATATGTTCTGCCCACTGAATGTGATGCTGTTGTTGCCGTAAAATGCCTTGTTGTTCTAGCCAGATAGAAAACTCAGGTGCAGGTTTCAAACCCAACAGTTGCCTTAAATACAGAGCATCATGAAAAGAAGTGGTTTGATAATTCAACATGATGTCATCTGATCCCGGAATCCCCATAATAAAATTGATACCGGCTGTTCCAAATAGGGTGAGTAAATTATCCATATCATTTTGATCGGCATCAGCATGATTGGTATAACAAATATCGCATCCCATCGGTAAGCCAAGCAACTTGCCACAAAAATGGTCTTCTAAACCTGCCCGAATGATTTGTTTTCCATCGTATAAATATTCAGGTCCAATAAAACCAACCACGGTATTGACCAGTAAAGGGTTAAATTTTCGTGCAACGGCATAAGCTCGTGTTTCAAGTGTTTGCTGGTCAACACCATGATGAGCATTACTGGATAAAGCGCTGCCTTGTCCTGTTTCAAAATACATGACATTTTGGCCTACTGTGCCTCGCTTTAAAGCGAGTGTGGCTTCATAACCTTCTTGTAAAAGTGCCAAAGAAATACCAAATCCTGTATTTGCCGCTTGTGTTCCAGCAATCGACTGAAACATGAGATCAATCGGAATATTCCGTTCCGCGAGTTGGATGGCAGAGCTGATATGCGTAAGCACGCAAGACTGAGTCGGAATTTGATATTCTTGAATGACATGATCAAGTAGCTTTAACAGCTCAGCCAAATTGTGCAAATTGTCGGTTGCAGGGTTAATCCCAATTACGGCATCGCCATTTGCATACATCAGTCCATCTAAAATACTGGCAGATATTCCTAAAATATCATCTGTTGGATGATTGGGTTGTAGACGAGTTGAGAGATGTCCTTTCAAACCAATGGTATTGCGAAACTGAGTCACCACCTCACATTTGCTCGCGACTAAAATCAGATCTTGATTCCGCATAATTTTACTCACCGCGGCAACCATTTCTGGGGTTAAACCTTTGGCGACAAAACGTAGTTTTTCCGTGTTGGCATCTTCACTTAATAACCAGTTGCGCAAATCACCTACGGTAAAATGAGCAATAGGCGCAAAGGCATTTTTATCATGTTCATCAATGATCAGTCGGGTGATTTCATCGAGGTCATAGTCGATCAAGACTTCATTTAAAAAGTTCTTGAGGGGAATATCAGCCAAAGTCATTTGAGCAGCCACACGTTCAGTGGCATCGTGAGCAGCCACGCCTGCAAGCTCATCTCCTGATCTCAACGGTGTTGCTTTGGCCATGACACTTTTGAGATCAGCAAAAACGTATTGTTGATTGGCGATGATATTTTTATAACGCATCAGATTTCCTCAATCATTGTAATTCTTGTTGAGAGGTTTTTACCTTGGCAAACTCTTCTTCAGGTGTTCCTGAGACCAAGTGATGTCGGCTATATAGCATAAAATATGCAATAAATAGGGCATAAATAGCCGCCGCGATTAACCAAACTTTAGGATTGACTAAAAAGCCTGCCAGTACTGCAAGCAATGCAAAAATCAATGCAATACTCGAAGTCAGAATACCACCGGGGGTTTTATACGGGCGATGCAAATTTGCTTTGCTTAAACGTAATTTGATATGTGCTGCCATCATCAATACATACGAAATGGTTGCACCAAACACAGCAATCAGAATCAGCATGTCACCCTCTTTGCTAAGTGAGAGTAGAAAACCGATAATGCCCGGTACAATGATTGCCAGATAGGGGGCTTTATTCTTATTGGTGAGTGATAAGACCCTTGGTAAATAGCCTGCACGAGACAGCGCGAACATTTGACGCGAATAGGCATAGATAATTGAAAAGAAGCTGGCAATCAAACCTGCTAAGCCGACGAAATTGACAAAACTGGTAACCCAGCTGTTTTGCCCATAGATAATTGCTAAACCTTCTACTAATGGTGCAGCCGCATTTTGCATGGTGCTTGCACCCACTGCACCTGCACTTAGAAAAAGTACCAGTAAGGCAAAACAAGTCAAAATCAACATTGATCCAATCAAGCCACGAGGTAGTGACTTTGCAGGATTTTTAGCTTCCTCTGCTGCAAGTGGCACACCTTCAACAGCGAGAAAAAACCAAATCGCAAAAGGCACGGCAGCCCAAATCCCCATATAACCTTGTGGAAGAAATAAGCTTGCACCTGTTTGAGTACCTGCTGCGATATCAAATAAATTTTGCAATTGAAAATGGGGCAGCATCGCAATGATAAAAACCAATAGCGCCATGACAGCAATTAGGGTAATCGCAAACATGAGTTTGAGTGCTTCACCTGCACCTTTTAAATGAATCGCCATAAAAAGCAAATAACAGGCGAGATAAACTTGCCATCCATTCATGCCAAATAAGGATTCACAATAACTACCAATAAAAACAGCAATGGCTGCTGGTGCGATTGCGTATTCGATTAAAATCGCCGTGCCCGTTAAATAACCACCTAGAGGGCCAAAAGCGACACGCGCAAAACTATATCCTCCTCCTGCCGTAGGAAGCATGGTCGCCATTTCTGACATAGACAGACATAAGCAGAGGTACATGATCGCGACCAATATCGTAGCGACAAACATACCGCCCCATCCACCTTGGGCAATTCCATAATTCCAGCCAGCGAAGTCTCCTGAGATTACATACGCAACACCCAGTCCGATCAAAAGTAACCAGCCAACAGAACCTTGTTTAAGCTGCCTTTGGGCAAAATATTCGGTGGATGCGACCTCTGATGATGGGGTTGTTATAGCGGTAGATTCTGATTGGCTCATGCAAAACTCCAATGAGTTGGTTTGAATGAATCAATGCAAAAGCAATGCCGAAATGTGTTTGGTTTTAATTTTCTGCTTTATTTTTATTCCAAATGGTAAAAATACTCAGGTGTTACAGGTTTAAAAATGAAATAGCCATAAAAATGGAAAAGCAAGCAGGTTACACTGCTTACTTTTTGTCTAAGAGAAATCAGAATGGATCATTATCCTAATTTGATATGTTCCATTTTAGTGCAACAGATTAGAAGAAGCCCATTGGCTTAGTTGAATAACTCACCAATAGATTTTTGGTTTGTTGATAATGATCTAGCATCATGCGATGATTTTCTCGGCCTATACCTGACTTTTTATATCCACCGAAAGCGGCATGTGCAGGATAAATATGATAACAATTGGTCCAAACACGGCCTGACTCTATTGCACGTCCAGCACGATAAGAGGTGTGTGCGGAGCGCGACCATACACCAGCACCTAAACCATACATGGTGTCATTCGCAATTTTGATTGCATCATCGAAATCTTTAAAGGTGGTAACGGAGAGAACAGGGCCAAAAATTTCTTCTTGAAAAATCTGCATGCTGTTATGACCTTTAAATATGGTCGGTTCAATATAAAAACCGTTGCCCACTTCTTTCCGATCACCGCCACCCACTAAAATCTCGGCACCTTCTTGTCGCCCAGTATCGATACAGCGAAGAATTTTTTCTTGCTGTTCCTGTGAGGCTTGAGCGCCAATCATGGTTTCAGTATCAAGCGGATGGCCTGTTTTAATACGTTTGACTCGCTCAATAGCTTTTTCGAGGAACTGATCTGCGATACTTTCTTGTACCAGTGCACGAGATGGACATGTACAGACTTCACCTTGGTTTAAGGCAAACATAGCAAAACCTTCAAGCGTTTTCTCTAAAAAGTCATCATCTTTATCCATTACGTCTTCAAAGAATAGGTTAGGTGATTTACCTCCAAGCTCTAAAGTTACTGGGATGATATTTTCAGTTGCATATTGCATCACCAACTGACCGACTTGGGTCGACCCAGTAAAGGCGATTTTGGCGATACGAGGACTGGTTGCCAGTGGACGACCTACTTCAGCACCATAACCATTGACGATATTGAGCACACCTGCAGGTAAAATGTCTTGAATAAGCTCAGCCACCAATAAAATACCCACTGGGGTTTGTTCAGCGGGCTTGAGCACCACACAGTTACCCGCAGCTAAAGCAGGCGCAAGTTTCCAAGCTGCCATTAAGATTGGAAAATTCCAAGGAATAATCTGTCCAACAACACCGAGTGGTTCATGGAAATGATAAGCAATGGTATCTTCATCGATTTCCGAAATGCCGCCTTCTTGAGCACGAATACAGCCAGCGAAATAGCGGAAATGATCTATGGCTAATGGAATGTCGGCAGCAAGGGTTTCGCGAACAGGTTTGCCATTGTCCCAAGTTTCTGCAACAGCAAGCATTTCTAAGTGAGCTTCTAAACGATCTGCTATTTTAAGAAGTAGGTTAGAGCGTGTGGTTGGAGATGATTTGTTCCATTCGATTTTGGCTTTATGAGCTGCATCTAAGGCCAATTCTATATCCTCTGCCGATGAGCGAGGAATGCGGGTAAAAGCTTGACCATTAACAGGAGAAATATTGTCAAAATATTGACCTTTTACAGGTGCAACCCATTGACCACCAATAAAATTTTCATATTGAGATTTGAATTGAATTTTTGAACCAGATTGGTTCGGATCGATATAACGCATATATGTATTCCTTTGCATTTTAGGACTAAAGACTAACAAGAACCCTGTCAGTAGGTACTTTCGTACTCTGTGTATTTAGTATATAAATAAGAAGGTTGGAGAAAGGTTGGAATACCAATGTGGATATATAAGGAACTTACAAATGTTCACAAAAAAGGATTTAGTGCAGCAAAGGGCATTGACTGATCAACTGCGCGCGCAAAATAGTCTCTCTCCTCAAAACGCCGCCAAACTCGGTCAAAGTATAGCCAGTTCATGGGAACGTTCTATATCGGCTGATATTCCTAAAGAACGTATGGCAGCACCATTACTCGAAAAAAAATCTACTTCACAGAATACTTTAGACTTAGCATTACAACGTTGTGCTGATGATTTGCGTCATATTGCAGAACAATCTTCTATGGTCATTGCAGTGGGAGATATTGGCAGTACCATTATTTGGACTGCGCCAAGCGTTCAAATGCAAAGTGCCGCTGAACAGGTTCATTTTGTGAAGGGTGGACAATGGCGTGAAGAATTAGTTGGTACCAATGCTTTGGCACTGTCACTCAAAACACAGCAATCAAGCTGTGTTTTTTCTAACGAGCACTATATGGAATCGGTGCATGATTGGGTATGTTATGCCGCACCCATTATTGACCCATATTCAAAACAAACACTAGGTGTGGTTGATTTATCTACCACATGGAAGAATCATAATACTTTTGGGATTTTAGCGGCTGAACGCTGTGCATCCATTATCCAGTCCGCTTTACTTGAGCAACAACGCCAGCATTTATATATCCGTGCGTTTGCAACACCCCAAGTCAAATTTAATGGTAAAAGCCTGTTGTTAACGCCTCGCCAAATTGAAATCTTGGCGATTTTGGCCCTATGTCCTCATGGATTGACGCTTGAACATTTATATCAGGCGCTGTACGGCGAACGTAAAGTGAGTATGGGAACGTTGAAAGCTGAAATGTCGCAATTAAGAGATGTTTTAGGCGGTTTACTAGGTTCACGTCCATACCGCTTACTGGTTCATATTGAAGCTGATTTTTTACATGTCGAGCAAGCCTTGGATGCTGGATATCTCAGTTCAGCGTTACAATTGTATAGTGGGGTGTTTCTAGCGAAAACAGAAAGTCCATTTTTATCTGCTTGGCGAGATTGTCTCGAATCTCGGTTGAGTGATGCGATTTTTAAGACGCAAGAAACAGATCTGTTGCTTAAACATTTGGCGCATTTCCCAGAAGCAATTGATGCGGTAGAACGTTTAATGGAGTTATTACCAATTGAACATCCAGCGCACCAATTACTTGCTAAATATGATGAACAACTAAAAAGAAGTTAGTTGATTTTCTGCTCTAGCCATTGAAAGAGTTCTTGATAAACTTGTTTACGCACGGGTAGAGCGGAAAGGACTAAATCATGTAATCCATTGTGAATTGAGACAATAGAAATATCTCCTTTCATTTTCTTCGCATATTTTTTAATGTGTTTAACATCTAAAATGACATCACTTTGAGTTGCATCTACCCCCCATTTTTTCGGGTTCTTGGTTTGATGCGAATGCATGATTAATGCTGGAATATTCAGTTTTACGCCACGATGAATCTCTTTTTGTGCCGTATGAATTGCATGTACAAAACTGAGCTGAACTGTTGGTGCAGTGGTCGGTTTCCAGTCTAAATTGAAATCCCATTCACCTTTGAGATCTTTATGCAAACTCGTGGTATACCAACGATTGAGTTGGCTTGGAAATTTTACTTTGGGTAGTTTTTTTCCGATACGACTGAGCATCGGGATACCAAATTTTCTTTCTACCAGACTTAAATTAAAATCATAAAAAGGACTATTTGCCCATAGACCTTTAATCAAAGGATGGTTCGGGTGGTGTGCAGCATAAAGTGTCGCGGTTAAGCCACCTGTTGAATGTCCAGCGAGTAAAACTTTGTCATGTTTTTCTTGGGAAATAATATCTAAGGCTTGGTGAATCTCAGCATCATATTCATGCAGATCTAATACATTATAAAAAATTTGATGCGCTAATTTAGAACGCCCGTATTTTCTTAGATCTAATGCATAAAAGTCATAACCCTGTGCATTAAACTGTGCCGCCATTTCCGTCTGAAAGAAATAATCTAAGAATCCGTGAATGTAGAGCACTGCTTTAGTGGTCGGTTGTTTTGATTTTTTACGGATCAGAGTTGCAACAACTTGACCTTCATAATCATCAGGATAATTCAGAACTTGTTGTTCATAGTCATCTCCTAAAAGATCAGGAGTGTAAAGGTTTGAAGAAAGCTGGGTTGTATTCATTTTTATTGAGACTTTGTATTAAGACATGCTGAGTATCCTTTAATGAATTTGGCGAATTGTCAATCGATTTTGTTTTGTTGTGGCTAATGGGTGATAAAAAAAGTGGGGAATGCTAGGAAGTACATTCCCCAAAAAGTAAGTCAATGGTCGGAGAGGTTTGACTTACGATAAAGTGGTTTTATGGTTTGAGTATGTTTTGGTTATAGGGCAGCTTTGAAAATCTCCACGACTTGAGCATGGGTCGCTTTACGCGGATTCGTTAACATGCAGGCATCTTTTTGCGCATTTTCAGCCATGATCGGTAGATCTTCAGGTTTAACGCCAAGTTCAGTTAAACCAGAGGGAATACCAATAGAACTTGAAAGCTCCTGAATGGCATCAATTGCGGCGTATGCTGCTTCAGAAACGGTTAAACCTTGAATATTAACACCCATTAATTCTGCAATCTTGGCATAACGATCTTGGCAGGCAATCAGATTAAACTGGCTTACATGGGGTAATAAAATCGCATTACATACGCCATGCGGTAAGTTGTAGAAACCACCTAACTGGTGTGCCATAGCGTGAACATAGCCTAAAGATGCGTTGTTAAATGCCATACCTGCAAGATATTGGGCATAGCTCATCGCATCACGCGCTTCAATATTTTCGCCGTTTGCAACGGCAGGTTGTAGCCATTGGCTAATCATACTGATGGCTTTCTCTGCGCAGGCATCTGTAATCGGATTGGCTGCTGTAGACACATAGGCTTCAATTGCATGGGTCAAAGCATCCATTCCCGTTGCTGCCGTTAAACCCGCAGGTTTTGCCACCATAAGTTTAGGGTCATCAATAGCAATCAGCGGTGTACAACGCCAGTCGACAATCGCCATCTTCACGTGGGTGTCTGTGTTGGTGATGATGCAGAACCGAGTCATTTCTGATGCTGTTCCAGCAGTTGTATTGATTGCAATTAAAGGGGTCATCGGTACTTTGCTTTTGTCGATACCTTCGTAGTCGCGGATATGTCCGCCACCTGCGGTGACCAAACCAACCCCTTTTGCACAGTCATGCGATGAACCACCACCCAATGACACAATGAAATCACATTGATTATTTATATACGCTGCTACGCCATTATGAACATTGATGTCCGTTGGGTTCGGTTCTGCGCCAGCAAAAATGTGGCTTTCTATACCAGCCTCGGTGAGATACTGTGCAATAGTATCTGCGACACCAAATTTGAATAAACCTTCATCGGTTACAATTAACGCTTTCTTGGCATCTAAATCTCGTGCTTTGCTTCCAATTTCTTTGGCGCAACCTGGTCCAAAGAGTGATACGCAAGGAATATAAAAACCGTTTGTTTGATCTGCAATATTTTTAAAAGCCATGGAGTGAATCCTTCTTCCATAAGTCCATTGTTTGTTATAGATGGTGCGTTGCACCATGAACCCAGTATTGTGATTGCATCAAATTTTTGCTACCTACCAAAGACCTACCAAAGAATATTCCTGATTTATCCGTACGGTTTGAGTGATGTTTTCTATAAAATTTGGCTTCGCCGTTTCACTTTTTATTGAAACTCGTTAAGCTATGTGCTGCGAGAAGGTAGGTAATTATGAAACAAGAGACTGCACTGAAACTTTTAAAAGCAGGTGAAAATGTATTTTTAACTGGTTCGGCGGGTGCAGGTAAAACCTATACATTGAATCAATACATTCATTATTTGAAAGCACGTAAAGTCCCTGTTGCAATCACTGCTTCAACGGGTATTGCTGCAACACATATGAACGGTATGACCATTCATACTTGGGCTGGGATTGGTATTAAAGATCGTTTGAGTGATGATGACCTCAAACGAATGAAAGAACGAAAATATCTAAAAGAACATTTAGAAAATGCCCAAGTGCTGATTATTGATGAAATTTCAATGTTGCACGCCAAGCAACTTAATTTAGTCAATCAAGTTCTAAAATACTTTAAAGAAAGTGATGAAGCCTTTGGCGGCATACAAGTGATTGTAGCGGGTGACTTCTTTCAGTTGCCTCCAGTCGGACGTAATGGTGAAGCAAATCGAGATAAATTTTGCTTTATGTCGGATGCGTGGGTAGAGGCAAAGTTTCGAGTATGCTATTTAACCGAACAACATCGTCAGGACGATGAAATTCTGAATCAGATTTTGAATGCCATTCGCGCACAAAATATTCAGCCAGATCATATTACGGCTTTACAACAATCACGCCAGCAGAATATTGGCGACACTTTCACCCGTTTATATACGCACAATATGGATGTTGATAATATCAACTATCAACATTTAAATGGTATCGAGAACGAAAGTCACCAATTCAATGCAGTTATCGATGGTAATGAAAAACTGATTGAAACCTTAAAATCTTCTGTACGTGCACCTGAAGAACTAACCTTGAAAAAACACGCCAAAGTCATGTTTGTAAAAAACAACTTTGATATGGGATATATCAATGGCAGTTTAGGTGAGGTGATTGGTTTTGAAGATGACGATAAACAAGGCTTGTTGCCTAAAGTTAAACTCACCGATGGCACGACTTTGTTGGTTGAACCTGAAACTTGGTCGATTGAAAATGAGGCGGGTAAAGCCATTGCCAGTTTTCAGCAAATCCCTTTGCGTTTAGCTTGGGCGATTACCATTCATAAAAGTCAGGGGATGACCCTAGAAGCGGCAGAAATTAACCTCACCAATACCTTTGAAAAAGGTCAGGGCTATGTTGCATTATCACGATTAAAATCGCTCACGGGTCTTCGGTTACTGGGTTTTAATGAGCAGGCTTTAGCACTAGATAGCTTGGCAATCAAAGCAGACCGCCGTTTTCAGGAATTGTCTGATGAAGCAGAAACAAACTTTGCAAATGAGGATCTGACCACTCAGCACAATGCATTTATTCGGCATTGCGGCGGTACATTAAACGCGACCGAAATCAATCGCAATGAAAAGAAACTTTCAAAAGGCAGTAAACAGAGTTATGCCGCAGCCACTTTAGATGAAACACGTGCTTTATTTGAAGAAGGCTATGAGATTGAAGATATTGCACATGAACGTGGTTTAACACCTGCCACGATTATCAATCATTTGGCGCGATTACATAAAGAGCAGAGCTTAGATATTTCTGTGGCGAGCCCAGGGGAAGAAGTGATTGAAGAAGTGCGTAAGATTTATAAACGTTTGCATAAAAGAAAGAATCCAGAGCATTTTACCGATGATGGTTCTATCAAACTACGCCCAATCGTGGAAGCAACGAGTCCTAGAATGGCGTATGATCAAGTACGTTTGGCGTTGTTGTTTGTAGAGTAGGATCGAAGAATGCCACATATCATTGCAAATTATTCAGCAAATTTAACAAGTTTAGATCAGCAAAAATTACTTAAACAAGTCAATACAGCTTTGTCAGAGACAGCATTATTTAGTGCAAATGATATCAAGTCTCGAATTTTCAAAGATGAGGTTTTCTTGATTGGTTTGGGTGAAACTCAAGAAGCTTATATCCATTTGAAACTCTATTTGCTAAGTGGTCGAACTGAACAACAGAAGAAAACTTTAGGTGATTCGCTGTTGGCGATTCTTGAACAAAAAACCTATATGAAAGCTGAGATTGGATCTCCAATTCAGCTTTGCGTTGAAGTCATTGATATGCCAAGAGAACATTATTTCAAGGCAACAGCTTAGTTTTGAAGATTCTAGGCTTCATTATGCAACAGCGATGATCGCTTCCACTTGTAGCAGCAACAAGCCTTGAAGAACGAATGTTTTTTAAATATAAAATCAATCAATATCAATGATCTGCTTAATAAACTCGCCGTTTGAGTTCAGAATTTCTTTATACATATAAGCAATATGCGTATCACTGAAATTGACCTCTCTAAAGCTATTCTCAGTAAGTTGTAACAGTTGAATATTTGGCATTAGCATGATGATTGGTGAATGTGTTGCAATGATAAATTGCGCACCTGCTTGACTCAGTTGGATCACTTTTTCAATAAAATTGATTTGATTACTAATCGAAAGGGCGGCTTCGGGTTCATCTAAAATATATAAACCCTCTGCTCGAAAACGATGATCAATCAGCGCTTTCATTGCTTCACCATGGGACATCATGTGTAAATCTTTACCACCATAAGCATTTCGTATAGGTGGGCTAAAACTGGCTGCTGCATCGAGCTGGCGCATTTCCGTGAGAAAGTTATAGTACGTTTCCGATCGATAGAAAAAGATATCTTTGATCCTGCGTGCAGATTTATGGATACGCAGATGGGGGCTATAATCAAAATGTGTATCTTCAGTTTTATAATTAAAATTGATACTTCCACCTTCTGCTGCACAACCAAATTTTAGCGCTAACGCCTCCAAAATCGTTGATTTTCCACTTCCATTTTCACCCGTGATGACCGTGATATTTTTCTTAAATTCTATTGGATAAAGATGTAAAAACGGAAAGTCATCTGGAATGGTATTGAGAAGTTCAACTCGAGTGAGAAATGGTTTCATAATTCAAAAATATTAATGTTGAATAATCAAATGAATCATCATAGATAAAATTCCTCTATTCAAGTGATATCAATCTGTAAATGTCTACGCGAATTACACGGATTCAAGACATTGGATACTATGGTATTGGCGTATTAAGTTTTCATCTAACATGTGGACATAATCCAAAAACATCACATTAAAACTCCCCACGTTTTGTGCTTGATCATAAGCCAGTCTGCCAGCAATGGAGAAATGAATATGTGAAGCAAGTGCTGCAATGGTTGGCGAACTTACAGCACTGTAAGCTGCCGTTAATGCACCTAAAGCACAGCCAGTTGCGGTAATCTTCGGCTGTAAATGGCAACCACCATTCACCTGAATCACCATGTCGAGCTCCTTAGAAATAATATAGTCAGATTCACCTGAGATCGCGATACATTCAGTATGTTGGAGTAAACTTTGTGCTTGAGCATACACATCTTGGCTATTGAGCGTGCTGTCTACACCTTTTGATTGGGTTAAATTACCTGCGAGTGCACTCATTTCTGAGGCATTACCGCGAATAATAGTCGGTTGAAACTGGAGAAGTTGATCCACGGTTTCACTGCGCCATTTTAAAATCTCGCCATAACCGACAGGATCAAGCACCCATGGCACTTGATGTTGCTGGGCTGTCTTAGCTGAAATCAGCATTGCTTGGGTTTGTTCTGTGGTAGGTGTGCCGACATTAATATTTAACGCTGAACTGATTTGGGTAAAACTTTCAGCCTCAAAGGGATTGTCAATCATGGCTGGTGATGCACCCGCAGCCAACAGCACATTTGCCACATAATTGTTGGCTACGCTATTGGTAATACATTGAACCAATGGAGATTGTTGCTGTAAAGCGTGCCAAGCTTGAATGACTTGATCAATGAGTTGTTGTTTTTGTGACATAGTAAATCCTGATTTTTTAACGTGTAAAATAATGATCTTGATGTTTACACTGACGACAGATGAGGGATACATACTCTTCAGCATCGTAATCCACAATCAGATCATTTGAACCACAATACATGCAACGCTTTACCGAATAGAAATTTAAACGAGGTTCTATTTTTCGCCAAGACTTCCAAACGGGTTGAAAAAAGACACTTTCATCATAACCCAAGAATTTAAATAATAAAATTTCACTCATTTTACTCAATGGAATGTTATGTGGTCTTGGTAATGTTGAGGTTTCCCAGTGCTCGGTTAAAGCACGTTCTCGATACTGCTCTAAGGTTTTTTTTAATAAATTGGTGTTAATAAATTTATCATTCCGAGCTTGTAACACTTTTTGCTTATGAAGATATTCGAGTGCAGTTTGAATTAGATAATAAATCTGCCCCACAGCGAGTCCTTCCATCAAACGAAAACAGAAGCTTTGGAAAGGACGATTGCCTGCAATCTGAATTCCCCACGTTCGGCAATAGAACTGCATGAACTGAATGATCTCCTGATATAGCACCGTATAGAGTGCATCTTTCACCTCATCCGTACTTTTAAATGGGATGCCTGAGCTCAGATTTTCATAAAACCAATAGCGTAATTGTTGTGCCACACTAAACAGGCTTGGGTCTGAATAACCATCTAAACGAAGATTTAAGTAAAAGTGTTCTGTTTCTATATCTGAATCTTGGGGTCTTAAAACACCGAGTTTGAGTAACTCTTGAACGATTTGATGTTGAAATAAGTAATTGGGCGTAAAGTGCTGATATTTAATCTTCTTCCAATAGATGAGTTCATCATGTTGGACATCTTCACGGGCATAATTATCCAATAAGCTCAACAAGAACAACTTTTGTAAAAAACTAAGCTGATTGAGGCCATAAATAACGTCATCTTTTATTTTGTATTTACGCTTTTCTTGTAGCAGGGTCTGTTGCGTTTGTTTTTTACGCTGAGCTGTGCACTGCGCACAATGACAATTCAATTTACTATCGCTGCTAAAAACCCGATGTTGGCAGTGACTACACTCATGAAATTGGAATTCTTGGGTGTATTGTTCTGCCTCTATCCAAAACATAGATGCTTGACATAAAGGGCAATGGCTACTTTCATCTAACTGTTTTTGTAGAATCTGTAACTCCATTGATACTCAACTTGCAATTTGTAAAAACAAGATTATACATTGCTGACAGCAGAAGTGATGCAAAGATTATATTGCGATATAAGTGTTGGCACATTGCAGTTAGCATTAAATAGTAGAATGTAAACCTATGGTTGTTTGTCTATAAATGTGTGAATTAATTACTGTTTCTCTTGGATTTAAGCCATTAAATATTTTTATATTTGGTTGACTGAGTCTAAGCATTGGCATGAAAATATAGAACAGATGGATCTGTGTCGCATAATGGAGCAATGTATGCAAAAAAAATTACTCATGAATGGAATCATGGGGATCTCTTTGATGTTATTTACCGCAATAGGTCATGCTGCAACGCCAGAAGGTTTCTGGAAAAGTATTGATGACCGTAGTGGTGAGCTACTTTCGATTATTGAAGTCAAAAAGAAAACGGATGGAACTTACACGGGCACAATAGCCTATCGCTATCCGGTCCCTGGTGGTGGCACCATTTTAACGAACTGTGTTAAATGTCCTGAGCCTTTTAAAAATAAACCCATATTGGGTTTGCAAATCGCTTGGGGATTGAAACAAGATCCACAAAATCCACATCAATATATTGATGGTCGAATACTTGAACCAAAAACAGGCAATATTTATAAGGGTAAAGCGCAGCTAAGTGTGGATGGTAAGCGTATGCGTATGCGTGGATATATGGGGATTTCAGCACTTGGACGTACTCAGGTTTGGATTCGAACAGATAGTGCTAACCCTTAAATTATAATTTTAAAATTACACTGTACGTATTTGATTGTTAGAAAATTTATATAGTCAAGTACTGGGGCGTACAGTGTAAGCTCTCTTTAAATATGCTATTTTTTTAATCATTAAATCTATAAATATAAATAGGTTACTTTTTAACGGGGTTAATATGTATAAGCATGTCTTCATGGGGCTTTGTATTGCGTTCGCAAGTACAACGACTTTCGCTGCCGCTATCGAGGGTTATTGGAAAAGCATCGAAGAGAGAACGGGTCAACAGCTTTCAATTATCGAAATTCGAAAAGGTGACAATGGACAATTTAATGGCAAGATTGTGTATCGTTATCCAAATGCGCATGGGATCTCGTTGAGCAATTGTACCAAATGTCCAGCGCCTCACACGAATAAGCCGCTTGTTGGTTTAGAAATTTTGTCAGGATTTAGACAAGATCCAAATGATCCAAATGCATATATTGACGGTCTTGTATTGGAAGCAACCAGTGGACGTGTATACAAAGGCAAAGGTGTGGTGTCTGGTGAAGGTAAGCGTCTCCGTATGCGTGGTTATATGGGCGTGTCCGCTTTAGGACGTACTGTGGTTTGGATTCGGACCAACAGCGCAAATCCATAAGTTATTCTTGAAAAAAACCTCAAATCAGACGTTGATTTGAGGTTTTTTTATTGAGTCAGAACGGAAATGTTAAACAGGGCATGGTAAGTTTTCATCCTCCTGACTGATTTTCTTGGCAGCAATCAGTGCTTGTACTTTTTTACTCGGTACTTTTTCTTTCCCAAGTGCGTCATAGGTATTTACAATATTGGTTACTTCTAAGGTGGTGAGCTCAATTCCTTCTGCGGACAAAAAAACAGAGATCACATGATGATCAACACCTGCGGTTGCAAGATCATGGATTGCTTTAATGTTTTCTAGACGATACAAATGTGCTTTTAATTCCATCGTTATAGCCCTCGCTTTTATTTTATTCACCTAGATTGGCATAAATACATAAGCAATAACCGTGCACAAAATGTATGACTTAAGCAAAGAATGTAAGTTGAACAGATAAAGATCACAGATTTTGTCATTTTTATTTAATAGTAGAAAACGATGTTGTAATTTTGTCTAAACGATAGACTGATTCTTCAAATTCTATTTGAAAACACTTGCTCTCAACCCAATAAAAATTTTAAACGCATGACAGGTCTTACAGACAGCTTTTATTTGTTGGCGTATGATTTGTGCAGATATCTGAGATAATCGCAACCACAATTGTTTTGAATGCGATATTTTTAGACCAAACGGCATAATTTATGCTAGTAAAAGACGCTTCAAGAAGTCTTGTCAACAAGACCATGTACATGAAATCATGAAAGATAAGGAATACTGATGAATATCGCGGCTCAACCTCCTGTTCAAACAGATCAAACCATTTATTTAAAAGACTATCAAAAGCCATCATTTTTGGTTGAATCAATTCATTTAGATATTCAAGTTTATAGCGATCAGACCATTGTTGATTCAACACTAGTGATGAAGCGTCAAGCAGCAGGTGCAATGGTGCTATTGGGTCGAGATTTAGAGCTGAAGTCGATTCAACTGAATGGACAATTCCTCAATGCTGATCAATATCAGTTGGATGAAGAACAATTAGTGATCGCTGATGCACCAGATGAGGTCATTCTTCAAACACAAGTGATCATTCATCCTGAGTCAAATACGCAGCTTGAAGGACTGTATAAAGCGGGTGATTTATTCGTTACGCAGAATGAACCTGAAGGATTCCGTAAAATCACCTTCTATCCAGACCGTCCAGACGTTTTGGCTGAATTTACCACCCGTGTGGAAGCCGATAAAAAATATCCTGTATTGCTTGCCAATGGCAACTTGCTTGAAACAGGTGAGGCGGGAGAAGGTCGGCACTATGCGATTTGGCAAGATCCAACCAAGAAGCCAAGTTACTTATTTGCATGTGTGATTGGTGATTTAGCAGTCTTAAAAGATCGTTACACCACCTCAGAAGGTCGTGATGTCGCTTTGGAAATTTATGCGATCGAAAAAGATATCCCAAAATGTCACATTGCGATGGAAGCATTAAAGCATTCGATGCGTTGGGATGAAGAACATTATGGTCGTCCTTATGATCTCGACAATTATATGATTGTGGCGGTGAGTCAGTTCAACATGGGTGCCATGGAGAATAAAGGTTTAAACATCTTTAATACTTCATGTGTACTTGCTGACGAAGAATTCACCACGGATGCCGCGATCATGCGCGTACAATCTGTGATTGCGCATGAATATTTCCATAACTGGACAGGGAACCGTATTACCTGTCGTGACTGGTTCCAGTTGTGTCTAAAAGAAGGCTTAACGGTATTCCGTGACCAATCCTTCTCTGAAGATTTACAATCAGCAGGGGTACAAAGGATTGATGATGTAGCGGTATTAAAATCTCACCAATTCCCTGAAGATGCAGGACCATTGTCACATCCGCCACGTCCAGATCATTTTGTAGAAATTAATAATTTCTATACCGCTACGGTCTATGAAAAAGGTGCGGAAATTAACCGCATGATGGCGACCCTATTAGGCAAAGAAAAATACCGTCA
This sequence comes from Acinetobacter sp. NIPH 298, assembly GCF_000369505.1. Taxonomy (GTDB): domain Bacteria; phylum Pseudomonadota; class Gammaproteobacteria; order Pseudomonadales; family Moraxellaceae; genus Acinetobacter. The sequence continues at coordinate 985,829 of NZ_KB850055.1, forward strand.
GGGTACAGACGAATACTTCCACCGTCATGATGGTCAAGCTGTGACAGTTGAAGATTGGGTTGCTGCATTAAGTGCGGGTTCTGGTGTTGATTTATTTAACTTCCTTACTTGGTATAATCAACCGGGGACACCAAAGTTAGATGCCAAAGGTGAATATGATGCGGCGACACAGACCTATCGTTTGAGCTTAAAACAAAGCCTTAAAGCGCATCCCAAATATCCGAACTTAAAAGCAGTGCCAATTCCTGTGGCTTTGGCTTTGTTCAATGCCCATACAGGCGAACAATACACTTTGCATAGTGCTGATCTGTTTGTAAATGATGTCAAAGATGGCGTGTATTTGTTTGATCAAGATGAAGCAACGATCGAATTTACTGGGGTGACTGAACAACCTGTTGCATCGTTGTTGCGTAATTTCTCTGCGCCAGTCAATTTGGTATTTGACTATTCAAATGATGATCTTGCATTTTTGATTCAACACGAAACCAATGGTTTTAACCAATGGCAAGCGACTCAAACCTTATTAGAGCGTATTCTGTTAGAAGATCATCAGGTGGATACTTATATTCAGGCGATTAAAAACACCTTGCCTGAATTGGTAAACAAAGATCCATTACTCGCATCACGTTTGTTTGATGTGCCAAGTGAAAATTATTTAGGTAGTCGTATTGATCAAGGTTACGAACCTGAACTCATCCGTGAGAAACGTGAAGCGGTATTGAATCGTTTAGCACGAGAACTAGGTTCTTTCTGGAAAGATACTTATTTAGCTTTAGACCCAGATATGCAAAAAGAATTTTCTTTGGCAATGGGTGTCCGTGCATTGAAAAATATCATGTTAAGTATGTTGGCACGTCAAGGGGATGCTTCGGTATTTGAGTTGGCGGATGCGCAATATAAAAACACGCGGAATATGTCAGAACGTTTAGGTGCATTACGCGTACTGGTATGGAATGATGCGCCACAAGCACAAACCGCATTGGACGATTTCTATAATCGCTTTAAAGATGAAGCCTTATCTTTAGATCAATGGTTTACGATTCAAGCATCCAATCCTTGTGCGACAACGAAAACGATTGAATATCTCACTCAACATGCAGATTATGATTTAACCACTCCGAATCGTATTCGTTCAGTCAGCGGTGGTTTGGCCAATAACCCAGTCAATACATGGAGTTTTGGTGTAGATCATTTTATTCAGCTCGCTGCATATTTAGATGAGAAAAATCCAATTTTGGGTTCTCGTTTATTACAGGTGCTTTCGCGTTGGTATACCTTGGCTGAACCGCAACGAGGTCAGGTGCAACAAGCTTTAAAAGCCCTGCAACCGAAAGTGAAATCGAAGAATGTTTCAGAGACTTTGAATAGCTTGTTAAGCATTTAAGCACTGGAAAGTTTTAGAACCACAATCGTGATGACGGTTGTGGTTTTTTTTATGCATAATTTATTATATTTTTCACATGTTGATCATGATTTAGAATAAAGTAAAAACTGGATATAAGAGGATAATAATATATGACATTGAGCGTCTTTGATCTTTTTAAAATCGGTGTTGGGCCTTCGAGTTCACATACCGTTGCACCCATGCGAGCAGTATATCGTTTTACTCAAAGCTTAAAATCCCAAAATATTTTAAGCAAGGTTGCGAAAGTTCAGATTTTTTTATACGGTTCATTGTCTTCTACAGGAATAGGACATGGCACAGACAAAGCCACACTTTTAGGCTTGATGGGAAATGATCCTGAAACTATTGATATTCCGCTTAGCCAAGTTCTGTTAGAGGATGTGTTTGAGTCCAAAATACTCAAAATAGATGCAATTCATGCGATCGATTTTGATCCTCGTCAAGATATTATTTTTATAGATGAAGCTTTGCCTTATCACCCAAATGCAATGAGGATAAAGACCGAAGATGCTGAGGGAAATACACTTTATGAAAATACGTATTACTCGATTGGTGGGGGATTCATCATAGATGAAAGCCACATTCATCAAGGAAGTTTTATAGAAGATAATACTGTCGTTCCTTATCCATTTCAGAGTGCTAAAGAATTATTGGCGTTGTGCAAAACCCATCAATGTAGCATCAGTCATTTGATGTTGGAAAATGAAAAGAGTTGGCGCAGTGAAGCTGAAATACGTGCCAAAATTATGCAGATTTGGCACGTCATGCAAGTCTGTATCCAAAATGGATTGCAGCATGAGGGGATTTTAGCTGGTGGATTAAATGTGAAACGGCGAGCAAAAAATATTCATCAACGCTTACTCAAAAAAGAAAATGAAAATTTGATTGCAACAACATTTAATGCGATGGAATGGGTGAATCTATATGCACTTGCAGTCAATGAAGAAAATGCTGCGGGTGGGCGTGTTGTCACCGCACCGACCAATGGTGCAGCAGGTATTATTCCTGCAGTGTTGTCTTATTATGTCAACTTTTCTAAAGATGAGTCTGAAGATACCATCGTTCGATTTTTCTTGAGTGCAGCAGCCGTCGGTATTTTATGTAAATTGAATGCCTCAATTTCTGGTGCTGAGGTAGGTTGTCAAGGTGAGGTGGGTTCAGCTTGCGCAATGGCATCGGCTGGATTGGCTGAAATTTTAGCTGGTACGCCTGAGCAGGTTGAACATGCTGCCGAAATTGGACTAGAACATAATTTAGGACTGACCTGTGACCCTGTCGGTGGTTTGGTACAAGTGCCTTGTATTGAACGAAATGCAATTGCAGCTGTGAAAGCGATTAATGCTGCTCAGATGGCATTACATGGTGATGGTGAGCATTATATTTCGCTGGATAAAGTGATTCAAACCATGAAGGAAACAGGCAAGGATATGTCTGATAAATATAAAGAAACTTCAAAAGGAGGATTAGCAGTCAATTCGATTGAATGTTAAAACTTTTGATTGCACTTTATATTGAGATAGAAAATCTTTGACGGTAAAAAAGGATGTGGTCAGACATCCTTTTTTATTTGACAATTAATATTGTCACAAATAGTATGGATGTAATTTATATAACATAGATCACTAAAATGGAAATAAAAACAATCACATTGCCCACTCGACAGATCGATGTTGAGATTTACGCACCAGCCGAAACGAATGAGAAATTACCTGCAATTCTATTACTGCATGAATTATATGGTGTGATTGATGCTTATCGTGAAGATGCGCAAGATTTAGCAAATCGAGGCTATTTGGTTTATGTACCGAACTTATATAGTGGCGGAGCAGTCAAATATTGCATTCGAGCAATGGTGGCTAAAGCAGGTCGTAGCAATGCCGCGGACAGTGATGTTAATAAAGAAATTCATGTGTTGTTAGATGCGTTAAAAGTCGATCCAAGGTCAAATGGCCGTTTAGGCATGTTAGGGCAGTGTTTAACAGGTGGATACGTGATCCAAATGGCGAAGCGAGAAGATATGTTAGCACCTGTTGTTTATCACCATTCTTTTGGGATTGAAGGAGCGGGCGTACCTAAAACAGAATCTTTAGATGAAATTCGCCTATTACAAGGACATTGGTCAGAGCAATTTGACCCATTTTGCCCAGCTAAAAAGCGTAATAAGTTGATTGAGAAATTGGGTGATCGTGTTGAAGCTTATACGTATCCAATGCCGCATGGTTTTCGTACAGTTAGTCGAGATCGCCCAGAGTCGGCATTGGTTTGGCAGCGTACAGTCGAGTTTTTTGACCGTGAATTAAAACAAATTTAAAGATCAATGTTATAGTTGTTGTTGAAAAAATATCTCTAAACATTGACTTTGTATAAACAAAAAAGAGAGGGGAACATGTCAGATAAATACGAATATGCTGGATTTTGGATACGTTTAGGTGCGGCAATTCTGGATACGATTATTATATTAGCTGTGCTATTTCCGTTAATGATGCTGTTGTCGCCAAGTGTAACGGATAATTTGACTAGTACGAGTTGGTCTTGGACTGATTGGATTGGGCAAATTCTATCTGCCGTATTTTACATTTTTTGTTGGGTAAAATTTGCTGGTACGCCAGGTAAGCGCTTACTACGTTTAAAAGTTCTCGATGAACAAACTGGCAATCATGTTTCGGTCTTGCAAGGGATTATTCGTTATATTGGCTATATTCCAGCAACGTTAGTATTGTTTATTGGTTTGATCTGGATTGCTTTTGATCGAAAGAAGCAAGGTTGGCATGACAAAATGGCTAAAACCGTTGTGGTGAAAGAGCTTTAATTTAAAACGTTTTAAGACTCAATTTTTTACGTTGTCATAAAAAATTCACATTATAGGGCTTGTTTATACGTTAACGCGCCCTATAATGCCGATGAGTTTATTCAACGGAGATCCTAAATGGGAAGTTGTTCGAGGTTCGGGTTTAGTTATCAATTAAACCAAAGCGAATACTGAGCAATATAGCCTTTTAGGTCGGCTATCTTGCAATGGGATAGCTTTGATTAAAACTGTATTAACCCCTCTATAAAATTTTTACCTATCAGCAAAAATTTATTGTATTTGAATACGACCTGTTTAGTTTCTCACCTAAAATGGGGAGAAGCCTATGTTTTTTCATGCTTCCATTCAATGTTACGGTGTTATCGGTATATTGGCGCTGTGTGGATTATTGCTGCCTACTCAAAAGAGCAAAGCAGATCCATTATTAAATACCGACGATGCTTCAATTACAGACGTTCATCGCTGTCAATTAGAAACCTCTTATTTATATTTAAAAGACGGTGCATGGTCATATCAAGTCACACCTGCCTGTAATCTAAATCAGAATTTAGAAGTTTCAATTGGCTATCATGCGACTAAAGAGCTTGATCAGGTACGCGGTTTTTCAGCACAAGTAAAAACTGTCGTAAAACCGATGGAAAATGACTGGGGTATTGCAACCAGTTTGACGCTGTCTAGAGACGATCAGGCTGAACAGCGTACTGATTTGGATTGGTTTTTAAATGTACCTGTAAGTTTTAATTTTCTAGATCAACGTTTAGCGCTGCATAGTAACTTGGGATATCAATATGCTCAAGATCATGCACGGTTATTGCGGTGGAGTATTGCCACAAATTATGCCCTAACGGACCGTCTAGCTTTAAGTGTTGAAACTTATAATCAAGATCGTCAAGCGCCACTCTTTCAAACGGCTGTGCATTACAGTCTTATTCCCAATGTCTTAACTTTAGCAGCCTCTTTTGGTGATCGTGTCCATGATTTTCGACAGCGATGGTTTGGATTCGGGCTAAGTTTCACCCCTGCATCACCATAACAATTCATTTCTTTATCATCTAAGTTTTCTATATTTACCCATTGTTTGGATTGCCTATGTGTGCCTAACACAATAGGCAAAAAATATGTATACCCGCTGTTATGGCTGGCAATAATGATTAGAGGCATCTAATGCAATTAAAATTTCTACAAAATATTGATTTGATCAATACCGTTGATACGCTAATTAGTCTTAGCGTTGCCTTTATTTTGGGCGCACTCATCGGTTTTGAAAGACAATATCGCCAACGGACCGCAGGATTAAGAACCAATGTGCTGGTTGCTGTGGGTGCTGCGATTTTTGTCGATATTGCAATCAATTTAACCGGTGCAGATGGGGCAGTTCGAGTGATTGCTTATGTGGTATCAGGTATCGGCTTTTTGGGTGCAGGTGTGATTATGCGTCAAGAAGGAAACATCCATGGATTAAACACAGCCGCAACTTTATGGTGTTCGGCAGCAGTGGGAGCTTCTGCGGGTTCAGACCTAATCATAGAAGCAATCTTGGCGACATTATTTATCTTGGCAGCAAATACGTTATTGAGACCCATCGTGCATGCAATTGATCGTCGCCCATTGGATGATGAAACGGAAGTGCTGCATGTGATCTATATTGTTTGCGACCGCAGTCATAGTAAGGCGGTGATGGATGAACTAAATTCGACGCTTAAACATCATAATTACCCAGCTAAAGACATTGATGTTACGCCATTTGGTGAAAAAGAAGTGGAGATAGAAGTGACGTTGATTGCTACCTCAATTGAGGCAGAGGAGGCACAACACATCATCAATCATTTGAATGCGATGCCACAAATACGCCAAGCTTTTTGGGATAAGAATGCAACCGACTAAGAACGTTGGCGGGTGTCTATGCCAACAAATAGGATGCATTATCCTATAAATGCGCTATCCGTCTTTTATTCTTTCAAATAGAATGAAATCAAATTGATAACAATGAGAACAGTATGAGTTCAGAAGCTGATTCAATAAGTTTAATTGCTCCCGTCGTTTTATTGGCTGCGGCAGTGATAGCTGTGCCCATTTTTAAACGCATCGGACTGGGTTCGGTATTAGGTTATCTCATTGCTGGCTTGATTATTGGGCCATTTGGTTTTGCATTTTTTCATGAATCAACATCCATCTTGCATATCGCTGAGTTGGGGATTGTGATGTATCTCTTCGTGATTGGTCTGGAAATGCAACCCTCACATTTGTGGAGTCTAAGGCGAGAAATCTTTGGTTTGGGAACCTTGCAAATCATAGTGAGTGCTTTGGCTTTAACTGGCGTGGGCATTCTATTTGGATTTACATGGCAAATTGCTTTTATTGCAGCAGCAGGTTTTGTACTGACCTCAACCGCCATCGTAATGCAATTGCTTGGTGATCGCGGTGACATTGCTCAACCGCGGGGGCAAAAGGTTGTTTCCATATTATTATTTGAAGATCTGCTCATCGTTCCATTATTGGCCATAATTGCATTTATGGCACCCAATCATGTGGTGGAAACAACTTCAGCACGCTTAGAAACCATTGGTATTGGTTTGATTGCGATAGCTGGTCTTATTGCAGCAGGTTATTGGTTACTCAATCCGTTATTTAGACTCTTGGCGGCAGCAAAAGCAAGAGAAGTGATGACAGCCGCAGCGCTTTTGGTGGTATTGGGCGCGGCATTGTTGATGCAAGTGAGCGGCTTATCTATGGCGATGGGTGCTTTTCTTGCAGGTGTATTGTTATCAGAATCAACTTTTCGACATCAAATTGAGGCAGATATTGAGCCGTTCCGAGGGTTGTTACTGGGGCTCTTTTTCCTCGGTGTAGGGATGTCGCTGGACTTATCTGTCGTCGCACAGAATTGGCAGCTCATCATTAGTGGCGTTTTAGCCATGATGTTTGTAAAAGCACTGATGATTTATATCGTTGCGCGTGTCACGAAAAGTTCTCATATCGATGCTTTGGATCGTGCTTTACTCATGGCTCAAGGTGGTGAGTTTGCGTTTGTATTATTTGCTGCGGCCGTCAGTGCTCAAGTCATTGATAATACAATTAGGTCAAACCTTACCGCGATTGTGGTACTTTCAATGGTACTCACGCCTATTTTTGGTATTATTTTCAAACGATTTACAGAGAAAAAAGATACGATTTCTCTGGAAAACGTCAATATTGCAGAAGGTCTAAGTGGTAGCGTCTTGATGATTGGATTTGGTCGTTTTGGTCAGGTTGCCAGTCAGTTATTATTAGCCAGAGGTGTTGATGTCACTATTATTGACAACGATATTGATATGATTCAAAACGCAGAGAAATTTGGTTTTAAAATCTATTATGGCGATGGTGCACGTTTAGATATTTTACATGCCTCGGGTGCTAAAAATGCACAAGCCATTGTGGTGTGTGTGGATAGTAAGGCAACAACCAATAAAATCGTCGAATTGGTGGGGCATGAATTTCCACTTGCAAAACTACTTGTGAGATCTTATGACCGTGAACATTCGTTGTATTTGGTCAAACAGAAAGTCGATTATATGGTCCGTGAAACCTTTGAATCAGCCATTAAGTTTGGTGGCGTGATTTTAAAAGAGTTAGGTGTTGATCAGGATGAAGTGAAACGTATTAGCAATGAAATCCGTGATCGTGATGATGAGCGTTTTGAAACAGAAATAGCCGCAGATGATGTTTATGCTGGGGCTGGTTTACAATACACCCATGCACATCCACGACCTACAGAACCACTGCTTCGACCAAAGCAGGCTGGGCGAATTTTAAATGATGAAGAAACCCAAAAAGAGTTAGAAGATAAATAACCTTAAAGATTTATCCTCTGGACAGCATAAGCCTTAGTTTTGACTAAGGCTTATTTTTAAATCTAAATAATATTAAGACAAAAAGGCCCAGAATAAGTCCCCAAAATGCAGAACCGACACCAAGAAACTGTACACCAGAAGCACTACACAAAAAGGTCAGCAAGGCAGCTTCACGTTCTTCTACGTTGGAAAAAGCAACTGCAATGTTATGGCTGATGGTGGCAAATAATGCAATGCCAGCAAGAGCCACAATAAAGATTTGTGGAAATGACATGAGTAGGCTGACTAAAGTCGCAGCAAAAAGCCCCATGAAAATATAAAATATACCGCAACTGATCCCCGCAATATAGCGTTTGCTTGGATCGGGATGAACTTGATCATCTAAACTCACTGCTGCACTAATGGCGGCTAAATTTACCGAAAAACAGCCAAAAGGTGCAAACAGGGTATGCGCAACACCTGTCCAGCCCACGAGTTGATTGACGTGAGGGTGATAACCATAGCTTTTAATCATCGCGATGCCGGGTAAATTTTGTGAAGTCATATTGATCACAAATAATGGAAGTGCTAAACCAAGTACGGCAGACCATGAAAATGCGGGTTGCATCCATACAGGTTGAGTCAAAGACCATGTAATCGGTTGGAGTTGAAAATCAATAAACAGGGGGCAAATCGCTGCACCTAAAAGCACAGTCAATACAATGCTATAGCGTTGAAATAAGCGCTTAGAGACAAGATAAATCGCCAATATACTGAGAATAAAACCTAGATGGCTTTCTAGACTACTAAAGATTTGAATACCAAACTTTAATAGAATCCCTGCAAGCATGGCACAGGTTAGACTGGTTGGGATATGTGCCAATAACCTTTGAAAAACACCTGAAAATCCAACAATTGCAATGGCAATCCCGCAGATGACAAACGCACCGATGGCTTCATAAAGATCATAATGTCCTGTAGAGGCAATGATCAGTGCGATACCGGGGGTCGACCATGCAGTAGCAACAGGATATTTATATTTCCAAGAGAGGATTAAACCTGAAAGTCCAATAGCTAAACCGAGTGCCCAGAACCATGAACTGATTTGTGCCGTGTTCGCACCTAAAGATTGAGCACCTTGAATGACGAGAACAGCCGAAACACTAATACCAATCAAAAAGGTGATAAAGCCAGCAAATACCGCAGGGATCGAAAAATCTTGAATTAGGCGTTGCATTATATGCATCTATACTTGATTAAAATTTGTTGAAAAGTATATCGTTAATATGGCTTAAATCGTAGTTCAAAGATGATTGAATAAATTGATGACACGATTAAAACAGATGGGGATGAAACATCATGAGCTACTTTCTTGCCGTAAATTCTAGATCAGGACAAGGTTGAAGTTGCGAGCCTTAAGCCAAAGCCGAAGAATAAAATACCGACCAAAAATACACCACCTGCCGCGAGTTTATAATTATGTTTGAAAAAACCAGCTAATTTTATGCCTGAAAAAATAAGTGCAGTTAGATAACTAAAGCTGACGATTTGTAAAATCAATGCCAGTACCAAGAAACTCAACATTGGATAGGGATAATTTGGCTCAACGAATTGCACAAAGAACGATAGGAAAAATAGAATTGCTTTGGGGTTCAATAAACTAATGCTGAGTGCAGTTCGATAGGGATGCACTTTATCTAATTGAGGTAAATCAGCCATTTCTGCGTGTTGTTGCGGTTTTTTCCACGTTTGATAAGCACTTTGTAGCAGTTTGAAACCCAAATAAGCGAGATAACAAGCACCTGTTATTTTGAGAATAACAAACAGAATCGGGAACGCTTTTAATAAAGATGCCGCACCTAAAACAGTACAAATAATTAAAATAAAATCGCCAGTAAATACGCCACAAGCAGCAGCGTAACCTGTACGTATTCCATAGCGTGAGGCAACAGACATCACATAGACGGAGTTCGGGCCGGGTAATAAAATGATTAAGATTGTACCAATAATATATGTGGTTAAATCTGTGATACCGAACACACTGAACTCTTAAAAAAACCGATTTTCACTAATATAGCAAAAATCGGTTTTTAATAGGTGAAAAATCAGCTAATTATGGGGTGATTTCAGCATCAATACCAAAAGATTGACGGAGTAACAAACTCAATTGGTTTCGCGCTTTAATAAAGCCATCAATGCCACCTTGGAGGAGCTGAAATGCCATTAAATCATGTTCGAGTTCGGCTTTAAAACTTTCTTTGGTTTGAGCGGTACGTTCGATTTTTTCAGCCTGTTGTGCTGAAGTCGTAGAGAGTTGAGCTTCAACAATATGTTGATCTTGTTCCAATTGATTTAATAGATTTGGAGCAATGGTCAATAAATCACAGCCTGCTAAGCCAAGCACTTGGGCTGTACTGCGGAAACTCGCTCCCATGACTTGAGTCGAGATGCCATGTTGTTTGTAGTAGTTATAAATTTTCTTAACAGACAAGACACCAGGGTCTTTTTCGATAGGATATTGATCCACACCTTCGGCTTTTTTATACCAATCTAAAATACGACCTACGAACGGTGAGATCAAAGTCACTTTTGCATCTGCACAAGCTTGTGCTTGATGTAAGCCAAACAATAGAGTGAGGTTACATGGAATTCCTTCGGCTTCAAGCACCTTAGCAGCTTGAATGCCTTCCCAAGTTGAAGCAATTTTAATGAGGATACGTGATTGTTCAATTCCATATTCCTTATAGAGTTTGGAAAGTTCACGTGCTTTAGCAATTGTTGCTTCTGTATCATAAGACAGTAAGGCATCAACCTCAGTTGAAACACGACCATCAATTAATTTTAAAATTTCAACGCCAAATTTGACTGTTAAAATATCAATGGTACGTTCAATTAACGCATCACTTTGATAACCTTCTTGTTTTGCTTGTGCATAAGCATCTTCAATCAGTTCTTTGCTTTCTGGCTGTTCAGCCGCGGCGGTAATCAGTGATGGATTTGTTGTTGCGTCTAATGGACGAAATTTTTCAATTGCTTCCAGATCACTACTATCTGCGACAACAGTCGTTAAATTCTTTAATTGGTCTAGTGCGGTTTGAGTCATTGATATAACGTTCTTTCTTAAACAATATTATGGGTAACTTCATTTATAACACAATCCACAGGAAAGCAAAGCACCGCATTTTAGAGAAATGTTGAGGGTCTGTTGACCAAGCTATTTCATTTTTTGACGTTGATTCCGAATATGTTCAATCAAAAAACGTGCGGCAGCGCCTAACTCACTTTCACGACTCCAAACGAGATCAACGTAGTATTCAAATTTTGGACTAAAATCATATAACTTCAAAATTTTCAGCTTCTTTTTTAATTCAGGATTTTCATTAAACATTTCTAAAGGCAGAACACCCCAACCTAAATTACGTACAATCATCATACAAGCTGAGTGATGATTATCTGTACGCCAATAGTCTTTGGAAAAGAGTAGTTCAGGTTTGATGTTTTTATCACGACTCGCGACAACGATTTGACGTGTTTGCACCATTTGTTCAAATGATACTTTTTCAAGTTGAGCCAAAGGATGATTTTCAGCAATTACAGGAACTAAAGCTTCTCGTTTTAGTTCAACAAACTGTTCACGACTATCTAAATGTTCTCGTTCAAACATTAAAGCCAATTGTGCAGACTGGTCGAGCAACATTTGCAGCGCATCTTCTTGCGGAGCAGAAACGATATTAATCGCAAGGCTAGGGAACTGTTGTTCAAGTAGCGTGATGTAATCTGTCCAGTTGGTATGTAATAGCTCTGACACAACGACAATATTTAAAGTCGATTCTAAACCTGTACTGAGTGCATAGGCATGCTGTTTCCATTGATTCATTTCAATCAAAAGTTGTTGTGTTTTTTCGTAAAGGACGATTGCTTCTGCTGTTGGGATTGGCTCGCGTCCAATACGATCAAATAAATTAAGATTGAGATCTATCTCTAGATTTGCAATCGACATACTCACTGCTGAAGGTACTTTACCTAATTTACGGGCAGCGGCGGAAAATGAACCTGTTTCCATGACGGTTTGAAACATGAGGAGTTGTTCTTGGTTAATATTCATTGCTCAAAGATACTCATCTATCAAAAAAACTGAAAGAATCTGATTGGATTGATCAACATTATAAAAATAAAATGAGCCATATCCAAACAATAGAGTGTTTTAAAAATGTTGATTTCCAAAAGAAGACTCATTCATGCGATTGTCTATGAAGTGATTTTATTGGTCATCATCGCAATTGCGTTAAGTTTTATTTTTAGCATGCCGTTAGAAGTTACGGGTGTTTTAGGTACGATCATGGCTGTGATTTCCGTATTTTGGAATATGGTTTTTAACCATTATTTTGAAAAGGTTGAATATAAATATCAGTGGGAAAGAACGATTCCAGTGCGTATTTTACATGCGATTGGCTTTGAGGGCGGTTTGATGCTCGCAACAATTCCAATTATTGCCTATATGATGCATATGAGCTTCATTGATGCATTAATCTTAGATTTTGGTTTGACCATGTGTATCTTGGTTTATACTTTTATCTTCCAGTGGTGTTATGACTCAGTAGAGGGGCGTTTCTTCCCAAATGCGAAGTTAGCCGCGCAATAATGATTGATAAAAAAGCATTCTTTAAGCCTAGCGCTTTAAGAATGCTTTCATGTAAATAGCCTAAGTAGATGGAATTAGGATAAATGAGTATGATTAAATTAAGGGGCTGTACTAGATAAGGTTTAAATTTTAGTCCAAAATCTCAAAGTTTTTAGTTGTCGTCGAGGACTACCATAGTTAAATCTAAACTCACATTCTTTGATAAACAAGTAAAAAGAATCTTTAGGAATTCCATTGTATTTCCTTAAGGTTCTTTTTGCCTGATTCCAGAAATTTTCAATTCCATTAATATGATTCCGACCATCAGCAAAATGGCTTGAATGATTGATTCTATAATGACTAAATCCTGCAACATCTAAAGCATTATAACTATGCCAGTGATCTGTGTAGACAATGCTATCTGGAGTGATTTTTTTAGATATTACAGTCATTAAGGTTACAGATTTAGTATCAGGAACAATGACGGTGTAAACCTTGCTATTTCGTTTTAGCAACCCAAATACGATAACTTTACCCGCAGCACCCCTACCTCGTTTTCCTTTACGCGTACCGCCAAAATAATTCTCATCTAACTCAATCTCACCATCAAATATTTCGAGGGCTTCTTGCTCTAAATGATAGGCAATAATCTTACGAATTTTAGTATAGAAAAGAGCAGCAGAATTAGAGTGAATTTCTAACAAATCTGCTGCTGATCTAGCTGTCACTTCAAGCACAAAAAACTCAAGTAGTTAAAACTGAGTTTTCTTATTTAATTTACAATTGGTTAGCTTCATTTTTATAGATTAACATAGTGCTAATCTAGTACAGCCCCTAAATTAATTTACCTTGTTTTATTGATAATCAGCCCTGCGAGTTATGCAGGTTAGAATGTCTATATAACGAAAAAGGAATTTTATTTGAATGAAGGTAAGTGTATTACACCAGTAGAATGGCATCCTATTTGGAAACTGATCCCTCTGTAATTGTTGATCCTCATAATTCTGAACGGGATTTTATAGTTTCTGTCGGCTTTGTTGCACAAACCTATCTCTCAAGGCTTATTCAGCAATATAATTCCTAGATGAATAAGCCTGCCTCCCAAATATATCGTACAACGAATTGGTCTTCTTACAACTGAGCTTTGATCAATCGTGGAAACCTCACCATTTGGTTTGATTCCAATACTCATTGGTATGCGCAAGCAAATGGTAAACAAGGTCGAAGTCAAACTTATTCTGACGCAGCTATCCAGTGTTTCTTAATGATCAAAGTCTTATTTCGTTTAACTTTACGAATGACCACAGGCTTTGTTCAAAGCCTCATTAAACTCTGTGGATTAGATTGGACGGCACCAGATTATTCCACGCTGTGTAGAAGACAAAAGCATATTGGTATTGCAATTAGCTATCACAAAAGTAGTGATGAACTTTACCTGCTCGTGGACTCTACTGGCTTGAAGTTTTTAGGTGAAGGTGAATGGAAAAGGAAGAAACACCAGGCAGATCGACAAGCGCATGCGGTGATTCCGCCGAGAAAAAATGCGAAGCGTTGGAAAGGTAGGAAGCGGAGATCTTTAGAGAGAAATGAATTACTGAAAACGGTCAAGCACCTAGGAAGAACTATTTGGAAAAAATGGTCTGGGTATCACCTCCGAATTTTGGTGGAAACCAAGAAGCATTGCATCAAATTATTAGGAGATAAACTCAATGCTAGGAATTTTCAAAGCCAAGTGAACGAGATTCACGCACGTGTAGCAGTACTCAATAAATTTACTGAATTAGGTCGGCCTCATACCGAAGTTGTCACTTAAATTTGAGTCGCTTAGAGTAGTTCTATTTATAAATCTTTGTGCAACAAAGCCAAATAAAACTTAAAAGTTCATACTTCTTAATGAGTTTTAATTTTTTACAAAATGAAAATTTCAAGATCTTTAGTCTAATTCTTATAAAAAAAGACCCCCTTTTTTAATGGAGGTCTTATAAAAGATTAATCGTATTGAACTGTTACTGTTGCCATTGCACGAACAGTACCGGCGGTTACATTGGTTGCTGTCTGATAATAACGAGCCGATAATGGAATGTTATATTGAATAGTTTGGTTAGAGTTAACAGTACCAACTTGTAATTTATCGCCTTTACGAATCACTTGATTTTTATTTTGATACTTCCACATTAACTGAACACCCACACCATTTGCTTTGGTTGAGTTTGGTGCTGTATTTGCCATGACTTGAGTATTAGTACCATCTTGTGGAAAATCAAAGTCTAAGCTGATCTGATTCTTTTCCTCATATCCTGTTGGGTTTTGACCACCATTACAAAGAAGGTTTAAATCAAAAGCTTGTTCACCTTGGGTTGAACCAACACCGCTAAAACCTGACTTCATAACAGTGGGAAGCTGAACGACTTTGTTAATATTACCCTGTAGCTCACAAGATGACGAAGCAATCGTAATTGCATTAGCGAGCACAGTACTTGTAAGGAAGGGACGGTTTGCATAACCCTGTACATAGTAACTACTATATTGCCCAGGTACTAAAGCTCCTGATCCAGTTTGTTCTGCTATTTTAACAATTTCAACGACAAAATAACCTGATGCTAAACTGTATCGTGTGCCAGAAACTAAGCCACCACGAGTATAAGGATAATACCCAGAAAAATTACTGGCATTTTCAGCTTCACGGTAAAGACGAATACCAATGCCTGGGATATTGGTTGTATAAATATTATTTCCAAGAGAGCTAAGGCCATAACCCTGACTTAATTCTGCTACTAAGCGATCACTAGCGTTACAATTGTCAACTACAGTTGCATTTCTACCACCTATAGAACTAATTGGAAAAGTAGCCTTACGTAGAATTTTACCAACTTCATCACTCGGGCGAACAACGACCCGACCGACAGACATAAGTACATCATTTGCTGTATAGGCAGTCATACGACAAGCTGCATTCGCTTCGCTGTAAATACCAAGACCTGCGGTAAGCAAAACACTATTTAAGAGTAATTTTTTCATTTGCATACTGCCTCGGTCATGATCATGCTTTGCTGATCGTTAGAAATTTGCGCTGTAACGTCATAACTAAAATTGCACTGTTCATTGGCATCATCGCCCCATTTTACGTACAAATCACCTTTTGGTTCTTGCGTACGTAAATACACCATACTACCTTGAGCAACGATTCCAATTGCTTCATCTTTATCGTTAAAGACTTGAGCAGCGAATGGTAAGCTTTCACCAGTTGCAGTTTTAGTATTGATGTAAATGGCATAACCTTTCTTGGTTGAGAAATCAACTTTTGCAATTGCACCTGCAAAAGGAGCAATACGTTGGCTCGTTTCTTCTAATTCAACATTGGTTGACATTTCTTGTGGGTCAAGGGTGATGTCATTTAAGCGATAAGGTGTTACGTATGGGATAACGGCATAACCTGATTTATTAATACTCAAACCAGTCGTATTATTTACTTTTGCCCCAGCAGCATCAGGTGCATAAACCAGTACCATGGTTTGACCTTGTTCTGGACCAAATAGGATCCCTTCAGAGTGCGCAACAATATTACCGCTAACACTTACCATTGCTTGTTGATATGTATCCGCAACGCTATAAGAACCGCCCACTGTAGCAAAGTTAGTACGATAACGAGCATTGGTGTTAAAGCTTGGGTTCTGTCTATCTTGGTGTGAAACAGATGATCCATAACTAAAACGATCACCAACCATACCACTAAAACCTACGGTACGACTGTCTTCAGAAACGTTGGCGTTGACATTGACTGAGTTCTTTCTGAAATTGATTGGGAAAGAAAGAGTCATTAAATATTCGGTATCACGTTTTTGACTACGCGAACCATATTCAACTTCACGATTGGTCGCTGAAAGACCATAAGTTAAGCCATGATAGTTATTGCTATAACCTACTTGATATTGGCGACTCGTTTCATTTCGATTCCAATAGTCATTCCAAGAACCAACCATATAGACGTTACCCCAACCATCAGGTAAACCTTGGTTCAATGTAATTTGGAACTCGCTACGTTGTTTACCAACTGCAAAAGTATTGACACCTTTATTTTCAAGGTCTCTAATTAACAATGCATCGCGTAATTTATAATAGTTTTCAGTAGAATAACGATACGCCGCCAAGGTTAAATTGGTGTTGGTCGGAGAAATAAGTTTACTGTAACTTAAACGGAAACTCTGACCAGATTGCGAACCTTGTTTGTCAAAATCTGCGTTTGAATGTGTTGCATCAAGTGATACTGCACCAATAGGGGTAGCAAAGGCTGCACCCAATAAAATAGCGCTATAGTCTTCAGCCAACTGGAAACCGGTATAACCTGTCAAATAGTTATTAATACCACGTTGGTACTTACCTTGAGTTGTCCAAGGTGTTAAATCAATATCGCGATCACGGAATTCACCGGCTGTTAATGAGTAGCGGCTGAGCCCAGGACGTAGCATTTGTACAACGGAAGCATATGGAACAGCGAACTTTTGGACTTCGCCATTTGACTCAATAATAGAGACCTCAAGTTCACCACCAAAACCAGTAGGGTAGAGATCATTTATTTCAAAGCTACCAGGTGCTACGGTGGTTTGATAGATCAACTGACCTTGTTGGCGCACTTCAATTTTTGCATTGGTTTTTGCATTACCACGAATACGCGGTGCGTAACCAAGCATACTATTTGGAAGCATGCGATCATCGCTTGAAAAATCTACACCACGATAACCGAATGAATCAAATAATTCACCGTTAGTAAAACTATCACCAAGTGTCAATACACCGCGATACTGTGGGAAAGCACGCTGTAAATAAGTGCTAGTTGCTTCGTAATTCGATTTTTTCTTAGTTTTTGAATCGAGTTCACTTTGGTTACCATCTTGCCATTGCCACTGACCGTTGTGGCGAAGTTGCCAACCGGCAATATTCGCACCAGTGGTGATGGCCATAAAGGCATTTGTGGTTTCTTTATTTTCATTTGAACGGTTAAAAGTTTTATATGCACTACCACTATAAGATAAGAACCCAGCATTGATACCGCGATCCCATATACTTGGATCAACATAGCCTTGTGCATTTTTCTGTAATGCAATTTGTGGAATCGAAATGTCTACACGTAAGCGGGAAGTATCAAAATCATAATAAGCATTTTCAATCCATTCTTCGATCTTGTAGCAAGCATTTGGAGCAGCAGACTCAGTACGATTAACCAGCACTTCTTGTTTTACACCATATTCAAGTAATGAACTTGAAGTGAAGCAGGTAAATGCATTTTGGTTTTGTTCAGTTGAACGAAAAACCATTCTCTTTTTACCAAACCAATTTCCATTAATATAAACGTCAAGACTATATTCACCTGGTAAAACTGGATTGCCATATTTGAAGCGTGAGACGTCTACTTTTTGTGCATCACCTATTAGGAAAACAGAATCAAACTCTGCTTCCATCGGTGCTGGTTTTGCTGTCTCTTCTACCGCATATACAGCCACAGGCATCGTAATAGTGATTACCCCTGATGTGAGGTAATAACAAACTCGACGCTTTAAAAGTTTAGCTGTTGCATTTTTCTTTGACATAATACGTTCGCCTATTCAACGATAGGTACAAAATCATCTATAGAGTGGGAGTAATTTACTTGTTATTGAAGTTTGATCTGATGTTCAATACGACCACCGTAATCATTGATATTAATAAAACTAAGTTTTTCAACACTTGCTATTTTCAATTGAACTTTGTCTTCAGAAAATGGAGATAGCATTAAACCCTTAGGAAGTAGGTCAACAGTTTTTCCTGCATTTTTCTGATATATCGATGTCATTGTGACATGGAACGGTGTTGGATTTTTAACAATCAAAGTCTGTCCACTTCTAGACCACTGTAGTTTTTCTCCTGCTAGATTTGCATCTTCTTTAATATTTGCAGGACGATAGAAAAACTTAATACGTGAACGAATCGCTAGTTGTAGGAAGTTATCTGGAACCTCTTCTTTAGCACCAGCTTTAGGTCTAGGTGGAATATCAAGCACGTTTAACCAAAAAACGGTTTCTTTTGTCTGATCGATTTGAGCTGCGTTTGGCAGAGCTGAAATACGAAGCGATTGACTCTTGGTCGGATCAACACGAGAAATCGGTGGAGTAATCATAAATGGAACTTTTGATTGGTCTGGTGTGCTTTTAGCATCACCTTCATCAATCCAAGCTTGAACAAGAGATGGTTTAGAACCATTGTTACTTACTTGCAAGGTGACTTCACGAGCATCAGATGGATAGATCACTCGAGTACCGTGTAAGATAATTTCTGCATGTGTGTTATTTGCGACAAGAATAGAGGACATCGCTAAACCAAGCAAAAAATTGTAACCGTTCAGTGCCATTTATATTTACTCTACAGTTGCATGTTCTTTATTGAAAACTGCGAGTTTTTAAGTACATAAAAACCCGCAGAAACTTATCAAAAGATTATTGATAAATGATTGTGTATTGAACTGAAGTATTTACTTGACCAGCAGTAGAAGCACCAGTTGCATAGTATTCAGCATAGTAGTTAAGGTCAGCAGTACCACCTTCTACAACGTCAACCCACTGAGAGTTAGATTGAGCACCAGAAGCGCCAGCAGCAAGAACTGGAATAGCTTGGTTGTTGTCGCCCAATAATTGAACATCAACGTTTTTAGCACCAGCAGCGTTTTGGTTAAGTAAACGACCAGTATTGAAGTCAACAGTAGCACCTGGTTCGAAGTAAGTAGCAACTTTACCTTCTGAACAGTTACCTAAGTTGATTTGGAATGGCGTACGACCAGCAACATCACCTGCGTTTGCAAGAGTTTGTTTAGATACAGTTGGAAGAGTTACAGTAAAATCTTTACCTGCTGGAGTCACGATGTCGCAGGTTTTGTCAGTTACTAAACCATTGATTGTAATAGTACCATCAGCAGCTTGTGCATTAGCAATACCTACAACTGAAAGTGTAGCGATCAAAGCAAGTTTTTTCATAATAATATCTCGAATACATCAGCTAAAAAATTGAATTAGATTACTTTTTCAGGTTATTTTTGCGCCGAACAAGTAATGAGCGAAATATACCAGTTATTAAAAAAAATGCAAACTCTGTCACAAAAATAAATTTATTAATCATATATTATACAATTGCTAAGTAAGTCGCTGTTTATTTGAATTTTTTTATTAGAAAAATTAATCTTATTTGTTAGTTTTGTGAAAAATCATGAAAAAAATGATGATTTTTTTTAAGCAAAAATTGAGTAAATGTTTATTTTTTGTTCAAAATTGAGCTTTTTTTATATGAATTTTTTATGACAAAAATATAGTGTTAAGACGGTTTTTTTGAATTTTGAGTCAAAAAAGTTCGGCATTAACAAAAATGCTTAATTGGTTTTAAGAATTTCTTAAGATTGGGAGCTTAGTTTTTAAGCATGGTCTGATGGTAAAAACACCAATAAGGAGATTTCGATGAACATGCTTTATACCCATAAACCAAACTACTATTTTTTTGCTCATAAATTTGTCCTGTTTTTAGAGGGCTATCTAAAAAGTCACGCTACAGAACAACAGCGCACGAGTTTCAATTTGCAAACGATTTATGATTTGTTTGGTCATGATCGAGCTTCAAGTACAACAAATCTAGAAGGTATTTTAAATATTGCAGATGAATATGTACTGGACACTGATGAAGGGCAGCAAGCATTGATTCGTGCTTACCATGTGCATTTAGATAATCATGTACTGACTTTGGAGTTTAATCCCAAAGCGGTTGCATGCTTACAAGGCGGGCAAACCATCGTCAGCCCACAAGCGGCTTAAGCTAAGCAAACAAGACAAAAGACTGAATTCCTCGTTGATACACTGAGTTAATGATCTTTTAGCTCAGTGTTTTTTTATCGAGCTGATTTCAATTCATCGATTGGTTATGATATCTATATCAAATCAAGTGATCAGAATATTGTGATGGATAAAGACTTTAACTCTGAAACGTATACTGTAGATGAAAGTATTAGCGATACCATTTTGTGGTTGATGCATCATCAAGAGATCTTTGATTCATTTCATTTTGATGTGCATACGCAAGAGTTGTCTGTGACACATGCAGCAGGGGTGGATATCATCCGGATTGGCATGTTTTTGAATGCCAAATACGGCATATTGGTTACATCAATTTAACACTGGTGATTTATTTAGAAAAAAGCCTTGTCAAATGACAAGGCTTTTGAATTTATGCGCTCATGGCATCTACTGTGAGTTCAGCAATACTTGGTTTCGGTTTTTCGGCAGTGAGACCGAGTTTAGCAAACAAGAGTTGGTCTTTACCTTCACCTGCATTTGGTGTGGTTAAGAGCTTTTCACCAGAGAATAACGAATTAGCCCCAGCCATAAATGCCAGTGCTTGATCAGAATCACTTAAAGACTCACGGCCAGCGGATAAACGAATATAACTATGCGGCATGATGATACGTGCAACAGCGATCGTGCGTATCCATTCGGTTACTTCAAGTTTTTCAACATCAGCAAGTGGTGTACCTTCGATTGGCACAAGCATGTTGATGGGCACGGACTCAGGATGAACAGGCATAGTCGCAAGTTCATGTAATAAACCAATACGATCATTACGGCTTTCGCCTAAGCCCACAATACCACCACTACATACTTTCATACCTGCCTGACGCACATGATCAAGGGTGTCCAGACGATCATCAAATGTGCGGGTACTAATAATATGTGAATAATATTCGCGGGATGTATCTAGGTTATGGTTGTAATAATCTAAACCAGCATCTTTTAGGCGTTCTGCTTGAGATTGATTGAGCATTCCTAAGGTCATACACGTTTCTAAACCAAGTGCTTTCACTTCACGTACCATTTCCAGTACATACGGCATATCACGTTCATGCGGATTACGCCAAGCTGCGCCCATACAGAAGCGAGAAGAACCCGATTCTTTTGCTGATAATGCTTCACGAATGACTTTATCTACTGCGATACGTTTTTCAGCTTCCAATTTAGAATCGTAGCGAGCAGATTGTGAGCAATACTTGCAGTCTTCAGGGCATTTACCTGTTTTAATAGAAAGAAGCGTACTTACCTGAATCGTATTGGCTTGGAAATGTTGACGATGAACACCTTGCGCTTCAAATACTAAGTCTAAAAATGGTTGATCATATAGGGCTTGGATTTCATCACGAGTCCAGTCATTACGTACAGTCATTGTTATATCCATGATGATAGATTACGTTTGTTGAGATTAATCATACAGAAATCATGCCAAAGCCAAAGGGCAAAAAACATCATTTTTCTATTTGATGCACAATTGCTTGGCGCGATTGTTGTTGAATTGCCCAATCAATATGTACATTTACAATCTCATCGTGCCATATTTTTGCTTCTTGCAATTTGGCTACGATTTCAGCTGAGTATGGCGCATTTCCTAAACCGATTGCAATATTACGCTTAAAGGATTGATAGCCCGTACGACGGATTGGGCTACCTTCTGTATTGGCTAAAAATGTTGCCTCATCCCATTGCCATATTTCGAGCAGACTAATGTCGTCTAAACTATGTCTTGGGTCGAAGTCAGGGATTGATGCTGTTTGAGCAAAACCATTCCATGGGCAAATAAGCTGACAGTCATCACAGCCAAAAATACGGTTGCCAATACCTTGCCGCAAGTCTTCGGGGATAATACCTTTATATTCAATGGTCAAATACGCAATACATTTTCTGGCATCAAGCATATAAGGCTCAACGATCGCTTGCGTTGGACATATATCAATACAGGCTGTACATGAGCCACAATGCGCTGTTGCAGGCTGGTCAAACGGAAGTTCAAGAGAAGTAAACAATTCACCTAAAACAAAAAAAGAACCTGATTTTTTGTGGATAAGTAAAGTATGTTTTCCTGTCCACCCCATACCGGCACTTTCGGCTAAAGATTTTTCAAAAATTGGGGCTGAGTCTGCGAAAGGGCGTGATTCAAAATCTCCCACTTTTTCTTTGATACGCGCGGCCAATGTTTTAAGTCGTCCACGCATGACCTTATGATAGTCACGCCCACGGGCATAGCGTGCAATAATGGCTGAATTTGGTTCAAGTGGTACATAACGAGGTTTAGGCGATGCCACAAGATAGTTCATTCGCACACAAATAATGCTTTTTGTTCCAGGGACGAGTAAGGTTGGGTCTGCACGTTTTTCTAAGTTTTCTTCTAAATAGTGCATGTCAGCATGATAGCCACGCTTTAAATATTCTTCGAAACGCGGCATTTGATCTTGAGCATCAGGTTTGGCAATGACACAATCAGAAAAGCCCAAGTCTAAAGCCTGTGCTTTGATCCATGCTTTAAGCTCTTGAGGATCAAACTGTTGTAGTTCAATCTTTTGAGAAAGTTTTTGAGACGATGCAGTGGAAGCCATAAACCAATAACAGGGGGATAAACATGCAACGTCCAGTTTACCATAGTCAAAGTATTCAAGCATGGGAGCAGCGTTGGTTTGCTCAGCAAAATTCTTCGCTGGGACTGATGCAACAAGCCGCTTGGGCAATAACACAGCACTTGCTTCAACAATTTCAAGAACAAGACATTAAAAAAATTGCTGTGTGGTGTGGTCAAGGTAACAACGCGGGTGACGGTTATTATATCGCTGCATTTTTAAAAAAAGCGGGATTTGAGGTAACGGTATTTGCCGCTGAGTTAGGTCACTCTGCTGATCTAAAGCACGCTTATGTATATGCTCAAGAGTATCAAGTTGGTATTCAATTATTAAACCTCCCTAAATCCCTCTTTGAGAATGAGGGACTTTTATTTGATTGCCATATTGATGCTTTATTTGGAATAGGCTTAAATCGTGAATTAGATCAAAATTGGCAAAATATTATTCAACTCTTTAATGAGCAAACAGGTTTAAAAATTTCAATTGATATTCCAAGTGGTTTGCATGCCAATACAGGGCAAGTCTTACCTTGCGCGATTCAAGCCGACCAAACTTTTACGATTCTCGGTTATAAAGCTGGATTGTTTACAGGTCAAGGCAAGGAATTTGTAGGGAAGCTTCATTTAGTTAGCCTAATTCCAACTGACGAAGAATTAAAGCCAGTGGCTTATTTATCCCCAGAAAAAATCACTTTACCTAAACGCAAAGCCTTTGGTCATAAAGGTAGTTATGGGCATGTCTTGGTTGTGGGTGGGCATGCTGATATGGGGGGAGCAGTCATCATGTCTGCTGAAGCTGCTTTTTATGCAGGTGCAGGAAAAGTCAGTGTGGTGTGTGATGCTAAACACCATCAAGCAATCTTATCGCGTTCACCAAATATTATGGTTCGAGATATAAATGCTTTAAATCTAGAAACCATTCAACAACTATTAAAGCAAGTTGATGCAGTCTGTTTTGGTATGGGGTTAGGGCGAGATGAATGGGCTGAAAATATCTATAAACAATGGTTGGATTCACTCAATCAAAATACGCAATTAGAAGTTGTGCTTGACGCTGATGGACTTTGGTTTCTAGCCAAGCATCCACAACAGTTAAAAGAACATATTTACGCAACACCGCATTCAGGCGAAGCGGCGACATTATTGGGTTGTACTGCCGCTGAAATTGAACAAGATCGAATCGCAGCCATTCATCAATTACAGCAAAAATATGCAGGACAATGGGTACTAAAAGGCGCAGGGAGTCTGACCTTGGAATTAGGTGATGACTTATTTATCTGTACCCAAGGTAATGCGGGCATGGGGACTGGAGGGATGGGTGATGTCTTAGCAGGTATGATCGCCAGTTTAAAAGCGCAGTTTCATGAGCAAATTAAATTGCACGAAATTGTTAGCCTCCACGCCCAAGCAGGTGATCTTTTAGCGAGCAATGGTATGAGAGGATTACAAGCACATGAAATGGGGAGAATGATTTATAAAGTTGTGAATGATTAACGACGTCTATTACTTGAACGACTCCGTCCACGTGCCATACCACCTAACGCATTCAGCACTGCTAGTTTAGTCATACTTCCTGATGCATGTGCATGACAAATCGCAGCGGCAAGCGCATCGGCAGCATCGGCTTGAGGCTGAATGCTTAAATTGAGTAGGCGCATGACCATCATTTGTACTTGCTCTTTTTCCGCAGCACCATAGCCAACAACAGACTGCTTGATTTGACGTGCAGTATATTCGGCGACTTTTAAATCTAAATTGACCAGTGCCGCTATTGCTGCACCACGTGCTTGACCGAGCTTTAGTGCAGAGTCAGGGTTTTGAGCCATAAAGACTTGTTCTACGGCTGCTTCTGTGGGCCCATGAAATTTAACAATACGCTCCACACCTGCAAAAATACGTTTTAAACGCTCAGGCATTTCCTGTGTTTCAGTACGGATGGTTCCCGCATCGACAAAACGTAATTTGTTACCATCTTTTTCGATAATTCCATAACCTGTTAAACGTGAACCAGGATCAATACCAATAATGAGTGACATGCAGCACTATAAGAGAATAAAGGATGATTGATATTGTTACATAATGGGCTTTTAGCTGCATGATAATTTTGTAGTATTTTGAATTATAAGGATATAGTTGTTTTATTGAACAAAGCATCTGTTTTTTAAGTAAAAGCACTGAATTTTGTATTTATTGGAAATCTGCTTGTTGAGACGATCAAAATCTAGTTTTAGCTTGTATTTGTATTAAATGTGAGCGTTAATTTAAAAATTAAGTGATTTTTATAAATAAAGTTTGCATTGTCAGGTGTAGGGGCGTATAAAGCTAATTCGCTGATGCGGGGTGGAGCAGTCTGGTAGCTCGTCGGGCTCATAACCCGAAGGTCGTTGGTTCAAATCCGACCCCCGCTTCCAAATTAATATTGCTCTGTGATGTGTAAAAGTTGTTGTTTATTATTGATTAAGCAGTAGCTGAGTTAGCTTAAATAACCTTAAATAAAGCTAAAAATTATTAAATTCTAGTTATGTAGTCTTTTCCCTCATCTAGCATTGTAGTAAATTAGATCGATCACTTGAGCTCAGTAATGAGTATTTAAGTTTTGAATATTATTAGTGAATGGCATGTAGCCACTGCCATAAATGGCAATGAAATTAGTGTGCAAATTATCCCACTTAAACGCCAGCAAAGTACGATGGATGGTTTTAAATGGGTAGAAGTAGGTAAAAAGATACTTTTGCAGTCTGGTCAAGAAATTGAATTCAACCAAGATGGAAAAAGTTTCTATACTTCGGTCAATCAGCTATATCGTTTGACTTAAAATTTGGTATGCTTGTAGTATCTATTTAAGTAAAATAGATAGAGTTAAAATTAGAAGCGGTTTTGTTTCTAATTTGGCTTTTTTTTTAAACAAAAGATTTTAAAGGTTTAGGTTTTATGTCTGAAACTGTTAACGGAACTGTAAAGTGGTTCAACGAAACTAAAGGTTTTGGTTTTATTCAAGCTGACTCTGGGCAAGACGTTTTTGCTCATTTTAGCGAAATCCAAAGCAGCGGTTTTAAAGTTTTACACGAAGGTCAACGCGTTAAGTTTGAGCTTGGTCAAGGTAAAAAAGGACCACAAGCTACAAACATTACCGTTATCTAACAGAAATCATTCGGTAAAAAAGAAGCTCACACAAGTGGGCTTTTTTATTTGTTAAGAATAAATTTGGAATGTTGGGCGTTAGATACGTATTGCATCGAAAAACTAAAGTGGTGTATAGTTAAAAACAACTAGAAGAATAATACTGTTGATTCAGCAAATCTTTTCATTTCGTAGTTTAACCAAACCTTTCGTTTTATCAGATTTAGTTTCATAGTTTATTATTTCAAGTTAATTGCGATTAAGCATCTTAAGTTTTTTTGAAAAAATAGGTTAAATATATGTCTAATACTGTGACTGGTACGGTTAAGTGGTTCAACGAAACTAAAGGTTTCGGATTTATTCATGCTGACTCTGGACAAGATGTTTTTGCTCATTTTAGCGAAATCCAAAGCGACGGTTTTAAAGTTCTACACGAAGGCCAACGCGTGTCATTTACCATTGCTGATGGTAAAAAAGGCCCTCAAGCAACAGGTATTACGGTAGTTTCTTAAAACCAATCGTATGACTTGAAAAAAAAGCTCACTTTGGTGAGCTTTTTTGTTTTTTGGCTTTTACTTTTTTAGAAAATAGGGTGTATTGAATGAGAAAAGGTTAGTCTCTACAAGTGGTATGGTAAACGCGAACAATGCTTACATTTTCTAATCAGTTGGTATTTATGAAGCACTTTTGTTTCAAATCATAGACATAAAATATAAATTTTTTTGTTATCTTATTTTTTTTGCAAGAAAACAAACATATGAAAAACTTTTTATTTTTAGGTTTAATCCTGACCTCGCTGGCAGCTTGTTCTTCAACGCCAAATCAAGAACTTACGCCACCAAAAATCGGTATGGCAAATCCTGCAAGCAAATTCTGCGTTGATCAGGGCGGTCAGTTAGAAATTCGAAATGAGGCAAATGGTCAGGTTGGTTACTGTAAGTTACCGAATGGTCAAGTTGTTGAGGAGTGGGAGTTGTTCCGTTCAAGTCAACCTAAGTGTTTAGCAGATGAAGCACAGAAACTCATTGGTCAATCTGGGTTGAGCGAAGATCAGATTAAACAAAAAACAAAATCTGAAATCGTGCGTAGTATTGGTCCGAATCAGCCTGTAACGATGGATTATCGTGAAAATCGAGTGACGGTCACAGTTGATCCAAAATCTAAAAAAATTACGAATGCTACCTGTGGTTAATTATTAAAAGAAACTGTAGCACTCAATTAAACTGGCTTTAATTGAGTGCTTTTTTATAGAACTAGCTCTCTCAAGCCTTGATAATTCAAAAAATGCACCCATCATTTTATTTAGCATGATTTTTTATTTGCTGTGTAAGCTTTACTTTTATACACTCTGTGCTGCACATTTTTCAATTTTTCTGAGATAGACGAAGCTTTGACATGAATCTACTTCTTATCGTGGTATTTGGCACAATTGCTGAAGTTTTAGTATGGATCGGCGTGGGCGACCTTGTAGGGAGTATGTGGTACGTATTCTTTTGGTTTATCTTCGCATTCTTTATTGGTCTAAATCTTGTTCGTTCAAGTACATCAAGTATCATGCCGCAATTGCAGCAGATGCAAATGACTGGGCAGCTTGGTGGTGATCCAGCCGTAACTAAAAAACTGGCACTTGCGATGTCTGGTTTTCTATTGATGATTCCGGGTTTAATCTCAGACGTGCTTGCAATCCTCGTATTGATCCCTGCTGTTCAAACTGCGCTTCGTAATGCCTTGATGAAAACGATGGCAAAACGTCAACAAGCGATGATGGAGCAAATGATGGGTGGTATGGGAGCTGGCGGTGCCGCTGGACAAAATCCTTTCGCTGATATGATGCGTCAAATGCAAGAGATGCAGAACCAGCAACAGGGTGGTGGTCAGTATCGTGATTCTACAATCATCGATGGTGAAGCACGTGAAGTAGAGCCAAATCAGAAGAAAATTGAGTTTAAAGATGTAAATTAATCATCGCACAATGAACTAAAAAACACGCTTCTCTAAAGCGTGTTTTTTTATGCGTCTTGTTCAGATCTCTGATCAGGGTTTTGGTCAACTTGGGTTTGCTTGTCTTTTTCTTTATTTGGTGGTTGATATTCGCTCGGCGGGAGTATCGTTATCTCATTTTCTGAGTTTTTATACTTGCGACTGCGGTTGGCTCGTTCACGAAATCCACCTTTGTTAATCAACTGGGTCATGATGATATTTTTGAGATTGTTAAAACACTATTCTAACAAATTATATAAAAGTTCGTAATTAGCGTGTTATTGACGTGACTGGGGTGTTCTTAGAAATGCATTAAGCTGTCATAAAGTTGTGTTACTTTTAAAGTATTGGTTCGAAAACAAGATTGTATTCTGATTTTTTTTCTCATAGGATAAAAGTATGACGGTTTGATCGTTGTGCTAAGAAAATAAAAAAGAATAAATGGAGGAGTGAATGATGTTATCTCAATATCATTGTGCATGTTGCGACAAGGTTGTTGCATCAACAGATAAATCGTGCCCTTATTGTGGTTCTCAACATATTCGCAGCCCTTATGGTTTATGGATGTTGTGCGTTGCAGCTTGTTTTGTGGTTGTGGTGATCGTCAAAGTTGTACATATTTATTTACAGCAACATCATGAAGATCAAGCAATGCAAAAAAATTCATTGTTTGAAATATTTAAGCACGAGAGTGTAAATCCTAAAAAATAGATAAAAATTTGCTGTGGAATTAAAAAAGCTCACAGTGTTGTCACTGTGAGCTTTGGGTATGAGATCGGATTGTAGCGGAGGGATTATAATCCAGCGGCATCCTTCAAGATCTCAACCTTATCTGTTTTTTCCCAAGTAAATGCAGTATCCGAACCTTCGCGACCAAAGTGTCCGTAAGCGGCAGTCTGCTTGTACATCGGTTGAATCAAATTCAACATACGTGTAATGCCATATGGGCGTAAGTCAAAGTGTTCACGAACAAGTTGGATAATCAACTCTTCGGATACTTTGGCTGTATTAAATGTATTGATCGAAATTGAAGTTGGCTCAGCAACACCAATTGCGTAGCTGACTTGAATTTCACATTTATCCGCTAAACCTGCGGCAACGATATTTTTAGCGACATAACGACCTGCATAAGCAGCAGAACGGTCGACTTTAGATGGATCTTTACCCGAGAAAGCACCACCGCCGTGACGAGCCATACCACCGTATGTATCTACGATGATTTTGCGACCTGTTAAACCACAGTCACCGACTGGACCACCAATTACAAACATACCTGTTGGATTGATGTGGAATTTAGTACCTGCATGGAACATTTCAGCAGGAATGATCGGTTTGACGATTTCTTCAATTACAGCTTCTTTGAGTTGAATTTGAGAAATCTCAGGATCATGCTGGGTCGATAATACAACTGCATCTAAGCGAACTGGCATGCCATTTTCATAGGCAAACGTTACTTGGCTTTTTGCATCTGGACGTAACCAAGGCAAAGCACCTGAGCGACGTAACTCAGCTTGGCGTTCCATTAAGCGGTGCGCATAAGAAATAGGGGCAGGCATAAGGACATCAGTTTCACGGCTGGCGTAACCAAACATTAAACCTTGGTCGCCTGCACCTTGATCTTCTGGTTTTTGGCGGTCAACACCTTGCGCAATTTCAGGTGATTGCTTGCCGATCATATTGATGACCGCACAAGTTGATCCATCAAAACCTAAATCAGAGTGATGATAGCCAATACTATTTACGGTTTGACGTACAATCGCTTCAAAGTCGACATTGGCTGTCGTTGTGATTTCACCAGCAAGAACAACGACACCTGTTTTTACTAATGTTTCACAAGCGACACGCGCATACGGGTCTTCTTTGATGATTGCATCTAAAATCGCATCACTAATTTGGTCAGCCATTTTGTCTGGATGACCTTCGCTTACAGATTCTGAAGTAAAAACAGCATACTCGCGCATGAACGTCCTATCACTGGTATTTTCAAAAAGACAGAGTATGTTACATCGACTTAGCTTATAGGACTAGCACAAGCTGACTAAAAAGCATGAATTTATTTCATTTTCACCGTGTTTTTATTGATATGTGTATCAACAAAACTAATATACGAGCTCCTTCGCTCTAGAATTTCAGTTGGACTATTCTTCCATTTTGAACATGATGGTTTTATTTTCTGCTTAAGGCATGAACATTTGTACTTATAATGCGAGATGAACGAATGAAAAATAAGAAATATCGTGTATTAGGCTTTACCCCATGTCGTTTTTTTAAGACAATAGTCACATCTTTTGAAAGGTGATTTCTCATCTTCTCTCATCTAATTGATTTAATCGGATTCTGACTTATGACAACCCCTTTAAATGAACGTCGTATTGCAAATGCAATTCGTGTCTTGGCTATGGATGCTGTGCAACAAGCAAACTCAGGGCATCCTGGTGCTCCAATGGGGATGGCAGATATCGCTGATGTAGTTTGGCGTGAATTTTTGAATCATAATCCAACAAACCCACAATGGGCGAACCGCGACCGCTTTGTATTGTCAAATGGCCATGGCTCTATGTTGCAATATGCTTTGTTGCATTTGACTGGCTATGAATTATCAATTGAAGATTTAAAACAATTTCGTCAATTACATTCTAAAACACCAGGCCATCCAGAATTGGGTTATGCACCTGGAATTGAAACAACAACTGGCCCATTAGGTCAGGGTATTGCCAATGCTGTTGGATTTGCTTTGGCTGAAAGAACTCTAGCTGCACAGTTCAACAAAGACGACTTAAATGTAGTTGATCACTTCACTTATTGTTTCCTTGGTGATGGTTGCTTGATGGAAGGTATTTCCCATGAAGTATGTTCACTTGCTGGTACTTTAGGTTTAGGCAAACTTGTTGTTTACTATGATGACAACGGTATCTCGATTGATGGTGAAGTTGAAGGTTGGTTCAGTGATGACACAGAACAACGTTTTAATGCATATGGCTGGCAAGTACTTCGTGTAGACGGTCATGATGCTGCTGCGATTCGTCAAGCGACGATTGACGCAAAAGCTGAAACAAATAAACCAACGATTATTATTTGTAAAACGATTATTGGTTTAGGCTCACCAAATAAACAAGGCAAAGAAGATTGCCACGGTGCGCCACTTGGTAAAGATGAAATCACGTTAACGCGTGAAGCTTTAGGCTGGAAAGAAGACGCATTTATAATCCCAGAAGATGTGTATGCAGCTTGGGATGCAAAAGCCAAAGGTCAAAGCTCTGAAGCAGCTTGGAACGAATTATTCGCCAAATACCAAGCAAAATACCCAACTGAAGCGGCTGAATTATTACGTCGTATGAATGGTGATTTACCTGCTGAATTTGCTGCACAAGCAGATGCATTTATTGCTGAAACCAATGCCAAAGCAGAAACCATTGCAACACGTAAAGCAAGCCAAAACACTTTACAAGCATTCGGCCCATTACTTCCTGAATTATTAGGTGGTTCTGCTGACTTAGCTGGTTCAAACTTAACACTTTGGAAAGGTTGCCAAGGCGTACAAGAAAACCCAGCGGGTAACTATGTGTACTATGGTGTACGTGAGTTTGGTATGACTGCCATAGCGAATGGTGTGGCTTTACACGGTGGCTTTGTTCCTTACGTTGCTACATTCTTGATGTTCA
Source organism: Acinetobacter sp. NIPH 298 (assembly GCF_000369505.1). Lineage (GTDB taxonomy): Bacteria > Pseudomonadota > Gammaproteobacteria > Pseudomonadales > Moraxellaceae > Acinetobacter. The sequence continues at coordinate 1,017,681 of NZ_KB850055.1, forward strand.
TGGAATATGCACGTAACGCAGTACGTATGTCTGCATTGATGAAACAACGTGTGATTCATGTATATACGCATGACTCAATTGGTTTAGGTGAAGATGGTCCTACACATCAACCTGTAGAGCAAATTGCATCTTTGCGTGGTACACCAAACTTAAATACTTGGCGTCCATGTGACACCGTTGAAGCAGCGATTTCTTGGAAATCTGCGCTTGAGCGTAAAGATGGCCCGACAGCGTTAATTTTCTCTCGTCAAAACTTACCATTCCAAGTGCGTAATGAATCTCAAATTCAAAACGCTGCTAAAGGTGGTTATGTGCTTGCTGAAGAAAAAGGTGAGTTAAAAGCAATTATCATCGCAACAGGTTCAGAAGTTTCATTGGCAATGGAAGCATACGCGCAACTTGAAGGTGTACGTGTCGTTTCTATGCCGTGTGCTGAAGAGTTTATGAAGCAAGATGCTGCTTACCGTGAAGCGGTATTACCTGCGCATATCCGCGCTCGTGTTGCTGTTGAAGCGACTCATGTCGACTACTGGTGGAAATTTGTCGGCTTAGATGGCAAAGTGATCGGTATGACCACTTATGGTGAATCTGCTCCAGCGAAAGACTTGTTCCAATTCTTTGGTATTACCACTGAAGCGGTTGTTGCTGCGGTTAAAGAACTGACTGCTTAATGATTTAAGTGGTATAAAAAAGCGTTCCATTTGGAACGCTTTTTTTATGTTTTATTGAAATAACACTAAGCTTTAAAAGTTTTTTTATTTTAGCCTTTAAGTTCAAGATTGTTGATTACTTTCAACTTAATTGATTCGTAAACCGTATTTAACTTAATTTTGAAAATTTGTATTAAGTATTCAACTCTGTCTGAATCGCAATATTAGAAGTTAATAGCTTGTGAACAGGGCAGCTTTCTGCAACTTTTAATAAACGTTTATGCTGGTCTTCAGTAAATTCACCTGTTAATACGATTTTTCGTTCAATATTATTTTGACCTGCTTCAGGTTTGCCATTTGGATTTAGAGCCAAGTCGACTTGAACGTGAGTAAGTAAAATACCTTTATGTTTTGCATACATCTCTAACGTAATGGTTGTACAAGCGCCTAAAGCGGAAAGCAAGATTTGTATTGGATTCGGTGCAGAATCTTGACCACCTTTATCGGCTGGCTCATCTGCAAACCACTGATGCCCAGATGCATCAGTCAGTGTTACGCGATAAGGGGTCAAATTGCTTTCGGCTTGTACAGAATAAGTCATGAGTTACCTTGTTGTTGGTATAAATGATTGAGCATATCTCAAAAGAGTTGCTTATTGGATGAAAATAAGGACATTAAAGTCCTTATTTTCAACGAGTTTGAATATTTTAATAGCGTGCTTTGGCTAACAAATTAGCATTATGATCTAAAAACTCAGCATCTAAGAAATGAGCTTTACCACCATGATGGATTACCGTCGATAATATATCATCCACAATATCATCAGTTGTAGTTGTGCCAGTATCGAGTTCAACAGTAGACGTTGCCGAGTCAATATTCGCTGGTTGTATGTAACCTTTTTTTATAAAGATTTGGTCTAGGCGACCTTCATTTGCAGCTCGGTAAATTGATGATAAATCTTCAATCAATAAATTCTGGCTCTTTGCTTGATTAATTTCAGTTTGAGCAACTTCCTGAAGTTTGGTTCGGTATGAATTCACTTGCTCTTGGGCTTCTTCAATAATCAAGCGTGCTTCTGCTTCCAAGTTTGTACTGTTAGTTACAGTGGCAACAATCGCATTTGGATTGTCACAGACTTGTTGATAGAAAGAGACGGTACGTTCATCACCAACGACAATAATTGGTAAAGGATTTTGTTTATAGACTTCCTGAACGCTTTTATCAACACGATTTAGAAACTCTTTGATATAGTTTTCTTCTTTAGTTGCGTTTGAACGATCATTTGAGCTCGTTGTATAAAGATGCGTGTTTTCTAATGGGAATTCTAATCCTTGAAGTTCATCTTCTTGATTAAATTCATGTACGAGTTGATCGTTAAATACTTCAAATAATCGTCCATTCATTCTTGAAACAATCACCATGTAATAATGCACTGAACTGTTCAATTCACGGAGAATGTCTCGTGTAGCAAAATGCTGATCAATAATGACTCGTGGTTTTACCTTGAAAGGGAAGTTGAAAATTTGAGTACTTTCGGGTGTTGAAAAGATTGCTAAAGTATCGAGATTATAATTGTGATCATGCTCCGCAAGCTCTTTCTCAATTTGCTCTAATCGCGTCTGAACTTCACGCTTATCATGGGTTTCAGATAAGCGAGTTTCTAATTCTTTAAGTGCATTTTTTAATGCAATTGCATCTTGCTGGTTATCTGGAAAAGTTCGGTGGGTTGGAACAAAAATGCTGATAGCAGGATTGGCTTGCGCTATGTTTAATTGATCAAATACTTGTTGTAAATTCATGGTCTTTCCTCTAAATGATAATTTTAAAATTTTTAAAGGTGATTAATTTTTATAACATTGTTTTTTAAAAACTCAGGTTAAAAATTGATAAGTTTTGTACAGACTAAATTTAATCTAGTTGTCATTAAGATGCGTTCTAAGTGATCACGTTATTTTATCAAGGCTCTTCGTTGCAAAAACAAAACACTGTGTCATAAATCCTCACACTCTATTGTTGTCGTTTTCTAATACAATTTACTAAATTTAAAAATGAATTGAGGAATACATGAAAAACTTAAAGGCTTTATCATTCGGTGTATGTTTGGTGCTAGGTTCAACATTGGCTCAAGCAAAAGTTGTTGACTATAAAATTGATCCTACGCATACCGCAACAGTATTTAGTTGGAATCACTTTGGTTTTTCTACACCAAGCGCTAACTTTACTGACATTCAAGGTGTTATTAAAGTAGATGAAGCAAAACCAGCAAATTCATCAGTAAATGTGACCATTCCTGTAAGTAGCGTAAATTCAAATGTTGTTGCGCTTGATAAAGAGTTTCAAGAAGAAGCTTGGTTTAATGCTGCAAAATATCCAAACATTACTTTCAAAAGTACTAAAGTGGAAACAAAAGACAAGAAGCATTTTAAAATCACAGGTGATTTGACCGTGAAAGGTGTAACTAAACCTGTTGTGTTAGATGCAGTGTTGAACAAACAAGGTGAGCATCCAATGGCAAAAGTTCCAGCGATTGGTTTCAATGCAACAACTTCATTTGATCGTTCTGCTTTTGGTATCGGAAGTTATGTACCAAATGTTGGGGATAAGATCACTGTAAATATTACCACTGAAGCGACTGCTGCGAAGTAATATTTTTAATTATTCAAGATGTAAAAAAACTCACGATGCAACCATCGTGAGTTTTTTATGTAGATATGCTGCTTGCACGTCTAATTATTTCTTTGACTGTTTTTCTTTTAACAATAAATAAGCAGGTGTTGATTTTTTTGCTTGTCGACGCAGCATCATTTTGATGTAGAGCACGATTGCAAAACAGGCTGTTGCGACTGTGAGCATCAGGCTATTCATATAGCTCATCATCGAACTGACATAACCAATAGTCGCAAGACGACGTTGCATGCGTTCAACTTGCGTGCTTGATTCAATGCCTGTGATAGCCCATGTACATAAATGTTCACAGTTGTTAATAATTAAGTGATAGTGATTTTCATGCATGCGCGAGCGCATACGACGTACTACAGCTTTGGCTTTGTAGCGAGGGGCAGGATAGTTTCGTATATAAATGATTTTATTCCGTGCGAAACGTTGTATTGAGGTCATTTCGATTGGATGCTTTTTAAAAATATGGGCAAAACCTGAATAATGAATGACTCGCCCACGACCTGCATAAATCCCATGATGACTGTACCCAAAGTGTTTAACAATGAGATGCGCACCGAGTGGGTAATGTGGATGTTTTTGCTGCATACTGATACGAGGCTTTTGCATTTACGCAACTATTCTAATCAAAAAAGGTGGAGCAATCGAGTATATTTATGCACAGATGTAGCAGAATATGTGTCGAGGTTGTATCCACTTTTTGAACGCGATATGCAGTGCTATAAATATAAACTTTGATTGATAATAATACGCGGAATTTAGATGGGAAAAAGACTTTTGATAGGACTGCTCATTTTCGTTGTGCCCATAGCACATGCAATGCAGCATCAAACGATCGATACTGATCATGTGACTTATGATGTAATCAAAGTAACGGATCTCAGTCAGCTTGAGCTTTATTTAAAAAATCCTCAGACACATCGTTATTATCAGAAGTTTTCAAATATTCAACATGAGTTGCCCAAATGCGCACAACTTAACTTTGCAATGAATGCAGGGATGTACCACGCCGACTTTCAGCCAGTGGGGCTTTATGTAGAACAGGGGCAACAGCTTTCAAAGCTCAATCAAGCGAATGGCGTTGGTAATTTCTTTATACAACCGAATGGTGTGTTGGCTTGGAATCATCAGCAAGCCACAATCAAATCCACACAAGACTATAAACAACAAGGATTTAAAGCTTTGTATGCAACACAATCAGGACCAATGTTGATTTATAATGGAGAAATCAATCGCAGATTTTTAGTCGATTCTAATTCTTTAAAGATAAGAAATGGTGTCGGCGTTAAAAATAATCAGTTGTATTTTGTGATTTCTCGGCAGGGAGTTAGTTTTTATCAATTTGCGCAATTTTTTAAACAACAATTAAAAATAGATCATGCTTTGTATTTGGATGGTTCAATTTCCAGTCTATATTCAGTATCAACTAAACAGCATGATAAAGCGTTTAATTTGGGACCGATTGTAGCGGAAGTGGATCGTAGTGCGTGTAAATAAATCCCTAGTCTCTTTTCTGTAAAGAGACTAGGGTGAGACTTTTATTGAATTGGGGGATTGATCATTTCAAGAAGTTCTTTACGCGTATAACCTCGAGAAATGAGCACTTTTTTGATGCCTTTAACGACATCTTCATCAGTGGTTTTTACTAAAGCATTGAGTAGTTGTTCATCCGATTTACGTGAACAATCATTCTCGACGCAAGCGGTTTGATTTTTGTGTTCATTATACTGTTGTTCAGCAGAGAACAGTTTTTCCCAAAAACTCATAGAGCCTTTCTTATCGAAACTAACATAGCTCGAAATATAACCAATCTAAAATAAAATACAAGCCTAAAGCAGTGATAAAAGCAGCAGTTAGACTCAAATTTTTCCGATGGATATGGATGAGATCAACGAAATTATGACAGCTTAATGACTTGATCTTTATAGAAAACCATATTTTGTTTTTAAATTCAATTAAAAAATAAGGAGTTATTAAACTCCTTATTTTGTAGTGTTACATAGACATAATTTGTTTAAATTTTTTCGAGTAAAACACCTGACTCAACATGGTGAGTAAAAGGGAATTGATCGAACATCGCAAACTTGGTTATTTGATGTGTTTGAGCCAAGGTTTTTAAATTGTCATGTAAGGTATCGGGGTTACATGAGATATAAATAATACGTTCAAAACCTTGTAGTAATTTTAGGGTTTCATCATCAATCCCTGCACGTGGTGGATCTACGAAAACGGTGTCAAAGTCGTAGCCTTGAATATCAATATTTGCTTCTTGCAAGCGTCTAAATTCACGTTCGCCGTGATAGGCTTGGGTGAATTCTTCAGCAGATAAACGTGCGACTTGAATATTTTCAATATGGTTTTGTTCGATATTCCATTGCGCTGCATATACAGAAGACTTGGCAAGCTCTGTTGCGAGGACACGATTAAACTTCAAAGAAAGTGGTAGGGTGAAGTTGCCGTTGCCACAGTACAGTTCTAAAAGGTCTTTTTGAGCTCCTTCCGCAGCGTTACATGCCCACTCAAGCATATGCTGGCAAACTTGAGCATTTGGTTGAGTAAAACTACTTTCAATTTGTTTGTATTTAAACGTTCGTCCATGTACGTTGAGTTGTTCAACGACATAGTCATCACCAATAATAACTTTTTGACCGCGACTACGACCCATAATTTTAATATTAAGCTTTTCTGCTAAAGTTTTCGCGGCAATTTCCCAATCTGCATCTAGTTTACGATGATAAATCAGCGTAACTAGCATTTCTCCACTCAGTGTTGAGAGAAAGTCAGCTTCAAAAATACGTTGAGATAAAATTGGGGTTGCTTTTAATTCTTGTAGTAATCGTGGCATGAGTTCGTTGATACTACGATCCGCAATCGGAAAATCATCGACACGAATCACGTCTTTTTGTTTACCGTCTTCAGCACGTTCAAACATGGCATAGAACAAATCGTCTTCTGTATGCCAAAGGCGAAACTCGGCGCGCATACGAAAATGTTGTGCAGGTGATTGAAACACTTCTAAAGCAGGTGGGTTGAACGAAGCAAATTGTGTGGTGATTCGTTCAACTTTCTCTTGAAGCTGCTGTTGATAAGATACGGTCATAACTAGCAAAAATACAAAACAAATTTAACTGTGAATGGTATCAAAAAAGCCGTGCGAGGTGCAGGGGAATTATAACAATCAGTGGTTTACTTTTAATTATTTTGATTAAGTACTTGTTGGATGAAGTTGGCTTTTATCTCGCGGTATTGGTCTTGTGATAAACCGATACATTGCTGCTTTAGTTGATTATATTTCTGAACTAGATGAGACGATTCTCTTAATCTATCTCGGAAAACTAGAAAATTTTGGAATTCCGATCCATTCGTTACAATCTGAAGCGCGACATCATCGTCTAATGACTCCAACATACAAAGATCATTGGTGCGTAACGTATCAAGCTTTTCTCTAAAGTTGAGTCTCTGAAGCTGGTTAATTGTATCTAAGAAATATTTTGCTGGAACTTCAACATAAATGTCTAAATCACCTTTAGAAATTGTATGAGGGATTGCAGATGAACCAATATGCTCGACGATTGCGTAAGGTGTAAGTTGCAATATTTGGACTTTATATTTTTCAAAAAGTTGTTGGCAGCGTTGTTGATATTGATCTGCTGGAAAGAATTGCATCTAAAATTTCTCATTTTTATGAATGGATTTAAGTCTAGCAAAATAATAAAAAACCCGAACCATGTAAACATGATTCGGGCTAGGAGATTGAGGACTAAAACTAGTCTTCAGATAAAGTCATCAAACTTGCATTACCGCCTGCTGCCGCAGTATTTACGCTAATGGCACGTTCGATGACGAGGCGTTCTAGAGGAATCTGTTCATCTACTTGAAGATGAGTGATACCTACGATTGCTCCAGAACGGTTCGCAATTTTATGTTGTAAGGTTTGTAGTTGCTCAACTGAACCTTGATGCAATACGGCATCAAAGTGATCTGTTTCAACACGCGCAATGACTTTAATTGCGGCTAACACTTCTTTTGGTAGAGAAGCTTGGTGTTTAGCCAAGAATACATTGTCTTTTAACATTGCTACTGAACTACCTACCGCAAAAATTGCGAGAAGTTGTTGTAACTGAGCACGTTCATCATCTGCGATTGAAAGCACGCGATGACGAGGTAAGATAATGTATTGATTGCTCTCACCTGTAGGGCCTTGCAATTCGTAGAACTTACCCACACCAAATGCAGGAATGGTTGTAATGGCTTGAGGCATATTTTGGTTTGCCCAAGACAACAAGTTTTGGTAAGCAACATTTGATACGGCATCAAAATTAGAGATTTCAGCTTTCACTGCAAATGGCGTTGCTAAAACTTTCTCTGAGCAATGCTCCATCAAACGGTACATATACAATGGACCACCTGCTTTTGGACCTGTACCCGATAAGCCTTCACCACCAAATGGTTGCACGCCTACGACAGCACCAACGATGTTACGGTTGATGTATAAGTTACCCACTTCAGCACGTTGGATCACGGTATTAATGGTTTCATCAATACGTGTGTGCAGACCCATGGTTAAGCCGTAGCCTTTTGCATTGATACGATCAATTAATTGCTCAAGTTCACCATATTTATAAGTGATGATATGCAATACAGGACCAAAGACTTCACGCTCTAAGTCATCAAGGTTTGGTAATTCAATCGCTGTAGGCGGAACAAATGTACCTTGTGCGAGAGCTTGTTGACTAGCAGCATCGTTAAACATCAATTGATGAACAGGGTAGCCCTTAGATTTCATCTTTTGGATATGAGTATCAATTGTTTGCTTTGCTTCTTGATCAATCACAGGACCAATGTCAGTTTTCAAGATAGCAGGATGACCTACGATCAACTGTTGCATTGCACCTTTCAGCATTTGGATGACTGTTGCAGCACTATCTTCTTGTACACATAAGATACGAAGTGCAGAACAGCGTTGACCCGCACTGTCAAATGCAGAGCTTACAACATCTAAAACAACTTGCTCAGTAAGTGCAGAAGAATCTACGATCATCGCATTTTGACCACCCGTTTCCGCGATTAACGGAATTGGTTGCCCATTTGCTGATAAACGTTTAGCAACAGTCTTTTGCAAGATTTTTGCAACTTCAGTCGAGCCAGTGAACATGATGCCTTGGATACGATCATCTTGGCTGAGTTGAGCACCAACTGTTTCACCACGGCCTGGAAGAAGTTGAACGACACCGTGTGGTACGCCAGCTTCCCATAAAATTTGTACGGCTTGAGCTGCGATGAGAGGGGTTTGTTCCGCAGGTTTTGCAATCACACAGTTACCGCTGACCAATGCTGCCGCAATTTGACCAGAGAAAATCGCAAGTGGGAAGTTCCAAGGGCTGATACACAGTACCGTACCCAATGGTTTTACTTGCGCATTTACAGGTAAGTTTTCAATTTGAGTAGCATAGTAACGCAAGAAATCTACAGCTTCACGAACTTCGGCTATCGCATTGGCATAGGTCTTGCCACTTTCACGGCAAAGTAGAACCATAAGTTCTTGGATACGTGCTTCCATCAAATCAGCAGCACGTTTTAAGCATGCAGCACGTTCTACTTTATCTGTTACAGACCAACTTTTTTGTGCTTGTACGGCAGCTTCCAAAGCAAGCTGTACGTCAGCACTCGTCGCTTCATTGACATGACCCACAACTTCGCTGTTTTGTGCAGGGTTTGTAATTGCAATCGCATTACCAATGTCGTGAACAGTCGATTCAAACCCAAGTAGTGGTGCACTTTTCCAAACGTGATGACGTAGTTTTTGTGCCGTTGCATCTAAATCTGCTAATGGTTGATCATTATTTAAATCAAAACCATTCGAGTTTGGACGTAATGGATATAAATCATGTGGAAGTGGGATCGCTGGGTGTTTTAAACCTAACTGACCTTCTTCTTTTGCAGCAGTTTGGATATCTTTGATTGGAGACTGAATGAGGTCTTCAACTTTCAAAGTTTTGTCGGCAATACGGTTTACGAATGATGTGTTTGCACCATTTTCCAATAAACGACGAACTAAATAAGCCAATAAAGTTTCATGGTTACCCACTGGTGCGTAAACACGACATGGAATACCCAGTTTATTGTCTGCTTTTGAACCGACAACTTGTTCGTACAATGGCTCACCCATACCGTGTAAGCATTGGAACTCGTACTGACCCGGATAATATTTGCTTGGGTCTGCAAGCGTGTAGATCGTTGCAAGTGACTGTGCATTGTGTGTTGCAAACTGAGGATACACTTGATCAGGTGCAGCCAGTAATTTTTTCGCACAAGCGATGTATGACAAATCCGTGTGAACTTTACGGGTAAACACTGGGTAATCAGTCATCCCATCAATTTGCGCTTTCTTGATTTCGCTATCCCAATATGCGCCTTTCACCAAACGAATCATTAAACGTTTGTTACTACGTTTTGCAAGATCAACAATATAATCAACCACGTAGAAACAACGTTTTTGATAAGCTTGAATCACGAAACCAATACCTTTCCAGTCGGCAAGTTTTGGTTCAAAACATAAACGCTCAAGCAATTCGAGTGAGATTTCCAAGCGTTCAGATTCTTCGGCATCGATGTTTAAACCGATATCGTAGTGTTTTGCTAGGCAAGCAAGTTCAAATACTTTGTTGTAAAGTTCATGGTGAACGCGGTCGATTTGCGCACGTTGGTAACGAGGGTGTAAAGCAGAAAGCTTGATCGAGATACCCGGACCGTCATAAACACCACGACCATTGGATGCTTTACCAATCGCATGAATTGCTTGTGTATAATCAGCATAGTAGCGTTCAGCGTCATGTTCAGTCAGCGCTGCTTCACCAAGCATATCGTATGAGTAGCGGAAACCTTTGTGTTCCAGTGGCTTAGCATGTTCAAGCGCTTCTTCAATGGTTTCACCAGTGACAAACTGTTCGCCCATCATACGCATGGCAACGTCAACCGCTTTACGGATGATGCCGCGTCCACTACGGGCTAGAAGTCCTGTTAACACGCTTGATAAACTGGTTTGTTTTGGCGTTTCCATTAACTTACCCGTTAACATCAAACCCCAAGCAGCAGCATTTACAAACATCAGGTTACTTTGACCGAGATGCTCTTTCCAGTTGCCTTGGTTGATCTTGTCACGAATCAACAAATCACGGGTTGCTGTATCTGGAATACGAAGCAAAGCTTCCGCCAAACACATGAGCGCAACGCCTTCTTGAGAAGACAGTGAAAATTCTTGTAGTAAACCTTGAACAATACCTGCTTTACCAGCCGAGCTTTTACGTTCACGTAAATTATGCGCAAGGTTGAAAGCCAGTTCATAAATTTTTTGATCGAGATCAGGAGAGATATTTGCCGCTTCAGCAAGTTCTGCTACTGATTCAGGTTCTGCACGTCGCCAAGCAGTATTAATACTTTGCTCAAACTCACTTTTTTCTTTAAATTCGGTGATATAACCACCGTTGTCGTGAGCCGTGTCCATTTGTGCGTGGGTATCCAATTTATTCATTGCTAAATTCCGATAACAATACTCTATTGAGTACAGAGGTTTAGATAATTTATAATTACAGAATAAAACCCGAATAACTCACTATAATTGACCCATTTTTTAGAGGAAAACTCAGTTGGATAGCCCTATTTATACATTGGATCGTACTGATTTGAAAATTCTGGATATTCTTCAAACAGATGGGAGGATTTCGAATAGTAAATTAGCTGAGTTAGTGAATCTGTCACCAACGGCCGTGATGGCGCGTGTGCAGAAATTGACGAAAGATGAATTTATCTTGGGTTATGAGGCAAAACTCAATCCCAATAAGCTCAATGCAAGTTTTTTGGTTTTTGTAGAAGTGCTGCTAGATAAAACTACGCCAAACGTATTGGAGGATTTTATTGATGCAGTGACGCAATACCAAGAAATCGTCGAATGTCACATGGTCAGTGGTGGTTTTGATTTCTTAATCAAGCTGCGTAGTGCTGGAATGGAAGAGTTTCGGCGTATTGCGGGTCAGATTTTATGGCAATTACCCGGCGTAAAAGAAACGCGAAGTTATCCTGTGATGCAGGTCATTAAGGACAGTTCTAAAATAAAAATCAAATCCAGGAGTAAATTTTAAATCAAAAAAAGGGGCTCTTAAGCCCCTTAAATTTTATCTAAAATGATTATTTCATTTCTCTTGCGTAAATCTCATCAGCTTGTTCAAAGCGACTTGTTACATTTGAGTTTGGTGCCTTACCAAGTAAGCTCACCACAACGATACTGATCAATGCGAAAAGGAAACCAGGGATGATTTCATAGATGCCTGTATCGCCAAAGAAGTTTTTCCAAACGATAACCGTCACAGCGCCGACGATCATACCTGTCAACGCACCGTTTAAGGTCATACGTTTCCAGAACAATGAAAGAATAATCAGTGGACCAAATGCAGCTCCAAAGCCTGCCCAAGCATAAGCAACTAAGCCGAGGACTTTACTTTCTGGGTTTTGTGCCAAGAGCAGTGCAAGCATAGCGACAGCAAATACCATTGCACGACCAATCCAAATTAACTCTTTTTGCGAAGCATTTTTACGGATCAAGCCTTTGTACAAATCCTCTGTCAATGCACTTGAGCAGACCAATAATTGGCAACTCAATGTACTCATTACCGCAGATAGAATTGCGGCAAGGACGATACCAACCACCCAAGGATTGAATAAGATTTTGGTCAGTTCCATGAATACAGTTTCAGGGTTAGCGCTTACTGCTGCTGCAAGTTCTGGATGTTGTTGGAAATATGCGATACCAACAAAACCTGAACCAACTGCACCCGCTAAACATAAAATCATCCATGTCATACCGATACGACGAGCAGCAGGGATTGATTTAACTGAGTCGACCGCCATAAAGCGAACGAGGATATGTGGTTGCCCGAAATAGCCCAAGCCCCAAGCAGCTGCTGAAAGTATCGCAACTAAGCTTAAATTCGAAGCAAAATCATAAGCATGAGGACGTGCAGTTTCAACTAAAGCAGTAAATTGAGCAGCGCCTGCATCCAACGAGAGATAGGTGATGATCGGGAGTAGTAGCAATGCAAAAATCATCAAGCCTGCTTGGAAGGTGTCGGTCCAACTGATTGCCAAAAACCCACCAATACAAACATAACCAATTGTTGCAAATGCGCCTAACATCAAGGCTGTGCCATATGGTAATTCGAACAATGTTTCAAATAAACGTGCACCAGCGACCATGCCAGAAGCACAATAAATCGCGAAGAAGACCAAAATAATCAATGCGGATGTTACGCGTAAGATTTTTTTCTGATCATCAAAACGACCTGTAAAATAATCAGGTAGAGTGAGGGCATTATTCTGCACTTCGGTATGTACACGTAACCGTCCTGCAACGAGGTACCAGTTGAGCCACGCACCAATAATCAAACCGATCGCGATCCATGATTCAGATAGTCCAGCCAGATAAATTGCGCCGGGTAAACCCATGAGTAGCCAGCCACTCATGTCAGATGCACCCGCCGATAAAGCGGTGACAAAACTACCTAAACTTCGTCCTCCAAGAATATAATCATCAAGACTTTTGGTAGAAAAATAGGCGTATAAACCTATACCCAACATGGCAATAATATATACCACGAACACAACAACAGTGGGATTAGAGAAATTCATAATGGATGCTCATCCTTATATATCCATAACGGTACAATCCCATCTGAATAGCCCAAAAATGATTTACTATTCTAATAAGATTGATAAGGTGACAGATTCAAGCACGATTGTTTTTTGAAACACTGTAATAGACGTGTATGTTATTTGTATTCTTTGTGTAAATCAATATAGGCGGTTGAATATTAGGCTTTTAATTTAAAATAACGAGTGATTTTGGATAAAATATTAGCTTTATCTATAAATAAATAAGTAAATAATTTTGGAAATTTACAAAAAAGACGCTTAGATGGTCGAAATATGGTATCGAACGAGTGAAATATAGCTGGAATGTATGAAATATGAAGTTACAAAGGTAGGGATTCAGCGAAATTCCATTATAAAAAGCAGTGAATATTAAGCAGTTTTGCCAATGAAACGCTATTTTCTACCCATTTACAGTCGCAAAGTGAAGAAATCTTGCCTTAAAAAATGTGTTTTGAAGTAGGCGCAATTTCAATTAATTTTGAGTTCTAATGAAAAAGCCTAGTTTAATTTAAACTAGGCTTTTTGATAGATCAGTCTATATAAAGGCTTATAGACCTGATTCGTATTCTTCACTGGATAGAAGTTTTTCAACATCAGTCATATTGTCTGGTTTGATTTTATAGATCCAACCTTTGCCGTATGGATCTTCATTGACAAAATCAGGATCATCTTCAAGATCAGTATTTACTTCAACAACTGTGCCTGAAACAGGGGCATGAATATCTGAAGCGGTTTTTACAGACTCAACAATACCCGCTTGTTCTGTTGCAGTGACTTGGCTATCAAGTTCAGGTGTTTCCACATAGACTAAATCACCCAACTCATCTTGTGCATGGTCAGTAATCCCTGTCACAACTAAGTCGCCTTCAATTCTTACCCACTCATGTGTACGCGCATACTTCAAATCTACTGGATGATTCATGACAACTCCTTAATAATCCATCTCATCATTTTTGTTTCGTTTTATACAGGTTTTTGATTAAAAACAAAAGTTTTATCAATCAACCCCGATATTACAAATACGGATCTTTACGCCAGTTACTTGGACTACGACCACTCCAGCGTTTAAAAGCACGGCTAAAATTTGCAACATCAGAATAGCCTAATTCATCAGCAATTTGTTCTAGGCTATAGTCTGTACGTGAAAGCAAAGACGTGGCATGCCGATAGCGTACTTCATCCACCAAGGTTGAAAATGATGTTCCTTCCGCTGCAAGCTGACGTTTCAATGTGCGATCTGACATATGTAAACGATCAGCCACGTTTTCAATACTCAGATAATGTTGTTCAGAGTTAGTGAGAATATCACGGACCCGCATTGCTAAACGGCGACGTTCACCCAAAGCAGATAACTCAGTTTCACACTGGTTAATCGCAATTTGGCTGGCAATAGGATCTGCATTGACCATTTTCAAGCCTAGATATTTTTTATCAAAACTTGATATCAAATGTGGCTGATTAAAGCGAACCGTACTGGTCAATTTGTCACGATATTTATCAAACCCATCTGGTTCGGGGAAGTCTAGATCAACTTCACCACTTAAGTCCTCGATTCCAGTCAAAGCTTTAGCCATGGTCATAATACCAATGGTTAGCCCTAGAATAATCTCAGTTCGCAAAGGCTCAACTTGAATGTCACATTGTAGTTGTAACGTTGCTTTAGGGCCAAAAGTAGAAAAATAAAGTTGGAGAAAAGGCAAACGTAATTGAATAAAACGGCTCGCAAGTGCAATCGCATCAGTGATGTCATGGGCGGTCATAATTGCATAACCAATAAAGCCATGAATCGAGATACGCATTTGCGTACCTAAATGAAAGCCAAGTGTACTTTCACCGGTGAGGCGTAAAGCATGCTTTACCAATTCATTGGCAATCGGCGTTGGAATTCGATAGTTTGGATCAGCCAGTTGTTCGCTCGTTAAGTGAAACGGAGCAAATAAAGTTTCATCGCTGTATCCCCAGCGTGAAACAACATCTAATAACAATAAGCCATAGACGCCTGGTATTCCTTGATCTTGTCGAGTTGAGGTCGTTTTCATGTGCTATCCGTGGCGGCTCATCGATCTTTACAAGTACTTTTCAAACATCTTTGCATGAAATAAAAGAATGAATCATAAAAATTGTTGGACAAGAGAGTCACCTAATCCTCAAAAATCAAGTTGGTTTTCTAAAGACCATAATTTTGGTTGTAGATATTAATAGCACATCGCCGTGTTGGTTCAAAGCTTGTGTGACATAGCTAACGATACCACGATCAAGTTTAGTTTTAGAGGGCACAATGGCGGTAATTTCAACATCGACATGGATTTTGTCACCAACACGGGTGGGACGGGGCCAGCGTAGACTAGATTCAGTACCCAATAACCCGCCTGCGATTGGGAAACACTCAGTCCATAAACGCATCACCACAGCGGAAGTATGCCATCCACTAGCAGCTAACCCTTGAAAGATAGGGTGCTGTGCTGCCGCCTCTGCATCTAAATGAAAAGGTTGAGGGTCAAATTGACCTGCAAATTGTTTAACTTCCTCAAGAGTTATTTCATATTCACGACTGATGAAACGATCACCAATATTCAAATCTTCTAAATACAACATTATTCGGTGTCCTGAGTCACTCTTTGTTCAACTAAAAAGCCACCTGTTTGGCGTTTCCAAAGTTGGGCATACAAACCATCATTCGCTATCAGTTCTTCATGTGTACCTTGCTCAGCAATTCTGCCTTGATCAAGGACGATGAGACGGTCCATTTGTGCAATAGTAGATAAACGGTGCGCAATTGCAATGACCGTTTTGCCAACCATTAAGTCATTTAAACTAGATTGGATCGCGGCTTCTACTTCAGAGTCAAGTGCACTGGTGGCTTCATCCAAAACCAGAATAGGGGCATCTTTAAGAAAAACACGCGAAATGGCAATACGTTGACGTTGACCACCAGAAAGTTTTACACCACGCTCACCGACATAGGCATCAAATCCGACACGACCTTTTTGGTCACTCAGTTGAGGAATAAACTCTTCAGCACGAGCTTTTCTCACCGCTTGTTGAATTTCGGCCTCACTCGCGTTTGGACGACCATATTTAATATTCTCTGCCACTGTGCGATGCAAGAGCGAGGTATCTTGGGTCACTAATGCGATGTTGGCACGTAAACTATCTTGGGTCACGTTTTGGATATCTTGTCCATCAATCAAAATACGGCCCTGATTAATCGGGTAGAAATGCAGTAGTAGTTGAATTAATGTCGATTTACCAGCGCCAGAACGCCCCACAATACCGATTTTTTCGCCGGGTTTGATGGTTAAATTAAAGTGATCAATCACATTTTTCTGATTATAAGCAAAACTCACATTTTCAAAACGAATTTCACCCTGTTGAACTTTTAATTCAGTGGCATCTTGTTTGTCTTGGATTTGAATCGGTTTACCTAAAGTCTTCATACCATCTTGAATGGTACCGACATTTTCAAAGAGCATGGTGATATGCCACATGATAAATTCAGCTAGGCTATCAAGCTTCAATACCATGGCAGTTGTTGCTGCTATTACACCGATCGCGGCTTGACCTTGAGTCCATAACCAAACAGAAGTTCCAATAACACCAATAAAAAGAAAAGCACTCAGCAGGCGAATACTAATTTGGTATTTCACACCTAAACGCATTTGCTTATAAACAGTCTCCATAAATTCTTTCATGGATTCTTTGGCGTACTGGCTTTCACGGCCTGCATGTGCAAATAGTTTTACGGTTTGAATATTGGTGTAGGCATCTGTGATACGGCCTGTCATGATAGATCGTGCATCTGCTTGCGCTTGAGATACTTTGCCTAAACGTGGAATAAAATAACTGGCAATCGCAATAAACAACACTAACCATATAATTAAGGGAAGGATTAGGATCGGAGAGATCGAACCAAGTACAATACTGATGGTAATAAAATAAATAACCACATAAACCAGCATATCGCCAAGAATCATCCAAAACTCGCGTACAGCTAATGCCGTTTGCATCACCTTGGCTGAAAGACGTCCTGCAAAGTCAGTGTGGAAAAAATCTAAGCTTTGTTGTAACAATAAATTATGAAAGCGCCAACGCATACGCATTGGAAAATTACTAAATAAAACTTGATGTTTAATAATAGCTTGAATGCTGACAAAGAAAATATTGGCAAATAATATACTGATTAGAATGGTCAGATTTTGCTGATTGGTCGCAAAAAATGTATTGGGTTGACTGTTGCTCAGCCAATCGACCAATTTACCGATATAAGAAAAGAACAATGCTTCAAAACAGGCTGCTGCGGCTGTACAAGCGACCAGTAAGAATAAATAAGGGCGAATGCCTTGTGTCGCTTTCCAGACAAAAGCAAAGAAAGTGGTGGGTAATGGTTTGTTTAAGTCTTTGCTTGGATATGGGTCGACTAATTTCTCAAACCATCGCAGCATTGTTTCTTCCTCTAAGTTTAAAAAAGTATAAACATATCGTCATTATAGGATAGCAGAAAATTAATGTAATAAATGTGAAAAGTGAAATTGTACGCATTCTAACGAGCTTGAAGTTGATTGAAATTTATTATTGTCTAATCTGAAAAACTAATGAAATATAACACTTGAGAAATATGACATGAAAAAACAATTTGAACACCAACAAGATTCTAATCTCATTATTGAAACTTCATTGATTGATCGTTTTCCCCCTAAATACTGGCGGATTGATGGCCCACAAACCATGTCTTTTGCGATCACCAATTATCAGAATGGCTTTGAAGCATTATTTCGATCTCGCACCACGACTGATCTAGCAGGTATTGTCTGGGATTCTCATGATGCTAAAGACCATACATTTCTCGCATACGAGACTAAGTACGATTACTCAGGGGTGATTTGGGATTTTGATATTGAATTATCTGCTTCAATGCCAACCCTTAATCATGAAACACTTACACCTACTTTGACGGTCCATTACCATGATCATGGTGAAGATAAGGTGGCTTATATTGTTTTGTTTAATTATGCCAACCAACCCACGGCTCGATCAGCACATATTCAGATCAATTGGGACACAGTAAGAGCAGGTTTCTCAGCCACAGACCATTTCCCGGTCACCAATATTCAGCGGATTTCCTTTTCTGCTTATACAACCACATATAATGGACATTCAACACTTCCACTGGCTCAAGCTGAAGATGGTTATATCCGCATATTCAACTCTATCACCACAGGGCCAAATGCAAAGCTGACTTTAAATCGAGTATCTGTGCCACCGCATCATTATGGTATCTGTACCAGTTATGATGACCACTATGATTTAAACCCTCAGCGGCTTGTTGATAATATGAAAGCTTTGGGCTATCAAGGCTTTATGAATCATTATTGTGGTATGTCCAAATATCCAGAGTTAATTTGGAAAAATGATCTGAATAAGTGGCAAATTCCAGATACGCTTATGACATTTGAAGATGTGGTAAATCCATGCACGCGGATATGGCATGAGCACTTTGCACAAGCACTACATGATGCAGATATGCAGCCAGTATTTGGTGTGAGTTTTGAAATGTACTCATTAGGTGCAAATGAGTTTTGGGCGCAGCGAGATTGGAATAGCAATCTAGGTCGTACGGGTTATGAACCCCCGAGTTATTTTTTTAGTCCATGTGATCAAAATGCACTAGCCTATCTACACAAAGCATTTATCGAGTTTGCAGATATGATGGCGATAGGTGGGTGTGAGGTAAATATGCAAATTGGTGAGCCGTGGTGGTGGTATAACCAAGGCACAGATCTACCTTGTATTTATGATTTCCCGACTAAACTTGCCTTTAATGCTGATACTGGATTATATGCACCAGACTTAGGAACAATTTATGATGCTGTGCATAAAACAGGTACGTCGTATGATGAGTTTAAAACGTGGTTAAGAAATAAGTTGGGTCAGACATGTCAGGACATCCGTGCTGTGATAAAAGCAAAATATCCAAGTGCTCTAGTCTGTCCATTAATTTTCTTTCCCACAATTCGAACACCAATAGAAACTCTTGCGACGGACATTAACTATCCACGCGAACATTATGCTTATCCTCATTTTGATTACATGATGACTGAAGCCTATGATTGGCTTTTAGAGGCAAAACTGGATTTGGCACATCAAACTGTGGCAGAGATACCGACTCAAGATCTTCATTATCCAATCGATAAAGTTGCTTATTTATCGGGATTTGTTCCTGATCCATCTATTGCACATCTCTATGGATTTGACGCTAGCAAAGCGTATCAAGTACACATCTGGCAGCGAATTTTTGGCGATATGCAGAACAATGATCCATTAGGACTGATGAAGCAGTTTATTTGGGCATATCCGCAAGTGATGTTGGATTCAATTACCATTGATATCGGGCAAGCGCCAAACGGTTTCTTTGTTGGAGAAGTGCTTTATTCCCCAATTGCTGATGATACTCCGTATCCTCCGGAAATTTATTTATAAGAGAGTCAATTAAAAAGCCTTTATATAAAGGCTTTTTAATCATCATTTACCAATCGCATAGTAAAAAAATAATAGTGTGCACTTTGCTACTTGTTTTAAGTTTGAACACGTCTATCTATTTGAAAAACCAGATGATGGAAGGGGGTGAAGCAAAGTTTTAGTACAGCGATATGATGAGCGGTCACAATAAAGCGATAATAATACTAGAACTATGCTTATAAAACAGCAATAATTGTGATGTGCTTCACGATTATATGGATGTTAAATGTTAAAAAAAGTCGGCAATTTAAGTGTTTGTTTGTTGTTCATCACAAGTATATTTTTTCTTATTCGTGGTGCTCCATCTATTGATATCGTTTTAATTACTATTTCACTAGCCTTGATGATGGCAGCATATTTGTTGGCGTCGGAATTTAATTTGAATCTACTTAAGTGGACCAAATGATTTTATAAAATTTGAACATTTTTAAAATAGATAACTAGAGAAAATAGGCTTAAGTATAACTATACTTGCTTGTCGCTATTAGATTTTTATCTAAACCTCAATGGCTTGAGAGTTCTGTGTCTGTCCATTCATTTGGGTCGGGTGAGAACTTCAAGCCATTGCAGTTTTTATGCGTATTGATTTAAGTGAGCTTTTCAGTGCTTGCTTGTTGTCTAAATGCTTGTAAATCATGTCCTGATGGTGCTTGATAAATTCTTAAACCAAACTCAGGAATAATAGCAATTAGATGATCGAAAATATCAGATTGAATTGCCTCATAAGATGCCCATGCAATCGTGTTGGTAAATGCATAAATCTCTAAAGGTAAGCCCTCACTTGTTGGTTGTAACTGGCGAACCAAAATTGTTTGATTTTGGGCAATCCCGTGGTGCTGACGTAAGTAGAACTCAACATAAGCCCGAAACGTTCCCAAGTTGGTTAAACGTCTCTGGTTATATCGAGAATGATTGGTTAAATGATTATTGAACTCCTCAATTTCAGATTTCTTTGCATCAAGATATTGATCTAAAAGCAAAAAATCTTTGAGTTTTTGCTGTTCTTCATCACTCATAAAATGTACGCTACTTTGATCAAGAAAAAGTGAGCGCTTCATACGACGACAACCTGAATTGCTCATTCCACGCCAATTCCGAAAGGTATCCGTTACTAGCTTATTGGTTGGAATGGTGGTGAAGGTTTTATCAAAGTTCTGTACAGTCACTGTATGTAATGACATATCAATGACATCGCCGTCTGCGTTTAAGGATGGCATTTCAATCCAGTCGCCTATACGAACCATATCATAAGAGGTAATTTGTACACTGGCTACCAAAGAAAGAATTGTGTTTTGGAACACCAGCATTAATACCGCTGCCATTGCCCCGAAACCAGCAAGTAAAGTGAAGACATCTCTTTTAAGGAAAGTACCTAAAATTAATAGCCCACAAACCACAAACAAGACCAACTTAACCAGTTGCAAATAACCTTTGATAGGTTTATTTCTTGATTTAGGGTTACGCTGATAGACGAGGTTGAAGATGTTGAGCGCTTCACTGATCGAGAGTGCGATAGTGAGGAAAATAAAGGCCTGAGCACCCATTTGCACAAGGCTGATTACTTTCTCTGGGAGATGTGGGACTGAGGAGATCCCATTCATAATCACAATTGCAGGGACGATATTGGCAAAACGACGAGTTACACTATGCTGTGAGAAGATCGCTTGATTTGGAGATTTAAACTTGGTGATTAAATGGCGTATACCACGAACAATAATTCTTTTCGCAATGAAATTTGCCAGTGCTGCGAATAAAATTAGAACGATCAGGGCAAGTAGCATTTCAAGCCAAGGAAAATGGCTTAATTCAGCTTTAATATCGCGTATAAAATTTAAATAATCCAAAACCCAAACACCTTAAAATTCTTTAATAGCGAATTGTAAGCTGTAATAGGGCTTTAGTTATTTTTAATCACAGTTTATATACGATCTGTAAGGCGTTTTTACAGAGTTAAATGATTTACCACATCAAATCATCAGGAATGACATAGGCTGCGTATGGATCTTCTTCATCTGTAGTCTGGCTATTATTTTCAGTATTGTTGTTAACTAAGATGAATCCTTGCATTTTTTGATCAATCTTCTCGGCTAATTCTTTAGGAAGACAAGCATAACTGTCTTGATCTTTTGCAATGACCAGTGAGCCAGAAACCAGTGCGTTATAGACCTGTTGAGCAAGGTAGATTTTCTTAATTTTATTGTCATCAATAAATTGATAAGCAATATCGCCATCAGTTTGCTGTACTTTGTGTTGTTTGATCATTTGGATAATTGAAGCTTTAAGGGCTTTTTCTTCCAAGATACGTTGTTTCTCTGAATTGAGCGCTTGATCTTTGGCTATTTTTTCTTGTTTGGCACGATCAATCTCAGCTTTAAATGTTGCATCATCGTTTTGCCCTGTACGTTGCTCATGTTGCACTTGTTTGGTTAATTTTTTCGCTTTTTTATTGTCGACCAAACCCGCTTTTAATAACTGAGCCTGCAATGCATTTTTAACCATGATTCAATCCAAATTTAAGTTTGATGAAGAACGAAAATAATAAATCCAATATGCCATACTCATCGCTAAGCTTAAAGCCGTCGGGATAAGAAAGGTTTGTAAGTTTAAATATGGATACAGCACACTCGCAATGAGTCCGCCTGCTAAAAAACCAGTAAAGATGAGTAAATGTAGCAAAATACGCCGTCTTTCGACTGTTAGCCCTCGTGCTTTGTAGCCGAGCGCTAAGCCAATATCGGTTAATACACCAGATAAATGGGTGGTACGAATAATCGCGCCTTTATAGTGGCTGACCATTGCATTTTGTACGCCCATGGCTACGCAGGCCCAGAGTAAGCCATAGCGAGGAAAATAGGGGATGAGCAACCACGTTAAAAACAGAAAAACGGCGACTAAGCTGAGTGGAAACCCATAATGCCGCCCTAGTGCGAGATTGCCATTTCCAAGAATTAGACCACTATAAAACGAGCCAATTACAAAGCATATTACCACTAAGCCAAGGTAAATCAGATGATCTGGTTGCCAATCGAGTACATTCATGGCCAATAAGCTGACATTACCCGTCATATGAGAAACGGATTGGTGCAGGAGAGTGAATAAACCCAAAACGTTCACCATCCCTGCATTCAATGCCAATAAAAAAGCACCCAGTTGAATCCAATTTGGTAAACGTTGAAGTGGCATATAAACCTATGAGTCTAGACGGTCTCTGAAATCTACAGCAGCAGTGAATAAAACATCTGTTGATGAGTTGAGTGCTGTCTCGGTTGAATCTTGCAATACACTAATGATCATACCAATTGCGACAACCTGCATAGCAACTTCTGTTGATATACCAAACAAGCTACAAGCAACGGGGATAAGCAATAATGAACCACCTGCTACGCCAGATGCACCACAAGCAGATATTGCTGCAACAACAGACAAAATAATCATTGTGCTGAGATCGACTTGAATACCGAGCGTATTTACAGCAGCGAGTGTTAATACCGTCACGGTAACGGCAGCACCCGCCATGTTAATTGTAGCACCAAGTGGAATGGAAACACCTGCAGTTGCTTCATTGACACCTAAACGTCGTGCAAGGTCTAAGTTCACAGGAATATTTGCAGCTGAACTACGAGTAAAGAAGGCAGTAATCCCACTTTCTTTCAAACAGATAAACACGAGCGGATAGGGATTGGCGCGCATTGTAATCGCAACAAGAATTGGATTGATCACCAGCGCAACAAAAATCATTGTGCCGATCAATACCATCAATAAATGTGCATAGCTTGTCAACGTTGCAAAACCAGCTTCAGCAAAGGTCACTGCAACTAAGCCAAAAATACCGACTGGCGCAAAACTAATCACGATATGAATGATTTTATTCACAGCATTGGAAACATCGGTTAATACTTGTTTTGTTGATTCAGAACTGTGGCGTAGTGCTAAACCTAAACCAATTGCCCAAGCCAAGATACCAATAAAATTAGCATCACTGATTGCCTGTACAGGGTTGGCAATAAAGCTAAGCAGTAAGTTCTTTAAGATCTCAGCAAGATTACCAGGTGCTTGTAATTCAGACTGGGCCGCGATGTTCAAAAAAAGCTGACTAGGGAACATGATGCTTGCAATGACAGCACTAAATGCAGCGAACAGCATGCCGAGTACATACAAGGTCATGACAGGTCTTAAATTAGAATTTTGACCCACTTGAAAGTTTGCAATTGAAGAAAGTACGAGTACAAAAACTAAAATTGGTGCAACAGATTTCAAGGCCTTAATAAATAACTCACCTAATAAACTTAGATAAGGTGTGAAAGTAGGGAATAGCAATGCCACGCCAATCCCTAAAAAAATAGCGATAATAATTTTGCTAACTAAACTTAAGCGAGACAATACATTAAACATATGAAGGCCTTATAAACCTATGCACGATTTAAGGTTAAACAAGCGCCGTATTCTATACCTAAGCGCTGTGAATATTAAAATTTTTTTTACTACCGCATTACTTTAAAAATACTGTAAAAAATAACGTAATGTTTTTTAAAAGTATTTTATATAAATATACGATATCCTTTTGAGCGAAAAAACAGCTATAAAGTTTTTGTATCGGCTTGAGGTTGAGTGGAAAGCGCTTGTATTGCTTGGTAGTGTGATAGAAATATTCGACCACTCAACTCCTTTACCAGCTCGGATTTAGACAGCTTATCGATTACTGGCCCTTTTACTTCTGAGAGGTGCAGCTGGATCTGTAATTGTGATAATTCTTGATTTAGATCTTTCAACATTTCTAGCGCACTGAGGTCAATATTACTAATACTTGAGCAATTGATCACGACATGTTGTATCTGTGGATTTTGGCTAAGCTCAGTAATCACATGACCTTTCAAAATATGTGCATTTAAAAAACTAAGATTTTCATCAACACGAAATGCCACAACGTTTGGTGTTGTTATGACATCATATCGTGACACATTTCTAAAGTGCTGAGTGCCTTCGATTAAACCAATCACTGCAATATGTGGACGGCTGATTCGCCAGAGTAATAAGACAAAAGTTAAAACAATACCAATAATAAGCCCAGTCGAAATATCAATACAGGTCACACCCAAGAACGTTGCCCACATCGCAAGACCATCCGCTTTTGAATATCGCCATGTATCAATAAAAGGAGTCAGTGTGACAAGTTTCCAGATGGAAACAAAAATGGTCGCAGCTAGAACGGCTAAAGGTAAATTTGCAAACAAACCGGTAAAATATAAACTGACGATGATCATTAATAATGAAGAAAGCACACCAGAGATCGGCGTTTTTGCACCTGCATCCGCATTCACAACTGTTCGAGATAAACTGCCTGAAACAGCAAAGCCTGAATTTATACCTGCTGCAATATTTGCCAAACCTAAAGCGATTAACTCTTGATTGCTGTTTAAATCATCACGCTTTTGCAAAGCAGTTGCTTGCGCTATTGCCAAGGACTCAATAAAACTAATCATTGCAATCATAAAAGCACTAGGGAGTAGCTGTTGAACCAAAGTCAAGTTCCATGTTGGAAAATGAAAACTAGGTAAAGCAGAGGGAATCGCTCCAACAGTTTGAATACCATAATGATCTCCCCCTAAGGCAGAAATAAACACGATTGATAAGAGTAGAAGCAGTAGAGGAATAATTTTATTTATAAAATGAGATTGAATAAACTTGGGCAATAAAATGAGTATGCCAATCGCTGTAATTCCAAAACCGAGATTTGTAAGACTTATCTTATCGAAGTGTTGAGATAGACTGACAAAGAACTCAGGGATATTATTTGCTTGCAAGGGGATATCGAGTAAAAACTTGAATTGCCCGAGTGCGATCAATAATGCAGATGCAATGATGAAGCTTTGAATAACGGGATGGCTAATCAATTGAATTAAAAAACCAAAACGAAATAGACCTAAAATGAGTGATATCACACCCACTAAGACCGCCAAAAGACAAGCAGCTTCTATATAGGCTGCTGAACCAACTGTAAAGAGTGGGTTTAATGCTGCGAAAACCATCATGGAAATAATGGCAACAGGACCAATCGACAGTGTGGAGCTACTGCCCGTAAATGCATAGATGATCATCGGCAATATACTGGCGTATATTCCCATGACTGGTGGCAAGCCCGCCAACATGGCATAAGCCATACCTTGAGGAACAAGCATCGCCAAAACAATTAAAGCGGCAGTTAAATCAGACCTAAAACTGGGGAGCTGATAGTTGCGTAACCATTTTCTTGCAGGAAACAGTACAGAGAGGCCTTGATTTAACTTTTTCATGTCTAACATTTTAAAGCATAAATTCGTATATATTATGCAGAAAAAATGCTAAAGAAACGAGTGCTTGTTTTCCCTATGATTGTTCTGGTTTTGGGCAATAATGCTCATACAAGGTATTCAAGATGATATTTAGCTTTGGATCAAGAATTGAATAAAAAATTTGTTTGCCATCACGACGTGTAGAAACAACATTGCTTTTGCGTAGCATCATCAATTGTTGTGAAAGGGTGGGTTGAACAATGTTTGTGAGTTCAGCAATTTGTGTGACGTTAAGTTCTTTTTGAGTTAAATGACACAAAATAATCAACCGATCAGTATTTGCTAGAGATTTGAGTACATTAACAACATTACCCGCAGATGCTCTCATCGCTTCAATTTCAAGATTTTTTTGCATATTTCACTCGTCACCAGAAAACCGACCCAAGTATAAGATGGGTAATAGAAAGAATTGTTGTAAAACTGAATAATCACAATGGTTTTTAATGACAAGGTATATAAGAAAAAGTTATAAGCATAAGCAATTATGTTAATGATTTAGCTTTTTTTTTAATAAATGTCGACTGATTAACATTTGGTGGGTTTGAGCTAAAATAGAACCAAAAAATCATGTCTATGAGGTATGATTTTTAAAGTTTACTACACAATAAAATTAAGTGATTAATATAACTAATGAATATTAAAAAAATTTAAAAATAGATTGTACTTCAGGTAAAAGTGTATACAATTGGATTTAGGACAGAAGAATCTGTCTGCATAAAAAGGATCGGAACTGTGAAAACACGACCGCCAGAGGGTAATAATAGTTATTATTAACTAAATTTAGACGCAAGCGTGAGCCAGAAAAAAAATTATAAATCACGCTTTATTTTTTTATTCAATTATTTCATTGCTTTATATAGTTATCCCTTTACTGGTAAAGGGATAAAATTATTTATGCAAGTGTTTGTTCAAAGTTAATCAAGTGTTCAACACGCTTCCAATACTCGTTCATTTCAACAGAGTTTTTATTCACATGCGCTTGAATCGTCATACCGTCTAAAATACTGACAATGAGCGTTGCAAGGTGGATTGGTGTTTGAATTCCTATATTTTCAAGTAAACCTTGAATTAAGGCAGTTAACCAAATTTTATATTGAGTTGCAGGTTCTAAGGTTGAAGGGTAGATCTTGATCACTTCTTCAAGCGCTTTTTGAAACATGCATCCGTTAAAATCTTCGGTATTGAACCATGCAGCATACCATTCAAAAATCGTTTTGAGCTGCCCCATATGGTCGGCTGGATCGCCTTTACTTAAAGCGATGTTTAGCGAAGCTTGGAGATTTTGGTTGCGCTGGATGAGACATTCTTGAATCAGCTTTTCCTTAGATGGAAAATATTTATAGAAAGTCATTTTTGCAACGTTTGACTCGCTGATAATTCGATCGACCCCAACCGAGTTGTAGCTATGCGAGTTAAATAGTCTTAATGCTGTGCTAATAATATCTTCTTTTTTTGACATATAACGCCTCGGGTTCGCTCCCCATCAAGAGCATTTTTTTGCATTTCATTATGCAATTTTGGCGGATATTTTACATGCTATTCAAAAATTATCATAGGGGTAAATAACACTATTTATTTAATTGATTTTTAAATGAGTCATTCATGTGATCAGTTAAAACGAGCAGTACGGATTTAATAATGCGAATAAAACTTGGTTATAAAAAGTTTGGTTATTAATAGATAGAAAATTGCGCTGAAATGAGTACGCTTCGAATGATTCTATTGATTGGTATTATTGCGAAGAAACAATATTTAATTAAAAATGATAATCATTTTCATAACCAGGGGTTGATTGATGAAATGGTCAGTTATCAATAGATAATAACTGATCCATCATCTTTATCTGAGCTTATTGGGGTTGCTGTTTCGGCAGACTTGCAATGAGTCGAGCGAAGTTTTTGGAAAGTGTGGATGATTGCGTTGGGGTATATACTGAGCGTTGAATTATTCCTTTATCGGTTTCAATGGATAGCTCAACGTTTTTCGCGCTTCTCAATTCATAAAGAAACGAGCTTGGGAGAACAAAGGTATTGGCTGAGTGCTTAGGAATAAGCTTACTTATATATTTCTGTTGAGTTTTATCAGTAGGACTGTAGTTAAATGACTTCCCATCCACCAAGAAAGTCATAGCTGTTATATCGTAATATTGATAAGTACTTGTCAACGCAACATCAACTTTTAGTCGATCTTTTTGTTGTTTATCCCATTCAACGACCACATTCGGGCAAATTTGATTGCTCTTACAATTTAATGAGCCTGCAGTAGCAAGATGATCAATAGTCGTAGTGGTTGTTTGCGAATTTTGCAAACTTGTACAACCACTTGTCATTACAGCAATACTAAGTAAGCACAGTACTTTTTTCATATTTAAGGTCTCTTGTTTATTCCACGTCTAGGCGGTTATTAATGTGATGCTGAACCAAGAAATTCAAATGGTTTCGCTATTTTGAATTGATTGGTCGCATCACCGGCAAAGGTATTTTGCTGGTCTTTTCCAAGATCAAGTTTACGTGTAACACCATCTTTAAAATTGATTTTCTTTAAATCAATCCAAAAAACATTCGGGGAAACAGCTGATTCAAAGAAATAAAGTTGTTGCTTGTGATCTGCAACTGTTCTCCAGCGGGTTGAGGAGATATTCGGTTCTTCGGCTGTATTTAAACCAAATGGTACGGATGCATTGCGAATAACACTAAATACCGAGGCGATCGCTTCTTTCGGGTTATTGTTTTTAGGAATGGCATTGATGTAAAAAGAGGCGCGCGCAAAGCGATCTGCGGCTCTATTGGTGCCGGGTAGCATCACTGTTCCACCAATTTGTTGCCAATAAGTATTGAGAGCAAGTTGCTGATCAAAGGTTGGAGAATTCGTCATCACTTGATATTTTTTATTGTGGTGAATGACTTGTTTGCCATTGATGTATTCAATGATTGCACTATCTCCTGTTTTATCAGAAAGCGATAAGTGGAGCGTTGTTAGGCGTTGTTCACCGGGTACATTATCGGTAATGATGATAAAAGGTTCTTTTTCCAATGCTGTAACGGCTTCAGCAACAGTCGCATAATTATCGAGTACGTACTGTGCCCATGCTGAAATACTCAAGTGCGGTTTATTTGATTTTTTTGAGTCTGGATATTGAGACTCGACTAACCAGAGCACATTCGCGACAAGACCAACTTCGTTCATTCCATCTGTGGTGGAAACATCATAACCAGAGGCGATTACGCTGCCATATTTTGATTTCCATTTTAGTGATTTTGGACCTGCATTACTATCTCGATCTGCGCCACTGGGCATGATCCATAGATTGCTACCGACATCGACTTTCCAGTCCATGGAGCGAGCGGTGATGACATGATTGTCATTGCCCAAATACACAGCTCTGGTACAGGCCTGAACAGTTTGTAAAAATAATGAAGAAGCGATAAATGAACAAAATAATGTTTTTTTAAACATGTTTTGGCTCCGTTTTTTGTCAAAAATTTATTTAAAAGAAAGATATATTTTTAAATTATTAATAAGTAGTTTATAAATTTTTTATTGGTATTCAATCATTAAAATGTAATTGTTATAAAAATAATCACTTTGATATTTCCAAGTATAATTAACCGACTGTAGTGAAAAGGTTAATTTAATATAATTTCACATATTGAAGTTAATTATCTTGGAAGTATCAATAAAAGGATTAGTTTGGCGGTAATAACATCACAATCGCATTATTTAGCAGTTGAGCTACATCTTCGAGTATTTCAGTTTGATTGAACTGTTCATCAAATATTAAGCTTTCACCATCTGCGACTTGCTTTAAGTAATTTTCAAAGGTCTTGGAAACACAGACGTTTTCGCCATTTGCCCAAAAGTCTAGAGAGTCACCTTGTTGTCTATAAAGCAGTCTCGATGCGGGTTCAAGGATCAACTGGAATCCTGTACCAATGATTTCTGTCAAATCATTGGCTTCAATTTCCTCTGGTTCTGGAATATTGTTTGGATAGTTCGATTCACTCATATAAGACATGATCGCAGCGTCGAACTCTGGTGCTTGAGTGAGATAGTCAAGTAGTTGAGTTTTTAAGTATGAAAATTCAGTATCGTTAATTTCACCCACTTGAGCAGCCTGTTGGCGTTTAATATCAAGCAATGGTTTTTTGAGTATCTCGTTTTCTGCAAATTTATCGCTGACTTGATCAATCATCTCTGAGAGGTTTGGCATACGGAAACCGAAAGAGAAGGTTAAACAATCATCTTCTGCGACACCGTAATGTGAAAGACCTGGCGGTACATAAAGTAAATCACCTGGAGCAAGCACTTCATCAAAATGAATATCCATTTCAGCTAATAATTTTAAAGGTTGGTCAGGAACAAATGCTGTAGATTCATTACACATTTGACCGAGTTGCCAGCGGCGATGACCATGACCTTGCACCAAGAACACATCATAAAAATCAAAATGCTTGCCGACTGAACCACCTTGTGGTGCATAAGACACCATGATGTCATCCCGACGCCATTGGGGAATAAAAGGAAATTTTTTCCAAAGTTCAGCAATATCAAATGAATAATGATCAACCGCTTGAACCAATAATGTCCATAGATTCGGTAATTTTTGAAAATCACCTTTGGTGAGCGGAGAAGACTTTACATGCCATTCATTTGGATTTTTATTCTTTTGACGAATCAGGCGAGCAGTGACATCTTCTTCCAAAGCAAGTTCTTTTACATCGTCTGGTTCTAATAGACCGACAATTTCAGGCATTGCGTTACGCACCAGCAAAGGTTTTTTTTGCCAATATTCAGTTAAAAACTGTTCTGCGGTGATACCGCCTAAAACCGTTAAAGATTGTTGAGACATAGGGAGCAAGCCAAAATATATAAATTTGTTGCGTATTGTCTATGGAGTTGAATATTGGCGCAAGTGTTGCGGCGTTGTAATCGGTATGGAAATAAATAATGCAGGAATGTATTTAATCTTGATCAATTAGAAGCAGATTCGTTTACAGTCCTTTCAAAAAAACAGTATGCTTAAGATGCAAAAAGGGAGCATACATGTATCAAGTACTGGCAAGAAAATACCGTCCACGTAATTTCAATGAGTTAGTGGGGCAAAACCATGTTTCTCGTGCTTTAACGAGCGCGTTAGAACGTGGGCGTTTGCACCATGCTTACTTGTTTACAGGGACGCGTGGGGTCGGGAAGACGACGATTGCCCGTATTTTAGCCAAGTGTTTAAATTGTGAGACTGGGGTAACCTCTACGCCATGCGAAGTTTGTGCAACGTGTAAAGCTGTCAATGAAGGTCGTTTTATTGATTTAATCGAAATCGATGCTGCATCACGCACCAAGGTTGAGGACACACGTGAACTTCTTGATAATGTTCCTTATGCTCCCACTCAAGGACGGTTTAAGGTTTATCTGATCGATGAGGTTCATATGCTTTCAACGCATTCATTTAATGCGTTGTTAAAGACATTGGAAGAACCACCTGAACATGTGAAGTTTTTATTTGCGACCACTGATCCTCAGAAATTACCGATTACTGTAATTTCTCGTTGTTTGCAGTTCACCTTGCGCCCATTGGCTGTCGATGAAATTACTACGCATCTCACTGAGATTTTGAATAAAGAACATATTGATGCTGATCAAAATGCTATTTGGCAAATTGCTGAATCTGCACAAGGCTCAGTGCGTGATGCGCTTTCCTTAACGGATCAAGCGATTGCCTATGGTCAAGGTGCTGTTCACCACCAAGATGTTAAAGACATGCTTGGTTTGATTGACCGTACGATTATTTATGATTTGATTTTGGCGATTCATCAAAACCAACAAGCCCGAGTCAGTCAGTTGCTTTTGCAATTTAGACAGCAAGCATTAGACGTATCTTTGGTCCTAGATCAGTTAGTTTCAACATTGCATGAATTGGCATTGTTACAGTATTTACCTGATCTTGCATTGAAATATAGTGAAGAAATTAATCAGAAAATTCTGCAACTCTCAAAATTGCTTTCAGCTCAAGATTTACAACTTTATTATCAAATTGCATGCAAGGGGCGTGCTGATCTACAACTTGCAGTAACACAAGAGCAAGGCTTTGAAATGTGCGTATTACGCTTGCTCGCATTTAGACCTTTATCTGTGGGTGAGATCACTGTTGTTGAAACAAACCCACATCATGTTGAGCAATCCCCAAAAACTGTGGTTTCGGCTGAAAAAATCTCATCAGATACTCAGCAGTTGCAACAAGGAGCTGTAGTCGAAGAGCAACTTGTTGTTCAGCAAGAAGTCGTTAGCGTTCAACCTGAACCTGAACCTGAATCAATCGTGCAGGAAGATCTTGAGGTCATGGTTTTCGATGCAGCAGATGGACAGCTTATCGGAATAGACAGTGTCTCCGATCAACAAAATCACCAGTCTGATATTGCAGCATTTGATGATGTGCTTATTTTTCCTGTAGAGCCAAAAGCGCAGACAGATCAAACTGTACATCAAGAGATTGAACAGAATCGTTTACAGGTCGAGTCTGAGTTATTTGAAGACGTTGTTGCGGTCGAGCAAATGACGGCACAGCCTGTCGAGATTTCGACTGATATTCAACAAGCTGCTGTTGAAGCAACGGATTTGATGCCACAAGACATTCTAAAACTTCATGAACAGGTGTTAGAGGGTGAATGGAATCTAGAGAAATGGGAGTATTGGTTTAGAACCAGTCAGCTTTCTCCAGCCGTTCAAGAGTTAGCCCAACATGGGGTCATGCAAGGGGAGATAAATGGTGTATCAACTTTTCATATCCCTCAAGAATACGAGGGAATGCTATCGCAGTTACAACATGGTTTAGAGGATGCACTCAACTCGCAATGGCCAAATACCCAGTTCGATGTGCAGTATGGTGAAGTGCACTCTAATACACCTTTGGCGATACAAAACAAGCGTAAAGAAAAAGCCTTTAATCGAGCAGTGGAATTATTGCAGCATGAACCAACCATCAAAAGCTTGATTGAGACTTTTGATGCAGAACTACATAATATCCAATTGAAGTCCTGAGTGAGGACAAAGCAACGCTTTGTCCGAGCGCAAGACGAGAGCAAGGCTCGAGTGGCGTAATCAAAAGCATTACTTTAATGCTTTGTTCTGTGAAGCGTTTGAAACTTCGTAAAGACCTTGCGTTATATGGTTCTATACTGTGGATAGGACAGGGACATTTGTCAGAAATGTCCCATGTTACAATGAGAGCTATAGTTGGTAAGGTGAAATGTTAAAAAACCTTAGTCTGTTAGTAAATATTCAATAAGCACATCGCGCATATTTTCAGGAATTGCCGTACTCTTTCGATTCGCACGATCTACAAAGACATGAACAAAATGTCCCTGTGCGGCGGCTTGTGGTTGACCTTGCTTAAAAATCGCCAGTTCATAACGTAACGATGAATTGCCAATTTTTCCAATTGCTACACCCACTTCAATGATTTCTGGAAACGAGAGTTCCTGTAAAAAACTACATGCTGAATCAACCACCAATCCAATAATTTCACTATTGTGAATATCGAAGCCTGTTTTTTGAATCAACAATGAATTTGCTGCGGTATCAAAATAACTATAGTAGGTCACATTATTCACATGGCCATAAATATCGTTGTCTGCCCAGCGAGTTTGTATATCCAAAAAGAATTTGAATTGGTCACGGTTTTTTAAAATCGGTTTACTCATGCATAAATCGCCTGATAAATCTGTAAAGCATCTTGTTCGGTCATTGCTCGTGGATTATTTTGCAATAATCGCGTTTGAAGCATGGCATCCTTCGCCAGTTGTGGCAATTTTGCTTCTGCAATATCCAAGTCTTTTAATTTAAGCGTTAGACCACTTTGATCTAAATGATTTTGCATGTGATCAATGAAAAGATCACATAATCCATCCGTACAGCCTGTACTGCGTGGGTCGAGCAGCTGCATGAGCTCGGCGTAATAATGTTTAGCTTTTGGCACATTGAACTTCAATACTTCAATAAGCACCAAAGCATTGGTATGTCCATGTGAAAGATGGAAATGTCCACCCAGAGGATAAGCAAGAGCATGCACAGCGCCGACAGGTGCATTCGCAAAAGCTTGACCTGCCAACATTGAGCCGATCAGCATATTTTGACGAGCATCTAAATCAGCGCCATTTTTGAGCACTTTGGCTAAATTTTGATTGAGTAATTGAAGTGCATTCTTCGCCAATATATCGGCATAAAAGTTTTTTTTGATATTTGAGGTATAGGCTTCAATGGCATGTACCATCGCATCGATACCTGTTGCAGCCGTGATATGTGCAGGCAGACCTGCTGTAAATGTTGCATCTAAAATAGCAACATCAGCATAAAGTATCGGGGAAACAACCCCCATTTTGGTTGTCGCACCTGTCGTGACGATTGAAATCGGTGTCACTTCAGAGCCTGTTCCAGCAGTCGTTGGAACTAAAATAAGTGGCAAACGAGGGGCTTTGGCTTGATTTACACCATAGATTTCACTGAGGTGCTGCTGTTGCTCTGGATGTGCGAGTAAAGCAATGATTTTAGCGACATCCATTGAACTGCCGCCACCAAAACCGATAATCACATCAATCTTTTCTTTTTTCGCAAAATCAACTGCTTCTAATACGATATGTTCTGGTGGATCAGCTTGAATATCGGAGTAAATAATATGGTCGAGGGAGATTTGATTGAATATTTGTATAATCGGCTGATGCAGTTGATGTTGGATCATGCCCGCATCTGTCACTAAAAGCGCTTTGTGATAATGGTGTTGTGCTAAAACCTGTTTAAGTTCTTGTATCGAACCTAGTCCCGCAATAATGTTCGGAACGGTTTGAAATTGAAATGGATTCATAGATACATCCTTATACTTGAACTTTATTTGCATTTTATAAATCAATTACGCGCTAAGCTAAAATATTCTCTCTCATAATCATAGATGAAATGTTAATAAACCCTAATAAATACAACATTTTTATATCAAGTGACTATAGGTTTCATTGCTCAAATAAATTAACATAAGACGCTGTCAAAAAGTGTAGCGTTGAGGTGATTATGCCATCCAAAATGCCCTATAAGGTGTTATGTGTCTGTTTAGGAAATATTTGTCGCTCACCCACAGCAGAAGCGATTCTCAGACAT
Source organism: Acinetobacter sp. NIPH 298 (assembly GCF_000369505.1). Classification (GTDB taxonomy): domain Bacteria; phylum Pseudomonadota; class Gammaproteobacteria; order Pseudomonadales; family Moraxellaceae; genus Acinetobacter. Next base: position 1,052,698 of record NZ_KB850055.1, read on the forward strand.
TATTGTGATGTGCATGCTTTAGACGTATTGGTCGATTCAGCTGGCACAAGTAACTACCATCCGAACAAAGCACCAGATACACGGAGTCAGCATCACGCCAAGCTGCGCGGCTATGATCTCTCTACGCAAAGAGCAAGACAATTGCGATTAGAAGATTTCATTGAGTTTGATCTTATTTTAGCAATGGATCATGAAAACTTTGAAGATATTCAATCACTCTTGGCTAAAGCCGTTCGCCAATTTGGGGCTGATCAAATCCGTGCAAAAATAGCATTGATGAGTGAACACGATCCGTTATTTACTCAACAAGCCGTTCCTGACCCGTATTATGGTGGGGCGGATGGCTTTGATCGAGTGCTTGATCAATGTGAGTCGAGTAGTCAAGCATGGGTGAATATTTTTAAACAGCAAATCAAAGCAGGGTAATAGGATTTCATTCGACATGAATGTACAACAGCAAGTTCAGCTTAAACATTTAAATACCTTAAACCTGAATGCGATCGCTTCACACTATGTTCAAATTCATCAGCCGTATGATGTTATAGAGGCGTTAGCGTTCGCTGAACAACAAGGTTTAAACGTTTTGGTTTTGTCTGGTGGAAGTAATTTATTGCTGCCGAAACAACTTCAAGCGTTGGTGGTGCACCTCAATATTCAAGGCATTGATCTGCTTGCTGAAGATAAAAATACAGTGACTGTGAAGGTTGGCGCTGGTCAAGTGTGGCATGATTTTGTTTTATATAGCACGCAGCAGAACTGGTTTGGTTTACAAAATTTGGCTTTAATTCCGGGTTTAGTGGGCGCTTCACCTGTACAAAATATTGGTGCTTATGGTGTTGAGGTCGGTGAATTTATTGAATCTGTACAAGTCTATGATCGTGAATTAAAGCAGTTCGATTCAATTTTAGCCCAAGATTGTCATTTTGCTTATCGGCATAGTATTTTCAAAGATCAACCCAATCGCTACATTATTGTCAGTGTTACTTTTAAATTATTGAAGCATGCTGATTTAAAGCTAAATTACGGTGATCTCAAACAAGCGGTGGCAGATCAGTTGACGGCGGAAAATCTGCAAAATCAGGTGATTCATATTCGTCAAAGTAAACTGCCCGATCCGAAAGCATTTCCAAACGTAGGAAGTTTTTTTAAAAATCCCATTCTTTCACAAACTGAATTTGACAAAATTGCTCAACAATTTCCAAACATTCCTCATTATCCACAAGCAAATAGCAATGTTAAAGTGGCAGCAGGTTGGTTGATTGATCAAAGTGGTTGGAAAGGCAAGCAATTGGGTTCAGTTGGTATGTTCCATAAGCAGGCATTGGTACTGGTGAATTATGCTGAGGCGACTTTAGCCGATGTTAAAAATACTTACCATGCTGTACAAAGTGATGTAAAACAAAAGTTTAGTATTCAATTGGAACCTGAGCCTGTGTTATATAGTGAACAAGGTTTAATCCAAGCCCATAATGCATGAGGAGATCTATGGCTAAAGTACATTGGATGGTCAGTTTAGTACGCGTAATAACAATACTATTCGTGCTATTGGGCTGTTTTGTACTTTTTTTATATTCGCCATTTTACTCTCAACTGATGGTGAAGGGGTTAAATCACTTTGTTTCAGTGGATGTCAATGAAGTAGCAGCTCAAAGTCAAAAATCCGCTGCTTTGAGTGAACATGAAAACTTGGAACCGGGTTCCAACTTATGGATCGCTCGACAAGCATATCTCAAATTAATCGAAAAGCGTTTTCAACCAGAAAGTTCTGAAGACTTAAAGCTCATTCAGGCGCGATATAAATTGCTACAACAACTTATTGTTGATGAACAAGAAAAAGAAAGCGAACAGGAAAAAAAGCCAATTATTCCGTTAAGCAATGAGCAAATAGAACAAGCGCAAGAGCGTGTCGCTGCTGCGAGTACACCTATTGATTTTTTACAATTCAATACACCTGATAATTTGGTGTTAATGGAAAAGTATGTCGTTTTTTTAGAAACATATCCGATTGAGTTGCCGATCGTTGAGGAGCAAGAAGGGCCGAGCAAAGAAGATTTACTTGAACTTGAAAAGAATAAAGACGGCATTGTTGAAGCTAAAAACAGCACTGAACCTTATGCGATTGTGGTATTGGGTGGTGGGTTGACGCTTGGTGCAAATGGCAAAGACATTGTGGTAAATAATTACACACGCTTGCGCTTAGAGCGAACATTGCAAGTTGAAAAGCAGTACGATTTGCCTATTGTGCTTAGTGGAGTAGAAGCGCCATATATGCAAGCTTGGCTAGAAGAGCGAGGTCTTGAAGCGAAACTACTTGAAAATAGAAGTATGAATACCTGTGAAAACTCTCGCTTCAGTTCGCTTTTACTGCAAAAGAAAGGTGGCGCACCCAAAGTCATCTTGATTACTGATGAGTATCATATGCCTCGTACCCGACGGTTATTCGCTTTGAATGGTATAGAGACTGTTCCTGTCGTTGCGCCGATGCCAACAACTTTAACGCGCTGGCGTCCAAGTGAAAAAAACTATGATCATAGTCGCCGTGCAAATTATGAAATGCTTGCCACGATTCGTGATGTGCTATTTGGTTCAAGTGATTGTCGGGAGATACCATAATGTCCAATATTCCATTTTTAAATCCGACAATTTTAAAACAACTTGATTTACCTATTCCAAATCGTGAAACCACGCCTCAAATCCTTGAAGCTTTAGATCTGAATCAACCTTTTGAAGCACCTAAAGCATTACTTGCTTACCAGAAGTTGTATGGATTGGACTCGCTGGAGTGTGATCAGTGGCAAGGTTATGTCGAAATGCCATTGTTCCGTGTTCATGTACAAGTCTTTCAACCGAAACAATCCAAGATACAAGGTACTGTTTGCTTGTTGCATGGGTACTTAGAGCATAGTGGGATTTATCAGCCGATCATTAAAGAGATATTGGATCAAGGCTTTAGTGTTGTTACTTACGATTTACCGGGACATGGTTTGAGTGATGGTTCAGCGGCAAGTATTCAAAACTTTGACCATTACCAACAGGTATTACATGCTGTTTATGATGCGGTTCGTGACGCGAAACAATTACCAAAACCATGGTTAGGAATAGGGCAAAGTACCGGTGGTGCTATTTGGATGCATCATTTGCTGGCGTACGCTGAGCGTCGGGAAGATCCGATCGTTGATCGAGTGTTGTTGTTGTCACCATTGATTCGACCTGCGAAAACAGCGTGGTGGCATAATTCTGTCGGCCTAGGCATTATTCGCAGGATCAAAAGCCAAGTGCCACGACATTTCCGCCGTAATAATCATAACCCTGAGTTCCTCCGTTTTATTCGACTTAAAGATCCTTTACAGCCTCGTATGATGGGGATGGATTGGATACTCGCGATGTCGAAATGGATGTTGGAAATGGAACAGCGACCCGCTTGTCGTATCCCTGTTTGGTTAGCACAAGGAGCGCTCGATCAAACCGTGGATTGGCGTTATAACATTGAATATATTCGGCGTAAATTTAGATTGCAGACTTTATTGATGTTAGAAGAAGGCTCACATCAATTGATTAATGAGCGTGCCGATATTCGTGCGGCGTTGACAGGACTCATTCCAGCATTCTTACATGCCAAACCAAATCACCACTATTACTAGTGGTGATTGCTATTTAGTTTCTATTAGAACCGAGTGGCGTCCGCCATTTTCCACATTCGATAGTAGAAATTCTCGTCATCATCTAAGTCGCTCTGTAGCAATTCCTTTTCTTTGAGAAAGAAATGAATTTGCGCATAGTTTTTGATTTCTCGATCATTCATACGCTGCGCTAAATGATGGGCTTTGATCTCGGATGGATGGCTTAAACCTGCTGCAGCTATCATTTCAGATAATGCGTGTAAGGTATTTTTGTGAAAACTAAACACGCGTTCGGACTTACTTGGCACATCAATCGCTTTTTGGCGATCTGGGTCTTGTGTGGCGACACCAACAGGGCATTGGTTGGTATGACAGCTTTGCGCTTGAATACAGCCAACAGCAAACATAAATCCACGTGCGGAGTTGACCCAATCAGCACCTAAAGCAAAAGTGCTGGCGATATCAAATGCACTGATGATCTTTCCACTTGCGCCAATTTTCACTTGGCTACGTAAACCAGCACCGGTCAAGGTGTTGTGTACGAAGCGTAAACCTTCTCTTAATGGCGTGCCGATGTAATCACTAAACTCAATTGGCGCAGCACCTGTACCACCTTCAGAACCATCTACCACCACAAAGTCAGGCACAATCTTTGTTTCGAGCATGGCTTTCACGATACTCATAAACTGCCAAGGCTGCCCAATACATAGCTTGAAACCAACAGGTTTGCCACCAGACAGCTCTCTTAGCTGCTGAATGAAATGCATCATTTCAATTGGCGTACTAAAGCTTGGGTGTTTAGATGGAGAAACGCAGTCATGATCTCTGGAAATCCCACGAATACTTGCGATTTCTTCAGTGATTTTATGTTTCGGCAAAATTCCACCATGACCCGGTTTAGCGCCTTGTGAAAGCTTGACTTCAATCATTTTAATTTGTGGATTTTTAGCTTGTAAAGCAAACTTCTCAGGATCAAAAAGTCCATCAGGCGTGCGACAGCCAAAATAGCCACTGGCAATTTGCCAAACAATATCTCCGCCATTTTCTAAATGGTAAGGGCTCAAGCTACCTTCACCAGTATCATGATAAAAATGCCCCATTTTTGCGCCCTGATTCAATGCTCGAATGGCATTGGCACTTAGACTCCCAAAGCTCATTGCTGAGATATTCATAATCGAGGCACTATAGGGTTGTAGACATTGGGCATTACCGATCTGAACACGAAATGAGGCAGGATCAGCAGGCGGGCATGGCGCGATAGAGTGGACGATGAAGCGATAGTTCGGTTCATACACATCGATGATTGAACCAAATGGTTTATCTGCATTTTCATTTTTGGCGCGTTGATAGACTAGGCTACGTTGCATCCGCGAAAAAGGTAACGCATCTTGATCTGACTCAATAAAATATTGGCGGATTTCAGGACGTACATCTTCAAAAATAAAACGGAAATGACCTAAAATTGGATAGTTTCTTAATATGGCATGTTTCTTTTGCAGTAAATCGTATAAACCAACCAGACTGAGTATCGTTGTTACTAGCCAAAGCCCATTTAGCAGCGTGTCAGAAATAAAATAGTAAATGGTATGTGGAGTGTACGTTGCTTTGAACCAAGTAATACTTAAAGCGATAAAAATACAAAGAAACCAAACAGAATGTCTTGAAAAGAAAGTGTTGAGTAGTTTATGTCTTATCGCTTGTGCTGGACTAGCCATAGGCAAGAGATTCCTATCATTAAACAATGAAGCAACCATGCCAAGAACCAGATATAACTACAAGTAATGAATTGTTAGGTCTGAGAATGATTCTCTTAAAGCGGCTAAAATCAATTCCAATGTACATACATCAAATTTTGTATTCTTCTCAGATGGTTATTACTACACATCTTTTTATTGCTTAGTGAACTTTTAACGTGCTGACGCGCTTCGAGGTTATTTATACATTTTGCTATTCATTTAGTGGAATATTCATGTTTTATTGTATTGAGACCAAGGTCGGATTTAGATATAAATCTATCTATCGTTAAATCACGCTGATCCCGCAATATGGGGTGTTCGATTAAGCAGAGTTGAGTCCGTACAAATCGAAATAATTACACATAACATAATTAAATTATGTATTGCATAAATTTAATCTTTCTTGTAGCATTAATTTTAAGTTGGTAGCCAATGCTTAGACATGCTTTTTTAGCGTTGTATTTGGCTTACTCAAGGAAAAGAAAAGGCTTTAACACGGATGCTTTTGACCAATATATAAAAACACCGTATGCCTTTTCTGTTAACGCTTACACATGTTGTGATCTTTTGGATGATGTTAACGATGAGAGTCATTGTTTAAATCATCATTTAGAAATCGATATCATGCTGTTTAGTATTAAAAACGGATGAATTTATCTCAAAAAGGATAAGGGAAACTAGATGGACATTTTAGATAACCCATTAGAACTATGTGGATTTGCTTTTATTGAGTTTGTTTCGACGGAAAATGGATTAGATCAAATCTTTGAAACAATTGGTTTTTCAAAAGTTGCAAAACACAAGTCTAAAAAAGTTTATTTATGGCGCCAAGGTAATATCAATATCATTTTGAATTATCAACCTGAATCTTATGCTTCATTTTTCTTTAAAGAGCATGGTCCATCAGCATGTGCAATGGGCTTTAGAACCCGTGATGCTGCAAAAGCCTTTAAGAATGCTGTCGAGCTAGGTGCAGAACCGATGCATTCTCAATCAGGGCCAATGGAACTGAATATCCCAGCGATTAAAGGCATAGGTGGTATGCCGATTTTCCTCGTAGATCGTGATATTTATGAAAATGATTTCGTTTTCTTTGATGATGTTGAGCGTAATCCACGCGGTGCTGGTTTAAATGAAATTGATCATTTAACCCATAATGTCTATAAAGGACGCATGGATTATTGGGCCAATTTCTACGAAAAAATCTTTAATTTCCAAGAAATTCGCTATTTTGATATCAAAGGTGAGTATACAGGTTTGACCTCTAAAGCCTTAACTGCACCAGATGGTTTGATCCGTATTCCATTAAATGAAGACTCAGACAAAGGCAATGGTCAAATTGCTGAGTTCTTAGCAGATTTTAATGGTGAAGGCATTCAACATATTGCATTCATTACCGATGATCTTATTTCGACATGGGATAAGTTGAAAGGTTTAGGGCTTAAGTTCATGACGCCACCGCCAGAAACTTATTATGAAATGTTGAAAGAGCGCTTGCCTGAACATGGTGAACCGACGGATGAATTACAAAAGCGTGGTATTTTATTAGACGGCAATACCAAGGATGGTCCGAAGAAGCTGTTATTGCAGATTTTCTCTGAAAATATGCTTGGACCAGTTTTCTTTGAGTTCATTCAACGTAAAGATGATGATGGCTTTGGTGAAGGTAACTTCAAAGCATTATTTGAATCGATTGAACGTGATCAGATTCGTCGTGGTGTATTAGAAGCCAAATAAATATCTCGAAAAATCCATACTAAAAAGCCAAGAATCGATTCTTGGCTTTTTTGATCTTTTAGAATGAAAAAATGATTTAAAAATTAACGCGTTTTAATGTACTGATTGATTGCTGCAACTTCACGTTTGAATAATTCGAGTTTTTCACTGCCTGCATGTACAGGTAGGAACATCTCACTGTCCAAAGCAACTATACAAAACTCCATGGCATGTTGCGCATTAAATATTGGCAAACCAACCGCATTAATGCCCACCAGCAGATCGCCTTGCGCGATCGCCATACCATGCTGTAGCGTGGTTTCTTTGAGTGCTAAGAATTCATCCCAGTTAGATGGTTTAATTGGATAGTGGTTTTGTGCCGCTTTTTCCCATTCGGCATACATCAACGGCTGAATCACAGCTTCAGGCAAATAAGATGCAAAAATACGACCTGCCGCAGAGTTGACCAAAGGCATGGTTGAGCCGACTTTGGTCACAATTGAAATCGGGTGGTTTGATTCAATCGATTGTACGACTAACGGACCTTTAGGTGACCATTTACTGATCTGAATACCGCAGCCAATTTTACTCTGTAGGTCATAGATCAGATGCTGAACCAGTTGTAGAACATCAGTATGTTGAATACAGCTAAGCCCTAAACGCCAAGCTTGGTCGCCTAATGCATACTGACCACCTTCCAGTTGTTTTGCATAATTCATACGGATCAAGCTGACCAGATAACGATGTACTTTGGCTGGATGCATATCAAGTTGACTGGACAGCTCTTTTAAAATAATCGGTTTATTATGTTCCAAAAGGGCATTGAGAACGGATAATCCCACCTCAAGTGATTGAACCCCACCAGATAACTTTTCTTCAATCATTCAATAACCCTTCATCTACATTTCATCTAGCAGTATCGGTTTGATCTTGGTATTCGATTTTACGAGTTCTGCACATAATGCCTGAGCATACCGCAAAATAGAAATCATCTTTTTAAATGACTTAAATAGGTGAATCGTATAAGCATACATTTGTTTTCGCATGGAATTGCATTTCGTTTGTATCACAGCAAAATATGCCTCTCATTTAGCAATTTACCTATATTTAGATAATAAAAAATCGGCATTGAAGTCAATATATCTTCAATGCCGATTCACACATTGTTTATGCTATGCGTCTATGCTGAAAAAGTGCCTTTTTACTGGCATTATCTTTCAGCATTGCATTTGCATAGCGCACCTCTAAGCACCTAACTCATCTTCATGTAAGAAATGGGTATGGTGCGGAGCGCGTTTAGTACGGCTCCACTCGTCGAGCATTTCTGACTTCATTTCTTCGGTAATACGTGCAATTTTGGCATCGGCATGTATATCGTTATAAGTGAGTTCTAGACGATGGCCATTTGGATCAAAGAAATAAATTGAATGGAAAATACCGTGATTGGTAACACCTAGTACTTTCACCTCATGGGCTTCAAGATGTGCTTTTGCATCTAATAAGGCATTGTGGTCTTCAACCTCAAAAGCGATATGTTGCACCCACTGTGGTGTGTTTTCATCGCGGCCCATTTCAGGCTGTGTTGGCAGTTCAAAAAATGCCAAGACATTGCCTTGACCTGCATCGAGGAATAAATGCATATAAGGATCAAAGGCTTTAGTGGAAGGGACGTGATCTTCTGCAAAAGCTAAAATGAAGTCCATATTCAGCATGGTTTTATACCATTCCACGGTTTCTTTCGCATCTCGACAACGGTAGGCGACGTGGTGAATTTTTTTAATTGCAAAGCTCATCATAAAACTCCTTTTATCTTTATTCCCGATCTGGTTGTTGTTCTGGGGCTGCGTGCAAGAATGCAGGAAGCGTTAAACAGTGTTGATAAATGGATTCAATCTTTGGAAACGCAGCTAAATCAATTTTGAAACGTTTTGCGTTATAGACTTGAGGAATCAAACAACAGTCAGCAAATGTGGCTTGTGTGCCAAAGCAAAACTGCCCATTAGAATCCTGAAGCTGTGCTTCTAAACTTTGAAAGCCTTGCAACATCCAATGCTGATACCAGTTACTTTTTTGCTGATCATTTAGCCCAAGATCCTGTTGTAAATACTTCAAGACTCTTAAATTATTGAGCGGATGAATATCACAGGCGATGGCTTGAGAAAAGGCTCGAATTTTAGCTCGTTCAGCAATATTCTTTGGTAATAAAGCAACCTCAGGATAAGCTTCTTCCAAATATTCCAAAATACTGATTGATTGCGATAAGGTTTGATCGGCATCCACTAGCGTCGGTACCAATTGGCTTGGATTCAGTGCTTGATAATCTGCCTGCTGCTGTTCATTTTTTACTAAATGAATCGGCTGAGTTTCATAGGCAAGCTGTTTTATATTCAATGCAATCCGTACGCGATATGCAGCGGAACTACGGAAATAGCTATACAGTTTCATAGCTCTCTTCCTCAGTTTGATTAAATTCAAACTTATGTGCTGCAAGGATGGTATTTTCGACTTGACCAAAACCGACCCGAATCCCATCTTTCTCACAATAACCTTTCATCACGACGCGATCGCCATCTTCTAAGAAACCACGTGTTTCACCATTTGAAAGGATTAATGGTTTGGTGGTATTCCACGTTAGTTCAAGTAAGCTGCCGTACGAGTCTTCGGTTGGTCCTGAAATGGTACCTGAGCCCATCAGATCGCCAACTTGCACATTACAACCTGCGATAGTGTGATGTGTCAGTTGTTGCGCCATCGACCAATACATATATTTAAAATTGGTTTGACAGATCACATCTGATTTTTGCGATTGTGGCGTTTGTACTTCGACACTGAGATGAATGTCGTAGCTATTGGCGATATTTTCTTGTAAATAACCGAGTGGTTGTGGTTGCTGTGTCGGACCTTTGACTTTGAACGGTTCCAGTGCTTCCATCGTTACCACCCATGGAGAAATAGCACTAGCAAAAGTTTTGGCATTGAATGGTCCTAACGGTACGTATTCCCACTGTTGGATATCACGTGCTGACCAGTCATTGAGTAAAACCATACCAAAAATATGATCTGATGCATCTTCTATCGAGATAGGCTGACCAAGCTTAGTCGCTTTGCCCACGATAAATGCAGTTTCCAATTCAAAATCGAGTTTGCGTGTTGCTGAGAAAACTGGACGCTCGCTATTTGGTAGTTTGATTTGTCCTGATGGACGAACAATATCTGTACCACTAACGATGACTGAGCTCGCTCGTCCATTGTATCCAACTGGAAGTTCGCTCCAGTTAGGCAGAAGGGCATTTTTAGGATCTCTAAACATGGTACCGACATTGGTGGCATGTTCTTTAGATGAATAGAAATCGGTATAGCCAGGTACATGAATGGGTAAGTGTAAAGTTACCGTATTTTGTTGCAATAATACCAGTTTACGTAGTTCGGCATTATCACGTAGTGTTGGGTTGTCTATAGACAATAAGTTTTGTAGGGTTTGACGCACTTTTTGCCAGTTTTGTTTGCCTGACTCAATAAATGTATTCAATGTTGGTTGATTGAAATAGTTTTGATTTCCATCAAGTTGCAACAAGCCGTGTGTTTCTAATACCGCAAGATCGATCACCCAGTCGCCAATGGCAACACCGACGCGTTTATTAGCTTGAGCTATTTCACTAAAGATGCCATACGGCAAATTATGCATTGTGAAATCTGATTGAGGGTCAATCTCAAGAAAAGAAGTTAAATGCTGTGTCATGATTTTGCTTTCCTTGTCTTAATTTTTTCAGGGTTTACCTTTAAAAGTTTCATCTTCTTGATCAAGGTGTTGAAATATATAAATATATTTAAAATATGATACGTTTCATTAAGCTTGATCTATCAAGAGGAGCGAACGTTATGATTTCTATCATACTGAAAATAAATAATTACGCAATACATAATTTAATTACATATAACATAATTATTGTTATTTGTTGAATTTTCTGCTTATATGCGCGGTTACGAGAAAAGTAAATTAATTATTTTTCGATCAACTATAGGCATTTTGGATTAATTTATGATATACGTAATTTAATACAAGAAAATTACGTGACAAGGATGAGAATAATCATATGTCAAAACAATCGCAAGGAAACCTGAAACATGGTTTGAGCAATCGGCACATCCAGCTTATCGCGCTAGGTGGTGCGATTGGTACAGGACTGTTTCTTGGTATTTCACAATCTATCAAGCTGGCAGGTCCGTCAGTGATTTTAGGTTATGCAATCGCAGGCTTAATTGCATTTCTAATGATGCGACAGTTAGGTGAAATGGTGGTTCAAGAGCCAGTCAGTGGCTCATTTAGTCATTTTGCGAATAAATACTGGGGTTCGTTTGCAGGTTTCATGTCTGGCTGGAATTATTGGGTACTCAATATTCTAGTCTGTATGGCTGAACTGACGGCAATTGGACTCTATATTCAATATTGGTGGCCTGAAATCCCAACTTGGGCATCGGCATTGGCCTTTTTCCTCTTAATCAACGGCATTAACTTATTGCATGTGAAGCTGTTTGGAGAGATGGAATTCTGGTTCTCTATCGTCAAAATTTTAGCCATCTTAGCAATGATTGGCTTTGGTTCTTATTTGCTTGCAACGGGTACGGCAGGTCCTCAAGCTGGTATTAGCAACCTTTGGGCGTTGGGTGGTTTCTTTCCATTTGGTATTGAAGGCTTAGTCATGGCAATGGCTGTGATTATCTTTGCATTTGGTGGAATCGAATTGTTTGGTATCACGGCAGCTGAAGCACGTGATCCTGATAAAACCTTACCTAAGGCTGTAAATCAAATTATTTACCGTATTTTGATTTTCTATATCGCAACGCTGTTCATCTTGTTTGCATTATTCCCTTGGAATCAAATGATCGAGGGTGGCAGTCCATTTGTGATGGTATTTGCGTCTTTAGATAGTCACGGTGTGGCAACCATGTTGAACTTTGTCATTTTGACAGCCGCAGTTTCTGTTTATAACGGAACAAGCTATTGCAGCAGTCGCATGTTGCTTGGTTTGGCACAGCAGGGCAATGCACCAAAGTTTTTAAAACAGATTAATAAACGTGGTATCCCAACCAATGCTGTGTTGGTATCCGCTTTCGTGACGGTCTTGTGTGTATTGATCAACTATCTATTTCCAGAAAAAGCCTTTGCTTTGTTGATGATGTTGGTGGTTGCAGCGATTGTGATTAACTGGATCGTGATCTCATGGACACATCTTAAGTTCCGCAAAGCGATGCAAATACAAGGGCAGAGCACCAAGTTTCCAAGTATTGCTTATCCATTTAGTAATTATCTTTGTATCGTATTTATGCTGGGTATTCTTGTTGTGATGTCACTTTCACCAGATATGCGTATTGCGGTGATGATGATTCCTGCGTGGATCCTCTGCTTGATGTTGACTTATGTCTTTAAGCTGAGAAAATTGAAAAACGCAGAATCAAGTATGGCTTTAGGAACTGATGTCTAAAGACTATTTCTGAGTTTTTATATCAATAGGGTTGAATTCGTTTTCAGCCCTATTTTTTTTAATGACTAAAATGTGGCTACGAATGCTCATAACAACAAATCGTCCATGCTTTGGTTGAAGTATTATTGTTTTATCTAAGCTAGAATTGTTGGTTCATCAATCTAAAATAAGTTTGCATTTTTGGCTTGATATCACGTTGTTCATTAAAAGGCTTTTGAATTGTTTCCTTCTTTAAGTATTCAAACTCGATTGGGTGGTTTCTACCTATTTTATTATTCAATCGTTGGAACATTCATGCCTTATTGGAACCTGTATCTGCAAGATCAGGGTTTTAATTATCAAGAAATCGGTATTCTATCTTCTATTGCAATCATTACTCGTTTTTTTGCGCCGCTGATTTGGGGTTGGATTGCAGATAAATCAGGTAAACGAATGCTGCTAGTTCGTATTGCCACATGGATGGAAGCTTGTATCTGGTTTGCTATTTTTGTAATTCCGAATAGTTTTCAATCTGTGGCATTGCTGATGTTGATCTTCAGTTTTTTTCAAAATGCGATCTTGGCGCAGTTTGAAGGTGTGACACTTTTTTGGTTAGGTGAAAAACGCGCCGAACTGTATGGAAAAGTTCGAAAGTGGGGTTCGGTCGGTTTTATTGTTGGGGTATTTGCAATTGGGGCACTATTAGAAATCATCCCCATCTCAATGCTACCCATTTTACTTTTAGCGGTTTCATTTTTGGCTTTTCTATGGTCATTCAGTATTAAAGAACCTGAACACGCACCAAGTTCTCAGAAAAAATTAGAACCTTTATGGCTAGTTTTAAAAAAACCACTGGTTGCAGCATTCTTTATGATCGAGTTTATTCTATTATTTTCACTTGCACCATTTTATAGTTTCTATAGCAACTTTCTCAAAGAAATCGGGTTTAGCACAACACAGATAGGCAGCCTATGGGCAATGGGTGTTATCGCTGAAATTGTGATGTTTGCGGTGGCACAAAGACTGTTTTTCACCCGTTTTTCATGGCGGAACTTGGTGGTTATTTGTCTTTTATTTACCAGTCTTCGCTGGTTTCTCGTGGGAATATTAGACACTAATTTCATCGGGCAACTTTTAGCACAATGTTTGCATGCCTTTAGTTTTGGACTATTTCATTTGATTGCAATGAAAGTGATTTTCCAAAACTTTTCAGCAGAGCAACAGGGTCGAGGTCAAGCGTTGTACAGCACGATGTGGGGGCTGGGCGTTGCTTCAGGAAGTTTGTTGGCAGGGTACTATTGGCAGATTCTTTCGGGTCCGACCATTTTCTTCTGTGCAAGTGCAGTTGTATTAGTTGGTTTAGGTCTGGTGATGTGGCTGCCGAATCAGGTAGAAACGGCAGCGAAAAGTTAGATTAGAGTTGAATGTTTTTATACTGCGGCATCCACGGTTGTGCTTGCTCAAGTTGTGCGGCGAGTTGTAGTAAACGGTCTTCACGTCCAAAGGGTGCAATAAACTGGCTACCCAAAGGCATACCATTTTTATTCCAGTACAGCGGTACAGACATAGCAGGTAAACCAGTGACATTGGCTAATTGAGTAAAGGGAACCCAACTTAAATTATCTTGCACCATTTTCTCGACCAGTTTGCCTTGCGCGAGATAATGCGCTTTTCCAACTTTTAATAAAGCTTTCAAAATTGGTTTTTGCCAAGCAGGTGTGGCAACCTCACCATTTTTAGGCGCGACCGATGCTGTTGTTGGGGTTAGGTATAGGTCGTATTTTCCAAAGAAAATATTCATTTGGGTGCTATACAGTCCCCAATTGTTGAGTGTATGAATATATTCGGTTGCCGTTGTTTTAGCACCAAAGGCAGCTAACGCCAATGAATCAAGCTCAAAATCAGCATCTGTTGAGCCAGACATGTGTTTGATTTGTGCTTGCATATAAGTGAACTGACTAAACCACGTTGTGATGAAGTCTTTCGCCAGCGCTAAGCCATCTATGTTTGGACGATCTTCGACCACGATATGACCTAAAGACTCTAAAAGTTTAGCCGTTTGTTGAACGGCCTGAATCGCGTCTTTAGAAACTTTTGTTCCAATGGGTGAATGCGTGCTAAAAGCGATTCTCAGTTTTTTCGGTGCTTGTTGGATAATATCTAAATATTTTTGATCAGGTGCTTGAATCGTAAAAAGTGAGCTTTGTTCAGGACCTTGCACCGCATCTAGCATAGCCGCACTATCGCGCACGGTTTTACATAACACATGCTGCATCGCTGCACCATGCATGGCTTCACCTGATTGAGGTCCCCATGGTGTACGTCCGCGACTTGGTTTTAGTCCAAACAAACCGCAATACGATGCAGGAATACGAATTGATCCGCCGCCATCACCAGCGCCTGCAATCGGGATTAAACCTGCAGCGACAGCCGAGGCAGAACCGCCCGACGAGCCACCGCTATTGTGTTTTAAATTCCAAGGATTGCGACAAGCGCCCCAAGCATCAGGTTCAGTAATACCTTTGATTCCAAATTCAGGGGTATTGGTTCGCCCAAATGTGACAATTCCAGTTTGTTCCCAACGATTGACGATTTCCGCATTAAAGTCTGGTGTGTAATTCATTTTTTTAAGTGCATGGCTACCAAAAGAGGTTGGTATGCCTTGGTATTCTTGAAATAAATCTTTTACTAAAAATGGAACACCAGCGAATTGACCTGTACGTTGTTGTTGGGCGCGTTGTTTGGCTTGCTCGTACATTGGGATAATGATTGCATTTAGTTTAGGGTTGATTTGTTCTGTGCGTTGCAATGCAATTTCAAGTAACTCTGATGGATGAACTTGCTTATTTTTGACCAACTCAGCTAAACCTAAACCATCATATTGGATGTATTCAGAAAATTTCATGGCTTTATATCCCTAAAGCTAAACTTTTATAAATTAAATATTTGTATTCAATAAGAATACCTTAAAAAACCGATTGAACAATCAAATAAATATCAGCACAAAAATATTGTGTTGATATGGTTATGTTTCAGTGTTTTTACTCAAAAATATGCTAAGTTAAAGCCATGGAAAGTTTAGATGATAACTTAATTAAATCTATGAAAAATATTTATATTATTGGATTATTGTGGGCTTGCTCAACAGGGGCAATCGCTGAAACAGCAGTAAACGCGAAGGCAGTAACAGCTCAAGCTATGACTTCGGTGAATAATATACGTGTCACTAATCGCCCTGAAATTATGGGGTTGTGGGGAATGGAAATACCCAATAATAAAAAATGTGTTGAATACTATAACTTTCGTGGAATGAATGAAGTTGTGGTAAAAAGTGGCAAAGAGTGGTCGTATGGTATGTATGACTATCAGCCGTCAGAGGATCATAATGAGCGTTTGCCAGCACTGATTCTACAAATCAAATATGATAATAATGAAATGGACTGTTCAGGTCAGCAAGTCGATCAAACTGGGGAAGTTTCTCAATACTTTGTAAAATGGTCGAACCCACATACCATTGATTTCTGTGCGAATGAGAAAGGCGAAAAATGCTTTGCAACCTTACGCCGTGTTTTACCTTAGAGCATTTAATTCAATAAATAAAAAACACCGCCTATGATTCATAAGCGGTGTTTTTTATTGCGGCTTTTATTTAAACTTTTTCAGCTTTTGGTTCAAGCTGTTTTAGTAAATGTTTTTCGAGATAATGAATATCCATCGCTTGTTCGCAGAAATTCTTATCTTTCAAAATCAGATCTTTATGCAAAGGGATATTGGTTTTAATCCCTGTCAAAATCATTTCGTCTAATGCCTGACGCATACGCGCTAAAGATGTTTCACGATCTTTACCATGTGCAATGAGTTTTGCAATCATTGAGTCATAGTAGGGCGGGATGCTGTAACCTTGATAGATATGAGAATCTAAACGAATACCCGCGCCACCCGGTGCGTAGAAGTTGTCAATTCTGCCAGGAGAAGGCATAAAGTTAGTTGGGTCTTCGGCATTGATACGACACTCGATCGCATGGCCTTTGACTTCGATTTCGTCTTGTTGAAGGTCTAAGCCTAAACCACCAGCAATACGAAGTTGTTGTTCAATAATATCAATACCCGTCACCATTTCTGTGACTGGATGTTCAACTTGAACACGTGTATTCATTTCGATAAAGAAGAATTCACCATCTTCAAATAAAAATTCGAATGTACCAGCACCACGATACTGCATAAGCTTACAGGCATTTACACAAGCCTCTAAAATATCAGCACGGGCTTGTTCTGGTAGATTCGGTGCAGGTGCTTCTTCTAAAACCTTTTGATGGCGACGTTGTAATGAACAATCACGATCATATAAATGAATCGCATGGCCATTACCATCCCCGAGGATTTGTACTTCGACATGACGAGGTTTCTGTAAGAAACGTTCCATATAAACGGTATCGTCACCGAACCACATTTCCGCATCACGTTGTGCAGCTTGAACAGACTCAAGCAGTGTATCCACACGTTCAACAATACGCATACCACGACCACCACCACCAGATGCGGCCTTTACGATCAGTGGGAAGCCGATTTCTTTGGCTTCAGCAAGTGCATTATGAATCGTAACAGCGTGGTCACAGCCCGGTACGGTTGGTACCCCCGCTTTTTTCATTGCAATAATTGCAGAAACTTTGTTCCCCATGAGACGAATATGCTCAGGACGAGGACCAATAAAAGTAAAACCTGAACTTTCTATAATCTCAGCGAACTCGGCATTTTCAGATAAAAAGCCATAACCCGGATGGATTGCATCAGCACCAGTGATTTCTGCGGCAGTAATAATTGCAGGAATATTTAAATAACTTTCACTTGTGGTACCCGGTCCGATACATACTGCTTCATCTACAAAGCGTAAATGCATCAAATCTTTGTCAGCATCAGAATAAATACCAACGGTTTTAATACCAAGTGTTTTGCAAGCCCGAGTAATTCGTAAAGCGATTTCACCACGGTTTGCAATTAATACTTTTTGCAACATAGAAATCCCCAGATGTATTAGGCGCGGTAGCGGAAAAGTGGTTGACCAAACTGAATGACGTCACCGTTTTTCACTAAGATTTCTTCGATTACACCGCTTTGAGTTGCTTCAATTGGGTTCATGATCTTCATTGCTTCGATGATCCCTAGGGTTTCACCTGCAGATACCGTTTGACCAATTTTGACAAAAGGTGCTTCACCAGGACTTGGTGCTGCATAGAACACACCGACCATTGGCGAGGTTTCAACCGCACCGCGTGGCGTTTTTACAACGGGTGCTGCTGCTGGAGTTGAAGCCGCTGGTGCAGCCGCGACAGATGCATAAACAGGTGTTGGACGAGTCAACGAGATGGATTGATCACCTTCCTTAACTTCAATCGCTTGTAAGTCAGATTCAATCATCAGGTCGATGAGTTTCTTGATTTTACGGATATCCATGAGTGAGCATTCCTGAAATGTTTAAATTAATTAGTAGATTGAATTTTTTCGATAGCGTAATCGAGTGCAAGGGAATAACCCTTAGCACCTAAGCCACAAATTACGCCAATGGCTTTATCTGATAGATATGAGTGATGACGGAATGTTTCACGTGCGTGAACATTCGACAGATGAACTTCAATAAATGGGATCGCAACACCAAGCAGTGCATCGCGTAATGCAACCGAAGTATGGGTCAGGGCAGCGGGGTTGATAATGATCAATTTCACCCCTTCATTTTGTGCCTGATGGATACGATCAACAATCGCTCCTTCCCAGTTACTTTGGAATGTATCTAGTATAAGTGACGCATTTTTAGCTTGAGCGGTGAGTTGTTGGTCAATATCACTTAAAGTGAGATGGCCATAAACTTCTGGTTCACGCTTTCCTAGCAAGTTTAAATTCGGTCCGTGAATCACCAAAATGGTTGAGCTCATTCAGCCTGCTCCAATTCTAAAACTGCAAATGTGTTTTGCAAGATGTCTGCAAAGTTTGCTTATTATGGCATAAAATTCTACAATTTTTTTATAATTTCTTTTCGTCAATTAAGAAATTCGCATACCAAGCATGGTGCATATAATGAAAACTTTGCAAGGAATTGGCAATGTTAAAAAATGACAAAATTCACCTTATTTTATTTTTTAATATTCTAAACTGAATTACACCAATTGGTTCAGAGGATTTGTGTAACTTGACAGTCAATATGCATCAAATATTATGATATTTAACTCATTTATGATCCATAGATCTATAAAGCCTAAGCACATTCAAATTAAAAAATAAGCCTGAGTATAATAATTTAATATATTGTTTTTATTTGCTTTTATTGTTTTTTCTACATATGGGTTAACCCTAATTATTTAGATGTTTATGCATATCAGCGCTTGGCCTGTTGCATGTTACCGCTGAATCAGCGGCTATATTTAGCTAAATCTGCCAAGCTGATTGTTTGTTAGGCATCACTTTGCGTTTATGAATTGGCAAAAGTGATGCATTTCTATATTTTGGATGGCAGTTAATGACATGAAAATGTCCGAAAAAGATAAGCTTTATTTGAGTAATATCACTATTACTTAAGAGACTGCTTTGATTGGCGTGGTCTCTTTTGGGTCTTTCAGCGCTGTCTTTATATTTAAAGGCAGCTTTTTTTACGCTAAGATTTTATCGCTTCACTTACTGCGGCAGAGTAAGTATCTAATAACAAGCAGTTTTGTGCTGGATCAGTACATGAAGATGCTTTGATATTTGGGCTGTGCCATTTTTGCATTTGTTCAAATAGCCATGCAAAGTCTTTTTGCTTGGGTTCAGCATCATCGTGAATGAAGTTTCGTATGATATTTTGAATATTAAAATACTTTTCAACATGAACCTCAGGTGAGCAGTTGAATTGAATAATCTCAAATTCAATCAGAAGCTGCCAGACGGGTGCAAAATCTTCGAGCTCTCTAAGTTCACGTTGTGCTCTAATAATGGCACTGGTTAACGCGATCAAAGTATTGGGATGTTGTTGTGCCCATTCTTGGGTAACTGCCAATACTTTATCTGCAACATTGGGAATAATATCTTGGCTTGAACAAACGATATGGCTTAATCCAAGCAGTTCAGGTTGAGTATTCCATGGCTCCCCGACACAAAAACCATCAATTAAATGATTGCTGAGCGCTTCAGCCATATAAGGAGGTGGAAGCGTTTTTACCTGAATGGAGTGTGCTAAATCCGCATCTGCCAACGCTAACCATTCTCTTAGGCAATAGTGATGAATAGAGTGCTGAAATACGTGGGCTAAGGAAATAGGATGATTTGTCTTTATTTTTTGCACCAATTTCTGTGCAGAAGTTTCAGCCGAGTCTTGTTTTTGAATGTTTAATTCATAACAGAGCTTTTGACTTAGACTGATAAATGCACGGTTTTCGCTCAAAACTAAAGGGGTTTGTAATGGGATGCCAATTTGATCAGCTGCCACTGCTGCTGCAGGTAACATTGCCGATAAGCAATGAGCAGCGTCAAGTAAACCAAAGGCAAGTCGATCACGTAGGCTTGCCCAAGATGCTTCCTGTACTAAGCTAATATCTAAGCCCACATCATCAAAGAAGCCACGTTGTTTAGCCCAAAGCAATGCAACGCAGTCAAGTAAAGGGATATAGCCGAGCTGTAATTGGGTTTTTTCTAATTTTGCTAAATGGCTCATCTATTCATCCTTTAATTGGTTGTTTAATAGTTGTTGCGCATCGAGCAATCGACGAGCCATCTCACCAATCGTCATACGATGACTCATGGCATTTTTTCTAAGTAATTGAAAGGCAGTGTCTTCACTCAAACCGTGTAGTTTCATCAATAACACTTTGGCTTTGTCTATATCTTTACGGTCTGCAAGTTTGGTTTTTGCATCTTTAAGATCACCTTCTAGCTTTTTATGCTTCTTATATTGCTCAATGGATATCTCTAAAATGGTGTGTAAGCGAGAAGGGTCAATACCATCGACGATATAGGCTGTAATCCCCGCATCAATCGCTTGTTTTATAGTGTCTTTATCCGTGTTTTTGGTAAAAAGTACCGTAGGTAAGTCAAAACTGCTGACACAGTTCTCAATCACATCGCGATGCGGGTGATCCATATCAAGCAAAATGACATCTGCTTGAAGGTGTTCTAGATTAAAAATATTAAGGTGATCTAAGGTAAAACAAGCGACTACATCAAAGTCATGTTCTGTTAAACAGGTTTTAATGTATTCCGCCCGAGCCTGATCATCGTCAATGAGAACAATTTTGAGTTTCGGCATAAGTATAAGAGTCAAACTGTCGGTATATGCACATTCTGAATAAAGTGCTGTGAGTATTATTTTTTAAGCAATATTAGTGCCATCAGAAAACTTCCGATTCGGTGCAAACGCCCCAGAAGTAGATAGTTTATGCGCTTTATTGTATCGCTGCTCGTTTATTTGAAAAAATGAAATCTGGGCTGTAAGTGTTAAAAAACTGAATATGAGCCTTTTTGGTGCGTAAAAAGTGTTGTTATGAAGCAAGGTGAATTGTGCTTTAAAACAGGTCATCACACTTTTTAGGGATAAAAGATGTGTTTCACTTATATCTATGATGTCTGAAATTTACTAACAAATACATATAAAACAGTGGTTAACCTTGTTTTTACTTTTTTATTGGTTTGTTTGGCACAGCATTTGCTAGTTAAATACTGAGTCAAAGACGACTTTTCAAAAAAAATTGTAAGACGGCCAACGATGTCCGATCTGATCGGTTTGTTTACACAATGTTTGTGTCAACAACACAGTACACGTTCAGTAAAGGAGAGATGGCAATGTCTTTAGATTTATCGGCCAAAAAAGCCACATCAATTAAGTTATTCAACTTTTCCGCACCAGCGATGCGTGCATTCCACATGAGCTGGCTTGCATTCTTCGTCTGTTTCTTTGCTTGGTTTGCTTGTGCTCCTCTTATGCCTGTGATTGCAGGTGAGTTCAATTTAACCATAGATCAAATTGCCAATATCAATATCGCAGCTGTCGCGATCACGATTGTCGTTCGTCTTATCATTGGACCACTGTGTGACAAATACGGTCCACGCAAAACCTATACCGCATTATTGCTGATCGGGAGTATTCCTGTATTTGGTGTTGCTTCTGCAAATAGCTATGAATCTTTCTTATTTTTCCGTTTATTGATTGGTGCGATCGGTGCCAGTTTTGTGATTACGCAATATCACACCAGCATCATGTTTGCGCCGAATGTGGTGGGGACTGCAAATGCTGCTTCTGCTGGTTGGGGTAATGCTGGTGGCGGTGCGACTCAAGTCTTAATGCCATTGATGCTTGCAGCGTTGGTAATGTTTGGTGTTGAGCAGGCAATGGGGTGGAGAATCGCACTGCTTGTTCCTGGTCTGTTGATGGTCATTGTCGGGGGACTTTACTGGAAATACACCCAAGATTGCCCACAAGGAAACTTTAAAGAGCTTCGTGCACAGGGTATCTCGGTTGGTAGCGATAAAAAAGGCGGGATGGCGATTCTGATGCACGCTGCGCGTAACTATCGTGTGTGGATCTTATTTGTCTCTTATGCAGCGTGTTTTGGTATTGAGATCTTCATCCATAACATCATCGCCATGTATTACGTCACACATTTTGATTTTGGTTTAAAAGAAGCGGGTTTAGCGGCAGGTATCTTTGGTTTGTTGGCACTATTTGCCCGTGCATTAGGTGGCATGGTTTCAGACAAAGTCGCATTGAAGCGAGGTTTGGACGGACGTACTAAGATTCTATTTTTACTGATTTTGGGTGAGGGGTTGTTCTTGATCCTTTTCTCTCAAATGAACAGCGTTACGTTAGCTATTCTCAGCATGACCATCTTCGCATTGTTCACTCACATGGCATGTGGAGCAACCTACGCACTGGTTCCATTTATTGATCGTGAAGCTCTAGGTGGTGTGGCAGGCATTATCGGTGCAGGTGGTAACGTTGGTGCTGTTGCAGCAGGATTTTTATTGAAAGGTATGTTGGATATCCAAACATGTTTAATGGTTTTAGGTGGCTTAGTTGTGATCACTGCGGGTTCTGTGATGTTCATTCGATTCTCGGTAGAGCATAAAGAAAAAGAACAACGCTTATTTGAACAAGCTCTTGTAGAACGCCACGCAGAACAAAACAGCGCAGCTTAATCGAAATCAGATTTTAGGAGAAACACAATGAAATTAGTGATGATTGGTCACGGCATGGTAGGTCATAAATTCATCGAAGCCATTTTAGAGAAAGCTGATGATGAGTTGGAAATCACCATTCTTGCAGAAGAACCACGTATTGCTTATGACCGTGTACATTTGACTGAGTACTTCTCTGGTAAATCGGCAAAAGACTTGTCACTTGCACGTTTTGATTTTGCCGATGCGCACGGAATCGATTTACGCTTAAACACCAAAGCAACTGCGATTGATACGATTGAACAGACTGTTACCACAAATCATGGGGATGTGATTCATTACGACAAATTAGTTTTGGCAACAGGTTCTTATGCTTTTGTTCCGCCAATATCAGGTAATGATCGTGAAAATTGTTTTGTCTATCGTACGCTTGAAGATTTGGATGCGATTCGCGCAGCAAGTTTAAATGCCAAAACAGGTGTGGTGATCGGTGGTGGCTTACTTGGCTTGGAAGCAGCGAAAGCATTACGTGATCTAAACTTAGAAACACATGTTGTTGAATTTGCACCACGTTTAATGGCAGTTCAAATTGATGATTTGGGTGGGAAAGTATTACGTCGTAAAATTGAAAATCTTGGGGTGAAAGTTCACACTCAAAAAGCAACCTCGTCTATTGAAGCAGGTGCGGAAGCAACGCATGTGATGAAGTTTGCTGATGGCAGCGAGCTTGAAACCGATATTATTTTATTTTCAGCAGGTATTCGTCCGCGCGATGAACTTGCACGTTCAAGTGGTTTAGTTCTCGGTGAGCGCGGTGGTATTAAAATTAATGATTACTGCCAAACCTCAAACGAAAATATTTATGCGATTGGTGAATGTGCGCTGTGGGATAACAAAATTTATGGTTTAGTTGCACCAGGCTATGACATGGCACGTATTGCAGCAAAACATATTTTGGTTGAGGAAACGCACAGTTTCGCAGGTGCCGATATGAGCACCAAGCTGAAATTGATGGGCGTCGATGTTGCATCAGTGGGTGATGCACATGGTATGACACCGAACTCTCTCAGCTATTTCTATGCTGATGAAGATGCCTTGGTTTATAAAAAGATCGTGGTTGATGCTGACAAAACTAAGCTGCTTGGCGCAGTGTTGGTCGGTGATGCAGCAGAATATAACGATCTATTGCAAATGATGCTGAATGGCTTGGCATTGCCTGAAACGCCTGAAAGTTTAATTATGCCAGGCTTCTCTGACACAGGCGCGAAAGCTGGTGGAAGTGGTGTTGATTTACTACCTGATAGTGCCACCATTTGTTCATGTAATAACGTATCTAAGGCAGATATTTGCCAAGCAATCTGTGATGGTTCAACCTCACTCGGTGCTTTGAAAAAATGCACAAAAGCTGCAACCGCTTGTGGTGGTTGTGCGCCACTCGTGACTCAAGTATTAAAGTCTGAGTTACAACGCCAAGGTGTTACGGTCAATAACCATATTTGCGAACACTTCCCGTACTCACGCCAAGAGTTGTATCACTTGGTCCGTGTCAATGAAATCAAAACCTTTGATGATTTGATTCATCAACATGGTCATGGTTTAGGTTGTGATATTTGTAAGCCAACGGCTGCCAATATTTTGGCATCGTGCTGGAATGATTTTGTGCTTGAACCAAGTCATGCAGGCTTACAAGACAGTAATGATTACTACTTGGGTAATATCCAAAAAGATGGTTCTTATTCAGTTGTACCGCGTATGGCAGGCGGTGAAGTCACTCCAGATGGTTTGATTGCGGTCGGTCAAATCGCTAAGAAATATAATTTGTATACCAAAATCACTGGCGGTCAACGTGTCGACTTATTCGGCGCGCAAATCCATGAGCTTCCATTCATTTGGGAAGAACTCAACGCGGCTGGCTTTGAATCTGGTCACGCTTACGGTAAATCATTGCGTACTGTGAAGTCTTGTGTGGGTAGCACATGGTGTCGTTATGGCGTTGATGACTCTGTAGGCTTAGCGATTGAACTTGAGAATCGTTACAAAGGTTTACGTTCACCACATAAATTGAAAATGGCGGTTTCGGGTTGTACGCGTGAGTGTGCCGAAGCGCAAGGCAAAGATGTGGGTGTCATTGCAACTGAGAAAGGCTGGAACTTATACGTCTGTGGTAACGGCGGTATGAAACCTCGCCATGCTGAGTTACTGGCATCAGATTTAGATACTCAAACCTTGATTCGCTATATTGACCGCTTCTTTATGTTCTATATCCAAACAGCTGATCGTTTACAACGTACCAGCGTATGGCGTGACAACATGGAAGGTGGTTTAGATTACTTGAAAGCTGTAATTGTCGATGATTCATTGGGTCTGGCTGAAGAGCTTGAAAATCGTATGAGTCATGTGATTGGTACGTATCAAGATGAATGGCGTACTGCGGTGGAAAATCCTGAAATCCGCAAACGCTTCCAAACTTATATTAATGCAAGTGCAGATGAACAAGCTGATCCACACATTCAGTTTACCCAAGTACGTGATCAAATCCGCCCGTTGAATGATGCTGAGCGTTCAGTTGATCGTATTCCAATGGTTGAAGCATAAGGAGAATTAAAATGACGAACTTAAAAGATTTAAATATGCTTCCTGAAGATCAATGGATTGATGTCTGTGCTCTGAATGACATTACACCCAATACAGGTGTTGGGGCATTGGTGGGTGAGCAAACAGTGGCCTTGTTCCGTGTGGGTCATGAAAAACGTATTTATGCATTGAGCAATAAAGATCCGTTTAGCCAAGCGAATGTGATGTGTCGTGGCATTATTGGTGATTTGCAAGGTGAGCGTGTGATTGCATCGCCGATCTATAAACAGCATTTCAGTTTAGCGACGGGACGTTGTTTGGAAGATAAAGATCAAAAGCTCTTAGTATTCCCAACTAAGATTGAAGATGGTCGGGTATGGGTGAGTCCAGTTCCACAAAAGACTTACATCACCAATAATGGTGCTTCTCAAGAAAAGTTAAAACTAGTGCTTATCGGCAATGGTTTGGCTGGTATGCGCTGTCTGGAAGATTTACTCGATATGGCGCCAGATCGTTATGAAGTGACCGTAATTGGTGAAGAGCCTTGGGGTAATTACAACCGTATTATGTTGTCGCCAGTTCTTTCAGGTGAAAAAACCATTGATGACATTATGCTGCATCCACATGCATGGTATAGCGATAAAGGCATCAAGTTCATCGCTGATGATCCTGCGGTAAAGATTGATCGTACACGTAAAACAGTACATACCCAAAAAGGTGAAAGTGTTGATTATGATCGTCTGATTATTGCGACAGGTTCGTCGCCATTTATTCCGCCAGTTCAAGGTGTCGATCTAAAAGGTGTGATCAGCTTCCGTGATATTTATGATGTAAATACCATGATCAAATATGCTGAAAGCAAGAAAAATGCAGTGGTGATTGGTGGGGGCTTACTTGGTTTAGAAGCTGCTTATGGTCTGGTACAGCGTGGTATGAATGTCACTGTATTGCATTTGATGGATCGTATCATGGAGCGTCAGCTTGATAGTCGAGCAAGTGCGATGTTACGCCATAGTATCGAACAGAAAGGCATCAATATTATTACTGAGGCAAATACAGAAGCCTTGATTGCGGATGAACATGATCATGTTAAACAAGTTCGTTTAAAAGATGGGACTGTTTTAGACGCTGATCTTGTGATCTTTGCAGTGGGTATTCGTCCAAATATCGCATTGGCACAAAGCGCAGGCTTACGTTGTAATCGTGGTATCTTGGTCAATGACACCATGCAAACCTTTGATCCAAGTATCTATGCAGTGGGTGAGTGTATCGAACACCGTAATCAAACCTTTGGTCTGGTTGAGCCGCTATGGGGACAAGCATTTATCTGTGCAACTCATTTGGCAGAGCATGGTAGTTTGACTTTCAAATCACCAACGGTTCCAACGCAGCTTAAAGTCAGTGGTGTGGATGTGTTCTCAGCGGGTAACTTTGAACCGAAAGACGACTATGAAGACATCATTCTCAACGACGAGAAACGCCAAATTTACAAGCGTATTATTATCCAAAAAGATAGAGTGATTGGTGCCGTTCTATTTGGTGATACCGAAGATGGCATGTGGTATGCCGAACTGATTGCAGATCAAACGCCAGTGTCGACATTTAGAAATAAATTGTTATTTGGTAAAGATTTTGCAATGAAAAAAGCTGGGTAATCCTCTTTGGCTTAGGGGGTGATCCTCCTAAGCCAAAAATAGAATGTGAAATGTAGGCAGAAATGAATTAGGTAAGGGGCAGTCATGAACAGTATTCAAAATTTAGAACACATTCGCTCCGATCATGTAGAAAAAATCATTACAAAAACAACTTGTCCCTATTGTGGTGTTGGTTGTGGTGTGGATGTTGCCGTCCAGCATAAAGCACAAGGCACAACTGTACAGGTAGCTGGAGATACAACACACCCAGCTAACTTTGGTCGACTTTGTATCAAAGGCAGTAATTTAGCAGATACTTTAGGTTTAGAAACACGGGTCTTGAACCCAATGTTCGGGCGTAAAAATCATCGAACCGCCACCACTTGGGATGCTGCCATTGAGAAAATTGCAGACCAATTCCAAGCCTGTATCGATCAATATGGTCGTGACAGCGTTGCATTTTACGTGTCGGGTCAGCTACTAACTGAAGACTATTATGTGGTCAATAAATTCGTGAAAGGGTATTTGGGTACGGCGAATATCGATACCAACTCGCGTCTATGTATGTCCTCTGCTGTAGCTGCACATAAACGTGCCTTTGGCGAGGATATCGTCCCTGCAAGTTATGAAGACTTTGAACATGCCGATATGGTGGTATTGGTCGGTTCAAATACGGCTTGGTGTCATCCCGTTTTATACCAACGCATCATGCAGGCAAAAACTAAAAATCCAGATTTATTCGTGGTGGTGGTTGACCCACGGTTTACCAGTACCTGTGAACAAGCTGATTTACATCTGCCAATTTTACCGGGGCAGGATGTCGCTTTATTTAATGGTTTATTGCAGCATTTATATCACAATGATTTTGTAGATCATCATTTTGTTGAATCTTATACAGAAGGTTTGCAAGCACTTTTAGAGGCGAGTCACAGCGAACAAGATTTTAATGCCTTGGTGAAACGTACGGGTATTTCTACGGAAAAATTACAACTTTTTTTTGATAAGTTTGCCAATACTGAAAAAGTCGTCACCTTATTTTCTATGGGGGTCAATCAATCCTCTCAAGGGGTAAATAAAGCCAATAGCATTATCAATTGCCATTTATTGACTGGAAAAATTGGTAAGTTGGGGGCAGCGCCTTTTTCGATGACAGGTCAACCCAATGCAATGGGTGGGCGTGAAGTTGGAGGTTTGGCGAATATGCTGGCAGCACATATGGATATTGATAATTCATCGCATCAAACACTTGTACAAAATTTTTGGAACAGCCCTGTGATTGCCAATCAAGCAGGCTTGAAAGCGGTTGATTTGTTCCAAGCGGTAGAAAGTGGCAAGATCAAAGCGATTTGGATTATGGCGACCAATCCAGTTGTGAGCTTACCTGATGCTGATCAAGTCAAACGTGCTTTGGAAAAATGTGAGTTTGTGGTTGTTTCTGATATATGTGCAGATACAGATACCACTGCTTATGCCGATGTGCTGTTACCGGCTTTAGGTTGGGGTGAGAAAGATGGCACAGTGACCAACTCGGAACGCCGTATTTCTCGTCAACGTGCTTTCCTACCCGCACCAAAACAAACCAAAGCAGATTGGTGGGCCGTGTGTGAGGTGGCGAAGAAGCTTGGTTTTAGTGGCTTTGATTTTAATAATGCCTGCGATATTTTTAATGAACATGCTGCTTTGTCTGCCTATGAAAATGCCAGCTTAGATCAGCGTGATCAGGTCGAAAATTTTCGTTATTTCAACTTGAAAGGCTTAATGAATTTAAGCGTAGATGAATATAATCACTTACAGCCTATTCAATGGCCCGTTTGGGAAAAAGGCCAGAGTATTATGGTTGAGCAACTTTTTGATCAAGGGCGCTTTAGCCATAAAAATAGCAAGGCCAAATTGATTCCAACGGTTGCGATTGATCCTGTCAATGCGACTTCTGAAGATTATCCATTGATATTGAACACAGGTCGTATCCGTGACCAATGGCATACCATGACACGGACAGGTTTATCAGAGAATTTGACGACACACCGAGCTGAACCTTTTTGTGAAATTCATCCCAATGATGCCTTAAAATTTGGTATCCGTGATAAAGGTTTAGTTGAAGTGCGTTCAGTGTGGGGCAGTTGTGTATTACGTGTGACGCTGGCTCATGGTGTACGCCGTGGACAAATCTTTGCACCGATTCATTGGACTGAGCAAGTGGCCTCCGATGCTCGAATTGGTAAGGTGGTCAACCCAGTGGTAGATGCCATTTCAGGTGAACCTGAATTTAAACATACACCTGTCGTGATTCAGCCTTTCCATACCACTTGGCAAGGGGTATTGTATGTTCGAGAGGGGTTTGAACATCACATCAAAAACTCACTACAAACCTGTGCTTGGTGGACCAAGATTAAGACTGCTAAAGCAATGCGTTATGAGATTGCAGACCGCCATAATTTTGATCAAACGCAACGAAATCTTAAAAACTTCTTACCTTTTGTCGATGAAACCTATGAGTGGTTAAGTCTGGATGATGTTTCAGCACAATTGAGTCATAGTGTGATTTTGAAGGATGGCATTCTTATTGCTAGTTTATATATCGCACCAGCAGAGTTGTTGCCTGATCGAGATTGGGTTGCTACGCTATTTAAACGTGAGCGATTGAGTGCGTTACATCGTAAAGCTTTGTTGGCTGGTATGCCGATGTCGGCGGCGAACAATGATGGACCATTGGTGTGTAGTTGCTTTAAAGTAGGTAAAAATAAAATCATCGAAGCCATTAAAACCCAAAATATCACCCATGAAAAACAAGTGACTGCATGTTTAAAAGCAGGCGGAAATTGCGGTTCATGTTTACCCGAGATTCGTGGCTTGATCAAAACCTGTCAATTGGAGGCAGAAGTATGAATACAGAATTTCCCGCTACAGATCTAGTGATCTTGGCGGGAGGGCAAGCACGCCGTATGAACGGTATGAACAAGCTTTTACAACAATTTGATGACCAAGTTCAACTCTCAAAAATCTGTCAAAATTTTAAAGCTGAAGTACAAAATATCTGGGTCAATAGTCACCGTGATAGTTCGATTTATAAACATATTGAACCGGACATTCAGTGCTATGCAGATGATCAAAGTGGTTTCCTTGGACCTTTGATGGGAATGAAAAGCGCTTGGTCACAAGTACAATCAGATTATGTTCTATTCATTCCTTGTGATGTGACTTATATCCCAAATCAGGTTTTGGCAAAATTGCATCGTGCTTTGCAGAAAAGTACGCTCGCTCAAGTCGCTTATGTCATGATTAATGGCGATGCTTTATATCCATTTTGCTTATTACAAAGAGCAAGTTTGCAGATTTTAGAACAACAAATAGCAGCAAATAAGTTAAGTTTAGGTGCATGTTTTAAACTTTTACATGCACAAAATGTCTCATTTCAGAAGCAAAGTTTATTTTGTCATAGCATAAATTCGCTTGATGAATTACAGCAATATCAGCAGATCAAAGATTTTAAGCGGATGCTTATTTCGAATTAATGGCTTTGTTTCATATACTTTATTTGTAAAGTGATTTTGTTGTCGATGTGAGATTTTCGTAGTAGATTAAAAAATTGGCGACGAATCTATTAATAACATAGTTATAGTTAATGTGTGATGCATAGAAAAAGCTGATCATTCGCCCTACACTGACTTATTTTAATTTATTGATTTTGTTATAAAAATATTTTTGTCATAAAATAGTCACAATCTCGTAGCATAGTGCATACGATTTCATAAATAGTTTATATCGAGAAGAGTCTAATGTCTTTAAGAGTTGGTATTGCTGCTTTCGGGTTATTATTCAGTGGTTCAGTCTTTTCAGCGGTTACGATCACTGCACCTGAAGAAATTGTGATTCTGGCTGTAAATGGTCAAGAAGTGAATTCAGGATTACTTCCATCAAGTAAAAATAACTATCAAGTTGATGCTGGTGACTTAACCGTTAATGTTCGTTACCGTGAGTATTTTGAGCATTTAACTGGCGAGCATGACATTGTCAAATCTGGTGTGGTTACGATACAAGCTCAAAGCTTAAAGGATAATCAAAGCTATCGTTTAGCTCTGGTCAATGCACCAAAAGATTTTGAAGCTGCAAAAAAATATGCTGAACAACCGACCGTTGCACTCTATGACCAAAATAAACAACTCGTCGTACAGCAAACGGGTGCAAATAATGAAGCGAAACCTTGGTTCTCGGGTAATAATTTATTAAGTCGTACTTTGGATCTGACCCAAAAAAATAAGAATAATACGGTAAATCAACCAGCACCAGTTACGGGTAAAACACAAGCAGCCGTTGCTAGCGCACCAGTCGCTGTAACTACTGCTGCTACAGTTGGTGCAGTGAAAACGACAGATCAACAATTGGTTGAGCTATGGCAGCAAGCATCTAAAGCGGAACGTCAAAAGTTTATGGCTTGGTTAGCTGGTCAAAGTAACTAACTTATGCATTATTTAAAAAAACCGATGTTATCATCGGTTTTTTATTGAGTGCTAGAAATAGAATAGAAATGCCTTTAAATATTAGAAAAGTAAAAAATGATGACTTAGAACAGCTTGTTGTATTAATTAATATCGCTTACCGAACCCAATCAAGTCGAAGTTGGACAACTGAAAAAGATTTTATTTGTGGGCAACGCATTACCCAACAGCAATTAAGTCACGCATTGGAACAATCTCGATTTGAATTGTTCGTCGCTGAAAATGAGCTTGGGCATATTATTGCCTGTATTGGCTTAACATTTGAACATACCAGTGTTGAGATCGGTACTTTTGCCATAGATCCGACGCTGCAAAACTTAGGATATGGGCGTGAGATGCTTCATTTCGTAGAGGAATACGTGGAGGAGTATTATCCTGAAGTTGTGAGTTTGATGATGTATGTATTAGATGTACGCTCTGAACTTATTGCTTATTATCAGCGACGTGGATATCAAGTGACTGGACTAAAGGAATCTTATCCGATAGAGGCAGGTGTGGGGCAACCCCTTGTACCAACGCAATTGATTGAAATGAGAAAATTAATAAGCAGAAATATATCGGTAAAATCTTAATGAATTGAGCAGTTTAATTAAAAGCGCCGTGTTTGTCATTTCGTTGTAATGACAAAGTGTTGATATTGCGAGGTGGGCGAGATATTGATAAAACCTCAATGGGAATTCATATCGAAAAAAGAGGAAGCGAATCCACTTCCTCTTTTCATTTGATCTGTTGGGAGTTAATTACCGATCCAGATAAAGTAACCCAAAACCATTAATGGCCATGCGATATAAGGACTGAATAACCATTTCCACAACCAGAATCTTGGTATAAACCCAACGCCATGTATGAACCCACCTGAGATACCAATCATTACCAACATGAGTAAGCTATGATTATAGTGTCCGTTCGCATCGAGCATCAGTGATGGATGTACCAATAAAATAGTAGCAAGGGGCAATGCCAACAAAAACGAAACGGTCATTGCAAGCACTTGAGCTTTACTATTCTTCGGTGTTGCCATTGCTTTCGCCATTTTATTATTCCTCATCTAAATTTTGATGATGTTCGATATACAGTGCGCTGAGTACACCTGCGAAACATGCCATCAAAATGCCTAGAGTCCACGCAAAATACCACATTTCACATCTCCTTGATTAATACAAACTATGTGAGTTTTCTTCAATGTGTTTGTTGGTGATGACACCCCACATTTTGTAATAAGACCAAGAGGTATAAATCAAAATGAGAGGAACAAAAATACATGCAGCAACAGTCATCACACCGAGTGTTTTATGACTAGATACTGCATCCCACATGGTCAAGCTTGAAACAGGATCTATGTTTGATGGCAATAAGAATGGAAATAATGCAAAGCCCGCAGTCAAGATTGCACCGACAATCATTAAGCTCGTGCCAGTGAAACTCACAGCAGCTTTATGTTTGGTTGCACTGATGATCACCAATATTGCACCTAGAATTGCAGCAATAGGCGCGGCGATCGTGATTGGAAAAATCGTATAGTTATTCAGCCAACCGTGATTGGCATTGGTCACAACTTCTTTTGCAAGTGGGTTTAACGCAACGTTGGTATCAACCGCAGTAGCGTAGCTAAAACCTTCAATATTTCCAAACCATAACCAAGCACCAGCCGTTAAGAAGCAAATAAGGAAGATAGTAGCCATGATCTGTGTTGCTTTAGCAGAGCGTTGATAGAGCGCTCCATCTGTTCGCAACATCAACCATGCACCGCCATGAGCACAGAGCATTGTTAGGCTTACAACACCACAAATGAGCGCAAATGGGTTGAGCAGTGCAAAGAAGCTTCCCGTGTATTGCGAGCGTAACGTGTCATCCAAACCGAAAGGTAAGCCCAGAAATAGATTTCCAAATGCAACACCAAACACAAGTGCAGGAACAGCACCACCGATACACAGACCCCAATCCCAAGCGTTACGCCACTGGGTATTTTCTAGTTTGGAGCGATAGTCAAATCCGACAGGTCGTAGAAAAAGCGCAAAGAGGACCAGTAGTAGTGCCCAATACATACCAGAGAAGGCAACGGCATAGACCATTGGCCATGCCGCAAACAGTGCACCACCAGCTGTAATAAACCAAACTTGGTTACCATCCCAGTGCGGTGCGATTGTGTTAATTGCGGCGCGACGTTCAGAATCAGTTTTACCTACAAATGGCATGAGCGCCATTGAACCCATGTCAAAACCATCGGTGAGGGCAAAGCCGATCAATAAGACACCAACCAATACCCACCAAATAATTTTTAGTAATTCATATTCGATCATGGTTGAGCCTCCACTGTTTCTGCTTCTAGTTTTTCAAAGTGATATTTACCAGTGTGCAAAGAGCTTGGGCCTAGACGCGCAAATTTGATCATTAGGTACATTTCAATAATAAGCAGTACGGTATAGAACGCTGCAAGCGCAATAATTGATCCCCACACATCCCCAGCACTGACACTTGAAGCCGATAGATGGGTTGGTAAAATCTCACCAATAGACCATGGTTGACGACCACCTTCAGCCACATACCAACCTGTTTGCGCTGCGATCCATGGGAGAGGAAGCGAGAATAACGCAAATTTGAGCAACCAAGGTTTGTCTTCGGCATTGCGTTTAACAACCGCCCAAGTTGCTAAAAGGAAGAGTACGAGCATCAGGAAACCAGACGCGACCATGGCACGGAAAGAGAAAAATAATGCTGCTACGTTCGGAATGGTATCTTTGGTTGCGGCTTGAATGTGTGCTTCAGTCGCATCCACCACGTTTGGAGAATATTTCTTCAATAAAAGACCGTAACCCAAGTCTTTTTGATTTTTCTCAAATGATGCGAGTAACTCTGGAGAGCGATCACCCGCACGAAGTTTTTCTAACTCACTATATGCCACCATACCATTGCGAATACGGACTTCATGTTCTTTCATCAAATCATGTAAGCCCGTGACTTGTTTATCCGTTGATCGAGTTGCGATCAGCCCCATTGCATAAGGGATCTTAATCGCATAATCGGTACGCATTTCTTTTTGGTTGGGAATACCAAATAAGGTAAATGCAGCAGGTGCAGGTTCAGTGTGCCATTCTGCTTCAATTGCAGCGAGTTTGGTTTTTTGCACATCACCGAGTTCATAACCTGATTCATCACCCAGTAAAATGACAGATAATGTTGATGCTAAACCGAAGATTGCTGCAATCGCAAAAGAACGACGTGCAAAGGGCAAGTCACGTTTCTTTAACAAGTAATAGCTTGAGATTGCGAGAACAAAGATCGCGCCAGTAACATAGCCAGCTGAAACGGTATGCACAAATTTAACTTGCGCCACAGGGTTGAATATCAACGCACCGAAATCCACCAACTCCATTCGCATGGTTTCATAGTTAAATGCTGCACCGACTGGGTTTTGCATCCAAGCATTGGCAATTAGAATCCACAGAGCTGACATGTTTGAACCAATTGCAACCAGCCAAGTCACGCCTAAATGCTGAAATTTAGAGAGTCGATCCCAACCAAAAAAGAACAAACCAATAAAGGTTGATTCAAGGAAGAATGCCATTAAGCCTTCAATTGCGAGGGGTGCACCGAAGATATCGCCAACATAGTGCGAGTAATAAGCCCAGTTGGTACCAAACTGAAATTCCATGGTTAAACCAGTGGTGACACCCAAAGCGAAGTTAATCCCAAAGAGTTTTCCCCAAAACTTGGTCATGTCTTTATAAATTTCTTTGCCTGAAATCACATAGGTGGTTTCCATGATGGCCAGAATAAATGCGAGACCTAAAGTCAGCGGAACGAAAAGAAAGTGATACATCGCAGTCATTGCAAATTGGAACCGCGAAAGATCGACCACGCTTTCAGAAATCATCAACGTGTCTCCTGAGTGTTAGATGGATTGCCTGTAATACGCTCGGCAACTTGATTGTTAAAATCTTTTGGAATCGTTGGTGCATCAAACCAAATGTGTTTAATGACCAAGAGAAGGATTACTTTAATAATAAGAATGATCGTTATTTCTCGAATTAATCGCCGATTTTGATCATTTGAAATTGTGTTCATAGAACTGCATTTCATATTAAATGGGAGATTCTTTTATTATTAATCAAAATTAATTTAAAATAAAATTTATGATATTTTTATAGGTTTTATGAATTAACTCTGATTTAAATCAATAACTTATATTTATTTACGTAATTTATTTTTATTAACCAACTAAAATACTCGGTTTTCTGTACTTTAAATCCGACTAAATTGCTTATAATTAATAAATAAAATCAAATTAAAATGGTTGGTTTTAGTTTGATTTAATCTTTTTTAAAGTTGATTGAAATGGTATGAATTAAATATATATAATGTTTACATGCAGTTGCGAATCTATAGCTTAAAATAAAGAAGATTTAGATTAAATAGTCATTAGAACCAAGTATTTTAGTCTGGATTTGTTAATGTAAATGCAATTCATTTCGTTTTTTGTTTTTTGCTCAAACTTGAATTTTAAGCTAGTAGACGAGAGCATTATTTTTAAGTGACTTTATTGTAATTTTTTGTAAAAATACGGTCTAAACTCGAACTTAATCTGGGGTGAACAGTTTATTTGAAATCGATATTTTTTTTGCGAGATAATATGCATTGGATTTTTGGCTGATGAGGAGCACTTGGGATTGAAGTTCTAATTCACCATATTCTGGCTCAACTTGAACATAATAAAGTTGTCCGAATTCATCACGCACACGTGCTTGTGCAGAAAACCCGGGACGTGCATTCCCTGTGGAAATTGTGGCTAAACGGCCAACAAGGTTGGCGTGGGTCTGATTGACTTTTGGCTTGATCACTTGATCTAAGCAATGGATCATAAATACCGTAAAAAAAATGTCGATGATTAATGCTGGTATAAAGAGGTAGTAAGGGGAAATGAAATAATGCTGAATAGCAAAGAAAGAAAGTTCGAGAAAATAACCCGCAAAACTAAAATTAATCAGTAAAAAAACAACGATTAGATATTTAGAAAATTTAACGTCTAATAACGGTGAGTTTAAAATCCATTCAGGTGTAAATTTTTTTACTAAAGAACTTGGTCGTAAACCAATCAGAATCCCAATCGTTTCTGCAATGCTGAGCAAAATTAAAGCAACCACGCTCATGTGAAATGGCATCAGGTAGTAATTAAAAAAAAACTCAGTCATCGCAGAATTCTAGCTTAGGTATCAATCAATGATATAAATACCACCATCGGAG
The DNA here is from genome assembly GCF_000369505.1 of Acinetobacter sp. NIPH 298. Lineage (GTDB taxonomy): Bacteria > Pseudomonadota > Gammaproteobacteria > Pseudomonadales > Moraxellaceae > Acinetobacter. Next base: position 1,089,311 of record NZ_KB850055.1, read on the forward strand.
TGGACTTCCAAGTTTACTTTTTCAAGAAAGTCACCTAGACATGGTCCAGAAATACATTCGCCTGTTTCTACCGAAAACAAGGCACCATGAGTAGAGCATTGAATATATTCACGATCTTGATCTAAAAACTGATTTTCTAAATACTCAAGCTCTGTTTGCAAATGCGGACAAACATTTTGATAGGCATAAAAGTTGCCATCTTTTTGAGTAACGAAAATGGTTGTTCCTTTTAAAGTATCGTATGCACGAGACTCACGTTCAGGGACTTCCTCAGTCATGCAAATCTTTTCCATGTTAAGCACATTCCTGTTGCGATGTTTTAAATTGCTCAAATAGTTTAGCGTAGTTATCGACAGCTAAACGAGGTCCAAATTGGGCAACAACTTCACTTGAAATTAAGATCGCGAGTTGAGCTGCGGCTTCTAAGCTTAAACCTGCATTGATTGCATATAAAAATGCACCTGCAAATGCATCACCAGCACCATTCGCATCTACGGCATCAACATGACGACCATCGACATGGAACTGCTGTGCAGGATCGATAATCATTGAGCCGTTTGCACCTTGGGTAATGACGATATGTTGATTATTTAATTTTAATACGTCAATTGCATCATTAAGATTTTCTGTATTGGTAAACATCAATGCTTCTTGTTCGTTACAGAACAATAAGTCAACACCATCATCCAATAGTTCTTCTAAGCCTTGACGTGCGTATTGCACCATTGCAGGATCGGAAAGCGATAGTGCGATTTTAACGCCATGTGCTTTTGCTATTTCTCGCGCTTGTTTTACTGCCTTGCGTGCAGTATCACTGGTCGATAAATAGCCTTCGATATATAGCCATTTCGCCGTTTTTAATGGTTCAAAGTCGATTTGTTTAGCCGTTAATTCAGCGGTAATGCCGAGATAGGTGTGCATGGTGCGCTCAGAATCAGGGCTAATCAGTACCATACAAGTACCTGTTACGCCTTCACTGATGGATTGTATGGCTGTTTTGATGCCAGCGTCATTTAAACCTTTTAGGTAAATTGAGCCTAATTCATCATTCCCAACGCGACATCCATAAAAAGCTGTACCGCCTAATGCACTAAATGCAACCGTTGTATTGGCTGCTGAACCACCACTGGCTTGACCTTTATAAGTCTGTGTGTCTTGTAATTGTTGGTATAACGCCGCTTGCGCATCACCATCAGCCAACTGCATCGTACCTTTTTGCAATGCTTGTTGTGTTAAAAACTCATTTGAAATCTTAAATTCTTGGTCAATAAGTGCATTTCCAATTGCAAAAAGATCAACAGTTGCCATTTTTGTCATCACAGTAAAAATCAAAAACTAAAGTTTACACCAATGCTCAGGATTACTGTAGTTTGTTGAAAAAATTCAGGTGTTGAATGGATTAGGATGAAAGAGAGGAATAAATGGTTAGATTGGATAAGTTAAGGATTGAAAAGGTTTTAGATTTACCAGTACAGCTAGATGCCCTCATTGAGTCTTCTAAAATTGAAGGTCTTAGGTTTTTAGAAAGGCTAAAGTATGATTTTCAAAATGGTGAAAATTGTTTTAATCAGTTGGGTGAAGCTTTATTCACTGTATATGAACAGAATCGTTTGATTGCCATTTGTGGGCTTAATCAGAATCCATATGATGACTATGATGTAAATAAAGTGGGGCGCATACGTCGTTTTTATATCCATCCTCTTTATCGTCGAAAAGGTGTAGGGCATCATTTGTTATCGTATATCGAGCGATATGCACGGGCTTATTTTAATGAGCTGCAATTGTTTACTGATACTGAAAATGCAGCTAATTTTTATCAAATGATGAGATATGAGAAGGTTGCTTTGCCTCATACGAATTTTAGAAAGATTTTTATGTGACGCTGTTTAGATTACTCGCTGATTTTTTCTACAAAAACATAGTAATTTACATGGATATCCATAGGTATTCTTCGGTAGACTCTGTACTATCAATCGTCGTTATTTAAATAGATAAATTGGAGATCACATGACTGTAGATGTTTCTGAAAGCATTACTCAAACGATTCACCCTGCGTTTCAGCTATTACGTCAACACCATGTAGAAGCACTCGATATTCACGTTTCAGAATACAAACATAAAGTGACAGGTGCGGTTCATTACCATTTGGCAACGGATCATGATGAAAATGTATTTTTGGTTGCTTTTAGAACACAACCCATGGATTCAAAAGGTGCGGCACATATCTTAGAGCATACTGCTTTGTGTGGTTCTGAAAAGTTTCCTGTACGTGACCCATTCTTTTTAATGATTCGCCGTTCACTCAATACCTTTATGAATGCGTTTACTGCCGCGGATTGGACTGCATATCCATTTGCGACTCAGAATAAAAAAGACTTTCAAAACTTATTGTCAGTGTATTTGGATGCTGCATTTGCCGCGAATTTGAATCCTTTAGACTTTGCTCAAGAAGGTATTCGTATCGAGCTTGAAAATGATCAAGCTGTTTATAAAGGCGTGGTCTTCAATGAAATGAAAGGGGCAATGAGTTCTCCTACAGATCAGCTTTATCATCAACTGGCACATCATTTATTTCCAAAGACCACTTATCACTACAACTCAGGTGGTGATCCGAAAGACATTCCAGATTTAAGTTACGAGCAGCTCGTTGATTTTTATAAAACGCATTATCATCCGAGCAATGCCGTATTTATGACTTTTGGCAATCAAACTGCTTATGATCTACAAGAGCAGTTTGAAAAATTAGCACTACATAAGTTTTCTCAAGGAACGACCTTATATTCAACACCTGAGCAACGTTTAGCTGCGCCAGTTGAAGTAACTGAAAGCTATGCGGTCGATAGTGAAGATTTAAAAGATAAAACCTATCATGTTATGTCATGGTTATTGCCTGAAACCAGTGATATTAAACTCCGTTTAGGGATGCGCTTGGTTGAAGGGATTTTATTAGAAAACTCAGCCTCTCCATTACGTCATTACTTAGAAACCTGTGGTTATGCTCAATCAACTGGCCCAATCATGGGGGTGGATGATAGTAATTTTGAAATGACCTTTTATTGTGGCATTCAAGGTTCAAATGCTGAACATGCTGATACCTTTAAAAATGGCGTATTAGATATTCTAAAAGATGTTGCATCTAAACCTATCGATACAGATTTGGTTGATGCCATTCTTCATCAAATTGAATTGCATCAACGTGAAATCAATGGTGATGGTACACCTTATGGCTTAAGTTTGATCTTGAATGGTTTGGGTTGTGCGATTCATCACACGGATCCAATTCATGTTTGGGATGTGGATGCAGCGATTGAACAAGTCAAAGAAGAGTTGAAAGACCCAATGTGGTTATCCAACTTGATTCAAACGCATTTGTTAGATAACCCTCATCGTGTCCAAATGACACTTGTGCCTGATGCAACTAAATCTATAAAAGAGCAAGAGGCTGAACAAGCACGTTTAGCTGAAATCACTGCAAATCTAACAGATGCTCAGAAAATTGAAATTCAAGAGAAAACTGAAGCGCTGAAAAAACGCCAAGATACGCCTGATAACTTAGAATTGTTGCCAAAAGTTGGTCTGGAAGATGTGCCCGCTGATTTACAGATCGTACAGGGCCAATTGCGTGAAATTATCATTAATCGTTCAGATATGCCGTTGAATCTATATCATGCTGGAACGAACGGGATTTATTATCAACAGGTACTCATTCAAGTGCCTGATGAAATCGTACAATCACCTTATTTCAACTTACTCTCTATTTTGATGGGTGAAGTTGGTGCTGGCGAATACGATTATCTCGAGTTCCAACAAATCCAAACCGCGGTGAGTGGCGGCTTAGGCATGGGTGCATCTTTGCGCAGTAAAGTCGATGATAAAGATCGTATCAGCGCTTGGTTAACTTTAACCACCAAATCACTCACGCAAAAATTAGATACGATCCAGCTATTAAAGTTAGCTTTTGAAAAACTACGTTTCGATGAGAAAGATCGTATCATTGAGTTATTGCAGCAACGCAAAACACGTTGGCAATCACGCTTGTCTGGTTCTGGTCACAGTTATGCAATGCAAGCTGCTTCACGTCAAATGAGTGCTTTGGCACGCCGTGATTATCATAATACAGGATTAGGTGCGTTAAATTGGCTCAGTGATTTAGTGGCTAAAATTGATCAAGATGACACGGCTTATCAAGCGTTGATTGAAGAATTAAAAGCCATTCATCGCCAACTTTTACAAGCGCCTAAGCAGTTCTTATTGGTATGTGAAGAACATCAGTCTGATCGTTTGGTTGAAGAAATCCAAAATGTTTGGGATAAATTAGAAGTTGATCAGACCCCTGTAACTTTAACCCAAGTCGCACAGGTGAATACAAATACGGATGAAGCATGGTTGATTCAAACCAATGTCCAGTTCTGTGCATCAGCTTATCAAGCTGTAGATGTGGCACACCCTGATGCTGCACCCTTAATGGTCTTGGCAGCGTACCTACGTAATGGATTCCTGCATAGCGCAATCCGTGAAAAAGGTGGGGCATACGGTGGTGGGGCGAGCTACGATGGCAATGCTTGTTCATTCCGTTTCTACAGCTATCGGGATCCACGTTTAGTTGAAACTTTTAATGATTTTGAAGCAAGCGTACAATGGTTATTCAATACTGAACAGCAATCATACCAACTTGAAGAAGCGATTTTAGGATTGGTTTCGAGTATGGATAAACCAGGTTCACCTGCTGGCGAAGCGATTACCGCTTGTTATTCATGGTTGCATGCTCGGACACCTACATTCCGTAAATTGTTACGTGAACGTCTACTCAATGTAACTTTCGATGATTTACAACGTGTAGCGAAACAATATTTGCTAGAGCAAACCCCAGTGAAAGCGGTGGTGGCGCCATTCGCTAAACGCGAAGAATTGCAGAAACTTGGTTTTGAGATTCAACAGGTCAATTAAAAAATAAAAACTGGAGATATGTATGGCGTTCAAATCTTTTGAGCGTCGTTATTTGGAGCTAGGTGTCCTTACGATACTTGGCTCTTTAACGACATCGTTGGCAAATGCTGAGGCGACAGCACCAGCAAGCCCTGCGTCAGCAGAAGCGTGTGTGGCATTGGCTTCAAATGCGGATCGACTCGCTTGTTATGATCGTCTGTTCAAAGCGCCAACGATTATTCAGCCACCAACACCAGTCGTTGAGCCTGTTCTTGCAGCAAGTCCAGTGATGGTTGAGCGTGAAAATGAACAGACTCAGCTTGAATCATTAAAAGATAAAGTGGTTCAAAAAGTCAGTGACTTGCATATCTTAGGTGCTGCGCCAAAGTTTGACCCGACTGTTTCTTTATTGGATCGTCGTTGGGAGCTTTCTGAAGAAAGTAAATTAGGCGTTTGGAATATTCGTGCGTATCAACCTGTTTATTTGCTGCCCGTGTTTTGGACCAGTAATAAAAACGAGTTTCCGAATAGCCCAAATCCACAAAACACGGTCGAAGATAAACAGGACTTAACGTCGGCAGAGGCGAAGTTCCAGATCTCATTAAAGACCAAAGCTTGGGAAAATATTTTCGGCAACAATGGTGATCTTTGGGTCGGTTATACCCAATCTTCACGTTGGCAGGTTTATAACTCGGAAGAGTCTAGACCATTCCGGGAGACCAATTATGAACCTGAAGCAAGCCTCATGTTTAGAACCAATTACAATGTGTTGGGTTTAAACGCACGCTTACTAGGTGTGACTTTAAATCATCAATCAAATGGTCGTTCTGATCCATTATCTCGTAGTTGGAATCGCGTGATTTTTAACTTCGGATTTGAAAAAGATAACTTTGCATTGATGCTACGTCCTTGGTACCGCGTCGAAGAAGATGCGAAAGACGATAATAATCCAGATATTAAGGATTATATTGGTCGTGGTGATTTAACTGCTTTTTATCGACATAAGCAAAATGATTTTTCTTTGATGTTACGTCATTCACTAAAAGGTGGTGATCGTTCAAATGGCGCGGTGCAGTTTGACTGGGCTTTTCCGATCAAAGATAAACTGCGTGGACATTTTCAGATTTTTGATGGTTATGGTGAGAGCTTGATTGATTATAATCACCGTGCGACCTATGTGGGCTTAGGCGTATCCTTGATGAACTTGTATTAAGCTAATTTGAGTCCATAAAAAAGCAGATGAAATCATCTGCTTTTTTTGTTATCCAATTTGAATGTTGGCTGGAGGATGTTTTAAACGGCTCTTCTTCGGTGTTGCAATTAAATAGGCCAAAGTTAGTGGCCCAAGCCGCCCTGTAAACATGAGTAAACACAGCATTAAAAGGCTACCGTCATGTAGTTCGCCCGTCACGCCTCTGGAAAGTCCTACAGTACAAGCGGCAGATAATACCTCAAACATTAGATCTAGAACATCTAACTCAGGTTCTAAGATGAGTATAGTAAAGCCACCTATAAAAATTAACATGCCTGTAATCGATGCCACAGCAAGTGCTTTATAAGTACTTTCATGTGAAATTGCGTGATTAAAGATGCGGATTTCGTCATTCCGCCTCAGGAAAGCGACAACACATAACACCAAGATGACAAACGTTCCAACTTTGATACCACCTGCGGTACTGAGAGAGCCACCACCAATAAACATCAATAACATGGTCAATAGTGTTGTGCTGTTATTCATCGAGCCTGTATCAAGTGTATTAAAGCCTGAAGAACGTGGGACAGTGGCTTGAAACCAAGAGTTGACGGCTTGCTCTCCCAAGCTCATATGGCCCAAAGTCATAGGGTTACGTGCTTCAAGTAACCAAATGGCGATAAAAGCAATAATATTAATAATGACGATTGTACTGATTACCAATTTACTGTTTGGACTGAGTTTGCGCCATTTTTTATTCTGTTTAATGTCCATCAATACCAAAAAGCCAATTCCGCCTAAGATATAGAGAATACTAATGGTGATACAAATGAAATAGTTGCCGTAAAAGTTAGTAAGACCGTTATCGAATAAAGAAAAACCGGCATTGTTAAAGGCCGATATACTATAAAAAATAGAGTAATAAATACCTTTGGGAATACCATAAAGTGGAATAAATGTCGTGGCCAATAATATCGCGCCAATCAATTCAAAGAAAAGCGTATACGCAACAACGCCTTTCGCAATAAACGTCACTTTAGATAAGCTAGTTTGCCCCAGACTTTCTTGCGCCATCATTTGTTGTCGCAATCCGACTTTGGGAGATAAACTAAGTGCAGCCAATATCGCAAAAGTCATAAACCCAAGCCCACCAGACTGGATCATGAGTAGAATAATCATTTGCCCAAAATGAGTATAGGACTCACCAATATTGACAACAGATAACCCTGTAATGGTCACAGCGGAAGTTGCTGTAAAAAACGCATCCATCCAAGAAACTTGTCCTGTATGTGCGAAAGGAAGTTTGAGTAGAATCGTCCCAATCACAATAAAGCTTAAGAAACCAATCGCGAGTAAGGAGGGAGGGCTCAGATTAAAAATCTTTTGTGCCTTAGTGTTCGTTGTCATATTATTGGAAGCACTCAGACAGTTTTTTCAGGTTTGGCAATAATCCTTCAAGGATAAGTACATCGCCTCTATGTAAGGTAAAATTACAATCTGTCTCGTAAAAAATTTGCTGATCACGTTTGACCAATAAGAGTTTGACATGGGGCGCGAGCTGCATCAGTCCTGATAAGTTAATGCCATGCAATTTATCTATTATTGGAACTTTAATAATAAAGTGATCATCATCCAATGCCATATAGCGGCTCACCATTGGGTAGTTAAGTGCTTGTGCGACACGTACCCCCATATCTTCTTCAGGGTGGATGATTTTGTTGATGTTGAGATGGGATAGAATTGTATGATGCGCTTTCGTTTTTGCTTTTACCCAAATTTTATCAATACCTAAATTTTTTAGACTCAACACACAAAGTATACTGGCTTCAATATCTTCACCGATTGCCACCACGACAGCATCACAATTTTGTACGTTTAGTTCATCAAGGACGTGCTCGTCAGTTGCATCTGCGATAACGGCATGCGTAATTTGGTTGGCTAGATTCTCGACATTACGCTTTTGGGTATCGATACCAATAACATCATGATTTAGTTTTGTAAGCTCTAGCGCAACTGTTGCACCAAAACTACCTAAGCCAATGATTGCAAACTGTGCCATGTGTACCCCTGAACCAAAGATCAAAAAATATTTTTATTCATTTTATTGAGAATTGACGGGATCGTGTGTAACTTTTTTTAGGAAAAACAGTCTTCGAGATGCAGAAAACGATAAAAAGGATTGAGTTCTGTCATTAGAACTCAATCCTCCTCGTTATGTTCACTTTATTTTAAGAAACGTTTATATCCAATGTTGTCGCTAATCTCTGCATATGGATAGGTGATCTGCTCCAATGTTTCAATCAAACCATCTGGATTTTGCTTCGCATCTGTTGCCTGTAATCCCACAAGAACGCGACCTTCCGCAGCGCCGTGATTACGATAGTGGAACAGGGTAATATTGTGTGTTGGACCTAAACGTTCTAAGAAGGTGAGTAGAGCACCCGGACGTTCGGGGAATTCGACACGGAATAAACGTTCATTTTCGAGATTTGCATGTCCACCGATCAGATAACGAATATGTAGTTTCGCGACTTCATCATCAGACAAATCATCGACTTCATATTGCTGTTTGAGCAATTCATGAATCTCATGGCGTTCGATTTCACCGCCTTTTAAGCTAATCCCAACAAATACCTGAGCTAGACCGCTATTGCTGGCACGATAGTTAAATTCAGTAATATTGCGGCCTTGTAAGGCGCGGCAGAATTGTAAAAATGCGCCTTTTTGTTCAGGAATCGTCACTGCATAAATAGCTTCTTTACGCTCACCTAATTCGGTGCGCTCAGCAATATAACGTAGACGGTCAAAATTCATGTTGGCACCGCATACAATCGATACCATATTTTTATCGGTCAATTGATGTTGAGCCACGTATTTCTTAATGCCTGCCAACGCCATAGCACCAGAAGGTTCAACAATACTACGGTTTTCATCATAGGTATCTTTGATCGCTGCACAGATTTCATCTGTATCGACAGTCACTACATCGGGTTCAACAATTGGACCAGAATTGTCAGATTTACGTAGTTTGACCATTTCAAATGGTAACTCACCAATCTGTGCAACCGCCGTGCCATCTGCAAATAAACCGACATGCGGTAAAATCACACGTTCATTTGATTCCAGTGCAGCTTTTAAACAAGCCGATTCTTCGTATTCGACTCCAATCACTTTGACGTGTGGTGCGACTTCACCGAGGTAAGCAGCAACGCCCGCAATTAAACCACCACCACCAACAGCAACAAACACATATTCAACATCACGCCATTGACGAAGTAATTCATTTGCAATGGTGCCTTGTCCTGCAATGACGAGTTCATCATCATAGGGTGGAATAAAAACTAGACCTTCAGTTTCAGCACGTTGTTTTGCGTATTTATTGGCAATATCAAAGCTATCACCATGTAGAACAACTTGACCACCTAAGTTTCTAACGGCTTGGACTTTAATATCTGGTGTGGTAATTGGCATCACAATAATAGCTGGAATGCCGAGTTTTTTACCCGACAAAGCAACGCCTTGGGCGTGGTTACCAGCAGAAGCGCAGATTACGCCTCGATCTAATTGATCTTTTGGGAGTTGGCTAATGCGGTTATACGCACCGCGGAGTTTAAACGAGAAAACAGGTTGTAAGTCTTCGCGTTTAAAGCGAATGTTATTATTGATTTTTTGACTAATTCGGGGAGCTGCTTCAAGCGGTGTTTCAATCGCAACATCATAAACCGTTGCTTGTAAAATTTGTCGTACCACACGAGACAGCATGTTCATCTTCCCTATAACAGTTTAAAATAGGGAGTCATTGTAGCAAACCCCTGTACATTTGCGCTGTTTTCTTAAAGCAAATGTCAAAATAGTTGAGTGAAGTCATGAGTCTATATGCAACCCAAGATGAAAAAAAACAAGCAGCAGCAAAAGCCGCTTTAAAACATTTACCTAAAGGCGGCATTTTAGGCGTAGGAACAGGAAGTACGGTTAATTTCCTTATCGATTTGCTGCCTGAGCTGCAACTTGAAGCGGCGGTTGCAAGTTCGAATGCAACAGCGGAGCGATTAAAAAAACTCGGTATCGAAGTGGTTGATATGAACTCTGTTGGTGGCTTAGATGCTTATGTTGATGGTGCAGATGAAATCGACCGTCACATGCATATGATCAAAGGTGGTGGTGCTGCATTGACGCGTGAAAAGATTGTTGCCTCAATTGCAAAGAAATTTGTGTGTATTGTCGATGACTCTAAATGGGTGGATCAATTGGGACGTGATTTCCCATTGCCGATCGAAGTTATTCCAATGGCACGTTCGGCGGTCGCTCGTAAAATCGTCGCTTTAGGCGGTGATCCTGTTTATCGTGAAGGTGTAGTGACGGACAATGGAAACGTGATTTTGGATGTATTTAATCTCAATATCTTAAATGCCATTGATTTAGAAAAAACCATTAATAACATTCCAGGTGTCGTAACAAATGGTATTTTTGCTTTAAATGCAGCAAGTATCGCAATCGTTGCAACAGACAATGGTATCGAAGAACGTACCGCACAATAATGCCATCAGTTTCATTGGAAGCGTTATTACCTGAAGTTAAAGTTGTTAGACATGCAAGGGCGAGAAATTTGCGCTTGCGTGTTGAGCCAACGGGTATACGTCTCACTGTTCCTCCGTTTTGTACTAAAATTCAAATTCAACAATTTTTGAAACAGTCAGAACAATGGCTAATCGACACTTGGTCAAAACAGCAGCAACAATTAAATCAAGCGCGTGATTTTCCCGAAGTGTTATGTTTGTTTTTCCATTCACAACCCTTTCATATTATTCAGCAACAGCAGCGCTATATTTTTAAGTTCGATTGGGAGCAACACCAATTATTTATACGAAACCAACAACCTGAAGCTGCTTTACAAGCTGCTGTATTGGCTTACGCAAAACAATTTTTACCTGAATATTTAAATCAAGTCAGCCGAGAAATTGGCTTGTCTTACCAAGCATGTGCAGTGCGAAGGCCAAAAACCCGCTGGGGAAGTTGCAGTTCAAAACATGACATCATGTTAAATGCAGCGTTGGTATTGATGCCTAAATCTAATGTGCGAGCAGTATGTGTACACGAATTAGCGCATACCAAACATTTCGATCATAGTGCCGCATTTTGGAATGAGGTGGCTAAACATGATCACAACTATCTAGAGCATCGCAGGCAGTTAAAGCAGATACAGCTACCGCATTGGTATTATAAAAAGATTTAAGTTACTGATTGAAGATTAATCATTAAAGAAACGGCTGCATTGAACAGCTAACACATTGCAAATATGCCAAGCTTGAAACAAGCTTGGCATATTGTTTTTGATCAAAACACTCACATATGCAATTGGAAATATATTCAGTTGCTTGTGTGCAGAGGTGATCTACGAACTAAAACTACATTGCAACTGTGTGCTTTGCAATTGATCAGGTGCTTTACGGGTATCAAAACCAGCGCTGGCGCTCAGTACTTGATTGGCTTTGATATTAACTTGCACAAATTGATATTGTGAATTGCTATTACTTGGTTCTAGTGAGCTACTATTTAATAGATATCCATGATTTTCTTTATCAACTTGTAATAGATTATCTGTACTTTTACCATCCAATTTTGATCGAAATGTCTGATTGTTCTTGGTTAGTTCCATCCATCCATCAGCACGAATATCAAGTTGGCAGCCTTGACTGTTATCTTGATAGTGGCCGATCAAATATTCAATAGAAGGTAAACTATAGTCGTTGTTATTAATGCCTTTAATCCCTTGTTTACAAGGGTAAATTGAATCATTGCATGGTGCGATTGTATCTGAAAAACCAACCGCACGACGGTAATCACCCGCCCCCGTGATACGAACATTGTGTGGTATAGGTGAGTTGGCTGTTGGCACAACACCAGAATAGTTACGCTGTTGCAATTGGCTATAATGAGTTGGATTAGAGATCTTTTGGTCATAGGCATTTGCGAGTTGCAACACCGCTTGTTTTAATGATGCGGCATATTGTTCTCTTGTGTTTTTTTGGTTATTCGTTATATCGATGATGGTGTTTTTAGCAGGGTCAATATTATCTGGTGCCGCGAGAACCAAAGATGTCAGGGCTTCTTTATCACCACGGATTTTTTTTGCATCCAAATAGCCATCTCTTAAATCAATGGCTAAATTTTTAGAGAAATCAGCGAAGGAAGTGTCGGGATATATAGTTGCCCATTGCTGTATATAACCAAAACTCAAGTAAGTATTTAAATATAATAAAGAGTTTATATTTGCACTTTGTGGTGAGAATACTTGCTGTATATGGAGAGGATGCACGTTGATGATGTTGAGGTATTTAAAGGCACTCAATAACGCTGTTTCAACATCCGATGTAGCAAGTTTAAGCTGTTCTGCTGTGACGGTCATTGCATAGTTGCTTTCATCACTTGGCAACTGACCTGATCGAACCAAGGCACGTTGATAAATCGCTTCAGTGCTGGGATTGATCAATATCGTTTGAGTTAAATCACTCACATCAACTTTGACTAAGCTTCGCAATGTCAGATCAATTCTTTTATATTGACCACTCAGAAAATCGTATATCAAAGAATTAGGCGTAGTCGTTAATTCAACTCGATATAAACGGTTTTTATTCAGGATTTCAGGCAGGGTAATCGATAAATCGGTTGTTGTGCTAAAATTTTGTTCTAAGACTAATCTATTGTCAGTATTATCAAAGACTTTAACCACAACATTACGTATTTCGATAGGCACTTTAATATTAAAGTTTTTCGGTTTTTGGGCTACGACTTCTTCTGGTGGAGTACTCTTACGTGCTTCACTCTCACCACTACCACAACCAATCAAAGCTGAACTAAGTAAAAGTGTACTCAACCCTAAGCAAATATGATGATGTAATCTTTGTTCTGACATCAAAGAAGGCATTCCAGCTCTCCAAAAATTTTGCATCCATGAAATTTTTATTACCGCATCGTTTTATTCTATGCGAATCTTATACTGATTCAATAGTCTTTCTTGACCAATGGTAAAATTAGCTCAAATAAAAGAATACCTTTTCCCTTTCTATATATCTGATTTTTGCAATATAAGCCAATTTATTCATGTTAATTTGATGATGACCACCCGTTTTATTTTCTTATAAGTTAGAGACTTGAAGATTGTGTAAAACAAGCCAAACTGCCATACTATTTGTCTAAATGAACTCTAGAGGTGTGACACGTGATTTCTGTTGGTATTGTTGGTGGAACTGGATACACAGGGGTTGAACTACTACGTCTATTGTTAAGACATTCACAAGTTCAGGTCAGTATTCTCACTTCGCGTACTGAAGCTGGAAAGCGTGTTGCAGATATGTTCCCAAGTCTACGAGGACATACTGATCTTAAGTTTTCTGATCTCGATTTGGATCAGCTTAAACAGTGTGATGTTGTTTTTTTTGCAACGCCGCATGGTGTTGCGATGCAACATGCTGAGGCATTGGTTGCTGCTGGTACGAAAGTAATTGATCTGGCGGCAGATTTTCGTCTACAGAATTTAGCCCAATTTGAGAAATGGTATGGCATGCAACACCATTGCCCAACTGTACTCAAAGATTCAGTTTACGGTTTAACTGAATTGAATCGTGAAAAAATCAAACAAGCGAATGTAATTGGTAACCCAGGCTGCTATCCGACCACGGTTCAGCTTGGTTTAGCCCCATTATTAAAGAATCGTTTGATCAATACTCAGAGTATCATTGTTGATGCAAAATCAGGTGTGTCGGGTGCAGGACGTAAAGCCAGTCTTGGTATGATTTACAGTGAAAATGCGGATAACTTCAAAGCTTATGGCGTGGCAGGACATCGTCATCATCCAGAGATTGTTGAAGCCCTCGAGAATATTTCAGGACAAAAAGGTCAGTTTGATCAACTGATTTTTGTACCGCATTTGGTTCCAATGATTCGTGGTATGTTAAGCACGATTTATGTTGATTTAACTGAACAGGGTCAACAAACAAATATACAAGCATTGTATGAAAGCTTCTATCAAAATGAACGTTTTGTAGATGTGATGCCTGCCAACAGTTCACCTGAAACACGTAGTGTTCGTGGTACAAATGAATTACGTATCGCGATACATCAGCCTCAACCGAATAAATTAATTGTGCTTGTTGCACAGGATAACTTGGTGAAAGGCGCGGCGGGTCAAGCAGTTCAAAATATGAACTTAATGTTCGATTTTGATGAGGCTGCAGGTTTGGAAGGTATTGGTTTATTACCATAAAAAACGCTTTTTTACTTCACACACATTTAAAATTGGATTTAAATGTGTGCTTTGATGTAGATCGTAACGATAGAGATAATGATGGATAACGTTGAACCAACGACTTCACCAGAAAGTTCGGTTGAGAAAAACAAATTCTTAAAAACGAATTTACCTTTACTTATTGCTGCAACCATTCTTATTGGTAGTAGTTTTATGATTGGTTATACAGTTGGGCACCGTCAAGGATTAACGGTTGTTGGTTATGATGCCGATGCTGAGCAGCTAGTAGATGTTGTTCAAAAACAGAAGACAGCATTAGACTCTATTAACAAAAGTTTGAATGCTGCTGTTCAAGAGCGGGATATGGCTGTGGGTAATGCTGATGATCTATTCAAAGCGGTCAATCAAGCCAATGCTGATAAGATTCAGTTTGAGGGCATGAATGCCATTTATCGAGATATTTTGAGACAGCGCGGTGGCGTGAGTTTGACGATTCAGAATTTGGCGATCAAGTCTTTACCTGAAAATGCGTTTGAGTATCAAATTGATCTTGTTCAAGTGAGCCCGAATAAACGCCGTGCAGCAGGGTCTGTTGAGTTGCGTTTGATTCGAAATACTGAAATTTTGGATGTACCACTAGAAGATAAAAGCTTTAATTTTGATGATTTTGAGCGTTTAACTGGACGTTGGACTATGCCAAAAGGATTTACGCCACAATTTATCGAAGTGCGTTTATCTGGCGCAGGTACACCTGTGATTAAGCGCTTTAGCTGGCAACGTGGTCAACCTGTTGATTTAAATTCTGCTTTTGTATCAGAAATTCCTCAAGCTGAAGCAAATGCTCAGTAAATTTATAGATTAAGAACCGAATATGCGAAGATATCGACGTCAAATGAATTTAAGTGAAGTGAAAAACTCTTTTCATCAATCGGGTTATGTTGACTGGCACTTAAATCCTCGTTTAAGTGATTCGCAAGAGGATCATGATGGCGAGCTGGTTGTGCAAACAGCTCCACCAGCAGTGCAGCGACCACCATTGTATGCAGTTGTTTTATTAAACGATGATTACACGCCAATGGATTTTGTGATTGATGTACTACAAAGTTATTTCTCTATGGACTTGGATCAAGCGAGTCAAGTAATGCTAACAGTCCATTATGAAGGCAAAGGCACTGCAGGTATTTATCCTCGAGATATTGCTGAAACTAAAGCAAATCAAGTTAACAATTATGCGCGTGCACAAGGGCATCCATTGCTCTGTCAGATCGAACCTGAGCGAGGATAAAACAAAGCAACGCTTTGTCCGAGCGCAAGACGAGAGCTATGCCCGAGTGGCGAGTAAAGAAAAGCAACGCTTTTTAGGTGCGCAAGACGAGAGCTAAGCTCGAGTGGCGGGTTAAAGGAAGCAACGCCCTTGCGAAATATATTCCTCATGCGCAATACGAGGGCTATGCCCGAGTGGCGGATAAAACAAACTTAAAGCATTGCTTTAAGGCTTTGTCCTAAGAAGCGTTTAAAGCTTCGTAAGAAGACCTTGCGCCATGTATGCTCAAGTTGCGAACGTAGCAAATTTAACCTCGAGTAAAAAATATAATCAAACGTTCAAGTATAATTTGAATGGATGATGAAGGAAAGTAACGGTTAAACAACAAGTATGTCTGTTTTTTAAACAATTGAATAGTTCATATTCTCTTTGTAATTAAATTTTTACAACAATACTTTGTTTTGAATCTTGACCAATACACTCAACTAATGCTAACAGTAGACTATGAAGCAAAGAGGCTTGTAAACGTACGTTAGATAACGATTGCAGATACTCAAGCGGATTAGTCCATAATTGGCTTTTTCAGTTAAAGATACGTCTTTTCTTGATGAGGCCCAAAATATAAGGGGGTTACATGCTCAGTCGTCAATTAGAAGTATCGTTACGTTTGGCTGTAAGCATGGCTCGTCAAAAGAGGCATGAGTTTCTGACAGTTGAACATCTATTGCTCGCTTTGCTTGATAATGATTCAGCTGTAAATGCACTAAAAGCATGTGGTGCTGATATCGTTACTTTACGTAAGGAATTAGAGGAATATGTAGAGCAACACACCCCAAAGCTTGGTGATAATAGCGAACAAGCACCACACCCAACGGAAAGTTTTGACCGAATTTTGCAACGAGCAATTTTTCATGTTCAATCAAGCGGTGGAGATCGTACCGTTGAAGGGGCAGACGTATTAGTTGCTATGTATTCTGAAAGAGATTCTTTCGCTGTTTATTTATTGAAACGCCATCAAATTAATCGTTTAACTTTGACTCAATACTTATCTCATGGAACACGTAAAGAAGAGATTCAAGTTGAAGAGGAAGTTGAAGATATTGATGGAGAAAGTGCAGCTTCTGCAAATGCAGGACCTTTAGAGCAATATACGCTAAATCTCAATGCTGAAGCGCAAAAGGGTAAAACTGATCCTTTAATTGGTCGTGAGAAAGAAATTGAACGTGCGGCACAAATCTTATGCCGTCGTCGTAAAAATAACCCACTGTTAGTGGGAGATCCTGGTGTCGGGAAAACTTCGATTGCCGAAGGTTTGGCGTGGTTGATTGTAAATGGAAAAGCACCTAAACCATTAGCGAATGCTGAGGTGTATAGCCTTGATATTGGCGCATTGGTTGCGGGAACAAAATATCGCGGTGATTTTGAGAAGCGTTTAAAACAATTGTTAAACGCGTTAAAAAAGAATCCAAATGCGATCCTATTTATTGATGAAATCCATATGATTATTGGTGCTGGTTCAAGTATGGGCAGCACAATGGATGCATCGAATCTAATTAAACCTGCTTTGGCAAATGGAAGTTTACGTTGTATTGGTTCGACAACTTTCCAAGAATATCGTCAAGTATTTGAAAAGGACCATGCATTATCACGCCGTTTCCAAAAGGTTGACGTAAGTGAGCCTAGCATTGGTGAAACGATCGAGATATTACGCGGTTTAAAAAGCAAATTTGAAGATTTTCATCACGTTGAATACGAGGACAAAGCGCTTGTAGCTGCTGTAGAGCTTTCTGCAAAATTCATCAATGACCGTTTTTTACCCGATAAGGCCATTGATGTTATCGATGAAGCAGGTGCGGGGCGTCGCCTAAAAGCGGAAGTAGATGGCTCACTGATTTCTGTCGAAAACATTGAGGATATCGTGTCTAAGATTGCGCGTATTCCACCTAAAACAGTCTCTAAAGATGACAAAACTGTGTTGGAAAACCTTGAGCGCGATTTAAAACGTGTGGTCTTTGGTCAAGATGAAGCAATTACGGCATTATCGTCAGCAATCAAGCTTTCTCGTGCAGGTTTAAAAGCACCAGACAAGCCTGTTGGTAGCTTTGTATTTGCTGGGCCTACTGGCGTCGGTAAAACAGAAGTTACTAAACAATTGGCAAAACTGTTAGGTGTGGAGTTTGTCCGTTTCGATATGTCTGAATATATGGAGCGTCATGCAGTTTCACGCTTGATTGGTGCACCTCCAGGTTATGTTGGTTATGATCAAGGCGGTTTGTTGACCGATGCGATTCATAAAAATCCACATTGTGTCTTGTTACTTGATGAAATTGAAAAAGCACATCCAGATGTATTCAATTTATTATTACAAGTCATGGACCATGGGGCTCTAACCGATAATAATGGTCGAAAATCTGATTTCAGAAATGTGATTATCGTATTAACAACCAACGTGGGTGCGGAAAGTATTTCTCGTGCAAGTATTGGTTTTACAGAACAAGATCACAGTGCTGATAACCAAGATGCGATGAAACGTGCATTCTCACCTGAATTCCGTAACCGTTTGGATGGTGTGATTCAATTTAAATCATTACCAACAACAGTCATTGAATCTGTGGTTGATAAGTTCTTAACAGAACTCCAAGCGCAGCTAGATGAAAAACAAGTGGTGCTTGAAGTTGATCAAAGTGCACGTGACTGGTTATCGACCAATGGCTATGATCGCCTCATGGGTGCTCGTCCAATGCAACGTTTGATTCAAGAGCATTTGAAAAAACCACTTGCTGAGATGATTTTATTTGGTGAGTTAGCTGAACATGGTGGTAATGTCGCTGTTTCTGTCAAACATGAAGATGGCAAAGACGTTGGTTTGAAATTGGAAGTATTTGAAGACCATATCAATCCGAGTGCTGAACCCGCTTAATGTTTGAATTCTCTTTTTCTATAACCCGGATACTAAGTGTATTCGGGTTATTTTTATTAACTGCTATTGCTGAAATACTCGGTTGTTATTTTCCTTATTTGATTTTGAATCAAGGAAAATCGCATTGGTTATGGATACCCACAGCATTGAGTTTAGCTGTGTTTGTGTGGCTACTCACATTGCATCCAGCTGCATCAGGTCGTATTTATGCAGCTTATGGTGGTGTTTATATTTTCATTGCGTTGATGTGGCTACGTTACGTTGATCAAGTGATGTTAACGCGTTGGGATGTTTTGGGTGGGATCATTGTGCTCTGCGGTGCAAGTTTGATTATCTTACAACCGCAAGGATTGGTACGTTAAGTGCTTAAGCATAACAACAATAGTGTTTCATGCTTTTTCTAAATATAAGAAAGAATACTATCGCAATAAGTAATCTTCTGAAATTCTGCATTCTTCTATGAAAGATTCATCATGGGATACCAGTATCACAGCACCATTAAAAGAGCGAATTGTCAGAGCAAGTAATTCGCGTGATTCGATGTCGAGATGATTTTCTGGTTCATCCAAAAGTAATAGTTCTACAGTTTGTTGTTTCAACGCAAGCAACGCTACTTTTAAGCGTTCGCCACCACTTAAAGTTGCTAAAGGAGCAAGTGCTTTATCTCTACGGATTTGTAAATTTCCCAGCCAGGTTCGCGCTTGTTGCTCGGTTAAATTTGAATCAAAACTACATAAATAACCAACGCCCGATATACTTTCGTCAAGCAATGAAAGATTCTGATCCAGATAAATAGAACTTACTTTGCAATAAATTTCTCCTGACGCTGGAGGAATTAGACCGTGGATGGTCTTTAGTAAAGTTGATTTACCAATGCCATTTATACCTTTTAAATGCAATTTCTCTCTAGCAGAGATTGCAAGATTAAGGGGAGTGGTATTCGCAAAAGCCAACTTAAGCTGATGACAGCGTAAGATTTCCCCTGATGATTTTCCCGGGATTGGAGTAAATTCAAAAGATTGTGGTTTGAAATGTTCCAGTTGAGTTTGCTTATGCAGCAACTCGTCTTTTGCATCGGCTAATCGTTTGCTCTGTTGCTTACGTAGATGAGAGAGTGATTGCTCGGCTTGCTCTTTTTTTGCGTCCAACAAGATTGGAGCTTGCGAACCAGACGACCTTAACTTTTCACCAGTTTTTTTGCGTTTTTGTGCTTTGATTTGGCTGAGGTGTTGCTGTTCCTTAAGATGCTTCAATTCTCTTTTTTCTTGCTGAACAGCTTGTGACAAGGCTTTGACTTGGAGGTTATGCTGTTGCTGATAAAGTGCATAATTCCCACCATAATAATTTAAACCAAATTGATTTAATGCGAAAATACTTTGTACATGAGCCAATAGTTGCCGATCATGGCTGATGATGAGTCCACCTGGAATATGTTGAGCCATTTGGTGGATTAGCCATTGACGACCTTGACTATCTAAATGATTACTGGGTTCATCAAGTAGTAGATAATGATCTTTAAGTAGAAATAAGCGACAAAGTGCAAGTTTGGTTTTTTGACCTTCACTTAAATGTTGAATAGGTGTGCTGAGATCTGTAGGTAAGCCAGCGCTTTCTAAGAGCTGCTGCCATTGCATAGGCAAATGCCACAGATTTTCAACTTGTTCATAGTCTGTAAATGAAGCGTTACCTTGTTGAATATGCTGAAAACGTAAATATAAATTTTCAATCTCTAAGGCGTGTGCAATGGTCTGTGCTTGTACACGCTGAAGTTGCGCCAAATATTGATGTGGGCATTTCCACGAAATTTGACCTGAATAGGATAGGTTGCTGGCTGCTTGTCTATGCAGAATAGACATTAATACCGATTTACCTTGGCCATTACGACCAATCATTCCAGAAAATTGTTTTAAGGGGAGTTGAAAGGATAGGCTTTCAAAGAGCTTAAGCTGAGATAGTTCTAGGGTTAGATTGGTAATGATACATGCCTGTTGAGTCATAAGAACCTCATAAACAGGATATGCAAAATAGAATGAGATAGAGAATTTTTAAAATAAAAATCACTAAAGGATAGATAAGTCTATTTTGCACATCAAAAAAGAAAATGAACTTTGATGATAAAAATAGAACTTACTTCATCGGCGTGATCTCAAATGGGTTTATTTTTACACTATTCTATTGATGGACGCGTTAAAGGTCAAATTTCACTCTTTTAAGCTCTGTTTAAAAAAGGAGAAAAAAAACTTGTCAAATGCTCCAATAGTGCGTAGTTTAGTAAGGAAGAACAGTTTTTTAGATATTTGAAATAATGATGTTAAAGCATACTGTAAACACCAACGCTTATTTTTATTTTTGGCAATATATTTAGTTGCCTGAAGCGTTTCGGGCAACAAAAGGTTGCCCAACCAGTTAACACCTGATCGGCAACCCCGATCAGGTTTTTTTATGCTTTAATATTCATCACTTTAGGAGAAATAGCATGTACATATTTAACGTTTCATATTTTAGCAAGACTTCTTGGTTTTACTTTGCAAAGAAATCAACATCGCTTAGATCACACTTGCTCAAATAAATATTCGGACTGTGCGACAGTCCAAAGGAATTGCCAATGAACGCTTTAAATACTGCTTTAACACAATCAAAAAGTCATACAAAAGAAACAATGCTCAGCTTACCTTCGCAACTTAAAGCGCAGTATCCCTTGTCTGCTACTTTAGCGCAGCAAATCTCAAAACATCGTCAAACGATTCAGAATATTTTATCAGGGCAAGATCACCGTTTAATGGTGATTACAGGACCTTGTTCGATTCATGATCCTATCGCAGTTCTCGAATACGCTGCCCGTCTGCAAAAACTACAACAACACGTGGACGACCAGATATTCCTTGTGATGCGTGCATATATTGAAAAACCACGGACAACAGTGGGGTGGAAAGGTTTTTTGTATGATCCAAATTTAGATGGATCATCAGATTTACAGTTGGGTTTAGAAAAATCGCGCGCGCTTTACTTACAACTTGTTGAAAAGGGTTTGCCCATTGCAAGTGAAATTCTAAGCCCAATGGCAACAGGTTATTTTGATGATTTACTCGCTTGGGGGGCAATTGGTGCGCGTACCAGCGAATCTCAAATTCACCGTGAGATTGCTAGCCATATGCCCTACAGTATTGGTTTTAAAAATGGCACCGATGGTTCGATTCAAATTGCGTTAGATGCAATCCAATCTGCGCTGCATGGTCATCAATTTTTAGGGATGACACAACAAGGTTTGCCTGCAATTTTGCATAGTGAAGGTAATCCATTGCCACATTTGATTTTACGTGGTTCGAATCAGGGTACGAACTATGATTTGGCAGCGATTCAGGCGATGCATTTTAAACATAAGCATTTACCAGCATTGGTGATTGATTGCAGTCATGGCAATAGTGGTAAAGATCCTTTGCTACAACCACAGGTTTTGCAGCAAATTATTGTTGAGCGAGCTGAATCAAACGTACGTGGTGTTATGCTTGAAAGCCATTTAGTTGATGGGAATCAGAAGATTTCTTGCGATATGACTTATGGTCAATCAGTAACAGATGGTTGTTTAGGCTGGGATAAAACGGAACAAGTTTTGTTAGATATTGCAGAACAAATGAGACATAAGAAATAATCTTCCTTAAAGAAGCCAATCTAGATCAGATTGGCTTCTTTATTCAATTCCGTAAAACCGCTTATATGGACTGTGCGCTAAGAAAACGACCAAAAATAGACGAAACCGTCTGAACATATCATCGATTTTCCTGTAAAATGCGCTCACGTTTAAAAAAACTCATAAGAAGCAATGTTCAAAACTATTTATGCTGCATTAGAACAACTTGGCTTAACCGCACAAAAACGTGCAATTCATATTCAATTTTCGAATCCTGCTTTAGCCAATCAGGTGTTTTTGCAGCGCATTGAAGGTGTACATGCCATTAATGAAGGTGTAAATGCCCAGCTTATCTGCCTTTCAACGAACGCGACTATTCCATTAAAAAAATTCATTGGTTGCCAAGTTGCTGTTGATACTGTTACGGACACAGGTACTTTATTTAGAACCACAGGTATTATCACTGAAGCCGTCCAAGGGCAAAGTGATGGTTCACTGACTTTATATAAACTCAAACTACAAGATGCAACTGCACTGTGGCATAAACGCCGCAACAGCCGCGTGTTTATGAATAAAACGGTTGTGGACATCGTACAAATACTGTTCAAGGAATGGCAGTCCAAAAGTCCATTATTCGCATCTAGTCTCACACTTGACCTCAGTGGACTCACTCAAGATTACGATGTCCGCCCCTTTGTGATGCAGTCCAATGAACTTGATATAGCGTTTATTCAAAGATTGCTAGCCTCTGAAGGAATTAGCACTTTAATCGATGAAGCCCAACTTAACGTTGCAAACAGCAATAGCCCGATTCAAGCGCAAAAACTGCGCTTGATCGATGATAACAACCAATACCAAGCCCTTGATCGAAGAAATATCCGCTACCACCGCAGCAGTGCCACAGAACAATTTGACAGTATGACCAGTCTGATTGCTGAACGCTCTCTACAACCAACGGCCGTGCATATCCAACGCTGGCAAGCTGATGCTCTCGAACAAGAAGATGGGGCAGGCAGTGTACAAACAAAACACCGCCATAGTGAGCAATATGATGCAGCCTCTCTTGGCTTGGAAGATGCGTGGAGTTTCTCTCCAGCATGGATGCAAGACTTAAACGGTGAAGATGGCGCAACGGCATCAGGCAACAATCAAATTGAAAAGATCAATCAAAACCTCGGTCATTACCATGACGCTCAAGCCAAACAGTTTATCGCCAATACAACTGTACGTGATACCCAAGTCGGCTACTGGTTTAAACTGAACGAACACCCAGAAATCGATCAACACAGTGGGGAAGACCAAGAGTTTCTGATCATCAGAAAAGATTGGTTTAATCAGAACAACCTACCCAAAGACTTACAACAACAAATCAGCCAATTAGTTGAACAAAGCCAATGGCAGTATTCAAACAATAGTGAAGAACGTCAAGCCAACCAACTGACCCTACAACGTCGTAACATCAAAACTGTACCCGAATACCATCCACTGCAACACCGCCCAGCAGCCAACCCGCAACGTGCCAAAGTGGTTGGACCCTCAGGCGAAGAAATCCATGTCGATGAATGGGGACGCATAAAAGTCCGATTCCTGTTCACCCGAAATGAGGATCACCAACACGATGGTGGTGCAGGCAGTAACGACAACGATACCGACTCAGCATGGGTGGATGTACTGACCCCATGGGCAGGCGAAGGCTACGGCGCACGATTCCACCCACGCATTGGTGAAATTGTTATCATCAACTTCTTTGATGGCAACATCGATCGACCCTATGTCACAGGACGACTGCACGAAGCACAACGCAGCCCAACCAAATTCGATGACCAAGGACAACTGCCAGATACCAAGAAACTGGCAGGGATCAAATCCAAAGAATACCAAGGCTCAGGTTACAACCAACTGCGCTTTGACGACACCACAGGGCAGATCAGTGCCCAATTGCAAAGCAGCCATGCGGCAAGTCAACTCAATCTCGGAAAACTCAGCCACCCTAAAGCTCAAGCAGAAAGCGAAGACCGCGGCGAAGGCTTTGAACTACGCACTGACCAATGGGGAGCGATCCGAGCAGGCGAAGGCTTACTGATTACCACGCATGCACAAGAACAAGCTGAAGGCGATCATCTCGAAGCGCAAGCAGCTAAACAACAACTGGAAGGCAATCAGAGTAATGCCAAAGCCTTGAGTGAAGTGGCAAAGAACCAACAAACCGATGAACTAGAGTCAGTTGAGCAGTTACAGGCATTTGCAGAGCAGATTCAAGATAAAATCTCTCGTTTCGAACAAGCGATGTTATTGCTGAGTTCACCCAATGGCATTGGACTCAGTACCGCAGAAGACATACACCTTTCAGCAGATGGACAACTGAACCAATTTGCAGGGGATAGTATTAATCTGACCACGCAAAAGAATTTGATTGCCCAAGCCAGTCAAAAGATCAGTCTATTTGCAGCACAAGGCGGGATTAAACAGGTTGCAGCAAAAGGTAAGTTTGAGATACAAGCACAAGGTGATGGCGCTGATTTAATTGCTCGTAAAGATATTCAGATTATTTCGACTGAAGATGCGATCTATATTACTAGTCCGAAAGAGATAGTGATCACCGCAGGCGGCTCTCAGCTCAAGCTCAATGGTTCGGGAATTTTTCCGACCACAGGTGGAAAATTTGAGTGCAAAGCTGGACAGCATTTGTTTATGGGTGGGGCGAAAGTAAACACACAGATAGTCGAATTAAAACAGTTGAGTTGTGATGTTAAGGCAGCAGAGGCTTCTGCTAAAGGTTCACCTGCAATGGCGATGGATTAAATTGTGACAACTCAAGATTATTTGATAAAGAAAGTATCTGCGTCAGAAAATATTATTTTAAATGCAAACTATATCTTCTTTGATCCTTTGCTGTGGACAGATGCACACTATACGCTCAAGCAACTTGGTGTGAAGTATGAACTGATCGGATTCAATCTATTCGAAGATGAAAGTATGACCCCTACTTTGATCGACCTAACTCGGATGGATAATCAGCTTAAAACACAATTATGGGAAGACATTGGTTCGTATTCTTATGTTGATGCATTTAGTCAATTTGACCAAATGAGCATGTTTCAGAACTATATTGTTTCTAAGAAAAATATTTATGAAATGAAAGAATTTCTAGCAAAAATGATGAAAGTAAGAGTTCAAAATAAGAAATTTTTGTTCCGTATGTTTGATTCTCGAGCGATGATTCACTTTCATTTATTATTTAATTTTTACAATAACGAAGCAACAAGCCAAATTCAAGAATTTCAATTATGGCAAGACCATGTAGATGAATGGACGATATCTATAGCTGGGCAATACTTTACTTTGAACTTTCCAAATCACTTTTCGGATCAGCTATATCCCAAGAAATTTAGTTTTGATGACATGATGCAAATTACTGAAAACTTAAGAATATTAATGACACCAGATATGGATGTTGCAGAGGGGCAATTGAATTCAACTTTGCCATTTGAAGAACTATTGCACCATGAATATAAAAGTATTTTGGGAGAAAAATAAGTGACGACATCTAATTGTAAGCGCTGTCAGAAACAAGGGTTACCTTTATTTATCAGCCGTTTTTCAGTGGGTAGAGGAAGTGCAATTCGTTCGCCGATCGCAAAACCAGCAGGTTATCCTGAACTACCTGCGTCAAGTAGTTACTACACACTCAGAAATTTACGTTCAGGCTATTTATATATTTACGATAGTTTGGATAATAGTATCAAAACCTATAGTTTGACGGCTGGTGGCTTAGCAACGTTAATTAATGCAAGTGAACCCCAAGCGGCAACAGAAGCATTCAAAAAACAACACGTTGCGTGTATGCAACAAGGACAGAAGTACGCGAATGCTGCTCTAATTACTATATCAAAACCGACAGTCGCTCGATCAATATTTATTAGTTATTCCGAATATAAGTGGACACAGGCCGTGCTTAATGCACATCGGGGAACATCTGCCGCTGCAGTTGAAATGCGTAAGCATATGACTGAGGTAAAAATTGGAGGACAAACCGTCAGTAGTTTACCGATACAACGTCTGCAAAACAGTGTAAATGAGTATAGTTTAACCAATGCTCAGGGGAAGCAATCTTTTGCATGGTCTACTCGGGGTTTTTTGGAATTAAAAGGCGATGCACCAAAAGTTATTAATGAAGCAAATCGTTTAGCACCAGGAAAAGGATTGGTGGTTGCGATCCATGATCCAGTCGCTTTAATGAGTGATATTAGTGCGCTGATCGATGAGCTCGGTCGAATTTGGCAACAATCGAATCAACATCCTCTAAGGATTTATAGTGAAATTGAACAGTTAAAAATGGCAGTTGAGTTAGATGCTGGAAATGATGAAGCCTTAAAATTTGATCGAGGACGTTATGCGATTACAGAGAAAACAACTGAGCAAATATTTGTTCCTGCATTAGGAAGTTATATCGATGTGCCAACTGTCGCAGTAACAGGTCACTACAATAATAAAGAAGATTTGCCTCCACTGACACCACAGCAGCTACAGCGTTTACGCACAAGGATAAATAGCAGTCAGCAGAGTGCATGGGCTAGATATCAGCGAGAGTTCAGTAGTCCAACAGCACCCGACAACTGGAAAAAAACCTTTGATACGAAAGCGATTGATTATCAAAAAAAGTTTATTGAACCGTTAGCGAAAGCGCATTTGGCATGGTTTAAGAGTAATATGCTTTTCTACTATATGCGCGCAAACTTTGATAGCAAGCTGATTCAGTCGGGCATGGAATACTCCACGACGGTCATGGCTTTGGTGGGTAATACGCAAATGTTACCTGAAAATTTCACCTATTATTGTCAATTGTTAAAAGGTGATATTAAACATGCAACCAACTATCTGTGTCGGGGACTTCTTTTTAACCAACAGTCGGCTTTGAATCAGGTTCAGAACAAACTTGCTGATTTTGATTTCAAGTCAGGTTCAACCAAACATGCATGGTCAAGCCTCATCTATGGTATAACACAGTCGATTGACTTGGCAATTGTAGGTAGAGCCACGATACTTGAGGGCTTTGTAAAGGCAATTAACGCACCTGTTTTACAGATGATCAGGGAGGCAGTAGATGGGGCGAAAACTGCTTATAAAGTGCCTTTGTTACTTGGGGCGCATTATCAAAAACCCGTTGTTCGCGTTGAAGTGAATGGAACAAAATTAGAATATGCCAAATTTATAACCGAGGAAATATTAAAAGCTTCAGGTAAGAAAATTAATTCAGATGACGTAAAACGTGCAGTTAAATTGCAGTTATTACAGCTTGAGGCTGCTGGTGTTGTAGATTTAAAAAGTCGTAACCGTAGTGCCTTTGCATTGGTTGTGGATATCAGTGAACTGGAGAGCGTCAATTATAACACTCCAAATAGTCAACGCGCCCCTGCAATGGCATCAAGTATACGTAGTGCGCAAGATGTTAGCCAATTACGGTTTAAAGATTATAGTAAGGCGGTTAGCACGAATAAGAAAATGTCATTTGGTGCAGCACTTTTTGCAACAACCCTACAGGGCATTGCAATTGTCAGTATGTATCAGGACATGATGAAAGCGACGCCAAAACAGTTATTGGAAACATCGACTAAGTTTGTGGCGGGTATCGTAGCAGGTGTTGCGAGTGTGCTGGATGTCATGGAGCGACGATTTGAAGCCGTGATGAAATCAGCTTTGGATGATGCGATAAAAGCAAAAAATGGCTGGAGAATGAAGGTTTGCGGATTCCTTAAAACGCGAGGTTTGATAGCTGCTGCTGTTGTATTTGCCGCTTGGGATGGTGTTAACGCATATAAAGAGTTTCAGAAAGGTAATTATCAATTAACAGGGTTGTATGCAGCATCAGGCATTCTTGGAGTAACTTCAGCAGTATTGTTCCTGTCAGGTGGTCTAATCGCAACAGGTGTAGGTATAGTCTTGGTGATCGCTATGATTGCGATTGCATTTGCGATTAATTACTTCAGTAGCAATGAATTACAAGAATGGATTAGACAAGGCTACTTTGGTAAGAGAAAAGCAGGCTGGACTTTAAGTACTGAACTTAAGAAGCAAGAAGAAGCATTCACTGCGTTGGCATCATCATAAAGTTAGGAAATAAGATGAGTGATTGGGTAGGTTTATTTATAAATTATGAAACGGTGGGGAAACAGCTTAAGCCTCATAAAACGGAGACTTTAAATAGAAGACAATCCGAAAGTGAAATACTCTCCCCGCATCGTACTGTGATTCAAATTAATAGTACTTATTTAGAGTTAATTGATCGCTGGAACTTTTTTCGAGGATTCACCTCAATTTTTGCCTTGTTTATAATGGGGTTTATGTCTTGTCTTGTTTTTATGATAGTTTATTTTGTTTTTTATAAACCAACACCTAATTTAACAGGTGGTGAGTTAGTAATGTTTATTTCTTTGATGCTATGTGGCGTAGGACTACTTTGGGTTGGGTGGCATTTTTTTCGTAGAGAGTGTTTTAGCTATACCCATTATCCCATCCGCTTTAACAGAAAACTAAAAAAAGTTTATGTGATTCAGCCGAATAAAAAACTATTGGTTGCCAATTGGGAAGATTTTCATATTGGTTTGCAGCAGTACAGTCGTAGTAGTTGGGATGTCCGTTTCTCTTTATTAGATGATCAGGAAAAGGTGACAGAAACTTTTGCTTTACCTTACACGGGCTTTAGTCAATATAGTCCTGAGTTATTACAACATTGGGAGTTTGTTCGTCGCTATATGGAAGATGATACGGCGAAAGCAAGCTATGATGTGGTTACAGAAGTTTTTCCGATCCATCACCGTAAGGAAACCTTTAAAAAAAGCTTCGAGCGTGTGATGATTGCAACAACGGGTGGTGATCAACCTATAAACAGAACCCAACGATTAATATTTTGGGCAACGTTTCCATTTAGATTCATTGAATTCGTTGGTCGTATTTTGTCTATAAAAACGAGCAAGATTCCAAAGTTTCCAGATTGGGTAGAACAAGAATGCAAAATCGAAACCAATGATCCTTATGACTTTGAGCAACATCCGAAACCTAAGCTACAAAGTGAACCGATCAAGCCATTTGAATATGTGATCTATACGGCTCTATTGCTTATTTCTATCGTTATTTTCCTTGGTTTTATTGATCTATTGTCATTGGCAAAAGGTGAAAACTCAGGATTGTTAAAAGCTTTATTCTTTTGGTGGTAAATAGGTTGGCCAACTTTAATAGAGTATAAGTGTTGCGAATTGGGTAAATTATTACCAATTGCTAAAAGCCAATCTAGATCAGATTGGCTTTTTTATTCAATTCCGTAAAACCGCTTATATGGACTGTGCGCTAAGAAAACGACCAATCTCTTGGCTAAACTTTCTGGGTTCTGTAATCAATGGTGTATGTCCAGAGCGTTCAAAATAAACAGTTTTAGCATTTGTTAGACTCTTTGCAATCAGTGTCTGACCAGTTTCTGGGTAAAGGCTAGATTCACGACCGATAAAGAACGTGGTTGGGCAGTTCACTTGGCGAATCGCTTCTCTATAGTCTTCATTGTGATTTAAATAATTTTCAACATACCAAAGCAAATAATCTAAACGTTGGATCGGCAGTAAATATTTTTGTAGGAAGGGGCGATTTAGTGCGAGTTTAACGATTTTAGGGCTATAGGTATTGCTACTTTGTAGTTCAATAAAAGCGGCCCATAAACTTACTAGCTTATAACGGATATCATTTGGTAGGTCTTCAAGCTTTTGTGCATGCTTATAATTTAATAAAAGTGTTTGAATATCGAGAAGTAGATTTTTGAATTGAGCATGCTTTTGTCCAAACAAGCCGTAATGCCAAGAGTCGTCTACTGAAATCTTAGGAGTTTGGTCAATATGAAGATAGGCTTTGAGTTTTCCTGCCAAACCACCATGTTTCATGCCGTGCATCGCTGTAGTTGCGCCCATGGAGTAGCTCATCAAGATAAACTGATCTAATTTTAATTGTTTAATCAGATGATCAATGTCATTCCAATGACTAGAAATTGCATCAGTCTCAGGAATTGCACAGTGTTTTGAACCGCCAAAGCCACGCCAATCCGGAATAATAAATTCATATTGCTTACGATTTGCAAATAAAAAAGGAAGCCATTGCCAGCTTTGCATACCCAGCCCAGATAAAACAAGTACAGGTTCACCTTCACCCACACGTCGTACAAATAATTTTTGTTGATCGGGCATGGTATAAAACGGCATTATTTTTCTCCTTTGTCTAGTTCATCAAACTTCTTAAGTTGAGGAATCATCTGTTCTAACCATTTTATCCATTCGTTTTCTTTAATGATACCAAGTTCAAGAATCATTTTATGGATAAACAAAACGCGATTGGTCGGTTCAGTATTTTTAAAATCTTTATCATGGATTGCTTGATACAGACTTAATTTTTCCTTATGTAGTATTAAATGTCGTTCTAATTCGGGCAAAATTTTGTTGCCACCAAGCTGTGCTTCAGCTCTTAATCTAACCATGAGGTCATCACGTAGTTGAGCTGGTTCGCTTTGCTGTTCAATCCATGCAGCGAGTTGTATTCTTCCGAGCTGTTCGATTTGATAGGTTTTTTTTCGACTATTGGCTGTTTGCTCTTCTATGGTAGAGATCCATTCTTTTTTCAGCATACCATTGAGTTCACGATAAATTTGCTGATGAGTGGCATTCCAAAAAAAGCCCATGGAGCGATCAAAACGACGAGCTAATTCAAAACCTGTGCTTGGTTTTTCTAATAAGCTGGTCAATAAAACATGGGCGAGTGACATAACCATCCAAGAAATAAAAAGTGACTCTTTAGATTATGCAAAATGTTGCATAAAAATCAAATCTTGTTTATAAGTTTGTGCAACAAGTTGCATTAGCAAGCAGATTGCTAGCCAAAGGAGAACACATGTCAGCTTATCCGCATTTATTAGCACCACTTGATTTAGGCTTCACTACATTGAAAAACCGTGTACTGATGGGTTCTATGCATATTGGTCTTGAAGAAGCACCGCAAGGTTATGAACGTATGGCAGCGTTTTATGCTGAACGTGCGAAGGGTGATGTTGGATTAATTGTTACTGGTGGTGTTTCTCCAAACGATGATGGTGTGGTATTTGCGCATGGCACTAAATTAGATACGCGTGAAGAAGCTGAAAAGCATAAAGTGATTACCCAAGCTGTACATGACGCTGGTGGTAAAATTGCGATGCAAATTTTGCATACAGGGCGTTATTCGTATCAAGCTGATAATGTTGCACCATCTGCCATTCAAGCACCAATCAATCCAATTAAACCGAAAGCATTGTCTTCTGCTGAAGTGCAGCAAACCATTGATGACTTTGCCAACTGCGCCAAGTTAGCCCAATATGCGGGTTATGATGGTGTTGAGATCATGGGATCTGAGGGTTACCTCATTAATGAGTTTATTGCAGCTCGTACCAATCATCGTGATGATGAGTGGGGCGGAAGTTATGAAAATCGTATTCGTTTTCCAATCGAAATCGTAAAACGCACTCGAGCTTCTGTTGGTGAGAATTTCATTATTATCTATCGTTTATCCATGCTTGATTTAGTTGAAGGTGGTTCAACGCTAGAAGAAGTGGTACAACTCGCCAAAGAAATCGAAAAAGCAGGTGCAACGATTATCAATACGGGTATTGGCTGGCATGAAGCACGTATTCCAACGATTGCAACCAAAGTACCTCGTGCTGCGTTTACATGGGTGACTGAAAAGCTCAAAGGTACAGTATCGATTCCATTGATTACCTCTAACCGTATCAATACACCAGAAATGGCGGAGTACGTGTTAGCTTCTGGTCATGCAGATATGGTGTCCATGGCGCGTCCGATGCTTGCTGATGCTGAGTTTGTATTAAAAGCAAGTGAAGGTCGTAGTGATGAAATTAATACCTGTATTGGTTGTAACCAAGCGTGTTTAGATCATATTTTCTCAATGAGTATTGCAACATGCTTAGTTAACCCACGTGCATGCTATGAAACTGAGTTAATTTTCAAAGAAACTAATGCGACCAAAAATATTGCAGTCATTGGCGCAGGACCAGCAGGTTTAAGTTTTGCGGTATATGCTGCAAGTCGTGGTCATAAGGTAAAAGTGTTTGATTCAAGTAATCAAATTGGTGGTCAGTTCAATATTGCCAAAACCATTCCGGGTAAAGAAGAATTCTATGAAACCTTACGTTATTTCAAGCGCCAAATTGAATTACAACCTAATATTGAATTGGTCCTGAATCATACCGTGACCTATGAAGAGCTAAGCCAAGCAGATTACGATGATATCGTGATAGCGACAGGTGTTACGCCACGTCAACTACAGATCGAAGGGATTGACCATCCAAAAGTATTAAGTTATCTCCAAGTTTTAAGAGAGCGTATGCCTGTGGGTAAACGTGTCGCGATCATTGGTGCTGGTGGTATTGGTTTTGATACAGCAGAGTATTTAACCCATGAAGGTGAAAGTGGTAGCTTAAATCCTGAAAAATTCTATGCAGAATGGGGCATTGATACCACTTATGAGCATGTTGGCGGTTTAAAACAACCTGAACTCGAAAAGTCTGAGCGCGAAATTTACTTATTACAACGTAAGAATGCTGCTGTTGGTTCTAGTTTAGGTAAAACCACGGGATGGATTCACCGTACAGGCTTAAAACATCGTGATGTCAAAATGATTGCGGGTGCTAGCTACGATAAAGTTGATGACCAGGGTCTACATATTACTTTGAATGGTCACAGCACAGTTCTTGAGGTCGACAATGTTGTGATCTGTGCAGGTCAAGAGTCTTATACAGCAATGTTTGATCAGCTTAAAGCAGATGGTAAGAATGTTCATCTGATTGGCGGAGCGAAAGAAGCAGGTGAATTAGATGCGAAACGTGCGATTCGTCAAGGTGCTGAATTGGCTGCGGTGCTATAAATAAATTTTATGGACATTTTCTCTTAGGGGGAAATGTCCATTCCGTTAAAGATTCAAATCCAAAGGAAATATAACAATGACGATTGAAATAACAAAACAAGCGGTACAACTTTGGCATCAAATGATTAAAACAGGTGATTTGTCCATTTTAAATGACTTGCTCTCTGATGATGTGGTTTTCCGCTCGCCAGTCGCTCATAAGCCTTATGATGGGAAACAAGTTGTTTTCTTTATCTTGAGTAATGTCATCCAAGTTTTTCAAGACTTTAAGTATCATCGTGAGTTTTATACCGACGATAGTGAAAGTGTCGTACTCGAATTTAGCGCCAATGTAAGCGGTAAATCATTAAAAGGTATTGATATGATCCGTTTTAATGATCAAGGTAAAATTACTGATTTCGAGGTGATGATTCGTCCAATGAGTGGTTTAGCTGCGTTGGCAGAACAAATGGGCGTTCGATTGGCACAGTACCAGACTGCTCAATCCTAAATAGCCTAAGTAACTTAGAGATCATTAAAATGTGGCTAAAACTTTCAACGATTGCTTTGTTACCTGTGCTGATTGTACAAGGAACACGAGTTCGTAAGAATACGCCACGTTTGTCTGAGCCGAGTGGTGAGCGTGAGGGGTGCATTGGTCAAGGTCAACCTCTTTCGATCTTAATTTTAGGTGATTCCGCTGCGGCAGGTGTAGGTGTTGAAACACAACAAGATGCCTTGTCTGGAGTGGTTATCTCCGAATTAAAAACGCAGTATGCCTTGCAATGGAAACTTCACGCGAAAACGGGTGATACAACCAAACAAGTGTTCCAAGCAGTACAGGGTTTAGATCAACAACAATATGATGTTGTGGTGACTTCGATTGGTGTTAATGATGTCACCAAACTGATTTCAGCGAAGTCTTGGATAAAACAACAAAAACAATTATTTACCCAAATACAGCAGCGCTTTCAGCCAAAATTAGTTATTGTATCAGGAGTACCACCGATGCAGCATTTTCCAGCACTGCCTCAGCCATTGGCTTGGTTGTTCGGAAAATATGCAGAGCAAATGAATAAAACATTACAACAATGGCTCACTTCACAAGATCAATTTAGATTTATTGCATACGATATCGAAGCTTTTCAGGCGCTAAATCTGCCGATGGCAAGGGATGGTTTTCATCCTAGTAAAGAAGTTTATGCAATTTGGGGGAAACAAGTCGCAGATTTAGTGCGACAGTCGTTTAGACCCTAAGTAGAGGGAGGAATGAAGTATGGGTATATTCACTCTAAATAAACTGAAAGTTTTAGGTTTAAATCTATTTGATTTGGC
The DNA here is from genome assembly GCF_000369505.1 of Acinetobacter sp. NIPH 298. Lineage (GTDB taxonomy): Bacteria > Pseudomonadota > Gammaproteobacteria > Pseudomonadales > Moraxellaceae > Acinetobacter. The sequence continues at coordinate 1,123,747 of NZ_KB850055.1, forward strand.
ACTCGGTGCCGAACCACCAAAAATGTATTATCACCCAAAAGGCAAAATTAAAGATGTTCTGGAGAAGTTACCCCAATTAAAGCAAAAGTATCGCCCAACACCTTGGTTGAGTAATACACATGTCCATCTCTTATATTTTGATATCATTAGAAAGAAAACAATCAAGCTGGAATATGATCGTATAGACCAACTTACCATGCAAGATGGTGGTGTGACCGCAATTGCTTGGTATGGATATTATCTTCCTGTCACTACACCAACTGTTGTGATCATGCATACCATCACAGGTACACTTGAAAGCATGCGAGAGTTAGTCAAAGATTTACATCAATACACTGGTTGGCGAATCGCACTTTGTCTACGCCGTGGCCATGCTGGTTTACCTATGCCAGTGCCACAAATTTCTTTATTTGGTTCTACTCGCGATTTAAAAGAACAACTCGATCATATTCAGCAATTATTCCCAAGTTCTGATTTATATGCAGTGGGATCTTCTGCGGGTACAGGATTATTGGTACGTTATTTGGGTGAGCAAGGTGAAGATACGCCATTTAAGGCGGCTTTCGCGATGTGTCCGGGTTATGACACAGAAATAGGCTTTAAAAATGTTCATCCTTTTTATAGTAAATTGATGACCAAAAAATTATTCAAACATTTTATTTACCCTTATCAAAATATCTGGAGTCGGGTTGCTTCTCTTGAAAAGGTATTAGCGACAACAAGTTTAGAGGAATTTGAAAAAGCATATTTTGAAATGGCAGGCTATCAGGATTATCAAACTTATTGTAAAGCGATAAACCCAATTTATGTATTTGAAAATATCAAAATCCCATTGATGATTCTAAACGCAGAGGATGATCCGGTTTGTTCAATTAAAAATTTAGAGCCTTATAAGGACAAGATTCAGCAGATGGATAATATGGTGGTGATCACCACGAAAAAGGGAAGTCACTGTGGCTTCTATGAGAGTCTAACGGTGAAGTCTTGGGCATCTCGGTTGATGGCAGATTTCTTTAAGAATTATTAGAAGTTTTTAATATTCTATATAAAAAAGCCAGTTACATTTAACTGGCTTTTTAAATACTTTTTTTAAGCAGATTAATTGCTTAATGCTGGTGTTGCGGCAGCGATTGCAGCAGCGACTGCATCTTCTTCACTTTGGCCAGAAGTATTCGATTTAGATGGTTTTGGCTGTTCAACTCTTGGTGCGCTCGGTTGCTCTGTACGAGGAGCTTCAGATTGGGCAGCTGTATTATTTGTGCTTTGGGTTTGAGCAGGTCGAGTTTCACGACGAATTTCAGTTGTCGTATTCTCGGTTTCTTCAAGAGTCGTTTCAATTACAGGCGCGGGTGCTTCTTCTGTATTGATACTTTCTAAAGACTCAAACACTTCAGTTTTCGCAGCTTCAGGCTGTTGCTCTGTCATTTGTGTTTCAGTAGCCTGTTCAGGCTGCTCTTCGTTTTTAGGTTCTTCTTTTTTCACACAAGCTGTAACTAAAAGACCAGTCGCAAGTGCTGCACAAATTAAAAGTTTATTATTCGCCATCGCTAAAACAACATATCAAATAAGGACGACGAGGATTATAACAGCAAAATTAACTGAAAAAAGCACTAGGATTTATCGAGTTTGTTGATAATTTATAAATGTTTGCATGGATGCATGTGTTATGAAGTGGATCGATGTTGGGGTTCTAAGGGAATTTTTTTCATCGGAGCCGTGTTTTTGATTTGTTAAAAGCAATTTTTATATGAAATCTCCATAAATCCCATAAAATTTTATTGAAAATGCTGATAGAATAACCAGTTGTTTATAGTTCTTTGAATTGAAGCGGTTTGACTTTGCTTTATAGGGGCAGAGTACAGTAAAATTGCCCAACATTGTAGGCCGATTTCGGCTTGATTGTACGAGAAACTTAATGACCCATTTTATTTTTGTCACTGGTGGTGTGGTTTCATCACTAGGTAAAGGTATTTCTGCTGCTTCTGTTGCCGCACTTTTGGAAGCTCGTGGCTTAAATGTCACGATGGTAAAAATGGATCCATATATCAATGTCGATCCAGGTACCATGAGCCCATTTCAGCACGGTGAAGTTTTTGTCACAGAGGATGGTGCTGAAACTGACTTAGATTTGGGATATTACGAACGTTTCCTACGTCGTGCAAAAATGACGAAGTTGAATAACTTCACCAGTGGACGTGTCTACCAAGACGTTTTAAACAAAGAACGCCGTGGTGATTACCTCGGTGGTACAGTCCAAGTTATTCCGCATATTACAGATAATATTAAAGAACGTGTATTACGTGCCGGTGAAGGTTACGATGTCGCGATCGTCGAGATCGGCGGTACAGTAGGTGATATCGAATCACTTCCATTTATGGAGTCAGTGCGTCAGCTTATGGTTGAACTGGGTCATAAACGGACCATGTTGATGCATTTAACTTTATTGCCATACATCAAGTCGGCTGCTGAACTTAAAACCAAACCAACTCAGCACTCTGTTAAAGAGTTGCTTTCAATTGGTATTCAACCGGATATTCTTATTTGCCGTACTGAATATGATGTTGATGCAGATACTAAACGTAAAATTGCATTGTTTACCAATGTAGAAGCACGTGCAGTTGTTGTATGTAAAGATGCAAAAACAATTTATCAAATTCCACGTAATTTCTCTGAACAAAACGTAGATGACTTAATCTGCGAACGTTTTGGCTATAACGATCTTCCAGAAGCAAATCTTGAAGACTGGGATAATGTGGTTGATGCACTATTAAACCCAGAATATATCGTGCGTGTCGCGATGGTGGGTAAATATGTCGAATTACCAGATGCTTATAAATCTGTAAATGAAGCACTTTTACATGCGGGTATCCAAAACCGCGTTAAAGTACAAATTGATTATGTTGATGCTGAATCTTTAGAAGGTCAGGACATTTCTGTACTTGAAACTGCGGATGCGATTTTAGTACCTGGTGGCTTTGGTGAACGCGGCACTGAAGGTAAAATGCGTGCAATTCAATATGCGCGTGAAAATGGTGTTCCATTTTTAGGTATCTGTTTGGGTATGCAGTTGGCTGTGATTGAATATGCGCGTAATGTTGCAGGTGTGCCTGAAGCAACCTCAACTGAATTTAATCGTTCAACCAAATATCCACTTATTGGCTTAATCACTGAATGGCTGGATGAACGCGGCGAATTACAACATCGTAGTCTTGAGTCAGACTTAGGCGGTACGATGCGTTTGGGTGCACAAAAATCAGAGTTGGTTGAGGGTGCAAAAATTCGTAGCATCTATGGTCAAGCTGAAATTATTGAGCGTCATCGCCATCGTTATGAAATGAATGACCGTTTTATTCCAACACTTGAACAAGCTGGAATGAAGGTTTCTGGTTATTCATCAGTACAACATTTAGTTGAAACTGTAGAAATTCCTGAACATCCTTGGTTTATTGCTGTACAATTCCACCCGGAATTTACAAGTTCACCACGTGATGGACATCCATTATTTGCTAGTTTTATCGAGGCTGCAAAAAAACAGCATCAGAAGTAAATAATGTAGGCTTTAAATAAACTGGGAAAGTTTAGATGTCACAATTAAAAGCACAAGAAGTTGTACGTTTAGGCGATATACAGATGGCAAATCATTTGCCATTTGTATTATTTGGCGGAATGAACGTACTCGAATCAAAAGATTTAGCCTTTGAAATCGCTGAAACTTATATCGATATTTGCAAGCGCTTAGATATTCCTTACGTGTTCAAAGCAAGCTTTGATAAAGCGAATCGCTCTAGCTTAAATTCATTCCGTGGTCCAGGTTTGGAAAAAGGAATTGAATGGCTTGCAGACATTAAAAAGCAGTTCAATGTTCCAATTATTACCGATGTGCATGAACCGTATCAGGCAGCGGAAGTTGCAGAAGTTGCAGATATTATCCAACTTCCAGCTTTTTTGAGTCGTCAGACTGATCTTGTTGAAGCAATGGCAAAGACACAGGCGATTATCAATATCAAGAAAGCACAATTCCTAGCACCACATGAAATGCGTCATATCTTGCATAAATGTTTGGAAGCTGGGAACGACAAACTTATTCTTTGTGAACGTGGTTCAGCATTTGGTTATAACAACTTGGTTGTTGATATGCTGGGTTTTGACACGATGAAAGAAATGAATGTTCCGGTTTTCTTTGATGTGACCCATGCATTGCAAACACCGGGCGGTCGTTCAGATTCTGCTGGTGGTCGCCGTGCGCAAATAACCACATTAGCACGTGCTGGTATGGCAACTGGTTTAGCTGGTTTGTTCTTAGAAGCACATCCAGACCCTGAAAATGCAAAATGTGATGGACCTTGTGCATTGCGTTTGTCTCAGCTTGAGCCATTCTTGGCACAATTAAAAGAATTGGATACTTTGATCAAAGGATTCAAAAAGTTAGATACACATTAAACCAATCTTTCCCCTTTGAGTTCCTCTATAAAAGGGGAACGCTAAGGAAATATGGGTTTAATTTATTATTCATTCAACAGAGGAATTGTTCATGAGCCAAATCGTTGATATTCGTGCGCGCGAAATTTTGGACTCTCGTGGTAACCCAACCATCGAAGCAGACGTAGTTTTAGAATCTGGGATTGTTGGTCGTGCATGTGCACCATCTGGTGCTTCAACTGGTTCTCGTGAAGCTTTAGAACTTCGTGACGGTGATAAAGCACGTTACTTAGGTAAAGGTGTTCGTACAGCAGTTAATAACGTTAACACACTGATTCGCGATGCTTTGTTGGGTAAATCAGTTTTTGAGCAAAAAGACATTGATAATACAATGATCGCGCTTGACGGTACTGAAAACAAAGAAAAATTAGGTGCAAACGCAACACTAGCAGTATCTTTAGCGGTTGCACGTGCTGCTGCTGATGAAAAGAAAACCCCGCTTTTCCAATACATCGCAGATCTTCGTGGTCAAACGATTTTGACTATGCCTGTTCCAATGATGAACATCATCAATGGTGGTTCACATGCAGATAATAATGTAGATATTCAAGAGTTCATGATTGAACCAGTCGGTTTCACTTCATTCTCTGAAGCATTACGTGCAGGTGCTGAAATTTTCCATTCTTTAAAATCAGTTTTAAAGAAACAAGGTCTAAATACAGCAGTTGGTGATGAAGGTGGTTTTGCACCGAACCTTCGTTCTAATGAAGAAGCTATCACTGTTATTCTTGAGTCAATTGAAAAAACTGGCTATAAAGCAGGTTCTGATATTATGCTCGCGCTTGATTGTGCATCATCAGAATTCTACAAAAATGGTCAATACATTCTTGCGGGTGAAGGCAACAAAGCATTTACTAGCAATCAATTTGCTGACTACTTAGCGGGCCTTGTGAACCAGTATCCAATTATCTCAATCGAAGATGGTTTGGATGAGTCTGACTGGGAAGGTTGGAGCTACCTCACTTCAATCCTTGGCGATAAAATCCAATTGGTTGGTGATGATTTATTTGTAACTAATCCTAAGATTTTACAACGTGGTATTGATGAGAAAGTAGGTAACTCTATTCTGATCAAATATAACCAAATCGGTACTTTGACTGAAACTTTAGATGCAATTTACCTTGCTAAAGCAAATGGTTATAGCACTGTTATCTCACACCGTTCAGGTGAAACAGAAGATTCAACCATTGCTGATTTAGCAGTTGGTACAGCAGCAGGTCAAATCAAGACTGGTTCATTGTGTCGTTCTGACCGTGTTGCAAAATATAACCAATTGCTTCGTATTGAAGAGTTAACTCAAGCAGCTTACCGCGGTAAAGCTGAGTTTAAAGGTCTAAATTAAGGTCAATCTCAGCTATGTTGAATCCTCCTGACCCTCTTTCTTTACAAAAGAGAGAAACTTCACGAATTCAGAATCCTATAGAATTCGTGACTGATCTTCCTTTAAAGAGGGATATAGGGAGTTATTCATGTTAGAGATTTTTCGATCTACTTCAAGTAAGTTGATTCTGTTGCTTGCAATCGTTTTGATTGCAAGTTTACAGTATCGGTTTTGGCTAGGTGAGGGCGGATACGTTCCTCATCAGGCTTTAACTCATCAAATTCAACAACAAGCTGAAATCAATACTGAGTTAAAAGAGCGTAACCGTATTTTGGCCGCTGAAGTTTTTGATTTAAAAAACGGAAGTGAAGCAATTGAGGAACATGCACGCTTAGATTTAGGTTTAGTTAAACCTAACGAAACTTTTGTGCAAATGAGTACTATTAGTACCCATTACAAACCCATTTATATTGATCCAAATGCAAAAGTAGATACTGCCACCAATGAAAACTAAGCTTTGGGCGATTGTACCCGCAGCAGGTTCGGGCAATCGTTTTTCCAAAACCGAATTAAAACAATATCAATATATTCAAAGTCAAACTGTACTTGAACATACTGTCAACCGTTTAAATACATTGGATTTGGCGGGGTGTGTGCTAGCGCTCGGTGAGCAAGATAACTTTGCCAAAACACTCTCTTTTCAACATCTAGATAAATTGCACTACTGTATAGGTGGTGTCGAGCGTGTTCATTCTGTTCTTAATGCTTTAATTTATTTATCTGATATTGCAGATGAAAATGATTGGGTTTTGGTACATGATGCTGCACGCCCATGTGTAACAGCGAACTGTTTAGAGAAATTAGTGCTATCGTCAGTTCAATCGAATCAGAGCTCTATTTTAGCAATTCCAGTGCGTGATACTTTAAAACACGTACAAGCGAATGATCAGATTGAAAGAACAGTAAGTCGTGAGCATTTATGGCAAGCGCAAACACCACAAATGGCAAAATTAAAAACGCTAAAACATGCGATTGAGGCTGCATTAGCTGCCCAAATCAATATCACCGATGAAGCAAGTGCCTTGGAATATATCGGTGAAGCTGTGCAAGTGGTACAAGGGCGTTCAGATAATATTAAAATTACTTATACCGATGATTTAGAACTTGCACGCTTAGTTCTTCTGTCTCAAACAAACTAGATTTAGATATATCTTTCTTAATATAAAATAGCCTAAGTAGATTAGATGAAATTTATCATTTTCCTGTTAACATAAATGACAAATATTTCACAATTTGTTAAATTTAAACAACATTCTTGATAATGGATCAATAAATGAAAAAATTATTACTTGCAGGTCTTTTTAGCTTTTCTTTAGTGGGTTGTGCAACAACTACTCAACAGCCTCAAGATACCGTACAGGAAACAATTCGCTACTCGACCAGCCCTTGTTTTGGTGCATGCCCGATTTATTCTGTTGAAATTTCTCCTTCAGGGAAGGTTCATTTTGATGGGAAGCAATATACCAAAGTTGTTGGGACGCAAGACCTTACCGTTGATCCTTCTGTTTATAGCAAGCTTCAACAAGAGCTGAAAACGTATCGCCCCGAAACAGGTATGAGTGTAAAAACTACAGCTTGTGAAGAGACCGCAACTGACCAGCAGAATGCCTATTTTTCTTGGTCACGCCCAGATGGTACCGTAACTAAACTAAGTCACTACATGGGCTGTATTTCGCCAGCAAATGCTGAGCTCAATAAACTGATTGAAAAGTTACCAAAAATGATTGGGGTTGATGGTTTAGTGAGTTAAATAGAATATTATTTATTTGCCCCGATATATCGGGGCATTTTTATATGAAGATTGCCATCTTATGCTGGCATTGGAAATTCACCTTGTTGTAAAAACTGTGATAATTCAAAACGTACAATGCTTGAATCTTCGACCGCTTTAAATATAACTTCATCCGCACCAATATCACAAAACCATTGCGCTCGATCTATCGGGCTATTTTGGCTAAAGTGATCTGCTGTAAATAGTCCAACACAAGCTGCATGGTTATTTTCACGAGCAGATGGATATTCAAATATTTCTATGCCTGCATTTCTCATGGATGTACCCAACTGTTGTGCATAACTGTAGTTTGTCGGGTGAGCGATAAAATCAAGATACTGGTCAAATGGTGGAGATTGTAAACGAATTCCTTTAGTACAATGATAGCCGACTGAGAATAAGGTGTGCTCGGTACGTATCGTATTTTTCTTAGGTTTTCCATCCATTGAATGCCAGAATATAAAGCGATAATAAGCTGATTCTGCTAGTGTAACCGCGATGCTACATCCTCCATAAAAAATACTTGGTTCAAAGGTACGACCAAAACGTGAACCCCATTTTAGTGGAGGGTAGCGAAAAGGTGTTTTAAGCAGATAATGTAAATGATCTGAGTGTGGAGGGTATGGTGGCTTAACCAATTCCAGCATATCCTCCAATAATGCTTGTTCTTCTAAGGTATCAACTAATTGTCGTGTCGCAATTTGTTCTTGGCTCTCAACTAAACGATATAAAGTACCAGATAGAGGCGTTATTTGTTGGTTTCCTTCACATTGTAGCCATAGATTTTTTTCAATGGCCGTCATACTTTACCTCGAATTGCATCGACAAATTGCAGAACAGACACCAGTCCACTCACGCTCTCGATTTGTTCAACAGGAACACCACCAGTCACACGATTTGGTGTATTCATAAAGTGACGCATCCAGTCTGTGTCTCCACCAGTCAAAGCATATAATGCCCGTGATAGACGAATAAGCAATAGCGCCAATTCACCCTGTTTAGAAGCAGGATCTAGCTCAGGATTGTTTTTCAATCGGCTGATCGCTGTACGATGTACACCTAAAATGGCTGCCAATTGTACTTGTTTTAGGTCAAGTTGCTCTGCCGCATTGAGGACCGCTTTAGCGAGAACTACTTTTTTGTCTGCGGGTTGTTTTAGTAATGCACTCATGATGAAACCCTCATGTCGTATATGCACTTATTATATGTTAATTGTGCAATATGCACAACTTTGTGTTGGAGCAATGATTTTGTATGAGTATGATATAAGTAGAATCTGATTGGCGAAAATAGATATAGTTGAATAAAGGTAGATAAAATAACGCATTAAATCAAATGTAGAAAAATAGCTCATATTATTATTTAAAATAATATATTATAAAAACACATAATGTTTGGAGCGGAATATGCATAGCATTTTGTTGGCACTGATGGGCGGTGTGCTTATTGGGTTAGCAGTTATTGGTTACTTATATGTGAATGGTCGGATTGCAGGAATTAGTGGTCTGATCGCCCAGCTACTCCAACCAAAATCATTATTTAAAAGCCCAGCTTTTTGGTTTTTGTTGGGCCTACTTATCACACCATTTATTTATCAATTATTTGTTAAGCCTGAGATCATCTTAGAGTCATCTCCGATCGCCTTGGTTGCGGCGGGGGTATTGGTTGGCTTCGGTACACGCTTAGGTTCGGGATGTACCAGTGGACATGGTATTTGTGGAATAAGTCGTTTATCTATCCGTTCAATAATCGCAACGATGATATTTATGTTTGCTGGGATCGTAACGGTATATATAGCTCGTCATCTAGTGGGAGCGATGTAATGAAAAATATTTTCGCTTTTTTATTTGGTAGCTTATTTGCTTTAGGTTTAATGATTTCTGGGATGTCAAATCCAGCAAAAGTTTTAGGTTTCTTAGATATCTTTGGTGAATGGGATATCAGCTTAATGTTTGTGATGATTGGTGCAATTGCTGTTGCAATTATTCCTTTCCAAAAAGCAATTCGTCACCCAAAAACATTATTTGGAGAAAAAATTACTTTACCAACGAATACTCAGATTGATAAAAAACTGGTGATCGGAGCAATTTTATTCGGTGTTGGTTGGGGTATTGCGGGTGTTTGTCCTGCACCTGCAATTACATTGATTGGCTTGGGTTATTCTCAAATTTGGTATTTTATTACAGCCATGCTGTTTGGAATGTTTATTCATCATTTATGGGCTAAGCGCTAGGAGAAATACCATGCAATATCCTCAAGTTAAAGCTTTTTTTGATCAAGATACCAATACATTTAGTTATGTAGTGAGCGATCCACAGACGAACTGTTGTGCTGTAATTGATAGCGTATTGAACTATGACTCTGCATCGGCTTCAACTTCGACTGAAAGTGCGGATCAAATCATTCAATATGTTGAAGATCATCAATTAAAAGTTGAATGGATATTGGAAACACATGTACATGCAGATCATTTAACCGCTTCTCAATACTTAAAATCAAAATTGGGTGGCAAAGTTGCCATGAGTCAGAAGATCAGTATTGTTCAACAAACTTTCAGTGCAATATACGGCATTGATATAAAGTATTTTAACACCCATCAAAGCTTTGATTATTTATTCAAAGATAACGAGCATTTTAGTATCGGTGAATTGGATGCATTCAATCTCCCAACACCAGGACATACACCTGCATGCTTAAGTTATGTGATCGGTGATGCTGTTTTCGTAGGGGATACGCTATTTATGCCAGACTATGGCACAGCACGTTGTGACTTTCCTAAAGGTAGTGCAGATACTTTATTTTATTCGGTACAAAAACTATATCAACTTCCTGATCAAACACGAGTTTTTCTCTGTCATGATTATAAGCCTGAAGGAAGAAATGAATACCTTTATGAAACAACTATCAATGCACAAAAGCAAACCAATATTCATATAGATGCTAAAACTCACAAGCAAGATTTTGTGAATATGCGACAAGCACGAGATGCAACTTTGGCTATGCCCAAACTGATTCTGCCAGCTATTCAAATCAACATGGATGCTGGGCGTTTTCCTGAACCTGAGTCCAATGGCATACGTTATTTAAAGCTGCCTTTAAACTACTTTAAGCAGTAAATCACCTGAGCTGGGATTACTAAATATCGATGTTATCGCATGTGCTCAAAATAGCCTAAGTAAAATTAAACATCTATTTTATTAACTTAGTCACATGCAATTTCCAAACATAAATTTTTGTACATTCAGTCAACGCTATGATAAAAATACAATTCATTTTTAAACTTGCTGAAATTAAGGTGTTTAAATGACCACCATTTATTTAGTCAGACATGGTCAGGCTTCATTTGGTAAAAGTAATTACGATGAGCTATCTGCAAATGGTGAAGCACAAGCAAAGCTCTTAGGGCAATATTTTAAGCATCTTTTTACTGAACCGCCTTATATCGTTTCAGGTAGCATGAAGCGACATCAACAAACCACTCAAATTTCATTGAATGAGTGTTTTCCTCAAGCGGATTATAAAACTGATGGGTTATGGAATGAGTTTAATCATCAGCAAGTATTTTCTTTATATGAGCCAAGGTTTGCTCAACCAGAAGTATTGCAACAAGACGTTTTTCAAGAAGTAGACCCTAGAGCTTATTTATTTCAGATTTTCGATCAAGCGATTGCTCGTTGGACAAACGAAGAATTTCATCATGAGTATGATGAATCTTGGATCACCTTTAAAATGCGTGTAGAAAGTGCATTAGAGAATTTATGTGCAGAGTTAACACATAAACAACCCCAAGAAGCTGTTGTTTTTACTTCTGGTGGCGTGATCTCCGTTGTGGTCGGTAAATTACTTGAGTTAAGTGTGCAACGTACTTTCGCGCTCAGTTGGTCGATTGCGAACACAAGTGTTACTACCTTGAAGTTAGTCAATGGTGAGCCACAGCTATTGAGTGTGAACGAGCATCAATTTATTAAATCTAAAAATCCAGATTTGCTAACTTGGTTGTAACTGGGAGAACTCGTCTATTAAATCATCTGAAAAGTGATGTTCGCTTACTCAGACTTAAATTCTTGTGAGTCTATCGTAATGGGACAAAAAATAGACAGGCATACGTGTTTTGAGTGGGTTTTTTGAGTTTCTGTGGTATAAAAATATCTCAACAATCCAACTTGAGAATAAGAAATGTCTGAACAAAAATATCATTGGTATTTAATTGGTTATACTTTTAATGATAAGAATGATAGTGGTAATACTCGAAATTTTAGTATTCAACTGCCATTGGAAACCTTTTTACCACCCGTTTCCCAATCAAAATTAAATGAGCTTGGTGTAATTGGACTGGAATGGATCAAAAAGAACGATCCATCAGCAGATCCTGAGAATTTGTTTACGTTATCTATTTGTTATTTAGGTGAGATGACCACGAAGGAATTTCACGCTTAAAATAACTAGATCGGAAAGCCCTGAGCTGGGCTTTCCATTTCTTTATTGTATGAAAACGCTTGATAAGATTTTTATTTTCAGGTCTTCACTCCATCTTGTTCAATTCTTACTGCCGCTTTCCAGCTAGGTAATGAACTTAATCCCTCGACATATTTTTGAATATTTGGGTAATTCTCACCTTGTGACATTTGATGAATTAAGGCATGAAGTCCAAATCCCATCATAAAGTCTGCTCCAGTTAAACGATCTTCCACCAAATATGATTTATTTTCTAAATAATCATTTAGATAACCAAAAACCTTATCAAATTCAACTTGAGTATAGTTTTCTAGAAATATCAACTGCGTACCTTGCTTAGTCTCTATCTCATTAAAAACTTTTAATAAAAATGGCAACATGGCAGAGCTTTCAGAGAAATGAATCCACTGTAGATAGTCTACATAGGTAGCATCATTGATGCCTGGTGCTAAGTGAGGTGCAAATTTCTGAATTAATAACTCTACTATGGCACCTGATTCCGCAATGACTTTACCCTGCCACTCAATCACAGGAGACTTACCTAAAGAATGAATATTTTTTAAAGACTCAGGCGCTAAATGGGTAGTTAAATCACGGTAATAGCGTTGCAGCTGATACGGTTGTTTGATTTCCTCAAGTAACCACAAAATTCGAAAAGAACGTGACTGATCTAAATGATGTAATGTAATCATGATAATTCCTGTTGAAAAGTTTTACGGTAATTTTCCCACACTTTTCAAATTTCAATAAGCGATTAAACACATTTATCATGGCGACTTTCTAAAAAAGCATCTGAGCTACTAACTTTTGATGATTGTTCCATACCTATGGCTAAACAGGGGGAATGATGCCGATAGTTGGAAAGCGACTTAGAAAACCTTTCCCCTTGATTTTGCTTCAACATATTGCTCAGAAAGATATCAGATCACTATTTATTGTTGGCGGTATTGTAGAGTGTTGTCAGTGCGATTTAACAGTGAAAAAAGTTATTGTTGAAATTTTTCTATACGAAAAGGCACAAGCAAAAAGCTAGAAATATCTATAAAATGATCAAAATTATTCACTCAATTTTAAACTTGGTTTTTTATATAAATGACTGATATAGAAATAGAAACACATCCGCTAACTCCTTTTCTACCTGCTCATGCAAAATTACTCATGTTAGGAAGTTTTCCACCGCCTCAAAGTAGATGGAAAATGGATTTCTATTATCCGAACTATCAAAATGATATGTGGCGAATATTTGGATTAATTTTCTTTAAAGACAAAGACTATTTTTTAGACTTGCCGAATAAAAACTTTAAAGAACAACACATTCGTGATTTTTTAACACAAATGGGTGTTGGAATATTTGATACGGCCTATCAAGTTAAACGGCTGCAAGGCAATGCTTCGGACAAGTTTTTGGAAATTGTCACACCAACTGATTTATCAAAATTGCTTGAAAAAATCCCAATGTGCCATACCATCATGACGACAGGAGACAAAGCAACCGATACTTTGATGCAGCATTTTCCTGAGCAGCCAATTAAACCGGTGATTGGCCAATCGGTTCGGGTTAACTTTGCGAGTCGTGAACTCAGACTATATCGCTTACCCTCATCGTCACGGGCATATCCTTTAGCCTTAGAAAAAAAAGCGGATGCTTATCGACAATTCTTTGAAACAATTGGTTTGGTTTAATCAATCTAAAATTGAACTACATCATCCATTCCACTGGAAAATAAGACACGACATGCATGCTAAACCTTTGGAATCTAGTGCTCTCAGGGTCGTGATGATGTTCAATGACTTGACCATTTTCCTTATGTTCAAACCAAACAATATTACCATCTGCATCAAGTTTAAGCTGATAGGCGACTTGAAGTAAATGCTGATCGAGCATAGCTGTGATTTGATCTTGTAAATGATCAGACTCCACCACTAGTCCCACTTCAGTATTTAGATGTGCAGAACGAGGGTCAAAATTAAATGAACCAATAAAAACTTTTCCATCCACATCAAAAAATTTAGCATGTAGGCTTGAGCGATTTTTACCTTTTACAGGAATCACACTACCCGTTGCGATTTCATACCAAGTCCGTTTTTTTCTTTCGATATTGGGTTTGAACTCGTAAAGTTGTACGCCATTTTGTAGAAGCGGTTTACGGTATTGACTATAAAATGAATGTACCACAGCGACATCATTGGCGACCAAACTATTGGTGAGCACCCTAACTTTGATACCGTTATTCGATAATTGGCTTAAGTATTCTGTTCCGTGTTGAGTTGGCACAAAATAGGCCGAAACCAATTCCATGTGCTGCTCGGGTTTCCCCATAATCTTTAAGACTTGTGCATAAAGCAGTTCTTGCTCTTTTGCTTGTCCCGATGCTTTATTCGGTCGATCCGCAACAAAGTGTGCTTTTGCCCATTGAATAGGGTAGTTTTGAAGACGGATTTTTAAATAATCCTGCGCAGCTTCAAGCTTCTTTTCAGTAAGCGTATTTTCTTCATCAAAAGCCTGATAACTTTGCCTAATACTTTCAAATTGCTGCGATGTGCCTTGACCAAGTAATTGTTCAGTAGAATAACTTAAAGGACTTTGCCAAAACTCATCGAAGACCTCAGCAGCGTGATCAACAGACGCACCATAAAATAAAATGTCCATGTCACTAAATTGGAATTGATCGCTGGCGTCAAAGTATTCACTACTAATATTTCGACCACCAGTGACTGCGATTGATGAATCGGCGATGGTGAGTTTATTGTGCATGCGATGGTTAATTTGATTTAACCTGAAAATATAGTCAATAAATCGCAGATGTCTAAACTTATACGGATTGAAAATACGAATGTCTAGATTTGGATGTTGCGAGAGTGCTTTAAGGGTTTTATCGAGTTTGACTCCATTTTGATCATCAATCAGTAATCGGATTTTTACCCCTCGGTCAGCAGCATTGAGTAATTCATAAAGCATCAAGTTGCCAATTGGATCATCATTCCAAATGTAATATTGCAAATCCAAATGATGTTTAGCGTTCCTGATTAAGTGAATACGAGATGCAATACTTAAAAATGCATCATCTAAAGCTAAAAATGCAGTTAAACCATTTTCAATATTAAGATCGGTTTGAGGATCATTTATCCATTTTGTTTTTGTTTGCAAGGGATTACTCCGATCATGGTTTTGATTGGGGGGCAATGAACAGCCACTTATTGCTAACATAATACCAAGTGCCATTATCTTGAAATGGTATGAATTATTTATCATTTTATTTATCAAGCGTGTGAGTCCAACAGTAATTTGTAGGTTATTGATTTTGTTATATATCTAAATACGTTTTCTTTCCAAGGTTTAAATGTAATTATAAATACAATCAATAACTTATATTTTCATTTATATACTTTTCCTATGTAAATACTCTGAATCAATACAGATATATAGTGTATAAATCAATAAATATTGAGCCACAGTACTATACTGGTGTATAGTATATTTTTAGATTTAATGTGATCGACATTATGCCTAAGCAATTAGAGGACAAAAAAAAGATCCTCACTCGTGTGAGACGCATCCAAGGTCAAGTCCAGAGTGTTGAGCGTGCTTTGGAAAATGACGCAGAATGTGCAGATATTTTGCAGCAAATCTGTGCAGTTCGTGGTGCTATAAATGGTTTGATGAATGAACTTCTCGAAATTCATTTAAAAGATACTTTGGTTGTCGGTGACTCTTCTGAGTTGCAACGCAGTCAAGAGCTCATCCAAGTCAGTAAAATTCTTAAATCTTATTTAAAGTAAAATTCAGGAGTGTCATTGTGATTAAATCTCGTGCAGCCGTTGCTTTTGCCGCTGGTGAACCATTACAAATCGTAGAACTTGATGTTGAGCCACCGAAAGCAGGTGAAGTCCTCATTAAAATTACACATACAGGTGTATGCCATACAGATGCCTTTACTTTATCAGGTGATGATCCCGAAGGTGTTTTTCCTGCCGTTTTGGGTCATGAAGGCGCAGGGGTTGTGGTTCAAATCGGTGAAGGTGTGACCAGTGTTGCGGTTGGCGATCATGTGATTCCGCTTTATACGGCAGAATGTAAGGAATGTTTATTCTGTAAATCGGGCAAAACCAATTTATGTGTAGCGGTTCGTGCAACTCAAGGTAAGGGTGTTATGCCTGATGGCACAACCCGTTTTTCTTATAATGGTCAGCCAATTTATCACTATATGGGTTGCTCAACCTTTAGTGAATACACGGTTGTTGCTGAAGTCTCTTTGGCGAAAATTAACCCTGAAGCCAATCATGAACAAGTCTGTTTATTAGGCTGTGGCGTAACAACAGGTATCGGTGCAGTACATAACACAGCGAAAGTACAAGAAGGTGATAGTGTTGCCGTCTTTGGCTTAGGTGGTATTGGTTTGGCAGTGGTACAAGGTGCACGCCAAGCCAAAGCTGGACGAATCATTGTTGTGGATACTAATCCTGATAAATTTGAACTGGCAAAACAGTTTGGTGCAACGGATTGTTTAAATCCAAAAGATTATGAACAACCGATACAACAAGTGATTGTAGAAATGACAGGTTGGGGCGTTGATCATTCTTTTGAGTGTATTGGCAATACCAATGTGATGCGTTCTGCTTTGGAATGTGCACATCGTGGTTGGGGGCAATCCGTGATTATTGGCGTGGCAGGTGCAGGTCAGGAAATTTCCACGCGTCCTTTCCAACTGGTCACAGGTCGTAAGTGGATGGGTACAGCGTTCGGTGGAGTGAAAGGTCGTTCGCAACTCCCGAAAATGGTAGAAGATGCAATGAAAGGTGAAATCCAACTGGAGCCTTTTGTAACGCATACCATGCCACTTGAGAATATTAATGAAGCCTTTGATTTGATGCATGAAGGTAAATCTATCCGCACTGTGATTCATTTCTAATTTTTAAGTTTAGATTTGATGGTGCGAAAAGTGCCATCAAATCATCTATGAGCATCTATTCATGACGAAAGCACGTTTAAAACTTCATGTTCGTATATTGTCTGAAAATGAAATTGCTTTTGGACCTGGAAAAGCTGAGTTACTTGAAGCGATTCAACGTACAGGCTCAATTTCTCAAGCCGCTAAATGCATGAATATGAGTTATCGGCGTGCGTGGCAATTGGTGGAAACAATGAACCAATGTTTTCGTTCCAATCTTGTTGAAACTCAGACTGGCGGAACACATGGTGGTGGTGCAGTGGTCACGGAATTAGGACAATTGGTATTAAATAAATTTAGAATAATGGAGCAGCAAGCGATTCAGGCAGTCGAATCAGAATTTGAAGAGCTATCTAATTATATGAAAGTGAAATGAAGAATAGGAAGATTGTCTAGTGAATTTTTAAAAGGCATCCCCCTTTATGATGGTGACACAAATCGTCACAAATAGACGAAACTGTCTGAACATATCATCGATTTTTCCTGTAAAATGCCTTTACGTTTAAAAAAACTCAATAAGAAGCAATGTTCAAGACTATTTTTTCTGCATTAGAACAACTCGGCTTAACTGCACAGAAACGTGCAATTCATATTCAATTTTCGAATCCTGCTTTAGCCAATCAGGTATTTTTGCAGCGTATTGAAGGTACGCATAGTCTGAATGGCGGAATTACTGCCGACCTTATATGCTTATCTACGAAAGCGACCATTCCATTAAAACAATTCATTGGTTGCCAAGTTGCTGTCGATACCGTTACGGATATAGGCACACTCTTTAGAACCACAGGTATTATTACTGAGGCCGTCCAAGGACAATCTGATGGCAGTTTGACCCTATATAAACTCAAACTGCAAGATGCCACCGCACTGTGGCATAAACGTCGTAATAGCCGCGTGTTTATGAATAAGACGGTTATAGAGGTATTGGAAGTTGTTTTTAAGGAATGGCAACAACAAAATCCCTTATTTGCATCCAGTCTTAGCTTGGATATCAGTGGGCTTACGCAAGACTACGATGTTCGTCCATTCACTATGCAACACAATCAAACCGATGCAGAATTTCTAACGAATTTATTGCGTAGTGAAGGTGTTAACTGGTTAATTGATGAAGCCCAACTCAACGTTGCCAACAGCAATAGTCCGATCCAAGCGCAAAAACTGCGCTTGATCGATGATAACAACCAATACCAAGCCCTTGATCGAAGAAATATCCGCTACCACCGCAGCAGTGCCATAGAACAATTTGACAGTATGACCAGTCTGATTGCTGAACGCTCTCTACAACCAACGGCCGTGCATATCCAACGCTGGCAAGCCGATGCCTTAGAACAAGAAGATGGTGCAGGCAGCGTCCAAAGCAAACATCGGCATAGCCAACAACATGATGTCGCATCACTTGGACTTGAAGATGCATGGTGCATCACGCCTGCATGGATGCAAGACCTCAATGGTGAAGATGGTGCAACTGCATCAGGCAACAACCAAATTGAAAAACTTAATCAAAACCTCAGCCACTACCACGATGCCCAAGCCAAACAGTTTATTGCCCATACTACAGTACGAGACACACAAGTCGGCTACTGGTTTAAACTGAACGAACACCCAGAAATAGATCAACACAGTGGATCAGACCAAGAATTTCTAATCATCAGAAAAGATTGGTTTAATCAGAACAACCTACCCAAAGATTTAAACGATCAAATCAGCCAATTATTTGAACAAAGCCAATGGCAATATTCAAACAATAGCGGAGAACGGCAAGCCAACCAACTGACGCTACAACGTCGTAACATCAAAACTGTACCCGAATACCAACCACTACAACACCGCCCAGCAACCAACCCACAACGCGCTAAAGTGGTTGGACCCGCAGGTGAAGAAATCCATGTCGATGAATGGGGCAGAATCAAAGTCCGCTTCCTGTTTACTCGAAATGACGACCACAGTCATGATGGTGGTGCAGGCAGCAACGACAACGATGCCGATTCAGCATGGGTGGATGTACTAACCCCATGGGCAGGCGAAGGCTACGGCGCACGCTTTCTGCCACGTATCGGTGAGATCGTGGTCATCGACTTCTTCGATGGCAACATCGACCGCCCTTATGTCACAGGACGACTGCACGAAGCACAGCGTAGCCCGACTAAATTCGACGACCAAGGACAACTCCCCGACACTAAGAAACTGGCAGGGATTAAGTCCAAAGAATACCAAGGCTCAGGTTATAACCAACTGCGCTTTGACGACACCACAGGACAGATCAGCGCTCAACTACAAAGCAGCCATGCATCAAGTCAACTCAATCTCGGAAAACTCAGCCATCCTAAAGCGCAAGCAGAAAGCGAAGACCGAGGTGAAGGCTTTGAACTACGCACTGACCAATGGGGAGCGATTCGAGCAGGCGAAGGCTTACTGATCACTACTCATCCGCAACGACAAGCCCAAGGCGAACATCTCGAAGCGCAAACAGCCAAACAATAACTAGAAGGCAACCAAAGCAACGCCAAAGCCTTGAGTGAAGTGGCAAAGAATCAACAAACCGATGAGCTGGAAGCTTTAGAACAACTCAAAGCGTTCGCCGAGACAATTCAAGACAAGATTGCTAAATTCAATGAAGCAATCCTATTACTTAGCTCACCGAATGGTATTGGACTGAGTACTCCAGAAGACATACACCTTTCAGCAGATGGACAACTGAACCAATTTGCAGGGGATAGTATTAACCTGAGCACACAAAAGAACCTAATCGCCCAAGTCAGTCAAAAGATCAGTTTATTTTCAGCGCAAAGCGGGATTAAACAAGTTGCAGCAAAAGGCAAGTTTGAGATACAGGCGCAAAGTGATGGTCTGGATATATTTGCTAAAGCAGGGATACAAATCATCTCGACAGAGGGTTCAATACATTTTATTGCGAAAAAGAAAATCGTCATGGTTGGCGATAGTTCGCAACTCGAAATTAATGGTGGTGGTATTTCCCCAACCACAGGTGGAAAGTTTGAATGTAAAGCTGGGCAGCATTTGTTTAATGGAGGTTCTAGTGTGAATCTGAGTGTTCCTCAGTTACCTGTTTATGGTGAAAAAAATCACCACAATTTACGGTATCTTTTGAAAGATAAAGAAGATATTCCATTTGCTCATCATAAATATATTGCTTTTATGCCAAATGGAGAAAAGCTAGAAGGTCTGACTGATGAAAATGGATATACTCAATTATTTAATACTGTACGCCCAGAAGATATATCTATCCACTTGTATAATAATGAAGAACTTGATATAGATTAGCCATGAAAAAATTCTATCCATATATTATTTTAAAAACCAATGTTTCAACTAAGTTGTTGAAATATAATATCTACATATATAATACAGTGCTCAATAAGGCTGAGACAGCTATTGTTTTTAAAGATAATGCATTTAAAAAAATAGGTGATCAGCTTTATCAAACCAAGCCAGTCGAAATCGATAGTTCAAAAATAGGATTAGAAAGACTTAGAGACTGCGTTATTATTCTTAATTTATATCGACTAACTTCATCAGGGAAAGAAAACCTAGTGATAAGTCGTTACATTATTCCAGATAAAATTGAATCTTACCCTTATCAAGATCATGCAAAGAACAAAAATATTCCCGTAACAACGTACGTTGAGTCAACGGCTGTAACTAAAATTGTCAAAGATGACATCTCTAAAAATGATTTTGAACTCGCTTTAAATCGAAATAGAATTTTTCAGTGTATTGATTCTGGCTGTAGACCAGGAGAATCTAAAGATCCTTTTTCTAAGGCTCAAATTGAGGCTGGACTACAATCGAGATTAAATGAACCTCTTCCAAATCAAGACTTCACATCATTATGTGGACCAGCAGCTTACTTTTTTTGTTTAATTAATTTAAGCCAATCCAAATATAAGTTAGCTGTGAAACAACTTTGGGAAACAGGGCAGACAAAGATTGGGGAACTAGAAATTAAACCTTCATTGAATGGAAGTAGGCGTGTAAAAAATTTTTACATGACTAGTGGTGATCCAAAAATTCCTCCCATTGACTGGATCATGCTTGCAAGTTTACGTGAATCTGAAAATATTAGTTTAACACTTAAAGATCCTTCTCAAGAAGTTGCGGGAATTACGCTCTGGACAGAACTAAAAAATTGGTTTAGCAAATCAGGGTTTAAGGGGTTAAAAACATATCCCTTTTATCTTAACGGTTACAATCCCAGTTTGATTAATGAAATTAATCAATATGCTGGTGAAGATTATTATGTAGTCACTTTAATATCGGCAAGTCTTCTTAGTAGTGGTAGTAGTTCCGGTACTCAAAGTTTTCCCGATCATTGGATTGTCTGGACAGATAAATTAAGAGATACAAAGGGACGACCTATTACAATTTCGTCAGATCCATATAAAACCGAAGTTAAGCTAAAAATGTTTACTTGGGGAGAAAACACCCAGAGACTCGGTTCAGGAATATCTCTGTATGATTTTGAAAAAAAATATTTTATGCCTTACTTATAAAAAAGGAAAGATTTTAATGAAAATTAAGCTGATCATTATTTTTTCGATATTCTTGATACTCACAGGTTGTGGTAAGAAATATACCATTACTCCCGATAGCTTGCCTTTAGCCCATGTCAATCAAGAATACAAACAAACTATAAAAATATCTGGGGGTAAAGTTATCGATCACTATGCTAAATTAGAAACAAATATTCCAAAAGAATTAGGAATAACTATTCAACCTGTAAATGATCTAGATGGTTATAATATTATTGAGGTCAAGGGGAATCCCAAGTACAAAGGTACATTTACAATTCATATTTGGGCTGGTTTTTATGCAGGCGGTAATGCAGAAATCAATAAAACATATACGCTTACAGTTCAGTAAACGCTTTTAAGAGATTAAATTTTTTGGGTCTGTAATAGATAGCATTGTGACAACCTACTTTTATGAAGATAACTAGACGTAAATTAAGTTGCAGGTCCTTGAGGATTTTTGGCATTTAAGCTAAAACTATCGAGCGTGACTTTGTGTAAAAGCATGGGCTGCATAGAGTCCCGTGATCAGTAATTTATCCTTGGGTGCGTAATGGGGTTTCCCATCATAAAAGAACCACCTTCGACAAAGTGCAGTTAAGGCAATACTAGAAAGTAATTTGGACATACTAGATAAAAATTTCATTCTCAGCATTATCTCTAGAATTGTGCAACAACAGTGATTTCAGCACCAATAATAAGCATATTTATCAGACCTAAAAATAACACAACCATAAATACATGATTTATATTAAAAAATAATTGTGGCATGGTTTCTGCTTTTATTAATTCAAACTTGTATACAAGATAGGATTCATAAAGTGCACGAAATTAAAACTTTAGGCTGGACAATTTTTGAATGGCAAACGGCTTACTTAAAAAAAGAGATTCAGCTCGATACTTTAAAAGATTTAGTTGCAGCAATTGACCCTCAAGACAATGCATGGATTTCAATTGCGACGGTAGATCAAATCGAACAGCAAATCCAAGCATTGAATCACTCGACTCAAGATGCTGAGAATCTGCATAAACAATTTCCACTTTACGGCGTACCATTTGCAGTTAAAGACAATATTGATGTTGCAGGATTTGCAACAACAGCTGCATGTAAGGCACTAACCGAGATAGCAGAACAAGATGCAGAAACAGTACGTTTGTTAAAACAAGCTGGTGCGATTGTGATTGGTAAAACCAACCTTGATCAATTTGCTACAGGTTTAGTAGGTACACGCTCACCATTTGGCGCAGTACCAAATACATTTAAAGCTGAATATGTCAGTGGTGGGTCAAGCTCAGGTTCAGCAAGTGCTGTAGCTCGTGGGTTCGTGCCATTTGCATTGGGTACAGATACGGCGGGTTCAGGTCGTGTGCCAGCGGCATTTAATAATATTGTCGGTTTAAAGCCTACCAAAGGGCGTTTTTCAAACCGTGGCTTAATACCTGCGTGTAAAAGTCTCGATTGTATTTCGATATTTGCTTTAACGGTTGCCGATGCAGATCTAGTCGCTCATCAAATCGAAGCCTACGATGCTCTGGATAGCTATTCACGTAAGCACCCTAAAAATGTGCCTGCACGTTTTTCTAGCAAATTAAAATTTGCAATTCCAAACCAACTGAATTTCTTTGGTGATCAGCAAGCTGAAAAAGCATTTCAACAAACCGTACAATTGCTGGAAAGTTTAAATGCTGAAATCACCAAGATTGATTTTTCAGATTTTGAAAAACTGGCAGCGCAACTTTATCAAGGGTCTTGGGTCGCAGAGCGTACTACGGCAGTCGAGGATTTACTCAAAACCAATGCAAAAGATTTTGATCCAACAGTACTTGAAATTATTAAAAACGGCGAAAAATATTCTGCTGTCGATGCCTACAATGCCGAATATTTAAAACAAGACTTAGCACGAAAAATTCAAGCAAAACTCGCTGAGTTTGATGCTTTAATCGTTCCAACAGCACCGACCATTTACACCATTGAGCAAGTACAACAGCATCCAATTGACTATAACGCTCACTTTGGCACATATACCAACTTTACCAATTTAGCCGATCTCAGCGCACTGGCATTACCAGCAGGTTTTAGAGCGGATCATTTACCGTTTGGCATCACGCTAATCGCACCTGCTTGGCACGATGCGGCATTGGTTCATTTCGGTAAGGCATGGCAAAACTACTTGTCACTTAAGTTAGGTGCTTTAGATAAGACTCAGCCTGTAGGTTCTGCAAGTCCTGTTTCTCCTCATCATATCCGTGTAGCTGTGGTCGGTGCGCATCTCACCGGGATGCCATTAAATTTTCAATTGACCACACGTGATGCAGTGCATATCGAAACCACAAAAACCTCTAAAAATTATGCGCTCTATGCTTTAAACGGCACAGTTCCGCCAAAACCAGGCTTAGCTCGTCAACAAGTTGGTCAAAGCATCATTGTTGAACTTTGGGATGTTCCAACCGCTCGATTTGGCGAGTTTGTAGCAGAGATCTCAACACCTTTGGGCATGGGCAATGTCGAATTGGAAGATGGTCGTTGGGTCAAAGGCTTTATCTGTGAGCCTTATGGCATAGATGATGCAGAGAATATTAGTCATTTTGGTGGATGGAGAGCCTATATCCAGCATCGTAACAGTCAAGTAGCAAACACAGCGAATTAATTGGGGGAGTCATCATGTTTAAAACTGTACTTATTGCAAACCGTGGTGAAATTGCTGTTCGAGCGATTCGCACACTGAAAAAATTAGGCGTGACTAGTGTTGCTGTTTATTCAGATAGCGATCGTTATACACAACATGTTGAAGATGCTGATATTGCAATTGCATTGGATGGCTTAAAACCAGCCGATACTTATTTAAGTATTGAGAAATTAATTCAAGCTGCTAAACAAACGGGTGCTGAGGCGATTTTTCCGGGTTATGGTTTCCTCTCAGAAAGTGCTGATTTTTCGCGTGCCTGCGAAGAAAATAATATTGCCTTTATGGGACCAACTGCCGAACAAATTTTAGAGTTTGGTTTAAAACATCGTGCCCGTGAATTGGCCGCAGAGGCGAATGTGCCAATGACACCGGGGACAGGATTACTGGATAGTTTAGAAGAAGCATTGACTGCTGCTGATCGTATTGGTTATCCAATTATGCTGAAAAGTACTGCTGGCGGTGGTGGTATTGGCTTGACCCGTTGCGACACCCCGCAAGCATTGACCGATGCCTATGAAAGTGTCAAACGTTTAGGCGAACAGTTCTTTAAAGATGCTGGCGTATTTATTGAGTGTTTTATTGATAAAGCACGTCATGTCGAAGTGCAAATCTTTGGTGATGGCAAAGGGCAAGTGGTTGCTTTTGGTGAGCGCGATTGTTCTTTGCAACGTCGAAACCAAAAAGTGGTTGAGGAAACGCCTGCGGCAAACCTACCAGAAGCAACACGCAAAAAATTGCATCAGGCTGCGGTGGAATTAGGTAAATCCGTTAATTATCGTAGTGCAGGAACAGTGGAGTTTATTTACGATGCCAATCGAGATGAGTTTTATTTTCTTGAAGTAAATACGCGTTTACAGGTTGAACATCCAGTCACTGAAATGGTGACTGGTTTAGATCTAATTGAATGCATGCTCAAAGTGGCTGCTGGTGATGAACTTGATTGGGCATACCTTAGCAATATTCAGCCTAAAGGTGCTGCGATTGAAGTACGAGTTTATGCCGAAGACCCTGTAAAAAATTTCCAACCTAGTCCGGGTGTTTTGACAGAAGTGAGTTTTCCAGAAGGAAGTCGTGTCGATACTTGGGTTAAAACAGGTACAGAAATTTCGCAATATTTTGATCCAATGATTGCCAAGATCATTGTTCATGCTGAAGATCGTGCTGCTGCGATTGAGAAACTACAAACTGTCTTAGCTGAAACTCGTTTAAATGGGATCAGCACCAATTTAGATTATGCGCGTGCCATTATTTCTGATGAACGTTTTGAATCCATGCAGATTTGGACACGTATGTTGGATGACTTCAACTATACGCCAAACGTGATTGAAGTGGTTCAAGCAGGAACTTTGAGTTCAATTCAAGATTATCCGGGACGTATAGGCTATTGGGATATTGGTGTGCCACCATCAGGTCCAATGGATGATTATGCCTTTCAGCTTGCCAATCGTATTGTGGGAAATGATGTTAAAGCCGCAGGTTTTGAGTTTACCTTAGTCGGGCCGACTTTAAAGTTTCATGCAGATACAACCATTGCTTTGGCGGGAGCAAGCTGTACTGCGTTGTTAGATGATCAGGAAATTGATTTTTGGAAGCCTGTAGAAGTTAAAGCAGGGCAAATTCTAAAAATCGGTCAAGTTGAAACAGGTTGTCGTACTTATTTAGCGGTACGAAATGGGTTGGATGTGCCAGTCTATCTGGGCAGTCGTTCTACTTTTGCACTTGGTAATTTTGGGGGGCATGCAGGTCGTACCTTACGTGTCGGTGACATGATTAAAATGGTTGATCCAGCATTTGCCAGTATAGAACTTCCAATTGCAACTGACGTGCCCCAAGCATTATCGGCTGATCTGATTCCTGAATATGGCAATGAATGGGAAATCGCAGTTTTATATGGCCCACATGGCGCACCTGACTTCTTCAAGCCTGAATATGTGGAGGAGTTTTTTGCATCTGAATGGACAGTACACTTCAACTCTAACCGTTTAGGTGTACGTTTATCAGGTCCGACGCCAAGCTGGGCGCGAGAAAATGGTGGTGAGGCAGGTTTACATCCATCCAATGTGCATGACTGTGAGTATGCCATTGGCGCAATCAACTTTACTGGTGATTTTCCTGTTATTTTGGCAAAAGATGGTCCAAGCTTAGGTGGTTTCGTTTGCCCTGTGACCATTGCCAAAGCAGAACTTTGGAAAGTTGGACAGTTAAAAGCGGATGATAAAATTCGTTTCTACCCAATCACGGTAGAACAAGCCAATGAATTAGAACGCAAGCAAATTGAAAATATCCAAAACTTTGCCGATGCGACCAAAGTCGTGGAGACGATTGAGCCAACTCAAGATGTGCTAACAACAATTTTGGCACAACGCGAACCAACCGATTTATCACCAAAAACAGTTTATCGCCAAGCAGGTGATAGCTATATTCTCTTAGAATACGGCGAAAACGTTTTAGATTTGGCTTTACGTTTACGTGTGCATCAATTGATTCAAATGATTCGTGCAGCAAATATCGATGGCATATTAGAACTCTCACCGGGTGTACGTTCACTGCAAATTAAATATGACGGCTTAGTAATTCCACAATCAGAGCTGATTACTCAATTACTTAAACTTGAAGAAGAAATGGGCGATTTGAGTCAGTTAAAAATTCCATCTCGAATCGTACATTTGCCAATGGCATTTGAAGACAGTGCCACTTTAGGGGCTGTTGAGCGTTATCAAGAAAGTGTTTGTGCCAAAGCGCCTTGGCTACCAAGCAATGTTGATTTTATTCAACGCATCAATGGTTTAGCTCATCGTAATGAAGTCAAAGATATTATTTTCGATGCGAATTACTTAATTCTTGGTTTGGGTGATGTTTATCTGACTGCACCATGTGCCGTACCAATCGATCCACGTCATCGCTTACTCAGTTCTAAATACAATCCTGCACGTACCTTTACCGCAGAGGGAACAGTGGGGATTGGCGGTATGTACATGTGTATCTATGGTATGGATTCACCGGGAGGCTATCAGCTTATTGGTCGTACTTTACCGATTTGGAACAAGTTTAAGAAAAATAAACAATTTGGTAATAAGCAATGGTTCTTACAGTTCTTCGATCAAATTAAATATTTTGAAGTATCTGAGGATGAACTAAATTTATGGCGTGCAGATTTTGAAAATGGTCGTGCGGAAATTCAGATTGAAGAAACTGAATTTGATTATGCAGACTATGTAAAATTCTTAGAGAATGAAGCGGAAAGTATTGCTGAGTTTAAAGCCAAACAGCAACAAGCATTTACCACTGAAGTGAGTCGTTGGAAAGAAGAGTTTGCCGCTCAGCCAGAAGAACAGATTGAACTTTGCAACAGTGCAGACTATAGCCATCTTTCATCCCTCAACGCCTCGATGACTGGCAATATCTGGAAAATCTTTGTTGAAAGCGGTCAGGAGGTTAAAAAAGGTGAGACTATTGCTATTATTGAGGCAATGAAAATGGAACTTCCTGTTTATGCAGAAGAAGATGGCATCGTGAAAGCCATTATTTGCAGAGCAGGGCAAACGGTACATAGTGGCGAGCCACTGGTCTATATGGAATAAGGCAAGGCTGCATGAAAGAAACCAAAATAAAAACAACAAAGAGCTCAGACAACTTGTCTGAGCTAGTTTACCAACGCATCAAGAATGATATCTTTGATTTCAAATTGATGCCGGGTGAACGCTTCACTGAATCCGAAGTTGCAAAAGCTTATGATGTGAGTCGTACCCCAATCCGACAAGCCTTGTATCGTTTGCAACAAGAGGGTTATGTCGATGTGAGTTTTCGTAGCGGTTGGCAAATCCGACCGCTCAATTTTCGTTATTATGAAGAACTTTATGATGTGCGAATCGTGTTAGAAAAAGATTCGATTC
This sequence comes from Acinetobacter sp. NIPH 298, assembly GCF_000369505.1. Classification (GTDB taxonomy): domain Bacteria; phylum Pseudomonadota; class Gammaproteobacteria; order Pseudomonadales; family Moraxellaceae; genus Acinetobacter. Next base: position 1,151,891 of record NZ_KB850055.1, read on the forward strand.
GTAAACTTTGTCAGATGGATCATCAAAACTCGGTTGAGTTATCCGTTTTAAAAGATTTATGGATGATAGAATCGCATCAATATTTAAAAGACATCAAACAACTCTCACAACAAGATGAAGATTTTCATTGTGCTTTAGTTCGTGCATCGGGTAATAATGAAATGGCAAGGATTCATCGTGATCTGAGTGAGCGCATCCGTATTATCCGTCGTTTGGATTTTTCCAAAGATTATCGTGTAGAAGCAACTTATCAAGAACATCAAAAAATACTCAGTTTTATCTTCGATCGTAAGGTAGATGAAGCAATCCACGCGATCGAAGCGCATATTATGCAAAGTCGTGATGAAGTGAAAAAAATTACTTTGCAAATGTTAGATTCGAGTCAATTCTACTGAGTGAAAAATTAGTTCAATAATACTATAATTGTTAAAGATATAATCTAATTAATCCGAGTGGGGAACACAATCGAAAATTGGCAATAAGCTTCAATTGTTATTGTACTTGGAATGAGCATCGCTCCATTGCTTACTGCATTCAAGAGGAAAGTCTCTGTATTAAGCATAGGTTTTTAAATTTGTTGAGTTAGGTCGTTTTGCAGACCATCAAAAACTCAAATTATAGGCAGTAATATATTGTTAAGTAATAAGTTTTTTTAATAGGATTCGGTGGTTTTTATGCAGTAGCAATAACCCTTATGGCACTTTTTTTCTCAAAAAAAGTTTTCCGTTTTTTAAATAAATTTAACAATGAAGATAATGGGGAATATACTATAAAAATAATAGCTTTATTTTTTCCACATTTATATGGATATTTGTTATAGCTATATTTTGGAGTATTTCTTGGAAGTTTCCTATTGATGATATTCTATGGAATTATTTTTCAAGTTCGCATTTAATTGTAATGTGGTTGACATTAATTTTTTATTTTAAAAAAAATAGTGGACGGATTTGAATTTTTCAACAATACAAGTGTAATGGCATAATCCAAGTTTATATTTCTAATGTATTTTATTATGATTAAAGCAACTCAGTAACTTTTATTCCTCTTAATGGGTATAGGAAGGGATAACGATTTAAAAAGGTTTTTTTAGAATTTGCTCTTATACATCTATGAGTGATCTATCCAAGCTGGACGTAATAAAAAACTCTTTTTTCTATGCCTAATCCTGCATAAAACTAACATCTTTCATTACTTTTCTATTTAATAATAAAGATCAAACTTCCAATCATCAGATGAAACATGATGAATGATCAAACACTCACGGCACTATTTCTAAAAATCGTTCATAAAGAAGGCTTTTTTACTACGGCAATAGATGGCATTACGTTGATGCGAGTCGATCATGACACACCGCCGATTGCTGTATTGCAAGAACCGACTTTAGTTTTTGTTTTACAAGGTCAAAAACGTGGCTATATCGGAACAGAAACCTATTCATTTCAACAAGGAGAATGCCTGATTGTTTCGGTATCGATGCCATTTGATTGCGACACAATTGCAAGTCCTGAATTCCCCATGATTGCGATTGGTATGAAATTAGAGGCTGATACTGTCAATGAATTATTGGCAAAGACCTATTTTGAGAATTATCAGTTTAAGCCGTTAACGACGGGAATGAGCGTCATTCAGTATGATCAGAACATCTCAAGTGTATTATTTAGGCTACTCAATACGCTTACATCTGAGCAAGATATTTTGATTTTAGGTGATCAAATAAAACGAGAACTCTTATATCGAGTGATTCAACACTCAGGTGCAGATGCTTTAAAAGGGCTAGTGGCTCAAGGAAATTTAAGACCAATTTATAAAATTTGTGAATATATTCAACATCATTTTACAGAAAAATTAACAGTGGAAATGCTTGCTGAGCAAGCCAATATGAGTACTTCCGCTTTCCATAAAGCCTTCAAACAAGTCACCCAACATCCGCCTTTGCAATACCTCAAAGTCGTTCGATTGCATAAGGCCAAACAATTGTTGCAAAACGAAAACCAAAGCGTTGCGCAAGCAGCTTATGCTGTTGGTTACCAAAGCTCTTCACAATTTAGTCGAGAATTTAAAAAACAGTTTGGTTTTTCTCCTAATCAGACTGAGTTAAATAAGGAATAAACAAATCATGAATCAAAATAGTGTAGAACAAATGAAATATATCGAAATTACTCAAGCGGGCGGTCCAGAAGTTTTAAAAGTTGTGCAAGGCGATCGTCCAGAGATTAAAGAAGATGAAGTGCTCATTGAAGTCTATGCTACAGGCATTAATCGACCTGATATTTTGCAACGTCAAGGGCTTTATCCGATGCCGAAAGGCGTGACACAGATTCCGGGTTTAGAAGTTGCTGGCATCATTTCACAAATAGGTTCAAAGGTACAAAAATTTAAAATCGGCGATAAAGTTTGCGCACTCACCAATGGTGGTGGTTATGCTGAATACTGTGCTGTGCCAGAGAATCAAACTTTAGCTATTCCTAAAAATCTCAGTTTGATAGAAGCGGCTGCTATTCCTGAAACTTACTTTACTGTATGGGCAAATTTATTTCAGATCGGGCAGTTAAAGAATCATGAAACGGTCTTAATTCATGGTGGCGCAAGTGGTATTGGTTCAACCGCGATCAGCCTATGTCATGCGATGGGAATTCAAAGTTTTTCAACAGTTGGCAGTGACGATAAGGTTGAAAAACTAGCTTCGATGTCTCAAGTTATCAACTATAAGACTCAGGATTTCGAAAAAGAAATTTTAGAACGGACCAATGCTCAAGGTGTCGATGTGATCTTGGATATTATTGGCGCATCTTACTTTAATCAAAATTTACGCTTACTCAAACGAGATGGTCGACTGGTCATCATTGGCTTTATGGGAGGCAGAAAAGTAGATGGCTTTGATATACAAGAATTGATGTTAAAACGTGCGACTGTTACAGGTTCAACCATGCGAGGGAGAACCAACGCAGAAAAAGCAGAAATTACCGAAGACCTTGAGCAATACGTATGGCCATTGATTGAAGCAGATCAATGTAAACCGATTATTTATAAAACTTTTGCTTTTGAAGATGTTGCAGCAGCACACCAATGTCTTGAAAGTAGTCAACATATTGGCAAAGTTGTACTCGAAGTTAAAACTGAGTTTGCCTAATTATATTCATTACATGCCTGTTTATGCAGATCAGTTGAGCATGACCCAAATCTTGAGCAGTATGTATAAACAAAACAATCCTATGAGGACACTCAAAATGACAACTAATACTGATGATCGTAACCCAACGCCTGATGTTGCTGAAGATAATGCTTTTTTCCCATCGCCATATTCATTGAGTCAGTACACAGCAGCTAAAACGGATTATGATGGAACAACCTATCCAAATCCGTATCAAGGCGATAAAAAGATTCTTATGATCGCAACGGATGAACGTTATATCTTGATGCAAAATGAGAAATTCTTTTCTACAGGCAATCACCCTGTTGAAATGTTATTACCGATGTTTCATTTAGACAGTGCAGGTTTTGCATTTGATGTTGCAACGCTGTCAGGCAATCCAGTCAAACTTGAAATGTGGGCGATGCCCAAAGAAGAGCAAGTTGTTTTGGATACCTATAAGAAGTATGAGAAACAACTTAAAGCACCCCTGAAATTAGCCGATATTTTGGATAAAGCACTTAGTAAAGACTCTCCTTATGTTGGTGTCTTCATTCCTGGTGGGCATGGCGCAATGGTAAAAATACCGCATAGTAAAGACGTTAAAGCCGTGTTGAAGTGGGCTGTTGAAAACGATAAATATGTGATCACACTTTGTCATGGCCCAGCATCATTACTTGCAGCGGCAGTCGATGAAGATCCAAACGATTATCTCTTTAAAGGCTATCAAGCCTGTGTGTTTCCAGATGCTTTAGATACAGGTGCAAATATAGATATTGGCTATATGCCGGGTCAACTACCGTGGTTGGTTGGTGAAAGTTTAGAGAAACTCGGTGTGGAAATCCTAAATAAAGGAATCACAGGTCAAGTTCATCAAGACAGAAAATTATTAACAGGTGATAGTCCTTTGGCTTCAAACAATTTAGGTAAGCTTGCAGTAAATGCCTTATTAGCAGATACAAATATTGTTTAAAAAGAAATATATCATCAAAGAAATACAACCTCCTTCAAGTTGAGTATTTATCTAACTTCAAGAAGGCAATAAAAAACAGCGTATCTAGTGATACGCTGTTTTTTATTGAAGAATAAATCTATTAGGGTGTTGTGACCGCATCTTTAGGACCAAAGCGAGTAACCCAGATCCCAAAAATAGTCGCAAAGATATACATAAAAATAGAATAGACCGCAGCAGGCATTGCAATGGTGGTGCTCGCCATCACGGTAAGCGCAATCGTCATCGCTAGCGTACTGTTATGGATACCAATCTCAAAAGCACAAGCACGCGCTTGAAATGAGCTAATGCCGAGCAGACGAGGAACAAAATAACCAACGCATAAACTAATCGCACAGAATAGAGCAGTGGCTAAACCAATTTGGCCAATGTACTCTACTAAATTTGCACGTTCTGTGATGATTGCACCTAAAATAATAATCACGAGGAAAATGACGGCAAAAATACGTACAGGACGATTCAATTTTTCAGCAAAATGCGGCGCATAGTGACGAACAAGCATCCCAATACCAACAGGCACTAGAATAATTAAAAATACCTGCATTATTTTAGAAAACTGTAGTCCAACTTGTTGACCCTCATTCATAAAATGTAGGATGGAGAAATTGACGATAAAAGGTAAAAAAACAGCGGCGAGTACAGCATTGATCGCAGTTAGGCTAATATTTAACGCAATATCACCTTTATATAAATAACTAAATAAATTTGCGGTCGTTCCACCGGGTGAGGCCGCAAGGAGCATCAAGCCAACAGCCAATAATGGTGGTAAAGCTAAGATTTTACAGATTAAAAAGGCTATGCCGACCAATAAGACCAATTGACAGAACAGTGCAATCAGTACAACTTTGGGATGTTTACTTACTCTGGCGAAATCTTTGACCGTTAACTCTAAACCCAAACCTGCCATGACGATTGCAAGGGCGATAGGTAAAAAAAGTGTGATCAATCCTGAATCCATAATCATTTTTTCCTTTTAATAGATATTATTTGTATGAAAAGATGTTGTTTGGTCGTACCCAGTACGAAATCGAATCCTTCGATTTGTATCGCTCTTGGGAAAGCTGGTACGACACAAGCAACAAATTTAAAAAACCAATACTTTATGCACCATGAATTTAGTTATTTTTACTAAATAATTTCACTTATTAATATGTGCATTTCTCCATTGGAATGTGTCTACTCTACGACAATTTCATAAAATTTTAATATGTCACTTTTAGACTGAGCATTCATTTTCTATGTTTGGTTACATATTTACGACGATTGAGGGTGATGACCGTTCTGTCTTGATCTTGAAGCAAAATGTTCAATCTAGACTGATTTTAGACAGGTTTATAGTGTTCACTTATCTAGTAAAAGTTCAATATAAATAATTACATATTTCTATTTAGTTAGGCGGATTACGATCAAAGCACAAATGGTAATGATTATTGTTTCACTGATTTTTTTTGAAAAGTAATTGGCATAAGTGCACAACTGTATCTTAATTGTGGTCAATGACACTAAATTACATCGAGCATGATAATTTGCGCCAATTTGATATTTGTAACTATTTATTTGGTCTGAATAAGTGAAAGTTATAGAAATCTATAAATCGAAATAGAAGAATTTATATTACAACATGTGGAATAAAATATGGATACCATAGCTCGTGTAGAGGTGGGAACAGATACGAAGGTCCAAAAAAAGCAAAAAGTTACTTGGATCGTTTTTTCACTACTTTCGCTATTTTTATTGATTGGGGTAATGTACTACTTCTTTGTTTTTCGATTTTATCAATCTACCGATAATGCTTATATCCAAGCCGATGTGACATGGGTCATGCCGAAAATTTCGGGTGAGGTTGTTGAATTAGTCATAAATGACAATCAGTTTGTTAAACAAGGTGAAACCCTAGCCATATTAGATCAGCGTGATTATCAGGCGCGTTATGACCAAGCCCAATCTTTGGTGACATTAAAAGAAGCTGCGCTTATTGTTCAACAACAAAATGAAAGATCGGCAAAATCAACCATTAATGAAGCGAATAGCGGGGTGCTTGCGGTACAAGCAGATGTATCTCGGTTGAAAAAAGATTACGCCCGTTACCAAGACTTATTGAAAGATGGCGTAATTACGCGTCAAAACTTTGATAGCATTCAATCCCAATATCTTTCTGCTCAAGCGCAATTAAACAAAGCATTGGCAACCGTCAATTCAGCAGAAGCGCAGCTCGGAAGCCTACAAGCAGGTCGAGCACAACTTTTGGCAGATATTCAAAATGCAAAAGCAAGCTTGGATCTTTTTCAAATTGATTTAGCATCTGCAAAAGTGACTAGCCCTGTCTCAGGTAAGGTGGGGAGTTTAGCGATACAAAAAGGTTCTCGTGTTGGCCCGCAAACACGATTAATGGCGATTATTCCAGAAAATAGTTTATATGTTCAAGCCAACTTCAAAGAAACACAAATAGAAAAAATGCATATTGGTCAAGAAGTTAAATTAAAAATAGATGCGTATCCAAGTTTAACCTATACCGGAAAAATCGAAAGTTTTTCACCTGCATCAGGTGCAACGTTCTCACTGATGCCACCAGATAATGCAACAGGCAATTTTAATAAGGTCGTTCAGCGGATACCTGTGCGTATTGCGATAGACAGCAACGCTCATATCGATCTGATCAAACCCGGTATGTCGGTCAAAGCAACCGTAAATTTAAGAACTTAATCATCGCGATTTTAGGTGCTAAACATGGATAAGCGTTTAGATGAGGACTGGAAGTTCCCGACCAAAGTCGCGTGGGTGATTTTTATTGCCATGATTTTTGGCAATTTTATGGCGATTTTGGATATTCAAATCGTTGCAAGTTCTCTAAATGAAGTTCAAGCGGGTATGAGTGCCAGTCGCTATGAGGTGACATGGGTTCAAACCGTGTACTTGATTGCTGAAATCATCGCTATTCCGATGTCCAGTATTATTGCGCGAGTGTTATCGACACGGATCTATTACACCATTTGTGCGGTTGGATTTACGATTAGTTCTTTACTGTGCGCGATGGCTTGGAATCTAGAAAGTTTATTGGTATTTCGTGCAATTCAAGGCTTTATGGGCGGCGGTATGATTCCGACTTCCATGACCGCTTTATTTCTACTATTCCCTGAAGCGAAACGTACTTTGCCACTGGTACTCTTTGGCATGATCAGTACTTTAGGACCAGCTATTGGGCCGACTGTGGGTGGGTGGCTCACCAATAGTTTCTCATGGCACTGGATGTTCCTGATCAATATTATTCCAGGCATCATTATCGCAACCATTATTTTCTCTGGGCCTGATATTGATCGTGCTGATCATTCTTTGCTGAAAACAATGGACTGGATCGGTCTCATTGCGATGGCAATGTTCTTGGGTGGATTGGAATACTTTTTAGATGAAGGCGCTCGACATGATTGGTTAGTGGATAGTGGAGTGCGCATGGCATTTATTATCTGCATTCTCGGCGGTATTACGTTCTTTTATCGGAGTCTTACCCAAGAAAAACCCTTATTGGATTTGAGTGTTTTTAAGAATAAAAATTTTACCTTAAGTGCAATCATCACCTTTGTCATTGGAATGGCACTGTATGGTTTAGGTTATATGATTCCTGTTTTTCTTGGGCAAGTTCGAGAAATGAACAGCAGTCAAATCGGCCACATTATGATGGTAACAGGCGTAGTCATGTTCTGTTTCGCACCATTCCTTGCATGGTTGATTCCAAATTTTGACACTAGAAAAACGGTCTTTGTGGGCATGATCTTGGCTGGGTTTGGTGTTTGGCTAAATTCTCATTTAAGTATCCATAGCGATTATGACTTTATGTTTTGGCCGCAAATCTATCGTGGTATTGGCTTAATGATTTGTTTGATTGTGGTTTCGCATTTAGCCATGAGTACCTTGCCGATGAGTAAAGTTGCTGATGCCAGCGGTATTTATAATCTAATGCGCAATATTGGCGGTGCAGTGGGACTTGCTTTGATCAACTCTTCATTAGATTGGCTTACGGCGATCCATGTCACTGAGCTAAATCAATATATGACGCCTCAGAATTGGATTTTTGTAGAACGACTTGAACAACTTACCGCGCAATATCAAGAAGTGGGTTCTAATGCGCAGCAAATCGCGCTGAGTATTATTTATCGAGATATTCATTATCAAGCACTGACATCAAGTTTTAATGATTTACTGCGTATGCTGTCGATCATTATGTTCATTGCTGCTTTCCTTACATTTTTTATGGATAGGGGGAAGAAAATGAATATGTAAAAAACATATTAGAGGGTGAGTTTTTTTAATTAAAAAACTGGAAAGGTGTATCTCTGTATATGCCCTTTAAATAAAAATAATAGTTATATAAGTATCGAGATGTCTTGGGGACAAGAATACTTATGTATAAATTTAAAGGTTAAAACTATGATTAAGACAACATATAAGCTGATTTCTAAATTAAACAATAAAGAAAGCACTTATGGCCAATATATAGAAAAAGAGAAGATTGATATTGATAAATTGAAAACGATGTATTCAATTTATGAGCAATATTATGAAAACACCAAGTTTTCAGTCTTTGTTGAAGATTTCCAAAAGAAAAGTGGCGCTATATTAATTTTCAACAAAGAAAGTAATGAAATTGTGGGTTTTTCAACGGTCGCTGTACAACATTTCTATTTTGAAGGTAAAGATTACACCGTTATATTTAGTGGTGATACGGTTATTTTAAGAGCATATTGGGGGACTCGCACCCTGCAAAGTACCATGTTCAAACTGATTATGAAGTTAAGAGTTAAATATCCATTTAATGAACTTTATTGGTTATTGATATCTAAAGGTTATAAAACATACCTATTATTGGCAAATAATTATTATGCGTATTATCCCAACATAATGGATGAAAACCAACACTTGTCAGCGGTGGTAGAACATTACTGTGAGAACTTCTTTGGTGAATATTATGACAAAGAAGTTGGCTTATTAAACTTTGGCAATGATTATCAGCCATTAAAAGGTGAAGTCGCACCAATTACGGATGAGATGAGAATAAAAAATCCAAAAATTGAGTTTTTTGAGCAACTCAATCCAACTTGGACGGTGGGAACGGAGTTACCGTGTATTGGACGTTTGGCTTGGAAAGATATTGCTCGTTTCCCAGCAAAACTAATCTCGAAGCCGATCAGCAAAGGTCGATGCGATGCAATTGTGACCAAGCACACACGTCAACGAGGAGCCAGCAAATGAGATATCAAGACTGGCTGACCTCTGGATCGCATTTTATTTTAAAACACTGGTGTGATATCGCAGATCAAAAGTTTAAGAAGGGTTTTAATGATCTCGAAGCAACGCAACGTCGTATTTTAAGTGTTATTTTACAATCATCTACTTTGGCACAACAGAACAATGTCAAAGATTATGAACAATTCGTCGCGTCTTTTCCTGCAACGCGTTATAGCGCATGGCGAGAAGATATTCAGCAATATCGAGAAGAAAAGTCCTTGCTTTCAAGTAGTAAATTGATCCGTTTTCAACCGACCAGCGGTTCGAGTGAACAAATCAAATTTATTCCTTATACCCAAGCATTCTTAGATGAACTTGATCATGCCATCGCACCTTGGTTAGCGAGTATGTACCGTAAATGTCCGCAATTACAATCAGGCACTCATTATTGGTCAGTTTCATGGTTGCCTGAAAGCCAACGTGCAGTGCTAAAAGATAAAAACTTAAATGATGACAGTGCATTACTCGGTATAGGTAAGCGCATCTTATCCAAGTTTACTCAAGCAGTTCCCAGTAATATTGCCTTTGCAGCAAACGCTGATGATGCCTTATTCGCCACAATCTGTTATTTGGTTGCAAACCGTAATTTAGCCATGATTTCAGTGTGGAGTCCGACTTTTGCTTTGCAATTGTTAGATCGATTGGAAGCCATGCAGCAAGAAGTTGCCGAAGTTCTATACAGTGGTTCATGGGGTGCGCGTCAACTTTCTTTGCAACAAGTTGATGCTCCGCATAGTCCAGAAAGTGCTGAACGTTTAATTGATTGCTCCGATGGTGAGCAAATTGATTTTAAATCCTTATGGCCAAAACTAAGTTTAGTCTCAAGTTGGGATACCGCTGGTTCAAAAGCTTGGGCGGATCAATTGCGACAGAGACTGCCTGCGGTACAGTTTGAAGGCAAAGGTTTGTGGGCAACCGAAGGGGTGGTTACGATTCCTTATGCAGATCATTACCCACTGGCATATCAAAGTCATTTTTACGAATTTGAATATTTAGAAGGGGAAAAACAAGGGCAGATTATCCCATCTTGGGCATTGAAAATGGGTGATGTGGTCAGCCCAGTCATTAGCTCAGGTAATGGTTTACTGCGATATTGTTTAGATGACTGTTTAATTGTGACTGGTTTCTTGGATCAAATACCGTGTTTTGAGTTTCAAGGACGGCGTTTTGGTGTCGATCTTGTGGGGGAAAAACTAGCTCCTGAAACAGCACAACAGCTTTTATCACATTTAAATCAAACGGATTCTAAAGCGATTTCGTTACTCGCGATTGATACACAGCAGCATGTTAAACCGTTTTACTGTGTATTGTTTGAAGGAGATATTCATCACACGGTTGATCATGAATATATCGATAATATTTTACGTCGAAACTTTCATTATGAACTTGCTCGAAATTTGGGACAGCTAGATCAACCACAGATTCGACAGGCAGAAAATGGTTGGAATGCCTATAAAAAGTTGGTGATGTTCGATGGCATCATTGAAGGCAATATTAAGCCAGAACCTCTGAAAAAAGTGAGCTTGAATAGTTTGGCTCAGCTATGAAACAAGGAGGATGCAAGGTGCAGCGATTCAAAAAGCGAGTGTTAAAACTTCATTCTTTAATGTGTGTCAGTGTTTTATTCATATCGGGTGCAGTCAATGGAATGACTTTAGAGCAAGCCTTGAGTGCGAGTTTAAAACATGAAAGCCAGCTAGAACTGAGCCGTTTAAGTGTCAATCAGTCCACTGCCATGCTTGAACAAGCAAGACAACGTGATGGTTTAAAAGTAAATTTGGTGGGGCAGTTGGACTATGAAAAAATAGAGACGCCGGCAACAGTTTTATTTCCGACAGAGGGAAATAGGCGTGGTCGAAGCTTACAACTACAGATGGACTATCCGATTTACACATCGGGTCGTCATCGTTTGGGCGTAGATGCCGCTAAAAGTCAGCTTTCTGCACAGACCCATGCATTTTCCGATCGACGATCAGAAACGATTTTAAATACAGTGATGGTCTATACCGATGTACTCAAAAAGCAGTCGATTTTAGCACTTAGAAAAAAAACACTAGCGAATCTACAACGCTCGCTTTTTGAATCACAACGGCGCTTTGATGTTGGCATGATTACCCGTGCTGATTTGGCTCAAGTCTTGGCGCAGGTCGCGCAAGGGCAAGCAGATGTGACTCAAGCGCAATCGAGCCTCAGCATTAGCGAAGCGCAATTTTATCAAGTGACTGGTGTTCGCGCTGATCATTTGGTGCCAATCACTCAAGCACCGAATCTGACAAATAATTTGGATGAGATTTTATCAAAGACTAAAAATCACCCTGCGCTTATCCAAGCTAAATATCAAAAGCAAGCGGCAGAGCAACAATTCGCCTTAACAAAACGTGAGCTTTGGCCAACTGTGATGTTGACCAGTCGCGCTGGGAAACAAGAAGAAGCGAGTTACATTGGTTCTGAAAGTAATAATTATATGGTGGGCGTACAGTTAAATATGCCTTTGTTTGATGATGGTTTAAATCGCGCCAATGTGCGAAAAGCACAAACGGATGTGGATCTCGCCAATCAGAAAATTAGAAGCCTAGAATTGGATCTGAATCAACGTGCGCAAACGACCTATGCACAACTTTTAAGTATCCGTCAAAATAAAAATGCACTAAAAAATGCAATAGATGCAGCAGAAATCGCGCTGCTATACACACGAAAAGAATTTGAAATAGGCACCAAGACAACCTTTGACTTACTCAATACAGAGCAGAAATTGTTGGATGTTCAAACTCAGAAAATCGTCAATGAACAAGATGAAATCGTATTTATTTATCAGTTATTGGATCAAATGGGTGAGCTAAATCATCTGGTGTCTAATCAATATCCTGAACAGGTGAATCTACAATGAATATAAATCCAGCATTACAACCGCTTGAAAAAAGTCATCTCATTACAAGAGAAGCAACATTAGAAGACGACCAAGCCTTGCGAGCATTGATCGCTGTTCCGATGACAACGAAAGGGGTTCAAATCAGTTTTCAACGTGAGCCGAGTTATTTTAAAGCATCCGATATTTTGTATAAGCATAAATTACATGTGGTGATTGAAGACACTGCGAGCCAGAAAAAAGTGGCTTGTTATAGCAATGGCTATCGTCCGTGTTATGTCAATCGCAGCATACAGAATTTTCGATATGCCAGTGACCTGCGCGTTGATCATCGCTATCGAGGAAAATCATTAGTTAAGGTGCTCGGTGCACATGTAAAAGAAAATATGCATGCGCCTAATTTTAGTCAGATGATTATTTTTGATGATAATCATGCAGCCCGTGCTGCGATACAAGCGCCTAAAACAGGTATGCCTGATTATTATGATGAAGGACTCATTGAGACTTTAACGCTGACAGATTTAGGCCCACGAAGAAAAATTACGACTTTCCTGAATGATTCAAACCCACATCATACGGACATAGCGCAGATTCAATCTTGCATAGCCAAACCAGAACATATACAGGCGATGAATCAGTTTATTACCGAGATGTCAGATTACTATAACTTTATCCCTGCTTATAATTTCGAAGAATTGGCTGAGGGGAATTGTTATTTTTCTGGCATAAAACTATCAGACTTTCTTCTTTATTTTCAGAATGACAAAATTGTTGGCATGTTTGGGTTATGGGATCAGCACAGCCTCAAACAAACCAAAATATTACATTACAGTCCAATGATCGGTGTACTCAGACCGATATATAACCTTTACACCAAGTTCAGTAAAAGCATGCCTTTGCCCAAGCGAGGTGATGCGGTGAAATATCATGTACTGCATACTTTATTGTGTCATCCAACCGCTTTGTCTTTGCATCATCAGATGTTAAAAGACGCCTATCATCGTTCTAAGCAACTGGGTATTGGTGCTGTTAGTTTTACGCTATCGCATAAAGATCCTCGCTTTCAACTGAATCAATTCTATAAAGGAGAACGGTTGACTGGTATGCATGGTTTTATTAGCTTTGAGGCAGATCCGCGTCCTAACTTTGATCAAACACTCATTCCATATCTTGAAGTGGGGCGGATTTGACGCTCAATCAAAATGGCTGTGAAATGTTTTATTGAGCAGTCATTTTCTATTTAACATGCTTCAATATGGCGTATTTTTAAGCCATTCCTTTTAAATCCATTAGAAAAACCGACAAAAGTTATCAATTTCATAAAATACTTCTATAATAATGCCCATCATTACGAGTTGCAGTGAGTCGTATGACGACTACGATCAATTGCAACTACGCATTATTAAGTCAATTTTAACGCTATAATTCGACTTATTTATCAATATTTTCAATCTCTTGTGTTAAAACACATCAGATCAGTTTAGGTGCTAGCATGGAAATCAAGGTTAATTACCTCGACAACCTTCGACAAGAAGCCAAATTCGATGACTTTACCGTAATCGCCGACCAACCGATTCGCTACAAAGGGGATGGTTCTGCGCCAGGTCCATTTGATTATTTTTTAGCATCATCGGCGCTCTGTGCAGCTTATTTCGTAAAAGTGTATTGTGCCGCACGTGATATTCCGACGGATAATATTCGTTTATCGCAAAACAATATTGTTGATCCAGAAAACCGCTACAAACAAATTTTTAAAATTCAGGTTGAATTACCGGCTGATATTTCAGAAAAAGATCGTCAAGGCATCTTGCGCTCAATCGACCGTTGTACGGTGAAGAAGGTCATACAAACTGGTCCAGAGTTTATTATTGAAGAAGTCGAAAGTATCGATGCCGATGCACAGGCATTGCTGATGCCAAGCTTAGCATCGGAAAATACGACCTATATCGCAGGTAAGGATCTGCCATTAGAAGAAACCATTGCCAATATGTCGAGCATTTTGGCAGGCTTAGGTATGAAGATTGAAATTGCGTCATGGCGTAATATTGTGCCAAATGTTTGGTCACTGCATATCCGTGATGCCCAATCTCCAATGTGTTTTACCAATGGTAAGGGTTCAACCAAAGAAAGTGCATTGGCTTCAGCACTCGGTGAGTTCATTGAGCGTTTAAACTGTAACTTTTTCTATAACGATCAGTTTTGGGGTGAAGAAATTGCCAACGCTGAATTTGTTCACTATCCAGATGAAAAATGGTTTAAACCAGGTCCAAATGGCGAATTACCGAAAGAAATTTTAGATGAATACTGTTTAGAAGTTTATAACCCTGACGATGAGTTACTGGGTACGCATTTGTATGATACCAACTCAGGTAACATCGAACGTGGTATCTGTTCACTGCCATTTGTGCGTCAATCTGATAGTGAGACAGTCTATTTCCCATCGAATCTAATTGAAAACCTATATCTAAGTAACGGTATGAGCGCGGGGAATACTTTAGAAGAAGCGCAAGTACAATGTTTATCTGAAATCTTTGAACGTGCTGTAAAACGTGAAATCTTAGAAGGGGAAATCACATTACCGGACGTACCTGAAGACGTTTTAGCGAAATATCCAAGCATTGTTGCAGGTATCCAAGGCTTAGAAGAGCAAGGTTTTCCAGTATTGGTCAAGGATGCTTCTTTAGGTGGTCAATTTCCAGTGATGTGTGTCACTTTGATGAACCCACGCACAGGCGGTGTGTTTGCTTCATTTGGTGCGCATCCAAGCTTTGAAGTCGCTTTGGAACGTAGTCTGACTGAGTTATTGCAAGGTCGTAGTTTTGAAGGCTTGAATGACTTGCCACAACCAACCTTCCAAAGCGAAGCAGTGACCGAACCAAATAATTTTGTGGAACACTTTATTGATTCAAGTGGTTTAGTCTCTTGGCGTTTCTTTAGTGCCAAATCAGACTATGATTTCGTCGAGTGGGATTTTACCAATGATGGTGAAAACTCCAATGCTGACGAAGCGGCTGAATTATTTGGCATCCTTGAAGAAATGGGCAAAGAAGTTTATATGGCGGTCTATGAGCATCTCGGTGCAACCGCTTGCCGTATTTTAGTACCTGATTATTCAGAAATTTATTTGGTTGAAGATTTGGTTTGGGATAATACCAACAAAGCGTTATTGTTCCGTGAAGATATTTTGAACTTACATCGCTTGGACGATGAGCAACTTGAAGCATTGCTTGAACGTTTAGAAGAATGTGAATTGGATGATTATACTGAGATCACTACGCTGATTGGGGTTGAATTCGATGACAATACTGTGTGGGGGCAACTCACACTGCTCGAATTAAAATTATTAATCAATCTTGCATTGCAGCAATTTGAAGAAGCCAAAGAATTGGTCGAAACGTTCTTGCAATACAATACCAACACCGTTGAGCGTGGCTTGTTCTATCAATGCATGAATGTCGTACTAGAAGTCATTCTCGATGATGAGATGGAATTGGAAGATTACGACAAGAACTTCCGTCGTATGTTTGGTGATGAACGTATGGATGCAGTAATCGGTTCGGTCGAAGGCACTGTTCGTTTCTATGGTTTAACGCCGACCAGCATGAAACTTGAAGGGCTCGATCGTCATTTACGTTTGATTGAAAGCTATAAGAAATTGCATGCTGCTCGTGCGAAATCAGTGATAGTAAGCTAGGAACGACAATACACGACACTGGACTGCAAGATGATAATCATTGAGCAGTCCAGTGTTTTTAAATATCTAGCACATTTGAACAAAAAATTTAAAGAAATAAGAATGACATAAATATTTAGAGTTGGCACTTCAACCATGCATTGCGTTTTTAGCTAAACCCCCTTTGATCATTATTTACATCTGCTAGTATTTCCTTATTGAGATAAACAAAAGGAATTTATAAAAGAAGTGTATTGCTTTAGATTATGAATATAATTCATATTTTTACATTAGAAAAAATCATTTCATGCATATCTAAATTGTTTGTAAGCTCGGAAAACAAGATAGGGATGGTCATCATCTAATAACCGAAGCTATTTATGGATGAATAAATACAAAGATGCGTTTATATATAATCAATAGAGTAGAAAAATGAATCCCTTAGATTTGGCAATTATCGATCCACATATACACCAATGGGACCCTTATCACACACCACATTCAGCCGCGCTATTGGTCAAAACCTTGGGGAAATATCCAGCGCTCATGGATAAGGTGATTCGTCTGGTTAAACCCAAGCCATTATTAGATACGCTCGGAAAGACTGAACACATCTTAAATCCTTATTTACCGATGCATTACCATCAAGACTTAGGCGGTTTGAATGTAGAGAGTGTGGTGCATGTTGAAGCCAATTGGCACCATCATAAAGGTTTTGGCGTTGTTGAAGAAACGAGCTGGTTAAGCCATTTAGATTTTTCAAAATATGATTTAAAACTTGCTGCAATTATTGCCACGGCGGATCCAAGTAGCCGCAAATTCGCCGATATTTTAAAAGCTCATCGAGATGCAAGTCCTTTGTTTAGAGGAATTCGAAAGATGTCTTCTTGGCATGAGGATGATGGCATCTATCGCTGGTCTAAAACACCTCATTTATATCAGTCTAAAAAATTCTTAAAGGGATTTGAGCAACTCGCCAAAATGAATTTGTCCTTCGATGCTTGGGGCTATTCAACTCAATTAAATGAGATCACTGCCTTAGCCAAGCAATTTCCAGAAACACACATTGTCGTGGATCATCTTGCAACACCTGCTGGGCTATTTGGCGCAGTGGGTAAGAAGACTGGGAAAACTGCTGCGCAACGTGATGCAATATTTCAGCAATGGCAAAACGACCTGAGTACTTTAGCGGAGCAGCCGAATGTAAGTGCGAAAATATCAGGTCTCATGATGCCTGTATTGGGACATACATTTTATAAAGAAAATCGCACGGCAACTGTTGCTGAAATGGTTCAATTATTAGCGCCATTGATACAGCATGCGATTCGTGTCTTTGGTACAGATCGAATCATGTTCGCTTCGAATTATCCAATGGATAAACCTAATGCGCGTTTAACCGACTTAATACAGGCTTACATCAAAATGATTGAGCCTTATGGTTCTGAAGCTTTGCAAGCGATTTTTAGACAAAACGCAATCCATTTTTATCAATTAGACATCAACTAAATAAAGAGCCATTTTTATGAAGAATTTTAATCAAAAAGTTGCCGCGATTACAGGTGCGGGTTCTGGAATCGGTCAACAACTCGCTATCTTATTGGCACAACAGGGTACACATCTAGCCCTGAGTGATGTGAATGAGCAAGGCTTAGCTGAAACATTGGACCTCGTTAAATCTTATCCGATCAATGTGACACTCACGACTTTGAATGTTGTTGATCGCGCTGATGTAGAGGAATGGGCTGCGAATACCGCTCAAGAACATGGAAAAATTAATCTCATTTTTAATAATGCAGGCGTGGCACTGGCAAG
This sequence comes from Acinetobacter sp. NIPH 298, assembly GCF_000369505.1. GTDB lineage: Bacteria > Pseudomonadota > Gammaproteobacteria > Pseudomonadales > Moraxellaceae > Acinetobacter. Next base: position 1,169,664 of record NZ_KB850055.1, read on the forward strand.
CACGGTTGAAGGAATGAGTTATGAGGAAATGGAGTGGGTATTTGATATTAATTTTTGGGGTGTAGTACATGGTACCAAAGCATTTTTACCCTATTTAAAGCAAAGTGGTGAAGGGCATATTATCAACATTTCTAGTCTATTTGGTTTAACAGCGCAACCTACGCAAAGTGCATACAATGCGACTAAATTTGCAGTGCGTGGTTTTACCGAATCACTTCGTCAAGAGCTTGACTTACAAGCCAACGGCGTAAGTGCAACTTGTGTTCATCCAGGAGGGATACGCACTAATATCGCAAATAGTGCACGCATGAGTGATAGTATTCGTGCTTTAGGATTGAATCCTGCAAAAGCCAGTAAAGCCTTTAACAAGGTACTCAAAACCCCACCTGAAGAAGCAGCAAAAGTAATTTTAAATGCGGTTAAAAAAGATCAGCGCCGAGTTTTAATTGGCAATGATGCCAAAATTTTAGATCTAATTCAGCGTGTAGCACCATCACATTATGCGCAAGCATTGAATTTGTTCACCAAAAAGAAAAAGTAAGATTTGAGTTCATCTTCTATTTAACTCACAAAGCTCTAAAGTGAAATGTATTTTAGGGCTTTGTGAATCAATGGCTTATGCTAAATATTGAATGTTAAATTCTCTATAAAACATTCCCAAAGCCAATATACCCATCATGAGGGACAATGCTCTTAATAAAATGGTTTGTACTTTTATATCACTGAGAACTTTCTTTAGATTCCATGAAAAAAAGACATAAAGTCCGCCAATGATGGCGAGCGTGAAGATGGTAATAGACACTAAAAACCAGCTTTGCTTTTGCAATGACTGCGCACCGAAGATAGCAGGTACAATCGCAAGATAAAATGAAATGGTTTTAGGATTACTCAAAGTAATTAACAGCCCATCTTTATAGGAAAAAAGCGTGTTTTTGAGATTTGCAGGTGCTTCATTTTCCAATAGATTACCTTTAAAAAACCAAAACTTATAAGCTAAGTAAAGTAGGTATGAACTTGATAGTAGTATCAAATAAAAAGCCAAATGTGGACTGAAATGATGAAGAGAAGAAAAAAGAAAAATTGAAATCAATAAGAAAGTGATATCTCCCGTGATGAGACCAAACAGCATCATCAGTCCATTTTTATATCCCTGCACTAATGTTTTAAACATAAGACCGGTCATGCCCGGTCCGGGGAGGATCGCTGCCAAAGCCAAAGTTAAAACATAGGTCATTGTTTGTGTGAGATGTTCCATGTCAATTAAAACCAAATGAAATCGGATCTCTATTTTTTAATAAATACACAGGTAAATTTGATCTATATGTTCTAGTAAACATAAAATATAGGGTATAAATAACCCTATATTTAACTTTAATAGAAATATTATGCCCAATTTAAAAATTGATAAAACTGATGCAAGAATTTTAGAGTTATTGCAAAAAGACTCAAGAACCACAAATGTTGACTTATCAGAACAATTAGGTCTTTCAACCTCGCCCTGTTGGCGAAGAGTCAAACATTTAGAAGACACCAAAGTCATCAAAGGATACGGCGTTTTACTTGATCGCAAAAAACTTGGCTTAGGTGTGATGGTGTTTGTTCGTGTATCGATTGATAGTCATAGCGAAAGAGAGGCAAAGAAATTTGAAGAAGAAGTCACTGCTTTAGATTATGTTGTTGCATGTTATAGCATTGGCGGCGATGCAGACTTTTTGTTGCAAGTCGTATCACCAGATCTCGATACCTATGCTGAGTTTTCAATGACCACCATTCGAAGATTGCCTGGAATCAAAGAAATGCAAAGTATGTTTGTCCTGAAAGAAATAAAGCCCTTTTTATGTTTTCCAGTAAAGCCTCAGAAATAAACACTAGTGCACTGATTTTGACTGATCACAGTGCATGGAAAATAAAAATGCATTGTTTTAATGCCAAAAAGTATGACGAAATATAAAAATCGTATTACTAAATTGGCACGCCATTTGCTTCATTTACTCCATCATAAAGTGATCTAGGGTTCCGATAGACAGCTCCTCAAAGTTGGCTATGACTGAGACCGAGAGTTCACGGTTCGCAAGAACTACACGGAGGGATAAAAGCCCGGGAGGTTGGACTTAAACCTTAAAAGAGGTCATGCGAATGAGCGAATATCATACCAACCAGATTCTTTGGACTGAAAAACTACCCGGTGGTCATCATTGGTCAGGAAGAGTTCAGAAAGGGACTGTTCTTCAGTTTAAAGCTCTGGCTTCAAACGCCAATGTTTCACTGTTTTGTGTGAATGCTGAAGATAAACTCGAACGTTACAACATGCCAGACACCTTAAAAGGACAACACACTGCATTTTTAACGACGGGCAATGTTTTGTATTCAGATTTAGGGCGTGTCATGGCATCGATCGTTAAAGATGACCATGGTTGGAATGATACGTTCTGTGGGGCGAGTCGTCCTGAGCAAATCAGCAAACAGTTTGGTCAACGTCGTTTTCAAGATGCACGAAATGAAATGTACCAAAACGGTGTAGATGGCTTATTGGTAGAGATGGCGAAATTTTCCCTATCACAAACTGATTTGAGTGCAACCGTAAACCTTTTCTCAAAAGTGAGTCCCAATGATCTAGGTGCTCTAACCTATACCCAATTAGACAATACCAACCAAATCATTGAGTTACGTTTTGAAATGGATTGTTTAGTTTTCCTTTCTGCTGCTCCCCATGGTTTAGATAACAGTTCGCTCTACCAACCAAGCGATATTCAATTGTCTTTGTATAAAGCCAATCCTTTAGCCGACCATGATATTTGTCGTGATGCCTGTCCACAAAATCAACGTGCTTTTCAAAACAACGCACGTTACTACGCATTGAGTTCAGCATATTAAGCCATAGGAGAAGCATCATGACCGTTTTAAACACTTTTGAAAAAGCTACATTAAATGAAGTTTGTCCTGCGGGTGAAGCATGGATGTGCGAGGTTAAAAAAGGGCAATACTTTCGCATTATCGATTTAGAGGGCAACCAAGCTGTTGATACGTTGTTTATCTCAGCAGAAAATCCTGAAGAGCGTTATAGCGCGACAGATACGCTTGCCATGAATCAATATATCTATTTAGAAAAAGGCACATCCTTATACAGTAACTTTGGACGGTTAATTGCAGTCATTCACGATGATAACTGTGGTCGTCATGACACGTTGGGTGGTGCATGTTCTTGTGAAAGTAATACTGTGCGCTACGCACATGAAACTTATCCTATGCATAGTTGCCGCAACAATTTTATGTATGCCTTAGCCAAACATCCAATCGCGAAAAAGCACAATTTGAATGTGCGTCACATTGGTCCAAATATCAATTTCTTTATGAATGTTCCAGTTACATCTGACGGACATCTGAAGTTTGATGATGGTATTTCTGCGCCGGGTAAATTTGTCGAGATCAAAGCAGAAATGGATTTAATTGTGCTGATTTCTAATTGCCCACAATTGAATAATCCTTGTAATGCCTATAACCCGACTCCGATCCAATTAGTGATTCGTGATGGTGAGGAGGTTTAGTCTATGTTTGATAAAGTTTTAATCGCCAATCGTGGTGCGATAGCATGTCGTGTTATTCGAACACTAAAAAAATTAGGTATTCAATCGGTTGCTGTCTACTCTGAGGCAGACCGAGATTCTTTGCATGTGACTTTAGCGGATGAAGCGGTTTATATCGGTGATGCACCCGCAAGTCAAAGTTATCTGAATGTTGACAAAATTTTAGAAGTCGCCAAACAAACAGGTGCGAATGCTATTCATCCGGGTTATGGTTTTCTATCTGAAAATGCTAAATTTTGTGATCTGTGTGAATCACAAGGAATTGCATTTATCGGTCCAAACTCAGCTCAAATGCGTGCATTTGGCTTGAAACATACTGCAAGAGAACTTGCAATCGAAGCAAATGTGCCACTATTGCCGGGCAGCCAACTTTTGGCTGATGAAGCAGAGGCGTTGTTTCAAGCTGAGCGCATTGGCTATCCTGTGATGCTAAAAAGTACCGCAGGCGGTGGTGGTATCGGAATGCGTTTGGTATGGAATGCTGAAGAGCTAAAAGATGCTTTCGCGACCGTATCTTATCTTGCGCAGGCAAACTTTAAAGATGCTGGATTGTATTTAGAGAAATTCGTACAGAACGCTCGCCACATCGAGGTGCAAATATTTGGTGATGGTCAAGGACAAGTTTTAGCGTTGGGTGAGCGCGATTGTTCTGTTCAACGTCGCAATCAAAAAGTCATCGAAGAAACGCCAGCACCACATTTAAATGATCAACAACGTTCATATATTCAGACTGTTGCAATTCAACTCATGCAATCCGTGAATTATCGTTCAGCGGGTACTGTTGAATTTGTGATGGATACGGACACACAAGATTTTTACTTTTTGGAAGTAAATACCCGCCTACAAGTTGAACATGGTGTCACAGAACAAATATACGGCGTAGATTTGGTTGAATGGATGGTCACACTTGCAAGTGGCGACTGGACAGCACCAACGCAACCTTTGAAATCAGAAGGACATTCGATACAAGTTCGTTTGTACGCTGAAGACCCGATCAAAAACTTCCAACCGAGTGCAGGTTTACTGACCTTTGTTGAGTTTGATGATCAAGCACGTAATGAAACATGGGTAGAAACTGGCTCGACTGTTTCCTCATTTTACGATCCTATGATTGCTAAAATTATCGTCACGGCAAATGATCGAGATGCGGCTATTCAAGCAATGAATCATACCTTAGCCAAAACTCAGGTGGCAGGTATCGAAACCAATCTTGAGTATTTACAGAATATTATTGATTGTGAAGTGTTTAAAGCTGGTACTCAAACCACACGTTTCCTTAATACTTTTGAATGGAAAACTCAAAAAATCGAGGTATTGCAAGCAGGTATTCAAACTTCCATACAAGATGTCACAGGCCGTTTAGGTTACTGGGATGTGGGTGTACCACCGTCTGGAGCAATTGACCCTTTATCTTTAAATGTGGCAAACCAACTACTCGGTAATACATCTAATAGTGCTGGTTTAGAATGTACCTTGCATGGACCTACACTAAAGTTTCACTGTGATAGCCAAATCGTGCTTGCAGGTGGTGACATGCCGTCAACCTTAGACGGTGAGCACATTCCAATGTGGCAAACGGTGAATGTGAAGAAAGGGCAAATTCTTAAATGCGGTAAAATCATCACAGGATGTAGAACTTATATTGGTATCAAAGGTGGTTTGAATGTTCCTGAATACTTGGGTTCACAAGCGACATTTACATTAGGTCAATTTGGTGGTCACGCAGGACGTAATTTGTTAATTGGTGATATGTTGCCAATCACTTCTTTTAGTTCAGATCAACAAACAATTTTAAATGCAGAACAAGTTCCGACATTCTCAAACAGTTGGGAAATTGCGGTGATGTATGGTCCGCATGGTGCGCCTGATTTTTTCACCAAACAAGATATTGATACATTCTTTGAACATTCCTTCGAAGTACATTTCAATTCAAGCCGTACAGGAATTCGATTGATCGGTCCAAAGCCAGAATGGGCGCGTGAAGATGGCGGCGAAGCAGGTTTACATCCTTCCAATATTCATGACAATGCCTATGCTATTGGTGCAATCGACTTTACAGGAGACATGCCGATCATTTTAGGTCCTGATGGTCCGAGCCTTGGTGGTTTTGTTTGCCCAGCGGTCGTTGTTCATTCTGAACTTTGGAAATTAGGTCAACTAAAAGCAGGAGATAAAGTCAAATTTGTTCCTATTCGATATGAACAAGCAACCCAATTAAATCAAACTTATCATCATATGCTCAGTACAGAGCATCTCAATGCTGTGCAATTTGGTCAAAGCTTTTATGCTGAGATTGATAGTTTAAATGATGCTGTGTTAGATCGTTTAGATGGTCAAGAACATACGCCAAATGTGGTGTATCGCCCCGCTGGTAATAACTACATGTTGGTTGAGTATGGCGAATTGGTTTTAGACCTGAATTTGAGATTCCGCATACATGCATTAATGCAGTGGGTTAAAGATCAAAACATCATAGCTATTATTGATCTAACACCGGGAATACGTTCACTTCAAATTCATTATGACTCACTCAAACTGGATCAACAGAATTTATTGAACCTACTCAAACAAGCCGAAACAGAATTGCCTGATGTGACTGAAATGCAAGTTCCTTCACGTACTGTGTATTTACCTTTGGCTTGGGAAGATTCACAAACGCAGTTGGCAACTGAACGTTATATGCAAACAGTGCGCCCTGATGCACCGTGGTGTCCAGACAATATCGAATTTATCCGTCGCATTAATGGTCTGAAAGATAAACAAGCCGTAAAAGATGTGGTGTACAACGCAAATTATTTGGTGATGGGCTTAGGTGATGTATATCTCGGTGCTCCAGTTGCGACACCGCTTGATCCACGTCAACGACTCGTAACGACTAAATATAATCCTGCACGAACTTGGACACCTGAAAATGCTGTTGGAATCGGCGGTGCTTATATGTGTGTCTATGGAATGGAAGGACCGGGTGGCTATCAGTTTGTGGGTAGAACGACTCAAATGTGGTCTCGCTATCGTAGAAATGCAGACTTTGAGCAAGGTAAACCGTGGTTATTACGCTTCTTTGATCAGATTAAATTCTATGAAGTTTCTGAAACAGAACTCATGCAAATGCGTGAGGATTTTAAGGCGGGACGACTCAAACTTAGAATTGAGGACGGTGTTTTAAATCTCAAAGAATATAATCAATTTTTATCAGACAATGCTGAAACCATTTCAAGTTTTAAAACAACTCAACAAGCGAATTTTGATGCTGAGCGTCGTCGTTGGCATGAGGCAGGGCTAGCAGAATATGTCTCTGAAAGTTTGGATGCAGTCGATGAGGGTGAAACCGTCATCATTCCTGATGGTGGTTGTGCTGTTGAATCACATATGCCGGGTTCGATTTGGAAAATTGAATGTCAATCTGGGGATATTGTTGAGGAAGGAGCAACGCTAGCGGTCATCGAGGCTATGAAAATCGAAATTCCGATTGTTGCACCTGAACGCATGAAGGTTGAAAGCATTACCATTGAAAAAGGGCAAACTGTAAAAACAGGGCAGGTTCTATTTACTTTAGCGCCAGTGGCTTAAAGAAGTAGGAATAAAAAGACCGCTTAGGCGGTCTTTTTATTTTTGGCCTAAGAAGATAAATTATATTTTTGCTCTCTTAGTTTAAAAGCACGATCACCACCTTCGAGAATTTCACATATATGTGACTTAATCGTTTTCTGATTTAAAGTGGATGAGCAACTTGGATCATGCTCTAGGGACTCAATACTACCAAACTTATATTGGAACTTATGATTATTTAAATTCGGACTGTGAATCCCGTGTTGGTTTGCAACAATAATCAATTCACTATCTGCATTTACTACGACATTTGCATTATGAGTAACAAGTATGATTTGTCGTTCTTTTTTCTTTTCCTTAAGATAAGTTACTAACTCTGTATAAATAGCACGGTTATCTAAATCATCTTCCGGTTGATCAATGATAATCGGGCATTTACTTTCACTACAATCCAAACTCATTTTAAGCACAACAAAAGCTTTTTTTCCTTGTGACATATCGTTGTAATTGTCACCATCATAGGTAACTTCATATTTCACTCTAAACCACGCCTTATCGAAAAACTCTTTTGTGATGGTCTCTATTGAAGAACCCAGTTTTAATTTAACTTCTTCATTGTTTACGGCGTGAATAATTGCATCAAAATTAGATAAAAGTTGTTGTTCAGAATCAACTGAAATTGAAGCAAACGTTTTAGCTTTTTCAGATGATTGATTAATGGTTTTCTGAATGAACTCAGAGAAAACAGGTTGATCAAAAATATTAGTGGCATGTATTTCAATATCCTGACTAATACTAATTTCATTAACCAAAGCTGTTAAGCTTGTAAATTTTTCAAACATTTTTAACCAATTTTCACGTATTTCTGTCGATAATCGCTTCAACTGATCTTGAGTATTTTTATTTTTTTCTTCTATATCATGAATATCTTTAAGTTTTGCTTCTTCTTCTTTTTTTCTTTCTAAAAATGGTTGTAGATTTTTTGAATTTTTTAAATATTCATTTACTTTTTTAAAGGTAGAGTCGATTGAGATAGTATTTAGCTGAACCTCTAAGTCTTTTAGCCTTTGATTGAGTTTATTGGTAGTAGTAGTTTTGAATGTGACTAATTCCTCGGTAACTTTTAACTTTATTGACTCTTCAAAGTTATTGTATTCATTTTGAATAATAGGAAAACTCGCATAAATATTTAATGGATTATTGAAAGTTATAAATTCTGATAATTCCATTAGATCTATTCTTTTTTGTAATCCCTTTATTTTCTCTAAATTATTTTCAATTGAAGATATTTCTTTTATTTTATCTTCATGTAAGTTGATTTCATTATCTGTAATATTTTCTGTTTGATATGATTTAATTTCTTCATTTAATTGAATAATTTGTTTTTCAATATCTTCTTTATTGCCTTTTTGTTTTAATGCGTCTTTATTAGATATTAAATTACTTTTAATTGAAAAATATGTTGAAAGAAGTCCTGAATTTTCATGACGAATACTGTCGACATCCTCTTTGAATTTTTCAAATACTTTAGGATCTTTTTGTAGAATTAAACCTTTAACAATATCTTCAATGCCTTCTTCATTAGACTTTTTAAACATGTGTCCTTGGTAAAAGTACTCAATCGGTCTACTATCATCGCATTGACCATCTTTCCACACTATATGGAAGTTTTGGCAGAGAGAATCAAGATGCTTTGGCTTATCGATTCCCTTAGGTGAAAATATAGATGGATGAAGCTTATTGGCTAAACATTGTAACAAAGTAGACTTACCTGATGATCGCCCTCCGATGATAGAAGTTAAATTGCCATTAAAGTAAATTTTTCCATTTTCAACGTTATTATTACTTAACTCAATATAATCTATTACTTCATACGAGTTTTTTATTTCGGGACAATGCTGACTGATATGAACACGACTTTCAGGTTCATGAATAATCTGCTTTAAACCTTCAAAAGTGGGTTCAGCTTTAATCCAGCAATATTTTTGATCTGTTGGCTCAAATAAAGTATCTAGATCGTGAGCATCACTTCCATGTATACATGGTTTATAAGTACCATAATTATCAAGAAAGATAGATTGATCTGTAGTATTTTTTCCTAGAAAAAAGGGTTTATCAGTCAGAGTTGAAGAAAAAATGATATCTGAAACTTTATATAAAGATTCTCTAAGTACCTTTAAAGTCGCTCCATCTTGTTGGCTATACAAGAACTTTTCGTGGCCTTGAAATGCAGAAGCGCCATCTTTATTTGAGTTAGCTACCGCCACCAAACAATTTTTTCTGAAATTTGGATATTTTTTAAATGCTTTAATAATATCACTAGAATTAAGAACAAAAGAGGATATACCATTTCTATATGCAGATTCATCATTGATATTTTCTTTGACTCCTTTTCTTCCTAATCGTTTAAGATCATAAGGTGTTAGCTTGTATTGTTCTTCTTCAGTAACTGTAAATGTCAATGCATCACAGTACTGGTTTTCAAAATCTTCAAGAATTTCTGGATTTAGTAGAAAATGCATATTTATAGCACTGCCTTTATCTGTGCTAGGTGTAATTCTTAACTCTATATTCGGGATCAAAAGAATTTTACAAATCATTTCTTTTTCTGTTTTGTCGAAATCTGTTCCAGTATGAATTTGATCTTGAAACTCTTTTACTTTTTTATAATTTTCAATACTAAAATAATCAGTGATGCCAATAGCTTTGATATTACGTTCCATAGCTTTTTTGAAAAGTTGAATGCAGTAATCTTTAAAAGAAATATTGCCAAATTTATCGCCTTTTGCTGTACCTTTTGTATGTACGTGTAGATCCCAACGTCCCCACTCAGAACCACGGCTCATCACTTTTCCCCTTAATATTGTTTTAAAGAACAATTGTTTGATTATTAAATTAATTGTAGATAAATATTGTTTGGAAAAGAACCTTTATAGAGGGTTTTTCTTAATTTAAATATATTTTCCATCAAAAAGTTAAATTCTTATTACTATTTAGCCTGAAACTATAAGCTCCCTAACTAAATTGACACACATCAAAAGTGCTGAACTTGTTTGGCAAATTCAAAAACCCAATCCAGCCACACTTTGATGCACTCAACGGACCTAAATGGTGCGAATTGGTACATTTTTTAGGCATTTTTAAAATGAGGAAATTAGCCTCAATTCTTGCTGCCTACACCTATGTAGCTTATTTATCTTGTTATTCTGACCAAATCCACACTATTTGATATTTTGGCATGTTTTATGCTTTTATTTATATACAACATAAATAGAGGAGAACAATAAACTTGATCACTAAATCACACACATCGGTTCATTCCAACATGTATAAAAAGAATAACCAGTACATGAGCAGTAACAATGGAATAAACTGATGAAATACTCTGCTTTCAAGCAAGCCCCATCTCAACGTAGTGGGGCTTTTTTATTATTTAATTTAAGTTTATTCAACAAATCTCAATCACTATAAATTGGCACATATTCTGCATTCTAAATAAGTAATACAAAAACTAATTTTAGTAATACCCTTGTAGGAGCTGCGAGATGAGTGAAGCCAAAACCAACACTGTAGAAAAACACCCTATTAAAAAATTTTTAGTCGATTTATTCAGTGCAAGAGCAGGTCTGTATTTCAAACAAAATCACCAAGTCAGCAAGGTAAAGGGATAAGACGGTGGCCAAGCAAAAGTTAGCTCGAATCAGTATTACCGTGCCTGAAACTACATTGAATGCACTTGATCAAAAAATCGTAGATCAACACTACGAAAGCCGTTCACAAGCGATCTTGGACATGATCAATCGACACTTAATCGATGATCTAGCTAAAAACGATGAAGTGATGGTTGGCACATTGACATTGTTATATGACGTGAGTTTAAAACCACTGCGAACACAACTTGTTGATTTGCAGCAACAATACTTAGCTCAGGTGATCAGTTCATTACATATTCAATTGGATGATGACAAAGTTCTACAAGTCATGTTGATGCAAGGTGTGAGTAGTGATTTGAAAGCCATCACTCAACAGTTCATTGCATTAAAAGGGGTGATTAAAGGGCATTTGGAATTGATGGATGCCGTCATGCCACCAATCGCACAAAACACTTAAGCACATAAACATTTGTAAAGACGAAAAGTTCTCAATATCAGAGCACAATAGGAGCAAGCATAAGATGATCAAAAAAACACTGATTTCAGCATCTGTGCTGACAGCGATTTTTTTAGGGGGCTGTGACAACACGGCAAAAATTCCAGAGTCTAAAGCACAAACTGAAGGTAGTACCAACACTAAACCAATCACGATTGGATACAGTGATTGGCCGGGTTGGGTTGCATGGCAAGTTGCTATTGAAAAAGGCTGGTTTAAAGAAGCAGGGTTAAATGTCGAATTTAAATGGTTCGATTATTCCGCATCAATCAATGCATTTTCTGCAAATCAACTCGATGCTGTTTCTGTATCCAATGGTGATAACTTAGTGATCGCTTCAGGAGGCACCAAAGGCATCATTATTTTGGCAACTGATTATTCGGCTGGAAATGATGTCATTATTGCCAAAAATGGAATTAATAATATTGCTGATTTGAAAGGTAAAAAAATAGCGGTTGAGAAAGGATTAGTTGATCATCACTTACTCAATACAGCTTTAGATGATGCCAAAGTTGCTAATAGTGAAGTCACTTTAGTAAACGCTATGACGAATGAGTTACCTCAAGTGTTTGCAAGTCCTGATGTGTCGGCAATTGCAGTTTGGCAACCTGTAGCCAATCAAGCTTTGAAAGCGGTTGCAGGCTCTAAAATCATCTATTCATCCAAAGATAAGCCCGGACTGATTTATGATACTTTGACCGTCAATATGACGCACCTTGCTGCGAATAAAGAAGATTGGAAAAAAATCATTCAGGTATGGGATAAAACCGTTAAATATATTAATGATCCTGCAACACGAGACGATGCTATAGCAATCATGGCAAAACGAGTTGGTTTAGATGCTGATCAATATGCTCAATTTATTGACGGAACCCATTTACTTGATCTGCAAGCAAATAAGAAGGTATTTACCAAATCCGACAGCTTTGATTCTATCTATGGCTCAAGTTATCACGTCAACGAATTTAATTTTAAAAATGGAGTCTACACCACTAAAGTAGATGTTGATGGCGTGATCTTTCCAACGCTCGTTGAGGAGGTAAAATAGTTTCGCTATTGATCAACAATCTTTTATAAATTCAATCATTGGCTCTTAAATATCTCCCTTTCATTAGGGAGATTTTTTATCTATCAAATATATCAATGAATACTTCAATATAAAAAACCCACTCTTGTAAGTGGGCTTTGAATTTTTTTACTTTATTGATCTATCAGCGTTTCAATCTTCGCTTACTTTAGTCATACGAGGAATTAACGGCAAATCCTCGAGTGCTGGATCGAGTTGATCTTCATCGGCATGAACCAGTTGATCCACACGTTGACGCAATGCTTTAAATTCAGGGCAAAGCATTTGATCTGGATGACGTGGGCGAGGTAAATCCACCTCGATAATCTCTTTTATTTCACCAGGATTGGCTTTCAGTGCGACGATACGATCAGCAAGTAATATTGCTTCATCCATATCATGAGTGACAAAAATAATGGTGATATCAATATTTTGCCATAAATCCATCAAGTGTCGTTGCATCTTCTGACGGGTATGTGGATCAAGTGCGCCAAATGGTTCATCCATCAATAGAATTTTGGGTTCATTCACCAATGCTCTGGCAATCGCAACACGCTGTTTCATTCCACCAGAGAGTTGATGAGGATACTGATTTTCATACTTTTCTAAGCCGATAATATTAATCCATTCTCGTGCTTGAGCCTCGGCTGTACTATCACTTTGTCCCTTCATTTTTGGGCCAAACATCACGTTTTCTTTGACGGTTTTCCACGGAAACAGTGTATATCCTTGAAACACCATACCACGCTCAGGACTAGGCCCCATGATCGGTTGTCCATCAATCAAAATCTCTCCACCTGAATAAGAATCAAGTCCAGCAACGATACGGCTAAATGTTGACTTGCCACAGCCAGAAGGACCGATCACACAAATAAACTCACGTTTATGAATCTTTAAATCAATTTGGTTTAAAACAGTTCGTTCAGTTTTACCGTGTTTGAAGCTTTGCGTTAGTTGTTTCGCTTCTAAAATGACAGCACGTTCATAGATGTGATCAAAATATTCACGAGCATTGAAATGGGTATTTGACATTAGTGTGCTCCTGATTTCCATTTAAAAAGCTGCTGTCCAAGTTTCATTAAAATGACATCACAGATCAGACCAATCACACCAATGATGAGGATGGCTGCATAAACATTGTCAAAATTTTGGTAACGTGCCTGTTGGGTGATAAACCATGTAATGCCTGATGTGCTCCCAATCAATTCAGCAACGATCAAATAAGTCCACGCCCAACCGAGTAAAACTCTTAAATTACGATAAATCTCTGGCAAGGCAGCAGGAATTACCACATGAAATAGGCTCTTGGTTTTGTTCGTTCCAAGGGTAAATCCTGCTTCAATTAAACTGCGATCAACTAATCGAGTTGTATTGGCAATAATTAAAACCTGTTGAAATAACGTACCTATAATAATAATGGCTATTTTTGGTGCATCGTTGATACCTAAAATGGCAACAGCTAGCGCACCAAAAGCAGGGGCAGGCAAATAACGGAAAAACTCAACAAATGGTTCGGTAAGTTGAGAAATTGTTTTAGAAAAACCACATAAAATCCCCAAAGGTACACCGATGAGCGATGAGATAAAAAATGCAGTGAAGACCAGTTTAATACTGTGCCAAAGACTTTCATGAAACCACGGCGCATTGGCTTGAACGGGTGGCGTCGTAAATGCAGTGACAAGCGCTTTGGCAACTTCGTGAGGGGCAGGCAAATAAATGGGGTTGACTAAGATTCCTTGAGGTGGTTTTAAGCCATGATCTACAGCACTTTGTGCTTCAGAATAAAAGACTTCTTTGGCAATACGACTATCAATCTGTAGATATGCCACGCTGCCTGTATCCGTAATTTTGACTTGTGGGTGCCATACAAACGGCAAATAACTTACAGCACACCACAACAAAATTGGTATTAAAAATGACCCTAGACCAAATAACAATTTGTTGGTTTGGCTGAGTTCGCGCGCAACGTAACTCATATTTTTTGCCTCTTAATATTACATTTTCTATAAAACGTAATACTGATTAAGCAAAATAAGTGCCAATCAGATAAATACTAATTTGCGGTGAAAATAGGCAAGCAGTAAAACTTTATTCTTATTCTTTCTTGATTTTACAAATGATAATTATTATCATTTGTAAATACTTTGTTTTTGAGTCAATGATTGTGAACAAAAACCCGATACTCGTTGATGAATTATACAGAAACCATAGCGGGTGGCTTCATCATTGGCTGCGAAAGAAAATTGGAAATTCTGAGCAAGCTGCTGATTTAGTTCAAGATACATTTATTAAAATCCTTCAGACACGCGATGAGTTGTTGGGTGTCAAAGAACCAAAAGCATATTTGACTTCAATTGCGAAAAATTTATTGATCGATCAAGTACGACGGAAAAGAATTGAACAAGCGTATCTAGATGGTTTAAGTGAAATGGAATACATGCTTGATGCAGTTGTTTCTCCCGAAGAACAGGTACAAATCATTCAAGCCATTCATCAGTTATGCAAAGCATTAGAAGTGGTCTCTGAAAAAGCCCAACAGGCTTTTATCTTGCATTATTTAGAGGGGTATACGCATAAAGAAACGGCTGAAAAACTCGGTGTTTCGACCAAGATGATCCAGAAGTATTTGGCCAGTTGTTTGGTACAGTGCTATCAAACCCGAATGGATATGGATGTGTTGGTTTAAATGACAAAGAATCATAACCAGCAATTAGTTGAAGAGGCAGCACAATGGATTGTTCAATTAAGCGCGGATGATGAGGTGACTCGTCGTAATGCAGAAGTACAATTCAAACAATGGAAAAAAAATAGTCAGCAACATCAAAAGATTGCCAACGATATTGAACGCTGTCTCGGCTCGATTCAAAAGTTATCACATAATCATCATAAAAAAATTACCAAATCGGCACTCAAAGCAGGGCTGGGATCAGGAAAGGTTTATAAAAATATTCGAACTGGTACAGCATTTGCGATCGCCCTATGCACTTTGGGTATTGGTACATTATATTTATCAGATACATCAGTAGGTTATATTGCTGCGGATATTCGCAGTAATTCTAGTCAGTGGACGACTCAAACATTACAAGATGGCTCACAAATCATTCTTCGTGGCAAAAGTGCCGTCAATATTGATTTTAAGACGAACCAAAGAGTGGTTGAGCTGGTGCAAGGAGAAATTTTTGTTGATGTTGCTAAAGATCAGCATCGACCTTTTATTGTCAAAACATCTCATGGACAAATACAGGCACTCGGAACAGCTTTTAGTGTTGCTTATCAACCAGAGATAACCGAATTAAAAATGCTACATTCAAAAGTTCAAGTGCGAGCCAAACCATCTAAGCAAACACCTGTAAATAAAGTCAATCAAGCAATAGTGGAAGCAGGGCAAACGATTGGAATAGATCAAAATGGTTTAACACCAATTTCAGTACTAAATCGCTATAATGAGCAGCAAAAGTGGAATAAACATCAACTGATGGTTGAAGATCTACCACTTAATCAGGTGCTAAAAGCCTTGGATCAGAACTACAAAGGAAAAATTATTTTTAATGATTCAGCATTGAGCAAGATACAAGTCAATGCTGTATTACCACTAGACCAAACACAAGACGCACTTAAGCTACTCAGCGCAGTTTTTCCACAATTAAAAATATATCAAATTACGCCTTATGTGATTTTTGTGACGACTTAGCAAAATTTTTTAATTTTTTGGTTCCACTTTTCCCTTACTTGTTCGTCATAGTAAATAGAAGCAATAAATTTGGATCATTTTAATTGCTTATATTGAATGATTCTTATTTCTATTTACTGGGGTGTGTAATGGAAAACTTGGGAAATGGCCAGCAACAGAGAAACAGTCTGTTTCGATTATCAAAGCTTGCGCTTGCAATCTATACCGTGGGAATCGGGAGTATTGCCTTACCGTTACATTCTGCATATGCAGCAACGACAAATGCCAAATCTTATAATATTTCAGCAGGAACATTGGCAAATGTGTTAAATCAATTTGCAGAGCAATCGGGCACTTCGATCGCAATCGATGCACAACAGTTAAAAGGCAAAAATAGTACTGGCTTAAAAGGAAGTTACTCCATAGAGCAAGGCTTTCAACATATTCTCATGAACACAGAATTTTATGCTGTGAAAGTTGGGCAAGGCTATACACTCACAAAAAAAGCACCACCATTAACGGCCAATCAAGCTGCTTTAGTTTCACCTATGAGTGATCAGCGCGATTCAATGAACGAAGCCTCATCTCGTTTAGCTCCTATCGTTGTCTACGGTCAAGAAGATCGTGATACACAAGGTTATAACAAGGTTTATGACGCAAATCATTCTTCAGTGTATGCAGGTAAAGAATATGTAGAGCGTTTTAAAGGTACAAATCCTGCTGATGTATTACAAGGTATGGTCGGGGTTTATAGTGGTGATGCGCGGAATAGTGGGGCACTTGATCCAAGTGTTCGCGGTGTGCAAGGTGTTGGTAGAGTACCATTAACGATTGACGGAACAGAGCAATCGGTCGCTGTTTGGCGAGGGTATAACGGTGTTAACAATCGGAACTATATTGATCCGAACTTGATTGCTGGGATCGAGGTCATCAAAGGACCTTCACTAGAACGTAATGCCACAACATCTGTTGGTGGTGGGGTGTTGGTTAAAACACTTGAAGCTGATGATATTGTCCGCGCAGGAAAAACCTTTGGTGCTGAATTAAAAGTAGAAGGCTCAACGAACTCAATAGATCCATCGCTACCCGACATGAGTAAAGTCGGTCGGAATTATAGTGAGACAACACCATGGATTGAAATAGATCGCGCCCGATATGATCCTGATATTTACAAGAAAAATAGAACCCGAAAAGATAACTCTAATTTATATGGCGATGATTTGGCAGGTCGACTTGCACTGGCAATGAAACAAGATCAATTCGATTTATTGGCAGTTTATGCTGTTCGTGAACGTGGCAATTATTTTTCAGGAACACACGGTGCGGGTTATTACAAACGTGCTGAACCCAATAATGACAATTTCGATTTTATTCCATATTTTGCACATGCCTACAAACCGGGTGATGAAGTTCCAAATACATCTAGCCAGATGGAGTCTTGGCTTTTCAAAGGAACCTATCGACCTACAGATTTCCAAACCTTAAAACTCACTTATCGAGATACTAAAAATAAATTTGGCGAAATCATGCCATCTCGCATTCAATGGGGAATAACGCCTGATTTGGGTGTACCTCAATGGCCGCTCAGTGACATCCGTTCAAAAGCATACAGTTTGGAATACAAATTTAAACCTGATAGCAATCAGTGGGTCGATTTTTATGCCAATGTTTGGCAAACCGATACTGAAAGCCAGACTTTTACTCGTGGCGGCTGGCCAACCACGATAGACTTTCGTGATAACAAAATTATTAATACCGCAGTCAGTCATTCAGATAATATCCGTAAGGGCATTACAGTGAGCAATAAAGCACATTTAACGGATCAACTCGATTTGACGCTGGGTGGAAGCTTCTTAAAAGAAAAGCTGACATCTGATGATGTCTATGGTGATCATGGTTCAAGCTATTCCTTATACCAAGCTTTACCGCGTGCTGGACGACGTGAAGAGAAAACGTTTGATTTTAATTTTAATTATCGTCCATTGTCTTGGTTAAGCTTCGATGCGGGTATGCGTTATCGTTCTTATTGGGCTTTTGATGACTTCTTAAATAAATCAATCCGCAATGGGCTTGATCCTACGCTAAATCCATTATTTACCAAGAAAAATAGACTCAAAGAATATAGTTTTGAATATCGAACCATGCCTGAAAGTTATGATGCTCAGCAGCAGCGCATGCTCAACCTACTATCACAACGCTATGCAACGAGCAATCCTGATTGGGATGGTCGCTTGGAGACGGTACCTGCATCAGAGACAAATTTATATAGCCGAATTTGGTCACAAATCAATACGTTGACATGGAAAGCAGATCAAAATGGTCATTTGGCTTTGGCTGACAACATTTTGGATCAACTGAACGCTTTAGATCAGAAATACGTTGTGATCGGAAATGGCTTTAAGCCCGCTGTAATTGAACAAGTTCCAATTAAATCTGTAAAAAAAGTTAAAGATAGCGGTTGGGCGCCTCAGTTAAGTGCAGCGATTCAACTGACCGAAAATAACCGACTCTATGCGCGATATGCTGAAGAATATCGTTTGCCGAGTTTATTTGAAAGCACTGTCGGTTTTTCAGCAATGATGCCTTATCAAGCTGTTAAACCTGAACATGCTTTTAACTATGAAGTGGGTTATGTCTATGATATGCGTGACTGGTTCAGTTCAGCACGCAAAGCTGACTTTAAACTGGCGTATTACTACAACAAGACCAAGAACGTGATTGAACGAAATCAAAATCTGATTTTTACCAACATTGATGAGCAAAAACTTTCAGGTTTAGAACTGCAAAGCCGTTTTGACAATGGTGCTTTCTTCACAGATTTAAGTTTGGCTTATAACCTCAAAAATGAAGTCTGTGATAGCAATAGTGCGATTGACAGGATGATCAATAGTGGCACTGTACAAACAGATCATGGCATTCAATTCCGTGATGCTTACCAACGCTGCGTCGATGACGGCTTTCCCAATGGTTATCTGGTGACAATGTCTACACCAGAACTCAGTGCACATGCATTATTCGGCGCACGTTTCTTTGATGAAGCGCTTGAACTTGGGGCACGTGCAACTTTCTATAAAGGTTATGAAAGCCCATTGCGTAAAAACAATGATGATGGCGTCAATAAAGGTTATTACCTCAATGTTCCTTTGGCGTGGGACGACACATGGATTTTTGATGCTTATGCACGCTATCAAGTCGATACCTACAACACCGTTGAGTTTGTAGGAAATAATCTTTCAAACCAATTTTATATCGATCCGCTTACTCGGAGTGCGATGGCCGCACCTGGTCGCACCCTTAAAATCAGTTGGACAACTAAGTTTTAGCACAGAATTTAATTCCAGCTTTAAGTGAATTGGAATTAGATAGGCGTAAATAATAGATTTGAATGATTATTATTTACATTAATAAAAAGCAGTTTTATAGATTCAACTGCTTATACAACGAAATGATAGCGATAGCGTTATCCTCATTGAAACAATAACTTATCTTCAAATAAATGGAGTAACAATAAATGAAAATCTCTCAACTGTTCATCGGTCTGGTTGCATGTTCTGCTGTATTTTCTCATGCAGCTATTGATGGTGCTTCTAGCAATGAAGCAAACATTAGAATTGGTGCGGCTGCAAATGCAAGCCATCCAGACGGTGTAGCAGCAATATCTATAGAAGCGGCAGGCGCACCATACAATGCATTTACAGGTTTTAGTTCATTAAAGGGCTTGGCACAAGCATTTGCGGCACAAGGTACCAGTAATACCAATGTCACAGTGGGTAGCAAGAGCTTTAATATTTCTCACATTCCTGTATCGGCTATGCCACCTTCACATAGTGCTTTGGGTAACTTTAATTTTGGTCAGGTGGGTACGCAGGAAGTATATTTTGGTGAGTGGTGGAAGGCTGGCGATACAGCAGCGAGTGCGAGCCATACGGTCTATTATGCGGGTGACAATAGCAATACCACCGTACCAACAGCAGGTACTGCAACTTATACCGTTGCAGGGATTAATGGATCTGCGACGAATCTGTTAACTGGTAATTTCACTGCGAATTTTGGTACAGGGACGCTTGAAGGTTCTTTAAATGGATCAGGTACAGCGGTTTCAAACTTAACATTGAATGGTGTGACATTTAATCCGGGCACTGCTGAGTTTGCTGGTGCAGCAAGCGCCAATGGTACAGCTGGGTTAAATAATACAGGTATTGTCCAAGGACATTTCTTTGGTGCAAATGCTGCGGCTTTGGCAGGTATCGCCGAGTTTAATAACGCATCTTATAACACTGCATTTGGCGGTGCAAAAAACTAATCGTGGTGAGAGGAATCTACATTTGTAGGTTCCTTTTGTTTTTATGCGTTGATGATTTTACATTTTGGTTTGCGGTTGATATGAAACGAACATTGCTGTGTTGCTTGGCTTTATGGGGAAATACATCACTCTATGCGGATGATGAGACTCAACTTCGCCTAAATCAAAGCATAGATCAGCAGCTATTCCAACAACAGCGTTCACTTCAAGTACAAGGTACGATTCGGAGCACTGAAAAGTTACCTGAACTCAAAATCAATGGAAAAGTCTATGTCGTAGAGAAAAACCAAGATGATCTAGCCAAAGCACTATATCTCGCTGTTATGCAAAAACAATGGGTAAATGTTCAAATCTATTTAGTGCATTATCAAAACTATCCTGAGCATGATCAGGCTTTAACTGATTTTGCAGAAGGAGCATTGGCACGTGCTCAGGGACAACTAAAACTGGCTGAACAAAAATTCCAAAGCAGTTTAAATAAACAACCAAACAATCTAATTTGTGAACTCGAGTTAGCGCGTGTGCTGTTTGAACAACAGAAGAACAAAGAGGCAGCACACCTTTTTATAACGATTCAAAATAAATTAGAACAAAGTGATCACAGTGTCATCCCACCGGAAGTACAAAAAACGGTTCAGCTTTTCGTCAAAGCGCTTGCTCAACGAGATTCATGGCATGGTTCTATTGCTGTAGGTCCTATTTATGCGAGCAATCTAAACAGTTCATCAGAACAAAGTAAAACTTGGACGCTGTATGGTATGGATAAAGAGGGCAACATTATCCCAGCTCAAATTACACGAGGAAGTCCAAAAGCAGTTTCAGCAAATGGTATAGATTATGACGCAAGCCTGATCAAACGTTTTTCCATCAAAGAAAATCATGGTGTTGCACTACGTGCTCTAGCTTATGGACAGTCCTACGATAACCAAAGAAATTATAACGAATCCACCCTCAACGTAAATGCAGGTTATAGCTATTACGATTTAAAAAACCAAATTAATTTCAGTCCACTATTTGAACACAAACGTTATGGCAACGAGAGTTTGTACGATGCTTGGGGCGGACGAATTGAATGGATGCGATTTATTTCAGGCGATAAAGCACTCAAACTTGAAGCAGAAATTAAAGATTTTGATTACCACACCTATAAAACACTCAATGGGCAAGAGCGTTCGGTACTGGCGACTTTTTGGAAAATTTTGCCAGAACAATGGACATTATTCGGTGGACTCGATGTCCTTAATCGTTCGACACAAGAACAATATATCGCGGCTTACCAGCAACAAGGAATTCGTCTAGGTATAAGTAAACCATGGAATATTGGAATTAATACAACATTATTAAGTTCTTATCGTTGGCGACAATTTGATAAATACGCAAAGGTTTATGAAGCAAGACGACATGATTTTGAACAAAATTATACTTTTGTGGTGCAAATGCCACGCTTCAAATTTTATGGCGTAACACCGAATTTAACTTATCGTTATAACCACAATGATAGCAATGTGGATTGGTTGTACACCTATGACAAGCACAATGTCAGCCTGAAACTCGAATACCGTTTCTAGGAGTGGCTGATGAAATTAAAAAATCTATCTCCAAGTTATAAACAACAATTTCCTCGCTTCTCTGAATTGCCTCCTCATCATTTCGGGAAATGGGGCGTTGCAGGTATGGTCATACTTTTGCATATCGCGGTATTGTGGTTGCTCAGCCATCTGATAGAACCTTATACATTGGATAGTGCCCCTAAAGTGAATGCATTAAAAGTGCATTTCGTTTCATTGTCCAGTGCCGAACAACCATTACCACGTTCGTCTGGACAAAGTGCTGCTGCAATCAAGTCAGAGAAGCAAAGCCGAAGCGCATCAGAGAGTTCAAATGCAACTGTATCGTCTAAAACCGCCGCAAATACTCGCACACTCAGCAGCACTCATGCTGATCGTGTGATATCAGATAGCCAGCCAAAACATAATCATAAAAATGAGCAAGCTACCCCAACTCAAGTATCTGTAGATTCAGAGCCATCCCTGAATAAAGATCTAACGTTAAAAACAAAACAGATCGAACAACAGCTTACATCGAAGCAAAACCCAAATGTATCTAAACAACAAGGAGAGAACCATTCAAACGCGGGCGGTGTAACGGCACCTGCTATACAACAGGAACTTGCACGTGCTCCAGATAGCCAAGTCGCCCCAAATGAACCATTACAAGTGAGTCGTGTAGATGTATTGAGTTTTGCAAAACTAAGCTATGACGATCGTGAACTAAAACAACGAGATCGTACTGTTGAACTTCGTATACGCATTAATGAAAACGGTCAGGCGACAGATATTCAATTACAACAGAGTTCAGGCATCCGCAGCTTGGATCAACGTGTCATACAAGCTGCACTTAAATCAAAATTTAAACCTTATCAATTGAACGGCCGAGCAGTGGCCGTGGTCGTGGACTTCCCAGTCCAACTTAAACTCAGTCGGAATCGTTGAACCATCCGTGATATCTATTTTAGGAGAAAGAAAATGAATGCAGCGACAGAACAGATGATTGCTAATCAATTGTCCCAACGTTTAAAACATGAAACCGCAACTGAACATGAGCGTATGCACAAATTAATGGCTGAAGCAGCGGTATTTTCGAGTAAAGAGCGATATACACAATTCACCTTGTCACAGTACTACTTTCAAAAAGAGATTGAACATCTTTTCGAAAAACAAGGTGTTGCGGAACTCATCCCAGATTTAGGGATTCGTGGACGCTCTCAACAAGCACTTGCAGATTTACAAGACTTGGGACTACAACCCAAAGGTGAACCTTTACAAAGTAAAAATATCGAAATACCTGAAGCATTAGGCTGGATCTACGTTTCGGAGGGTTCAACTTTAGGTGCAGCCTTTTTATTTAAAGAAGCACAAAAGCATTTAGGTTTTTCTGAAACTTTTGCTGCTCGAAACCTTGCTGCCTATCCAGAAGGTCGTGCCAAGGTGTGGAAACGTTTTGTACACGCCTTGGATGAGGCTGGCTTTGATCAGTCTCAACAAGACCGTGTGATCCAAGGTGCTTTAGATGCTTTTGGTTATTTTGGTAACGCACTTAATCGATTGGATGAAATGCACTAAATCTTTGAGAAGCTATTTTTATTTATCCAGATTGGGGAAATACATAGCAAAGATTAGAAAACTCTCAAAGCGCTTAACTCATCAACCTACGCCTAACTGAGTATGAAACATATGGATCACACAGAGAATAAGTTAAATATGGAACTGACTTCCTCACTACCATCAGAAAGTAAAGTTGCACGTTCGATTTGGTGGCGCATGTTATTTATATGTCTCGCTTGGTTATGCATTGCACTGGGAATGATCGGGATTTTTATTCCGGGTTTACCAACTGTCGATTTTATTTTACTGGCAGTTTTCTTTGCGGCGAGGGGATCAGAAAAACTTCATCAATGGTTGTTAAACCATCGTTTTATCGGTCCCATCATAAAAGAATGGAGGGAAAATCGTCGCATACCGAAAAAAGCAAAATATATGTCAACAATTAGTATGAGCATAGCAGCAGGAGTGATGATCTGGACGATTCCACACCCTTGGTTTGTCTATCCTGCAATAGGATGCATGTTGGTGGTATTGATCTGGATGTGGAGAAAATAGCTATTTTATTCATTCAAATAGATACAATCGTGTTTATTTTGAGGAAAAATAAACCAGATGCAAATGATAATGGTTGTCATTATTGTTATTTTTTTAGGTTTTGTGTATCCTGCAGACAATTTTTAATAATAGATTAAGGTGGGGGTGATTTAGGATCATCGCCGCTCCTGTTGGTATTGCTATGACTATTGAAGCGTCTGTTCCTTTCGTTACCACGAAAAGTGTCTCCAAAAATCGAATTCAACAATCATCATTGCTTAAATATCGCTTGATGATTTTTTCACGTTTTGTACTGGCAATTTTTGGTGCTTATTACCTTGTAGCCATTGCGGTGATGCTGATTGTTTTTTTATTTCCCTCAGAGCCTTTAAAAGCCAATGCTGTTTTAAGCGTCACTATGCTGGCTTTTATCATTCATTGTGCCTTGTTTGTATGGATATTCATGGTCAAATCGACGCTTAAAGTCTGGCTAGCTGTGGTATTGCCGAGCATCTTGATGACATTCATCTATTTATTGTTACAAGGGTGACATCATGCGTGTCGATAGTAAAAATGAAGGTCCACGTCAGTCGATGTCATGGTTGCATACTTGGACGAGTCTACTTTTAGGCTGGTTGTTATATGCAGTATTTTTAACAGGTACACTCAGCTTTTTCCAAAATGAAATTACCGTTTGGATGAAGCCAGAACTACATCAATCAGTGAATACCGCTTCACAGCAACAACAGCTCAGCCATGCCTTAACATATTTGAATCAGAAAGGGCAAAATGCAGAGAGTTGGAATATTCGTTTTGCCAATGAAAGACAACCCGCCATTATGCTGAATATCCGTCAAGCAGGTGAGGAGCGACGACGCGGTGGAGAGATTTACTTAGATACTCAAACAGGTCAAGAAATCAAGGCTAGAGAAACCAGAGGTGGAGCATTTCTCTATCGTTTCCATTTTGAGCTATATGGCATGCCGCGTATATGGGGACGCTGGATCGTAGGTGTGGCAACATTATTTATGTTTGTTGCCATCATCAGCGGGATTATCACGCATAAAAAGATTTTCAAAGATTTCTTTACTTTCCGACCTGCCAAAGGTCAACGTTCATGGCTTGATGGACACAATGCGACGGCTGTTTTTGCTTTGCCTTTTCACATCATGATTACTTTTAGTGGTTTATTGCTGCTGATGCATTTGTTTATGCCTTGGGCGATGAATACACATTATGGCGATGTGCGCAGTTTCTATCAGATTCTCAATCAACCTGTTGCTCAAACACCTGAACAAGCCCGTTTACTGGAAGAACAAAAACAAAAAGGAATGCTGACAGGACGAGGAAGTCGTGGCGGTGGTCGTGTTGAATCAGGGCAAGAAAATAAGCCTGTTGAGGCGGCAGAAATGGTTAATTTAACTGCGTTGACGAAGACTGTTCAACACAGTTGGTCAAACAATCCCATCTCTTCGATCAGGGTCAATAAACCCAATACGGTAGAAGCCGAAATACAATATAACGCTACACGTACCACAACGTTAATGGATCGAGAAAGTATTCCGTCATTAAAATTCAATGCGGTAACTGGTCGAGAAATAGACGAGGCGAAGCCTGTCAATTCAACTCCAAAAGCGATTTATACCTTAGTGACATGGCTTCATATGGCACATGGCGTAGATTCAGTTTTACGTTGGTTGTTATTTTTATCAGGTGTGTTAGGTACGATGATGATCGCATCTGGACTTATTCTATGGGTGGTTAAACGCGCACCAGATGTTCAAAAGTTGGGCTACAAACCTGTCGGGCATCGTGTAGTTGAAGTATTAAATATTGCAGCGATTACAGGATTACCAATTGCTTGTGCTTCATATTTCTTTGCCAATCGACTGATTCCAGCTCAAATTATTGAACGTTCACCCATTGAAATTAAGGTATTTTTTATCACTTGGTTGTTGTGTTTAGTCCATGCTGCAATTCGTCAACATCGTCCTGCATGGTTGGATCAACTCGCTTTGGCTGCGGTCATGTTTTTATTGATTCCAATACTCAATGTCTTAACTGGAGGTATGCCACTCTGGAAAAGTATCTATCTTGGTCAATGGATGATTGCAAGTTTTGATCTGGTATCTATCACTTTAGGACTAATCTTTATTTACGCTTACTACAAGCTAAAACGGTATCAAGGCTTACCGATCAAGAAAAAAGCACAGCCTAAAAATAAGACTGCACAGGAGTCTATAGAATGACTGCCTCGTTATTGTGGTGTGTTTGTGTGGTTGGATTGTCGAGTCTGGCTTGTACGATGGCGAAGCACCAACGTGAGATTTTCTCAAGTCCAGTCAGTCAACAAAATTGTCGTTTATTTCAAATTGTAGGTTGGGGCTTGCTGATTGTATCTGCGGGATTCACTGCATACTTTAAAGGCATTTCAATTGGACTTTCAGAATGGTTAGGGTGCATTAGCTTTGCAGCTTTGGCGGTCGGATTGTTATTGACCTATTCGCCTAAAAAGATATTGAAAGCGAATGCTATGGTCGCAGTGCTATTTCTGATTTTATTGGTTATACACTTGCTATAGTATGTAATTCTGCATTTTCATAAACAAAGCGTTAAGAGCCAAACTCTTAACGCTTTGAATTTTCTTTTATAAAGTCGTCATATCAACTTTATTGCTATTTCCTTATTTTTTGAGTACTAAAGACAACTCATCCCAACGTTGCATCGCTGTTTGCATGGCTTGTGCTTTGATATGACCAAAGCCACGTACTTCTACAGGTAACTGAGCAATTTCCTCAGCAACAGTTAAGTCATACTGTTCAGGTGAAGCAATCAATGCTTCAACAAATGTGATATAACGATCACGCCAAGCTTGTTCACGTCTGCGTTCTTCATGACGTGCAAATGGATCGAGCAAGGTTTCCCGAAGCAGCTGCAAACGAGCTAGCAACATCATTGGGAAACGAATCCAGTATCCGAAAGCACGCTTACGAATATTTTGATCAGCACCTAAAGTCGGTGGAGCAAGATGGTAAGTTAAGCGTAAACCTTTACCAAAATGGGTTTCAATCGACTCTTTGAATTTTTTACCGGTTAAAAGACGAGCGACTTCATATTCATCTTTATAAGCCATCACACGATACAGTTGTGTGGCAATGGTCGCGGTCAATTCTTCTGGTAATGCTTTCGATGCTTGTTCAACTAAACGACGATACTTCATCGCATAGGCTTCATTCCAATAGTCAACCAAACGCGCTGAACGATCCTCGATTAATTCAGCCAATGTTTCAGGCTTTTTAGTTTTTTGCATGGCTGCAAGCAACCGTGGCGCTAAACTTGGATCACTCGCAAGATGGCACCCAATTCGGAAAGCTTCTAGATTCTTTTCTACGGCAGTGCCATTGAGTTGAATCGCTTTTTCAATGCTTTGAC
Source organism: Acinetobacter sp. NIPH 298 (assembly GCF_000369505.1). Classification (GTDB taxonomy): domain Bacteria; phylum Pseudomonadota; class Gammaproteobacteria; order Pseudomonadales; family Moraxellaceae; genus Acinetobacter. The sequence continues at coordinate 1,197,055 of NZ_KB850055.1, forward strand.
GTAATAGCGGTATACGACCTGATTGCCATGCCATACCAAGTAATAGTTGATTGGTAAAGATTGCATCGCCCAGTACTAAAGTTGCGATACGTGTCGCAGATAGTGATACGAGTGTGCCTTTGCGGGTACGACCACGTAGTCGATCAACTAAGTCACTGATTGGTGCATACCAGTCACGTGACTCGATAAAGTCAGAAGTTGGGGAAGAATCTTCATTCACGATCACCACAGCATCTTCTTTTAAACGAGAAAGTGCTGCGCCACCACCAGCCACCACGGCATCTGCGCCGATTAAAAGATCACATTGACCGGCTGGGATTTTGGTTGAAGAAATTTGATCATCAGAATTTGCGACTTGGATATAGGAATAAACCGTACCACCTTTTTGAGCCAGTCCAGCCATATCCATCACGCGTGTAGCTTTACCCTCTAGATGCGCGGCCATACCAAGTAGGGCGCCAATCGTCACTACACCTGTACCGCCAACACCACCTACCATAATACGATTTGGCACATCATCAAGTACTGGAATGATTGGTGTTTCAGGCCAACCAGCAGCAATACCTTCAAATTTTTCAGGGCGCTTCATATCACGGGTATGTACCGTGACAAAACTTGGACAGAAGCCTTCTACGCAAGAAAAATCTTTATTACACGTGCTTTGATTGATTTGGCGTTTTGGTCCTAATGCAGTTTCTACAGTTTCAATGGATAAACAATTCGATTTTTTAGAACAATCACCACAGCTTTCACATATATCCGTATTGATATAGATACGTTCTGCTGGATCAGGATAGGCATCACGTTTACGACGACGGCGTTTTTCACTGGCACAGGTTTGTACGTAAATTAAAGCAGTAACACCTGAAATATCACGTAATTGACGTTGAACTGCATCTAGTTCATTTCGATGGTAGATTTCCACATTTGGCGCAATCTCTTCCTCTGCATGAATCAATTCAGGTTCATCTGTGACAATCACCTGTTTTTTTATGCCTTCAGCAGCTAACTGTCTGGTCAGTTGCGCAACACTTAAATGACCATCGACATGTTGCCCACCAGTCATGGCAACTGCATCATTGTAGAGGATTTTATAGGTAATATTAATTTTTGCGGCAATCGCTTGGCGAATCGCCAGATAGCCTGAATGGAAATAGGTACCATCACCGAGATTTGCAAAAATATGTTTTTCATTGGTGAAATGCGATGCACCCGCCCAACTAACACCTTCGCCACCCATTTGAGAATATGTTTCTGTACCACGATCCAGTGAGACCGCAATATAGTGGCAACCAATACCACCTAGCGCACGACTACCTTCAGGCAGTGTGGTTGAGGTGTTATGCGGACAGCCACTACAGAAATAAGGTTTGCGCTCAGCAAGATCGATTACACGGCGAGATTCTTGTTCTGCTTTATGTAATAAGTCCGCTTTATTCTGAATTTGCGTTCTTAACGCTTCTGGTAAATCGAGACCTAGGAATCGAGCAGCTAGCATTTTAGCAATTGGTTCAGGCTGGAATTCATAATGACCAATTAATGGTGCTTCTTCGATCGATGTACTCCATTCACCTTTGCCATCACAGGCTTTACCAATCACACGAGGGCGTTTGTCATCTGGCAGAGAGTAGAGCTCATCTTTGATTTGGGATTCTAGAATTGGGCGTTTTTCTTCAACCACGATCAGCTCTTGTAAACCTTCAGCAAACTCGCGAATACCTTGAGGCTCTAAAGGCCAAATCAATTCAACCTGATAAACACGTAATCCGAGTTGTTCAGCTGCTTCACCTTCAATCCCTAAAATACGCAATGCCTCAATCGTATCTAAATAGGCTTTGCCACTGGCAGCGATTCCGATACGCGCATTTTTGCATGGCAAAGTCACACGGTTCAATTTATTGGCGCGTGCATAAGCCAATACCGCAGGTAAACGATATTTATAGAGTCGTTCTTCTTGTTGTATGCCATGATCTGGCCAACGGATATTGACACCACCCTCAGGAAATTCGACATCTTCTGGAATAATCGGTGTTACGCGGTCTAGACCAACCTTGACCGAAGCAGATGTTTCAACAATTTCACTGACCAATTTCATTGATGTCCAAACGCCTGTAAAGCGAGACATGGCGACTGCATGAACACCGAGATCTAAAATATGTTGTACGGATGTTGGATAGAAAATAGGAATGCCACAGCCAATCATGACGTGTTCAGATTGATGTGGAACAGTAGAAGACTTACAGGAATGGTCATCGCCAAATAGAGCAACAACACCACCATGTTCAGACGTACCAGCTAGATTGGCATGGCGAAGTACATCACCAGAACGATCAACACCAGGACCTTTGCCATACCACCATGAAGTGACACCATCATATTTGCCTTGTCCAGCAAGATTGGCTTGTTGCGTGCCCCAAATTGCAGTTGCAGCTAAGTCTTCATTTACACCCGGTTGAAAGACCACATGATGATCTTTGAGTAAACCGCCTATTTGCCAAAGGAAACTGTCATAATTACCAACAGGGGAGCCGCGATAGCCAGATATAAAACCTGCGGTTTGATAACCGTTTAAAGTATCTCGACGTGTCTGGGCGAGTGGTAAACGAACCAATGCCTGAATACCTGTCATATAAGCAGTACCGTCATCGCTTATATATTTATCTTCAAGTGAAACATCCTTTGTCGTAATCATTCTTGGTGTAAATTTTGTCGCTATATTCATTTATGTCTCCTTAGTATTGTGGTCGTTCGTGCGACTTTCTTTTCTCAACATCCGAGTTGAAGTTTGGAGCAATTGACATACGAAAAATTAAAATGGGCTGAGCATCTTTGAGAAAGGGCTGGCTCAATGTATGTACATATTTACCATTGTGGATGATCTAAACTGGTGCAACAATGCGTAATTTAGGAAAAGATATTTACGTTATGCGCAAAAATCACGAGGGTGGACTGTTGCATGCTATGCATGCTTTCCTGAAAGTGATCGACAGTGGAAGTTTTACCGCAGCGGCTGAGCAGATGGATCTGACCACAGCGCAGGTCTCACGTCTGATCAGTGAGTTGGAAACACGCTTAGGAATTAAATTACTGCAACGCTCTACCAGACAGCATGCGTTGACCGATATTGGTGCAACTTACGCAGAACGCTGTCGACAAGTGATTGCAATGATTGATGAGGCAGAGGCGGAGGCGACAGGAACAGCCACAAAGCCAAAAGGTCGATTACGTATCTTGAGTATGGCCAGTTTTGGTCATTACTACGTCGCACCTGTCATGGCTGAGTTTTGTAGAACTTACCCTGAACTGACTGTTGAATATCGCACGTCTCAAAATGCCCCTGATCTTTTAGCCAAAGGGATTGATGTCAGTCTTTATCTCACTGAATCTTTGACGGATTCTAGATTTGTTTCACGACGTATTGGTACTATATTTTCAGTACTCTGTGCATCACCGACGTATTTGAAAAAACATGGCATACCACAATCACCAGATGATTTGCAGGAGCATGCTTGTTTACGTTTAGTCAATCCATCCATCACAGCACAATGGCATCTGGTCAGCAAAAAAAGCTGCTCTTATCAGATAGATATTACGGGACAATTGATTGCAGATACGCCAGAACTCTTGTTAGATATGGTTCAACAAGATATGGGGATCGCGCTTTTACCAATGTTCACGGTAATCGAGGCTGTTCGTGCGGGGCGACTTTGTCACATTTTGCCAGATTGGCGTTCTCCAGATATTGGCGTTTATACCTTATTACCATCGCGACATTTTATTGATGCCAAAACACGGGCATGGTTAGACTGGGTAGAACAGCATATTGCCCCAAAAATAGAGGCGGATACCTCTTACTTTTATCAATTAACCCATATCGACTAAGTCTTTATCAGGAAATAAAAACGGCCAATAAAATGCTTCATAATTAAAAAGTGAGAAAATAATAAGATTCAAATGCTCCTTCAACATTTAATTGTGGAGCATTGATTCAACCGTGATTAACTTTATTTATGCGCAATGTTGCTGCAAATAGGTATTGGCATAGCTTGATAAATTTTTTCGATTCAGTGCTTTATTGATATTTTGGCTAGCTCTCATCAATTTCTCTAAATTAATTTCTGTTTCATATCCAATATGAGATAACAAATAATATAGATCTTCGGTGGCGACATTGCCTGATGCACCTTTGGCATACGGACAACCACCAAGCCCAGCAAGAGACGAATCAAAAATACGGATGCCTTGTTGCAAAGACTGATAGATATTGGCGATTGCCATACCATAGGTATTATGAAAATGCCCAGCCAAAACCTCGCTATCCAGTTCAGCCAAGCAGGCTTGCCATACTTTCTCCACACGATCTGGTGTCGCTGTACCAATGGTTTCACCCAATGAAATCTCATAACAGCCCATGGCATGAAGCCGTTTAACCACGCTAAGCACTTGTTTGGGATCTATTGCACCTTCATAAGGGCAGTCCACCATACAAGAGACATAACCACGGACACGAACATTATGTGTCTTGGCAGCTTGGAAAATTTCAGAAAACCGTTCTAAACTTTCATCTATCGAGCAATTGATATTTTTACGGGTAAAACTGTCAGAAGCTGCGGTAAAAACCGCAACTTCTTTACAGCCAACTGCGAACGCTGCTTCAAAGCCTTTGAGATTTGGCGTCAGCAAGCTCAAATTCAAGTCATCACGTTGCGGCAGCAGTTTATATAACTCATCGCTTTGCGCCATCTGCGGAACCCATTTAGCCGAAACGCAAGAACCCACTTCAATTGATTTCAAGCCTGCATCAATCAGGTCGCTAATGAAATTGAAGCGTTGTTCTATGGTTAAGGGCTGCTTTTCGTTTTGTAGTCCATCACGCGGTCCAACTTCCACGATTTTGACAAACTCACTCATGCAACTTCCTCCTCAGCAGCTTGAAACTCCACCAGTTCATCACCGACTTTAACTTGATCGCCCACTTGGAAATAAGCATCCACAATCACACCATCTTTCGGTGCACGAATGGTGTATTCCATTTTCATCGCTTCGAGTGTCATGAGAATATCGTCTTTTTTCACCGTATGATTCGCGCCTACAAGTAATTGTGTTACCACGCCTGGCATAGGCGCTTTCAAGTGTCCTTGTTCAGCTTGGCTGTCCGCCTGATTAAAGTCTTGACGAATATAGTTAAACTTATAGCTTTGCCCTGTATGGAACAAAGTAATGCCTTGTGAACTTCGGTTAAATGCGAGTCTTTGCTGAGTTGCATTGATTTGGATTGAAGCGCTATGTGGATCAATGAGTTCGCCAGAGATATTGAAAGTTTGATCATTAAATTCTGCGTTAAAACCTTGTTCAGCCGCGACGAACTTAATCTGAATATTTTGATTTAAATAATTCAGTTTAATACTGTGCTGATAAGCAACATTTAAACGCCACAAAGGTTGTGCTTGCCAAAGTTGTTTTTGACCTGATTGGTTGTTTTGCATTTGGCTTAAAAACTCAATAAATGCAGTCGCAACAACAAACTCAGGTTTTATATTCGCTGGGCTAAACAAAAATTGTTCTTCACGTTGGATTAAATTCGTGTCCAACTTTGCTTGTTTGAACGAATCACAACGTACAATCTTTTCCAAAAAGGCAATGTTATTGCCTAAACCATCGACATGGAATTGACTCAGCGCGTGTTGCATTTGAATCAAAGCGGCTTCACGGTTTTTACCCCATACGATCAATTTGGCAATCATAGGGTCATAGAAAGTGGTAATTTCATCACCTTCAACAATGCCACTATCTACACGCACATATTGGCTTTGCGTTGGGTAGCGTAGATAGTCAATTTTACCGATTGCAGGTAAAAATCCCTTTTCAGGTTCTTCAGCGTAGATACGTGCTTCCAAAGCATGCCCATGAATTTGTAATTCATGCTGTAGTTTTGGCAAAGGTTCACCATCAGCAACACGAAGTTGCCATTCTACTAAATCTTCACCTGTAATCATTTCAGTGACAGGGTGTTCGACTTGGAGACGTGTATTCATTTCCATGAAATAGGCAGTACCGTCTTGCTCAACAATAAACTCCACCGTACCTGCACCCACATAATCTACCGCACGTGCAGCATCAATTGCAGCTTGACGCATGGCATCTAGTTTATCACTTGGCATTTGTGGCGCAGGTGCTTCCTCTAGCACTTTTTGATGACGACGTTGTACCGAACAATCACGTTCAAACAAATGTACATAGTTGCCGTGCATGTCACCAAATACTTGCACTTCAATATGCCGTGGTTGAATCACATAACGTTCAATCAATACATCATCATTGCCAAAGCTTGACTTCGCTTCTCGTTTGCACGAGGCAAGGGCATGTAGGAAATCTTCGCTGCGTTCCACCAAACTCATCCCTTTACCACCACCACCAGCACTGGCTTTGATCAACACTGGATAGCCAATCTCATCAGCTTGCTGTTTTAAAAACTCAGCATCTTGATTGGTACCGTGATAACCCGGTGTTAAAGGTACACCAGCTTTTTCCATCAAAGCTTTAGAGGTTGCTTTTAAACCCATGGCTAAGATGGCATCGACGGGAGGGCCAATAAAGCAAATATTGTGTTGTTGGCAAGCAAGGGCAAACTGGTCATTTTCCGAAAGAAAACCATAGCCAGGGTGAATGGCTTGGCTGCCAGTATCAATTGCCGCTTGAATAATACGGTCAGCTTGTAAATAACTTTGCGTTGCAGGAGATTGACCAATATAAATCGCCTCATCGGCAAGTTTGACATGCTGTGCATTCGCATCAGCATCTGAATACACCGCAACCGTTGCAATACCCAATTTTTTCGCTGTACGAATCACACGACAAGCAATCTCACCACGGTTCGCAATTAAAATCTTTTCAAACATTTTGGTCGTCCTTAATTGTTGTTATTGGAATTTGAAATCCATGCAGGAGATTGTTTATTTAGAAAGGCATTTAAACCTTCTTTTGCCTCACTACCTTGACGGACTTGTGCAATATGCTGTGCAGTCTGCTGAAGCAAGTGATCATTCATACTTTGATTGCTGACCATTTGAATCAATTGTTTCGATGCGGCCTGAGCGTGTGGACCACCAAGTAATAATGCATCAATAATCTCTTGAACTTTTTTGTCTAAATCTTCCGCATCCGCAATTTCATGTGCCAAGCCAATTTGTTTGGCTTCACGTGCTGAGATACGTTCAGCGGTTAAGAAATAGCGTGAAGCTTGTCTTGCTCCAATCGCACGAACGACATAAGGGCTAATCGTAGAAGGTGCAAGTCCCAAACGGACTTCAGAAGTTGCAAATTTCGCATCGGTACTAGCAATACAAATATCACAAGCCGAGGCAAGCCCCATACCACCGCCAAAGGCGATGCCATGAACCCGAGCGATCGTTGGTTGTTTTAGCGTCGCAAGCGCATCAAGCATCTGCGCGAGTTTCATCGCATCAGCTTCATTTTCTGCTGAAGAAGCTTGACCCGCTTGTTTCATCCAGTTGAGATCTGCACCTGCTGAAAAGCTTTTACCACGACCAGCCAAAACCACCACTCGAATATCATCACGACTATTTAAGGTCTTAAAACAAGCATGTAACTCTTCAATCACGGTTGTATTAAAAGCATTGTGTAGTTCTGGTCGATTCAGCCACACATAAGCCACCTGATCGTGTTGTTCCAGTTGTAAAAATTGATAGCTCATAAAACACCTCTTACATGCGAAACACGCCGAATTTGGTTGGTTGAATCGGTGCATTCATGGCTGCTGCAAGGCTCAATCCAAGCACTTGACGTGTTTGAGCAGGATCAATCACACCGTCATCCCATAGGCGGGCAGAGGCATAGTAAGGATGACCTTGGCGCTCATACTGATCACGAATCGGTTGCTTAAATTCATCTTCTTCTTGCGCAGACCATTCTGCGCCTTTTTGCTCAATCTGATCACGCTTCAAAGTCGAAAGTACACTGGCTGCTTGCTCACCGCCCATGACTGAAATACGGGAGTTTGGCCAAGTCCATAAGAAACGTGGAGAATAAGCCCGGCCACACATGCCATAGTTACCTGCACCAAAAGAACCACCAATGATTAAAGTCAGTTTAGGGACATTCGCAGTTGCAACCGCCATCACCAGTTTGGCACCATGTTTGGCAATGCCTTCATTTTCGTATTGGCGACCGACCATAAAGCCTGTGATATTTTGAATAAATAATAACGGAATATTGCGTTGGGTGCATAGCTCAATAAAATGTGCGCCTTTTTGAGCTGACTCAGAAAATAGAATGCCATTATTGGCAATAATTCCGACTGGCATGCCGTATAGAGACGCAAAGCCAGTGATTAGGGTTGAACCAAAACGCGCTTTAAATTCATCAAAACGTGAGCCATCAACAATACGAGCAATCACTTCACGTACATCAAATGGTTTACGTGCGTCACTTGGTACGACACCGTATAGCTCTTTGGCATCAAATAGTGGCTCATCAATCTGCTTGTTTAAGTCATTTGGCTTTTTATTTAGATTTGCAACGATATTCCGTGCAATCGCAATTGCATGTTCATCGTTTTCTGCCAAATGATCCGCAACACCTGAAAGACGGGTATGCACATCACCACCACCCAAATCTTCACTACTCACAACTTCACCAGTAGCAGCTTTTACAAGTGGTGGACCACCCAAGAAAATCGTGCCTTGATTACGTACAATGATGGTTTCATCTGACATTGCAGGAACATAAGCACCACCTGCGGTACAGCTCCCCATTACGACCGCAATCTGGGCGATACCTTGGCTCGACATGCGAGCTTGATTGTAAAAAATACGACCAAAATGATCACGATCTGGGAACACCTGATCTTGCATAGGTAAATATGCACCACCAGAATCGACCAGATAAATACAAGGTAAATGGTTCTGCTCAGCAATTTCTTGGGCGCGTAAATGTTTTTTGACGGTGAGGGGATAATAAGTCCCACCCTTGACTGTTGCATCATTGGCAACGATCATGCACGTCACACCATTGACCTGTCCAATACCAGCAATGACTCCAGCAGCAGGGATGTCATCCTCATAAACCTTGTACGCAGCAAGTTGTCCGATTTCTAAAAAGGCAGTACCCACATCGATCAGTTGATCAATCCGTTCACGAGGAAGTAATTTTCCACGCGCCAAATGCTTTTGACGAGCATTTTCTCCACCACCTAAAGCGATAGACTGGGCAACTTGGGTCAAATCATTGACCAAGCTTTGCATAGCCTGCTGATTGGTTTTGAAGTCTTCACTTCTGACATTAATTTTGCTTTGTAATTGATTCATACGATGCATCCTAATTTATCGTTATTATTTGGTCTCATTAAACAATTCACGGCCGATCAACATACGACGAATTTCAGATGTGCCTGCACCAATTTCATAAAGTTTCGCATCACGCCATAGACGACCTGCAGGGAACTCATTGATATAGCCATTTCCACCTAAGCTTTGAATTGTTTCACCCGCCATCCATGTGGCTTTTTCAGCTGCATAGAGAATGGCACTTGCGGCATCTTTACGTAAGCTACGGTCATGATCGGCTTTGTCACAAGCTGCACCTACTGCATAGACCAACGCTTTACATGCCAACAAAGTCGAGTACATGTCTGCTAACTTGCCTTGCATTAACTGGAATTCACCTAATGCTTGTCCAAATTGTTCACGTTGATGCAAATATGGAATCACCACGTCCATACAGGCATCCATAATGCCAAGTGGACCTGCGCTTAAAACTGCACGCTCATAATCCAAACCGCTCATGAGGACTTTTGTTCCATTGCCAACACCACCGAGTACGTTTTCAACGGGCACTTCAACATTGTCAAAAAACAGCGGATAAGTGTTAGAGCCACGCATTCCGAGTTTGTCTAAATGATGACCATGACTAAAACCTTTCATATCTTTTTCAATTAAAAAGGCTGTCATACCTTTCGCACCCGCATGAGGATCTGTTTTCGCATAAACCACGAGTACATCTGCATCACCGCCATTGGTGATCCACATTTTTGAACCATTTAAAACAAAATGATCACCTTTTTGCTCAGCGCGTAATTTCATGCTGACCACATCCGAACCCGCATTTGGCTCAGACATCGCTAAAGCACCGACGAAATCACCAGAAATTAGCTTAGGTAAATACTTCTGTTTTTGTTGTTCGCTTCCGTTACGGTTAATTTGATTGATACATAAGTTAGAATGAGCACCGTAAGAAAGCCCGATGGCTGCTGAAGCGCGAGAAATTTCTTGCATGACAATGATGTGAGCAAGATAGCCAAGATTGGTGCCACCATATTGTTCGGAAACCGTTAAGCCGAATAAACCCATATCGCCAAACTTTTTCCAAAGATGAGCAGGGAATATATTGTCTTGATCAACTTGTTGAGCAATTGGTGCGATTTCTTTTGCACAAAATGCGGCAACTGAATCTTGTAGTGCAATGAGTGTTTCATCGAGGCCAAAATTCAAGCTACGTAGGTTCATTGTGTTCATCCCATTGGTTATATTTGTTGTTCCATAAGCATTCTTGTAGGTGCTTAGGAAGTACCATACAATGATTTTTTAAAAAAGTGAATAGAGATTCATAAAATGATTTACAATTCACTTTATTTGTTAGAGAATAAAATTTATGAGCTATAAACGATCATCTTTAATGCAAGAGCGAATGGAGCAAAATCGTAAGGCGATTTTGAGTTCGGCGAGAAAATTAATTTCAGAAGGAGGCTTTAAAGACGCGCAGATACAAACAATTGCTGAGCAAGCAGGCGTTTCAAGTGGTCTGGTTTATCGCTACTTTGACAATAAAAGTCAGGTGCTGATTGAAGTTTTGTCAGAAGCCATCAATACCGAACTTTTGGTGATTGATGCAATCACAGAAAGTGATCTGACTGCAGAACATAAATTGCACAAGGCCGTTGCGACTTTCGTCAAACGAGCATTGAACAGCCCGCAGCTTGCGTATTCACTTATGTTTGAACCCGTTGACTCTTCGGTTGAACATGAGCGTTTTCGGGTTAAGCAGTTGATTAAACAGAGTGTGATTAAAATCCTTGCGGATGGAAATGCAAGTGGTGAGTTTGTGTTAGAAGACCTAAATACCACGGCACTGTGTGTGGTTGGTGCCATGACTTTTGTGGTGGTCGAGCCTTTAGACCCAGCTCAAAATACAAAGTTTGATCAGCAACACAAGGACTATTTTTCAAAACAGATTGCTGACTTTTGTGTGGATGCCGTACGGAAAAAGTAGAGCATACACAACCCGTAAAATTACAAAATAGGCAGATTGAAAAGTAGTTGCAGTAACAACAATTAGAGCGATGAGAATTACAAAGAATCAAGGAGAATGATTCAATGCAACACGTACAGTTAAGCTATGCCTCTGGGCCAAGTTCGCAACCCCTGTTGGGGATGACGATTGGAGAGAAATTTGACCAAGCTTGTCAGCAATATGCTGAACAAGAGGCAATTGTGAGTTCGCATCAGAACAGACGGTTAACCTATAAACAACTGCACGATGAAGTAAATGCATTTGCATGCCGTTTGCTTCAACTCGGTTTGAAAAAAGGAGATCGTCTCGCTATTTGGTCTCCCAACTGTGTGGAATGGACAGTCACTCAGTTTGCGGCTTTTAAAGCTGGGATTATTTTAGTCAATCTAAATCCAGCCTATAAAAGCCATGAACTCGAATATGTGTTGAATAAAGTTTCCTGCAAAGGATTGATTATCGCATCACAATTCAAAACGACTGATTATCAAGAGCTTTTGACGCGTATAGCGCCTGAAATTGATTTCTGTACCAATAAACAAATTCATTCAGAACGTCTACCTTTCTTAAAATTTGTCATCAAAATTGATGAAAAACAACATACAGGTATTCATCGTTTTAGTGATCTGGTTGTGCCACCAACGCAGCAACAACTGGATCAATTACAGTTGGCTGCGCAACAACTGCAATTTGATGAAACCATTAATATCCAGTTTACATCTGGCACCACAGGCAATCCGAAAGGCACGATGCTCACTCACCATAACATTTTAAATAATGGTTATTTTGTCGGTGAAGGTATTGGTTTAACGCCACAGGATAAAGTCTGCATTTCTGTACCACTATTTCATTGTTTTGGCATGGTGATGGGAAATTTAGCCTGTATCACACATGGATCAACGATGGTGTATCCATCAGCTGTATTTAATCCATTAGAAACACTCAAAACCATTCACAAAGAACGTTGCACAGCTGCCTACGGCGTACCAACCATGTTCATTGCCACTTTGGAACATGAACAGTTTGATGAATTTGATCTATCTAGTCTGCGTACTGGCATTATGGCCGGCAGTCCATGCCCACGTGAAATCATGCAACGTGTGATTGATCGAATGCATATGTCAGAAATCACCATTTGCTATGGCATGACAGAAACTTCTCCCGTCAGTGTACAAAGTTCGGTGAGTGACACCATCGATAAACGCGTTAGCACTGTTGGTCATGTCCACCCACATGTTGAAATCAAAATCGTCGATCCAGAAGGACAAATCGTTCCTCAGGGAACTTTAGGCGAATTATGTGTCCGTGGTTATTCAGTGATGGCAGGTTATTGGGGCGAAGAAGAAAAAACCCGTGAAGTAATCGATGCTGCTGGCTGGATGCATACGGGTGATATCGCGGAAATGGATGCTGATGGCTTTGTCAAAATCAAAGGACGTATAAAAGATGTGGTGATACGGGGCGGTGAAAATCTATTTCCAAAAGAAATAGAAGACTTTTTGTATACCCATCCAGATATCAGCGATGTTCAAGTCATTGGTTTACCAGACACTCGCTATGGTGAGGAGCTGTGTGCCTGCATCATTCTACACGAGCATCATCAGAGCGATGAAGATGGTATCCGTAGTTTCTGTAAAGCACATATTTCTCATAATAAAGTGCCACGTTATGTCAAATTCTTTAATGAATTTCCAATGACGGCGTCAGGCAAAGCGCAAAAGTTTAAATTACAAGAAATTATGCGTGCTGAGCTTAATTTAACAGGAACGGTATTCGACTAAATGATGTTTTACATGAGCGAGAAAAAACACCATTTTAAAAGTCGTAACAGTAAAGGATAAAACAAAATGGCAAAAGATTTCAGTAATCCGAAAGTCGTTGAAGAATATGATCAACATATCCGTAAATTAATTCCGGGTTATGAAATTATCCATCAACAGGTGGATGCCATTTTACAATCAGCGTTACCGCCACACGCGCACATCTTAATCGTTGGCTGTGGCACAGGCTATGAACTGGAATATCTACTCAAAAGGCATCCGAGTTGGGAGTTTACAGCAGTCGATCCTTCATTCACCATGCTTGAAAAAGCCCAGAAAGTGGTCGCTGATTTAGGTCGATCTGCTCAAGTAAGATTTGTGCATGGTGAAACTTCTACTTTATCTGATCATGCCTATTTTGATGCTGCACTTTCTATTTTGGTTGCTCATTTTATTGCTGATGAAAATAAGCCCACTTTTTTTAGCGAGATCTATGATCACTTAAAAGAGGATGGGATCTTGCTGACCTACGATTTAATGACCTGCACAGACGCTCAGCAACTTCAAGCACTACGAAATATATGTTTGGCACAAGGGTTGACGGAAGTGCAATGTCAAAAAATGTTAGAACGAATGGCGCAAGAGTTTTTTACGCTTTCCTTCTCTGACTATCAGCAGTTGCTCCACGGCACAGGCTTTGTGGATGTGCATTCCTATAGCCAAATTTTAATGTATCAAGGATTGATCGCGCAGAAAAAGAGGCGTCAAACGTTTTCTGCACAAGCGTCCTAAACAAGGGCTTGCATCTATGATGGAATAAATATTAAAGGACTGATTTAAACTTATTTTTTACCAAATGGTTAATTAACAGTGGTTTATATCACCGCTGCAAGATCTTTTTGTCTTTAAAAAAGAGTGAGTTTATCAATATCAGTATTTTAAAGGAGGTGAAAACCAAATAAATCAATATGTTAATGCTTTAAAACAAAAAAATGCGATGCAGTCATGATTTCTGCAAAGGATACAACGCAAACAAATAGCGATCTTAAAACGGTATTTAAGATCAAAAAAGAAGGAAACTTATTTTAATGAAAAAGTTCATACTAACGGTGCAAAAAAGCGTGCTGACGCTGTCCATTGTGGCAGTCATGTCATCTGCTCATGCAGCTTCGGAGAGTGCCGAAATTGCACAGCTTCGCCAAGAAGTACAAGAGTTAAGAGCAATGCTACAACACTATGTACAGCAACCCGCATCGGCACAGCCAGCAAACAATCTAAACGCAGCAGCCTCGCCAGTAGCCAAGCAAACGCCGGCAGCTAAACTAAAATCTGGTGCCGAAGTCAGTCTATATGGTTATATCCGTGCCGATGCATCTTATCAAGCGAAAGGCGCATCCACGATGTATAACAATATCAATGGTGTTCCACTCAAAGGTACAGCGGAAGCAGCCCAACAAAAAGATCGATTACACTCAACTGCCAATGTCTCACGCATAGGACTCAATTTCACCACACCAACAGCGGCAGGCGATGTGGGCGGAAAATTAGAAATGGACTTCTTTGGTGGCGCTTCACGCGATCAGTTTCGTATTCGTCATGCCTATCTTACTTTGGATAAATGGTTGATTGGTCAGACTTGGTCTACCTTTATCGCACCTGAATACTATCCTGAAACGATTGATGCTGCGACCTATGTGGGCGGTGCATTACAACGCTCTCCGTTAGTACGCTATAGCGATTCTTTATCTGCAAATACCAGCTTTGCCTTATCGGTTGAAGATCCAAAATACACAGCCACATCTGATCCGGAAAATAAAATGCGTTTGCCCGCATTTGTTGGGCGCGTAAATCATAAGTTTGAAAATGGTTCGATGCTATCTGGGCGTAGCTTTGTGGCTGAGAAGAAGACCAGCAATGATGATGAATGGGCGTGGGGCATTGGCATCGGGGGCAAATATCAGCTCAGTCCAAAAACCTTTTTAAAGGCTGATTATAACCACATCAAAGGAGATGGACGTTTCTTGATGTGGACGAATAGTAGTTATGCCATTGATGATCAAAACAACATCCAAACCAATGAATTTGATTCCATTTCGACAGGGATTACCCATCAATTCACTTCGCAGTTCCGTTCGACTTTGGGTTATGGCTATATGAAAGCCAAAGATGATAACGCATTTGCGCGCATCCATAAAAACAACTCAGCTCAAAATAAAGAACTATGGCAAGGCTGGATTAACGGCATGTATAACCCATACAAGCCGATTACTTTGGGGATGGAATATGTCTATGGCGAGCGAGAAACATTTGATGGTCGTTCAGGGGCAGATAGCCGTATCAATATGATGGCGAGCTATGATTTTTAATTTAAATAAAACCTTGAATAATATTGTTTTTCTTTAAGGTGAATTATGCCGTTTTAAATATGATGGAAAAATTATCTCATTGAGGAGATGCAGAATGACAACATCTACAGTTAATGTAAATGCAGTAATTGACCAAGCAAAATTTACCCCTTTTCACTGGAGCATTTTGCTTTGGTGTTTATTGATTATTATTTTTGATGGTTATGACCTTGTGATTTATGGCGTGGTATTGCCATTATTGATGCAAGAGTGGTCACTGACCTCAGTCCAAGCAGGAATGCTAGCCAGTACCGCATTATGCGGCATGATGTTTGGCGCAATGCTGTTTGGTGCTTTGGCAGACAAAATTGGTCGAAAAAATGTAATTTTAATTTGTGTCACTTTATTCAGCGGTTTTACCTTTTTAGGCGCTTTTGCTTCCAATCCTTTTGAGTTTGGTATTTTACGCTTTTTGGCGGGATTAGGGATTGGCGGAGTCATGCCAAATCTAGTTGCGCTCACGTCTGAATACGCACCAAAACGCATCCGCAGTACCTTAGTCGGCACTATGTTTAGTGGTTATGCGATCGGGGGGATTCTCTCAGCATTGATTGGGAGTTATCTGGTCGAAAGTCAAGGATGGCAAATCATGTTTTTGATTGCAGGTATTCCTTTGCTTTTATTACCTGTGATGTGGAAGTTTTTGCCTGAATCTTTAACTTTTTTGGTTAAAACAGGGAAAACTGAACAGGCGCAGAACATTATTCAAAAAATCTCGCCTGAACAAGCTATTACCCGTAATACAAAATTAATGCTAAATGAAGAAAATATTCCAACCGGTAGCTCAGTCAAAGGATTATTTCAACAAGGTCGTGCCTTTAATACACTGATGTTTTGGGTATTGTTCTTTATGTGCCTACTAATGGTATATGCCTTAAGCAGTTGGTTACCTAAATTGATGCTTGCAGCAGGGTATTCACTCGGAAAAAGTATCTTATTCTTACTCGCTCTAAATGTTGGCGCAATGATTGGTTCGATTGGCGGCGGTATTCTTTCAGATAAATTCCATTTGAAGCCTGTGATTCTAAGTATGCTCATGGCAGGCGTTGCTGCACTCATTGGTTTAGGATTTAACTCACCAGCCTATGTTTTATATGGTTTAGTGACTGTTGCAGGTGCTGCGACCATTGGTACCTCAATTCTTC
This sequence comes from Acinetobacter sp. NIPH 298, assembly GCF_000369505.1. Lineage (GTDB taxonomy): Bacteria > Pseudomonadota > Gammaproteobacteria > Pseudomonadales > Moraxellaceae > Acinetobacter. The sequence goes on from NZ_KB850055.1 coordinate 1,213,669, forward strand.
TTTATAGCTATGTTGCTCAATATTATCCATTAAGTGTGCGTTCTACAGGAATCGGTTGTGCATCGGGTGTCGGGCGGATCGGTGCGATCGTCGGACCTATTTTAACTGGCTTGTTACTGACCTTAAACCTACCGCACACTATGAATTTTGTGATGATTTCTATCCCAGCGATGCTAGCAATATGTGCGATTCTAAGCCTAAAACGTCATAAATTTGATGAAGAACAACAGGTAGAAGAAGTAAAAACTAATTTAACTGAATCAGGTAATGCTTAACTTGGTTTTTTGATGATTATTCAAATACTAAAGGCACATCAGATACGCTGATGTGCTTTTTTATTTAAGTCACGATCCAAAATCTTATAGGGTTTAAAGATAAATATTTTAAACGATTTCAATTTTATACAGATAAAAAAATGCACCTCTTATATGAGATGCATTTTTGATTTTTTGAAACTTAAATTTCAATAGCCACAGCAGTTGCTTCACCACCACCGATACACAGTGCAGCAACACCTTTCTTTTTACCTAAACGCTTTAAAGCGTAGATCAATGAAAGAATAATACGTGAACCTGTCGCACCAATTGGATGACCTAAAGCGCAAGCACCACCATGAATGTTGACTTTGGTTTCATCAATACCCAACTCATGAATAGGTGCCATTGCCACCATCGCAAATGCTTCATTGATTTCCCATGCATCAACATCCTCAACTGACCAACCCGCACGATCAAGCACTTTTTGAATCGCGCCAATAGGGGCTACAGTAAATTCACTTGGATGCTGTGAGTGGCTTGAAGTCGCCACAATTTTAGCCAAAACATTTAAACCATTTGCTTGTGCATAGTCTTCGGTTGAAAGTACCAATGCGGCAGCACCGTCAGAAATAGAGCTAGAGTTCGCTGCGGTAATCGTACCGTCTTTACTAAAAGCAGGGCGTAACGTTGGGATCTTTTCAAGATTTGCTTTATGTGGTTGCTCATCTTGATCAACAAGCTCGACACCCTTACGACTCTTGACTTCAACAGGAACGATTTCTTCTTTGAAATATCCTTCTGTGATTGCTGTCTGTGCTTTTTTCAGTGAAGAAATTGCAAAGTTATCCATCTGCTCACGGGTAAAGCCTTTGGTGTTTGCCATGTCCTGTGCAAATGAACCCATTAAGCGACCTGTTTCCGCATCTTCAAGACCATCCAAGAACATGTGATCTTTGACCTCACCATGACCCATGCGGTAGCCACCACGTGCTTTAGGCAGGATATATGGCGCATTGCTCATCGATTCCATACCACCAGCAACCACGATATTTGCGCTGCCTGCTTTTAAAGTATCAGAAGCAATTAATACCGCTTTCATCGCAGAGCCACATAGTTTATTGATTGTGACAGCGCCTACATGATCAGGAACACCAGCTTTACGCATTGCTTGACGAGCAGGACCTTGACCAATGCCTGCACTCAGCACACAACCAAAAATCACTTCATCCACTTGCTCAGGTCGAATGCCTGCACGTTGAATAGACTCACGAATCACAGCAGCACCCAACTCAGGTGCTGTCAAAGCGGATAGGCTACCCTGAAAACCGCCCATCGCGGTACGACTACCTGAAACGATAACAATAGAACTCATTTTTAATATCTCTTAAAATTTATGTTGTGATAAAACTGCTCTAGTTGGAACCAGAGCAGAACATTTGATCAAATCAAGCAACTAAGGATTTATTAAAAATTAAAGGTACACCTGTAACAGCACGAATTTGCTCGAGTGTCACATCTTCAGCCAGTTCAATCAGTTCAACACCTTGTGGGGTAATATCCATCACACCCAAATCAGTGATGATACGATGCACCACGCCTTGACCTGTTAAAGGGAGACTACAATTCGGGACGATCTTTGGCGTACCATCTTTGGCACAGTGTTCCATCAAAACCACAACTTTCTGAACACCGACAACCAAATCCATTGCACCGCCCATACCTTTGACTTTCTTGCCAGGGATCATCCAGTTGGCCAAGTCACCTTGTTCAGAAACTTCCATTGCCCCTAATATTGCAATATTGACATGACCGCCACGGATCATGGCGAAAGATTCAGAGCTAGAGAAAAAAGCTGCGCCAGCACGCGCCGTAATGGTTTGCTTTCCAGCATTGATCAGATCGGCATCAAGCGTATCTTCAGTTGGGAAAGCGTCAATACCGAGTAAACCATTTTCAGACTGCAACCAAACATTCATATTTTCCGGAATATAATTGGCAACAAGGGTAGGTAAGCCAATGCCTAAATTCACATAAAAGCCATCTTCAAGTTCTTGTGCAGCACGTTGTGCCATTTCATTACGTGACCAAGCCATTTTATACTGCCTCCATGCTTAAGGTTTTTTGTTCGATACGCTTTTCAGGTGAAGCATTCAAAATAATGCGATTTACATAGATGCCTGCCAAATGAATCTCATCAGGATCTAATTCACCAATTTCGACCACATGTTCAACTTCAGCGATGGTGATTTTTCCAGCCATGGCACACTCAGGATTAAAGTTCTGCGCGGTTTTGCGGAACACCAAATTACCTGCTTTGTCGGCTTTATAAGCTTTTACCAAAGCAACATCAGCCGTAAGTGATTCTTCTAAAATATAGTTTTTACCATTGAAGTTACGCTGTTCTTTACCTTCAGCGATCAATGTGCCTACACCTGTTTGGGTATAGAAAGCAGGAATCCCTGCACCACCAGCACGTAATTTCTCAGCCAAAGTACCTTGTGGGGTAAGTTCGACTTCAAGTTCACCATTGAGATATTGGCGTTCAAATTCTTTATTTTCTCCTACATAAGAGGAGATCATTTTTTTGATTTGTTTTGTTTGCAGTAAAATCCCTAAACCGAAGTCATCAACACCTGCATTATTAGAAATACAGGTTAGACCTGTTGCACCGCTTTGTTTAACTGCGACAATTAATTTTTCAGGAATCCCACACAAACCGAAACCGCCTACAGCAAGTGTTTGGTTATTGGTAATTACATCTTTGAGCGCTGCCTCTGCGCTGCTATAAACCTTATTCATTCTCTTATTTTCCTACGATCCCTTAGTATCTTTATTATTAGCACTTGGCTTTCGGGTATAGAAGTTGATTTTTCTTAAGGATTGATGAGGAAAATTAATAAATAACAATTTAGATAAAATAGAAAACCGTCATCAAAACCATGATCAATTCAGCATAATATTGATTTTCATTAGTAAAATTGCATTTATCAAAAATACCCACTGGAAATAAAGTTGCCAAATTATTAATAATTTAAAATTTATGATTGACTAAAGTTTCAATAAATTGCGTTGAAATATGTGATATTTCAAAATTTTTCTTATAGATAATACCCACTGTTTTATGAAAGGTTCCGTCTTCCAATTCTAGTAATACATTTTCATTTAAATCAATGTGTTTGGCAAAATGGCGAGGGATCGCACTTACGCCAATACCATGCGCAACAAAGCTTGAAAGAGAAGAAATTTGATGACATTCAATTTTTAAGTCCAAGGTCATATTGTTGCGTAAACAGTTTTGCTCAACCAAATGACGGACAATTGATGGCTTTTGCAGGGTTATAAAAGGATTGGAAAAAAGTTGTTGCCAAGTGATAGCGGCAGAACTAGCTAAGGCATGATTTTTAGGCAATAAAGCGAGGAAATCTTCCTCAAATAAAGGTTTAAATTCTAGACCTTCAGTTAGATCAGGTTCAAAACATATTCCTAACTCAAAAATACCATCTTGCACTTTTTCAATAATAGTTTCATTCGGAATATCATGGATGGAAAAGTTGAGGTTTGGATGAAGTGATAAAAACGCATGAATCACCTCGGGCAAGATTGCATGGGTGACAAATGGCATTGAAGCAATGCTTAATGTTCCGCGGTTCAATTTAAAGCGCTGTTTGACATCATTTTCCATCTCCTCCCAATTTGCGAGTAATTTCTTTGCATAGGGGATCAATGATTTTCCCTCCTGAGAGAGTTCAACACGGCGTGTATTTCGGTTAAACAGCTTACCGCCCAATTCCTCTTCAAGACTTTTGATAGAAAGACTCAGGGCAGATTGGCTCAGGTGTAACTCAAGAGAAGCATTGGCATAATTTAAGGTACGAGCAAGTGCCAAAAAGGCTTTTAATTGCTTAAGTGTCATGTCTTTCCTTGAATTAAACCCATCCAAGGCAATAATGTATCGTAAAAATGAGCTGAATGTTATTTTAGGAATTTTTTTTTTCAAAGAATGGTGGATAAATAGACTCAATAAAAACTCCCACCATCAGAAAATAGGGGAGTTTGATTCTAAAATTAGAACAATTCAGTTTTCTCTAAAATTAAACTTTTAATTTTTTAAGCCCACGGCTCACACCATTTTGTAGTGCAACTTTAATGATTGCGCCAATATACGGAACTCGACCTTTAAACATAATCGTATAATCCAAACGACTACGGTTATTGCCAAGATCAGTAAAGATCATCACACCGCGATGATCTTTGATCGGTGCAATACCACTGGTAATGGCATATTCAATCCGTTCATTTTCGACGTAGACCAAATTTGTTTCGACAAATGATGGAGTCAGTGGAATAGATAACTTACGTGCTGAACCCACACCATTACGCGCATCCTTGCCATCACTGAGACGAGTCACTTTTGCTGGGGCGAAAATTTTATTTAGGTTTTCGTGCTCACTGAGGGTCGCGAAAACCTTTTCGACAGGTGCATTGAATTCTTGCGTTATGTTGATCTGTTGCATTTTTAGCATCTCAATTCCTTCTTTTAATTTGACATGATGTATTGTCATTTTTGAAATAGTAGCATGCTTTGAAAGACTCAGGAATTTTCCTTTGTCGGAAATTTGAATAAAGTTTAATGAAGATAATTCAACAAATCCGAGATATGTAAGGGAATATGCTTGTTCAATCCGACAAAATTGTGAATACTCATCCTCGTAAAACTTAGGCTGTAAGATTATCTTTTGGGGTTAGGCAACGACTGTGAAAACATATCCATTTTCTCGTTTACAAAAAGCATTATTGGCAGTTGGCTCATTTTCATACTTAGGGCTTAGCTCAACAGTCGTACATGCAGAAAATGAAAATACGACACCACGACTCCCAACCATTACCGTCGCAGCACAAGTAGAACAGCCCCTATATCACCAGCCAAAAGTGAATTTATCGGGTTTTACTCAGCAAAATCTTATAGAAATTCCTGCATCCATCAACACAGTCACAGCAGAACGCATTGCCGATCAACATGCTAAAACTCTCAGCGATGTCGTAAAAAATGATGCCGCAGTCGGTGATGGCTATGCTCCAATTGGTTATTATCCAAACTTTGTCATGCGTGGCTTTGCGTTAAATCTCGGTTCAAGCTATTTACTGAATGGTAACTTGCTACGAGGGGAGCAAAATGTGGCACTTGAAAACAAAGAGCAAGTCGAAATCCTAAAAGGCATCAGTGCGATCCAAAGCGGTATGTCGACACCGGGCGGAGTTGTTAACTATGTGACTAAACGACCAAAAGACATTCGTTCAGTTACGCTAGAAACAGATAGTCAGGGTGGTTATCGTGTTGCAACGGATATCGGTGATATGCTGGGTGAAAATCAACAATTTGGCTATCGAATCAATGTAGCGCACGAAGAGATTCATCCATATGTAGAACATACCGATGGTAAGCGTTTATTTGGCGCTTTGGCTTTAGATTGGAACATTTCAGATGCTTCAAAACTAGAATTTGATATCGAATCACAGCGCCAACGTCAACGTTCTGTCGCAGGTTATCAGTTACTTGATGGAAAAACCGTACCCACTGGCGTTGAATGGGATCGCTTGCTTGGCTATCAAAGCTGGAGTAAACCTGTCACCAATGAAAGCCTCAATGCCAGCTTAAAGTATAGTCAACAAATCAATGAGAATTGGTCTGCGAACCTATCTGCGTCGCAAAGCCGTGTCGTGGTCGATGATTATTCAGCATTTCCATGGGGCTGTTACAGTGAAATATGTGAGACTACAGGCTTAGGCAATAGTTTTGACCAAAATGGAAACTATGATATTTATGATTTTCGTAGCCCAGATGACAGCTACCTGACCAATCAATTTAAAGCAGGATTAAACGGTAAATTTAATACGGGATCTTGGCAACATAAGCTGAATGTTGAATTGTCACAGACCTACAAACGCCGTGCCCAATATGATGCTATCAATGAGTTAGTGGGCACAGGAAATATTTATAAAGATAGTGAGACACACAATCCACCTAACATTTCTTTAGGCAATCATTATAAATCTTTAGATAGTCAGCAAACCGCACTCAACTTGCTCGATCAGATTGATTTTAATAATACTTGGTCAGTTTTAGTGGGTGGAAAACTGCTGCATTTAGATGAAAAAGCTTATGATGCTGCAACTAATACTATCCGTGATACGGACTTAAACCGATTCTTGCCTCAGTTCGCGCTGATGTTTCAGCCTTGGGAAAATACCCATCTCTATGCGTCTTATGCCAAAGGCTTGAGCGATGGTGGACAAGCACCGTGGTTTGCCAATAATGCCTACGCAACTTTAGCACCTATAAAATCCACCCAGTATGAATTAGGAGTGAAGCATCAATTACAATCTATACTGTTTACTGCTGCCATATTTAAATTAGAGCAAGATCATCAATATACAAATTTTGATAACTACTACTTAACTGAAGGTCAACAACACAACCTTGGCATGGAACTAGGCGTACAAGGGCGGCTAGGACATAGCCTAGACATGATATCGACTTTAGCGCTTACTCGTTCACGCTTGAAGGATATAAATGCCTCAGATTATCAAGGGCATCAAACTCAAAATGTACCGAAAGTGCGTTTAGCCAGTTATTTGTCTTATCAAGTGCCGCAAGTAGATGGATTACGCTTGTTAACAGGCATGCAATACAGCAGTAGTAAATACGCTAATAAATCAGGTACAGCGAAAGTATCTGGTTATACAATATTTAATGTAGGCACTGCCTATAACTTCCGTGCTTATGGGTATGACAATACTTTGAGATTTAATGTTGATAATGTATTCAATAAAAAATACTGGCGAGATGCTGGTAGCTTCTTTGGGGATGATTATTTATTCCTTGGTGCGCCACGTACTGCACAGTTATCATGGAATGTGAGTTTTTGATGATTTAGGATTACCACTATATCTATATGGTATTGATTAGATAAAGTGGATTTGAATCAGACAAGCTGATTGTTGAAAAATGTCCATCTATATCGTTGTATTAAAACGTCAAGATGGACATATAGATTACTGAACTTGTGCAGGAAAACCATCTTCAGCCAAAGCAACTGTAATCTTGTCGAGGCTTTCGGTCGTTTCAACACTGACCAGCTTGGTCGCTAAATCAATATCGACTTTGGCATTTGGATCAATATCCTGAATCGTTGCCGTTACACCACGAGCACAACCACCACAGGTCATATTTTCAATCAATAATTTCATAAATTTTCTCCGAGTAGAACATCACTTCACTGCAAAGTTTAAACCTTGTCACGATAGTAAGGTCAAGTGTATTTTTTTGAAAAAATTTGCTTGACCTTACCATGATGTCAATCTGTATGCTGATCCTCATAGATTGTAATGACAGAGGTTGTTATGGATTCAAAAAATATTAAATCTTCTCCCTACCATGAAACATTGTCGATTTCAGGCATGACGTGTGCTTCTTGTGTAGGTCGAGTCGAAAAGGCACTAAAGAAAGTCGACGGTGTCGAGAGTGCAGCAGTCAATTTGGCAACAGAAAAGGCTTTCGTTTCCTCATCAAAACCGTTAGATCTAACAGAATTGACGAAAGCAGTGGAGCGCGCTGGCTATGAGGTAGTCGTTACTCAACCCATTGAACTGACGATTGAAGGGATGACCTGTGCTTCTTGTGTAGCACGAGTAGAAAAAGCCCTGAAGAAAATAGAGGGCGTACAACAGGCAAATGTAAACCTTGCCACTGAAAGTGCATGGATACAGGGTAATGCTCAGCTAAAAAGCCACGATCTAATTCAGGCTGTAAAAAAAGCAGGCTACAACGCCAAGTTGGTTGAACAAAATCAAAGTGATCGACAGGAGAAAAAAGCTTCCGAACAGCAACAGCTTAAACGAGATTTAATCATTTCCCTGATGCTTGCGTTGCCAGTTTTTATTTTGGAAATGGGATCACATATCGTTCCAGCGTTTCATATGTGGATTATGCACAACATTGGTATACAACAAAGTTGGTTAATTCAATTTGTTTTGACTAGCTTGATTTTGATATTTCCTGGTCGACGTTTTTACCAAAAAGGAATTCCAGCGCTGTTTCGTTTCGCTCCAGATATGAACTCACTGGTTGCCGTGGGAACACTAGCTGCATATGGCTTTTCGCTGGTCGCAACTTTTATTCCTCAAATACTGCCTCAGGGTACGGTCCATGTTTATTATGAGGCGGCAGCCGTCATCGTCAGTTTAATTCTGTTAGGGCGTTATCTTGAGGCAAAAGCCAAAGGACGGACTTCACAGGCCATTCAACATTTGGTAGGCATGCAAGCCAAAATGGCACGTATTTATCGTGATGGAAAAGTCATAGAAGTTCCAATTGCAGAAGTAACTACAGAGATGATTGTTGAGATTTGCCCCGGCGAACGTGTACCTGTCGATGGTGAGGTCATTGAAGGGCAAAGTTATATCGATGAATCCATGATTACAGGTGAACCTGTGCCTGTAAAAAAACATCTTGGCGATCAGGTGGTCGGTGGAACAGTTAACCAAAATGGCACACTCAATATTCGAGCAACAGCCATTGGCGAGTCTTCTGTATTAGCCCAAATTATTCGTATGGTTGAACAAGCTCAAGGTTCTAAATTACCGATTCAGGCCTTGGTTGATAAAGTAACCATGTGGTTTGTACCTGTGGTGATGCTCTTAGCCACTTTAACTTTTTTGGTTTGGTTTGTTTTTGGACCAGAGCCTGCTTTAACTTTTAGTTTAGTGAATGCTGTAGCTGTGCTGATTATTGCCTGTCCATGTGCGATGGGGCTCGCAACGCCGACTTCAATTATGGTCGGAACTGGACGTGGTGCAGAAATGGGGGTGCTATTCCGCAAAGGTGAAGCACTACAACTCTTGCAAGAAGCAAAAGTCGTTGCCGTGGATAAAACAGGGACATTAACCGAGGGTAAACCAACCCTAACAGATTTTCATGTCCAGCAAGGGTTTGAGCATCAACAAGTCATGCGCATTGTGGCATCGGTTGAAGCAAAATCTGAACATCCGATTGCCTTGGCGATTGTTCAAGCTGCACAACAGCAAAACATTAGTCTATTACCTGTTACTGCATTTGAGTCCGTGACAGGATCAGGGATCAAGGCTGAAGTTGATGGTCAGAAGATTCAAATCGGCGCTGATCGCTATATGCAACAATTAGGACTGGATGTCACATCGTTTGAACAAGAGGCAGCACGTTTGGGACAAAACGGTAAAACACCAATTTATGTGGCTATTGATCAAAAGCTGGCTGCGATTATCGCCGTGGCCGACCCAATCAAAGAAACAACCTATGCAGCGATTGCCGCTTTACATCAACTAGGCTTAAAAGTTGCAATGATTACAGGAGACAATCGTCATACCGCTCAAGCTATTGCAGCACGTTTAGATATTGATCAAGTTGTCGCTGAAGTGTTACCAGATGGAAAAGTCGATGCAGTACGCCAGTTACAACAGCAATATGGTCGAGTTGCATTTGTCGGTGATGGGATTAATGATGCACCCGCTTTAGCTCAAGCTGATATTGGTTTAGCAATTGGAACAGGCACTGATGTTGCGATTGAGGCTGCAGACGTCGTATTAATGTCAGGCAGTCTACAAGGTGTGCCGAATGCAATCGCTTTAAGCAAAGCGACTATTCGTAATATTCGACAAAATCTATTTTGGGCGTTTGTCTATAATATTGCTTTGATTCCAATTGCCGCAGGTGTGTTATACCCAGTATTTGGTATTTTACTATCACCAATTTTTGCAGCAGGAGCGATGGCACTTTCTTCTGTTTTTGTATTGGGCAATGCTTTACGTCTAAAATATTTCCATGCAGCAACGATTAAAGCCTAAACGCTACGTTCTTATGGGTTTGAGTGAAAATTTGACTTAAACCCATTTGATTGAGAGGAAAGTTATGAATATTGGTCAAGTATCTAAAAAAACAGGCATTTCTACCAAAATGATTCGCTACTATGAACAGATTGGTTTGCTCGGTATAGCAAAAAGATCTGATTCTGGCTATCGGATTTATTCTGAACAAGACGTAAAAACTTTAAGTTTTATAAGAAATTCCCGTGATTTAGGATTTTCCTCTGAACAGATGAAAGAGCTATTATCATTGTGGAAAAATACAGGACGACATAGCGCTGAAGTAAAGCAATTGGCACTTAAGCATATTGAAAATTTGAACCATAAAATTACTCAATTACAAGAAATGGTAAATTTGTTGCAGACTTCTGCCGATCATTGTTCAGGTGATGATCAAGCAGATTGTGCTATTTTGAACAATCTTGAACAGGGCTAATCAATACTCAACAAATCAACAGTAGTCGATACTCATCTTCTTGTTCAACAGGTGCACGATGCACACAAGGTAAAACTTGTTGTGATGGATGATCTACAGCCAATCGCCATAGATGACCTAAACCTAAATTCACAGGTTTTGTATTAGGTTTAGGCTGATAATGCAGATCAAAGAAATACTCTTCTAAAAAATTCTCAAACTCATTTTCTGGGCCATCATGTAACTTTTTAAGTTTTTCTCTGATTTCAGGAATCAAAATCTTTTGCTCCACCTGATCGTTTGGCAAAATCTCACTTGCTGCACCATGATAGGTACACAAAAAAGTATCTGTTGGGATAGGTGATCGGTCAACATGAAACGAATATACATCTGTTGAAATGAAATCTAGCTCTTCATCCCGTTCGTAATTTTTAATTAAATTAAGCGAAGGCGATGCCCCAAAGTCAGTCAATAGCTGGATATCTTTTAAGATAATTTGTCTTGATAAATTGCCATTTTCCGAAAGTTGCAATGCTAAAAGATCTTCAACTAAAACTTCCGTAACATTCTCTTTTAACTCAAGTTTAGACACAATTTCTTCAAAATCACCGACCAAATTTCTATACCAGAAAATGGCATTCATATCACCTTGAAAACTGGAATTTACCAATTCAGAAAAAGTGGGAACCACGCCAATTTGAGGGTTGTCAGAAAAAGCATTCTTCATAAGAGAATTAGATAATAAATAGGGGCTAATAATAACACTTAGCTTTATAAAAACATTGCATTTCAATTAAAGTAGGTTGGTAACTCTGTTATTAAGAAACATGATCTGTAATGAAGCCATGGTTATAAAAATTACTGTAAATAACGAGGGGCATGGATATGACAAAGCTATGGAAACACTGGTTTTGAGGTGGGTGGTGAATATGTAGGGAGATAATATTTAGTAGATATTTTAATTATCTTAAATAGTTTGGTGAAAACTAACTTTCAGAAAAATCAGGAAAAATAAGTTCAAAGCAAATTCCATCTGGTGTGTTGTAAGCCAAATATTCACCTTGATGAAGGGTCATAATTGAGGCAACGATGGATAAACCAAGACCTCCAGTTTGGCTGCTTTGATGGCGGCTAGAAGTACATTGATAAAAGCGTTCAAACAGAGAATCAAGATGCTCATTTGCAATGCTCGTATCACTTGTGATCACATATAAACTAGTTGCGGGACTTGAGCTATCTTGGTGTTTTTTTCGACTGCCAATATAAATCTGACGTTGCAAACCACCATGTGTCAGTGCATTCGAAATTAAATTATAAAGCGCTCGTTGTAATAACTCTGGATCAGCCAATATTTGGATTTGTTCTAACTGCAAAATAAACTGGCAAGCTTGTTCTTCGGCTTGATGCTCAAAGATGTCACAAATCGTCTCAATCAAGTTAGGTAGATGCACCCATTGTTTATTTAACATCACCATCTGACGATCTGCACGTGCAAGAAACAGCATGCTATCAATCATACGTTTTAGACGTTGGTAATCTTCTAAATTTGAATACAGCAGTTCTTTATATTGCTCATCTGTACGCTCACCCATCAACATGATTTCCGTTTGTCCAATCAGGTTGTTGAGTGGAGTACGGAATTCATGTGCAATGTCTTCTGAGAATCGATTGAGTTGCTGGTATCCGATTTCAATTCGGTTCAGCATGGTATTGATGTCTGCTGTCAGTTGTTCAATTTCTGATGGAGCTTGATCAAGCTGAATTCTTTGCTGCAATTGATGGACATTGATTGCCTGAGTTTGTTGTTGTAGTTTTCTTAAAGTGCTTAATCCAAAACGGCTAGCCAGAGCAGACAACATAAAAATCATTACAATCCCTATGCTCACTGAAACCAATAAGCCATTACGGAATGGCTCAAGAATATTGAGACGTTCAGACCATTGCTTTCCAGCGATTAACACATACGGCTTTTGATGGATGCTGATCGTTTTCCATGACAAGCGTGTTGGGTGTTCGGTCTGAGTCAAATCAGTAAATTGGATGCTGCTTGAGGTTGCCAATCGAGGAAGGGGAATATTCAAAGGATTAATATCAATCAGGCGTTGTTTGTGATCCATTAAAATAAACAAGTTATCTTGGTTGCCTAACATATTTTGATAGAGCTTAGGGCGAGCAACAATTTGATTGATATTTTCACTATCTTGTAGAAGAATTTCGAGTCGTTCAATTCGATCCGTCAGAGCACGATCTTGTTGGATAATTAAAATTTGATTGATCCCAACATAACTAATCATTGCCACTACGCATAAAACTAGAGCACTACAAAAAGTCACCAGTAGGGTGAGTCTCAATTCTAATGAGCGAAAGATATGACTCATCATGTTTGAACCGATAGCTTATAACCTAAGCCCCGAACCGTATGAATTAACTTTAAATCATGTCCATCATCAATTTTGCTGCGTAACCGACGTATAGCAACATCAATAAAGTTAGTATCTGTATCAAAGTTAATATTCCAAACTTCTGAGGCAATTTGGCGGCGCGTAATAATTTCATCTTGGTGCAGAAGCATAAATCGAAGTAGGTTAAATTCCTTTTTGCTGAGGTCGATTAATGAATCTTCTCGCCATACTTTGTGTTGTGTTAAATCCATCTTTAATGAAGCAATCGAGAGTTCATTTTCTTGATTATATTGTTGGCGTCTTAAAAGACTTTTGATACGAGCAAGTAGTTCGATATAGGAAAATGGTTTTGCCAAGTAATCATCTGCACCAAGCTCTAAGCCTTTGACACGATCTAAAATCTGATCCTTTGCAGTTAAAAAGATCACGGGAACCTTTGAAAATTGGCGAAGTATTTTCAACACATCCCAACCATCAAGATCAGGCAACATTACATCTAAAATCACCAAAGAATATGATTTCATTTTTAATCTTTCCAAACCTTCTAGTCCTGAATGGACGCACTCCGCAGCATAACCTGACTCAATTAAGCCTTTTACTAAATAAGACGCGATCTTCGTTTCATCTTCGATAATCAGAATACACATTTTGTTCAGACTCTTTGTGAACATGACAATTTTGTAATGTGATTGTCATGCTGGGGAGGAATGGATTTGTTTAAGATTTTCAAATCATATCAGGCAGGAATCAATATGAATAAGCTTAAAATTCTTGGTTTAACATTACTGTTCAGTAGCACTGTTGCACACTCTGTGGAGTTGAAGCAAGTTTATTCATTGGATCTTCAAACCGCCAAAGTATTAGCCAGTGAAGCTGAGCGTGTATGCAAAGATATCAAGCAAAATATTGCAGTCGCAGTCGTCGATCAAGGTGGTAATACACTTTATGCACAACGCCATGAGTCCGTCGGTCCACACAATTTAGATGCTGCTGAGCAAAAAGCATTTACTGCATTATCAACAAAAACAGCAACCTTAGCTTTGAGTCAAACAGCAAATAGCAATTCTGATGCAAAAAATTTAACCACTGTATCTAAGCTGCTGTTATTGGGCGGCGGATTACCTATTCGATACCAGAATCAAGTGGTCGGAGCGATTGGCGTTGCTGGAGCAGGCGGTGCTAAAAATGATGATTACTGTGCTACATCAGCCATTCAAATATTAAAAAATCTTTAAGGAGTTTATGATGTTAAAGAAAATCTTACCTTGTTCACTTATCTTGCTCGGCTCAGCGGCATTTGCTGAACAGAATCCATTGAGTGTCCATGTTCTTAATTTAGAAAATGGTTTACCTTCAGCAAATGTTGAAGTTGTTCTTGAGAAAAGCTTTGGTGATCAGTGGATTAAGCTGAATCAGAAACTTACGGGTGAAAATGGGCGGATTACTGCGCTATATCCTGAGAACAAAGCGTTAGAAAAAGGAGTTTACAAAGTGACCTTTAAAACCGAGGCTTGGTTCAATCAACAGAAGCAGCAGACCTTTTTTCCAGAAGTCCCAGTAATCTTTAAAGTCGATGGAACCGTTAAACATTATCATATTCCTTTATTGCTCAGCCCGTATGGTTATTCGACCTATCGTGGAAACTAAAAAATAAAACTGTTGAACAGATATTTATTCTTATGTCGTACAGTAAATTAACTAGCAGTGAATGTCTCATTCAACGCTTGCTGTACGGCGTTAGTTTTAAAATTTAAGAGGGTACATGTGCTCCCTCTAATGCTATTTTTCCTACTAAAAAGATCTTAAGAATAGACTAAATTTTTCTAGGAGAGTGGTGGCAGTCCACCACCAATTAAAAGGTGTCTACAAAATCAGTAGCTATTCAATAAGTGTAGTTTATGCTGAGGCTAGGATTCTGATAGCTACGATTTCTGTTTAGCTTTTTGGCGTAAGACATACAAATATAAGCTTTCTACTTTTTCACGTGCCCATGGTGTTGTACGTAAGAATCGTAATGATGACTTAATACTTGGATCTATGCAAAAACATCTAATTTCAATTTTACGACTTAAGCCTTCAAAGCCACCGTAGTAATCCAATAATTCGTCCAAAATGTCAGCAAGTTTTTTGCCGTGTAGAGGGTCATTGGAGGCGTTCATAATAGATCAACCATATTTTGGGAGACCATAATTATAACCTGAACTAGTTGAAAAATGAGAGGGTTGGAATTTAAACGTAATTAACATAGAAAATTACAGCTTAAGAGCAATGTCGATGATCAAGAGATTACAGATGGTCTGGACAATACAAGATGATTAGGATAATCGTCAACGTGAATTTAGAAGAAATAATATTCACGTTGACGATTTGTAGCAACAACAGCGTTGTGTAGGCCACAGTCTCAGATATTCTATTTAACATAATATACATTATACGTACCGAACTAATATTGATCAGTTCTAAGCATTTGATTGTTATGGGTTTTTCTTCGGCAACGGCTTAACACTGAAAATCTGCATCTGTGCACCGTACTTTGTTTGTTGCTCTACAAAGCGATACAGCCAATAAAAAAACCAGCTATTTAATATAACTGGTCTTATTGACGGTCCTATGTAAATTTACTGCATTATTTCCACACCAATATTATCTAAATAGCCATCATTGTCGTTACCACTGGTTCGTACGGCTTTAGCATGAACGCGAATTGATCGTGTACCTATTGGAACGGTCATGGTAGAGCTTTTAACAGTCCAGGTAGCCGTTGCACTGCTTAATGTGCTACTGGTTGCTAACTTAACCCCATTGGCATTATAAAATTCAATATACATAGATGGCGTATCAGATTGGCCTGCCCAACCACGCATCGCCGCCGAGTATCTCACCACCGCCGAACCTTGATCTATAATGGTTGCATAACTGCTCATATTAATATTTTGATACATAGCATCCGTACCAGAACTTGCGGTTCCGCCAAAACCACCACCAGCAAAATAATAACTACCATCCCAAGCTATTGTACCGCCATTTTGAGCTGCGGTGATCGCCTGCATATAACCAGTAGCTCGCGTCCAAGATGACATTGAATCTTCAGCACCGCCATTACTTACCAAATTATTGCTCCATGTCCCACCACTCGCAGCCACGGTAAAGCTATTCGATAAACTCCAGTCGCTCCAACGCAGTGAGGTATCACGTGCACGAGCGCGGAAATACCAAACATCACCATTGTTGAGGGTCATTTGTTCTGGCACTGCTGGGGTTGGAAAATTAGACATTTGATACCAATTCGGCTTTTGCACACGATAATAATCATCACCGCCTACATATATTGGCGCTTTGTTTAATATTTCACTCAATTTCAAGCGCAAAATACTTTTACCAGCTTGGGTGTCTATCATTGCTTTTTGCGCATCTATATAAATATTTGAGTCGCGAGTGTCATTACCCCACACATCAAAAACTGTGCCTGAAAAGTTGGACTGCTTGGAGAACTGCCAGTGCATTTCTTCTGGGGTTATTCCGTTGGAAACGCCCACAAGCTCAACAGCTGTCGATGGCATAACTGAGTTAAGTGGCGCAACACCAACCGCTGGGGCATTGCTACCCACAGCCATTGTTTGTGTGTCGACTAAAGATAAAACACCGTTATTAATCGCAGTTAGAGTGGCGTTATGTGGCACACCCTGCAGGCTGTAACGGTTTAAAGTAATGCCTTGTGATGGTACTGCGGACACATCCATCAATACTATTCCAAACTCATTTCGGCTCACAGCAAAATTATGGTAATCCTTTAAATCACTGGCATTGGCCATATCTTCGGTATTTCCACCAATGGTTGCTGAGTTCAGCCACAAATGTGGAACATCCATGGAATGACCACGTGAATAAGCATGAGTATGTCCAAAAATATGTCCTGACAACTTATTAGTCTGGCTGCTAAAATTTTCTAAACGACCTACAATTTCACAAGCCCCAATGGTTTCTCCTTGTCGCCATAGCTCAGACAAACAAGGATGATGAAATACCGCAAAAACTGACTGGGTTTGTGAATCTGTTTTAGCCTGTGCAATTTGTTGATCAAGCCAAGACAATTGTGTATCCAGTGCTTGTCTATTAAAAATACCCTGTCTTTGATCTGATGGATTGGTATTCAACCCCAAAATACGCATAGTGCCATATTGTAAATCAAACCATTGCTCTGGATAATTACTTGAACCATTACTTGGGTTTGAAAAATACTCCAAGTAATTTTTTAATTCACCATCTCCCAATACATCGTGATTACCAGGAACTGCGATTAATGGCACATTCGCCATTAAAGGCGTTAAAGGTGCAAAAAACTGACTTCTCCAATGTGTTCTATTGCCACCATTTTCCGTCAAATCTCCTGCAATCAAAATACCGTTAAATTGATCAGTACAATTCACAGCAACCCCACCACACTGCTGTGCAATCACCTGACTTACAATGCGATTAAAAACTGCCACAGAATTTGAGAAACTCGCTTGAGGATCACTAATAACGATAAACTTACCCGCAGTATTCACACCTTTAGTCGGCCATGTTTTAAATCTGCTTAGAGCAGTTGGATCACCCGCTACCTTAATTCGATACTCATAATTGGTACTTGTCTGTAAACCTGTTAAACGGGTTTCATAAACCGTGCTTGAATTTGGCGCTAAAGTCATATTTTGACTTTGAAATGCGCCCGTTGTACCCAATAATCGATACTCGACAACAGGTTGTGCACTTCCAGATGGGACCTCTAAGCCAATCGTCATTGTCGTATTTGTAGGACTTTGTAAATACGGTGCCACTGTTAAAGTAGGAGCTGCTGATGCTCCTTGCCCCCAAGCAAGCCCCAGGATCATGCTCAATAAAATACTGCTTCTTTTTAACTCTATCATTGATCAAAACTCCATTGAATGTAAAAATTTCGCTTCACATTTAGCCATCTTATTCTTAAGTAAATTGATTTAAACCTGATATATCGCATCATTGATATAGCAAAAAATATATCAACATCATTCAACCCAAGATTTTAAAATTCCCTATCACTGGCTTGAATTGCATGTATCATGTCATTATAACTAACTCAAGGTCAGCATTAAGACAAATAAAAGTGACAGAATCGTTAAGATCAAAACAGAATAGAAAAATAAATAATTATTTATTAATATAATGAAGAAATAATATTAAGTTAACTATGTGAACAATCAATAAAAATATACCGTGACGATAATCACAATATTTATTGAGAATAAGAAAAATTATATTATTAATATTGGAATCAAAAAATTATTTTATCTTTTTAATATGAATTACCCTTAGCAACTTCTCGATAAAACTTAGGCGTGACGTTTGTCCATTTTTTAAAAGCACGGGAAAAATGAGAAATATCTGCATATCCTAGACGCTCAGAAACCTGCTCAATTGATAACTTACGTTGTCTCAATAAATGCTCAGCATGCTTTCTACGAACTTCTGCGGCTAGAAGCTGAAATGCTGTCTGTTCATTCGTCAATTGTCGTTGTAGTGTTCTTTCTGAAATATGAAGTTTATCTGCGACCTGTTTTAAAGATAAAAAGCCCTCAAATTCATCATAAAGTAGCCCCTTTACTACTGAGGTCACATTATCTTTGCTTCTTCTTTTTAAAGTTAAGTTCTGAACGTCTTGTTTGCATTGCTGTTTAGTTAGCCGAGCCACCAATGCATCTGCAGTTTTAAGCGCTAAACCAAGCACATCCTTTTTTAGGATTAGACAGTCATTTTTATGACCAAAACTGACATTTAACCCATTAAACCTTCTAAGCTCTTTGTAAAAAACAGGTTTATCTTGCTGAAATCTAAAAGTGATTTCCAATTTGTGTTGAACTAAATTTTCTAATATTTGTGCAAATCCAAAAACTAAAAACGTAATACCATGCGTATTAAGCCTAAACTGTTGTAAAGGCTGATTAAAATATAGATACGCCATTTCTTCATCGATTTTAAGCCTAGGCTTAAACACCGAACAATGTAAGCCAATAAATTGCTCTAAAACCTCAATTGCATCCCCCAGAGTTTCTGATGCTGTTGCTGCAATTCCAACATGTCCATAACAAGAAACTTTCATCTCTTTTGCAAGATATAAACTTATTGCTGGCTCTTTTGTAAGTAGCGCTGCTTTTTCCAATAAGTAATTAAAAACATTGAAATCCACATACCAAAATGGAGCATTTAATTTTTGCGAGGAAATACCTGTCCCAGCCAAAAGCTGTTCTGAAGAAATATCCCACTTTTTAACGACATCTACCAATAGATTGACATACGTGCCAGGTAATTCAGGGTTCATCACTCATCCTTTTAGATGCTAAATTTGGCGTAAAATGGTAAATATTGGCGGTTTAAGAACTATGCCATTTTTTAGCTTTTAGGCATAGTAGATCTATCTAAAAATTTACATATTAAGGTTATTGATCAATGAATGTTTTGATTGTTCATGCACATCCTGAAAAACTTTCTTTTACTGCGGCGCTAAAGAATATGGCCCAACAAACTTTTGAGCAATTAGGTTATACCGTTGAGGTTTCAGATTTATATGAAATGAATTTCAATCCAATAGCATCAAAAGATGATTTCGAACAGCTTAATCAACCAGAATATTTCAATTATGCACTTGAGCAACGTCATGCGTTGAAGCAACAACAATTTTCTAAAGATATTGAACTCGAAATTGAAAAAGTAAAACGTGCGGATCTGATTCTATTTAGCTTTCCATTGTATTGGACCTCTGTTCCCGCCATTTTAAAAGGCTGGATAGATCGCGTTTTTGTTTCTGGTCTTTTTTACGGTGGTAAGCGTTTTTATAATCATGGTGGCATGACTGGGAAAAAAGCGATGCTTTGTTTGACTTTAGGCGGCCGCAGCAACATGTTTGGTGAGAACACAGTACATGGTCCTATTGAACATTATTTATCATCTATCCAACGCGGCACACTCGCCTATGTTGGTTTTGAAGTTTTACCGCCATTTATGGCTTATCATGTTCCGTATATCAGCGATGAAGATAGACAAAATATTTTAATGAATTTTGAAGACTATATTAAAAACTTAGATGATTTAGACGCGCTAGAATTTCCACAATTAGAAAATTTTGATGAAAAAATGAATCCGCTTACTTAAAAAATGAGAATAGAGACTGCGACTAAGTCCCCAAGCAAAGTCACAGTCTCTATATTTGTTAAATTCTTATTTGTTCGCCTGTTGGAGTTTATAACATTCGTCTAGTGCAAGCTCATAATAAGCCAAACCTTCTTGAGCAGCTAAGAACGCTTTTCGTTGCATGTCAGGATCTTTATCACAAAGTCTCTTTATCAGTTCCATTGCTTCATAAGGATGTAGGTCATCATAGTGAGCATGTGCTCTTAACCAAGCCAGCGATCGTTTATTGATATTGACCTCTGGGTTTTGGGTGTAACTTTGGACCCCTTTATAAACCTGTATACTCCAATCCCCTGTCGCCCATTCTATTGCCAGATTCGTAGCCGCAATACTTTCAGCTAAGCTACCTCGAAAGTTGACATCCCATAAAAAATGATTGACGGCATTCATCGCTGCGGGTGGTCTGACCGTATTTAACATTTCAACCGTCAGCCCAAAACCGCCTGCCCAATCCTGATACCAACTCAGATGGCGCTCTTCAACTTTAATATTTTGAATCAGCCAATCACGAGTCTCGGTAACACCATTCTGTGAGAACGATGTGGCTTTGGCCAAGGTTCCAGCCATATATGAGGGAAAATGAGCAACTAAAGGATAAAAGTTCAATAATGCTGAACGAAAACATTCAAGGCTTAATGAACCACTAGCCATATCTAAAAATAAAGGGTGTTTGCTAACTCGTTCTTTTGCAGGCAAAAGTTCATCCCAGAACTTTTGTGACCACCCAGAATGAGCTGTAATTTCCAGTTTTGTTCCATATTGACTCATAGCAGTCATTGCGATGCATCCTATTTCGTATGACTTGACTCAATCACATTCCATGATTGCTGCTTTTTTATAAATTGTATCCTAATATCCTAAATATACAATCACCATTCTTCGATTTGTAGTTGTTTTGTTTACCGATCATCTTTTTTATTGAAATCATTCTATTAGATTGCTTGAAAAACTCTAAAAACCCGGAATTAGTGTAAGTTTTAAGCATAAAAAAGCCATTGTGACAAAAAATTGAGTTTTTTTGATTATCTAATACACATTTTATTTAATTCAGTGTAACGTAGTAAAAAAGAATACCTATATCTGACTTATATAAAAAATCTTTGGGAGTGGTGAGAGATAAAATGAAGTTGAAAGCTTCCAATATCTTGGGACAAGAACAAATCGACTTGTTAATATCTCGCGGGCTAAATTTAGTTTGGTTTCCTAAAGAATTAGAAGCGATCTATCGAGATCAGTATAGAAATGAGGCTGCACACGAGTTTCGTTACCGTGGTCCCATCATTCTAGGTCTGTACCTTTTTCTTAGTTTCGGTATTTATCAAGTATTACCACCTGACATGCGACTTGAATGGATTGCCTACTATGGGTGGGTGGGTATTATTATCCTATTCGCATGGTTACTTTCCTTTCTTCAGGTTATGAATCGGTGGTTCGATCATTATGTCTGTATAGGTTCAACAGGTGCTGTTGCCATTACATTCACTTTGATCAACGTATTGGAACAAGGCCAACACAACGTATTATTTCATGCTGCAATGATGTATGCAGTGGTCATTATCTATGGTTTTGTGGGTATGCGTTTCTACACAGCGATCATTGCGGGTTGGTGTGGTGGTCTTGTGGGTGTTGCTGCCAGTACATGGTTAAATGGTTCAATAGATTGGACTTTTCTAAATAGGACATATACGTTTAGCAGTTTCTTAGGCATGGCCCTCGCCTATGCCACTGATCGCCAACATCGAGAGAATTATTTACAAAATTGTATGATCGAATTAAATCGATTAGAGCTGATGCGCCAAGCACAACAGCTATCTATTCTATCGCAACAGGATGCTCTAACGGGCTTAGCAAATCGTCGCTATTTAGATGAAGTGCTTGAAAATGAATGGAAACGCGCAATGCGCCATGAAATGCCAATCACCATCATGATGATTGATATTGATTTCTTCAAACCATACAACGATACCTTGGGGCATATACAAGGCGATCAATGTTTAAGACGTATTGCGATATCACTAGGTTCGCTCACCTCAAGAAGTGGCGATCTGGCCGCACGCTATGGCGGAGAAGAGTTTTTGCTTCTATTTTCAATGACTGACCAAGAACAGGCATTGATACAAGTCAAAAGACTGATGGAGGTGGTACGTAATATAAATATTAACCATCCTAAAAGTCCTGTTTCTAAGTACGTTACCATTAGTGTCGGTGTGACAACTATGACACCTAATATAAATGATAGCCTGTCAGGGTTTATTGCTCAGGCGGATCATGCTTTATATACTGCAAAGAGTAATGGCCGAAATCAGTATCATATTTCGGCTTCAGAAAACATGATTTCTGAGGCGCTATAACGTATTGTCAAAGCATCACCTAAAACGATAAAAGCCACGCACATAATAAATATGTGCGTGGCTTCGAATTTCTGAATTAAGCTTCAATTGGTTTAAATGGTGGTACTACATCCGCATTTTGTGCGCGGTGACGTAAAAAATGATCCATTAAAACAATAGCTAACATTGCTTCTGCGATTGGTGTTGCTCGCACGCCAACACAAGGATCATGACGACCTTTGGTTAACACATCTGTGTTTTCACGCTCAATATTAATGGTTTTACCCGGTGTGGTAATACTTGCTGTCGGTTTTAGTGCAATGGCGACACGGATGGTTTGTCCACTCGAAATCCCACCCAAAATCCCACCTGCATGATTAGCAAGAAAACCATCTGTGGTCAATTCATCACGCGTTTCATGGCCAAACTGTTCTGCAACGGCAAAGCCATCTCCAATTTCCACACCTTTTACTGCATTAATGCTCATCATTGCATGAGCAATATCAGCATCCAAACGGTCAAATACAGGTTCGCCCCAACCCACAGGTACTTTTTCAGCCAAGATCTCTAACTTTGCACCACAGCTTGTTCCTTGCTCACGCAAAGAAGTGACCAGTTGCTCAAAGCGTGGAACCGCATCGACATCACCACAGAAAAATGGATTATTCGGAACTTCAGCCCAATCTAGTTTCTCTGCAACTTCATTACCGATTTGAGTCACATGTCCGCGAATATTGATACCAAACTTTTCAGCTAGATACTTTTTCGCAATCCCACCCGCTGCAACACGCATTGCAGTTTCACGTGCGCTTGAACGACCACCACCACGATAGTCACGGAAGCCATATTTTTGTGTATAGGTATAATCAGCATGACCTGGACGGAAAGTTTGCGCGATGTTGCCGTAATCTTTAGATTTTTGATCTGTATTACGGATCAATAATCCAATCGGTGTGCCCGTAGTTTTACCTTCGAAGACACCTGAAATAATTTCAACTTGATCAGGTTCTTTACGTTGCGTGGCGAACTTAGATGTTCCCGGTTTACGGCGATCTAAATCTTTTTGCAAATCTTCTTCACAAAGTTCAAGACCTGGCGGCACACCATCGACAATTGCCATTAAGCCAACACCATGTGATTCACCACATGTTGTCACTCGAAAGAGTTGCCCAATACTATTCCCTGCCATGCTTTTGCCCCTTAGTTTTGAACGGATTGCTGAAATACGTCTTTATAACGACGGCATTGTTCAGCTGTTAATGCAAAAATCCCAGAACCGCCTTTTTTGAACGTTAGCCAATGAAAATCAACTGTGTTGAAGTTTTGACGCATTGCCCATTCTGAGTTTCCAACTTCAATAACGATTAGACCATCTTCAGTGAGATAATCAGCCGCTTGCGCTAACATTTTACGGACTAAATCCAAGCCATCTTGACCAGCAGCCAATGCGAGCTCTGGCTCATGCAAAAACTCTTCTGGTAAATCTGCCATATCTTCTGCATCCACATACGGTGGATTGCTGATGATCAGGTCATATTGGTTTTCAGCAGGAATTTTTGCAAATAAATCAGACTCAAGCAAAGCGACTTGATACTGTTTATCATGATGTTCAGCGTTAATTGATGCGACTTCCAATGCTTCTTTTGAAATATCAGTTGCATCAACTTCGGACTCTGGGAACGCATAAGCTAGTGCAATTGCAATACAACCAGAACCTGTACACATATCTAAAATACGTTGTGGTGTTTTAGGATTCTTATTTTCAGGCAAACTATTGATTGCCTCAAGCATCTGTCCATTTTCATCTAAGCAGTAAGGTGCAAAACGTTGTTCAATCAATTCTGCAATTGGTGAACGAGGAATAAGTACACGCTCATCGACATAAAATGGCTTATTAAAGAAATAAGCAAGATTTAATAAATAAGACGTTGGAATTCGATCATTGACACGGCGTTCCAATAAGCTCAAGAATTCAGCTTTTTCACTTGGCAATAACTTAGCATCTAAAATCTCTGGGTCAGCTTTCCACTCAAGCGAGAGTGTTTGCAAAACCAGTGCAGCGCTTTCTGCAAAATAATCTTCTGTGCCTTGTCCTAAGTGTGCGTCGTATTGACGAAGTGCAGTTACACCAAAACGAATAAAATCTCGAATGGTTACTAGATTTTCAGCCGCTTCTTGTAAATGTTCAGGGCTGATTGTAGGTCGCTCCACTTAGGCGTCTCCAAAAGTGCTAATTGCAAAACGGTTTATTTTACCTGAGCCAAGAAAAGCAAAGCAACGCTTTAACAAGTTTCTAACCCGCTTGAGGCTTATTTAACAAGAAAAAACCGCTTCAAATCAAAGAAACGGTTTTATATCCTATTTATTTAAATTTTTAACGTGACAAATATCTCGTCAGATCTTCGATGCCTTTCAAAGTCATCGGATACATGTGATTTTCAAAAGTCTCTTTAATCCATTGAATCGTTTGGGTGTAATGCCAATAGCCTTCCAATTCAGGATTGAGCCAAGCTGTTTTGTCGAAGTGTTGGCGCAATCGTCTTAACCAGACTTCGCCTGCTTCTTCATTCATGTATTCGACAGAGCCACCAGCAGACTTTAACTCGTATGGTGCCATACTCGCATCACCCACAACGATGACACGATAGTCACGCCCATAGGTATGGAATAGATCCCACGTATTCATCCGTGTTGAGCTACGGCGATGATTATCTTTCCAAACATAATCATATAGACAGTTATGGAAATAAAAATATTCTAAGGTTTTGAATTCGGACTTCGCGGCACTAAACAGTTTTTCACATTCAGCAATATGAGCATCCATTGAACCACCGACATCAAATAACATCAGTACTTTAATACGATTACGACGTTCAGGAACAAGCTGTACATCTAAAATGCCCTGCTTTGCTGTTTCGCGAATCGTACCATCAACATCCAGCTCTTCAGCAGCACCTTGACGCGCAAACTTGCGTAAACGGCGCAAGGCGATTTGCATTTGGCGTGTACCCAAGACTTGATCATCATCTAGATTTTGGTACTTACGTTGTTCCCACACTTTTACCGCTGAACGTTTGCGCCCTGGTCCACCAATACGCACACCTTCAGGATGATCACCAAAAGCACCAAAAGGTGAAGTTCCACCTGTGCCCACCATGCGATTACCGCCTTGATGCTTCTTATGTTGTTCACGTAAACGCTCTTCCAACATCTTCATCAGTTCTTCTAGGGAACCTGCTTTTTGTAATTCGGCACGTTGCTCAGGAGTTAAATGCTTCTCTAATAGCTCCAGATCAAACCAATCTTTGGGCAGCTTATGAACTTGTTTAAGCAATTCATCTAGATCGAAAGTTTCAATGCCATCGAAATAGTCTTTCATGGCACGATCAAACTTATCAAAGAAGCGTTCATCTTTAACTAAAACTGTTTTAGCCAGTTGATAGAACTGTTCTTGATCAGCAAACACAAGCCCTGATGCAACCGCCTGATTGAGATCAATCAGTTCACGCGTTGTGACTGGCACCCCATATTTGCGTAAGGTGTAAAACAATCGAACAAACATTGAAAAACACTCTTAACGGCGTGACATAAAGGCTAAACGTTCAAGGAGTTGTACATCTTGTTCATTTTTAATCAAAGCGCCATAAAGCGGAGGAATCGCTTTAGATTTATCATGATTACGTAATACATCTTCAGGCATATCATCTGCCATTAATAGGCTTAACCAATCAATGAGTTCTGAAGTTGACGGTGGTTTCTTTAAATTTGGAACTTGGCGTAGTTTAAAGAAGACTTGCAAAGCCTCACTGACCAAGGTATTTGAGATACTTGGAAAATGAACCGCGATAATGTCACGCATCGTTGCTTCATCAGGGAATTCAATATAATGGAAGAAACAACGGCGCAAGAATGCATCAGGCAATTCTTTCTCATTATTCGAAGTAATAATCACGATCGGACGCTGTATCGCGGTGACCGTCTCACCTGTTTCATATACATAAAACGACATTTTGTCGAGCTCATGCAATAAATCATTTGGGAATTCGATATCTGCTTTGTCGATTTCATCAATCAACAACACACAACGTTCTTCACTGGTAAATGCTTCCCATAATTTACCCGGTTTAATATAGTTTTTAATGTCGTAGACACGATCATCACCTAACTGGCTATCACGCAGTCGTGACACTGCATCATATTCATACAAACCTTGCTGCGCTTTGGTCGTTGATTTGATATGCCAAGTAATGAGCTTTAAACCCAGACTTTCTGCAACCTGTTCAGCAAGTAATGTTTTACCTGTGCCCGGCTCGCCTTTTACCAATAACGGTTTTTGTAGCGCACGTGCAGCTTTTACTGCAAGTTTCAGGCTATCAGTAGCAATATATTGATCTGTACCAGCGAAGTGTTGTGTATCAGCAGACATTTTTAAAACCTTATTTTTCTATCTTTAACAATGTGTGGATGTATATCTAAACTGAACGTGCAGTTTTATTTGCCGTGTATTTTGACCAGCAAAAGCCAATCAATAGACCAGTACCAATGACGAATAAAATCAATGATAAGTTCGACCAGATTAAAACATGTTCTTTGGTGAGCACACCAAAAATCAAACCAAAAATGGCAGGTGCTAATGCTGAATTAGGACCTTCTGAAATCGTGGGTGTTGCAAGAATCGCAAAAGCAACAATCCATAGGATTCCACCAATTGGGGTTGGTAAGCGTGTCATCAAACGATACCAACACCACAATGCAATGAGTGTCCCAGTAACATAAACAATGATTGCAACATTCTCTTCAGGAAATTGATCAAGTACCGAAAGAATGTTTGCCCATATTGCAGTTAACGTTTCAAGCACCACGCAAACCCTCTGGTTCTACCGCATTTGGATTGATTAATCCCTCAGGCGGCATCTGCATAAAAAAGCCTTTGGTCTGTAATGAGTCTAAAACATGAAGCACATTTACACGTGCAAGTTTACGTTCAGGATGAAGTTCTAAATGCATCACAAAAGTTGCTTTACCAAATGCTTGTAGAACTGTTTCAGGAACACCTTCAAATGGATTTTCGAGTTCCTTGTCATCAGAATGGTTTGGACGAGCAATATACATATACATTTCGTCTTTTTTGCTCGATCTATAAATATCGCAGTGCATGTTTACTCACAACTCTTAACAATCTTAGGGGCCGTTGGTCTCGATGTTATCTCAACAGACCATAAACAGCATACATGAAAAAAAACACAGGTACATTAATGAATGTTAACGCAACAGTCGAATTTTTGACTACCTTGTTTATCTAGAAATTTTCATTTGTGTGGCTAAATATTCAGTGTCCTGCTGCAACAGTGCAATCAAGGGTTGTGTCAAAACATCATAACGCCACCCAAGTAAATAGCTTGGTAACTCCTGCTCAGGCAAATGAAAAACCACATGCTCATAAATCGCATTCAGCCATTTTTTACGCAGCAAGACTTCTTTTGGTATTCCTGTTTGCATAACAATATCTTCGATCAGCGCATCTACTTTAGGCGCAACTTCTTTAGAATTACTTTTTACTGGTCGAGCCATTTTTAATGGCCAATCATTTTCAGGAGGTAAAAACTTCAACAAATCTAAAATCGTTCGACCATGCTCACGTACCACATTTGGTCGTATTTCTTTGATCTGAGCCAGTTGAAAATTATTGTGTGGGTTCTTTTCCACCAAGTCGAGCATGGTGGTGTTTTTCAGAATGAAACTGCGTGGCTGGTTCATTGCTTTGGTAATTTGATCGCGCCAAATACTCAATTGTTGTAACTGCATCAGCTCACGGCGTGTATGACGATAATTACCAATATTGGTATAAAGCTCAGGAAGCGGTGTTTCCATTGCAATTTCTTTGGTTAAGTTTTGACAATCCTCGAGAACATATTGGTACTGACCTTTACGTTGTAGATCATTTTTTAATGCATCTGCCAGTTGAACCAAATACAGCACATCATTTGCCGCATAACACATCTGCTTTTCGGTGAGCGGTCGAGCTAACCAATCTGAGCGGGTTTGATCTTTTTCTATATCAATATTTAAGCAAGTTTTGAGCGCATTCTGATAACTCACTTGAAGCCCATGTCCAAGAAATGCCATGGCCACTTGGGTATCAAAAATATTCTTTAATGGTTTCTGATCAGCATAGTGATAGATCAGATCAATGTCTTCACTACACGCATGGAAAATATTTTGTTGTGCGTTAAATACTTTTTGCCAAAAATGCGATAAGTCCAGCGCTGCCCCATCCAATAAGGAAACATGTCCATTTAGATTAATTTGGCAGACTCCAAGTTTTGGATATAAGGTATCGACCTTAATAAACTCAGTATCAAGTGCATAGGTGGAACATTGTTCCATTTGGGAGAGGAGAACAGCTAAATCGTTTTGCTGTTGGATAAATTGAAACATATTTGCTCAAATACAATAATAAAAGAACCATTGGCGACTAAACTGTTAAATACAGTCATCGTACATGCGAGATTAAATGTAAAAAATTAATCAGTATTCCACATACACAACATGAAATTACTCCTATTCCCTTTAATCAAAAAACGAAAATCCTTTTCGCCCGCCAATAGTGCCATAAATTCCAGCAAATAGATCTAGAATAATGTTAGACAAAATGTAAAAGTTAATTATTTGTTTAAATTAACAACATGAATTTAAAATAAATATAAGAAAATAGCATGAATCTGCTATTTCATCCGCATCCGATTATGGACTGCCTGACTCAAAGTATGGCTATCCACATATTCTAACTCGCCACCTTGTGGTACACCTTGTGCAATCCGAGTCATATGAAGTGGTAAGTGTTTGGTTGCTTCTACCAAATAATGTGCTGTAGCCTGACCTTCAACCGTTGCGTTGGTGGCCAAAATCACTTCTTGGATTTTGCCTTCGCTTAACCGTTGGATCAGATATGGAATACCGATTTCTTCTGGACCAATACCATCTAAAGGTGACAAATGTCCACCCAATACATGATACTTGCCCCGAAAACTACCACTTTGCTCGATTGCCATCACATCTGCTGGGGATTCAACCACACATAACAGTTGCTCATCACGTTCAACTGAAGCACAAATATCACAGATTTCATTTTCAGTTAAAGAGTGGCAAATATGACATTCATGAATATGACTAGATGCTTCATGCAAGGCATAAGATAAAGCAAATGCGCCTTCACGATTTTTCATTAATAAATGTAAGGCCATACGCTGGGCGGATTTCGGACCAACACTCGGCAAAATACGTAATGCATGAACCAACTGTTCAAATCGTTCGCTAAACATAAAAATTGATACTTCTTAGGAAAGTCCTCCTCATCTCTCATTCTTACAATGCTTGAGTTGCATCGCATGGAGAAATCCCAAAAATCAATTATTGCTATTTAAGGGAAAGCTCCCTTTATGACAAAGGGAGCTTAGAGGAAGGATTAAATTTAAATTAGAACAAACCTGATAAACCTGGTGGTAAACCCATGCC
The DNA here is from genome assembly GCF_000369505.1 of Acinetobacter sp. NIPH 298. Taxonomy (GTDB): domain Bacteria; phylum Pseudomonadota; class Gammaproteobacteria; order Pseudomonadales; family Moraxellaceae; genus Acinetobacter. Next base: position 1,243,688 of record NZ_KB850055.1, read on the forward strand.
TGTATTTGCACCTTGTAGCTTCTGTTCAGAAATAGCTTCAACTTGACGCGCTGCATCATTGATTGCAACAACAATCAAATCTTCGATAATGTCAGCTTCGTCTTGCAACAGTTCTGGACTGATTTCGATACGCTTAACGACATTGCGACAAGTCATGGTCACTTTAACCAAGCCACCACCCGCTTCAGCATGAACCTCGGTATTTGCAAGCTCTTCTTTCGCTTTTTTAAGATTCACTTCCATGTCTTTTTGCATGCGTTGAGCTTGCTGCATGAGCATATTAATGTTCATAAGTCTCTCTCGTTAAATTAAATCTAAACCACGTGATATATCGCGAATAATATCATCAATATCTTCTAAGCCTACAGAAACACGAATTAAACCCTCTTCAATTCCTGCAGCTTGTTTGGCCTCAGCCGACATTCTACCATGCGAGGTGGTTGCTGGATGCGTGATTGTCGACTTTACATCACCCAAATTACTGGTAATAGATAAAAACCGAGTATTATCAATCACAGTCCAAGCACCTTGGCGTTCACCTCTCACAACAAATGATACGACTCCACCAAAACCTTTTTGCTGTCTTTTCGCAAGTTCATGACCTGGATGATCAGGTAAACCCGCATAGTATACTTTTTCAACCTTATCGTGTTGGTGTAACCATTCAGCAAGCTTTTGGGCACTTTCACAATGTGCTTTCATACGAATGCTGAGCGTTTCTAAACCTTTAAGGAAAATCCACGCATTAAACGGGCTCATTGAATTGCCTAAAGTACGAATAACACCATTTACTTCTTCAAGCAAATCGTGTTTCCCCACCACTGCACCGCCTAAAGCTCGACCTTGACCATCAATATATTTGGTTGCTGAATATACAATCAAATCAGCACCAAACTTAATCGGTTGTTGTAAAACTGGTGTGCAGAAACAGTTATCAACCGCAAACAATGCACCATGCGCATGGGCAATATCAGCGATGGCTTGCATATCACCCACTTGAGCCAATGGATTAGACGGCGTTTCAATAAACAGTAAACGTGTATTTGGTTGAATTGCCTGTTTCCAGCCGTCAAGATCACCTAGATCGACAAAAGTCACTTCAACCGCAAATTTAGCGACATATTTTTCAAACAAGGCAATGATTGAACCAAAAACAGCACGTGAGCAAATCACATGATCGCCTGCTTTCAGATACGCCATACAGATTGCATGTACAGCCGCCATGCCTGAACTAGTTGCAACCGCACGCTCTGCACCATCAAGTACAGCTAAACGCTTTTCAAAAGCTTGTACAGTTGGGTTGGTATAACGTGAATAGGTATTTCCTGCAATTTGCCCAGAAAATTTTGCAGCAGCATCAGCGGCGCTTTCACAAACAAACGATGACGTTAAAAAAATAGGCTCACTATGTTCACCTTCAAAAGTACGATTATGTCCCGTACGAATGGCGAGTGTTTCAAGTTGATATTCTAAATCATCGCTTGGATTCATGGTTTTATATGCCTTATGATCAATGGTCCTAATCCCCCTTTATAAAAAGCTTTTTCATAAAGGGATTATCAAATCCTATCTATATATGCCAACATTTTGATCGCCTAGGGTATTTAAGGTCAAGGTATAAGATGAAATTATCGCTTAGACTTCGCGCAATCTTGACTCATGATGAGACTTTAAAAGATGAAATCACTTGTGGAACTACAAAAAGTAAATTTTAAACACCTCGCAATGCGCATATTTGAAGCAGACAAACTGGTGTTATCTCAATCTACCCCCTATCAAGTGATTGCTCAGTTTAAACAAACACGTGTCCGCTTTTACGCCTCAGAGAACAAACGTTTTAAAGAACCTCTTGTCTTTGTTGCTCCTCTAGCGATCAATATGGATATTTACGACTTATATCCCTATCGCTCTTTGGTGAAGCATTTTCAAGAAGCTGGATTTGATGTTTATTTAATTGACTGGGGCAAGCTCACCTATAAAAATTATCGTGTTGATTTCCTATCTTTTATTGATAAATTTATTCCTAAATGTATCGACGCGATTCAGCAACACTCAAACTCAGAAAAAATCTCTTTACATGGATGGAGTATGGCGGGCGTATTCGTCACGCTTTATACCGCACAGCATCAACCTAGTGTGGTGAAAAACCTAATTGTTCTAGGCAGCCCAATTGACAGTTATGCTTCAGGCTATATTGGCAAACTGTATAAAACCTTGGCATCGATCACCACTCGCAATGCCACAATCAAGGACTATGTCTACAATCGACTCCCTAAATTGATGATTCATTCACCGGGTTTCTTAAATTCACTCGGATTTAAGTTACTTGATCCCAAAGGTTGGATCGATGGCAATATTCAATTATTAAAAAATTTAGATAATCTTAAATTAGTCCAAGAAGATGCAACGCTGAGCCACTTCTTAAACAATATGATTGATTATCCGGGTGGTGTGAATCAAGACATGCTTTTTAATGTCTGGCTACAAAATCCTTTAAAAAATGGCGCGATCACACTCCAAGATAAAACCATTGAACTAAAAAATATTGATTGTTCTTTACTGGTGGGTGCTGGAAAGTCAGATCAACTTGTTACTTCCGAGTCAGCATTTCCGCTGACCCAGTTGACAAATAGTCAAGATGTCACGTTTACTCTTATACCTGGCGGGCACTTAGGTTTAATGTCTAGTCAAAACAGTTCAATCGAGTTTTGGCCGACATTCACCACTTGGTTAGCTGAACGTTCAACTCCAATGAAGGAATAAGCGATGATTCAATCTGTTGCATTTATCGGTTTAGGCGCGATGGGCTATCGCATGGCGGCACATTTACCAAAACATTTCGATCAAGTCTTGGTCTGGAATCGCAATTTTAGTAAGGCTGAACAACACGCAACAGAATATGGAACTATCGCTGCTGAGCTGTCTCAGGCAGCACAAGCAGATATTATTTTTTCTTGTTTACCGACGAGTAATGATGTTGAAAGCTTAATAGACAGTATTCAAATCAAATCTGGGTCGATTTGGATTGATTGTACCAGCGGTGTTCCTGAGGCAGCGCAGCGTCTTGCAGAAAAACTTAAACTTCAAAATGTTGATTTCTTAGATGCACCTGTCAGCGGTCAAACCATTGGTGCTGAGAATGCGACTTTAACGGTTATGGTGGGTGGAAATGTTGATGCTTTTGAACGTGCATACCCTGCGATGGCTGCGGTTGGGAAATTGATTCAACACGTAGGTGATTCTGGTGCTGGTTTTGCGGTAAAAGCGATTAATAATATGTTACTCGCCGTGAATTTGTGGTCAGTTGCGGAAGGTTTTTCTACACTAAAAGCGCATGGTGTCAATTTAGATGCCGCACTTAATTGTATTAATGCTTCTAGCGGTAAAAGCTTAGTCACGGAGAATATCTTTCCTCAGCGTGTTCTGAGCCGTGAATTCCCTGTGACCTTTGCTCTACCTTTACTGGCTAAAGATACAGGGATTGCTTTGGATTTGGTTCATCAAGCAAAACTACCAGCGCCTATACTCGCTTTAACGCAAAGTTTGATTCAAGCTGCAAGTTTGACTGCTGAGCCGAATAGTGATTTCTCTGCTGCTGTAAAAATGTATGAGTCTTGGAGCAAAATTACGCTGGAATAAGACATCTACACTTAAAAATTTTATGGCGTAAATTTTTCTCTTTATAATGTTAAAAGCCGCTCTTTTGAGCGGTTTTTAATGATGATAAATAAAATAATTTACTACAGTAACAGATAGTTACGCTGCTAGTGCTCTAGATGTATCTTGGACTCATATTTATGCACAAACTTCCTGTACCCGAAAATCTTCCATATGATCTGACTACAATCTACTATCGCCTTTTTATGCAGCTTCCTCTGGGGGAGTTAAAGGAGACAATAGACTTAGAAGCAGCGCTTAACCAAGTGAACGCAAGTGATGTCTATGCTTTACAGGATTATCCACCCCATAATCTGTCAGCTTACGTAGGTTGGACTATCAATTCAGAATCAACTCAAACTGTGAGTAAAGAGCATCCACTAGTAATCAATGATCTATATTTTTGGGGACAACAACTCTATCATTCACTAAATCCATATAAATTGGAGCTGAGCGGCCAAAATTTACTAAAAATCCCTCAATATACAAGACTCCCAAAATATGTTGATGCTATCATTTCTGAAAACGATCAGCGTTTAGATATTTCTGATTATGATAATAAAAAAATTATAGCGCCTGTCTCTACAATGCAAGGTGTTATTCAGCAAGGCAGTGTAATTAAAAAAGGTGATCTGATCTTAGCTAAAAATGAGAAAATCTCACCAGAAAAATTGATTGCACTAAGACGTGCAGGAATTAAAGAACTAACAATTTATAGAACTCTACGAATTCTGGTTGTTAGTATGCATACTTTTGACGAAGAGCATTCACTTTGTGAAGAAAGCTTGTATGTTAAAGACGTATTGAAAACGTGGGGTTATAACGATGTCGATATAAAACTGCTTAAACCACAGCGTTATGATTCAGCATTCAATAGTCTAAAGAAAGAAAAAGACCCTGCTTTAGAAGAAACATTAACAACAGATTGGGAAAGTTATAATCATTTTTTTGAAGATCATATTCCAAATTTTGATGTCATGATTCTATGTACACATAAGAATGTTGGTGGTTCCGTATTTTCAATCGGAAAAATTGCGGCCTTTGATCCAAGTAGTACGGCGTTAAATTATGAGACTCGTTTTATTCCCGCCAGTGAAATGAGTATCCTTAAAAGTTTGCCTAGAAAGCCCCCTGTGCGTGAAACTGTACAGCTATATGATGATCAGGGTAATCATAGAGGTTCCAAGACCGTCACCACAGAAGATAAAACAACGATCATTAATTTGCCTGGCGATATGCGAGATATTGCCTTATTGATGCATTTAATAGTGAAGTATATATTAAATAAACATATCCCAGATTTTCTCAGCAATATCTTTTTAAAAGGCCAAATCAATCAAGAAATTGAGACTGACCAAAAGAAAAAGAAATTGTTATGGGGCAAATATCAACTACATGATGATGGCCAATATTCTATTGAGATCATTGAAAAGCAATGCTCATATCAAATTGAACCTTTTCTTACCGCGAACTGTATTGTAATCATCTCTTTTGCTGAACAGCCGATTCAAGCAAATGAAATCGTTTATTTTATGAAGATTGATTAAATGTAAATTTATAACCAGTGCTATATATTGCATAAAAAACCATAGCTTAATTTTTGTTATGGTTTTTTATTAGCAAAATTATTTACTATTCACATCAATTTTAAATATCTTTCCATTACAGACCCAAACGGTATAGGTCTGCATATCAATCTCATAGACATATTCTGTTGCACTACAGGAATATCGACCATCTCTATGTTTGAAATATCTTGGATAAGATTTTCCCATTTTTCTAAGTAAATCGCTTTCACTATCCCCTACGCTAACAAGCTCATAGGATGAACGCATTGAATTGGTTTCTCTTGCAAAAGTACTGACTGAGATAAAAGTTGAAATTATTGCTAGTATTATGAAGTATTTCATTTTATGAACCATTTGTTGTTTAATTCACATAATTTATCAAATGGTAAAAATAAAGTCATTAGAAAGCATATTATAATGCCTGACTTTATCGCTGCTTAGAACAGCGGACTCATAATCCGTTGTTCAATTCAAATGTTAAACAATATGAATAGCTAATTTTCAACATCCACACCTTAACAATAGTAAAGACTTAAATGCCCAACCATATAAGAAAAATTGCTTTTAGAATCTAATCTTGTCCTTAAAACCCCTTTAATGTGCATTTTTGTCCCATAAGCACATGGTGATCTAATTTACTCAATGTTAAAAATTACTTAGTCAATTTAATTCGAAATTTCATCTTGGGTGACATGTATGATCACAGAAAATCATCAAATTAGAGCAAGAAAAGTATATTTCGATTTTTCTGAATCGTCCGTATGTTGGATGCCGAACGATCCTCTCTGTTCGCACATAGCCAATGGCATAAATATGCTCTTACCTGCAGGTGAGTTTTGGTTCTGTCGAGTATTTAATAAAGCCATCCCATATATTACTGATGCGAAATTAAAAGAAGAAGTTATTGGATTTGTCCGCCAAGAGGCAGCCCATGCCCGTGCTCATGAAAAGGCACAAGATTTTCTCAGGGAAAATGGCTATGACATACAAGATCCATTAAACCGTGCTCACCTTGTTTTCAACATCCTATTAGGCGATAAACCATTAGGTATCCCTTTTTTAAAAGGTGAGAAGCTTGATGAATATTGGTTACTGTTTCGTGTAGGTGTGATTGCCGCAATTGAGCACTTTACAGGTACCATTGGGCAATGGACACTTGATAGCAAGTCTTGGGATAAAGCAGACCCTGCTATGACAGATTTATTCCGTTGGCATCTAGCTGAAGAGGTTGAACATCGCTGTGTCGCTTATGACTTATTTGAACATCTATTAACAAACAAGTTAGGTTTCTACGTTTCTCGTCAGGTCATTATGATGGCAATTTTTCCACTGTTTATTTACTTCCTTGCAGATTTCGCTCGCAGTCTTGGGAAACAGGATTTAGAACATCAAGACATTCAGAAATTAATGCGTCGTGGATTCTTTGCTTTTATTCGTGAATTTGAAAAAACGGCTACGAAAACAGACAACCTCCCGACGATTAAATATCTATGGAAAGCGACTTTACGTTGGGTATCGCCAAAATTTAATCCGATCCATGAAGGTGATACTGCACAAGCTTTAGCATATATGGCCCGCTCACCTGCGGTACAGTACTTTGAACAAATGACACAACATAGCTCAAAGACTGTTTCGTTAAGCTAAGTGAAAATGCTTTTTATGTAGTTTATTAACCATCAATTTTTTTAAAAACAAACCCCACTTAAAGATAAATTTAAATGGGGTTGGCATTATTGTGTACACGTCTAGCAGCTCTTTGTGAATTATATTCTTAACGCAAAACTTCAATGGTAGAGTTAGCGAGTAAGGATATCTGTCATTGTTTTCAGAATAACGCGCTAATAAAGTTTAAAAGAATGAGTATAAAACCTTATAAAAATGCTGATAATTTTCTTCTGTATGTTTGATTTTAACAAAATCATTGATATCTATAGTTTTTCTATATAATTAAGGATAGAATATGGAGTAAAATTACATTCAAATAATACAGTTTCATTGAAATTTCATCTATACACCTTATATTAGTACTTGCGCTGCGCTCAACGCAGTGCTTGCTCATAACGAGAGGAACACCTCATGAATAAGTTTACAGTTGCCGCTTTTGCTACGTTAATGACCCTTACAGGTTTCAGCATGCAAGCTTCGGCATCGGAACAAGAATGTAAAAAGTTACAAGATAACTATAACCTGATCTATGCATCTAAAGGCTTCTGCTTTAAAGATGCAGATGCTAAAGCCAAGTATGGTAATGAGAACTGTCATACCACTAAGCCAAAGTTTTCTGACAAAGAACAGCAACGTTTAGATGAAATCAAAGCGCGTCAAAAAGAACTGAATTGTAAGTAATATTTCTTCGCCCCTCTTTGCAAACATCGAGGGACATTCCAACATCTATGATTTAAATTAAAGGACTAAGCATGGCATACGATGACCAAAATATTTTCGCAAGAATTCTTCGTGGAGAGTTACCCGCGATTAAAATTTATGAAGATGAGCAAGTTCTTGCGTTTATGGATATCATGCCTCAAGCCGATGGTCATACCTTAGTTATCCCTAAGACACCAGCAGTTACCTTACTCGACCTCCCTGCCGATGCAGCTGCGTATACGATTCAAATCGTTCAAAAAGTTGCTCAAGCGATGGAAAAGGCACTCGATGCCAAAGGGATAGTGCTTATGCAGCTTTCAGGTGCTTCTGCTGGACAAACTGTACCACATGTGCACTTCCATTTAATTCCGAGTTCTGTCCATGAGTTAGGACGTCATGCGGTGCAAATGGGTGATCAAGATAAGATTCAGGCACTCGCTGAAAAGATCAAAGCAGCACTTTAATCTTTGAAAATATCTTAAACGGAGCAATGACTCCGTTTTTTGTTTTTGTAATTATATAAAAATCAATAAGAAACAAAATTATCATTCCATATAAATCGTCACCAAACTGTCATTTTTCTTTCACTTCTCTGTAACAAAGTTTGTCGATACTGCATACAAGTTAGTGAGCTATGTAACTTTTTGTACACGAGCAAACTTATAACAGTAACTAAGGCAACTGCCATTTACAAAAAAGTGTTTTGGAGAAATCTCAATGAAAAAATTGCTTCTTGCTGCTACTGTAGCAACATTAGCCATGAATGCAGCGCAAGCAGCACCAACATTGTATGGTAAGCTCAATGTGACGCTCGATCAAATCGATAAGAATGGCTTTAAAGACGAAAGCGTAACAAAAGTAAATTCAAACGCTTCTCGTATCGGTATCAAGGGTGAAGAAAAATTAACAGACAACCTTTCAGCAGTTTACTTAATTGAATGGCAAATCAATGCAGATGGTGACGGTGATCAATCTTTTACTAACCGTAACCGCTTTATTGGTCTTAAATCAGATGGCGTGGGTACATTAAAAGTTGGTCAATACGACTCTTACTTCAAAACTGCAGCGGGCAATAACCAAGATATCTATAATGATCACAACGAACTTGATATGACCGCTATTTTAGCTGGTGAAGATCGTTTAAAAAATGTGATCGGTTTTGAAACTGACAAAAAATTGTTAGGCGGCTTGGCTTTCAACATCATGTTCCAACAAGGTGAAGAGTCTTCTGCTAAAGAAAATGCAGCTAATGGTTATAAAGGTAGTCGTGATGGTTTTGGTGACGGCGTTTCTACTTCGATCACTTATGACAATAAAGACTACGGCTTTGCTGCTGCGGTAGCAGGTAACTACGGTATCGCATCTAAATATGGTGCTTATAGCTTATCTGGTATCTATACCGATGCTATTCGTGTAACTGGTTCTTATGATTTTACGAAAATAGGCTTTGATGGGTTTGTATTGGGTGCTTTATGGCAAACAGCTCAACCGACAGATGATACTGTTACAACAACAAGCGGTTCTGATGTAACGTCATATAAAGGTTTACAAGAAGATGCGTATGGCGTAACTGCAGCGTACAAGATCCCTTCTACACCGATCAAGTTAAAAGCACAGTATATCTCTGCAACAACAGAATCAAATGGTCGTGATGATCGTAAACAAGATCTTTATGGTCTTGGGGCAGACTATCAAATCAACAAACAAGCACGTTTCTATGGCGTAGTTGGTCAACAAAAACGTGATTGGTTAGTAAAAGATGATAAGAAAACAACTATCGGTTTAGGTATGGAATATAACTTCTAATTTGAAGATTATTTTCTAATAAACTAAAAGGGCTTTATGCCCTTTTAGTTTTAGGTTGAAAAAAGAAAAATCGTGGCTAAGCTATTCACACAAACAATCAGAACAAAAAACCACCATAAAAATCTAAAGAAACTATATTTCCTTAGAACGAAATAAATTAAAAGTATGATCAATAATGTAATCGAGAAAAACAACCAAATTGCCCCATTTAATTGTGCATTCCCCCAAATATTATTTTCTACGGTGAATCTCACTTCTTTGTATAATGACGGTAAAAATAAAAGGGATAAGGTAGAGGAAAATATTAATAGCTTTTGTCGAAACTCTTTAATAAAAACAGCGACAAGAATCAACATTGGTAAAGTGATAATGAAATAGATAAAGAATATTAAGAAAAAACCAACTCCTGAACCTGCTACGCTCATTTAATCTCCCCGAAAATATAATTTCTAGATGCGTATTTATTCACAAATCACTAAGTCGCTATTTAATAAAAACATTTATTGTCTTTACGCCTACGGGATGCATCTAATTAACATGCGATTTAAATTATAAAAGAAATAAAGCCCATATTTACATGAGCTTTATTCCTTGTTTTTATTACACTTATGAGTTATTTCTTTAAAAACCCACTCACAATATTCATCACATTTTGAATATCATTATTCGCTTCTTGAGGACTCGTACTAGAACCTTGTGGAGTTAAAGAATCAATCACTTGTGGTAAAACCGATGCAATTGCGCCATAAATCGCTTGTTTAGGGGCTTGTGTTTGCTGTGCAACCTGCTCTACATCTTGATCATCAAACAAACTCTGCATATTTTGAGTCGGTATATCCGTATTATTCGGTTGATTAGGATCAACCCAACTTTGTACTTGATTGGTTAAACCCGCATTTTTAAGTTTATCCAGTGCGCCTTGTAAACCACCTTGCTTTTGAATCCAAGCAAGTACCAATGGCAACACAACGATAAGAAGACTTTGCGGATTATTACGGTTAGACGAAGTTGTTCCACCACTTAATTGGCCAAGTACCGAACCTAAAACACCACCCAAACCACCTTGTTGGTTTTGCGTATTTTGTTGTTGTCCTCCAACTTGGCTAAGTACTGATCCAAGTATGCCACCCAAACCGCCTTGTCCTGATTGTTGCTGACCGCCTAAAGCTTGTTTTGCTAACATTTCAACAATATTGCTTAAATCTGTCATGGCTTACACGTTCCTTTTGGAATTATTTATTCCAAAAGCATACGCTGCTTTGAAAGCCCAGAACAAAATTGAATTGTTAAATTTTGCAAGGGCTTGCAGTTAACCTAGACTAAATCTCTGTCTTTGAAAACAGAGACATTTTTAGATTTACCAGCGGAATTTATTCCAGTTTTCAGGATTCGCCCAAAACTTGGAATTAAACCAATCAGGCACATGTTTATAGGTCAAAATATTAAATTGCCACAAAGCAAAATCGTTATCATGCGTGGTCTTGTCGATCAATTGAGTAAAGCCTAGCGAACGAAGTAATCTTTCGTCATCTAATTGACTCACGACGACGATACGTTTTGCCATTAAATCACGCAATTTGACAAGCAACTGCGCTTTTTGTGTTTGGCTGACGTTTTGCATCTCTACGGTATTAAAAAATACAAAACCTAAATCATAGCGCTGCGTAAATGGCAGACTTAGAAAGTCAGTTACGTTAAAATAATGCCATTGAATGGACGCATTTTGGTCAATCTGTTGACCAATACAAAGTGCAGTATGTATGGGCTGTTCTTTAGATAAATCGTCTAGCATAGAAGTGATGACATTTTGTTCAGCCATAACTGCAACCCTTGATTGAGAAAGATGAGAGTTTATTAATGGAATTACAAGGCATTTGTCATAAAATGCATGCAGCGCTCAAAACGCATAGTGTAACTGATCAACCAATACACAAGGCAAATGTTGAATATAAATTTATATTGGATCGTTCAGAAACTGATCTGCCATTTGTGTTGGGTCAAGAACTTGAGATCGAATGGACAGGCAATATTTTCTGTACATCATGTGGTGCTAAAACACCTAAATCCTATTCCCAAGGTCATTGTTTCAAGTGTTTCAAGACCAAGGCAGAATGTGATCTATGTATTATGAAACCAGAAACTTGTCATTATCATCTTGGAACTTGTCGTGAAGATGATTTTGCACACAATGTTTGTTTCCAACCACATATTGTTTATTTGGCCAATTCAAGTGCGCTAAAAATCGGTATTACACGTATCGTCAATATGCCAACACGATGGTTAGATCAAGGTGCGACTCAAGCACTGCCGATCATGAAAGTTGGTTCTCGCCGTTTATCTGGTCATTTAGAGACGCTGATTGCCAGTCAAGTCGCAGATAAGACGGATTGGCGAAAGTTGCTTAAAGGCGAAGCCGAACCTTTAAATTTGATTGAGCAACGTGATCAAATCATTGAAGAGTTTGCACCAAAAATTCAAAGCATTCGCGAAGAGTTTAATCAAAATCTTGAGTTTGATGAAGGCTTAGAATTTTTAGAAAACGAAGCTCAACGTGAGTTTATTTACCCTGTTGATCATTATCCTGAAAAGATAAAATCACTGAACCTCGATAAAACCCCAAAAATTCGTGGTGTTTTACAAGGCATTAAAGGTCAATATTTATTGCTGGATATTGGCGTGATCAATATTCGTAAATATACGGGGTATGAACTCATCCTTCGTGCATAAGTAAAAAGGTGGCGTCTAAGCCACCTTTTTATTCTTTTTACTCAGCTTCTAAGCATTTCAAAATGGCTTGTACTGGGTCTTCAGTATTTCCAGAGATCAACTGCTTATGCATACTCAAGTGTTGCATCATTTGAATATGTGCCGTTTCATGATCCATCAATTTTTCAATCTCAGTCGCAAGCTGTTTTGGCGTTGCATCGGATTGGATCAATTCTTCTATCACCTTTTTACCCGCAATAATATTGGGCAATGCGTAATATGGAATTTTGACGAGAAACTTGGCAATCATATAGGTAAGCCAATGCAATTTATAAAAAGTCACCATTGGACGATGCAGCAACATCGCCTCAAGTGTGGCTGTGCCTGATGCAAGTGCCACAATATCACTGGCACTCATCACCATACGCCCGATCTTTGATTCATTATCGGTATTTTCTAAAACATGAATCTTGGCTTTTAGGCTGATATCCAAGTTTTGGATACCTTGCGCTATCTGCTGTTTTCTCGCATCGTTGATGGCTGGGATCAAAAACTCAAGCTCAGGATGTTTCCGATGTAAGATTTCGGCTGCACCAGTGAGTAAAGGCAATAAACGTTCAATTTCACCGCGACGGCTACCCGGCAATAGCGCAATATGCATTTTATGTGCAGATAAACCAAGCTGATGTTTTGCTTCTATAATTGGATTTTTTAAAGGCAATTGCTTTGCCAATGGATGACCAACAAAGGCTGCTGCAACATCATAGTTTTCATAAAAGGTTTTTTCAAATGGAAATAAACACAGCACTAAATCAATACTTCGCTTGATGCTATGGACACGTCCCTGACGCCATGCCCACACTGATGGGCTCACATATTGAACAGTTTTTATCGGCAAATTCTTTTCTTTTATGGTTTTTGATAACCTTAAATTAAAATCTGGTGCATCTATCCCAATAAAAATATCTACAGGTCGTTCAGTCCAACGCTCAACCAAGCCATCACGTACAGCAAAGAGTTTTTTTAGGTCTTTTAAAACTTCAACAATGCCCATGACCGATAATATTTCCATTGGATAAAAACTATGGAAACCCTCGGCAATCATTTGTGGACCACCAATCCCTTCAAATTCAGCATCAATACCTTGTTCACGAAAACTGCGCATGAGTTTTACACCCAACGTGTCTCCAGAAACTTCCCCCACTACAATGCCAATTTTTAGTTTTTGCTTTAACAAGACTAACGCCCCATTCAAAAGTTTAAAAGATTCTAACAGAATGATTTTACATCGAATCACAGCAAACAATGTAATTTGTTCATGATTAGTGAAGATCATTTTAATCTAATAAATCATTAATTAGGTGAATGAGCATCTAGATTTGCGATAAATCAGCAATTGCTTGCGTTGTATATAAACATTAATATAAACAAGAATCATTTACATGTGTGATTTTTTCTCCTTCTGCTATTTCTAAGTACATTTATGGCTAAATCCACTTCCCTAACATTTGCCTACCGACTGAGTGTGTTCTATCGCTTTATATTTATATTCGTGCTTGGCTATTTAGCAATGATGTATTTGAGTTTAAGCCTAACGACACTATTCAGCTATTTTCTAGATAAAGCAGAAGCAATTTTTCTCGCGGCATTTATCTCGATTTTGTTTTATTTACTCTTTGTTATTGTTGGATTTTGTTTCAACTCATTATTGAAATTGACATTGCTCAGTTTGGCTTTGGTGGGACTCTTGTTTGGCTTATCTGCGGGTTTAAATTAAAATGCAAAATAAAGGCGTCCGCCAATCAATGGCATGGTTACATGCTTGGACTGGCTTGGTTTTTGGATGGCTTTTGTTTGCCATTTTTTTGATGGGAACGAGTTCGTATTATCGTCATCACATAAATTTGTGGATGCAGCCGCAACTCGCACAATATCAAGTGAATCAAGATGTGGCGATAGGCACTGCGACTGATTATTTAGAAAAAAATGCGGCAGATGCGAAGTCATGGTATATCGGCATTGCCAATCCTGAGCAGCCTGTAAATAAAATTTATTGGGAAAAGGCAGATGGTGGCTATGAAAGTCGTAACTTGGATATTAATACTGGGCAAGAGTTAAAATTATCAGCAACACAAGGTGGCGAATTTTTCTATCGTTTCCATTACCAACTTTATGGGATGCCAATCCTCATCGGTCGACTGATTGCGTGTTTGGCCGCATTTATCATGCTGATTGCTTTGGTTTCAGGCATTATTACCCACAAAAAAATCATTACTGATTTCTTTACCTTTAGAACCTTTAAATCACAACGCTCTTGGCTCGATTTTCATAATGTGTCTTCTGTTGTGGCACTGCCTTTTTTTCTTACCATTACTTTTACAGGTCTAGCGATATTCTTTTATCTGTATCTACCCTTAGGTATGAAAAAATTATATCCAGATAATCCATATCAATATTTCACTGAAATCAGAACAGTGAACCAAAGCAATAACAATAATGCCGCACCTAAACCCGCTGAAACAGTTTCAATTGCAACCCTCCTCACCCAAGTACGGCAACAATGGGGAGATCAAGCACTTGCAACGATCGAAGCAAAAAATCTAAATACAGATCAAGCAACCATTACATTTAAACAATTGGAAGATCGATCAATTACCTTAAATCAAGCGCAAATTAGCTTTGACGGTACAGGTAAAATTCTTGCAGATACTCGAAACAATAGTGCGGTAGCGACCCTAAACTTTGGTGTTTATAGCCTACATATGGCAACTTTTGCACAGCCTGCGCTGCGATTTGCTTTCTTCCTGTCAGGGCTTCTTGGTTGTTTAATGATTGCTTCTGGTTTGTTGTTATGGAGCTTAAAACGTCAGATTCAAAATAAATCAAATCAGTTCCATTTTGGCTACTACTTGGTTGATCGCTTGAATGTTGCTGCATTTGTTGGTTTGCCTATTGCAATGCTTGGCTATCTTTTTGCCAACCGATTGGTGCATCTAACAGAAACCATGCCTAACTATGAGATTTATACGTTTTTCATTGTTTGGGCACTGAGCTTCGTTATTGCACTTATAACGAAACAAAAATATTTATGGAAATCACAGATTCTCATTTTTGGATTGCTCGCAATTGCTTTGCCTATATATAACTTGCTTTATCTAACTCACCATCGGCTCATTTCAGATCTACAAAGCTATTGGCCTTTTTTGCGGATTGATTTATTTCTGATCGTTTGCGCACTCTTTGCTGTATTTATTTATCGAAATATTCAACCTATTCAAGCCAAAGCGCACAATAAATTAAAAGCGAAACTTGATCGAAAAGAGACAAAAAAATGATGTTATTTGCACTTGTCCTGATTGGCTTAGGCATGACGTTATTATATCAATGCAGTGATAAAGCGATCCGCAAAATTAAACCGAAGCGTCAACCATTCGTACAGCGCTTTCGGTTACAGCTAAGAATGTGTGCTTTTTTGTGTTTTTTCTTGGCAGGTGCTTTGCTCTGCTTAATCTACGGGTCTTCAATCGGTTTTGTAGGATGGTGGATCTTTGCAACGCCGCTGACTTTTTTTGTGATTTTGGCCGTGAATGATTTAAGCAATCAGCCACGTAAAAGTCATAAAAGTTAGAATTTGCAATATTCCTTTAGCATTTTTTTGCATAAGGAAATCACTATTCATCACAACGAGTTAGCTAAAAAAGAAATAAGATATGCTGTTTTTTGCATAATTTAGGCATATCGTCGATGTTTGGTCCAATGGAATTTATTTTAGCTGGTGTACTGGTTGGTTTCTGCGTTGGAATCACGGGTGTCGGCGGTGGTTCATTGATGACACCGATTTTAATCAGCTTATTTAAGATTGAACCGCATATTGCCATTGGTACAGATTTACTCTATGCCTCGATTTCAAAATTTTGTGGTTCATTGGTTCATGCCAAAAAACTAAATATTGTATGGCCGATTGTCCTATGGTTAGCATTGGGCAGTATCCCTGCCTCTTTCGCTACCTCTTGGGTATTAGAACATTATTTGAGTCAATCCGCACACTATAAACCAGTATTAACCATGGTTTTAGGTGTAATGTTGACCTTGACGGGTATCTCAATCGTCTTCCGCGCTCAAATTGAAAAGTTCTTCGATCGCTTTAGAAATCGTGAACAAGCCAATATGGAAAGCGAACAACATGCCCTACAGCATAAACGCCGATATATTGTGTTTATGGGCATTATTTTAGGCGTGTTGGTGACATTATCCTCCGTCGGTGCAGGTGCTTTTGGCATCATGGCATTAGTGATCATGTTCCCTAATTTACCGATGATTCGTATCATTGGTTCTGATGTGGTGCATGCCGTATTGCTGACTGCTGTCGCTGGTTTAAGTCATATGTCTTCTGGTAATGTCGACTTTAGCTTGTTGATGTGGCTATTGGTCGGTTCTATTCCTGCAATTATTGTTGGGACATTGATCAGCTCGCATTTACCTGAACGATTTATCCGCAAAATCTTAGGAATCACGCTATTTGCATTGGGTATAAATTTCATTATTAACCCTGTAAAAGAGAAACCGAAACCTGTTGAAACAACCAAAGTGGTTCTGATTCAGCAAACAACTCATTCTACAACAATAGTTTAAGTGCTAAATAGCCGATTGTTTATACATAAATGATGCGAATCGCTAGTTAATCAATCGGCTTTTCGTGCTATATTCGTAGACAAATTAACCTCTTCTTTCGATTGAATTTGTGACAGCAATGAATACTCTACAGTCAAATCCAGTTTCTCAGCCAGATATCGACGACGTTAACATTAAAAGCATTCAGACTTTGATTACTCCAGCAGAACTTAAAAGTGACCTTCCTTTATCAGAAGTTGCCTACCGAACTGTACTTAATGGGCGTAACACGGTTCGTAATATTTTAGATGGTAATGATAAGCGCTTGTTTGTCGTGATCGGGCCTTGTTCTATTCACGATACCAAAGCTGCGCATGAATACGCAGATCGCTTGAAAGTGCTCAGTGAAAAAGTAAAAGATACTTTATATATCGTGATGCGTGTTTATTTTGAAAAGCCACGTACAACTGTGGGCTGGAAAGGTTTGATCAACGATCCTGATATGAATGACTCTTTCAATATTGAAAAAGGCTTGCATATCGGTCGTGGGCTTTTGCTTGAATTGAATGAAAAAGGCTTACCATGTGCCACTGAAGCACTTGATCCAAACTCTCCTCAATACTATCAAGACTTAATTTCTTGGTCTGCAATTGGTGCACGTACTACAGAAAGCCAAACACATCGTGAAATGTCTTCGGGCTTGTCATCACCGGTGGGCTTCAAAAATGGTACCGATGGTGGTTTAACAGTTGCAACCAATGCGATGCAATCTGTTAAGCATGGTCACAGCTTCTTAGGTCTAAATGAAAGTGGTCAAGTTGCGATCATCAATACCAAAGGCAACCCTTACGCGCATGTGGTTTTACGTGGCGGTAATGGCAAACCAAACTATGATGCAACTTCTGTTGCTGAAGCTGAAGCAGCTTTAGCCAAAGCCAAAGTCAGCACCAAAATCATGATTGACACCAGTCATGCCAACTCAAACAAAGACCCGTATTTACAACCATTGGTTTTGAAAAACATCACAGAGCAAATTCTTGATGGCAACAAATCAATCGTGGGTATCATGGTTGAGAGTCACTTAAAAGGTGGTCGTCAGGACATCCCTGAAAATCTGTGTGACCTCGTATATGGTCAATCTGTAACAGATGGCTGTATTGATTGGGAAACCACTGAAAAAGCATTATTAGAAATGCATGAAGCCTTAAAAGACGTTTTACCAAATCGTTAATCTTTGAATAGATCAAAAACAGGCTCTCATGAGCCTGTTTTTATTTTTAAAATCTCTATTAATTTGTCATGATTAACCAAGTCTTGAATTACTTTCTCTATATTTAGTCGATTAATATTTGGTATAACAATCAGATTCTGTTCTAAAAAGTACTGTTGCGAATGTAGGTCATCAGTCATCGTTTGCGTCAAACGAACAGGATCATAAAAGTTTAATTCAAATTTTTGATTTCTATAGTTTATTGTTAATGTAATCCATCCTTTAGTCTCCCATATCCACTCTTCTAAATCAAAATCATCAGGGAAATCTAAACTGTAATTTTTCATTTTTTCAGCTGATCAACTGTTTAATATGTTTTGAACTGTAACATTTTTTTAATTATACTGCTGCCACATTCCCCCTGCGACGTATCACCGATATGAAGCCCAGTTTCCGTCAACATATGCACAAGTGGCGTACCTTATTGGGTGCGATAACTTTGCTTTGTTTACTCTGGCATATCTTGTTACCAACCATGGTACATACGGGCGTCGTACCTGCACTTTATGCAATGCCATCACATTGCCAAGTCACAGAAATTCAAAAAGTCACACTGTTATCGACACAAGTACACAGCAACGATCATAGTGAACATCACCACCATACGATGCAGCAGCATAATCATCACCTTGATCATGCTCAACACGGTTCACAGCTCAGTGAATATGCACAACAAGTTTATGCACTGGCTAGCCAGATCATGAAACATTGCCCACTATGTACCTATGGTTTAGATGCAGCCGCAATTATTCCATTGCTTGGCTTGATTATCATTTTCTTATTGGCTTGGTTTAGTCGTGTACGTTGTTTGTGCCATGCGTGGATACAGGATCTGTATATTCCACGTATTTTCTATATTTCCCCCCTTAAACACGCTCCGCCAGTCGCTCTATAAAAAATCGCAAACTTTTACATTCGTATTCAGTTCATCACTGCGATACAGCTCGTTTATTGCTTTTATAGAGTTTTCAAAATGACGACTTATTTTCGTTTGTCAGTCTTAACGGCTGCCTGCCTGTCTGTGACATACAGTTCATTGGCCATTGCTGAAGTAAATTCTGCACAGGACACTAAGACCTTAGCGACTATTGTGGTTACAGCAAGTCGTGAGGGTGAATCTCTCAATAATACCCCTGCTGCGATTAGCCAAATTAGCAGCCAAACATTAGCCGATAAAAATGCCACTTTTATTGGGCAATTGGTCAATCAAACCCCTGGGGTATTGATGAATGACTTGGGTAATGAACAACATATGATGTCGATCCGACAACCAATCACGACTGCAGCAGTTTATCAGTATTTAGAAGATGGTATTTCGGTTCGTCCTGTTGGTGTATTTAACCACAATGCACTCTATGAACTTAATCTTGCGGGAATTGATCGTATTGAAATCTTACGTGGTCCAGCCAGTAGCTTATATGGAAGTAATGCTATTGGCGGCACGATTAACTTTCTAACCAAAGCACCAAGTGCAACACCGACTGCTGAAATCGGCGTACTTGCGAGTAGTGAAGCTTACCGCCGTGTTGATCTTGGTGCGTCAAATACCTTTGCGACTGAGTTCGGTGAACATGGTCTACGTTTGTTTGGCTACGCAAGTGATCGTGGCGATAGTTGGCAAGATCATGCCGAAAGCAATAAACAAAGTCTCACCCTTCGGCATGATTGGCGCATTTCTGATGCCACACAAATCAAAAATATTGCCAGCTATAATCATCTAAAAGCAGACATGACTGGAAGCGTGAATGCCAAAGATTTTAGTGAACGTCCAGGTTATAGTTACCAGACATTTACCTATCGTGAAGTCGACTCTACTCGTTTATCTTCACAGATTAGCCATGCGTGGAATGATCTCAATCAATCTCAAGCAACGTTATATTATCGAGACAACACCACCGAACAAAACCCAAGTTATAGCATTCGTACTGATATGCGAAATGGTGTACCTACAGAAACTTATACAGGCCAAACCACTTACAATCAGTTCAAATCTTATGGTCTAAATTTGCAACACGCCAAAAGCTTTGATCAAGTGAAGTGGATTGTCGGTGCGATGGCAGAACATACACCAAACACAGCAAAAACCAATGATATTGAAGTATTTCGTGATCCAGAAACACGTATTTATACAGGTTTTAAACCACGAAAATTATTACGTGATTTCAATGTTGATGTCGATAACCAAGCCATTTACACCCAAGTCAATTGGCAAACATTCGATAACTTAAATCTAGTCGCTGGTGCTCGCTACGACTGGATTACATATGACTATCAGAATAATTTAACGCCATCAAATGTTACGGGTGCAGCGAACGAAACACGTCGCTTCCATAAAGCCAGCCCACAACTTGGCTTTATTTGGAATGCACATCCGCTATTGGATATCTATAGCAACTGGTCACAAGGTTTTGTACCACCAGAAGTAAGCAGTTTATACGGTGCAAACTTAGTGACACCAAATTTGTCTGAAGCAACCTTTAATAATATTGATCTTGGTATACGCTTCAAACTTTTTGATGAACGTTTAGATGGTGAAATTACGCTTTATCGCTTAGATGGAGAGGATGAAGTCATTAACTATACTAAACCTGACAATACCCGCGAACCACGGAATGCAGGTAAAACACGACATCAAGGCATTGAAATTGGTGGAACGTGGAATATTACGGATCACTACGATCAGCGTTTGAAACTATCCGGAAGTTGGGCGAAACATGAATTTAAGCAATTTCAGCCATCAGCAAGCTTAAATTATAATGGCAATCGTATGCCAAGCGCTCCAAAGGCATTTGGTACTGTTGAATATCAAATTAAACCCTTTCCTGAGTTGTTGTTGTCCGCTGAAGGTGTTTACGTCGGATCATACTGGATCAATGATGCCAATACTGAAAAATATGATGGGCATACCGTATTAAATCTACGCGCAACCTATCGCCGCAATGCTTATGAAATCTATGGTCATATCATCAATGCCGCAGACGCGCATTATGCTGAAAGTACCTCATTTAGTAATAACCAAGCGAGCTTTACCCCTGCTGCACCGCGTACCTATTTATTAGGTTTACGCTATCATTTCGGGAAATAAGCCATGAATGCCAACCAACTCAAAAAGCTACTGAGTTTTCATCGTAGCCTTGGAATGGTGTTGGGCATTTTGGTTCTATTTTGGGCTTTAACAGGTGTGTTGCATCCAATTATGAGTGCAACACAACCGCAGCCTTTGAAACGAATGCCTCCACCGCAACAACTAGATTTAAACAATGCTTTACCAGCAAAAACGGTCTTAGAGCAAAATCAGATCAAGCAATTTTCTGCACTTCAAGCCATTCAAATAAATGCCGATCAAACGGCATATCGGGTATTGGGCACAGACCAAAATATTGCTGAATACTATGATGCTCATTCGGGTCATCGTATTGAAAATGCAGAATCACAAGATGCCAAACGTTTAGCTGTTTGGTATACAGGTCTTGCTGAGGAGCATATTGTTTTCACGCAACTGGTTACAGAATTTAGTGATGATTATCCGAGTGTAAATCGCTTATTGCCTATCTGGCGTGTTGATTTTGATCAAGGTTTACGTGTCTATGTTGATCCTAGTCATGCACGACTTGCCACGATTTCAAATGACCAAAAGATGTGGATGGCACGGATTTTCCGCTTAGGTCATACGTGGACGTGGAATAATCAGCAATGGTTTGGTCAAACACTTTTGATGCAGCTCGCCCTAATTGGCATACTGGCAATCACTTGCATGGGAATCGGACTGTTTTTCAAAATTCATAATCGAAAAAACCATCGTTTACGTCAGAAACCAGTTCGATTTCTCCATCGCTATTTGGGTATCAGTCTGAGTGTATTTATTTTACTTTGGGTGATCAGTGGTTTTTACCATCTTTGGCAAAAGAAACCCGAAATCGAAAATATTCAGCCTATTTTCAAGACACAAGATTTAGATCAAACGTCGTGGCAACTAGCAACAGCTCAGTCGATACAGCAATTACACCTAGTACCCATGTCATTCGATCACGATCAAACACGGGCTGCGTGGATGATCCAACTCATCGGCAAAAAAGACATGCAAGGCAGTATGACCGCAGCCAAAGAACATGATCATCATGGACACAGTAAAAATCAGACGCCTGCGATCCAATGGATTGATGCTGAAAAAGCCAAACCCATTGACGTGCTTGAGCAAAGTAGATTTTTTGTTGCTGATTATCTCAATCTACCGATCGAGAAAATCGGACAAAGTACTTGGGTCACAAGTTTTAGCGGAGAATATGGCTTTATTAATAAACGCCTACCTGTGGTTAGAGTTGACACTCATTTAAAGGACCAATTGCGACTCTATATAGAACCAAGTAGTGGTGTTATTGCTGCAAAAGTTACTTCACAGGATGCGCTTGAAGGTAAGAGCTTTGCTTATTTACATAAGTGGAATTGGCTGCCTATCGATAAAATTGTTCGTGATATCTTATTGGGTTTGATCGCTGCATTGATTGCTGTTTTGGTGATACTAGGCTTCTGTACCTACCGTAAAAAAAGATAATGTTTTTTGATCCTCTCACGAACAATGAGAGGATCAATATCTATCGAGATTCAATTTCATGAGTCTAAGACAGATAGAAAAATGTAATCAGAAAACTGATCAAAACACCCATCTCTGATAACTCAATTGCCGCACCAATCGTATCACCAGTAATCCCACCAATTCTTTCAATGAACTTAGCACGTAGATAAAACAGCAGCAGTAAAAAAATTGCTAAACAAATAATGCCAGACCACCCAAACACACAAAGAAATGACAATGTAATGACAAATACCATCCATGCCGCCGTTTTTGGGATAAGATCAGCAATAGAACGTCCTAAACCTTGTTTTCGGACATAGCTTGTGGTTAGGAAAAGAAATAAAGCTGTACTTCGCCCAATTGCAGGAAGAATAATCAAAAGCGTAGATAATTGTTGTTCTAATAACACATAAATAGCGACAAATTTAAGCAAGCAAAGCATGATCAAACTTAAAACACCAATAGGCCCGCATGCGGGATCTTTCATAATTTTAAGTGTACGTTCAGGATCACCGAAACCACCAACCCATGCATCTGCGGTATCTGCTAATCCATCGAGATGTAATCCGCCAGTCAGCCAAATCCACAATACGAGGATAATACTTGCCAGCAATAAGGTTGGCAGTTTGAATAGCAATATTGAGCAGGCAAATAAAACTAAACCGATCAATAGTCCAATGAAAGGATAAAACAAAATGGCTTGTGCATTTTGCTGTGCGGTTGGCATCTTTTTTAATTGAATCGGTAAAACAGTTAAAAATTGCAAGGCAATCCAAAAAGGTGTCATGCTAGAAATCTCAGCCAAGCTATATCTTTTATTCGCCCATTATGAAGAAATAAAAATGGGAATAGCAAGCCTATTCCCATCCTAAGAAATTATGAAGTTAGATTATTGAATTTGATAGCATTGCTTAAGTTTTAAATAATCATAATAAAAACTGTTTGCGCGATATCGAGCATAGTTACATGAAGGTTTGAACAAGGTTTCTTTTTCATTGTAGAGCATTTTGACTAAGGTACTTCCTTGAGCATTTTGATAAATATCCCACTGTAAATTGGCCGCCATAGGCGATACCAATTCACCTCTCCATGCACTATTTGTATAGTTATAGGTTTGGCGTAATGGCAAAGTTTGCATCATGTTATGCAACTCAAAAGTCGTCGCAAGCGGAATAATGATTTCAGCATGCGCAAAGCGTAAAACTGCACGATGTGATTGTTGTTTATCTACGACTGCATCGACCTGCTTAAACAGATCTTGTTTCAATCCCTTAGCAATCGCACTGGTGACTTGATTCGACTCGCTAAAGCTGGGACCTTTTTCATAGAAATCATTGGCATCATTAAATTCTGCATAGAACTTTGCTGCATCTTCAGGAATATATTTATCAAAATCGACACCTTTGAGTTCACTCTGCATACCTCCCATGATTGAATAAAGCTCATATAAATAAGCGGCTGCATCCACAGCACTAGTAATGCTATTTTTACCCTTGCCTTTTTCAGTAATGGTTTCCCCATTCGGTGCGACTACGCTATATGAACCATTATTGCTAAAAGTATAAGCCTCACTCGTCCCTAGTTTTTGAATAAACTCAGCTTTGAAAATTGGCCTAAGCACTTGCATTGCAACCGTTTCAGCACGTGTTTCACCTGTCAGTTCTTTCAGCTTTTGAGCTAAATCCTGATCTTCTTCGGCAAATTTCTGGTAAGCCTGACTCGCATCATAAACGGCTTTTTCTTGCTCAGATAAAGATTGAGCCAAATCTTGATCTGCCGTTAACTTATGGAAATAAAGTTTGAAGCGATCTACGCCACCATCATCAACTGTTGGCACACTTTCACTGGCTAGGCTAGTATATGAAATTGGTGTAATTTTATCTTTAAGCTTTTGGTTTTGTTTAATAAGTTCATCAGTAAAAAACTTAGCGCTATCCACGGCACGGTCTACACCCGAACTTTGCACTAAAATAGATGACGGTTGGCTTTCTGCTGCTTTAAATAAATTTGGTAGGCGTTGCAATAATCGATCTGCAATTCCTCTATGCTCTAAAATCCCCGTCAAACTTTCATTGCCGTAACCAAACTGGCGAATACCCTCGACACCATAGCCTAACAGAATATTTGCTTTCATCATGCTTTCTAGATCTGCACCGAGTTTTTCACCTAACGGGGTCAGCGCATTTTCAGCCTTTGCCTGTTTCCATAGATTATAAAGTGCTAAATCATATTTGATACTTGATAAGCCTCGAGAACCATGACGTGCAACTAATTCAGTAAAAACAGATTCGAAGCCTTGTGGAATTGGCTCATATTTTTTTAGATCTTGTAAGGGCTGATAAGGTGTTTTAGTTTGATAATATTTTGATGGTGTACTATTTTCAGGCTTTGTCTGTGGTTGCTGATGATCATCATTGTTGCAAGCGACCAACAATATACTTGCGCATAACACACTGCTTTTAAATAATATATTCATAAATTTTTTGCTTATAGATAAAGAAGTGCCATGTATCATAGACAGGAGCAATGACAGTTCTATTACACCATTCAGTAAAAAATTTAAATACAATCGTATTTCGAAGCTAAGAAATAAGTGGCTTTTCCATAAAACCAATCTCACTTTCAGCTTCAAGCAACTCTAATCGATACAGTTTTCCCAGTTCAGCAGGCATTTTTAACAATTCATTTAAATCATGTTGTCTTGCTAAACAGGTTAGTAACTTTATTACCCCTCCATGCGTAACAATCAGTGCTGTTTCCCAACGGTTTTCCTGCATTTGCTGATGAATTTGTTTAAAACCAACTAAAATTCGTTGTTGGAATCGAGCTAAAGACTCGCCATTTGGTGCTTGATATTGAGTTGGGAATTGCCAAAAATTTGCCAGTAACTCAGGAGTAGTTTCATAAATCGTTTGAGTTGAAATACCCTCCCAATCACCAAAATACATTTCTTTGATATTTTCATTAATTAATAGCGGGCGTTGTAATTGATTTGCCAAATTTTCAGCAAAAAAACGACAACGTTGTAGAGGGGAACTAATGATGACATCCCAATGCTGCTGAGCGTCAAGATGGCATTGAACGGTTGTTTGCATTTGCAACCAACCTTTCTCTGTCAATTCATCGTCTAGGTGTCCACGTAAAATATGGCTTTGCGTTGTTTCACCATGACGCAATAGATCAATCAGCAACTTTATCACCTATCACAGCAGCTTCTGCAAAAGTTGCCATTTGATTATGAAGCGCACAAGCCAGTTGTATCACCGACAATGCTGCACCTGCACCACTGCCTTCGCCTAATCGTAGATTCATTTTGAGAATGGGCTCAGCATTGAGTTCTTTTAATATTCTTTGATGGCCATACTCAGCGGATTGATGTCCGAATAACATCCACGCTCGTACTTTAGGTTGAATACGAACCGCACATAAAGCAGCTACAGAACTGATAAAGCCATCCACCACGATTGGTAAACCAAGCTGTGCGCAACGTAAATAAGCGCCTGTCATCGCAGCAATTTCAAGTCCACCCACTGTAGCCAAGATTTTTTGGACATCATCAGCGACATCCGCCTTGTGTAATTTTACGGCTTGATCAATGACGTCAATCTTATGTAGCAATTGTTGATTGGTGATACCTGTACCTACCCCCGTCAATTGTTGGGCACTTTCATTTAATAACAAACATGCCAACGCAGAGGCTGAACAAGTGTTGCCAATTCCCATTTCCCCCGCAATAAAAATATCTGCGGCTTTTGATTTGGCTAAATCAACACTCTTTTTACCTAAGCTGAGCGCAGCTAAGCATTCTGATGCAGTCATCGCCGCTTGGTGTGCAAAGTTTGCTGTGCCAGCACGAATACAATGACGCTCGACACCGACATAATCGTAAACTTCACCAACAGTTCCGCAATCGATCACTTGCAAGTGTGCTTGATGATATTGGGCGATTACGCTAATCGCAGCGCCACCAGAAGCAAAATTTTGTAGCATTTGGCGTGTCACCGCTTGAGGATAGGCAGAAATATTTTCTGCAACCACACCATGATCCCCTGCAAAAACACTAATCCAAGGTGTTTTAATTTGCGGGTATACTGTTGCTTGCAATCCAGCTAAGGTAATCGCAATCTGTTCAAGATCGCCAAGCGCACCTGTGGGCTTGGTTAACTGCAATTGACGTTGTTCAGCTTGCAATTTTGCATTCATATCGGGCTGTTTAACAGGTTCCAACCACCATTGAACAGATTCTGTCATTCTATTTCTCATCTTTTAAAATCATTGGAAAGCCCGCCACACAAAACACAACTTTATGTGCTATTTGACCTAAAGCTTGATGTAAACGCCCTGCTTCATCGACAAAACGACGACTAATTTCACCCATCGGCACGACACCAAGCCCCGTTTCATTACTGACGAGAATGATTGTTGATTTTAATTTGGGTAATACATCTAAAAGTTTTGCGGTTTGTTGTTGCTGCAATTCAATATCATCGTGCAGCAATAAGTTCGTCAACCATAAAGTCAGACAATCAACCAAAATCAACTGATTTTCTTGATCCAATTGCAATAATTTATCAGCGAGAAAGATCGGTTCTTCACAAAGCTTCCACTCCGTTGGGCGTTGTTGCTGATGGTGCTCTATTCGCTGTTGCATTTCTTCATCAAGTGCTTGAGCTGTTGCCACATACACCACAGATAAGCCGCTTTCTCTAGCGACTTGCTCAGCTAAACGACTTTTACCTGAACGTGCGCCACCTAAAATCAGTTGCAACATATTTAATCCAGTCTAATTTGGTGATAAGGATAAAGTAATCCTTGTAAAATCTGAGCTTTATAATAGCCGAAAGTGAGTTGATTGACCTGAATTTTAAATTTTCGTGGTGGCAGTTTTTGAACACGTTGCAGAACAAACTCACTTTCCCACGCTGCACGATAAAGTCCCAATGTGATGTGTGGACAATATACTGGCGCGGCAATTTCAATTGAAGTTTGTGATAGTTGCTGACGGATTTTAGCTAAGACATTTTTTTTATCATAAATGTGCAGAAATAAAGCACTGCTAAAACTATCAATATGCATTACTTCGAGCTCAAAAGTATCGAGCTTTAATTTTTCAAGCTGTTCAATCTGCCGATTCAGTTTATAAACTTCAAAATCATCATCAAACTTCGGTGAACTTTCTGTTAAGAAACCTGCAACAAATAAGGTGATATGGTATTGACGTTGATTCGAAGGAATCAGCAGATCTGAAAATGCTTGTTGTAATTGTTCTAGATATACAATCAGTTCAGGCTGATTTATTTCGATATACCACAAACCGTATTTGACCCGACCATGATGCCATTCTGGATAATCATGAATACCTGTTGCCATCAGTTTTGTAGATGCTTGCAATAACACAACTTATAGATCATTTTGAAGTTGTGTTATTCAAACATAAATTGCTTCATTCTTTAAAGCACTTTTGGTACTTTCATTTAAACGCTTTCTAGCCGAGTGACCAAGAGATTTTGAACATCAAGTTGCATACCATCCTCTTTCAATTGGGACTGTATCCCACGATAGAGTACATCTAGCAAGGCTTTACGCTGACTTTCAGAAATATCCAACTGCGCAATATTTTTTTGTAGATGCTGTACGATCACCATTTCATCTATATCCAGAACTTTTAAAGCATATACATAACCATAAATCGCTCCTTTCAATAAATTTTGATAAGGAATGTGCTGATGAATATGTTGCTCGATACTACCCAAAACGCGTTCATTAAGACTTAGCTTCCTTAAAGGATCTCCAGCCACGCGCTCACAAGGATCTTTGTAGGCCGATCGACATGAGTCCAAAAAGCTCTCTGCCATACGATCAAGTTCTTTGGCTTGATTTGGCACGACATTGCCTAGACCCAATTTAACCTCATCAACCAGTTGCTCAACAAAACACTGCATTCGTTGATCAGACATCGCGATACCGATGGTTTCCATGTCATTTAGACTTGCATACCACGCCAACATGGCATGACAACCATTCCACAACCGATTTTTAATCACTTGAATATCGGCAATCTGATCGACTAAAACCATTTGGCGCATTTTACTTAAGAGTGGACTTCGATTCTCAACATAAATGGGCATATCTGCTTCACTGTTGAATAAAATGAGATCCATATTTTGTGTGCATTGACCTGCTTGAAATTGCTCTCGTAGCTCCTCCAAGCATCGTGTCATTTGTTGCTCGTGTTTTTCACTCAACGTAGTTTCATCTGAAAGCTCAATAGCATCTGCATTCAAGTTAGCTTGGCTTTGTATATATAAACGATGCTTAATGTTGAGTTGGCGGTATAGGGTTTGGTCGGTCAGTTTTGAAACCATTCGATTCACGACGGTATCGCAAAAATAGTGTTCACTTAGAATGTGTTCAGCGATATCTTCATCAGTTATTTCAAGTAAAGCATCACGAATATATTTGAGTACGAGATACTTTGCACAGACTTTATTGAGAATGATTAAAAATGTAATGGGTTCATTATTTTGCTGTATATCTTGCGACATAAACCGTGCAAGTAAGCCTTTCGCAATCACTCGCGCTTCAGATTCAATCGCATTTTCAGGGATACACAATGCAATCAGGCTCGACTGCATATACATTTCAAGCATTTGCTGTTCATTGTTGGCATCAATGGCGGTTAGATTGTCAATTCGCTCATCATAAGAGGATTGACCATATCGAATGCTATACCCAGCAAATGTATTCACAGACTCGAGATACAAACGATTTCTGGTCGAAGCCAAAATTCGTTTAGGTCGGGTAAAACCATCCCAGTGCGACAGAACTTGAGCGATATATCCGCCACCTATCGCTCCAAACCCATGAATACCAACTGTCAACTGATTGAGGCTTTGCGGAAAAGCTTCTTGTAAAATCGGCATCCCCATTTCAGGAATATATTGATCCAAAGCATTTAGACACGCATACATATCCTGATAATAGAAATTTGCCTTTGAAAGCATATCATCGTTTGGTTCTTTGATATCTTTAAGCAGAATAGTGATACCACTAGCATCAAATGCAGAGCGAATACCATTTTCTGAATCTTCAAACATTAAACATGTCGATGTATCTAAATTTAACTGTTCCGCAGCTTTCAAGAAAATTTCGGGATGTGGCTTGCCTTTTTCAACTTCATCACCACAAACCAATACATCAAAAAACTTATACACGTTGGCATTAATTAAATATTCTTCGGCGATTGCCCGACGGCTTGAAGTCGCAACAGCCATCCTTAAACCAGACTTTCTTAAACGTTCTAGAACTTGAACCAATCCCTTTTTAATCGGTACACCGAGATGTCGGACAGACTCTAATTCTAATTCATCCGCACGCTTTCGAATAGCTTGATAAGGAATATCCTCACCATAAAATTTTTGAGCAAGTTGCTCAGCCGTTGTTGCACTCAAACCTAAACAGTTCATGAGATAATCATCTGAAAATTCCTGTCCGATGAGTTCTTGAGATGCCTGTTTCAATGTTTGAAACCGTAACCGCTCAGTATCAAACATTGTTCCATCCATATCAAAAATTGCCCCATGAACAGGATAATCATGAAAAATCAGCATTTTGACTCCTAAAATATTTATTACGCTATCTAGAGTAACCAATAAAGATGTCAATAATTCAGACTGTAAATAAATGAAATGAAATTGATTAAATATTAACCAATAATATACTTTTCTCATCTTATTTTGTTAGAACAAAGCAAAATACTTGCTCTATTAGAAAAAATATGATCGTTTATTGAGCGAATGATAGGTTCATTCGTCTTACTTTAAAGCTTAAAGAGCTGCTACTAAAAAAAAGAAATACCTGTAATAAATACAGATATTCCTTCGATCAGCTTAAATTAATAGTTAAAGGTATAACTCAAACCATAAGTACGCCCTTCTGCTGGAAGGCTCTCGACAAGCCCATATATCTTTTCAGCTTGCTGACTGTAGACAGTACGATAGTCTCTATTCCAAACATTATAGACACCAAAATCTACGCGGCCTTTCCATGCAGGAAAATGCGTTAAAACATCCATGGTGGTGTAACCTTTTATTTTAACTGCAGCCGGTGAACAATCTTTCAAAGCTTCATCCGTACCTTTTACTGCTAGCATCTGTACCCGAGTACCAAAACCTTCATCGTTATTCCATTCAGCAAACACCGTCCCTTTGGTCGGCGATACTTGGGTAGCATTTAACTCTTTCCATTTGTTGTCTGCTTTATCTTTAAATTGACCACGGGTATAACCCAAACTACCGCCAACTTTAAAATCCTGCATAAATGGATAACTTGCAGTGACTTCCGCACCATAAATGCGCTGATCAGTATCAACAATACTTGCCACTCTATTTTCAAACTTGGTTACTTTATCCGAAGTGTTATAAAAACCTGTGATCCCTAGGTTTAGCCCTTGCTCATCATTCAAACGCCACCCCAATTCATAACTATTTACACGAATAGGTTGTAAATCTGCGGTTGTGGTCAAGTTAAATGCATCACGCATCATGCGTTGTACATCAGGGAAACTAAACCCTTGTGAAAAATTTGCAAAAGCTTGTTGATCATCCGCTAGCTTATATACTGTTCCTAAGTTAAACAGAACCGTATCATCACTTACAGAACCGCTTGGCTGTTCAACACCTCGGGCAGTATAAGCTTCTGTTTTTGCTTTAATATATTGATAGCGCGTACCTGCTTGTACATTTAAACGATCTGTAAGTGCGTAATCTGCTTGCAAGAAGGTGCCAACATTTTGAATGGTTGTATCAGGCCCAGCATCAGAAGTCTTCCCCGTTGGTTTGAAGTGAAGTCCTGTATTTGATACAGCTAAGTGATCATAATATTGATCATCCTTTTCATGGTCATAATCAACACCATACGTCAGCTTAAGATCACGGCTTGCAACGTTAAGATCACTTTGCATGGTGGAACGGAAACCCGCAACATCAATGTTAGACTGGCTCTGTGTTGCTTCGGTCATAGCAGCACCAGTATAGACTGGATAGAAACGCGCATCTTCTTTACGGTAGTACGCTTCTAGATTAAGTACTTGCCCCAATACATTTTGATTTTGGTACTGTGTATTGAATGCATAACGTTCAGTAAATGGCTGCGTCGGTAATTGTAAGCCTTTTTTACCGATATAAGAGTTTGGTAAACCACCATAAACATAATTAGGGCCGTAATCAGGACCATATTCACTATCTTGCTTGTCTTTATAATACTGTGCTCCAAAACTCAAAGATTGAGTATCTGTGAGGTCAATACTGATACGTCCATTTACATCAATGGTGTCGGTATCTTGTCGACTGGTTTGCATTGGCCCAATAGCAATACGGTCACCATGACTATCAAACTGTGAACCACGACTGGTAAAATTCGCGCCTAAAAAGCCATTGAGATTATCTTTACTAAAAGCAACCGACTGCCCCACTTCATAAGCTAAACCATCGCCACGGAAAGTATCAGAAGATGTAATCCCCAATTTCGTTTCAAAGCTTAGTGGTTGCGATGCATCTGCACGTTTGGTAATGATATTGATAATGCCACCTGTTGCACCAGAACCATAAATGCTGGTTGCCCCTGAAAGCACTTCAATACGTTCTATCATACTTGGACTAATGCTATTGAGTTGTCGAGCAACATCACGTGAACCGTTTTGTGACACACCATCAATCAAAATCATCACATCACGACCACGCATGGTCTGCCCATAATTTGTGGTCGTACCTGTGCTTGGTGCCAGTGACGGTACTAATTGCGCTAACACATCGGCCAGTTTACGACCTGCACCACTCTGCTGTTCAATTTGATTTTTTTCGATGGTTTGAACCGTACCCGCAATATCTGCAATGTTTTTTGGTGTACGTGTTGCTGTGATCACAATTTTTTCTAACTGAGCCGTAGGCTTTTGATCAACGTTTGCTGTTACAGATGCATTCGAAGATACTGTTTCTGCATATGCCTGTTGAGCAAAGATGGCTAAAACAGCGAGACAACACGGTGTCATCTTTAATAAAAACTGTTTTGTATTTGTTTGATTTTGTTGCCCAACCCCGATTTCATTATTCATGTTTTACTCCTCCAAAAGTCTTTTAAGTCACTAAACAAGCTTAAAAAGTGCGTCATTATAAACACAATAAGAATTATTATCATTAGTATTTATGGTGTTTGGGTAATAACACAGAAGCCATTGCGATCATTTTGAAAAATATTTAAGGATTAACTTTATTGCTAAGTGAGGTCTGCTGATTTGAAGATGATATGACCAACAAATAGATCACGACAGCGATCATAAGTATTAAAAGCGAATAAAATGGTAATTGAATGCCCCATTGATACAAAAAAGTGCTCAACAACGGCGCTACGATCAGGCCGATCGCTTGAGTGGCTGTACAATAACTTGCCATTTTGACTTGTGCTGATTGAGCAACAGATTGGGCTGCCCCAGTTGTAAATGCAGGCAAAAGGCTTGCCACACCAACCCCATAGAACACATAGCTTGCTTGAAATATCCAAATATGCATTGCATATAACGATAGGATTAGGCCAATCATCATGCTGAATGTGCCCAACAATACCAATGTCATCAATTTCAAACGCATTACTTTTACAATTAGGATCTGCGTAACCACCAAGCTAAAGCCAACGATGAGCATACATTGAGAAAAATAAATCGCGCTTTGTTGTGTTGTTAATTGAAAATGATCTTGAATATAGAATCCAGCAGTCATATTCAAAGTGACAATCGCGACGAAGGTACTAAACCCAAGTATCAGCCAAGGCAGTGCTGGTTTTAGTGAGAAAGAATCTGCTTGTGTTATATCTTGCTGTTTTTCAGCAGCTACTGCAGACACTATCGGGTCTTTCTGAAAATAGAGCGTAATAATTAAACTAAAAATTACCAATAAAATGACAGCAATCCACATCGGCAATAGAATGCCACCGAACAATAATACTGAGGTCAGAAATGGGCCGACGATCATACCTAAACTATTCATTGCGCCATACATCGCCATTTTTTGGCTGCGTTGTTGCTCATCTGTGACATGTTGCATCACATAACTTTGTAGACCGATTTGTGGCATAGCCATAAAAGCACCCGTACTGGCTCGACTAATCACTAATAAAGCAAAAATAACCAAAACGGGTAATGTCTGTTGTATTCCCAAATAAAGAATTGCTGTAAACATAGCCCAAGTAATGGTCATGCCCCAAAAACCATAATTCATTAATTGATAAGGAGTCTGTATTTTTTCCCCTCGGGCAATCAGAATAGATGCAATCGCCATACAAATCGCACCTGCTGAAACAATCATGCCACCTTGCAACTCCGTTAAGCCAAGCTCACGAATTAATGGTGCGAGTAAAGGCAAAATCATTGAGAAACAGGTGCCGTTGGCTAAAGTTGCCCAAGCCAATAATTTAAAATTTTGCTGCATAATTTGTATTCATTAAAAGAAAAGGCATCTGGTGAAGATGCCTTTTTGATTAGATTAGTATTTGAGTGTATAGCTCAAACCATAGGTACGACCTTGAGCTGGTAGGCTAGAAATTGGACCATAAACCGCTTCAGCAGCTTGGCTAAATACAGTTTTATATTCTGTGTTCCAAACATTATAAACACCAAAACCCAAAGTCCCTGGACCTGCTTTTGCATTGGCAATCACATCCATGATTGCATATCCTTTGATTTTAGTTGCCGCATTGGGACGAACATTTTCATCATATTTTGCAACCAGAGAGTCTTCATACGCTTTATCAGTACCTTTCACTGCAAGCATTTGAACTCGTAAACCATTACCCTTATCATCATTCCACTCACCAAATAACGTCCCTTTGACTGGAGAAACCTGTAAGGCATTTAGCTCTCTCCAAGAACCAGCAGCGTCTTTAAATTGACCTCGAGTATAGGATAATGTTCCACCCACGCTAAATTGATCCAATACTGGCATGCTGGCATTCGCTTCAAGACCATAAATACGTTGGTCTGTATCTGCAACGGTTACAGAACGATCAGCTTTAAACTGGATGACTTTATCAGACGTATTATAGAATGTTGTTAATCCTAGATTTGCACCAAGGTCATTTTGCAATCTCCAACCCAATTCGTAACTATTGACGGTAATTGGGTCAACATTGCCTGATCGAACTACATAACCTGCTGATACATCACGTAATACACGTTGAATATCAGGTAAGCTAAAACCTTGTGAGAAGTTTGCAAACACTTGTTGCTGATCATTTAACTTATAAACAGCACCTAAATTAAATAATGTTTTGTCGTGTTTAACAGAACCTGCAGCGACCATTCCAACGGGCTGTCCGGTGATATCACCTTGAATAGCTGCAACAGTTGGTTTGAATGCCGTGGTATCACTTTCAATACGTTGATAACGAATACCTGCTTGAACATTCAATGCATCAGTTAAATCATAATTCCCTTGAACAAATGCACCTAAGTTTTTAATGGTTGCATCTGGACCAAAGTCATAACTCCGCCCTGTATTATTATATTTCAGACCATTATTAGTCATGCTATATAAATCAGCAATTTGCTTATCTTTCTCATGGTCATAATCAATACCATAAGTCAGTTTTAGATCACGATCAGCAACATTCAGTTTTGATGTCATCGCAGCACGAACACCAGTAACGTCAATATCAGATTCTGATTGGTAGGCTAGATAATAACCAAATGGCATAAAGTTACTTAAAACAGTTGGATAAAATCTTGCTTTTTCATTGCGATAATACGCTTCAACATTAAGTTCTTGACCTAATAAATCCGTATTTTGGTATTGTGCATTGACTGCATAACGTTTGGTAAACGGTTGATCATCTATTTCAAAGCCTTTTAATGCTTTTAAACTTGGTTTGCTGCGTTTCTCAAACACTGCATAATCAGGACCATAATCAGGACCGTATTCCGAATCTTGTTTATCTTCATAATACTGTGCCCCTAAACTTATTTTTTGGGTATCAGCAAATTGCCAGCTTAAACGACCATTTACATCAACCGTTTCTGTATCTTGGCGATCCGTTTGTGCAATCTCTGGTCCAATGCGATTACCATGGCTGTCCTGAATTTCCCCACGTTTAGTATAGCCCGCCCCTAAGAAACCATTCCAGTCACCTTGATTAAATCCAACTGATTGATACGCTTCATAAGCAAGTGCATCATTTTTAAAATTATCGCCAGATGTAAGCCCAACTTTTGATTCAAAGCTTAAGCTATCAGAAGCGCCTTTTTTTGTAATGATATTAATAATACCGCCTGTTGCACCTGAACCGTAAATACTACTTGCACCTGAAACCACCTCAATTTTTTCAATTGAATCTGGGCTAATACTATTCAGTTGACGAGCAGCATCACGAGAACCCGTTTGTGCAACACCATCAATGAGGACAAGCACCTGACGACCACGCATCGTTTGACCATAGTTGGTCGTCGTACCACTACTAGGGCTGAGTGACGGAACCAACTGCGCTAGAATATCTGCCAACTTTCGTCCAGCAGCAGCTTGCTGCCCAATTTGTTTTTGTTCGATTGATTGAACCGTCCCTGCAATCTCAGCAATACTTTGTGCTGAACGTGATGCGGTCACAACAATCGGTGCAAGTTGTGTTGGCTTTTGAACTTCTGCTACAACATTGGCTTGAGTCGTTGTATCGATCTCAGTTGTTTGCGCATAAAGCTGGGCGCTCACTGCCAAGCTCAAAAGTGTTAATGTTGTCGAAAGTGTATGAACTTTCATAAATAACCCCTAGATAAGTTGTTTCGATTGTTTTGCTTTGGCAATCAAAACTTGACTGAGTAGAACGCTTAGAATTGACGCAGCGGCAAGAATTAAATAAAAGTTTCCATAGCCAAACGCTTTGGCTAAGAAACCTGACATCGCACCACCAATGAAATAAACCAATAATTCAAAACAAACTAAAATAGTAAAATCCGTTCCAGCCTGATCTTTGGAACTGGTCTGCATGAAATGTGCATATAACGCCGTCATCGCGATATAACGAATCGCAAGAATGACGACAACAAATACGCCAAGTAATCTCTGCCATTGATCAAACCAACTGAGTAAGACAGCAATCCCCAATAAGGCATAAATCAAAGTCCGCGCCCAACCTACCCAAATCAGTAATTGTGTTGCTGCTATTTTTTTCAAAAGAAATGCAGCAGATACGGCTGCTAACAACCCTACACCAGCTCCAATCACTGACATAAGGACACCAATTTCAGACAGTGACCATTTTTGATCAATCAGCATTGGGTTCAGCATTGCCATTGCCGGTGCTTCAACGATGCGATAGCAAACGATCAATGCTAAAGCCCATAACATTTCAGGGCGTTTAAAAGCTCGGATCAGACTCGGGGGTTGCTTTGCAATTTTCTCTGTGTTTGATTTTTCTTTGATTTGAGAAATGGCAAGCATAGTCAATGCAGTCATTGCAGCAAGAGACATCAGTGCCGTCTGCCAACCGTAAAGCTGATAAAGCCATAAGGTCGCAGCACCACCCACCATACTGCCAAGTGCGACGCCAATGCTTTGCGCCATACTCCCCAAGCGGTACTCAGATTCTGAAAAAGTTTCGACGGTATAGCCATCAATCGCAATGTCTTGGGTTGCAGCAAAAGTTGAAATCCAAAGCCCTACGATGACAAATACACCAAGTCCATAATCGAACTGCGTAAGTGCTAAAGCGACCACACCCAAGACCAATGCGATCTGCGTAAACAAAAGCCAAGTTTTTCGTTTGCCAAGTGCTTTAAAATAAAAACGATCGATTAATGGTGCCCAAAAGAACTTAAATGCCCATGGAATATAGAGCAGCGACAACATCCCAATCCAGCGTAAATCTACACCTTGATGACGCAAAATCGCAGGTAATGCAACGTTATAAAAGTACAATGGTAAGGCATGTGCTAAATAAAGTACGACAACAACAGATAGACTTAAGGCAGATACCTTTTGAATATTGAGCGTATTTTGCTGGTTCATAAAGACCTCTGCATTGCCCATTGCATGGCAACAGTTTTATCGATACTCACAAAATACGGAACGTGCCATGCTTTATGTAAAGCAGGTGTATCTAGTCGAATACGATCCTCTTCATCCTGCGCAATACGAGCAAAACCCAAACAATACTGGTAAAAATCTTGTTTATATTGTTTATACCACTTGCCTTGTATCGCACGGTATTCTTCAGGAAACGCTGTATTCACATCGGTCTGCATAATCAACACAAAATTTCTTTTTTGTTCAAAATAGTGCTGAATATGT
Source organism: Acinetobacter sp. NIPH 298 (assembly GCF_000369505.1). GTDB lineage: Bacteria > Pseudomonadota > Gammaproteobacteria > Pseudomonadales > Moraxellaceae > Acinetobacter. The sequence goes on from NZ_KB850055.1 coordinate 1,281,572, forward strand.
GCTAGCCATTGTTCAAATTCTGCCACTGAGACTTGCGCTGCAAAGTGCATGTCTAAGATGTGCATCTCATTGATTGACTTTTCATTGGTCAATAAGCTCATGTAACACTCAAGGATTTGGCTGGCTGTTCAGCGAGCTGTTGTTGAGAAGCTTGGTAATATTCTCCAAACTTGTGATAAAACGTTTCTCTATAGCAGTAATACAACATTGCAGTTTTCTCAGGCATCGGAATCAGACGTTGACTTTCATAGCAAAGCTCTTCTACTACAGCTGCATAAGGTTTAACGGTATGATCTGGTTCCCCTACGATTTTCTTAGCATTCGAATATTCAAAAATATAGAAACTGAGTAAACGAATCGTTGGACGTAAAAAGCCTTTTCCAAAGACTGATTTGTCTCCAAATAACAAATGCCAACCCAAATCATCATCATCACCTTCGTAATAACGACCTAGACGATCCCGTTTACCTTCATAAATTTCGGTATAACCCACATCTTTTCCATCAATACCTACAATGAGTAAACGGTGATGGTCATCCGCTAGCATCTTGTCAAAATAAACTTGTAGTTCTAATTCAGACTTATTTAATTGCCATTGGGGGATCACATGTGGTTCATGCATCCATTTGTGTAATAAAGGAATATCTTGTGGATATTGAACTTGTCTCAAATAGTATTGCGTCCCATTCTCATAGTATTCAAAAAAATCAGGAAGTTGTCTAGAGATTGTTTTCATATCAAAACCTTCAAATTCAAAAATTGTTTACAAATGCTTAGCCTGCCTTAGTATTAACATTCTGGACTGACCAGTCAGCTAAGGTGCTCGGACTAACAGGGTTCGCGATTGGATCAAGGAAAACAGGTACAGGACGTTCTGCTTCATCGTTATAACTTGTGGTAAATAAACGCACACGGTTTAGACAAATTTTGGTATAGGTTGGGCGTAACATGGCAAACTTTTCAGCACGCTCTGCTAGTTCTGGATATTGATGGTGAAATTCAACAATCGTATTAGAAATCGTTTGCCAAAAATCCAGCTCTGAATATTCAGGATAATCTTGCAAGAACACATTACAGATATAACGGTAATGCACCATGAATAGGCCCGTAAAAATAAAGTGACTCAAATCAGAGGCTTCATGACGTAATAACAAATCAGCCTCAGATGGCAATTGAGCCAACTCTGGAAAATCCTCATCGACCAAATTAATATCATCAATAAAGTCTTTTAAGACCAATGCTTTTGGTACACCATTTTGATGTACCAGCATGGTGTTTTCGCCATGAGGTGAGAATGCCAAACCGTAGCGATACAAACAAAGCAATAATGGGCTGAGACAAACATGTGCAAATTGCGCTAACCATTGCAACGGATTGAGACCTGAAGCTTGAATCAACACACTTAGAATGGATTGCCCTGAAATATCTCGATGTAATAAAGCAGCTTGAGAAAGTACTTGTTGAGATGGATCAACATAGCGATCTACACTTTCGCGCCATAAGCAACCAAATAACTCTTTAAATTGATAAGGCGCACCTTCTATTCGATCAAAACAGGGTTGATGTATGGTTAAAGTCGCGACTTCCCCTAAAAAAATGACGCCTGTTTTCTGTAGATCTTGATCCTGTTGATGGATTTGTTTTAACCATGCCGTCACTGCAGGAGCAGCAAGATTACGTTTCGATGGTAATCCGCGATAAACTGCTGTATTAAAGATACTGACTGGCATCTTAATGTAATGACGTTGTAGGTTTGATGTGTTGCAAAGCGTGCGAATTGACTGCATCGGCACATAGCTATCTTGACTAATGCTCAGCTCAATAATTTTCTGATCCACAATTTCATTGGCATAAGTTGGAACAAGCCATTGATGCCATTGCCAAGCATGTACTGGAATCAAAAAGTAATCTTGTGGGTTTAGGTTTTTCGTTTGTAGAATACTTTGAAACTGTTGCAGTTCATTTGCATCAAATTCGTGTTGGTACAAACCACATGCGTTCCATTCTTCAGTACTTCGATATTCAGCTAAATCACGATGGACTGCTAACCAAAGCACTTTCATTTCAGGTGAAAGTTCTGGCGCTGATGAAAGATAATCATCATAACCAAAACCCATACGTCCTTTACTCATAATCAGCCAAGGATGACCACGTAACATGCCTTCAACTTTATAATGTGGTTCAGTCAAAACCGCATGGCTAGCCAAGCGATTCACATCAAATAAATGTGCCTCTGCCAACCAAGTATTGTTCATTTCTTTAATCAAATAAGCTTTGGTAAATGGCTTTACATTGGAGCTGTCCGCCATAGCAACAATAAATTCATGCAAATTCCAAGCAGGTTGATTCTGATCATGACTTAGATCACGTACAGAACCTTCCAAAATATTCCAATGCCCAAGCAAATATGGATGACCTTGAAACTCATAGTGACGATCACCTAGATCTAACTGGTAATGCCCAACAGTTGAGGCTTTCACTTCAATAATTTCTTCATAGAGAAACTCAGCAATTGCCATTTCAATGAGACGCTGTCCTGCGGCACGCCATTGCTGCTGATTAATTTTTAAAGTCGCAAAGTTCATATCAGTTTCTCATACGTTGGATGCACAGAAGTAGTTTGTGTACGGGTATTGGAACAACGGCTGCTTGAATGTGCTATCAACACACCCTGTTCTGTTTTCTTTGAAATCAGATGGTTTTTGCTAATCGATTTTCCACCAAGGCAATCATCTGAGCGTACATTTTCATCTGCTAAACAAATTTTAGGGTTTTGGGAGAGATTAAAGTGTTGGAAAGTTTGCTCTTGCTGACCAAGATCATAGAGTTGCTCGCCAATCAATTGATTGATAATCGTCGCTGCACGGTATGCGCCAAGCCCTAAATCAGGTGTCCCGACACCATGACTATGCATTTCCTGATTTTGGACAAAAATATTGCCATTCAAATGATGAACGACACGATAGTCATCAGTAATTTTCCAGCGCTGTTTATGGTCAAATTCAATATATGGCTTCAGCAATTGCATAAACTCAAAGTCTGGTGTGAAATAGCCTGTTGCTGCAACCAAGAAATCACAATCGAGATGGAAAGCCTGTGCTGTAGCGCGATGTTGGAAATACAAACGAATTTTTTTCGTATCCAACACTTCTGCATCTTTCAGCTCACATTGGTTATGCAAATGCGTTTGTAAACGCTGCCCTGCAATTGTGCGGTGATAAAGCTTTTGATAAATTTCACGAATCGTTTTTGCGCTAATGCCCTTGTACAACAATGCCTGCTGCTGTAATTGCTGTTCTTTTTGCTGTACTGGCAACTCGTAAAAATGCTGTGCATAGTCTGGACTAAAGTGTTCTAAACCTAATGGCGCATATTCCATCGGGAAGAAACCTTGAGAACGCGTAAACCAATGCAAATCAAATTGATGACGTGATTCATCCTGCTGTTCATCAAACAGATCGATAAACACTTCAGCCGCAGACTGTCCAGAACCAAGTACCACGATATCGCCGTGTAAATCCGCATCAGCGTATGTCATATACTGAGCTGAATGCAGACATTGTTGTGGTTGCTGTTGCTGAACTTTAGCCAAACATTCAGGTAAATAAGGCACATTACCGCTACCGATTACCAAATGACGGCATAAATAACTTTGCTGAACACCTTGTGATTCCACAACCACTTTAAAACCAATTGTTTGAGGCTCAATCTTTAAAACACGCGATTGATATTCAATACAATCGAGTTGCTCAGCAACCCATTGGCAATAATGGTTATACTCACAACGAGGGATATGTGGCTGCTCTAAAAAATAGAACTTATATAAACGTTGCTCATGACGCAGATAATTTAAGAAACTAAATGGGTTGGTTGGATCAACCATTGACACCAAATCTGCCATAAATGGAACTTGCAATACCGTATTGGGTAACTGCATTCCTGCATGCCAATCAAACTGAGCCTTCTGCTCGAAAAACACATAATTTAATGCGCTTTTATTTTGTAGCAAGCTAGCAAGACTTAAATTAAATGGCCCTAAACCTATTCCAATAAAATCAAGCATAACTGACATCCTTCTGCGAGATACACAGCGGATTTGGCAGTTGTACATAAACAGATTGATTTTCGACGGGTGAAATCAACTCATCTAGCTCATGCAACCGTGTCAGTAAATTCCCTTTATATGGCAAGGTGTCATTGAACAATAAACCTTGTAATAAAGTGCTATCTGGATATTTCAGCAACTGCTCTTGTAAGAATACTTTTAAATATTCGAGCAGGATATCTTCACTAATATAACCTGTTGCTCCAATCGCATTGATAATGCCAAATAAGGTATTACCAAAAAAATAATAACTAAAACGCTCGTCCACAAAATCTTTAGGACCTACCGCAAAGGCTTTTTCTTTGAGTTCAGGGAGTACCGCTAAAATTTCAGTGGCAAACTCTTCGATATAATAGAAACCTTGATTGTCGCGTAACCACAAAGTTTTTGGGAAATGATTCTCTAATTCAAGTAACACATTTTGCTGGTGGGATTCAAATGCCATGCCATGACGATGATAGACATACATCAAGGGTTGCAAACTAACCTCAAGGAAGCGATTGAACCAATCCAAAGCAATGTCTGAATAATTAGTTTCATTATTTACTTTGGCTATTTTTGCAAACAGTGCGTTAAATCGGTTTAACGGTTTACTCGGATGATCCTGACATAAAGATGCAATACAGGTGACTTGCTGTTGCGGATGAAATGGTTGGTCTCTGAAGATACAAATACTTTCATTTACCACTTCTTCATGAATTTTCAACGCAATCCAAGCAGGATCATTGACTGCTTTCAAACTTGGACACTGCTTTAGGATATTCTGACCAAATTCGCTGTGCCATAAACGATGTGTCAGTTCGCCACGATGACATTCTTTGGCTAAATTCACACGAATTGAATTGGTAATCATTACTGAAAGTGAAGGTTTAAGCATCCACGGTGCATTGAAACTGGCTAAAGTTCGAATCGATGTCGTAGGAGAAAATTGCCAGCCGCGCAAACCAAGATCAAGCAATTGCCCTGTTTGCTTTAAACGTTCAAACCACGGTTTGCTTTGTAAATAACGTGCTTGCCACGGATGTAAAGGGAGTAATTTATATTCCGTGTGTGTTCTTAGGAGACTTAGATCCGCTTCAGACAAATACCACTGTAACGCTGTTTTTAATTGACTAGAAATACTCTCATCTGTTGCGCTACCTTCCGCAATATAGTCCTGATGAACTAACCAGTAATGCATCTGCGTCAGGCCTTTATTTTCAGGAGAAAACTTCAGCCAATCCTCGTGAACAAAACCCGTTCTACTTTTTGGTGCGGGGTGCATACTATGCCCCAAAATCAAAGCTTGCTCTGTTTCAATAAAGCTTTGCCCTGCTTTTATTAAATCATCAAATTCATGTTCACGATTTTGTAAAAACTGTTGTAGCGCATCACGACTTTGAATCCATTTCGCTACTAAAGAAGAAGCATCTAAGAGAATAGAAGATTCAAAAACCAGCTCTTCAAGTAAAAGCCCCACTATCGAGACTGGGCTTAAGGTTTTAATTTGTCCATGAATAATAATCTGTGGAAGATCGGCTAAACGATGTCGGCCCACTCGACTGACATAAGATAAAGGGAAATAACATTGTGCATGTATCGAATGTATCGGTAGCGATAACAGCGTCAAACCTTGGCTAAACGCTAGTTGTTGCGAATTTTGCTGATTTTGATTTAGCAAGTGACCTTTGCCAGTTTCTTGCGTATATGCGTTGACGAAATGTTGTATCGCCAACCGATTAGCAAGTGATTGCATCTGTCGGTATCCTCTTATGAAGAGAGTAAGTTTTTTTTCGAAGTGTTTTGAGCTTTAAATAAACCTTAGCATAAAGTCTTATGGTTAAGATTATATTAATGATAATAATTATCATTAATAATTTCAATTTAATAATTAAAATGAAAAATTATTCTTAATCTGTTGATTTAAATTACTTTTATAAGAAATCTGCTTTAAAAGGATACAAAGAAGTACAATCATCATTATTAGATAAAATGATTATCTATCTAACATCAATAGTTTTTATAGATATATAAAATTTTTAAAAATTGCTAAATTGATATACTTTTCACGTATTAAATCTCCAAAACATCAAAAAAAGTAGCGCCAAGTATTTGTACTAAGTCTTGTGGATCAAGCCCTATGTCCAGTCCCCTTTTTCCACCACTTACATAAATCTTGTTAAAAGCTTTCGCCGTTGCATCAATCACTGTTTTTAATCGTTTCTTCTGCCCTAATGGGCTAATCCCTCCCACCAAATAACCAGTTAAACGCTCAGCATCTTTTGGATTCGCCATTTGTAACTTTTTACAGCCTACTGCGGCAGCAACTTTTTTGAGGTTTAATTGATGATTTACAGGCAATAGCGCCACAAAATAATTTTTCCCATCTGTTACCATGAGTGTTTTAAACACTTCTTCCACATTCAAATTTAACTTTTCGGCTGCTTCTAAACCAAAACTTTTGGCATTAGCATCATGCTCATACTCGTGAACTGAAAATGCTATTTTACTTTTTTCCAATAACTTACATGCAGGCGTCATAGTAAACCTATGTCTTTCATTTGATTTTTAAAAGTGTTAATAGTGTAGCATTCTAATAAACAAGATTAAATTTACTTAGGCTATTTTAGACATAAATTTATTCTTGATAAATTGCATGTCATCCTCATATATTTCTTAAATGTAAATGATTCGGTACAGCAACTCATGAGCTACAAACATAATAATTTAATGGCAATGCGCCATAATTACTGGGAAGATGAATCATCCACTGCTGTACAAGCTGAAAAGCAATTTCTAAAAGATACTTTAATTGAAGAAGGTATTTTTCAGAATGCAACGTTAGAAGACACTAAGTACTTCTTTTTCACCTTGCCTAGCATCATTATCGTTAAAGCGCATGCGCTTGGTTTCCATCACAACTTTGTAAAACAAATGTTGATTAAGCATATTCATTCAAATCGTGAAGCTCTGATGCAGAAATCAACATTGAAGATTCAGTTTAAAATTTAGGACATTTGTATATCAATGTGATTCAAAAGGTTAACAAATTACTTAGGCTATTTTTAACCATTGATCTGTTTCACAAATTTAGACTGATAATTCAAACGATTGAACTATTTTAATACGTTTAAAAGCTGTAATATCCACTACAATTTAGCTCTCGGCTTCACTCCCTTCGATTTCAGCATAGGATTTTTCTTTCATGTCCGATCAGAACGATAAGCTTAAGAACCTGAAAACCTCGTCTGTGGATCGTCGCTTATCGATCGCAAAAGCTTCTTTACTCGCTGGCACACGTTGGGCAACAGCTAACGCGACTTCTATGTTTTCCAATGAGGAAGAAAAAGAAAAAAAACGTAAAAAAGCCATGAGTGATCAAGCCAATTACCTCGTCGCAGAAATCGGTAAGCTCAAAGGGTCGATCGTCAAGATTGGACAAATGATGGCTTTATATGGCGAACATTTTTTACCTGAAGAAATCACACAAGCATTAAATACGCTCAACAATCAAACTGTAGCGTTAGCTTGGCCTGCGATCAAAGTACATTTGCAAGCACAATTAGGTTCGAGATTAGACGACTTGACCATTGATCATGAGCCGATCGGAACAGCTTCACTGGCACAAGTACATCGCGCTACACGTAAATCCGATGGTTTAGAATTGGTTTTAAAGATTCAATATCCAGGTGTTGCTGAAGCGATTGACTCAGATATGAATCTGTTCAAAAACATGTTGAAACTCACTCGCATGGTGCCGCAAACGCGTGAATTTGATCAATGGTTTGATGAAGTTCGTGAAATGATGCATCGTGAAGTGGATTACGGCATCGAAGCAGCCACAACTCGCCGCTTTGCCGCACGTTTAAAAGAAGACCCTCGCTACATCGTTCCTCAAATTGTAAATGAGTTCTGTGCTGAAAAAGTGCTCTGTATGACCTTCGAGCGTGGTGTGCCGATTAACAGCCCTGTTATGCTCTCTCTACCTCAAGAACGTAGAAACCAATTGGGCGAAGCTTCTTTAGAAATTGCTGTACGTGAACTGTTTGAATGGGGTGAAATGCAGACCGATCCAAACTTTGGTAATTATTTGGTTCGTCTAGGCAATGGCGATGATGTAAGAGATAAAATCGTTTTACTTGATTTTGGTGCAATTCGCCAATTTGATGACAATTTACTCTCTGTGGCACGTAACTTGATTCAAGCTGGTTATGAGCATGATAAAGCTGCAATGGTAAAAGCCATGACAGGTTATGAGTTTTTTGATGCGATGCCTGAAAGCATTAAACCGGGTATGGCAGATGTGTTTTTGGTTGCAACTGAAGCATTTAGCTGTCCAAGTAACAATCCAAATATGCCAGCAGGTATTATGGATGATCAAGATCGTTATGATTGGAAAAAAAGTCAGCTTCATAGCCGCGTTATGCAACAAGCAGCACAATCCATGGCTTCACGTTATTTCTCGGTGCCACCAAAAGAATTTATGTTTATTAGCCGCAAGTTTATTGGTGCTTATACATTTATGACTGTGATTGAAGCAAAAACCAATGTACGTAAAATGATTCGTCAGTTTGCGTAACCCCTCCTCATAAAAGTCATTTTGACCAATCTGATTTGTCAGTTTGGTCAATTTTTTTTAGATTTATTTTTTGGTGATTTTATTTTTTTATTAAAAAACAATTAGATATTATTTAAACATCTTGCACATTACCCTTTATCTATATCAAATCAACAAGTCAAAGAAGACATAGTCTTTCTTACTCGAACATGTCAGCATAAAATCACAATCATCCTCTAGGATAAAATCATGTCGAATATGATGAATAAAGCTCAAGGCATTGGGCTATCTTTGATCACAAAACTTGCAGGAAGCGATGTGCTTGATCAACTCAAATTACGAAAATTTGTAGAAAAATCATTATATCAAGGTTCAAAAACTGGTTTTAAAGTACTTACAAAAACGCAGAAAGCCTTTAAAGCACAACCTATTGATAAACAACGTTTACCCAATCAAATTAACAAAAATTTATTTGATCTCAGCTTAACTGAAGAACAGCAAATGACTGCGGATGCAATGTCACAATTTGCACAAGAAGTGTTGTATACACTTGCTCATGATGCCGATCACAATGCGCAGTTTCCAGAACAACTCTGGCAACATTTAGTAGACTTAGGCTTAAACTACTACGCTCTACCTGAAGCATTAGGCGGTGTTGCAGCCGAACAAAATATCGTCAGCAATATTCTCATTGCAGAAAGCTTAGCAAAAGGCGATTTTAGTTTAACTGCAGGCTTACTGAGTACATTCAGCGCCATTAATGCCATTACCCGTTGGGGTTCAACTCAAGTCCAGTCGATGTATCTCCCGTGCTTTGCTGAAGATACTGACGTGACCGCAACTTTTGCAGTTCAAGAAGCAACACCTGCATTTAATCCATTCCAATTGAAAACCACAGCGACAGAATCAAATGGTCAAATCCTCATTAATGGTGAAAAAACTTTAGTTGTGCTTGGTGATACTGCCGATGTTTTCTTGGTGAGTGCCGAATTCGATGGAGAAGCAAATATCTTTGTCGTGCAGTGCGATGACAGTATTTCGATTAAAGCCAATCCAGCTATGGGATTAAAAGCAGCCGAAACTGCAACATTACGATTTAATAACACTCCTGCTTTACCTTTAGGTGACGCAGATTTTGACTACACTGCATTTGTCGACCTGGGCAATCTCATGTGGTGTGCAATGGCTGTAGGTACTTGTGAAGCGATCAAAGAATACTGTATCAAATATGCCAATGAACGTACCGCATTTGGTGAGCCAATCTCTCATCGTCAAAGTGTTGCATTTATCATTGCCGATATGGCGATTGAAATTGATGCCATGCGTATGTTGGTGCTAAACGCAGCGAGTTTGGCAGAGGCTGGACAACCCTTCCATCGTGAAGCATATTTAGCTCGTTTACTCTGTGCTGAAAAATCAATGAAAATCGGTACAGATGGCGTACAAATTCTAGGCGGGCACGGTTTTACCAAAGAGCATCCTGTTGAACGTTGGTATCGAGACTTACGCGCAACTGCAATTTTACATTCTGGCTTACATGCTTAACTGATCACCTGAGGATAATACGATGAACTTACAAAATCCTAAAAAATTCAAAATGATGGTCGATCAAGCACATGAAGTCGCGTTGAATGTATTGCGCCCGATTTCTCGTAAATATGATAAAGCTGAACACGCCTATCCAAAAGAGTTGGATATGCTAGCCTCTTTAGTCGATGGTATGAATGAAGGTGGTGAAGGCATCAATGCGGGCGCGGCTGTTGGACAACGTGGTGCCGCTGAAACAGGCAATAAGAATGGCAATAACATGTCGACTGCACTTGGTATCATTGAGATGTGCTATGGTGATACGGGTTTATTGCTCAGTATGCCGCGCCAAGGTTTAGGTAACTCCGCCATCGCTGCGGTCGCCAATGATGAACAACTTGAACGCTTCAAAAATACTTGGGCCGCGATGGCTATTACGGAGCCGGGTTGTGGATCCGACTCTGCTGCTATTCGTACCACAGCGACTAAAGATGGCGATGACTATATCCTCAATGGTGAGAAAATCTTCGTTACCTCTGGTGAACGTGCTGACTCGGTTGTCGTTTGGGCGACTTTAGACAAAAAACTTGGTCGCGCTGCGATTAAATCCTTTGTTGTACCAAAAGGTACTACAGGAATGAAGGTAGAGCGTCTAGAGCATAAGTTGGGGATCAAAGCATCGGATACCGCTGTGATTAGTTTCATCGACTGTCGTGTTCCTGCTGCCAATTTACTGGGCAATCCTGAAATTGATGTCGCTAAAGGTTTTGCTGGAGTAATGGAAACCTTTGACAATACACGACCACTAGTGGCTGCAATGGCAATTGGTTGCGCTAAAGCTTCATTAGAACGGATTAAAGAGATATTTAAAGATCAACTTGATCCTGACTATAAAACACCCTATCTCCAAACTTCAAATTTAGCTGCCCAAATCTATCGTATGGAAGCTGAATGGGAAGCTGCACGTTTGTTAATGATCAAAGCAACATGGATGGCGGATAACAAGAAACCAAACTCCAAAGAAGCCTCGATCGCCAAAGCAAAAGCTGGACGTGTGGGCAATGAAATCACCCTAAAATGTGTCGAACTGGCTGCAAGCCTTGGTTATGGTGAAGATGAGTTATTAGAAAAATGGGCGCGCGATTCAAAAATTCTTGATATTTTTGAAGGTACGCAACAAATTCAGCAACTCATTATTGCTCGTCGTGAGTTAGGTAAAACTTCGAGCGAATTGAAGTAATCGAAATCTGTAAAAATATTGCATTAGAAAAGGCTTTCGAGTCTTTTCTTTTTTATTTATTATCTAAGTAACAAGCATAAATTAATAGATGAATAAAATTCGCCTCCACCCTTTAATTTCATTTCCAACAGTCCATTTCACATTAGACAGGAATATAAATTATATTCTATATTATAAAAATAAGATGAAAGATATTAAAAACATAGGCTAAAAAAATGAGAGTAGATTATACACAAGATGAAATTGATTCTCGCACACTTAAACTGATTGTAGGATTAATTGCATTATTTCTGGCAAGTTTAACAAGTTTTTTAACGCAGGGAGAAATACAATCTATTAGTGAATCTTATCATCATGATGGATTAGTGCGTAATATATTCGTAGGTTGTCTATTTGCAATAGCTTCTTTCCTATTCGCTTACAACGGTCAAGAACCTCAAAAAGAAGCTCTCATTAGTAAAATTGCAGCAGTTTCAGCACTTGGAGTTGCATTATTCCCTTGTAAATGTGAGGTGATGGGTAATGTTTGCAAAAATATTAATAAATATAATCAAATAGTTTTTGGAATTATGCATATTATATCTGCGATTGTTATGTTCCTCATTTTAGCTAGATTCTGTCAAATTTTTTACCAAAGGGCAAAAACCAAATTTCTACGAGAGGGAAATATCATGGCAAAACGAAGATCTTATATATATCTTTTCTCAGGAATTACAATTGTCTTATCAATGTTGATACTAATACTAGATATGTTAATTCAAAATTTACCTAATCCCATCATTCTAAATCCTAGACTAGTGTACTGGTGTGAATTTTTTGGACTTGTCGCGTTTGGAATCTCTTGGCTAACATCAAGTAAAATTTTACCATTTATGGCAATGGAACACGAAGAGTTGCACATCTTAAAAAAATAATTATTCTCTCTTGTAGTTCCTGAGAAATATTTCCACATAGGAATTCAGTTTAATTTACGATGATAAGGTAAATTAAACTGAGTCTTACCTACCGCATCGTTACAAATTCTTCGGCCGAAGTTGGATGAATTGCAACAGTATTATCAAAATCTTGTTTAGTTGCACCCATTCTCAATGCGACTGCAAAGCCCTGCAAGATTTCATCCATCCCCAAACCAATCCCATGGATCCCAACAATCTTCTCTTCTTCACCAACACAAACCAATTTCATTTTAGTTGGCTGTCGATGCTGGGTAATCGCACTAAACATCGCAGTAAAAGATGAGTTATAAACTTTCACTGAATGTTTACCATATTTTTCAATTGCTTCAGCTTCAGTGATTCCAACTGTGCCAATCGGTGGATGGCTAAACACCACGGTTGGAATATTGTCATAATCCAAATATTCATCAGGCTTATCGTTAAACAGTCTTTCAGATAAGCGACGACCTGCTGCTACTGCAACAGGTGTTAGCTCCATTTTACCCGTGATGTCACCAACCGCATAAATGCCCTCTTGCGAGGTATTCTGGTACTTATCAACCTCGATATAACCTCTCTCATCTAACTTAATATTGGCTTGATCAAGATTCAGACCCGATGTATTCGGCTCTCGTCCTGTTGCCCATATTAAGCAATCAACAGTATGCTGCTCACCATTTTCTAAATGTAACACGACCGAACCATCTTCATTTTTTGTGACCCGCTTAGGCACCGCCTGCGTATGTACGATGATTCCATCTGTTTGCATCACCTCAAGCAAAGTTTCACTGATGAATCGATCAAAACGACGTACAGGTAAATCCTTACGAATAAACAATTCCACCTTTGAGCCTAAGGCATTCAGAACGCCTGCAAGCTCAACTGCGATATAGCCAGAACCCACAACGGCTGTTCTTTTAGGCAAAGCTGTTAATTCAAAAAAACCATTTGAATCGATGCCATATTCAACGCCATCAAGCTTAGGTAAGGCAGGCTGCGTTCCCGTTGCAATTAAAATATGTTCCGCAGTGTAGCGCTCAGCATTGACTTGAATGGTATTTTTATCAATAAAAGTTGCAGCACCATGAATCATATCAACTTTATTGTTACTTAGGCTATTTTGATAAGACTGATGAATCCGCTCGATATAGTCTTGTCTATTCTTGATTAAGATCTGCCAATCAAATAACTCTAGTTTGCTATTGAAGCCATAATCAGATCCGTATTTTTGAATGGTTTCAGCGACTTGTGCAGCATACCACATCACTTTTTTAGGTACACAGCCAACATTGACACAAGTTCCACCGATTTCGCTCCTTTCAATCAAGGCGCATTTTTTACCGTACATCGCTGCTCGATTCATCGATGCAATACCACCGCTACCACCACCGATCACAATATAATCATAATGTTTTGTCATTTCAGCCTCAATATCAGGATTTTTAGTTTTACGTTATAGATAGATATACAGCAAGAGGATTTAAAAACTGCCCTTTTTTATTTTTTTAATACAAGAAAATAAAAAAACACCGATCATTGCTGATCAGTGTTTTTTTATTGGAAGCTTAAAATTAGCCTGTAACAGCAACTTCAATGGATGCTTGTTCTAAAGACTGGTCAGCCACACCAAATTTTTTCAAAATTTTAGCACGACGTTTTGGATAGATATTGGCTTTATTTAAATCACCTTTGTAATGATCAAATACACGCTTATCCATCATTTTGAACCATAGTGGTGGAATCAACGCAGGAAGTAACATGCTTGCATAGCCACTTGGCAACTCTGGCGCTTCATCAAAATGACGTAATGCTTGGAATGGACGAGTTGGATAAGCATGATGGTCTGAGTGACGCTGTAACTGATACAAGAACAAATTGGTCACAATATTATTATTGTTCCAGCTATGTTCTGGCATCGTGCGTTGATATTTCCCATCTGCATTTTTCTGACGCTTCAAACCATAGTGTTCGATATAATTAATAATCTCAAACAAAGTAATGCCATAGAATGCCTGAGTTGCTAAATAAGGAATTACACCCTTACCAAATAAACCAATCATCGAGCCGTGGAATGCTGCACTCATTCCCCAACCTTGAAGTAATTCATTATCTTTAGACCAGAATTCTAAGCCTTTACGTTTTAAACGATTGGTCTCGATCTCGATTGCTGACTTAAAAGAACCGAAGACTGTACGTGGCCAAAACTCATAAAATGTCTCACCCATTTGTGAAGATGCTGGATCTTCTGGTGTCGCCGCACGTTTATGGTGGCCATAAGGATGTTCTATACGGAAATGATTGTACCCTGTTGGAACAAGTGCCAAATGTGACAAAATATGGTCAATGCGATCATGTTTATGGCTGAGTTCATGTGCGGTATTAATCGCAATACCATTAATCGCACCCATTGAAATACCAAGGAAAATTTTATCAATGAATGATGTTTCTTTTCGACTTGTTAAATAACATGCATAAAAATTCGCTGCATACTGTAACGGAATAAAGCTTTTGACTAAACGCGAATAGTATGGATCTTTCTCTAAAAGCTTAATATCTTCTTCAGATGGATTATTGGCATCTTTACCAATGATTGTATCAATTGTTGGAATGACAATATGTAAAACAATCGGCCCACCCAATGCAAAGATTTTCTTCAATGGACGAGGTGCAAATTGGTAACCAGCTAAAATACCAATACCGATTACAGGTAAAGCTGGACTAATCGCCCATAAATAACGTTTACGATCCAACGCTGTTTTTGATTTAGGAATGCTTACTGGTGTAAGTTCATGCTCAACATTTACTGGCGCATTCATCATCTTTTCCATATCTTTTCTATATACTTATATTTTCTAGGAAAATGTAGCAGATTACAGTTGCGAGCGTCCAAAAAACCTATTTCAGCGTCTTTGGCATTTTCCCCCCTGTTTTTGTCCTTTAAGCACATAAACAGATATTGAGTTATCTCCATAGCACTCTATAATTTAAGAATAACTACATCATGTAAAAATCATATGGATGCCCTAAGTAAAATTTTTGCTGATATTCATTTAAACCACACTGAATATATCTACTTGAAAACTCAGGGAGAATGGAGTTTTTTTTGCCAAGATCAAAGCGCTTTGATTGTGCATATTGTTTTGGTTGGTTCGGTTTATATTCAAATTGATGCCCAGAACAGTTTGACTGCTCATGCTGGCGAAATTGTGATTATTCCTTCTGGGAAAGCGCATATTGGTGCAGACAATGCGATTACCAAGCTCGTTGATGCGATTGATATTTCAAAATTCTTCGATGGTCACAAAGAAGATGCCTTAGAGTTTGGTACAGAATCTTCGAATAAAAATCTAATTTTAACGATCCGTTGCCAAATTGATACCATCATGGCGCGCCCTTTTGTTCAAGCACTTCCGTTATTGATTCATCTGCAACAAGGAGATGCGACTGCACCTGAATGGCTACAAATAGGATTGCATTTCCTAGCATTGGAAACTCAGAATATTCAGGCAGGTCGAGACATTATCATTGACCACTTGGTGAATATTTTACTAATCAAATGTATACGTGATCATATCCAACAAATATCGACTCAACACGGTTGGCTCAGTGCGCTCAACCATCCTGAACTCAGTAATAGCTTAGCTGCAATTCACAACCATCCCGAAGATGCTTGGACCGTCGAATTATTGGCAGAACAATGCTGTATGTCACGCTCAAAGTTTGCCAGTTTATTCCATGAGGTTATCGGTGAATCACCGCTAGCCTATTTACAACAACATCGGATGCGTTTAGCCAGCCAATATCTACGAAAAAGCAGTTATTCGATTCAACAAATTGCAAATAAAGTCGGATATTCATCGGAAACTGCCTTTAGCCAAGCGTTTAAAAGAACCTTTGAAGTATCACCTAAACAATATCGACAACAATTCATTGAGGACGACGACTAAAATGCAAAAAAGACACCTCAGTGTCTTTTTTCTTATCTATTAACCGCACTGAATCAATTAACGCACAATACCGCGCGTTGATTTTTCTAAAGAGTCAATAAATAGTTGCGCTTCTGGTGTATTCACCAGTACTTCATTACGAATCTGTTCAATAGCCTGCTCAGAGGTGAGGCCAGACTTATAAATCAGTTTATAGGCAGCTCTTAAGCCTTGAATGGTATCTCTTGACCAGCCTTTACGTCGCATACCTTCAATGTTCATACCATATGCATGCGCTGGGTTTCCTGATGCCATCACATAGGCAGGAACATCTTTGAGAATCAATGCAGCACCACCAATCATACTATATGAATCAATACGGCAAAATTGATGAATACCAGCATTACCACCGACAATAATATGATCACCAACATGTACATGGCCTGCAACGCCGACATTATTGGCAAAAATATTGTGATTCCCAATCACACAATCATGTGCGATATGGGTATTCACCATAAATAGGTTATGACTACCAATCTTGGTAATGCCTTTATCCTGAACTGTACCTCTATGCAAGGTACAATGCTCACGGATAATATTGTGGTCGCCAATTTCCAACCACGTTTCTTCACCTTGATATTTCAAATCTTGGCAAATTTCCCCAACACTAGAGAATTGGAAAATATCATTATTTTTACCAATCCGCGTAAAACCACCAATCACTACATGTGAGTGTAATTTTGTCCCCGTGTCAATACTTACATTTGGGCCTACAATGCAATACGGTCCAATCTGCACATCTGATGCAATTACTGCAGATGGATCGATAATAGCTGTAGGATGTATTAAATTTTGACTACTCATGCCTGCTCAATTTTTTGGTGTGAAATAATAATCTCTGCCGTTGCAGCGATAATACCGTCAACGCTTGCAGTACAATTGTACTTGTAAATGCCGCGTTTTTGCATAACAAGTTCAGATTTTAAGATAAGCTGGTCACCAGCAACAACCTGTTTCTTAAATCTTATTTTTTCTGCACCAGCAAATAAGAACAACGAACCCGCTTTTGGCTTTTGATTTGTTAATACAAAACCTAATATACCAGAGACCTGTGCTAAAGCTTCAATGATCAATACACCAGGCATAATCGGATAAGTGGGAAAATGTCCTTGAAGAAACTCTTCATTAATAGACACATTCTTATAACCGACAATGCTGTTTTCAGTCACTTCAGTCACACGATCAACTAATAAAAAAGGATAGCGATGAGGTAAATATTCGCGAATGGTCAAAATATCCATTGGCAATTCAGGCATTGTAAATGTTGGTAATGTAGATTCGGTCATAATAAATTATTTACGTAACTTAAGGGTTGATTCAAGGGACTCTAATTGAGCTTGCATATGATCGAGTCTTTTCGTGATTTGGGTCAATGGCACATCTGCTAATTGTCTTAACCGCACAATGGTCTTTTTCCAATGACTATTTTCAAAAAGTCCAACACCAGAAGAATACGTTCCAGCTTCATAAATATTTTTTGTGACCATTGACATTGCTGTAAGTGTCACATTATCCGTGATTTCAAGATGCCCAACCACCCCACAGGCTCCACCTAGAATACAGTTTTTGCCAATTTTCGTACTGCCAGCGATTCCACATTTCGCGGCAATTGCTGTATTTTCACCAATATGTACATTGTGAGCGATTTGCACAAGGTTATCAATAATGACACCATCTTTCAAAATCGTGTCATCCAAAGCACCTCGATCAATACTACAATTTGAGCCAATACGCACGTCATTACCGATCTGAACTGAACCAAGTTGAGCAATTCGATGCCATTTCCCTTCATAAGGTGCAAAACCAAAGCCTTCTGTCCCGATCGCAGTATTTGCATGGATCCGAACACGATCTTTTAATGTCGCTTGTCCCGTAATGGTGACATGAGCATCAATAAAGCAATCTTTGCCGATCTCAACACCGTCATCAATAAATGAATGGGCTTGAATAATTGTATTTGCTCCAACCACACAGTTTTCGCCAATGATCACATAATGTCCAATATAAACATCATCGGCAATGATTGCTGAGGGATGAATTTGAGCCGTGCTTTCAATACCACGCTGGAGGATTTTTGCTTCGAATATATGCGTGAGAACTGCAAATGCTAAATAAGGGTTATCAACAACAATAAAATTTTTCTTTTGTGGAAGTTGCTGCTTCAATGTTTCCGTGACGATATAAACACCAGCATGACTTGCTTCTGCTTGGGCTAAATATTTTTCACCATTCACAAAACTAATATGCTGGTTCTGAGCCAGCTCTAAACTTGCCAAATTGGAAATTTGAAAGTCTTTTTCACCAAAAAACTCACCTTTTACAAGGTGAGCAAGTTCTTCTAAACGATAACGACTTCTATTCATTGATTATTTCATTGCATTAACCTTTTGAATCATTTTATCAGTTAAATCATACTTAGCGTCAGAGGCAATCGTAGAATTTTTATTCATAATAAAGTCTAAATTGTTTTCTTTACGCAGTTGTTCGGCTGCTTGCTTAACACGATTTTCAAAAGTCGTATTCATGGTTTGCAAACTTGACTGAACTTTAGTCTGTAAACCTTGTTGAGTCGTATTGAACTCATTTACTTTTGCCTGATATTGTGCAGAAAGTTTTTGTAAATCAGCTTGATTTGCAGATTGCGCTCTTTGTTGCAAACTCTCGATTTCTTTGCCTAACTGTTCCAATTTGGTCGATGTCGGTTTTACCGATTGACCGAGACTGGCGTTCTGCTGTTTCAAATAGGTACTACTTTCAACAACTTTTGCTAAATCGACGACAGCAATACTTGCTGCATTACTCATCGCAGATATCGTTAAACCTAAACCGAACATGACAGCGGTTAATGTTTTCATGATTCCATCCTTTGTATATTTTTCAAAAATTAAACAAGGTCGTACTTAGAATGTACGACCAATTTCAAATTGGATTGATTTAGTGTCATCACCCTTCTTGTCATTAAGCGGGTAAGCATAACTCAGCGATAACGGTCCAATCATAGTGATCCATGTAAAACCTGCACCAACACTGTAGCGCATATTTCCAGCATCAAAGTTGTAGTTGTCTTTACAGTATTGTTTTATATCGACATTGCTACCATTTACTGAAATGTTACCTTTAGGCACATCACATTTCGTATCAAACACTTGTGCGCCTTCAGCAAACAGTACAGGTCTGACTTGACGTGCCCAATCCCCTTTGAATGGCACAGGTAGTGCGAGTTCAGTACCAAACTGGACTAGTGCATTACCACCGACTTCTTCAGGATCTGGGTCATTTCTACCTGTTTCTTGGAAAATAACACTTGGATATTTTGGACCCAAAGAGCTGTTGTCATAGCCACGAACTGAGCCATAACCACCTGCATAAAAGTTCTTATAGAATGGTAGATCATTACCAAAACCTAACTTACCATATCCCCGAAGTACAAAACCTTTTGGTAATGATTTAAATGCTTGCGCATCATAAGTTAGTTTTTGATAGTCAACATCACTACCTGGAAGACCCACTTCTAGGCCAACACGATGCGACATACCTGATGTTGGGAAAACTGGTCGGTTAAGCGTATTATATGACCAGCCTAGATTTAAATTATATGTAAGGAATTCACCTTCGAAAGCACTGTCGTAATGCTCAAATCCGCCTTCACAAGTACCAGGTATTGGTTTTGGATGATCGATATCGGTTTCATCCATCTCGTTTTTGCCACTTGGACACCATTGTGACTGTCCAGTAGCCTTTCCACCATTATTCAACAGATAATCACGAATATAAGTAGATACGCTTGGTCCTGTTCTAACTTTGGTTTTATCGACACCCAATGATGCACTTAAGCTTTGATTTTCATCAATCGGATAACCAAAGCTTAGACTTCCACCTAAACTATCTGTCACGTAGTTATTGACGTTAAAGTCTTTATTTAGCTTGGTTTTACGATAGTAAACATTATAACCACGACTCACACCATCAATCGTGAAATATGGGTCAGTCACACTTAGGTTGTAATAATCTTGTGTTTCAGAACGAGATAAATCAATTGCAACACGATTACCAGTTCCCATGAAATTGGTCTGACTTAAACCTGCTTGGAAGGTTACACCACCATTTTGAGAGTAACCGACTGCTAAAGTTGTCGTTCCTGAATGTTGCTCTTCAACAGCGACATTTAAATCAACTTGGTCAGGTGTGTTTGGTACACGAACAGGCTTAACATCAACGGTTTTAAAGAAGCCTGTACGCTCTAAACGAATTTTTGATAAATCAATTTTTTCATTACTTGCCAATGCACCTTCCATTTGGCGCATTTCACGACGTAAAACCTCATCCGCGGTCTTATTATTACCTGTGAAGTTAACACGACGTACCGTAACTTGTTGCCCCGGATTGATATAGTAATTCAGATTCACCAATCCAGTTTGGTTATTAATCTCAGGTACGACATTGACCTCAGCGTAATAATAACCAGCATTACCATACTTTCTCAGTAATAGTTGCTTAACGGCATTCACTCTTTCTTGTGAATAGGTTTCGCCATCTTTATATAGTTTTAGTGCTTTTAGTTCTTCAGGCTTATAAAGTGCATCACCTAAGAATTTGGTCTCGCCAAACTTAAATTGACTACCTTCATCAACAGAAACTTCGATAAAGATATTCTTTTTATCTTCACTGATATTCAGTTGTGAATTAATAATATTAAAATTGATATAACCTTTGTTGAGATATAACGCACGTAAAGCTTCTAAGCTTGCTGCCATTTTTTCACGTGCATAGCGGTCATTACGAGTTACAACAGAAGCCCAGCCACTTTCTTTTACTGCGAAAGCTTGCTTGATATCACTGTCACTAAATACAGTATTACCAATGATATTAATATCGAATACTTTAGCTGCTGTTCCTTCATTGAAGTTCAATAATAACTCAACACGGTTGTTTGGTCGTGCAACTGTTTCTACTGTCACATCAGCATCATAACGACCTTGCTGGGTATACTGTTGTTCAAGTTCAGTTTCAATGATCTGTAGCGCAGACTTCTTGAACACTTCGCCCTCAGCGATTCCCATCTTCTTCAAGCCTTGTTCCAAGGCTTCTTTTGGAATAAGTTTATTTCCTTTAAACTCCAACTTGGAAATCACTGGACGTTCGACGACTTTGAACACCAATACATCGCTTTCTTTATAGACTTTAATGTCATCAAATAAACCTGATGCATATAAACTACGAATAGCCTCAGCAATCATTGGATCATTGACACGATCACCACTATTTATTGGCAACATCGAATAAATACTTGCAGGTGTTAAACGCACTAGCCCATCAATTCGTATATCTCGTGCAAGAAACTCATCTGCTGCGTATGCTTGTTGTACCACTGCCATCGCACTGACCAGTGCCAAAGGCATTAATAAATGTGTGTGACGCATGCCCATATATTTTCCAGTAAGTTAAATTCCATTTGCGTTTTTTTATAAACGCATGAAGTCGTTAAATAAAGCCAAAAGCATCATGCTACCGAGCAGTACCATACCAACTTTTAGACCCAATATCTGTATTTGTTCGGAAACAGGTTTACCACGAATGAGTTCGATAAAGTAATAAACCAAATGTCCACCATCAAGCATCGGAATCGGCAATAAATTCAAAATCCCCAAACTCACACTCATCAGTGCCATAAAGGAAATAAATGTCTGCCATCCCATTTCAGCACTTTGACCTGCAACTTTAGCAATCGTGATTGGTCCTGACAAATTATCTAGCCCAATTAATCCACGTACCATTTTGACGATCGAGTTAAAAATCATACTTGAAAGCTGTACGGTTTTATCAACCGCGACACCAAAAGCCTGTAAAGGTGAATACTGAATGGTTTGCTTATAGTCATTCGGAATCGTGACTTGACCTGCATCACTCTTCACTCCCAGTACACCAGTCACATTGCCCATATTGTCACGTTGACCACGGGGTATCATCTGTAAATGTACCAGCTCACCTTGTCGCATTACATCAATATTTAATAGCTTTTCAGGTGATTTTTGAACCACACTCACCACATCAAACCAGTCTTTCATGGCAACATCATTAATTGCCACAATTTGATCGCCTTCTTTCATCCCTTGGCGAATCGCAGTGCCATCGGCAGTCAGTTCTTTCACGACAGCAGGGATCATTGGACGATAAGGTAGAAAACCCAATGCGTCTAAAGGTGATTGACTTTGATCTTTGAGAAAGTTTTGGATCGCCAAGTTAAATTGTTTTTCAGTACCGTCTCGCTCAACCAGCACCGACACTTGACCAGATTCACCCACACGGTTAATTAAAGCAAAGTTTAATTTTTCCCATGTCGGCGTCGTTTGACCATCCACAGCTAGAACTTTATCACCGACCTGTAGATCGACCTGAGCGGCAGGTGTATTTGGCATGATTTTACCAATACGCGTATTCAACTGTTCTTGTGCAGGTAGGAACAAAATCCAAAATAAAAAAACTGCAAAAATGAGATTAATTAAAGGACCCGCAGCAACAATTGCAATACGCTTCCACGGTGGCTGTCGATTGAATGTATAAGGAAGGTCTTTTTCTGCGACATTTCCCTCACGCTCATCCAACATCTTGACGTAACCACCTAAAGGCAACGCAGAAAGCTGATATTGAATACCAGATTTTTTAGATTGCCATTTCAGTAAAGTTGGACCAAAACCAATCGAATAAACTAAAACTTTTACACCAAGCTTGCGTGCAACCCAATAGTGACCAAACTCATGAATTGCGATCAGAGGCCCAAGCAATAAAATCGCTGCAACAATCATAAATAGTGCATTCATACGATTTAGCCTCCTATATCCACAATGTATTTCTCTGCAATCCGTCTAGCGATCATATCAGTATGCAAAATGATGTCTATATTTTCTGCTTTAGCATTTTGTACAGCATCTAAGGTCTGTTCGACAACTTGAGCAATTTGTGTAAAACCGATGCGGTTTTGTAAAAATGCAGCCACTGCAATTTCATTTGCTGCATTCAAGATCGTAGGTGCTAAACCACCTGCTCTCATCGCCTGACGTGCTAGATTTAAAGCAGGAAACTTAACTTCATCAGGTGCTTGAAAGTCCAACTGAGCTGTCGCAAATAAATCCAATGCAGGAACATGTGTTTTTAGACGCTTTGGCCATGCCAATGCATGTGCAATCGGCGTACACATATCGGGGTTACCCATTTGTGCCAAAGTTGAACCATCCACATATTGAACCATTGAATGAATGATACTTTGTGGATGCACAACAACTGTAACAAAATGTTCTGATATTGAAAACAAATGGCATGCTTCGATCAGTTCTAGACCTTTATTCATCAAAGTCGCCGAGTCTACTGAGATCTTTTGTCCCATCGACCAGTTTGGATGTTTGCACGCTTGTTGTGGTGTTACTGCACTTAATTGTTCTAAAGTGTGATTGAGAAATGGGCCACCAGAGGCAGTCAACAAAATACCAGAAACGCCTAGCTGTGGCTGCCCTGTTCGTTCAGTGGTTAAGTAATCATGCGGTAATGATTGAAAAATCGCATTATGTTCAGAATCTACGGGTAATAGTAATGCACTATGCTCACGTGCAACCTGCATCATAATGTCACCCGACATCACCAATGCTTCTTTATTGGCAAGTAATACACGTTTACCTGCTTTAACTGCCGCAAGTGTCGGCAATAAACCAGCAGCACCAACGATCGCTGCCATGACAATATCAACGTCAGGATGTTCAGCAATCTCAATTAAGCCAGTTTCATCCGAAAGAATTTCAATTTGTTTTAAATTTTCTTGGTTAAAACGCTGTTGCAGTTCACTGACTTTTTCATTCGGTACCACAACAATTTTAGGATGAAATTTTCTACAAATCTCTAAAAGCTCATCTAAACGACTATAAGCAGAAACCGCAAATACAGTGTATTGCTCTGGGTGCTGCGCTAATACTTTTAAAGTACTTTGTCCAATTGAACCTGTCGCACCCAATATACAAACAGCTTGTGTCATTTATAGATCTACACCAATAAGTTTTAAGATATACAACCCTGTTGCAAAAATCGGGGCAGCTGCGAGCAAAGAATCTATTCGATCGAGCACACCACCATGTCCAGGGAGTACGCGACCAGAATCTTTAATCCCAGCACGGCGTTTAATCATCGACTCGAACAAATCGCCCAATACTGAGGCAAACACGGTAATGATAGAGAGTATTAAGAATAAGACGAGCTGTACAGTGGTTAAATCTAAATAAAAATACTGCACAACAAACATAATAATGACAGTCGTTGCAATACCGCCATACAATCCCTCTAGGGATTTGTTTGGACTTACAAAAGGTGCAAGTTTCTTTTGACCAAATTTGCGTCCAACAAAATAAGCACCACTGTCCGCGCCCCAAACCAGCAAGAACAAATACATTAACCACCACGGCGAACTAAACCATAGGGCATACAATGCAGTGACTGCAGCAGAAATTAAGATAAAGCCAATGATATATAATGACGGATTGTACCAACCATCTGATTCAGGAAAGTTTTTAACCCAATAAATACTTCCCAACCAAGTGAGAATAGAAGCAGCCCAAAGGAGAAGTGCCACATCATCGTAGAACAATGCCAGTGCTGATACCAGTGCTACACAACCACCATACAACCAAGCCTTAGGTTTTGGCACAGTGGTCGCAGTACGTGGCATAAGCTTAAACCACTCATAACCTGCCACCCCCGCAGCTAAAATCATAAGCATAAACATTGGATAATGTGATTGCGTTGCAAACATGCAACTTAAAACAACAGCAACTAACACCAATGCGGTAATAATCCGCTCTAACATTATTAATTCTCTATTTTCGCTTGTTGAATCTGTTCAGATGTCTTACCAAAACGTCTTTCACGTCCCGAAAAAACGCGAAACGCATGATCTAATTCTTTAATTGTAAATTCTGGCCATAAAGTCTCAGTAAAATACAATTCTGCATATGCTGCTTGCCAAAGTAAGAAATTAGACAACCGATAGTCACCACCAGTACGGACCAACAAATCGACAGCAGGTAGATCATTTAGACTGACATATTTATCAAATAAATCAACATTTATCTGATCTGTTTGAAGTTTTCCAGCCAGTGCATCTTCAGCAATACATTTTGCAGCATGAGCCATATCCCACATACCACCATAACTTACCGCGATGGAAAGTGTCATGGAATCAAAAGCTGCGGTTTTCTGCTCTGCCACTTGCATTAAATCACGCAATTCATTTGACAACCGAGAACGATCCCCAATGAAACGCAGTGCAATGTTGAACTTTTCCATCCGCGGAAGCTGCTCATGAATGGTTTCTTCAAGCAATTGCATGAGCAAATCAACTTCGTATTGAGGACGATTCCAATTCTCGCTGGAGAATGCAAAAACGGTTAACGCTCGAACACCCATTTTTTTACAATGTTCGACGATAGGATCTAAGACATTTTTGCCTTCACGATGCCCATCACCTTTTTGCATTTGCTTTTTTTTAGCAAAACGATTGTTGCCATCCATAATGATGGCAACATGTTGAGGAAGAAGCGGTTCTTCTTGCAAGGTCATAGAATTAGACCTTCATCAATTCTGCTTCTTTTGCCGCAAGACGTTTATCAACCTCTGCAACATATTTGTCTGTAATTTTTTGGATATCATCACCTGCACGACGATCATCATCTTCAGAAATTTCTTTTTCTTTCAATAATGATTTGATGTCACCCAAAACGTCACGACGAATGTTACGAATCGCGATTTTTGCATTCTCAGCTTCGGTACGTGCTACTTTTTGCATATCACGGCGTGTTTCCTCAGTCAAAGCTGGTAACGGAACACGAATAGAATCAGCAGTGATTGGATTCAATCCCAAGTCACTTTCACGAATCGCTTTATCAATTGCAGAAACCATTGTACGTTCAAATGGCTGAACGACTAGCGTACGCGAATCTTCTACACCTACGTTCGCAACTTGGTTAAGTGGCACGTCAGAACCATAGTAAGAAACCGTTACACCATTTAAAATAGATGGATGAGCACGTCCAGTACGAACCTTTGCAAACCCCTGCTCTAAAGATTCAAGGGTTTTCTGCATGCGCTGTTCGCTATCTTTTTTGAGATCGTTAATCATATGATCTTCCTTACTTATTCAATAGGTATTACAAGAAAATTATGCGTAGTATAAAGAGCTTTATGCTTCACGTATATTAGTTGGTGACGTGAGTACCTTCTTTTTCGCCCATTACGACAGAAAGTAATGCACCAGATTTATTCATATCGAATACTTGGAGTGGAACATTGTGGTCACGACACAAGCAAATCGCAGTCAAATCCATAACACCCAATTTCTCATCAAGCACTTGATCGAAAGTTAAGTGATCATATTTAACCGCATCATCATATTTACTTGGGTCTTTATTATAGACACCATCAACCTTGGTTGCTTTAAGGATCAAGTTCGATTCGATCTCAATACCACGCAAACATGCTGCTGTATCCGTCGTAAAAAATGGATTACCTGTGCCTGCAACGAATACACATACTTCGCCTTGGCTTAGATAACGAATTGCATCACGGCTAGAATATGACTCAACCACTGTACCGATCTGTAACGCAGACATTAAGCGAGTTTTAATATTACGACGTACCAATGCATCACGCATTGCCAAACCGTTCATTACTGTTGCCAACATTCCCATTTGGTCACCCGTAACGCGACCGACCAAACCATCTTTTTGTAATTGGCTACCGCGATATAAGTTACCACCACCAACCACAATACCCACCTGCACACCTAAACCAACTAAGTGCGCAATCGACAATGACATTTGATCGAGGACTTGGGCATCAATACCCATATCTTTATTTCCTGCTAGTGCTTCACCAGAAAGCTTGAGCAAGATACGTGCATAACGTGGATTCTTAGAAGTTGACATACTTTTATACTCCAAACCGAACAATCTCAAAAATTCTTAAATTTAATCCAAAATCAAGCAGATTTAATCTGAATCAACTTTGCAAATAAATCATATTCATCTGCATCGGTAATTTCGACTTCAAGCAAATCCCCTGCTTTAATCAGGCTTTTATCAATATCTTCAACAAAAACATTACCATCGATTTCTGGTGCATCTGCGTATGAACGTGCAACAGCAACTGGAAATTCGTCTTCTAAATTATCAACAAGTACAGTCATGGTTTGACCAATTCGTTTTTGCAACTTTTCCGCTGAAATTTGCTGTTGGACTTCCATAAAACGTTCATAACGTTGTTGTTTAATTTCTTCAGGAACATGATCAGGCAGATCGTTGGCTGTCGCACCTTCTACAGGCGAATAAGTAAAACAACCAACACGATCAAGTTGAGCTTCTTTCAACCAATTCAATAAAATTTGGAAATCTTCTTCTGTTTCGCCGGGAAAACCAACCACGAATGTTGAACGAATCACCAAATCAGGGCATTTTTCTCGCCACAATTTAAGGCGCTCTAACGTGTTTTCACTATGTGCTGGTCGCTTCATCAATTTTAAGATACGTGGACTGGCATGCTGAAAAGGGATGTCTAAATATGGTAAAATCTTGCCTTGACCCATCAGGTCAATCACTGCATCAACATGTGGATATGGATACACATAATGTAAACGCACCCAAATTCCAAGTTGACCGAGTGCTTCACACATATCATAGAATTTGGTTTTTACTGGCTGACCATTCCAAAAGTCCAGCTTATATTTAGTATCCAATCCATAAGCAGACGTATCTTGAGAAATCACCAAGACTTCTTTTACACCTGCACGCTTCAGCGCAGCTGCTTCTTCCAACACTGAACCTACAGGACGAGAAACAAGATCACCACGCATACTTGGAATAATGCAGAACGTACAACGATGGTTGCAACCTTCTGATATTTTTAGATAAGCATAGTGTTTTGGTGTTAAACGCACACCTTGCTCTGGAACTAAATCGACAAATGGATTGTGCTTTGGTGGTGCAGGTACATATTCATGTACTGCTTCCATCACATCTTGATATGCTGCGGCACCTGTTACTTTAAGAACATTTGGGTGCATTTGGCGTATTTTATCTTCGTCTTTGCCTAAACAACCTGTTACGATAACTCGACCGTTTTCGCTCATGGCTTCGCCAATCGCGTCTAAAGACTCTTGTACTGCAGATTCAATAAAACCACAGGTATTAACAACAACCAAATCTGCACCGTCATAATCTGATGCAACTTGATAACCTTCAGTCTTTAACTGAGTTAAAATTCGTTCAGAATCTACCAATGCCTTAGGACAACCTAAAGATACAAAACCGACTTTGGGGGTCTTCATGAATCTGCGCTCCACTTGAATCGGCGTATTGTATGACTTTTCTTGGCTTACGCATAGCTGCAAAAACATCTCTTTGTGTAATGCACCAAAATACAACCAATCTTTTAAATAAAATCCATTAATGCACTATTTTGGAACATGCTAATATATTAAATTAAAGCGATGTATGTGAAAAATACCGTATAAATAGATCACTTCATAAATAAGCTATTGAAATTTAGCCAATACAAAGTTGGCGTGCATTTTGCATAAACTACACTTTAGAAGTTAATGGCTATTCATTCAAATTGATATTTATTGCGCCATTTTAAAACAGGACGATTCACAAATGGATCAACACAACACTATCGACTATCGACTCTTAGTAGATAATCTGACAACTGCCATTTTATTGGTCGATAGTAACCTTAATATTTTCTATTTGAATTCTGCTTGTGAAGCATTGTTTGATATCAGTCTACTCCGTGCCTCAAGACAACCCGTCTTGAATTTATTGCACGCTCATGATGATTCATTCAATACACATGAAGCTTTATTAAAAACATTAAAAAGCGGACAACATTACACACGTCGTGAAGCAGTGATCAATGTAAGTTTTAAATCAATTCACGTTGATTATACGGTTTCACAACTTAGTACTGGAAAAAACCATACTCCATTATTACTCATCGAACTCAACCCTATTGATCGCATGCTAAAGATTTCCAAAGAAGAAAACTTAGTTCAACAACATCAAGTCGCTCGCCAATTGGTTCGTGGTGTCGCCCATGAAATCAAAAATCCTTTAGCAGGCATTCGCGGTGCAACTCAACTACTCGCACGTAGCTTAAATGATGATCGTTATGGAGAGTTTACCGACATTATTATTAGTGAAGTGGATCGGCTCACCAATTTAGCAGACACCATGCTCGGTTCACGCCAATTGCCAAGTTATGAACTTGTGAATGTGCACGAGCCTTTAGAGCGCGTTAGATCATTGATTACAAATCAAACCAAGAAGAAGATTAAAATTACACGCGACTACGATCTTTCATTGCCCGATGTTATGGCAGACCGTGATCAACTCATTCAAGTCATGCTCAACATTAGCGTAAATGCCGTTCAAGCCATGACAGAAAATAAAGATTTCTTTGTAGATTCTGAACCTGAACTTATTTTACGAACCCGTATACAACGCCTAGTGACCATTAATGGTTCTCTTCATCGCTCAACCGTTCGTGTTGACATTGAAGACAATGGACCCGGTGTACCTGAAAGTATTTTAGAATCTGTATTTTATCCGTTGGTCACTGGACGAGCGAAAGGGACAGGTCTAGGCCTCAGCATTGCACAAAACATCATGCATCAACATAACGGAATGATCGAGTGTCAATCCGTTTCTGGAAAAACCGTTTTTAGCTTATATTTACCTTGGGAGTCGGACCGTGTCACGAAATAAAATTTGGGTAATAGATGACGATCGTGCCATGCGCTGGGTACTCGAAAAAACTTTCAAAGAGGAAGGTTTTGACGTTACCAATTTTGAAGAGGCACAAACCGCACTAGATCGCCTACATGAAGATGCACCTGATGTCATTTTGACGGATATTCGCATGCCTGGTATTGATGGTTTAACTTTTTTATCTAAAGTTAAAAATACCCATCCTGATCTACCTGTGATCATAATGACTGCTCACTCTGATCTGGAGTCAGCAGTATCTAGCTATCAAACAGGTGCTTTCGAATACTTACCAAAACCTTTTGATATTGATGAAGCATTAGCACTGGTCAATCGTGCTATTTTGCATATCAATAAATTACAACAGCAAGAAGCGACCAAAACCGCAGCAGCAGCGCCTATTCAATCCACTGAAATCATTGGTGAATCACCTGCCATGCAGGAAGTCTTCCGTGCGATTGGACGTTTATCACAATCACATATTACAGTGTTGATTAATGGTGAATCAGGGACTGGTAAAGAACTGGTTGCGCATGCCTTGCACAAACACTCACCACGACGCGCTAAACCTTTTATTGCACTCAACATGGCTGCAATTCCAAAAGACTTAATTGAAACTGAGTTGTTTGGACATGAAAAAGGTGCATTTACGGGTGCGAACACCCAACACCAAGGACGTTTTGAACAAGCCAATGGCGGTACATTATTCCTAGATGAAATTGGTGATATGCCTTTTGAAACGCAAACTCGTTTACTTCGCGTCTTAGCAGATGGCGAATTTTATCGCGTTGGCGGACATGTACCTGTGAAAGTTGATGTCCGTATTGTTGCTGCAACCCATCAAGATCTGGAAAAGTTGGTGAATGATGGACGTTTCCGCGAAGACTTATATCATCGCCTAAATGTCATTCGTATTCATATTCCAAAACTTGCACATCGTAGCGAAGATATTCCTATGCTGGCGCAACACTTCTTAGCTCGTGCAGGTAAAGAGTTAGGCGTAAGCCCAAAAATCTTACGTACTGAAACAACCGACTATATGCAACAACTACCTTGGCCGGGAAATGTCCGTCAGTTAGAAAATACCTGCCGCTGGCTTACCGTCATGATCACAGGTCGTGAAGTCTATCCAGAAGATCTCCCTGCAGAACTTAAACAAGTTTCTGTGCAGAAAATCTCAAGTGACGCGACTTCAACAACTTCTACCACCAGTACAGCCTTAGTTGACCGAATGGCAGTTCATCACTGGGATGAGTTATTGTCTCAATGGGCAATTCAAAAACTCAAAAATGGTGAAATGAAGATTCTCGATATCGCCACACCGATGTTTGAACGCACATTGATCACTGCTGCATTGCAACAAACCCGTGGTCGTAAACGTCACGCCGCTGAGCTATTAGGTTGGGGTCGCAACACACTCACCCGTAAGCTTAAAGAGCTAGGGATGGATTCCACAGAGGAAGATGAAGAAGAGGAAACTCGCATAGTCTAGCGATTCAATATATTTAGCAAAAAAAGCGAGTCATTTAGGTGCTCGCTTTTTTTTGCTTTGTAGCAGGCGTGACATATACCTCATAAGATCACCATACAATACATATGGTTTTTGCTATAATGAGGATTACCCAACATATGAGTATCGAATACGATGACTGATATTTGTTACCCAAATTGTGAACGACCTCAAACCCGTCGAGGTCAAGAACGTCGCCTTGCCTTACTCCTTTGTGCAACCGACATGTTTCTTGAGAAAGGTTATGATGCTGTTTCTTTGGATGATATTGTCAATCATGCAGGTGGATCCAAGACATCCATCTATAAATATTTTGGAAACAAAGAAGGGCTTTTTAGCGCAATTTGTGATTACCGAAGAGAAGTTTTCTTTAATGGGGTCTGCTTACCTTATTCCTCAGAAAAGATTAGCTTAAAAAACTACTTATCTAAGACACTCCAACGCTTTTACCAACATATTATTCAACCTGAAAATATCGCATTTATGCGTATGTTTACTGAGCAATCTCAAAAAGATGCACAATTAGCGAATTATTTTTATAACAAATGCGCCTCCAACATTCAAAATACGATCGCTTTTGCGCTCGAACAAGCACATTCAGACAATGAGATTTTTTGTTCACAACCCCACTTTTCAGCCACGATGTATTTTGGGATTCTACGTGATGTAGAGTGGCGTATTTTGATGGGTCTAGATGTGTCAGATAATGATGCTGAAATATTTGATTATATTAATTATTGTGTAGAACTATTCTTAAAAGCTCATCAAAAGGTCTAATTCTTTTGCATTTTTTTAGACCTATAGTATAGTAGTCAATTCTTTTTTATTCACCACCCAATAAAGAGCAATTAGTTATTGTTTTTATTCAATAATTATTGTGGGAGTAACTATGGCGCTTCGGCATTTTCTAACTTTACGTGACCTATCTTCTTTGGAACTGCAACGCATTTTAGATCGCGCGCATGAACTTAAGCGTATGCAACATAGCAATACGGTATATCAACCTTTTGTTGGTAAAGTTTTGGGAATGATTTTTGAGAAATCGAGTACGCGTACACGTATTTCTTTTGAAGCTGGTATCGACCAGTTTGGTGGTAGTGCTATCTTTTTATCTCCACGCGATACCCAATTGGGCCGTGGTGAACCAATTGAAGATTCTGCACGTGTTATTTCAAGCATGCTTGATATCGTCATGATCCGTACTTTTGGTCATGACATTGTCGAACGTTTTGCTTCTTACTCAAAAGTTCCTGTCATCAATGGTCTCACTGATGATCATCACCCTTGCCAATTACTCGCTGACTTACAAACCTTCCAAGAACATCGTGGCAGCATCGAAGGTAAAACAGTTGCGTGGATCGGTGATGGCAACAATATGTGTAACTCATATATTGAAGCAGCACATATGATGGGCTTTAAACTAAAAATTGCTGCGCCTGAAGGTTATGAACCACAAGCGAAATTTTTAGCCGAATTTGCAGATTGTGTTGAAGTTTTCAACAAAGCCGAAGATGCAGCCGTTAATGCTGACTTGATCGTGACCGATGTTTGGGCAAGCATGGGGCAAGAAGAAGAGCAAAAACTTCGTGAGAAAGCGTTTGCTGATTTTCAAGTCAATGAAAAACTCATGGACTTGGCTCATCCTGATTGTTTATTTATGCATTGTTTGCCAGCACATCGTGGTGAAGAAATCTCTGAAAATATGCTTGATCATAAAAATGCCGTTGTTTGGGATGAAGCAGAGAATCGCTTACATGCACAAAAAGCATTGATGGAGTTCTTACTGAACGAGAATCTAAAAAAAGGTTAATTGCCAGTATCAAAAAACAGCATCATTTGATGCTGTTTTTTTGCATCTTATATTTTTTATTTGAGCCTTATAAATTGAACACTTAAATAAAAACACTTATAGTAATCCATGCCCTTTAGATTAAGTTTCTCTTTATAAGAAAACTTCAATGACGACACAGCGGATCTTATGACGACACTTGAGCAAGCTTTATCTGAAATACCAAGTTTCTCCGTGGTGCATGAGCATTTATTTAGCTCAGCTCAACCAACTGCAGAACAATTACAGCAGATCAAAGAGTATGGTTGCAGTACAGTCATTAATCTCGCAACCAGCAAATCCGAGAACCATTTACTCAAACAAGATCAAATTTGCTTAGCGCTTGGATTAAATTATATGCATATCCCAATCGACTGGGACATGCCTTGTTCAGAACAATGCCTTTTTGTATTGGATCTCATTGATCACTTAGTACAAAACGAAGTCGTTTGGTTACACTGTGCTAAAAATATGCGTGTGAGTAGCCTCATGTATTTGTATCGCCAATTCTATATGAACATTGACCTACCAGAAGCCCAAGAACTGTTACACCAGATCTGGGAACCAAACGAGACTTGGACTGGTCTAATCCATAGCATTGCTTTACAACTCCAAGGCCGTAAAGCAACTCAAGAATTGCAACAAGCTTTGATTAATACAGATCATTTTGCTTGATGTGAAATCAATACTGTAGCTGTTGCTAGGATGCCTTCTTGGCGACCAGTAAAACCAAGTTTTTCAGTGGTTGTGGCTTTAATACTAATTTGCGTCACCTCGACATCTAGCACATCTGCAATACTTTGACGCATTTCTAGATTATGTTTAGCCAGTTTCGGACGTTCACAGGCAACTGTGATATCAGCGTTATTTAAATGATAACCACGATCCAAAATCAACTGATAAACATGTTTCAGCAGCACACGACTATCAGCACCTTTATATTCTGGATCAGTATCAGGAAAGTGTTGCCCAATATCCCCTAAAGCCAAAGCCCCCAATAAAGCGTCGCTTAGTGCATGCAAAACTACATCACCATCTGAATGTGCTTTTAAACCGTGTGTATGAGGGATTTGAACACCTGCCAAGGTTACAAAATCACCTTCTTCAAAAGCATGTACATCTATCCCTTGTCCAATACGAATCTGAGCAACCATAACATTTTCCTTTTACAATATACCGAACAAATCTTGTATTCAGGCTTTCTATTTCGCTATA
The DNA here is from genome assembly GCF_000369505.1 of Acinetobacter sp. NIPH 298. Taxonomy (GTDB): domain Bacteria; phylum Pseudomonadota; class Gammaproteobacteria; order Pseudomonadales; family Moraxellaceae; genus Acinetobacter. Next base: position 1,316,254 of record NZ_KB850055.1, read on the forward strand.
GTACGTTGAGCAAATTAGACTGAAAGTATAAGTGATTATGCTGTTGAACATGGTAAGAAATCAATTAAAGAAAGCAGGTTATATCATCGCATTGGGTTGTTTCTGCTCAACATATACATTTGCCCAATCTATCGATTGCTCTAGCAGCAACGCTGATCTCAAAATCATATGTTCAAAGCAATATGATGAACACCGACTAAAACTCAACGATAAATTTTTAACGGCTTATCTAGTCACTGACGCGCCTTTGCAACTTTTACACGATACTCAAAAGTTATGGTTAGGCCAAATACGAAAATGTAAATCGAAAGCATGTTTTCAACAGCAGTTCGATGCGCGTTTTGATGATTTGAATTTTTATACTTCAATGAATCAAACGCTCACACAGCACTATTTAAAATACGAACATGGCAAACTTGCAGCGCAACCTGTTCATTTACAAATTCATCAGCTCGACAAAGACAAACTTAAAATTGAAGGGATCGCCTATCGAAATCCTAACAATCGTTTGGAAACACAAACAGTATCTTTGCTTGCTTATAGCACCCCGAATGAGAAAAATCAGATTACCGACAACGAAAAGATGTGCCAATATCAATTTGATTTTCAGAAAGCTTTATTGGTGATAAAAACCGAACAAAATGGTTGCGAACGCTTTGCAGGTATTTATCGCTTATATGATTGATCTCAAAATGACGAATATGAAGCCGATGTATCCATCGGCTTCATAAAGACTTAGCTTGGAAACTTCTGCGCAATTTCTTGGCTTATCAAGACTGCCGTAGCGGCAGATAATGTCCAGCCTAGATGACCATGTCCTGTATTGTAAAACACGCGCGATTGCTTACCTTGTCGCACCACTGGCAACATATTTGGCATCATCGGACGCAAACCCGCCCAAGGCACAACATGCTCTGTTGAAATATCAAAATTTTGATTGACCCAATTAACCAAAGGCTGGATGCGATCAGCACGGATATCACGGTTATAACCATTGAACTCCGCTGTTCCAGCAACACGAAAACGATCAGCGCCCAATCGCGAAGTCACAATTTTTGCGCTTTCATCCAATAAGCTCACCCAAGGTGCATTGTTTACACTACGCTCGTCGTTAAGCTGGACTGTAATAGAGTAACCTTTTACAGGATAAACGTTGATACTATCTCCAAGCATATCGGCCAATTGATAGCTACCTACACCCCCACAAACCACGATCAAATCTGCTTCGATTTCAGTAATCTGCTCTGAGTCAGGATGTGTATTTTCTGAACTGTTTTTACATCGGACGATCACTTTATCTTGTAGACATTGAACATCGACCACATCTAAACCAAAACGATATTTCGCACCATACTCTTGTGTTTTTTCAGCTAAGCCCACAGAGTATTTATGAATATCTCCTGTTGCATCTCCAGAAGTGTAATATCCACCAAAATATGTACCTGTTAAATTGGGTTCAATTGCCTTCATTTCTTCGGGCGTGATTGCATTACGTTCCAGTTTCCCTTCGACTAGCACATCATTCACTTTTTTTGCGATTTCAAAGTCTTCTTTGGTATGGTACATATGCAAAATACCACGTTTTTCCAAATCAAAAGAAATGTTCTCTTTCTCTGCAATTTCAAATAAACGTTGTCTCGCCAATAACGCTAAACGTACAGTCTCAATGGTGTTGGCTTTATAATTTTTAATGTGAGTCAAAAACTCAACGAGCCAGCGGTATTTGTGCACACTAAAAGATGGATTGAGCAATAATGGTGCATCTTTTTTGCCCATCCATTTCATACCTTTGAGCACAGTTGCTTTTTGATTCCATACTTCAGCATTACAGGCGGACAATTGTCCACCATTGGCAAACGAGGTTTCCATTGCTGGAAATAAGTGTCGATCTATTACCGTCACCTCATAACCGAGTTTAATCAATTCATAAGCAGACGTTACACCCGTAATCCCCGCACCAATTACAACAACATGTGGCATAGCAAACTCCTAGAAATGCAGAACATTCCTTAATGCGTAGCCCCATCTGTCATGGTACCTGAGAGTTTTGGCAGATGATTACCAATTAATCATTGAGCCTTCCCCTTCGGTGAGTGTTTTTCATAGAAGAAATAAATTAAAATATATGTTTCTACAAATTGAGCACTGCTCTCCAGATTGTATGTCTATTATTACAGTCCTTCTGCCTGAGAGTTTCCGGGGTCGTTGCTCCTTCGGCGAGTTCATTGAAGAACTTCTCTCCCGCAATAATATTTATATCCCTGCAAGCAATATATATGCCGCTTGAAAATTCAGACACTAAAATCTTGTAACTGTTTGTAGATGAAAATTTTATGTCAGTGATCGTTATAGATCAATAAAAAAGCAGACCCTAAGTCTGCTTTCTGTCATTAAAATTTACCTTGCAAAATTTGCTCTGAAAATTGCCCTTTCCATTGCTCGCGCAATGTAGGTAAATAGAACTTTTCCCCAATCGCCAACAATTCCGCATCGATCAACGCATGAATTTCATGCATCAACACATAGTCCAACGCAAGTAATGACAGTTGAGTTTGTTTTTGTGCAATCCGTTTACGTTGAGTTTGGGCTTTTTTTACCAGCTCATTTGCAAAATCTTTATCTTTATATGTGGTAATTGCACTTAAACGCAATTCAATGACACCCCAACCTTCCAGTAACTTTTTAAAAATTTCAAAATCTTTTGAATTGGCTTCCCACGTTAAATTTTCTAAGTCGTTATCATCAGGCAATACTGGCAATAATAAATCAACGGTACTTGGAAATATTTTCTTTAAATTCAACAGAAACTTAACAGGATTTTCATGAGACAGACCAGAATATTGAATATGAGTTTGAGTATCTGTTAAATAAATATTAAGCATAGTAAAACAATGGTCTAGTCAATCAAACCAATATTGTACGCAGTTCACTTTGTAAAAACCACTCATAAAAAAGTCCCCCCATAAATGAGAGGACGTACAATTAAGATAAAATCACGACTTACTGTTCGGCGATACCATATTTTCAGGCTTAACAACCTCATCAAATTGCTCAGCCGTGACCAGACCCAATTCAACTGCAACTTGTTTTAAAGTTTTATCTTCTTTATAGGCAGTTTTGGCAACTTTGGCTGAGTTTTCATAACCAATCACAGGATTCAATGCAGTGACTAACATTAAAGAGTTATGTAAGAAATGGTCAATTTTCTCACGATTTGGCTCGATGCCCACCGCACAATGATCGTTAAAACTATTACATGCATCACCCAGCAACTGAATCGACTGTAATAAGTTATAGGCAATCACAGGCATAAATACATTTAATTCAAAGTTACCAGATGCACCTGCCACATTGATAGTCGTATCGTTACCTAATACTTGAGCAACCACCATGGTCATGGCTTCGCTTTGAGTCGGATTGACTTTACCCGGCATAATACTAGAACCAGGTTCATTTTCTGGAATACGAATCTCACCAAAACCACAACGAGGACCACTCGCCAACCAACGAATATCATTGGCAATTTTATTTAAACTCACGGCCAATGTTTTTAATGCACCCGAAGCAAATACTGCTGCATCGCGTCCAGCTAAAGCTTCAAATTTATTCGGCGCAGTGATAAACGGAAGTCCAGTAAGCGCAGACAACTGCTCTGCCGCTTTGACTGCATAATCAGGATGGGCATTTAAACCTGTACCGACAGCCGTACCACCCAACGGTAATTCATATAAACCTGCGAGTGCTTGATGTAGACGCTTCACGCCATGCTCTAATTGTGATACATAACCACTAAACTCTTGTCCCAAAGTCAGTGGTGTCGCATCTTGTAAATGTGTACGTCCTATTTTGACGATATCATTAAACTCATCTGATTTACGCTGTAAAGTAACTTTGAGTTTTTCAACCGCTGGAATGAGCAGCTCATTGATTTGAAGACTTGCCGCAACATGAATCGCAGTGGGGAAAGAGTCATTGGTGGATTGAGCACGATTGACATGGTCATTCGGATGTACCGGTTTTTGCGCACCGAGTACTTGTCCTAGTTTTTGATTGGCTATATTGGCAATGACTTCATTACAGTTCATATTGCTTTGCGTGCCTGAACCTGTTTGCCATACCACTAACGGGAACTGAGCATCCCACTGTCCAGCTATCACTTCTTCAGCAGCCCCGACAATATATTCACTCAGATCTTGGGGAAGTTGTTTCAGCTCAGCATTGGTGATTGCGGCTGCCTTTTTGACCAAACCCATTGCACGTATCATTGCGCGTGGTAAACGCTCTTGACCGATCTTAAAGTTCTGTAAACTTCTTTGCGTTTGCGCACCCCACAAGGCTTCATTGGGAACTTCAATCTCCCCCATGGTGTCGTGTTCAATTCGCATTTGCATATCATCAACCTCTGCTCTATTTGGTTAAAATTTTCACGGGCTGAAGCAAATAGATGCTTTGGCTAGCTCAGTCGTAGAATATCTCTATAAATGTCCGACAACAGGTATCATTATCGTCAAACAGGTTATTATTGTAAATAAGAATCATTAACTTAATTACCTTTTAAAGTATTGAGATAAAATCTCCATTCATCTTCAAGCATTTTGGTTAAGGAACGTTTCGGCTCCCAATTCAGTACTTTTTTTACCTTATCAATATTTGCGCCTAACTGAGACAACTCCTGATTTTGATAAACTGCTGGCTGAACACGAATCTCAGCCTGCGTCACTTTTGCGATTTCATCTAATAAGCTTTGAATAGAAGTTAGCTGCGAATGTGCAATATTAAAAGACTCTAAACAATTGCTTTGCGTTTCTAACCAATCCATCGTCATCAATATCGCATCACAAGCATCTAACACATGTAAGAAACTACGTTCTACCGTGTGATCCGTTGTTTCTGCTTGATTTTGCAACTCGATACAATCTCTTTGCATCGCTGCAACTTGTAAAGCAAGAGGCACAATATTTTTAGGGAGTTGAGTAACATACTCACCCAATACGCCATGCTCAAATGCACCAACAATATTGGATAAACGAAAATTCACGATTTTCCATTCGTGATCAACCTTATAGGTATCGGCTATAATATCTTCAACAATTTGTTGGGTTCGAATATAAGGATTGGCAGAACGATAATTAAATTCTGTATCTTCTGATAGCTGAGAATCAGACTTCCCGTAAACAGCTAAACTAGATAAATTCAACAACTGCCTTACACCCATTCGCTGCATGGCTCGTAATAAACTCATGATACAACTGACATTGTCGTTATAATACTCAAGCGGTTTCAAAGCAGATTCTTCGAGAGATTTAAAACTTGCAGTATGAATAACAGTATCGATTGAATATTGTTCAAATACTTTATTTAGCGCTGGTGTATTACGAACATCCAACTTTACAAATGGAATATACATACCTGAGATATATTCCAATCGCTCTAAGGTCTGTAAGGTAGAATTAGCTAAATTATCAACAATAACTATTTCTTTCCCTTGAGCCAATAAACTCAAAGCAATATGTGAACCGATAAAGCCTAAACCACCTGTCAGCAAAATCATTGTATAATTACCTTCTTTTTAATTATGCCCACCTTCATTTCGCCTATATGACCATAGTGAATATTCAATGAGTACACTACTGCTAATTACTTCTGCGCCTACTTCAGTAATGGCTTGGCACGCATTCGGTTTAGCGCAAGCATTACGAGATAAGCATGAAGAAATTCGTGTCTTCTTTTACCAAGACGGTGTTCAGGTTGCGAACGATTTACAGTGGTTTCCTGATGATCAACGCAATCTGAAACAAGAATGGCAAAAGCTCGGCATTCGACTCCCTGTCTGTGTCAGTGCTGCCCTTGCTCGGGGAATTACTGATGCGAGTAATGCACAACGCCATTCACTTCAACATTACAATCTAGCGCAGGGTTTTGAGCTAGTTGGGCTAGGTGAGCTTGCTGATGCAGTGCAAGATTGTTCTCGTCTAATTCAATTTTAATTTAAGTTCTTTAATAGAGTGTTGCTTTTAAAAGGTAAATTGTGTGAAATCTGTACTTGTCATCCTAACGCAGCCCAATTTAACCAGTTTGCAGGTCAACGAAAGCTTGTCTGCAACTATGGTTTTAGCAACCTTTGGTATTTCTGTCAAAGTTTTATTAAAAGACGCGGCACTAAGTTTATTGAACAATCAGTTAACATTCGATCAACTCAAGCATGCGTTTAAAGTCGCATCAAATATGGTCGAAAGTTTTGAGTTTTATGATTTAACGCCTATTTTGATCGAAACAAAAAATCAACAACTCAGTGTGATTCAAAATACTGAACAAGACATCGAATTTATTGAACTCAATCCACAGTTCATTCAATCATTTGACCATGTATTGTATTGGTAAGGAATCATTCGATGCAAAATACAACTTTATTTTTGATCCAGCCACCCTATTCACAACTTGATAAAATGTGGGCTGATTTATGTCAAATGGCTCAAGCTGATGACTCGATTGTGATTATGGGTGATGCGGCGTTGCATATCCCCCAAACTATTTTAGATCGTTTTTCTCATCTTTATGGTTTAAGCAGCGAGCAAAGCTTATTAAATGTTGAAATTAAAGAGTATGTGAAAATTATAGAATATACTCAATTCGCTGATTTAGTTTTACATTTTGATCGCTGTGTGACGTTGAAATAATCCATTTCCAGTTTTAAATTTACTTAGGCTATTTTATGCAATTAGAGTTAGATCAAGATGGTCATTTGCTTGATTATACGATTTGGAATCAAGAAGTCGCTCATGAATTGGCTAAATCTTTGGATTTAGAACTAACAGCATGGCATTTTGAAGTGCTTCATGCGGTACGTCAATTTTACCAGCAATTCGGGCACTCACCAGCAACTCGTCCATTGATTAAATTTCTAATGAAAACGGTCAGTCCTGAAATTAATAATGCGGAACTACAGCAGCGATTTAATACAGGTTTAGTTGCTCGTCATTTGAGTCGTTTGGCTGGCGTTCCTAAACCTGCAAATTGTTTGTAATCCTTTTGAATCAAGCAAATTTCTTGGCACAAGTCACACAAGCAATGACTGCTACGGTCACCACAAACATGGTCATACTTACCTGCTCATGTAAGATGACTGCTGCAATCGCCAACCCAAATATCGGTTGTAATAGTTGTAACTGCCCGACTGCCGCAATACCACCAAGTGCCAACCCCTTATACCAAAAGAAAAAACCGATAAGCATACTGAAAATGGATACATAAGCTAAGCCCAATGTTGCAGACCATGAAATTTGTTCAAAACTGGTAGGGATATACAAATAAGAAATAACAAGCATGATGGGTAACATCAAAATAAGTGCCCAACAGATCACTTGCCAACCACCTAAATGTTTTGACAGCTTTCCACCCTCAGCATACCCAAATCCGCAGAGTATGATGGCTAGCAGCATAAAAATGTCACCATAGTTGAATAGCCAACTTTGGGTTTGAATCAACATAAAAGCAAACACAAGTGCTGCTCCTAAGATTGCAAATAACCAAAATGCAAAATTAGGCCGCTCACCGCCTCGTAACACACCAAAAATGGCGGTAGCCAAAGGCAATAATCCTACAAAAACAATGCTATGGGCAGCACTAACATATTGCAACGCTAAAGCAGTAAACAGTGGAAAACCAATAACAACACCAATTGCAACATACAATAGCGGCATCCAGTCTTTTTTCTCAGGTAATTTTTGACGTGATAAGAGGATTAAAATTAGCCCTAGCACCCCTGCAATCGCAGCCCTTGCGGCAGTTAAAAATGTCGGACTAAAATCCATGACTGCAACACGTGTTGCAGGTAAAGAGCCCGCAAATATCACGACACCTATGAGTCCATTCACCCAACCATTGCTTAAAAACTTCATTTCATCACTCCACATCTATATGGAGAATTTAAACTGTGTTAAGGTTTATATACCACACACAGTACAGTACAATTTTAAATAACCGTACTGTATAAATCACCAATACAGTTCAAGAGCGAATGGATGAAAACAACAAAAATTGATTTCGTTATACAACATGTCCATGAGCAGATTAAAAATCGTTCATTGATGCCTGGTTCGAGATTAATGTCTGTACGTGCTTTGGCTAGTCGACTTAATTTATCGATCTCAACAATTGTCGAAGCATATGAACGCCTTGCCGCTCAAGGCCTAATCGAAGCTAAAACAGGTTCAGGGTATTTTGTTGCAGGTCCTCTCGCGCCATTATCTATTTCGGAAATTCACCCTAAGATAGATCGAAACATTGACCCATTATGGATTTCAAGACAAGCATTAGAAGCAACACAAGATGTTCTGAAACCTGGATGCGGCTGGTTACCCGATGATTGGATGCCTCATGAAAATATTCGTAAAGCGGTTCGAAAAATTTCAAAAGCCAATGCAAAAATCCTGACCGATTATTCGACCCCGCTTGGTCTACCTGCATTACGTGAGCTACTTTCACGTAAAATTTTAACTAAAGGAATCGAAGCAAGTCCAAATCAAATTTTACTCACTGACTCTGGCACACAAGCAATTGATTTAATTTGTCGTTATTTTTTAAAGCCAAATGATGTTGTTCTCGTCGACGATCCTTGTTATTTTAATTTTCATGCGTTACTTAAAGTTCATCAAATACAAATCGTTGGTGTACCTTATACGCAAACGGGTCCTGATATAGCAGCATTCTCCCAAGCAATTAAAACCTATAATCCTCGTTTATACATAACTAATTCAGCAATTCACAACCCAACTGGCGCAATATTAACTGCTTCAACGGCGTATCAAATTTTAAAGCTTGTTGAACAATCCAATTTGATTGTAGTCGAGGATGATATTTTTGCTGATTTAGAATTACATACAGCGCCACGACTTGCTGCACTGGATGGATTATCACGCGTCATACATATTGGTAGTTTTTCAAAAACCTTGTCTGGTTCAGTTCGGACTGGATATCTCGCCACTAAATCTGAATGGATTGAAGATTTAACCGATATAAAAATCGCAACTTGTTTTGGTGGCAATCAGTTATCAGCTGAAATCTTATATACAGCATTAACGGATGGGAATTATCGAAAGTATTTAGAGGAATTAAAAATACGCTTGTCCAGAGCAATGGATTCAACCATCAAGCAATTAGAAACACTCGACATAAAGCCTTGGGTTAAACCACAGGCAGGAATATTTCTATGGTGCAAATTAGCAGATCATTTAGACAGTACTCGCATTGCCAAAACCTGCCTTGAACATGGTGTAATTTTGGCGCCGGGAAATGCATTCAGCCAAAGCCAAAATTATCAAAATTTCATTCGTTTTAATGTCGCACAATCTTTAGATCCAAAGATTTTCGATGTTCTATCCCATGCAATTCAAGATGAAATAGAACGACAAAAATAGGGGGATGACTGAAATGCCAAAAGACCCTAAAAATCATGCACTTTTTTGTTTTTGCTCTAAAAATGCAAAATAACCTGGCCCAGCTGTCGCCCGTACATCTTTCACTTGAATAGGCTCGTCACATTCTGAGCAGACCATTCTAGGTATCATTTTCTTTCCACAGTGCTTGTGAGTAAACTCAATCGGCTTTCCAAGCCCCATATCCATCCATTTATCCGCCCATTGTACCATCGACAACATAATCGGATATAAGTCTAAACCTTTGTCTGTCAATCGGTATTCAAAACGCTCCTGTCGCTCCACATAGGGAACTTTAACCAGAATACCATGTTCAACTAAACGCTTTAATCGTTCAGAAAGAACATGTCGTGTTAAACCTAAGCTACGTTGGAAATCATCAAAACGATGGATACCCATAAACGCATTACGCAAGATCAACATCGTCCATCGATCACCCAGCACAGAAAGCGCTCGCGCAACTGAACAAGGTTGATCACCGATTTCTTCCCATTTCATTATTATCACCAAATCATTATTTTAAAGTTTTTAAAAGACATTGAACCTTGTCTTGAACCGTAAGCTTAGAAACTAAGCAATATAAAATACAGTAACGACCTCAGCGATCAGATGCAATATTGGTACTGAGCTAAAAGTGAAAAAAACAATTAGTTTACAGAATACAATCAAATCCTAATCGTGAATAAATAGCCCAGAGACCAGTTGTCCTGCTTCTATTTTAATATTGGCAGGAATACGAACCAAACAATTTGCCTGCATGAGATTACTCAGCATATGAGATTGCTGTTTAGCCAAGCTTTGTAGTTTAAGTTGCCCGTAATCAAAGTAGGCATGCATTCTCAAAAAACGTTCACGCGCATCTGATTTGAGTTCATACGTCAGAACAGCGCTAAACCACTGTAATGGTTGATCTTGATTTTGTAGAGCATCTAATAAAGTTTTGCCATAAATCTGCATTGCCACATATACGGCGGCTGGATTTCCTGGTAATCCGAGTAAATAACAAGGATGACCCTCACTATTTAGTGGCTTATATTCTGCAAAAAACAGCGGTTTACCCGGTTTTTGTTTTACTTTCCAAAAAACTTGCTGAAAACCCGTTTCAAATGCACAGGGACGTACAAAGTCATAATCTCCAACTGAAACACCACCAGTGGTAATAATCACATCATACTGTTGTTTCAACTGTTCAAAGCAGTCTCTAACTTGTTCTGCTTCATCAGCAATATGCAAAATCTCCACATCTAGCCCATAATCATTGAACCATGCTTTCAACAATGGACCATTAGCATCGAAGACTTTACCTGCTTGTAAATCCGCAGGTGTTTCCGCAACTTCGTCACCTGTAACCACAACGGCAACTTTGGGCACAGCAAAAACCTCGATGCTTTGCACCCCTGCCATACTCAACGCTGCAAGCGCACCAATATTAATTTTCTGGCCAACATCAGCCAATTGTTGGCCAACTTGGATTTCTTCACCAGTAAATCGAATATCTGCTTGTGGTTTGATATGTTCAGCTAACCGAATTTTAGCATCAGACTCAACAACGACGATTTCCTGTCTTGCAACATGTGTTGTACCTTCAGGAATTTTTCCGCCGGTAAAGATCCGAATCGCTTGCCCCTGCTGCAACGGACGATCAGATACACTGCCTGCTTTGATTTCGCCTTTCAGGTCAAAGCGAGCATCTTGAAGATGCTCAAGCGTGGTATTCAATGCATAGCCATCGACTGCACTTTGAGAAAAGTTTGGTAAATTTACATTTGAATAAACCGCTTCAGCCAAATAACGATTAAGACACTGCCCTAAAGGCAATGTCTCTGTCGCAAGTACTTGAGGTCGTGTTTGAATCAGTTGTAATGCTTCATCAATACTGATTAAACCTTTTTCAGCACCACATCCAGACATTATTCATAACCTCCAGGATGAGGTAAGTCACGGCACACATCAAAAATATGGACTAACGCTGGTAAAATTGCGGCCATTGATTCACTTGCGCCACCGCGACTACCCGGTAAAGTCACCACCAATGAACGATCAATAAAACCAGCAACACCACGAGACATCGCAGCATAAGGGGTACGTCTTTGACCAAATGCACGAGAAGCTTCCATCAAACCATCTAATTTACGTTCCATGAGAGGTTCAAGTGTATCGACAGTAATATCACGCTTACTAATCCCAGTACCGCCGACCGTCATAATACATGCATAGGACTTGGTCAGCTCTAAAACCAAATCTTTCAACTGATCTGGTTCATCGGCTAAGATTTGATAATGAATCGGATCAAATCCAGCTTCAGTCAAAGTATCAACCACGGATTTACCCGCAGTATCAGGTTTACGTCCCGCCGCAACAGTATCAGAGAGTACAATCACGGCAGCCGAAACAGCTTGGCGCAAATTACGCTTAAAGTGAGATTTACCACCTTTTTTCTTCAATAATTTACATTGATCCAAGCACAGTTCGTCAGGTTCACAATGTGGCTTTAACATATCGTAAATGGTCAACCCTGCTAAACTCGCAGCGGTTAACGCTTCCATCTCAACCCCAGTTGGCCCAATGGTTTCTACCGTAGTCAAAATCACGACATGATCATCTTGTAGGTCATATTCCACATCAGCACGATAAATTGGTAGCGGATGACACAGTGGAATCAGCTCATCTGTACGTTTTGCTGCCAAAATACCTGCGATACGGGCTGTTTTTAAAGCATCGCCTTTTTCGGTATTTCCATCACGCAGCAACTGAATACAATGTGGTGGTGCATATAAAATTGCTTGTGCTTCTGCGACACGATAACTTTCAGGTTTCATCCCAACATTTTTCATTTTAACTTCCTAAAACCTTATTCGTGTGTATGCTCATGTGTGCAATGGCTATGAACATGAGGTTGAGTCTCGACTTCAGTCGTATCTTTGCGGATACAACAACCCTCAACATATTGGCTGGTGCCATCCATAAAGAATTCCTCTTTCCAAATCGGCACTTCATGCTTGACCCGTTCCACTGCTTCTTCGCAAGCCTGAAATGCTTCACGGCGATGAGCAGCATAAGCAATCGCAATAATCGCGGTTTCGCTGACATCCAAAAAGCCGATACGATGCATAACTCGCACATATGAAATCTGATATTTATCTTTTATTTGCTGCTCGATCTCACGAATCATTTTTTCAGCGACGGGTGTATAAGCCGTATATTTTAAGGCTTTAACCGCTTTTCCTTCATGATGATTACGCACCGTACCAACAAAAATATCAATACCACCACATTCAGGAAAGCTTTGGATTGGATCAAAACGATCTAAACTTAAAGCTTGATCTTGAACTCTAGCAAATTCACGCATTTTTATCCTCCTGCGACTGGTGATAACAGCACTAAGGTACATGAAGAAGCCAATGCTGTTTGTCGAGCTACGATGTCCTCCCCAATAGCACAAGCGCATTTTTCCATCGCGGTTGCAGACTCAGGATAAAGTGATACTACATGTGCGAGCACATCTTGAACCAATTGATCAGCAGCAAACTCAAATGCTAATGCCTTTGGTAATAATCGCTCTATAGCGCCAAAGGCTTCAATTTTAATTTCAACAGTTTGCATTTCTTCTCCAGACCACATTTTCCAAACTAACCACCCAACATATGCATACTAATCTTACGTAACTGCTGATGTTGTATCACGTGATAACCTTTCGCTTTTTGCCATATATAAGGTTTTATTTGTAAATCGAGTTGTTGGAAATCAATCGCTTTATCTAAACCTTGTTGCCGAATTGCATCTAACAAATAGGGCTTAATATTTAAGCCTTGTTGCGCAAAAAGACAATTATATAACTCACCCAGTGCAGTCAATCGAATCCGATCACATTCACCACAAAATGAATGGGTAATGGTCGAAATAATGCCGATACGATATGTTCCATCGAGTTGATATTGACGTGCAGGTTCATGTTGTTGTTGGATGAGCTGAATATCATAGTGCGGTTTGAGTTGTTCTAAAATTTCCGCCTCACTGACCACAGCTTGATCTGTCCAATGCTGATCACCATCCAAAGGCATAAACTCGATAAACCGTAATGGAATATTGTGATGTTTTGCCCATTTCACCATCGGCAAGATTTGGTCATCATTCTGACCTTTCATCAATACACAATTTATTTTAAATGGCAGTTGGGCTTGCTGAGCTGCTTCGATCCCCGCTAAAACAGGTGCTAAATCTTTTTTTGTTAATATTTTAAATTGAGCAGCATCTAAACTATCAAGGCTAATGTTTAAATCATCTAAACCCGCATCTTTAAGCTGTTGTGCATATTTTGCGAGATAATGTGCGTTAGTCGTGATCGAAATACGCTTCAAACCTAAAGCTCTCAAAGCTTGCAAATCACGAATTAAGTGAACCACACCCTGACGCATTAATGGCTCACCACCCGTAATACGGATGTTTTCAATGCCTTGTTGAACCATATACTGGCAGAATATCAATAAAGCCTCAAAACTCAGTAAATCTTGTTTTTTCATCCATTCTGGATGTTCAGGCATACAATAAATGCATTTGAAATTGCAACGATCAGTCACAGAAATCCGTAACTTCCGTTTAATACGACCATACTGATCCTTTAAAATCGGTAATGGCGTGTTGGCTATCTCATGCGTCATTATATGCACTCATATTGTGAATCTTCCCACTGTGGTTAGCACAAATGCTGTGCATCATCGTTTGACTAATCGCTGTGGGTTGCTTTTTTATAGCAATAATTATTCCAATCTATAATAATTGATGCGTGTTGTGTCGTTTATTCGTTCAATTAAGCAACTTCTTCAATCATAAAACAACAATTAATGCAGTTATGCATCATATCGTCCCAAACCATACCGCACCATCTTTTACCACTATTTCATAAAAACGAAACAAATGAGTGCGGCATCATTCTTATCTCACGACGCTTGTACAAGCTCTAAACGCACAGGTACATACTTATGATATGGCGTCTTGGACAAAGGATCACAATGCTGAGTAGACGTTAGTCGATTTAGCTGCGGTCCTATTGGCTCACCACCACGATAACGCAAACCATAACCATGTGGTAATGACACTACACCCTTACGCATCCCCTCATCAAGCTCAACAGTAACTTGAATCTGCCCATGCGCAGAAAGACATTGCAAAGAATGACCTGTTTCCACCCCAAGTTTCAATGCATCCTCAGGGTTCATTCTTAAGCGACCTTCTGCATCAACTTTACGCCACGCTGGATCACGATAGATTTGATTGGCGTTATAGCTACGACGCTCACCTGCCAATAGAATAAATGGATAATCATTCGATAAATGTGGTGATTGTTGAGCCAATTGTGCCAACTCGACAAACATTTCAGGAATTGCTAGGCGAATTTTCTGATCTTTATAAGCAATCAAACGCCATACATCTGCATATTCATGTTGTGACAACACCACACCTGAACGTTGTTCTAAGATGGTTTGGAACAATTTAACACCTAGATTGAGACGATTACCCACATATCCTGCTCGCTTCACAGCTTTATAATGCTGAGCCGCATACTGCATACATAATGGAAGTAACAATGCGGTAGACGCAGCGTCATTTGGTAAAGTCTTGCCTAAAGTGCGATACACAATAGATGCTGCAAAAGGAATCAATTTCTTATTCCGAGCGAAACTCACTCCAAGTGCTGCAAAATACGCTAGATAAATCCGACTCGCCGAATCTTTTGCTGCAATCTTACTCAAAATAGGAAACTGTTTCGGCATCACCTGCATTGCTTCGAGCAAACGCGTGTAAATTTCTGCTTCAGTTAAGGTATCGCCCTGTGCTTGAAAAAGTGGGTGGCGTAAATGGAAGCCATTTTTAGGAAATTCCAAATTAAACCCCGTAAACTCCCACTTCTCGAACTGAGTATGTGCAGGCAAAATATAATGCGCCAAACGTGCAGTTTCTGTCATCGCCACATCTACCACGACTAAGAGATCAAGCGATTGAAAAGCCTGTTCATAGGCTGAAGTATCGGGATATGTAAGTAACGGATTACAACTATCGACAAATACCGCACGAACCCGTTTTTCACCTGCTTTTAGAATTTCATCAGGTAAAATATTTGGCGGGAAAAATCCAGAAATCGGAAACATTTCATGATGAACTGTACGACGATATTTAGGGTTTCGCTCATCGGTATCAGTCAAAATCGGAATGAACATCGTATGTAAGTTATTGGTCCCTTGTTTACCAAAATGCCCTGCTAATAAATATAAAAGCTTCTCTAAATAGCCATTCAAGGTCGTATTCAAAGTATGTTGAATACCTAAATCAATCCGAATACAGCCACGTTTCGCTTTAGTAAAGTCACGAACAATTTGATAAATCAGCTCAACTGAAACATCCGCTTTTTGGATATATTCTTCGATTGGAATACTCAGAAATGCCTGCTTAACCTCATTAAAACCATGGGTGTGTTGTTGAATGAACGCTTGGTCATATAAGTCTTCACGTAACATGATCGCGATCATGGCTGACATTAGATAAGAATCTGTTCCTGGTTTTAATTGAATATGAATATCAGCTTGTTTGGCAGTTTCTGTCAGCCGCGGATCAAACACCACCATGGTTCGATTGGGATCTTTTTTGATATGTTTTAAAGTATCCCGTGCATTTGGAATACCATGCGCCTGAAATGGGTTGGTTCCAATAAACAAGACATAATCAGCATGTTCAACGTCTTCTGTGGTATGACAAGCTTGGCTTCCAAACAAACGACCATTGACCCAAAAATCCCCTGTTTTTTCTTGAGCGAGTGCATTATAAGCATAGAAACTTTTCATGGCATACAGTAACTGACGAGCATAAGCTGCGCCTAAGTGATTGCCCTGTCCACCACCGCCAACGGAAGCAAACGCTGTTCCACCATGCGTATCACGGATACTGACCAACTTCTCTGCGATTTCTTGAATCGCTTGATCCCAAGAAATTTCTTGAAATGAGCCGTCTGCTTGTCTTTTCAAGGGTGAGGTCAATCGGTCGGCATGCTGTTGATAGTGTTGTAAGCGCGCTGCCTTTTGGCAAATATAACCTTGAGAAAAAGGATGCTGAGGATCCCCTTTGATTTTTTTAAATTGGTTATTTTCGATTTCTACACTCAGTCCACAATTTCGTGAACATAGAATGCATGCGGTTACATCCTGTCTCGATGCTGGCGTTGTTATTGTCATGTGTTTTCACCTTATCCTTGTTATGAAAATTGGCCCATAAAACAAATTTTCCTTGCTGATCTCATAACATCTACAAAATTTTGATCATGTTCAACACTGGTTTCGACTTGATTGTGTTGGGATGGTTAATTTAAAGCTTATTTGCACATGTTCATCTGAATTCAAATCAATCGAGTTCCAAAATAGAACTTATTTAAGAAAAGGTCAAGAACACAATGTATTGCCTTTTCAATAATTCAATTATTTTAATCTCAAAACGCGTGTTGAATAATAGTGCTGCCAGTGACTTAACCAAACTAACTCATTAAAATCTTGTAATTTTATGCCTAAATACACTCGATTAAAATTACCTACCGCGCCGATTGTCGATAAAAATGTATAATTAAAAAATTCGTACTGCTTTTGGCGAATTTTGCTGTTTTTCTTATCACAACAAAAAGAGCACATTAAGTGCTCTTTTAGGTTAAAAACGATTTAAACTTAATTAAATGTTTTAAAGCGAATGGCATCATCCATATAGGTTTTTTCGCCTGCTGGAGCTTCAATTGAACCAAATACAAGCTGAGCGCGTAATTTCCAATTTGCTGGAATATCAAAAGTTTCAGCAACTTCGGCATCTACAATTGGATTGTAGTGTTGTAATGATGCACCTACACCGATTTCAGCCAATGCCGTCCAAGTCGCGAACTGAGCAATTGCACTTGAATGTTCAGACCATACTGGGAAATTATCTGCGTACAACGCGAACTGCTCTTGTAAACCTTTTACAACGTCTTGATCTTCGTAAAACAATGCCGTACCAAAACCAGCCGCAAAGCTATCAATTTTTGCACTTGTATTTGCAAATGCGTCTGCAGGAACCATTTTACGCAAAGTTTCACGAACGATTTCCCAAAATTTGCTATGAGACTCACCATATAGAGTAACAACACGTGAGGTTTGTGAGTTAAATGAAGATGGACTTTGTTTTACTGCTTCACGAATGGTTTCTTCAATGGTTACTTGATCAACTGAAACGTTTTTACCAATTGCATAAATTGTACGACGTGTTTTGATACTATTTAAAAAGCTACTCATGTTGTTATTCCTACCTATGACCTAAAGGGAGTTATCTTGGATTGAGGTCAGTTTATAACGCTTCATTTTTTAGGCATAGCCCCAAAAACATAACAGATCGTTCTATTTTCGCAACATATCTCTTTTTCTAGAGCATAAAAAAACTCCACCTCATCATAAAGTGGAGTTCCTAATATCATCAGAACTTATTTATCTGTTTCAAATAATGCAGCAACAAATGACTTCGCTGAGAAAGGACGTAGATCATCAATTTTCTCACCCACACCGATATAACGAATTGGCACATGAGTACGGCTAGCGATATTGAATAACACACCACCTTTCGCTGTACCATCCAACTTGGTAATCGTAATACCCGTCAAACCTACTGCTTCATCAAATAATTGTACTTGATTAATCGCATTTTGACCCGTGCCCGCATCTACGATCAACATGATTTCATGTGGCGCAGTCGCATCAATCTTTTGCATCACACGTTTCACTTTTTTAAGCTCTTCCATTAAGTGCGATTTATTTTGCAAACGACCTGCTGTATCCGCAATTAAGACATCCATACCTTTAGCTCGTGCACTTTCAAAAGCATCAAAAATTACGGATGCGCTGTCAGCACCATTGCCTTGAGCAACCACAGGAATGTCATTGCGCTCACCCCAAATTTGTAATTGCTCAGTAGCCGCAGCTCGGAAGGTATCGCCTGCCGCAAGCATGACTTTTTTGCCTTCACCCTGTAAACGTTTTGCAAGCTTACCAATCGTTGTGGTTTTACCCACTCCATTTACACCAACCATCAAAATCACATAAGGGGATTTGTTTGGATCGATATGTAACGGTTTTACACGTGGCGCAAGTAAAGCGACCAGCTCTTCTTGCAAAGCTTTATACAAAGCATTTGAATAAATCAAATCACCACGTGCAGTTCTTTCAGTCAGGTTTGCAATAATTGTTTTAGTCGCATCAACACCGATATCAGCAACAAGTAATTGTTCCTCAACTTCTTCTAATAACTCATCATCAATTTCTTTGCCACCAATAAGAATATTGACCATCCCATCCGTAAAACTGCGACGAGTTTTGGTCAAACCATCTTTCATTCGACCAAAGAAACCACCTACTTTTTGTTGATCATCGTTCTCTGGTTCTGACGTTGATTCTAAAATTTCAATAACTGGAGTAGCTTCAACTTGAGTCTGCACAGGTTCAATAATTGGAACATCGACAGCAGGTAAACTCGGCAACGTGACATCATCATCGCCGATATCAGCATTTATCAAGAATTTATTTTGCATATTCGATTGCTGTTGCATGTCGATTCCTTGAGAAAAAAGCAGCTTTTTAGAAGGTGGCCAGTCTAGCATAAAATCCTATTTTTTACTGACCAAGACCAAGCATTCAGTTATAAATGGAAGCCAATCAGCTAAAACTTATTCATCCTCTTTGGCCATTGCTGGGTACTGTCGAATACGATTTGATTCAAATTGATACGCATTCAAAAGCTTCAGATACTCTACACGGCGCACTTGATGTTGTTGCAATACATTCTCAGCCATATTTTGAGTTCTTGGATGGCTTGCTTGTTCTGAAAGTCGAATGATTTGCTGATACTGAAATGTATTAATCGGACGCTGCAACGCACTATACGCAAGTAGAAAAATAGACAATAAAATAAGACTAACCAAAATATTGTAAAATTGGTCAAATTTAAATCCGAACTTGGATTGCAAGAATTTATATTTAGAAATGATAGACAACATAACCTACCTCTGAGTTATGAAGTAGTGTATGTGTCTGATTCGCTCAGAACAAGTATCAAGTTTAATGATCTTTCACAGACGATTGCGTTATAGGCTGTTTTTCCACCAATAACGCAATTTTAAAAAGAGATCAAAAAACTTATGCCATGAGTGTTCGAACAAAAGCAAAGTATAGAATCAGTGCAATAATCGCCAAGCTAATAAAGATTGCAAACATCCCTACACCGTTTTCAGCATCCGCTGGATGTAATTCATCATCGTCAGCGATACGCATCAGCTCTCCATTATAAATTTCATAAAAGCGATCTTTTTGCTCAGGCGTCAAACGAATTGCAAAATCATAAACGCGTTTACGCTGTGCAAGACAATAGTCACCCAAATGAATTTCTTGATGAAATACTGCTTCATCAAGCAACTTACGATGGTAATGAGCCAAAGCAATAATTTGGTTTTCTGATGGTGGAATATCAAAGCTTAAACCATCTATGATAGCTGACATGTTATTCTCCTTTTCTTTTATTTTCACTTTGATTTTACTTAAAATTACTTGTTCACAGTGTTTAATCGTGTAAGCTTTTATTTAAACAAAGCGAATAAACGTAAAAGCGAGTTAAATATTTGACAATTCCATTAATTTTGTCATAATAACTTCACAATACAATGTTAAATTAGCTTAAATTCAGAGCAATGTAGCTTTGAATAGAATATGCGGTAATCATAATTAAAATAAGGAGTTATATATGATTCAACATTTTACACAACATGAACTAGAACATGTTTATGCAAACGCGGTAAATACAATCCAGTCGCAAAAAAACTTTCTAGATGCCGTGAAAGAGCTTGAACAAGTTGCACAAGCAGGTCACGGGAAAGCGGCATTATTTTTAGCAGAGTTGTACTATCAAGGTTTTCGAGTCGAACGTGACTCCCTGAAAGCCCAGTATTGGCAGAAGATGGCAACCTTACAAGCATGATAAAACGTCACTCAGGTGGCGTTTTTTAATACCTATACTAAATAAAAATATTATTCCCTGAATACTACGCGTTTTGCTTATCTTGCGCTGCCACAAAGCTTTAGTCGCTTTGGTTTACTCAGGTGACGTTTTTTATTCCTTTAATACAAGCCACAACTCTCCAATTGGTGGATGTCCTAATTCACCACTTATGTTGGCATTTGTTAAGGTTTGAGAATATTTGCTTACGATTTTGATGAACAGTTTAAACATAACTGCCGCTTAAGTTTCTTATAATAAAACATAATTAAATAATACCAGTTTAATAATATGTATAGGTTCAATCATTTCCAGCCAGTATCACGAGAGTTGATGATCAAAATCTCGATTCTCAAGACCATGATGTATTGTGGCGTTCTATGGGGACTTTATCACGATGGTTGGGCGATCACATCTGATCAGGATGGGCATGTATTCCCTTTTTGGCTGAATGGTGTGCAAGCACATCGTTATGCACGATCAAATTGGAAACACTACACACCTCGTAAGATTACACCAAAGGATTTTCATGAATCCTTACTTCCCTTGCTCACACGCTTACAAGTCGAACCAGCCCTTTTTAACTCGTCTCATTGCAAATTTAAACTTTCGACTCAGCAAATGCAGCATTTCTTTTTTATGCCGCAGCAACCAATTATTGCCGCTTAGTGCAGTCAAGAACGACTCAATGATGGCTTTTTCTTATAAATGCTTAAAAAGTCATCATTGAAATTAAATTAGGGCTTTGCAATTAAAAAAAATACCGTTAAGTTAAATGAAAATGACAATACAACACAGGTGGATAAACAATGACAATCGTTGCTCAAGTCATAAAAAATAAAGCTGTACAATCAATTTTTACAATCTCACCAAATGCGACTGTACTTGAAGCGATTAAAATTATGGCGGACAAAGGTGTAGGTGCTTTAGTCGTTGCTGAAGATGAAAAAGTCATCGGTATTTTTTCAGAACGTGACTATACCCGTAAGATTGCATTGATGGAACGTTCTTCAAACAGCACACTTGTTGCGGATATTATGACTTCAAAGGTTATTTCAGTCAGTCTAAACAATACCGTAGAAGAATGCTTACAATTGATGACTGATCGCCATTTACGCCATTTACCAGTACTTGATGATGAGAAACTTGTGGGTTTTATTTCAATTGGTGACTTGGTTAAAGCTGCGATGGATGATCAACGTATTCTCATTGAACAGCTTCAACAATATATTTCTGGCTAAAAATCCTCCCCAACCCTCCTTTCATAAAGGAGGGGGGCTATAGACTTAACAGAAAATGGGCAATTAGAAATTGCCCATTTTTATTTCAATTAGTCTACTGTTATGCAGCTAAAAAATCTTGAATCATAGGAACTAGCCGCTTGAGCAATTCATCCGCTTGATCTTGTGTCATATTTAAAGGCGGCAACAAACGTACCACTGAACCTGCTGTGACATTGATAATTAAGTGATATTGATCACGCGCAATCGCAACCAACTCAGCACAGTCTTTTGGTAATTGAATTCCAATCATCATGCCAAAACCACGCACCTGAACATGATGTTCAGCCAGTTGCTCACGTAACTTTTCAACAATATACGTGCCTACTTTTGCCGCGTTTTCAACCGCATTTTCTTGTTGAAGGGTATCTATTACGGTGTAGACCACACGAGAGCCTAGCACAGTGCCACCATAAGTCGAACCATGGCTACCTGCTCCCAATATCCCAACAGCTTTGCCCTGTGTCATCACAGCACCAACAGGGAAACCATTACCCAAACCTTTTGCTGTGGTCATTACATCAGGAATAATATTGGTGTGTTGATAGGCAAAGTATTTACCAGTACGTCCATTTCCTGTTTGGATTTCATCGAGCATCATCAACCAGTTATGCTGATTACATAGAGTGCGAACTTCTTCCAAATAGCTGAAACCTTGCGGTGCAGTATTGACACCACCTTCACCTTGAATCGGTTCAATTAAGATCGCAACAATATCAGGATGATGAATAGCCGCTTCTTGAATTGCTTCGATATCACCAAATGGAACGCGGACGAAACCTTCAACAAGCGGCGCAAAGCCTTCTTGAACCTTTTTATTTCCTGTCGCAGATAAAGTCGCTAAGGTACGACCATGAAACGATTGCTCAGCAACGATAATTTTTGGATTGGCTATGCCTTGTTGTGCACCAAATTTACGTGCAATTTTAATTGCTCCTTCATTTGATTCTGCACCGCTATTTGAGAAAAAGATTTCTTCCATTCCAGAAACCTCTGCAAGTTTCTGTGCTGCGGCTGTCTGCCAAGGAATTTCAAATAGATTACTGGTATGCACCAATGTTGCGGCTTGCTCAGCAATCGCTTCAGCGATAACTGGGTGTGCATGACCTAAGCCACATACAGCAATGCCCGTTAAAGCATCTAAATACTCAGTGCCATCTGCTGTATATAAATACGCCCCTCGTCCTCGCACAAAACTGATCGCTTGGCGACCATAGGTTGCCATAATATGTGATGGTTGATCAGGTTGCACAGGCGCAAGAGTAATATTAGTCATAACAAACTCAATCTATCATTAGTTGTGGTGAAAAAAGTTATATAAGCAAAAACTTGCGTAGATTGAAAGCGCAAACTCACATTTATATAAGAAAAATCTTGAGTAATCCCCCGCGAAGCGATTTTTTTAGGTATATAATGTCGAAAGTTTAGTTGAGGATCTATCTAATGACGGAACAAGCGCGTGATACAGTAGCGTTAATTCGTGATCAAATTGCGAAACACCCTGTTTTACTTTACATGAAAGGCACTCCACAATTCCCGCAATGTGGTTTTTCTGCTCGTGCAGTAGAAGCACTTAGCCAAATTGGTCGTCCATTTGCCTATGTAAATATCTTAGAAAATCAAGATATTCGTGCAACTTTACCTCAAATTGCGAACTGGCCTACTTTTCCACAATTATGGATAAACGGCGAGCTTATTGGTGGTAGCGATATTATGCTTGAAATGTTCCAAAATGGTGAGTTAAAACCATTAGTTGAACAACACAGCGCGGCGCCTGAAGCCTAAGCAGCAAAAGCCAATCAAACGATTGGCTTTTTTTTGATTAAATTTAATTCTGACTAAAACCAATATATCTAAACAGACCTTCCACACCTAAATCTGCTTTATAGATTTGCATTTCATCATAATTTGCCTGTGTGACACTGAGAAAAACATTCATGTTTGGATCTTCATGAATTTCATCAACAGACTGTGGCAATGCTGCTTCAAAACGATCAGCTATATACTCAAAACCTAGATCCATTGCGATAAACAAAGTGTGTTCACAAGGCTGAATATACTGTTCTTGCTCCCAATCTAATACTGCATGATCACAATGAGGGCAGCAAACATTTGCTGTAGCGCTAGACACTTCAACCAGTTGATAAGGCATATTGATTATTTCAAAAAATTTTAAAGATTATAAAAGAATTTATGCTTCACAAAAAACCTCTACTCATCACTTATTTTTGCAACGATATATCTATAAAATAATGAATGTTGCAGAAATGGAATTGAATAATGTTAACTGATTTAGATGATTTTTATTGTTTTGCCCTTGTCGTTGAACATGGGGGCTTTAGTGCTGCGGAACGCGCCACAGAAATCCCAAAGTCTAAACTCAGCCGTAGAGTCTATAATCTTGAAGAACAATTAGGCGTGCGTCTCATCCAACGTAGTTCACGCCATTTTGCTGTAACAGATATTGGTATGGATGTTTATCGACATGCTCAAGTGATGATGAACGCAGCGCAGGCAGCACATGATGCGGTGAATCATTTAAGTAGTGAACCTCGCGGTGTCATAAAAGTCAGTGTTCCAGTTGATATTGCTCAAAATCAAATGACGAAAATCCTACCCAATTTTTTAAAGAAATATCCTGAGGTGCGAGTACAAATGATGGTGAGCAACCGTCGTATTGATGTCATCAACGAGGGAGTAGATGTAGCCTTACGTGTTCGCTCGAAATTAGATGATGATCCAAATTTGGTTTTACGAGAGTTTGAAGCCATTGAGCAACGCCTCTTTGCCAGCCAAGCCTACCT
Organism: Acinetobacter sp. NIPH 298; assembly: GCF_000369505.1. Taxonomy (GTDB): domain Bacteria; phylum Pseudomonadota; class Gammaproteobacteria; order Pseudomonadales; family Moraxellaceae; genus Acinetobacter. The sequence goes on from NZ_KB850055.1 coordinate 1,340,815, forward strand.
AAATGAATTTGGACATTTAACCACACCAGAACAACTGACCGATCATCGTATTATCAGTATGGCTGAAGATCATCTCGATCAACATTTCTTACTCACCGACCCAAATAAACTACAGAAAAAAATCAAAGTTAATCCTGTCATTATGGGTTCAAACTTACTCATGCTCGCTGAATTAGCCAGTCAAAACTGTGGTATTGCATTACTACCTGATAGCATCGCACAAGACTTCGTTCAATCTGGTCAATTGGTAAAAGTATTGCCTGAGTGGACTGCGCCACATGGTATTTTCCATGCCGTTTACCCTTCACGTAGAGGGTTATTGCCAGCAGTACGGGTATTTATCGACTATTTAGTTGAGCAACTGGCTCAGTGTGCAACAAAAAAGGTTCGATATTAAAATATCGAACCTTTGCTGTACTTCGCAGTTTTCATAATTAAATACTAGGATAATGACCTGTTCCATTCGGCCACGGGGTCAATAACTCAAAACCATCATCAGTAACTGCGACCATGTGTTCCCATTGCGCTGATAGTGACTTGTCTTGGGTGACCACGGTCCAACCATCACTTAACTCTTTAATCTGTGGCTTTCCAGCATTGACCATCGGCTCAATGGTAAAAACCATTCCTTTTTTTAATACCATGCCTTGACCTTTTTGACCATAATGCAAGATATTAGGCTGTTCATGATAAACACGTCCAATCCCATGACCACAGTATTCACGCACGATACTATAGCCTTCACGTTGTGCAACGGATTGAATTGCATGACCAATATCACCCAATGTCGCACCTGGTTTAACCGTATGAATACCCGCTAACATCGCCTCGTAAGTTGTTTCGACTAATTTTTTTGCTTCCGAGGCTGGTTCACCCACAAAGTACATACGGCTGGTGTCACCAAAATAACCATCTTTAATGACCGCAACATCAATATTTAGAATATCACCATCTTGCAAAATCCTTTTCGCAGAAGGAATTCCGTGACACACTTCTTCATTGACCGAAATACAGGTGGTTTTGGTAAAACCGTGATAGCCAACATTGGCAGGAATAACTTGTAATGTATTGACGATATAATCATTACAGATATCATCTAAATATTCAGTTGAAACACCAGCCTTTATATAAGGACCGATCATTTCCAATACTTGTGCCGCCAAACGACCTGAGATACGTAATCTCTCAATATCTTGTTCTGTTTTAATGGTCACAGTAGAAGCTCTCATCCGAGATATTCCTTATAAAAAACAAATTAATTCGAAAAATGCAGATCAAGTATTGCATTGTGTATTTCAGATAGTTGTACGCTTCAACCATCAAATCTTCAATCATTTTATGACTAAAACAGCATTTTTATTTTACATTTAATTTCAATTATGATCACAGGAAAAAACGATAGCACACATGATACCTGCTCTGGCTTTTAACAAATTCAATGAAGGCATAACACTGTAAAGTTCTAATGCGGTCTTTTTAGCCAAAAATAAAGCAACTTTCACATAAATTAGTTTCAAATGACCGCATTTATGCTCTAAAATTCGCACTTTTATTTTAAACTCCCCCTCTTTTATGAACCAACTCCGTACAGGAGATATTATTGCTTTGGGTTTTATGACCTTTGCACTGTTTATTGGTGCTGGCAATATTATTTTTCCTCCCATTGTTGCCCAGCAAGCTGGTGAACATGTGTGGCTTGCTGCATTTGGCTTCTTAATCACCGCAGTTGGTCTTCCTGTTATTACCATCATGGCCTTGTCTCGCACCCAAGGTTCAATTGAAAATATCAGCTCACCACTCGGACGTTTTGCCAGTTTATTGCTTACAATCGTCTGCTATTTAACTGTAGGGCCACTATTTGCAACCCCACGCACCGCGACTGTTTCCTATGAGATTGGCTTTGCGCCTTACTTTGGAACATCAAGCAGCAGCCTTTTTATTTACAGTATCATTTACTTTGCTTTTGTTACGGCTATTTCGCTTTACCCAAACAAACTCTTAGATACTGTAGGTCATGTACTTGCACCATTAAAAATTATTGCGTTGGCAATACTCGGTATTGCTGCATTTGCCATACCGACTGGATTGATCTCACCACCTATCAATAACTACGTGGCCAGTCCAGTTTCAGAAGGTTTTGTCAGTGGTTACTTGACCATGGATACGTTAGGCGCTTTAGTCTTTGGTATTGTGATCATTCAAGCGATTCAGTCTCGTGGCGTTACCGACACTAAACTCATAACCAAGTATGCCATCATCGCAAGTCTGATCGCGGGTGTAGGGCTTACTCTCGTTTATGTCAGCTTATTTAAGCTTGGTTTAGGTAGCCATGAAGTCGCTGCAAATGCAGACAATGGTGCAATTATTTTGCATGCCTATGTACAGCACGCATTTGGCGATTATGGCTCTTATTTCCTCACAGGTTTGATTTTCCTTGCCTGTATGGTGACAGCAATTGGTTTAACCTGCGCATGTGCCGAATACTTCACAGAGTTGACTGGTCTACCTTACAAATTGTTGGTGTTTATTCTCACAGGGTTTTCACTATTAATTTCTAACTTAGGCTTAACCAAGTTGATCGCCTTCTCAATTCCAGTTTTGAGCGCAATTTATCCACCTGCAATTGTGGTGATTATGCTGAGCTTTTTTTGGAAATATTGGAATAAGCCCTCTATTGTCGTCGGTTCAGTGACTGGTGTTGCTTTCCTTTTTGGTATCATCGAAGCCATTAAAGCAGCAGGCTTTGGTACTCACTTACCTACATTCATTGAGCAATTACCCTTAAATGAACAAAATCTTGCATGGTTACTTCCATCTTTAATCATTCTTGTAATTGCAATGATTGTGGATCGAGTGCTAGCAACAAAAAGATAAAATAATTTGTCGTTAAAATAGTGTTTTACCCAAACATGATTTTAGCTATACAAAAAATGTTCCTTTACCCAATGGACGTATTTTGTTTACGACAAATTATTCTCACCTAAACATCGCATTTTTCATACCCGAAGCCCCAATTTGCACAGATGAATAGCAGTGCTAAGTTTTTCAAAATGTAAAAAAATGGAGTTGATATTTAACAAAAAATACCAACAACACACATTAAGAATACTAAAAAGCCTTAACAATCAATACCAATATAAACTTATTCAAAAAAATTATAGATTTACCTATTGAAATAAAGAGAAAATCGCAGTACAACTTTAATAACAATTCCGACAAAATCACATGGTTTTGTCATTAAGACAAGGAGGGATGGAGATGTTATCAACACATTTCAACAAGCAAGTCTTCATTAACACTCTGAAGACCAATGACTCAATTATTTATGCCATTACCACACTTGCATTAATGGCTACACTCTTATTTCAGGGTACAATTAAAGGCAACTTGAAACCTGAATATTTTATTTACGCACTGATTGTTTCATTAGCGTTTTGTGTATGGGCAGTCGTTGATCAAAAATTCCGACAGCTCAGCCTCGCACGTAAAATAAAATCTTTAAGGAAAATGGATGAGTAATCATCCATTTTTTTAGTACAGAAATTTAGCGATGGTTCCAAATACCAATACTGCTGTCGCACCTAGTTCAACAATAATTAAACTCAACATAATTAAACTCATTACCCAAGCAGGAAGTGTCCACCGACCTAATTGATGTGGTTGTTTGAATTGATTGGTTGTATCTCTTAAAAATCCATGGATGATATAAGTCAAAATAGACATCGCAAAATAGAATAAATTGGCAATGACACAAAACAAAGCGATAGACGCTGATAAAACAGTAAAGTGACTTAAAACAGCAAGAATTAGACTTGCAGCCGCATAAAGTAGACTACTCCGATGAGCAATATCTACATAATAATGGGCTCGTGCTTGTTCTGTTTTTCTAATCTGATAATACTTCCAAACCCCTGTCAGCATACCAACCCATAAAAAAATCCCGCTAAACACAATCGCAATTTGTGTCGCGCTACTCAAAACATACATCTCATCTCCCCAATATAAATATGATTCATTATGCGCACCTATATTACCTAAAAATTGACTTTGCAGTCATTTTTTAATCGAGTTTCTTTTTAGAACTCAGGTAAAGTAAAAAGATGCAATTACAAGAGTATTTTCAAATGAATACCTATGAATCATGCTGGATCGATTGTAAAGATGGCTATCAACTGGCTGCCCAATTTTATCCAGCACAAGTTGACAGCAAAAATTATCCAATTTTGATTTGCCCTGCAACAGGCATTACTAAAACGTTCTATCATTCTTTCGCTGAATGGTTAAGCCAACGAGGCTATCCTGTTCTGAGTTTTGATTTTAGAGGAATCGGAGAATCACTACATGAGCCGCTGAAAAACTCCACGGCTAGTATTAACGATTGGGGAATCTTAGACATCCCCGCTGTAGTTGACAGCTTATTGCATCAAACACAATCTGAGAAAGTAATCATCATTGGGCACAGTGCTGGTGGACAGCTACTTGGTATTAACCCTAACTATGACAAAGTCGCTAAAGTAGTCGCAATTGCAGGTTCTACTGGACATGTAAAAGGATTAAAAGGCAAGACCAAATTTTTAGCACCCGTTATGTTTAATATAATTTTTCCACTCTCTAGCTTTATCAAAGGCTATGGTGCAACACAATTTATCGGAATGGGCGAAAATTTACCCAAAAATGTGGCGAAGCAATGGGCGGAATTTTGTAGTAAACCGGGTTATGTCATGAACGCAGTGGGTAAAACCATATTTGAAGATTATCATCAGGAAATTCAATGCCCTATTACTTCATTTTGGGCTACTGATGATGAGATTGCTACTCAAGCAAACGTCAAAGAGCTCTTAGGTTTATATCCAAATGCCAAAACCAAATTAATTGAGCTAAAACCTCAACAACATGGCTATAAGCAGATTGGACATATGTTAATGTTTAAAAAATCACATCAGAAGTTATGGCCTATTATTGAAAATGAATTAACAGTTTAGTCCTCTGCATCTATCTCCTCTTTTAGATTCACACTTTCCGCATCTAAACGCGTAATCCAGTTTAGATGCGTTTTTTTATTGTGTTTTGATGGCTGCGATTTGCTAGGTATGACTTTTTATTTCTTGTGTTATCAATTAATTTTTCTTATCCAACAATATTATTGATTAGAAAATCTTAATAAATAACACTTTTAAAGTAATAAATTCAAGTCTCCTTGCTATAAAGTGTGATAAAGCATGTATTTATTCAACATTACTTATCACTTCTTTTCCATCAAATTTTAACCAAATGATTAAAACAAACATATGTATTTTTTATATATTTAACGATTATTTATTTTATAAATATAATGATTTTGTATTTTTATGACATTTTAGACAGAATTTTTTATAAAAAAGTCACGTCAAAACGCGTATTTTTTTCCTACAATACGATTACTCTACAAATGAGCAGAAATGCAAAATTGTAGGAATATCACTGAAATAAAATGATTCAGGAAATACATTATTCATTACAAATTTATGTGAATTTTGTGATAATTCCCTTAATCATTTATAAAGATAGTTTCATAATTATCTTTGGTAGATTTGCTATCAATGAAATGATAAAAAAATCAGAAAAGGTTTTTTTAGCAGATAAATTGTAGACATTTCATGGAATCTAAGAGCGACGCTATATTGCTCGATATACAAGCATGGGAAAGAAGTAAATGACAAAGAAATATGCGCGTTTTTTACCTACAGCCGAATCATTTAAGCTAGAAGATTTTCCATACTATTGGATTTCTCAAGTAAATTCTCAGTACGTTCAAAATATTGACAACGTACTCAAGAAATATGGTTTAGACAACTCTCGCCGTCGTATTTTAATTGCATTAGAAGTTAAACCTCATGCAAGCGTCTCCGAACTTTCGGATATGGTCATTTCAAAAATGTCTACTACAACCAAAATTGTTTATCGCTTGAAAGATGAAGGTTACATCGAAACCTACTCTTGTAAAGATGACGGCCGTATTACCCGCGTTTATTTAACCGATAAAGGCAAGGAAATGGTCATCAAAATCAATGATCTAACTTCTGTTATTTTGGAACAATCTTTTGATGGCTTAACGCCCCTTCAAATTGAAAAAACCATGGAAATTTTAAAGCTTATGTTTAAAAATCTTGCGCGTTGATTTTTGCTTAGCGAGGAAGGCTTCGATTAGAAGCCTTTTTTATTTGGATGATAAAACGCTAGAATGCATCGAACATATTTAACTGTGGTGTGATTTTTTCTATCTTAGCCTTAGGCACATATGAACATTCAAATTCTTCTACAGGGAAACCTTGCATAAAATCGAAGAGTTGATTCGGTTGTATCAAACTCAGCCATTCATCTAAACGATCGTGAGGAACAACCACAACTGATCGTTTTACATCACCTGGTTCGTGAAAGTCTTTCATCATTGGATGGTCAATTGCATCCATCGTTAACATCGTTGCAGAACGAATAATCTGATCATTTAATTTTCGAATCTCATAAAGCGCCGCAATAAAAAAACCTTTGCCATCTTTACGGCGAACTCCCCATCTTTGCGGCTTATGATCAATATATTTACTTTCATAAAACTCTGAGACTGGGATAACGCCAAACTTACACTTAGATGCCGCTTCTTGAAAACTCGGCTTTTGAAAAACTGTTTCGTGCCGCGCATTATAAGTATGCTTCGTGATATTGGTATCTTCAGACCATTTAGGCACTAGCCCAAATAATACCTCACGCCACTCCAAACCTTGTTCTGATTTAAACAATAAAGGCGTCTTATAACTTGGATAAACCTCATCCGCATATTCAAAAGGAATAAGCGGAAGTTCAAGTTGCTTCGCTTGTTCAATAGTCAAAGGTTTATAATTCGCACACATAAGATCACTTAATCATACAACGCTCAAAAATAAGATATTAAAAAGGAGGTCTATTCACCTCCTCACTTTGTTCAAACCTTATTTAAATAACTTTTTCAATTTCGCACTTAAACCATGTACAAAACGATGTTTGGCATTGGCTTTATCACTGGTTAAAAAATTGATTTGGATCGATTGACGTTGCCCTTCATAAGGGACATAGCCATGCCAACCATTATCAGTCACTTTAAAAGCAACCAACGTGCCTGGACCAGCATTAATTTCTTCGACATAATCATCCATGTTCTTTTCATCATTTAAAATACGAAGACGACCCGTAGGTGCATCCCATGATTCATTTAAATAAATCAAAATAGTCAATAACTTGGTCTTAGAATCAGAATGAATACGCCCATCTTTTTGACGAGAATAACCACGTAACGTAATCATCATTGGATGTTCCATCACATCTACATCAAATTTTTCAGTCAAAATTTGGCGGAACGCTTTACTATCTAATGATTTTAAAAAACGATCAAAGTTGGGTTTGATCTCTACATCTTCTATATTATAACTTCCACCTTGTTCAATCTTTGGAAAATCTTGAATGACGGCTTTTACTTCTTCGTCTACTATCGAGTTTTCCACAACAAAGTATGGATATGGAGATGTAGAAACTTGTGCTTGCTTTAAAGCATCCAATTTTAAAATATGAGACATCGTTACGATTCGACTGAATGATCAAATTAGAATGAATTATAGCAAATATTTCATTTGTATTATGTTTCGTGTTTTTAACAATTACTTCATATTCATTATCTCGCCAACATCATCTATCCCGTACTTCTGTTAACCCTATATTCCCCTCTACAAATTAATATGCATAAAAAAGAGCCTCCGTAGAGGCTCTTTGGATTAGATGAGATTAATCACCTGTATAACCTTTTAATTTTAAACGCGCAGCGTGTAACAATGGCTCTGTGTAACCTGAAGGTTGCTCTGCGCCTTTGAAGATCAAGTCTGAAGCCGCTTGGAAAGCGATACCATCAAAGTTTGGTGCCATTGGTGTATATAGCGCATCATTTGCATTTTGCTGATCAACGATTACAGCCATACGTTTCAGTACGTCTTCAACTTGCGTACGCGTTACGATACCGTGACGTAACCAGTTTGCAACGTGCTGAGAAGAAATACGTAATGTTGCACGGTCTTCCATCAAACCAACGTTGTTGATATCTGGAACTTTAGAACAACCCACACCAAGATCAACCCAACGAACAACATAACCAAGAATACCTTGACAGTTATTTTCAAGTTCATTGTTAAGCTCTTCAGCCGTCCAATTTGTTTCAGGCGCAAACGGAGGTGTCAACAAGTCATCAAGCGTCAACATTTCTTCAGCAGCTAACTCATCTTGGCGTGCTTTTACATTGATTTGATGGTAATGCATTGCATGCAAAACAGCACCTGTTGGAGAAGGAACCCATGCACAAGTCGCACCAGCATTTGGATGTGCAGTCTTGGTTGCTAACATGTCTTTCATGCTGTCTGGTTTTGGCCACATGCCTTTACCAATTTGTGCTTTACCTTGTAGGCCACAAACTAAACCAATCGCAACGTTACGGTTTTCGTAAGATGCAATCCATTTTTGTGTTTTAACAGCTTCTTTACGTACCATTGGCGCAGCTTCCATAGAGGTGTGAATTTCATCACCTGTACGGTCCATAAAGCCAGTATTAATGAAAATTGTACGGTCTTTAGCAGCAGCAATACAGTTTTTCAAGTTTACAGAGGTACGACGCTCTTCATCCATGATCCCGATTTTGAGTGTTTTTGCTGGTAAGCCAAGTGCTTGTTCTGCACGCTCAAATAGCTCAACTGCAAATGCAACTTCTTCTGGACCATGCATTTTTGGTTTAACGATATACATCGAACCTTTACGAGAGTTTTTGTTCTCGTTTTGACCACGGATATCTGCAATTGAAAGTAATGGCGTCACTAAAGCATCCATAATACCTTCAAAAACTTCTTCACCTTCAACCAAGATCGCAGGGTTTGTCATCAAGTGACCAACGTTACGAAGTAGCATGAGTGAACGACCATGTAGTGTTGTGGTACCACCAATTAAGTTTTGAACGGTACGGTCTTTGTTCAGCGCACGAGTAACGGTTTTGCCATTTTTCTCGATTGATTCTTGCAGATCGCCTTTCATCAAACCTAACCAGTTACGGTAGCCTTCAACTTTCTCTTCTGCATCAACGGCTGCAACAGAATCTTCTAAATCTTGAATCGTTGTAATCGCAGCTTCAAGCGTTAAATCCTTAACACCAGCAGCGTCAGTTTTACCGACTGGGCTATTTGCATCGATATCAATGATAACGTGTAAGCCATTATTTAATAAAACGATTTCTGTTGGATTGGCAGCATCACCATTAAAACCAACAAACTGAGACTCATGCTCTAAAGATGATGTAGAACCATCTTTCAAAGTGACGACTAAACGATTGTGATCAATCGCATATTTGGTCGCATCCGCATGTGAACCTTGCGCTAATGGGAAAGTTTGATTTAAGAAGTTCTTAGCGAATGCAATTACCTTATCGCCACGAATTGGATTATAACCCTTACCTTTTTCCGCACCGTCTTCTTCAGAAATTACATCTGTACCATAAAGCGCATCGTATAAAGAGCCCCAACGTGCATTGGCAGCGTTCAAGCAATAACGTGCGTTACGTACAGGCACAACCAATTGTGGACCTGCCAATAAAGCAATTTCTTCATCTACATTTTCAGTTGTAACTTGGAAATCTGCAACTTCAGGTACTAAGTAACCAATTTCAGTCAAAAACGCTTTATATGCATTTAGTTCAAATTTATTGTTGCGATGCCATTCATCAATCTTCGCTTGGAGCTCTTCACGCTTAGCCAATAATGCTTTGTTCTTTGGGCTAAGATCGACAACGACTTGCTCGAAGTTTTTCCAATAAGTTTCACTGTCTAAACCAGAACCTGGTAAAGCTTCATTTTCGATGAAATCGTAAAGTTCTTTAGCAATCGCTAGCTTGCCTTTTTGAATACGTGCAGTCATTGTCTTTCCTGATGGTGCTAACTTTTTATAACAAGAAACCTAGTATACCGATTTATACTAGCCTGAATAGTAATATCACATTCCTAAATAGTAAGCATTTTCCAAGCAGAAGGTATTGACAAATATCAATTTACACCTTACTTGAAAAATAAAATATATAACGTCCTTACTGTTTCAGTTTGCAACACACTCAATTCTAAAACCTACCTAGTTATAGCAAAATTTAACCAAGAATAAAGCTTTCTCTATCTAAATTTATAAAAAAAGACATTCCGAAGAATGCCTTTTAAATTTATGATGTTTTTGCAATTTGAATTTGCCGATGCTCAGAATTTAGATACTCATCCGATTGCATTTCTAACAATCTTGAACGTGTCCGCTCAATTTCAAATGCCAATCTATCCCCTTCATAAAGCTCTATAATTGAATCTTCTGAGGTTAGTAATAACTTCACACCGCGATCATAGAATTCGTCGACTAAATAAATGAAACGACGTGTTCCCTCTGACAAGAAATCAGTCAAATGCGGCACACCACTTACCAATACCGTATTATAAATATTGGCAATCTCGATAAAATCAGCAGGACTACGTGGTTTAAAACAGAGTTCCGAAAACTCACACCACAATACGTCTTCAGTGTGTCCCAAAGTCTCTACTACTCGATTGTTAATCATGATCGGAGAGTTTGACTGTACCTGAGTTTGTGTTAAAGCATGGAAACGCTCTGACATCCAAGACTGTACATCATGACCTAATGGGTGCTTAAACAACTGTGCCTGTTTTAATACCCGCAAACGATAGTCAATTCCTGCATCTACATTCAAAACTGTACAGTTTTTCTGTACCAATTCAATCGTAGGCAAGAACCGATCTCGGTGAATACCATTTTTATATAAACCTTCTGGCGCAATGTTTGACGTTGCAACCAAAGTAACGCCACGCTCGAATAATTTTTGGAATAAATCACTGAGGATCATTGCATCCGTCACATTCGAAACAAAGAACTCATCAAAGCATATCACCACAGCATTTTTATAAATTTGATCAGCAACCGAATCTAGAGGATTACGCTGACCTGAAAGTTTATTTAACTCTTTATGTACATGCTGCATAAAGTGATGAAAATGCATTCGAATTTTGCGACGAAATGGAACCGACTCATAAAATTGATCCATGAGCCAAGTTTTTCCACGACCAACACCACCCCACATATAAACACCTTTAGGGTAGGTTTGACGACGGAAACGTCGAAATGCTTTTTTTGAAGCCTTATAGCGAGTGAGTAACTCTTTCCATACTCGATCTAACTCTTGCACTGCCTGAGCCTGAGCTTCATCAGGCATGAATTGTCCTGACTGAATTGCTTGAGCATAACGCTCAGCAGGTGACGTTGGAATATACGCAGTGCTATGTGAGTCTGGTTTAGAATTTGACATAAGGTGTTATTGCAATTTTAATTGAGGAAAATTATATCGAACATTGAGTTCAAAGACATTAGATTTTAGGCTTATTTATCATCAGGTTTAAACATCATAATGTACCATTTTTAATCATTTAATGATTTCGATTATATTGGCGAGGACTGTGTCCAAACCACCTTTTAAATGCATGATTGAAAGCGGCTGGCTCAGAATAACCTAACATTTCGGCAATTTGTTCAATTGAATATGAGCTGCCTTCGATGAATCTTATTGCCTTTTGCTTTATCAGCCTTTCACGAATTTCTTTATAGCTGGTCTGCATTTGCTGCAATTGATGCCTTAAAGTTCGCTCTGGAATTTTCAATGCATATGCTGTTTCAGTCATAGTTGGTATGACTCCATTTTGCAACTCTAGATAATCCTCTACATATTCGACGATCGTCACTTTTGAATCAGAAACCTTCTCTAATAGTTCTATGTCACGTAGGCATTTTTCTTCATACATTCTATAAGTCAGTGAATCAGCCGAAGGAACACTAACATCCAAAATTTGCGTATTTTCTAAAATAAATACGGCTTGCTTACACCCAAATTTGACATCTTGACCATAATATTGCTGATATGCAGCGGTGAGTTGCACATCATCGGGTCTTTGAAAAGGCAGTTCGATCTGAATATTGGGTGTATCAAGTCCCATCATCTTAAATATGTCTTGTAAAAACTTATAGGTTCCTGAGATTTCACATTGCGCTCTAAACTGACCTAAATGGGTATCTAGATCAGTAGGTTGATAAAATAAATGAATCGCTTTATTGTCAATTTCGAGCTGTAAAGAACCAAATAAATGAGTTAACTGTTGGAAACGCACGCCATTCAACAAGGCATGATGTAATGTGTCACTGGTAACGATCAACATGAGAAAAGGACCGTATCCAGCCAGTGCATAATGCTGCCCAATGAACAGACCTTGTTCTGGCGCAATATCCTGACTAATATGTTGCAAAATATCCCATTCAATTGCATCAGGTATAATTGAACTTGGATCTAAAGCATCAGCCTGTATTCCCATATTTGCTAAACGTGCATCCACATCAATACCAACATGGCGCATGCCTTGAATCAAATACATCAATCCGAGGATGGATCTCTTCATAATTCTGAATACAATTCTCAAAACTTTAATGTTTTACTATAAAAACACATATAAATGAATTGCCGAAATGATCAAGTTTTACGTCTATACAATCATATTTAATCTCGCCAAAACCTTTAAACTGACACAAAATTTAGTGGTATAGGGCGTGGACTATGCGTAATGTAAACCAGAATGCAATTCAAAAAACTAAAGTTGCAATTATTGGTGCAGGTTTTGGTGGCTTAGCAATGGCAATTCGACTATTACAAAGCCAAATCAAGGATTTTGTAATCTTAGAAAAAACCAATGATGTTGGCGGTACATGGCGTGAAAACCAATATCCAGGTGCTGCTTGTGATGTGCAATCACACATGTATTCCCTGTCATTTGCACCAAAAACAGACTGGTCGAAGCGCTATGCCGAGGCAGATGAAATCTTTGATTATATTCAAGATATTACTGAACAATACACACTGAAAGATTATTGTAGATTCAATCATGAAGTCACACATGCCGAGTTTGATGAACAACGTAATATCTGGACAGTAGAATTTAAAGACCAACCTACGCTTGAAGCGCAGTTTGTTATTTTTGCTTCTGGTCCACTCCATGTCCCACAAGTTCCACATCTCAAAGGCATAGAAAAATTTAAAGGTAAAGTTTTCCACTCTTCTCAATGGGATCACGATTACGATCTAAGCGGTAAATCCGTTGCCTCGATTGGTACAGGTGGTAGTGCGATTCAATATATTCCTGAAATCGCACCCGAAGTTAAGCAGCTTTATGTCTTTCAACGTACTGCCGCTTGGGTGATTCCTCGTGATGAACGTAAATACTCAAAATTGAGTAAAACATTATTTAAAGCATCCAATCTCTATCGTCAAATTCACCGTAGTCGTTTGTACTGGACCAATGAATCTCGTGTTGTACCTATCGTACAGCCTCAGATCATGAAATATGGTCAGAAACTTGCAGAAGCCTTTATTCGCTTCCAAGTCAAAGACAAAGCATTAGCGAAAAAACTGACTCCCGATTTTGTGATGGGCTGTAAGCGTATTTTGATTTCAAATAAATACTTCCCAACGTTCAATCGAAAAAATGTTGAATTAATTACCGATGGCGTTCAAGAAATTACAGAAAATGGCATCATGACCAAAGATGGTAAAGAACGTCAAATCGATTGCTTAATTTACGGCACAGGTTTTATCACTGATCCACGCATCTATTTAAAGCATTTCAATTGTGTTGGGCGCAATGGGATTGAACTCAAACAAGCATGGAAAGATGGCGCAGAAAGTTACTATGGTATCAGCACCAAGAACTTCCCTAACCTGTTCCAGTTATTAGGTCCGAATACAATTCTTGGACATAATTCTGTGATTTTCATGATCGAATCACAAGTGAGTTACATTCTTCAGTTGATCCAAACTGTTGATAAAACAGGCACCCAAGCAATTGAAGTCAAACACGACGTACAGGATCAATTTAACGAACGTGTCCAAGAACAACTCAAAGGTACTGTTTGGCAAGCTGGTGGTTGTAGTAGTTGGTACCAAGCAGCTGATGGTAAAAACTTCTCTTTATGGCCAACCTACACTTGGAGATTCTGGTTAGAAACCCGTAAAGTAAATGTAGCTGATTATAATTTTATCAGTACTACAGCAAATGTAAAAAACAATGCAGCCTAATCAATAATTCTTCATAATAAGCAGGTTATTCGTGACCTGCTTTTTTTATGCAATCTGTCGTCCTTATTTTCCAAATTTTTATTGCAATAAGCTTAGGCTATTTCTTAGCTCCCCACTTATCACAAAAAATTAAGCGATTTGTTTTTCAAATCCTGCCTTATTTTTCTTATGTTCTATTAATTAGTGTTGCATTTGAACTCAGCCAAGCGTTGAACCATATTCCAAACCCTGTTGCAATTTTACCACCTGCAGTATTAATCGCATTTACCACCTCGATCGGCTCATTTTTCATTTGTTTGATTACCTACAAAATCATTGATCGCCAAAGCGTACAAGGAAGAATTTCATTACATCTATTCATCAATGCATTGAAAAATATTGCTAAAGCTTTTTTAGCGTTGGGTGTCGGAATTCTACTTGGCACACTTGTAAATATCTCTAATCTACAGATCACATTTAATAGTTGGTATTTATTATTGATATTTATCTGCTTGATCGGTATTGAGCTCGCCTTTACACAATTTGATCGCAGTTGGTTGAGTTGGAAAATTTTGCTTGTTCCAATTGCTGCCATCATTGGCTCGTGTTTAGCCTCTATTTTCAACTATTTTATTTTATCCAATGACTATAGCTTGAATGAGGTGATGGCTTTAGCTCAAGGCTATGGTTGGTATTCAATGTCTGGGATTTTATTCACAGAACTACACTCAGCCAAACTCGGTGGGATTGCCTTATTAACTGATCTGTTTAGAGAAATTTTTGCGATTATATTGATGTATTGTCTCGGTTGGCGTTTTCCACGATCGGCAATTTCAAGTGCTGGCGCAACCTCGATGGATGTCACACTCGCCATGGTCAAACAATCATGTGGTACGCATTACATACCACATGCAATGATGAGCGGATTAATTCTTTCGTTACTTGCACCACTCTTAATCAGCTTATTTTTAAATCTGAAATTATAATGGCGATGAAGTTTGCTAATCCGTCAATCACTCGATAGGCGAACACAGTTCGCCTATACATGAATAGATTTAAATCGAAGCTAAAATCGACTTTAACATTTCGGTTGGGTTGTCTGCTTTGGTGATTGGACGACCAATCACTAAATGCGTAGAACCATCTTGCATTGCTTGTTTTGGTGTCACGATACGTTTTTGATCATCGGCATTTGAACCTTCAGGACGAATACCTGGCGTTACCAGTGCAAAATCTTGTCCTAGCATTTCACGTAAGATTTTTGCCTCTTGTGCAGAACACACCACACCATCCAAACCACTTTCTTGTGTAAGTTTTGCTAAACGCTGTACCTGCTCAACGGGTTCAATATCTAAACCAATATCACGTAAATCTTCACGTCCCATCGAGGTCAAAACAGTCACTGCAATCAATTGAGTTTGATAATTTCCCGCCTTCAATCGCTCTACACAAGTTTCCATCATCTTACGACCACCAGATGCATGGACATTGACCATCCAGACACCTAAATCAGCAGCCGCACAAACGGCTTGCGCTGTTGTATTTGGAATATCATGAAATTTTAGATCAAGGAAAACGTCAAAACCTTTATCTTGTAAGTTTTTAACAATAGATGGACCTTCACGAGTAAAAAGCTCTTTGCCCACTTTTACACGACAAAGTGACGGATCAAGCTGATCTACAATAGTTAGGGCGTCAAATTGGCTTTTTGCGTCTAAGGCAACAATAATACTCACGAATCTAGTTCCATCACATAAAAATCAGTTCATTATAAGATGATTAATAAAATGAACAAAGTAAGAAAGCATCCATAATGAAAAAAGCTTTCTCACCACGATACCTTTCAGCTATCTTTGCTCAGAAATTAATATTGCTCTGGTATCTTGTTCCAATGCTTCGAAAATATGTTCTTGGTCGGCAGGATAACAAATATAATCCCCTTCACCTAACAACACAGAATCAGAAATCAATCCAACCCTTGCTCTGCCTTTCATGATAATAATATGTTCAATACTGCCTATCGAATGTGGTTGACTACAACGAGGTTCGCCAGGTTGCGTTGTCAAAATATATACATCTCGTCTAGCTCCTGTTGGACAGGTTGCCAATAGAATTGCTTGATAATGTGCAATCTCCGAAGAAACAGATGGTCCTTCTCCAAAACGAATGACTTGCGTCTGAGCAATATTTGTTTCCATTAACTTCGCGAATGGAATTTCTAAAGCAACACATAAAGCCCATAAAGTTTCGAGACTAGGATTGCCTTGAGCCGACTCTAGCTGAGATAAGGTCGATTTAGCAATACCTGCTCGACGAGCAAGTTCAGCCAAAGATATACCGGCCTTTTGTCTTTCTCTTTGTAAACCTTTTGCAACAATTTCTATTGGTAACGCCATAAAACACCATAAAGAACGAACGTTCGCTTTGACGAACATGTAAATATTATTCTATTATATCGTACGTTCGTTTTATATAGAAAACATAATGCAAAATAAAGACCGATATAATCTAATCAAAGCCATAATACTTATATCTATTGCAACGGGTATTGTTGGTATTTCACTCGGTTCAGTTGCAGCTAGCTTCAATCTGCCGATTTGGATACCTTTACTCCTATCTATTACCGTACTTGCAGGGGCAGCCGAATTCACTTTTATTGGGATGATTGCAACTGGTGCAAACCCAATTTTTGCAGCACTGACTGGCATATTAATCAATTTGCGCCATTTGCCATTTGGACTCTCGGTCGCAACATTTATTGAGAAAAATAGGTCTAGGTTTATTGCTTGCCATATTATGAATGATGAAAGTGTCATGTTTGGATTAAGCCAACAATCGCCACAGTTAAAAAAGTGGGCATATTGGATGTGTGGCTTAGGGATTAGTCTTCTTTGGCCAATCGGTGTTTTGATCGGTTATCTATTAAGTAAAGCTATTCCAGATATTTATGTATTTGGCATTGATGCTGCATTTCCAGCAATTCTTTTCGCATTAATTTTGCCACTATTAAGAAACAAAACAACTCGAAACAGAGTTTTTATCGGCACCACACTATCTTTAGCTTCAATCCCTCTACTCCCAACGGGCTTACCCGTTTTAGTGTCAATGTTGGGTTTACTTTTGGGGAGTAAATCAAAGTGATCTATGGTCAAAGCTATATCTTTGCTGGAATCGTTATTTTAGCTTTAGGTACATATCTGATTCGTTACTCAGGATTTTATTTAGCCAATCGTATGACAATCAGAGAACATCATAGACAACTCCTATCTGACTCGGCTTGTGTACTGCTCTTTACATTAGCTGTATTCAATACGCTTTTCACCGAAGGTCACTTTAGTGGCATTAGTAAAATTATCGGTGTTTCCGTTGCTATTATTTTTGCTTGGAAAAAATACTCCCTTATTATCGTTATTTTAGTAGCAATGATGATTACCGCGATCTTAAGATATCTTTGCTTTCCTTAAAGTAAAAAAATAGCTCTTTAATCAAATAAAGAGCTATTTTTTTAGGTGTAAAATCGCTGGATTTTAAAGCACTTGAAATATCTTAAATTATAGCGGATTACGAGGTTGGCTTTCTGGATTAATATCCATCACCGTTTTCTCATGTCTCACACTGGCTGCAACTTCTGCTGCAGCTTGCTGAGCAAGTTGAATTTGCTCTTTGCGAAGATGGTCAATATCTTTACGTAATCGCTTGATTTCCCAACTCGTTTGAAAAACGCGAAAAACCTGTACGCCTAGCAATAATCCAACCACAACACCCAATGCTAAAGTCAATAAAAGCAAAAGACCTAAACGCATGGCAGGAACTTGAGTAAATAATAAATCTACTGGCAGCTCTGTTGGGTTTTGAAGCACTAAAGCAAGCGAATAGCCAAAAATAACAACGAGCAATGCAATTAATACATAACGCATAAACACCTCAACTCTTAATCAGCGGTTTCGTTTACTGCATCACGAAGTGCTTTACCTGGTTTAAAATGAGGAACAGCTTTTGCCGCAACATCAACAGATTTACCAGTTTTAGGATTTCGACCTAAACGTGGCTCACGGTGATGTAAAGCAAAGCTACCAAAACCACGAATCTCGATACGATCACCCGTTGAAAGTGCTTCAATCATTTGATCGATCATAATCTTAACAGCATCTTCCACTAATGGTTCAGCCAAGTGTGGGTTTTTAAGTGCAATCCGTTCAATTAAATCAGATTTATTAAGTGCTTCAGTAGTCATTGATGACCTCTTTAATTATTGCTACTTCTCAGTTTTTTAATAATAACCTGTTTAAATACAAAACGGTAGCGCAGTACATCAATACTACGCTACCGTTTACAGTATTTTTGTATAAAAAAGTACGTATCTGTTACAAGAAACGTACCTTTTAACAAATTACTTCATTTGAGCTTTAATTAAGTCACCAATGGTTTTAGGACCATTGCTTTCTGCAGTTTGAGTTGCAGCAGCTTGACGAACAGTGTTCACAGCTTCTTTCTCTTCAGCTTCGTCTTTCGCTTTGATAGACAAGTTGATAGAGCGAGACTTACGATCAACATTGATGATCTTCGCTTCAACTTCTTGACCAACTTCAAGGAACTTAGTCGCATCTTCAACGCGATCGCGGTTGATTTCAGATGCTTTAAGAGTCGCTTCGATGTCATCAGCAAGTTTAACTGTTGCGCCTTTAGCATCAACTGCAGTTACAGTACCTTTAACTAAAGCACCACGTTCATTCGCAGCTAAGAAGTCATTGAATGGGTCGCTGTTTAATTGCTTGATACCAAGGCTGATACGGTTACCTTCAGCATCTACAGATAAGATAACTGCTTCAACTGTGTCGCCTTTCTTGTAACGACGAATCGCTTCTTCGCCTTGTTCGTTCCAAGAAATATCAGACAAGTGTACTAAACCGTCGATTCCACCAGATAAACCGATGAAGATACCGAAATCAGTGATTGACTTGATCGTACCAGAAACTTTTTCGCCTTTTTCATTTGCTTTAGCAAACTCTTCCCATGGGTTAGCACGAGTTTGTTTGATACCCAATGAAATACGACGACGTTCTTCATCAACTTCAAGAACCATAACATCAACTTCGTCACCGATCTGAACAACTTTAGATGGGTGGATGTTTTTGTTTGTGTGGTCCATTTCTGAAACGTGTACTAAGCCTTCAACGCCTTCAGCGATTTCAGCGAAACAACCGTAATCAGTTAAGTTAGTTACACGCGCTTTAACGATAGAACCTTTAGGGTAACGGTTCATGATCGCTAACCATGGATCTTCGCCTAATTGCTTAAGACCTAAAGATACGCGATTACGCTCACGGTCAAACTTAAGTACTTTAACTGTAACTTCTTGACCAACTTCAACAACTTCTGAAGGGTGTTTGATGCGTTTCCAAGCCATATCTGTGATATGAAGAAGACCATCAATACCGCCAAGATCAACGAATGCGCCGTAATCAGTAAGGTTCTTGATTGTACCTGTAACTGTTTGACCTTCTTCAAGCTGAGCAAGTAATGCTTCACGGTCAGCTGAAGATTCAGCTTCCATAACTGCACGACGAGATACAACAACGTTGTTACGTTTAGCATCAAGTTTGATTACTTTGAACTCTAACTCTTTACCTTCAAGGTGAGTAGTGTCACGGATAGGACGCGTGTCAACTAAAGAACCCGGTAAGAATGCACGAACAGGACCGATGTCAACAGTGAAACCGCCTTTAACCTTACCAGAGATAACACCAGTAACGATTTCGCCGTCTTCAAAGATTTTCTCAAGCTTAGTCCAAGTTTCAGCACGTTTTGCTTTTTCACGTGATAAAACAGTTTGACCCATACCGTTGTCAAGTGCTTCAACCACTACGTCAACAGTATCACCAACTTGAACTTCAAGTTCACGTTGTTCATTTAAAAATTCAGCACGATCAACAACGCCTTCAGATTTAAGGCCAGTGTCAACAGTAACCCAGTCAGAATCGATACTAACAACAGTACCTTGGATGACTGCACCCTTTTCAACGTTGAGGTTTAATTCACTTTCTTCAAAGAGGGCTGCAAAAGATTCGGTCATGATATACCTGATAAAGTCCGCGGTCTTGGATCAGACAAGGCCGGTTTAGTTAAGTTGTTACATTGTCCAAAAAATCTGATCAAGCAATGCTTCAACTGATAAAAAATTGTGTATCTATTTTATACGGCTATTGATATAGTCAACCATCAACTGAAATACTTCATTGATACCTATTGTAGAACTATCAATGACATACGCATCGTCAGCGGGTCTAAGAGGAGCAACTGTACGCTCCATATCTCTTTTATCCCTAGCCTGTATGTTAGATAAAATGTCGCTTATTTTAGCATCAAGACCCATGCCCTGCAACTGTTTTACACGGCGCTCTGCACGAGACTCAGCCGACGCCGTTAAATAAATTTTAGCTTGAGCCTCTGGAAAAATCGATGTCGCCATATCACGACCATCTGCGACCAATCCAGGCGCTTGAATAAATGCACGCTGGCGTTCAAATAATGCTTTACGCAATTCAGGAACAACTGCAACTTTAGACGCATATTCACCAACCTGCTCAGTCCTGATGGTATTGGTCACATCAACCCCATCCAATAAGGTGAGTGTAGCTGTATCCGTCGTTTTGAACTCAATATCTAAATTTATTGCACAATCAATACATTGTGCCAACTTAATATCTAATTGGTCGAGCAAGCCTTGTTGAAACAATGACAGCCCAAGTAGACGATAAAGTGCGCCAGAATCTAATAAATTATAATGATAATGAGCAGCAATTTTCGCAGCCAAAGTCCCTTTACCAGATCCACTTGGACCATCAATCGTAATAATATGAACTGTCATTCCCATCTCTTATGCGGCAACTGATTTCGCTAATTTTGAAAAACCTAGTGTAATCGCTGCTTTGAGTTGTGCAAGAACTAATTTGCTTACAAAAGGTGCTTTTGCTGTAAATTCAATCTTATAGGTTACCAAAGTGATATAGGGGGTGATTTCTTTGAAATCAATTTGCCCTAAATGGTGCTTAACCAACGGATTATTGATTAACTTGTATTCAATACGCTGGTTTTCTTCCAACAACGTGATTTCTTCTTGCAGTGGTTTAATTGGACCAAAACCCATACGACGAATTGAACCAATACCATCTGGACGTTCAGGATCGGCAGAGTCTTTTACTCGCACCACTTGTAACGGTGCAAACGCTTTATTATAAGTCGCGTGTTTTGACAACAAGTCAAAAACCTCAGAAATAGGTGCATTAAATTCTTTTTGTATGGTGATTGCATTACGCATAGTTTCGCCTTTTTGATTAAACCAAAATCATCGGAGGCTTAGTTTGCCATAACAGCTAAGACATTTTTAATCATTTTAGGACGTTTTTTGATAAACGATTTTGCTTCTTTTCACTTCTTCTTTGTTTAAAAAAATCACTAAGTTGGGTTGAACATTGCGCTTGCAAGCAACCTTGTTCAAAGACAAATTTATGGTTGTAATAACCATTTTCAAGCAGTTGACGGGCACTGACCAGTGAACCCGCCTTAGGCTCTGTGGTTGCAAACACAACACGTTGAACACGTGCATGAATTAAAGCACCCACGCACATGGTGCAAGGCTCGAGCGTGACATAAAGTGTGGCATCATCAGGAAGGCGGTAATTATTCACAGATTGACAGGCCATACGCAGTGCTTGAATCTCGGCATGTGCTGTCGGGTCAGAAAGTTTAATTGGGGCATTATAGCCCACCCCAATTATCTCACCTTGGCTGACAATAACAGCACCAACAGGAATCTCGCCCTGAGCTGCCGCTAATGCAGCCTGCTCATAAGCAAACTGCATCCAAAATTCATCATTGCTATTATTTTCGCTCATACGCCTTAAACAATAATACCGTATTGTCTTAATAACGCATTCCAACTATCAATATTGGTCACAGGAGGGCAATCAGACAAAATATCTTTTAAGGTGATGTTCTCGGTCGCTTTCCATTCTGGAGAAAGATCTTTATCGACCAAGCGCGCGCGTACGCCTTCTACAAAGTCAGGATGACGGATTTTCCAATCAGAAATCTGAGCTTCTAGCGCAAAAACCTCATCCCAAGCATGTCCTTGTTTACCCCACTGCCAAAGCAACCAAGTAATAGCAGCCGTACTTGGCGAGCCTTTTTGCAAATTCTCACTTGCTTGGCGCAACCAATCACTGCTTGCCTCACTCAACCCAATAATTGCTTGATAATCAAATTCAAAGTTTTGACCACGACAAACACTGTGAATAACATCGATCGAATTTTGCAAAGGACCTGCGGCAACCGGACGGTGAAGACTATTTAATGTGTCATCAATGGCACGGAAAGCACCTGCTGGATAATGATTCCAGTCTACATTTAAGACTTTTTGCAAGACATTATCACGCTGCGCTTCACAAATATGAGTTGCCCAGCCGATGCTAAATGCACCTGCTGCAGTCATAATTGAACCAGTTAAACCCGTAAATAGCCCAATTTGTCCTCGATCTGCAAGGAATCGACTTCCACCGACATCTGGATATAAACCGATATTGATTTCTGGCATAGCCAAACGTGAATAAGGTGTAACCAAACGAAATGGTGCAGCCATAAATAGACCAAGCCCACCACCCATTACATAACCTTCACCCCATACCACAATCGGTTTAGCATAATTGTGAAGCAATAAGTCTAATGCATATTCTTGCTCGAAGAATTTATTTGCAGTATTAACCTCATTATTTACAACCAGTTGACGAAGTTTACGCACATCGCCACCCGCGCAAAAGGCTTTAGGTGTAGTTGAGTCTAACCAGATCGCTTTAACACTTTCATCATCATGAAAATGCTCAAACACGCGAAAAAGTGCACTTACAATAGATTCATCTAATGCATGTAAAGATTTTGGTCGGTTTAGGCGAATCACCCGCCAACCATTTTTTTCTTGCTCAATAACCAAATCAGGATGATAGCTATTTAAATCAGGAGAAGTCATTATGCGTCCAATTGCCAGTCTATAGGCTCAATGCCATGTTGTTTCAAATAATGATTGCTTTTAGAAAATACTTTACAGCCAAAAAAACCACCACGGTTTGCCGCCAAAGGTGATGGATGAGCTGCGCTTAATACGAGATGTTTATTACGATCAATACGTTGTCCTTTACGCTGTGCATAAGCACCCCATAAAACAAACACCACGTGTTCGCGCTGCTCATTTAGCACATCAATCACAGCATCAGTAAAATCTTCCCAGCCTTGTTTTTGATGTGAAGTTGGTTGTCCTGCCTCTACGGTCAGCACACTATTCAACAACAACACACCCTGCGCTGCCCACTTGCTCAAATCACCATGTCGAGAAATAGGCACAGCCAAATCACTGTGCAACTCATGAAAAATATTACGTAAAGAAGGTGGTAATGCAACACCTCTTTGTACAGAAAAACTTAAACCATTGGCTTGATTTGGACCATGATATGGATCTTGACCTAAAATCACGACCTTTACTGCACTCAAAGGCGTTGTATTTAATGCATTAAAAATATGTTTGCTTGGTGGGTAAATCGTCTTCTCTGCAAGTCTTTGCTGTTGCAAGAACGCGCGTAAATGATCCATTTTCTGGCTGAGCAGAAACTCGGACAATGAGATTTTCCATGATTCATCCAGCTGAACTTTACTTAACTTGTCCTGTTGCTGTTCAGTAAATTGCATCAATATTCCTTGAAATAAATTCACTCCCTTGAGTGAGGACGTACTTAAATATTAACTTGTAGTTCTACATTCGGGTTTTGAAATCTGATTCCCTTTTTCAAGCGCTCATACATTTGTGGATCACTCCACTCACTTTGAACCTGCTCTGAGAAAACGATTTGATCTAGGCTCAACATGCCCATTTGTTCATTATCAATATCTTCTTGAAAACTTTGTGCATAACCCGTATCAGTTTCGTGAACAATCACCGAATAAACCTCAACATCCCCTTCGCCATTTTGGGTAACTGTTGAATTTAATACCTGTTGCGCAAGAAAAAAGAAAATACGAGAAAATTGTTCTGCTGATGGTGAAACAGGCAAAGCCACCCAACGTGCGCTAAAGGTTTTGCATGCATCAATATACGCAGCATCGTCTTTTTGCCAATAACAAATCGCATGATCAAAACTATCAAATAGTTCTTTAATCACGCCTTTCAGCAGCCCAAAATCATAAACCATTTGCCCATGATCTAACTTTGACGCTTTTAGTAATAATTCAACTTTATAGCTATGCCCATGAATCGAACGCTTACAGCGATCCGATGTACAATTCCGTACGATATGAGCGTTTTCAAACTTAAATAATTTACGAATTAACATGCACCAAGCTGATCTTTTTTGCAAACAAACTTTATTATAAAGCAAAAAAACAAGCATTGGGATTGAATTTAAATCTTGTGACTATTCAATAATCCAATCTGATCACTTAAAAGGAGCAAGACTTCTAGAATAGACAGTAACTTGTTTATCTTGACGGTGCATTGAGCTGCTAAATTGGCGCTTGCGCTCACTTAAAACAACTTCTATTTGTGCAGTAAAAAAAGAGGATTTACTGTCTAACCACGCCGCCGCATCTGCCTTATTTTGCTGATCTATTCCTGAAAAAGCATTGAGCTTCCATAAATCCTCAACATTATTGAAATATGATAAATCAGCTTGTTTTGTTTTTAATTCTTGCTCAACAGCATTGACATCGACGCTTGGATCAATACTTGCGAGCAATAATGCAGGTGCCGTATTCATATTAATTTTAGTTGGTTCTGGCAATGCCGTAATATATTGCTTAATCAAATCGTAGTTTTTCCCTTCGAAGCCCCTAACCAACTTCAACTCTTCAACACTATGAAATTTGGTATTTGGAGCTAAATAAGAAGGATCTAATCCTTGATAATAATTACTCTCCGCACCCATCGCACCTGTTGTTTCATCATCAGTATCTTGCCAATCGATCACAGCTTGGCTTAGCTCTGCGGGCAAACCAACACGCTGTAAAAGTTTTTCAAACCAGCGACGAGCCAAATCATCAACTTCATTGCCATTTGCTTTTACCAAATTATTTAAGTTGAATTTTCCAGATTCGTCCACTAAACGACCTTGAACAGTACCACCATCAACAGGAAATGATGGCATTGGTTTGGCCCAATTCTCCTGTAAATGATCAATATTGTTACCATTATCGCTATCTTGTATTAGCAACTCTGAGAAAAATGCCTCAGCACTTTTAGCATAAAGCAAAGATTGATTTTGACGCATCAAATAGCCTGTATTCTCAGCACTATTGCTTTGTCGTTTTGCGATGGTTGCTGCAAGAATCGTCGCGAGCGCAACCATAACCAAGATCGTAAGCAATGCAATACCACGTTGAGACGCGTATGTCTTCATAGCAATCACTGACCACCCTGATTGTTACTGACCAAGCTATATATCCACTCATAGTCTGTACCTGCGACCGTGAGCTGGATTTTAAAACCTAATGGTAATTTTTTTAGTTCATCCACATTATTTGGATCACCCATGTTTTCTGGCCACTCAGACAATTCTTGAGGGTTCAATACCAGTACTTTAAACTGATCAACATTTTCCAACAAAGTACTTGAGATCGGCTGCACACGATTTGGGATATTTAAATTTGCATATTTCAAGCGATATACTTTTTTTTGTGCTTCATCAAAACGATATTCTATACGTTCGTATGGTGATAAGCCTTGCTTCAATGGATCTGACACACCAGCTTTACTAAACATAAAACTTTGATCATATAACAGCACAGCGGCTTGCAGTTGTCGTCCATCATTGGCAGTCAAGGGAATAATTTGCAAGCTATCTCTTAAAACCTGTTGGTAAGCATCCTGTAACGCGAATAAATGCATTTCATGTTCTGCATTACGATCTTTGACTTTCAGCAAATAGTCAAACACCTTCCAACCCAACATCGAAAGTACAGCAAAAATCGCAATCGCAACCAGCAATTCCACCAAAGTAAAAGCTTGCTGTTTATATTTCATCATGTCTTCGCTTGTTCAGGATAGTTAAAAAATACAATATTGCTAATACCTGCTTCTACTTTATCCTGATCAACATTAAACAAACTTATCTGTAACTCAATACGTTGTATTTTGGGACTAATTGTAGGTTCGGCTTTTTTATCAATTTGCCACGTTTCGCCCTGCGAAGAAACTTGCTTGGATTGCGTCCCATCCAACCACTCTTTATTCATTTCCATCATCGCAACTTCATTCATTGCAACAAATTGGGCTTTGGTCCGCAAAATCGCATTTGAAGTTGCTTGAGTGTATTGCATTGCAATTTTAGTCAATGCGATCGCAGCCACTGCAAAAATCGCAAGTGCGACCATGACTTCAAGTAAGGTAAATGCCTTATTCTTCTTCATTCACTTTACCCAAATGATCCAGCGACAGCTCATGTCCAATCGGTCGTTGCTCATAATAAAATTGAATTCGAACAGGCTTCACCTCGCCATTTCCAAACCAAATCAGTTGTGGTGCCCTGCCACCTAACAGATCGTCATTCTGTGCTCTTTTATAATTTTCAGTATCTAAACTTTGAATGCTAAAAGACACATTTTTCGGTAACTGACGAGGTTTAAACTCCTTATAAACCTGCCAAATACGATCCGCATGTTGGATTTGTTCATGACTCTGATCGTAATATTCAAATAGGTGATAGCTAAATGGCGCAACATCAGTTGCATTCTGGGTATTTAATGCAAAAACTTTCGCCTGATCTGTTGCTTCTTTATTAATTTTTTTAAGATCAAGGATAAACATTTCTCTGGCTTGCATCGCTCGGCGTTGATCAACACCACCAATATTCAAGACCACCAACGATGTCATGACGGTCATAATCACAATCACCACCATGATCTCAATCAGGGTAAAAGCTCGTTGCGACCTCAGTGAAGACTTCATTGTATTGGTCACGAAGATGAAACTTGTTCAAGCTGCTTAGGCATCGCCAAAGCTTGTTCAATGTAAGCCACTCGTAATGTATCTCTAGAACCTAAATAACGCTGATAAAAACTTGAGTTCAGGATCACAGCCGCTCCATAGGTCAAAGACCAAATAGATGCTAAATAATCACGGGTCGTCATCGCACTATTAATATCAAGCAAATAACTTTCCGTCATGCGAATAATAATACGTAAACGTTGGCGACGAATCTTATACAACTCACTAAATAACTGCTGGATACCTTGTGCTGTCGTAGATAAACGCTCTTCTATCTGATGAAATAACGCTGTGCGCTCAGGATGATGAAGATGGTGCAACATAAAAAAAGCCAAATGTTCAGGAAAACTTTTTTCTATATCTTGAATCATTTCTAACAACATTCGTTCATTGCGAATAATCAATAACATATATAATTCATCTTTACTCTGAAAGTGCTTATATAACGTACCTTTCGCAAGATCCAACTCAGCCGCAAGAGCATCAAGCGTCATGCCCGCTTCGCCATTTTCTAATAGGAGTTGCTCCGCGATTTGAAAAATTAATACTTCTCGTGCTCGAAACTGAGCTTGACGATCCATTTTCACGTAATAACTCTCTTTCCTAATACAACAAAAACCGTTTATTTAAAATTTAAAAGATTTTCAAAATTCTGTGTAGTAATCACACCAATCTCTTCAACTGATTTATGATATACATCAGCCAAGGCTTTTGCTACATACGGCACATATTTAGGTTCGTTGGTTTTTCCTCGATAAGGCATAGGTGCCAAATAAGGACTATCTGTTTCAATCAGTACCCGATCTAATGGAACTTGTTTTGCAACATCACGCAAATCTTGTGCATTTTTAAATGAAATAATGCCAGAAAACGAAATATAATAACCACAATCTAAAACTGCTTTTGCCGTTTCCCAGTCTTCAGTAAAACAATGCAATATGCCATGACTAGATTGTTCAGCTTGAATAATATCAACTGTATCGTGCTTAGCAGAGCGTGTATGTACAACCACTGGCTTCTTCACAATTTTTGATGCTTGAATATGTCGAGCAAAACACTGTTTTTGCTCAGCGACAAAATCTGTGCTGTGATAATAGTCTAAGCCTGTCTCTCCCAAAGCCCAGACCTTTTCGGATTGGGCTAGTTCGACTAAATAGTCCGTTGTCGCACGTGCCATCACATGACCATCTTCACAGGGATGCACACCCACTGTATAGCCCACATCATCATGACGGGAAGCAATTTCTGCCAGTTTAATATGGTCATCAAGATCAACAGAGATTCCCATAAATTTTAAAACACCGGCAAGTCGAGCTTGTGCGAGTGCTTGATCTAGATCCCCATCATAAGGAGTCAAATCTAACAGGGTTAAATGGCAATGCGTATCAACAAACACTCTTTCTTCCTATTCATTTTGCTTACATCGTATAACTTGGACGATCCATTGCTTTAGAACCTGCCAATAATTTCTCAGCTTCGTTCTTATAATATACACCTTTTTCGCCAGCCAACTGGATCGCAAAACCTTGTGGCTTGAAATGTGTCTGTTTGTGCGAGATCCAAATGACTTTACCTGTGAGCGGGATCTTTTGTGATTGCTCTGGTAATGTCGCCAAAATAAAAACTTCCTGTCCCATTTTTACTGCTTGTTTAGTTGGAACAAATAATCCGCCTCCTTGTACAAAAGGCATATAGCTCGATTGTAAAGTGGCCTTATCAGGAATATTGACCTGTATAATCCCACCCATCATTTGATGTTGCATAACCTTCCCCTGTTAAATACATAAAAAATATCGACATCGTTTTAATGTTGATAAACTTACAAAAACAATCAATTCGCTTTGATCTGCTTTATAAACGTCCTTAGAATTACCGCTTACTTAGTATCTATACATGATTTATCATTTGATTATAGAAAACAATCCTAGAAACAACAAATGCTGTTTCAGCAAAATGTTGTGAAAACACTCAAAACGGCCTGTATTTAGTTAGATTAGGGGTTTACATAGACCTTGCAGCTCACGACATCAGACCAAACTTTCAAATCATGCGTATGACAAAAACTAAAAAACCGCTCATCATCAGAATACCTCATGAGCGGTTTACTTTATTTTAAAAGGGCTTATTTTTCAGTGCACTTATAATCAAAATTTAGTTTACTAATCGCTTGATCGGTATGTCGTGTCACAACAGCGATCTGCCGCGCCCCTGCTTCAATGTAAAGTTTACCGCTGAACTGATTCGATTTTGCATTTTGTTGATTATGATTAAATGAGTAGCTATACACGCACTCATAGGCTTGCGAACCATGATTAGATGCGTTGATCAGAATAGATGAGCCATTGATATTTGACTCAAACTTGGGCTCAGCCATTGCAATGGCTGGTAAAATTACAAGTGATAATGCAACAGCTATAGATCTTATTTTCATCATCATATTCCTTATTTTTTGATATTATTGTGAAGTACCTCACATTTTATATATTTTTAGTTCGGAAGTTATAATAAAAAACAATTTAAATACAATCTTTACAAAACATCTTAAAATGCAGTCCCACCTTAAAAGTGACTATCCAATTAGCCACAAAAATATGGATTCTTGCGAATCAAAAGCATGATAGTCCATCACTTTGTTATTGCGAAAACCCAAGCTCAACATTCATCAACTGAATAAATAACTCATCTAAGACCAATTGCGACTGTACATTCTGCGCCACCATCAGCTTCTTTTGTTGTACGTCAGCATAAATCGCAAATAAACGTTCTAAATGATATTGTTCAGCTAAATCTCGAAAATCTAAATCATCATTTCTCAATGATTGATTCAACTTAAAACTGATTAAATCTGCTAATAAATATTCGAACATGGTCATCAATTCTGTAAAACTTAACTCTTTAGACCATTTGTTGGCATAGTGCAACGGCATACTTTTTTCAGCAACTAATTTTAGCCAATCACTTAAAAATGAAGTGCGTTTTTGCAACCAACCACTTTGCTCTATTTCAATCGCAGTCAATGGCATTCCGTTGGCTAGATTTAACAATAATGAAATATGTTGAGTGCCAATGTTTGGAACTTGTTGTTGCACAAATGACTGTGCATCTTCCACACTTAAGCGATCTAAAGAGAAACGTTGCAAACGACTGCGAATCGTTGCAGGTAATTTTAAATAATGATCGGCAAGTAAAATCAAAATGACTTTCTCACCCGGTTCTTCAAGTGTTTTCAGTAAAGCATTTGCAGAAGCCATATTTAACGCTTCCGCAGGTTCAATCACGATAACTCGCCACCCCTCACCAGTTTGCTGAACAAAAGGAAGTAAATCTCGTATTTTTTCTATTTTAATTTTCGCATTTTGTTTTTTATTGTCTTCATCTGTGGTGATGTGCACATAATTCGGATGTGTATCTGATTTCAACCATTGGCAGCTTGCACATTCGCCACAGGCTGCTTGAGGCTGTTTATTCGCACATAATATCCAAGCAACAAAGCGCTCAGCAAACTCTTTTTTAGCACAGCCTTGCTTGCCATAGAATAATAGGCCATGCCCTATTTCTGGAAATCGGGTTGTCAGCAATTCCCAAGTTTGTTCATGCCAAGCGTAAGTTTTTGTAGACTGGATATCGACGATCATATTATTCAAATGCGCTCACTGGCATTGCATTCAGTCGATCTAAATCAGCTTGAGTATCGACACCTGGTGGTAAGTTGGCTTCGGCAACTGCAATCGCAATACGATGGCCATTTTCTAGCACTCGAAGTTGCTCTAAACTTTCTAATTGCTCTAATTGACCTTGATCCCATGTGACATATTCTTGCAGTAATTTCACTCGATAAGCATATAAACCTAAATGACGAAATGCCTGATCATGTACCCTGGCTTCAGCTTGTTTCGCGCCATCACGATCATATGGAATTGTGGCACGACTAAAATAGAGTGCTTCATTGCGATTAGACATCACGACTTTAACGATACTATCGCGTTGAAACTCATCTAAATGATAAATTCGCTCGCACAATGTTGACATTGAACATTGCGGATTATCAACAAGAAGCCGTGTTACTTGTTTAACGAGCTGTGCAGGAAGTAATGGTTCATCACCTTGAACATTGACAATAATATCGTCTGCTGCCCAACCTTTAATGCGTGCAACCTCACTCAAACGATCTGTCCCAGATGGATGGTCGGCACTGGTTAAAACCACATCCACACCTTCGGCACGACAAACATCAGCAATTCGAGGATCATCAGTGGCTACACATAAATCATCAAAGCCATCAACCTTACTCGCCTGATCGACCACACGTAAAATCATCGGACGACCATGAATCAATAAAAGTGGTTTTGCTGGCAAACGAGAACTCGCAAAACGAGCAGGTATAACGATATGTTTCATGGTGTTTCTCTAAGAAAATTGAATACCGACTTGTTGCAACTGCTGTTTCAACAAATCATAACAATCAGATGATAAAACAGCTTCAACTGGCACAACCCAAATTGGGATATTAAAATCAGAATGCTGTTGCAATAAACTTTTAAATTTTACAGCATCTTTTTCGGTCGTAATAATTGCATCTTGCGAATCAAAGATTAAATCTTCGACTTCATAATCATAATGATCTGGAAACTCATGCGCTTGATATTGACTCACACCAAGCTTACTCAATGTTTGATAAAAGCGCTGTGGAAAGCCAATACCGACGACCGCATTAAAATATTGGTTCGCATCAAACCAACTTAACTCTAGATGAGTATTGAGCAGATAAGGCTTTCCCACATCTAAATGCATATTTTTATGTGGCTGAGCAACTTTAGTATGCTCGATAACTGTGCTGCTTTTTAATCTTGATTTTGGTTCTCGCAAATACCCTTCGGGTAATAGTTTTTCGTTGCCCAAACCACGGTTTTGATCCAATACAATCCATTCAATCTGACGACCTAAAGCCCAATGCTGAAGACCATCATCACTAATAATCAAATCAAGATCACCCGCGGTTCGCAACAGCAACTCTATAGATGCTTGACGATTTGGCCCAACAGCCATCGGCACATCGGTCGATTGAACAATCAAACAAGGCTCATCACCAACAACGGAGGGCTCAGATGACTGTTCCACGCTTGCAGGAAAAGGACCTTGTCCGCCATAACCACGACTGATCACCCCAACACGTACACCTTGCTGTTGTAAATATTTCACCAACTCAATCAGCAATGGGGTTTTACCACTTCCACCAACCGTAATATTACCAATCACCATGATGGGCACAGGCGCGTGATAAACACTTTTGATGCCTACTTTATACAAGCTTTGATTTAGACAAAAACCAAACCGATATAACCATGACAATGGGCGCAAAACAATTAACCATGAAGCTTGTTCATTCCAAGCATCTTGTATACGTTGCGCCATCGACATGCTTAATCTTCCTCAAAATTACGCTGATGTAACTGGTAATACATACCATGTTTAGTAAGTAACTCTGTATGCGTACCCTGCTCTATAATCGTACCTTTGTCCATCACGACAATAATATCCGCATTTTCAACCGTTGATAGACGGTGTGCAATCACAATCGTTGTACGACCTTGCATCGCCTCATCAAATGCTTGTTGAATAAAGTATTCGGACTCATTATCAAGCGCACTGGTTGCTTCATCTAAAATCAAGATCGGTGAATTTTTCAAAATTGCTCTGGCAATCGCAATACGCTGACGTTGACCACCAGATAGATTTAAACCTTGCGCACCTAGAACGGTGTCATACCCATGCGGCAACTCCATAATAAAGTCATGCGCATAGGCTGCTTTCGCCGCTGCAATGATTTGCTCATCACTTGAATCTTGCAGTTGTCCATAGGCGATATTGTCACGCACGCTACGGTTGAATAGCACCACTTGTTGGTTCACCATCGCAATTTGCGAACGCAAACTAAGCAACTCAATCTCTTGAACAGGAATATCATCAAAATAAATCTGACCGCGACTCAGTTCTTGGAAGCGCGGCAACATATTCACTAACGAGGTTTTACCCGCACCAGAGCGCCCAACCAATGCAATCGTTTGCCCAGCTTTTATATCTAAAGTGAAGTCTTTAATCGCATGGGTGCCATCGCTATATTGCAAATTTGCATGATCAAATCGAATATTGCCTTTCAATGCAGGTTTTAATTGGCCTTTATTTTCTTCTTCTGGTAGATCCAATAACTCAAAAACCGAATGCGCAGCAGCTAAACCACGTTGTAGTTTTTCATTGATATCCGTTAAGTTTTTCACTGGCTTAGAAATCAAACCTGCAGCAGTAATATAAGCTACAAATTCACCAGCTGAAGTATCACCAAATACTTGTGGTCTTAACGCTAACCAAAGAATAAGTGCCATTGCACAAGACAAAACAAGCTGAACAACAGGACTGTTAATATTTTGAACCACGACCATTTTTAAACCACGGCGAAGGTTTTCTACCGATGATGTATAAAAACGTTGTTGTTCGAAAGCTTCACCTGTAAAACTTTTGACTACTGAATTACCATTAATGGTTTCTTGAACCACGTGATTGACATCACCCATGGTATTTTGTACTTGCAGTGAAAGCTTACGCATTCGTTTCGCAGCAACACGAACTAACAAGCCAATCACAGGCATAAATACAATAATACAAAGCGTTAAGCGCCAGTTGGTATAAAATAAATAACTGAGCAGCGCGATCACAATTAAACCATCTTTTACGACGGTTTGCAGTGAGTCCGACGAGGCTGCTGTTAACTGTTGTACGTTGTACATCAACTTAGAACTGATATGTCCTGAAGTATTATCAAGATAATATTGTGCAGGTAGCCTTAGGAGTTTCGCATAAACTTCTTGGCGAATACTAAACACCAATCTTCTTGAAATTACTGCTGTAAAGTAGCCACCTAGAAACAAGCCTATGCCGCGGAAAAACATAAGCAAAATAATTAAAACTGGAAACCAGTTTAAATTTTCTCGACTACCTTCCTGAATCGCATCAATAATATATTTAAGTAGTTTAGCGACCGACACCTCGGTGGCGGCATTGATACTAAAACCAAGCAATACTAATAAGGCAACGCCCCAATAAGATTTTAAATAAGTTAAAAGACGCAAATAGACTTTAAAATCTTGACTCACTCAGTAAAACCTCTAGTTGGAACTTTAGTGCTAATGTTGACATTGACAAAGCCAAGCTGTCCCGCCACATCCATCACACGAATCACATCTTGATGTGCTGCATTTGAATCAGCGGCAATAATGAACATAAAATCTCGGCGATCTTGGGCAACTTGTTTAATTGCAGTGCTTAGGTCAGCAATTTCTTTGCTTGATAATGCTTGACCATTCACAGAATAATACCCTTTTGAGTCTACCATGATTTCAATTTTGTGATCGAATTGTTTCGGCGGAACGCCTTGCGCATCAGGCAGCGTAAGATTTATACGACTTTGCTGACTAAAAGTGGTTGAAAGCAATAAAAACACCAAAATAAATAACATGCAATCAATCATTGGTGTCAAATTGATATGAATATCTTCAACCTGAGAACGTTTAAATTTCATCAT
The DNA here is from genome assembly GCF_000369505.1 of Acinetobacter sp. NIPH 298. GTDB lineage: Bacteria > Pseudomonadota > Gammaproteobacteria > Pseudomonadales > Moraxellaceae > Acinetobacter. The sequence continues at coordinate 1,375,591 of NZ_KB850055.1, forward strand.
GACACCTATGCTTAGCTTGCACGACGGTGTTCTTGTACATGCGCTGCTTTTTTATAAAAAAGCGCGGCATGAAACAATGTTGATTGTTGCTCTAGCTCAGCAACATATTCAAGTACTACTCGTTGAAAATAGCGGTACGCAATCATGGCAGGAATAGCAATTAACATCCCGACAGCAGTGGTAATTAGCGCAGTCGAAATCCCTGGCATCATCATGCTTGCATTACCAGAAGAACCAATATCAACCACCAAAAAAGCCTCGATGATGCCAATGACCGTACCCAACAAGCCAAGTAATGGTGCAATTGCACCTAATGTACCTAAAAAATTGATATTCTTTTCTAGATAACTGATTTCTTGTGAAGCCGTGGCTTCCATTTGCGCACGAGCAAATTGCTCACCTTGGTTTTGATGTGCATAGCCCGCTTTTAGGATACGACCTAAAGGGCTATTTTGAGCGTCATCATGTTCTAAATGTGAAATAACTGATTCTACATCAGCCCCCTGAACAAGGAGTGCTTGAGGTAAAACCTGCGAACGCTTCAACCGGATGAAACGCTCAATGATAATCGCAACCGTAAAAATTGATGAGAAAATAAGGGGCAGCATCAACCAGCCACCCGCTTTCACAAGTTCCCACATATTATTCCCCAATAATATTTAAAATATAAAAGGATGGTTTCTCAATATTATCAGTTTAATTCGGTAAACAAATATTTAGGATTCCATCCAACTCATCCAATGAATGATATTGAATCACTAATTTCCCTTTGCCTTTTTGATTATGGTCTATTTTCACATTTGCCCCAAAACGTTCAGATAACTTTTGAGTCAGTTGTTCAATATCTGGAGAAATTAGCGCCTTTTCCTTTTCAGGTTTTGGCTCATTCCACTCACGAACCAATTGTTCAGTTTGACGTACCGATAAGCCTTTTTCAATAACGATATCTACAACTGCAATTTGATCTTTGGCCTTTAGGGTCAAAATGGCACGTGCGTGCCCCATATCGATTTGACCTTGCTGCATAAAGTCTTTAATTGGGTCAGCCAAACTGAGTAACCGCAATAAATTACTAACTGTCGTCCGTGCTTTACCAACAGTTTCAGCAATCTCCTGATGACTTAAACCAAATTCTTCATGGAAACGCTGTAAAGCCAAAGCCTGATCGATCGGATTTAAATCTTGACGTTGAATATTCTCGATTAACGCCAAAGCAATCGCCACTTGATCATTGAGTTCACGCACAATTGCAGGGATTTCTGTCAATCCCGCCATCTGCGCTGCGCGCCAACGACGCTCACCCGCAATAATCTCGTATGGATACTGTTCATCGTCGACAGGACGAATCACAATTGGTTGCATCACACCATGTTTTTCAATCGAAGAAGCAAGCTCTTTTAACTCTTGCTCCTGAATAAAACGACGCGGCTGATACTCCCCACGTTTCAATAAATTGACATCAATCTGCTTGAGTTGACCATGATCTAAAGCTTGTGCTTCAAGTTGCAATTTCTCTTTCTGAATTGAACCTAGTAGCGCATCTAAACCACGACCTTTAGCCAACCCGCGTTTTTTGATGCTCATACAGCACTTCCTTTTTTCACTTTACTTTTCTTCAATATTTCTGCGGCCAAATTCAAATATGCGACCGCACCTTTCGAGCTTTTTTCAAAATAGATCACAGGTAAACCGTGTGCAGGTGCTTCAGCCAAACGGATATTTCTTGGTACAACCGTATCATACAGTTTCTTACCAAAATATTGCTCCAACTCAGCCGAGACATCACGTGTCAATGCATTACGAGCATCGTACATGGTACGTAATACCCCAACAATTTCCAAGTTTGGATTAAGGGCTTTTTGTATACGATCAATTGTTTGTGTTAAATCAGCCAACCCTTCCAAAGCATAATACTCACATTGCATTGGTATAATCACACCAGTGACAGCAGCCAAGGCATTGACCGTAATAAGGCTTAAACTTGGCGCACAGTCGACAATAATATAATCATAAGATGCGGAAATTTCTTGCAATGCATTTTTAAGAATAAACTCACGTCCATCTTGCTCTGCAATTGCAAGCTCGACACCTGCAAGCTCACGATTTGCGCCTAATACCTTATAACCCACCTCGGCTTTTTGAATTGCAGTCTCGATTGGAACTTCACCCAGAAGGACGTCGGTTATTGAATAAAGAAGATCATTTTTTTGAACGCCAGACCCCATTGTGGCATTGCCTTGTGAATCCATATCAATCAACAAGACACGTTTCTTTAAGATCGCCAAGGACGCAGCAAGATTTACGGCTGTCGTGGTTTTCCCGACACCACCTTTTTGGTTTGCAATCGCAATAATTTGAGCCATGATTACCCTTAATATTTTTTATTGAATACGTTGAAGTAAAAGTAAATGACGCTGTTCATCTAATCTTGGTACCCGAAGCTCAATCACTTTACACGAATATTTATCTTTCAACTGCACAACCTCATCCGTTGGGATTAAGCCTTTCATCGCAGCAATGATGCTCTGCTCATGCATATAAGGTTGTGCCGCATCCACAAAGTCAGACAATGATGCAAAAGCTCGACTTGTAATGACATCGAAATGACCAAGCTCATTGATGCTTTCTTCATTTTCAACACGTGTTTGCACTGCAATTACATTTTTTAGCTTCAAATCTGCGATAAATTGTTTCAAGAAACGAATCTTTTTACCATTTGAATCCAACAACACACAATGACGTTCTGGTTGACACAATGCAATGATCATGCCCGGCATACCACCACCGGTACCCACATCCAACAAACGCCCCTGTGGTAAATCTTTTAAGATACTTAAACTATCCAATAAATGTTTAACCAACATTTCTTTAGGGTCACGAATAGCCGTCAGGTTATATGCCTTATTCCATAGCACTAAAGCATCTTGATATTTCAGTAAGAGTGTTAGGGTTTCTTCGCTTAGGCTTAATCCTAAGGCTTGACTTCCTTGCTTTAATTCTTGAAAAAAAGGATGCATAACGGTGCAACATCTCGATAAATTTGCTGTGCAGTATACCGATTTCTGATACAAGACACAGTAGGACTTGTTGAACGATTATGCAGTTAAACATTTTACAGCATGATAAACTGCACAATCCTCTGTATTTTACCATTCTTCATACAAATCAAAGATAGACAAGGTATTTTATAAAAGCTCGCCTTGCTGAATTTGTTGATCAAGTTGTTCTAAACGCTCAGGCGTTCCAACATCCACCCAAACGGCTTGCATTTTCTCAGCCGAAACCTGCTGTTGTTGCATCGCTTGCTTTAACAATGGAGCTAATGGTCGCTTTCCACCCTCTAAACCAGCAAACATTTGTGGAGATAATACGGCCACACCACTATAAGTCAGCGCCTCACCCAATTGTGCCTGCTCAAAAGTATAAGCATGCTCATTTGCTAGAATAAAGTCACCTTTTAGATGTTGTGGTGGGTTTTCAACCAACACCAAATGAGCTTGTTTATCACCCAGTTCAACATTCAACAACGAGGAGAAATCCATCGTCGTCCATACATCACCATTGACCAAGATGAATGGCTGATCACCCAACAACGGCAATGCATTGATGATTCCACCTGCAGTTTCAAGCCCTTCACCTTCATGCGACCACAGAATATTTACACCAAATTGGCTGCCATCACCTAAATCAGCAACAAGTTTTTCAGCTAACCAAGCCGTATTAATGACGATTTCAGTTATACCAATTTGTTGTAGCTTTTCAATATGCCAAACAATCAATGGTTTCCCACCGACTTCTAACAGAGGTTTTGGCGTATGTAAGGTTAAAGGTCGCATGCGATTGCCCAGACCCGCAGCAAGAATCATCGCTTTCATTATGCCGCAACCTCGTAATTACCATATTTCACAACAAACTTCGGCATCACCACATCACGAATGAACTGCATAAAGTCATTTAATTCATCATAGCCTTGGCTTTCTTCAAGCAAATACCACATCACTCGTGGCAAATCACTTAAATAACCAGATTTTCCGTCGCGCTCAAACAAACGCACAAAAATACCTAGAATTTTGAGATGACGCTGAATCGCCATAAGATCTGCATCGCGTTTGAACTGTTCAAAACTGCGGCTTTCTCTGGTAGAGCTAGGCAACAAATTATAAAACAGCTCAAACCAGTGATATACACGTTCAGCATTCCATTGCACATAAGCATCACGTGTAATCGAAATGAGATCATAAGTGTCAGCACCAATCACGGCATCCTGAAAATCAATCACACCCAAATCTTGTTCATTCTCAATTTTCATGAGGTTTCGACTATGAAAGTCACGGTGCACAATCACTTGTGGTTGATTGGTCGCCTCGACAGCCAGAAAGTCAAATGCTTGCTCAATCGTTTCAAGCTGCTGCTCTGTAGGCTGAATATTCAACGAAGGCAACAACCACTCCGTCAATAATCGCATTTCAGTCATCAACTTTTCATACGAATATGCTGGCAAATGGTCTCGGCCATCAATTTGCTGCAATTCGATCAACTGCTTAAAACTCTGCGCATAGTATTGATCGACTGTTTCATCATTCAACAATGTAGATAGCACTACATCACCAAAATCTTCTAACAGCAGCAAACCTTGCGCTAAGTCTTTCGCAACGATATGGGGCACACGAACACCATGCCGATCAAAGAACTCATCAATACTCACAAATGGAATACAATCTTCTTTTTCAGGAGGAGCATCCATCAGCATATATGTTTTGTTTTGTAACTTGATTCGCGCATAGCGGCGGAAGCTAGCATCACCCGCTAAAAAGCTGATCTCGAACTGATCAGATTGCAGCGTGGTATGCAGCCAAGTTTGTATCAATTGTTCACGTTGTGTATTCATTTGCAATAAAATCTAAAACTAGCTGAGATTTTGAAAGCTTAAGTGTAGCCACTTATCAACTTTTTCTCTATGATGCGACAATAATTAATTGTGAATTAGCATATTGGTTAATGAGACAATGAAACATCAGTTTAAATATAATCCTTTAGCAACTGCTATTTTGACACTCTTGTGTGGCGGCTCGATTCAATCAAGTCTCGCAGCGGATCAATCTGTGCCGTTTACGTCTCATGCCTCTACGCTTGACAATACTCAGCTCAAAGCCCTTGCTCAACAGGAGCAAGAGACTTATGCAGGAGAAAAATTTTTCCAGCAATATTATGTTGACAAGTCTGCGCCAGAAGCACAATTACGCAACAATCAATATTTAAGTTCAGCTTTCTGTCAAGGCACATGGGTCACACCGATCAACCCTGTCACCAAAACTGCTGATCAGAATGCAACAACATCCGTCATTACAGCCGATTATGGACACTACGATCCAAATGGCGACTCTGTTTTGCAAGGTAATGTGGTGATTGATCAAGAAGGTCGTATGATTCGTGCGGATCACGTCATTCTTGATTCCACGCAAACTCATGCCAATGCACAAGGCCGTGTTCAACTTGCACAAGCTGGCTTACTCACCCAAAGTGATCAAATCAACTATAACTTAAAGACTCAAACAGGCGATTTAAACAATAGTTTTTATATCACCGAACAACAGCATGCGCACGGTCATGCCAACCAAATTCGACGTCAAAATGAAAATCTAGTTGTTTTTACAGATGCAAGCTATACTGCGTGTCCACCTGGCCAAAAACCAGCATGGAAAATCCAAGCCAAGCAAATCGAACTTAATCAAGAGACTGGGCGTGGTGTCACACGCGGCACAAAACTCTATGTAAAAGATGTACCTGTAATTGCTGTACCTTATTTTAACTTCCCCATAGATGACCGACGCACTACTGGTATGCTAAGCCCTAACTTTGGCTATAGTAACGATGGTGGCGCCCAACTCTCAGTCCCTGTCTATCTGAATTTAGCACCAAACTACGACTTAACACTTACACCAAGTTTTATGAGTAAACGTGGTGTTAAGTTAGATGCCGAATACCGCTACATGACCGAAAACTTCGGTTCAGGTCAAATTTGGGGTGGCTATATACCAAATGATAAAGAGTACGATAAAGAAAATCGCTCAGACCTACACTTTATTCATAATTGGAACATCAATGACCAATGGTCAACCTACTTAGAATATAATTACGCATCTGATAAAGATTATTTTTCTGATTTCAATAATAACCCCAACACGAGAACCGATTTAAACTTACGTCGTGCTTGGGAGCTTAATTATCGAAATGGTATTCCTGGACTCAAAGCACAATTAAAAGTTGAAGATTTTCAAACTTTAGATAAAACCATTAAGGATGCAGATAGGCCCTATGCTCGACTTCCACAATTTTTATTAAATTATACAATTGGGGACCCACAAGGTTTACAGTACGAGTTTAATAATGATACCGCTTATTTCAAAAAATCTATTAGTGATGGCTCTGCCTTAGAGTCTAGTGGTACACGTATTTACAACCAGTTTGCAGTACGCTATAACCACATTACACCATCATGGTTTTATGTCATTCCAGAAGTATCTATACGTAGTATCAACACCTTCTTTGATCAAGACTCTAAAGAAGGGCGCGGACTTTCTACCTCAGATGACTTAGAGAAATCCGTTGTCGTCCCTCAATTTACGCTTGCGACAGGTTTGACCTTTGAAAAAGATGGTAAATACCTACAAAGTATTTCCCCTCGTGCTTTCTATGCCTATTCACCATATAAAAAGCAAGACGACTATCCGAACTTCGACTCGACTACAGCCTCGATCAGCTATGACCAACTTTTCAATCCTTACCGCTTTTATGGACATGACCGCCTAGAAGATAATAACTTTTTATCTTTAGGGCTAACTTACAGTCTATTGGATATGGAAGGTTTGGAGCGTATTCGTGCCAGTGTCGGTCAAAGTTACTACTTCAACGATCGTCGTGTTAGTTTAAATGAGGAACTTGATCGCTTTGATACACAAAGTCGCACAGGACCAATTGTGAGCTTATCTAGCCAACTGAATCAGAATGTCACTATTAGTGCAAACTCAGCTTGGATGTCAAATGGAGATAACGCACAACGCGATTTCCAAGCCTACTACACAGGTGATAAAGGCAATCTCTACAATGTCGGTTATTTCTACCGAAAAGACATTAAAGATCGCCAAGATGCATATGACCAAGTTGTTGCATCCTTTATACAACCCGTAAAAGATAATTGGCGTATTATGGGTCATGCTCAATATGACCTAGACAATAATCTGATACGAGAATATTTACTTGGCGTAAATTACGAATCATGTTGTTGGGCTGTCTCAGTTTATGGCCGTTCTTACTATAACGACTTGGATGATCCAAACCTTCCAGATGTAAGTAGAAAGCGTGCTGTAATGGCAGAATTTACACTCAAAGGTCTAGGCGCTTTAAACAATAAACTTGCTTCTCTTCTCGAGAATAGAGTTTTAGGCTTTAACAAAATCAATCAATCTTGGACACAACGTTAATGAAGATAAAACATTTTCAACATATCTTTAGAGCCACTGTTCTCGCTGCCCTAATTTCTTCATCAATGCATAGCGTTGCTCAACCTACGGATGAGGTTGTTGCAATTGTGGATAGTAGTGTCATTCTCAGAAGTGATTTAGTGCAAGGAATTGCTGAAACCGAACACCAGTTAAAAGCGCAAAATAAGCCAGTCCCTCCACAACAATACTTACAAATGCAGGTTTTGGATCAACTTATTGTTCGCCAAGCCCAACTGGAACAAGTAAAGCGGTATGGTATTAAAGCTGATGAAAATAGCTTAAATGCGGCGGTATTGAGAGTTGCAAACCAGTCTGGTTCAAGCACACTCTCCGCTTTCCAGCAAAAGCTAGATGCGATTGCACCGGGTACTTATGAAAACTTACGTAATCGTATTGCTGAAGATCTCGCAATTGGCCGTCTGCGCCAACAACAAGTCATGTCTCGCATCAAAATCAGCGATCATGATGTTGAAAACTTTTTAAACTCACCAGAAGGTCAAGCCGCACTTGGTACGCAAGTTCATGTCATCCATATGCGTATTGCTGGTGAAAATACCGCTGAAGTACAAAAAGTTGCTCAAGAAGTAAGAAAATCTCTAACCACGAGTGATGATCCTAAAGCCATCAGCACCAAGTTTTCAACTTCAGCAGTTACCGTTGATGGTGCAGATATGGGCTTCCGCTCTTTATCAGACATTCCAACAGAGCTATCTGCTCGTATTACCCCATTAAAAGTCGGACAAACGACTGAACTGGTTAACGTTCGTGATGGCACACATGTCTTAAAATTGCTTGATCGCAAACAAAATGATCAAAAAGCCCTAGTACCCCAATATCAAACACGCCACATCCTCATTCAATCATCAGAGGTTGTTAGCCTCGATCGTGCCAAACAAATGATTGATAGTCTCTATAATCGAGTCAAGGCTGGTGATGATTTTGCGACCCTCGCTGCAACCTATTCAAATGATCCCGGTTCAGCTCGTGATGGCGGAAGTCTTGGCTGGGTGAGTCCAGGTGTGATGGTGCCAGAGTTTGACAAGGTCATGAAAGACATACCTGTTGGACAAGTAAGTGAACCGTTCCAAAGCCAATTTGGTTGGCATATTTTAGAAGTTATGGACACCCGCCAACAAGATATGACCAAAGAAGCCCAAGAACGTATGGCTCGTCAGATCTTAGGTGAGCGCCAGTTTGAAATGGAAGTAGATAGTTGGTCACGTGAACTTCGTGCCAATGCCTATGTTGAAATCAAAGATGTAAGCTTAGATGCAAAAGCACAATAAGCATCAGTAACCACCTTCAAGAAAATGCCAGCTTATCGCTGGCATTTTTTCTAGCTGAAATAAAAAAACAGCGACAATTGCCGCTGTTTTTAATTCATCACAAATCGGTTTTATTTGTAACGATCAACCATTTTCTCTAAAGAAATTGGGCGAATCTTGTCTGCATTACCCGCTGTACCAAATGCTTCGTAACGAGCGACACAAATATCTTTCATTGCTTCAACAGTTTCACCAAAGAATTTACGCGGATCAAACTCACTTGGTTTCTCAGCCATCATACGACGCATTGCGCCTGTAGAAGCCAAACGTAAATCGGTATCAATATTAATCTTACGCACACCATGCTTGATCGCCTCTACAAGCTGATCTACTGGCACACCATAAGTTTCTTTAATATCGCCACCATATTGATTGATTACCGCTAACCACTCTTGTGGTACAGAGCTTGAACCATGCATCACAAGATGCGTATTTGGTAACGCAGTATGGATTTCTTTAATGCGATCAATTGCCAAGATATCGCCTGTAGGTGGACGAGTAAACTTGTACGCACCATGTGAAGTGCCTACAGCAATCGCCAAAGCATCCACATTAGTATCCGTAACGAATTGAGTTGCTTCTTCAACAGAGGTTAAAAGCTGAGAATGATCAAGTACACCTTCTGCACCTACACCATCTTCTTCACCAGCCATACCAGTTTCAAGGCTACCCAAGCAACCGATCTCACCTTCAACTGAAACACCACATGCATGTGCCAATGCAACCACACGACGTGTTACATCAACATTATAATCATACGAAGTTGGCGTTTTACCATCTACACCCAATGAACCATCCATCATCACCGAGCTAAAGCCCAACTGAATCGAACGTTGGCAAATATCAGGACTTGTACCATGATCTTGGTGCATTACCACAGGAATATGTGGCCACTCTTCAATCGCCGCCAAAATAAGATGACGCAAGAAAGGTGCACCTGCGTATTTACGCGCACCAGCCGAAGCTTGCACGATTACAGGTGAATTTGTCGCATCTGCAGCAAGCATAATTGCGCGCATTTGTTCTAAGTTGTTTACGTTAAACGCTGGTACGCCGTAGTTATGTTCTGCAGCGTGGTCCAAGAGCTGGCGCATCGAGATTAGAGCCATAATATCCTCCCAGGTAATGCGCCATATTCTACATGTTGATCTATTTCAATTCAGCAACTAATCGCAGGATTTCAAAAAAAAACTGAATCTTTTGTGTAATTTGCGTATCAAGACACACTTACAAATAAAAAAGACCAAATCAAAAAAATGATTTAGTCTTCTATGAATCAAATGTTTGGTTTTAAAACAACCAAGTCACTCTATTTACTTAAATCTAGCAATAGCCTTCCATTCGAGTCAGCGGTAATTTTTTACCAATCGCTTTTTCAATCTCTGGTAAATAAAATGCATCATCTTCTGACAAGAAACTAATACTCACACCCTGTGCGCCTGCACGCCCAGTACGACCAATACGATGTACGTAATCGTCAGATTGTTCAGGCAGAGTAAAATTAATGACATGTGAAACACCATCCACATGGATACCACGACCCGCAACATCCGTTGCAATCATAATATTGTTCTTGCCATTCTTAAATTGATCTAGCATTTTCACGCGCTTATCTTGCGCAATTTCACCTGATAACATCCCAACTCGATAACCATCGCGTTTCAAATGATCATACAAACGACGCACTTGATCACGACGGTTTGCAAAGATCATGACCTTATCAATCGGTTCATCACGAAGTATTTCTTGTAAAAGCTTATACTTATCTTGCTTCGCAACCATATAAACTCGTTGCTCCACATCACTATTGGTCTTTTGCTCTGGTTCGATTTCAACCGTTACAGGCTCAAACAACCATTGACGTGCAAGATTTAAGACGTCATAACTAAATGTTGCAGAAAATAATAATGTTTGACGTTGCTCTTTAGGCGAGGAAAAACGAACAATTCTTTTTACAGAAGGAATAAAACCCATATCGAGTAAACGGTCAGCCTCATCAATCACTAAGAATTCGATGCGATCCAACCAAACTTCTTTTTGTTCAACAAAATCAATTAAACGCCCTGGTGTTGCGACAATAATATCAACAAAGTTGCGATCCAACATTTTCTTTTGCTTATCGAAATCCACACCACCCAACAAGGTCACAACATGCAAATCTGAAAATTTTGTAAGTGCCTGCGCATCACTTTCGATTTGCAAAGCCAACTCACGAGTAGGCGCCAAAATTAACGCACGCGGCTCACCACGAAAGCGCTGGTCTTGAATCGGATTATTTAATAGATCATTGATCACACTCACCAAAAAGGCAGCTGTTTTACCTGTACCTGTTTGTGCTCGACCAATGGCATCATGCCCTGCTAGCGTATATTTCAAAACCTTTTGTTGAATTGGGGTCATCTGAGTAAAACCCAAAGCATCAATCGCTTTTTTCAACTGCGGATGTAAATTTAAGGTTTCAAAACCTGGTGTCATATATGCTCTCGAACCATCAATGACCAAAACAAAGTCGTTATTATAAACAAAAACGCCCCAATATAACATTGGAGCGTTTCATATTGCATTAAAGCAATAAAACAAATTAGTCTAAAGGCTGAACGTTTTCAGCTTGGAAACCTTTTTGTCCTTGAACTACGCTGAATTCAACGCGTTGGCCGTCACGTAAAGAACGGTGACCGTCGCCCATAATTGCGCGGAAATGAACAAATACGTCATCACCACCGTTACGCTGAATAAAACCAAAGCCTTTAGTGTCGTTAAACCACTTTACTACGCCTTGTTCACGAGCTGTCATAAGTCAATCCTCAGATATTGAAAGATAAGGACCTTCCGGTGTTGCAAACAGCAGAGCCAACAAGGTTTTAAAATTTTTTATAATTTTAAAGCTTGTAATCATTCTGTAAAACTAACAACAATTTCCGGTTACATCCATTTGTTATAGGTTTTGGTACAATCTAATTGTATTAAACATTCCCTAAAACGCACCGAGCTTAACATGGGTTTCTAACAATTAATAGATTTATTTTAAGTTATTTCCCCTGTTTCCATTGATTTCGTACGATTATTTAGTTGCATTTTTAATAAAACTTTTTCTCTAAAAGCCTTTCAAAATTTGTTAAGATCATTTTGAATGAAGTTATTTAAATGATTATGACCTTTACACTTTCTAGCTCAACTGAAGTTATTGATGCTTTAGGACAACCCTGTCCGATGCCACTACTTTTGCTCAAACGCGCCCTAAAAAAAGCAAACGGTAAAATACAATACCTATTAAAGTCTTCTGATCCACATAGTGAAATTGATGTAACACGATATTGCCAAATTCAGCAACTACAATGCCAAGTCCAAAAAGTTTCAGAAAATGAATTCCACTATTTAATTGAATCTCTTTAGGGTTTTTCCAATTTACTTTTTTTGTTAAACTCTTGGTAAAGTTAGATTTACATTTATATACTCAAATTTCCTTAATGATGAAGCACATTCGCATTAAGATGAAATTGCTGACTCAATACCATCCTATAAGGAGACTCCATGACTACTGACAGCAGCAATCAATTGATGCCCCTGTCATTGTCTGCGCCTGGCGTAAACCTTGGTGCATATATCAGTACTGTCAATCAAATTCCGATCTTAACGGCCGAGCAAGAAAAAGAACTTGCTGATCGTTATTATTACGACCAAGACCTTGATGCTGCCAAACTATTGGTCATGTCACATTTACGCTTTGTGGTGCACATCGCGCGTAGCTACGCAGGCTACGGATTACCACAAGGTGATTTGATCCAAGAAGGCAATCTTGGATTAATGAAAGCAGTAAAACGTTTCGATCCAAATATGGGCGTTCGTTTGGTCTCGTTTGCCGTGCATTGGATCAAAGCTGAAATTCATGAATATGTGATTCGTAACTGGCGTATCGTCAAAATAGCGACCACCAAAGCTCAACGTAAATTATTTTTTAATTTACGCAGTCTAAAAAAATCAAGTAAAAAGCTGACGCTTGAAGAAGCAAAAGCCATAGCACGTGATTTAAATGTCACAGCAGAACAAGTGATTGAAATGGAAGGTCGTTTAACCGCTTATGATGCTGCATTTGAAGCACAAGGCGATGACGATGATGACACACCTCATACCGCACCAGCGCTTTATTTAGAAGATAGCCGTTACGACCCTGCTCGACTTGTCGAAGAACAAGACTACGAAGAGCAAAGTACTGCTGCTTTACATGAGGCAATGGATCAGCTGGATGACCGATCGCGTAATATTTTACAACGCCGTTGGCTAGATGATGATAAGTCTACCTTGCATGAGCTTGCTGCTGAATATAACGTTTCTGCCGAACGTATTCGCCAGCTAGAAAAAAATGCAATGGAAAAAATCAAAACCGCAATGTCAGCGAGTTAAAATACAACAAAAGGGCTTATAGCCCTTTTGTTGTATTTGGCTATGCTTAACTTTCTGAATATGGTAACTTTACCACTCAAATTTCTAGTTACATTGTAATTATGTGGATTGCAATTTCTGCGCTTAATCTTGCGCTTGCGGTGATGCTCGGTGCCTTTGGTGCACATGGCTTAAAGTCTTTTGCTACGCCTGAACAACTTACTTGGTGGGCTACAGCAACACAATACTTCTTCTATCATGCTATTGGTTTGCTTATCTTGGCTGTATTAAATAAAACCACACCAACCTTTCCAATAAAAATTCCTTTTATTTTGATTCAAATTGGTATCCTCTTTTTCTGCGGTTCGTTGTACATTATGGCGCTTGGCTTACCTAGAATATTAGGTGCAATCACCCCGATTGGTGGTGCATTTATGATTGTGGGTTGGGTGCTACTCGCATGGCAAGCAATCAAGCATGCGAAATAAGGATTTATCATGCAAATCTATCTAAATGGCGAGTTAACTGACACGTCTTGCGAAAACCTACAGCAACTGATTCAAGACTTAGCCCTAGAAGGCAAACGCTTCGCTGTAGAAAAGAATCAACAGATCATTCCGAAAAGTAAACTTGAGCAAACAACAATTGCTCCTGAAGATCGTATTGAAATTATTCAAGCTGTTGGTGGCGGCTAATTGGCTAAAAATGGAGTAATAAGCCCATGCAAGATTCCCCTTTAATTATTGGTTCACGTACTTTTCAATCACGTTTATTGGTCGGAACTGGTAAATATAAAGATTTAAATGAAACTGATTTAGCCATCCAAGCCAGTGGTGCTGAGATTGTCACGGTGGCGATTCGTCGTGTAAACATTGGACAGCACCCAGATCAACCCAACTTACTTTCAGTGATTCCACCTGAGAAATACACGATCTTGCCAAATACCGCAGGCTGTTTCGATGCTGATAGCGCAATTCGTACATGTATGCTGGCACGTGAACTACTTGATGGTCATAACTTGGTCAAGCTCGAAGTGCTTGGTGATGAGAAAACCTTATATCCAAATGTGACAGCGACGCTTAAAGCAGCTCAAACATTGATTGATGATGGTTTTGAAATCATGGTCTACACATCTGATGATCCAATTGTCGCTCAAGAACTTGAAAGCATGGGCTGTGTCGCGATTATGCCTTTGGGTAGCTTGATTGGTTCTGGTTTAGGGATTCTGAATCCGCATACGATTTCAATCATCAAAGAAAATGCCAAAGTTCCTGTGTTAGTTGATGCAGGTGTAGGTACGGCTAGTGATGCTGCGATTGCGATGGAACTGGGCTGCGATGGTGTATTGATGAACACGGCGATTGCGGCTGCTCAAAATCCGGTTTTGATGGCTTCAGCAATGAAGAAAGCAGTTGAAGCAGGTCGTGAGGCATTTTTAGCAGGCCGTATGCCGCGTAAACGCATGGCAAATGCAAGCTCACCTGAGACTGGGTATTTCTTTAAATAAGAATTGAGTAATAAGGGGGCTATATAAAGCCCCTTCATCTTTCAACTTATATTTATCGTGATTCCAAGTTAACAAAATGAATAATATTTTCCTGATGAGATAACAAAGCAATTTTTTGCAAAACATCAGGTTTTAAATCAGCTATTTTTGTTTTTTCCATCCATGAAATAATCTGAGATTCCCCTCCCTCTAGATAGGATAGTTTTGGCTGAATCTGACCTTTATAAATGTATAAAAATTCATGAAATTGCTCTTGGGATACAACATCACAAAAGAAGTTTTCAACAATTGCAAAAAGTACAGGTGAGTGAAAATCTTCTCCCGTTTCCTCAAATACTTCTCGCTGTATTCCCTCAATCGTTGTTTCAGAAAATTTTAATCGACCACCCACCAAAGAAATTGTTCCATCTGGGAATGCAGATACTAAAATTTGATCTTCGTGTTCTATCCATGCCGCCACACGAATATTGAGTTTTCCCTCGGCTACTTTTAATGTTAGATCTTTCACTGCACACTCAATAGGTTATTTAATCTCTGTATTATATTTTTTTAATCAGCAATAAAAACCTTTATATCTTTTATCTGGATAAAATAAACACTAAGCGCTAATTATATTTCCGAAAATTCTCTTTCGCTCTTTGCTCGAAACACTTCTGAAAATATTCCGTTTGATAAAGTGGTTCTGTCTGATAAAAATGTGCTAGCACTTCTTTTCTTTTAATAGAATATACATCAGGATCAACCCAAGAATATTCCTGCTGAATCTGCTGTTCATATTCCACAAAACGTTCTGGTGAAGCCGCTAGAATCGCTAAATCAATATCTAATAAAAACTGTAAGTCCAGTTCTTCAGTCGGCTCATGCTTTTGCGTGGCAACAATCCAACGCTTTATTTTCTGAACAATCTCTCTTGTTAAATCTTGAGCCAAGTACTGTTCAAATAGTTCAGCACTTTTCAGCTCATTATCTTTTGCTTGCGGATCATAAACTGCATCATGAAACCAAAGTGCCAATTCAACAGCATGATCATCATTTAAATCAGATCGAGTAGCTTCGAGTAAAACCAAGCACTCATACAAATGCTGAATCGTATGATAAGCCCTTTGCTTTTCGCTATAAGCAGCAATCAGTTCATTAAAAGTTCTCTGAGGTTCAGAAAACTCATAATGCCGATGCAACTCATACCATGATTTTTCTAATGTAGATAAATATTGCTGCATAATCAGTCATCTCTACATTGCTTGATTCAGCCACTTTGCCAATGATTCGGCATCTTTACGATCAAGAAAAAGCTGATATAAGGTACAGGAACCAAATTCATGTCTCAGTTCCTGTTGACGTACTGGGTGATTGCCAAAACGAAAACGTCTTGTTCCATCCGTATCTAATGGCAAAGCATAAACCCCATAACTACGCGGTTCTGTCAAATGTCCTTTAATACAGACTTGATCAGATGAAATCGCATGTTTTAATAAATGTTCTTTGCTTAACATCTCACCCCACCCACGACAAACTCAGGATGACTACTGTTCATCCCGTTTAAATACAAGTTCTTTATTTGATGAACTTTCTGCATCAAAGTAATATCCTTCACTATTAAATGCTTTTAATTGTTCTGCTTGACTCAATTGATTTTCAATTAAGTATCTTGCCATTAGACCACGCGCTTTTTTCGCATAGAAACTAATCACTTTATATTTTCCATTTTTTTGATCTAAGAACACAGGTTTGATAATTTCCACCTGAATTTTCTTTTCATTCACAGATTTATAATATTCGTCAGAGGCTAAATTTACCAACACTTTTGCATCGATATTTGCTAAATCTTGATTAATTTGATCAGTGATAATATCGCCCCAAAACTCATATAAGTTATGTCCACGCGTATTTTTTAACTTTGTTCCCATTTCCAAGCGGTATGGCATCATCAGATCTAAAGGACGTAACAAACCATAAAGCCCCGACAACATCCGTAAATGCTGCTGCGCAAAATCAATATCTTGTTCGTCTAAATGATATGCATCTAAACCTGTATAAACATCACCTTTGAATGCAAAAATCGCTTGGCGTGCATTGGAGAAATCAAAATCTGCATTCCAGTCACGAAAACGTTCTGCATTTAAAGTGGCAATTTTCTCACTGACAGTCATCAAAGATGCGATTTCAGTCGCTGAAAGTTTGCGACAAACCTCAATCAACTGTTGTGATTGTTCCAATAAACGTGGCTGCGTGTGTATATCTGTTGGTAAAGCTGTTGTGTAATCAAGTGTTTTAGCAGGAGAAATTAGAGCAAGCATATTCAATCAATATCAATTTATCTTGGTTAAACTATAACAGTTGAGAATTTTTAATGCCAATTCGTGTTTTCATTCTTCATTATCGGTAAAATAGTGGATTCTTCCATAATTCATTACGTACTTTATGTCTGAGCTACTATTCATCCAAGGTCCTGTTGGTCAAATCGAAATATTTGTTGATCAACCCAAAGGTGAAATCACAGGTTTTGCAGTCGTCTGTCACCCCCATCCATTACAAGGGGGCACACCCAATCACAAAGTGCCTGTTTTATTAGCGCAAATTTTTAATGAAATGGGCTGTATCGTGTATCGTCCAAGTTTTCGCGGTTTAGGTGGTAGCGAAGGCACACATGATCAAGGTCATGGTGAAACTGATGACATTATGGCAGTGATTGAATATGCACGCGATAAACATGCAGGCTTAACGTTCCATGCGGGTGGCTTTAGCTTTGGCTCACATGTCTTAGCCAAATGCCAAGCGCAGCTCAGTGAAGAGCTACGCCCGAAACAATTAGTTTTGTGTGGCTTACCAACTGGCTCAGTGGTTGATTTACGTCACTACAAAACCCCTGAAATTAATGGCGATATTTTATTTGTACATGGTGAACAAGATGATATCACCCTACTCTCAGATATGGTTGCGTGGGCAAAACCACAAAAACATCCAATTACCATCATGCCTGGTGCAAATCATTTCTTTACAGGTTATTTAAAGCAATTACGTCAAGTGATCACTCGCTTTTTAAAAGTGTAGACTTAACAAAAAATTATTAAGAAAAATATACTTCTTTTGAATCCCATGTCTGTTATATCAGTACAGATGAATAGGCATTAGGGTTCTTTGATGAGATTAAATAAAAAACAGGGACTATTTTTAAAACACACCATTGAGTATTGGCAACAACAAGGAACGATTACACCTGACGTTGCCAATGATCTTAAAAGTAGCTTTTCCATTCGATCTTTTGATTGGGAACGACTAGCAAAATATTCATTTTGGATTTCGATGATTTGCACAGTGATTGCAGTTGCTGCAATCACCCTTGATGAATGGTTAATGAAAATACTTGAACAATTATTTTTAAGTTCAAATGTTATCCCATGTCTTATCTTTGCTGCTGCGGCTGCTGCTTTTTATATATTTGCCTATCGTCGCCGTAAAACTAAGCCCTTACATCACTTTAGCAATGAAGCGATTATTTTTGCGGGTGTACTTTCTACTGCCGTTTCGGTAGCGTATTTTGGACAAGCGATTGATACTGGTAGCGGACATTTCTCGTTGCTATTTTTACTTTCAACAATCATTTACGCTGCACTGGCTTTCTGGTTTCCCTCAAAACTGATTTGGATCTTTTCTCTGCTTTCGCTCGGCTCTTGGTTTGGGACTGAAACAGGCTATATGTCTGGCTGGGGTGCGTACTATTTAGGTATGAACTTTCCGTTGCGCTTTGTGTTATTCGGCGGTGTGCTGATTGGGCTCAGTCTATTGTTTAAACGTCACGCGCGTTTTTCTGACTTTGCGCATTCAACCTATGTCATGGGTCTGCTTTATCTATTTATTGCGCTATGGATTCTTTCAATCTTTGGCAATTATGGTGACCTGAATAGCTGGTACAACGTTAAACAATACGAGCTACTTCATTGGGGCATCTTATTTGCATTTGTTGCTATCATTGCCATTATATATGGCTTAAAACACGATGATGCCACTTCACGCGGTTTTGGTATTACCTTTTTATTTCTAAACTTATATACCAAATATTTTGAGTTCTTTTGGGTTGGTATGCATAAAGCAATCTTCTTTATCATACTGGCGGCTTCATTTTGGTGGATTGGTCGACATGCAGAAAAACTTTGGAATTTAGAGTTTTTATCTAGCCAATCGCAGCGTAAGAAACAACAACCTGATCAAGCTGAATAACGATTAGAAATCACTCCAACTCAAGCCAAACCGAGCCAAATACTTTTTGACTCGGTCACTATCATTGGTGGTATTTCTTTGCTGGCGTGAAGCAGCAAAAAGCTGTCGCCCAGCATCCGCCATTGATTTTGCATTTTCACAAACCTCAAGCACACCACGTAGCTGAATCTGGTCAAATTCATCAATTTCCATTAATTGCATTTGATCTAAATATTTCAGCAAAATATCTTGATCATTTTCATCATGTGAATGTTTCTGAATAGACCACAATTGTTTTAAACGATGAATCTCTTTTTCCACTGTTTCAGAGCGAATCAACTCTCCATCCGATAATGTCGCTAAACGCGTCACACTTGCGGTTAAATCTCTGAAATTTCCCTGCCAAGAAGCATCTTTCGACTTGGCAAATTTCACATATAGATCTAAAGCGTCACGCTGAAAACGAAGTTGACGTTGATGATTAGCAGCAAATCGTTGTAGCTCGAACTCAATATTCGGCGCGATATCTTCAACACGATCTTTCAGATTTGGCAAAAAGAAAGTCCATGTATTGAGTCGCGCCCATAAGTCCTCGCGAAAACGCCCTGCTTGCACCTCGGTTCTCAAATCTCGATTTGTCCCCGCAATCAGTTGAAAATCTGCCTGAACTTCCTTATCGCTACCGACAGGAAAAAAGGTTTTATCTTCGAGTGCTTTGAGCAACATGGCTTGCTCATCTAATCCAAGCTCGCCAATTTCATCCAGAAATAAAATGCCTTGATCGGCACTTTTCAACAAACCTATCCGAGAAGCTGCTGCGCCTGTAAAGGCTCCTTTGATATGCCCAAACAAACTCGACATGGCACTGTCACCACGTAAAGTGGCGCAGTTCACATCAATAAACCGTCCACTCAAATGAAACTTGTCTTTCTTGAGTTGAAAGATTTGTTTAGCCAAATGAGATTTCCCAACACCTGTTGCACCCATAATCAAAATCGGCGCACTAGACCGTGTTGCGACCAACTCAACTTCACTAATCAGCCGATTAAACTCAAGGTTATAGGTTGAGATATTGGCTTTTAGCTGTTGCCAATTTTGTTGTTGTTCATCTTCAAAACGCTGCTTTAAGACATCATATCGAGATAAGTCCAGATCAATGATGCGATATTCACCCTCAGGTGTTTTCTGTTGGTTTGGCGCACTTTGAATCAGTTTGGCTGGTAAATAATTCGCGTCGACCAAAAGATACCAACAAATTTGGCCAACGTGCGTTCCAGTCGTAATATGCAAAAGATAGTTATTTTTTTCAGTATCAAATGAATATTTTTTTATAAAATCATAAAGTGCACCATATACCTCGGCAAAATCCCAAGGATCACGAATACTCACTCGATGACCTGATATTGTTGTTGATGGCGACACATCCTTTGCATCTTCAGCAATAAACTTCACCAAATTATGATGTTGCCGATCATGCAATAAGACCAGCTCATCTACAATTAGATCTTCATGCATCAATAGGCTCAGCGTTGGACGCCAACGTTGCCAGCGATCAGGACGTTTTCCTTGATCTAAAGTTGAACCAACAAAGCCAATTACGACTGTTTTTTTCACATCCGTCATGATTTCTATAAAATTTTATAAATGTCTATAATATACAATACGCATTTAAGTGAAAAATTCCAACAATATGCTTCATTTTACTTTTTTAGGTACATCTTCAGGTGTACCCACACTCACTCGTAATGTTTCGGGTTTAGCGATACGAAACAGTAAAAACAAAGACTGGATTTTGGTCGATGCAGGTGAAGGCACACAACACCGTATTCAACAAGCCAAACTTTCTTTACAAAATCTGATTGCGGTCTGTATTACCCATGTACATGGCGATCATTGTTATGGGCTAGTCGGCTTATTGGCAAGTGCTGGCATGAATGCACGTACTGCTCCCATAACGATTATCGCCCCCAAAGAAATTCAAAAATGGTTTGAAGCAACTACACAACTTACCGATCTACATCTGCCTTATCAACTCAATTTCATTGATGTGAATGAGGCGACTCAAATACAGCAATTGACGGATGAACTTTCAATTCAAGCCCACCCACTTAGCCATCGAGTACCCAGCTTTGCATTTAGTATTATCACGCAACACACCCAAAATAAATTAGACACACAGGCTTTAATTCAACTTGGTGTACCTAAAGGTAAAGCTTGGGGTGATTTACAACAAGGCAAAGATATTCAGTTGAATGATCAAACCTTAAAAGCGAGTGATTTTATTCAAACGCATATACAGCGCGTTCACGCGATTGTTGGTGGTGACAATGATCGTCCTGAGTTATTAGCTCAGTCATGTCAAGATGCTCAACTGTTGATTCATGAAAGCACCTATACTCAAGCAGTTCTAGATAAAGTGGGTCAAGGTCCGATGCATAGTTCGGCAAAAATAGTGGCTGAATTTGCCCAACAACAAGGATTAAGCAATCTCATTCTCACGCACTTTAGTCCGCGACATCAAGATAGTGCTGGGCAGCAGGCCATCGCGGAGGAAGTCAGAGCGTTTTACAAAGGCAATTTTTATTTAGCACATGATTTTGACCAATTTAGTTTAGATGAAACTGGTCAACTCTTAAAAATTGATAAATCCTAATACACCTCTTGTTATGCGATCTATCTGTAAAATTACAGAATAGATCGCATATCCTTTAAGATATATTTATATCTATATAAATAGATATTTTATATTAAAAAATATACCCCAACATATTAACCCAGAGTAGTATAAATTTTATTTACAATTATTATCAATAACTTACAATAATTTTGATTCGCTTTTTAAAATATTGGCACAGTCGCTGCAATAGTATAAGCACACAACATCATTGGGATATTGTGAATAACACCTGCCTGCAAACGCTTGGCAGGCAGGCTTTGAAAGGAAAAATGAAAATGTCTGTCATTGAACAAGTCAATCAACAAGCTCAATTTGAACAAGAACAGCAACAACGTGCTTATCAAGTTCTACATAGTGAAAAAAGCATGCCTGTGAAAATGTGGACCAAAGGTGTTCTTGTTGATGACAACTCAAAACAACAATTACTACAAACTGCCCAAATGCCATTTATTTATAAATGGATGGCGGTAATGCCAGACGTGCACTTTGGTTTAGGGGCAACCATTGGAAGTGTGATTCCAACCAAAGGCGCGATTATTCCTGCGGCTGTTGGCGTCGACATCGGCTGTGGAATGATGGCAACTCGAACCAGCTTAACCGCCTCTGATTTACCAGATAACTTACATGGATTACGTACAGAACTTGAACGTTTAATTCCACATGGAATGACTAAAGGCCGAGGACGAGATCGTGGATCTTGGGAAAACCCACCTGAAATGGTGGATCAAGCTTGGGCAGACTTAGTGGCTGATTTTGAGTTGATTTGTGCGAAGCACCCTCGTCTTAAAAACACCAACAATCGCAAACAATTAGGAACTTTAGGGACGGGAAATCACTTCGTCGAAGTCTGTTTGGATGAACATGATCATGTTTGGATTATGTTGCACTCAGGTTCTCGCGGTGTAGGTAATGCCATCGGTAATCATTTTATCGAGCTTGCACGAAAAGATATGCAAAAGCATTTCATTAATTTGCCGAATAAAGACTTGGCGTATTTAGTTGAAGGAACTGAGCATTTTAATGATTATTGGTTTGCTGTAGGTTGGGCACAACGCTTTGCAATGAAAAATCGTGAAATCATGATGCAGTCAGCGATTAAAGCTTTGGCAACGATTATTCCAAAACCATTTAATGCAAAATTGGAAGCGGTGAACTGTCACCATAATTATGTGGAAAAGGAAGAACATTATGGCGAAGAAGTGATGGTAACCCGTAAAGGTGCTGTAAGTGCACGTTTAGGTGAGTATGGAATCATTCCCGGTTCAATGGGAGCCAAGTCCTTTATTGTACGTGGTCTTGGAAATCAGGAGTCTTTTTGTTCATGTTCGCATGGTGCAGGTCGTGTGATGAGCCGTGCTGAAGCGAAACGTCGCTTTACGGTTGAAGATCAGATTGCTCAGACTGAAGGTGTGGAATGCCGTAAAGATGCTGCTGTAATTGATGAAATTCCATCAGCTTATAAACCGATTGAAGACGTAATGAATGCGCAAAAAGATTTGGTTGAAGTGGTTTATACACTAAGACAAGTGGTTTGTGTTAAGGGGTAATGATGAAAAAGGATTGTTTAGATATTCGGAGCTATAGAATCAGGACAAATGAAGATGCTGATCTCGTACTACCTGAGCAATCCTATTACATCATTCTGATTGTGGGTACTAAGCAAATCCTGCCTGAATGGCGTAATTGGATTTGTGAGCAGATTGTCTATTCAAAACTATGCACTCAGGCAATGGTGACAGGATATGAGTGCTCTATTTGGGATGATGTCCTAGATGAAACATATCTAGGTTTTTATAACTATCAACCACCAGCCAATAATTGCTTCATGACAACTTGGCATGAAAATCAAACTTTAGATGAGGTTATTGAATTTGCAAAATTTAGTATGGAATTGGAAGGTGTTTCAAACTTAGTTATTGTACATATTGAATAAAAGGAAAATAAAATGAAACTCGCAGAAGCACTTTTACAGCGAAGCGATCAACAAAAAAAGCTCGCTTCATTAAAACAACGGATCAATGCCAATGTATTGGTACAAGATGGTGATGAACCCAGCGAAGATCCAAATGAACTGATCAAACAAGTGTTTGCTTTAACCCAAGAAAGCAATCAATTGATTTGTCGTATTCATTTGACCAATGCACAAGCAAAATTGGAGGATGGCAACCTATTGCTGTCCCTATTAAGCTTACGTGATAGTTATGCTGAACAACATAAGATTCTCATTGATGCGATTGCCAATACGAATCGTGAGCCGGACCGTTATAGCTCACGTGAGATTAAATGGCAAAAGGTCATCCCTGTTTCTAGCTTGCAAAAACAAGCCGATGATATCAGCGCGAAACTACGTGATTTAAATATCAAGATTCAGGCTGCAAACTGGCAGATTGATTTAGTCGAATAGACAACAGATTTTGTGAATTTAGTTCACAATCACAGTCTGGACATACTGGGCGAGTACAAGATCCTGCGTTACTCCGATCTGAGGGATTGAAAATAATTCAGGCGGCTATGGCAGCATGTGAGCCGTGCATCAATCTTCACTGATTAGGCTCAGCACCATGTACCTAGTAAACCTTTGCCAAAAGCAAAGTTACGCGTTACTTCGCATTACCATGTACTGACAGTATGTTCATTTAATTAGAAAATAAGGAAAATAGAAGTGAATAAGGCTTTGGCAAATATGCCAGCAACCATCCAGATTAATGGTTCACAAGGTGAAGGTGGTGGACAAATTTTAAGAACCGCCCTTACCCTTTCGATGATTACAGGTCAAGCATTTGAATTAATCAACATTCGTGCTGGGCGTAAAAAGCCAGGCTTAATGCGTCAGCATTTGGTCTGTGTACAGGCATCTCAACATATCAGCCAAGCCTATGTTGAAGGGGCTGAACTGCATAGCCAGCGTTTGTACTTTGCGCCACAGCATGTACAAAGCGGAAAATATGACTTCCAGATTGGTTCCGCTGGAAGCACAACATTGGTTTTTCAGACTCTATTGCCTGCTTTATTATTACAAAATGAAACCAGTGAACTCACGATTTCTGGTGGCACACACAACCCACTTGCACCAACAGCAGATTTTATTGAGCATTGCTTTTTGCCTGCATTAGAAAAACTTGGAATAAAGGTCGAGTTTAAGTTAAACAAAGCAGGCTTCTTCCCGATTGGTGCTGGTGAAATTCAAATTAAAATTCAGCCGTGGCAACATCGAAACAAGCTAAGTTTATTAGATCGTGGTGCTTTACAAAGTACTGGAGCTTTTGCAGCAGTATTGAATCTTTCCGAAGAAGCACAAATCGTACAACGGGAATTGGCAACTTTAAATAAAAAACTGAATTTAGACACTCAACAGCAATTCCATTTAAATGGGATCAGCCAAGGAAATACGGCGTATGTCAAAGTTGAGCACGAAAATCACACTCAGCTATTCACAGCTTTAGGCGAAATGCGAAAAAGTGCCGAACAAATAGCAAATCACTTGGCAGAAAAAGTGAAGCTTTATCTTGTGTCCAAAGCTGTCGTTGATGAGTATCTCGCTGATCAACTCCTCTTACCTTTAGCATTGGGTCAAGGTGGTGAATTTACGGCGAAATGTATTAGTGAACATACTCGTACACAAGCAGCAATGATTGAAAAATTTATTGATTGTGAAATTGACTTTATCGAATTGGATAAGGATCTGTTTCAAATTAATGTAAAAGTTTAAGAAGCTCAGCCTTGAGCTTCTTTTCAATCATCTTTTAAAGATACAGGCTCAAAGCCCTAATCCATATTTTATTTTTAAATCTTATTTAAACCCAATATATTAACTAACATATAAGCTCAAGCAACTAACTTTTCCAAACAAACTTTGAAAAACTATGTTCGGCTTTTAAGCTATTTTCAACAGCTTGAGCCAACTGACGAATAATACTTTGAGTTTCAATCTTTTCAAACCAAGCTTGTTCTTGTTGTGGATTTGCAGAAATCTCGCACAAAATATGCCCCTCGGTATCTTGCTGAGAACATAAAATAGAGAGTGGTAATTGATGATTATCAATACACACTTCAATTTTTTCATGCTCATGACGCATATGTTGTGCATCGAAGCCATATTGTTCTAATTGTTTATATAGTAGTGCGGCCACGTATTCTTGCGTGATATAGCATTCATTGGGTGGATGATCAATTACCCCATGTTTAGGGCAATCTGCTATAAATTGCAGCTTTTTCATGGTATTCCCTCTTTTTTTATGTTTTTAGTTCTGGATCACAGACTAAAACCGACTAGTGCACTAAGGATTATTATATATACAATTGTCTTTAATTGATTAGCTGATTGTCTTAGTTCTCATATTAAATTGATAAATTTCGACCCAATTTGATATGTACATATTCAAACTGTTATTTTTTCATTTATCAGATGCTATTAGACCGAAAGTATCATATTTTCCAACAGGTCATTTTGCTGATGATGCTCCATTGAGATAAATGACATTCATTTTGAAAAAGCTTCTTAGATGAACTGCTTAATGCGGTTATTCAAAATCATATATCAATCGAATTTCAAATAGATGAAACAACAAAAAACCGAGCTTATTTTTCACTCGGTTTCTGCAATATTTACTTATTAAACAATCATTGTTAAAGCCCGCGCCAATCGACTCGCGCATTACGCTCAGTGGCATAAATGCGTTGTACATATTGTCCAAGGGGCAAATCATTTAAGTCATCATGATACTGTTTCAGCTCACCTGTGAGGAGATCAACATCATCATTTTCCAACTCCCACGGCGTACCTTTAATCATCAATAACGGTGCAAGCATTGAACAAACAGCAATATCAGCCAAACCAAGGCGATCTCCAACCAAATAGCGCCCTTGATTATCAATCAGGCGTTGATTTAAATCGGTGATGAGTTCAGTCATACGAATTTTTGATTGAGCGACTTTTTCAGGGTTTAGCTTGTAATTCGTCGAGACTAAACTCCTTAAAATAGGTTTGGAAATCTTTTCAAACTGACGTAGATAGCCCTGCTCACCCATCATAATTTCAAGGGGATGATCCCCCACAGATAGTGCTTGAGCCAATGACCAACGGCGTACATGAATACCGAGTTCTCTAGACAGTTCATCAATTTCTAAAGCCTGCTCACGTAATTGTTCATCACGTCTTAACAAGGCATGTTCAGGATAGGTTGTATCAAGATACAAAGCAATTTGAGTTGAATCAGCAATCCATTGTTTATCGTCTTTCAGCATTGGTAATAAATATTGCCCAGACTTTAGATAGGTAAACGCACGATGAAAACCAGGAATTAAATTATGTGCCACATAATCCAATTCCTTATGATCTAACAACCAGCGAGCTTTTTCACAATAATGAGATAAAGGAAATTGGTATAAAACCCGCATATATACTCCAAATTTATTTTTCTATTCAATCAAACATAAGGTTTTTCATACTTTAGAAGTAAAATCTAATGAATACAATGTCCTTTTCGCTCTATCTTTTTTTATTTTGGCTAAAATTCTTTATCTCTTTTTCTGGTTAGATTATTCATTTCTTTCATAGAAAAATACTTTTCTGTACTATCCAACCAAACATTACACCTGATAAACAATTGTTTTAATTAAAAATTTAATATCATTTTTTCTATTATTTTTCTCACAAAAAAAAACTTAATAATTATTGTGATATATAAGCCACATCTAATGATTTAGTGAAAAAGTAAAACTTTTGTAAAGTCCCTCTTATCTATTAGAGGTGCTCACATGTCCAGTAATCCATCAGTGATCCAAGCTCCAGTACAACTGATTTCAAATGATCAGCAGGCCATCAATGCTGCCTATCAAGTTGCTGACTTTGCATTAGAAGAACGAAATGAACGTGATCAAGATCGTATTTTACCAACAGAACAAGTTATTCACTTTAGTCAAAAAGGTTTAGGTGGCATTCGTGTACCGCAACAATATGGAGGAGCTTTTGTCTCCAATAAGACTTTGGTCCATGTGTTTCGTATTTTAAGTAAAGCGGATGCCAATGTCGGACAAATCCCGCAAAACCAATTCGGGCTGTTAAATTTTATTAATATCACAGGTTCAGATGCTCAAAAGCAGTTTATCTATGCTGAAATTCTTGCAGGCAAACGAATTGCCAATGGTGGGCCTGAGAAAAATTCTAAAGATACTAAAGCCATTCAAACCACTTTAACTTTGGAAAATGGTCAATACCTTTTAAACGGGGAAAAATTTTACTCAACTGGAACAAGCTTTGCGGATTGGCTAGCGATTCGAGCACTACATCCAAATGGTCATACCGTACTGGCGATTATTGATCGACATGCAAATGGTGTTGAAGTGATTAATGACTGGAATGGCTTTGGTCAACGTACTACAGCCAGTGGAACTGTAAAACTTCACAATGTTGTCGCCGATCCAACCTTATTTTTTGATGAGCGTATTATTGCCGACACCCCAAATGTTCGTGGTGCGTATTCTCAACTTTTACAGGTTGCGATTGATGTTGGCATTGCCGAAGCCGCTTTTGATGACACCTTATCCAGCGTGCGTAAAGCGCGCCCAATTATTGATGCAGGCGTGGAAAAAGCCACTGAAGAACATTACACCCTACAAGAAGTTGGTAAGCTCAATATCCTGCTCGATACAGCCATTTTATTACTGGATGATGCCGCTGAATATCTGGATGAGCTTGATCAACTCACCGAGCTTTCTGCTAAGCAAGCCGCTCGCGCCTCGATTCTGGTAGCCGAAGCAAAAATCTACGCCAATGATGCAGCCCTGCAAATCTCCGAAAAACTATTTGAACTCGGCGGTAGTCGTGCCAGCTTAAGCAAACATCACCTTGATCAGCACTGGCGTAATGCCCGTGTGCATACCCTACATGATCCTGTGCGTTGGAAACTCCATGCCATTGGTGATTATTACCTCAATAGTACTCACCCTGCCCGCCACGCTTGGATTTAAGGAGTAAATCACAGTGACCTCATATCAAGAATTACAAGGTTTCGCCAAAACCAATTTTAAAGCAGCTCATATCATTCAAAGTGATACAGAAGCATTGGAAATTGCCACAAAGCTGAGTCAGCAGTTTAAACAAGCTGCGGTTGAACGTGATGCCAATCGGAACTTACCTTTTAGAGAAATCGAAACCTATAGCCAATCAGGCCTATGGGCAATCACGGTACCGAAACAATATGGTGGTGCAGACGTTTCAAGTCTAACCGTTGCCAAAGTCATCGCTTTATTTAGTGGTGCGGATGGTTCAATTGGTCAAATTCCACAAAATCATTTCTATGCTTTGGAAGTGCTGCGTAATACAGGCACGGAACAACAAAAGAAACGTCTCTATCAAGAAGTTTTACAAGGTGCTCGTTTCGGTAATGCACTGGCAGAGTTTAAAACCCGTACCTCTGCACATAAACAAACAGCTTTAATCCCAAGCGAAAAAGGTTATCTGATTCAAGGGGAAAAATTTTATTGCACAGGCAGTTTGTTTGCGCATCGTATTCCAACCTTAGTGGTGGATGAAACAGGTCGCGAATTTTTGGCTTTTGTACAACGTGATAGTCTAGGTTTAGAACTGATTGATGACTGGTCTGGCTTTGGGCAACGGACTACGGGCAGCGGTACAGTCAAATTTAATCAGGTCTTTGTTGCCAAAGAGGATGTGATTCCTTTTGACACAGCCTTTAAGCAACTATCTTTAGTGGGTCCATTTGCTCAGATCATGCATGCTGCAATTGAAGTTGGGATTGCGCGTGCAGCGTTTGAAGAAACCCTAGAGCGTGTCCGTGTGGCTCGTCCTTGGATTGATGCCAATATTGAATCCGCGACGCAAGACCCATTAACTCTGTCTGAATTGGGTCGCGTGGCAACTGATGTTAAAGCCAGCGAATTACTCCTCAAACAAGCTGCTCAATCTGTTGATGCTGCCAGAAATGAACTCAATCCAGAAAGCTTAGCCAAAGCTTCAATCGATGTCGCCAAAGTCCGTGCGCATAGCACTGAAACAGCATTAAAGGCCTCATCGAAACTGATTGAATTGGCTGGCAGTCGTGGCAGTCAACGTGCAGATGGTCTCGACCGTCATTGGCGTAATGCACGTGTACATACCTTGCATGATGCTGCGCGCTGGAAATATTACTTTATTGGCAATTATGTCCTGAACGGTATCTTACCACCACGCCGAGGGACGCTGTGATGAGTCAAAGTATCCCGAAGAAAATTTTACTGAATGCCTTTGATATGAACTCTGTAGGTCATATCAATCATGGTTTGTGGACGCATCCACGTGATCAATCATACCGTTTTAATGAGCTGAATTATTGGACTGAACTCGCACAAAATTTAGAACGAGGTTTGTTTGATGGTTTATTCCTTGCTGATATTACAGGGGTCTATGATGTCTATCAAAATGGTATCGATCTGACCTTAAAAGAATCAATCCAATTGCCAAGCCATGATCCCTCTACCCTGATTTCGGCAATGGCACTGGTCACGCAAAATTTAAGTTTTGGTGTCACAGTCAATCTAAGCTATGAACATCCCTATCAGTTTGCACGGCGTTTTGCCAGTTTAGATCATTTAACCCAAGGTCGATTGGGCTGGAACATTGTCACAGGCTATTTGGATAGTGCCGAACGCTTGATTGGTCAAAAAGGTTTAAAAGATCATGATGCACGTTATGATCAGGCCGAAGAGTTTTTACAGCTTTGCTATAAATATTGGGAAGGCTCTTGGGAAAATGATGCTTTAAAGAAAGATAAGCAAAAGCGTGTTTTTACTGATCCAAATAAAGTTCACTCGATCAATCATCAAGGGCAATACTACCAAAGCCAAGGTGTATTTCAGGTTGCGCCTTCTGTACAGCGTACTCCAACGTTATTCCAAGCAGGTGCATCACCGAAAGGTCTACAGTTTGCCACGCGCCATGCGGAATGTATTTTTATTGGTGGCGATCAACCCGAAAAGATTCGTCAACAAGTCAATAAAATACGACTACAAGCGAAGCAACAAGGCCGTGATGAAGATGCAATTAAAATCTTTGTCGGCATTACTGTTGTTGTTGCTGAAACACATGATCTTGCACAGCAAAAACTGGCTGAATATCGCCAATATGCCAGCCCTGAAGCAGGATTAGCGCATTATGCCAGCTCCGTCGGTATTGATCTTTCCCAGTTTGCAGATGATGAAGCAATCCCTTATCAAAAGAGCAATAGCATTGCTTCCGTTAATGAGAAGTTTAAAGAACAACGTATCAGTAAAAATGATCTAAAAGCGCAGCATGTTCTGGGTGGACGTTATCCCCTCATTGTCGGCAGTGCTGCTGAAGTTGCGGAATATCTGATTGAGCTGCTCGATCAAACAGACATTGATGGTTTTAACCTGACGCGTACTGTTGCACCTGAATCACACCATGATTTTATTCGCCTAGTAATCCCTGAGTTACAGCAGCGTGGACGTTATAAAACTGAATATGCCACAGGTTCATTGCGCAATAAGCTTTTTGCTCAAGGTGATCATTTAGCAGCAAGCCATCCTGCCGATCAGTTTCGATGTAGCAAATATAAAAATAGCAACAAATTGAAAATAATTGAAAACCTAAGTGCTTAACTTTTAAAAATTTGGAGAAATATATGGCTCAAACAGCCTCTAAAAAATGGCTCGGTATTGGCCTTGTCGCAGTTGTCGTGATTGTTGCCTTATTGATTTGGAATAAACAAAGGCAGAATCATAGCAGTGAATTGGTGATTGGGATTAGCCCTTCTTTTGCACATCCACTACAAGTCGCTGCGGATGAAGCCAAACAACAAGGTTTAAATGTAAAACTGGTGGAGTTTTCAGATTGGAATACGCCCAATATCACCTTAAATCATGGCGATATTGATGCGAACTTTTTCCAGCATCAACCATTTTTGGATAACGCGATTAAGGAAACAGGCTTTAAATTAAAACCCTTTGCTGTGGGTGCGGCATCGCATGTCGGGTTGTATTCAAAAAAATATAAAAGTTTTGATGAACTTCCGAATGGAGCAACTGTTGCCATTCCCAATGATCCAGTGAATCAAGGTCGTGCACTATTACTATTGCAACAAGCGAAGCTAATTGAACTGAAAGACAGTAACAATCACCTTTCTGCACTCAAAGACATTACAGCAAATCCGAAGAACCTGAAATTTACTGAAGTTGAAGGCCCTCAGACTGCACGTGCGATTGATGATGTTGATCTCGCTTTTGGCTATCCACATTACTTACGTTTAGCCAAAACGGCTGATCCTGAAAGTGCCTTATTGTTTGATGACAACACCAATAAGCGTTATGCCATTTTATTTGTGGTACGTGATGATTATCAGGACAAAGACCATAAACTACAGAAATTTGTCGAGATTTATCAAAACTCACCAAAAGTTAAAGCTGCCTTGGATAATGATTTTGGTCCAACGCTCTGGTTTTCTGGCTGGAAATAAGGAGAACTATCATGGTGAGTTTTGGTTCACAAGTTGATTTTTCAGTTCCACATCTGAAAATACGCGGTTTAAATAAGTTTTATGAAGTACAAGGCCAACGCTTACACGCTTTAAAAGACATTACCCTCGATATTCCCAAAGCGCAGATTGTTGGGATTATCGGGAAAAGTGGTGCAGGTAAATCATCACTGATCCGTACCTTGAATGGTCTTGAAGCGATTGATACGGGCAGTATTTTGATTCACCAGCAGAATATTGCTGAACTAAGCCATGCCGAACTGATCAAAACTCGGCAGAAAATCGGCATGATATTTCAGCATTTTAATTTAATGTCTGCCAAAACTGTGTGGGAAAATGTGGCTTTACCGCTACGTATCGCAGGTTATGACAAGGCTGAAATTGAGCAGCGGGTTAATGATGTACTGACACTGGTTGGCTTAGAAGCAAAGCGGAATGACTATCCTGCTCAACTTTCTGGTGGGCAGAAACAACGTGTCGGGATTGCTCGTGCTTTGGTTTCTCAGCCTGAAATCCTGCTCTGTGATGAAGCCACCTCAGCACTTGATCCTGAAAGTACTGCCAATATTCTGGCTTTATTAAAACAAATTAACCAAGACTTGGGTATAACCATTGTCTTAATCACGCATGAAATGCAAGTCATCCAAGAGATTTGTGATCAAGTCGTCGTGATTGATCAAGGTGAAATTGTTGAATCGGGTCAAGTCTGGTCAGTATTTTCCAATCCACAACAACAGATTACGCAAGAATTACTCAAGCTAGAACAGCTCAATTTACCTTTTGAATTGAGCCAAACTTTTGATCAGCACACGACGCATCAAATTTTCAAACTGAAATATGTCAGTGAATCTAAATCGGTTCCTGATTTATATGAATTGCTGAGTGTCTTTGAGCGTCCAATTCAGATCTATCACAGTCAAATCAATACCATTCAGCAACATACGATAGGTTCACTGATCGTTGGCATTCACAATCTGGAATTTGACGTAAATAACCAACCATTAGAAAAACATCATGCAATTACGCAACTTGAGGTGATCGGTTATGCACAATCAACTCATTGACCTGTTACTGACAGGCACGACCGATACCTTAGTCATGGTTGGTGTTTCCGCCATTTTTGCTTTTCTGATTGGTCTACCAATTGCCCTAATTCTGGTGAGTACTGCTGATTTTGGGATTTATCCTTCCAAGAAAATTAATCAGCCTCTAGGATGGGTAATTAATATTACCCGTTCTGTACCTTTTCTGATTTTAATGGTGGCTTTGATTCCGTTTACCCGTTGGATCGTCGGAACCAGTTATGGTGTGTTAGCTGCAATTGTGCCTTTGACCATCGCCGCGATTCCCTTCTTCGCCCGTATTGCTGAAGTCAGTCTTCGTGAAGTTGATCAAGGCTTAATTGAGGCAGCACAAGCCATGGGTTGTAATCGTAAACAAATTCTGTGGCATGTATTACTTCCTGAAGCCCTGCCGGGCATTGTTGCAGGCTTTACCGTGACCATTGTCACCATGATCAGCTCCTCTGCGATTGCAGGCGCAATCGGCGCTGGCGGTCTCGGTGATATCGCCTATCGCTATGGTTATCAACGTTTTGATATGCAAGTGATGTTGGCGGTGATTGTAGTGCTAATCGTTTTAGTCATGTTGGTTCAAAGTACAGGCGATAATATTGCCAAACAGCTCGATAAACGCAAAGTTTAACCGCGAATTGATAATCCACTTAAGCCATGACCTGACTTTGTCATGGCTTTCATGTAAAATCAGCAACAATTTTTAAATAACACATTTGTGAGTGGTTTCATGGGTTTTAATTGCGGTATTGTTGGTCTGCCAAACGTAGGTAAATCTACATTATTTAATGCGTTAACAAAGGCGGCTATTGCTGCTGAAAACTTTCCGTTCTGTACCATTGAACCCAACACTGGGATTGTTCCTGTTCCAGATCCACGTTTAGACAAACTTTCTGCAATTGTAAAGCCACAGCGTGTTATTCCAACCACAATGGAGTTTGTTGATATTGCGGGTCTGGTTGCTGGTGCATCTAAAGGTGAAGGTTTAGGAAACCAATTCCTTGCCAACATCCGTGAAACCGATGCGATTGCACACGTAGTACGTTGTTTTGAAGATGAAAATGTCATTCATGTAAATGGCAAAATTGATCCATTAGATGACATCGCAACCATCAATACCGAGCTTGCACTTGCTGACCTTGATACGGTTGCAAAAGCATTGTTACGTTTAACAAAATCAGCTAAAGGTGGCGACAAAGAAGCGCTTGCAACCAAAGCTGTTTTAGAAAAAATCCAGCCATTACTTGATGAAGGCAAACCAGCACGCGCAGCCGACCTTTCTGATGATGAGCGCAAATTAGTCCGTGGTTTTGGTTTAATGACCCTTAAACCAACCATGTATATTGCTAACGTGGCTGAAGATGGTTTTGAAAACAACCCGCATCTTGAAGCAGTACAAAAACTTGCTGCGGAAGAAAATGCAATCGTTGTTCCACTTTGCAACCAAATCGAAGCTGAGATTTCATTATTAGAAGATGAAGATCGTGCGGAGTTTTTAGAAGCAATGGGCATGGAAGAACCAGGCTTGAACGTGGTGATTCGTGCGGGTTACAAACTTCTTGGCTTACAAACTTACTTCACAGCTGGTGTACAAGAAGTTCGTGCTTGGACCGTAAAAGTAGGTGCAACTGCGCCACAAGCGGCTGGTGTGATTCACACTGACTTTGAAAAAGGCTTTATCCGTGCAGAATGTGTTGCTTATGATGATTTCATTCAATACAACGGTGAAAGTGGCGCGAAAGAAGCAGGTAAATGGCGCTTAGAAGGTAAGACATACGTTGTTCAAGACGGTGACGTACTTCACTTCCGTTTTAACGTTTAAATCAGTTTTTGATTTCCAAGCCGCTAATAAAGACCTTATTAGCGGTTTTTTTTGAATCTGTATTTTAAGAAACAAGCTGCTGCTTCATATCCATCGCTGCACGTTTCATTTGTGCTTCTTTTAAAATACGTTGATGTAATGACTTGCGGAATCCGAGTAAGAAGATGAACTCTGCTAACACAAATAGAGGTCCAATTGCTAAACCAACTAAATCATCAACAAATGCAGGTTTTTTTTTCTCAAAATAATGTCCTACGAACTGAAATACCCAACCTACAACAAAAATACCGATACTCACACCTAACCAACTCCACATTGGTAATGCTGCTATTTTGACTGCAAGTGGATATGCTGCAATGAATATAATCAGCATTAGAATTCCAAATAGCTTATCTAATGAAATATAGTAAATCGTACTTACTAAAATCAGTATCGATGCCAAAGTCACTGAAAAGCCGGATATTTCTACTCCAACGCGTGCGGTTAAACATAGGATTGAAAAAACAATTAAAGGTATCCCCACAAAATGGGTCAAAATATTGTTCCGATCTAAATGGTATGCAGCATATTGACTAAGTAAACGTTCCAAATTTGTCATTATTTATTCCTCTTACAATTGGTTTATGCTGCTAATCTATAAGAAGTATCATCATGAAGTTGTCATGTAGCTGACAAATGGATTTATTTTTTGCAAAGGAAATTTTGTGTTAGAAGCAACTTATATCAAACATTTGCAGCAAAACTCGTGGTTTAACCAACTTTCAGAAGCTTTCCAGCAATTTATTATTCAACATAGCCGAAAATATACAGTAGAAAAAAACGCTGCTGTGTTTAACGCTCAAGATCCTTTTGATGGTGTATATGCTGTACTCGAAGGTTCAATCAGCTTGGGTTATATAGACGTAAACGGTAATGAGGCGAT
Source organism: Acinetobacter sp. NIPH 298 (assembly GCF_000369505.1). Taxonomy (GTDB): domain Bacteria; phylum Pseudomonadota; class Gammaproteobacteria; order Pseudomonadales; family Moraxellaceae; genus Acinetobacter. The sequence continues at coordinate 1,411,486 of NZ_KB850055.1, forward strand.
TGCTGCCATTGCTGAACCGATTATGTGGTTTGGTGAAATTTCATTAATCGATAAGCAAGTGCGTTCGCATGATGCGATAGCTCTCAGAAAAAGTGTGATTCTACAAATACCTGCTCAGCCATTGAATGATATCTTGGCTCAATATCCTTATTATTGGTATTACTTTGCCTTACTCACCAGCCAAAAATTACGCTACGTCTTTTTAGAGCAAATCGCTATTCAAACACAAAGTCTCACGCAACGCTTAGCACAACGTTTACTGTTTATTTTGGAAGGTTATGGCAATCGTGCGTCTATTAACGATCTGAATATTCAAATATCTCAGGATCAACTTGCCAATATGCTGACAGTATCAAGACAAACCATAAATCAAGCACTCAACCTATTTGAAAAGCAAGGCGTCATTCAACTTGGCTTTAAAAAGATTGAAGTGATTGATCTTGAAAAATTGATCACCTTATCAAAAGTAGGGGATCTAAAAGACTAGAATTACCCGAGCAAATAAAGTCTAAAAATAAAAAGTTTAAGCGACTCCGCTCCAAATATGCCACTGTCGACATCGTTCACCGACAATGGCATCGTTATTATTGTGAAGGCGGGTCTAAATGAATACCCATTTTCCCAACACGTTTCTCCCAAAGTTGTCTTGCTAGTTTTTGCATATCCTCGACCTTGTCACCCTCATCAAGAATCTCAATGCCAAGCAATGTTTCAACCACATCTTCCAATGTGACGACCCCTTTGGTATCCCCATACTCACCAACCACAAGTGCAATATGTTGACGTTGTTCCAGTAAGATTTCCATTAATCGAGATAAAGGTGTTTTTGCCATGACCGTTATGATATCCCTGCGGAACTCATTAATCGAATGCCCACCTTGCCCGTGGTTTTTAGCAACCAACAAATCTTCACGTAGTACAAATCCAACCACACTATCCAAATCATTATCATAAATTGGTATACGTGAAAAATTAGAACTTGTCGGCATAGATAACACCTCATCGACCGTCAAATCTTTCTGTAACGCAGAGACAACGATTCGTGGTGTCATCACCGTACTGGCATCAAAAGACTTAAAAAGAAAGAGGTTACGGATAATTTTAGATTCTCGATCATTCAGCATCCCCTCTTCTTTACCAATACCTGCCATCGCAACAAATTCATCACGGCTAAATTGCTGAACTTTTTTGCCACCTGAAATTAACTTGGTCAGTTTTTCTGAAATGAGAATTAATGGATACATGATTTTGATTAGGAAATTGACATAAATCACTGTCAAACCAGCAAGTTGACGCCAATACACGGCACCTAATGTTTTTGGAATGATCTCTGAAGCAAATAAAATCAATAAGGTCATAACCGCGGAAAAAACGCCAAACCAGACTTGACCAAATACGGTGACTGCTTTTGCACCAGCACCAATTGCCCCTACTGTATGCGCTATTGTATTTACTGTCAGAATCGCAGCGAGCGACTGATCGATATTATCTTCTTTTAATCGTCTTAATTGTTCGGCTTTTTTAGGATCGGTTTCGTTTAGACCTGCGACATAACTGGGTGTAATACTGAGTAAAGTTGCTTCTGCAATCGAACATAGAAAGGAAAAGAATAATGCTAAAAAAACATATAGTAAAAGAAGCAATGCATCCCCACTAAGGGCGGAAGCGAAAGAGAATTGACCAATATTTTCAGAAATTAAACTGGGAGTATCCATATGAGAACTTGGCTTTTAGCCACAGGTTCCTTACGTAATTGAGGAAATTCATCCTACTTATTCGCCACAAATGAGTCAATCGTTTCAGCGTTTTTTAAAAATTATTCTTTTACAATTTATGATTTTATTCAACCTCTCAGCATCTATAGCTCAATTGACCTTTCTATCATTCGTTGCGTAATTGTCTAAAATAACGCAAATAAGGTATAAGACGTAGGCTATGGTTATTCGCTATTTTATTTCAGCTTTATCCATCTAACGGCAGAACAAGATTTTTGTTCTGCCGATGAATCAATCGACGATATATACAAGCTATCAATCTGAAAATTGAGCAATGTAAGGGATTGCTAATTGAATGCTTATTTAGGAGATGTGTTCCCCAAAGCAGGATTATCAATCGCATCTTTACATTGAGCTTTATCACGCTCAAAGCTTACTTGCTTTTGCGTAGCTCCATTCGCATTGTCTCTCACATCTCTTGCCCAGCTATCTAAACTGGTTAGGGCTTTACGACAAAGCGCATACTTCCCCTCAGTAACGGAGTCCGTCATTTTGACATTAATCCGCCAATCTGTACTCAGTTGACGTATCGGCTTTCTCACTTTTTCTTCAATATCATGCACTTGTTTATTGTAAACAATTGGATCAATTTGATTGATCAGTTGCCATGCAGCATTTGCATAACTGGTTGCATCATTTGTTAGTTTCGGCGCAGGTTTAATCTCAACTCGTTTTTCGGTTTCGTTGTTTGAATTACCGCATGCAGCCAATAAAAAAGTGCTGCACAACATTATTGTCGCCACACGAGTTTTGCTATTAGACATATCAGATCGCCGATGAAACATTTGGGCTTTATGCTAGTCAATTTAAACAGATTTCTCAATCATTGTTACTTATTTACCAAGCGAATGAATCCCAGACTCAACTCACTGGTTTTATGCTACTGTTTTTAATTCTTTTCGGCTTTATTCATTTTTATAGACTTCTTTGATAAATCCCCTTGCGGAACTTCAATCGTTCCTCACTCTCTCAATGGGAAAAGTCTAAAGAGGCTAAATAATGATGAAAAAAGTCTAATCATCAACAATACGTATGAACACAATCACGGAGCAAATGATAAATGTCCCAAATAAAAATTTATGCGCTGAATAAAACGATCACTCAATTTAGAGATCAACTTTCAGATGCCATCCATCTAGCTTTGTTGACAAGTTTGAGCTATCCAATAGAAAAGAAATTTCAACGCTTTATTGCTTTAGAGCAAGCCAATTTCATCTACCCTAATGATCGTAGTGACAACTATACGATTATTGAAATTTCAATGTTTGAAGGCCGTACAACTGAGGCGAAAAAGCGCTTGATCCAAACAATATTTGATAATATTCAACAACAATGCGGTATTTCACCCCAAAATATCGAAATCACAATTTTTGAGACACCAAAAGCCAATTGGGGCATCCGTGGACAAAATGCGGATGAATTACAGCTAAATTATCAAGTGAATGTCTAAACAGATCACTATCATTTTAAGCACTATATTTTGTCTAACAAAAACCATGTTTTTTGTATCAATTAGAGCTTAATTTAACCGTAAGTTCTGCTATGCTTAAACACAAATTACTCAGGATAGGATTATTCGCATGAGCGTCACGCTAGGAACTCCACTTCAATCTTCGGCATTTAAAGTTTTAATGTTAGGTTCTGGAGAACTAGGTAAAGAAGTCGTCATTTCTTTACAACGCTTAGGGGTCGAAGTACACGCCGCAGATCGTTATGATCATGCACCTGCCATGCAAGTTGCACATTTCGCTTATACCTTGAATATGGCTGATCCATCTGCATTAAAAAAATTAATTACCAAAGTTAGGCCAAATCTCATTATTCCTGAAATTGAAGCCATTGCGACTGAAGTTTTAATTGAAATTGAACAAAACCAAACCGCAACAGTGATTCCTTCTGCCAAAGCAGTCAACTTGACCATGAATCGTGAAGGTATTCGTCGCTTGGCTGCCGAAGAACTCGGTTTACCAACCTCTGCTTACCGCTTTGCAAATACACTAGAAAGCTTCCGTGCTGCTTGTGACGATATTGGTTATCCAAATTTTGTAAAACCAGTGATGTCTTCATCTGGTAAAGGCCAGTCTCGCGTAAAAAGCTTTGATGAAGTCGATGCCGCTTGGGAATATGCCATGCAAGGTGGACGTGTCAATCAAGGCACGGTCATCGTTGAATCACAAATTGATTTTGATTTTGAAATCACCTTGTTGACAGTTCGTGCCAAAAATCCAGAAACAGGTGAAATTGAAACTCACTTCTGCGATCCAATTGGGCATCGCCAAGATGCGGGTGATTATGTGGAAAGCTGGCAGCCTCAAGCGATGACTGCTGCGGCATTGCAAGAGTCAAAACGAATAGCCAATAAAGTAACAACCGCTTTAGGTGGCTGTGGTATTTTTGGGGTAGAGTTATTTATTAAAGGCGATAACGTGTGGTTCAGTGAAGTCTCACCTCGCCCACATGACACTGGACTCGTCACTTTAGCATCACAATTTCAAAATGAATTTGAGCTGCATGCACGTGCAATTTTAGGCTTACCTGTCAACACGGCTCGTCATAGCATTGCTGCAAGTGCAGTGATTTATGCAGGTGTAGATTCAAACAATCTAAGTTTTACTGGCTTAAATCTTGCTTTAGCTAATCCAGATACTGACTTACGCTTATTTGCTAAACCAGAGGGTTTTAAACGCCGCCGTATGGGTGTTGTCACCGCTCGTGCAGAAAGTACAGATTTGGCGCGTGAGCTCGCACAACAATCAGCTGACCAAGTGAGCGTAAAAACAAACGTTTAAACTTCCCTTGCATTGCAACAATCACAACTCGCCCTCTTGTATAAAGAGGGACTTTGATAGAAGACCATTTTCATGATCAATACTTCTCCATTGTTGAACTACGTCACCAGTCATCATGATATTCAAGCCATTAATCAATGGCGAAAAGATGTAGAAAAACAATTACAAGAGAGTTATGAAAATGGTCAATCTATTCGTGACGTTATTAAAGCCCGTTCTAACTCGATTGATGAAGCACTGATATTTCTATGGAATCATGCCGGTCTTGATCAAACTGAATTAGGTTTATTTGCTGTCGGTGGTTATGGCCGTCGTGAAATGCTGCCTTATTCAGACACTGACATTATGATCTTGTCAGACGATGAATTCAGTGAAGAACAAGAAAAGCTAATTTCTACTTTTATTTCATCGCTTTGGGATGTCGGTAATTTCAAACCGGGCATCAGCGTTCGTACGATTCAAAACTGTGTAGAACAAGCAACCAATGATTTAACCGTAGCAACTACGCTGATCGAAGCCCGTTTGATTACTGGAAATGAACAACTGGCAAAATGGCCACGTCGTATTGTTGCGCAAACATGGACAGATCAAACCTTCTATGATGCCAAAATGGCAGAGCAAGCCAAACGCTATGCTCAACATAACAATACTGAGAGTAATTTAGAGCCAGATATCAAAAATGCACCGGGTGGTATCCGTGATATCAATCAAATTGGTTGGATTGCAAAACGCCACTTTCGTGTCAACCGTATCTACGACCTCGTTCATTTAGGTTTTATTACTGAATTTGAATTGGGTGTATTAGAAGAAGCTGAAAGCTTCTTATGGGAAATTCGCAACCATCTACACCGTTTAGCAAAGCGTGATGAAAACCGCTTGTTGTTTGATCACCAGCGTGAAATAGCTGCAAAATTTGGCTACGTTCGTAAAGAAGGTCAGTCGGTAAATTTTGGCGTTGAACAGTTTATGAAGCGTTATTATCGTACTGCGCAACAGGTTTCCACGCTAAGTGAAATGCTACTGGCTTATTTCAACGAGTCCGTCATTACCCCTCGCCTGACTGAATATGACCGTCAAATTATAGAAATCAATGAACGTTTTAAAATCGTAGATGGCAAACTTGCAGTTCAACATCATAAAGTTTTTTCCGAAACACCAAGCGCGATTTTAGAACTATTCTATTTACTGGCAAATCGCCCAGAAATCACAGGCATACGTGCTCGTACGTTAAGACTACTGGTGCTTGCAGCGAAACGAATTGATCAGCGTTTTAGAGATGATCCTGAACACCAAGCGCTCTTTATGTCGATTATTCGTTCACCCAATCGACTGTACGAAACAATGGTGTCAATGAAACGTTACGGCGTTTTAGGCAATTACATCCCCGCTTTTGGGCAGATTACGGGATTGATGCAATACGACCTGTTCCACATCTATACAGTAGATGCACATACGTTATTATTGCTTCGCAATTTAAGCCGTTTTAAAGAGCCAGAATTCGCCAAAGATTTCCCTGTTGTCAGTTCAGTTTTCCAACGAATTTCTAGGCATGATATTGTCTACTTAGCGGCAATTTTTCATGATATTGCCAAAGGTCGTGGTGGTGACCACAGTGAGTTGGGTGCAATTGATGCAATTAAGTTCTGCCGAACACATGGCTTTACTGAGCGTGAATGCAAACTGGTTGCATGGTTGATCAACAACCACCTACTCATGTCTCTCACCGCACAGAAAAAAGATATTTCCGATCCTGACGAAGTAAAGGAATTTGCTGAAAAAGTCGGTGATATGGAGCATTTAGATTATCTCTATACACTGACTGTTGCTGATATTAATGCGACCAATCCAAACTTATGGAACACTTGGCGCGCCTCTCTGATGCGTCAACTTTATACCTATTCGCGTGATGTGGTACGTTCTGGTTTAGGACGCCCAGTTGATTATCAAATGCTGATTGAAGACACCAAATTTGCTGCCAGCGAATTGCTCGTCAATGATTTTTCATTGGCTGAAGTTGAGAAAGTCTGGCAAGAACTTGGCGATGACTATTTTGTCAAAGAGTCAGCAAACGAAATTGCATGGCATACACAGGCGATTTTACAGCACGGTGACAATCCTGAACCTTTGGTGCTTTTACGCGCGCATCGTAATGCGGCTGAAGATGCAGTTCAACTCTTTATTTATACACGAGATAGACCTAATCTATTTGCGACAACTGTTGCAGTATTGGACCGTATGAATCTTGATGTTCAAGATGCAAAAATTATCACAGCAAGTACAGCCTTTAGTTTAGATACTTATTTGGTTTTGGATCGTTTTGGTACTTTACTCACCGATCCTGAGCGTGAACACAAAGTAAAAACGGCATTGGTTGAAGCGCTTAATCATTCAGACCAATACCCGGGCATTATGCAACGCCGTATACCACGTCATTTACGCCATTTTGATATACAAAATACGGTTGATATTGTACTTAACCCAACCTTACAACAACACATGGTCGAGATATCAACACTTGACCAACCGGGTTTACTTGCACGTATCGGCGGGCTATTTATGCTGCAAGGTTTAGACATTCATTCTGCTAAAATTGCGACACTGGGCGAACGTGCCGAAGATATTTTCTTTGTCACCAAGAAAAATGGTGTGTTGCTAACAGATGAAGAAGTGAAAGCGTTTGCGGAAATGCTCAAAGCAGCTTTGGACGAAGCATCAAATCAGATCTGCAACCCAACTTAATTTTTAATTTCCATCAATAATTGGGCGTATTCGATACGCCCCTACATGTGGTAACTGTTTAAATGAACTCAAGCTTGTCATTATTGCATCCCTATCCTTTTGAGAAGTTAACGCAACTTTTTAAAGATGTGCAACCTGCCAATTTACCGTTGATTCCACTCTCAATCGGTGAGCCTAAACACCCTGCTCCTGAGTTTGTTAAACAAGCGATTATTGATAATTTTTCACATTTATCGACTTACCCAAATAGTAAGGGCTTACCTGAACTGCGCCAAAGTATCGCGCAGTGGCTGACTCGACGTTTTAAATTGAATCAAATCAGTGCGGAAGATCATATCCTGCCAGTTTCAGGCACACGTGAAGGCATCTTCTCTTTTGTTCAAGCATTGATTAAACGTGAAGATGCTCCCTATATCGTGATGCCAAATCCTTTTTATCAAATTTATGAAGGCGCAGCGTTACTATCTGGTGCAAAGCCTTATTTTATCAATTGCACTGAAGAAAATGGATATTTGGGTGATTTTGATGCTGTACCTGCCGAAGTGTGGCAAAAAACAGCATTATTATTTGTCTGCACACCGGGCAACCCGACAGGTGCTGTACTGTCTAAACAACAATTTAAAAAGTTGATTGCACTTTCAGATCAATACGATTTTGTGATTGCATCTGATGAATGTTATTCAGAACTTTGGTTTGATCAAGCACCGATTGGTTTGCTAGAAGTTTGTGCGGAAATGGGACGGGATGATTATAAAAACTGTATCGTGTTTCATTCACTCTCGAAACGCTCAAACTTACCGGGCATGCGCTCAGGCTTTGTTGCAGGTGATGCCGCATTACTCAAACCTTATTTGCAATACCGTACTTATCACGGTGCCGCGATGCCAGTACAGAATCAATTGGCTTCAATTGCGGCATGGAATGATGAAGCACATGTTGAAGAAAATCGTCAACAATACCGTGCCAAATTTGATTTATTCCAATCTGAATTGGGTCATTTATTGCCATTAAAAAAACCTGATGCAGGTTTCTACTATTGGCTAAAAGTTGATAATGATGAAACTTTTGCCAAATTGCTGATGGAAAAAGCGCACATCAAAGTTCTACCGGGTCGTTACTTATCTCGTGATACCGAACAAGGCAATCCGGGCGAAGGTCATGTTCGAATGGCGTTGGTTGCCGATTTAGCACAATGTGAAGAAGTGGTTAAACGTTTGAAAGCGATACTTTAATTCACACCACGAGGGGAATCCATAAACCAATTATGGATTCCAATTCTCGATATTTAAAGCTGCCCGACCACCAAAATTAAAGCAATCATCACCATTAGCCCACCTGAAATACGACTAACAATTTTTACAGCGGTAGGACGAGTTCTCAACAATCTTTTAGCTGTCACACCAACCAACATATACACCACCGTACAACTCAATAAATGAATCATACCCAATAACACAATTTGCACAGTTGGAGAAAATGCCATTTTTGGATGAATAAAGGGTGGCAATAATGCAAAAAATAGAAGTAACACTTTTGGATTTAAACCACTAATACCGATGCCTTTAATCAACCATGCTTTTGCACTTAGTAATGATCGACTTTGCCCATCAGCATGCGAGATAGCTGCAGGCTTTATTAACAAATTAATTCCCATCCATAGTAAATAACAAGCGCCTATTATCGTCATCGAAGTCAATAAAATCGGAAAATGGTTTAAAAGTGAACCCACTCCTGCAGCAACACATAAAATTGCAATCAAATGTCCCAAGATTAAACCAGTGATCGCAGTACTTATAAACTTTCCCTCGATACCTGCTAAAATAGCATAAGCCCAATCTGCACCTGGTGTGAGTACAAATAAGATTGAAACGCTCCAGAAAGCTAAAATTACATTAAATTCCATTGCTCTGCCCTACACACTCAATAACGTGTCTATTTTGAGTGCTTTATCTTTAAACCAAATGGTAAATATCACTTAGAGATAATAGGCTTTTGCAATTAAAATGTTATTCTAAATACTTCTATATATCTAAAATTAAGAGGTAGTTTCTTCCAAATGGATCACATTGATAAGAAAATTATTGCTGAACTACAAACAAATGGACGACTATCTATCACTGAATTAGCAGAAAGAGTAGGTTTAAGTCTGTCTCCATGCCACCGTCGTGTCAAAGCTTTAGAAGAGTCAGGAATTATCAAAGGCTATCATGCAGATCTAGAAGCATCAAAAATTGGTCTCAACTTTTCAGCTATTATTTTTGTGACCTTAAAAGATGGAGACAAAAAGGCATTATCTAGTTTCGAAGAAAAAGTGAGTGAAATTGCAAATGTGACACAAGCACAACGCCTATTTGGAAATCCAGACTATCTGCTACATGTCGTCACTAAGGATCTAACAAGTTTTCAAAAGTTGTATGACGATAGCTTATCCGCCCTACCAAATGTACAGCGCCTTACCTCCACTATTGTCATGAAGAACGTTGTCTTTAATCGATTATTGCCTCTTTAAGTAAAAATCAGATAAATCTCACCTAAATATAGTAAAGATACGGTTTATTTTTCATGTTCAAGTCTCTAATCGAACTCTTGACCATCTGTTGAAATCTTCGTCTATACTTAGCCATCGATATTTGGTGAACGATGGAAAAATGGTTTCTCAAACTCCTCAGAAAATAAATAAAAAAATTTGGTTTATTTTAGCAATCGTGATCGTACTGGTGATTATTCTAATCATCGTTCGGCAAATAGGAATTGCTAAAAAGCCAACGGACACAGACAAGAAAAAAGCAGAATCAACTGAACAAAAAGCTGCCCTTACGGTTACAGTCGTTCAACCCGAACAGCAAAATTGGAAACAAATCTTTACTGCCAACGGAAACGTTGCCGCATGGCAAGAAGTCGTGATTGGTAGCGAACTATCAGGTCAACGTCTCACTAAAGTAAACGCCAATGTAGGTGATGAAGTTAAGCGCGGACAAGTTCTCGCAGAAATAAATAGCGACACCATTCGCGCTGACTTAGCCGCCGCAAAAGCCAATTATGCAGAAGCTCAAGCAGTACTTAATGATGCCATCACCAATCACAAACGTATCCAACAACTCAAAAATACTGGGGCAATTTCCGCTCAAGAATCCACGCAATATCAAACCTCTCAAGCAACTGCGCAGGCTCGTTTAGATGCTGCAAAAGCACAAATTGAAAGCCATCAATTACGTTTAGCACAAACCAAAGTGATTGCACCTGACAGTGGGGTTATCTCTGCACGAAGTGCCACAGTGGGTTCATTAGCACAAACAGGCCAAGAGTTATTTCGTTTGATTCGAGATCACCGCTTAGAATGGCGTGCAGAAGTCACCACAACTGACCTATATAAATTAAAACAAGGCATGACTGCTCGCATCTTTTCACCTGACCCAACTCAACCTGCAATCACAGGAAAAGTTCGAATGATTGCACCTGTGATTGACCCGCAAACACGTTATGGTCTGGTCTATGTTGATTTACCAACAACCCAAGCCGTTCGCATGGGAATGTTTGTCAAAGGTGAATTTGATCTAGGCGAAAAATCAGCCATAACCATTCCGCAAACCGCATTGTTATTACGTGATGGTTTTGCGTATGTATTTATCCTTGACAATGACAATCGTGTAACCCAACAAAAAGTCACTGTGGGACGACGTTTAGGCAATCGTGTGGAAATTATAGGCTTAGCAGCGAATGTAAAAGTGGTTTCTTCTGGGACTGGGTTTTTAACGGATGGAGATCTCGTACATGTCGCCAAAGCTATCCCCGACACGCCGCTTAGCAAACAGCTTGTGACCACACAGGAGCATTAAAATGAATGTTTCCGCTTGGTCCATCCGCAACCCAATTCCAAGTATTCTATTATTCATTATGCTTGGCTTGGCAGGTCTGTTATGTTTTCATTGGATGAAAATCCAGCAATTCCCAGATATCGAATTGCCAATGGTGACGGTGACAGCCGCCTTGCCGGGGGCAGCACCACCTCAACTTGAAACTGAAGTCGCCCGTAAAATAGAAAACTCGATTGCAACTTTACAAGGTTTAAGAAATCAATATACCAATATTCAAGATGGTGTAGTGAGCGTTACCGCAGAGTTCGAATTGGAGAAACCGCTTCAAGAAGCTGTGGATGATGTTCGCAATGCAGTGTCACAGGTTCGCTCAGACTTACCAGCTGATTTAAGAGATCCAATTGTCAGCAAAATCAATCTGTCTGGTTCTCCGATCTTAACTTATGCGATTCAATCACCCAAAATGGATGAAGAAGCACTGTCATGGTTTGTTGACTATGATATTGCTCGCGCTATGCTTCAAGTCAAAGGTGTCGGTGCAGTATCTCGTGTCGGTGGCGTCACACGTCAAGTTGATGTCGAACTCGACCCTGAAAAACTATTGGCACTCAATGCAACGGCGACAGACATTACCCGACAGCTTCGCTTGATCCAACAAGATGCTTCAGGTGGCGAAACCAAAATTGGCGGTAGTGAACAATCTATTCGTACCATTGCCACCGTAAAAACAGCGGCTGAAATTGGTGCAATGAATATCGCATTGAGTGATGGTCGGCATATCCGCCTAGATCAAGTCGCAACAATCAGTGATGGAATAGCCGAGCGACGTTCTGCTGCTCTTTTAAATGGACAACCTGTTATTGGATTTGAAATCACCCGTAGTAAAGGCGCGAGTGAAGTTGATGTTGAAAAAGGCGTCATCATTGCTTTGGATAAACTCAAAGCTGCTCATCCTGACATTGAAATTACTGAAGCATTTAACTTTGTTAAACCCGTTGAAGATAATTATAAAGGTTCAATGTCTCTGCTATATGAAGGTGCAATTTTAGCGGTACTTGTGGTCTGGTTATTTCTACGGGATTGGCGTGCAACCATCATTGCTGCAACAGCTCTACCCCTCTCTATTTTACCCGCCATCATTGGCATGTATTACCTTGGTTTCACTCTCAATATCGTGACGCTACTCGCTATGTCTTTGGTGGTAGGGATATTGGTGGATGATGCGATTGTCGAAATTGAGAATATTATTCGGCATTTGAGGATGGGGAAAACCCCTTATGAAGCAGCCATGGAGGCTGCGGATGAAATTGGGCTTGCAGTTATCGCGACAACTTTTACCTTAATCGCCGTGTTTTTACCGACCGCATTTATGAGTGGCATCGCAGGTAAGTTCTTCGTTCAGTTTGGATGGACGGCATCCCTCGCAATTTTTGCCTCACTTTTGGTTGCGCGTTTACTTACCCCGATGATGGCAGCTTATATTCTTAAACCATGGATTGGAAAAATAGACCATCCATTGCCGACCTCATCGATAGAAGATCAAGGTCAAAGAGGTTTGGCCAAAGATCGTGAAAATGATGGTCGCGTCATGCGTGTGTATATGCGTTTAGTGACTTGGTGTTTAAACCATCGTTGGGTCACGCTATTTGGTGCGATTGCTTTTTTTATTGGCTCGCTCATGCTCATTCCATTACTGCCAACAGGTTTCGTACCTCCGCCCGATACAGGACAAACCCAAGTTCGCGTGGAATTAACACCGGGTTCACAATTTTCGGAAACTTTAAAAACAGCAGAATACGCTCGCAACCTGATTAAAGACCATCCAGAAGTCAAAAGTGTCTATACCACTATTGGCGGTGGTGCAGCAGGTACAGATCCATTTGCTGGCGGCGCTTCCAGCGAACCTCGCAAAGCAACACTGACCATTCAAACCACCGAACGCTCTGATCGATCTGCGAGTTTGCAACAAATTGAAGATGAGATCAGACAACGTTTAGCCCCACTCCCAGGCGCAAGGATACAAGTGGGTATCGCTGGAAACAACAGTCAATATCAACTGGCACTTTCTGGTGATGATCCAGAAGCATTGATGGCGACTGCTCGTAAACTAGAGCGTGAATTACGAACCATTCCCAACATAGGTAGTGTGAGTTCAAGCGCCGCGCTGATTCGTCCTGAACTGGTTGTTCGCCCTGACTTTGCTAAAGCAGCAGATCTTGGTATCACCAGTTATGATATTGCTGAAACACTAAGAATCGCGACCGCTGGCGACTTTGACCAGAACTTGGCAAAGTTGAATCTATCACAACGCCAAATACCGATTGTGATTAAACTTCCGTTGTCGGCACGTCAAGATGAAGCGCTCATTAAACGCCTTATCATCAAAGGAAACAAAGGCCCAGTCATGTTAGGTAGCATCGCTGATGTCAATATTGAAAGTGGGCCTTCACAGATCGACCGATTCAATCGTATGCGTAATATCAACCTGAATATTGAGCTCAACAATCAACCTTTAGGTGACGTGACCGCACAAGTTGATCAATTGCCGACCATGAAAAACTTACCGCCAAGCGTAACACGTACCAATATCGGCGATGCTGAGGTGATGCAAGAACTATTTTCAAGTTTCGGTTTAGCGATGCTCACAGGTGTACTGTGTATTTATGTGGTGCTGGTGCTTTTATTCAAAGATTTCTTACAACCAATTACCATCTTAGTGGCATTACCTTTATCACTGGGTGGTGCATTTGTGTTGTTACTCTTGGCTAAAAGCAGTTTCTCTATGCCAAGTTTAATTGGCTTGATTATGCTGATGGGGATTGCGAGTAAGAACTCAATTCTCTTAGTCGATTACGCGATTATTGCGCGCAATGAAAAAGGCTACTCTCGTTTTAATGCCTTGTTGGATGCATGTCATAAACGTGCGCGTCCGATTATCATGACAACATTGGCAATGGGCGCAGGTATGTTACCGATTGCATTGGGGATTGGCACAGACCCGAGTTTCCGCTCGCCAATGGCGATTTCAGTGATTGGAGGTCTGATTACCAGTACCTTCTTGTCACTACTGGTCATTCCTGTGGTGTATACCTTTATTGATGATATTAACCGCAAGCTACATAGCTTTAGGAAAGAAAAACCAACAATAGTCGAATCAACACACTAATGCAAAAAGACGGTCAAATGACCGTCTTTTTTATCTCTATTTTTACTTCTTAGCTAAAGCTTTCTCAATATCGGCTTCCAAAGCTTCTGGTTTTGTCGTTGGTGCATAACGCCCTAAGACCTCACCATTACGCCCAACCAAAAATTTGGTGAAATTCCACTTAATATTACGACTCCCCAAAATACCTTTGGCTTCTCGTGTTAAAAAACGAAAAATCACATGTGCTTCAGGTCCTTTTACATCAACCTTTGCGAACATCGGAAAATCTACACCATAGTTGCGTTGGCAAAATGTCCCAATCTCCTTATTGGTACCTGGATCTTGTCCGCCAAACTGATTGCATGGAAAACCTAAAACTTCTAAGCCTTGAGATTTATATTTTTCATAAAGTTTCTCAAGCCCCGCAAATTGTGGGGTAAAGCCACACTTACTTGCTGTATTTACAATCAGCATGACCTTGCCTTTATAATCAGCGAGCGCTTTTATATCTCCCTCTAACAACTCAGCTTCAAACTGATAAATATTACTCATGGATAAGTTTCCTCGTCATTCTTTTCTTGTGTTTTAAGTTGTAATGATGCCGAATTTACGCAATAACGTAGACCAGTCGGTTGTGGGCCATCCTCAAAAACATGCCCTAAATGTGCGTCGCAATCATGGCAGACTATTTCTGTTCTGACCATACCATGAGACAAATCTTCGTGTTCTTCTACTGCAACGCTATCAATTGGTCGATAGAAACTAGGCCAACCACATCCACTGTCAAATTTTGTTTCAGAAGAAAATAATTCAGCGCCACAACAACGACATACATACACCCCATGTTGCTTATTATTCCAATATTGACCTGTAAAAGCAGGCTCTGTACCTTTCTTACGGGTAATACGGTATTCTTCTGGCGATAGCTCTCTTTGCCATTCACGGTCAGTTTTATTGACTTTTCCCATGACATATTCCTTCTTATTTCACTATTTAAAATAGAATAATCCTATATTTACGTCATTCATTATAAAATTTCTAGTCTTAACGAAATAAGTTACAAAACACCCATAATTAGAAAGCAAAAAGAGAGCAAATTAACAAAATTAAGTGAGCATTTTTATTTCACATGTGCTTTCAAGCAAGCAAAAACAATGTTAATCTTAGTTCTATTCTTGCTTGAGATTAAAAAATGTCGCAAAAAAAAAGCGTTATTTTTAAAAGTCTACTGCCTGTGATTAAACAATATCAACAGGACGGATTTACGCATGAAAAAATTGTCACATTGCTTAGAGATCAACATGATCTTGATTTAGTCACAACTGAAACATTTAAAAGTTATTTATATCGCTATGCCAAAGTGAACCCCACTCTTTCCGAGAACACCAAGATGAATAACACGATTCAAACCCCACGAGAAATCAAAAAATCTTCTAAGCTCGAGCATGTTTGCTACGACATTCGTGGTCCTGTGTTACGAGCCGCCAATGAAATGGAAGAACAGGGTCATAAAATCATAAAATTAAATATTGGTAACCCTGCGCCTTTTGGTTTTGAAGCGCCGCAAGAGATCATCAATGATGTCGCTTTAAACTTGCCAAATGCAATTGGTTATACGGATTCAAAAGGGATTTTCCCTGCGCGTAAAGCTATTTGTCAGTATTACCAACAAAAGGGCATTTTTGATATGCACGTCAATGATGTGTATGTCGGCAACGGTGTCTCTGAACTGATCGTGATGGCCATGCAAGGCTTACTGAACGATGGCGATGAAATGCTGGTACCCATGCCCGATTATCCATTATGGACCGCCGCAGTAAACCTATCTGGTGGTACCGCCATTCACTATAAATGTGATGAAGAAAATTATTGGTATCCTGACATTGCGGATATGGAGAGTAAAATCACGCCGAACACGCGTGGGATTGTGGTGATTAACCCAAACAACCCAACAGGTTCAGTCTATCCACGCCATGTTCTTGCACAAATTGTTGCGTTGGCAAAGAAATACGATTTGATTTTATTTGCGGACGAGATTTACGACAAGATTATTTATGACGGCATTGAGCATGTAGCCGTAGCCGCTTTGGCCGGTGATCAACTATGTGTTTCGTTCAATGGTTTATCAAAAGCTTATCGTATCGCAGGTTATCGTGCAGGTTGGATGGCGATTACAGGCAATAAAGCACGCGCAGCAGATTATATTGAAGGCTTAGACATGTTGGCATCTATGCGTTTATGTGCCAACCATCAAGCGCAATATGCTATTCAAACGGCTTTGGGCGGTTATCAATCGATTAACGACTTAATCCGTCCGGGTGGTCGTCTGTATGAACAGCGAAATATTGCTTGGGAAATGCTCAATGAAATTCCGGGCGTGAGTTGTGTCAAACCTGAAGGTGCGATGTATTGTTTCCCTCGACTTGATCCGGATGTTTATCCAGTTGAAGATGATGAGGCATTAATGTTGGATTTATTGAAAGCTGAAAAAGTATTACTGGTACAAGGAACAGGATTTAATTGGCCGACACCAGACCATTTCCGTGTGGTATTTTTACCCGCAGAAAATGAACTACGAGAAGCAATTAACCGCTTAGGCCGCTTCTTAGCCACGCGTCGTTAATCAATAAAATTAAGAGCAATGTCTAAGCTAGACATTGCTTTTTTTATTTTAGACTACTCCGTCCACAACTTGTAAAAATCGCACCAAGATGATGCAAAACCATGGGTTGCATTACGATTACATTCCAAATAATTGATATTGTTAGTTTTAACCTATTATTCAAACCCTATTGATAAAATTATCCATTCAACCATTCAAGCAACTATTCGCCCTCGCAGCGCATCCCAATAAAAAATAAAATGCCAATGATTTAGCGACTAAAAATTCAAATAATAGTCGCAATGTCTGGTATAGGCATTGTGTTTCAATGGAAGATAAAATACAGGATTGTCATTAATGATTAATAAAACGGTTAAATCATTAGGGTTAGGATTAACTCTACTTGCTGCATCAGTTTCATTGTATGCAAAAAATAATGTAGTCGTTATCGCAACAGGCGGTACGATTGCAGGTGCAGGTGCAAGTTCGACCAACAGTGCAACCTATACAGCAGCAAAAGTACCTGTCGATGCATTAATCAATGCTGTACCTCAAATCAAAGATTTAGCCAATGTAAGTGGTGTACAAGCGTTACAGATCGCCTCTGAAAATATTACCGATAAAGAACTTTTATCTTTGGCACGACAAGTCAACGATTTAGTCAAAAAACCGTCAGTGAATGGTATTGTCATTACGCATGGTTCTGATACGCTCGAAGAAACAGCGTTCTTCCTAAACCTTGTTATCCATACCAACAAACCAATAGTTCTAGTCGGTTCAATGCGTCCATCAACGGCTCTTTCTGCCGATGGTCCTCTCAACCTTTATAGTGCGGTTGCCCTTGCTTCATCTGATGAAGCTAAAAACAAAGGGGTATTGGTTCTGATGAATGATTCTATTTTTGCTGCGCGTGATGTCACCAAAGGAATTAATATTCATACCAATGCCTTTGTTAGCCAATGGGGTGCATTAGGTACTGTGGTTGAAAAGAAACCTTATTGGTTCAGAAATTCGTTAAAGCGTCATACCACGACATCTGAATTTAATATTGAAAATATTAAAGGCGATCAACTCCCTGTCGTTCAGATCGCTTATGGTTCTGACTCTATGATTACAGATGCTTATGTTGCTTATGCAAAAGCGGGCACCAAAGCAATTGTAAATGCGGGTACAGGTAATGGTTCAATCGCAAATTACATCGTACCAACATTAAAACAGTTACATGATGAACAAGGCATTCAAATTATTCGTTCGTCTCGCGTCGCTCAAGGATTTGTTTTACGTAATGCTGAACAACCAGATGATAAATATGGTTGGGTCGCTGCACATGACTTAAATCCACAAAAAGCACGTATTTTGGCGGCTCTTGCACTTACGAAAACCAATGATGCAAATGAGATTCAACGGATGTTCTGGGAATATTAATTTAAGCCTGTAATATTGAAGTTGATGGAATTAAACCGATGTATATGTCTAGATCACATATACATCGGTTTTTTCTTTGCTGTTTAAAATAAAAAGTAGATATGATCTTATTGCAAAAATATTAGACAACAGCCATACACAGAGCATGTTAGAATAATCGACGGTCGTGTTAAGGATAGATTTATGCAGTTTGTTCATCTTGGTATTCATACAGAATTTTCGATTACAGAATCGATTGTTCGCATACCTGATTTGGTCAAAGTTGCAGTAAAAGATGAAATGCCTGCACTGGCACTTACAGATTTATCTAACTTACATGCTGCTGTGAAATTTTATGAGGCTTGCCTAAAGAAAGGTATTAAACCAATTCTTGGTAGTGTGATCCGCCTCAATGATGCTGAACATAGAGCCACACTATTAGCTATGAGTAATACAGGCTGGAGAAGTCTAACCGAAATCGTTTCGCGTGGCTTTATCGAAGGTCAACAGCTCAGCATTCCCTGTGTGCAAAAAGATTGGATACTCGAACAATCTGAAGATTTAATCGTATTACTTGGGCAACGTAGTGATGTCGGGCAAATGCTCTGCTCATCCAACCCGCAAAAAGCTGAGCCATTATTAGAAGCTTGGATCGAAAAGTTTGGTAATCGCGTTTATTTGGCACTCACGCGTACTGAACGTGCTGGCGAAGAGGATTTTATTCAGCAAGCCCTTAAACTTGCAGAAAAATATCAAATTGGTGTGGTTGCACACAATGATGTGCACTTTATCGAACAACATGATTACGATGCTCACGAAGCGCGTGTTTGTATCGCCGATGGTTATGTATTGGGTGATAATAAGCGCCCTAAAAACTTTAGTTCAGAACAATACTTTAAAACTGGCGAACAAATGTCTGAACTATTTTCAGACATTCCCAGTGCGATCGCTAACAGTTACTACATCGCGCAACGTTGCAATGTCGCGTTGCAATTAGGTACTTATTTCTTACCTGACTTCCCGATTCCAGATGGTTATACCATTGATAGTTACTTCGAACACTTATCTCGTGAAGGCTTAGAAGAACGCCTTAATCATCTTTATCCAATTGCTGAGCGCGATGAAGATTGGGCGGAAATTCGCAAGCCCTATGACGAGCGAATTAAGTATGAAGTCGACATTATCCTGAAAATGGGTTTCCCCGGATATTTCCTGATCGTCATGGACTTTATTCAATGGGCCAAAAATAATGGTGTGCCTGTTGGTCCCGGACGTGGTTCGGGCGCTGGGTCTTTGGTCGCATATAGTTTAAAAATCACCGATCTTGATCCCCTGCGTTATGACCTTCTCTTTGAACGTTTCTTAAATCCTGAACGTGTCTCAATGCCCGATTTCGATGTCGATTTCTGTATTGCAGGTCGTGACCGTGTCATTGAATACGTTGCTCAAAACTATGGTCGTGAAGCGGTTTCACAGATCGCCACGTTCGGTACAATGGCTGCAAAAGGTGCGATTCGAGATGTCGCACGTGTATTGAGTAAATCGTATGGTCTAGCCGATCGTATTTCAAAAATGGTACCGACCAAACCGCTTGGTGTTGATTTGGCAACAGCCATCGACATGGAACCGCAACTTAAAGATATTGTCACCAATCCTTCAAATCCAGATCATGACGATGCCGCTGAGATTTGGGAAATGGCGCTCAAACTCGAAGGGATCACGCGTAACACTGGTAAACATGCTGGTGGTGTGGTGATTGCACCGGGCAAAATTACCGACTATTCAGCCGTCTTGTGTGAAGCTGATGGTACTGGTCGTGTTGCGCAATATGACAAAGATGATGTTGAAGCCGCAGGTCTGGTCAAGTTTGACTTCTTGGGTTTACGTAACCTGACCGTAATCGAAGATGCTGTTCAAAATATAAACAAACGCATTAAATCAGCAGTTCCCTTAAATATTGTTGATGTGCCATTGGATGATAAAGATGCCTATCTTGTGTTTGCCAATGCAAATACAACTGCGGTGTTCCAGTTTGAATCCGTCGGCATGAAAAAAATGCTGAAGGAAGCGAGACCAAGCAAATTTGAAGAAATTATTGCCTTCGTTTCCCTATATCGTCCAGGTCCAATGGATCTTATTCCAGACTTTATCCATCGTATGCATGGTGGTGAGTTTGAATACCTGCATCCTTTACTTGAAGGCGTATTAGAACCAACCTACGGTATTATGGTTTATCAAGAACAGGTGATGCAGGCTGCGCAGATATGTGCGGGCTATACGCTTGGGGGTGCAGATTTACTCCGTCGTGCGATGGGTAAAAAGAAACCCGAAGAAATGGTAAAACAACGCCAAATCTTTACTGAAGGTGCAGGACAAAAAGGCATTGATGTCTCAACTGCCAACCATATCTTCGACTATATGGAAAAGTTCGCAGGTTATGGTTTTAACAAATCCCACGCCGCAGCGTATGCCTTAGTTGCCTATCATACAGCTTGGTTAAAAGCGCATTACCCTGCTGAGTTTATGGCAGCGGTACTGTCATCGGAAATGCAAAATACCGACAGTATTGTATTTTTAATTGATGACTGTCGTAATAACAAATTAGACGTGCTTCCACCTTCGGTAAATATGTCGTTGTATCACTTCCATGCCAGTGATGAACAAACGATTGTGTACGGACTCGGTGCGATTAAAGGTGTCGGCGAACAAGCGATGCAGTCTGTGATCGACTCACGCACCAAAGAAGGTCCTTATAAAGATTTATTTGATTTCTGCCATCGAATTGATCTGAAAAAAATCAACAAACGAACCTTAGAAGCTTTAATTCGTGCAGGTGCATTGGATTGTTTGGGTATTGAACGTTCAAGCCTCATGGCACAACTCCCTGAAGCGGTACAAGCTGCTGAACAAGCGCGAAGCAACCGAGAAACTGGGATCATGGATTTGTTTGGTGAAGTTGAAGAAGTTCAACGCAAACCCGCCAAACCCGTTAAACCGTGGGCGGATGAAGTTCGCCTAAAAGGTGAAAAAGATACGCTTGGTTTATACTTAACAGGTCATCCAATTGATGTCTACCGCCCTGAATTAAAATCATTTGTACCCGCAAAACTCAATGAACTCACGCCGACACGTCGCGGTGTTACCACTGTTTTTGCTGGATTGGTGGTCGACATTGCAAACTTTCCAAACCGTATTATGATCACCTTAGATGACGGTACAGCACGTGTTGAAATCAGTTGTAATCACGAACGTTTCCAACGCTATAAAGAGATCGTTCGACCAGATCAGGTCGTGGTTATTGAGGGTGAAATTTACGAACGTGAAGGCTTCGACCGCCCAATGGCAAGGTTAAGCAAGGCATTTAGTTTAAATGAGATTCGTCAGAAACGCGCCCAAAGTATCCAAGTTCGCTTAAGCCACGATTTAATGACAAAATCATTGGCTAAAGATCTGCAAACTCTGCTTTTACCCTATTGTAATATTGATCTGTGCCAACATATTGGCCTACACATGCAAATTGAACAAAGCTTTGCAACAGCAGAATTACACTTAGGTGCGCAGTGGAAAGTTGCACCTCTAGATGAATTGCTGGCAAAGTTGCGTGATTATTTTGGTAAAGATGCAATTTTTATTGAATATCAAGTGAAATCAAAAGCAGCAAAAGTGGCTGAAGCACCTAAAGTCAGTGTTGTTGCCCCACCACCTGAAAATATGTCAATGGATGAAGCTTTAGATCTTTATCAAACTGAAATCTCTCAATATTCTTAAATTTGGATGATATATGAACCTGTTTGACTCAAACAACGTGTCCAAACATTTGGATCATGTGCGTATTGTCATGGTCAATACGACACTACCTGCAAATATTGGTAGTGCGTTACGTGCAATGAAAACGATGGGACTATCTAAACTTGTCTTAGTTGCACCCAAAACTTATCCACATCCAGATATTGATGCCTTGGCAGCAGGCGCTCAAGACCTCATTGAACAGATCGAAATTGTGGACACTTTAGAAGACGCGATTCAAGACTGCCATTTGGTTTTTGGTACCAGTGCACGTAGTCGCACGATTCCGTGGCCTTTACTCGATGTTCGACCTGCTGCAAAAGAAGCATTGCAAGCAGCAAAGCAACAACAAAATATTGCGATTGTCTTTGGTCGTGAAGATCGTGGCTTGACCAACGAAGAATTGGCTTTGGCAAATTATCATTTAACCATTCCTGTTGATCCTGAATATGGCGTGCTCAATGTGGCTCAAGCCATTCAGGTGGTTTGTTATGAGTTACGTATGGCTGCACTTGAACAAAATACTCAAGCGCTCAGCATGCCAGATGACCACATGCAACTCAAACAACAACAAAGTATGCAGTGGGATGAGCCTCTCGTAAATCAACAGCAAATGGAAGAGTTTTACCCCCATTTAGAAAAAATGCTCACAGAAATTGAGTTTTTAGACCCAAATAATCCCCGTTTACTTCCATTACGCTTGCGTCGTTTATTTGGAAGGATACAATTAGATCGTATGGAATATCATTTATTACGCGGAATATTTAGTCGAGTGCAAGCACTTGCGAATGGTTCGTGGAAAAAAAACACGAAGGAGGATCAGTCCAATGATTAAACAGCTCAAAGAAGATATCGAAGCTGTATTTGCACGTGATCCTGCTGCACGCAATACACTCGAAGTTCTGACCACTTATCCGGGTATTCATGCATTGATTATGCATCGCATGGCACATGAGTTATGGAAAAAAGAATATAAAGGCACTGCCCGCCTGCTGTCGTCTTTTAGTCGATTTGCAACAGGTATCGAAATCCATCCGGGTGCGAAAATTGGCAAACGTTTCTTCATAGATCATGGCATGGGTGTTGTGATTGGTGAGACTGCTGAGATTGGCAATGATGTAACCCTATACCACGGTGTTACTTTAGGCGGTACGACATGGAATAAAGGCAAACGTCACCCTACTTTGGAAGATGGTGTTGTGGTTGGTGCGGGAGCAAAAATTTTAGGGCCTTTTACTGTACATAAAGGCGCAAAAGTTGGTTCTAATGCGGTCGTGACAAAAGAAGTCCCTGCTGGTGTAACCGCTGTAGGTAGTCCTGCTCGTTATATTTTCAAACAACCAGCAACAGTAGAGCAAACTGAACAAGAAGCACTGCGTCGAGATTATGCAGAGAGTATTGGGTTTGAACCCTATGCAACAACTGAAGAGCAAGCTGATCCAATTCTAGAAGGTATTCGTGTTCTACTTGATCGTATGCAGAACAATGAAAAACGTATGAATACGCTTTGTCAAAGACTCTCGCTACTTGACCCAACATTTAAAGGTCAGAACTCTAAAACTCAACCGTTTAGTAAAGAAGAGTTAAAAATCATTGAAGAAGTTCGACGAGAATGTGAAGCGCAAAGTATTCCATCAAAAACGGAATAAATTATAAAAATACAACATGCCATACATTGCAAGTTGGTTTCGCTTTTCCTAGACTAGCGAAACCAACTTCTTTTACCACCTTACTAGAATTAATGGATGTAGATCATGAATTTTAAGCCTTTGGCATTACTCGTACTTTCAACCTCATTTCTAACGGCATGCGGTATTGCGCCAACCAAAAAAGAAAGTGTTGCTGAACCTTTTGTATTTAAAGAACCTGATCCTACTCCAGCTTTTTATGCTTTAAATCCAATCCAGTATGATGCGCCTCCAAGTTTTGAAATGGCGATCAAAGATGCCACAGCTCAGCCTGTGACCAAAATGGTGGTTTCACTACAAAATGATCCGTCTAAATCAATGACTTTGGATGTAAACAAACTCATTGTTCCAACGATTGATAGCAAACAACGTAGTATGAAATATGCCGTACTCGCTGGTGATAATGAAATCGATGTCACTGAAATCGATGATTTTTTACAATTGGTTGAAGGTAAGGCTCGTCATTACCCACCACGTTTCCCTGATCGTCAAGAACGTAAAGGTTATGAAACTAAACTCAAAGAAATTACCCATAAACTCGATGCTTTAGCAGAAAAACCAAATGCATCATTTGATGTATTAACACGTGCGTTTAAAGCCAGTGTCATGGCGCGTAACTTAGATTTGGGTACATCTTATACTTCTAAATCTTTAAATTATGCACAGCGTATTCTTGCCATTAGCCCAAATGATCCCGAAATCAATTTCTGGTTCGGTTTTGGTTTATCTGAAGGCGGTGGTCAACGTGAAGCAATTCCATATTTAGACAAAGCCATCAAAGGCGGAGTTCAAGAGGCTTATCTTTCTGCTGCTAATAACTATCTTTGGTTAGAGCAGAAGAAAAATGCAATTCAAACCTTAAAGAACTATAAAATTAAATTTCCAGATGAAGCAGAAGTCGCTGATCGTTTAATTCGTGAAGTAGAATCTGGTAAACGCTGGAATGTTTGGCAAGTCATGAACTAATTTCATCTGCGTTATAAATATAAATAGGCTGTCTAGTACAGCCTATTTTTTATTCATTGAAAAAACATCTTATTTCAGTATTATAACTACAACCAATCTCGTGACCTGTGCTGATCCATGATGCAAGCATTTACCCCCAATAAACGTCTATTTGTTATCAGTTTACTCAGTACCCTCATGTTCAGTGGATGTCAGGTTGTCAGCCTAAAAGAACAAGCATTGAATGTCACCATTGCCAATGAACGTAACAGCATCTTGACACAAAAAAAACTCAGTGAGGCTAGCCTCAATGTGCTTTCGATGTCAGGTAAAGCCGCCAAGATTTGTATGGAAACCCCCAATGAATGTGTGGCTGATTTACATGAAATCCCACAAATATTAGATGAACAATTACTATCAACCGCAAGTGAGTTATATCTTGCCAAAGCCATGGCTTTATCGGAGTCATCTGCATGCAAAGTCAGCAAACTGACCAAGCATAAAGCTGAAGAAGAACAAAAAACGATCCAACAAGCTTATGAGCAATGTCTAGATCAAGAACTCGATGCTTTGGATAAAACGATTCGTTACAGTTATGCCTATTTATTTAAAACCACTCGCCAGCCGCAAGAGCGTCTATTTGATAACCGTCAGGTACAAATTCGGGATTTTTATAACCAAGCTTTAGCTAGGCTGGTACAAGTTCACAAAGTTCGATACCCTAAACAAGCATTTGAGCCAACGATTAAAATTGGAAAAAGCACCTATTCACTTGATTTAAATGAATATCAACGTTTACAAAATGAGAGCCTAGAACAGTTTGTTTCTAGCTATAACATGAACTTCTCAGGCTTACGTGCACTTAACCGTCGTGATGGCTTCGGTTCTGATTTTGTTGCGGTCTTTGCCACCTCAGACCGTAAACATGATAACCAATATATACTCGATCCATTAAACTATGACTTTCCTGACGGCATAAACCCCAATATCCATCCAGCACGTTATCTGGCTTCGACCATCATTGCCCAACCCAAAAAAGCTGCTGCAACTGTAAATGATGTTTTAACCAGTCCTGAATTTGAAATTAAAGCTTATGATCCTTATAACACTGAAAAAGTAACCATCGCAGGTAAACCTTACTCACTTGCAGCAAATTTTTCTGCACCGTATGGACTTTGGTTAGCAGAAAATAATTTAGGTGCGGCAGCATATTTAAGCTTGATTGATCGAGATCAGCGTTTAACCATGCCACATCTATACATGTTAGAGCCGTACAACCCAAATAAGAAAATAATCGTGCTCGTTCATGGTCTTGCAAGTAGCCCTGAGGCTTGGATTGCGGTCACCAATGATATTATGGGCGATACTGTTTTACGTGAACAATATCAAGTATGGCAAGTTTTCTACTCAACCAATATGCCAATCCTAGAAAGCCGTTTTCAGATTTATGCATTATTAAAACAAGCATTTTCTTCATTAAATCCCAAAGATGCCGCAGCAAAAGATGCTGTTCTCATTGGTCATAGTATGGGCGGGATTATTAGTCGACTTCTGGTCAGCGATGTTGATCTATCCAAACAAGCATTAGCAATGATGAGTAGTCGCCAACAAACCCAACTGAGAAAGCATCCCGCGATTAGCGAACGACTCAAAATGAAGCCAATTACCAACTTTGATCGGGCTATTTTCTTGGCTTCACCACATCGTGGTACGGATTATGCTGATCGTTGGTTTACTTTAGCTGCGCGTAAAATCATTCGTTTACCTGCAACTTTCTTAACCACGTTGGCGGATACATTGACCAGTGATGATATGGAGCTTAAAGACTTTGTAAAAACGCTGACCAGTGATGTTATTCAAAATGGCCCAAGTGATTTAAGCAAAAAATCAAAATTCATGGAACTGACTGCCGATATTCCACCTGAAAAAGGCTTAGTTTTCCATTCAATTATGGGCAATATTACCAAAAGTGACGATCCTAATATCATCACTGATGGCATCGTTCCTTATAAAAGTGCGCATTTAGATGGTGCTGTCTCTGAAAAAATCTTACATGGTGGACATTCAATACAGGAAACGCCTGAAGCAATCTTAGAATTACGTCGGATTCTGCGTCAACATCTTGTTGATCATGGTTTATATAAACCTTGACGCAATAAAAAATGCCCAAACGCAAGTTTGGGCATTTTTTATAAGAAAATTACGAACTGTTAATTACCCGAACGAATCATATAATCAAAAGCAGAAAGTGATGCTTTAGCGCCTTCACCCGTCGCAATGATGATTTGCTTATAAGGTACAGTGGTACAATCACCCGCAGCAAACACACCTTTGACATTGGTTTCATTACGATCATTTACTATGATTTCACCACGATTACTCAACTCAACTGCACTGTCTTTCAAGAAATCGGTGTTTGGTAATAAACCAATCTGAACGAAGATCCCTGCAAGCTCTACCGTGTGCTCAATATCAGTTGCACGATCTTTATACTTTAAGCCAGTGACTTGAGAACCATCACCCAACACTTCAGTACTTAATGCATTCAGGATTACCGTAGTATTTGGCAAGCTGTTTAATTTGTTCTGTAGCACTTGATCGGCACGAAGTTTGGTATCAAATTCCACCAACGTGACATGCTCAACGATGCCAGCAAGGTCAATTGCAGCTTCTACACCAGAGTTACCGCCACCAATCACTGCAACACGCTTACCTTTGAAGAGTGGGCCGTCACAGTGTGGACAATACGCCACACCACGAGTACGGTATTCTGCTTCACCCGGTACATTCATTTCTCTCCAACGCGCACCTGTAGAAAGAATAATGGTTTTTGATTCAAGCTTGGCACCATTTTCAAGTTCAACTTCGACCAAGCCTGTCGTCGTTTGATCTGCACCGATGATTTTGCTGACACGTTGCAAGTTCATGATGTCGACATCATATTCACGCACATGCGCTTCCATCTCGGCAGCAAACTTAGGACCGACGGTTTTTTGTACAGAAGTAAAGTTCTCGATATCCATGGTATCCATCACCTGACCGCCAAAGCGCTCTGCCACGATACCGGTATTGATCCCTTTACGAGCCGCATAGATCGCTGCGGTTGCCCCAGCAGGACCTCCACCGATCACCAAGACATCAAAGGCATCTTTGGCATTGATCGCTGCTGCATCTTTCTCTGCTGAGTTGGTGTCTAACTTGGCAAGGATTTCTTCCAAAGTCATACGACCTTGACCAATGTGTTGATCATCTTGGAATACCATCGGTACAGCCAAGATTTTGCGTTGTTCCACTTCGTCTTGGAAGAAGGCACCATCAATCATGGTGGTGGTGGTATTTGGATTGTTGATCGCAATCAAGTTCAATGCCTGAACCACATCAGGGCAGTTATGACAGCTCAATGAGATAAACACATCAAAGTTTGCCGCGAGATTTAAGCCTTTAATTTGAGTTAAAAGTTCATCAGAGACTTTAGGGGCATAACCAGACACTTGTAACAATGCCAAGATCAAAGAAGTGAACTCATGTCCCATCGGCAAGCCAGCAAAGAACACACGTGGCTGTTCACCTGCTTTCGCCACCCCAAAACTTGGACGGCGAGCATTTGAACCATCAAAACGCGCGGTCACCTGATCAGATAACTCAGCAATTTCAGTAACCAGTTCTTTGATTTTTGCAGCTTTGTCGGAATCATCTAAAGCAGCAACCAACTCGATCGGACTTTCTAAACGTTCTAAATAAGCTTTTAATTGCGTTTTAATATTTTGATCTAACATCGATGTCTCCAAATTCTCAACAATTCAAGTCGGCTAAATTCATTCAATGAGGCTATAGTACGCAAAAGCGCTAAATAGGTAAAACAGTATGTTTTTATGGGTTTGATCGGATAAACCGAACGCAGTTTAACTACACATCAAGTTTATGCGTAATTCGATCACGTCGATTTTTCAAATGTTTAGCAAGCGTATATAAGATTCCACTTAAGCCAAGTACTAGTGCAATCATTCCCCACAGGATGACATTCACGATTCTTGAGAACTGTTGCGCCTGTTGAGCGCGTGTATCTAATGCCTGTGTCGTCGCTGTAACGCTTCTACCATAAAGTTGCTGCTGCATCACCCATAATTGCTCAGGCTGAAAGTCATATTGATTAAATTGAATTGGATTATTTTTTTCAGTTTCAACGAGCTGATTGACATAGACATTTGCTGTCTTACGGTCAACAGATGGATGTAACAACGCCACTTGAGCCAACACGTAGGCTTTTTCTGTTGGAGAGATATTGGTTCGCTGCAAATCTTGAGCAATTTGACTCTCAATAATATTGGTTCGATAACTCATCCATTGTTGATATGCTTGTTCAGTGTCATCGCTCCAGTCATATTGCAGATAACTTAGACCTGACCAAATCAAAATAAATGCGATCAACCATGCGACAAAACGTTGCGTCCATGATTGAAAACGACGTTGAAAAAAGCGCAATTTCTTAGCCCAATACACAAGCAAAAAAGCACCAATCAGTGCCCCAAAAACTTTAACAAACAGCCACCCTACCCATGACAACAGATTAAAGAAATAATCGATAGGATCTTTAAAAGGGATCAAATCTTGTACGTGATAAGGTAAGTCTAAAACTTGAACATGTGTAGAAAGATCAAAAAAACGATAGATCATCTCTTTTTGAAAAAATAAGGAGACCCCAATGGCTATCACCAAGGTCATACTGAGAAAAAACCAGATCATAAGATGACTTTGGCGCTTTGCTAAAGTCTCTAAACGTTGCTCTATCGGTTGAACACTAAAGTCATCTATGGGTGACAATGATTTTTCCTCTTAATAACAATATCTAAATCAATATAAATTCTCACTATGGAATAGGATACTCGGAAACGTCATCCACAACCTGCGTGCTATCTACAATAAAATGTTTCTGCGATGCAATTAAATAAATGCAAACATCAAACAGGTTTTGTGGATGACAAATGCCTTTGGTTACTTTGGGCGAAACCAAAGTAACTCGCTGAAGGCATATCCTCAAACTCGATGAGAACTCGGAATAACTCCGCTATGATAACCAATTATTTCAATAAATTAGCAAGCATCCAAAAATCTAAATCACATAGAAAAATTAAGATTTAGGTAAATTTTGCCCACTATTTTCCAGTACCAAATGATTTAGATTGTCCTGCAAGGCACGTAAACGAGTAGTTGCCTCAGCACGTTTTTGCATACCTTCTTTCTGGATTTGGATCACATCATTTACTGTATTAATGAGGGTGTTTTGTACATGTTCAAGTGTTTCAACATCAATCACTGAACGTTGATTAGCCTTGGCAGTATCTACTGAGTTTTGATGCAACAATTCAGCATTACGGCGCAATAACTCATTGGTTGTGTCATCAATTGCTTTAGCAAGTTGCACACTATTTTTTTGCTCTTGCAATGAAATTGCTAAGCTAATTTGATTCTTCCATGCAGGTAAGGTAATATTTTTAATCGCATAAAACTTGTCGACCAACATTAGATTATTCGATTGAATAATACGAATCATCGGCAAGGTTTGCATGGCTGAGTGTTGCAACACCTGTAAATCACTGACTCTTTTTTCAAGATTATTCGCCAAATGATTTAAATCATAGACTTTTTGCGTTGTTTGTTGATCTTGCTCTTGTACAGTTAAGGTCGAGATTTGCTGTTGGATGTCATGCTGTTTAAGCTGACCAGCTGCGATATAAACACCAAGTTGTTTATATTCCTCTTGTACTGCATCAAACATTTTATCCAGTGTACCCACACGTGCTTTCAAGCCCGATTGAGAACTTTCGATCTCTTTGACTAACGCATCGATCTGTTCTTTTGTGGTATTAAAATGCTGATCAAAGCTTTGTTTAGCATATTTAAACTTACTCAGTATTCCACCAAAAAAACCTGAGCTTTTTGATTTATTTAAAATACTCGAAGTATTCAGTTGTTGGGCAACCTGTACGACTTCATTTAACTTCTGCCCAGTTGCATCCAAATCCTTATTTTGTACAAGGCTCAGCAACTCATCAGTATAGGTTGAAGTCTTGCTGGCAATATTCTTGCCATACTCCGCCACAACTGTAGTACTAATATCATTCAGCTCTTTATGCGCACTCATCACTTCAGCGAAGTCTTGTGGCTGTAAGCCCAACTCTTTTAAATTGAGTTGCTCAAATCGTTGTTCTTGATTCACAACTAACTCGTTTGATGATGGTATTAACTCTGAATTTGACATAATGCTCCCCTCTTATTTCTGTAATGATTTCTTCAGATTTTGGATTAGATTTTCTCTACTCTTATCGAGCTGTTCAAGTACAGCCGAAGAATTTGACTCACGACTTTGCTTTAAATGATATTGCCACGCAGGAATTAAAACTTGCTGAGCTTCTTTGAAACGGTCTAATAGACTAAAAGACAAATGCTGAGACAATTGCATCTGTTTCATTGCAATATCATTGCTCGCCTGTAAGGTTTGTAAAGTATTAATTTTTTTTGAAAGCCGCTCTACAAAATGATCAAGTGTTTGCTGCTTGCTAAATGCTGGATATTCGCTTAAAAACTGCTCTGCCGCCACAATATATGCCGCCATTTGCTCTCTTAGGCCCAACACTTGTTGTAATCGAGATTGGGATTTTTGAATTTCAATCTGTAATCTTTGGCTTAAATGATTGGCTTGCTGAATAAGTTGATCTAAATCTTTGACATATTTGACTTGACCAGCATCATATTCAATATCAATGCCTAACCATTTCTGTAATGCATTAAATCTTCTACCGCCTACATACTTCTTTGATTGCGATAATTGCTGAATGATTTGAGTGATCACTTCACTGAGTTGTTGGTTGAGTTTGGGATCAACCCCATTCAACAAGACACTTTGCGCTTGAACCAAATGATCAGCATAATGATTCAAACGA
Source organism: Acinetobacter sp. NIPH 298 (assembly GCF_000369505.1). Taxonomy (GTDB): domain Bacteria; phylum Pseudomonadota; class Gammaproteobacteria; order Pseudomonadales; family Moraxellaceae; genus Acinetobacter. The sequence continues at coordinate 1,443,115 of NZ_KB850055.1, forward strand.
TGAGGATCGTTGAACAAAGGCAATAAATCATTACGTTTAATCGCTAAAATATGTTCTTGATTTGATTCAATTTGCGATAAAGGGGTAAGGTCAAGCGGTATAGTCATATCTGTAGAAATTAGTCAGAACAAATAAGTTTGAACAGCTTAGTTGTAGCATGTTCTGACTCTTTCGCATACTGAAATGTTGTTATGATTTGCAGTATTTGTCGTTGTTATTTTTAAAATTATTCTAAGATTTTTGTGGTATCGCATAGGTTCCGATAACGTGTGCCACAGCTTCTTCCTCATCACCAGAATATAACCAAACTTCACCCGTCACTAAAGTTTTGCCCACTTTAATCAATTTACAAACTGCTCGTATATTCTGACCTGCTTTGGGCTTACGAAAAAAGTTAATCGTCATATTGGTCGTGACTGCCATGGCAACCAACCCTAAATGTCCCATAATCGCCACATACAATACAAAATCAGCCACCAACATTAAGGTCGGACCCGATACTGTCTGACCAGGACGCAAATCCTCCCGATCAACTTGATATAACAACTCCGCACCTTTAGGTGTAATCGCTTCAATACTACATTTTCTAAGTGCTTGTGGAAATTCTTGAGCTAAAAACTCAACGATTTCATGTTTCGTAATTGTCATTTGCGACCTAATATCGATTTTCAAAAGTTTTAATTGTGTCAGTGAGGTCTTATCTGTCATTTATATATACGCATGGCGTAGAGCATACAGACCTCACCTATTCTTAGAGCTTAATGCAATTTCAATCTACACGATTGGAAAGTTCATTTAGCACTTGCCAATAGGTTGGCGGTTCAGAAACATGTCCACGCTCACGTAACATTTGATGCATTTTTGGCAATTTAAAATAAGGAACTGTCGCCATCAAATGATGTTCTTTATGATAATTGACATGAATCGGTGCGACTAAAGCTCGTGCGATAAAACCTGCTTGTGTGGTGCGGGTATTGGTTAAAGCGCTGTTGCTCGTTGGCATACCGGCATGTTCTGCCATAGAGCGAACACGTAAAAACAATGGAAACGGGGTTAAATAAGCCAAAACCCAAAGCGCATACAGTTTAGGATGACCTGCCGCCCACAATGCAGAAAACATAGCGGCGTTGGTTGCAATCGCCCCTGCACTGTTTTTTAAAAAGGCCTTTGGATAATCAGACCAATGTCGCCCTTCCTGAGAAATCCAGCGACGATCATTCGAAACCGTCCATTGCATTTTCTCAATATCCATCAACACTCGCCCAACCGCAAATTTAAAACCCGTAACACCAGATAAATCACGAATAAATTTGCGCATCAACGATTTTTTCGAGGTTGGAAAGCCTGTAACAAGTGATACATCAGGATCATCGACTGTTGAGGTTTTACTGTGATGACGCATGTGATGCGCGCGGTACTTATGTAGATCATTCCAAATTGGGCGTGCACATAACCAATCTGTCGCGGTGTCATTCAGCCATTTAGTTTTAAATAAACTTTGATGTGAAGCATCATGCATTAAGATAGCCAATGCCAATTGTCGACCCGCCAAAACCACCAACGTAGCGACGCACATTAATAATTTTCCCCAAGCAGGCAAATATTCCCAAGAGGTCGCAACAGCGGCAAACGTTCCACCGATGACTGCCCAAGTTGACAATACCGCCCAACCACCATGTACATCCGATTTGGCTGTGAGTGCCGTGATTTCTTCCCTACTGAATAAATCGCTCATTGCGACACGTGTATTCATTTCGCTATCCTGCCTATTTATTTTCTATAGATACGTAAATTATAATTTTATTCTAAATCATGTAATATTTCTGTCAATAAATTTAAAAGATATATTTTGTAATATTGATACTTATACCGCACTTTCCTCATAAAACTTGGCCCATAGTGCTAACCCCGTTTGATCGAGTTGCTGAACACTGGATGCAAACTGATCACGAAGTTCGACATCAACAAAATCTTCGGGTAATAAAGGATCATTCATCAATAGTGAAATAGTCTGGCGACCCAACAATAGAGATTCTCTCGTTGCATCATCCAAGTCTAACTGGTTGACCGTTAGTAACCAGTCTTGAATCATCTGACTATATTTCTCATAATTTTGATTCAGTGTCTGTGTCGGCCATAATTTAGGAATACTGACCAAAGTTGCTGGGTCAAAATGATTAATCTGACAAATCTTGGCGCTGCTCTCTAAACCAGTCGCTTGTAATGCTGAGACAATATCTGCGAATGAAATCGCGAGATTATCCGGACGAATATAAATACCTTGTTCTAGTTCCTTAAAACCAAAATGTTTTAATGCTCTTTCTCGACGATTCAATGCAGTACGGTCAACCCGTCCTAATTCACCAGTAAACACCGCAAGATATTGGTGATTCCAGACTTTAGTACGCTTAATACCGCGCTTACGATTCAACATGACATCTGCCCACTCATGTGATTGGGCTGTAAACTGGTACACGCCACGCTCAATGGCTTCGATCACGCCTTCACCCGATAGACGAGTTACAGCAACACGAATACTATTCTCACTAATTTCAAACAATTTAGCGGCAATAATAATTTGCTTAATCGAAATCTCACGGCCTTGCGAACCTAAAAGTAAATCAATAATTAAATCTCGGGCATTTAGTTTCACTATTGTCATATTGCTATTGAACCAATTTAAAAATATAAAAATTTAAACCATAGAATTCATTCATAAATACCTTTTGTTCTCCCCATACAAGAAATACAAAGCGGGTGCAATTAATGATAAAAGCGGCTTAAAGGGTTTAGAAATTCTAGCATTGCACACTGCAATTTTTATACACTACCGATCAAAGGCATGCTCAAAAGAACACGGACGCATGCAAAATTTATCTTAAATAATCATCAAACTATTTTTCTTCTGCATTTGTTCAACAACTTCTTTGGTCTCAAAGCCCAAACGCCAATATAACAATTCTAAAACATCTAGCTCATCTTGTGTAATGATCCGATCACTCCACAAACACCGCTCAGCAATGGCTAAGATATTGAGACGATCACGTAACAGCAGTCCAGACACATCATTTAAAATTTCAGCAAGATCAAGTGGCTCATCTGAAATGTCCGCATACATTCGCATTTCATCTTCAGTTAAAAGAAATCTTAAAATGCGCTCGCGTACTTCGAGTTGATTTGGACTATTAATTTGTTGTACATGCAATAAAGCATCGATCAAATGAACGATCTGAGACTTCACGTCTTCAAATGCTGCTGGTAGATGTGCTGGCATCAAGTTTAACTCATGCTTCACGCGCTCTAGGAGTAAAGCATCTAGCAACCCCACTTCACCATCCGCTTGTATAATCGACGCTAATTTCGTTAAAAACTGACGTGCGATACTGGTCAGCATATGACCAATATTTTTACACGCATCATGGAAGATTTGAACATGAATTCGACCATCTAAATTTAACAAAGCATCGACTATGGCATGACTTACTGGTGCGTCTTGTGGAATAAACTCACGGTATTGGCGAATCATTAAAATCGCCACCATAAGCTCTCGTGAGCCAGTTGCCGTCTGCATTGCCCTTTGAATCAATTCAGGGCGCTTCTTATGCTTACGCACTTCAGGATTGAGTGGCTTAATCGCATCATTCAATGCAAAACTGATTGGAGACAAGCGCAGCAAAGGTAATGGCTGAGGTGAGCTCCACGGTGTCGAGATATCAGTAATTTCTTCTTCCAATGAGCGGAACAAACTAAATAACGGGCGACTACGCAACTTTCTAAGATTTTCTAATTGTAAATCTTGCAATAATGTTGGGTTTAGCTCATAGATCCGCTCTTTAATGCTTGGATGAATATTCATCCAACTTTGTGGGCTGAGTGAGTTGGCAAAGCACATATGCGAAATCGATTCAGAATATGCACTGTGAATTTGCGAGCCTGAGTGATGTACATAGATACGCAATAGCGTTTGAATATTGGCATTATTATTCATCAAATGCATGGTTTTCAAATCATTGCGAAAGGTTCGACCACTCAAGGTTAGATATTTAATAAAGCGTGTAATAAGAATACCTAAACTACCGATTAGCCAGATCACACCACCAATCGCAACAAAAATCGTTTCAAACTTATTACGACGTTTAGTTGCATAAGGACTATAGCCAGCCTGTGCTAATTTGCTGCCCCACTGACTAAATGTGGTTAAGCCGCTGTAGAGAATTTTAAGCTTGGTATTTTCAACCGCCTCACCCGATAAAATTTGATTAAACTCATAACTCAGCAACCCATACAGCTCTAGTTCATCTAGATTCTGCAATGCGCCCCAAGTCAAAATAATCACAATATCTTGAGATTTAAAACCTGCCGTTAGTGCATTTACACCGACTTCATCAGGCAATACGTAAACGGCTGGAGTATCAATTGCAAAGCTATTTGCGACTTGCTCTACAACTTTTAATGCCGTGTTTTCTTCTGGGGTGCTTTCATCAAACACTAAACGTCGAGCTTTTAGCTGCTTCGCAAGTGAATGTCCGCCTTCACGTAACACATAAAGTTCCGCACCGACAGACCACAACATGACGAAAATCAATAAAGCAATAAAATACGGGCTAAGCGCATGCCACCAAATGAGCTGCGTATAATCAAAGAAATGAACCACCAGACCCAAAATTAAATTGAGAATAAAAACGGTCAATAACATCGCGAGCCAACAAAAACTCATTGACCATACGATGCTTTTATTTTCAATTAAATAATGGCTCATTTCTTTCAATGTAAAATTTCCTGATTACATTGTTTATATTAGGATGTTTCGTAGCCACCATCATAGAATAAAAAAGCGGGAATTTCCCGCTTTTCTATAAATGCAGTACGTTACTCTTCTTTGATGCCAGTTAAATCAACTGAAGCAGCATCGATGTTTACATCAATATAGCCATCGGCTTGCTTCTTCGCTGTATCATTACGCTTTTGTTCAAGATCAGCTAGATAAGCCTTGTCGATTCCACCAGCAACATAAACACCATCAAATACAGAGCAGTCAAACTCTGTTAAATCAGGCACTTTACTGGTACGAACAGCATCTTTCAAATCTTCTAAATCTTGAAAAACTAAGCGATCAGCACCAATAATTTCACGAATTTCCTCTACAGTACGTTCTGAAGCGATTAATTCTGATTTCGCTGGCATATCAATACCGTACACGTTTGGATATTTCACCATAGGCGCAGCAGATGCAAAGAAAACTTTTTTCGCGCCTGAGTCACGTGCCATTTGAATGATTTCATTACACGTTGTACCACGTACAATCGAGTCATCAACTAAGAGAACATTTTTGTCTTTAAACTCAAGTTCTACAGGATTGAGTTTTTGACGAACTGATTTTTTACGTTGTTGCTGACCAGGCATAATAAAGGTACGTCCGATATAACGGTTTTTCATAAAACCTTCACGGAATTTCACACCAAGAATATTTGCCAACTCCAATGCAGAAGTACGACTAGTATCAGGAATTGGAATCACAACATCAATATCGTGTTCCTCACTCCATTCTTTTAAAATCTTATATGCAAGTTTTTCACCCATTTTCAAACGAGCTTTATAAACAGAAATGCCATCAATAATGGCATCTGGACGTGCAAAATAGACGTACTCGAAAATACATGGACGATATTCTGGATTTACTGCACATTGCTTAGTGAATAGTTCACCTTCTGAATTGATAAAGATGGCTTCGCCTGGCTCAATATCACGCTCAATTTTAAAACCAAGCGCGGTGATCGCCACCGACTCCGAAGCAATAATATATTCGGTACCTTGTGTGGTTTCTCGTGAACCATAGATTAAAGGACGAATCCCGTTTGGATCACGAAAGCCGACTAAACCATGACCAGTGACCATTGCCACCACGCCATAAGCACCTTTACAACGCTCATGCACACGAGAAACGGTATGAAACATGTCCTCAGGTGTTGGGTTCAATGTGCCACATTTCTGTAACTCATGGGCAAATACGTTAAGTAAAACTTCCGAATCCGAATCCGTATTCATATGACGTAAATCTGTTTTAAACAGATCATCATGAATTTCTGCGGCATTGGTTAAATTACCATTGTGCGCAAGCGTAATACCGTAAGGAGAGTTCACATAAAATGGTTGAGCTTCAGCGCTACTTGATGAACCAGCAGTTGGATAACGAACGTGTCCAATGCCATAGTTTCCAAGTAAAGCACGCATGTGACGAGTATGGAATACATCACGTACCATACCGTTATCTTTGCGGAGAAATAAACGCCCTTGATCGCAAGTTACGATGCCTGCTGCATCCTGTCCTCGATGTTGCAACATCGTCAAGGCATCAAATAACATTTGGTTTACTGGCGATTTACCGGCAATCCCAACTACTCCACACATAGCAACCTCGCAACAAGCTAGCGATTAATAAAACGGATTTTTCGTCGAATGATCAGCGCGATGATCGGCTGAAGCACGTTCTGATTCATTCATGTCAATTGAAGGGCGATGTAATAACGCACCTTCGGAAGTCATTTGGTTTAAAGCTTGATTTGCAGCATCTTTGGATAACTCAGTAGCCAAAGGCGCATAAGGTAATAGAATTTGTACAAATTTCGACTGTTTCCAATGTGGTGAACTCTCAACCCAAGGTCCTAAGCCTTGCATGGTAACCAAAACGATTAACAGCCCTTTTAATGAACCAAAAGCACCGCCTGCTAAACGATTTAATGGGCCCAATTTTAAAGTTTTCAAGAGTCCATTCAACAGGGCTGAAACGATCCACGTACACACCACGATGATCAGTACGATAAAAGCAAACGCTGCAATTTTTTGCACAACAGGATCTTGGCTTAGACTGCTCATAGCAGGTGCCAATACGACAGCGTACTTTGCTCCGACGATCAAAGCGAATATCCATCCGACCAAGTTCGCAAAGGCTTTTATAAATCCTTGACGCAAACCGTTCAGCCCTCCAATGAGCAAGATGATCAGAATAATGATATCAAGCGTGTTCATTTCACAATGTCATCGCGTTTACACAATCTTTCACAAGCACTGGACCGGTATAAATCAGCCCACTATAAATTTGAATTAAGCTTGCGCCTGCCTGCTGTTTGGCTACAGCTTGGTCGCCAGATAAAATACCACCGACCCCAATTAACGGAATTTGTCCTTTCAAGACTGTAGAGAACTGACGTAAGCATTCTGTACTTTTTTCAAATACTGGTGCGCCAGATAAACCACCTGATTCATCGCCATATGGTAGATTTTCTACCCCTTCACGGCCTAAGGTGGTATTAGTCACAATCAAACCATCGATCTTAAATTTCAACAATTGCGCTGCAATAAAATCAATGTCTTCTGGGGTTAAGTCTGGTGCAACTTTCAGTACTAAAGGAACATAATGATTATATTGTTGTGAAAGTTCAAGTTGACGATCTTTCAAAGTTTTTAACAATTCTGTAAGTGCATCACCGCTTTGTAAACTACGTAAATTTTTAGTATTTGGTGATGAAATATTAACGGTAATATAAGAAGCGTAATTATAAACTTTCTCTAGACAAATCAAATAATCAGAGACAGCATCCTCAACAGGCGTATCCGCATTTTTTCCGATATTGATGCCTAAAACACCTTTGAAGTTTGCTGCTTTTACATTTTCAAGCAGTTGATCGACCCCATCGTTATTGAACCCCATACGGTTAATAATTGCTTTTGCTTGAGGGATACGAAATAAACGAGGTTGTGGATTGCCTTCTTGTGGGCGCGGTGTGATGGTACCAATTTCGATAAAACCAAAACCCAATGCCGCTAAAGCATCAATATGTGCACCATTTTTATCTAAACCAGCAGCGAGACCAACAGGATTTGGAAACTCGATCCCCATACAGGTCACTGGTTTTGCTGGGACTTTTTGATGCATTAAACCGAATTTTTGGGCTTTACCGAGCATGGAGAGTGTGAGTTCATGCGCACGTTCAGGTGCTAAGGTAAACAACAAAGGGCGCGCCAATGAATATAACATACCAATCACAGTCTACTGATTTTCAAGTACCCATATTATAGGCACAGGCTCAACAAAACACCATGCTTAGCATAGAGTTATTTTAGGTTCTGCCGATATTTCAAGCACGCATGCGTTGTTATTGTACCGTTGCAGTTAATTTGATCTGGTTATTGTTAGATACCATTTCCATTTTTACCACACTCAGTCCCATTTGCGACAGTTGCATCAAAAAGTTTGCCAGTACAGCATAATTTTTATGTTCAGCAACAATTTGAATCTGCTCGCCACTCGGTTGTGATGAAACTGCAAGTCCCTGTTGCTGTGCCGTGCGTTGGATCTTATCTGCGGCGGAAAGTTCAAGATCATTTGCAGGTTTCATGGTTGCAGCATTACTCTGCATCCACACGGTTAAATCTTTTAATTCATTCACCCGTTTTTGTTGCTGATCCGCCAAACTATGCATTTTCCATACAGCTGCACCAATGACCACCACAACGACAAAAATAGTCGTAAAAATCACCATGATGCGTTCACGTGCCGATAAAGTTTGTAAATACTGATCTAAAGCTTCTGCTTTCTGATCGAAGTAATTTTGTATTTGCGTTAATGCTTTCATTATTTTATTTTTACCGTCCCAATCGCACCGACACTGTCCGCTTGAACATTGCCTAATTCAGCTTGAAAACCCTGTTGATTGAGTTGCTGCACCAATGTTTGCAAAGCATTGGCTGAGTTGGCTTTCAGAGCCATCGACAATACAGATGCATCAAAACTCATCTGTTGAGCCACAATCTGATTTTGCATCAAAATAGGCCCAACACGACTCAGTAGTGAGAGTGCTTGTGCATCTCCAAGTCGACTCATACGCAACTGGCTTTCAAACTGGCTTTTAATATTTTGCTCAGTCACACGACTGTTTTCGCCAAACCAATACTTGTATTGATCCACAGCTTGTAGTGCGGTCTGATCAGCGACCTTTTTAAGCTTTGACCAACGTAATGCATCATAGCCCAATTGGACAAAAATTACGGCCATGAAAACAACAGCAGCGGCTTTCCAGTAACCTGACCATTGAATATCCGTATTTTTAGCTTTTGGGAATACATTGAAAGGATGTTGCTTGGCTCTTGGGATTTGATGGAATTGGTAACTAAATTCAGTACGCTGCTCTCGACTTGAAACACTTGCTAATTGATCTAGCTGATTGGTATTTAAATTTGCAAATTGATACTGTGTTTCAGTTGGCTGGAATCCTAAAAACAACCCTAAATCATCGACTGAGTTGCCTAACCAAGTATTTTCTCTGACCAGCAAATGATCATAAAGATTGACCAGCACCACCTGATTATTTTCAGGGTTGGCTTCTGGTTCAGGCAAAATCAAAAAGTCTGGTAAAAAAGCAACTATTTCAATTGGCAATAAACTTAAGGCATGCTGCCAAGTTTCAATTGTTGATTGAGCAACCCCTAAAATATTCAATTGATCCTGATGAAAATGATGCACAACTTTCATGTGATCAATCGGCAAAGTCACATACTCTTCCAATAGATACTTGACGCCCTCTGGACCTAATTGCTTGTAATGCGTCTTTGTCATCGGTTGCTGCAACATTTGAGCATTTCGGCTTGGGAAATAAATAACCGCTTCTTTTCCACTATGCGCTTGCAAGTCTTGAATCAATAGTTCAAGACTATTTGCCTGCAACCAATTTTCCCCAGTCGACCAATACCATGTTCCGTTGGTTTCGGGCATCCATATATACAACATACGTGTTTAGTACTCTTATTCTATTGCGGGAATGTCCGTTATATCGTTGGAATAAAACTATTCTTTTGCGTAGATAAACCATTGGCGATAACAGCTTGATCATAAATCCGCGCTTCAGCCAATGCAAATGGTTGAAAGCTTTCAAGTGTTAATTGCTCAGCAATATGCGCAATCACATTCATATGACAAACCACAGCAATTGATTCATACGGCAGTTTTGATAGCCACTCAATTGCACCTTTCGCATCATCATCTGGTTTAATCTTATCGCAAATTAAAACAGGGATTCCTGCAAAATGAGCCTTGATATGTTCCAAAGTTTCTTGTGCACGTAATAATGGACTCACCACAAAAATCTCAGGTTGAATCATATCTTTTAGGAAAAGCCCAGTCTGTTTAGCTTGTTGATGACCTCGCGCCGTTAAAGGACGTTGCATATCATTCCCATTCACTGCTGGGGAGGCTTCACCGTGGCGGACTAATGTAAGTTGCATAACATAACCTTATTTTTTATATCGCTATATTAACCATCATTGATGACAGTTTTTTGATTAGACTTCATGGTGAGGTAAAACAAATTCAACATCACTGCGATGACCATTTTTCATTAAAGATAGTGCGATCGTCATTGGTGGGGCATTTTCAAAAATAACTTCATATAAAGCATTGGTTATCGGCATATATACATCTAGTTCGGCAGCTTTAGTACGAACTTGAACAATGGTATTAATCCCTTCAGCCGTTTGACCCAACTCTTTAGTCGCTTGATCAAGTGTTTTGCCAGAACCCAAGGCGAAACCAATTTGATAATTACGGCTCAATGGACTGTTACAGGTCGCAAATAAATCACCGACACCAGATAAGCCCAAGAAAGTGAGTGGATTTGCACCTTGCTCTACGGCGAAACGACTCATTTCGGCCAAAGCGCGTGTTAAAATCATGCTCTTGGTATTTTCACCGATGTTATAAGCAGCACCCATTCCCATTGCAACCGCATAAATATTTTTGAGCGCGCCACCCAGTTCAACACCATGCACATCATCACTGCCAAATACACGAAATAATGCACTATGTAATGCATGTTGTACTGCATAGCGTACCAATTCTGATTCACTCGCAATCACCGTACCAGATGGCATACTTGCCATAATTTCTTTGGCCAAGTTTGGACCAGACAATACACCATAAGGAACTTCAGGCAATTCTTCTCGAATGATTTCACTCATGAAACTAAAGGTTTTTGCTTCAATCCCTTTCGTCAGTGAAACAACCGCTTGCGCGCTGATAAAGGGTGCGATTTGTTTAAGTACATCGCGAAATGAATGGCTTGGAATCGCCACTAAAATAATATCGCGATCACGAACAGCCAGCTCTAAATCTGCGACTGCGCGTAAAGTCGGTTCTAATGTGTAATCAGGTAAATAGCGTTTATTGACATGGGTCTGATTGATTTCTTCAGCGACGACTGCATCACGAATCCAAATCATGGTATCGCAACCATTGCGTGCAGCTAAATTAGCCATTGCGGTACCAAAGCTACCACCACCAAGTACTGTAATTCTTAATGCCGTTTTTTGATCCACTGCAACGGGTTCAACTAAATCGCTAAATTTTAACTCTGCCATTTTTTATCCTGAAACTAATTTCTTTGTTTAATCATTCAAAAATAAGATTAGGTTGATTGCCATATTTTTACAAAATTCTGACTCTCTATTTCTGCACGTGGCGCAATCACTTTAGCAGCCGTACCAATATAAATAATACCTGAAATCAAATCTTGCGCTTGTAATCCTAATTGACGCTTAAGCCAATCAGACTCAACCACGGCACCAGAACGCCACATACTTGCAAAGCCTTGTGCCTGCAAAGACAACAACAGGTTCTGAATCGCAGCCCCTGTACTAAGGATTTGCTCAAAATGTGGAACCTTAGGGTGATCTTGAAGTGTTGTTAACGCTAAAACCAACATCGGTGCGCGAAACGGATGATGTTTTGCACGCTCCAAATGAGTTGAATCTGTTTCACCTAAATCAGCTAAAGCCTTAGCCAAATGTTCGCCAAAAGCAGCTCGATGCTCAGCCGTGATGACCACGAACCTCGTCGGCTTTAAACGATGATGATCAGGCGCTGTTAATGCAGCTTGAATTGCTTTTTCGAGTTGCTCTGTATTCGGTGCTGGTTCAATTAACTGCCCAATAGATTGACGTTGATGAATATTTTGATGAATTGTCTCTATATTTGAGTCCGTCATTGACATGAATCTAACTAAGGCAAGGATTTTGCTAGATTAGCATAATCTGAATAATTTTCACTACGTCTAATTGAGGCTTGTTCAATATTCATGAACGAATTTCATCACTGTAAATAACGTCGCGAGCTAAAGATTAAGATGTGACAATTTCCCTTACCAAGTGTCACAACAAACTGTACACAAGCTGCGAAAGTAATTAAACATTATATGTTTCAATAATCAGATGATATTCATCACTAGAGAAAAAGCAATGAAAAAAAATTTAGTTCTTAGTTTAATCGGTGGTTTAGCGCTTGGATTAACAGCATGTGCATCTACTCCTACCAGCACATTGGCCATTCAAAAAGAAAATAATCAATATGAAGTGACAGGTATTGGCAAGACCAGTCTCATTTCTAAAAACAATGCAATTAGTGCTGCACAGAAGACCTGTACTCGTAATACCTCGGCTGTTGTGGTGGATGAAAAAGTGGTTTATCAGGGTGTGTTAAAAGGTGTCGTAGATGAGCAAACTGGCAGAATGGTCGAAGCTGCCGCAGGTGTACTTGGCTCGATTACGGGTACTAAAGCATCTTTATCTAAAGACGACGACTATCAAACCAAACTGACCTTTTACTGCAAAGCGAACTAAATAATACAAAAAAGCCGATGCTATGCATCGGCTTTGGTATCTGTTAAAGCTTATTGAAGTTCACTTGCTGCAACTTCTGTATCAGCATCTTCAACAACATCAGTATTGTGCTCATCCATGATTGGTTTATCAATTGCATCGATAGCAGCTTGTTGAGCAGAAGTCGTCTCTGTTGATACAACTGAAGTTGCTTGTTCTTGGTCTTCAGCAGTTTTCGCTTCTTCTTTCTTTGCGCAAGCAGTCAATACCATTACTGGTGCGATCATTAAAGCAATAAGTGTTAGTTTAAAATTCATTGCAGCTTCCCATCATTACTGGTTAGTTTGATGACAATCATATGTCAACAATGTGACATTTTTATGACCACAAGACAATAAAAAAGCAAAAGAGCCGATTTACATCGACTCTCCTCTTTCATCTTTTGTTATAAATCAAAAGATTAGAACTTTATTGAGCACGCTCAATTAATACAGCTACAGCAGGTAAAGTTTTGCCTTCTACAAACTCCAAGAATGCACCACCACCTGTTGAGATATAACCAATTTGATCTGCAACTTCATATTTATCGATTGCAGCAAGTGTGTCGCCACCACCCGCGATTGAGAAACCCGCTGACTCAGCAATTGCCAATGAAAGTGCTTTCGTACCTTCACCAAATTGATCAACCTCGAAGACACCCACAGGGCCATTCCAAAGAATGGTTTTTGAAGATTTCAAGATTTCAGCAAAAACTTTTGCAGTTTCAGGACCAACATCCAAAATCATGTCAGTGTCAGTCACATCTTCAACTTTTTTCACGACAGCTTGAGCATTTGCCAAAGAACCTAAGAAATCATCAAAGTTGATTTGACTTGCATCAGCAACCACAACATCGGTCGGTAATGGAACACTTACCTTTGCAGCAATTTGCTTCGCAGTTTCAATCAAGTCAGCTTCATACAGTGATTTACCCACATTGAAACCAGCAGCAGCCAAGAATGTATTTGCAATACCGCCACCAACGATCAATTGATCACAAAGTGTTGATAAAGAATTTAATACATCAAGTTTAGTTGAGACTTTAGAACCTGCAACGATTGCCACCATTGGCTTTTCAGGTGTTTGCATAGCACGACCCAAGGCATCCAACTCAGCAGCCAATAAAGGACCAGCAGCAGCGACTTGAGCAAAACGAGCAGCGCCTTCAGTCGAAGCTTCTGCGCGATGCGCGGTACCAAATGCATCCATAACGAAAACATCACAAAGTGCAGCATATTTCTTTGCAAGTTCTTCGTTATTTTTCTTTTCGCCATGGTTGAAACGAACGTTTTCAAGTAATACCACTTGGCCCGCTTCAACTTCAACGCCATCTAAATAGTCAGTCAATAATTTAACGTCTTGACCCAAAGCTTTGCTTAAATAAGCAGCGACTGGCGCAAGCGATTGTTCAGGTTTTGGCTCACCCTCTACAGGACGACCAAGGTGAGAAAACACCATAACCGCTGCGCCTTTTTCTAAAGCAGCTTGAATGGTCGGCAACGCTGCACGTAGACGTGCATCGCTAGTAATTTCCCCACTTTTTACAGGAACGTTTAAGTCTTCACGAATAAGAACACGTTTACCTGCTAAATCAAGGTCAGTCATGCGCTGGAAATTCATGGATGGCTCTCTAATTGATTTTAAAAACGGCACAATTTTAAATGATTCTCAAAAATAAAGGTGAGTTTTTTTTGTAGAAAAGCTGTCGAAAGCCTCACTTTTGATTATGATAACTCTCGTCTTTATATCTTTTTATTATTATGTCTATTCATCCAGATCCTAAAATTAATCGTTTAAACGTACTTGGCGAACCTTTAGCCAGTTGTTGTTATGACCCAATTACGGGGTACTTCCGTAATGGTTTCTGCCACACATCTACTACCGATTTAGGTCAGCACACCATGTGCGTGCAAATGACCTCTGAATTTTTAAATTTTTCCCAAAAAGTCGGCAATGATCTGATCACACCTTTGCCAGAAATGAGTTTCCCAGGTCTCAAACCTGGGGATTTCTGGTGTATCTGTGTGACACGCTGGGTAGAAGCCTATGAAGCAGGTCAAGCGCCACCGATCAAACTGAATGCCTGCCATAATGCAGTACTTCACTATGTACCACTCAATATCCTTGTGGAATACGCAGTGTAATGAACCAGTTTGAGCTTATTTTGGCTTCAAGCAGCCAAACACGTAAAGCACTCATGGATCGCTTAGGCTTGGCTTATCGCTGTATTTCACCTGATATCGATGAGTCGGCAAATGGTGAAATGCTTGCTGATGATCTGGCTAAACGTTTGGCTTATGAAAAGGCACGTGTTATTGCTGCACAACATCCCCATGCCATTGTGATCGGTTCTGATCAAGTGGCTTGGCGTGAACATGCACCTTATGACTTTATTGGTAAACCTTTAACCGTTGAAAATGCCATTCAACAACTACAAGCCAACTCAGGTAAAACGGTCTTCTTTAGTACCGCTTTAAGTGTTCAACACGCACAATCAGGTTTTGAAACCACGCTGGTTGAACATTACCAAGTAAAATTTCGCACACTGACGCTTGCTGAAATTGAGCGTTATATTGAAATAGATCAGCCTTTGCATTGTGCCGGTAGTTTTAAATGTGAACGTTTAGGAATTAGCCTGTTTGAGAAAATGATCGGTGATGACCAAACCACGTTGATGGGCTTACCCATGATTCAACTGTGTAAAATTTTGCGTGAACGTGGAATTAATTTGCCTTAAACGCCAATAAACTGCTGCTTAAGCCATTGTTGAAAAGTCTGTAGCCCCTTGTGGTCTACATGTCGCTTAGGCAGCATGGTGTAATAGCTGAACGGACTTTCCCAAGCAAGTTGGCTTGAGTCATTTTCACATAGCCAACCCTGTGCAACAGATTGCTGTACTAATATTTTACTGACCACTGCAACCCCTAACCCTGCCAAAGCAGCCTGAATGACCTGATTTTCATCCTCAAAAAAATCAGGCTTGGGATATTCTTGTCCCAATAATTGTGATAAGAAATCAGCGTGATCATGTTTTAACAAATCTGCATTTTTCCACTGAGTCATAAACAGTCTCATTTGAGATTGATCTGTGAGATTCGCCCAATATTGTTGAGTTGCAAATAAACCAAAAGTGTCTTTTACAAGTGCGACAACATGAGAATTTTTAAGGTCAGCTACACCGTAACGAATCGCCATATCAATACTTAAATCATGATTTATATCGACCATCTGATCATCCGCTTTAATTTGTATATCAATATCGGGATGTAAATTTTTAAAGTCATTTAGTCGTGGCACCAACCACATTGCTGCAAAAGCATTTGTGGTGCTAATGGTGATTTTCTTAGCACTAGCTGTTAATTCAGACAAAGTTTGTTTTAATTCTGAGATCATTTTTGTACTGACCGCTGCGAGCTTTTCACCTGCTTCGGTTAGCGTTACTATCCTAAATCCACGTACAAATAGCTTTATTTCCAACTCTTTTTCCAGTTCACTGATTTGATGTGAAACTGCTGTGGGCGATACATTTAATTCTTGAGCAGCCGCTTTAAAACTTTTTAAGCGTGCAGTGGCTTCAAACACTTTTATACTATTTAGTGAGGGTAATCGCTTCAGCATCTCTGCACCTCTTTCTTAAGATGAGAAAAACTCATCTTATACAAAAATAATGTCATTTGTCAGCGCATATACAAATCTTCAAACTTTGAAGTATGTTCTATAAAATTGAGTAAATTTCAAATGACTACCCTACTGCATATTGATGCCAGCGTCCGTTCATTTTACGGCGAAGGTGAAAAACATAGTTCTCTTTCTAAAATGTTGGGACAACATTTAATAAAACATTGGAAAAAGCAACAATCGGATGATCAAGTCATTTATCGAGATCTTGGAGAGCTACCACCAAACTTTGTTTCGCAAAAATGGCTTGAAGCGGTATTTACGCCAGAGCAAAAAAGAACGGATGCACAAAAAGCAGCGTTAATTGAATCTGATCAATATATTGATGAAGTTGCAAGAGCAGATATCATCTTGATCACCACCCCAATGTATAATTACGGTATGCCTGCTGCACTAAAAGCATGGTTTGATCAGGTGATAAGAATCAATAAAACCTTTACTTTTGACTTAGCCAGAGGTGACTTCCCGCTTGAACCGATATTTTCAAATAAGACTTTAATTTTACTCAGTTCATGTGGAGAATTTGGTTTTGGTGAAGGCGAAATCAGGGGGCACATGAATCACCTTGGCACCCACATCAAAGTACTCAGTCATTATTTAGGTGCGGATCAATTCTTCGAAATTCGCTCTGAATATCAGGAATTTGCAGACAAAAGACATGAGGACTCGATACTCAGTGCAAAGCAAAAAATTGAAAAACTTGTATCCGAGCTAACAACACAATCTAAGAAAATACTCACTGCATAAATAAGACAAGAGCAACATAGTTCTCAAATACCCCCTCATCCAAATGCTTGATTTGAATGAGGGGATAAAATCTATCCTTCAACTGTGACTACTTTTTTCGGCAAAGCGAACCAAATAAATATGGTGAGTACCAAGAAAAGGAATGCAGCAACAGTCAAGACCGAGCGATGTGATTGGCTAAAAGCTTGTTTCGCCGCCTGAATGACGTTTTCAGCGACCACTGGCTGTAATTGTTTACTGGCTTGAATCGCCTCTCCAATAGAACTGCTGGTTTGTTCTAACAAATGATGAGGTAAATTGCTTGGAATTACGATAGAATTGGCATAGAACCACGAAAGCATCAACCCGAAAAATGCGATACCCAAACCAGCACCTAGCTCATACGCCATTCCTTCAATCGCACCTGCTGCTGTCGCCTTACTTGGCGGAACAGAAGACATAATCGCTGAGGTTGAAGCAAGTAAAGCAATTTCTACACTCAGACCTAATACTACCATCCAAGCCCACGCTTGTATTTGAGCTTGCATAAAATCGGTATTTGCCAATCCCCATAAGCTCACCGCACTCATCAACATCCCAAAAGATGCAACTGATCTTAAGCCATAACGATTCACCAGCAGGCTTGCGATTGGCCCCCCCAGACTGATCGCCACCATGAATGGTAAAATAAATGCGCCTGCTGCGAGTGGTGAAAGTTGATAGACGAACTGAAGCTCTTGGGAAATGAGCAACTCAAACCCAACTAATGCCATCATTGAAACAATCGCCATCACCACACCTGTGGCAATCACAGGATGCTTAAACAACTGAATATCAATCATCGGCGAAGTTGATGTTAATTGTTTACGAACGAAGCCAATCAATAAACCCAATCCGATGACAAAGATTAAAATTGCCCCAAATGAGCCACCATGCATGGCAGATTTAATCGCATAAATCATACTCAGGATTGCGACCACGAGAACAATGGCTTGTAATAAGTTCAGACTTTGCTTTGGTTGCCCTGCTTGCTTAGGCACGACATAAGCAGCCAATACCAAAACGAACAACACAATCGGCACATTGATCAAGAATACTGCGCCCCAATGAAAGTGCTCCAGTAAAAAACCACCAACCAATGGACCAAAAGCTGCACCGCCACCGCCTACAGTCGCCCAAATACCCAAGGCGAAGTTACGTTGTTTTTCATCGAGGAAAGTATTCCGAACTGCGGATAAAGTTGCAGGCAAAATCATTGCCGCGCCAACAGCCAATAAAGCACGTGAACCAATCAACGCCCATGCGGTTGAGGAAAATGCTGCTGCTAATGATGCAAGACCAAATAAAATTCCACCAATAATCATCAAGCGCTTATAACCAATGCGATCACCCAGTGCACCCATAGGTAAAATAAGTCCCGCCATGACCAATGAATAGATATCAATAATCCATAGCAGTTCATTTGCTGATAAAGAAAGCGACTCACTCAATGTAGGTGTCGCGACATGTAAAACGGTTGCATCAATCGAAACTGGGAGATAGATCAATACAACGATTGCAAGAATTAACCACTTGCGTGACATAAATGCCTCTAAATTTGGACAGGTGTTCAAGTTGGTGCTATTATAATCAAAATTGAACGCTTGTCCAATTTTAAAATTTAAGTTAATTTGTTGCTGGTTGTATCACAGCTCATCAGGTTTGGAAAAATGGCTTATTTAAATCGAGAACAACGTCGTGAAATGATTTTGCAGGCAGCGATGCAGGTTGCTTTGGACGAAGGATTTTCAGCAATGACTGTTCGACGTATTGCAACTGAGGCACAAACGTCTACTGGGCAAGTTCATCATCACTTTTCATCGAATTCGCATTTAAAGGCTGAAGCTTTTATCAAACTCATGCAACAACTCGATGAAATTGAAAATCAAGTCGATACAGTGAATTCTTTACAACGCTTATCGTTATTACTCGGTTGTGAAAATATCGAACAGATTCAACCTTACCTTCGGCTTTGGAACGAAGCAGAAGTGTTAATTGATCAAGATCAAGAGATAAAAAATGCCTATAACATTGCGATGCAAGACTGGCATAAATCAATCGTTAAAATGATTGATCAAGGCAAAACTCAAGGCGAGTTTAAATTTGAATCAAACAGCCAAGACATTGCTTGGCGTTTGATTGCGTTTGTGTGCGGACTCGAAGGGATTTATAAACTAGGACTTAATGGACTTAATGAAGCAGATTTCAAGCGTCATACTGAAGTCATAATACGTGCAGAGTTATCTGCTGAAACTTAGTGATCATGATCATGCGCATGTAACTCATGATCTTCAACTCCCTCGTCCATACTCAGCACAACACCCTGACCATTTTTGATTTCAGCGGTATAGTTTCCTTTGTCACTGTATATCTGAATAATCGTATACTGATCTTTTTGACTTTGAGTTATGGTAAAGAAATTCCGTTCAGGACTTCCTTGTTGGAAGCGTCCATGCCAACGTAAAATATCATCATCCACTTTTTCAATTTCAACAATTTCGCCACTACGATTTATGCCATATTCAAGCATTTGAAACTTAACAATGTCTCCAACTTTTTTAGTTTCAATAATGTTTTGATTGTAACGAACTGCCATTCCTTTACCACTTTTGGACAATGGTAGCGCACTGTTTACTCTCAATTCATCATCTTGTATTTCATGAAATAAGACTGTTTCTTTTACAACCTTTTCCAACTCTGCTTTTGAAATATTCAGGTTTTCTCTCGGAAACGCTGAAACATCCTGAACAGATGACTTTATTTTTGTTGAGGCATCATCTTGCGTGGATGCAACAACATGTTCTGGCTTTAGAAAAAAGATTAAACCTGCAGTCACGATGAACGTGACTACAAGTAGAAAAATAATTTTTGAATGCTTCATGCTTTAGAAATCACTTAATTGTATTGTGAAATTCGGACGGCGTTCGCGTTAATCACACTGACTGCATCCTTTTTACCTTCTTCACCTAAACGAACACCATATTTAGGGTTATACAAATATGGACTAGAATAAAAATTCAGATTATTTCCACCCAATGCGGTACTACCCAATGGATGACTAAAACCAGAACCGATATTGCTAGAATCACCATGATATAGTCCCAAGTTATGGCCTATCTCATGACGCATGGCAGCAACGGAACATCCAGTGACATCATTTGTGCCAATCATGTTATAGGCGCTGGCATTGACATAAGCCCAACCACAACCACCATTACCAGCTTCATTACCTTGATAATACACACCATCAGCCAAAACACGCTTACGCTCACCCTGAACTGTGCTATCTGAACGACCAACACTCAATGCTTCTGTCAAGGTTGCTGAAGGAATCTTGTAAGTGATATAGCCTACTTGGCGTAAGTAGAACTTAGCGGATGAGTTCTCTGCCGTTACATTGGTCAGATTCAACCCCTCAATCAAACGAAGTTTTGCGGCGCTTTCTCCTAAGATTGAAGACACTTCAGGACTGTTGACGAATAACATATCGATGGTATGACTATCGTTGGTCCAACCTTGATTAGTAAAGATAAAGCGGCGGTTTTCACCATTTTTAATCGCAGTTGACAGCCCATTCGCAGCCAGAACAAAACTATTAGCATCTGCCGTAGAAGTGAGAATAACTTTATCTCCAACTTGTGCAGTTGTAGGTAAATTTACGGTTTGTCTCCAATTACTATTCGAGATTTTAACTTTTAATGTTGGTTCAGTCATATTTGGTAAAACCGAAGTAATATTACTATTTGCTTCAATCATCTTGATTGGTGCAGACATTAATACCCAATGACCTTTATCACTTACAAACATAAATTCATATTGATCGCCTGTTTTAAGCGCCAATGTTGCACTACTATTAATATTGGTATTATTAATTTTGGCTGACCAAGTTGCCGTTGATTTTATCCAAATGCGGTCACGATCATTGGCAGTAGTCGGCAAGGTGAAATTAGGCACCCAATTTGCATCTGCAAAGTTAATTTCTGTCACTGGAGCAGATACCGTACTTAAACTTGCACCAATGTCTTTTACATTAATTTTTACAGGTTTAATAAATTCAGGTATCCATTTCTGTAATTCAGCATTGTATTTCAACCAATATTCACTTCCTTGCGTAAGATTGAAGCTGCTCGGAAACAGTAAATTAGCTTTAGAGATTTCTGACGGGTACGTCGCAGTAGACGTAATTTGCACGAGAGTACCATCACTCACATTTGATGGTAGTGCGATTGTTTTCGCCCACTTACCATCAGCCAGTAGAATATGTTGCAGTTTCGTATTGTTTAATGCGATTTCTTCAAATTGTGCATTAGTGGTTGGGCTAATGGCCGCAAGTTGAATCACCCATTTTTTCAGATTTGCATCATATACAAACTGGAAGGTGTCACCACTTTGAATTTCAAGTACTTCAATTGGCAAATTAGTATTGGATGTATCCAAATAACTTTTCCAACCAGCACTTGATTGAATCGTAATCTTGTCTTGGTGGTTGGCAGTGTTTGGTAAATATATATTTTTTACCCAATTTCCATTGGATAAAACAAATTTCAAATCGGCATGACCACTTGGAATACTGCCGCTATTGTTAATCTGGTTTGGAGATAATGTTGTTGAAGCATATACAGCTGTTGTCACAAGCACACCAGCCAAACAAATCGCTTTGAGTCCAAATTTCATTTATAAGTCCTTTTTTGTGTATTTTTTACACACTCAACTTTAGCAAAATGCCTCGCCACCATCAAGCTTTAATTTTATAAATATTCATTAAATATCATTAGCTTATTTTTATCACATTTCTTTTAATATGTGTTTTCTAGCTCAAATTTCAAAGCAACAACACCAATTAGACGAGCAATTTTGAGCTTACTTAATACTGCGGCTGAATTATAGCTACAAGTGAGTTTTTGATCACAAAACAACCTATAATTATTTAGTTTTTATAAACAATACGGTTTTTTGATTACTTAACTTAAAATGCCAGCAGATACCTTAATTACATTATCTAAGCTCAATTAACTTCAGGTTTAAGACGCTGATTTTTTAGACATTATTTGGATTCAACTTATTTTTTTGCAACGTGGAAATCTTTAGAATTGAAAAAAAGGTGGTTTAAAACCACCCTTTTCGCCCCGTCAGAGCAGCATCTGCGCAACGTAAGGCTTCTTGGCTTAACCCCCACAACCGATAATCACCTGTTGAAGAGGTAATATTAAAGTTGTGTGTATATGCAAAGCTTAGCCCACGATCAGGATCACACCAAGCACCTGAACCATTAAAACCCATATGCCCAAAACCGTGAGGTGTGCGTTTTCCCATCGTTAAAATTCGGTGATAACCTAAACGCCAATGCATTGGAATTGGCATTACCCGATCACGAGCCTTGTTTTGAACTGTACTGAGCTGCTTAAAAACGTCTGGACGAATCAATTGTTGTCCATCCCACTGCCCTTTATTGGCAAGCATGGCATACACTTTCGCAAGACTATCTGCAGTGAACACCCCATTTGCAGCAGGAATCGCCGCCTGTAACCCTAGATCGCTAAAAAAACTAAATCCACGCATGCCCTTAGGAATCATCGCATCTTTGAAATCTTGAGGATCTTGTCCAGAGAGTTCCAGTAATTTTTCCGACCAAGAGGCTTTACGAGGTTGATTGGTTTTTTTGGTTGCTGGTTTCGGTGACGTCGGCGCTTTTGGCTTTTCTAAAAGACGTGCTACACGAGCTAACTCTTGTTCTGGCACTCCAAAATAAGCGCCATCCAATGCCAATGGCTGAACCAAATAGCGTTGCATTAACCAATTCAAAGGCTGTTTTGCCGCTTTTTCCAATATACCACCAACAATCCAGCCATAAGTCAGTGGTTGGTAAGCAAAACCTTGACCCGCTGTAAAACGTGGCGTGGCCGCAGCCATCACATCCAACATATGCGACCAATCCAGCATTTCCGTTGCGGTATCAATCATATTGCGAATATCAAACAAACCACTTTGATGAGACAAAACGTGGCGCAAGGTCATATTGCCTTTGCCATTTTGAGCAAATTCAGGCCAATACTGTGCAATCGGTGTATCGTAATCAAGTAAACCCTCACTCACCAAAATATGTGCAAGTGTTGCTAATACACCCTTTCCAGTTGAATAACACATCGATAGCGTGTCGGATTGCCAATCTTCTTCTTGAGATTTTTTACCTGTAAAAATATCAACAACTTTTTGACTGTAGAAATAAACAACTAAAGCAGCGCCACCCTGCTGACTTCGAGCATCTTGAAAACGGCTAAATTGACTCGCTAAATCCACAAACCGCTCATCAACACTGCCATGATAATTTTGGGTATTGGCAAGTAAAATCTCTTTAATCAATGTTCAGATCCTTATAATATTTATGTTTTTAGAATATCCCTCTTGCGAACAAAAGGGATAATTTAGCATGCTATTTCGTATTAAAGTGCTTTCACTGTACCTGCAACATGAGGCTTTTTAGATTTCACATTACGAATCAAAAAGTCAGTTTGCTTGGTTTCAGTAGCAGTTAAAAATTCAACTTTTGAAGGCAAATACATTGGTAATTTGAACCAAACGTCAGCTTCATAAGCCTCTGGAAGCTCCATATTTGCCAAAGCTTTTGCTTTGCTCCACATCCCGTGTGCAATGGCTTGTTTAAAACCAAACGCTTTCGCAGTGATCGCATGAATATGAATCAGGTTAAAATCTCCTGAAATCTTCGCATAACGGCGACCTGTATTTTCTGAGATGTCCCATTCTGCTTGAACTTGATAAGCAGGTGCTTGAGTCTCTTTGGCTTTCTCAGCCGCTTTTTTCTCAGTTTTTTGGCGAGATAAGTAAGTGGTTAAGCTTTCCATTACCACTTCACCACCGACTTTAGCTGTCGTGATAAAATCAAACTGTAAGCCTTTATCATGTGGCTGAAGTTCACCGAATTTGCATGACAAGGTAATTTGTTCATTTACACCAATTTTGCGTGTCTGTTTGATTTGGTTGCGGATATGCACCAACCCCAAAATCGCAAATGGAAATGCCTCACTGGTCATCATGTGCATTTGTAAACTTTGAGACAAAACAGCTAAATAAATCGCGGGAACCAAACCATCATTTTTAAAACCACAGATTTCGTTGTAGCTTTCTAAATGCTTCGCATCAATCTGAAGTGTATCCACGACATATTCAACTTGTGGAAGTACTTTTTCGCCTTTTGGCTTTTTGAAAATTAAACCTTGAATGACTTTTGGATAAGCTAAGTAAGGTTTTGGTAATTGACTAAAATGACGTGTATTCATAATAAACCTTTTTATATTTTAGGAATCCTCCCCAACCCTCCTTTCATAAAGGAGGGAGTTTCCGCAAATTATATAGGTTTTAATTTTTAGGAATTCCCCTCTTGTTTAAAGAGGGGTTAGGGGAGATTTTAAGACTCTGGTGATTAAGCACCTAACAAGCTTTGACCACATACGCGAACAACGTTACCCGTCACACCTGTTGAACCCGTAGAAGCATACCAAGCAATCGCTTCAGCCACATCTACAGGTAAACCACCTTGGTTCATCGAGTTCATACGGCGACCTGCTTCACGAATCGCGAAAGGAATTGCAGCCGTCATCTGAGTTTCAATGAAACCAGGTGCAACAGCATTGATGGTAATGCCGTTCTTTAATGTTGGCGCAGTAAATTTCACTAAGCCAATCACACCTGCTTTAGAAACAGCATAGTTAGTTTGACCCAAGTTACCTGCAATACCACTGATTGATGATACACAAACGATACGGCCATTTGCATTTAAACCATCATTTGATAGTAAGTAATCGTTAACACGCTCAATCGCAGACAAGTTAATGTTGATCACAAGATCCCACAACTCTGGCTTCATGTTTGCCAAAGTTTTGTCACGGGTAATACCTGCGTTATGAACAATAACGTCTAAACCACCTTGTTTAGCAGCCGCAATTTTGATTTTCTCACCAGCATCAGCAGCAGTAATATCGATCGCCAAAACTGAACCACCAATTGAACCTGCAACACGCTCAAGGTCAGCTTGTTGTTGTGGAACGTCCAAGCAAATCACGTGCGCGCCATCACGTGCAAGCACATGCGCAATCGCTTCACCGATACCACGGCTTGCACCTGTAACTAGAGCAGTTTTACCTGCAAGTGGTTTCGCCCAATCTAAATCAACAGTATCTGCTTTAGAAATACGGATCACTTGACCAGATACATAAGCAGAACGCGGAGAAATTAAGAAACGTAAAGTTGATTCAAGATTCGCTTCAGCACCTTGATCGACATAAACCACTTGAGCAGTAATGCCCTTTTTAAACTCTTTGCCTGCTGATTTGACGAAACCTTCTAACGCACGTTGCGCAATCGCTTGTTTTACTGTTTTAGCAGTTTCAGGTGTTGTACCAATGACAATGACACGACCTGAGCTTGAAATTTGGCGCGCGATTGGATTAAAGAAGTTATACAATTCTTTAAGTTGTTCAGAATCTTGAATACCAGAAGCATCAAATACAACCGCTTTAAATTTAGATTCTTTATCATCTGCATTAAGAGGACGAAGATTTAACCCTACTTTTGCAGCAGTTTGTTGTAATTCAACATTATTACCCACATAGCTATCTGCATGGATATTGCTAAGCACTTGAGCAATTGCGCCAGAAATTGTGCTTGAAGGTGCTGCGCCAAGCAAAACTGCACCATTCACAACTGGTTGAGCGCTTTCAAAACGATCTAACGAAACTGGTGATGGTAAACCTAGATTTTTTACGACAAATTTACCTAAAGGTGATTGCGTAAATGCTTGGTATTGATCAGTCATGGTTATTATCTCTCATACAAATGAATTTGTTACAAACACATGCATCATGTTAGTGAAATAACATGAAATCAATGTCTGATTGACTCACAACAAATCATACTTGAGTTCATGTTCCGATGTCTTGACCTGAATGTGGTCTAAAGCGTCATTCTAGTCAATACCGCAATATCGTAAATATGCTATTGTTATAGCAAGAATATCGCAATTATGCTTGGAAAAGCCTTATGAGCAAAACAACTCAAGAAAATCCAGCAGTCGAGAATTCTGCTCAAGAGACTGTGTCAAATACATCAAAAGCAACTCCTACCAAGAGTAAGAGTGCTGGCACGACTCCTAAAGCAGCAAGTACGGCAACTAAAACGACGCGCGTTCGTTCAGCTAGTCGTAGTACCAAAAGCACTGCATCTTCTACATCTACAAAAGCTGCTACAGCTAAAGTAACCAAACCTTCTGTTCAACAGGATAAAAAAACCATGAGCCAAAACAATGTTCGTCGTGTAGCCATTATTGGCGGTAATCGTATTCCATTTGCTCGCTCAAATGGCGCTTATTTTAAAGCCTCTAATATGGATATGCTAACGGCTGCATTAAATGGTTTAGTTGAACGTTTTAACCTACAAGGTCAGCGTTTAGGTGAAGTGGTTGCTGGTGCTGTATTAAAACACAGCCGTGACTTTAATATGACACGTGAATGTGTTTTAAACACTCAACTTGCACCAGAAACGCCTGCTTTTGACATTCAACAAGCATGTGGTACTGGTTTACAAGCTGCATTCCTTGTTGCAAACAAAATTGCACTAGGTCAAATCGAAGTCGGTATCGCAGGTGGTGTAGATACAACTTCTGATGCGCCTATCGCTTTCGGTGATGGTTTACGTAAAGCTTTACTTGAGCTTAACATCGCCAAAACAGGTAAAGATCGTTTAAAAGCACTCTCTAAAATCAATCTAAAAGATTTGATGGATGCACCTAAAAATGGTGAGCCACGTACTGGTCTTGCAATGGGTGATCATGCTGCAATCACAGCATTAGAATGGAATATTGCACGTGAAGCACAAGACGAACTTGCTGCCTCTTCTCACCAAAAAATGGCAAAAGCATACGAAGAAGGTTTCTTCGATGACTTAATCACACCATTTATGGGTTTAAGCCGTGATAACAATTTACGTGCTGACTCTACTGCTGAGAAATTAGCTAAATTAAAACCAGTATTTGGTAAAGGCGAAGCTGCAACGATGACAGCTGGTAACTCTACGCCACTTACTGATGGTGCTTCATGTGTGCTTTTAGCTTCTGAAGAGTGGGCTAAAGCGAATGGTCACGAAGTCCTTGCTTACTTAACTTTCTCTGAAACTGCTGCGGTAGATTTCGTCGGTAAGAAAGAAGGCTTGTTGATGGCTCCTGCTTATGCCGTTCCACGTATGCTTGAGCGTGCTGGTCTTAAACTTCAAGATTTCGACTACTATGAAATCCATGAAGCTTTTGCATCACAAGTTCTTTCTACTTTGAAGGCTTGGGAAGATGAGAAATTCTGCAAAGAGCGTTTAGGTCTAGATGCACCTTTGGGTTCAATTGACATGAGCAAACTTAACGTTAAAGGTTCTTCTTTAGCTGCTGGTCACCCATTTGCTGCAACTGGCGGTCGTATCATCGCAACTGCTGCTAAATTATTGAATCAAAAAGGTTCAGGTCGTATCTTAGTTTCGATCTGTGCTGCTGGTGGTCAAGGTGTAACAGCAATTATTGAAAAATAATTTCTAAGTTGGTACTCAAAAAAGCTGAATCATTTGATTCAGCTTTTTTTATACATCAATAAAAAAGGCATCTTCTAAAAGACGCCTTTCAATCATTTATTTTCCGTACTGCTTTTTCAGATATTCAACAATCTTGGCTGATTCAAACATTTTCACGCCTGTATTTGGATCGACCAAATAAGGTACTTGAATATCCCGCCCCATCACTTCAACGGCTTTTTCACGCTTACCATTTGGCAATGGAATATATTGCCCCGGTTTTAAACGTAATATCGCTGGTCCCATATCTTGCCAACGCTCTTTGGGCACATTACGCAAAATATAAGGCAGTTCTAATTCAGTTAAAACTTCTCGAACTAAACGTGTATATGGACTCGCCTCAAAGCTCCACAATTCCAATAATTGCTCAGGTTCAGGACGATCAATAATCTGTTTATTAATCCAAACACCACGTGCTGCATTGGCAACAGTCGCTAGAGTCGACACATAAGGAAGCTTAGGATAATGACTAAATTTCTTCGGCGTCTGCCCTGTTTTTCCATAATGCTTAAAAAGATGATGAATAATCGCTTGCGACTCATAAAGCTGATCACCAGTATTCTCATCAATCAAAAATGGAAACTGTCTTTTTCCACCTTTTTCTTTTACGATCTTACGATATTTTTGACCACCTTTAGGACATGGATAAATTTCCACATCTAAATTCAACAAGGTAATAACTTCACGGACACGACGGCAAAATGGTGAACCTTCGAACTCATATAGCTTAATAGAATTTGTTGGTTGGTTCGGAAATGGAGTTCCTGATACTCCACGTCCACCCTCTATCAGCGTTGCGAGTACAGATTGTAAAACCTTAAATTGATGATTCACCATTTTAAGCATAGCGCGATCCTTTTAGCAGTCGGTCAGTTTTTCTTTTGCGATCACGATTCCATTATTATCCGCATAGATATAATCACCAGAATTGATCGTCACACCACCAAAATACAGTGCAATATCAACTTCACCTATGCCCTTACGGTTACTTTTTTGCGGAATTGCAGCCAATGCATGCACACCTAAATCAAGCTCTGCTATTGCATCCACATCGCGTACACAACCGTATATCACCACACCATTCCAGTGGTTCTTTACAGCAGATTCAGCGATCAAGTCACCCATCAATGCACACCGCATCGAAGCACCACCATCAACAACCAATACTTTTCCAGTACCCTCTGTTGCTAAAAGCTCTTTTACTCGTGAATTATCCTCAAAACACTTCACCGTTACGATTTGCCCACCAAAAGTCTTACGTGCACCATAACTTTTAAAAAACTTACCATCCATCGATGGCGTTACTACTTGTAAGTCTTTTTCAGGATTATCATCTAACAAATCACACGTTACAAAAGCTGCTGTTGTCACTGAAGTTCTCCATTATTGGGTTTGTTGTATACTCAAATTATCGTACAGCTTAAAAGCCGCAGTTTGGGTCAAAGCTGAAACAAGCATAGTATGCGCCAGTTGCTCAGCGGTTACAGGCTTAAATTTAAACGGTTTCGTCCATTTTTTTTCAACCAATTTAAATAAGGTTTGTGCCATATCTTCTACAAAACGCATCTCACTGCGTTTACCAATTAAAAGCGAAGGTTGGAAAATAGATAGCTTATAAATAGATAAGCTTTTTAAGTAATCTTCTAGCTCACCTTTGACTTTATTATAGAAAACTGGTGAATTAGCATTCGCTCCTAATGCACTCACAATTAAAAAATGAATATTTTTATCCTGAATCAAATCAGCAAAATGAGCATTAATTTCATAGTCAATTGCATAAAAAGCTTGTTTTGATCCAGCCTGTTTTATGGTGCTACCCAGACAACTAAATGCATGGGTATGAGCATTAACATCTTCATCATTGAGCAAAAGAAGATCTTCCACAACGAGCTGTGTAACTTTAGGATAAGAGTCTAATATATCTGATTTTTTACGTACAACCACAGTGACAGAATGAAATTCATCAGACTGCTGTAACTCATTGACCAAGGCCTGACCCACCAAACCAGTTGCACCAATTACGATTGCTTTTTTATCACCGATGCTCATTTATAGTTCTTCCAATTCATCATTTAGATTAATGTAACGTTTTCTTGCACGATTATCATCTGTTAAATGCACTTAAAAACATTACAAGGCTTGACTTCGGGGCGTAGTTTCCTCAAAATATGCCACTTGTTTACGGGCTGGTGAATGTTGCCAATTATTTGGTTTTAACTTCAGCCCGCCCAGACCAACTTATTTTTAAGGAGTGCACGAGTGGCAAACTCTGCTCAAGCTAAAAAACGTGCTCGTCAAAACGTTAAAGCACGCAAACACAACGCAAGCTTGCGTTCTATGGTTCGTACTTACATCAAGCGTACAGTAAATGCGATCGCTGCTGGTGACTATACAGTTGCTTCAGAAGCTTACAAAACAGCTGTTCCAGTAATCGACCGTATGGCTGACAAAGGCATCATCCACAAAAATAAAGCAGCTCGTCATAAGAGCCGCTTAAACGCACAAGTTAAAGCTTTGGCTAACTAATTTGATGCAAGTAAAAAAGCCCGTTTTCGGGCTTTTTTATTGTCTTTAATTTTTGATATAAGGCTGTAGCCCCGTCCCCGCATCTTTTACTATTTTCATCAGCTTTTGGCTAAACTTATAACTTTCTTCCAATAATCCCAAGTCATGCGCACGCGCTTTATTCTGTGTAAGTAATACTTTATGGTTCTGATAGCACTGCTCTAATTGCACTGTATCTTGACTCAAAGCAATCATCATCAGCTCAAAGCGAAAATCTAAATCAATCTTTATATTTGGTGGCATATCGCCATAAGCCCAAGCCTGTAGAGCTTGTAGTCGTCCTTGCCCCAAATGAAAAAAGATAAAATTGATATACGCATTTAGATTTCTAAAAAAATCCTGAATATCGGCTTCACTATCCCATCTCCCAATCAAGCTAAAACACACATCAGCACGCTCACCCGACGTTGAACACTGATAAATATCCATAGAACGTAAACGGAAAATTAAACGCTCAGGTAACTGTTCCTGTAAGTGTTGAGGAATAAAATAGTCGGTAAAATCCATTGCAAAGGATAGCATTGGACTCACTGTTAGTTTTCTTAGCACCATTTTTAACTGATAAAAGACACCAGCTTGCTTTTGCGTTAGCAGGAAACAGCGATAGCCCGTATCTAAAGCCAATTCAGGACGCCCTAAGTTTCCCCAATTAGCAATAAAGTCATGTGCGATATTAAAAACATCAAGTTGCAAGTCCTTGGTATAGGCTTGCTGCTCAAACCAATGGGTAATGAGTTGTTCAGCCTCTGGCATCGTTTTCGGTGCTTGAAAATGCCCATCTCCCCAAGCCAGTTTAGGTTGAGCATCCAGCTGTTTTGTTTGTTGAACCTCTAATGGTTCTAGTAGATAAGGTTGCAGCATTTGTTCAACTGCATTTTCTGGCGATTGCAATTCACCAATTGCCCATACATTATAATTTGGTTCATAGAAACCAACCCCAGTTTCACGTACCGCCTCATAAAACACGCGGTACACTGCATCATTCTGCGCATCTTGTGCTAACGCTTTTAATTGAATAATGGCGCAGACATTTTGTGAGAATTCTTCTTTAATGCTCTGAATCCATTGCTGGGTTTGTTCAGGAAAAAAAGATTGATTTTGTGGGTCACAAATTTTATCCGCGAACAGTGAAAGCCATGCTCGTAGTGTTTTACCATGACTAGGAATATGGCTATATTGTTGATGTAATTCAAATGCCACTTGATGTGAGTTATCTTCTGAGGGAACTTTACCTGTGAAAATTTCAGGCTCCCACAAATAAATCGTGTTTAATGACATATTTTTATCCATTTATGTGTCTAATTTCTCTTTTTATTTTCATATAATGACGAATAAAAATGATTTTTAAAAGCAAATTCTTTATTTTTATAAGCAAGACCTATTGAAATTTCAATAGGTCCAATCTTCGCTTTATCACCAAAAGCAATCGTAATATTTATAAAGAGCCATATATCAAACGACTAATATTCGAACAATCCCAAAAGATATTAAGGACTGACCGATAATGAGGTTACTAACGCTAAGTTGTTCGCTGAAAGCCCCGTGAGCATTAAACTATGGTTAACAGCAGGAATCGTCCACTTTTGATTTGCTCCACCCGTACAAGCATAACGAATTAACCGTGCACGTTGATTTATTAGATTGCCACCCTCCAAATCAAAACATTGATTCGCTTGCTTAATCGTTTGGGATGATAAGTCCATCGACCAAACCTGAGTGCTCAGATCACGACCACATGGCATGAGATTGATTACATTGCCTGCTGTCGTTGTTAAACATTGGTCAACATATTTTTTATTGTGGATTTTGCCTAGAGCATCATATATCCACTGTTCAGCATCATCCCCAATACAGCCGCTTGCAGCACTGATAAATGCATTTAACTTGCCATTTTCTAATTGTTCCGCTTTTAGACAATGCGTTCGGTTCATCAAAGTCACAGCCGAATTCAGATTAAAGTCACTTTTTAATCCAAGCTTTTCAACAAATAAATTAAAGGCACTCACTGCGTCAGCATCGAGATTGCTTAGTTCTTCGTGATAAAGACTCATCCAGCGATTTAACCGATTCAAAGTTGTCTGTTGTTGAATATATCGAGACATTTCATTTTGAGCAGCAACTGAAAGTTGATCTTTAAACGAGCGATATGAATCAAAAAGTAACTTTGACTCTGGAGATAAGCTCACCACAGCTTTCCCTTTATTTTCGAGTAGCGCCTGCTCAAATTGTGGCAATTCAATTGCTCTTAAAGCGGAATAGCCCACTGCTTTGCCTATTTCAACATAAGGCGCTACAGTCGTTATATCGTTCATCGGCACAATCATTGTTGACAGCAAAGTAGCTGCTTGATTGGCTTTTTTACAATATAAATTTACTTTCTGTGGAGCATCACTTTGTGCAAGGTTGATATGGAATTTATTTGCATGACTATTTGCATTCATTCGTTGCGGCGCTAGAGCAATATTTTGACTCCCTTTTGCGAACTGAATATTGAGCCAACAATTCGCTGTCACATTACTTGGATCAACCTGTGGCAAATCAAATACATTGCCCCAGTTGCCTTTTGCCGCAGGATAAATCAATCCAATCTGATTATCTGGATCATACCCACCCAAAATCGTATAAACAGGTACCCCAAATAATCGTGGCTTTAAATAGTTTCCATCAGCACTGTTGTACCAAACATTTGATGAACGTGGCGTTTTAGGTTGAATAACCTCCATGATTCGAGTGGCTGAATTCCATTTTTTATAACCCGTTGGAGAGTTCACATCCCAAACATAACGATCAAGTGCAGGTTGAATTTTTGAATAAGTGCTATAACCAGTGTAATGAGTATATTTAGAAATACTACTGGTCGTTGCGCCCCCAGACATAGCATCCCAGCCATAAGCATATTTATTCAAAAAATTGGGTACACCATTATTACCATCGCCAAGATTTGTCGTGGTCCAATTTAAATTACTACGCATCTTATTTCTAAAGGCAATATACCCCCAACCACTATCGGCATGATGGGCTGCCCAAAACATATTCTCACCAACCGAACCTGGATAATGCCCTAACCCAAAATGATGACCAATTTCATGGCTAAACTCATTACCCACAGAATCAATTAGCGTCAGCATGCCATTACCACCACTTAAACCATGTGTAACATCGCCATTGCTATATTTTCCGCGCGCATAATGCGCGATCACGCTTTGAGTAAGTTGTGGCTGCTCTTGGCTTGCCATAGATGCACTGGTCACGCCCCAGTTCGCCAAATTAATGCCGACACCAAAGGTTGATTTAGCCGTATTCTCACGCATATCACCACTATAAACATCTCCCGTGGTCACACTTGCCGTATCATAAATTACTCCACTCGCCACCATGACCTTATTTAGTTTGAGATCATCGTATTTGGTCACGATCATACGTGCAGCCGGAATCGTCTGAAAATAATCTGTTCCAGCTTTTTCAGGCGCTAACAACATATAATGACCATTTGATTTCGGCGGATCAGTTAACAAACCCAAACGAATATTTTGTACAACCAGCTCAGCAGGCGCTGCAAAGTCAATATTTTCTGCACGTAAATCACCATTTCGCTGATTGAATGGATCAATGACTTTGATACTTAAACCTGCCCGAATCTCATCCCACTTTAAAGCAGCAGTCCATGCACGTTTTGAATAACTCACAGGTGGACGTCCATCAGAATTGGATTGATCCGATGCAGCAATTTGCGAAGGTTCGGTTAAACGAATCGTTCTTAAAAGTTTATTTTCATAATAAATTTCAGCGTCTAGGGCCTGAATATCCCCCATTTCTGCTAATGGAGATACCAGCAACAAAGCCTCCTTTTCACTGGTCAGCCGTGGCATATAGTCTTTTTCATTGTTATTTGGATTGACTACATGGTTTTGTGCAAACTGAACCATCGCTGCGAAACTGCCATTTAGATCGTTTCGTAAAGTTCGAGTTTGACCTAATTTGTCATAATCATAAAAACCCAAAGTGGACTCATCAATCATATCCCGATTCGATTCTGGATATTTATCTAATACAGAAGGAATCGTACTTTTATCATCCCCAGCTGCACTTTTAGTTTCCCCACTTCCGCCACCACAAGCCAGCAACATAACTGGAAGTAGACAAGCTGTTAAATACTTAAGTCGCAATTGCATCACATTCCCCAAATTAAAATACAATGAATTATCGTTAGTGATAAATTTTGTGAAATAGTTAATTCAATAAAATCATGTATTTATTTATAATATCAGCTTAATTTTATCGCTGTTAATTAATTTTTAAATTTAAAAGAGATAAAAACTTCTATGCGAAATTTATCAAAATACGAATGATGCCTGATCGACCAATATAGATTTTATTTATTTTGAAAATGCTCAATGATCAACTCTTGTTGCTTACCTCGCCAAATCCATTTCAATTTGCTGCTCGCAAAGTCCTCACCCTCAAACCACACAAATAAGCCCTCCATCATCTCAGGCCAGTCGGTTTGTTCAATTTGATTATTACCTGAAATGACAGCAATGATAGCCGCAAGGATGGTGTCATGGCTGACTGCCAAGCTTAAACCGTTATGATGGGTTGGATGTGTGTGATATAGCAGCTCCAGTACATCAAACACGCCCGTTATTGGATGTTTCATTCCGGGCAAAGCATTATTGACAAAACTATTAATAAAGCCCAATGCTCCCTGTTTACGAAAATATGGCGCGGCTTGTTGGATATCCAAAACAAAACTTCCGGGTTCTACCAACAAACGTTGTTCTACGATTTCAATGGTATGGGTATTTATTGCTTTATGTACCCCATCGGCACCTTCAATCATTAAAGCTGCGGTATCTACACAACGCTGGATCGGGCTGGAAATACAATGTTGGATGGCGCGATCTGTATTTTGAATTAAATACTCGCCCCATGCATAAGCTAAATCACGCCCAGATTCAGTCAATTGCAGATCGTACCCTGCCAACCCCTGCCCACTCAGCAATTCACGCAAAGAATGGCGAGTAAACAAAGTCACAGGTGTTGAAGCATTCGGGAGTAGATCAATTGCTTCGAACATACTTTTCGGCAATAAATGCAGGGCCATATTTAACATCAAAAAGTGAAATCTATTCCACTATAGCATGAGCTAAATAACTCTCAATCTAAAATGCCCGAATGACTCAAAGCATCATAAGCAATCGTTTTGCAATCCTGATCCCTAAATGCGATAAAACCGCCATTCAATACCGTTTCACGCTGATTATATAAAAATGGCTTTCCAGCCAAGGTCATTAATCCACCACCAATACTTTCCAAGAAGGCTTGCCCCGAACTGGTGTCCCATTCAGAAGTTGGATGAAAGCGCGGATAAATATCAATTTCACCCTCAAGCATCATACAAAACTTATATGCACTTCCTGCTTCACGACGAATCACTTCATGCTGCTGCAAAATCGGTTCAATAAAATTTTTATATTTGGGGTTTTTACTATTGTGGCTCAGCCCCACCTGAATCGGTGCTGCATCATCATGCGCCTCAACTTTGTATTGAGACCATTCTTGGCGGCTAAAACTGTATTTATATGGAAGTT
Source organism: Acinetobacter sp. NIPH 298 (assembly GCF_000369505.1). Classification (GTDB taxonomy): domain Bacteria; phylum Pseudomonadota; class Gammaproteobacteria; order Pseudomonadales; family Moraxellaceae; genus Acinetobacter. The sequence continues at coordinate 1,479,021 of NZ_KB850055.1, forward strand.
GTGAATGATAACCAATGTACATCACTTGCTCACATGGCACAGCGATGATCGCAAATGTGGTCTGATGATTTTCAATCAAACTGAGATTGATGGTGAATTCATCACGTTCATGAATAAACTCTTTAGTACCATCTAATGGATCAAGCATCCAACAACGTGGCCATGCTTGTCGTGCTGAATAATCACTTTCTTCTGATAAAACAGGTAAATCAGGGGTAATTTCAGCTAAACGCTTCAATATAAAGTGATTTACTTTCAAATCTGCCTGTGTCACAGGAGAATCATCACTTTTTTCCTGAATATTAAACTCACCACCCGCACAATAATTTTGATATTCTTCCAGTAATATTTGACTGGCCTGCGCCATGATGGGAACAAGTTGCAAGATGATGTGATCTTGTGGGGCAAGCGTTTTAATAAACATAGATCAACCTTATGTCATATTCAGATTTACAGCGGCCAATTATCATGTTTGATATGGATGGCACATTACTTGATTTAGCTTTTGATGATTTTATTTGGAATCATTGTTTGCCTGAGCGTCACGCACAAGTCCACCAATGCAGTCTTGAGCAAAGCCAACAGACACTATTTCAATTTTACCACCAACATAAGCATACACTATCTTGGTATTCTTCGGCGTATTGGACGGCTAAAGTCGGTGTTGATGTACTACAACTACAACATGAGCATCGAGATAAAATCCAAGCACGTATTGGCTGCCATCAACTGCTCGAACAACTAACTACACAAGGTTATCGTTGCTGGTTATTGACCAATGCTGATCGGGCTGGATTACAGCTTAAACTTGAAAATATTGAACTTAGCCCTTACTTTGAACTAATGATCAGTAGCGAGGAGTTAGGCTACGCCAAAGAAGATGTAGAATTTTGGCAGAAGCTTCAACAACTTCACCCTTTTGATCCTGCTCGTGCGGTATTTATAGATGATACCGTTGCAGTGCTTAAAGGTGCAGAAAATTTTGGTATCACCCAGTTATTTAGTATCTTACAACCCTCTAGCAGTAAAGCTACAAGAGTCGCAACTGAGCTACCATATCCTGCCCTTGACCATTTAACTGAACTCTTTGATTATCTTGAAAACGCACAGGTAATAGATGCCAAAACAGCATGAACCAACAAGCATGGATGCCATGCGGATTGATAAATGGCTTTGGGCTGCACGTTTCTTTAAAACTCGCTCAATCGCTAAAGCTGCCATAGAAGGCGGAAAAGTACATCACAACAATGAGCGCGTCAAAGTATCAAGAGATGTGCGTGTTGGGATGCAACTCACCATTCAACAAGGTTTTGAGAAAAAAACGGTACTGGTAAAAGCCCTTTCAGCTGTACGCGGTGGCGCGCCAATGGCACAGCAACTTTATGAAGAAACCACTGAAAGTATCGAAAAACGAGAGTTGCAAGCCTCACAGCGAAAATTGCATAATCTAGCCCGACCAGATCATCGACCGAGTAAAAAAGATCGTCGAGATATCAATCGTTTTAAACAGGAAAATACGCAATCATGGACATTCCCTGACGAGTAAAATTTCCGAATTATAGGTGCGTCATCTTGTGTCGCAAAGACACAGATACGATGTAGAATAAACCACTAGAATCTGCCACTATACTCAAGTCCCAACAAGTTGAGATTCAATACATCCACTTGGGTTAGTCGTTAAGAAGATAAAGTTTTGAGGTTTTGAGATGGATGATAATAAAAGCAAAGCGCTACAAGCTGCATTGAGCCAAATTGAGAAACAGTTTGGCAAAAATACAGTCATGCGCTTAGGCGATAATACGGTACTAGCAGTTGAAGCTGTTTCTACAGGTTCTCTAACGCTAGATATCGCATTAGGGATTGGCGGATTACCTAAAGGTCGTATCATCGAAATTTACGGTCCAGAATCATCAGGTAAAACCACCATGACATTGCAAGCCATTGCACAATGTCAAAAAACTGGCGGTACATGTGCATTTATTGATGCTGAGCATGCTCTAGATCCTGAATATGCACGTAAACTCGGTGTAGATATTGATAACCTACTGGTTTCTCAACCAGACAATGGCGAACAAGCCTTAGAAATCGCAGATATGCTCGTTCGCTCGGGTGCGATTGATATGATCGTTGTCGACTCAGTAGCTGCCCTCACCCCGAAAGCCGAAATTGAAGGTGAAATGGGCGACTCCCACATGGGCTTACAAGCGCGTTTGATGAGTCAGGCTTTGCGTAAAATCACAGGTAATGCAAAACGCTCGAACTGCATGGTGATCTTCATTAACCAAATTCGTATGAAGATCGGTGTAATGTTTGGTAGCCCTGAAACCACAACAGGTGGTAATGCGCTTAAATTCTATGCGTCTATTCGCTTAGACATTCGTCGTATCGGTGCAGTCAAAGAAGGCGATGAAATTACGGGTAATGAAACAAGAGTTAAAGTTGTTAAAAACAAAATGGCGCCGCCTTTTAGAGAAGCTGTTTTCCAGATCATGTATGGCAAAGGCACCAACCAATTGGGTGAACTCGTTGATCTAGCGGTTCAACAAGAAATTGTCCAAAAAGCAGGTGCATGGTATTCATACAAGGGCAACAAGATCGGTCAAGGTAAAAACAACGTGATTCGTCATTTTGAAGAGAATCCGCTTATCGCTCAAGAGATCGAAAAGCTTATTCGTGAACTGCTTTTAACCAAAAATAAAGAAACAGTGCAAACTGAAGATGAAAAAGAACCGGATTTGTTAGAAAGCTAAGCCAAAACGCCCTTCGGGGCGTTTTTATTTCAGAGGAAAGAATGTTTAACACCCATAAGTCAGAGAAGCCTAAAACACTCACAGGACAAAGACTCCGCTCCTATGCTTTTGCTCTATTGACTCGCCGTGATTATTCACAAGCTGAGCTGATTGAGCGACTCAACCGATATGCAACCAACCCAGAAGAAGTGAATGATTTAGTTGCAGAATTAGCGCAACAGAACTATCAGAGTGATCAACGTGTAGCCGAACTCACACTTGCAAGTCAAATTCGAAAAGGAAAAGGTTTACAGCGCATTAAACAGGCGCTAAAGAGCAAACAACTCGATGCTGAACTGATTACAGATGAATTAAATGAAGTTAACTGGCTTGAGCAAGCGTATCAACTAAAGATCAAAAAATTTGGACAAGAAATTACCAAGGATCCAAAAATCAAGGCAAAGCAGATTCGTTTTTTACAGTATCGAGGTTTTGATATGGATGTGATTCTAAAAGCGATTGCTCGAACGAGCGATGAAGAATAAGTAGAAATAAAAAAATGGTGGCAACCCTACCAGCATGACTTCGGCACATCATAATTCTACTACCGTTGCTACCTTCCGGTCCTGGCGGGGTTCGTAGAGTACAATTGCGAAGCTACCAGCAGGGCTACCATTGCAAGACAAAGTATAGAGATTTTTATGTCAGTTGCAAGACTTGTCTCTGTTTTTCAGTGAGTTTTTAGCTCAACCGTCTAATTCCTCATCAATTACCATCGTGTTAACCATCCATTTTCAAAAGATGTATAAACATTGAACAACAATAAGCCGATTCCTAGCAAAAGTGATTGAAGATTGTAAATGCTTATTGCATTTAAACGAGTTGCTGTTTTAATGACTTAATCAGAACCTATATTCGCTGTGTTACATGTAAAGAATGAAGACTTGTTCGCTCACAGCTTTATTTTTCAACTTAATGGATAAATTTTCATGCTAAAGAAGCATTCTGTACTTTTTGTTGCCTTACTCAGCAGTGCACATTTATATGCCAATGTCCCAATTGAATCTCGAGCATTAAGCCAACAGTCTGCCAATACTGGCAATACCGCAAACGTAGGTTCAAACTTAAACTGGGATCTCATCCAGAAGAATCAAAGACTCGAAGAAGAAGTTCGTAAGTTACGCGGTCAACTCGAAGAGCATGACAATGCCATTGAGCAACTCAAAAAAGAACTCACAAATCGCTATACTGATTTAGATCAACGTTTAGAATTACTATCTCAGAAGATTGATCCTCCAGAAGAACATGCAGACGAAGCGATAGATGCTTCACAACCCGTTTCAAATACCGTTACTGCAAGCACACCAGTTGAAGCACAGCCTCAACCAAGTACAGCAGCAGCCAATATCAATGCAAACAATCAACTAGAGTTAGAAAAAGCTGCGTATACGGTGGCATTAGATGCATACAAACAAGGTGGCGCGAAACAAGCCATTCAGCCGATGCAAAATTTCATTAAAAACCATCCCAACGGAATTTATATTGGGAATGCATATTTTTGGCTGGCAGAGTTTTATCTCGCGATTACTCCAGCCAACTATACTGCTGCCAAACAAAACTATAATACCGTCGTAGATAAATATCCAAATTCTGCGAGAGCCTCACGCGCCCTATATCAACTGTATAGCATCGCAACTGAAGTAGATAAGAATACAGCGCAAGCAAATCAATATAAAACCAAATTGTTGGCTCAATACCCGCAATCAGAAGAAGCTAAATTTATCCAAAAGAAATAATTTTCATCACTGCATAAAAAAAGCCAGTTTTCTCAAACTGGCTTTTTTACTTCAATCAAACTTATTTGATTTCTGCTTGCGATTTTAAATATTCAGTATAGTCATCCAGAATTTGTTGTCCGCGGAACTGCTGATAAAGCTTTCTCAACTCTTTCAACTCTTCTGCTGGCAAACCACTTGCTATACTGCTATCAACTTTTGAAACCGCAACAATCACTAGCTCGTTTGGTAGCTTCGTCGCTGTTGCAGACCACATTCCGTCTTTGCTTGGTGCTGCAAGACTAAATGCAGCTCGCTCAATCGCACGTTTCAAGCCTTGAGAGCGCGCAAATGTACCTGCATTTTCAAAAGTCACTTGTGATTTTGCAATCACTTTGGCAGCTGGTTGAGTCTTAAAGTCAGCTAAGGTTGTCGCAACTTTTGCTTGGGCTGCTTTATAAGCCTTCTCTTCAATAACTTTCGCCTTCACCTCTGCTGTGACCTGTGTCAAAGGTTTCGTACCTGCTGGATGATAATCACGAACTTTAATCCAAATGGTATCTCCATTCGCCAATTGGATACTAGATGATGCATTTCGATCACCATTTTTCACATCATCACTAAACAGTTTTGCTTTAACACTTAAATCACTTAACACTGGATCTTGTGTTGCTAAAGTCACTGTTTTAGCAGATTGAATACGCGCACCTTTAACCTCTTGCGCAACCACATCTAAAGAGTCACCACCTACAACCATTTCATTTAAGTTATTGACTGTGTCACTAAACAAGTTAGCGACCTTAGTTTTTTCAACTTCTGCGGTTAAACGTGCTTTTTCAGATTCAAACGATGGAATATTTGCTTCTGGTGCATTTGTCTCAATAATATGGTAACCATACTGCGTTTTTACAGGTTTAGAAATTTGTCCATTTTTCAAGCTATTTACAGCACTGTCAAAATCAGCTGAGAAAGCACCAGGTGCATAAGCTTCAACCAAACCGCCTTGCCCTTTAGAGCTAGGGTCATCAGAGAATTGTGCCGCTGCTTGCGCAAATGTCATCCCTGCTTGGATTTTGGCATAAACGTCATTTGCAAGCTTTTGAGCAGCAGCATCACCGCGCTCATCAGCAGTAATCAAGATATGTTTAACTTCACGCTTTACATCTTTTTGTTGTTTTTCCACAAATGCTGCATAAGCTTGTTTTAAATCTGCCTCTGTTACTGCTAGATTTGCTTGAGGAAGCAACGCTGGACTTAGGACCACATAATCCACATCAACACTTGCAACTTGCTTAAATTCATTTTTATGCTTGTTGTAGTAATCAGTGATTTCTTGATTTGTCGCTGTTACCCCTTTCTTGTAGTCATCTAATTTGATACTTGCTAAATGCAATGTGCGCTGTTCTGTTTGCAGATTTGCTAATTGCTGCAAATCAGACTGACTGACCAATGCATACTCCATCAGCGTTGATGAAACCATCTTCAAAGCATGATCTTGGCGCAGACTCGCGATCAAGCCCTGATTGGTCATGCCAGCAGAGCGTAAATAGTTTTCGTATAATTGTTGAGAAAATTTTCCATTTTCCTGAAAACCAGGCTGTTGAGCCAACATTTGCTCAAGCTGCACATCACTTAAAGAGATACCTAATTTATCTGCTTGTTGCGACAACAAACTACGTGCAACAAGTGCATCTAATGCTTTTTCCTGAATAACAGGAAGATTTAACAGTGACTCATCGCCCTGAACCAAAGATAAATATTGATCTTTATAATTTTTGATCGCACTTTCTAATTCTTTCTTAGAAATATCCTGACCATTTACCGATTTGGCAACATCTACTCTATTGCCGCCACTAAAATATCCTTCAATACCTACAAGTGCTAAAGGGGTCAAAAACAAAACTAATAGGACTTTGCCAAGCCAACCCTTAATGACTGTACGAAATGATTCCATAAGTATTCCAATATTTTATTTCGGGGCAATTTTAACTGAAAAACCAAAGTGAATGAATGCCGAATGAGGATCAAATTAATTTTTTCATTCGATAAATAAAAAACGCACCCAAAATGGTGCGTTTATTGATTTAGAAAGATTACGCAACCGAATCTTTTAAACCCTTACCAGCTTTGAAGCTAGGTACTTTGCTTGCTTTGATTTGAAGCTCTTCACCAGTTTTAGGATTACGACCAGTACGTGCAGCTCGTTCTTTTACGCTAAAAGTACCGAAACCAACTAAAGTAACCGTATCACCTTTTTTAAGTGCTTCAGTGATTGATGCGATTGTCGCGTCAAGTGCCTTACCAGCATCCGACTTAGACACTCCCCCTTTTTCAGCGATCGCATCAATTAATTCTGATTTATTCATGATAAAAAATATCCTCTTAATATCGTTTGTTAAGATCCAAGGCTATAGTTTAAAAGGCCATGCAGCCTTTATAGCAATGCTTTAGGGGAGAACGCAATACTAGAAAGACCTTTTAATTAAAATAAATACCGAAATACGACATAAACGGACGAGTTGCTCGCAATTTTTTTACTTTTTATTCAATTTAGCCTTAAGTTGATCATTTTCTTCGATTAAAGCATCGACTTTAATATGTAGTTGCACCAATAACTGTTCAATATGCTGAAGATCCTTCGGCGTCACCAATCCAATTCGATTTAAAGAGTGATTCACCCCACTATCTAAAATCTTTTCAACCTTATCTTTGGTATCCGTGACAGATTCTTTTGCTTTCTCTGTAACCTTACCAACAGTATTGTCAGCAAAATCTACTGTCTTTGACTCCAACTCTTCGCCAACTTTAACCAATGAGTCGAATAATTTATTTCCTTCTTCCTCAGCGCGAGAAAAAGCCCCTAAACCTGCTAGCCAAATTTGTTGTGTGTATTTTTTAAAATCGAGTGCCGATTTCTTGGAACTCTTTGATTTTAGCTTAGTTCCTGCCTCTGTTTCTTCACTCACATTTTCTCTACTTGCCTTATCCATGAACCATTACTCCTAAGCACTTTACAAACAACATGTCGTATTTAACCATAAAAATGTTTTTATAATATCAAAATTAGGACTTGATCGTTTTAAAAAACTGTTCTACAAAGCAATATAGTCGTGTAAATTGTTTTTAACAGTTGAGTAAGGATACTCAAGTTTACAGGCTTTGTTTTTTGGACTAACTGGTAAGGAAAAAGAGACTTATGCGTGATACGCAACAAAGACATAAACACCCACATTTGTTGCTAAACATTGTCATCATTGTTTTAGAAACTTTTTTCTCTTTCATCCTCACACATGATGCTGCACTACGCTTGCAAGCAAAAAAGTTAATTGATCAAAAGATTACGATTCGTATTAACAGCTACATTCCTTTCTTTGACTTTTATATCCAATTCACAGAAAAAGGTCTGTTGTTTGATATGAAAGCACTCGATCGAAAAGTAGATTTAGAAATTAATAGCACACTTATCGATCTGATTAAAATCTTTGTGTTTAACAATCAACATAGTATTAACAATATGCGTATTTTAGGCGATACAACGCTCGCTGAACAATTTACTGATTTAGTTCCTCATCTCACTTTATCGAGCATATTGGTTAACTGGAAACAATGGTTGAACACCTTTGGTGATGATGCAGATACAATTGCGTCACAGCATCGTATTGCCCCATTACTCGACAAAATTGATCAACAACGTTCCGAAATCAACACATTACTTGTAGAGGTAAAGCAACATCAAAATCGTATTCTCCGTCTACAAAAACGGCAGCGTTTGATCAATATCGGCTTCGCTGTATTGAGCTTTATTTTTATTGCTTTTTTTGTTTATAATGCGTGGATACAATAAATCCAAGTTAATTTACTTTTCACCTGCACAATGGCAATTAAAAAACTTGACTATTTTAGTCGGAATTCATAAAATTTAGACATCTAGTCTAACCATGTGTATCGAATCATGCGCCTTACTACTCGCGGTCGTTACGCAGTGACTGCTCTACTTGATTTAGCTTTGCAGCCAACTGAACAAACGATCACGCTTGCTGAAATAGCAAATCGTCAATCCATCTCAGTCGCTTATCTAGAACAGTTATTCGCAAAACTCAAACGACACGGCTTAGTTTCAAGCGTTCGTGGTGCAAATGGCGGATATCACCTTGCCCGAAAAGCAAGTGAAATCACAGTACTAGCAATTATTGAAGCTGTAAATGAAACTGTCGATGCGACACGTTGCGACCATAAAGGTAACTGCCAAAATGGTGCAATGTGTTTAACGCATGACTTATGGCAAGAACTCTCCCACCATATTGCCGATTATCTTGCAAAAATCTCTCTTGCCGATCTAATCGCTCGTGACAACGTGCAAACCGTTGCAGTCCGCCAAAATTCAGTAAGTTTAGATTCAGCCCTTCTATCGGTTACAGGTATTTGACATGAAACGTCCAATTTATCTTGATTACGCAGCAACCACTCCCGTACTTCCTGAAGTTGCGGAACGTATGATGGAATGCTTAACCTTCGAAGGGTCTTTCGGTAACCCTGCTTCACGTTCGCATGCCTATGGTTGGCAAGCTGAAGAAAAAGCTGAATATGCACGTGAGCAAGTTGCAAATCTAATCAAAGCAGATCCACGCGAAATCGTTTGGACTTCAGGTGCAACCGAGTCAGATAACTTGGCTCTAAAAGGGATTGCTCAATTTTACGGCTCAAGAGGCAAACACATCATCACAAGTAAAATCGAACACAAAGCAGTGTTAGATCCTTGTCGTGAACTTGAAGAGCAAGGCTTTGAAATCACCTATTTAGAACCAGAACCACGTACGGGTTTAATTACCCCTGAAATGGTTCAGGCTGCATTGCGTCCAGATACGATTCTTGTTTCATTAATGATGGTCAATAACGAAATTGGTACAGTAACGGACGTTGCTGCGATCGGTGAATTGACACGTGCCAACAAAACCTTTTTCCATGTTGATGCCGCTCAAGCAGCGGGTAAAGTTGAAATTGATCTTTCAACCATGAAAATCGATTTGATGAGTTTCTCAGCACACAAAATTTATGGTCCTAAAGGTATTGGCGCACTCTTCGTTCGCCGTAGTCCACGTGTTCGCCTTAAAGCACAAGTGCACGGTGGCGGTCATGAGCGCGGTATGCGTTCGGGCACTCTAGCGACACATCAAATTGTGGGTATGGGTGAAGCTTTTGAAATTGCGGGCAAAAACCTGCAAGCAGAACAAACGCGTATTCGTCAGCTACGTGACAAGTTATGGAATGGCTTACAAGACCTTGAACAAGTGTTTTTAAACGGCCACCAGACTCAAAGCGTTGCAAATTATTTAAATGTCAGCTTCAACTTTGTTGAAGGTGAATCCCTAATGATGGCACTAAAAGATGCAGCGGTTTCAAGTGGTTCTGCTTGTACCTCTGCAACACTAGAACCATCATACGTTTTACGTGCTTTAGGTTTATCTGATGAGTTAGCACATAGTTCTATCCGTTTTAGTTTTGGTAAGTACACAACTGAAGCAGATATCGACCACGTGTTAACAATTACCAAAGCTGCTGTTGAGAAATTGCGTGAACTTTCTCCGCTTTGGGATATGTATAAAGAAGGTATTGACCTTTCAACAGTTGAGTGGGCTGAACACTAATTCATTGAACTCTTCATTGAAAATAGCGTTTTAACCCTCATATTAATATTAGGCTGACCCCGAGATTTGGAGAAGCGACATGGCTTATAGTGAAAAGGTAATTGATCATTACGAAAATCCTCGTAATGTTGGTGTTTTAGATAAAAATGCTGAAAATGTAGGTACAGGTATGGTTGGTGCACCAGCGTGCGGCGATGTCATGCGTCTACAAATTCAAGTCGATGACAATGGTGTTATTGAAGAAGCACGCTTTAAGACTTATGGCTGTGGTTCTGCAATTGCATCAAGCTCCCTTGTAACCGAATGGTTAAAAGGTAAGACGCTAGATCAAGCTCAAGCAATCAAAAATATTGATATTGCTACTGAGTTAGCACTTCCTCCAGTAAAAGTACACTGTTCTGTATTGGCTGAAGATGCGATTAAAGCTGCGATTGAAGATTATCGCGGCAAAAAAGTTAAAGCTTAATTGATGACCGATCAAACATTGGAGTTTTCATGATCCATTTAACTGAAAATGCTGCAACTCATATCAGCAATTACCTCCAAAATAGAGGTAAAGGTGAAGGCATTCGTATTGGTGTGAAAACTTCAGGTTGTTCTGGCTTGGCTTATGTGCTCGAGTTTGTCGATGACATAGACACACATGATCAAATTTTTGAACAATCTGGTGTTAAAGTTTTTGTCGATCCTAAAAGCTTAGTTTATCTCGATGGTTTAGAGATGGACTACGTGAAAAACGGCTTAAATGAAGGCTTTGAATTTAGCAATCCAAATCAAAAAGGTGAATGTGGCTGCGGTGAATCATTTACTGTTTAATTCCACGCTCCTTTCTTTTTTCTCGTCAAAACAGTGTGTTCCGCACTGTTTTAACGTATTTAACAATAGCGGAATTCATCTCCCATGAATCATTTTGAGTTGTTCTTATTACCCGAAGCACTCGATATAGATTTAGCAGCTTTAAAAAAACAGTTTTTAAGTTTGCAACAGCAATATCATCCAGACAAGACCAGTGATAAAGATCAAGCTTTGATCAAGTCCAGTGACATTAATCAAGCGTATAAAGTGTTATCACAGGTTGATAGCCGCGCTGCGTATTTGCTTGGCTTAAAAAAACAAGATCATCATCTTGATCAATCCATCAATGATTTTGAATTCTTACAATCTGCACTGGAAATGCGCGAGCAACTCGATGAAGCAACATCGACAGATCAACTCCACACCTTAAAAATAGATATTCAACAGTGGATTGATAGCTTAGTGCGCGAGTTTAAAATCGATTACGCAGAAGAAGACTGGGCTGAGGCACGCGATACCGTACGTAAGCTACGTTTCTTCCAACGCGTTATGAATGATATTGATAAAGCTGAAGATCGCATGTTCGATGCAGAAGATAGCTTCGATTTAGACGATGATTTTTAGTCCGCTTTAACCGATTATTTTCAAGGGATAACTCACGCATGGCACTTTTGCAAATTGCTGAACCTGGTCAATCTACTGCCCCGCATCAGCACCGTATTGCGATTGGCATTGACTTAGGGACAACCCACTCTTTAGTGGCGACAGTGCTATCGGGAAAACCGAAAGTTCTACAAGACGAAAAAAATAGAGTGTTATTACCCTCTATTGTTCATTATGCAAAGGATATAACAACGTTTGGTTATGAAGCCAAACCCTTTATGATGACCGATCCCAAAAACACTATCGTTTCAGTTAAACGATTTATGGGCCGTTCACAGTCTGATATTAAATTCCAGCACCCCTACACACTTGTTGGTGCTGAAAATGAAATGCCAGCTTTTGAAACGCCAGCGGGTCGCAAAACTCCCGTTGAGATTTCTGCTGAGATTTTAAAAAATCTCAAAGAACGCGCAGAAGCGAGTCTAAATAACCCAGTCAATGGTGCAGTTATTACTGTTCCTGCTTATTTCGATGAGGCACAACGTCAAGCAACACGTGATGCAGCCCAACTTGCTGGCTTAAATGTATTACGCTTGTTGAATGAGCCAACTGCTGCTGCGGTTGCTTACGGTCTTGACCAAGAAACCAATCTGAGCACAGATCGTAACTACGTCATTTATGATTTAGGTGGCGGTACATTTGACGTGTCTATTTTGCGTTTTTCGCAAGGTGTATTTGAAGTATTGGCTACTGGTGGACACACTGCGCTTGGCGGTGATGATCTAGACCGTCTCATCGTGAAATGGGCCAAGAAACAACTCAATATTGAGACACTCAATGATGAAGAATATGCCATTTTCATTGTTGCAGCTCGCCAAGCAAAAGAATATTTAACAGATCACGAATCTGCTGAATTAAAACTATTAGATGACCGCCTGACGCTAGACCGCACAACTTTTGAATCAATCATTCAAGTTGCACTCGATAAAACCATAAGCGTATGTAAGCGCGTTTTACGTGATGCAAAACTTAAATTAGACGATATTGAAAATGTAGTCTTAGTTGGTGGTTCAACACGCTCTTATGCTGTTAAAAAAGCAGTCGCTGAATTATTTAAACGTGAACCATTGTGCACGATTAATCCAGATGAAGTCGTTGCAATTGGTGCATCGATTACAGCCAATCAACTGATTGGAAATAGTCAGGACGGCTCGCTACTTCTCGATGTAACACCACTTTCGCTTGGCTTAGAGACCATGGGCGGCTTAGTTGAACGCTTAATCTCACGTAATACCGCTATTCCCGTTGCGCGTCGCCAAGAGTTCACGACTTATCAAGATGGTCAAACAGCAATGTTGATTCATGTAGTTCAAGGTGAGCGTGATTTAGTAGAACACTGCCGTTCATTAGGACGTTTTGTTTTACATGGCATTCCACCGATGACTGCTGGACAAGCCCGCATTGAGGTGACTTTCCAAGTCGATGCAGATGGACTTCTCACGGTATCCGCAAAAGAAATGACTTCTGGCGTTCAAGCTAAAATTGACATCAAACCGTCTTATGGTTTGTCATCAACGGATACCGAGCGCTTACTTATCGAAGGTTTCCAACATGCTGAGGAAGATAAACAACTTCGTCATTTGCAAGAAACCAAAGTTGAAGCACAGCGTGAGCTAGAAGCTTTAGAACAGGCTTTAAAAGCAGATACGGATTTATTAACGCAGCAACAAGCGCGTGATCTAATCCTAGCAGCCGAAGCCTTGAAAGTTCGCCTTGAAACCAATGAACTCGAAGCGATCGAAAATGCTGTTCAACAACTTAAAATTCATAGTGATGCATTCGCTGCACTTCGTATGAACCGACATATTGACCATGCCTTAAAGGGTACAAAACTTGAAGATTGGTCAAACTCAAACTAACGGTATAGGTGATCAATATGCCACGTATTAAAGTGCTCCCTCACGCTCAAATCTGCCCTGAAGGTGCTGAATTTGAAGTCGAACACAATGCCAATTTATGCAAGAGCTTACTCAAGCAAGGCATAAAAATTGAGCATGCTTGTGATATGTCAAGTGCTTGTACGACTTGCCACGTCGTTGTTCGTAAAGGTTTTGATAGCCTTGAAGAAATGGATGATGTAGAAGCCGATTTGCTCGATCGTGCATGGGGTCTTGAACCAGATTCACGTCTATCTTGCCAAGTAGTCATCGTTGATGAAGATTTAGAAATTGAGATTCCTAAATACACCATCAACCATGCTTCGGAAAATCATTAAGTTTATTGCTTAATGATTTAAAAAAATCCTCTTTTAATCAATTTAAAAGAGGATTTTTTATTGTGTAATGAAAAATAAAATATGATCGTTTAGTGCTTATTGCTTAACTTCATCATCTAATGTGAGCTTCGGAACACCCTGCGCATTGGTAATTTTTTGATGCGTCTGAATGCGCTCAATCATTGTTTCTAAAATCTCAACCAACTCAGGATATTCATAGTTTTGGACTTCCTCTAGGTTCAAGACCAAATGGAAACCCTTATAATCATAATCGAACCATTTTTGTGTATCAGATTTCTTGCCTGTAAACTTCTCCATCACTTGCCAAGTTTTAACAGGTCCTTGAATCCCTTTTAAGTAGATCGGAACTTTAGGCACGCACAAAAATTCACTTTTGATGAGTTGATGTGTGTCATCGGCAATGAGGATCTCGTCCACTTCTGCGGCAGATTGTAATCGTGATGCTAAATTCACATCGCGCCCGACGATGGTATATGCCATACGATGCGATGCGCCATAATTGCCTACGTGACAATAACCCGTACTAATTCCCATGCGGATATGCAGCGCAGGATAGCCCATTTTCTTCCACCGCTCACGCAACAGTTTCATTTGTTGACGCATCGCAATTGCCATTTCCACACAAGATTTTGCATCTTGTTCTGTACCCTGCGAGTTTGGATCTCCAAAGAAAATGAGAATGGCATCTCCCATAAACTTATCGACAGTCGCTTCATATTGTTTTGCGATTTCAGTCATATGACTCAAATAGTCATTGAGTAAAAAAGCCAAATCATCTGGAATAAGCGTTTCAGATAGCTCAGTAAAACCTTGTATATCAGAGAAGAAAATGGTGAGTTTTTTACGCTTGTATTCAATTTTTGCTTCAGCTTCACCGCGCATAATCGACTGCCACAGTTGTAATGGCGCGTAGCGACTTAACTGATTTGCAAAAGCAATATAGCGTGTCATTTGATTATGGTAATGCTGGCGTTGTTGACCCAAGACACTCAATCGACGATGCTGGTAATAATTTCCAATGACGATAAATACCATTAAACCCAGCAAACTCACCACGGTCAGTTCTGGATTGGTCGGCTCAAAATATTGTTCCGCTCCAAATATAAAAAAGGTACTAAAATAAAATGTAATGACACCGATAAGTCCGATCAGACAAGCAATCGGTAAAGAAATTCTATTGTTCAATCCAACATATAATAAGGCAAAAATAATAACAAAGGTTGGAACTAAACTTAGATGAAGTGCAGCGAGAACGATGGAGACAATGATCGCCTCATTGGCGAAATACACATTTTTTTCAGTTTTTTTATCGTATTTATATTGCAGCCATTTTTCGAGTCGTGGACAAAATAAAAAATAAATCAATAATAAAGGGAGGATATAAAGTTGATAGTTAGCACTCGATGAGGTAAATGTATAAATGACCAAAATGAGTGACAGAATCGAATATCCCATCAAACGATGAAAGTAAGCGAACTGTCTAGGTTCTTTATCAATCAACCTGTCTAGCGACACTCTATCCTCCTTTCTTATTATAGAATACTATTTTTCTTCTATTTTTTAGATCAGTCCATGCGCCAATCGAATGGCATATCGCCTTGTCCACGTAGTGCAAGCATCAATGTTTGACGCATATGCGCGAGTACATCATTGCTATAAGGGACAGCTGGATTTCCCCAAACTGGTTTAGGCCATGCAACATCGTTTTGATAACGTACAACATGATGAAAATGCAATTGAGGTACAACATTGCCTAACGCGGCAACATTCATTTTATCCGCACGGAATACACGCGAAAGTTGGCTAGATAACCAGCTTGATTCACGCAAAAACTGTTCCTGATCTGCTTGGCTGAGTTCATATAACTCTGTAATTCCTGGTACGCGTGGCACAAGAATTAACCAAGGAAATTGCATATCATTCATTAAACGACATGTTGAAAGCGGGAAATCGCCTACAAAAAATGTATCTTGAGCAAGTTGGGGATGCAAACTAAACATATCTTTATAAATGATGCAGAATAATGATGATCAATACTACCACATCAGTTCTGATGTGAATATTCTAAGTAGGCTATTTGATTACAAATAACAATGATTTTCCTCATTTATTGCATAAGGTTTTAATCCAAGAAATGTGCTTAGCCTACAAAAAAACAAACTTGCTCAATTAATCAACGAATCATAATTTGATTCTAGCTATTCATTTCATTTAATAATTTATTCAATAAATCCATAATGAACTGAATACGCTTATCATATTCAGCAAGCTGCACCATAATTTTCAGGCGTTGACCACCTTCCATCCGATAATAAGTTGGATTTTTCTGCATTAATTGAATAATGCTGACCGCTTGTACTGGGGTATCAGGTGAAAACTCAACATAGCCCCCATTGCTATTGATATCAACTTTAGTAATTCCAAGTTGTTCCGCGCTCAAACGGACTTGATGAACACTAAAGAGTTGTTTAACAGGTTGTGGTGGAATGCCAAAACGATCAATTAACTCCATGCGGATATTATCCAGCTTTTCCTGTGTATCCGTATTACTAATGCGTTTATAGAACAGTAAGCGTTGATGTACATCCCCTAAATAATCATCAGGAATGAGCGCTGGCATATGCAGATTAATCTCAGCCGTCAAGGACAACGGTGCATCAAAGTTTGGCGTTTTACCTTTCTGAATCGCTTTGGTCGCTTTTTCTAGCATTTCCATATACAAACTATATCCAATGGCATGCATGGAACCACTTTGCTGTTCACCAAGAAGTTCACCCGCGCCACGGATTTCCAAATCCTCTGTCGCCAGCATAAAACCCGCACCTAAAGTTGAGGCACGCTGAATCGCATCCAGACGTTTTTCTGCATCGCCTTTTAAGTGCTTCAACGAAGGCACAAGCAAATAAGCATAAGCCTGATGATGCGAACGACCAACACGTCCTCGCAATTGGTGTAATTGTGCTAAACCTAACTTATCTGCACGCTCAATAATAATCGTATTGGCATTTGGAACATCAATCCCTGTTTCAATAATGGTCGAGCAAACTAAAACGTTATATTCTTTGTGATAAAACTGCTGCATCACTTGCTCAAGTTCACGCTCGCGCATCTGTCCATGTGCAACGGCAACTCGTGCTTCGGGTACTAAAGTACGTATGGTTTCTGCGGCTCGCTCAATACTTTCTACTTCATTGTGCAGAAGATACACCTGACCACCACGTAACAACTCACGTAAAATTGCTTCTTTGATCGAATCATCGGTATGTTCTTGTACAAAAGTTTTGACTGCTAGGCGACGTGCAGGAGGTGTGGCAATAATTGA
The DNA here is from genome assembly GCF_000369505.1 of Acinetobacter sp. NIPH 298. Classification (GTDB taxonomy): domain Bacteria; phylum Pseudomonadota; class Gammaproteobacteria; order Pseudomonadales; family Moraxellaceae; genus Acinetobacter. The sequence continues at coordinate 1,496,186 of NZ_KB850055.1, forward strand.
TAAATCACGCATACCAGAGAAAGCCATGTTGAGCGTTCGAGGAATAGGCGTTGCCGTTAAAGTCAGCATATCAACATCAGCACGTAAAGCTTTGATTCGCTCTTTGTCTCGGACACCAAAGCGGTGTTCCTCATCCACAATCATCAAACCTAGATTATTAAATTGGATATTTTCTTGTAGAATCTTATGTGTTCCCACCACGATATCGACTTTACCATCCGCCAAATCATCGATGATTTTTAAGTGAGTTTTGTTACTGCCAAAACGAGATAAAACCTCAATTCTGACGGCGGTATCGGCAAAGCGATCCTTAAACGATTCAAAATGCTGTTGTGCCAATAAAGTCGTTGGTACAAGTACAGCAACTTGTTTGCCATTTTGAACAGCAACAAAGGCCGCTCGCATCGCGACTTCGGTTTTACCAAAACCAACATCACCACACACCAGCCGATCCATCGGTTTAGCCAGTTGCATATCATGCAATGTGGCATCAATGGCATTGGCTTGATCCAAGGTCTCTTCGTAGGCAAAACCACTGGAAAATTGCATATACGCCATTTGATCTAGCTCAAATGCAAAGCCCGGTTTAGCTTGACGACGAGCCTGAATATGTAACAACTCAGCAGCTACATCATGAATTTGCTCTAAAGCTTTGCGTTTGGCTTTGCTCCACGTATCTGTACCAATTTTATGTAAAGGTGCAAGATCTGGATCACCACCGCTATAACGACTGATTAAATGTAAATTGGTGACGGGTACATAAATTTTTGCACTATCGGCATAATCAAGTTGTAAGAACTCATGATCCTGTCGATCAATTTCAAGTGTAATTAATCCTGCATAACGCCCCACACCATGATCAATATGTACAACAGGCGCGCCAATATTTAACTCAGTCAAACTACGAACTAAAAATTCTTCAGAAACTTCTTGTTGACGCTTACGGCGACGTTGTACGACACGGTGTTCGTATAACTGATTTTCTGAAATAACGGTCAATTGATCCGTTAACAATAACCCACGATCCAAAGGTGCATTGGTAATCGCAACACGTAACTTTTCTTTTTGGAATTGAGCAAAACTTTCTACAGTCGTAATCTCACCCAAAGCCGAACGTATGGCATCTTTTAAGGTTTCACGACGACCCGCACTTTCAGCCACCAATAAAACAGAATGATTACTTTGATCTACATAGCGTTTGACGGCTTCAAAGGGCTGCTCTTTTTTTGGTTCAACTGCAAGTTGAGTAGGTTGCTCAGCTGCTAAGTTGAGTACGCCAGCTTTGTTCTCAAAAGCAGCAGCAGACGCAATAATGCGTGGAAGTTGATTCAATGCCTGTAAAACATGGTTTGGCATCAAAAATAATTCTTCAGGTGGAAGAATCGGTTGATCAATATTGTGACGACGATCTTCGTAACGGCGTACGACTTCTTTCCAAAAGTTGATTAACTCATCTTCAATTTCATTATTTGTAATGACAATGCAATTCTTTGGTAAGTACGTCATTAACATGCTTTGTGCTTCCATTGTCTTTTTATCAAAAAACAATGGCAGGTAGAACTCCAATCCTGGCGTTGCAATCCCCTCTAGTACATCTTGATAAATGGGATTTTTCTTCGGATTGGCCGTCGGAAAACTTTCCGCATAACGATCTCTAAAAGTAGAGCGCCCTTCTTTTAAAGGAAATTCTTTTGCAGGTAAAACTGTGAAGTTTTTTAAAGATTCTGTTGTTCTTTGGGTTTCAGGATCAAAGAATTTTAGGCTTTCAATTTCATCATCGAATAGATCTATTCGAATCGGTTGTTCTTGTCCAGACGCAAAAATATCCATGATGCTGCCTCGAACAGCAAACTCACCATGGTCATAGACAGTATCGACTAAACGATAACCCGCCTGTACCAGTTGCTTCTTTTGCACCTCTAAATCTAGTTTTTGTCCCACTTTTATATCAAAGTGTTCACCGACCACCCATGAATAAGGCGCGACACGTTGTGCTAAGGTACTGGCTGATACAAGTAAAATGCCTTTTTGTGGCATGTTGGATAAAATCGCCAATCGCTCTGAAACAATATCCTGATGCGGAGACAATCGGTCATAGGGTAAGATTTCCCAGTCTGGGAAAATGATTGGTTTTATGCCATAAAATTCGAGTTCGCTTTCTAACTGCGCAAGATGCTGATTATTCCTCGTTACAATCACATATAGATTCGAACTTTGGATCGCGATTTCTTTAAATAATAGTGCTGCTGATGACCCAAGTAGTGAACCAATCCAGCGTTTTTCGCCAGCTTTGAGTTGTTGTAGATTTAATTGAGAAATTTCTTGCTGAAACATAGAGAAAATCGTGCAATTTATAATGACAAGTGGCTTATTTTAGCATGATGTTTTTTATGTTGATATGAATCCAGAAAGAAGACTAACTGGATTTATCTTTTAATTTTTTTTCTAGCTGCCGATCCATCAAGCGGAATAATGGTCGGGTTAGATTCATCACAGTAGCTGGAGCAATGTTGAGTAAAACATTTGCAATTGCACCACTGGTACTGGTGATACGATATGATTTATGTTCCGATGACATGCCCACTCCCATTTAAAAGAAAGTGTGGCAACATGCCTAATGTCATACGTACTGCCGCAAAGTAGTTAATTTGCATAGTACGCTCAAAATCGTGCAATCGATCAAATGCCTGAATGATAGGACGGCGTATAGCACGAGCAGCATTATTAATCAACACATCAATTTTCGCATGTTCTTTTAATATCTGTTCAAGGCTTTGTTGCACAAAGATTTATAAATAGAACTACTCTAAGCGACTCAAATTTAAGTGACAACTTCGGTATGAGGCCGACCTAATTCAGTAAATTTATTGAGTACTGCTACACGTGCGTGAATCTCGTTCACTTGGCTTTGAAAATTCCTAACATTGAGTTTATCTCCTAATAATTTGATGCAATGCTTCTTGGTTTCTACCAAAATTCGGAGGTGATACCCAGACCATTTTTTCCAAATAGTTCTTCCTAGGTGCTTGACCGTTTTCAGTAATTCATTTCTCTCTAAAGATCTCCGCTTCCTACCTTTCCAACGCTTCGCATTTTTTCTCGGCGGAATCACCGCATGCGCTTGTCGATCTGCCTGGTGTTTCTTCCTTTTCCATTCACCTTCACCTAAAAACTTCAAGCCAGTAGAGTCCACGAGCAGGTAAAGTTCATCACTACTTTTGTGATAGCTAATTGCAATACCAATATGCTTTTGTCTTCTACACAGCGTGGAATAATCTGGTGCCGTCCAATCTAATCCACAGAGTTTAATGAGGCTTTGAACAAAGCCTATCAATATTAAGCGTTATATTTCATCAGTTTTATCACTATCAATTAAAATATCTTAAAAATCAAAAAACTCACAATATAAATAAAATTAGTGATGCAGTTGTCACAACCAGAAAGCAGACAAAACTATCAATAAAAAGATAAAACCAAAACCACATCACATTTAAAAAATTAATTTAATCAATATTTTATTTCGATATTGCCTTCATAATAATTTCCATGTTAATTAATAATATATACATAGATAAAAGGAAATAATTATGTATAAAAAATCATATAAACTATTATTAGCATTCTCATTAATATCAATTTCGACGATCAGTTTTGCAACGGGAACCATTCAAATCAATGGAAATATTGTTGAGGATACTTGTACAACCCATCACCACAACCCTGATTGTGAGCGAATTAACGATTTATTCAAGAAAATAAGCAACCAATCAACATCTTTAGAAGATTTAAATAATCAATCACAGAAAAATAGTATAACTGAAATAAAAGTTGAGCCACTACCCGATCAAAGGAGTGCCATTATTATCGCAAGTTATTATTAAAGCAAAGGTTTAAATCATTATTTAAAATTGATATGTGCTATTAAAAATAACATTTTAGCTTAATTTAATAGCACATCAATCAAATCACTCACACTTTAGTTTGTAATAATATCTTGATTATTCAAAATAAAGATTTTATTAGCAATAAAATTGACTAATCAAAATCAAAACCGACCAAATGAGATTTTTCCCAGTGTTCATTCATCCGTTCTGAAATTTTTACTTTTGATAAATCCTCTTCTACATAAAACAACCGAGTTTCTTTATCTTTCTTTAGCAACATTAAATGGTAATTGATCAGGTTCTTCTTCATGGTCAAAGTGAAATCCCTGTTTGAATGGTCAACTAAGTCCTGCTCTGCTTTCCTCACATCATCATGCTGAATTACCCAATTGAGCTGTACAGGGTCATTCAACTCTACTGGGACTACTAGTACCTCTCCATCCTTAAATCCACCTAGATACGCTATTTTCATATTCTTCTCATTTTATTTGTTGTTCATATATTTATTAAATCACAAAACCATTCAACAGCAAATCAAAGATGGATAAGCATTGAACCATCCTGACCTGATCGAATCCATATCCCAAGATAAAATGAAGTTTGGATGGCTTGAAAATGATCAAAACTGCACAATATTGTCTTTACTCAACACATGAACATCAGATAGAATCAGCTCAGTTTTGATTTTACACACTATTTTTAGTGATTTGATAAAATCATCTGCTTGTAATTTAAGTTAAATTTGACTAAGATCAGGCAGCAATAAATCATACCAAATATGATTTAATCTTATAGGGCCTATAGCTCAGTTGGTTAGAGCAGCGGACTCATAATCCGTTGGTCCCGTGTTCGAGTCACGGTGGGCCCACCAAATATTAAACCTTCTAAACTATACGTTTAGAGGGTTTTTCTACTTTATCACTATACTGTTATTGGATTTCGTTAGCCAATTACATCAACAAATCCTAAATATTCGGATATATATTTTCCTCAAAACTCATATTACACTGCTGACACGAAATTGTAATGATGATAACCATGAGAAAAATTTTAGGAAAATCCATCTTTAAAGCAACAGGCTGGCAATACAATGTTGATCCAACAATTTTAGAAAAGAAGCAGGTCATCATTGGATTTGAACACTCGTCTAATCTAGATACCATCTTATCTCTTGCGTTGTTTGAGATTTTAGAACTAAAAATTCATACTTTAATCAAAAAAGAACTATTCAAAGGTCCTTTAAAACCAGTCTTGAAACGCCTCGGTGGAATTGCTGTTGATCGTAAAGCCAGCAAAGATATTGTGACGCAAATGGTTGAGCTTTTTAACCAGAACGACAGCTTCAACCTTGTGATCGCACCTGAAGCCACACGTGCTAAAAGTAGTCAAGAACGTAAACCTATTCGTACAGGTTTTTGGCATATCGCCAAAGCAGCCAATGTACCGATTATTTTGATGTACGCCAACCCACGTACAAAGCAAGGTGGAATCCTAGGTAAAATTTATCCAGCCGATCTACAACAAGACTTAGAACAAATTAAAGCACTTTATGCTGAATATGGAATAGACGTAAAAATTAACTAAGTAATCGCCCTTATTTGATCAATCTTTGAAGGTTGAGCAAGATTTTAGATTTGAATATAGGGCCCGATAGTTTTCAACGAAACCATGGCTATGCTAATATTCAGTCACTTTTTGAGTTTTAATTTTTTGGAGTTACTTCCATGGCGGGTCATTCAAAATGGGCCAATATTAAGCATCGTAAAGCCAAACAAGATGCAAGTCGCGGCAAGGTTTTTACCAAATATATCCGTGAAATCGTAACTGCTGCGAGATTAGGCGGTCCTGATGCGGCAAGCAACCCCCGTTTGCGTGCTGTAGTTGAGAAAGCACTTTCAGTCAATATGACACGTGACACCATCAACCGTGCGATTCAACGCGGTGCTGGTGGTGACGATAATGATGATTTAAAAGAAGTGACCTATGAAGGTTATGGTGTTGGTGGCGTTGCTGTAATCGTAGAAACGATGACAGATAACTTAAACCGTACAGTGCCAGATGTCCGTCATTGCTTCTCAAAAACAAACGGCAACTTGGGTACTTCTGGTTCCGTTGCTTACATGTTTACTAAACGCGGCGAAATTACTTTTGAAGATGTTTCTTTAGAAGACCAAATTATGGATGCAGCATTAGAAGCAGGCGCCGAAGACATCGAGGTTTCTGAAGATGAAATCTTAGTCATCACAACACCAGAAAGTTTCGGTGACGTGCAAGATGCGTTAAGTGCTGCTGGCTTAAAGTCGGATAATGCAGAAGTTGTGATGAGCCCATCAACCAAAGCAGAAATCACAGACATTGAGCAAGCTAAGCTCATCATGAAAATGATTGATATGTTTGAAGATTTAGACGACGTTCAAAACGTTTATACCAATGTTGAATTCTCTGATGAAGTATTAGCTCAGCTAGATGCTTAATCATTAGAGGATCAGAAAAAATGCATCTTTTTAGATGCATTTTTTTATAGCTTATTTAAAAGTTTATAACAGTTAAATACATTGTATTCTTTGATCACAAAACTTGAATGTAAAGCAACTACACTATCAATCTTGCCGATACGCCGTAACAAGATTTCACTGTAGTCATCCATATTACGTGCAACCAGTTCTAAAATAAAATCAGCACTCTGTCCTGTAACCAAAAAAGCATTCGTCACTTCTGGAATGTCTTCAATTTCGGCTAAGAACTTATCAAAAGTTTCGCTGTCATGTTTACTCAGTGAGACCTGCAAAAGAATATGCAAGCTAAAGCCTAATTTATTGAAGTTAATTTCTCGTTTAAGCTGCCCCATTACTTTTGATTCAATCAAGTTTTTTATACGGCGATGGACAGAACTTACCGATAGATTAATGCGTTCTGACAATTCATTCAGATTTACATCTTCATGTGTCAAAACTTCAAGAATTTGTTTATCAAAACGATCTAGTTCCATTTCACCATCCTTTTTATATATTGAAAGATAAGAAAATACAGCCTTTCCGCCATTATTCCTGTCTTTTTATTCTTTGCAAAGAACATTTGGTAAAAATTTCTAATCATTTCTATATTTAATATTTTTCTTATTGAAAAATACTCCTATCATTCAATAATTTCTCACTTTTGGCTATTTTTATCAAGATTTTTTCAATCGAGATCTTATCGTTAAATACTTATTTTCAAGCTAAACGATAAAAAAGAAAAACCGAGCTAATTGCTTAACTCGGTTTTATTTCAAATATGATCACTGTTAGCGTTAAGCAAAATGTATTATGGATTCACAACTTGTAAATCTAAGCCCGCAGTATTTGCTAGTTCAGTAAACGTTGGGAAACTTGTTGCAACCGTTTCTGTACCCAGAATGGTAATCTCGCCTGAAGTACGTAAACCAGCAATACTAAAGCTCATGGCGATACGATGGTCATGATGTGATTCAATCTCACCACCAGCGAAGATTGCTGACCAATCACCTGACTTACCTTTACCTTCGATAATGATGCCATCTTCAGTTGGTGTGCAATCAATCCCCATGACTTTCAAACCATCTGCCATCACTTGGATACGGTCTGATTCTTTAACACGAAGTTCTGCCGCACCAGTAAGAACGGTTTGCCCTTCTGCACAAGCAGCGGCAATAAATAACGCTGGGAATTCATCAATTGCTAAAGGCACTTGATCTTCAGGCATGTGAATACCTTTTAATGTTCTCGATCCTTTGATATGAATATCTGCAATCGGCTCACCACCAGCGATACGTTCATTTTCAACGCCGATATCTGCACCCATTTGCTTAAGGATTTCAATCACACCCGTACGTGTTGGATTGATCCCCACGGCTTCTAGGACAACATCTGCATTTTCAGTAATTGCAGCGCCGACCATAAAGAATGCAGCCGAGGAAATATCTGAAGGTACTTGAATATCCGTACCCACTAATTTACCGCCACCAACGAGGGAAATTTTATTGCCCTCAGTTTTCACATCATAGCCAAAAGCACGTAGCATACGCTCGGTATGATCACGTGTAGGTTCAGGTTCAGTTACAGAAGTTTCACCTTCTGCCCACAAACCTGCCAATAAAATCCCTGATTTCACCTGAGCAGAAGCCATCGGTAAGTTGTACTGAATGCCTTTTAACGCTTGGCTACCCGTAATACTGACTGGCGGTGTACCTTTCTCACCTGTGGTTTGGATTTGCGCACCCATTTCACGAAGTGGCTTGGCAATACGCTCCATCGGACGTTTAGACAACGATGCATCGCCCGTCATCACCGAATCAAATTTTTGCGCTGAGAGCATACCCGACAATAAACGCATACTTGTACCCGAATTACCCATATACAATGCGCTTGCCGGCGCTTTTAAACCATGCATGCCCACCCCATGAATAGTGACTTCACCATTCTTAGGACCTTCAATGCTTACACCCATATCACGGAACGCTTGTAGGGTTGCTAAGGCATCTTCACCTTCCAAGAAGCCTGTAACGTGCGTTGTACCCTCGGCAATTGCACCAAACATAATTGAGCGATGTGACACAGATTTGTCACCCGGTACAGTGAATTTACCTGAGAATTTTTTCTTTCCCGGTAAAATGCTAAATTGCTGTGTCACCTTATTTTTCTCCATCAAAGGTTTGTTGGCTAACATATGGTTGAAGTGTTGACGAGCGGCTTGGGCATGGCCAAGTAAACCCATCAACGCTTGAGAATCTTCTTGTTCGATCAAATTTTTTAAAACTGACAATTGCTGTTCAAAACCATCAACAGCATTCAAAATTGCAGTTTTATTGGCAAAGAAAATATCATGCCACATCTGCGGATCACTGGCTGCAATCCGTGAGAAGTCTCTAAAACCGCCCGCAGCATAACGGAAAATATCTAAATTATCTTCACGATTCGCCAGTTGTTCCACCAAATTGAATGCCATCAAATGCGGTAAATGACTGGTATGTGCCAACACTTCATCATGCTTGGTCACATCCATACAAATCACTTCTGCTTTCGCCGCTGACCAGAGCTGAATCAGTTTCTCAACTGCCCAATCCGCACTACTTGGAAGTGGCGTCAAAATCACTTTATGATTTGCGAATAAATCAACTTTGCCCGCATGTACACCCGTATGTTCTGCGCCTGCAATCGGATGCCCCGGTACAAATCCAGCTGGTAGATTTTCACCAAAAACTGCTTTTGCAGCATCTACAACATTACCCTTGGTGCTGCCAACGTCTGTGATGATGACATTTTCCGCAAGAAAAGGCTTGATCTGCTCAAGGACCATCTGTGTTGCCCGCACAGGAAGTGCGAGCACAATTAAATCTGCCCCCTGAACTGCTTCCTCAGGATTTTCATAACCGTGTTGAATCAAACCCAATGCGAGTGCGTCTGCTAATGTTTTTTTTGAGCGCGTTGAAGCCACAATTTGAGCTGCAAGTTGTTCTGCCACAATCACACGCGCCAGACTAGAACCGATTAGCCCAAGCCCAATAAAAGCGACTTTTTTAAACAATACTTTAGAAATAGGTGGTTGAGACATAAAAGATGTTTGCCTAATAAGACGATTTTGATATGGATAGATGTATAAACCATCTACCCACACGATCAAACAGAATTATAAAACAGCGATTGGATAAGAACCGAGTACACGTAACTCTTTCACCATCGGACGAATTTCATCCAATGCCGCAGCCACATTTTCCTGATCAATATGACCTTCTAAATCAATAAAGAACACATAAGCCCATTTTTCAGGCAGTGCTGGTCGAGTTTCGATACTGGTCAAGCTAATCTGATGCTTCGCAAATGGTGCAAGTATTTCTAATAGAGCACCTGCACGGTCGTGTGCTGAAATCAACAACGAGGTCTTATCATTGCCACTTTGAGGAATTTTCTCACGACCGATCACTAGGAAACGCGTTGTATTTTCAGGATTATCTTCAATATTGCTGTGCAAAATCTCAAGATTGTACATGCTTGCTGCGATATCAGACGCAATGGCAGCCGAGTGCCATTCATTGCGGATACGACGTGCCGCTTCTGCATTTGAGTTTAAGGCTACACGCTCTACACCAGGATAATGTGCATCTAACCATTTACGGCATTGCGCCAATGTTTGCTGATGCGCATAAATCTGTTTAATACTGTCTTTTCGAGTATTTTCAGAAACAAGAAATTGATGATGAATACGTAATTCAACTTCACCGATCACATTTAGGGTCGATGCCTTAAAGCAATCAAGGGTATGGTTCACAATCCCTTCCGATGAGTTCTCAACAGGAACGACACCATAATGTGCGCTACCCGCTTCAACTTCACGGAACACTTCATCAATTGTTGGTAATGGACGCACAATTGCATCTTGGCCAAAGTGTTTAAGTACGGCTGATTGAGTAAAGGTACCTTCTGGCCCTAAGAATGCAATACTTTGCGGTGCTTCGAGCGCTAAGCAAGCAGACATGATTTCACGAAACAACCGTGCCATGGTTGCATCAGATAAAGGGCCTTGATTGCGTTCCATTACTTTACGTAAGACCTGAGCTTCACGTTCTGGACGATAAAACAAAGGATTATCTTCGGCTGCAAACTTCGCTTTAGCGACAGTTTCTGCCAGCGTAGCGCGACGATTGAGTAACTCTTGGATTTGTTGATCAACACTATCAATATCGTTACGAATTTGTTCTAAATTGAGTGAAGTCGATGTGTTTTGTCCATCGTTTACCATTGAATGCAGCCTCAGCAAAATCATCTATAAGAATGGATTACAATTCATCAATGAATTGTTCAATTCAGCTAGTATAACAAGACTTTCACACATTAAACACGCTGAGTTTTAACTCTTTTACTATGGGATCAATATTCAAAAAAGAAGTCAATACAATCAAAACCCACCAAAAACAACAAAACAATCTTGTGATTTATATGTAAGAAAAATAAGAACTATTCCGTTAGGATTGTATAGACATATAAATGGCGCAGAGACCGATCAACTGGGTTTCTAAGCGCATTTCGCATGATGCTTTCCAATTGGAAACCAAGTCGTTCACATAACTTTCTCGCATCTTGATTTTCATGATCAACAAGAGCCTCTATACGTTTAAAATTATAACGCACCTGTAAAACCTCAAGTAAGCGTTGTATCGCCTGCTTCATCAAACCTTGTTTATTGAATACGATGTTTCCCCAAAAACCAATTTCTAGTCTGGGGATCTCCCAACAGATGTTATGTAACCCAACCAAACCAATTAACCGTTCTGTTTTCTTATGTCGAATAACAAACACGACATCCTTATTTTTTGATAGGTTATCTTGCACGTTCTGACAATATAATCTCGTGTTTTCTAAACTTTGTTTATTTAAGACCCAAGGAATTGTTGCGGGATACTTCTGCAAATGAGCTAAAGAATCTATGATCGCCTCATATACATCGTTAGCATCTTCTTCACGCAATACATGTAAATAAAACTCTTCATTAGCGAGTGCTGAAATAAACTTCTGGTTTTGAAACAAGTTTATCCCCATAAAATGATATTTTTAAATATAAAAAAAGTTGAATCAGATTAACTGATTCAACTCAATTTACACGTTTAAATCGCGCTTTAAAAGTCAATCTATTCTTAAGTTAAGCTTTACCAATCAACCCACGCGCTACGATTTCTTTCATGATCTCGTTGGTACCACCGTAAATCCGCTGGATCCGCGCATCTGTAAAGAAGCGTGAAATTGGATATTCACTCATATAGCCATAACCACCGAAGAGTTGAAGTAAGTTATCAGCAACTTTCATTTGCATGTCTGTACTAAAACTCTTCAGTGCAGCTGCAGTTTCCACATCCAACTTACCTTCGTTATATAAAGCCACATTCTGATTGTAGAATGCTGCTGTCGCTAACTCATCAATTTTGGCTTGAGCCAACACAAAACGGGTGTTTTGGAACTGAGCAATTGCCTGACCGAACGCTTGACGTTCTTTTACATAAGCAGTCGCCAAATCAATTGCACCACGAATCGCCCCCAATGCCGTAGAAGCAATCGCTGTGCGCTCACGTGGTAATTCCTGCATCAAGTATGCAAAACCTGAACCTGCATTACCCAATAATTGATCTTTAGGTACTTTGACATTGTCAAAGAATAACTCTGAAGTATCTTGAGAGTGCAGACCAATTTTGTCTAGGTTCGTACCTTTCTTAAAACCATCCAAATGCGTATCAACCAACATTAAAGAGACACCTTTGGCACGTGCTTGAGGATCTGTTTTTACTGCAAGCACAACTACATCGGCATGCTGACCATTTGAGATAAAGGTTTTAGAACCATTTAATAGATAATGATCATCTTGCAAAATCGCGCTGGTACGCATTGCTTGTAAGTCTGAACCAGCACCCGGTTCAGTCATACCAATTGCACCAACTACTTCTCCAGATACCATTTTTGGTAGCCAATACTGCTTTTGTTCTTCAGTGCCAATATGTTGAATATAAGGTGCGGCGATTTCAGAATGACATGAAATACCTGTCGATAATGCACAATATCCCGCACGAGCAGACTCTTCAACCAACATGAGTGAATAATGTGTTGGAACACCATAACCACCATATTCTTCTGGTACATCTACACAGAGGAAGCCATTTTCACCCAATAATGTCCAAACCGAACGTGGCATAAGTCCTTCACGTTCCCATTGTTCATAATGAGGTGCAATATGCTCACTCATAAAACGTTTAAAGTTATCGCGGAAGAGTTCCAAATCTGCATCGTAAGCTAACATCATTATTTCCTTTCGATTTCATTTTTCTTAAAAAATTACTCCGCAGCCATGCTAATGATTTTTAAGCGTACTGTCATGTTCCTTTTACATCAAATCACTAGACTTATTCGGTCAATTATTTTAATTGCAATCATGTAAATTGAAGCACAATTGCTTAATGATTAAACAGCTCAACTTATTTTTTACGCTAAACACTCCACTTTTATGTCATATTAATTTTACTCCTAGCGATGACTTCAATCTGACCATGAATACAAAACGAAATATCTATAAAACTTCAGAACATCCTTTCGCTCAGTATGTTCGTATCTTGGGGAAAGGAAAAACAGGTTCTCGCTCACTCAGCTATGAAGAAGCCTATCAAGCTTTTAGCATGATCTTGAAAGGTGAAGTTCTGGATGTTCAACTCGGTGCATTTTTGATGCTATTACGCGTCAAAGAAGAATCTGTCGATGAACTTGCTGGTTTTGTACAAGCAACCCGTGATCAACTCAATTTTCACCCCCTAGAAGTAGATCTGGATTGGTCATCCTATGCAGGTAAACGTAAACATTATCCGTGGTTTTTATTAGCGGCTCTGACCTTGGCTCATCATGGTTATAAAATCGTGATGCATGGTGCATCGGGCCATACGATCAACCGTGTTTATACCGAACAAGTTTTACAGTACTTAGGCTATTCAATTTGCCAAAATGAACAAGATGTTAAAGAACAATTAGAAACACATAATTTTGCTTACCTCCCCCTTGAAACTATTTCATCTATTTTAAGCGAGCTAATTTCACTGAGAAATGTGATGGGTTTGCGCTCTCCAATTCATACGCTTGCACGTTTAATTAATCCGTTTAATGCCAAGGCAACTTTACAAGCCATCTTCCATCCTGCTTATCGTACTTCTCACCAACAAACCGCTTTTCGTTTGGGTTATCAAAATAGCGCGGTGATCAAAGGTGAAGGCGGTGAGTTTGAACGTAATCCTGATGCCAAGACACTAATTTGTGGAATAAAAAATGGCGAACTGTATGAACATGAATTGCCGAAACTTACGCCCGATCGCAGTCCAATCGAAGAAGAGCTTGATCTTGCAGTATTTAAAGCTGTTTGGCTGGGCGAACAAACCCATGAATATGGGGAAATGGCTATCATAGAAACCATGGGAATTGCACTTTATACCATGGGTGTCATCAGTAACTATGATGAGGCGATGGCAAAAGCAAAAGAGCTTTGGGATAATCGTTTAAATTAAAATGAGTGAAGCGATTTCTCAGTGAAATCGCCTTCAATCACTGAAATTTCAATACAGATCTCATTTTTGGTTATCACTTCTATCTTATGCTTCTCTGTATACCACTCATGATAAGCTATGCCAAAGTCATAACTCCCAAACTGATTGCAAAGTCCCGCATTATGGGGTTTTTCGATTTCATTTATTGAGATCCCAATAAGCCGCTCTGGATTACTAAAAAACTCTTCAATCTGTTGTTTATTTTTGACTATTTCAAAATTTTTATCCTCAGAAAAAACAATAGGATTCAGTGAATAATTCTTTTTAAATAGCTCTTCATAAATAATAATTAGAATAACTGCAATAATTGGTAGCAATATAAACAAATGATAATTTTTATTTATCCAGAAATAAATACTTAGCCTTAAAAATAACCCTGTTACTAGCCCTCCATAGATATAAGAGAAGCAAATCTGAAGTTTTCTTAATTTTAAATAATAGCAAAACCAATATAAACTGAGTGCAATCAAAATAAAAGCTAACAATATTAGTGCGTTAAAATAAAGAAAACCAAGCATTCCCAATAAGAAGCACGTAAAACTAATTATTGGCATAACTTAATCCCCTTCATACTCCTAATATCACTCAAAAGTCTATAACGCATTTAAATAGAATTTTTTAAAATGGGTTTTTAACATCAAAAAACTCTTCTGCTTTGACATAGCTTGAATATTAAACATCTATTCACCATCAAACTGCCAATACACTTCGCCCCAATCTTGATTTTTAATCTCAGGTAAGACCTCACCTTGTTTAAAATATTGACGTGAATTTTCTTGTGCGACCGTAAACCAATAACCTGATTTGGGACAGACTTGACCTGCATGTATACTCAATTTTTCAATAGACTCGGCATTGGTCTGAGTACCTTTGATACCAATATTCTCAATGTCAAAGATATAAGCTTTTTCTTCTTCCGGTATTGTTCCATCTAAATAACGTTTATCTTCCCAAATTAAGTACCATTCGGTAAATTTAGATTTCTGTATATCTCCATTACTATATTTTGGTGCAATGGTTCCTTGATAAAAGTAATTTGGACAGCCTTTATCCCCACCATCTAGTTTTGCCTCATAAATACCAGTTATAGATATTTCATGGTCTGTTTCTATAACAATTGTGTCAAAACTCTTACATTCTAATGAGCTACTCACTTTATTTATAATATTTTCTTTATAAAAAGGCCAATAACTTAATTCAAACAATGATTCAAAACTCCATTTTTGAAATAATTTATCTAAATTTTTAGGTAGGAAAAATTGTGCATACTTATAATCTGATGAAACTGTAATCTTCGCTATATCTAACATTTCAGATGCTATAAGAAGCTTTTTAATAGCCCCAATATGATATGGTTCTTCAAATAGACCACCATCTCTCCCACGTATACCTAGTTCAATATATAGAGGGTCATTAGCTAAATCTTTCTCATCTCCATAACGGCCAAATATTACGCCTTTTATTCCGCCTTCAAAAAACAAAGGATATATTTCATTTTTATATGGTGTTCTAAAAAAAAGTTCTAAAGCTTTTTCTTGATTATTCAATACATTTAAATACATGACGTATTGTTTCTCATAGTTCTCACTATAATTTTCTTTAATCTCATTTGTAGGATTTCTTAAAAGCCGTTCAAACTCTCTAACAAAGTCAGCATGTAGATCATATATTTTTTTAAAAAAGGAATAGCTTGAGTACATTTTATTCAAATATACTGTTTGACTTATATTAATATTATTTTCTCCATCTATTTCTCATAATTTCAAGAACATACTTATCACCTAATAATATAATTCGCTACCAGCTTATTTTTCTTCTGCTGGTAAAATAACTTGATCATTTAACATCTACTCACCGTCAAACTGCCAATACACTTCGCCCCAGTCCTGATCTTTAATCTCAGGCAAAATGTCACCTTGTTTAAAGTATTGACGTGAATTTTCTTGTGCAACTGTAAACCAATAGCCCGAATGCGTCGCTGGCTGACCCGCCCGAACATTCGCAGGTCGTACAAACGGATTCATTGCTTCTCCCAACTCTCCCCCACTATCGGCAACCTTTTCAATCAGCGTCCATGTACAGGGAGCCAAAATACGTGAACCTGGATATTCAGGGTCATTTTCAGGTATACGGGTTTCACCAGCCAACTCCCATACGTCATTATTAGAAACCCACATAAAAAGAGGAAAACTATCTGGTAAGTCAGGTAAGTAAAATCCTGTTTGGGGAATTTTTTCATCCGTTTTTACTTTTATATTTTCATTTAGGCGATAAATGGGATAACTCAATGGCGGAGGTATGACTGGATCATACTCAAAAGAACTATCATGTGAACCAATTTGGGCAAAATAATGGGTTAGACTGCCAGGTGACCATTGTTGAACCGTATGTTCAATCGCTTCAGACAGCCCATAAGCTTTAAATAATAGGTATTGATACTTTGCAGCCGCTTTGGGTTCAACCTCATCCATCCAGTTGACACTAAACTCCCGTTGTCCATTAATATCAGAACGTAAATTAAAACCAATATAACAGTCAAAATCATTGTTTAATCTTTGAATATAGCTTTCATTCAGCCATTCCATTGTACTTCTGAAGTTGGGAATCACACGCTCCCCCCAAACAATATCAGGCTGTTCTGGTAAACTACGATTACGATAGTCTGGGGGGAGATCATTCATAAAACGATCCAGTAAACTTTCCAGATAGTCCAGCATCTCTTTCCAGATGTCCCGAATCATTTTTATTCGTTCAGGTTTCAGAAACTGTTCCATCACATAGATATCATGTGCAATCAGAGGGGTAGGATAGCTCATTGTTATCTCCAGTTATTGGTAAGTGTTGGAATACCAACCAGATTAGCACCTTGCCCAGTATTCAGACCACTATCGTAGCCCCAATTAGTTGGCATCCTCTGGCTAACATAAGCTGCATTTAAATCTTTAGGATCAAGCACAATCTGTTTACCCCCGCCTTCTAAGACATAGCCATTTAAGTTTTTAAGCTCCTGAGAAGCTGCTGGTCCTTCCCAGACATTCAAACCACCTTTAGGTACAGTATAGGTCACATATTCTCCATTACTATTCCAGTTTGCCCACACTGCAAATTTACGTCGCCAATCAGATTTACTCTTGAGTTTGTCAAACTCTGCTTTACGCATCCAGCAAATACTATTATCCGCCGAGGTTGGGTCAACTACTCGATACAGTACTTCACCCTCTGGAATAGTCACGGCTTTAATTTTCTTGGTAGCAAAGGTGGCATACGCTTTCTTAAGTGGATGATGTTCACCCTCTTTAACTGTTGGATTAAGGTCTGGAAAACCTTTTTTACTCACCACATTAACAGCTTCTTCTGCTTCATAAGGGATTCTTCTTGTCTTATCTACCCAATCAGGCTTATTGCTCTTAATTGAGGCTATTTCCGCAGGCTCACCAGGTTTATTCATTCGGGTAAAATTATTTCGATCTACTGTCGCCCTAAAAGCATTGTCTGCTTCGATATCAAAACGTCTTGCTGTACGCTCCAACATATTTTGTACAGGGGTAATAAAATCACCCATCTTCGCAGCTTTACTACGTACTTCTTTTACATCCCTCATCAACGCGTTGGTTTTAGCGACCATCTCAGCGCCACCCCAACGATTTACATATTCAAGTAACTGCTGTAAATCCTTGATACGGTCATCAAAAGGTTTTAACAAATTCTTTGTATTGAGCTGTCCTTTCACAGTACGCAGATTTAAAGCAATTTCTTTATAAACATTTGTAATGTTCATACTTTTTAAAACTTTCTGTACTTTTGGATTAGCGATATGTTTCTTGACTTCAGCAATACCGATCTCGATTTGTGGACTGATAATTTGATAAAAATCGATCTTTTCTCCAGCTTTTGCGGCTAGTTTATATATTCTTTTTTGTACCATTTTAAACAGGATTTTAAATATCCCTTTAAACAATGACCCAAGTACTGGAAATAAACCAATTAACGTAATAATAAGACCAATCCAAGCCCATACATTACTATCATCTTCTTTTATTTTTTTACAATTCGCACAAATATCACGTACGTCACAGATTTGATCAACTACTGGAATCATCGAAATAACTGTACCAACTGCAATTTGTGCAGTACTTTGATCTTCAGCAAAGTCCCCTTGTAAAACGACCCAGATCCATTCACCAGCAGCCTCTAAACTTTGCATTCCGCTATTAACTAAACGTTTCGGCGCAGCGGCATACCATGCCAATGCATTTTGTAATTCCTTATCCATGATCAGACATCACTTTTCGAGTTCGTAGTTAAATTAGTAGTGTTCTCTTGAGACTCTGTTGTAGACAGTTTTTCAATCACCTGACTAAATGGTTCCCATGGCTTATCAGGCTCTGACTTTTTTTCCTCATACTCAACTCTTAACGCTTTATCTGGAACATTCTCATGGTGGGCCTTGCCCTGTTCATCTAATCGCCCTTCAATCACTTGGTTATTTTCAAAAAATATCTTATAACCTAAATTAGCAAATGGCGTTTGATCGACATCTATATGCTCTAAAGCAATCCAATTCTTTTTTTCAAATCTTGGTAGTGCAGGAACGCTCATTTTCACACCAGCCCCACCCATAAACAAATTCTGCCCAGCTTTCACCTCGAACTTGCCACCTGTAGTTGGAAATATCCCTGAATCATTCAGCTTAAGCTCTGAACTATCTGCTTTAAATACAATCTCCTTTGGGCTGGTAATATAGATCGCATCTTCAGTCGAAATAATTTGTATATCTTTACGGGCAATGAAGTCAGCAGCATCACCTTGTGCCTGTATCTCAAACTTACCTTTTGCTGCAACCTGTTTAATCCCGCCTTGTGCTGCAAATAGGCTGATCTTTTGACTGGCTTGGGCGATTAAATTCTTTTGTGTAGTTAGGTTAATGCTGTCCCCTGCAAATTGGTTCAGTTGTCCATCGGCGGAAAGGTGTATGTCTTCTGATGTACTCAGTCCAATGCCATTTGGCGAGCTAAGTAGTAATAAGGCTTTGTTGAATTTGGCAATGTCTTGTTGAATCTCTTCTGCAAAGCTTTTGAGTTGTTCTAAAGCTTCCAGCTCATCGGTTTGTTGGTTCTTTGCCACTTCACTCAAGGCTTTGGCGTTGCTTTGGTTGCCTTCGAGTTGTTGTTTGGCTGTTTGCGCTTCAAGATGATCGCCTTGAGCTTGTTGTTGCGGATGAGTAGTGATCAGTAAGCCTTCGCCTGCTCGAATCGCACCCCATTGGTCAGTGCGGAGTTCAAAACCTTCGCCTCGGTCTTCGCTTTCTGCTTGGGCTTTAGGATGGCTGAGTTTTCCGAGATTGAGTTGACTTGATGCATGGCTGCTTTGTAGTTGTGCGCTGATCTGTCCGGTGGTGTCGTCAAAGCGCAGTTGGTTATAACCTGAGCCTTGGACTTCTTTGGATTTTATTCCTGCCAGTTTCTTAGTGTCGGGGAGTTGTCCTTGGTTATCGAATTTTGTTGGACTACGTTGTGCTTCGTGCAGTCGTCCTGTGACATAAGGGCGATCGATGTTACCGTCAAAGAAGTTGATGACCACGATTTCACCAATGCGTGGCAGGAAGCGTGCCCCGTAGCCTTCGCCTGCCCAAGGAGTGAGTACATCTACCCACGCCGAATCGGTATCGTTGTCGTTGCTACCTGCACCACCATCATGACTGTGGTCATCATTTCGGGTGAACAGGAAGCGAACTTTAATTCTGCCCCATTCATCGACATGGATTTCTTCACCTGATGGCCCAACCACTTTGGCACGTTGTGGGTTGGCTGCTGGGCGGTGTTGTAGTGGTTGGTATTCGGGTACCGTTTTTATGTTACGACGTTGTAGCGTCAGTTGGTTGGCTTGGCGTTCTTCACTGTTGTTTGTGTGCTTGTCATCTTGCTGCCATTGGCTTTGTTCAACTAATTGGCTGATTTGTTGATTTAAGTCTTTAGGTAGGTTGTTTTGGTTGTAGTAGCTTTTGGCAGTGATCAGAAATTCTTGGTCTGATCCACTGTGTTGATCTATTTCTGGGTGTTCGTTCAGTTTAAACCAGTAGCCCACTTGGCTATCGCGTACGGTGGTATGGGCAATAAATTGTTTGGCTTGGGCATCGTGGTAGTGGCTGAGGTTTTGGTTGAGTTTTTCAATTTGGTTGTTGCCTGATGCAGTTGCGCCATCTTCACCTTTGAGGTCTTGCATCCATGCTGGGGTGAAGTGCCATGCATCTTCAAGTCCAAGTGATGCGACATCATGTTGTTGGCTATGTTGGTGTTTCGTTTGGACGCTGCCTGCACCATCTTCTTGTTCTAGGGCATCGGCTTGCCAACGTTGGATATGCACGGCTGTGGGTTGTAGAGTGCGTTCAGCAATGAGGCTGGTCATGCTGTCGTATTGTTCGGTGGCACTGCTGCGGTGGTAGCGAATCGTTCTTCGATTTAAAACTTGGTATTGGTTGTTATCATCGATCAAGCGCAGTTTTTGGGCTTGAATCGGGCTATTGCTGTTTGCAACGTTGAGTTGGGCTTCATCAATTAACCAGTTAACACCTTCACTACGCAATAAATTCGTTAGAAATTCTGCATCGGTTTGATTCTGTTGCATAGTGAATGGGCGAACATCGTAGTCTTGCGTAAGTCCACTGAGATCCAAGCTAAGACTGGATGCAAATAAGGGATTTTGTTGTTGCCATTCTTTAAAAACAACTTCCAATACCTCTATAACCGTCTTATTCATAAACACGCGGCTATTACGACGTTTATGCCACAGTGCGGTGGCATCTTGCAGTTTGAGTTTATATAGGGTCAAACTGCCATCAGATTGTCCTTGGACGGCTTCGGTGATAATCCCTGTGGTTCTAAAGAGTGTGCCTATATCCGTAACGGTATCGACAGCAACTTGGCAACCAATGAATTGTTTTAGTGGGATAGTGGCGTTGGTTGATAGACAAATCAGTTCCGCAGTTACGCCCTGATTAATAGCATGCTGACCTTGTATTTTTTGTAGGAAAACTTCTGTGTTGAGCGCTTGATTGGCAAATTGAATATGAATCGCGCGTTTTTGGGCAGTTAAGCCAAGTTGTTCTAAAGCAAACTGAATCGTGTTAAGCATACTTTTTATTGAGTTCTTTTAAACTTGACGCGCATTTTACAGAAAAAATTGCGCTTGTGCTCAGACAGTTTCGTCTATTTGTGACAAATTTTGTCTCATTTTATTGCAGCTTTATATTTTAGCCATTATTCATTGATAAAGACGATAAAGACGATAAAGACGATAAAGACGATAAAGACGATAAAGACGATAAAGACGATAAAGACGATAAAGACGATAAAGACGATAA
>NZ_KB850055.1:1517705-1712571 GCF_000369505.1 Acinetobacter sp. NIPH 298
AAAGACGATAAAGACGATAAAGACGATAAAGACGATAAAGACGATAAAGACGATAAAGACGATAAAGACGATAAAGACGATAAAGACGATAAAGAAATTGTTCACAATCTCTAAATATCGTCAATAAATTTAAAGAACAATAAAAAAATGCTCCTTAATATTTAGGAGCATTTTTTAGACAATCGGTTTACACAAATCGAATCGGTTTAAACTCAGGTTCATTTTTGTGATGGTCATCATCACATTCCTCGCCTTCTTCTTTTGTACCACGGTCGATATAACCACTACGCTGCTCTTCTGGAAGGTTTTCCATTTCCCACGCATAAACAGCTTGCATACAAATTTCGCGCTGCTCTTTGGTCAAAGCAATACCATTTGGCCATTTACCAATTTCAACGGCAGTTCTTAGACGCTCAACAATCTCAGGATTTAAAATAGCGAGCATTTGTTCAATATTCATGAGTCGTCCTGCTGAAAAGATTCAAAGTCTTGGTTCCACCCCAATTTGGTACGACATGCCATATAAAAGTCATAACCGGGCGGGTGTAATAAGCTAAGTTTAAACGGATGTTTGCGAATATGCACACTATCCCCAACATTTAGTGCAACACTGTGTTGACCATCGGCGCTCACCATTGGTAAAACACGATTTTCTCTAATAACGATTTTAATCTCACTTTGTCCACCGACAACGATGGGACGAGAGGATAATGTATGCGGGTGCATCGGTACTAAAGCAATTGCATCCATACTCGGATGTACAATTGGTCCGCCACCTGAAAGCGAATATGCAGTTGAACCTGTAGGGGTCGCAACAATTAAACCATCACTGTGCTGACGATAGACATATTGTCCATCGATATTTAACTCAAAATCAATCATGTGAACCGATTTGCCAGAATGCAAAACTACATCATTTAATGCAATCGCATCATAAATCGTTTCACCGTTGGTACGAACTTCCATTTCCAGTAAAAAACGGCGATCTAATTGAAATTGACCTTGTAGAACTTGATCAAGTTTAAAAATCGCTTCAGCAGGTTTGATATCAGTTAAGAAGCCTAATCGACCACGGTTAATTCCAATGACTGGAGTATTGTGTCGAACTAGTGCACGAGCAGCATGTAATAGCGACCCATCTCCACCCACTACGATCACTAAATCGACCACCTCACCAAGCAGGTTGCGGCTTACGGTCTGCCCATGGCTATAAGGTACAAGTTTAGATGTTTCCTGATCAAAAACAGGATTTAAACCCAAAGTGATCAAATGATCATGGATTAAACATAACGTTTCTACAACAGAATATTTATCTGGTCGCCCAATTAGACCAATATTTCGAAAGGATTTATGTGAAATTTGCACGAAAAATTTGGCTCCGCTGCGATTCCTGCCTATCATATCACTAACAATCAATGTTGCGTTGATGATTGATTAAAAAGTATAAAAATGTCTATTGCTTATTTTTATACGATGAATATCAATAGTTTCTGAATTTTTTATTGCATGTTGCTATTTATTCACAGTTTTATGATTGCAAATTACTGATAAGCTATCGCATCATTACCCTCATTGTTTTGGTTTTAACGCAAATCTATGAAGTGTGAACGTGGTATTGGTTTTATAACACTAATTTTTTCAATTTTAGTGATTGGTATTTTTGTTGCCTTTAGCATCTATTTGATTCGCTTGGATAGTATTATTCGCAATAAGTTTGAAGGCCAGCGCTGGGACATCCCCGCTAAGGTTTTTGCTCGCCCATTAGAAATTTATGCGAATGCACCTATTACTCAAGAAAATTTCATCCAAGAATTGAAATTACTGGGTTATAAAAACACGTCAAACTATGAAAAATCAGGTAGCTATGTTACACAAGGCAACCAGATGTATGTGCATACCCGTGGTTTTGACTATGGTGACAGTACTGAACCTGAACAGGTACTAGAAATTGGTTTCTCAAGTGATCGTGTTGGAGATATCCGTTCGACTAAGCCCTCAAGTACAGGGATCGCTCGTTTAGAACCACTATTGATCGGCGGTATTTATCCGCAACACAATGAAGATCGCGTACTGATCAAATTAGATAAAGTACCAAAAACATTGATCGAAGCATTGATTTCGACGGAAGATCGTAACTTTTATAATCATCATGGTGTTTCTGTCAGAGGAACAGCTCGTGCTCTGGTCAGTAATGCGACAGGAGGTCGACGCCAAGGTGGTTCGACTTTAACGCAACAATTGGTGAAGAACTTTTATCTTTCCCCTGAAAAAACACTTAAACGTAAAGTAAATGAAGCCCTGATGGCTTTATTAATTGAGTTTCACTACAGCAAAGATGAAATTCTTGAAACCTATCTGAATGAAGTAAATTTAGGTCAAAATGGCAATTATTCAATTAATGGCTATGGTCTCGCTTCACAATTTTATTTTGGCTTGCCATTACGTGAGCTTAATATTTCACAACAAGCGTTCTTGGTTGGTCTAGTACAAGGTCCATCATTATATAACCCTTGGCGCAACCCTGAAAATGCAAAAAAACGCCGTGATGTCGTGTTAAATAACATGTTGGTCATGGGTTATCTAACAGAATCTGAATATCAAGACGAAATCGCCCGTCCTTTAAATGTAATTAGTAAACCTACGATTGGGCCTGCAAAATTCCCTGATTTCCTTGATATTGTACGTCGTCAATTGCGAACTGAATATCAAGAAAGTGATATCACTAATCAAGGTTTAAGAATTTTCACCACCTTAGACCCGATTGCACAAACCAAAGTTCAAAACGTGTTTAAAAATTCGGTCGAGCGTTTAGCACAAAGAAACCCAGCACGTTTGAAGAATTTGCAAGGCGCTGTTTTAGTGGCACACCCTGAAAATGGTGAACTGATTGCAGCAGTGGGTTCAACACAGGATTTTACCGGTTTTAACCGAACACTTGATGCGAAACGTCAGGTGGGTTCACTCTTGAAACCCGTCATTTATCTCAATGCCATTGAATCTGGTCGCTATACTTGGGCGAGTCCGATTGAAGATACTGCGGTAAATATTCCGATTGATGGCGGTAAAGGTTGGTCACCAAAGAACTATAGTGGTAATGAAAATGGAATTGTGCCAATGCAACAAGCCTTGGCAAATTCGTATAACCTCTCTACCGTGCGCTTAGCAAATGAGTTTGGTCTATCGACATTTAGCAATAAGTTAAAGCAATTTGGTGTCAGCTCAGATATCCCAGCATATCCATCCATTTATTTGGGTGCCGTCAATATGTCACCGATGGAAGTGCTAGGCATTTATGGCAACTTTGCAACAGGTGGCTTTAAATATCCACCACGCTCTATCCGTACTGTGGTTGATGCGCAAGGACGTTTACTCGACCGTTATGGTTTAAATGTTCAACAAACCATCGACCCGGCAGCCGCGTATATTTTAAACTACGGTTTACAACAAGTAATGCGCTCAGGTACAGGCAGATCAGCCTACAGTAGCTTACCTGAATCATTAAATCTTGCTGGCAAATCAGGTACCACAAACGATACTCGAGACTCATGGTTTGCAGGTTATTCAGGCAATCATGTTGCGGTTGTATGGTTAGGTCTAGACGATAACAAAGTAACGGGCTTAACAGGTTCTTCAGGTGCATTGCCAGTTTGGACCAATGTCATGAAACAACTGCGCCAAGAACCTGTCAACTTGCGTCAAACAGACAATGTACAATGGCAATGGATTGATCGTACCAGTGGTGATTTATCTGCTCAAGGCTGTGAAGGTGCGATGTATATTCCACTGCTTCGTCAAACTGTACCACGCCGTGCAACACTATGCGGTCAATCGCATTACGAAGTTGAGCCGACCTATATGCCTCAAAATGATGGAACAACTGATGATGACAGCATCAGTAATTATATTCGTGAGACTGAAAACCAAATGGATACTGACTTATCCAATCACACCTCTACACGCGTTATTTCTAGCGGTAGTTATAACGGTGAGAACTAATCTAAAAGGATGGTTGGACATGATTAAGAAAGCAACGTTTGCTATTGGGATACTGGTACTCACTGGTTGTACGACAACACCAGAGCGCCCAGCACCTCAAACACCACCGGCGAAGGCAACTGATAGCCAGAAGAAGGTTACGCCACCTTCTTCTGGCGTCAAAATCACGCCTTATGAGCAAAAAGAGATTAAACGACAAACTGTTCCAGTTATCGTTGTGCCTGAACAGAAAGTTCAACAAAAATTTAGTAATGACGGCTCTCAGCTACCGGCTTTTAGAACGCTAATGCAAAAAACCCAAACAGCGTATAAGCAAAAGCAATTTGCGGATGCAGAACGTTTTGCACTTCAAGCGCAACGCATCGCACCACAAGCTGCGGAAACCTATTTATATTTAGGATTAATCGCAGATCAGCGTAAACAATATGCCAATGCAGAAGCACTGGCTCGTCGTGGCTTAAGTTATGCTCAGAGCAATAGCATGAAGAAGCAACTCTGGTTAATCGTGCTACGTGCGAGTGAAGCACGTAACCACCCCGTTAAAGCCCAAGAAGCGAGAAAAGCGATTCAGGCGCTTTAAGCAGCGATTCAATTTATTGATTCAAACTGGCGAATTCCAGCAAGCCCATAAGCATTATGTTTTTGGGCTTTTTCTAAATCTTCGGGCGCAACACCACCCAAAGCAAACACTGGAATATCACTATTTTTGGCTAACTGCTCAAAACCACTCCACCCTAACACTTTCGCATCAGGGTGTGTATCCGTTGAATTTACAGCGCTTAAGAACACCGCATCACAACCAATTTGCTGCGCATGTTGTAAAGACACCGCATCGTGACAAGCAGCAATCAAACGCTTTCCGACAGGTAATTCAGCTTTTTTCAAACTCAATAATTGTGATTGTTTTAGATGAATCGTTTGTATTTTCGTTTGAATTACGACATTCAACTGCTGCCAAATATCAAAGTTAAGGATTAATTTTGCAAGTTGCTCATCCGATAAAGCCAATAATTGTGCTTCGATTTGATCAACATCTTGCGGCTGTATACGCCAATACAACAAACAATCACTTTCAGGCAGCGCCATAAGTTCCGAACTGACTTTAATCAGGTTCGGCCACATTAACCTTTGAAGAATCTGCGTATTCGCTTTAGGAAAGTTAAGCTCTGCTAACTGATCTCGACGATACCAAGTCCATGGTTGGTGTATCAGATCAAGCAGCTCATCAGGAACATAAGCATGAAATAAATGTAAATGAACGATCACATCATCATATTCATGTCGTATCACATCAAAAACATGCCAGTTTTTTATGCCTATACCGACTTCTTCGTATATTTCACGACGACACGCTTGTTCAGGCGTTTCACCCTGCTCAACCTTCCCACCTGGGAACTCATGTTTATTGCCTTGATGTTGATTTGCCTGTCGCCATCCCACCAACACTTTTGACCTATGTAATAAAATTGCGATCGCAACATCAACTGTATTCTTTGACATCAAAGTCTTATATTCCTCATCTATATGCAGCAATTTTAAGTAATTTGTTAAGCCTTTCACACTTGCAAAATAAAAATAATAAATGATTTTGTAAATAGTCAAAAATTTACGTTGACAGGCTTATTCGATAATGATTATCATTTAAAACATTAAAAGACATACCACGGAGTATAACAAATGAACGCACCATTCAGCCTTTTTACACGCAGCACAGATTCAGCACAATCATTGCCAATGCTGCACTCGAACAACCTTTTTGCCTTAGGACGTGAAATACGCATCATGCATGCTGGAGAAGAATACCGCTTACGCTTGACTCGAAACAATCGCCTGATTTTAACCAAGTAATATAATAAAAATCAGAGAATAAAAAAACGTGGGAATAGCAGTATGTCAGCGCGTACTGCTTTTTTTTGCTTGAAATAATAGTATTAATTTAAAGGAACAACTCTTAGCACTTCCTCTAAAGTCGTTACACCCTCTATGACTTTACGTGCCCCCGCGATTCTTAAAGGTTCAACCCCTTCTTTTTTCGCTTGAGCTTTCAAATCATTTAATGTGCCATTTGCACTAATCTGTGTTTTCAACTCCAAACTTACAGGCATAAACTCATAAATACCCACTCGCCCTTTATAGCCAGTCTGGCGGCATACCTCACAACCGACAGCTTTATACATGGTCGCTGGCATATCCATAATATAGTCGAATGTTAAGTGTTCCCATTCCTGCTCATTGATTGCGGTTTCTTGTTTGCAGTGTGGACACAGTTGACGCACTAAACGCTGTGCAAGCACACCAAGAATCGTGGCTGCGGTTAAGAATGGCTGTACACCCAAATCATGTAAGCGGGTTAAGCTTGATGGTGCATCATTGGTATGTAGTGTTGATAATACCAAATGCCCTGTCAATGCAGCTTGAATTGCCATATTGGCGGTATCATGGTCACGAATTTCCCCGACCATAATAATATCGGGATCTTGTCGCATTAGGGCGCGAACCCCGTCAGCAAAGCCCAGTTCAATATTGGGATTTACCTGCATTTGGTTAAAGCTCGGTTCAAGCATTTCAATCGGGTCTTCAATCGTACAGACGTTGACTTGTTCTGTTGCCAGTTGTTTTAAAGAGGAATAAAGCGTCGTGGTTTTACCTGAACCTGTCGGCCCCGTCACTAAGATAATACCGTGACTGTGCTGAGTCAGTGCTTGCCAGCTCTGTAATAAGTGCCCCTCAAAACCAAGCTGCTGAAAACTGCGAACCAAGACTTCTGGATCGAAAATACGCATTACCAACTTTTCGCCAAATGCCGTAGGTAAGGTTGAAAGACGTAATTCAGTTTCTTGCCCTTTTGGTGTCCGTGTTTTTAAACGGCCATCTTGAGGTTTTCTTTTTTCTGCGACATTCATTCGCCCTAAGATTTTGATCCGAGAAATCACGGCAGTCAGAGTGTTTGCAGGCATATTATAAATGGTATGCAAAACACCATCGATACGAAAACGCACCTTGCCTTTGTCTTTTCGTGGTTCTAAGTGAATATCGCTTGCGCCTTGTTCAAAGGCAAATTGCAGCACCCAATCCACTAGCTTCACAATATGTTGATCATTCGCATCAGGAGTTTGCGTATCCCCTAACTGTAATAGAGCCTCAACACCTTTATTATCACGATCAAAAGCACTGGTATTTTGTGACGAATTTACAGCACGACTGACTTGATAATATTCGTGTAAATATCGTTGTAACTGTTCAGGATTTAATAAAACTCGCTCAATCTTTTTAGGCGCCAAACTACGCTGTAAGTTATTTTCCCATTCCGATGTAAAGGGCTGATCCGTACCAATCAAAATACGATCAGCATGTACTTCAACAGCCAAAATATGATTTCTAACAGCGAACTCTTGCGACATCACACTGGTTAAAGCAGCAACATCCGCTTTTAATGGATCAATCACAAACATGGGCAAAGCCGCTTTTTCCGCCAACCACTGACACAAACGATGCAGAGTTAGCGTTGCAGCAGGACTTAACTGATCTTTTAAATTAAAATTGGCAATCCATTGTAAGGGATGCCATTTCAATTGTTCTTTTTGACGATGTGTGGTTTGGATTAACAACTTATCTCGTTCAGTAATACGACCATCTTTTTGCAGTTGCTCTAAGCACCAAGTCACATCAATCGTAAAAGAAAAGTTCGTAAATTTTGCCTCAGCTTGCATGACCGTAATTTCCCCAAATTTATGAATCATTTATATTTTTAAATTAAATTATATTGGACTGCTCTACACTCACCACTGTGACATTCTTTTCATCGACTGTAAAACGAATATTCAAGTGAGCGAAACACATCCCATACACCCGCTCAGTATCTTCTTGATACGCTGGACGAGGATCTAAAGATAACACTTGTTCAAGTTCATCCAATATCTTTTTATCTAGAATAGCCTGATTTAACAGTTGTTTTTGCTGTAGCGAAGCAGTTTCTGCCCAAATGACATTCTTACGGATCGGCTCATCTTGTGCATAACCACTGATCGAGTCTTCAATTGCATCTGAATATTGAATATAAGGTTTAATATCAAAAATTGGGGTGCCATGTAATAAATCACTACCTGTGACGTACAAACGAATCACTTTGCCGTGCTTTTCAACACGAAGAAAACGAACCACAGACAAACCGATTGGCGATGGCCGATACATACTTCTGGTCGCAAAAACACCTATTTTTTGGTTGCCCCCGAGACGCGGCGGACGGACTTGTGCACGAAATTTAGTCGTTTGATTCGGAGCACTATCATTTTGTTTATTTTCATGAAACTGCCACAGCAACCACAAATGACTAAAGTCATCTATTCCCTCAAATGCCAAAATCTCATTATAAGGTTCAACCATCTCTATGTACGACTCGATTTGCACTAAGTTCGGCTGCCTTGGGATGCCAAATTTCTCACGATAAGGAGAATGCATATAACCGATTATCGGCATCATTACAGAGTTACTCATCACTTTTTCTGATAAACACAATTAAATATATTCAGTTTATCGAGAATGATTTTAGATTAGAATAGCAATCTGTTTCTTTTATATGTGATCGAGACCTTTAATGGCTGCTTTTAACGTTGAACGCATTACTCATGTTCACCACTGGAATGACACTCTTTTCAGCTTTAAAACAACACGCGATACGAGCCTACGTTTTAAAAATGGTCAGTTCGTGATGATCGGACTTGAAGTGAATGGTAAGCCTTTAATGCGTGCTTATTCGATCGCAAGTGCAAATTATGAAGAAGAGTTAGAGTTCTTCTCAATTAAAGTACAAGATGGTCCACTCACCTCGATCTTACAAAAAGTACAAGTAGGTGATGAAATCCTGATTTCTAAAAAACCAACAGGTACTTTAGTACACGATGATTTGCTACCAGGTAAAAATTTATATCTTTTATCTTCTGGTACTGGACTTGCGCCATTCCTTTCTCTGCTTCGTGATCCAGAAACTTACGAAAAGTTTGAGAAAGTGATCATGGTACATGGTACACGTTATATTTCAGAACTTGCTTACCAAGACTTAATCCTAAATGAGCTTCCGAATCACGAGTTCTTTGAAGAATTAGGGATCAAAGATAAATTGATTTACTACCCAACTGTAACGCGCGAACCGTTCCACACTCAAGGTCGTGTAACAACAGCGATTGAGACTGGTGAACTGTTTGAAAAAATCGGTTTACCTCGTTTTAATCGTGAAACTGACCGTGCCATGCTTTGTGGTAGCCCAGCTTTCCTAAAAGATGTGGCTGCGCTACTTGATCAGCATGGTTTAGTCGAATCACCACGTATGGGTGTTATGGGCGATTATGTGATCGAACGTGCATTTGTTGAAAAGTAATTTTCAGATGAGATCTAAAAGAAACCGAGTCAATTGACTCGGTTTCTTTTATTTAGCTTAAATTCATGGAAAATAAAAAATCAGTTAAAAATGATGACTTAGGCTGCATCCAAAGTAATTAATCGTTCAATATAAGACCAACATTCTTCAATTTCAGTATGATCTTTGCTTACTTTTGCATAAGCTGTCATGCCATCTAAAATATTTATATACATAGATGTCATTACATGCGGTTGGTCAACCTTTGCCTTTTCGAACAAATCCTCAAGCAATCCCATTAACCATTCTCTATACGCTACAATTGGACCGATAATGGATGGGTATTGTTGTAAGATTTCCAGGGATGCTTTTTGAAACATACATCCATGAAAGTCATCGGAATTGAACCAACCTAAGTGCCAAAAATAGACCGCTTTAATTTTACCCAAGTAATCATCTTCTTTGAGTAAGTTAATTTCTTGCTCAATCGCTTCTTGAATACTTTTATTTCTTCGAGATAAACACTCCTCGATCAAATTTTCTTTGGAAGGAAAGTATTTATAGAACGTCATTTTTGCAACGTTGGACTCAGCAATAATTCGATCTACGCCTACCGAACTGAAACTATGACGATTAAAGAGGTTTAGAGCCGTTGCAATAATATCTTCTTTTTTTGACATTTTATTATCCTTTTTAGAATTCTTTAAAAAAAATTAATGTATTATTTAGGCATGGTTTATAAGCTGGACAATTCTGGCAACCATGCTTTTTCATATTATTTTAAGATCATTACAGAAAATATAGGTTTTTCCTTATTATCTCTCTTATAAATTAAGCAAAAATGAGGTTATAAACAAGCTGATTTGTAAAAAAATCTTTCTATTTCTAAAAAAATTAAAATATATTGTGCATTAATTCACCTTTTAGTGCACTTTTGATTAATTATCAATCTAAATTGAGATTATTTAGCTTATTGAAAAAATTGATTTCACAAAAAATTCATCTTATATTTAATTTATCCAATAAAAATATCTTTGGTTGGGCCAATAGTTATATTCATAAGCAACCAAAAAAATCGAACTATACCATTGGAAAAGCAATAATATTTATTAATTCATTGAGTAAAAAACTATGCCAAAAAAAATTGAAAACTTTGACAACCCTAGACAGAAAGCTATAGACGGAATGAAAAATAGTATTTCTGCCGATGTATGGAACAACAATTTGAATTTTCTGAAGACATTAAGAGCAGAAATTTCAAATCATCCAGTATCTAAACATCCTGCAATCCAACTTCTAAATGACGGTTTAATTGATAAGGAGACCTTAAAACACATTCATTTAGAATATCGCCATGCAATCGTACAGGTATTTACCGATGCTTTGCTGATGGCGCAATTCCAAACAAAACAATTAGAACCTCGACTATTATCTGGTTCCAAAATGTACCCTCGTTTTTTATTAAATCTTAATATATTAGATGAGTTTGGTTTCCGCCCTGCACTCGATAAAGATGAATATTATTCTGGAAATCCAGAATATGCACATTATCCATTATTTGAAGACGTCCTTGATGATTTTGAATTAACTCAAGCGGAACGCAATAACTATTTACCTTCAATCATCGCACAAAAAGTTCGTGCATATCTAGAAAACTCCTTTCATTGCTATCGCGCAGTTACCGCACTCTTAGCTGTTGCTGAAGAAGAAGTCATTTTATTTAGTCCGGCGCTTCGTCAAGCAACCCATTCGGTTGGCTTTGATGTGAGCAGCGGATATTATCACGTGCATGGCGTCTCACATGATGCAACATCTGAAGCCGCAGACGATGATCACGAAGATGATTTATGGTTTGTCCTTGCTCAAGCATGTACTGAAGCCGACTATACATCTATTCGTAAAATTTGTTTTGAGTACTGTGATTTATGGCAACAATTTTGGGATGAACAAATTGTGAGCTATCAATATGAAGCAAACAGAAAGTTAGCTTAAATATAAAATCAATCAAAGGTCATCTCCATATTTTTCATGGAAAATGACCTTTAAATTTTAATTAAAATATCAGTGATCGGTGTGCTGCCACACCCGCCATTGTTCCATCCCCAACAGCAAGTGATACAGAACCACCCAATCGTGCTACATCCCCGCAGGCAAAAACACCAGCCACGGATGTTTCTTTTAGCGCATTGGTCTTAATCACCTCACCCATTACATTTTTTTCTATTTCACAGCCTAAATGTGCTATCCAGTCTTGTGAAATTAAACATTGAGTTGTGACAAAAATACCATCCATTGAAAGATGCTCTTCATTTTCAAGAATAATCTCACTTTGTCCCACGATTTCCTTAATGATTCGTTGTTCAATAATGACACCGCGCTCAATAAGTTGTGCTTGTATTTCTGCCTCGATTTTTTGTCCATTTAAAAAGAAAGTCACACTCCCCCATTCAGGCAACATCATCGCCATGTGCGCAGCGTTTTCTGAGCTGGCAATAAGACCAATACGTCCTTGGTTGAGTTCATAGCCATGACAATAAGGACAATGAAAAATACTTTTGCCCCACCGCTCCGCAAGTCCTTTGATTTCAGGTAGTTGATCTTTCACACCTGTTGCTACAATGATCTTTTTAGCGCTGACTGCATGTGTTCCATCAATACAAAGATGGAAGTTATCTTCTTTCCGTTCAATCCGTTTGACGGATCCATCCATCCAATCTACAGTTTTATACTGAAGTAATTGTTGCTTTCCGATCTGAGCTATTTCACTCGCTGCAGTACCATCTTGCGTGAGAAATCCATGTGAATGATCTGCAAAACGATTTCTGCGCTGCCCTGCATCGATGACCACCACACGCCTTCTCGCTCGTCCTAAAGGTAACGCTGCCGCTAAGCCCGCATAACTCCCTCCAATGATTGCAACATCATAATTCATTTCAACACCATTAAGTAACTTTTAAAGTTACATTAATACTTTTCATTTATATTTGCAACTTTTAATGTTACATTAATAATCCATTTCAACATTTGATTTTTTATCTTATGCGTATCGACAGCAAGCTTTCTCGTATGCTTCATGTACTGCTTCACATGGCCAGACAGAATAAAATTTTTACTTCGGAAGAGATCGCCAATATGCTATCAACCAATGCAGTGGTCGTTAGACGCACGATGGCTGGATTGAAAACCGCGGGTTTTATCCAATCAGAAAAAGGACCTAAGGGTGGTTGGCATCTTATCGCCGATTTAGAGAAAATTACTTTACTAGATATTTATAATGCAGTGGGTGAGCCAACAATTTTTGCTATGGGTAATGAAAGACAAAATCCAGAGTGTGGTGTCGAACGTGTTGTAAATGCAGCCTTAGAAGATGCAATGCAACAGGCACAAAATATTCTTTTAGCAAAATTAAAAGCAACGACACTTGCTGACCTTGCATACGAGTTTGATCAACTTTATCAAGCAAAAATGCACGACCACCATGCAGTAAAATCTTAATAACGGCATATTCAAGGTTTTTCACAGGATTCGCTTACTTTGCGATCATGTAATTTATTAAAGAGCAGCCTGATAAATTGCGATACAATTCAACTTTATTTATAAATGACGGCGATATGTTTTCACAACTCGATATCAATCTATTGGTTCTGCTCATCTTACTCGCTGTTGGTGTTTTTAGTCATAATACTGCGGTGACGATTGCAACTGGGGTACTGATACTCGTAAAACTCACACCGTTAGAACAATTTTTCCCTTATATCCAACAACATGGCCTAAACATTGGAATTATTATTCTTACTATCGGCGTGCTTGCGCCTATCGCTAGCGGGAAAATAAGTGGCGAGAATATTTTAAAATCTTTTATCAGTGTGAAGTCTTTAATCGCCATTGCTATCGGATTATTGGTTGCATGGCTGGGAGGCCGTGGTATGAAACTCATGACCAGCCAACCCGATGTCATCGCAGGCTTATTGATCGGAACTGTCGCTGGTGTTGCGTTGCTGAGAGGTGTTCCTGTTGGTCCACTTATCGCTGCGGGGATTTTATCTGTTTTTATTGGGAAATCTTAATCTTCGTCGTACATCCATTTTGATAGAAAACCGTCTAAGGGGTAGTTCAGAAAAACTAATTTCATTCACTACCCATTCAACAGACGCTTGTTTTAACTATTTTTCATAATAAACAGCTCGCTTCTGCGAAAATTTTTCTAGCTGCTTTAAAAAGCCCTCAAAATAATTCTTTTCTTTATCTTCAGAACGATAGCCAGCATATAAGGTACGTCTTAGCCCTTGAGGTGAAACGCAATCCAAACGACGACTGACCACCCAACCCTTTTGCTCATATTCATTAACCACCCAATCAGGCAAAGCAGCGATCCCTCGCCCACTTGCAACCAACTGAATTAACATCTGCGTCAAATCGGTGGTTCGAATATGCTTAGGTTGAATATTTGCAGGAATGAACAAATGCGCCATGATGTCCAAACGATGTTTATCGACGGGATAAGTGATTAAGGTTTCTTCTGCCAAATCTTGTACAGAAACATGTTCTGCGCGAACAAAAGGATGTGTGTTAGATAACACCAAACGTGACTCATATTCAAAGATTGGGAAATACGCGATCCCCTTGAGTGCAATTGGATCTGCCGTAATCAACAAATCAAATTCCGCATTTTGGAGTAATTCATGTGGGTTTGATTCAAAGCCTGCGGCAAAATCCAAGTCAACATCAGGATATTGGTGACGATATTGGTTTAACAAAGGCATCAACCAATCAAAACAACTATGACACTCAGACGAAAAGATGATCCGCCCTGTTTGCCCATGTACGATACGTGCAATATCCGTTTGGGTAATTTGCACCTGTGGCAATACATCATCTGCAAGTTTGAGCAAGCGCTCCCCAACATTAGAAAAGGTCACTGGACGGCTACGGCGATTGACCACTTCTATACCATACCAGTGATCAAGCTCTTTGAGTTGATGCGAAATTGCCGAAGGCGTAAGACATAAATCTGCTGCGGCTGCAACCAATGAACCATGTTCTCTTAAAGCAGTCAGTGTTTTTAAATGACGAAGTTCTAGCACGACACGAACCAAAAATTGAATTAAATTCATCTTAACATGGAATTAATGAGCTTGTCTCAACATGAATTTTACCTCATTATTCTTAGGTAAAATGAATTTTAATAATCTTAAAAAGTTGAATGCATATTCTGTCCATTCAAGCTCATATACTGAGCTATCCGATTCTTCTTGGCTATCCGAAATTTTCAAGCGTATTTTATAATTAGCAAAATTCAGTTCAACCTGAGAATATTTCATTTAATTCAAATTCAAGACGATCAGAAACCTTTTACAATAGGAGATTATTCACTTATTTATCTTCGTTTGCCATGTCTCTTGAACGCCAAAAGCTTACACTGCCTGAAGGTCACGATAAATTATTATTACATTCATGCTGCGCTCCCTGCTCAGGTGAGGTCATGGAAACATTAATCGAATCTGGTATCGACTTTTCGATCTTTTTTTATAATCCCAACATCCATCCAGTCAAAGAATATTTGATTCGTAAAGAAGAAAATATTCGTTTTGCAGAAAAGCATAATATTCCGTTTATTGACTGTGACTACGATACCGACAATTGGTTTGCACGTGCCAAAGGTATGGAAGACGAACCTGAGAAAGGCATTCGCTGCACCATGTGTTTTGATATGCGCTTCGAGAGAACTGCACTGTACGCCCATGAACATGGCTTTGGCTTAATTAGTAGTTCGTTGGGTATTTCGCGTTGGAAGAATATGCAGCAAATCAACGACTGTGGTCTTCGAGCCGCATCTCATTATCCCGAAATGCAATATTGGGACTATAACTGGCGTAAAAACGGTGGTGCTGTCAGGATGCTGGAAGTCAGTAAACGTGAAGAATTCTATCAGCAAGAGTACTGTGGCTGTGTTTATTCACTCAGAGATACCAATCGCTGGCGTATGGGCAATGGACGCGATCGCATTAAACTTGGCGTAAAGTTCTATAGCAATGCGATGGATGATGAACACAATGAATCAACTTGATGAATAGAATGAAAAGCGGGCAAATGTGATTAAAAAAGGCTAATCCATTCTAGAGATTAGCCTTTCCATTTCTTAATTTACAGACAAACTAATAATGCTATAGAACTGATTACTTGGTTTTTTTTTGCTATCAACCGACTCTGTAACTTCTACTAAATACTCCCCTGCACTTGGGAAAACTAAATCCACTGTCCCATCTGTATTTGCTTTTAGGGTTTTCGCCTGTTCGTCCGTTGCACCTTTAGCGCGAAGCACAACTTCAGCATTTGCTAAAGGCTGATTCGCTTTAATCACTTTTATTTTATTCGCTTGATTGGCTTTTAACTCATTTGGATGAGTTAAAAACTCAACCTGAATCGGCGCTGCAGTTGACCGTACAGGTGAACTTTTCTCTTTTGTGATATAGGTAAATAATGACCATTCACGCGTCACTTCAACTGAGGCAATTTTCTTGCCTTTTAAATCAGCAGGAATCAGATAATCCCGTTCAGCTTTTGCTGGTGCGTTGTCTTCCGCTAAATCAAAAAATAATTTCCATTCTTTTTGGTCTTGTACATACTTCAATGGATAGCTTGCTTTGGTTTGTACGCTATAAGTACCCGCTTCAGGTAATTTCAAATCAAATACTGTGCTAGAACCAAGTTTCGAATCTGGCTCTATCGTACTTTTAATTTGTTTCGGATTTGTGATTTCAAACTTAGGGCTTTTTAGCGCATATTCACTGTTCAAGGCTTCTTCAGCATAACCTGCTAAAATTGCGACTTGGGTATTTGTCGTTTGATATGCAACAGGTGCAACATAAGGCTCGTGTGCAGCACTATAACCTGAGATTAAAGCCAACGACGCAATCAATAATTTTTTCACAGTTGTTTCCCATCCATTCATCCACTTACTCATTGATTAAGTGTAGTGGTTCAGCCAATTAGTCTATAAAATGCATTATACATAAATGAAAATAATTATCATAAAGATTTAGTATTACTATTTTGACCTGCTATTTCAATCTTAGGTTGCATATATAAAATTTGTGTTCTTTTTCACATTTCTGTGATCTGCTCGATATAATATCGTCGCTTTATATGTTTCGAGATCGTATGTCTTCCCCAAGCTCTCCCTCTCTTTCTTCTCCGTCAAAAAACTATTCTTTATTTCTGGTGATTTTTTCACTTGCGATTGGTAGTTTTTGTATTGGCACAACTGAATTTGTTGCAATGGGACTGATCCAAGAAATAGCCACAGATTTAAATGTCAGTGTTCCCCATGCAGGTTATTTCATCAGTGCTTATGCGCTCGGCGTGATGGTTGGTGCACCCATTATTGCGATATTAGGCGCTAAAGTCCCACGTAAAACCTTATTGCTAGGTTTAATGCTGTTTTACGGTTTGGCAAATGCAGCTACAGCGTTCGCAACCACATCAGAAACCATGCTCGTTTCACGTTTTATTGCAGGTTTTCCACATGGTGCTTACTTTGGTGTTGCTGCGCTAGTCGCAGCCGAGTTAGCCGGTAAGCAACGTCGTGCGATTGCTATTGCCCAAGTAATGATGGGTTTAACCATTGCCAATGTGATTGGTGTACCCATCGCAACATGGCTCGGTCAACAATTCGGCTGGAAAACTGGTTTTGAATTTTCTGCTGTCATTGCCTTTATTACCTTGATCGGCATCGGACTTTTTGTGCCCAATATTCGCCCACAAAAAACGGCAAGTATTCGAGCAGAATTGAAAGGCTTAAAAAATATCAATATGTGGCTCACTCTAGCAGTTGGTGCGATTGGTTTTGGCGGCATGTTTTCCGTTTATAGTTACGTCTCCCCAATCCTCACTGAATATACACATGCCGATATTTCCGTTGTTCCAATTGCATTGGCGATCTGGGGCGTGGGTATGGTGATTGGTGGCTTGGTTGCTGGTTGGCTCGCAGATCGGCATTTGTTTAAAACCATGATTGGGATTTTAATCAGTTCCGCACTCACCTTCGTGCTCGCCAGTTTTATGATGGCAAATCTATATACGGCTATCGCAGCCTTATTTTTGATTGGTTTTACGGTGATTGGTTTAGGCAGTGCCTTACAAACGCATTTAATGGATATTGCAGGTGATGCACAAACATTAGCTGCATCGTTGAATCACTCGGCCTTCAACCTAGCCAATGCATTAGGCGCTTTTTTAGGTGGATGGGTACTGAGCCATAATATGGGTTGGTTAGCACCGATTTGGGTGGGGTTCGTACTCAGTTTAGGCGGTTTAGTGATTTTATTAATCGCCTTGGCTTATGCAAAATACACTGATAAAAAAGAATCTGTCGTTGCTTAACGACAGATTCTTCTCAATAGAATACAAGGCGTCATCACTAAATGTTATTTCACAACATCAGCTACTTCTTTTAACATCGCCTGCATACCACCCAAACCGTTATTCATTAAATACCAGTTGCTCGAATCCAAATAAACAATATTGCCATTTTTGGCCGCTTTGGATTGATTGACAATATTGTTATTTAACACACGTTTTGCACCCTCTTGATTGCCCGTGATTGCAGCACCACGATCAATTACGAATAAATAGTCTGGATCTTTCTGGGCAATGAACTCGTGGGAAATGGCCATCCCATGCAAGCCCACTTTAATCGAAGCATCTGCAGGGGTAAAGCCGTATAAATCATGGATATTACCAAACCGCGAACCTGAACCGTAGGCAGCAATCTTGCTATTATTCACCAAGATCACCAATGCAGTTTTACCTTTGGTTTTTTCTTTTAATGCAGCAATGTCTTGCTCCAAAGTTTTTAATTGTTGCTCTGCCTCAGGTTTCTTGCCGACCATTTCTGCAACATTCAAGGTTTGTTGTTTAAACGAATTAAACTGATCGTTATAATCCACATCTACAAAATAAGTTGGTGCAATTTGTTTAATCTGATTCACCAGATTTTCCATACGCCCACTCATCAAGATCAACTCAGGCTGACTACCCGCAATTTTTTCCAGATTTGGCTCTTTTACTGTGCCAACATCCAGATATTGACCATCACTAAAGTTTTGTAGCACCGCAGGTAACGGCGTACCTTTGGGTAAAGCAACCACTTTGTCATCTGCCCCAAGTGCATGAATGGTATTCAGGGCGTTGGTATCTAATACCGCAATACGTGACAAAGTGGATGGAATCGAAATCTGACCCGCTTTACTGCTAAAACTCATCATCTCATGTGAGTTAGTTGTTCCTTCCTGTGCCGCAGAGGGTTCATTTGAATGACCACATGCAGCCAATACTGCACTCAACATCATGATCGGCAACGTCTTTTTGAACAGCATAACGAACTCCTAACTAATAAAATACAAACCTAATTTGTGTTGCTGAATTTGTTGAATCGGGATATGAAAATCAAAGATCGCTTCTAAAGTTGTTTCATTCATAATCTGCTGTGGATGCCCTTGATAGACTAACTCACCATTTTTCATTGCAATAATGTGATCGGCATACACTGAGGCAAAGTTAATATCATGAATCACTACAATGATGGATTTGCCATGATTTTCAGCAAGATCTTTCAGCACACGCATAATTTGTGCGGAATGCTTCATATCTAAGTTGTTCAACGGCTCATCCAATAAGATATATTCTGTATCCTGTGCCAAAATCATCGCTATATATGCGCGTTGGCGTTGTCCACCTGACAACTCACTTAACTGACGATGACGCATCGATTGCAGATCCATATAAGCGATTGAACGATCAATAATTTCGTGGTCTTGCTTGGTCAAACGCCCCTGTGAATATGGAAAACGACCAAATGCCACCAAATCCTCGATACTCAGACGCAACTCGGTATGATTGGACTGCTTTAAAATCGCCATTTTTTTGGCGATATCCGCACTTTTCATGTCATGTAAATCTTGACCATCCAACAATACCTGCCCCTGATCTGCATCAATCAGACGACTCATGATGGAAAGCAGCGTACTTTTACCTGCGCCATTGGGTCCGATAAATGCGGTAAATTGACCTTTGGCAATCGTGAGTGAGACTTGATTGACGACGCACTGTTGATGATAGCTTTTTCGTAAATTCTTCAGCTCTATTGCCATTTTTTATTTTCCTTCAATAAAATCCAGAAGAAATAAATTCCACCGGCAAAGTTAATAATGACGCTCAATGTGGTTTTGAAATTCAGTACATGTAATACGATGAATTGACCGAGCATGAGGCAAAGCACACTCACCAAAATAATGCCGAGCAGTAAAATGTGATGTTGATGCGTTCTAAACAGTTCCAACGTGATATTGAGTACCAATAAACCAAGGAACATCATTGGACCTGCGAGTGCTGTTGCAGATGCGAGTGCAAACACCACTAAAACCAGTAACAACCGACTGGTTTTGTCATAGTCCAGCCCAAGATTTAATGCATGATCTCGTCCCAACGCCATCACATTCAGCTTGTGATAATGTCTAAAACTGTAAAAAAGAATGGGGAGAATCGTCAGTAAAGATAGTGCAACCGTTTCCATTTTCACGACATTAAAACTGGCGAATCCAGCATACGCGGCAACCTGAAACTCATCAGGATCGAGCAACACCTGAAAAAAGGTCGTCATGTTGTCAAATAGAGTCGAACAAATCAGACCAACCAACAGCAAAAAATAAATATTTTGTTGTGCAACTTTCTGAAAAATGAAGCGATACAGTAATAAAGCAAAAGTCACC
The DNA here is from genome assembly GCF_000369505.1 of Acinetobacter sp. NIPH 298. Classification (GTDB taxonomy): domain Bacteria; phylum Pseudomonadota; class Gammaproteobacteria; order Pseudomonadales; family Moraxellaceae; genus Acinetobacter. Next base: position 1,537,824 of record NZ_KB850055.1, read on the forward strand.
ATTAACAACAAACTGATCAAATAATCAGTCACAAAGTTAAGCGACAATAACGTACTCGCACCAAAAAAATAAATAATTGCAGTTTTAGATAGTTCGTATAATTTATCCAAACCTAAGGCTTGTGGTGTGACCACGCGATTATTCACAATCGTATGAAAAACCAAAGTTGAAACACCAACAGCAACACCTGCAACGACAATTGCAGCGACCGTTCTTAAACGCAGTCCCAGTGCATACTGCCATGCAATCCCGAGATTCCAACCGAGATATAATCCAATGCTAACCAATACAGCAATCGAAAGCACAACCAGCTTCGTCGTATTATGCATAACGATACCTCCTGAGTAATAACCACAGGAAGATCACGCTACCGACCACACCCATTATCAGGCTGACAGAAACCTCATACGGATAAATCACCACCCGCCCAAAAACATCACAAAGCAAGACCAGCAATGCACCAAGCAATGCCGTATGTGAGAGTGTCTTACGAATATGATCACCCAAATAAAGGCTCACTAGATTTGGTACGATTAAACCGAGAAATGGAATCGCTCCCACCGTAACAATCACCACACCGGTAATCACCGAGATCAGCAGCAAACCTAAAAAAAGTGTCTGTTTATAATTTAAGCCAAGATTCGTTGCAAAATCCTCACCTAAGCCCGCCAACACAAAACGATTGGCAAATATATAAATCAGTACCAGTACAGGAATACTTAAATAGATCAATTCATATTGACCATTCAAAATAGTCGAGAAATCCCCTTGTAGCCACCCTGCTAAGTTCTGCAACAAATCAAGTTGCAAAGCAATAAAAGTGGTAAATGCAGAAATAATACTGCCAAAAATCATCCCGACTAATGGAACAAATACCGTATCTCGATGCTTTAAGGTGGCAAGGATACTCATAAATGTCATCGCACCAATCAGCGTGACGATGATGGCAAATCCAGTTTTGGCAAAAATGGAAGCACTTGGAAGTAAGATAATCGAAATCAAAACACCTAGCCGCGCACAGTCATATAAACCTGCTGTGGTTGGTGAAACAAAACGGTTCCGACTCAGTGATTGCATAATTAAACCACAAACACTTAGACCAGCACCTGCAACAACAATCGCCATCAAACGCGGTAAGCGACTCGTCCAAAAAAGCTGCCAGTCTTGCGGATTGCCTGCAATCAAACCAGCAATGCTCATGTCCCCAACACCGACGAACAAGGAAATCAATGCCAAAGGAATGAGTAACACAAGTAAATAGCGCCGTTTAATCATGGCGGGAGAATTTCATTTAATAAACAACCTTAAAAAATGCTTAAAAATTACGATAAACATCAAATAAGAAAGTATCATAAATGATAATTATTATTGTTATCTTTTTTTAATTTTTACTAAACCACCAACATCAACATTAAGTTTTATTAAATATTATTCAGTAACAGAGCTGATTTAAGATCATAATTTTAAAACAGGATAAATCACCATACTTTTCGAGTATATTCATTCAACCCATTAAAAAATATTAATAAAATAACGTAATCCACAGATCAGACTCTCGAAAATATGGCTAGTTTAGTTAAAGCCTTTAAAAGATTAGTGGATAAAAAACTGAACTGAATCTTTAATCGGAACAATAACGGAGGCAACCAATAACAATGCCATCGCGGTATTAAACCATTGTACTTTTTGGGGGTGATTTACGATCGTTTTCAACTTTTCCCCCATATACGCCCACACCCCAACACTTGGTATACTCACCAAGCCAAAGATCACACCAATAAAAATAAATTCGACCAATCGACTATTTGCAGAACTATAAGTGGTAATTGCACCCATTGCCATAATCCATGCTTTGGGATTGACCCATTGAAACAACGCTGCGCCAATGAAACTTAATGGTTTATCAACTTTGGTATCGGTTTTAATGCTACCTGCTCGATAGATTTTGTAGGCTAAATACAATAAATAGCTAATACCGACGATTTTTAAGACTTCATAAAGCAAAGGCGAAGAACCAAGCGCAGCACCAACCCCGTAACCAACTAGAATTACCATGACACCAAAGCCAAAACCAATTCCTAAAATATGCGGGATGCTTCGCTTTAGGCCAAAATTCAAACCCGAAGCGGCCAACATAATATTATTTGGACCGGGGGTAATTGAAGTTACGGTTGAATAAACAATAAAAGAGAAAAAAGTCAGTAAACTCATAGAGAAAAATAATTCATTTGTTTAAATTTTCATTTAATATAACATCAAATTCATCTCATTTTTCATTGATTATTACAATAAAATTGACATCTACTCGGATAACTTTTCACCACAATGTGGGCAATAGGTTTTTTGTTTCTGTTGGTTTGCTTGCTCTTGTTCTTCTAGCAGCTTTTCCTTGACCAGTTGCATAATAATTTCATGGGTTTGCTCTTTAGGTAAGCCCACACTGATACGAATCTTTTCAATTTCACGTTGATCATGTAATAAATCAAGTCCCCGAATTTGTAAAGCTTCGCGAAATTCTTGTTCTAATCGTTGATTCCTTTGGTTTAATTCGTTGGCTAGTCCTGATGCCAAAATACCTGCGGGTAATGCCGCAATACCAACACCCAAAATCGTGATCAAAGCACCTAATACACGCCCCACATTGGTCACAGGTGTCACGTCACCATAGCCCACTGTCGTTAATGTGACGACTGCCCACCACATAGACTGAGGTATTGAGCTAAATGCTTCTGGTTGTACTTTATTCTCAACCACATACATAGCTGAGGCTGTCATGACGATCATAATGACTAAAATGAAAATAACCGCCTGAAAAGAACCTTTTTCGCGTTGAATAACTCTCAACAAAATTTGTAAAGAAACAAAATAGCGCGTCAATTTTAATAAACGTAAAAGTCGTAAAATTCGGAGTACACGTAAATCGAAGTTGACGAAGAAGTTTAGATAAGCAGGTAAGATTGCAAGCAGGTCTATGATTGCCCCACCACTTTTCATCCATGCAAAGCGTTGTTTCCATGCGGATGATTCTGAATCTTTTTCTGCAATACTCCATACTCTGAGTAAATATTCAATTGAGAAAATAGCAATCGATACATTTTCGAATATTTCAAATATGCGTTGATGTGGATAAAAAATTGAATCTATCGATTCAAGGATGACTGCTGAAGCATTCGCCACGATCAAAATAATTAAAAAGTAGTTAACACAGCGGCTAAAGCGAGTTTGATAGTCATCATCATGTAGTGTTTTATAAACAAATTGACGTAATTGTTGCCATGAAAATAGAGTCATACCGCACTTATAGTGATGTTAACCAAGTTAAAAATGTAACACAGCATCAAACAATTTGATAAATGATTTTGATCTAGATAAATAACTTTCCTCAATCAAACAAAAAAGTGAGTAGATCTTTCATCCTTATTTAGCCGTTTTGTATTTCTGCCATCGGCAAAATAAAAGGATTTATATAACGTTGAATCTACAAAACTCCCTTTGAATTCTAGCCCCTCACTTTCGATAATCACGTCTTAACGGTTGTTTCTTTAACGATTCATTCATAAAGAACTATAAATTTTATTAAACCCATGATCACAAGGGGAATCCACATGGGATTTAAGCTCCTCCCTGCGCTTATTTCTTTATTTATTACATTGATTATTTGGTTCGTTATACCTGTGCCGATAGGTGTAGATCCGAATGCTTGGCATTTATTGGCGATGTTTGTTGGCGTAATCGCTGCAATTATTGGTAAAGCCATGCCAATTGGTGCAATCGCGATTATTGCGATCATGCTCGTTGCAGTCACAGGTGTAACCAATGATAGTCCAAGCGGCGCTATCCAAGATGCATTGAGCAGTTTCTCCAATCCTTTGATCTGGTTGATTGGTATTGCAATCATGATCTCGAAAGGTTTACAGAAAACAGGACTTGGCGCTCGCTTAGGCTATTTATTTATCGCAGTATGGGGCAAGAAAACCATTGGTATCGGTTATAGCATGGTGCTTTCTGAGTTAATTCTTGCACCTGTTACACCGAGTAATACTGCACGTGGCGGTGGGATCATCCATCCTATCGTTCGTGCGATTTCGACTAGCTATGATTCAGATCCCGCCAAAGGAACTGAGGGACGCATGGGAAAGTATTTAGCCCTTGTCAGCTATCAGGCCAATCCGATTACTTCCGCCATGTTTATCACTGCAACTGCACCGAACCCTTTAGTTGTTGATCTAGTCGCAAAAGCAACCAATAGTGAAATTTCACTGAGTTGGAGCACTTGGGCACTGGCGATGTTACTCCCTGGTCTAATTGCATTGATCGTGATGCCATTGATTCTGTACTTGATGTATCCACCTGAAGTGAAAGAAACACCCAATGCAGCTCAATTTGCTAAAGATAAGTTAAAAGAAATGGGTTCAGTCAGTCGAAATGAAAGCATCATGCTCGGTGTATTTGGTATTTTACTGTTGTTATGGGCGGGTATCCCTGCCATGATTTTTGGTGCTGCTTGGGCTGTTGATCCAACCACAACAGCATTTATTGGTTTGACATTACTTCTGCTCACTGGTGTGCTGACTTGGGAAGATATTCTGACGCAAAAAAGTGCATGGGATACGATTACTTGGTTCGCCGCTTTGGTGATGATGGCAACATATCTGAATAAACTCGGTTTGATTGCTTGGTTCTCAGGTTTATTAGAAAGTGGTATTGGTTCACTTGGTTTAAGCTGGATGCCTGCTTGCTTATTATTGATGCTCGCCTATCTCTATGCACATTATATGTTTGCGAGTACCACAGCACATATTACTGCGATGTTTGCTGCGTTCTATACCGCAGGGATTGCACTTGGTGCACCGCCGATGTTGTTTGCATTAATGATGGCAGCCGCTTCAAGTATCATGATGACCTTAACCCATTATGCAACGGGTACATCGCCTGTGGTATTTGGTTCAGGTTACACCACACTGGGTGAATGGTGGAAAGCTGGCTTTGTCATGAGCGTGGTCAATATAATCATCTTTGTGGTGATAGGTGGACTTTGGTGGAAAATGCTGGGTTATTGGTGATTCTATAGTCAAACCTCCTACCTCCTAAAGGATTTCATTATTAATTTAAGTGGATCCTTTAGGCTTCAATTTCTTCTAGTGACCGCAAAAATTTAATTGTATTAACAATACTATTAAATATAAATCTACTTTCTAATTTATTTAAGGTTCTATTATCGTGGGCAAGACTTTGATTATTCCTAACATCATTGAATGCTTCTAATATTGAAATATTACTTTTTAAGATCCTTTCCGTCATTAAGCTTTCTAAAGAGTTTCTACCTTTTAAACATTTGATGTATTCACCTAAAAGGCTATGCAATGGTTTATCCCTATGAGCTTCTATATTATTTTTCCCACACAAGTCTCTAATAAAATTAGTAGTAAAGGTGTGCAATCGATCGATAGTAGCTTCAGGATTACCACGCTCTAAGCTGCTTTTCATTTCCTCAATCAATAACTCTAAAGTTATGTTATTAAAATTTGAAATTTCGTTGATTCCAGTAATATCTGCCCCACTACTGATTAAACGTTCGGCAATAGCTTGACAAGCTTGTATTAATTCAAGATTTTTAGTTGATAAGCCTGTGTCATAGTTAAAAAGAGCTCTAAGAACTGCTGCAACTAAAAAATCTTCTTCAATTTCCCAAAATGCACGTAATCGTTTTGCTTTAGAAGAACCATATAGAAAATATTTTTCTTCATTAATGTTTATGCCTAAATCCGAAAAGAACTCAGAAAATGTCCTGTCACTAAAATTCAAGACATAACCAGAATCCATTTCAAAAAGCTTTTCAAGTTTTTGCTTATCTGAATACGTTAGACTCGACATTTATCATTTTTCCTTATAAAAAAATAAGGGCTGATAACTCAGCCCTTACGATGCACTAAATCGACAGTTTGCGCTAGGGAAAAGCCTTTCGGCTTTTCTTAATCCTAGCTCATTAAGTCAATTGAGCAGCTTGGATTTTCTTGGTATCAACTTGATCAGCTTCTTTTGTATATTCGCTCATCTTGTCGAAGTTTAAGTATTTGTAGATGTCAGCAGAAGCGCTGTCAATTTGCGACGCGTACTGTTGATATTCTTCTGGGCTTGGTAATTTGCCAAGAACAGCAGCTACAGATGCAAGCTCAGCAGAAGCTAAGTAAACGTTCGCACCTTGACCTAAACGGTTCGGGAAGTTACGAGTAGAAGTCGATACACATGTCGTGTTCGGTGCTACACGTGCTTGGTTACCCATACACAATGAACAGCCCGGCATCTCAGTACGCGCACCAGCACGACCATAGATGTTATACATGCCTTCTTCCATCAACTGATGTTCGTCCATACGTGTTGGTGGAGCCAACCATAGACGAGTCGTTAATGAACCACTTGGTACTTTATCAAGTAACTGACCAGCCGCACGGAAGTGACCGATGTTAGTCATACAAGAACCGATGAATACTTCATCAATTTTGTCGCCTTGAACGTCAGAAAGAAGCTTCGCATCATCTGGATCGTTCGGGCAGCAAAGGATTGGTTCTTTGATGTCAGCAAGATCGATTTCATACACTTTAGTGTATTCAGCATCAGCATCCGCTTTTAACAAGCTTGGGTTGTCCAACCACTTCTGCATGTTTTCTACACGACGAGCCATCGTACGCGCATCGCCATAACCTTCAGCGATCATCCACTTCAACATGGTCATGTTTGAACGTAAGTATTCAGCAACTTTCTCTTCAGAAAGTGTGATTGAACAGCCAGCAGCAGAACGTTCAGCAGACGCATCAGAAAGTTCGAATGCTTGCTCAACCGTCAAGTCATTTTCCATTTCTGTTAAGTCAATCTCAAGGATACGACCAGAGAAGATGTTTTTCTTACCTTTCTTCTCTACAGTCAAATCACCTGCTTGAATCGCATAGTAAGGAATCGCATGTACAAGGTCACGTAAAGTAATACCAGGCTGCATTTTACCTTTGAACTTAACAAGGATAGATTCAGGCATATCCAGTGGCATAACACCTGTCGCAGCTGCGAAAGCAACAAGACCAGAACCCGCTGGGAATGAAATACCGATTGGGAAACGCGTGTGCGAGTCACCACCTGTACCAACGGTATCAGGAAGTAACATACGGTTTAACCAAGAGTGGATAATACCGTCGCCTGGACGTAAAGATACACCACCACGGTTCATGATGAAGTCAGGTAATGTATGGTGAGTTGTTACATCAACTGGTTTTGGATATGCAGCAGTGTGACAGAAAGACTGCATGACTAAGTCAGCAGAGAAGCCCAAGCAAGCTAAGTCTTTTAACTCATCACGCGTCATAGGACCCGTTGTATCTTGCGAACCAACAGTGGTCATCTTAGGTTCACAGTAAGTCCCCGGACGGATACCTTGACCTTCAGCTAAGCCACATGCGCGACCAACCATCTTCTGCGCTTGAGTAAAACCTTTACCTGTGTCAGCAGGTTGTACTGGCGTACGGAACAATGTAGAAGGTTCTAAACCTAATTCGTCACGTGCTTTTGAAGTCAAACCACGACCAATGATCAAGTTAATACGACCACCAGCACGTACTTCATCTAGAAGTACAGGCGTTTTGAGTTCTGCTTCTGAGATTTGTACGCCATCTTTGAATGCAGTTACTTTTGCAGCAGCATGGTCAATTTTCAATACAACTTCGTCGCCCATATTCATGTTGGCAACGTCGATTTCTACAGGTAACGCACCTGCATCTTCCATTGTATTGAAGAAAATTGGCGCGATTTTAGAACCTAAGCACACACCACCATCTTTTTTGTTTGGAATGTGTGGAAGTTCGTCACCAAAGAACCAAAGCACAGAGTTCGTTGCAGATTTACGAGATGAACCCGTACCAACAACGTCACCTACGTAAGCAACTTGGTTGCCTTTCGCGATCAAGTCTTTGATTTGGTTTAATGGACCAACTTCACCTGGTTTTTCAGGGTTGATACCATCACGTTCGTTTTTAAGCATTGCATTCGCATGCAATGGAATGTCTGGACGACTCCAAGCATCTTGTGCAGGAGACAAGTCATCTGTGTTGGTTTCACCAGTGACTTTAAACACAGTGATTTTAATTTCTTCTGGAACGTCAGGACGGCTTGTGAACCATTCTGCATCAGCCCAAGACTGTAAAACAGCTTTTGCATTTACATTGCCAGCTTTTGCTTTTTCAGCAACATCATGGAATGCATCAAATACAAGAAGCGTCTTTTTCAATGCTTCAGCAGCTAAACCAGCAAGTTCAGCATTGTCAAGAAGTTCAACAAGTGGTGCTACGTTATAACCACCAAGCATCGTACCAAGTAAGTAAACAGCACGTTCTTTAGTAATAAGTGGAGAAGTCGCTTCGCCTTTTGCAACCGCAGCTAAGAAAGCAGCTTTTACATAAGCAGCTTGGTCAACACCTGCTGGAACACGATTTTCAAGCAAATCTACTAAATATGCCTCTTCACCTGCCGGTGGGTTTTTTAATAATGCTACGAGTTCAGCAGTTTGAGCATCATCAAGTGGCTTCGGTGGGACTCCGAGTGCGGCACGTTCTGCAACGTGTTGGCGGTAAGCTTCTAGCACAGTGTTATTCCTCTTCTTTAAAAAATTACTTGTAAGTTCCAGCTTTGTACAAGCTTTACAAGCAATATGGACAGCAAAATTTTACTAGACTTCGCGTTAAAAGTTAATGCAACTGCCGTATATCTACGTGATGACCATTATTTTATAGCGAAATGTTCATACCTTTTAAATACCGCTTTGGTCTTACTCGAAAGTCTAATAAAACATTACAAACATAAAAAAAGACAACAGCGTTGTCTTTTCGATTAACACATTAAAATGACTTATAACTCGGTAGCTTATCGTGTGGAGTGGCTAAGCATTGATCCGTATATTGCTGCTTCAGTTTGTCGCGTATAGCCGCTGGATCTGCTTTTATTTGATCTACAGGCATCGCATATACATTTTCAATAATTTCAAAGATAAATTTACGTGTTGTTTCATCTTCAATTTTGCCAGCATGTTCTGTTGCTTGCTTTTGCTCAATTCCATTTTGACGATCCAACGTAATAGAACGCGCTGCATTGCCGACACTAACACAATAGCCATGCCATTGTTCTTCGGGTGTTAATGGTTTTTTTTCAGCACAACCGACCAAAACTAAACCTATTGCAATCAACAAAACTTTTTTCATGATCATACTACGGCTAATTTGATGCGCACATCATACTAAAACTGAATTATTTTGCAAAAGGACGCATTTAAAACTGACCTTTTAGCAATAAAAACATACAAATCCGTCACTACTATACATGGTATTGCCTGTGTTTTGGCATTTAACGCCACTTACAGTGATAAATCGTTCTCTATCTATAAACGATCATATTCTCATTCATATTCAAACATTCATTTTTAAGAATATGCCAAAGCTTGGTAGAAGTAACTATAAATAAAAAAACCTGTTTTATTTACATAAAACAGGTCTGCTCTAAACTCTAGAATCGCCAATTATAGAAGACATCGATAGCTCGCTCTAAAGACTGGCTGGCCTCCAGATATAAGCGACGATTCATTTGATAACGTAAGGTCAACTTATTTACAGGGGTAAATACACCGATACCATAGCGGATAAACAGATCTGGGGTGATATATCCTGTCAAACTGACTTGGGTATCATCGCCCGTTCCTTGTGCATCAAGTGCTAAGCCACTTAAACCAAAGGTTCGTCCAATTTGGTTGGTGAGTGCCCGTGTGCCACCCAAGCCCATACTAATACCCGCCGCGGCAATAGTATTATTGACATCCGACTTAAATCCTTCAGTATTACTTAGACCACTGCTGCCTTCATTGATACGCCCTGTCAATAACGCATTCAATGCTTCTTGCTCAGATAGTCCCGCATCGTTGTAGACTTGAATATTCGGAACAGTCGCGGTGCCTGTCACACGTATCCCAACCATACTACCTTGAACGGGCTTATTGGCATCAATGTCAAGGGTTGGATTTGCAAGTGGGCCATTAAAACGTGCAATCGCTCGATTTAGGTCTAAGCTTTGACCGTATGCTTCAATTTTTACTTTTTGACTGACACCAATTGCGCCATTGGCTCGCATGGCTGTTTCCAAACCACGTTGTGATAAATGCAAACGCCCAACCAATGGAATATTACTTTCAAAACCTTGGAAAATAACTTGATTGCCCAACGTGAGGGTCATATCTGCACGAATATCCCACGGTTTCGATGCCTTTAAAGTTGCAAGCAAATCTTGTCCTTGATGAACAACGCGAACATCTGGTGAAAGCGTCACGACGTTTGCTGTTGATTCTGGCATAGAGATTCGGGCACGAGGCACATCAATTGTACCTTTCAAACTTAATCGCTGGTCAAATGGATAAACATCTAGACTGAGATCTGGTTTAACAATTGCTGTAATCATTGGAGCTTGGCGAACCAAGAGGTTGTCACCTTTTAAAGTCAGTGCCAAATGTGGTTTATCTTTCCAATCAAAGCTACCTTTCAACCGCCCAACGCCTTGACCACTATTAAATGCACCATCAATACTTGCCGAGTCTTGGCGAATAGATGAATAAAGCTGCATATTGGTTAAATTTACAGGCAATGAAATCATACTGATTGCGCCATTTTTCAAACGCATTTCGCCTGTAAATTGTGGCTGAGTCAGTGTGCCATTAATTTTACCTGCAAGCGCTAATGTGCCTGCTATAGAACGTACATCTTTAATAAATGGTTTAAAGATTTTCAGTTGTACATCATCAAAAGCAATTTCTCCACGCATAGGCATACCCGTTTGAAATGGATCGACTACAACGTTGGCATACCCAGTTCCAATATCAGGTGTCCTCATATCAACACGGAACAGAAGTCCATCATTGACACTTTTTGCAATTAAGCTTAACTCGTCATAGGTCACTGTCGTTGCAATATCTTGTGGATCTTCTGCGGCTAAACCAATCTCACCTTTGCGTGTCACTAAACGTGAATCTAATTTAGGGCGAGTACCTTTTACCCAAGATGCTTTTGCATAACCATTTAACTGTCCAGTTACAGCCAAACCTTCAGGCATAAACGCGGCAAAGTCTTTTAGATCGAGATCCTTAGTAATAAACGAAAAGCTTCCTTTTTCTTTACTAATACGAGCAGGTTGATCTAAACACAATTGGCTTTCAGCACTTTGCCAACAATGCTGACCGACATATAACTCAGATCGTGCTGTCGTATAGATAACAGGAGTATTTTGATTTTGGGCAAGATCAATGCGGCGCGAGTTGAGCCTTCCTTTCTGGATTTCACCTAGCCAATCATTGTTTTGATTAAAACCACCAGCAAGCTGCACATAAAAATTGGTGTGCGCATTTTTACTTTCTAGTTTTAACAAATGCGCTTTTCGTGTGCCTGCTAAATTGATCGTTGCCTTTTCAATTTCACGTTTTCCGCTGCGTAAATGATCCAATGTTGCAGTCAATTGCGTTGCTGTTGTTTCTGAAGTTGGTAACTCACCTTGAACACGTAAAGATTTGATACTTGCTAAGTCACTGAAAGCAAAATTATCGACAGCTATATTTGCAGTCGCCTTAAGTCGTGGTTGTGACTGTACATTTAAACTGCCGTAAGCACGTCCACGTAAGCCAGGATATAACTCATATAATGCAGGTGCGTTTATCTTAAATTGTAAACTTTGTGCATTTCCAGTGGCTTGAAGTTGGTTCTGTCCATAAGCAAAAAATAAATTATTTGCTTCAAACTGCTGTGGTAAGAAACCAGTCTGATTGGAATCCAGCAACAAAGACAGATTACCACGACCGCGTACAGGCTTATTGTTGAGAAAACCCGCCGCATTGAGTTCTCGAATATCAACGCGTTTCACTTGATCTGACCAAACGCCTTGCGTTTTTACATGACCTGAGAGTTCACCTTTAAGACTAGAAACAAAGTAATGAGGCTTAAATCGGACTAAAGATACTTCCATGTTCCAACCAAGCTTATCTTTAAGATCGACTTTACCTGTTGCAAACATTTTGCCTGCAACACCATCATGCTTTAACTCATTGATTTGAATCTCGGTCGGTGTTCCTGCAATATTAATCTTTAACAGCCCGTTGCCTTGATTCAAAGCATTTAACGAACCATCATAATCTACCGAAAAACGTTTAAATCCACCGCCTGCCTGAACATCATCAAACATTAACGTCGTTGTACTTTTTCCTTTGAGCACAATCGTTTCATTTTGATTGGCTTGAGCAAGTTGTCCTTTTAGATCAATATTTTCAAGTTGAATAATCTGTTGGTTCGGTTTTGCAAAACCAGACGCTTTGATTTCGCCATTCAGTAGATTTACAGGTGCTGCAGTCGCGACTGTTTGAGGATTAAAGTCTTGTGCTTTAAGTTGGGCTTGCCATGACAGTTGCTGCTTTTCATGTGGTAATTTAACTGTCGCTTGTCCAATTAAGCTACCTTTATCCGCTTGATAAAGGAAATTTTCGACATTTAGAACATTCGATTTCAAATCAACTTTTGCATCATATTTCCCTGCTGGCAATAAACCTTGCTCATTGGGACGTACAGTCGTTGTAAGATAAATGTCTTGTTGATCTTCTCTTAAGGTCACATTGGTTTGACCTTCCGCGCTACTTAACCAACCAATATAAGGCATCGCTCGATCTATACCTTGCCAAGCAATATCTAACACCATCGGTTGAGGTTTATTATTTTTTGCTTCTGCCTGATTTAATTTAACCTGCCAAGTTTCGTACTTATCAAAGGCAAGCTGCGCATTGAGTGCTAACCCATTTTCCAACGAGCCTACAGCGCTTATATTTGCATCCAAGCTTGGCGGTAAAAAATCCTGCGCAATTTGCGGTAGCGTTTTGTCTTTTGGGTTTAAGCGATCTAATCGCCCTTTTATATCCCATGACACTTGTTCATTCCAATTTACAAAGCCTTTTAATCCAACCGATCCACCCATTAACTGACCATTAAAGTCTTGGATGTTGAGTTGATTTTTCAGGTCTGTTTCCATGAGCGCATTATACTTGCCTTCGGGAAGTTGCTCACCTTTCAGGTCAGTATCCAAGCTCAAAATCAGTTTATCAATATCACCATTAAATCTAGCGATACCATCTTTCGCAAAAAGTTTTTGCTCTTTCAATATCGGAAGATGATAGTTTTTGAATAATAGCGCCCCCTTCATAGGCACCTGATCACGTACAGGATGAATCACAGCCCAACCCGTCAACAAATCTGGTGTATGGGTCGCCACACCTGCTCTTATGGTATCCAATGTACCTGTCGCCACGACCTTGATCGTCTCAACGTCAATACTTTTTAGTGATGGAATAATCAGATCTGCTTTTAGATCTAAAGGATACTTACCATTAAAATCCATTTGACCTGTGGCATTTTTAACCGCCAAATACCCCATATCCATACGAGAGTCTTCAAACTCTAATTTCGTATCTGACCAAAGTGCATCTTTTAAATAAATATCATTAAAATCAATTTTTGCAGTTGTGGTCTTTATTTCCAAATGATCTAAAGTAGCTTTATCAATACGAAGTACAAACGGAAGTTTGATTGGCGCAAAATCGAATGGTTTTCCTGATGGCGGCTTTTTATTTATAACGATGAGGTTGGAAATATCCGCATGACTCAAATGCACCTCTTTATTTAAAATCGCACGCCAACCCAAAGAAACGTCTGCACGATCCAAAGAAACATCAACGGCCTCTAATTTCACCAAAACGTTTTTTAGAATAATGCCTCGTAATAAATTGCCACTTTCATATTCGTATTGAATTATTTTTTGGTTTTGTAGCACACGATCGAGTAAAAAACGACTTCCCTTATCTGTTGACATCATCACAAATAATGAGCTGACCAAGAATAAAAGAATGAACAGCACCACCAGCACGATACTCCGAAGAATACGCCGTTCTCGTCTTGGTGCAGTTGGAGGTGTAAGTTGCTGGTCTGCTTCCGTCATAATTAACCTAAATTTTTTTCGCTTTTAAAGGGTTATAAAAAGTCTTTAAAGTTGTGATCCAATAAAGAAGTGCAGTCGAATTGGGCGGTTTTCATTAGAAATACCCGATGCAACATCCAAACGAATCGGACCAATTGGAGATCTCCAACGGATACCAACACCTACACTATATTCAGTTGGATTACTAAAATCTTTATCAAAAGCATTACCAAAGTCAGAAAAAACTGCAGCACGCCAACCATCTTTAAATTGATAGTTATATTCTAACGATCCAACACCTAACGCCTGCCCACCAATCTTATATCCATCTATTTCTGGGGATAGACTTTTATAATCGAATCCACGTAAAGATTGATCACCACCCGTAAAGAAACGCAAATTATAAGGGACTTTATTAAAATCATCGGTAAAAATATAACTTGCATCGCCACGCCCGACAAATTGATGATTGTCATTTTCGCCTAGCGAGTAAATAAATCTCCAACCTGCTCCCAGTATCGCCATATTGGCATCTGAAAGGAGTGACTCAGATCCTAATTCGAGTTTATAAATTTGTTTAAAGCCTTTGGTTGGATTTAAACGAGTATTCGTATTTGTCTTAGAAATTTCATAACCTAAGAGTAACGATTGTTGCTCAGAGTTTGTACCTGCTGCTTTAAAGGCATCTGGTAACTCCGAAATATCAACATTCCCTTTTTCAGTTAAGCGGTCTAAGCGATAGCGCAATCCAAAAGTATGCTGCCAATTTCCAAGTGGATTCTTAATTACACGTTCACCACCAAGTACAGCAGACTCAACTAACAAACCGATGTTAGGACCGATGTCATCTCGAGTTTCACGCTCATAACCTCCGACAAGGTTAAAGTAGTCATTGAGTGGATGCTTATAAGGGATGCTATAACGTCCATCAATAGACTGGCGTATTTCCGAAACCTCGATGTTGGCATCAAAAGCATGACCATGTTTATTGACTATTGCACGACGATACTGAGAACGAATACGCGCTCCAGTGTCCGTACCATAACCCACACCTGTTTCAATACTATTTAACCGATCGGCATTTAAGGTGACTACAACTGGAATCTTTTTATCCAAACGCGCTTGTTCTTCTTGTTGCTGCCGCTCTTGATTGTCATCCTGTACGCTTGGCATCGAACGTGCCAAAGAATAAGCTTGTGCTGGTTCACTCCCTGAGAACTGGGACTCATCTACAACATCTTGGGTGACTTCTTCGGCAGAGGTCACTTTCTGTCGCGCTAAGTCAGCTTTTTGCTGTGTATTTAAGAGCTGAGATTGCTCGATACGTTGTTGATCGACCAATGCTTGCAAGTCAGGCGGTAACTCTAAAGGCGGTTGGTTCAGATCTGGTTTAATGGTATCGACCAACGTGTAATTAAAATAACGCGTATTGGTTAGGTTATTTGCTAAAAGATTAACCCGCCAAAAAGCATAATCATCACCCTCTTTCCAAGGCACGAGGCTGTCGAGCACTTTTTGTGTCAGTGGTAATGGCTTGCTCGGATCACTCATTTTATATTGGACTTGTTTGAGTTTATAGCGGTCGCCTGTTTCATACTTTAAATTAATTTCTGCTGTTTTCTCAGGCTGGCTAATTTTAACGTCATGTAATCGCCAAAATGCATCAAAGAAACCATTGTCTGACGCTGTTGTTGCAATTTTATTTTTGGTTGCCTCATATTTACCGTGATTGAAAATATCACCTTCATCCTGCTCAGGAATCAAACCAATAACTTGGAATTGAGGGACATTTTCACCCGCGCCAGTAAATTCAATATTTTGTTCTTTTATAAGAACGGGTTCATTTGGAACAACGTTCACTTTGACTTTGCTATCACTCAATTTCTCAAAGGTATAGGTTGAATCATAATAGCCGACTGCTTGCGCCGCTTGATTGGTCAATACTCTCAATTGAGGCAAAGCGACATTAAACTCCTCGAAAGCCTCCTGTGTAAAACTGGATAGCTTTGCTTTGATATTTGCAGCAAGCACAGGTGGAGCACCTGTCACATCCGCACTAATACGCGGAATTCTGTCTGCACCGAGCAAATTTTCTGGGCGCAATCGATTCAAAACCCTTTTAAAGAACCCAACTTTTTCTTGCTCTTGATCTGTTTGCACCTGAAATTCAGACAATGTCTTACCTGATTCATTTGCTTCAACAATGATCTGGCTATCGGTTTGGATATCCTTCATCAATTGATCAATATTAATAGGTGCCTGACTGATCTCGGTGAGCTCAGTTTGTGTTGCTTCGTTGACTAAAATATCGGTGTTCTTCGAAGTGTCTGCTCGATGTGACTGTGCTTGATTTTTTGCGTCTTCGGCAACCTGAAAGATTTCATTCGCCATATTTTGATCAACAGTGATCACTGGCAAATTGTCTAAATTTTCATCCAAATCGATCGGCTGCAACACATCAATTTGATGTGCTGCCTGTTCTTGTTGTTTCAGTGCAGCCACACTGTCTTGTGCCGGATTGAAATTTTGTTGATCTATTTGAAAGGCTTGAATTGGGATTTCTGGAGCAGGAATGCTTTTAACCTGATCTTTCATCCGCTCAATTGTTTGATTTTCAATCGCTTCGGCAACCTGATCTTCCGCATAAGCATTTGATATAAAACAACTAATCAAAAAACCACTACAAATAAGTTTAGGAAAGCTCTGCATTTTAAAAATTAAATGCATAGAATGAACCAATGTTGACTGTTTAAACTTAGATTTAGATAGCATGTAGTACTCTAAACTTACTTTTTAGATTTATCGTTTTTGATGGTTGAAAACCGCTTCAAATCTTTGATTTTTCATCCAATCAAACATGAAAGTATCATACATGTATTATTTAGTAAATTTACACTACGTCACATTTTTTTATAAATCACAATGAAGTGAACACATGATGAAACAAGATGAGCGCTTAATGACATCACGTCGGTTTGCCCCGATGTTTTTCACTCAATTTTTCGGCGCGCTGAATGATAATGTCTATAAGCAAGCCCTTCTTTTAGTCATTACTTATGGTTGGATTCAACAACAAACCGCAGCCGTAAGTACACTCAATAATTTAGCTGCTTTACTGTTTATTTTGCCTTACTTTTTCTTTTCTGCAACTGCTGGTCAAGTTGCTGATAAATATGAAAGATCACAGCTCGTCCGTTTGCTTAAGCTACTTGAAATCGTGATTATGCTGATCGGTACCGCAGGTTTCTTGCTCGGTAACTTGTGGCTACTGTTATTGGCTCTTTTTCTAATGGGAACACATTCAACCTGTTTTGGCCCAATCAAATACGCCATTCTCCCTGAAATATTAAAGCCAAATGAACTCATGTCAGGAAATGCGCTATTCCAGTCAGGTACATCTATCGCCATTTTATTCGGGATGATCTTGGGTGGCGCTGTGATTGCAACCTCTGCAGGCAATTTATTGTGGATTAGTATTACGGTTGTTACGATTGCTTGCTTAGGCTATTTGTGTAGTCGATTTATTCTCCCGCAAAAAGTTGCAGCGCCAGATTTAAAAATAGACTGGAATTTTCTCCGTACAAGCCTGCAAACGGTAAAATACGCGAAAAGTATTCCTGTTATTTTTATGATTCTGCTCGGTAACTCTTGGTATTGGTTTTATGGGGCGACTTATTTAACTCAGATTCCACAGCTCACTCAACAGAATCTTCATGCTTCAGAGAATGTTGTCAGCTTACTACTCACCTTTTTCTCTGTCGGTATTGGTGTCGGTTCTTTACTATGTAGACGAATTGGTGGAACTGACATTAATATCAAAATGGTTCCTTATGGCGCGATTGGTTTAACCGTTTTCGCGCTTTATTTGGCTGCTAGCTTAGCGTTTGTACCAGAACGCACAGGTGAACTGCTGAGCTTAAAAGATGTCTTTACCGAAGGTGCTGTGTATTATCATGTTATGCTTGCAGTCACTTTGCTTGGCATTAGCGGTGGATTCTATATCGTCCCCTTATATGCAATGATGCAAGCCTATTCACCACGCTCTCATCGTGCTCGAGTTGTTGCTGCAAATAACATTCTGAATGCTATATTTATGGTCTCTTCAGCAATTTTCTCAATTTTAATCTTAAGCATCTTAAAAATTGATATTAAAATATTATTTACGATTACTGCGGTTTTAAGTGCAATTTATTCATTCTGGTTATTAAAACGCCTAAAACCTTTATTGGAAAACGCTCCCAATACTTTAGAGGATTAATCTATGCGTCAGTACACAGGTCTCGACCAACTCATTAACTCCTTTGACCAAGCATTACGCAGTTTAGTTCCGGGTGCGACCGCCTCTCAGCGCGCCAATCCTGCACATAACGAAGCTGCACAATTATGCGTCAGCGATGCACGCCATGTCGCGGGTTTAATGCGGGTAAACCATAGTGGTGAAGTATGCGCACAAGCGCTTTATCACGGTCAGGCATTGACGGCAAAACTTCCACATGTCCGTAAAGAAATGCAACATGCTGCGATTGAAGAACAAGACCATTTAGCTTGGTGCGAGGATCGCTTAAAAGAGTTGGATAGTCATACCAGTGTCTTAAACCCAATATGGTATGGGTTATCTTATGGCATGGGCGCAATCGCTGGAATTGCAGGTGATAAATACAGTTTAGGGTTCGTCGCGGAAACTGAGCGCCAAGTCAGTCAACATTTGCAAGAGCATCTTCAACAACTACCTGAACACGATGACCGTTCCCGTAAGATCTTAGAGCAAATGAATGAGGATGAGTTACAGCATCGCGACACCGCATTACAAGCAGGTGGCGTTGTTGAACTACCAGCGCCTGTGCGTATCACCATGACCGCCATTTCAAAATTGATGACTAAAACCAGTTATTATTTATAAATTTTAGACTTGGGAATTGTGAAATCATAATTCCCCTATTTTTTCAAAACTTTAAGTAATTTTATTTAAATACAATTTTTCCCTTATCTTTTGAATAACGATCATACCAAAAACTTTGAGATTGCTTTTCTGTATCTGTAAAAATCGTATAGTTAATTTTTCCTTGCCTAAAACTGATTTGATCACGATTTTTTACAGCTATAACTCTTAGATCATTTACCCAAATACGCTGTTGCTGATCAATTTTGATCCGAGCTAAAGATGTTCCATCTCGTCGTTCAGCGATCCACTGCGGCTGGCTTATTGATGTATTTTGATCAGTGACCACGGTACTAGATTGAACGAATCCAGCTTTGATATTTTCTTCTTTAGTTTTGCTAATATCACAGCCTTGTAATTCACTTAATTGTGTACAGCCTGAAAATTCCAGTTGTTGTCTATATTTGGCATCGATTGCATAAGCAGAATTCATAACGCCACAGGAGATAAGACCAGCAATCATCAGCTTCATTTGCATAGTGCACCCTTGTATGTTCTATTCATCAATTATTTATTTAAACATCAATCATATAATAGGTCTGTAATTTAAATGTTGACTCTAAAAGTAAAAAAAGCCTATGAAATAAACCATAGGCTTTTTTAGAAATTGTTCGTAATTAGTTTAAACCATGCTCTGCTTTAAAGCGCTCTAAGTTTCGAACTGCATCGTGATAGCGTGATTGCACCCGACTACTATTTATTCTTAAATCATATAAACGCTTTTTATAATCATCACGATCCTTAATCGATAGATCTTTGCGCTCCAATTCTTTGAGATAATGATTTATGTCAGTTTGTGAACGATTGAATTCTGAGTCTGCTTGATAGTAAGCATTTGCAACTTGGTAATAATTACGCAATGACTCTCGTTTTTCGATTGGACAAACCCTAAAATCACCACGACCATCTAATGCTTCATTAAAAATGGTCTCAGGTCGACAATAATAACCCAAGCCTTTCTGATAACCTTTTTCATATAAGCTTTGATTTGGAACAACATTGGCTTTTTGACAAGATGAATAATATTTATCTAAACGAGATGCATGCCCAGCCGAACCATCTTTCTCACCGACATTAAACCAATTTGCTGTTTTACATTGCTCAACACTCATTGACGCACAGCCAGAAAGTAAAACCGCCAAAGTGAAACCGAGTAAAATAGTCTTCATAAAGCGCTTCCTAATTATTCGCTATTATTTATAAAAAATTATATTGTAATGACAGGATACTGTATATTTTGGTCATAACTTAATGCAGTTTGCTGCCATAAATCGCTTAAAGGAATTTTTACGTCTAATGCTAATGGTAACTTTTTTGGATTAAATTGCATATTGTCTAAAGTATTGCCCCAGGCAATTACATCGATATCTAAACTGATATGGTGCGATGGACGAATACGCCCCGATTGCGTTTCAAATTTTTTGAGTATCTCTATTATTTCATCAACAGGCAGATGGCTTTGCAATAAACATGCTGAGTTCCAATAATCAGCACCAATCCCATCACGACATGGGATTTGATAAATCGGAGAAAACTTCACCGTACCTAAATCTGCAAGTTGAGTATAAGCAAAAGTAAAATTTTGCTGTTGCTGAACATTACTCGCCAGTGCGAGCGCAAAAATCGTTTCTGTTGCGTTCAAGACGAATTCCTACTGCTTGAGCTTGTGCAATGATTGCAGGTTTGCGAATCGTGATAATAATAGATTCGACTGAAGGGAAAGTAGAAAATAAACGATCAAGTACTAACTGAGCCGCATGCTCAATGAGTTTGGGTTGAGCTTGTTGAATCACTTCGGCTGCAAGTTCACAAATTTGAGCATAGTTAAGAGTATCATCTAACTCATCAGAGTTTGCAGCCTGACTGAGATCATTATGAATGGTGAGATCTAACATCAAAGGTTGAATAATTTGGCGCTCCCAGTTGAAACAACCAATGACCGTATCAACCTTTAATCCTTCAATAATAATGGCATCCATAATGACCTAGTAATGAACCGATAAATAAATTAATGCTTTAAAAACGAAGCAGGTTCGATATTGTGAACCATTTTCAGACGTTGGTCAGCATAAATATCGGTATATGGTGCAAGAATACGCATGAAACGATCAAAATATAACATTTGCTTGAATAGTAAAGCGAAATCACGCGGGAATTTGATCCCATGACGCTCACCAACACCGATCATATCCATCATGATGTCATTCAAATCAGCAGGATTTGAACTCAAAATTTCTTGAGGGTCAGCCAATAATACGCCGCTAAATAAACGTTCTAAATCATCAGCCAATACTTGTGTATCGATCTTTTTATTGGTCATTCCCATCTTGAGCATGTTTTCAGCCATAGCGGTATAATTGGTATGCTGCAAAGCATCCATAAATGCCATACACGCTGTCCACACCGCAGGATTGAGTTGCCCAACAATACCAAAATCAATAAAACCAACACGCCCATCTTCAAGCAACATCAGATTGCCAGCATGCAGATCAGCATGGAAACTTTTACATAGCATTAAGCTACCGAACCAAGTGTTCATTGCTGTGATTAAAACTTGCGTTGGATCTTTTGCATATTGTTTAACAACATCAAAATCCGTTAATGACACACCGTACAAACGCTGCATCGTTAAAACACGGCGTGTTGAAAACTGATGATAAACCTTTGGTGCAGTTGCAGCAGTATTGCCTGAAACATTGAGATATTGAACAAAATCATCGAG
This sequence comes from Acinetobacter sp. NIPH 298, assembly GCF_000369505.1. GTDB lineage: Bacteria > Pseudomonadota > Gammaproteobacteria > Pseudomonadales > Moraxellaceae > Acinetobacter. Next base: position 1,559,510 of record NZ_KB850055.1, read on the forward strand.
ATTTTGCGCTTCTTCAATAAAGTCGACTTCACGTACCATACGTGTTTTGATCTCATCTACAATTTCGGACAAAGATGCAAATTTAATCTTTGGAACCGCTTTTTCTAGTAATTTTGCAGCCCAATGTACAACATTTAAGTCCGTATATAAGATGGTTTCAACCCCAGGCTTTTGTACTTTCAATACAACGTCTTCACCTGTGACTAATTTAGCAGCATGTACTTGGGCAATTGATGCTGAAGCAAGCGGTTTTTCATCAATAAAACTAAAAATCTCATTGAGGTTTTTGCCCTCAAACTCTTCAGCCAAAACGCCTTGAATATAACTAAATGGCAACGTTGGGGTTTGATCTAGACAACCTTGGAACTCTTGAACATATTCACGAGGAAATAAAGATGGTGTACTGGCAATAAACTGCCCGAGCTTAATATAAGTTGAACCTAATGATTCAAAGGTTTCACGCATAAGTTTAGCGTTACTCGGTTTTTCGGTTGCATATTTCACACCTGCTTGTGCCGCAACCATAACTGTCTCACCAATACGTGCAACAGAGCGTAGTCCATCAAATAAAATATTTCTTTTCATAATCTTTCATTGTCTCGAAAATGGCATTAGTTTAGCAAAGTTTGCTGATATTACCGATCAAGTTGCCTGACAAACTGGACAATTTGCATCTTTTTCAAATTGTAGAATGCGCTGTGAAAGGTTGAAACCATTCCAAAGTAACAGTTTTTGCTTGAGCGGTGTTAGACCCAAGCCTAGATAAAGTAAAGTGTGATGTGCTTGTAATGACGCTATCATTACAGGTGTGGTCGCTAGTACCCCAGACTCAGCACAACGTAGGCCTTCATCAGCTTGCTGTTCTTTAGGAAATAGACATTCATAACAAGCTGAATCGGTATCCACCATGAATAATTGTGCTTCAAAACCAATCGCAGACGCACTAATCAGTGGAACTTGCTGCTTTCTACAAGTTAAATTTACTAGATATCGGGTAGTAAAGTTATCACAACCATCTAAAACTACATCTTGATGCTGTACTAAATCATCAGCATTCGTTTCATCAAATCGTATATTTTGATAGTTGACTTGTATATGTGGGTTAATATCTTGTAGATGTTTAGCTAGAACTTCTGCTTTGTAGTGTCCCAAATCATTTGAGGTAAACGCAATCTGTCGTTGTAGATTGCTCATTTCAATACTATCGGCATCAACAATCGTTATCTTTCCTACGCCCGCACGAGCAAGCAATTCAGCACTGGTACAACCGATACCCCCTGCACCGACAATCAGAACATTAGCAAGTTTCAGCTTTTCTTGTGCTTCGATATCCCAACCATCCAACAGAATCTGACGACTATATAGATGCATCTCATCGTCACTCAGTTCAAATGCATTTTCTTGATGGTCAGACACGTTCTTTCTTCTCAAATGAATCACTTATTCTTGATTTTAAATGTGCAAAATGATTTAGCAAAGAAATAAGTGTTATATCTTCAATGATTTTACTTTGACAAACTCACACTTTTACCCCAATATTTTTATTATTCTTTAACAGCCTAATAAAATCAATAAGTTACGATACAGTGTAAAAACTTTGGGTATTTACATAAATTAGCGTTCAACTTTATGTTTTTGCTTAATTTATTTATGCTATTTTATAGTTCACTGCCGCATAGGCAGCTTAGAAAGCAATACATACGATTTGATTTGCAGCTAAGATGTTCACTGCCGCATAGGCAGCTTAGAAATTTACCAGCAGGTACGCGAGCGACTGATGATGGTTCACTGCCGCATAGGCAGCTTAGAAAAGTAAAGGAGGCGACATTCAGACAAAAGCATCGTTCACTGCCGCATAGGCAGCTTAGAAACTCTTGAGGCGGTTCTTGATAAATCTCTTGTTGTTCACTGCCGCATAGGCAGCTTAGAAATTGTGAAAAGTTCAGTACACTGGATGATGGGGGTTCACTGCCGCATAGGCAGCTTAGAAAATAGCATGTTTAGAATCTTTGGGTTTTTCACCGTTCACTGCCGCATAGGCAGCTTAGAAATATAGTAAGAATTACTGACCGTTAGATTATTGGTTCACTGCCGCATAGGCAGCTTAGAAATCAACAAGCTCACCCGTATTGATTCGAGAAAGGTTCACTGCCGCATAGGCAGCTTAGAAATAATATTAAAGGTTTATTCCATGAATGAGGAAGTTCACTGCCGCATAGGCAGCTTAGAAATGCATCACCATGCTTTGCATAACTTGGGATAAGTTCACTGCTACATAGGCAGCTTCACCCCCCTACCTCTTCTGATCATGCATAATTTCATAAGACTGCGCTCTCAATAACTCCTCTTTAGTACCAAATGTACTATTCCGAAGTTGATTAATTGATTTCTGTTTATTTGCATCACCCACATCACTTTGCAAAATTCGCTGACGCTCTGACAGATAATGATTGACCTGTTTTTGCCATACAGCTTCTTCATGATCAACTTTTTCTAAACGATCAGCCGCTTCTGGTCCTAGCAAACTTTCTCGCATATTACGTAATTCTTGAGCTGAGCCACCCTTTTCTTTAATTTCTTGAGTAAGTTGCTGCAATTCAGAAAATTGCATTGAAACTTTCACACCATCTGCCATCGTCTCAGGTAAATGATCAATCGTCTTCGCCAACTCCATTGCCTTTTGCTGAGTGGTTAAACTCTTATTGGCGTGAATGCGCATTTGATCAATACTAAACTGATTCAGACTTCTTTCATTCCCAAAAAAAGCTTGGATTTCAGCCTCATTAAAAAACTGTTGCTGTAACTTCGCCATTTGATCAATGATATTTTGAAATTTATCAATTTCATCGCTTTTAAAATGAGTACTGGTTCGAAGGTTCTTCAAGCTATGAGTATAGGCCACATATTGATCAAGTAAGTAGCTTGCATAACTTGCAGCCGTTTCAGGTAAAGTTGCGCTTAAGTATTGTCGAATATCTAAAATAAGCTCAGGTTCAGTCTTTTCTCCCAAACTCGAAAAGAAATAATCAAAACAACTGCGAATACCAACAGTTAAAATCAACTTCCCTTTTGCATCAACTTGAATTGGACAATCAATTTGAGTGCCCTGTAAAGACGGCGCAAGCGTAGGCATTTTCCCTGTCTTACTTTCATTATCACCATTTGGCAGAATATTATTTTTCATCAAGCTTTGAGTATGCAGATCATTTTGACTACTTTGATTTTGCACTGAGGGTTTAAAAGCCCAGTAAATTAGCGCCAATATAATAAATAAACACGCAACACTTACTAAAATTATTGTCTTATTATTTAAAAACTTGGCACTCATATTCCGTTACTCTATTTTCTAATTAATTATTGAATCCATGTTAAATCATGGGAGTAAATCCATTACTCCCTTGATGATATTTTTAAAGGTTTTGGTTTTTCAATCGGTTAGCATGGAGGCGAAATGGTGTCACAGGATTTTGTAAAAAGCCCACTAGCCCTAAGACCTGATTGACTTCATCTAAATGATTAAATGCATAGTTATCACGTATTACTGTGCCCAAATGGCTTGAACAACGAGGAACAAGACCATCACTTTCACCCGGTATTATTAATGATGTCGCTGTTAATGCATAATCCATTGGATCTAAAGCATTGGTAAATGGACTTGTTCCACTCCATGAATAGTATCGAACCCCATTACTTGCAAGCTCCGTACCTGATCCACAGGCTGTTGTTGGTACACCTGCTGGAAAGCGTTGATTAAAGTCAGCAGATCCAGCCGTCGTTAGTGAATTAAGCCCTGCTAAAGAATTCTGATCATAATAATTACCAGAACCGATACCAATCAATGCACCAAATGCATTCACCGCCGCTGTAATCACAGGAGTTGCGGCAGGGCCAACTGGAGATTGAGTAAAGGCATATACTGCATCAGCAACATCTGAACCTTTAACTGGACCTCCAACTGCTGTAACAGATGCAACTCTATTCGGTAATAAACCTGCCACATATCGAATCGAATGTGTACCGTGGCTATGTCCGATCAAATTCACCTTTTCAGCACCTGTAATCGCTAAAACTTGTTTGGTTTGGAGTAATAACTGCTCACCACGAACTTCTGATGAGTTAAAGGATGCTTGTTGTGCCACAAAGACATTTGCACCATTTCCAACCAAGTCTTCTGTAATCCCATGCCAGTATTGCATTGGGCCAACAGCCGAAAAACCAGCCATCCCATGTGCTAACAAAATAGGATATTTGGTTTTTGCATAGTCAGATGTCACCCTTGCACTTCCGCCAACGGAGCAGGAGTTCACATTACAATTTTGCCATGATGCTTTTGGTGATAGAAAATCGAATAAACCGGCATGAACAACAGATCCGCTACTCACCAGCATGCCAGCCATCAAAGTCATAGCGTTTAGATATTTTTTTTTCACGTTTTTGCTCCAAGCATTTTTCATTTTTATAACAACAATATCGTCTTTAAACTTTGTATAAGGAATCATTCCAAATCTACAAAAGACTTGCAAAAGTATACTCGCAAGAAATATTGTGTGATTTTTAGACTAAAACAAACTGCGCCAAAATCATAACATCACGCGCCAATTTTTTTATTAAGTTACAAAATTCCGATGAGTGTACATTTTGAAATTACGTGTGCTACATTATTTTCAAATTAAATCAAATAAGCTTTCAAAAGGAATTTGAGTAGCGTTATGAGTATTCCTCGCCATCTTCATCAGCATTTCATTAGTAGTTCTTATGCTCACTTGATTAGTGAAGTCGTCTCACAGTGGGATATCACTGTTGCAGAGTTGTTTTGGGGCACTGGTGTTGAAATAGAAAAACTAAACGATCTGAATTATAAAATTAGTCTTTCTTCATTTAAAAAAGTGATTGCGCGCTCGATTGAACTCACCAAAGAACAAGGCCTTGGTTTCTTCGCAGGCCGTCAATTAAAAATTAGCTCACATGGTTTGCTTGGTTTTACAGTCGCAATCTCAAAAAATCCGCTGGATGCTATTGAAACCATCAATCAATTTGTCAGTTTGCAATGTTCATTTGTTGAGTTAAGTTTTAACATCGAGCAAGAACGCGCCTATTACCATATTATTTATGACGGTACTGCGATTGATTTTGATGATCGTGCTGACTTACAAGCATATGAGTTTAGCTGTGTTTTCTTTCTAACGGGCTTTGTATATTTGGTCAGATTTTTCATTCCAAGCTTCAAACCGAGTATAGATTTACAGTGTAAATATCCAGAGTATTTTTCTCGTTTTGAAGAGATACTAAGCTCGACTTTTGAACAAATCCGCTTCGAGCAACCTCGTACCTGCTTAATTGCCTCTACTCAGCTTTTAGAAATGCCCTTGAGCATGTCAGATCCACTCACTTCCGAAAAATTTAAGCTCCTTTGTCAAAAAGAATTAGATGATTTAGCGACAACACAAGATATCCTGTATCGCGTCAAACAATTAATTGATGATGAAGTTGAAGGCTTGTTAAGCATTGATCAAGTTGCAAAAAAATTAAATCTTACCAAGCGAACCTTACAACGTATGTTGCAAGAAAAAAATATAAGCTTCCAAATCCTTTATGATGATGTTCGTAAGTCAAAAGCTCAAAAATTGCTCCTGAACCCTTTTATCACCAAAGATGACGTCGCAAAAAAACTGGGGTATTCGTCTATATCAAGTTTTAACCGTGCTTTTAAACGTTGGGATATTGGAGAATAAATAGAAAAAGCGATGGCGTTATTAACACCATCGCTTTTATTTGAAGCATCCCAATTTAAATTTTATTTTACCGCTTTTGTATAACGCTCATTGACTTTATTCCAATTCACGACGCTCCAAAAGGCTTTGGTATAGTCCGCTCTACGGTTTTGATATTTTAAATAATACGCATGTTCCCAAACATCTAATCCCAGCAAAGGTTGACCTTTTTTCTCAGCAATATCCATCAATGGGTTATCTTGATTTGGGGTTGAAGTAACTTCTAATTTACCTTGTGAATTGACAATTAACCATGCCCAACCTGAGCCAAAACGACTGGTCGCTGCTTGATTGAATTGCTCTTGGAACGCTTTAAATGAGCCAAAATCCTGATCAATTTGCTTTAACAGCTTGGCATTTGCTTTTCCTGTTTTATTGGTTGGCGCTAAGCTCTCCCAAAAGAAAGTATGGTTAAAATGCCCACCACCATTATTACGAACTGCGGCGTTGTATTTAGAAATCTGTTGTTGGATTTGCTCTACATTTAATTTATCCAATTCAGAATACGTCTTGATCTGAGCATTTAAATTATCGACATATGCTTTATGGTGTTTACCATAATGAATTTCCATCGTTTGCTGATCAATGGCAGGCTCTAAAGCATTACTTTTGTAGGGTAATGGTGCTTGTGTGAAATCTGCAAAAGCAGACATACTCAAGCTCGAACACACAACCAAAGCCAATAAACCTTTGTTCAGATATCGCATTATTTAAATCCAATTTGATAATAGTTTTCATTATCAATATATAAGTAAATCAAGCATGCGTCAAAATAGGCTACAAACTGATACATTAAAACGATCAAAAAAGTTGAAAAGTACAGTGCTATTTGACTGCACTTTTCAGGTGGATTCAGTTACTTCGCTGCCATACGAATCGCGCCATCTAAGCGAATCACTTCACCATTGAGATATGAGTTCTCAGCAATATGAACCACTAAGCGCGCAAATTCTTCAGGACGACCCAAACGTGATGGATAAGGCACCATTTGCCCTAACGCATCTTGGACATTTTGTGGTAAGCCTTTGAGCATTGGCGTTTCCATAATGCCTGGTGCCACAGTCATCACGCGAATCGCATGACGTGCCAATTCACGCGCAAGTGGTAAGGTCATCGCCACCACAGCCCCTTTAGATGCCGAATAAGCGGCCTGACCAATTTGACCATCAAAAGCAGCAACTGATGCTGTATTTACGATCACACCTCGATCTTCGTCACCGTCCTCGACGGTATTTTTGCTCATCGCATCTGCTGCAAAGCGAAGCATATTAAAGGTCCCTGTGACATTGATATGCAAAACTTTTGAGAACATAGCAAGATCATGCACACCTTCTTTTCCGATTACTTTTGCCGATGGCCCAATCCCTGCACAGTTCACTAAACCATGCAAACTGCCATGTTTTTCCAGCACAGTTTTAAAGAATTGCTCTGCTGCCTGTTCATCAGTGACATCTAGTTTTACAAACTGCGCGTTTACACCCAAAGCCTGCGCTTGTTGCTCTCCAACTTCGGCATTCATATCCACCAAGGTAACAGAAGCACCCTTTTCAACGAGATATTCAGCAGTTGCAGCACCTAGACCTGAACCACCACCTGTAATAACAAAGTGCTTTCCTTGAATTTTCATTTACTTTTCCTATCAAATTAAAGTGATATATTTTTATAACAGAGAGTAAAGACAACTTTTTTCCGATACAATTCCAAAAAGTAACAAATGTGATGCAACTTTTGAGCATTCAACCGATTTACCCTCCTATTGTTCCTGTCGCATATGAGCCTAAACCCAAGTCTTGATCTTCATTCCACTAAAGATACAATTTCGAATGCACTGATTCGTGAAGCAGTGAGCGTCGCTGCAAGTCGTGGTTTGAATATTGTACAGATTGCGAATCGCGCTGGCATTTCATCTGAGTTATTAACATCAACGAAAGCCCGTATTCCTGTCACACAGTGTGCACAATTATGGGTAGAACTTGCTGAAAGCATGAATGACGAATTCTTGGGAATGGATACGCATCCAATGCGCCGAGGAAGTTATAAATTATTGGCCAAACTGGCATTTAATACCGAAACATTAGAGCAAGCGATTAAGGAAATTCTGAGATTTTTAGCGCTAGTGCTTGATGATATTCAAGCTGAACTTATTCAACAAGGCGATAAAGCGTATTTAATATTACATGATCGTGAACAACCTAAACGTATGTTCACTTACTCCACATTCTTAATGTTAGTGCATAGTTTAATGTGTTGGTTAAGTGATCAACGCATTAACTTTCACAAAATGACATTCAAATGTCATCAGCCTGTAGAAATACAGGACTATCGTGTCCGTTTTTGTGAAAATATTCAATTTAATGCCGAACAAAACAGAATTGAATTTGATGCACATTATCTCAAACATAAAATTAAGAAAGATAAAAATGCCTTAAAGGATTTTCTAAAACATACACCTTACAATCTGATTGTACGTTTTAAGAATGAAAATTCTTTAAGTTTGCAAATCCGTCGTCAACTGCTCATACAAGCACCTTCTCAGTGGGCTGAGCTGAAAGATTTTGCACAGCAATTGAATATGTCGACTGCAACGATTCAACGCCGCTTAAAACAAGAAGGTGTCAGTTATCAACAGCTTAAAAATGATATTCGTTGTGATATTGCGATTGTAAGATTAAGTAAAACTAATGATTCAATTCAAAGCATCAGCGATGATCTTAATTTCCATGACCCCAGTGCCTTTCACCGCGCATTTAAAAAATGGAGTGGCGTAAGTCCCGGTAGTTATAGGAAATCATCTCCGAGTAAACAAAATTTTCTCGGTCATTTAGAGTAGTAAATGGAGTTTAATGATGTTCTTACCTGAAATTTTTGTGGAAAAAGATCTTGAGAAGTTATACGCACTCATTCAAGACTATCCTTTTGCAACGTTGATTAGTCATAGTGCTGAAGGTGTAGAAGCCAATCATTTGCCGTTTAAGTTATTACTCGACAAAGAAAGTGATACTGCTGTTTTAATCGCGCATATCGCCAAGGGTAACCCTCTACATACACAAATTGAGAATAACACAGACGTCCTCGTTATTTTTCAGGGAGAACAAGGTTATATCTCGCCTAACTGGTATCCAACTAAGCAGCAACATCATCAACATGTACCGACATGGAATTATCAAGTTGTGCATATCAAAGGAAAGATTAACTTTTTACATGATGAAAAGTCTTTGCGAGGAATTCTGGCAAAACTCACCCGTACGCATGAGGCCAAACAAGCCAAACCTTGGAAAATGTCAGATGCACCAAACGAATATATTGCCGAAGAGTTGAAAGGGATTATTGGAATTGAGATCCAAATTGAAAAAATTACGGGTAAATTCAAGCTTAGTCAAAATCGTGAGAAAATTGATGCTTTAGGTGTTGTCGCTGGTTTAGAACAACAAGGCGAGCAAGGTTTAGCTAAAGCAGTTCAGCAATATATCGAGGATTAAAACAGCTTTTGTCCTAAGCTGACTCGATCATTACCACCATAATCTTTGATCGTTTCGATTTCGCTAAAACCGAACTGTTCAAAGATTTCACGTACTGCTTGTCCTTGATCATAACCATGTTCAAGGACAATCCATCCTTTAGCCTTGAGCCAGCTTTTCCCTTGAGAAATGATGATCTCAATATCCGCTAGCCCATGCTGATCTGCAACTAATGCACGTTCAGGTTCTGACTTGAGCTTTTGCATATGCACATCATCAGGATCGATATAAGGCGGATTTGATACAATTAAATCAAACTTTTGCGCGTCTAGAGCATCGAACCAAGCCCCACAAGCAAATTTAACTTGAGTTAAGCCATGTCGAACCGCATTTTCTTTAGCAACATCTAATGTCGGTTGATAAATATCGGTTGCTGTCACTGACCATTGTGGCCGTTCACTCGCGAGGGCTAAAGCAATTGCCCCTGTTCCTGTGCCCAAATCAACCATGTTAATATCCCGAGCAAGCACTAAGTTCAACACAGTTTCAACGAGTATTTCAGTATCTGGACGAGGAACTAAAGTGTCATATGTCACTTTTAAATCTAAAGTCCAAAATGGTTGTGAACCGATGACATACGCGAGTGGTTCACCCTGCGAAATTCGAGCAAGCCCCGCGAGGTAAGTTTGCTCTTGAATTTCAGTCAATTCTTGCTCAAGTCTTAGTTTTAATTCTAAAGAACTGACACCTAAAAGATGTTCAAGTAGCCATGCTGCTTCTTGACGTTCATAGCTATCAATCTCGCCATTCATCTCTAAAGCTTGAGCAATATTCATTAGCCGCCATTTTCCTGCGCCAGCATTGCTAACTGATCTGCTTGATATTCACGATGTAAACTATCAAGTAATTCAGTCAAATCACCCTCCATAATCGCATCCAACTTATATAAAGTTAGATTGATACGGTGATCTGTCATACGACCTTGTGAATAGTTATAGGTACGGATACGTTCTGAACGATCGCCTGATCCTACTAAATCACGACGCATTTCAGAAGTTGCCGTTTCCTGTGCTTGGCGTTTTGCATTTTCTAAACGAGAAACCAGTAGCGCCATGGCTTTGGCTTTGTTTTTATGTTGAGAGCGCTCTTCTTGGCACTCAACCACGACACCCGACGGAATATGGGTAATACGCACAGCGGAGTCAGTTTTGTTAATATGCTGACCACCTGCGCCTGATGCACGGTATGTATCAATACGTAAATCTGAGGCATTGATTTCAACTGTGGTATCGACATCGACTTCTGGCAGAATGGCAACAGTACACGCTGAAGTGTGTACACGACCTTGAGATTCGGTTGCAGGAACACGTTGTACACGATGCGCACCACTTTCAAACTTCAAACGACCATATACGCCATCACCATCAATACGGCAGATCACTTCTTTATAGCCGCCATGCTCACCTTCATTTTCTGAAAGCACTTCAATTCGCCAGCCTTGTGTTTCAGCAAATTTACTATACATACGGAACAAATCACCCGAGAAGATTGCGGCTTCATCCCCACCTGTACCAGCACGAACCTCTAGATATGCTGAATTGGCGTCATTTGGATCTTTAGGAATCATCAGAACATTGAGTTGTTCTTCTAATTCAGCCAAAAGCGTCTTATTGGCTTTAATCTCTTCTTCGGCCATATCTTTGAAATCTGGATCAGACTTCATCATTTCTGCGGTTTCAATATCTTCTTCAGCTTGACGATATTTACCCCAAACTTCGGTAATTTCTGATAAATCACTATGTTCACGAGACAGTTTACGGAAACGTTTATTGTCTGATATCACTTCTACATCAGCAAGCAATGCAGTCAGCTCTTCATGACGATCACAAAGTTGATCTAGTCTTAAACGGAGTGATGCTTTCATGGGCGAAATATCTCAAAATCTAAAGGCTCAGCGCTTATCAAAATGATAAGGCATAAGCAAAATCAAAAAATTGCGCATAGTTTACAGATTCTACTGATTAAAAGACATAGAGAAGCCCCGTAACTTACGATTCCATCATCATTTCATCACAAATTGTTCTGCTTTGGTTTTCATGACTTGTTCTAATTGCCGATCTCATATATAAAAAAGTCTAAAAGAGTAAATACAAAGATAAAACAATAGGATAAAACGATGAATAATTTTATTAACCGCCCTACCTCTGCGTTTATTGCGGCAAGTTGGGTCGCATTACTTACAGGAGCTGTTGGTTTCATTATCGGATTATGGAATGCTGATATGCCGCTGCATGAAAAAGGTTATTACTTTGTGATTTTACTTTATGGCTTATTTTCTGCCGCGTCATTACAAAAAACAGTTCGAGACCAATTAGAAGAGATTCCCGTGACAGCGATCTACTATGCTTTATGCTGGGCATCTATGGCTGTATGTATTGTGCTGTTACTGATTAGTTTATGGAATGCCGACATCACCATGAGTGAAAAAGGTTTTTACATCATGTCATTTCTACTCAGCTTGTTTGGTGTGGTGGCGACACAAAAGAATATTCGTGATTTGAACTATTTACGTCTACAAACAGGACTTGATACGCGTCAACCACAGCGCGAAGAATCTTCATCACAACAAAATGATCAAGACTAAGGTCTGTGAAATGTCAGCAGACCCTTAAATAAATATAAAGAAGTTTTAGATCATAAAACTTCTTTCACCATAAAATCACAACCAATTGTTTTATCATGATTTTTTATATAATAACTTTTGTTTCGCAACAAAATGCTACAATCCAGACACTAAACCGCAATACTTAAGACTGACCTCTCCACAATTTCTCACTCAACTCTTGTTACATTTGCAACCATTAGAAATGATGTCCAATTTACTCAGGACATGGAGTCAAAAATGAAATTAAACGTTTGGTTGTGTAGTGCGATTTTCGCAACATCTTCTTTGGTCACTGTTGCTCATGCTGATAATGCCACTCGTGTCGCGGCAACATCAGCGCTAGGTAGTGTGGCAGGTACGGCTATTGGTAAAGAAATTGGCGGCCATAATGGTGCTTTGATTGGCTCTGCTGTAGGTGGTGCTGGTGGCGCTGCTGCTGCAAGTAACAAACGTACTCGTACAGAAGCTGCCATTGGTGGTGGTTTAGGTGGTGTTGGTGGTTATGCTGTTGGTAAAAATGTCGGCGGAACTACAGGTGGTTATATCGGTGCTGCTGCTGGTGCTGCTGGTGGTGCGGCTTTAGGTCGGCAAGTCGGTCAAGATCGTTATTACGATAGCCGCCAAAACCAAAAGAAAAAATGGAAAAAGAAAAAAAATCGTCGCCATTGATTCAAATAAAGCACCTTCGGGTGCTTTTTATTCGCGACTAGAAATTAATCCTACATAAGCAGATAAAAAATATAATTACTTGAAAACTCTATCTCTAATCAAATTAATTAGACAATAAAAAAGCGCCTTACGGCGCTTTTTTAGATATACAAATTAGTTTGCATATACTGGGAATTTTGCACAAACAGTTTCAACTTTAGCTTTAACATCAGCGATGACTTTCTCATCACCTTTGCTATCAATGATATCAGCGATCCAACCAGCAAGTTCACGTACTTCAGCTTCACCGAAGCCACGTGTCGTTACCGCAGGCGTACCAATACGAATACCAGAAGTAACGAATGGAGAACGCGGGTCATTTGGAACAGCATTTTTGTTTACTGTGATATGAGCAGCACCTAACCAAGCATCTGCATCTTTACCAGTTACATCTTCTTGTTTAATCAATGACAACAAGAATAAATGGTTTTCTGTACCGCCAGAAACAACATCGTAACCACGTGAAATGAAGACTTCAGCCATCGCTTGAGCATTCTTAACAACTTGCTGTTGATAAGTTTTAAACTCTTCTGACATCGCTTCTTTGAAACAAATTGCTTTAGCAGCAATCGCATGCATCAAAGGACCACCTTGGTTACCTGGGAAAACTGCAGATTGAAGTTTTTTCTCAATTTCTTCATTGGCTTTCGCAAGGATTAAACCAGAACGCGGACCACGAAGGGTTTTATGCGTTGTTGTGGTTGTTACGTCAGCAATTTGCACTGGGTTTGGATAAACACCCGCTGCAACTAAACCAGCAACATGCGCCATATCAACAAATAGGTAAGCACCGACTTTGTCAGCGATGTCACGGAAACGCTGCCAATCAACGATTTGGCTATATGCAGAGAAACCCGCCACGATCATACGTGGTTTGTGCTCTAGCGCTAAACGCTCAACTTCTTCATAGTCGATTTCGCCAGTTTCAGTATTTAAACCATACTGAATCGCATTATAGGTTTTACCAGAAAAGCTAACTTTAGCACCATGCGTCAAGTGACCGCCATGCGCCAAGCTCATACCCAATACTGTATCGCCAGGATTTAGAAGCGCTAAGTAAACGGCAGAGTTCGCTTGAGAACCCGCATGTGGTTGAACGTTTGCATAATCAGCACCGAACAATTCTTTTGCACGATCAATTGCAAGTTGTTCGATCACGTCCACATATTCACAACCGCCATAATAGCGTTTGCCAGGATAGCCTTCTGCATATTTGTTAGTAAGTTTTGATCCCTGTGCTTCCATCACAGCTTGAGAGCAATAGTTTTCAGATGCAATTAACTCAATATGAGCTTCTTGGCGTACGCCTTCAGAAGCAATCGCTTGAGCAATTTCTGGATCAAATTCAGCAATAGAAATATTGGCAAACATTAGCGGAGGGTCCTATAAATTAGGGCTTTTAAGCCGTGCTAAAGATTGGTGCGAATTATAGCATGAAGTTTACTGTTTCACAGATTGATATTTATTTAATTCTTCGTGAATTCCATTCTTGTTTAACTTGAAAAACTCAAAGTATAAATTTGGATGATCGTAACGACGTTTTTATCCAATCAATATATTAGAAATAAAGATGTGTAAACAGAAGTCATAAAATTAAGCATCAAAGCCCAGTTCTCTGAAGCAAAGAAAACTGAGCCTTCAAGCTTTCTTTAGTTCTAACTATTTAGCAGGCATTAATACACTTACATCCTTCACAATATTTCCAATATTTAAAGAATAAGCTGTCGTATGATCCCACTCACCTACTCGATAATTAGAACTTGGAATTTGTGTTCCCACGACTTTAGCAGAGTTAACTAGAAAATCTGTCACTTGTTTAGGTACAGTTTTGTCTTGAGTGCCTTGATAAATAATAATTGGCGTTGTTATTTTTTTCTGTAATGGTTGAGAATCAAGGGTTAAAAAAGCTTTAACACTTGGAATAGCCATAAAATTAGCTTTCGTTCTTGGATACCCTTTAAGCGTTTTATTATCGTTTAGATATCTCACCATAGCTCCTCCCAAAGCCTGGCCTAAAGTATCATAACATGCAGAATTTGCAGAGGAGGTTTCTGCAGTTGCGGCAATTAGATCTGTAGGTGAATCAAATACATCACTAAATTTAAAACTTGGATCAGTATTTTTTAGACCCGCCGTAATCAATGCAGTAAATGTATCCAAAGGAGCTAATATACCGATTTTTTTAATTGGATCAGGTTCATTAGTTGCTAGATTTTCACCACCAGCTAAAATTAGCGCCAAATTTGATGCAGGTGCAATTGCTATGGATCCCTTATATTCCAACTTCGCACGACTTGCATATTGCGCTGCACCAAGTACAGCCTGCCCACCTTGAGAATGTCCAACAGCCAACCATTGTCCATTTGTCTTTTTATTCAGGCTTGTTAAGTAAGCACGTGTAGCAACAACGGCATCAGTGATTGAATATGCCTCGCTTTTCACATTTAAGAATGGATGAGGTTCTCGCTCACTAGGTTCACCCAACCCTTCGTAATCAGGTGCAACAACAACATACCCTGATGCTAAAAGTGCTTTTAATAAAACTTCATTACCACCTAAACCTTGGCGACTTGGAGCGCATTGATCAGCGACACCAGTCGTTCCGTGCGCCCAAACTACAATTGGCCAACCATTTTCAGGCTGTGAAACTGAAGCTGGCGGTGTAAATACTAAAGCTGTTGCCAAAACTTCTTTATTATTGACACCCAACATCTTATAGGTCATTACAACACTATCTGATGAAGCAGTAGCCATACCATCTAGCTCATAATTAGTAGGTATACTGGGTACGGGATCTTTTATATTATTTTCAGGAATTTCAGGTTTTGGAACAAATATCGTCGTCCCATTATCGTCACCGCCGCCGCAAGCTGTAAGTAATAAGCTCGTACTCAGCATCGCAACCGTTAATAACTTCATATGCATTTCGTTTTTCCTTAACTATTTTTTATGATTTTATCCTTAGGAATGATTACTCTAAGGCAATTACAGCAACAAGAATTACGCCTATTACAAAATTGTTTCAAGTACTTTTTTATCATTCATTCTATTTTTTGACTTTTCTTTATGCAACGCGCTCTCAATTTTTTAAAATATCAAGCAATACAATCGATCATTCGCCCCGCTTTTATAGAATTTCTTGTAAGATAATAAAATTCTAAATTCGTCGTAGGTTTAACATCATGCAAGCCATTATCTTAGATACTGAAACACATACGCTAAATGGTTTGCCGATTGAAATCGCTTATGCACCCATCGAAATAGAAAATGGAAAATTAAGCTTAGATAAAAAGAAAATTTTTGATCAGCTTTATCAAGTCGGTCAACCGATTTCCTTTGCCGCAATGGCGGTGCATCATATTTTAGAATCAGATTTAATTGATCAACCGTTTTACACGACGTTCCAACTGCCAGATCAAACCACTTATATCATTGGTCATAATGTTGATTACGACATTACCGCCATCGAAAAATGTGGCGTGGATATCTCAAAATTAAAACCGATTTGTACATTAGCGCTAGCACGTCGAGTATGGGAAGATGCTGAAGCGCACAATATTTCAGCTTTAATTTATTTAATCGCAAAAGGCAGCGATAAAGCGCGAGAAATGTTAAAAGGTGCGCATCGTGCTGATGCTGATATCATCTTAACAGCCAATATTTTGATGCATATTATTCATCAGTTGGATATTCAAAATATTGAACAACTTTATCTTGCCTCAGAAGAAGCACGTATTCCTAAAACGATCACTTTTGGTAAACATAAAGGTACAGCCATCCAAGACTTACCAGCCGACTATATTCAATGGTTACTACGCCAAGATGATTTAGATATTTATCTTCGTAAGGCTTTAGAGACCAAAATCATTAAATAAAATATCAACCCAATGATATTTAATAAATTATTAACATAAATGTCATTATTGCATCGTATCTTAGCCCCTATCAAATTTTTGACTGGGGGCAAGACGAACAGATGTCACATTTTTTTAAAACTGAGCTGGGACAAATAGCCTTACAACAACGTAATATTGCTTTAAATGCTCGTCAACGTCGTTTATTACTGCTGATTGATCATGAAGATTTCCAAATGCTTGATCATGATTATAAGAAAAAAATTGCCCCAACTGAGCTTGTTCAACAATTAATAGACATGGGCTTGTTAGCTGAGCAAACTTCATCGACTACAAAAACGAGAGTCCAAGAAGATTTATACATAGAAAATCATAAAGCAAATAATTTAACGCAATCTATGCCGACACAAAGCGTAGAGACAATAACAGCGACGAACAATGAAAATATTGCAACTGAAGTAATTGCGTTAGAAAAACTTTCTTTTGTTGAAGTTCAGCAAGTCATGATTCAAACACTAACCACCTATTGCGGTTTAATGGCAAAACCATTGATTCAACAGATACAACAAAGCAAAACAATAGCTCAACTCAAACTTTGTCAGATGCAATGGATTACATCTCTACAGGAATCTCGCATTGCACCAAGTCAGTTGAATCAAACATTGAAATTGATTAATTACTCAGTGCAGCATTTATAGAACATATCGGGATGAGTATTTCTAAATAAGACTAAAATCGTTGTTTTAATAATCAAGAAGCATCTTTGTTTAAAGGTATATATTTACCTATAAGTATTTTTTGCCTATGATGTGGCACACATGCGCTCATAGCTCAACTGGATAGAGTACAGGTCTCCGAAGCCTGTGGCGTGGGTTCGAGTCCCGCTGAGCGCACCACAATTACTTTTCATAACTTCATAGTACTCTTCATACAACGAATTCTTTTAAAGTTGTGCGCATTTGATATGTTCCATTTTTGACCCCATTAAAAAACCGCCACTTGGGCGGTGCTATGTATTTATTTCAAAACTTTAAAAATCTCATATTCAATCCAACTCTATTTCAGATATTTGATTGGAGTTAGTTAACTAACCTTTGTTTTTACACCTACTTTTTTTTGGAATTTAACTCTACAAGTCTTTTTTGGTAATCCCTTTCAGTAATAATACCTTTATTTCTACCTTCTTGATTGGACTTAATTTGCTGATTAATTTCAAATTTATTCAGTGTGTTTAGATCATTGTTCCTTAGAAGATACTGAGATTTATCATGAGGACTCATATTGGCAGTTATTGCTTTTTCATCATATATTTTGCCTACTTCTTTTTCTTGTTGCTTTATGCGGTCTTGCTCTCGTTGCATTGATGATCCAAAGAAATCATATTGTTGACTGCTTTCTAGTTCACCCAATTGCTCATTATCTTTTTTAATTAAAATAGACTCTGTTTTACTATACAAATCCTCAGCACTATATACATGTCCAGCAACCACAAAACTTACAATCAACAAAATCAGCTTATTCATTAGATTTACTCATTTCTCAATAGAACTATGGAAAAGCTTACCACCATCTATAATTATTCATAAAATATGATTTACAAGAATATACCATTTGAACAAAACCTTTATTTCTCTAATGTATATTTAAGATCATTAGGGGCACTTCAACACAAAGCTCAGTTTTACCCATGAAAACAAATTAACCTTATTGCCAAACCCTGATAATTTTTGGCTGTGGTCGTCCGCGTCTTCAGATGACTAAAAGCTCATCATGTCAATTGTTGTTGCGCCAAAAATCAAGATTTAATTGCGGTGAATTTTTTAGTTTCTGTTCTATATATAGAACATGATAAATCACTTTCCCACTTGGTTTATTTTTCCATATCGCTCAGAATACTCATTCTATTTAACAACGTGAGACGTTCATGACTGATGCTTTGGTGTTGAGCGATTTGTCCAAAACTTATCGTAATGGTTTTCAGGCGTTAAAAGGTATTAATTTGACCGTGCCTGAAGGTGAATTTTATGCATTATTAGGGCCTAATGGTGCAGGTAAATCGACGACGATTAGTATCATTAGCTCTTTAACCAAAAAAACATCGGGTTCAGTTGAGATTTTTGGACATAACTTAGATACCCACCCTTCACATGCCAAGCAATGTCTGGGTGTTGTTCCTCAAGAGTTCAATTTTGGTCAGTTTGAAAAAACATTTGATATTTTAGTGACCCAAGCAGGTTATTACGGCATTCCAAAAAAACTGGCGGAACAACGTGCCGAATTGTATTTAGAAAAACTTGGCTTATGGGACAAACGGAACATTCAATCTCGTATGCTCTCTGGGGGCATGAAACGCCGCCTGATGATTGCACGTGCCATGATGCATGAACCTAAGTTGCTGATTCTGGATGAACCAACGGCGGGTGTCGATATTGAATTACGTCGCTCAATGTGGGATTTTCTGACTGAAATGAATGAAAATGGAACGTCAATCATTCTGACGACCCACTATCTTGAAGAAGCTGAAATGCTATGCCGCCGTATAGCGATCATCGATCGTGGCGTAATAAAAGAAGATACCTCGATGAAAGGTTTCCTAAATCAAATGAATGAAGAATCGTTCATTTGTGATTTGGTAGAACCGATCAATTCGATTGATTTTAATATTATCGGTTTCACCTTTAATTTAATTGATCCTGTGACTTTAGAAGTAACGATGGATAAAGCACATAACATGAATGATTTATTCTTATTGTTACAGTCACAGAATATCCACGTCAGTAGTATGCGAAATAAATCGAACCGCTTAGAAGAATTATTCGTAAAAATGGTTGAGAAGAATCTTGCAGGAGCGGATCAATGAACTTTAGTCAATTACAAACCGCGCTTTGGACTTTAGTTGTTAAAGAAATTCGCCGTTTTATGCGGATCTGGCCACAAACCTTATTGCCCCCTGCGATCACCATGAGTTTGTACTTTGTGATTTTTGGCAACTTAGTCGGCTCACGTATCGGTGAAATGGGCGGCTTTAGCTATATGCAGTTCATTATCCCCGGTTTAATCATGATGGCAGTCATCACCAACAGCTATGCCAATGTATCTTCAAGTTTCTTTAGTGCGAAATTTCAAAAAAGCATTGAAGAACTGATTATGAGTCCCGTACCTCTACATCTAATCCTGTGGGGCTATGTGATTGGCGGCGTCTCTCGTGGTGTATTGGTTGGCTTGATTGTGACGATCATGAGCTTGTTCTTTACACATCTAGAAATTCATAATTTCTTTGTGACTATTTATACGGTCATCATTACTTCGTTATTGTTTTCACTTGGTGGTTTAATCAACGCTGTTTATGCCAAGTCATTTGATGATATTTCAATTATCCCGACCTTTGTATTGACACCGCTGACCTATTTAGGCGGCGTGTTCTATGCCATTAGTGCATTAAGCCCATTTTGGCAAAATTTATCTTTAATTAACCCAATTGTATATATGGTCAATGCTTTCCGTTTTGGTATTTTAGGGCATAGTGATGTGAATGTTTCGCTTTCATTAATCGTTGTGACCTTATGCTGTATCGTCCTCTATGCAATTGCATATCATTTATTAGCTCGTGGTTCAGGAATGCGTGAATGAGTGTAGAACATTCTTTGTTGGGTAAAGACACCCAATATCCAACTCAATATCAGCCAGACGTTTTATTTCCAATCGCTCGCGCTGAATCTCGCCAACAATATGCACATATTGATGGGATTACTCAGGGCAAAGACTGGTGGCATATTTTTGAAATTTCTTGGTTAAATCCTCATGGATTACCCCAAGTTGCGATTGGTCGTCTTACCTTACCTGCAAGCTCGCCAAATCTGATCGAATCAAAATCACTCAAGCTTTATTTTAATAGTTTGAACTTCACTCAATTCGCCTCTAAACAGGTATTTATTGAGACTGTTGAGCAAGATTTATCAAAAGCGGCTGGCGCAACACTTAAACTTGAATTGTTTCAAGTGGATGATCTAAAGATTACTCAACCCACGGGTATTTGTATTGATGACCTTATCCCTGAGCGTTTGTCTGAGCACCCCGATGCAACTTTGTTGCAGCACGATATGACGACACAAGAGAATGTAGAAATTGAGCTTTACTCACATCTTCTTAGAAGTAATTGTCCTGTGACTGGACAGCCAGATTGGGGAACTGTTTTTATCCGTTTTAAAGGCAAAAGACCTTGTTATCGCAGCATATTAGCTTATATTATCTCGTACCGTCAGCATAATGGTTTTCATGAGCAGTGCGTAGAACAAATATTTGCGGATATTTGGCAATTGCTTAAACCAGAAAAGTTGATGGTCTATGCAACTTATACTCGTCGTGGAGGATTGGATATTAATCCATGTCGAGTTTCAGATTTGTCATGGATGCCCGAGCCAATTCGCTTGGCACGACAATAAAACGAATAAATTTGATATAGAGGACGTTCTTCAATGACCAGTTATTTCGGTATTCTTCCTTCAGCAAGCTTGAGTCAGGATATTCAACTTGCACAAGCCAATCGTGACAGTAAAGAACCACAATACCCTTTACGTGACAAAATATCTCTACAGCTTACTGATGAGTTAATTGACACCATGTTGGTTCATTTGGTTCAACAATTTCCACCAAGTGACAAACGAGATACCACTGAAGAACTTGCTCAAAAAATTCGTAGCATTGTTTCGTCTTTAATGAAACAACTACTCGGTAAAACATCAAATGACCAAGTATTAGAGTCATTGAACTTTATGGAAAAAAGTTTGTTTATCGACAACGAAGGTAAACAACGTATTGGTACTGTACTGCCTGATAGTCTTGTTGCTGATATGAAAAAGAGTTTTGCGGAAGTCGAAGCTGGTAATGGCAAGGAACAACGTGATGCGCTCACCAAACAGTTTAAATCTTTTGCTGATGCGTTGATTCATCATTTCATGACTGAGTACAATAAGACGCTAGGTTTAGGAATGCTTAAACGTGGTGCTGCAAGCGTTGCAACCAGCGGTGTAGAAACAGCAGTTCATATTGTAATTAAGAAATTAATTCCAAGTCTAAGCCAAGCTGAGCTTGCAGTATTCGCTAAACACTTTGATCAATTGTTAGTACAAAAATAAGCTTCTGCTGATAAAAAAACGGTCATTGCAAAATGGCCGTTTTTTTATCGTAAGCTAAAACTTATAAATGTCACATTTTCTAAATTTTGATTGTCTATATCAGCGTTTATGTTAGCATTCTCGAAGCTTAGCTTTACCTGATTTAGAATCACATGTCCCCAAGCTCACAATATAAATTTTTACGTCAAGCACCCCGCGATGGATTAAGTACAGCCACGCAGCTTTCACGTTGGCAACAATTACACATTGATCCATGGCTTTGTCTGTTCTTGATCTTAAATGCCATACTTGGATTGACTATTTTATATAGTGCTTCCGCTCAGAATGTTGGCTTAGTTACGAGACAAGCAATCAGTTTTGGCATCGGTTTTGGCGTCATGTTGGGCTTGGCTCAAATCCCCCCAAAAGTCTATCAGGCATTTTCGCCCTACTTTTACATTTTTGGCGTGTTGTCACTGATTGCGGTTATGGTTTTTGGTGAAGTGCGTATGGGTGCGCAGCGATGGATTGATATTCCGGGCTTTGGTAGTGTGCAACCCAGCGAGTTTATGAAAGTCGGCATGCCGATGATGATTGCGTGGTTCTTGTCACGCAAAGCACTACCCCCAAGTTTTTCTCAAGTCATACTGTCATTAGTTCTGATTCTTATTCCTTTTTTATTGATTGCAGAACAACCCGACTTAGGCACTTCATTACTGGTTATTGCAAGTGGTATCTTTGTACTCTTTTTAAGTGGTTTATCTTGGAAGCTGATCGCTGCTGCCGCTGGTGCAGTGGCCATTATTATTCCGATCGCATGGACATTTTTATTACATGGCTATCAACGTCAGCGTGTACTCACACTTTTAAATCCTGAAGCGGATGCCTTAGGTACAGGTTGGAATATTATCCAATCCAAAACGGCAATTGGTTCAGGTGGCTTCTCTGGAAAAGGCTTCTTAGAAGGCACGCAAGCTCATCTACATTTTCTTCCTGAGGGTCATACCGACTTTATTATTGCCGCATATTCAGAAGAATTTGGTTTGATTGGCGTAATACTGCTTATTCTTTTATATTTCGCGATTATTTTTAGAACATTCCAAATTGGGTTACAAAGCTTCCATAATTATGGCCGTTTGATCGCTGGCGCATTTGGTTTGTCATTTTTTGTTTATGTATTTGTAAATGCTGGCATGGTCAGTGGTATTTTACCCGTAGTAGGTGTGCCGTTACCGTTCATGAGTTATGGCGGAACTGCAATTATAACGCTGATGTCTACTTTTGGACTGGTTATGTCCATCCATACGCATCGATAACGAGGAATTTTATAAACATATGTTGCATATAACTTTAAATAAAACAGTTAAATTTCTTAGCTTAAGTGCCAGTTTATTTTTAAGCTGTAATTGGGCATACGCGAACGAATTTTACACCCATCCAAATTATATGGCTTTTAAACAAAAAGCGATGACAACCTATAATTTGAGCGGTGAACAAATCGATACTGCGATGAGTGGTGCGCGTAATATTCCTAACATTCTAAATATTATGACGCGTCCAGGTGAAAGTAAACCTTGGTATGATTATCGTTCAATGTTTTTGGTTGAAGGTACGATTCAACGCGGTATCCGTTTTAAAAATCAATACGAAGATACTCTAAACCGCGCAGAACAGCAATTTGGTGTACCTAAAGCAGTTATCCTCGGTGTTTTAGGGGTAGAAACAGGCTACGGCGCAAATAAAGGCTCTTTCGTCTCCCGCGATGCCTTAGCAACACTTGCATTTGGCTACCCTCGTCGTGCAGATTACTTTAGCGATGAACTGGCAGCACTAATTGCATGGACATATAAAGAAGGCTATCCAACCAATAGTATTGTTGGTTCTTATGCAGGCGCAATTGGCTATCCACAGTTCATGCCGAGTAATATCCAAAAACTCGGTGTAGATTACGATGGTAATGGTCATATTGATCTTAGAAATTCGGCTGTTGATGCAATTGGATCAATTGCGAACTATTTAGCTAAACATGGTTGGGAACGAGATCGACCAATTGGCTTCCCTGCTCGTTATTTAGGAAATGATCCAGAAAGCGTGATTGCGAAGGATTTGACCTTACCTAGACCTTACGGTGAACTCAAGCGATTGGGCATATCACCTGTTAACCCTTTGGTAAAAATTGATGATTTAGACCTTGTAAATGTCATTGAATTACAAGATCGTTCTGGTCCGATCTATTACATCACTTATCCAAATTTCCAAGTCATTACCACCTACAACAGAAGCCGTATGTATGCGACTGCTGTATGGTTATTAGGCACTGAAGTAGCTAGTCGATAGACTAGCTTTTTCAACAACACTAAAAAGTCAATAATTTTATTATTAAAAAAGTATGTTTTTTGAGCTGTTTTCATATTTGGTTACAATATTGTTCATTTTTTAATCAAAAACTGTGTGTTTTTGTTCTTTTTGTTGCTATTTGTCTTTAATGACTAGACACACTTCATAGCCGATGAATATTATCCATCCCAAGTGTTCGGGCTGTTCAAACTCTTTAAGTGGTTACAACTGCCCCCAAATTGCAAATTGCAAAAGTGAATAATTAGACATGTGCACTATATTTCAGACTGTTTGATTGAAGTAGAAAAGCATGTTCTCTAGGAGTTTATACAATGCAGTTTTCGCTAAAATATATTCTAGCGCTGACAGCCGGCTTAAGTTTAAGCCCGTTACATGCAGAAATGGTACAATCTTCATCATTGAATAATGATGTGGATGGATCTAACTTAGCCGCTCGTGTTCTAAGTAAAGATTCTCAAAATTTTAATTCGCGTCTTTCTAACGTAAATAGTCTTTCAATCACTGAGCGTTCGGGTGACCAAGTACGTCGCCAAACGATTGCAGCAAAAATTGACATTCCTGAAGAAGAGCCTTCAGTGATTGAAAAGCTTAATGCGGTTGCTTCGAACACAGTTCGTAAGTTTAGCCAAACTGGCGTTGCTTCTTGGTATGGTCGTCAGTTCCATGGCCGTAAAACAGCAAGTGGTGAAACATTCGATATGAATGCAATGACCGCTGCTCACCGTAGCCTTCCACTAAACTGCTATATCCGTGTAACCAATCGTGATAATGGTAAAAGTGTTGTGGTAAAGGTAAACGATCGTGGTCCTTTCCATGGTAACCGTGTACTTGATTTATCTTATGGTGCAGCGAAGCAAATCGGACTTACAAATGCAGGTCTTGGTAAAGTGAGCATCGAACGTGTAGACGGGCCTAACTCTTAAGTTACAGTCAGTCATACAATAAATAAAAGCCGCCTAGTGTGGCTTTTATCATTTTTACACGGCAACAAACCTAAATACCCCGCAGATATTTTGACCCTTCTAACTTTCTTCGGTATATTGAGATAATTAAAAAATAACCAAGATCGCAAGGAGAGCGCTGTGAAATCAATCGACGAATGGTTCGATGAATATAGTGAAAGTCATCAAAACCAAACCAATAAAAAAATCCATTGGGTATGTGTTCCAGCAATTCTTTTTTCGATTATTGGTATTCTTGCGCACTTTAGTGCCTTATTAACCGCACTATTACTTGTTTTGACTTTGGTTTTCTATGCACGTCTAGATATCGTGCTTGCGGTCGCAATGGCTGCTTTACTCGCTGTAATGGCATGGCTGATTATTATCTTACCTGTGGGCATCGGTTTCTATATCGGCATATTCGTCATCGCTTGGATTGGTCAATTTTACGGACATAAAGTTGAAGGCAAAAAACCATCTTTCTTTAAAGACTTACAATTCCTCCTGATTGGCCCTGTATGGTGTATGGACGCTTATTTAGCTAAAGTGCTACCCAAATGGAAATCCCGTCAAAAATTGGCGCTTACAAGCTGATTTAGCGCATATCTTCACAACAACTGATAAAGGAAGATGGTTACTGATACATTCTTCCTTTATATTTCAACCATCCATCAATATGTTTTCTTCTTGGGTCGTGATGTGTCCAATGGATCACCCCACCTTTATTGTTATATTCATACACCCCATAAAACTCAACCGTTTCACCTTTTTGCAACCCCTCTATTCGGGGTGCCAAATCAATATTATGGGCAATCAAAACCGTTAAACCATTGTCCAACTCTAAAATCATCCTTTGATGTCTTGAGCCATCATTATCATCAGGCAAAATCGCTTTCACTATTCCTTGTGAGCGTACCTGAAGCTTACTTCGTTGTTGTTGATAGGCTTGCATGATCTTGGCTTGATCATCAACACGCTGCTCAACAGATGAAGATGTCTCGAGCTGTGTGCTATTTTGCTTAAGCTCCAAACCGACATAAGCAAAAATCAGCAAGGCAATAACGATCAAGACAAGTACATTATTTTTCTGAGTTTTCATAGCAACCCTTTTATCAAATACAAAATAGCAAAATGCCAATCAATTTGATTGGCATTTGGATCATACAATGTCTAGCACAGTTAGAATAGACGATTCATCCCATTCAAAGCAGCAACACGATATGCTTCTGCCATTGTCGGATAGTTAAATGTCGTTTCTACAAAATACTTCAAGGTATTGTTTGGACTATGCATCACCACCTGCCCAATGTGAATAATCTCAGCCGCGTTGTTACCAAAGCAGTGAATGCCCAGCACTTCTAAAGTATCTCGATGGAATAAAATCTTTAATTCGCCGACCGTATCACCTGTGATTTGGGCACGTGCCAAATGACGGAAAGAAGCCTGTCCTACTTCGTATGGGATTTTTTCTTCAGTCAGCTCTTGCTCGGTTTTGCCAATCGAAGAAATTTCTGGAATGGTATAAATTCCAGTTGGCACATCTTTAATTGGTTTGACATTTTTCTCACCGACCATATTTGCACCCGCACAACGACCTTGGTCATAGGCAGCAGATGCCAATGATGGCCAACCAATGACATCACCCGCAGCAAAAATATTGTCTACTTCGGTTTGATATTGATCATTAACCATCAACTGACCGCGGCTATTTGGCACTAAACCAACATTTTCCAAACCTAAACCATCGGTATTGCCTGAACGACCATTACACCATAAGATCGCATCAGCTTTGATTTTCTTACCGCTAAGTAAATGCAATACCACGTGATCATCAAAAGTTTCTAAGCGATCAATTTGTTCATTATGACGAATCAAAACGCCTTGTTCACGCAAATGATAAGACAAGGCATCAGCAATCTCATCATCCAAATAACTCAATAACTTTTGCTGGGTATTGATTAGGTCGACTTTATGGTCTAATCCAATGAAAATAGACGCATATTCACATCCAATAACGCCTGCACCATAGATGATAATCTTTTGAATCGTATAATCTAAATCTAAAATCTTGTCTGAATCAAATACGCGAGGATGATTAAAGTCTAAACCCTGTGGTTGATAAGGACGACTACCCGTAGCAATCACGATTTGTTTGCAAATAATCGTGTCCTTAATCCCATCATGACTGAAAATCAAGACGGTATTTTTATCGTGGATATAGGCACGGCCATGAAAAGTTTCGATTTTATTGCGATCATAAAAACGGGTATGCGTATCGACTTGTTGCTGAATCACTTTGTGTGCGTTACGTAACACTTGTTTCATGGTGAATTGCTTCCACTCACCTACTTTTTGAAACATTGGATCACGTTGATAACGGATAATACTTGAAACTGTTTGACGTAACGCTTTACTTGGAATAGTACCGACATGCGCACAGTTACCGCCGAGTTGATCACGAACATCCACTATTGCAACACGTTTACCTGCTTTTGCCAGCTTCATTGCCGCGCCTTCACCAGCTGGGCCAGAACCGAGAATGACTGCATCATATTTTACAATATTCCCACCAACGACCTCTTTCTTACGTGGCATTCAAAGCTCCTTGACTGTTAAACTTTTACTACTCTATATATGATAACCAATATGCGTTGAATTGATGTATTTCTCAACCATATATTTTATATATACACATTTTTAAAATGAATACCTATTTCGTCCTATATACTCGTAAATTTGACTATAATGTCTAGATATCTCAAGTTAAAGGTTGTAGAAAAGATATGTCTGAACACCGTAAAGCTGAACAGGGCTTAAAACTTCGTGGCGCCGAAAAAGTCGCAAGAATTCCTGTAAAAGTGATTCCTACGGTTGAAGTACCTCGTAAACCAGACTGGATTCGCGTCAAGATGGCCGCACCAGAAGAGGTTCAACGTATCAAAACAACCTTGCGCTCGCAAAAACTGCATACTGTATGTGAAGAGGCTGCTTGCCCCAACCTACCAGAGTGTTTTGGTGGCGGTACAGCAACCTTTATGATCATGGGCGATATTTGTACACGTCGCTGTCCTTTCTGTGACGTTGCGCATGGTCGTCCAAATGCACTTGATGCGGACGAACCACGCCACATGGCAGAAACAATCTCGAATCTCGGCTTAAAATATGCCGTGATCACCTCAGTGGACCGTGATGATTTACTTGATGGCGGTGCTCAACATTTTGTTGACTGTATCAGAGAAGCACGTGCACTTAGTCCAAATACCTTGCTGGAAATTTTAGTTCCTGACTTCCGTGGTCGTCTCGATATTGCACTTCGCATCATGACCGAATGCCCGCCTGATGTTTTCAACCACAACATTGAAACCGTACCACGCTTATATAAAGCCATGCGTCCGGGCTCTGACTACCAACATTCTTTAAATCTGTTAAAAATGTTTAAAGAATATTGTCCAGATATTCCAACCAAATGTGGTTTGATGGTCGGCATTGGTGAAACTGAAGAAGAAGTGATTGCCCTTTTGGATGACCTTAGAGCACATGACGTAGATTACATCACGATTGGTCAGTATTTACAGCCATCTAAACAACATGCGCCAATTGATCGTTTTGTCACACCTGAAGAATTCGAGCGTTATGCTGAGCATGGACGTAAATTAGGTTTTAGAAATATTTGGTCTGCACCAATGGTGCGTTCTAGTTATTTTGCTGATCGCCAATATCGTGGTGAACCGGTTCCTGCTGTTCGACGCAAAGCCGATCCTGCTAAAAAAATCGCAGTCCAAACAGTAGAAGCATAATCGTTTCCAAGCAAAAGAGAGAATCCCCTGATTCTCTCTTTTTTTCATACCTAAGAACACTAACTCACATAAATCACCACATCCTAACAATTAAAATTTCTGATCAGCCGTGAATTCCGCGTGAATAATTACAACTCAAAACCCAACTACAAAAAAACCACTTAAAAACATTGATTTACTTTCAATATCAGCAATTATATGCTGATTCTAGTTAATAAATTTTTTTAAATTAACAGCTAAAAATAAAGCGCTCAATCTTTATTTACAGTAAGTCCCTCAATCACAGAAGCCCCAAGTTTTATAAGTAATAAGGAATATTTCTTAAGGCTTTGTATGAACAAAAATATTAATCAGGATTTAAAAAATGAATACAAGAATATTATCACTGACTACCGCAGTCTTAGGCAGCTTATTCCTTTTGGGTTGCAATAATGACTCAAATAATAATTCCAATCCCTCTCCCACGAAAACGGGCGATGTGCTGATTCTGACAAGCAATGGAATGATAGGTTCAATCAATCGTGATCAACCTGAAATGTTGGTTTCTAATTTAAAAATCACAAATCTGCAATCTGGTGAACAACTTATTGGCATAGACCACCGTCCAAAAGATGGAAAATTATATGCCGTCGGTACTATGGGCAATATCTATACGCTGAACCCTCAAACTGGACGTGCGACTTGGGTAAGTAAGTTAGTTGCTGACCCAATGGATACTACAGATGGCAATGCACCATTTGACAAAATCACAGGTAATCCTGACTTGATGACTGTAAACTTTAATCCAGCAGCGGATCGACTACGAGTCATTGGCAATGATGGACAAAATCTGCGAATTAATGTTGATACGGGGGCGACGATCACAGATGGCAACATTAGTTTAGGTGCCGAATCAGTCGCTATTATTGCTGCTGCATATACCAATGCGTTTGCTGGTACAGCTTCAACACGATTATTTAGTATTGACCAGAATACTGATCGCATCTATCTACAAAATGCAAATGCGGGCACATTAGGCAATTCAGCAATGCTTGCATCAGGTGTTGATGTTGAAGGCGGCGGTGGTTTTGATATTGACCCGATTAATAACGTTGGCTATGCCGCCCTTAAAGTAGCAGGCACATATCAACTCCACCACCTCAATGTTGCTGCCGTCGGCTCAGAAAATGCTGCCGTTGTTGAAAGCAAAAACTTGCCAAATCTATTTCAGACTTCTGGTATTCGAGGTTTAGCACTCGCAAGTGCTGCCGATAGCGGCGCACATACATATGGTTTGAGTGCCAACAACCAGCTGATTCATTTTATGGCGAATACTCCAAATTCAGTTAAACAAATCAATATTACCGGTTTAAAAGTTGCAGAAAAAATTGTTGGAATCGATTTTCGATTTAAAACCACGACTGATAAATCTGGCATGCTATATGGACTCAGTGACCAATCAAATCTATATACCATTAATACTCAAACAGGTATGGCAACACTTCAATCCTCACTGAAAGCTGCGATGGGTGATGACAATCCTTTCACAACGCTACTTGGTACAAGCTTTGCTGTTGACTTTAACCCTGCTGCTGATCGTTTACGTGTCATTAGTAATACAGGACAAAGTTTAAGGATCAATGTTGATACAGGCGACACCATTACTGATGGTGACCTAAATGGTATCGATGATGCAGTCGTCAGCGCAGCCGCCTATACCAACAGTTTCCAAACACCTATCCCAATGATTGGTACAGAACTGTTTAACGTAGATCAAGGCAACCAACTTTTAGTGAAACAAAGTCCACCAAATGATGGTGTACTCAATTCAATTGGTGCATTAGGAATCAATCTAGGGATGGATAATGGTTTTGACATTGCTGGTGGAGACAATGGTTTTGCTTTAGCAACCGTGTCTGGAATGACGGGGCCCTCCGTTCTATATCGCATCGATTTAAACAGTGATACAACGATTATGACACCAAGAGCTAGACTCGCTGTTAATGTAGACGGCACACCAAATCTGGCGGCTTCGACAATTGGTAGCAGCACCACCCCACAACTGATAGACCTCGCTATTATGTTGAAGTAAATATCATTGCTTAAATAAAAAAACACCGCATATTCAGATGCGGTGTTTTTTTTAAATTTTCAAAACTTATGCAATATGCTTTTTCACAATGATCGAACCGACTGAATAACCTGCACCGAATGAAGAGATCACAGCGTATTCACCATCATTGACCTGTTCACCTGTACGATGCATCGCAATGATCACACCCGCAGATGAGGTATTTGCAAACTCATCTAAAATGATTGGTGCACGCTCTAAATCAGCCTCTTTACCTACAACTAATTTTAAAATCAGTTCATTCATATTGGCATTGGCTTGGTGTAACCAGAAACGCTTAACCTGCTCAGCTGTCAATTCGAGTTTTTCTAATTGCGCAGTAATGATTTTTGCAACAAGTGGGCAAACTTCTTTAAAGACTTTACGACCATCCTGACGGAATAATTTATCATCCACCACCGCATCTTCACTACGGTTCAAGAAACCAAAGTTATTACGAATATTGTTTGAGAATTGCGTGAACAAATGAATATCTAAAATTTCATAACCTGATTTTGTTTCAGTTTCTTCGATAATCGATGCTGTCGCAACATCACCAAAAATAAAGTGTGCATCACGGGTACGATAGTCTAAATGACCTGATGTAATCTCAACATTGAGCAGTAAAACACGGCGAGCACCACACTTCACCGCATCATAAGCTTGCTTTAAACCAAACGTGGCAGCAGAACAAGCCACATTCATATCGTACGCATAGCCTTGAATGCCAAGTGCAGATTGAATCTCAATCGCCACAGCTGGATAAGCACGTTGCATATTTGAACAAGCTAAAATCACAACATCGATGTCTTCTGCGGTAACACCTGCATTTTCCATCGCTTGTTTTGCTGCAATCACACCCCATTCTGCTTGAAGTGAAAGCTCATCATTGCTACGTTCTTGTAAACGAGGACGTAAACGCTTTGGATCAAGAATACCAGACTTCTCAACCACATAACGGCGCTGAATACCTGATGCTTTTTCAATAAACTCAGGGCTTGAACCACGTAATGGCTCTAATTCACCTGCTGCAATTTTGTCAGCATGTTCTTGGTTATATTGTTCTACATAAGCATTTAAACTTTCCACCAATTCTGCATTGGAAATAGATTCGGTCGGGTGAAATAACCCTGTACCTGTTATACGAATGCCCATGTAAAACTCCTGTAAAGAATGGTTCTAGCTTTCATTATTGCTCAGTTTAACCGATTGATAATCGATCCCATAGTTTTTGTAATCTATTTGGTGAAATTGGCATCTTTGTTTTCATCGGTTGAGAAAACAAGGAAATTCGCAACTCCTCCATCATCAAATACAATTCTTTGATTTTAGGATCATTTTTAAATTTAAATAGCTTGTCCATCCAAGGATCGACTTCATCAATTGCCGCAAGGTCTCTTTGTAGATTATTGGGCAATCTATCTAAACGCAATAGCAAAGCTTTTAAATAACGCGGGTATTCCTGCCAAAGATCAGCAGGACGACTATAAACAAAGTTTGCGAGGGACATAAGATCCAGTTGATCTTCGATGTCATCTACACTGCGAGTGAAAATGGTTTGATCGAGGACGAGCAATTCACGGCGAACTTGCTGCCATTGCGTAAATATTTCAGTCAAATCAGTCAATGTCTGTTGACCCAAAGATAAAAAATGCTTTTTGGTATTCGCCAATAAGCTTTCAAACTCAGTAGCATCAATAGGAAGCGTTTGAATCGAAACTTGCAAAGTCGCGTAAACCAACATTTGTTCCAACTTTGCTTTATCACCTAATGGTGAATAAGCCAATGCTAATGGTTTAGAAATTTGCTTCTTCAACTGACGAATCAAATCACCAAGTTGCATGTGAACAAGGCGAATTACCCCTTCTCTGTGCTGTTTAATTGCTTCTTCTTGATCATTAAACGTCTGAATCACAACACCTGATTCATCTTTTACATCTAAATCAGCAAATGCTTTACTTGGTACAAGTGCTTGATATTGTTTCACCAATACACCCGTCACTTTTTGTGAAGCTTCAAAAACAAAATGCTCAGGAAAAGTTTTAAACTCACCCTCATGTTGCTTTACAGCGCGATGCGTTTCTACACGACAACGCGCTTTTAACTCATCCAAGTCACGACCTTGCGCGATTAATTTACCTTTTTCATCGAGAACTTTAATAAAAGGGATCAGGTATTGATCAATTCGTTCAAAAGAAAAATCTTTTTCAGTGATTTGCTCACCGCGTAAGGCAAAAGCCAAATAACTAAATAAATGTTCACGCAAATGAACTGCATCGATCCCTTGAATCAACTTTCGTGCTGTATCTGGAATGGGAACAATATTTCGACGTTTATCTTTTGGCAATGCTTTTAACAGCGCCTCAATTAAATTTTGTCGCCAACCTGGAATGCCCCATGACCATTGATTTTCATCAACTTGTGCTAAAGCTTGCACTGGAATCTTCACAGTCGCGCCATCTTCATCATGACTTGGGTCAAAACGATAGCTGGCAGCCAAGCGCAATTGTCCATTATGCAAATAGTCAGGAAACTGTTGTGTAGTTGGGCGATCATTCATCCACAAGGCGTCATCATCAACGAATAAATAACGTGGATGTTCAGGCTCTACCGTTGCTCGCCAATCTTCGAAACTACGACGGCTGGCGATTTCGGTCGGAACTTTATTGGCATAAAACTGATAAATCGTTTCTTCATCTACCACCAAATCACGACGCCGTAATTTGTCTTCAACGCGCTCAACTTCCTCAAGTTTTAATAAGTTGTGTTTTAGGAATGGTGGAGTAATCCCCAAATGCCCTGTTGTTAACGCATCTCGTAAAAAGATTTCATGTGCAGCAGCTTGGTCCACTTTTTCAAAATTGATCAGTCGCTTAGGTTCAATAATCAAACCAAACAATGAAATCTGATCATAGGCGTTGACGATACCCGCTTTTTTCGACCAGTGCGGTTCAAAATAGTGATGTTTCAATAAATCGCCAGCAGCCAATAAAATCCATTCAGGATCAATTTTCGCCAACGTCCTCAAATAAACTTGAGACGTTTCCACCATCTCAAACGCCATCACCCAAGCGGTATTGGTCTTATGTAAAGTGCTGGCTGGAAACACCTTCGCTTTTTGTTGGCGCACCGCCATAAAGGTATTTCGTTCATCCGTTTTGTTGGCGATAAAGGAAAGTAAACCTGTTAACAAAGCACGATGTAAATTCTCATAATTGGCTGGTTTTTCATTAAAGCTAAGTTTCAAACCTTCAGCCAACTCAACCAACTGCTGATAAGTTTGTTTCCATTCACGTAAACGCAACCAACTTAAAAAATGGTTCCGCGCAAATTGACGACGCTTACTTTCTGATTGTGTTTCTGGACTGGTTTGTAAGGTATCCCATAGCTTTAAATAGAATAAAAAGTCAGAATCGGTTTCTTTAAATAAAGCATGCTTTTGATCCGCCTGCATTTGTTTATCCGCAGGACGTTCACGCGGATCTTGAACAGCCAAAGCACTGACAATCACCAAAATTTCTTTCAGCACACCAAAATGCGCACCACCAATAATCATACGCGCCAAACGAGGATCAATCGGCATACGTGCCATCATTTGACCGATTTTGGTTAATCCACCTTTCTTCTTATGAGCGGATTGAGTGTGCTCGTTATAAGCGCCCAACTCAACCAACAACTTACGTCCATCATTGACTAAACGGAAATCAGGTGGCTCGATAAAATCGAAATCTTCCAAATCGCCCAATCCCAAACTTTGCATTTGTAAAATCACAGAGGCAAGATTGGTTCGCTTAATTTCTGGTTCGGTAAACTCTGGGCGGCTAAGGAAGTCATCTTCACTATAAAGGCGAATACAGACACCCGCAGCGATACGACCACAACGTCCTTTACGTTGGTTCGCCGCAGCTTGTGAAATCGCCTCGATCGGTAAACGCTGTACCCGCGAACGATAGTTATAGCGTGAAAGACGTGCAAAACCACTATCAATCACATAACGTATATTCGGTACGGTAAGTGCCGTTTCAGCAACGTTAGTGGCAATAATAATCCGTCGACCTTTTCCGCTTGGGCTAAAAATCTTTTGTTGTTCTGCAATCGCTAACCGTGCATATAACGGAAGTATTTCCGTATGACGAGGACCAAATTTTTGCAGGGTTTCCTGCAATTCCCGAATCTCTTGCTCAGTGCTGGCAAAAATTAAAATATCAGCATGTTCAGGATGACCTTTGCTATCCGCATCAGCAAAACATTCTTCTACCGCTTGTACGACCGCACGCGGTAAATTTTCCTCAAAATCATCAAACTCGTCATCATCACTGCCGACAATATTCAGTTCAGAAATTGGACGATAACGAAGCTCAACAGGGAAACTCCGCCCTTCAACTTCAAATACGGGTGCATTGTAAAAATACTGACTAAAACGATTTACATCAAGCGTGGCTGAGGTCACGATCACTTTTAAATCTGGGCGCTTCGGCAAAAGCTGCTTTAAATAGCCCATGATAAAATCAATATTGAGCGAACGCTCATGCGCTTCATCTATAATAATCGTGTCATATTTTGATAAGAATCGGTCATTGGTCAGTTCAGCAAGCAGAATACCATCCGTCATTAAACGAACAATCGAGTCTTGTGACCCTTGCTCATTAAATCGAATTTTAAAACCAATGGATTCGCCTAACTTTTCGCCCACTTCTTCCGCGATACGCTGCGATACACTTCGCGCCGCCAAACGACGCGGTTGAGTATGCCCGATCATGCCTGTCAAACCACGACCTGCCAGCATTGCAATTTGAGGAAGCTGTGTGGTTTTACCTGAGCCAGTTTCCCCCGCCACAATGATCACTTGATGCTTTTGAATCGCTTCAATCAAACGATCTGCATAGCGCGTAACAGGTAGGTCTTGATTGAGTTTGATCTTTGGGAGACGCGCCAATCGCTGTTTAACTTTATGATTCGATTGTGCAAATAGTTTTTCAATTTCTGCTGTTTCGGTTTTTTTATCTTTGCGCAGTCGATTTAAACGGTGGCGGTCACGTGCCATAACCCATTGATCTACATTTAAATGACTCTGCACTGAACAGCTTTCCTGAAAATAAAATAATCGGCTATTTTACGCTTTAAAGTGTTGCTATGCAAAGCAACTACACCAATCCCGTTGGGAAATTGATGCATATTGATCAATATCTTCAAGATTTAGATGACGAATCAAAACGCTGAAGAAAACGCTTTACGTATTTTTTAAAAGGCCAAGTAAACTGCTTCACAAAACTATTTGGAATTTTATAGCCTACCGTACCATACACACTCGCCAAATGATTTGGCATATACACGCTTTTAAAAACGACATCATACACAGGGATAAATGCGGCATAATTTTTATCAATTGCAGGCTTTTCAGAAGAATGATGCCAATGATGAAACTCAGGAGTGGCAATAATCCAACGCAAATAAGGAAAGCGAAAACGTACATTAGAATGAATAAATATGGCGTGAAAGGAAATAAAGATCAGGTACGCAAACACGGCTGAAGTGTGAAAACCCAAAAGAAAAATAGGTAAAGTTGCTAAAAAACGTGTCATTAACACTTCAACAGCATGCAAACGTGAAGATGCCAGCCAATCCATATATTCAGTAGAATGATGAATGGCATGAAAACGCCAAAGGAAATTCACTTCATGCATCGCTCGGTGCAGCCAATACACCACAAAATCCACAACAATCAGTAACTCGATGAACTGTAACCAAATCGGTTGCGCCTGCACATAAGGCACAATTGGATTATTTGGTAAATGAGTGATCCAATATTGAATTGGCATGACTGTTAAAAAGGTGAATAACTGAATACCAATATGACTAAACATGAAATATTTCATATCTGTCACCCAGCCAACCCTAAGAATTTTTTGCTCAGGATTTTTGGCAAAAAAACCCTCAAGCGGAATAAAAATAACAGCCAAAATCACAAGCGTCAGAACGAAATAATCAATCCCAGCATAGAAAGGAAGACTTGGAAGTATCGGTGCTTTGATCAAGCCACAGCCGAGAACTGCTGCAACTAAAGCAAAACATAATCCGTAAAACCCATATCGATTTTGACGAATGATTGAGCTATATGCGCCAAAACCGACACTCAGAACAACCGCCAATATTAAACTAAAATAAAAGACATCATAATATTGCACATAAAATGGGCGAAGTTCTGGTGTCGTTAATACAGTGGGAAATAAAAAACATAAAGCGCCGAATATACTTAGCAAACCTAAGGACATTGAAATAAAAGCGCTAATTTTCCCCAAACCCATATTCAGTTCTAAGTTTTCGAATCTTGTTCTTAAATGATCAGTCATTGTTCGTGTTAATTCGCTATCTACTCGAGCAAAAAGCTCACAAATTAAATTATAGTCCAGAAATTAAACATTTTTATATATTTTTCCATTCTACCCTTGAATTTTAATGATATAGACTGCATGTTGTCTAACGCATTAATTTTAAAATCTCCTGTCATCTTGACGTCATCAACTTGAAGTCAAATCAGGATAGATTGGGTGAAAATGTGGATTTAAATCGATCAATTCATTTTTCCGATTCTAATCATGTAAAAATACTATTTCCCCAATAATGAAAAATTAACTATTCTATATCTCGTAAACACTTTCCTCGTTTAAAGATATACCGCAATCATGGAGACAATGATGAGCTTGATTAATACTGAAGTTAAACCATTTAAAGCTGATGCATTCCGTAACGGTGAATTCATTCAAGTAACTGAAGCAGATCTTAAAGGTAAATGGTCTGTTCTTATTTTCATGCCAGCTGCTTTTACATTCAACTGTCCAACAGAAGTTGAAGATGCTGCTGACAACTATGAAGAATTCAAAAAAGCTGGTGCGGAAGTTTATATCGTAACGACTGATACTCATTTCTCTCACAAAGTATGGCATGAAACTTCTCCAGCTGTTGGTAAAGCTCAATTCCCATTAATTGGTGATCCTACTCATCAATTAACACGCGCTTTTGATGTTCATATTGAAGAAGCTGGTTTAGCACTTCGTGGTACGTTCATCATTAACCCTGAAGGCGTAATCAAAACTGCTGAAATTCATGACAACTCAATTGCTCGTGATGTATCAGAAACTTTACGTAAACTTAAAGCTGCTCAATTCGTAGCTAGCCACCCAGGTGAAGTTTGCCCAGCGAAATGGAAAGAAGGTGAAGCTACCCTCGCTCCATCTATCGACTTAGTTGGTAAAATCTAATTCATTAGATTCAACCGATACGTCAGAAACCACCCTTTTTTGGGTGGTTTCTTTTTGTCTAAAATATTTATAAATTTCTGCTTGTCTGCGCTTCGATTTAATTGCAAATTTTTTACAATTCTTATACTTATATCTTCATAGCAAAGTTCATTTATCAATTGTCAGCTTCTGAGACTTGGAGTACTGTCAAATGATGGAATAAAGCGTTTTTTATATGGACATGAGTCTACTATTGATATGGGGGCAAATGTATGGAAAAAACTGTTATTGTAACTTCTTGGAAATATGACGTTTCTTCACGCTATTTAAAAATATTTTATAACAATGGTTCAGGTGAACTGTACCATCCTGTACCAAAATTTATTTACGATAATTTACTCCGCTCTACTGACAAAGCTGCATTTGTACATAAGTATCTTGAGTTTGACCTACATTTTAAACGACTCTCTATTTCAGCTTCCTCATAAAAAATCAGCCCGATTGGGGCTGATCTTTGTTGTGACAACGAAGTCTGCGAAATACCAACGCTTTCTAATCACGCGACATCTACTTGCTCTGCATATTTCTCAAGCATTTTTTCTTTGGCACTCGGATGCATGTTGATTTTAGCTAAATCACCGTTGTAGTGCTGCACGACTCGATCATCCATAATTTTTGACCACCATGCAGGAACAAATGCAGGGAGAATCATTGCACCATAGCCCGCGGGTAATTGAGGTGCATCTTCAAAATGACGTAAGGTTTGAAAACTTCTCGCTGGATTGGCGTGATGGTCCGAATGTCGTTGTAATTGGTACAAAAACAAATTGGTCACCACATTATTATTGTTCCAACTATGTTCAGGCAATGTTCTTTCATATTTTCCATTGGCTTGCTTTTCCCGTTTCAAACCATAGTGTTCGATGTAATTTACAGATTCAAACAGCGTTACTGCATAAGCGGCCTGTGTCATTTGAAATGGTATCGAACGTACACCAAATTTGCTAAACATCGCTGCATGATAAATGGCTGACATTGCCCAACCATGTAAGAGCTCATTTTCTTTACATAAAAATGGTAATTTTTTACGAGCTAAACGGCTCTTTTCGATTTCAATCGCGGACTTAAAACTTCCAATGACTGTCCGTGGTAAAAATTTCCAAAATGTTTCGCCAAATTGTGATGAAGCAGGATCTTCTGGTGTGGCGACACGACGATGGTGACCATAAGGGTGTTCTATACGGAAATGGTTATATCCTGATGGTGCTAATGCCAGATGCGATAAATAATGTTCTAGCTTGCCACTTTTATGACTCAACTCATGTGCAGTATTAATCGCGACACCATTCACCATCCCGATTAATGTTCCCAATAAAACTTGATCGGCGACAGAGGTATTGTTTCGACTTGCGAGATATGTACCGTAGATATTTACAGCGTATTGCAAGGGAATATACAGTTTAACAATACGCGCATAATATGGATCAGCTTCTAGATCTGCGATTGCATCAATCGGTGGATTTTCAGCGTCTTCACCAATCAGTTTATCCAAACTCGGAATAACACCATGCAAAAACAAAGGACCAAATGAAGCAAAAAACTTTTTCGTTTTTTTAGGACCAAACTGATAACCAGCTAAGCCACTCATGGCAATTGCAGGTACAGCCAAACCTAATAACCACCAATGACGCT
The DNA here is from genome assembly GCF_000369505.1 of Acinetobacter sp. NIPH 298. Taxonomy (GTDB): domain Bacteria; phylum Pseudomonadota; class Gammaproteobacteria; order Pseudomonadales; family Moraxellaceae; genus Acinetobacter. The sequence continues at coordinate 1,599,195 of NZ_KB850055.1, forward strand.
TTTTATCTTTGAACCGTGTTGTTGCGTGCGCTACATGCAGTTGAGTATGCATATTCATTAGAAACTCCTCAATCAATTACTCTTTTTGCTTCCATCAATTGTGTTCTTTTAAAGTGAGTCTTTATTATCATTTTAAGACTTGGTATTATCATTTTAAGACTATATGGATTGTTAATTGTGCAAAACCAACAAATTCCTGTCATTCCTTCACGTTATTATCTACGATTGATTGATATTTTAATTCAAACAAATCAATATGATAACAACCTATTAATGCAATTACGTGATCAACTTTCTACGACTGAACTCCTTAGCATTCAACAGATTGAACAATTTATTGAAATGGGTTTAAACCTCCCCAATACCGAAGACCTCGCATTCCAATTAGGCAAAAATATCAAGCTAAGCTCACATAGTCTGGTGGGTTATGCCCTCATGACCAGCCCACATCTTGAACATGCTTTACGACTGATCGCTCAATACTTCAGACTGATTATGCCAAGCTTTAAACTCACGATTCAGTTTCAACACGATCAGCAAAAAGTTGAGTTATTATTTGAACCGATATTACAAATGAATAAACAATGTCTTGCCTTCCATATCGAAGCGATTGCAGTGGCTTTTTATTACAGTTTATTAGAATTAGCTGGGAACCAATTACAACGATATCAGGTTTATCTCAGTGTACCCGAACCAAAATATAAAGAACAGTATATCCATTTAATCAAAGCTAATTTTCATTTTAACGATCATTGGATTACAGGCGTTCGTGTAGTGATGGATCAACAGCAACTCTCACTTCCCTTACCTTTAGCCGATGCCCATAGTTTAAAAGTGGTCGAACAACGTTGTCAGGAGCAAATTCAAAGAATTTATCATCAGGGAGAAATTGTCGAATGGGTTAGTATGATGCTTCGTCAAGCGAATCAAATCCCGACATTAAATGAATGTGCAAAAGTCTTAAATATTTCGACCAAAACATTGCAACGTTATCTGCAAAAGTACGGTGTCGAATTCCACCAACTAAAGCAAAAGATTAGTGCCGAACGAGCCATTGATCTATTAGAAAATTCTAAGTTTACCATTACCCATATTGCCTATGAATTAGGGTACTCAAACCCCGCCAACTTCACCCGCGCTTTTAATAAAATACGAGGTTGTAGTCCACAGGCTTATCGTTTAGAGCATCAAAGTAGAAGTCAGTTATTTGACAACCACCATACATAAACCAGCGCCCACTGGTAAAATACTACTCATATAGTGTTCATCTTGTTTAATGAGATCTAGCATTGGCTTAACTTCAGCTGGATGCGAAATGACATTGTCAATAATCAAGGTGCTGCCAGAGGATTTTAATAAGCGTTTTAAGTCTTCCCAATAACTCACATAACTGCCACGTTCTGCATCTAACAAGATGAGATCAAAGGGTTCCATTGCTTGTTTCAAATAGTCGGCAGCATCGCCCACCCAAAAATCAATAAACCCTTCTAACTCAAAATCTTCTGCATATTTTTTGGCTTGCGCACTCCGAAATGCATTGATTTCTAAAGTGAGCACCTTCCCTTGAACCGTTTTGGCTGCTTCTGCCAACCATAAGGTGGAGTATCCTGTGGACGTTCCAATTTCAAGAATGCGTTTTGATTGCTGAGTACGTACCAGCATCGCCAGTAATTTAGCTGATTCTGCTTCAATATTGCGATAACGCCTTAGACGATCAGACTGTCGAGCATCATGTTGTTTAAATTCATCGTATAAATCAGCAATACGTTGCAAGAAAACAGTGTTGGTCATATCTGATTCTCCATGATGCTCAAACTAGAAAAATATCGCGTTTAGGTCGCTTGTATCAGCTTAAATCTTGGAATAACTTGCCCTTCAAGCTGAACAGTTTCAGTAAACATGGTGAGTGGGCGTACCCACATCGAGTAATCACCATATAAGCATTGATAAACCACCAATTCTTCTTCTGTTTCACTATGTCGAGCCACATTAAACACCTGATAAAGCCGCCCTTTATAGTGTTGATAAATACCACGCTGTAACGCCATCTCGCTTACCTTTTAGTTATGCCATGAAATGATTGCAGTTATATAACAAGATCAATGCCGATCAAACTTTTAAATAGATGAGTGATCAAAAATACGACAGGTACAGCGTCAATCCAAAAAACCGATCAAACCTATAAAAACATACTGTTTTACCTATTTAGTGCTTTTGCGTATTATAGCCTCATTGAATGAATTTAGCCGACTTGAATTGTTGAGAATTTGGAGACATCGATGTTAGATCAAAATATTAAAACGCAATTAAAAGCTTACTTAGAACGTTTAGAAAGTCCGATCGAGTTGGTTGCTGCTTTAGATGATTCCGACAAAGCGGCAAAAATCAAAGAACTTGTCACCGAAATTGCGGAATTGTCTGATCAGGTGACCGCGCGTTTTGATGGTTCAAATGCTCGTCGTCCAAGTTTTGGGGTGGCGAAAGTAGGTGAACAGCCACGTGTGTTCTTTGCTGGCTTGCCGATGGGACATGAGTTTACCTCTTTGATCTTGGCATTGTTACAAGTGTCAGGTTATGCCCCTAAAGTCTCTGATGAAGTTTTAACTCAAATTAAAGGCTTAAATCTTGCGGCAAACTTTGATGTGTTTATCTCATTGAGCTGTCATAACTGCCCTGATGTGGTTCAGGCATTGAACTTGATCGCGATCAACAATCCCAATACTACCACCACCATGATTGATGGGGCATTCTTCCAAGACGAAGTGGAACAACGCAAAATCTTGGCTGTACCAATGGTATTCCAAGATGATCAACACATTGGCCAAGGTCGTATGACTTTGGAAGAAATCATTGCCAAGTTAGACACCAACTCAGCTGAGAAAGATGCAGCAGCGATCAATGCCAAAGATGCCTTTGATGTCTTGGTGATCGGTGGAGGTCCTGCTGGGGCAACCGCAGCGATCTATGCGGCTCGTAAAGGGATCAATACCGGTATCGTGGCAGAGCGCTTTGGCGGTCAGGTGATGGATACCATGGATATCGAGAACTTTACTTCTGTACAAAAAACCGTCGGTCCTAAGTTTGCTGCCGAGATGGAAGCGCATGTGCGTGAATATGATGTCGACATCATGAACTTGCAACGTGTCAGCAAAATCATCGGTGCAGATCAAACGACGACAGGCTTGGTCGAAGTTGAACTTGAAAATGGTGCCAAGCTTGAATCAAAAACCATTATTCTTTCTACAGGTGCGCGTTGGAGAGAAATGAATGTACCGGGTGAAGCAGAATACCGTACTCGTGGTGTGGCGTATTGTCCGCACTGTGACGGCCCACTCTTCAAAGGTAAGCGTGTTGCGGTGATTGGTGGCGGAAACTCAGGTGTGGAAGCAGCAATTGACCTTGCTGGTATCGTTGAGCATGTCACGTTGGTGGAATTTGATACCAAACTTCGTGCCGACCAAGTATTACAGAACAAGTTAAACAGCTTGCCAAATACTACTGTAATCCTGAATGCATTAAGTACAGAAGTGTTGGGTGATGGTTCTCAAGTCACTGGCTTGAAGTATAAAGATCGTGCAACTGATATTGAACACACGGTAGAGCTTGCAGGGATCTTCGTTCAGATTGGATTATTACCCAACACCGATTTCCTAAAAGACAGTGCAGTTGAACTCAGCAATCGTGGTGAGATCATGGTAAATGATCGTAATGAAACCAATGTCAAAGGTGTGTTTGCTGCGGGTGACTGTACCACTGTGCCTTACAAACAAATCATCATTGCGACGGGTGAAGGCGCCAAAGCATCACTCTCTGCCTTTGATTATATGATTCGTTCGGGTAATTAACACAGCTTAAAAACATGTGCACGCATTTACATTTTCAAATGTAAGTGCGTGTTTTTACAAGTTATCAACAAATATTCAACTTTATTATCTATCCGCTTTGTGTTTATATTTTTGCTATCCATTGTTTTTGGATGCCACAATGAAAAGGAAATATGAAAATGAATAAATTACTTGTTGCTTTAGGTCTCGCTGCTACTGTTGCTCTTGTAGGCTGTAATAAAGATAAAGCACCTGAAACAGGGGCTACAACTGGCGAACACTTAGAGCATGCTGCTGACCAAGCGGGCCATGATGTTGCAACAGCTATTGACACTGCTGGTGATCAAATCGATGCTGCTGCTGATCACACCGCAACTGCTACCGCTGAAGCTGCTGCGGATACCGAAGCTGCTGCACGTGAAGCTGCTGCAAATGCTGCAGGTGCTATTGAATCTACAGCTGCTGATATGAAAGAAAAAGCTCAACAATAATTCGTTGAGATTAAAAAAAGCCTCTGTTATCAGAGGCTTTTTTATTTCAGGTTTTCAAATATCATTTAAATAGAAGAAAACCCACTCGGCTTTTACTTTTTCTCAACTTTAAAACTATCTTTTAAATCAAGAATACGGTTAAAGACTGGTTTTTCGATATCATGATCATATTGATCAGCAACAAAATAACCTTCACGTTCAAATTGGAATCGGTCTTCAGGTTTCGCTTGCGCTAAAGCAGGTTCAACCACCGCTTGCACGATTTGCAGTGAGTTTGTATTCAGATTTGCCAAGAAATCATCGCCTGTTTCAGGATCCGACTCTGTGAATAAGCGATCATAAATACGCACTTCCGCTGGAACGCCTTTACTCGCTGATACCCAATGCACTACCCCTTTGACTTTGCGCCCTTCAGGATTTTTACCTAAGGTATTTGGATCAATTGAACATTTCAGTTCGATCACCTCACCGTTGGTATCTTTAATCACTTCATCACATTTAATCACATAGGCATGACGTAAACGCACTTCACCTTCAGGAATTAAACGCTTAAAGCCTTTCGGCGGCACTTCTTCAAAATCTTTACGATCAATATAAATTTCACGTGTTAGAGGAATGATACGTTCACCCATATCGACGTTTGGATGACGTGCATGGGTTAAGTCCAATTCTTCAGGCAAATTGGTCAAGGTCACTTTTAATGGATTCAATACCGCCATACCACGCGCAGCCGTATTTTCCAAAGATTGGCGAATACAAAATTCAAGCATTGCAACATCAACGATACCATCGGTTTTTGACACGCCTACTCGTTTGCAGAAATCTCTTAAACCTTCAGCAGTAAAACCTCGACGACGCATTCCTACAACAGTCGGCATACGTGGATCATCCCAACCATTGACATGGCCACCTTCAACGAGCTTACGCAGCTTACGTTTAGAGGTGATGGTGTAATCAATATTTAAACGTGATGATTCATACTGACGTGGTACAGCTTGAGAATGAACCTTTGCAACGATCCAATCATAAAATGGACGGTGATCTTGAAACTCTAATGTACAAAGTGAATGGGTAATGCCTTCAATCGCATCAGACAATGGATGCGCATAGTCATACATTGGATACATTTTCCATTTATCACCCGTTTGGTGATGCTCTGAATGCAAAACACGATAAAGAATCGGATCACGCATATGGACATTTGGGCTTGCCATATCAATTTTGGCACGCAACACAGCACCACCCTCTTGGATTTCACCATTACGCATTTGCTCAAAACGCGCTAAGTTCTCTTCAATAGTCGCATCACGATACGGCGAGTTTTTCCCGGGCTCTACAAAGTTACCGCGATTTAATTTAATTTCTTCAGGTGTTTGCAAATCAACATACGCATCGCCCTGTTCAATCAATTGCACTGCCCATGCATAGAGCTGGTCAAAATAACTCGAAGCATAGCGTGGCTCACCATTCCAATTAAAGCCGAGCCATTTCACATCATTGGCAATACCATCTACATATTCTTGTTCTTCAGCATCTGGATTGGTATCGTCAAAACGCAAATTACATAAACCGTTAAACTCTTCGGCAATACCAAAGTTTAAACAAATCGCTTTTACGTGACCAATATGCAAATAACCATTTGGCTCAGGTGGAAAACGAGTAACAACTTTTTGGGTACGTCCATCGCTTAAATCATCAGTAATTACTTGGCGTACAAAATCTAAGCCAGCCTGTTGTTCTTGCTGCGCTGCATCGACAGAGGCATGAGTATTCGGTGTCGGGGTCTTTGGCAGTTCTGAAACAACATCATTTGGCTTCATAGTGTGTAAATCACTTCTTACAGTTAAAAAATAGGGAATAAAAACGCAATCTTTACTTTTTCTCAAAGATTTTAACGTTTTTTACTTGCCTTGTAGTTTACAGTTTGCTTATGCTTCTCTCAACCAAAAACCCATGGTCAATTTGCCCATGTTTAGGAGATTAATGTAATGAGTTTTCCTCAAGTCGAATTAAACACCAATAAAGGCCGTATTGTTCTTGAGCTTAATGCTGAAAAAGCACCAAAAACGGTTGCAAATTTCTTAGAATATGTACGTGACGGTTTCTATGATGGCGTAATTTTCCACCGTGTGATTGAAGGTTTTATGATCCAAGGCGGCGGCATGGACGAAAACTTTAAAGAGAAAGCAACACGTGATTCAATCGAAAACGAAGCTGACAACGGCTTAAGTAACGATGAAGGTACTGTTGCTATGGCACGTACTCAAGCACCGCACTCTGCTTCTGCTCAATTCTTCATTAACGTTAAAAATAACTCTTTCTTAAACCACACAGGCAAAACAGCTCAAGGTTGGGGTTATGCCGTATTTGGTAAAGTTGTTGAAGGTATGGACGTTGTAGATGCAATCAAAGGCGTACGTACAGGTAACCGTGGTTATCATGCAGACGTTCCTTTAGAGAATGTTGTGATCGAATCTGCTAAAATTATCTCTGAATAATAATCCCTCCTGAGTAGCATTGCTACGCAAGTCCCTTTATAAAGGGATGAAAGTCCCTCTTTTTAAAGAGGGATTTAGGGAGATTAAAAGGATAAAAGTGTGACTTACCTATTTATCTCAGATTTACATTTGTCACCTGATCACCCTCGACTCGTTCGAGGGTTTTTAGACTTACTCATTGAATATAAAAATAAAAACACCCAACTCTACATTTTAGGCGATTGGTTTAACGCATGGATCGGTGATGACTATACTGCACCGTGGTTAAATGACATTATCAGCGCCTTGCAAACATTTACTTCTGCAGGCAACCAAGTTTACTTCCAAGTGGGTAATCGTGATTTTGCTTTAGGTCAAAAATTCTTAGATCAATTCGACGGAATTTTATTACCTGATGTCTATAGCCTCGAAATCAACCACAAAAAAATTCGCCTCGAACATGGCGATGCGCTATGTACCGATGATGTTGCATACCAACGTTTCCGTAAAATAATTCGCAATCCTGTTTTACTCGGTTTTTTAAAGCGAACACCATTAAGTTTTAGACAAAAACTTGCCAATGGATTTCGTAAAAAAAGCAGTGAAACCAAGCAACTCAAAAGCTATGACATCATGGATGTAAATGCACAAGCTGTAGTAAATGTGATTAGCGAAGTCGATTTCTTAATTCATGGGCATACACACCGTCCAGAAATCCACCAACTAGGCAATAAACAACGTATCGTATTGGGTGACTGGCGCGCAGATTCGGCTTGGATTTTAGAAATCAATGAACAAGAAAATGATCCATTCGATTTTAAACAGTGGATGTATTAATCATTGAGGCAGATTTATACACTGCTTCTAAAATTCTCTTATTGCCCTTCATGTCAAACAACGCACCTATCGTCTGGGCTATCTGGCACTAATTCCATTAATAACCCAAGTTTTTAATCGCACTGCTTTGCACACTTACCACTTAAATCTATATAGAAATCACATTTAGCTACTTTCAGTAAAATTTAGATCAAGTAGAATAAATTGAATTTTGAATCGAGTTGAGATAAATGGATACTCTAGTTACTGCAAAAAAACGTTATGCAACTAAAGCTTACGATGCAAATAAAAAAATTCCAAAGCAACAATTCGAAAAACTCTTAGAAGTTTTACGCTTTAGCCCATCTTCTGTAAATATTCAACCTTGGCATTTTCTAGTTGCTGAAACAGATGAAGCCAAACAACGTATTGCAGCAGGTCTGACAGGCAATTACATTTATAATGCTGCTAAAGTATTGAACTCTTCACATACTTTGGTTTTTTGTACCCGTACCGATATTTCACCTGAGTATTTAGAACAGCTACTTCAACAAGATGCTGCCAGTGGTCGCTTTAAAGATGAGGCAGCTAAACAAGGTCAACGAGATACACGTCAAGGTTACGTTGAGTTTTATCGCAACGAATTAAAAAATCTTTCTGCGTGGATGGAAAATCAAACTTACTTAGCACTGGGTCAACTCCTTTTTGCTGCGGGGCTTGAAGGGATTGATGCGACACCAATGGAAGGTTTTGATCGGAATACCATTAATCAAGAATTTGGTTTAACCGAAAAAAGTTTAAAAGCCTCTGTCATCGTCGCTTTGGGTTATCGTAGTGAACAAGATTTCAATGCGGTTTTGCCAAAATCACGACTTCCAGAGGAAGTTATTTTTACTCGTTTATAATTTTCGAATTTGTAGCGTAAAACCGCGCTCGTTTAATTCTTAACATTAGCGATAGATAGATCAAGTACGTACTTGTTAAAGCCGCTTTTTACTTGATCTATCTAAAAGTATTTATCTAACAACTCACACTTCGCTGATTTAGATCTAAAACCGTCATATCAAGTTCTTTTAAAAATGTCTGTAGATTTTCAGCCTGAATAAAATCAGAATTATAGAGAATCGATGTTTGCACATCTTCTATGCCACAAAAACCAAAAATTCCTTCTACAACCTGTGTGCGTATTGCTTGAGTATAGCCATGCTTATCATATCCAGCCTGATCTCCCGTACCCGTTGCAATCAGTTTTATAGGTATCTTTTTAAGCTCGCCAGTCAACACAGCCTGATCATCAACTTTAAAAGCCCAACCGTGGGTAAATACACGTTCAAACCAACCTTTTAAAACAGCAGGAATAGACCACCAATAGATAGGGAAAACAAAATAAACGATATCGGCACGGTCAAAACGTGCTTGTTCCAACAAAATATCATTGCCCAATGTTTGCTGACCACGATAGGCCTTGAGATCAGGAATGGTGATAGCTGGTTTAAAGTCCTCTTCATACAAGTCAGCAATTTCGACATTCATTCCCTGCTGAGTCAAATGCCTCGCGATATGGTGTGAGATTTGATGCGATAACGACTTCATGTCCGGGTGAGCAATGACAACCAATGCATTTTTGTTTTGTTCTAAAATCGACATAAATATTATTCCAGAGATGTTATAATACATAAGTTACCATTAGTAACTTATGTGATCAATAGTCTCTGTCAAACATCCGCTTTGTTTAAAAAATCATGGAGTATAAGAAGAATAGAGTTTTCCATCACCTTTTGTGCCGCTGCAGCCCCAATCACATTATTACTTGCAGCCACACAAACTGTTTCCATCAGTCCTGTTATTGCAATAATGATTGCTTCACCATCTTGACCTTCGAGTCGAATAAAGGGATGAATACTCTCTTTAAAAATATCAATAAATTCTTTTTGGCACTGCAGTAGGTAAGTTTGCAGAATATCAGTGCCAGAAAGTGCAGCAACAACCAACCCCACCTCAGGACCTATTGCAATATGAAATTTCAAACACGCGCTACAAAAAATATGAATGGTTTGATCTAAGCTATTTGCATGCTGTACTAATGCGCTAGATAAATCCTGTTTTTGTTTGTCACTAAATTCTTTATAAATTGCGATTAATAAACCTTCTTTATCTTTAAAATGCCGATACGCAATTGGTTTGCTAATCCCAGCCTGTTCCGCTAAATAACCCAAGGTTAGCGCTTCAACACCCTGCTCACGAATAATCGATCGAGCGACCTGCAAAAGCTGCTGCCTACGATCATCTTTTGTTAGTCTCTTGCCCGTCATCTATTCGATCTCATCACTATTCGCATTATATATTTTACTTAGAATACAACTTTAAACTCAGTTATCTTCAGTAATAATTACATGCATGCCTATACTTCATCCCCATAGACCGCTTTCATCATTATGTACACCCACTTTGCATCGCTCATGGAAAGGGATACAAGTGGTTCAAGAAAGAAGTCTTATCTTTCATTAAAATTCTTTGAATCAAAATTTAAAAGACCTGCTTTTACAATTTACAATTTACAATTTCTACATCATCGCTTTGGCTAAACACAGTACCGCAACAATTCCACAGATCAGTCCCACCCAAGTATAAACTTTTAAGCGTTCTTTAAATAAGACCACACCACTCAATACCCCGAGTACCACCACAAGAATATTCATCCCTGCAAATACTATGGCAGGTGTATCTTTAAAAATCATATGTGCTTTGACATATAAAGCAATATTGGCAAAATTCAGTCCACCTAAAATTAAACCCATGAAAATATTCTTTGGCTGCCAATGAGACTGAGTCACTGCAAGATAAGCAATCGACAAAATAAATGCGCCGATAAAAGTTAAATTTAACGTGACAGCAAACTGTAACCCCAGACTGCTACTATATTTGAGCAACACGTCAATCGCAGCGTAGCCCGCCCATACAAAAAATAAAAATAGTGCCGATTTTAGATTCAAACTTTTATTGGTGTTTTCAGTTGCTTGACCAAAAATAATCGCCAATATCGCAATCACACCTAAAACAACACCGATTAATTTTAATTGGCTAAACTGTTCCGCAAAAATAAAATAGGCGGCTAACAAAGAAAGTATCACAGCTAGCCGTTGAGCTATTTCTGTCTTTAAAATCCCAGCGTATTGTAATGACTTTGCTAAACACAAGAAAATACTAGGCAATAGCACGGCGAGGATTAAAATCAACCACCAAGGTGTATGCGCCCATGAGATATGGGTAATATCAGTTTTAAACCAATAGAAACATAAAATGCTTGCACTAAAATAGTTCCATGCAATCATTTGTAAAACATCAAAACCTTTGGTTTTTAGAAATTTCAGCAAAATTGAAACGATAACGCTACAACATGCCGCAGCAAAAATGATTTCCATAGCAATTCTTGAACTTATATAAGGGGCTGTAGACATTTCACAGATGCTTCCGACAGTGGATATTTTTAGTCGATACAAGGCATGTTTTGCAAAATTTAGTCATTCTAAATGCGCAAGACATAACACAGTAGCGGCAAAAAATATCCCTGTCCCGAAGGGTTATGGCTAAAACTTCCTCAAACTCCGTTATGAAACTTGACAAGGGAATTGCCATTGCCTACGTTTCATGCCTTGTTTGCGTTGTTTTAGCCTATAACGCAATGCATGGCTGAAATGTCAACAGACACTTAAAGCACATACAAAAATGCCAGTCTATTTTAAGACTGGCATTTTTTTAAAGATCATCCATCAATTAACGATTATTTTCGTCTTCTTGACCATCTTCAAATTTAGTTTCGCTGTCAAAACCACCTTGACCGCCGAAGCCACCTTGACCACCAAAGCCGCCGCCTTGACCACCAAAGCCGCCTTGACTACCGAAGCCACCTTGACCACCGAAGCCACCTTGACCACCAAAGCCACCTTGACCACCAAAGCCGCCGCCTTGACCACCAAAACCACCGCCTTGACCGCCGAAGCCACCTGCAGCACCGCCTTGACCACCACCGAAACCGCCAGTAGTGCCAGCTTGTGCTGGGAAGCCGCCAGTAGCTTGAGCACCAGCTGGACGTGGATTACGTGCAGGAACGACTGTAGAAATCGCGTGCTTATAAACCATTTGGCTTACAGTATTCTTTAATAAAACAACATATTGGTCAAAAGACTCAATATGACCCTGCAATTTAATACCGTTCACAAGGAAAATAGAAACTGGAATACGTTCTTTACGGAGAGAATTTAAGAACGGATCTTGTAAAGTTTGACCTTTAGACATTTTTAACTCCAAAAATTTTTAAATCAGCGCAAAAAAACTATCTTTATTTTTCAACTAAAAATTATAAAAAGACAGCCTGCGAATTTTGCTTTATCCCAAGAAGTTTCGCAAGTCTTCTTTCGCCTGCTTTATCGTCACGTAAGTTTTAAAATCGTGTATTTCTTGCAAAGAACGTAACCAAGTGTATTGACGTTTGGCGAGTTGCCGTGTCGCGAATAACGCTTTGTTCTCCATTTCTACTTTATTTTTGAGACTTAGGTCACTTTTTAATAAAAAATCTAAAGCTTGACGATAACCCACAGACCGCATGGAGGGTAAATTATCATTTAAATCGTATTTTCTAATTAATTCCTCTACTTCATTTAAAAAACCAATGCTCCACATTTTGCTCAATCTTTGCTCAATGCGTTGATGTAATACTAACCGATCAGGCATCAGTGCGTAGTTATGAAATATGTAACGATAGGGTTGATTTTTAGGCTGCTGCGCTTGTAATTTTGTTATTGGTTCACCTGTAATCCGATAAACCTCTAATGCCCGAATAATTCTTTGTTTATCAGATACTTTGAATTTCCCACCTGCAACAGGATCAACTGCTACTAGCTCATCATAAACTGCCTGCCAGCCATCCGCCTCGGCTTTTGCAAGAATAGCCTCACGTATTGTCTGATCTGCATTTGGCAAATTATCTGCAAGACCTTCCAGTAACGCTTTAAAATACAACATGGTTCCGCCAACCAAAATTGGGGTTTTGCCGCGCGCATGCATATCATCAATTAAAGGACAAACATCTTCAACAAATTGAGCTGCAGAATAAACCTCTAACGGCGTAATAATATCAATCAAATGATGAGGATACTGCGCTTGCTCTTCTTTAGTCGGTTTCGCAGTGCCAATATCCATATCTTTATAAACTAAAGCGGAATCAACAGAAATTAACTCGAAATTACCACGCTCATATAGCTCACATGCCAATGCTGTTTTACCACTTGCGGTAGGCCCCATTAAATTAATTACGGGCAATTGATTTGACATGTAAAACTACTCTCCTCGAGCAAATAATTTATCTAATTGGTGTAATGGAAATGCGCGCCAAGTTGGGCGACCATGATTACATTGGCTGGCAAATTCAGTTTGTTCCATTTGACGTAACAACGCATTCATCTCGGACAAACTTAGTTGCCGATGTGCTCGTACTGCCCCATGACACGCCATACCTGCCAATAACTCATCACGCTTTTGTAGCAACCCTCTCGCCTCGTCATTTGGGTCAAGATCATTGAGTAGTTCAGGAATAAGTTTTTCAAAATTTGCTTTGTGTAAAATCGCAGGTACGCCACGAACAATGACTTGTTCATCACCATATTGATCGACCTCCAAGCCCAAACGTTGCAATTGTGATTGCAACTCATCCACACGTGTTGCTTGCATTCGGGTAATCGAAACTATTTTAGGGATCAGTAATTGTTGTGATGTCCAAAATTCAGGTTTATCCCATGCGGCTTTCATTTGTTGCAGCAAAATCCGCTCATGGGCTGCATGCATGTCAACAATGATTAAGCCTTCGGTATTTTGTGCCAAAACATAAATGCCATGCAATTGCGCAATCGCAATACCCAGTGGAAATTCATCTACTCTAGATGGTATTTGTTGTTCCGAATCTAGGTCCGCATCATCACGTAACGGCGATAAATAGCTCTTTAATGCATTATTCAGTTGCGTAGAGCCATTATATCTTGGTTGTTGCGAATGAGATGAATTGTATTGCACTGCCTGAGGTCGACTTTGATTAAACTCAGTAAGTAAATCTGTCGATACATCAGTTTGATTTTGATCATACGACTGTGGCTCAATCGCATCATTTACGCGATGCAAAGGAAACTGTTCTTGATACTTAGGCTGCGGCTGGTATTGGGCATTCTCAGTTACCAGTTCATCCACTTTCATCGCTTGTGCCAAATCCGCACTGGCGGTTTGAAACTGAGATAAAGTTGCTTTGGCATAGTGACGTACGAACTCATGTACTTCACGCTGATTCAAGAAACGAATTTCATGCTTAGTTGGATGGACATTGACATCAATATTTTCAGGATCTACTTCTAGAAACAACAAATAAGAAGAATGTTGATGCCCATGCAAAATTCCTTCATAGGCCATACGCAACGCATGGGAAATGGTTTTGTCTTTAACAATACGACCATTCACATAGACATATTGCATATCGGCCTGCGCTCTGGCATCAGAAGGATGACCTAACCAACCCGACAATCGCATATTGATGCTTTCGGCATCAATCCAATAGGCATTTTGAATAAATTGTTGACCCAGTAATTGTTGTACTCGTTGGTAACGCAGCTCGCCACTATCCGCAATCGGTAAATTCAAACGAATATGATCGTTATGTTCAAGTACAAAACGAATATCGAAATGGGTTAAAGCCAAACGGCGTACAATTTCTTCAATGTGGCCAAACTCTGTACTTGGTTTTTTTAAAAATTTACGGCGAGCAGGCACATTAAAAAATAAATCCTGCACGCGAATGTGTGTGCCTTTTTGTGCTGCGACAGCTTGTACTTGTTGGTGATCAAAAGCCGTACCATTGACTTCAACTTGATAACCAATCCCAGCTTCATCTTGGCTACTGGTCAATGTCAACCGTGAAACCGCAGCAATAGAGGCTAATGCCTCCCCCCGAAAACCTAAGCTCACAATGGCATGTAAATCTTCAGCTGTTTGAATTTTACTGGTGGCATGACGCATCACCGCCAATGGTAAATCTTCAGCGTGAATGCCGTTACCATTATCAATGATTTCGATCAGGGTCGAACCACCTTGAGCAATACGAATAATCAGCTCAGTTGAACCCGCATCAATCGAGTTTTCTAATAACTCTTTCACCACTGAGGATGGGCGTTCAATAACCTCACCAGCAGCAATCTGGTTGGCTAAAGCGGCATTGAGTGTATGAATACGACGCGTTGAATCATGCACCATTCAATTGTTCCTGCAAGGTTTGAAATAACGATTCTGAGTTGACTGTTAAAGTTACAAATCGGGTTAATTCATCGTCCGATTTTTGGATATCTACAACAACATCCGCTTTGGGAATTTCATCACCACCCTTAGATGGCCACTCAAATAGAAATAACGCATCCTCTACTTCCAAATAATCACGGATTCCCATCAGCTCCAACTCATAAGGATCATCTAAGCGATATAGATCAAAATGGAAAATTTCTTTACCCTGAATCGTATACGGTTCTACCAACGTATATGTTGGACTTTTGACCGAACCCTGATGCCCTAAATGTTGGAGAAAATAACGTGTGAAT
Organism: Acinetobacter sp. NIPH 298; assembly: GCF_000369505.1. GTDB lineage: Bacteria > Pseudomonadota > Gammaproteobacteria > Pseudomonadales > Moraxellaceae > Acinetobacter. The sequence goes on from NZ_KB850055.1 coordinate 1,614,431, forward strand.
GTGGTTTTGCCTGCACCAAGATCCCCAATTAAATAAATAACGCCTGAATGCACATATTGAGAAAGCACTTGTGCAAAATGTTGAGTGTCTTGTTCATGATTTAAGGTAAATTTCACTGAATATGACATGGCAAATAAAACAAAATTGGGATGGTGGCTATGATAACATTGCGCTGCTTTAAAGCCTAATAAACAGCTTTTAAACTGGCTTATTTTACAGCGTTCACTCTAGGTTAGTATTGTTGCATGAAACCCATCATTGAATTCACACCACCACTCATCAATGGCGTGAGTGCCAGTAAAGTTTTTTTACCCAATGATATTTCCACACCCACCATTTTTGAGTATTTGTGTCAGCATTTTCCACATATTCAAGCATCAGAATGGCAGCAACGATTTAAAGACGAACTCATCTATGCAGCCGATGGTTCTATTTTAAAAATAGATAGTCTGTATACACCTAACACTCACATTTTTTATTATCGTTTTTTGGCGTATGAAATCCACGTGCCCTTTCAACACGAAATTCTGTTTGAAAATGAAGACTTGCTCGTCGTCGACAAACCGCATTTTTTAACGATGAGCCCAACAGGTCAATACGTTCAAGAAACATTATTGGTTCGGTTAAAAAAACAGACTGGCTATTTCGATTTAACCCCAATCCATCGGCTTGACCGAGAAACAGCAGGTGTGGTTTTGTTCTGTAAACGAACAGAATCACGTGGTATTTATCAACAACTATTCGCTGAACGAAAAGTTCAAAAAACCTATCATGCCATCGCTGCTTATCGCCCAGAACTCAAGTTTCCACAGACATTACAACTGCATTTAGAAAAAAGTGATCCTTTTTACACCATGCAAGTCAATGCGAATAAACCCAGTAACACTGAGACATGGATCGAATTGTTAGATCACGACCAAGCACACGCAAAGTATTTACTCAAACCCAAAACTGGTAAACAACATCAGTTGCGTGTACATCTCAATTATCTCGGTGTTCCAATCCTAAATGATTCATTTTATCCAGCCATTGTGCACAAAGCAGATGAAGACTTTAGTCATCCTTTACAATTACTTGCAAAAGCAATTCACTTCATAGATCCCATTTTAGATATGCAAATGAGCTTTAGTTCTAACTATGAACTAACACTGTAAACACAACGTAATGACAAAAATTCTATTTTTTCACTGCAAAAATATTGAAATTACATTGTGATCGTTTAAAATACATGACCATAACTAAAAATATTTGGTCTTATTCTTCATGCGAAAAACAGAAGTTTATCAGGTTCGACTTGATTCACAGGAAAAGAAACAAGCCTTTGCCGTTTTTAAACAGCTTGGTATCTCCCCTGCTCAAGCAGTCCGCCTTTTCTTTAAACAGGTGGTGCTTACAAAATCTATTCCCTTTGCAATTGAAAACCAGAATATCAATATGGAACAATTGCTCAAACTACGGAAATCCAAAGCGACAGCAACAACAGAGAATCCATCAGATATGAATATTGAAGATGATCACGAGGATTTATTTGAAGAGCTGAATGCGCTTTTAGGTGAAAGTGACAAAACTTAACAATGTCGCATTTATACACAAGTTTTTAATTTTTAAGCTGAATTTTTTTCGCTATCCTGACAGTCCAAATAAAACGATAAGCTATAGGATGAATTAAGGATGATTGTAAAGCGAGCAACCAAAGAAGACCTCCATCAATTGGCAGTCTTATTTGATGAATATCGTCAGTTCTACGGTGCTTCATCCAATGTTGTGCAATCTTTTCAATTTTTAAATCATCGATTTGACAACAAAGACAGTGTCATTTTTATTCATGTAAAAGATGAAATTTTTACAGGCTTTGTTTTACTTTATCTCGCCTTTTCATCCGTTGCTTGTGAAACCTACTATGTATTAGATGATGTCTACGTTACCCCGACTTATCGGAAACAAGGTTCTGCAAAACAATTGATCGATACCGCTATCCTGTTTGCTCGTCATGAAAATGCACAACGCATTAGCCTTGAAACGCAAAAGAATAATTATCAATCCCATCAGCTCTATGAAAAAATGGGATTTATCCATGATGATGAATTTAAGACCTTTCACTGCTTTTTAAAATAATTACAGATCCAATTGAATATTCTGACTCAACTGCTTTTGCGAAGGTGTTAAATAGATATACTCACCTTCGTCGAGCTGAGGAAGTTCGAGCAATCCGATTTGATGCCGATGTAAAGATTTAACCTTATTACCTACGGCTGCCAACATGCGTTTAACTTGATGATAGACGCCTTGATGAATGGTCATTGAAAGCTGATTTTCTGAGATTAACTGAACATCGGTTGCAGCATAAATACCTTTTTCATTGCGTAGTTCCACGCCCAACTCTAATTGGTGTTTTTGTTCAGTTGTTACTGGATCTGCTGTAGTCACATGATAGACCTTAGGTACATGTTTACGCGGATGAGTAAGCGACTGTAAATACTGACCATCATCTGTCAACAATAAAAGCCCCGTTGTATCTTGATCTAAACGTCCCACACACTGAATACCACGATGAATAAGTATCTCAGGCAATAAACTAAATACACTTTTATGATGAGTTGCTTGATGTGAACACTCATAACCTTGCGGTTTGTTTAATGCAAGATAAACATGTTCTCGATATAAATAGTCTTCACCAAAAACCTGAAAATGCAGCTGGTCAAGATTAAAGTTCTGTTTTGGATTATCACATACTTGGTTTTCAATGCATACAGCACCATTTTTAATTAACTGTTGGCAATACTTACGTGAACCAAAACCTTGAGATTGCAATATTTTTTCCAACAGCATAACCAAACCCTAAATCAAAACTCAGCCTATTGTACTTGATTGTGTCTGCTGCTGTTGTTTGCTTTCTCATCATTCTTTATCTTTATCTTTATATTTTATTCACAATTTCTTCATATGTAATACAACCCCTACAAAACCATCGTTAAACTCTATCAATCTAGAGGTTGCACTCCATATTTCTACTCGAAAGTCTTGTTACATTTATCTCAAGTTATCAAGAATATTGTCCCACAAATAAAGGACAAGGAGTTTCACCATGAAATCGAATATTTGGTTATGTAGCATTCTATTAGCAACCTCTTCTATGCTGTCTGTTGCTCATGCAAATAATACAACACGCGTTGCTGCAACATCGGCTTTAGGCAGTGTGGTTGGTACAGCAGTTGGTAAAGAGCTCGGCGGGCATACTGGTGCAATGATTGGGTCTGCAATCGGTGGCGCTGGTGGAGCTGCAGCATCTAGCAATAAACGTAATCGTACTGAAGCTGCAATTGGTGGCGGTTTAGGTGGTGTCGGTGGCTATACTGTTGGTAATAACATGGGTGGTACCAATGGTGGATATATTGGCGCAGCAGTCGGTGCGGCTGGTGGTGCAGCCTTAGGCAATAAAGTCGGACAAGATCGTGATGCCGATAATCGTCGTTATGATAATCGTCGCGCTTATGACAACCGTCGCTATGATGATCGTCGTCATTATAATTCACGTAAAAACGCTCGTCACGACAATGGACTACATCGCGGTTGGTACAAGAACCGTTAATAAAAGCATATGCGTTACCTCTTTAGCACCTTCGGGTGCTTTTTTTGTTGCATAGGTTCGAAACATTATATCGAACAAAATAGATATACAGACTCGAGTATATATCGTATTATATCGATATGTGGTTATGAGAATCGATGATGAAATCATTGCAAGATATTAAGTTTTCAATTTTAGAGTTAGCGCCCGTTCGAGACGATCAAAGTATTGAGTTCTCACTGCGCCATGCACTTGAACTCGCACAACATGCTGAAAATTTAGGCTATGAACGATTTTGGTTAGCAGAACACCACAATATGGATGGTATCGCCAGTTCTGCAACCGCAGTGCTATTGGGTTTCATCGCAGCGAATACTCAGCATATTCGTTTAGGCTCAGGTGGCATCATGCTCCCCAATCATGCTCCATTGGTTGTGGCGGAACAGTTTGGGACATTAGCGACGCTTTATCCAAACCGTTTTGAACTTGGATTGGGACGTGCTCCCGGAACAGATCCGCTCACTATGCGTGCATTACGTCGTGGGCGTAAAGAAACAGAAGATCAATTTCCTCAAGATGTGATGGAAATCTTACAATACTTTAAAGCACCTGAACCCAACCAAAGAATTATTGCCACGCCTGGGCAAAATACGCATGTACCAGTTTGGTTATTGGGTTCAAGTCTGTTTAGCGCACAGCTCGCGGCAAAGCTCGGACTTCCCTATTCATTTGCTTCGCACTTTGCGCCAAGAATGTTAGGTCAAGCCATCGAAATCTATCGCGAGAATTTCCAAGCTTCAGAATATTTAGACAAACCTTATATTTCGATGGGTGTTCCCACTGTCGTCGCGGCAACAGATGAAGATGCTCAATATTTGGCAACCAGTTCATATCAGCGTATTTTAAATCTGATTCGTGGTCATAGCCTAAAACTCAAGCCACCAATTGAGTCTACACAAGGTTTAGCAACCAGTGCTGAGCAACTGGCGATTCAAAACTTTTATGCAATGGCTCAAATTGGTTCTCAAGCTACCGTTAAAGCTGGCTTAAATAAAATCGCGGCTCAGTATGATGTAGATGAGTTTATTTTCACTTGTGATATTTATGACACACAAAAACGCTTAGACAACTTTAGTCTATTGATGGATATTAGAAATAATTAATGTCTCGACTCCATCCACAAGGCTTATTCAATTTAAGCCTTGTTTTTTCGCTTCTTCAGTCAATCAATAGAGGTGCATTTCACGTTTCAGCATGTGTGTCGCTTGTTGCACATTCACTGCTCGACTAAATAAATAACCTTGCCCGATCGAGCAGCCAAATTGTTTTAGCAACTCTAATTGCTCAGCATTTTCAATACCTTCAGCAACGATATCCAAAGATAACTTTGGCCCTAAAGCAATAATTGCTTGCACGATTGCTAAAATCGCCTCGTCACTATTCATTTGACGAATAAAATCGCAGTCAATTTTCAAACAATCTACAGGATAATCCCTTAATCTTGTAAGTGATGAATGCCCTGTTCCAAAGTCATCAAGTGCAATCTTAACGCCTTGCTGTTTGAGCAAATTTAATGCGCGAATCACATAGTCAGAACCACGATCATCCAAAATGTGCTCTGTGATTTCTATCTCGACCAAATGATGCGGAATTTTATACAGGTTCAAACGATACAATAAGCGCTCAGCATAATTATCTTTAAGAAATTCAACAGGCGCTACATTAATCGAGACAGGAACAACAGCCACCCCTTGCTCAATCCATATGGCAATATTGTTAAAAACTTTATTCTGTATCGCATCACTAATTCGTGTAGCTAACACATAATCCTGAAAAGCTTGTTCAATATTAACAGGTGAATGAATACGTTTATCGTCCGTTTGCCAACGTAACAATGCTTCAAATCCAACGACCTTACCATCAGATAAACGCACCTTAGGTTGATAGAACGGAACCATAAGATCATCACGAATAATATGACGTGCTTTGGTTAATTGAATGGCGATATTTTGCGCAGCAACCTGCATCTGTTGATTAAACATACGAAAACCACCGCGCCCTGTGGCTTTTAAATCATTTAATGCAGTATCTGCACATTTCATTAAATTCAAGGAATCTTTTGCATCTCGTGGGTAAATCGCACAGCCAATACTCATGCTGCCATTAATTAAATTGCCCGCATAGGTGATTGGCGCATCTAACTGTCGACTAACTTCAATTGCAACTTTTTCAAGATCAAACTCAGCATCGATTCCATTGACTAAAATAGCAAACTCATCACCGCCTAAACGCGCCACAAAAGTATTTTCAGGTAGATTGTTTTCTATTCGCTTCGATAAAACACGCAGTAAGTGATCTCCTGCGGCGTGCCCAAGCGTATCATTGACATGTTTAAAATAATCTAAATCTAACAACATTAAACCAAGAAACTTTTCACTCTTTTTATGTCTTTGCAATGCGCGTTTAAGTTGTAGTTTAAAGAAACGACGATTGTACAATCCTGTCAATTCATCCAATTCACTCGAAAGGCGCAGTTGAATTTCTGTTTGTCTTTGAGCAGTTACATCACGAGACAGACAAAGAATCTGCACAACTTGACCGTTATCATTTAATATCGGCGTGAGTAAATTGTCCCAATATTGCTTATCTTCTCCGTGACCACTCATGCCACGAAAACGAGCGGTTTTACCTTTAAGTGCCGTCTTTAATGCATAATTTGCCTTTGATCGCACTTCAGGCGCTAAAAGCTCTGTCCACTTCATCCCAAATCGATGATTGCTTTCGGGAATATTTAAGGCAATACATCCAGTTCTATTTACATGCAGTAAACAACCATCTACATCTAAGAGTTTGATGCAATCCACGCTATTATCAAGCATGTTGGTTTGCGCATTAATACATTGCACTAGGTTTTGTTGATATTGTTTGGTTTCATGAATATCGACACTATTAATAAACCAATATGCATGATCACCAGAGTTGTCTGCTACAAGTTTTGCAGACAATAAAAACCATCGATATGCACCTGATCGATGTTTCAATCGGCACTCAACGTTAAAAGGGGTTTTATATGAGAATGCTTGTAGCCATTCGCTTTGAAAAACCGAAATATCGTCTGAATGGATCAAATCCATCCAATTTTTTTTGAACTTCTCTAATTCATTTAAACCGATATATTCTTGGCTGACGCTATTAAAAAAATAAGCGTCACCCTGATCTGAAAGCAACCAGACTAGACTCGGTATACTATTGAAAACGTTTTGCTGGACTTCGTTCATTTGATGGTTTGATTGAAAAGTTAAAGCCAAGAATTCACATGCTTTTAAATAACTTTACTGGCTTTAGGTTCAAACAGAATTCTTTATTTCAAGATGTTCAGTTGCAATAAAAACCACATACCATCAATTATAGCAAAAGTGAGATTTGTATCACAATATTTTATCATAAACGTGTGGAATTTAACATCATAGCGGCATTTTTATTAATTAGATTTTATCATTCAACATCAATTGTTTATTTTTAATTAAATATTTATTACAAACTTAGCATCATAATTTAGAAAAAAATTGCAATCAAAGGCCACCTATCCAGCAGTGTTTAGGCAGCCCTATTTGATTAACCAATACGACGTTTTAAACCTGTCGACTGCAAAATACGCGTTGAGATTTCTTCAATCGACATTTCAGTGACATTTAAGTATTTAATCCCTTCTGAAATATAGATGCCTTCAATCGCACGTAATTCCATTTGACACTGACTAAAACTTGCATAACGACTATTCGCCTTACGTTCACTTCGAATCGCAACTAAACGCTCAGCATCAATCATTAAACCAAAGAGCTTATTTTTATGTGCTTTCAAGACCGTTGGTAGACGGTTGTCGTCCAGATCTTCTTCAGTTAAAGGGTAGTTTGCAACACGAATCCCGAATTGTAACGACAAATAAATTGAGGTTGGGGTTTTGCCAGAGCGTGAAACACCCACTAAAATTAAATCAGCTTTATCATAATGACGTGTTCGCGCACCATCATCATTGTCCAGTGCAAAATGCACCGCATCAATACGCGCCTTATATGACTCTGAATCTGTTACTGCATGCGTTTGTCCAACCAATGTCGTTGGTGGAATACCTAGCTCTTGTTCAAGTTTACTAATTAAGCCTTCAAATACATCCAAATTTACGGCTTTAGCAGTATTGATAATTTCACGGGCATTTGGATCAACCAAAGTATCAAAAACCAACGGTAAAGAGCCATCACGTTTTTGACATGCATTGATTTCTACAACCACATTCATTGCCGCTTCTTCAGTGGTGATATAAGGCATAATATGAATGTCAAAATCTACGTTTGGAAATTGCGCAAGTAGTGAATGTCCAAGGGTTTCTGCGGTGATTGCTGTCCCATCTGAAATAAAAAATACGCTCCGTTTAATTTGTTTACTTTCGGGCATCAAAATTCTCCTTAAACATTTGTCTTAGTGCTCTATAATCTTTATAGTAAACTCATCTAACATGACTGTCGCTTAGTAAAATACTAATTCTAAGCACTTTCGTATAATTTCATACCAATGATGGTCATTCATCCTGCAAAAAAAGTGGAGTAAATACTTTGGAAGCGCGCGTAATCGGTCTGGAAAAACTAGGGAAACACGATGTAGAACTCGTAGGTGGGAAAAACTCATCTCTAGGTGAAATGATCAGCCATTTATCCAATGCTGGTGTATCGGTACCAGGGGGTTTTGCAACGACTGCTGCTGCCTATCGTGAGTTCTTAGATCAAAGCGGTTTAAACGCTCGAATTCAGGCTGAATTGGCTCAACTCAATGTTGATGATGTAAATGCACTTGTCGAAACTGGTGCAAAAATCCGTAAATGGATTGTTGATACTCCGCTCACTTCCGCACTAGAACAAGAAATTCGTGACGCTTTTGCTGCACTTTCAAACGGTAATCCAGACATCGCTGTTGCTGTACGTTCATCTGCTACTGCTGAAGATCTACCAGACGCTTCATTTGCAGGTCAACAAGAAACTTTCTTAAATATTCGCGGTATTGATAACGTTCTTATTGCGATTAAAGAAGTTTTTGCTTCCCTGTATAATGATCGTGCAATCGCTTATCGTGTACACCAAGGTTTTGAGCATAGTGTCGTTGCCCTTTCTGCTGGCGTACAACGTATGGTTCGCTCTGAAACTGGTGCTGCTGGTGTTATGTTTACCCTAGACACAGAATCAGGTTTCCGTGATGTCGTGTTTATTACCGCATCATATGGTTTGGGTGAAATGGTCGTGCAAGGTGCAGTTAACCCTGACGAGTTCTATTTATCTAAACCGCTATTAAATAATGGCAAACACTCTGTTTTACGCCGCAACCTCGGTTCTAAACACCAAAAAATGATTTATGGTGAAGAAGGTTCTGCGGGTAAATCTGTTGTTGTTGTTGATGTCGAAAAGCCAGAACGCCAACAATTTGCGTTAAATGATCATGAATTACATGAATTAGCCAAACAAGCGCTGATTATTGAAGAACATTATGGTTCGCCAATGGACATCGAATGGGCTAAAGATGGCGATGATGGTCAAATCTATATTGTTCAAGCACGTCCAGAAACAGTAAAAAGTCGTCAAAATGTCGGCACAATGGAACGTTATCTACTCAAACAACGCGGCACAGTAATTTGTGAGGGTCGTTCAATCGGTCAGCGTATTGGTTCTGGTAAAGTTCGTGTTGTTACCTCGATTAAAGAAATGGACAAAGTTCAAGACGGTGATGTTCTTGTCTCTGATATGACCGACCCAGATTGGGAACCTGTCATGAAACGTGCTGCTGCGATTGTAACCAATCGTGGTGGCCGTACTTGTCACGCAGCAATTATTGCCCGTGAACTCGGTGTTCCTGCAATTGTAGGTTGTGGAAATGCAACAGAAGTTCTTACTGATGGTCAGGAAGTCACCGTTTCTTGTGCTGAAGGCGATACAGGCTTTATCTATGAAGGCGCATTAGACTTCGAAGTTCAACGCAACTCGATTCACTCAATGCCTCAACTTCCGTTCAAGATCATGATGAACGTCGGTAACCCTGACCGAGCGTTTGACTTTGCTCAAATTCCAAACGAAGGTATTGGTCTTGCTCGTCTTGAGTTCATCATCAACCGTATGATCGGTGTGCATCCAAAAGCATTACTCAACATTGAAAGCTTACCACGTGAAACACGTGCTGCTGTTCTAACACGTACTGCAGGTTACACCTCTCCAATCGAGTTTTATGTTGAGAAGTTAGTTGAAGGTATTTCGACGCTTGCTGCTGCGTTTGCAGGAAAGCCAGTCATCGTTCGTATGTCTGACTTCAAATCAAATGAATATGCAAACTTAATCGGTGGTAAGTTATACGAACCAGAAGAAGAAAACCCAATGTTGGGCTTCCGTGGTGCAAGTCGTTATGTTTCCGACAACTTCCGCGATTGTTTTGAGCTTGAATGCCGTGCCTTGAAAAAAGTACGTGATGAAATGGGCTTAACCAACGTTCAAATCATGATCCCATTCGTTCGTACTGTTTCTGAAGCAAAACGTGTCATCGAACTGCTTGCGCAAAATGGTTTGAAACGTGGTGAGAATGGCTTGAAAGTCATCATGATGTGTGAATTACCAACCAATGCTTTATTGGCTGAACAATTCCTTGAACACTTCGATGGTTTCTCAATCGGTTCAAACGACTTAACCCAATTAACATTAGGTCTAGACCGTGACTCTGGCATCGTATCGCATTTATTTGATGAACGTGATCCAGCAGTAAAAGCCTTACTTTCTATGGCGATTCATGCTTGTCGTAAAGCAGGAAAATACGTGGGTATTTGTGGTCAAGGTCCTTCCGACCACCCTGATCTTGCAAAATGGCTCATGGAACAAGGCATTGAGTCTGTTTCACTTAACCCTGATTCAGTGCTTGATACTTGGTTCTTCTTGGCTGAAGAAAAAATTAAGCAAGCTTAACCACTATTGTAAAAGACCCCACTGGTGGGGTCTTTTTTCATCATTTGTGATAGAGATTTAGAATATATGCAAATTTACTTGGCTCGTAATAATCAGCAAGCTGGTCCCTATACCTTAGAACAAATCAACCAAATGCTTGCTAGTCAACAAGTTCTTCTTACTGATCTTGCATGGCATGAAGGGATGGCAGAATGGAAAACGCTTGGTGAATTAACCCAAGGAAAACTTGTGTATGAACCAATTGGTCATACATCGGCTCCATTTCCATCGCCAATTCAAACTGAAACAGTATCTCCTACTCAACAGTATCAAGCTAAAGCATCTACGCAAGAAAGCAATGTCGAACTAGCATCTATTGGTTCTCGTGCATTAGCCAAAGCGGTTGATCTCATGTTGTGGCTACCAACCCTAGCTATTCCATCATTTTATTTCAACGATGAACAACTTCAGCAGCTTTCTGAACTGCAACAACAAATGCAAGCAACTGAGTTTGCTTCATCGAAAGCCGCCGAACTGCAACAACAATTGTTTCAACTCATTCCCGTTGAAGCATGGCAGAGCATCATGATCTATATCTTGGTTATGCTCATGATTCAAGCTTATTTTATTGCCAAATCTGGTCAAAGTATCGGCAAAAAACTTGCTCGAATTAAAATTGTTGATGTCGAAAGCAACGATCAGGTGAGTTTAATCCGCTCGTTTTGGTTGCGTAGCGTTTTATTTATTATTTTAAACTTCCTGTTAGTCCCGATTATCACAATCATTGACTATGCATTTGCACTTGGCAAAAACCGCCAAACATTACACGATAAATTCGCAAAAACCAAAGTGATTAAGCAATAATTACAAATCAATAAAGAAAAGAGGACTAAATCCTCTTTTCTTTATATTAAGCTGATATTTATAGAAAAAGCATATCGCGAAATAACAATCCCTACAAAATAAATCGGGTTTTAAAACAAGCATTTCACACCACTTTATCAGTAGCTTAGTTTTTCAATATGAGGCATAATGCCCAACAACGTAGCGGTGTCGCATGTTTGTTAAGCATTTATTAAAAGAAATTCTTAGCAAACATGCGACACTTTATTCGCTATCCCATAATTTAATTAGGGAATGGGACTCTTCACCGAGGTTGTAAAATGAGACAAACGATTTTAGCTGTATTGTCTTTATCAACGCTTGCTGTGCTCTTAACTGGGTGCGGTGGTGATATGGTACTTCTAAACAGTAAAGGTCCAGTTGGTCAGGGTCAAGGTAGCCTGATGATGACTGCGATCTATCTAATGCTATTGGTGGTCATCCCATCAATCATTATGGCATTATGGTTTGGTTGGAAATATCGCGCGTCAAATAAAGATGCAGACTATAAACCTACTTGGGCACACTCTACGACAATTGAGATCGTTGTTTGGGGTGTTCCAGTCATTATTATTGGTATTTTAGCTTGGTTAACTTGGTGGGGTTCCCACAAGTATGACCCTTACCGTCCATTAGAATCAGATAAAGCACCATTAACGATTCAAGCAATTGCTGAACAGTTCAAATGGGTATTTATCTATCCTGAGCAAAATATTGGTACGGTAAATGAAATACGCTTCCCAGTAAAAACGCCACTCAGCTTTAAAATCACCTCTAACTTCACAATGAACTCATTCTTCATTCCACAGTTAGGCGGTCAAATTTATGCGATGGCAGGTATGCAAACTCATCTTCACTTATTGGCAGATGAGCCAGGTATCTTCCGTGGTATTTCTGCGAACTATTCTGGTTATGGCTTTTCACAAATGCGTTTCATGGCGCATGGTGTTAGTGACGCAGAATTTGCACAGTGGGTAGAAGCGGTAAAAGCGGGTAATGGTACAAGTATCAATGCTGAAGCAATTCAAAAAGGTACACTTGACCAAGCTGAATTAGCAACTTTACGTGATGGTAACCGTTCTAAACATCAGATCGAAGTTCTAATCGCCAAAGCAAAAACACCAGAAGAGAAACAAGCGGCTGAGGAAATGAAATCATATCCTACTGCCCCACATCCAGTGACTTATTACTCTTCGGTTGAGCCTAAATTGTTCGAATCTGTAATCAATCAATACATGAGCAACTATCATGGTGCAGATCACTCAGCATCTTCTGCTGACCACACCACTGATGTTGAACATGCGACAGCTTCTACAGAGGAATAAGACATGTTTGGAAAGTTAGGGTTGGATGCAATTCCACACGATCCAATCGTGTTGGTGACTATTGCATTAATGGTTTTAGGTGGTATCGCACTTCTTGCAGGTATTACTTATTTCAAAAAATGGGGCTACTTGTGGAACGAATGGTTCACCTCTGTAGACCATAAAAAAATTGGTATCATGTATATCCTCGTATCAGTGGTCATGCTTCTGCGTGGTTTTGCTGATGCAATCATGATGCGTTTACAGCTTTTCCTCGCTAAAGGTGGCGGTGAAGGTTATTTACACCCAGAACACTACGATCAGATTTTCACTGCGCATGGCGTAATCATGATCTTCTTCGTAGCAATGGGCCTTGTTGTAGGTATGATGAACATCGCCGTTCCACTGCAAATTGGTGCACGTGACGTGGCTTTCCCATTATTAAACTCTTTGAGCTTCTGGTTATTCGCCGGTGCTGCTGGTTTGATGATGGCATCTCTTGCGCTTGGTGAGTTCGCAGCAACAGGTTGGATGGCTTACCCTCCTCTATCAGGTATTGAGTATTCTCCTGGTGTTGGTGTTGATTATTATATTTGGGCACTTCAGGTTTCTGGTCTCGGTACGCTTTTAACAGGTGTTAACTTCTTTGTTACCATCATTAAAATGCGCGCGCCAGGCATGAAACTGATGGACATGCCGATCTTCACTTGGACTTCACTTTGTACGGCTGTATTGATCATTGCTTCGTTCCCTGTATTAACAGGTACACTTGCAATGCTTACACTTGACCGTTACTTCGGTTTCCACTTCTTCACAAATGAGCTTGGCGGTAGTCCAATGCTTTATGTGAACTTGATTTGGACATGGGGTCACCCTGAAGTATACATCTTAGTATTACCAGCCTTTGGTTTATACTCAGAAATCGTAGCAACCTTCTCTCGTAAAGCGTTGTTCGGTTATAAGTCTATGGTGTATGCAACCATCGCAATTACTGTACTTGCGTTTGTTGTATGGCTTCACCACTTCTTTACCATGGGTGCTGGTGCGAACGTCAATGCGTTCTTCGGTATCATGACCATGGTTATTGCGATTCCTACAGGTGTGAAGATCTTCTCTTGGTTATTCACCATGTATAAAGGTCGTATCACATTCACGACACCAATGTTATGGACGCTTGGCTTCCTTGTGACTTTTGGTATCGGTGGTTTGACTGGCGTACTTATGGCTGTTCCACCTGCGGACTTCCTTGTACATAATTCATTATTCTTAATCGCTCACTTCCATAACGTGATTATCGGTGGTGTGGTGTTTGGTATGTTTGCCGGCATCATCTTCTACTGGCCGAAAATGTTTGGTTGGAAGCTCAATGAAGCATGGGGTAAAGCCTCATTCTGGTTCTGGTTCATCGGTTTCTATTTTGCATTCATGCCACTTTATATCCTTGGTTTCATGGGTATGACACGTCGTTTGAATACATATGACAACCCTGAATGGGATCCATACTTAGCGATCGCATTGTTTGGTGCTGTTTTGATTGCAATCGGTATTGCATGTTTCTTAATGCAAATCATCGTTGGCTTCTTACAACGCAAAGACAATATGGACTACACTGGCGACCCATGGGATAGCCGTACGTTAGAATGGGCAACTTCGTCTCCAGCTCCATTTTATAACTTTGCGCATGTTCCTGCTGCCGATGGTATTGATCGCTTCTGGACTGACAAAGAAAATGGTGTAGCTTACGCTCGCAATACCAAATATGAAGATATCCACATGCCGACAAATCGTGCTGCTGGTTTCGTCATTGCGATGTTCATTACCATTCTTGGTTTTGCTCTCATCTGGCATATTTGGTGGCTTGCTGTCGTTTCATTCGTCGCTGCTATTATCAGCTTCATCGTAAGCTCATTCACAAAGAATGTGGATTACTATGTCCCTGCTGCTGAAGTAGAACGTATTGAGAATGAACGCTATGCGTTACTTGAAAAACACTTGAAGAAGGACTAAGGATATGGCTGAAGTACTTCATCACGATAACCACGGACACGACGGTCATCACGAACATGATGATACCGATATAACGGTCTTTGGTTTCTGGACATATTTGATGAGTGACTTGATCCTTTTCGGATCACTCTTCATCGCATTTGCTGTATTAAGCAGTCATATTCCACCTGGTACACCTAGTGCATACGACTTATTCCATGATTCTTTGGGATTCGTATTAGCTGAAACCTTTGCACTCCTTATTTCTTCTGTGACATTTGGTTTTGCAGTACTTGCATCTTATAAAAAGAATGTTAACCAAGTTCTTTTATGGTTAATCATTACTTTTATTTTTGGTGCAACGTTCATTGGGATGGAAATCTATGAATTCCATCACCTTGTTCATGAAGGTTATGGCCCAACTAAGAGTGCATTCTTATCAGCGTTCTTTACTTTGGTTGGTACACACGGTATCCACGTAACCTCTGGTTTAGTGTGGATGATCGTACTCATGTATCAGATCAAGAAGAACGGTTTGACACTACCGAATACACGTCGTCTTGCTTGCTTAAGCTTGTTCTGGCACTTCCTTGACATCGTTTGGATCTGTGTATTCAGCGTCGTTTACTTACTGGGAGTTCTCTAATGAGTAGTCATGATCATAATGCTGCTGGCGCATCACACGGTAATGTAAAACAATACACGGTTGGTTTTATCCTTTCTGTCCTACTCACCATCATCCCTTTCGGGATGGTGATGGCTGGCGGTTTCAGTCGTGGCGTTTTAGTTACAGTAATTGCAATCACTGCCGTAGCTCAGGTACTTGTACAACTTGTGTACTTCTTACACATGAATACATCATCTGATCAACGCTGGAACCTTATTGCATTTATCTACACAATTTTATGTATCGCTGTACTTCTAGTCGGTTCTGTGTGGATTATGAATTATCTACATTACAACATGATGATCTAAACTGATTGACATGTTGAAAAAATACTTATTCCTGACTAAGCCAGGAATTCTCTTCGGTAATTTCATTACCACCTTGGGCGGCTTTTTTCTAGCCGCCCAAGGCTCTATAGACCTCTTCTTATTATTATTGACCTTAATCGGAACAACATTCGTGGTTGCTTCTGGTTGTGTTGTAAATAATGTAATTGATCAAGACATCGATCAAAAAATGCAACGCACCATGAACCGTGCACTTGTTAAAAAAACAATCTCCTCTCCCATTGCATTACTTTATGCATTAGTACTTGGTCTGATTGGCTTTAGCATTCTATGGTTTTATGTCAATGCTTATGCTTTTTTATTCGCAGTTATTGGTTTTGTGGTCTATGTCGGTTTTTATAGTTTGTGGACGAAACGTACCACAATCCATCAAACCGTGATTGGTAGTATTTCTGGGGCGAGTCCTCCTGTTATTGGTTATACGGCTGTTAGTCATCAATTCGATATGGCTGCCCTTTTGATTTTTGTTGCATATGCTTTATGGCAAATGCCACACTCATGGGCAATCGCAATCTATCGCTTTGACGATTACAAAAATGCAGGAATTCCTATTTTACCTGTAGCTCGTTCTATTCTTCGAACGAAAATAGAATCACTCATTTATGTGGTTTTATTTACGCTGGCGATGAACGCACTGTATGTCTATGGATACACCGATGTTATTTTTCTGGTGATCTGTAATGCACTTTGCGCGTACTGGTTCTACATTGGTATTTTAGGGTTTAAAGCTGAGAACGATCAGCTTTGGGCAAAACGCTTCTTCCTATTTTCAGTGATTTTAATCACTGTGATTAGTTTAAGTTTTAGTTTTACTTTCAATAGCCCTGCACCTTTCCTCCCAATTTTTTAAAAAGATAGAGATCAGCTCTATCTTTTTATTCGCATATCTAGGCTTTACTGCCTTACTTCACGCCAAACGACGAATATCGCTTGCGATTTCAACTAAACCTGTCTAAAATCGCAGCTTCGCAATTTGCGACTTAACTTTTTAAGTTATGACTCCTTGCTTCTAACATTGTTGTTAGGGGCTGTTTAAACCGTAAGGAGCTGACAATGCGTCATTACGAAATCGTACTTTTAGTACACCCAGATCAAAGCGATCAAGTTGTAGGTATGGTAGAACGCTATATCTCTCAGATCAAAGAAGCTGAAGGTCAAATTCACCGTTTAGAAGATTGGGGCCGCCGTCAATTGGCTTACCCGATTAACAAAATTCATAAAGCGCACTACATTCTTATGAATGTTGAATGTGGTCAAACGACTCTTGATGAATTAGAAGAATTGTTCCGTTATAACGATGCAATTATTCGTAACATCATTATTCGTCGTGAACACGCAATTACTGAAGAATCTTTACTTGCGAAAAGTGCTGAAGAAAAACGTGCGCGTAAAGCTCAACGTGAAGAAGCACAACACGTCACTCAAGAAGCTGAATAAGGAGAACCTCAATGGCACGTTTTTACCGTCGTCGCAAGTTCTGCCGCTTTACAGCTGAGAAAGTTGCGTACATCGACTATAAAGATATCGACACTTTAAAACAGTACATTACTGAAAACGGCAAGATTGTTCCTAGCCGTATTACAGGTACTAAAGCTCGTTATCAACGTCAATTAGCATTAGCTATTAAACAAGCTCGCTATTTGTCTTTGATTCCGTACACTGACAACCATAAGTAAGTGAGGTGAGCTGTGGACGTTATCTTATTACAACGCATTAAAAATCTTGGTAAATTAGGCGACAAAGTATCAGTTAAAGCTGGTTACGGTCGTAACTTCTTGATTCCTCAAGGTAAAGCAGTAGCTGCTACTGAAGCAAATACTTCTGCTTTTGAAGCACGTCGTGCTGAACTTGAGAAACAAGAAGCTGACATTTTGGCTTCTGCAAATGCACGTGCTGAACAATTGAACGAAGTTAATATCGTTATCACTGCTAAAGCTGGTGATGAAGGTAAACTTTTCGGTTCTATCGGTACTCGTGATATTGCTGATGCTTTAACGAATGCTGGTCTAGTTGTAGACCGTGCAGAAGTTCGTTTACCAAACGGTGCGCTTCGTCACACTGGTGAATTCAACGTCGCAATTCAATTGCATCATGATGTTGTTGCTGAAGTTCTCGTTACTATCGTATCTGAGTAATTTCTGCAAAAAAAAGAGCATGTTTTACATGCTCTTTTTTTATGCCTAATCATCATGTAATTACAAAGTTAATGATTAAAAATACAATTAGCGCATCTCCAATAAATATTTCACATAATTTACTGCACTTTGTTCAATATCATTTTGGGTAGGCTGAACCTCTCCTTCCTCTGGATTAGTGTCCATTCCATAAAACGCATACATAGCTTGATAGTCAGCCTTCACATAACGCGCTGTAAGCTCAAAAGGCGCACACAGTTCTTTGAGGCTGAACTGGTATCGCCCATCTCCTGAATAGTCTTTCTCTTTAATACCTGCTGACACAGCGAGCGTTATTTTTTTATCTTTTAACTGATTACCTGTAGATCCATAAGCCCAGCCATAGGTAAGCACATCATCCAACCACTGTTTTAATAATGGAGGGCAGTTAAACCAATAAATCGGGAATTGGAAGACCAAATCTTGATGCGCTTCAACCAATGCCTGTTCTTTTATTACATCAATACGACCATCGGGGTAACTTTTATAAAGCTCATGTACAGTGAACTCATCTGGATATTGTTGTAACTCCTCCGTCCAACGTTTATTAATGACGGAATTATCAATATCAGGGTGAGCAATAATCACTAGCGTTTTTTTCATTCCAACAAACTCCATCAAACTTATGAATCGTTCAGTAAAAGGTATGAAATTGATTATAAATCTACGCTATAAATAATTTAAGTACGGTAATTATGGTTATATACTAGACCAAAAGTTAGTGTCAGAAGAAAATTATGGAAATTTGTGCACCCCCACATATCGACTTAGAACAAACAGATTTTGGATACACACTTTCATTGATCAATGGAAAGTACAAAATGATTATCATGTATTGGCTTTATCAACATAAGTCCATCATGCGCTTTAATGAGTTAAAACGTTCGATTGGCAATATTTCATTCAAGACTTTAAGTCTTACCTTGAAAGAAATGGAAAGAGATCAGCTTATTATTCGTAATGAATATCCTCAAATCCCGCCCAAAGTTGAATACAGTCTGTCAGAACGTGGACTCTCCTTGATTCCTCTGTTAGACATGATGTGCCAATGGGGAGCTTCCAATCGACTCTAGAATCTAAACTACACTTTTTCACCAATTAAACAATTTTTCTAAATTAAGTTCACTTGATGTGATTCATTTGGATTAAGATAGTCAGTTGTTACTGTTTCATCTTTCTATTAGGTCTTGTTATGTCACAGGCGAATGCCAATTTTACAAAAAATCCTCCAAAGACAGAGAGTAAAATGAGTGACTCAGGTCAACTAAAGGAATTCCGTACCCCTCCCCACAATCTTGCCATTGAGCAAGCTGTACTTGCTGCATTGATGACGGTTGCTGAATCATTTGAACAAGTCAGTGACATGCTGAAAGAAAATGATTTTTACGCAACACGACATAAATATATCTATCGCGCAATTGAGAAACTTGCCCAAGAAAATTCACCTTATGATGCAGTTCTAGTCAATGATTGGTTACTTAAACAAAATCTACTCGATGCAATTGGTGGCGAAGAATATTTAATGCAATTGATGGCTGATTCGCCTTCAAGTTTTTATAATCTTGAAACTTATGCCAACAAAATCAAAGAATTTTCTACCTTACGTACAATGATCAAAGTAAGTACCGATATTCTACAAAATGCTTACGATACCAAAGGTCGTCCTGTCAGTGAAATCCTTGATCTTGCTGAAACTCAAATCTTTTCATTGGCAGAACAACATAACAATAATAAAAAAGATTCAGGTCCTAAATCGATTAGTTCAGTGACAGCCGATGTAATCATGAAACTCGATGAACTTTCTAAATTAGAAGGAAGTATCACAGGTTTAACTACAGGCTTCTTAGAACTGGATAATAAAACCTCAGGGATGCAAGCTGGAGATTTAATCATTGTTGCAGCGCGTCCATCGATGGGTAAAACCACATTTGCCATGAACTTGGTTGAAAGTGTTTTACAATATAATCGATTGCCTGCACTGGTTTTTTCTATGGAAATGCCAGCAGACTCGATCGCCATGCGTTTGATTTCCGCAATGGGTAAAGTCCATCAAGGGCATTTACGATCAGGTAATCTTGATGCAGATGAATGGACCAAAGTCACAGGTACAATTTTGCAGTTACAACAAATGCAATTGTATATTGATGACTCCTCTGCCTTGCCACCAACTGAACTAAGAGCACGTGCACGGCGTATCGCCAAAATGCATGATGGCAAAATTGGCTGTATCATGGTCGACTATTTACAGTTGATGAAAGTCCCAGGCATGGGAGATAACCGTGTTGGCGAGATTTCTGAAATTTCTCGAAGCCTGAAAGCCTTGGCAAAAGAAATGCAATGTCCTGTGATCGCACTGTCTCAGCTTAACCGTAGTTTGGAGAACAGACCAAACAAACGCCCTGTTATGTCTGACTTGCGTGAATCTGGTGCCATCGAGCAGGATGCTGACTTAATCATGTTTATTTACCGTGATGAAGTCTATAACAAAGAATCTAAAGAGGCAGGTACTGCTGAGATTATTATCGGGAAACAGCGTAATGGCCCGATTGGTTCTGTCCGTTTAGCATTTGAGGGTCAATACACTCGATTTAGTAATCTATCACCTGAGTTCTATGCTCAATACGATAACGATGAATAATACTTAATTTAATACCTGCTTTATATACTTTCCAAGTCGTCCCAAAGGAGAAATCAGGGTGCGCCAAGCAACAGTTTATATTGACAGTTCCGCACTGCAATATAATTTAAACCGTGTCAAACAACTTGCTCCACATTCAAAAATTGTAAGTATGGTTAAAGCTAATGCTTACGGACATGGAATCAAAGACTGCTTAGCCGCCTTAGATCGCACAGATGCTTTTGGTGTCGCCTGCTTAGAAGAAGCCATTGAGATCAGGCAACTTGGATACACTCAACCCATTACGTTAATTGAAGGCGTTTTTTCTGAAGATGAAATGACGCATGTGATTCAATATCAACTTGAATGTATGGTTCATCACGCTCAACAAGTTGAATGGTTGATAGCACATAAAAATGCGTATAACGCACTCGGCTTAAAAGTATGGGTCAAATTAAATAGTGGTATGAACCGTTTAGGCTTCAAAATCACAGAAATCATTGCTGTCATTCAACGTTTAAAAGCTGAAGGCTTTAGCTGCGTTTTAGCTATGCATTTTGCAAATGCAGATGCAGACCATCCTTTAAACGAACAGCAAATAGATCAGTTTCTACAAGTAAAACAAGCTTGTGAGCCGATCATGGCTTCTTGCTGTAATTCTGCGGCTATCTTTAAATATCCTGAATTACATTTCGATTTTGTCCGTCCAGGAATCATGCTTTATGGTGCAACGCCATTTGCTGATAAAAACGTACATACACTTGATTTAAAACCAGTCATGACTTTTAGTGCTGAAATCATTGCCTTAAATCATATTCAACAAGGTGAGCATGTCGGTTATGGTTCTAGTTTCACTGCGACAAAAAATATGAAAATTGCCATCGTTTCTGTTGGTTATGGCGATGGATATCCGCGTGCTTATCTAAAACCAAACTTCGTTGCGATTAATCAAAAACTTGTTCCAGTTGTCGGGCGTGTCAGTATGGATATGCTTGCAATCGATGTAACTGACATTGAGGCTGAAATAGGCACCCGAGTTGAACTTTGGGGTAAGCATCGCTTAGTCGATGATGTTGCAGATGCCAATGGCACCATTGGATACGAACTACTGTGTCGTTTAACACAAAGACCATCTCGACGGAAAAACCCGTAACCAAATACTCCTTGTGCTCTTTTTTCGTTTTATCTTTAATACGATTTTGACGATTTAAACGAAAAAAGCATGTTGAAATTTATTTACGATAATCCACTCTATAAAATGCCGTTACAGCAATTTGTTCTCTTTCTAGCACGAATTTCACTCGGCATTTTCTTCTTCACAACGGGTTTCAATAAACTTTTCGTTGAGAAAAATAAATTAATTATGCTAGAAACCATTATTGATGCAGGCATTCCATTTCCTCAGATGATGAGCAGCTTTGTTTCAGCTACAGAAATGCTAGCAGGCTTCTTGCTAATTATTGGATTATTTACACAAATCGGCAGTATTCTATTATTTATCATTTGTCTTACTGCACTCTACACGGTTGGAATCCACACGATTCCGCCTAATCTAGATTCCATCAGCTGGCTCAGTTGGTTTTTTTATATTCACGATTTTCTATATATGCTGATCTTAGCGATCCTGATTACATCTAAATCTCAATTTATGTCCTTGGATCATATCCTAAACAAAAAATTTGCGTCTTAAGATAAAAATACTACACAAAATAAATGTTTATTAAGGTGAACTGGTACTTTCGGATCTTTATAAACCATAATCATTTGTTGGTTCAGGTAACTCTTGCAAACCACGGCGCAAGGTTTCAGACCACTGTTTACTGATCTGGGTGAAATAAGGATCTTCTTCATTGATACGCTTGGCAGCAGGGCTTTTAAAACTATCCTTATGATAAACCAAAGCATCTAAAGGCAAACCAACAGAAACATTGGAACGTAAGGTTGAGTCAAAAGAAATTAATGAACAGCGTAAACCTTCGCTTAAAGGCATCGTATAGTGTAATGCGCGATCTAAAATGGGTTTGCCATATTTGCTTTCACCAATTTGAAAATATGGTGTATCTGTTGTTGCGCGAATAAAATTACCCTCAGGATAGACATTATAGAGCTGTATATCTTCACCCAAAATTTGACCGCTCACCAAAATACTGCATGAATAATTCATTTGCTCATGTGTATTGGTCGTAATATCTTCTAAAACACGACGCAAAGTTTTACCAACCAGTTCAGCAACCTCAAACATGGTATTTACCGTATAGAGGTTTGGCTCTTGGTTTAAAGTTAAAGAATTTTGCAAGTGCCCAACGACCGCTTGAGTGGTTGCCAAATTGCCTGCTGTTTGCAGTGCAATAAAACGCTCGCCCTCGACACCAAAGGTATGCAATTTACGAAATACAGAAATATGATCGACCCCTGCATTAGTTCGAGTATCGCTAATCAACACTAAACCTTGCTCTAATCTTAATGCACAACAATAGGTCATCTTTCTCTCTTTAATCAACAAGCCAATACCTGAACAGTAGACATCATACTTTCAATGCCACCCTGCTCACGCACACCACGAATTGGTGCAACATCTAGATAATCACGTCCAACTGCAACGTAGATATGATTCTGAGGTGTAAATATTTGATTACTTACATCGAAACAATACCATTGATTATCTAAAAAAACCTCTGCCCATGCATGACTGGCAAGGTGTGGTTGATTTCGATCGTATAAATATCCCGAAACATACCGTGCAGGTAATTGTAGTACACGACACATCGCAATCAATACATGTGCATGGTCTTGGCAGACACCTTGACCTGCATAAAATGCGTCTATTGCAGAGGTTGTGACTGATGTACTTTGTGGTTGATAAGAAATTTGCTGTAAAATTTTCTCTGATAAAAGGATCAAATGTTGACGATCTTTAACTTTAACAACTGAATGAGCAAAGTCCGACATGGCTAAATCACAACAAGTTATTGCGGTACGCTGCTGAAAAAGCATTGGGGAAATATCACTTTCAAAACAACCGAGTTCAGTATCCAATAAATCAACAATCCCCTGTGCCATAATTGTTAAATAACGATAATCATGACGTTGAGTCGCTGTAATCCATAAATTATTAAAAGCATCCCGCTTGCATGTGTATTGTCCTGGCACACTCACATGCCAAGTCTCAACAATTTGATGCTGAGAACTTTGGGGCATCATTTTTATAGACTGCACACTGTTTCGTGCAGTCTCGGTATAACGATAATGAGTTTGGTGATTCACCATTAGCTTCATGAGCTTACCTCAAATTGATTTTCCAGCGTATAAGTAAATGCATAAAACTGATTTAAATAAGGCTGATCTTTCAATATCTCCCAACTCGGCTTTAAATCGTCCCAACCTAAATGAAACAACCGTTCAATGATGGGTTCGACCGTATTAAGTACATGATTAATATTATGCTGAAAACGGAAGTAGGTATCGATTCGTTCTACGTTCTGTCCAATATGTAGGAATAAGCAAATTTCCTCTTGCTCTGTTTCTAAAATTGCACAACATTGCTTCACTATATCACCAATTGCTAAAGCATCAGATGGTGCATTTTTAATGAGATGATTGAGTTCCGCATAAGCTTGAGCCGATAATAGCCCTCTTAACTCCTGAATATTATCACGCGCAATCTCAAGCTGACTCAACAATGAATAAGGCTGCTTTCGATCCAACATAAACTGATTTAAACTTTCAGCATCATCAATCTGCAAATAAAGCGCTTGAGCAAATGCCGCTGCTTGCTGATCATTAGCTAATGGCAACTGACGTACAACATGATCAATTCTAAATAAATAACGACCCAACCAGTAAATATGTTGGGCATTTGAGCGAAGTAAAACCATACATGTCCTCCCTTATATATTTTAAAATCATCTAGAACACATCCCGATAAAATACAGTTCTGTGTTTTAGACTAAAGCACTGCTAGGAAGACCGTTAAGAAGGTAATGTTTCAACCACCCATGTATCTTTGATTCCTCCACCTTGAGAAGAATTAACAACCAACGAACCTGCTTGCATAGCGACACGGGTTAAGCCACCAGGAACGATTTCAGTGCGATAAGGTGAGCTTAGTACAAAGGGACGTAAATCAATATGTCGTTCTGCCACACCATCAGATGTCAGTGTAGGTGCAACGGATAGTGCTAAAGTTGTTTGTGCAATATATAAATGCGGCGCTTCAATAATTTTTTGTCTGAATGCCTCAATTTGTTGTTCATTTGCCTGAGGACCAATTAACATGCCATAGCCGCCTGAACCTTGCGCCTCTTTTACCACCAATTTTTCTAGATTGCTTAACACATAATCAAGCTGCTCAGCATCACGACATTGATAAGTCGGAACATTATGTAAAATTGGCGTTTCACCTAAATAGAATTGAATCATCTGATCCACATAGGGATAGATAGACTTGTCATCTGCCACACCTGTTCCCGGTGCATTGGCAATCACGACATTATGTTGTAAATATGCAGCCATGAGGCCAGCAACGCCTAAACAACTATCGGGTCTAAAAATCAATGGGTCTAAAAAATCATCATCCACCCGACGATAAATCACATCAACTTGTTGGCGGCCACGAATCGTTTTGACATAAACTTTATCATCCTCTACAAATAAATCTCGACTGGTCACCAAGGGAACATCCATTTCACGCGCTAAAAATGCAT
The DNA here is from genome assembly GCF_000369505.1 of Acinetobacter sp. NIPH 298. Classification (GTDB taxonomy): domain Bacteria; phylum Pseudomonadota; class Gammaproteobacteria; order Pseudomonadales; family Moraxellaceae; genus Acinetobacter. The sequence goes on from NZ_KB850055.1 coordinate 1,639,647, forward strand.
GCTCATAATAGGCACAATTAAATCGACCCGGCGTTAAAACAACGATTAAAGGATGATCAACATATGCATTTTCTTCTAAAATTTCTCGTAACACGCTTGGAAAGTGCTCGATGCCTTGTAAATTATTACTTAGGCACAAATCTGGCATCAGCTTTTGACTGATTTTACGACTCTCGATCATATAAGACACACCAGAAGGTGTTCTTAAATTGTCCTCAAGAACAAAAAAATCACCTCGACCATCTCGAACAATATCAATACCACTGATTTGTGAATAAATCTTACCTTTTAAAGCATGCTTTAACATATGCGGTTGGAAAGCCTCATGTGTCATCACTTGCTGTGCAGGGATCAAACCCTCTTTTAAAATATTTTGTCCGTGATAAATATCGTCTAGAAAGTAGTTCAACGCTTTGACTCGTTGCGTACATCCTGCTGCGATCTTTTCCCACTGTTTTTTTTCAATGACACGCGGGATCAAATCATAAGGAATGGTTCGCTCTACCCCTTCTTGATCGGCATAAACATTAAAGGTAATACCTTGATATAAAAAATGTTGTTTTGCCTCAGCACCGAGTGCTTTTAAGTCATCAAGACTATGCAGGCTCAACCATTGCTCAATTTTTCTTGATGCTTCACCATTAAAACTTTCATCGTCTAACATCTCATTAAAAAATTGTGACTTTAGTTGCTCAAATAGATTTTTTTTGACATTGAGCTGTTGAGTAAATGTAGATGAATGTACCGAGACTGTCGCTACTTGATCTGGAGCGTAATAGTCTGTGCTGATATCTAGGTTGTGTTCTTGTTCTGACATATAAACCTCGCTTCATCGTTTATTTATTCATAAATCAAATAAGCAATTTCAGTGCCATTCATATAAAAAGCTTCTTTTTTGATCAGATTTAAAATATTTAAACAAGTTTGGGTACATTTCAGTCGTAAATACGTAATCTAAATATGATGGGCTTGCTAAATAGATATAGTTTTTTTATTGTGTCTGCTTTAGACCATTAAATTACGTACCCAGCTTATGTCATCCATACAAGAAAAAGAAACCTCAAACAGCCTTTATCGCCAATGGCAAATTTTATCTCGTCTCTCCACAGGAAAATGGATGGGCACCCGTGAATTACAAGAAATCTTAGAGCGTGAAGGGATTGAAATCAGCCTTCGTACGATTCAACGCGATTTAAATCAAATCGCACAACGCTTCCCGATTGAAAGCAACAAAACCGTACCCCAAGGATGGCGCTGGCGTTCAGATGCCCCTATCCAAAGCTTGCCACATATGACCAGCTCACAAGCAGTGACTTTTATGATGGTAGAAGAGCATTTACGTCACTTGCTTCCACCAAGCTTACTTGAGGAGATGACACCTTGGTTTGATCTGGCAAAACGTAGTCTCTCCACTCAAAACAACGTTAGACAATGGATCAACCGCGTTCGTATTGTCCCTGCCAATCAACCATTAATTCCACCTATGGTGGATAAGCACGCGCAACAAGCAATTTACGAAGGGCTACTACAAGACAAGCAAATTGAGTGCATTTATCGAGCAAGAATCAATCAAGGTGAAGATAAGAGCTATATTCTTAATCCTTTAGCTTTGGTCCAAAAAGGTGCTGTGATTTATTTGATCTGTACACGGAATGACAAAACCGATGTACAAACTTTTGCTTTGCACCGTTTTAAAGCAGCTACAGTATTAGATAGCCGCGCACTACATCCTGTAAATTTCGATATTGATAGCTATATTGATTCTGGTGCGCTGGGTTTCCGCGTTGATTATAGTAAAGCAACTGAGCTCGTTGAACTGAAACTCACCATGACTGAAAGTACCGCTCAAAGTTTCTATGAGAGTCAGCTAAGCAAAGATCAGGTCATTCAGCCTCTAGAGGAAAATATCGTTGTGGTTTGTGCCACTGTTCCTTTTACCTCGCAACTGGTGTGGTGGTTAAGAAGTTTTGGTAAAAAGTTATTAAATATTGAACCGGCGATTGTTTATAATGCGGTGAAGGAAGAATAATCCAACTAAAAAAAGAGAACCACTTGGTTCTCTTAAACTTTTTATAATTTTTATTTAGAAATAAGCTGATTTTTGTTCTATTAAAATAATCAAACCAACTCCCCGATTCGATCAAAATTGGTTTGTGCCATTTCATCACTGAGATATGAATTAACATCGGCATGCTAATTCATATCCATTGTAGCGAATCGTTTTCATCGTCATCATTAAAACCCTCTTTGTTTTGAATGTAAAAATAATATAACGAGGATTTTTCTACTTGTGAAATAACAAAGATGGGATTCAAAAGCTGATTTTTTGCTATTAAACTTTTTACATACATCCCTTTTTTTCTCCCGTTGGGAGAAATACAAGGCGGCTAAACTATGATGAAAGATATCTATTATCGCTGGTTTTATAAATAGATATTAAATACACAAAAACTATTCTTGCAATAATGTTTCAAAACCATGTAAATGCGTAAAACGTCCCACATGAACTTGATATTGATCTATCTTAGCTACAAGTCTTTGAAAATGCTCTGATTGAATATGCTGATCTAAAGCAGCTCGATCAACCCATTCTTCAATAAAAACAAAGTGCCCTTTCTGCTTTATATCATGATAAAGATCATAGGCTAAACACCCAGCTTCTGCTTTTGTTTTCTCAACAAGCTCTCGATAAAGTGGTAAAACAATTTCGATTTTATCTGGCTGAATAAAATCTTCGGCAATCAGCTTTAAGGTCATGCAATCATTTCTCGTTTTCAAAAGTTTTCCATAAAAAAACCCTCAAAACAAATTTGAGGGCTTTTTTATAATCGACTCAGCTTATGCTGAAAATGGATGACGTAAAACGATTGTTTCTGCACGGTCAGGACCAGTTGAAACGATATCAATTGGGCAACCAATTAACGTTTCAATACGACGTACATAAGCCAATGCATTTGCAGGCAGTTGATCAATTTGAGTCAAGCCAACGGTAGACTCACTCCAACCTGGCATGGTTTCGTAGATTGGCTTTAGGCTTTCAAATGAAATCGCATCTGATGAACCCGCACAGCCAGAATCTACATCTTCATAACCCACGCAGATTTTGATTTCTTCTAAACCATCTAAAACATCTAGCTTCGTTAAGCAGATACCCGATAAAGAATTTACTTCAACTGAACGACGCAAAATCTCAGCATCAAACCAACCACAACGACGCTGACGACCAGTAGACGCGCCAAACTCGTGACCTACTGTTCCTAAATGACGGCCAATCGCATCACCTTGATCTGTCACTGCATCATAGTGCAACTCAGTTGGGAATGGACCAGCACCAACACGAGTTGTATAAGCTTTGGTAATACCTAATACATAATCTAAATGAAGTGGTCCCATACCTGAACCAGAGCTCACACCACCAGCAGTTGTATTTGAACTGGTTACATATGGATAAGTACCATGATCGATGTCAAGTAATGAACCTTGTGCACCCTCAAACATGATCGCCTTACCTTCTTTGCGGTAATCATGTAACACTTTAGTCACGTCAATGACCAATGGAGCTAGTACTTCACGCCATTCATTACAAAGAGCAAGTACATCTTCAAACTTCACTTCATCAACGCCATAGAATTGAGAAAGTTGGAAGTTATGAAGCTCTAGCATTTCCTGAAGTTTTTCTTCAAGTAACGCACCACCACGAATCAAATCTGCTACACGCACAGCACGGCGAGCAACTTTATCTTCATAAGCTGGACCGATACCACGACCTGTTGTACCAATTTTGGCATTTCCACGCTTTTTCTCACGTGCTTGGTCAAGTGCAATGTGGTTTGGCAAAATCAATGGGCAGTTTGGAGAAATACGCAAACGTTCTTTAACAGGTACGCCTTCTGCTTCCAAAATTGCCATTTCTTTGATTAATGCTTCAGGAGATAGAACCACACCATTGCCAATTAAGCATAATACGTTTTCACGTAAGATACCTGATGGAATGAGGTGTAATACAGTCTTCTTACCACCGACCACAAGCGTATGACCCGCGTTGTGTCCACCTTGATAGCGTACGACCGCAGCCGCTTGATCTGTGAGCAGGTCGACGATTTTACCTTTGCCTTCGTCGCCCCATTGGGTACCAAGTACCACAACATTTTTGCCCATAATAGCCTCATTACATCATGCTGTTAAAATTGGAAACCAAGCTGTGAGCTTAGCAATTAAATTTTTTCAATCACCCACTGCCCATTTTGAGACACCATTTGATGGGTCGCATAAGGCACCGAGCTTAAATCATCATTACCTAACAATTGCACCACACGTAGACCTTGGCTTCGGGCATCCGCAATTGCTTTTAATAAATCTTGGTCATGATCTTTAGGTGCGACTACAGTTTCTATTTCCACAAACTGGGTAGCGCCTAAAGCATATAGGTCACAACTAAATCCTGTTGCTGGACGTGCACGTCCAAAATGTTCACCGATGCCATCATAGCGTCCACCTTGTGCAAGTGGCGCAGCACGATTAGGTGCATAAATGGCATACATTAAACCTGTATGATAATGATAACTACGCAACTCAATTACATCGATCCCAATATTTAGGTTAGACCACTGTGATTGAATTTGCGCAAATGTTGTTTTTAATGCATCAAATGCATTTCTAAAATCAACATCATTCAAAATATCTTGGCTTAAATGCGTTTGTAATGCATCAAGATCACTTGCATAACGACCTAATGCATAAAAATCAGCACCCATTGCTAAGTCTTGGGTAAATTCCTCTAACTCAGGCAATGCTTTACGTTGATATAAATCTGACAGTTGGTTTTCGGTATTTTTATTTAATCCTGCTCGTTTGACCAAGCTGCGGAATAAACCAACATGCCCCAAATCTAAATGAACAGCCTCTAAGGTATGTGCATGTTCGATTAAACCTAACATCACATCAATCATTTCAACATCAGCTTCGATGCTGTCATGACCATACAACTCCGCACCTAACTGTAAAGGTGTGCGCGTTGCATTAAAGTTCTGTGGTTTGGTATGTAGTACTGTGCCTGCATAGCAATAACGTGCAACACCTTCAACGGGAAGAACATGAGCATCAATACGCGCAACTTGCGGTGTCATATCCGCACGAATTCCAAGCAAACGACCAGAGAGTTGATCAATCACTTTGAAAGTAACTAAATCTAAATCTTGATTGGATTCGGAAAGTGAGGACAACGATTCGATGTGTTCAATAAATGGCGTATAGACCAATTGATAACCTCGAACTGCGAGGAAATCTAAAGCTTCTCGGCGCAAAGTTTCAACCACTTGCGCTTGTTCGGGTAATACATCTGCTACCCCGTCAGGGAGCAACCATGTCTCTGAAATGGTCATGTTCAAACCTAAAATCTGTTCACCGTGGAAGCATCCACACAAAAAGCAGCCACATAAAAAAATCGGGTGAATGCCCGATTCAGCGTAGTGTAGCATGAAGATTTATGCGATGCACCTGAGAATTTGAATAAAAATTGCTTATTCCACTCTCTAAAAAACAAACAGATTTTATATAATTAACCAATATTTTCAATAGATTATTGTTATTGATTTGGCTCAAAAATCCAAGTTCGCTGTCCAAAGAACTGTCCAATACCTGAACTATCACCTTGTTTCCAATTCACCTTATTTAATTTTTGGATCGCTTGAATCGCTGGTGTATTGAATGCAAAACAGCCTTTGTCTAACATAGCTACGCGATGACTCTGACTCAATAAAAGTTCTTCACGAAACGCACTTTCGAACTCAAAATTAGAGTTTTTAAGTTCCTCTAACTGTTTACGCTCATAATCCAAACTAAGCTCAACGTTCCATAGCAATGGTGAAGTTAGGACGGCATGGATTGTTTGGTCATTGGTATTTCCAACAGCGCCGTAAATATAGCAAACAACAAAATTTCTTTATTTTTTATTTCCAGTTTTAATCATCATTTCCAAAACATTCACCAACTCAACATTTTGCTTTTCCAGTGCAGCAACATTGGCGATCATTTTATCGAGCACTTCTTGCTGAGTATGCATTTTCTTGGCTAAGTCCTGCATGATTTCTAAACTCTTTTTAAGATGTAGCTCTAAATGCAAAACCTTTTCTTCTACATGTAAAATTTGAGCATCACAATTTGGCTCTGGTTTATTTTTAAACTGAAACCAGAATAAAAAAATAACCGCTAATAATAAAAGCGCAATAAATCCCCACATCAATATGAATGTCATTTAAATCCCCAAGTTAATTTATAAAATTTAAACTAAATCATTCACACAAATGATTCACATAAATCAAGTAAACGATTTGCATAGCCCCATTCATTATCATACCACGCAAAAACTTTCGCTTGATGACCGACAACTATTGTCTGAGTCAAATCAACAATTAAAGAATAAGGTGAATGATTAAAGTCACTTGATACAAGGTCTTCATCCGTAACTTGCATAATCTGTGCATAATCAAATTGTGCTGCTTTTTTTAATACTTCATTGACTTTGTGCACAGTAATCGGCGCATGTGAAACAAAGGTTAAATCAATCGCCGCAACATTAATCGTCGGTACACGGATCGAATAGCCATCGATTCGATTTTCCATCTTTGGCATGACTCGTTTGAGTGCACCCAATGCACTAGAAGTTGTTGGGATAATATTTTGTCCCGCTGCACGCGCACGGCGTAAATCCCGATGTGCATGATCAAGTACTGATTGATCTGCTGTCACAGCATGGATTTCAGTCATTAATGCAGTTTCAATACCAAATGCATCATCGATAATTTTGACCAATGGCACGAGCGCTTGAGTGGTACAAGACACACTGGAAATAATTTGGTCGGTGGCTTTAACTTCGGCATGATTGACGCCATAGACAATTGCAGCATCTACAGAATCAAATGGAGCAGCCCCAATAATGACTCGTTTTGCCCCCGCCTCTATGTGACGCGTTGCATCGGCTCTGGAACGGAACAAACCCGTGCACTCAAGCACCACATCTATTTCTAGATTTGTCCACGGCAGCAATTCTGGCTGTGCCTGTTTAAAGACTTGTAATTTTAGCTGACGTTGGTTGGATTGAATATTTAGAAAAATCTGTTCATTTTCAATCTGAATTTCGACCTGTCCAGCAAAACGCCCGTGTGTAGTGTCATATTTAAACAAATGGACTAAAGTTTGTACGTCAGCAATATCGTTAATTGCAACGATTTCAAATTGAAATTGTTTAGGGTTTTCAAACCACGCACGTAATACATTCCGACCAATTCTGCCAAATCCATTAATCGCGATACGTTGCATGTAGAACCCTTATTCATAAAAACATCATCTTTGTGTATCAATATCTGTGAATACTTTATGTATAAAGTGTCATCAGACTTGTCTATGGTAAAACATGAGTAGCGTTGTTGAATATAGATTTTTAGCTTAATCACAGTTTTATATGATATTGCTTGTAAAATCGTTGGTTGCACAGGTAATTTCCGTTATAATTTAGCACTTTCAAAATTATGGACGCTTGGTTGTGAGTACTCGTTTTATGACATCCGCTGAAATCCGTGAAGCATTTTTGCGTTACTTTGAATCGCAAGGGCATACACGTGTCGCTTCGAGTTCACTTGTTCCCGCCAACGACCCAACTTTGCTATTTACCAATGCTGGGATGAATCAGTTTAAAGACTGTTTCCTCGGTTTAGAAAAACGTAGCTATACGCGTGCGGCGTCTTCACAAAAAGTTGTGCGCGCAGGCGGTAAGCATAACGACCTTGATAATGTCGGTTATACAGCACGTCACCATACTTTCTTTGAAATGTTAGGTAACTTCTCTTTTGGTGATTATTTCAAACGTGATGCACTGAGATTTGCTTGGGAGTTTTTAACCAGTGAACAATGGTTAGGACTATCTAAAGATCGTTTATATGTCACGGTTTATCATACCGATGATGAAGCTTTTGATATCTGGAATAAAGACATCGGTCTAGACGCTGAGCGTATTATCCGTATCGGCGATAAAGGCGCAAAATATTCTTCTGACAACTTCTGGACAATGGGTGATACCGGTCCTTGCGGTCCTTGTTCAGAAATTTTCTATGATCATGGCGATCATATTTGGGGCGGTTTACCCGGTACACCTGAAGAAGATGGCGACCGTTTTATCGAAATCTGGAACAACGTATTCATGCAGTTCAACCGCACTGCGGATGGTGTGATGCACCCTCTTCCAGCACCTTCTGTCGATACAGGTATGGGCTTGGAGCGTATTTCGGCTGTACTACAACACGTCAACTCAAACTATGAAATTGACCTGTTCCAACACTTATTAAAAGCTGCTGCAGATATTATTGGTTTCGATACTACTGCCATCGAAGCTGAAGCAAATGAGAAAGGGACAAAAGTTGAATACCCTGCTTCACTGAAAGTCGTAGCTGATCATGCTCGCTCTTGCTGTTTCTTGATTGCTGATGGTGTAAACCCTTCAAATGAAGGTCGTGGTTATGTACTCCGTCGTATTATTCGTCGTGCAGTCCGCCACGGCAACAAGTTAGGCGCAACGGGTACATTCTTCTACAAAATGTTGCAACCGCTCATTGAAGCCATGGGCGAAGCTTATCCTGAACTTGCTGCTCGTAAAGACGCGATCGAAGCGACATTGATCCGTGAAGAAGAACAATTTGCGAAAACACTTGAGCAAGGTTTGAAGTTATTAGAAGCTGAACTTGTTCAACTTAAAGGTAATGTGATTGCGGGTGAAACGGTATTTAAACTTTATGATACCTATGGTTTCCCGACTGACTTGACTGCGGATATTGCGCGTGAGCGTGACCTGACGATTGATGAAGCAGGTTTTGAAGTAGAGATGGCTGCACAACGCCAACGTGCGCGTGATGCTGGCAAATTCGCAGTTGACTATAACAGCATTGTTAAAGTTGAAGGTGAAACACAATTTGATGGTTATGATGCAACACAAGGTCAAGGTCAAATTGTTGCAATCTACAAAGATGGCGTTCAAGTTGATGAAATCAATGAAGGCGATGAAGCACTGATCGTTTTAAACCAAACCCCTTTCTATGCGGAAAGCGGCGGTCAAATCGGTGACACGGGTATTTTCAAAAACGATACGGGCATCTTCGAAGTCCAAGATACCAAGAAATCTGGTGGCGCATTTGTGCATCAAGGTATCGTGACTGTAGGTAGCCTCAAAGCAACTCAGAATGTTGAAGCAACAGTTAAAGCAGATATTCGTGATGCGACTGCACGTAACCACTCTGCAACGCACTTGTTACATGCTGCTTTACGTCAGATCTTAGGTTCACACGTACAGCAAAAGGGTTCTCTGGTTGCCAGCGACATTTTACGTTTTGACTTTGCCAATGATCAGCCTGTTTCATTTGAACAATTGCAACAGATTGAGCGTTTGGTCAATGCTGAGGTGATTGCCAACACACCAGTAAGCACTGAACTTCTGGATATTGAATCTGCCAAATCAAAAGGCGCAATGATGCTTTTTGGTGAAAAGTATGGTGACGAAGTTCGTGTGCTTTCAATGGGTTCTGTGATTGATGAAAAGAATTTCTCAATCGAACTTTGTGGTGGTATCCACGTGAAGCGCACAGGTGATATTGGTTTATTCAAAATCACATCTGAAGGCGGTGTTGCAGCAGGTATTCGTCGTATTGAAGCTGTGACTGGTACTCAAGCACTTGACGTTATTCAGAAAGCAGATGCTGATATTCAAACGATCAATAGCTTGTTAAAAGCACAAAAAGATCAAACTGTAGAAAAAGTTGAAGCAATTGCTGAAACTGCTTCAGCTTTGCAAAAGCAAATCGAGCAATTAAATCAAAAATTAGCAAGCTTCCAAGCCGCTGATTTGCTTGATCAAGTGAAAGAAATTGCAGGTCGTCAAACACTGATTACCACGGTAAAAGGCTTGGATGCAAAATCATTACGCAATTTGCATGACAGCGTAAAATCAAAATTGGAAGATGCAGTCATTATTTTAGCTGGCGTTGATGGTGATAAAGTGAGTTTAATCGCCTCTGTCGCTAAACAACATGCTGCACATCTAAAAGCAGGTGACATCATCAAACACTTAGCTCAAGAGCTGGGTGGTAAAGGTGGTGGTAAACCTGACTTAGCACAAGGTGGCGCGCCACTAAACGAGAAGTTTGATCAAGTGATTGCAGCACTGCCTGCTTGGCTTGAGCAATAAGAACTTCACTTTTGTGTAACTGACCCTGATGCCATTCAGGGTCATGGCTTATATGGAATAACTATGGCTTTAATCGTTCAAAAATATGGCGGTACTTCGATGGGTACTCCTGAGCGCATTTTAAATGTTGCTCGTCGTGTCAAGCGTTGGCATGATCACGGTCACAAAGTGGTTGTAGTTGTGTCTGCAATGAGTGGTGAAACTAACCGCTTACTTGCGCTTGCAAAGGCCATTACCAGCACCCCTGACCCACGTGAACTAGATCAAATGGTGTCAACGGGTGAACAAGTAACGATTTCCATGTTAGCTATGGCACTGAATTCAATTGGTGTAGATGCTAAATCATATACTGGTCGTCAAGTTGGTATTAAAACTGACAGCGCATTTACCAAAGCACGTATCGAATCAATTGACACAGATATCATGACCGAAGATTTAGACGCTGGTCGTGTATTGGTTGTTGCGGGCTTTCAGGGCTTCGATGCCAAAGGCAATACCACAACTTTAGGTCGCGGTGGTTCAGATACTTCTGGTGTCGCGCTTGCTGCTGCATTAAAAGCAGATGAATGTCAGATTTACACGGATGTCGATGGTGTTTATACCACTGACCCGCGTGTTGCACCTAAAGCAAAGAAAATTGATCGTATTTCTTTTGAAGAAATGCTGGAAATGGCATCTTTAGGCTCAAAAGTTTTACAAATTCGCTCTGTTGAATTCGCAGGTAAATATCAAGTTCCATTGCGTGTATTATCGAGTTTTGACAATGATGATGATGGTATTTTTGATGAAGAATTCAAACAAAATGTAGGCACACTAATTACCACTGAGGCAGAAGACGATATGGAACAACCAATCATCGCAGGTATTGCATTTAACCGTGACGAAGCAAAATTAACGATTTTGGGTGTTCCTGACGAACCAGGTATTGCGTCTAAAATCTTGTCGCCGATCAGTAATGCCAATATCGAAGTGGATATGATTATCCAAAATGTAGAAGAAGATGGAACAACTGATTTTACGTTTACCGTGAACCGTAATGATCTAGCGAAAGCAAAAGCGATTTTAGATCAAACAGCAAGTAGCATTGAAGGATGTGAAGTTGTCACACGTGATGATATTGTTAAAGTATCTATCGTTGGTGTCGGTATGCGCTCTCACGCTGGCGTTGCGAGCAAAATGTTCACAGCATTGGCTGAAGAAAGCATTAATATTCTCATGATTTCTACATCAGAAATAAAAGTTTCTGTCATCATCGAAGAAAACTACCTTGAGTTAGCAGTTCGTTGTTTACATACAGCTTTTGGTTTAGACCGCGAACACGGCGAAAGCAGTGTACGTGCTTAATTAATAGCTAGTTAAACATATTTACTTTCATGCATATAGTAAAAAAAACAGAGCCACTATAGTTTTTTTTATAGTGGCTCTGTTATATTAGCCTTGAGGTTTTTAAGAAAGTTCTCACAAAACTTACGAAATAAATTTTTTTACATATTTTTGTTAGAATTTTCTGTATATTAGGCTGTGCTTTCAAATAATGAATTCCCTGTCGCAAGTTTTAAGCGTTTAGCAAGGAGATAAACATGCTGATTCTGACCCGTCGTGTCGGAGAAACATTAATGATTGGGGATCAAGTCAGTGTTACTGTGCTTGGCGTAAAAGGCAATCAGGTGCGTATTGGTGTAAATGCTCCAAAAGAAGTTTCTGTGCATCGTGAGGAAATTTACCAACGTATCCAACATGAACGTGCCATGCATGAGCATTTACAACATCTTGATCAAGACTATCAACATCCTTCTTATGAAGAAGAAAATGCTACTGATTTCACTCAACATAATAATTTTAATCGTTGATATGAAAAACTCTTCTCATAAAATTAAAGCGACTCATCTGAGTCGCTTTAATTTTTTTAAACGACCTGTTTTTAATTCATGCTAGACCCAAGGCTTTTTTCACAGGCCCATAACTACGGCGATGTTGCTCAATAACACCATGTGCAGCAATTGCTTCAAAATGCGCTTTGGTTGGATAGCCTTTATGCTTGGCAAAACCATAATCAGGATATTGCTGATCTAAGAGATGCATTTGGCGATCACGGGTGACTTTCGCTAAAATACTTGCGGCGCTGATTTCAGCATGACTGGCATCTCCACCCACGATGGCTTCACATGGAATCGTGATTCCTTTCGGAATTTGATTGCCATCCACAATAACTTTTATAGGTTGCGTCTCTAATGTCTCAACTGCTCGACGCATCGCCAAAAAAGTGGCTTGTAAAATATTAAACTCATCAATTTCAAGATGGTTTGCTTCAGCGATCGACCATGCAATCGCCTTTTCCTGAATCTCTAAAAAAAGCTTTTCACGCTTTTTTTCAGTCAATTTTTTAGAGTCATTTAAACCCTCAATCGGGTTATTCGGATCTAAAATCACAGCAGCAGCAACGACAGAACCTACCAAAGGTCCGCGCCCTGCTTCATCGACACCAGCAACAAACATATTTAAACTCTCAAAAAGGCTGATGACTCAGCCTGATCTATTATTTAGCTTGCTTTAAAGCTTCATTCACACATGCGTTCACAGTTTCAGAAACGACTTTATTTACAATCGTTGCTCGTGCTGATGGATCAATTGCAGCCGTTGCCAACTCAAAAGTAGTAACACTCTCTGGCGCTTTTTCACTGACACAGCCACAAACATTGGTTTGAATGTCATTACGCTGTTCTGTGGCCATAAAACGTGTTGCTGTCTTCCATGCTGCAACATTATTGATTTCATTTAAACATTTTGCATTTACAGCAATTTTGAGTGCTGCCACACCAAGCTGCTGCGAAGTCGTCGCTGTATTATTTGTATCTGTCGCAGCACATCCTGCAAATGCTAAAACAACGGGAGCAATAACCAATACCAACTTTTTCATATTTTTAACCTGTATCTAAATTTTTGGCAGGCGTATTGTGCCTAAATGCCAAACTTTATGATATGACTCAAAGTTATCTTTACATAATATAACAGTTATACTTTATCCATTTTAGCTTGACCGTTCCAAGCATAATACGCTCTGTTACAGATACACTGTATGCGGAATAAATAGCGATATTTAAAATCAAATCACTCATATATCACAGCTAGGATGTTGCGATGTCAACCTCAGCACAATACTACACGCGCACAGCACAAGTTTTGCATTGGCTCATGGCTGCTATTTTTATTATCGCTTGGCTTATCGGCTTTTATAGTGGTAATTTTCTCAGCTATGACGTTGATGGTAGTTTTAAAGGAAGCGTGATTACACTGCATAAGAATATTGCAACTACAATTATCTTCTTAGTTGTCATTCGTATTTTTTGGCGCTACACCCATCCCGTCCCACAATTACCAAACACCATGTCACCGACGATAAAAAAGTTGGCGCATGTTGGACATTTTTTACTTTACTTAATGCTTTTGGCTTTACCGATTACTGGTTGTTTATTTAGTTGGAGCGCTGGACACCCAGCTCCAGTTTTATATTTATTTGAAATACCACGTTTAGTACAAGATAATCCAGAGCTTCTGGAAATCGTTAAACCCTTACATATTTACATATCTTGGTTTGCGGGCTTACTGATTGTTGGGCATGCCTTAGCAGCGATTAAACATCATTTTATTGATAAAGATAATGTATTGCTGAGTATGATACGTCGCCCAAAATAAATTTTGATCATAAAAAAAACCGCATTACGCGGTTTTTTTTAACTTATATTTTCTTTACTTCACTGATCCACTTTTGCTTATCTTCATCAGAAATAAATGAAGCCTCAAAAGAGTTAATAGCAAGTTGTTTTAATTCATCTTGGCTTAAATCCAAAGCCTGTTGAATGGCAAAGAAATTATCATTCATGTAACCACCGAAATACGAAGGATCATCCGAGTTCACGGTCACATGTACGCCCTTTTGCAATAAACGGCGGATATTGTGTTCTTTCATATCATTGACCACACACAATTTTAAATTGCTGAGTGGGCAAACCGTTAAAGGCATCTTTTCAGCAATTAAGCGTGCCATGAGTTGCTCATCTTCTTCAGAACGTACCCCATGATCAATACGGTTTACCTTGAGCAAGTCCAAAGCTTCCCAGATATATTCTGGCGGACCTTCCTCACCTGCATGTGCAACAATCAAGAAACCTGCTTCACGCGCTTTAGCGAATACACGCTCAAATTTTGCTGGCGGATGCCCGACTTCACTTGAATCTAGTCCAATTGCAATAATGTCATCTTTAAATGGCAATGCTTGCTCAAGTGTCTCAAAAGCTTTTTCTTCACTTAAATGACGCAAAAAGCACATGATGAGCTGAGAACTAATCCCTAACTTTGCTTTCGCATCAGTACAAGCACGCTTCAAACCTGCAATGACGGTAGCAAACTCCACACCACGCTCAGTATGTGTTTGCGGGTCAAAAAACATTTCTGTATGAACCACACGATCTTCTGCACATTTTTCAAAATATGCCCAAGCAAGATCATAAAAATCTTGTTCATGCACAAGCACATTTGCGCCTGCATAATAAATATCTAGAAAAGATTGAAGATTATGGAAGTTATAAGCTTGCTTCACTTCCTCAACTGATTGATAAGGAATCTGAATCTGATTACGCTGTGCAATTGCAAACATCAGTTCTGGTTCAAAAGTCCCTTCAATATGCACATGCAACTCGGCTTTGGGTAAAGCACGAATCAGCTCGACTTGATTCATATTAACTCCACGTCTAAAGAAAAAAGGGTGTTGCCAAAATGGGTACACCCCTTTTTTTAAGATTCTCTTTGAAGGATGAGCTGCAATGAAAACTGCTCAAAAAGAGAATGTAAAAAAATACTAAGCTTAACCGCCAAACACCGCAAACTTAAACACCCAAAGCGCAGCGATAATCCAAACCATATAAGGTACTGTTTTCGCCTTGCCCGTAAGTAGTTTCACCAACGCATAACTGATAAAGCCCATTGCAATCCCATCCGCGATTGAATAGGTAAATGGCATAAATACGATGGTTAAAAATGCTGGAACAGCCTCAGTAATATCATCCCAATCGATATGAGTGATACCCTGAATCATTAATACGCCAATGAATAACAATGCAGGTGCGGTCGCAAAACCTGGTACAGATTGCGCAAGCGGTGCTAGAAATAAACATCCAACAAATAATACCGCAACCACGACAGCCGTTAAACCTGTACGACCACCTGCAGCAACGCCAGAAGCAGATTCGATATAAGGGGTAGTTGAAGATGTCCCCAATGCAGCACCTGCAACAATCGCAGACGAATCAGCAAACAATGCCTTTTTCAGACGCGGTAACTTACCATCTTTCAATAAACCAGCGCGATGAGAAACCCCCACCAAAGTTCCCGTACTGTCAAATAGATCGACAATGAAAAATACGAAAATAACGCCGATCATGCTGGCAGTAAACAAGCCCTCAAAGTCCATTTGCATGAATGTCGGCGCTAGAGATGGAACTTGACCAACAACACCTTTAAATTCATTTAAGCCCAAAGCAGTGGCTATCGCAGTGATCACTAAAATACTGATAATGATCGCACCACGAATTTTGAACTGGTGTAATACCACAATCATTAAAAAGCCAAATAAAGCCAACAATACAGATGGTTGTTTAATATCACCTAAAGCCACCAAAGTTGCTGGATTATCAACAATAATACCTGCATTTTTTAATGCGATTAAGGCAAGGAATAAACCAATACCGCCACCAATCGCTAACTTCAATGACATCGGGATCGCGTTCACAATCGCTTCCCGAATCTTCATAAAGCTAATTGCTAAGAATACAATCCCCGAAATAAACACCGCTGCTAAAGCAGTTTCCCAAGGAACGCCCATACCTAAACAAACAGAATAGGTAAAATAAGCATTCAACCCCATACCAGGTGCGAGCGCAATTGGATAGTTTGCAATCAACCCCATCACTAAACAGCCAATTGCAGCAGCCAAACAGGTAGCAACAAATACGGCACCATGATCCATTCCTGTTTCAGAAAGAATCATTGGATTTACAATAATGATGTAACACATGGTCAAAAATGTAGTTACACCTGCTAGAACTTCTGTTCTAAAGTTGGTTTTGTTTTCACTTAGTTTAAATAAGCGTTCTAACAAACCAGCCGAAGCATTAGGCATTGCCATAATAGCACCTGTTAAAATCTAGGATCGTAGGAGATGAAATCTATACCTTTGTGTTTCAAATATTTTTTGAATTTAAACCAAAAGGTATACAAAGCTAAAAGCAATCTATATGCCAGCTTGATACGTGTTACATCTAAAACTTGGATAAATCGAATTCCGCAATTAAAAATATAAAAAGCTGCATAACAAATATGCAGCTTTTTATTTAATGGTAAATATTTTAACAGATTCTATCGAAAACTTGCGAATCGAAAATTAAAAAAATATTTGATCACAAGCTAAAATGCATCAAATTGGACCGTCTAAGCATCATGATATTTAGACATCAATGACTCTGTTTCAGTGTGGGTAAATTTGTATGTGGGCTATGCTGAATTTCATTCAAACTATGCTCAGCATCATGAACAACTTTCATAAGCTCTTGGCGTTTTTTCGTTTGGGCATCTACATGCGTTGAATAGCCCAAGATACCAATAGAAAATATCAGTAATAGTATAAGTACGATCTTCATTATTATCTCTGCTTCACCGTTTTCTTTAACATTAGCAAAGAATATGAAATATTCTACTTTTTTAAGGATAAATGGCGAAATTAACGTAATTACAATGTAATTCACAATATTTTTTTCGAGTTTATCATTATGCTTTTAAAAATAAGAAACTTGATGTTTAATTTATATATTTAGTATTTTCAACAACATATAGTGTAAATTCTTTAACACTTCAATTTGAGTGAACAATACCCGATGTCTTCCCCTACTTATACGCTGTTACATATTAAAAAGAGCAGCTTTGCTTAATCAAAACTGCTCTTTAATAGCATTAAATTAACTTATTAGAATTGGTAATTTAAACGCACCAAGAAGTTGCGAGGTGTTCCCGGCATTGTGTTCGATCTCCAATACACTTTATCTGTAAGATTACTCACAGCTAAAGTTGCACCCCAATGCTCACCTTTGTAACCAACCGCAGCATCTAAACGCATCCAACCATCAAGTTTTGTATCTGGGTTATTGGAAATATTCGTGTAAAGAGAACCATTATAAGTTGCACCAACTTCCGTATAAATATTTTCAACAGGTAGATAACGAATGAATAAATTACCAGTATTTTTAGCTGTGTTTGCTAAGTAGTGACCAGTGTTAGCAGATTTTGGATCTTTATCATCTTTCACTTTTGCATCTGTATATCCATAGCCACCACGAATAAATACATTATCAAGTACACGACCAATAAAGCTAAATTCAGCTCCTTTTGACTGATGTTCACCACCGATTACGTACTCAAATGGATCTTTCTCTGGGTTTGGACGAAAACGAATATTTTTCTTGCGAATATCAAATACAGAAAACTGAGTATTCAAGCGATCATTAAACCAATCACTTTTTACACCAATTTCGTATTGCTCATTATATTGCGGTTCAGCATTCACCGTCCTCAAATCAACGGTACCATTAGTAAATGGTGAAACCCCTGCACTTCCACCAAACGGTGCAAAGCTTTTACTATAAGAGGTATAAAAACTCTGATTATCTACTGGTTGCCAAACAAAACCTACATTCGGGCTAAAGGTTTCAGCATCCATTGTGACTGACTGCCCATATGTTTTTGAACCAATTAAAGTGTCACGAGTTTTTACTTCATATTGATCATAACGGGCGCCCAGCATCATCTTTAATGTCGGTGTTAACGAAATAAGATCCTGTACAAAAAATGCCAGACTATCATTGTTTTGATGAGTATAAGATGTTGCATTTGGTCGACCATTATTACGATCGAAAGAAGTTTGATAATCCTTAACTTTATAAGGATTAATTAATTGATAATATAATCCTGCCTTATCGCCGCTTGAATAATTACCTAACTTAGGCTCACGATCTTCATGTGACCAATCCGCACCAAACATTATCTGATGTTCTAATTTACCCGTATTAAACTTACCCGTAATATCAAATGTGTTTGTCGTGGTCTTATTCATGGTTTCTTGCCAAGCATACGATTGCTTGATATAGCCAGATTTACACCCTTTCGTATCATCAGTACAATAACTTCCGCCAAAGAAATTATCGAAATCTTGATTAGCTTGACGATAGCTCAATGCCCAATGAAATTTCCAATCTGGTGCAAATTCATATTTTAGATCGGTACGTACCGTTTGTAATTCATCAACGATAAAATCTGATGCTGTTGCAAAGCCTGTTTCTCTTAAAATATTTTCAGGGAAACGACTTAATACCGAAAATGATGGACCACGATCAGGAATACGATCTAATTTGTCATAGGTATACTCTGTAGTCCATAACAACTTCTCATCATCACTACGATAAGTCACACTGGGTGAAAACATAGATTGTTTTGTGCCAATACCCGAACGGAAGCTATTAGTATCAGATTTTTCACCAACTAAACGTACCGCCCAATTATCATTCACCACTTGATTGATATCTAAGGTACCCCCAATATTGTCATAAGAACCGCCAAAGATACCCACAGAACTTTTAGAGTCGAAATTGGCGAACTTAGTCACCATATTTACTACACCACCACCTGCCCCTCGCCCATACAACACAGAAGCTGGACCTTTTAGAATCTCAATACGTTCTACATTGGCAGTACTACGACGAACTTGCCCCCCTTCGCGTACACCATTACGGTAGATATCACTGGTATCAGCACTGAATCCACGAATCATAATACCGTCACCACGCGTATCATATGTCGTTGATACACCTGGCGTACCTTGAAGCATCACGCTTAAATCATTTGCACCATAGATTTTATATTTTTGCACATCGATCGTATCAATGGTCTGCGGAATATCTTTTTTCTTTAACCCGTTACGCGTCACACTTGCCTGATCATAATCAATATAGCTTTTGATCGGATCTAGTTCGCTCATCGCCTCAATTTTAATGGTCGGCATCACCGCAGTTTGTTCATTTGCAATTGCATATTGCACTTGCAGCATCATCATACTGAGCAAAGTAAACTTAAAAATAGGCTTTTGATAAAAGTCTAAATGTGAAGATTTCATAAAAATTCCAAAAAACAGTTCAGACGAAAAATTAAAAAAATAAAGATTAAAAAAAACGATACAATTTTAATAAAAATAATTCTCATTTTCACCAACTTTCGTATTAATTTTCAATCTATGGATTGTTTTTCACCCATTAAAGATTAAAAATCCCATGAACACTAAAAGACTAGATTTGTATTTTTATGTTTATTGATGTTTTCTAGTTTAAAAAATTTGCTAAAGTGATTTGGTCTAGATCACTCCATTGCTTATTTCAATAAAAGACATGTGATAAGACATTGATAAAATAAAAATATCTATTACTAAGGAATTATAAAATGACCAATAATCAAAATGATCCATCTCAATCGAATGAAGATTTACAACCCACAGATCAGGCTGAAACATTTCAAGGCAATATCCATTTTGGTGGATGGGGAGAATTTAATCCTCCACCCAAAGTTAGTAAAGAAGAATTGGAATACATTAAAGAAAAGCATTTATTAGAAGAACACACGCGTACACCACCACCACCAACCCCACTCGAACAACTCAAACATTTAGGAAAAGAGGTTTTATCTGGCGGGCGTGATCTTACAGATGATGATTAAAACTTAACTATTTATTTCTAATTAATATTGGTTGGGGTGCATTTTATGTACTCCAACTTTTTTATGCCTGTAAAATTGAGAAATTCAAATGCTTATCCATCCAATATTCCATTTTTCTACACAATCTTACATTAAGCTACACAAAACAATTTGATCTGTTCTTCTTTGGGGTATTGAAAATGAAGCATCCACGCGATTATGGAAAATTGAGTGTTCTCAGTTCTGCACTAATTGGCATGAGTTCCCCACTTTTTGCAAATGCTGTTGATCCCTCTGCGACTCCCGTTGAAGCAGCAACTCATGTACTGCCAACCCTGCGCATCAACGCTACTGTAGATCCCCAAAAACAACATGACGATGATATAAGTGCAGTTCCCAAAACCATTATCAGTCGTGAAGAAATGCTCCAATATGGCGATCAATCTGTGATGGATGCTTTACGTCGAGCAGCGGGCTTTCAACTCCCTACAGGACACGGTCCTCGCGGTGGCGGTGGTGCTTCTGGTATGCGTTTTCGTGGGGGTGGTGCGCCAACATTTTTGATTAATGGTGAACCTGTACAAGGCGGACCACGTGGTGGTATGTCAGTTATTGACACGATTACGCCTGAAATGATTGAGCATATCGAGGTTATAAAGCAACCAAGTGTGGCTCAATCTTCAGTCGCCTCTTCAGCGGTCATTAATATTATTTTAAAAGAGCCTCTGAATACGCGCTTAAATGGTACGGTCAAGCTAGGTTATGGTCTGCGCGACAGTGGTCAGCAACAATCTGAACGAAAGCAGATCAATATCCAAGCAGATGGTCGTGAAAACCAGTGGTCTTATAGTTTCTCTGCCAATCAAATGTGGATCGATAATACTTCAGTTTCAAAAATCGAATCTGAAACAGGAACTCGTGAAAACCTACGTACGATAAATCGCAGCATGCAAATGTTTTCGCCTCGTCTACAATATGATCTTGATGACCAACAAAAAATGATTGCCGAGTTATTTTATCGCAACATCAAAATGCAAGGATACTCAGCAAATCAAACCCAAGATGATAAAAATGACAGTATTCGCCTAAATACCCGCTATGAACGTAAAGATAAAGAGTTCAGTGATAAAATCCGCTTCTCAGTAGAACGCCAAACAGAAACTCAGCTAACTCGCTCCACTCAAAGCCGCATTTATACGGATGAAACCATACATGAATATGGTCTGGCTTATGATAGCTTAAGAAAACTGGATGCAAATCGTCAAATCAAATTTGGCTTTGATTCACGTTTTAATGAACTCGATAGCAATGTCAGCCCAAGCCTAGACGAACAACGTTATGCAGTTTATGGCGAAGGAAGCTGGCGGCTGACTGATCGTCAAACGATTACCTTAGGCGCAAGGCAAGAATGGTTAAATCGTTCAGGTTTGGTTGATTATCAAGATCAACATTTAAGTCCTGTAATTGCTTATCGCTTGAGCCTCAATGAGCAGTGGTCAATTCAAACCAATTTAAGTCAGGCTTTCCGCAGCCCCAAATCAGACCGTTTGATTCCGACCGTCACTGTTTCGACAGATAGTGATGCAGGCTCATTAAACAACCCTGATCGGGGTGGCAATCCAAATCTCAAAGCAGAAAAAGTACGCGCCGTTGAATCAACGCTTGCTTATGATTCTGCCAGTGGCGGTGTGAGCTTAACGGCGTACCATCGTCAAATTAAAGACTATATCGAAAAAGTCATTGCACTGGAAAATACTCGCTATGTCGAGCGTCCACAAAACCAAGATGAGGCCACCACCTATGGTGCTGAGCTTTCTGCCCGTTATGCCCTAAAACAAACTGAAGCAGGTCATGCACTTATGCTCAACGGGCAAATCTCCACCATCCGCGCCAAAATTGAAGATGGGCAACACAAAGAGCGTCTCGTCAGTGATGTGGCACCATACAACGCCAGCGCAGGTTTATCGCATAGTTTCAAACCTTGGCAAGTTTCAAGCAGCTTCAATATCAGCTACACACCAGAATTTACACGCGCTTTAGATGGTCAACCTTATGATCGAACCACCAATCAACGTTTTAGCCTGAATCTCAGTGCAACCAAACGCTTTACAGAGGGGTGGGCAGCCAGTTTAAACCTAAATAACGTACTCAGCACAGATGCTAAAGAACGTTTAACTCATCAATCTGATGGTCGTCTCTATCAAGCTAGAACCAATGAGAGTGTTCCTAGCTATCAATTCACACTCGAAAAGAAGTTTTAATATTCCTAGGGTCTGTTGACATAAACCGAACACCGTCTCATAAAAAGCCAATGACCTTTGTCGTTGGCTTTTTTCCTCCTACTTATATTGAAGAAATAGATAGGATGTGTGTTTATCTTATGGAAAATAAACAATAGCTGAATGACCGTTTGCAGCATGACTGTTATTATGTACAAATACAGTTGAAATTTAATGCATTAACAAACCAAAGAGAAAAAAATGAGAGCTGAACTTAAAACGCGAATCCTGAAAATTTGTGATGAAAAAATTGAGAAAAAAGGCAGTAATGTTGGGCTATCTTTCTATGCTTTTTTCGCCAATAAAAATGATGACCCTGAACGCTTGATGGAAGCAGCGCATTGGTGGATTATGGAACATAAATTAGATCATTTTGAGAAAGCCACAAAAATCAAAGCGCTGATCTCTGAGCAAACGCCTTAAAGTCTAAAGGATAATCTTTAATAAACATCACGCAAATAACGCTGTTCCCGTTTAAGTTGTTGCAACTGCTCAGTACCCAGAAGTTCTTCGAGCACTTGATCTACACCGCTTGCCATCCCTTTTAAACTACCGCAGACGTAGATCAGCGCTCCCTGTGCTATCCACTCTTGTAAACGAGATGATTGTTGCCTTAAACGATCTTGCACATAGATTTTTTCTGTCTGATCACGCGAAAAGGCGTAATCCACGTGTGGCAAGTAACCATGCTGCTGCCAGTACGCAATCTCCGTCTGATATAAATGATCAAATTGCTGTTGTCTTTCACCAAAAATGAGCCAGTTTTTCTTGTAACCCCAGTGTTCTCTTTGACGCAAATGCGCAACTAAACCAGCGATACCCGTACCATTGCCAATCAAAATTATGGGCTTGTCATCCTGCTGTAAATGGAAACTTGAGTTATTTCGTATCGATGCGTGAACAGGTTGATTTTGTTCCAGTCCAACCGTTAACCAGCCTGAACCTAAGCCCCAACCTATTTCAGTTTGTTGTTGTCTCACCACCAATTCAACTAAACCTTGTTCAGGCAAACTTGCAATTGAGTACTCACGCTTGGGCAATACTTCGAATTGTGCAATCCACTCTAGCACCGAGAGGCCTGTTCGCGTAGGAAGTTTTCTTAAATTTAATCTTCCTAGTTTGGCAACCAAATCATCTGAGTATTCCTGTCGCTGAGTGTCTAAAAAATGTTGAATCTCGGTGATGTCATTTTCACATTGGATTTCCAAAATATCACCCGATGACCAAGATATATCCCGATCTGCAATCAATTGAACTTTATAAATTGCTTCACCAACAGTTCCCGTATTTAGACATTGCCGATGGGCAAATTTGAAGGCAAGCATTTCTTTATCAAGTGCTATCGAGGTAAATGTGGTTGAGGTGAGTTGCTCTAAACCAATTAACCATTGTTCTAGATCATCGCTATTGAGTTGATCTACCAATACGGTAGGAAATAATGCTTGTGCATTATGCTGCAATAGCCATTGTTCAATTCTCTGCCCAAACTGACAAAAATTCGAATAGCGTTTATCTCCAAGTGCCAAAACTGCAAAAGACAAATGCGCTAGATCTAAGGACTGATTCAGAATTTTATGCACAAAATTTTGAGCAGTATCAGGTGCATCACCCTCGCCATAAGTGCTCACCACCCACAATATCGTACTCGGCTGTTGCAAGTGTTGATAGTTGAGTTCATGGATATCCAGCAACTCAACTTTTTCTTCATGAATGATTTTTAATTGTTCAGCGGTATGTTTTGCCCAAGCCTCAGCTTGTCCAGTTTGACTGGCATAAACCACCAAATATTGTTGTGCATTGATGTCCGTATCAATACGTTGGCTAAACTGCCGCCAAAATAAATAAATGATAATAAATATATGCACTAGCAATAAAAACAGTAATGCACAAATCACCAAAAATAATGGCTGAGTCATATTGCGCCCCTTAAACCGCTGACCAGATCAGGAGGATAATCAGTGCTAAACTCACCGCTGTAAGCGTCAGATGCGTCAATAATCGGGTTTTTAAGGCTAGAAATAGGATATATCCAGCCAATGACAACAACACGATGATCACCGCACTGATGTCAATTAACCAACTCCAACCCGCACCCACATTCTTACCGCGATGTAAATCATTTAACAATGAAACAGTAGATGCTGGCTTCATCGTGATCTCAGCTTCGGCAGTATCCAATAGCACCCAAATATCAGTCGAACCCGCAGGACTATCGAGACGAATCATCACTTCTCCGTCTAATATTTCACTGCTTTGATATCTCCCAACCAAAGACTGTTGTTGGCGTAAATAATCCAAAAGCGTTTGCGTTGGGTTTTCTTGCTCCGCAACCGTCCGCATTAACTGTTCAGGTAAAATAATGGTGTTACTTTGTTCCTGTTGTACTGGTTTAAACCACTCTGGATGATTTAATAACAAACCCGTAACGGAGAAGAAAATAAGCGCAATAAAGGCAAATGCGGAGAGCCAACCATGCACATAACGTGCATGGCGGTAAAAATCACGGCGTTGATACAAGAGACAAGCCCCATTGATTTAGTGGTGAATAGATTTAAGCACCACGTTGGAAATTCAGTTTAAGCGTACCAATTTCAGTTTGAGCTGGTAGTGTTTTGTTCACTGCTTTTGGTGCAACATCCAATTCAAAAGTTTGATAAGAACGATCACCATGTTCGCGTGAAGTTTCGATGTGAATCACATATTGTCCAGCCTTCACCACTTTTCCTTGATCATCTTTACCATCCCAAGCCAAACGATATTGTCCTGGTTGACGTGATGGTTTTGCGACTGCATCAAGATTTGTCATTTGACGACCATAACGACGCCACCACACATAATTGGAGTTGATCCATTTTTCATCATTGCCCCATACTGCAAGCGTACGAACCAACTTTTTGTCGGTATCTGTCACCCAAATCGAAACATAAGGCGCTCGATATTTCTCAACCGCGAGCTTAGGAATATTCACCTCTAACTGCGCTTGATAACCTTTTGGCCAAGCAGTCGCCTCACCGCTTGAAGCAACATGACGCATCACTGCTGGTTGATTTGCATCCAACAAAGATGACCAACCTGTACTTTGATAATGTGTACCATCACGCGTTACAAGCTGTGCCTCATAACCGACCAACTGCTCAATCAACTGCATGCCGTCATGTGGGGTCATTGCCGTCAATGCCGTGGCTAAGGCATCTGCATCCGCTGCACACTGTCCGACAACAACACATTGTTCGACCTGCTGCACGGGCATACCTGTTTGCGGATTGACTAAGTGAGACTGTCCCGCAAGTTGGCGATAGCCTTGACCACTAAACGCGACCGCTTGATCTTTAATATTTAGAATTTGCGCGGGTGCTGCATTATCAAAATGTTCATTTGGATCTTGTATACCAATTTTCCAACCTGTTTGGTTTGGCGATTGTCCCCAAACACGCATATCCCCACCAATATCAATCAAGATACCTTGTAAGTGTGGCACTGCTTTCTTCGCCGCAATTAAAGCGCGGTCGATCACATAACCTTTGGCATAAGCATCTGGAACGATTTTGGTCGCTGAACTTGTTGTGATTTGCTTGGTTTGTGAATTTAATTCGATACTTTGTGTTTTAAGTTGCTGTAGCAAGGTTTCTTGCGTATCGAGATCGAGACGCTGTACATCATTACTCTGCTCCCAAAGTTGGAGCAACTGCCCTAAGCGTGCATCAAAACCACCACAGGTTGCACTACGCCATTGCTCACAAGCAGCAATCACATCATAAAGTTCGGATGAAGCAGAAATAGTTTGCTCACGATTTAATTGGCTAATTTCACTATCATCACGCCACACCGATAAAATTTGATCGAGTCGAGCAATTTCTGCTTGAATGGCTTGCAAAGCTTTTTCAGCATCAGCTTGTTCCGATGTCGTCACGATCACATCCAATGACGTTCCTAAAACATGATCTTGGTGAAACTGATAGCTTGCAGCTTGTGCATCTGTAGCGATGCTCGGTGGTGCGATTGCTGAATCAACTGTTGGGATAGTCGCCTGTACTGGAGAAGCCATTATTGCCATCGCGGCCATCAGTGGAGATAAACGAAAAACCAAATTGATTGGACGAAGTAATACAGCACCTGATGACATAACTTTAACTCCAAAATTTAGTAAAAATAATATTGCAATTGATACTCGTTATCAAGTAGATTGTTACAATCTTTTATTAATTTGTAAGCTGAGGTATATGATGCGTCATTTACTGACCATTTCGTTATTGTCTGTATTACCTATTTTAAGCCATGCTCATACAGCTAGCCCTTTTGTATTACCAGAAGTATTCGATAGTAAATCTGATAACGTCAGCTTCCAAAGCGGTATAACCATAGAAAAATTCTTTGTTCCTAGCCGTAATTTTAAAACCAGTTATCAAATAACAACACCGAATGGTCGTAATCAGCAAGTCAATGCAGCGGCAGAACTCAAAACATTTAATATCGCTGAATTTAGTCTTGATGGCGAAGGAACTTATCGTATTCGCACACAAAATGCGACAGGCAACCCAAGTAAATACGCATTGATTGATGGTCGTTGGTTACGTGTGCGTCCGCCACGTCCTATGAATAATATGCCAACACCAACAACTGCCAATAATGAGCAAAAACCAGCAGCACCAGCGACTCAACAGCCACCTCGTTTCATTACTGAAGACAAAGTTCCAGCAAAAGCTAAAACAGCACAAACAATCAATCATTATATTGCTGAAAGTTTCGTGACCAAGGGCAAACCAAGTCCTATTCCTACTGTGAGCAATAAAGGCTTTGAGCTTAAATTTATCACGCATCCAAATGAACTTTATGCAGGCGAAGCATTAAAAGCAGTCGTGTTAATGAATGGTAAACCTGTACCGAATGTTGAATTTGATATTTTCAAAGGTGCGAGCAATTACACCGCAAATGAAAGACGTGAACTTCCACATGTCAAAACCAATACAAAAGGCGAATTAGAAGTTAAATTGGAGCAAGCTGGTATTTATTTAATTACTGGCGTTTATCCTGAAGCAAATAGTGACAATACCAAACAACCAATCGCTGAAAGCTATACTTATAGCGTGACTGTAGAAGTAACTGAATAAGCACATCGGGTACTTACTGTAATTGTAAGTGCCCTTTCTTTTATTAGATCTTTTCCATTTCTATCCTAAAAAGAACAGCGTATATTATTTTAAAACTTATATTTACTTTGTTTATATGCTTTCTCGAAAAACCAGTGATGCAGGCATCTTTCTATGGATGGTTTATCAAACCATGCACAAGATGAACCTTGATGCGGCCGCTATCTTTGCCAGTGTTCACTTACCTGACCAACCGCCTGATAAATTCGTCCGTCGTGATAACGCTACTCAACAACGATTTTGGCGCGCTGCGGAACATTTTAGCCAAGATCAGGATATTGGCTTACATGTTGGTAGCCATGTTCCACCCTTTCGTGGACAAGTGATTGAATATCTTTTTCTCAGTAGTCCAACCTTTGGTGAAGGATTACAACGCACTATTCGCTATCAAGCATTACTCACTGATGCGCTGTCTTTTAAACTCGAATACCATGACAATGAGATTGCGATCATTTCAGGTCTAAACCATCCAGTTAGACACTATTTAGAATGTGCGATAGGAATTTTGCTTACGTTCTTCAAATATATAAGTGAAGATGCTTTTACACCTTCTGAAATTTGGCTTCCTTACGATGAAGGTGCCAAGCTAGATGAATATAAAAAAATATGGGGGTGTAATGTCAGACTTGGGCAAACTGAAGGCTGTATTTTCTTTGATGCGAAATTATTAGACCATCATTCGCCTGCTTATGAACCTGAGTTATTAAAAATCCATGAACACCATGCCGCCTCACAACTTGAGCTTTTACACAAACATCAACTTATTGATGAGATAGAAAAGATCTTGGCCAGCGGATTTTTGGAATCAAGTGAGTTTGATCAGAACATTGTTGCGAGAAGATTAAACCGCAGCGCCCGCAGTTTAAGAGCGGATTTGCAACTTTTGAATACAACTTATGAAAAAGTAATTGCGCAATATCGTGAACGACTTGCTCGGCGCTTACTCTCTCAGACCCAAGAATCTATTGATCAAATCGTATATCTTACTGGATTCTCTGAACCATCTGCATTCTCAAGAGCTTTTAAACGTTGGACTGGTGAAACACCAACAGCCTATCGACTACGAAAACAACAATAAGTTGATTTAATCGGCAGATTATAACTGCCCGTTCAGTCAAAAAAAATCAGCGCTATGTTTCTAAAATCTGATCATGTTTTATGAGGTAGGCGAATATGATCGGTTTTCCAGTAGGTGTTTTTGTTGCGAATGGGATGGAATGGTATTTTCATAAGGTATGGCTACATGAATTTCCAAGTAAAAATAGAAATAGCCCCTTCTTTACTCATATTGCACATCACAAACGTGCGCGTTTAAATGGCTTTCATGATGAAGGTTATGCAGAATCGATGTTTAAAAATGCTGAAATTTATAATGAAAAAACAGCATTATATGGTTTAACCGCTGCTGCAACTGTCTTTCTTCCCGTTGCTCCTTTCTTTACCGCTGGTTTGTATTATGGGATTTGGAATTATTGGAAAGTCCACGCTAAGTCTCATTTAGACCCTGAATATGCGCAAAAAAGGATTCCTTGGCACTATGACCACCACATGACCAGTAATCAAAATGCAAACTGGTGTGTCACGCGACCTTGGTTTGACTACATCATGGGAACACGCGTGATGACCGATGCTTCGACCACTGAAACCAACCCTCTCGCCATGAAAATGCCTATTTGGTTAGAGAAAAGGGTGAATAAAGCAGCTCGTCGTTTACTGCCTAAAGCTTTTGCAAAAATTGATGAAAATTCTAAACTTGACCAATTAAATTTACGTCAGGGAATTGAGGTGGCTTTATAAGAATTTGTATTAAGTATCAATCGCTTAAATTATCAAGAATTTTTTCATAATATAAAAGGGGGTAGATATACTATTCCCTTTTTCCTATATTGTAGAAACTAAAGCCTGAATAGTAACTGTTCCAACTTGATCACCTAAACCAAAGGCCTTGCGCAACGGCAAAGCTATAATCGCTTTGCTTACCGTTGCTCATCCACAAGCCCATGCAACTTGATGCGTACGACTATCAATTAAACATTTTGGTTATTTGGGATGAAATAAGAAACCAATTACTCATGAGTGAATAATTGGTTTCAGAAAAACTTATAACTATTGTGTTAAGGTTGAGATACCATTGTATATTTTCCTACTGGAAAATCCCATTTGGTAAGATAGGCGGTATAGCTACAAGATTTTTGAAAATAGCCTACTTTTAGCTCCTCTCCCACGCCGTTTTTTTCACAACGAAATACTGCTTCATAATTTCCATGAATGTCGTATGAATATTCAAGATTTACCAATTTCATATTTTTAAAACATGACTTACCCTTAGGTGGAAATACAGAAGTAAATGGTTGACCAATAAATGGTTTAGATTCGTCATAATATTCTGAAACCATTTTCATCTTAACAGCCTCAGTAAATTTATCACTAAGTTCAGGATAGCGATTAAACTCTACACGTGTACAATCGCGGTAAATAATATCTTTTTTTATCATATTATTTCCACGTTTCAAAATGTCTTGAACAGCTATAAGATGTGGATCTTTATTTGGATTATAAAATAAAATATATCCTATCAGTATCAGCATCAATACAGTCAAACCAATCTGATACTTTCTAATAAATGCTTTCACTTCCATCTTCCTGATGCTGTAAATCCATAACTTCGGATATAGATTAACGGCATTTCCCCCTTATCTACACTATTTACATATGCGGAAGATGGGGTTCCCCAGCTTTTCACCTGACCATTACTATAATTGAGTAAACTATTTCCTAGTGTAATAGCTGCCGTTTGAAGCCAAGTTGTTCCGTCTTGCTTCCAACTATACATATCTTTATTAAATGCCAATGTCCCATAAACATCATAAGTACCATCTGCCCACTTATGTACCGTAGCCTCCAAATTAGCAGATACTCGTCCCATTGGCCATGAACCATCCATTACTGCATGTGCATAGTTACTATTAAATGCAATATTTTCACGGGAAAAATTCGTACTTTGTCCCACATTAATTCTATTCAATTCATTATTAAAATAACCATTTACGTTAAGCGCACTTTGTTGCAACTGTTTTCCAATATCAATTGAATAATCAAGATTAAACTTTGCTGGATCGACATAGAATGGGCCTGACCCATAATTAAATTGATTTTGTATAGCATACCAATTTTGATTTTGAAGATCATAGTTTTGTGTAGGCATATTCCAACTGCCAGAACATAATAGATCAAACATACACAACCCACTCGGGTCAACATTCATCACAGGATTACTACCTGCATACGCATACGGATTCAAACCACCTTCTAACCCAATCGGATCAGGTTCCATATATCTCCCAAGTTCAGGATTGTAATAACGATTGTGGTTATAAAACTGTCCAGTGCCTTGGTCATAGTACTGCCCAGGAAAACGTAAGTTAAAAGTCACTGTTCCAACAGGATCACCTAAACCAAAGGCGGTCGAATCCCAAGCCCATGCAACTTGATGCGTACTACTATCAATCAAACGACGTGGGGTGTTCTGAGCATCTGCAACGATATAATAAATCTTGGTATTTGCACCACTACCATAGATCGCTGCAACAGGTTTATCTCCCATCCAGACATATTCAACCATTTCACCTGCTGCTGGATATTCACCAACTAAGTGGCTTTGCTCATCATAAATAAACTCTTTGGTTGTTGACTGGAAATTTGTTCCAGAGGCTCTAAAACTACGCTCATTTTTATGGTTATACCCCATATAGTAAGTCGTAGAACCACTATCTCTTTTACGACGACCAACATTATCATAAGCTGGTAAATATGCTCCATAACGAAGTTCACGATCCGCTGTATATGTAAGGGATTGGCTCACGCCATCTTTAATCAAACCCGTCAGACGATTCCCAGTATAGCTATAATTGACATTGGACGCAGATTGTAAATGCTGACCGATTGCACCAAGACTAGTTCGGTTACCATTGGCATCATAGCCATATTGGATTTGATAAGTTTCTACACCGCCTGTTGTTCTGGCTTCACTCACCAGACGATCAACCTTGTCATAGCTAAATGTATCTCGAACGCCTGTATTACGGTTTAAGGCAATGACGCGTCCCGCACTATCATAAGCATGTGTAAGCCAATAATTACTTGAATTACTATTGTTACGATTAATGATACTATTTAATACACCGTACGTAGCATGGTAACTAAATGTAATATTGGCATTGCCAGTACCCCAATTCCATTGACTCAGACGATTTGCACCATCATAAATAATATTACGAATTAAAGAAGTACCATCCAACTGGATACCACTTAACTGCCCTGCGTTATTATATTGATAACTGATATTACGTCCTGATGGAAGCGTTACTGATGTCGGTTTTCCCGCTAAGCTATAACCATAACTTACCCCGA
This sequence comes from Acinetobacter sp. NIPH 298, assembly GCF_000369505.1. GTDB lineage: Bacteria > Pseudomonadota > Gammaproteobacteria > Pseudomonadales > Moraxellaceae > Acinetobacter. The sequence continues at coordinate 1,671,497 of NZ_KB850055.1, forward strand.
GGTTTTGTCCAACTTTCCCCAACCAGCGATTTACACGTTTATCAGCCTGACTCTTTTTGATAATCCGCCCGTAATTATCATAAATATAATTTGTATCAACATCAAAACCTGCAATATTACCAATCACTTGATCTAAACGACCATATCTACTCTGGTCATATATATAGGTTTCATCTATTCGATACTCCTCAGCAGTAGATCCTGAATTTGGTTGACACAAAAAATTACGATGGCGACCTATCTCATCAAGATTATTGTAATCACAACGACGAGTGCCATGCAAACGTTGTGTCAATTGGTCTGCTTCATTGTAAGCATAACTCTTATGACCATAATCCGTATTAAACTCATCCGTAAGAACACTACCATTTCTATAACGATATGGGTTTGTTCCTGCATTTAAAGCATCTTTTGCAAGAACTAAATTATCTCCTACATCATAGTCTTTAACATCAACTTTGCCCTCACCATCAGTATGGGTTTTTAGACGATTCAACGCATCATAACTCCATTTTTCAATGATGCTATTCGGACGAGTCGTTTGAATTAAATTACCATTGGCATCATAACTGTAGAGAATATAATCAAAGCTACTATTGCTCCCTTGGTAGGTTTTATTCACACGTCCATTTTGGTCTATAAGCTGATGGCTCGAAATAACCGCCGCCCCACTCGCATCAAGTTGATCAATGCGTGCCAAAATACCAACTGGATAGTAGCTATATTGCTCTTTGGTACCATTCGCGAGTGTTTTTAAGCTAAGTCGTCCAGCTACATCATAAGTAAACTGTATCGTCTCTCCATCTGGACTGGTTTCACTGATTTTTTGTTTCAGTGAATTATAGGTATAAGTGGTGGTTTGTCCCGTAATTGTTCCAGTTGTTCCCCCTACCCCTGTCGTTTTACTCTTAACAGTACCATCCGAATTGTAAACCATAAAATCGACTAAACCAGTTGGATATACAAGCCTTTGAGGTTGACCAAAATGGTTATAACCTGAATACCACGTTCTACGTTCTGCCCCGTTAATGATTTGATATTGGCTAGCAAGCGCTCCATGACTATGATAGGTATATGAAATTTTATCAGCTGTTCCTGCACGTGGCCCATCAACACTTAACAATCGAGCAAAGTGTATGTTGGTAGGCGTCTCATTATAAGTATAACTTGTTGTTTTACTCACACTCCCAGACTGATTTGAATTTTCAGTTTGTTTAACAATTTGTCCACGTGCATTCAGCTCATTATCTATCGTGAGTAATGGCGTTGTGATTTTAGTAGGTACAGCAAATAGATTCACTGCATTATTGTTCAATGGACCATAAGTATAAGTTGTAGACCGACTCAGTGCTGTATCTACCGCTTCCTTAATTTCAGTGACACGATTTAAATTGTCATACTTATAGGTACTGGCAACATTTTTCGCATCAGTGACTTTAACCAAACGGCTCCGATCAGTTGCAAATTCAGCAGAACTGATAGGCGTACCATTAGAGGTTAAACATGGATAGCCCGATGCTGTAATACTCAAGCTTTTATCTGAATTTACTGTACTTTGAATCGAGCTTGACACCAAGCTACCATCTAACAATAAAACAAAATGTATTGTTTTAGCGACATCATCATAATAAGTCGATGTATCTTGTACAGGTCCAGAGGGTAACAATGTATATGATCTTAATAATGTAAGTGCTGTTGTATAAGTTGTTCCACTTCCTAGTACATAGTTCTGGGTAATATCCCATTGCCTAATTACTTGATCAGCACTATTTTTGACTTGCCGTAATACAGGATAATAATAACTTTCATCAGCAGTTCTCCCCTTACTCGCAACATAAGCTTTTATTGCTCCAATTTCAGTCATTTCGTTAATATAACTGTAAGAACCAGCTGCTGTTGAATTTGAGCTAATTAATGCAAAAACTGTCGTGTTTTGTCCTGTACTTGGAACTTTATTTACATAAGCTTGATAGTTAAATGTAGCAACCTGACTACCACCTTGTGCAGCGGTAAAAGTTACTTTTGTGACTAAGCGAGATTCGTCAATCGTTTGGCTTGATCCCGTACTAGCATCATGGAAAGTACGTTCAAATACGAGCTTGTTGTTGTATTTATCACTCACCTGAGTCAGATTCATATTACTATCATATTGTAGATTGATGACTTTACCTTGTTGGTTATCAATCTGTGTCACTCTATGAAGCGCTAATGAAACAGTGGTATCTGTTTTAAGATATAGATCAGTATTAGAAATAACGCCATTTGGTGTGTTATACACACCCCAGCTATTCTCTGTAAGTCCAAAATATCCATTTGCATCAATAAAAAGGTTTACTCTTCTTGTTGCAGTTTGCGCTGGAGAAATGGTATGGGAACTATCAGATATCGTGTATTTCACACCGTTTTTTACGATGATCAGATTAGCTCCCGAACGACTGAGTTGGTATTCGCCAAGATCAGAATTCCACGGTAAACTTTGTAAACTATTATTATTTAAATCTCGTACTGCATCCGCAGAATACAATCGGGTGAAACTGCCATTTTGCTCCTTGAAGATTGTATCAACACTTTCACCTGGTAGACGCACCCAAATGGTTTTAGCAGATAAGCTTGTATACGTTGTTGGCGAAGTAGTCGTCAGCTGATAGCGTAAAGGATTAGAACTGACAAGTTGGGTATTATACTGTGTATATTCAGTTGTACGAGCAGTCGTATTCTGTATAAAAACATGAGCTTGATAATTATCTGTCCAACCAGTACTGCTAGATTCAGGTTGAGCAAAGGTTTGTGCTGCCGAAAGATTCTGACGAAGAGGTGCGCGATAGTTAAGACTATATGGTAAAGCTCCTACGATCTGAGATTGTCCATAACTCACATCACCCGCCATTAAATCATATCCAGTTGTACATGACTGAATTCCTGGGGATCTTGCGGAAGCATAGTTTTGCGACACGATATCAGGTGCCGCATAACTGATTTGGCTAATTAAACTTACCAGCCCCCATAAACATAGCCAAATACTATGCTTAAATTTATTGATTATTTTTTCCATTATTACATCCAATAATATATACAGAATTTTATGTATAAATTTCCATACAAAAATTCCATTCATTTTAAGCGGTTTTATTTATTAACTGATAAAATTTAGTTCTGTGAGCGCAAAGACTGCGGAGAACCATCTGTTACAGCTTTCATCTCTGTGATCGAAGATTTTTTTAGCTGTTCTTGATTAATAAAATCAGCCTGAGCATTAGCATAGTCTTGGGTGTACCCCACCATAGCGTTATTGCTCTTTGAGGCACTTTGTTCAGTTTCGCAACCTGAAATTATTAGTACGCTCCCGATTAGTCCTACGATGAATACCCAATCAAAGATATTATTTCTATTTTCCACCCTCGCACGCTCCATCTTAATAAAGTTTTATTGTTTAAAGTTCGAGCAATTATAATAGAAAATTCTGTTTAAAGAATATCTTTTTCAGCTAAAAAAACTGTCACTTTTTCCATATAGATATAATAATCGAATGCTGAAATAGAATGATAATTTAATAAAACTTAAGATGAGTTCCATATAGGCATAAACTAAATCTACTTTAGTGGACCATAATAGCAAAGGTTAATGCGCACTGGTTTTCGATAACAAATTCAATATCAATACACCAGCCATAATCAATGTAATACCCACAATGCCCCACACATCTAGTTTTTGATCAAAGACAATCCAAGCCACAGCCGAGATGAGTACAATCCCCAACCCAGACCAAATCGCATATGCAATACCAACAGGAATCGTTTTTAAGGTTAAAGACAAACAATAAAATGCAATAATATAACCAAGCACGACAATAATTGAAGCAATCGGTTTAGTAAAACCCTCGCTACTTTTTAAAGCTGAAGTTGCAATCACTTCAGCAATAATTGCAATGAATAAAAACATCCAATTCTTCATTAATTTAGATACCTAGTCCAGTACACACGAAATAGTAAGACATGATACACAAAGAAAAACACCCTTTTTAGCAAAAGGGTGTTTTTAGGAATTATCTTGTATGGCTAAACGTTATGCAGATTTCTTCGCCATATTATTTTTACGAATCGTGATCATCACCAGTTGAACTGCTGCTGGAGTCACACCCGGAATACGATTGGCTTGCGCCAATGTTTCAGGACGAACGGTTTTTAATTTTTGAGTGATTTCACGAGATAAGCCAGACACAATATCATAATCAAAATCAACAGGAATCTTGGTTTCTTCCAAACGCTTCATTTGAGCAACGTCATCATGTTGGCGATTGATATAACCCTCATATTTCACAGCAATTTCGATCTGCTCACCCACGTGTTGAGCAACATCCGAACCTGTCAATTCTGCGATTTGACCAAAATTAATATTTGGACGCTTCAACAAATCAATCGCACTACACTCTTTACTGAGATCTGCCCCTGTCATCTCAACGAACTTTTTGCCCATCGGGTTGTTTGGCGCAGCCCATAAATGCTGTAAACGAGAAGTTTCACGTTCAACTGCTTCCATTTTCTCACTATAAGCAGCCCAACGTTCATCATCAACTAAACCAAGCTCACGACCAATCGGCGTTAAACGTTGATCGGCATTATCTTCACGCAACATCAAACGATATTCTGCACGTGAAGTAAACATACGATATGGCTCTTTCGTTCCTAAAGTGATGAGGTCATCGACCAATACGCCCATATAAGCTTGATCACGTTTTGGTGTCCACTCTTCTTGTTCCCAAGCACGGCGAGCAGCATTCAAACCAGCAAGTAAGCCTTGCGCACCCGCTTCTTCATAACCCGTTGTACCGTTAATTTGACCGGCAAAATACAAGTTCTGAATCGCTTTAGTTTCAAGCGTAAATTTAAGTGCTTGTGGATTGAAATAATCATATTCAATCGCATAACCCGGTCGTAAGATATGCGCATTTTCCATACCACGAATCGAACGAACCAAATTGAACTGCACATCAAATGGCAGTGAAGTTGATATCCCATTTGGATAAAGCTCATGGGTATCCAAGCCTTCAGGCTCTAGGAAAACTTGGTGCGAATCTTTATCTGCAAAACGATGAATTTTATCTTCAATCGATGGGCAATAACGCGGTCCAACACCTTCAATCACACCGGTATACATCGGCGAACGGTCTAAACCACCACGAATAATCTCATGGGTTTTTTCGCTTGTATGCGTGATATAACAATTCACTTGTTCCGGGTGCATCGACACATCACCCATAAATGACATCACAGGAGATGGAAAATCACCCGGTTGTGCGGTCATGACTGAGAAATCAACCGTACGCGCATCAATACGAGGTGGTGTGCCTGTTTTTAAGCGACCCACTGGTAATTTGAGTTCACGTAAACGCTGAGCAAGGGCAATCGAAGGTGGATCACCCGCACGACCACCACTTGAGTTTTGTAAGCCAATATGGATGACACCACCCAAGAATGTTCCCGTCGTCAACACCACAGTTTTAGTGTCGAAACGAATGCCCATTTGGGTCACAACACCTTTAACCGTATCGCCTTCAACAATAAGATCATCTGCCGCTTGTTGGAAAATGTCTAAATTTGCTTGGTTTTCTAAGGTATGACGAATCGCAGCTTTAAAACGAACACGGTCAGCCTGTGCACGCGTTGCACGAACTGCAGCGCCTTTACGCGAATTTAAAATACGGAATTGAATACCACCTTTATCCGCTGCAAGTGCCATTGCACCACCGAGCGCATCGATTTCACGGACTAGATGTGATTTACCAATACCACCAATCGCAGGGTTACAGCTCATCTGCCCCAAAGTCTCAATATTATGCGTCAACAATAATGTTTGTCTTCCCATACGTGCAGCAGCAAGCGCCGCTTCCGTACCAGCGTGACCGCCACCAATTACGATAACGTCGTAAACTTTAGGATAGTGCATAGTGGTAAATGTGTATTCAAAAAATGACAGAGCATTATACAGGATTTTCCTTGTTATTTGACAAAAAGCAGTGAGATTCTTATCGGCTGCAAAGGATTGATAAGGCGAAAAATGACACAAAAAGAAACTTTCTGTTGCATTTTCCCTGTACTTTTAACAAAGCGCTCTAAAATTGCTAACCTGATCACCACTGTCTTATCTCAAAATATTTCTATCCTAAAAGTACAGAACAAATAGTTTAGGAAAATGAAATGAACTCGAAGCTTTTACTGTCATCATTAATCTGTGGTTTATTTTTTACTGTAACGGCTCAAGCAAATGCCAAAACTGCCACAGATCCACTGACCCAGAAGTATCAGCAAGTATGTAAAGGTAAGAAACAAGGTGATGCGGTTTCATTTGCCCACAAAGGTGTTGTTTTTAACGGTGCTTGTGAAAGCGATGAAAATAACAAGCTAAGCTTCCAACCTCCAACGCCTGCCTCTGAAGCGCCAGTTGAAACACAAAGCAAAATTTCAGAAACGCAATCTGCTCCACGCCCTGTAAGCACACCGACTGAAATGCCAGCCGAAGCACCATCCCAACTTGCTGCTCCGATGGAAAATGCTGAACAACCGATGATGGATAATGATCTAGAAGCACCTTAAATCAATCAAAGTGCTTAAATGAAGATCCAATGAAAGAAAGGATGCCGCGTGATGTGGCATCCTTTCATGTTTTTTAAATACCGAATTCTTAGAAACTACAGTTATTTCATCTTAAAAATTGTAATCTGTCTATTTTATAAGCCCTTTAACAAGCCTGAATCCATTACAATAATCCCAAATACATTTACTTAGGTTGTCCTGTGAACTGGCTACAAATTCATATTACTGTCGATCAAGATCAAGTTGAACTTACTGAAACCCTACTCCTATCATTAGGCGCAGTGAGTGTAACTTTAGATGATGCCGAAGATCAGGCTTTACTTGAACCATTACCAGGTGAAACACCACTTTGGAACAAAGTCATTGTTACAGGCATTTATCAACAAGAAGAAGATGATCCAATTGATGTCGATACGTTGGAAGCATTCTTAAAAGCACAACTTCCAGATGTTCCGATGCGTCATGAATATCTAGAAAACCAAGTGTGGGAACGTGCATGGATGGACTATTATGAGCCAATCCAAATCGGTGAGAAATACTGGATCGTACCTGAATGGCTAGAACCTCCAGAAGCAGATGCAACCAACATCAAGCTTGATCCTGGTTTAGCTTTCGGCACAGGTAACCATGCCAGTACATTCTTGTGCTTACAATGGTTAGGCAAAACCGATGTAAAAGACAAAGTCGTAATTGACTATGGTTGTGGCTCAGGGATTTTAGGTGTTGCAGCATTGTTGCTCGGCGCAAAAAAGGTCTATGCAACAGACATTGACCCACAAGCAGTCTTGGCGACCAAACAAAATGCAGAATTAAATGGTGTGCTCGATCATCTTTATGTAGGCTTGCCAGAAGAGTTCGATCAAGAATTTAAACAACAACAAGCAGATGTACTTGTTGCAAATATTTTGGCAGCACCGTTAATGGCACTTGCGCCTGAATTCTCAACTTTATTAAAAAATGAGGGCGAGTTCGCACTTGCTGGTGTAATAGAAGAGCAAGTTGCTGATGTTTCTAGTGTTTACTCTCAGTTTTTTGATATATTAGAGATCGAAAAGCGTGAAGAAAACTGGTGTCGCATTTCAGGAAAACGTAAAACAACAACTTGAGATCTCTATAAGTTATGAGTGAAAAACAAACCCGCTGCCCTAAATGCTCAACCGTGTACAAAGTGACCCTTTCACAACTCAGCGTTGCACAGGGTATGGTTTGTTGTCCAAAATGTGTGATTAACTTTAATGCACTCACTAATTTACTCGCTTCTGAAGAAGATGAAACGATTGCCGTACCCGCAAATCGTTCATTATTTTCTTCAATCCAACCAAACAGCTCATTTGCAGAAAAGCAAATGCAAATTTTAAGTATTTTTGATCAAAAAATTGAAAACTCTAATATCGACTTGTTGACCTATTTAAACAACCTAAATTATTTCAATACCGAACCAGTCACTGCTTTACCCAACTTAAACCTTTCAGAAGATACCGTTCTCATAGATGAGACTTCAACTGAAAAACAACACGGTTGGCTGTACTACACCCTTTGGGGGCTTGGCAATATCTCCCTTATATTGGTATTTGCCTTTCAAATTTTATGGTTCAATCCTAAATTGATGCACGAAAGCCCTGCATTAAATCGAATCTTTAACTACGCATGCGGTGCTTTAACTTGTAAAACACGAGATGAGCAGTATAAATATTTAAACTTTGAAAAAGTACAAGTTAGACCTGCTGATCAAAATTCAACACGCTTTTCAGGTACGCTCGTCAACCGACATGAAAACAGTGTTGTACTTCCTGCCATTAAAGTTATTTTGAAAGACAATGGTGAAGTGATTTCAAATACGGTATTAACCCCCCAAAACTATTTGGTTGATAGCTTGAAGACGATTCAACGCATCCCAACAAATAGCCCATTTAGGTTTGAATTTACCATTCCAAAAAGCAAAAATAGCTTCAATGACTATAGTTTAGAAATTGTACAACCCTAAAAACAAAAAAAAATGACAAAAAAATATAAAAAAAGTGCAGTTAATTTGCTCACTTTTTCGTAGACAGTGGTATGATACGCGCCACGAAAGCTTTGACCTACATACTCCTCGTTATTTATAGACAAAAAATAGTTAAACGAACTGTGCTTCTATCCCATAAGCGCATTGTCGGTTTTTTTGTTTTTGAAAGTAGGCTGTAACAAATATTTAACTATTGTTACGCTTATTTTTTACACAATTCGAGGATTTGTGGCAAGCTAATAGTCCCATTGTTTTAGAGTCACTGTTTTAGGATCTAAAACAGGGCTCAGTAATTCAGACCACATTTATATATCACTTTATCCAAGTGATATTTTTATTTTTCGGATTAAAACGCATGAATAGCAAATCTCCTATTTTTACGGCTCAATCTGATGTCGCTCTCCGCATCCATGTAGATCGCGCAGTTCGTCATTATTTTGCACAATTGCAAGGTGAGCAACCATCTCAAGTGTATGACATGGTTTTAGCAGAAATGGAGAAACCTCTTTTATCTGTGGTCTTAGAATATACTCGTGGCAACCAAACACGTGCTGCTGAGATTCTAGGCCTTAACCGTGGAACTTTACGCAAAAAGTTAAAAGCTCACGGTTTAATGAGTGAATAATTGATAAAATGCTCACGTTCTCGTGGGCATTTTTTTTGTGCCTTTGTTTTAATCTGTAGACTTCAAACTGTTGACTAAAATCATGACTATCAAACGTGCTTTAATCTCTGTTTCAGACAAAACTGGAATCGTTGAATTTGCTCAAAATCTTGCAGCTCTCGGGGTAGAAATTTTATCTACTGGTGGTACATATAAGTTGCTTAAAGACAACAATATCGCCGTCGTAGAAGTTTCTGAACACACGGGCTTCCCTGAAATGATGGATGGCCGTGTCAAAACACTACATCCAAAAATTCATGGTGGTATTTTGGCTCGTCGTGGTCTAGACGAAGCTGTAATGCAAGAACACGATATCGATCCAATTGATCTCGTTGTGGTAAATCTCTATCCGTTTGCAGCAACAGTAGCAAAACCAAACTGTTCACTTGCTGATGCGATTGAAAACATCGATATCGGTGGTCCAACGATGGTTCGTGCTGCTGCGAAGAACCATGCATCTGTCGGTATTATCGTCAATGCTGCTGACTACGATACCGTCGTTGCTGAATTAAAAGCAAATGGGACTTTATCTTACGAAACGCGTTTCGACTTAGCGGTAAAAGCATACGAACATACCGCGCAATATGATGGCATGATTGCATCTTATTTGGGCGCACGTGTGGGTAAAACTGAAGGTGAAGCGGATACGTTCGCGCGCACATTCAACACCCAACTGAATAAAGCACAAGATTTACGTTATGGTGAAAATCCACACCAAAGCGCAGCGTTCTATGTAGAAGCAAATGCACAAGAAGCATCTGTTTCGACGGCGAAACAACTACAAGGTAAAGAACTGTCTTATAACAATATCGCAGATACAGATGCCGCACTTGAATGCGTGAAGTCATTTGTAAAACCTGCTTGTGTCATTGTTAAACATGCCAACCCATGTGGTGTTGCTGTTTCACTCGATGGCATCAAAGCGGCTTACGACCTCGCTTATGCAACTGATCCTGAATCAGCGTTTGGTGGCATCATTGCGTTCAACCGCGAATTGGACGTTGCAACTGCGCAAGCGATTGTTGATCGTCAATTCGTTGAAGTGATTATTGCTCCAAGTATTGCTGATGGCGTACTTGAAGTGACTGGCGCGAAAAAGAATGTCCGCGTCATGGTTTGTGGCGAACTCCCTACAATTGATGCACGTGCACCACAACTTGACTATAAACGTGTCAACGGTGGTTTACTGGTTCAAGACCAAGATTTAGGCATGATCAGTAAAGATGACCTAAAAGTTGTGACCAAACGTGCGCCTACTGAACAAGAGATTGATGATTTAATCTTTGCTTGGAAAGTGGCGAAATATGTGAAGTCAAACGCGATTGTTTATGCAAAAGATCGCCAAACTGTTGGTATCGGCGCAGGTCAAATGAGCCGCGTCAATTCTGCACGTATTGCTGCGATTAAAGCTGAACATGCTGGTTTAGTGGTTGAAGGTGCAGTAATGGCATCTGACGCATTCTTCCCATTCCGTGATGGTATTGATAATGCTGCTAAAGCAGGCATTAAATGTATTATCCAACCGGGTGGTTCAATGCGTGACGAAGAAACAATTGCAGCAGCTGATGAAGCTGGCATCGCAATGGTCTTTACAGGCATGCGTCACTTCCGCCATTAATAACACCCAAGTCCCTCTTTCTTGCGATGCCTTATAGTCGCATCTCAGGGGGACTTTTTTATTCTGAACAGGTATATTCTTAAATACTGAAAAAGGAAATAACTTAATAATGAATATTTTAGTTTTGGGTAGCGGTGGCCGTGAACATGCACTTGCATGGAAAATCGCACAAGATACAAAAGTAACTAAAGTTTTTGTTGCGCCGGGTAATGCAGGCACAGCAACAGAAGATAAATGTGAAAACGTTGAACTTGATATTTTAGACAATCCAGCTGTGATTGCTTTTGCAAAAGCAAATGATGTGGCATTGGTGATTGTTGGTCCAGAAGCACCATTGGTCAATGGTGTGGTTGATGCTGCTCGTGAAGCAGGTATAAAAATTTGGGGACCAACACAATACGCAGCGCAGCTTGAAGGTTCAAAAGCTTTTGCCAAGCATTTCTTAAAGCGTCATAACATTCCAACTGCATTTTATGATGTATTCACCGAAGTAGATGCCGCTAAAGCCTATGTTGAGAAAAATGGTGCACCGATCGTTATTAAAGCGGATGGTTTAGCTGCGGGTAAAGGCGTGATCGTGGCAATGACCAACGAAGAAGCTTTTGCTGCCATTGATGACATGCTTGCAGGCAATAAATTTGGTGATGCAGGTTCACGTGTCGTGGTTGAGCAGTTCCTCGCAGGTGAAGAAGCATCTTTCATTTGTATGATTGATGGCAACAACATTTTGCCAATGGCGACATCACAAGATCACAAACGTATCTTTGAAGCTGACCAAGGTCCAAATACAGGTGGTATGGGTGCTTACTCTCCTGCCCCAGTTGTGACTGCTGAAGTCTTTGAACGTGTCATGAATGAAGTGATGCGCCCGACCGTTGATGGTATGGCTGCGGATGGTCACGTTTATACAGGTTTCTTATACGCAGGTTTAATGATTGATGAGCAAGGTCAACCTCGTGTCATCGAATTCAACTGCCGCTTTGGTGATCCTGAAACACAACCCATCATGATGCGTTTAAAATCATCGCTGGTTGATCTCGTTGAAGCAGGTATTGAAGGTAACTTACCAAGCGAAGCAGAATGGGACGAGCGTAAATCGATCGGTATCGTTCTTGCTGCTGAGGGTTATCCAGAAACCGTCCGTAAAGGTGATGTGATTTCGGGTATCGGTCAATCTCCAGAAGATACTAAAATCTTCCATGCAGGCACTGCCATGACTGCTGATGGGCATATTATCACTGCAGGTGGTCGTGTACTCTGCGTAACAGCACTGGGCGACACCGTACTTGAAGCACAAATCAATGCGCTAGAAGTTTGCGGTCAAGTGACGTTCACAGGCATGCAGTACCGTAGCGATATTGGTTACCGCGCGATTGCACGTGAAAAAGCTGAATAAATTGTCTCAATTCGAAAAACCTTCTTCGGAAGGTTTTTTATTGCTCAAATCAAAACAGTGCCCAGTTGTTTATTCAATTTTCATATAACGCATGCAAAAAAATATATATTCACTATTCAATTGAATTATCTAAACAAATATTTAAAAAATCTATAAAATTTTCATCTATTTATATTTACTTAGTACACAATTTCCTTAAATAATCAGTTATTTATACCCTTCAGTATTGTCTACTCCACTATAACCTGAACTAAAATATTGCTATGATTGGGGAAATTTTTAGCTGTACTTTTTATGGCCAGATTTTATTCTTTTCTATTATTTTCAAATGATTAGAATATTAAACTGAGCTGCACGAGTTACAGTTAAATCCAAATTTAATTTCAAGAGTAAGTGAATGATTCACTGTGCTATTTATCTATAGCAAACTGGAACATGAATGTTCACCTATTTTTCTTATGTTGTGAAATTTGTGTTGGCAAATGCTTCAAAAATTATTCACATGATTATTTGAATACAACGCCAATCAATAGCATCGCAATCTATTACAATCTTTAATACGGAAACCACGTGATTTTCCGACATTATTTTGATTAGGATTTATACATGAAAAAGCTAATTAGTCTTTTTTTAAGTGTATCGGTATTATTACTTGCAGCTTGCAGTAAACAACCAGATACCACAGCTACAGACCAAAACGGGGATGCTGCTGCATTACAAACTGTTGTCATCGCCTCTACAGGTTCAGATGCTGATATCTGGCGTCATATTGCAACTTTGCCTGAAACCAAAGCCGCTGGCCTGAAACTCGAAATTAAAAACTTCACTGATTACGTTGCGATGAATACTGCTGCGGCAAACAAAGAAGTTGATCTCAATGCATTCCAATCTTACGCTTACCTTGTTGCATTCAATGCTGCAAATAAAGATAAGATTGCACCTGTTTCAACCACATATTTAGAGCCTATGGGCATCTATTCAAGCAAAGTTAAGAAAGTTGAAGAGTTTGCTGAAGGTGCAACCATTGCGATTCCAAACGACGGTGCTAACGAATCTCGCGCATTATTACTTTTACAAAGCGCAGGCTTAATCAAGTTAAAAGCTGATTTTGACCCAGTAAAAGGTACGCCAGCAGATATTATTGAGAATACTAAAAAGATTGTGATTAAACCGATCCAAATGGCGACTGCGGTACGCGTAAAAGATGAAGTTGATGCAATTTTGTTAGGCAATACGCTGGCGATGGAAGGTGGTTTGAATGTTCTTAAAGATGCAATCTTTTATGAACCTGTTGATCAAAGCACTAAGCTCAATGTGAATGTTTTAGCAACTGCTGAATCACGTAAAGATGATGCGGTACTTCAAAAAGTCGGCGCGCTCTATCATACTGAAGCTGTAAAAAAATATGTACAAGAACACTTTGATGGCACTAAGGTTGATGTAAACAAACCGACAAGCTATCTCACTGAAGCGAATTCGTAATATACTACGCTCCGACGTTCTACAAAACAGGCAAATGATTTTGCCTGTTTTCTTTTTAATTTAGTATTGACGATATGATCGAATTTAAAAATATTTCCAAACACTATCAGCTAAATGGCCAAACCATTAATGCGCTGGATCAAATCGATTTAGAGATCCCAGAAGGCAGTATCTTTGGCATTATTGGTTATAGTGGCGCAGGTAAAAGTACATTAATTCGTTTGATTAATTTGCTAGAACGCCCTTCTAAAGGGCAAGTGATTATTCATCAAAAAGATTTTACTGCGATGGATGCGCGCACGCTTCGTAACGAACGTGCAAATATCGGCATGATTTTTCAGCACTTTAATTTATTACAAACTAAAACAGTGTCTGAAAATATTGAAATGCCGCTTAAATTGCTCGGTCATCGTAAAGCTGAACGAGAAAAGCGTTTAGCTGAACTGTTAGATTTCATTGATCTCAAACATAAAAAAGATGCCTACCCTGACGAACTCTCAGGTGGTCAAAAACAACGTGTGGGTATTGCTCGTGCCCTCGCCAATCATCCCAAAATTTTACTTTGCGATGAAGCTACCTCTGCTTTAGATCCGCAAACCACCAAATCTGTTTTAGCGTTGTTGAAGAAAATTAACCAAGAACAAAATATTACCATTGTGATGGTGACCCATGAGATGGATGTGATCGAATCAGTTTGCGATTACGTTGCTGTCATGGAAGCTGGTAAAGTGATTGAAACAGGTTCGACCTTAGAGATTTTCAGTCAACCACAACATCCCACAACCAAAACCTTTATCCAAACCGTATTACAGCAACAACTGCCGATCAATATTCTCAACAATCTCGAACACAAGCACCATAACAGTATCTATAACCTTCAATTCTTAGGTACATCAGCACAAGAAACCGTGATTCAGTCTGTGATTAAACAGTTTGATATTAGTTTGAATATTCTGTTTGCCAACATGACCGAGATTAACGGTACAGTGATTGGGCAAATGTTTATACAACTGCTCGGTGACCCACGTATCATCCAAGAAGCAATCCAATTTCTAGAGCAACAAGGTGTCAAAGTTGAACCGTCTGGAGTAAGCCAATGAGAGACTTTATCGTACACTGGCTGACTGAAATCACTGCGCCTTTTTGGCAAAGTTCTTTGTCAATGGATCAATTTGTGACAGCCTTACAAGAAACCTTACAAATGGTATTCTTCTCACTGCTTTTTGGTTGTATTTGGGGCTTCATCCAAGGCATCACCTTAGTAGTGACACGTACAGGTGGTATCCTACAAAATCGAGCGATTTATTATTTCCTCAACCCAATCGTCAATGCGTTACGTTCGATTCCTTTCATTATCTTGCTAATCGCAGTTATTCCATTTACTAAATTCCTCGTTGGAACATCAATCGGAACGTGGGCAGCGATTGTTCCCCTCACCATTTATGTTGGCCCATATTTAGGTCGATTAATCGAAACCTCATTACTTGAAGTCAATGAAGGAATCATTGAGTCTGCTCAAGCAATGGGCGCAACGCCTTGGCAAATCGTTTTCAAATTTATTATTCCTGAAGCACGAAGCTCAGTTATTCTAAACTTAACCACGGGAACGATTAGCTTGATTGGTGCAACGGCAATGGCAGGTGCGGTCGGTGCAGGCGGAATTGGTGACTTGGCAATTTCTTATGGCTATCAACGTTTTGATAGTAGTGTTGTGATTCTGACCGTGATCGTGCTTTTATTGTTGGTTCAATTTGTGCAAACCTTTGGTGATTGGTTAGCAAAAATGCGTTAATCATTGAGTAAACAGCTTAAGGCTCTCAATATGAGGGCTTTTTTTATCTCAAGTATTTTTATGGAAAATAGATTTCAGTCGCAGCCTTAAATGTATTGACATGTAAAGGAACGAGATCAGCTAAGGGTTGATATCCGCCAGCCAAAACAAACAGCAATGGAATATTCATTTTCTTTGCCATTTCAAAGACCAAACGATCCCGTTCAAACAGTAATTCTGTCGTAAACCATTTTGAACCATAACGGTCATTTTGGTGACAATCCATACCCGCTTGATAAATAACTAAATCCGCGTCCCAGCGTGAAGCGTATTGAAATGCCTCTAAAACAGCCTCACGGTACAAATCAAAGTTGCCTTGCTTAGGATGGATATAACGAGTCAAACTGCGTTCACTCGCCTTACAACCGAAGCGAATACCAAAGATTCCAAAATTCACAAGGTTGGTCATTCGGTTCGCAAATACGGCTGTGCCATCGCCACCATGCTGATCGCAATCTAAAATAAAAATCCGTTTTTCAGGATGTTGTTTCGCAACTAAAGCCAAACCATTAAAGGTGCAGTAGGCAGCGCCCGACTCATAACTGGCGTGATGAAACCCCTGCGCAATATTTGCGGCAATCCCCTCTTTTAACGCAATTTTAGCGCCAAGCAGTTGCCCTGCTTGTATAGATAAAATTGCATCACGTAATTGTACTTTCCAAGGTTTAAAGCCTTGGATCGTCGCAAAACTAGATTGACCTGAAACAAATGCTTCCACATATTGAGGATTGTGTAATTTTTTAAGAATTTCAACATCAATCAAACCTGGATCAATCAAATCAGCCATCTTATTCGCACGAAGCATATCCGCAACTGCGGTCAATTTTTCCATGCTATTGGTATGCGTTTGCGCATAATAGCGTGGTGAATAACAAGCTTTTAGCATGGATGTCCTACAAAGATTTGACCTTGAGCGATTTCCATAAGCTGCCCCAGTTCAGTGATATCAGGTCTAAACAATCCGTTATCTACCTGTTGCTTAAAATGATAACCAAACGCACGGGCACGATTTTTAGGGGAAACAGCTAAAGTTGTTAATCTCAAAAACCAAAACCCATTGATCGCAGAAATCGGAATCACATGTCCTTTATAGTGTTTATTTTGATGCTTTTCTAATGGCTCAATTTCATAATTTGCTGAAAAAAGGCTGCCTGCAGGTAAACGAACTCCATTCATCAATAATGAAACAAGGCTAATACAGGAGTGATTGTCCCCCATATTCATTTTTTCCATCATAATCGGTTGTTCATGCTCATCAACAAAAATATTTATCTCGCCCTGTCTAAGCAACCGATGATGTGCAATTCGAAGAAAGAATTTTTCAGCCATTGGACAAGAACCCACTTTAGGCTTTTCTGGCAAAGCATTGCATTCAATCAAGCCATTTTTGGCACTTTGAGGAAGAATAATATCTGCCAATAACTGACAAATCAGTACGCTTTCCTCCAGCTCGGCATATTGATGAATGCTTCTGAGCTTCGCTTGAAAATCGACTTGCTGCTGCAAGTTTTTCGCAAATAATTCTTGTGGAGTCAAACGCACTAAGCATTGCTGGACATCTGAGTTTATATCTAGGTTCCGCCAACTCGTTAGTTCCAAACCATAGGAAGATGCTTGATTCAAAATACTTTTCAAAGCCTTAGTTTCATAATCTTCAAAAATACGAAAATCCTGGAAACCAAGCGCATCGCGAGGTTGCGAAACAAATTCTGCGATCACACGTGTTGCTTGGGTATATCCACAACCACGCCGCTCCGTTTGATGACTAAAGTGCTCATTGAGCATTTCTGTAAGTTTGGCAGATAGAGGACATAAATATTTTCTAAAGATAACGACCACTTCATGATCGACCAAATCTGACATGATTCCCTCTCTGTCTTATCGTGATTTATTCCCGCTCTACGCTCATTAAATTATATTTATTTACAATGGCTTGTCTTTTTCAATGCCATCTTAGCAAATGGCACATCCCCCTAGCCTAAATCAACATTCAATACTTAAACAGGATAAATCCCTTCATTTCAATTATATTGAATAGAGCTCTTTCATAATTATTCATACCCTCTTTGTATTTCTCTCACAAGAAGAAACAAAACCGATTTATGAAAACCGTCTAATATGCGATCTATTTAACACCATTAAATACAATATAAACCATTAACTTATATGCCTTTTATCTCATCTTTATGTAAAACACCAAGCTTGTCAATGATAAAAATCCACCCTGATTTAAGCTGTCAAAATTTGCCCAAAAAAGTCATATTTACGCGATGTTCATCATCAGCAGTTTTGCACTGTTACGCATTTACACTTACACTAGGAGCTCTAAAAAGCGTTTATCGACAGCTTCAAATAACCACATGACGAAAGGTTTAGGAATCGGCTATGCATTATAAGATTCATGTAATTGACGTAAAAAATGCCTTAAAAAACTATATCTGGTTATTGGAAGATACTCGCTCAAATGAAGTTATTGCAATCGACCCTACTGAAGCCAGTCTGGTCAGTGATTTCTGCGAACAACACCAGTTACAACTCAAGCAAATTTGGCTCACCCATTGGCATCCCGACCATACCAATGGTGTAGCAGAGTTATCCGCAAACAATAATCTTCCCGTATACGGTCCGCGTGACGAATTGAGTAAAATTGCTTTCATCTCAAATCCGCTTCAACACAATGACCATTTCAATTTCCATGATTTAAAGATTGAAATCATTGCGACACCGGGACATACATTAGGTCATATCGTTTATTTTATTGAGGAAATTGACAGTCTATTCTGCGGTGATACCCTGTTTGCAATGGGTTGTGGACGTTTGTTCGAAGGTACAGCAGAACAAATGTATCATTCTTTAAATCGTCTAGCTGCGTTGCCAATCCAAACCAAAGTCTATTGTACCCATGAATATACGCTCGCAAATGCTGAGTTTGCGCTCACCATTGAACCGAACAATGTTGCACTACAAGAGCGTATAAAACAGGTCAAAGCATTAAGAGAATCTGATCAAATCACGCTACCTAGTAGCATTGAGTTAGAACTAGAAACCAACCCTTTCTTACGCACCGAGAGTGCCGAGGATTTTGCTCGAATCCGTAGCCTGAAAGATCAGTTTTAATAGATTCGATCAAATAAAAATGATTTCATTTTTCACATAGAACCAAACTGAAAAATGAAATTATTTTTTACATTTTTAATTAAATTATTTTTAAGTTTGAAACCACTTACTCAAATACACAAATATATTTTTCACAATTAAATACAGACACTTAAACCAAATGCAATTAGAACAAAATACTTAAAAATTACTCTATTTTTACATTATTTACATGTAGCAAAATAAATCTATGCAATCCCCCTTTAAAAAAATTTAAGCAACCCTTATTAATGAATACAGGTTCACAAGGAGTTCGGCTATGAAAAACAGAGTTGTTAAAGCAAAAAATTTATTGGCTTTTCGTATTTGGTTGGAAAAGTTAGGATATTCAGTTAAAAATCTGACAGATAATCGCGGTTTTACTTTTAGCTTTAAAAAAGAATATGGTTTAGTCACTTGTGATTTATCTGGAAATTCTTTAGCAATGCAGCTCGGTGAAGAATTTGAAGATCACTTGAAAGCGTAATGGTTGGTTTTAAAATTTAGGGTTTCAAATGGATAAGAAACCCTAAAGCATCTATATAAATTTTTTAATGATATATTTGCCTATATTTAATCCCCTACTTTCTAACCATCTCATTCAAAATTTCATTGGAACTCAACCGATTTCCAAGTATGATAATGCCCTAGTCGAGGGATGCTGCGACAATTGATTGGCACAAAAAATCAATTTGCTAGGCTCGGCGTAAGAAGCAATGCTTCCAAGACAACGGCATCCGCGAACAAAACGATCCATACTATTTTTTCTAGGAGATCCTGATGAACGCGGTGAATGCTTCATTTACAGATTATAAAGTTGCCGATATTTCACTTGCTGACTACGGCCGTAAAGAAATCAAACTTGCTGAAGCTGAAATGCCAGCCTTGATTGGTTTGCGTAAGCGTTATGCTGCGGCTAAACCGCTTGCAGGCGCAAAAATTTTGGGTTGTATTCATATGACAATCCAAACTGCCGTTTTAATCGAAACTTTAATCGAGTTAGGCGCTGAAGTTCGTTGGACATCATGTAACATTTTCTCTACTCAAGATCACGCTGCTGCTGCAATTGCTGCGCGCGGTATTCCTGTATTCGCTTGGAAAGGTGAAACTGAAGAAGAATATGTTTGGTGTTTAGAGCAACAAATCAATGTCAATGGTCAGCCTTGGGCTGCCAACATGATCTTGGACGATGGCGGTGACTTAACTGCACTTGTTCATGAAAAATACCCTGCTCTTTTAGAACGCATCCACGGTATTACCGAAGAAACCACAACAGGTGTTCAACGTCTGTTGGAAATGTGGAAAGATGGTTCTCTTAAAGTGCCAGCGATCAACGTGAATGACTCGATTACAAAATCGAAAAATGACAACAAATATGGTTGCCGCCATTCATTAAATGATGCCATTAAACGTGCAACTGACATGCTACTTTCTGGTCGCCGTGCACTTGTGATTGGCTATGGCGATGTGGGTAAAGGTTCTGCGCAATCTTTACGTCAAGAAGGCATGATTGTACGTGTAACTGAAGTTGATCCAATCTGTGCAATGCAAGCATGTATGGATGGCTATGAAGTTGTTTCTCCATATAAAAATGGCGTACAAACAGGTAATAAAGAAGACATCAACCAAGACCTATTAGGCAATACTGACCTTGTTGTCACCACAACAGGTAACTACCATGTGTGTGATTCTGCAATGCTCGATAGCTTAAAAGCGGGTGCAGTCGTATGTAACATCGGTCACTTTGATACAGAAATCGACACAGCATATTTACGTGGTTATAAGTGGGTTGAAGTAAAACCACAAGTACACCAAGTATATCGTTCAGAAGATGAAAGTAATTATTTGATCCTTCTTTCTGAAGGTCGTTTGGTTAACCTTGGTAATGCAACTGGTCACCCATCACGCGTCATGGATGGTTCTTTTGCAAACCAAGTATTAGGTCAAATGCATTTGTTCGCTGAGAAATTTGCAGATCTACCTGCTGATCAAAAGCAAGCTGCAATCCGTGTAGAAGTACTTCCGAAAAAATTAGATGAAGAAGTTGCTGCTGCCATGGTCCTTGGTTTTGGTGGTGTGTTAACACAACTGACTCAAGTGCAAGCCGATTACTTAGGTGTACCAGTTGAAGGTCCATTCAAAGCTGACGCTTATAAATACTAAGTTTTAGTACCCGTCTCCCTAGCCCTCTCCCTTAGGAAGAGGTGATATTCGTTACCCTAATGAGTATTAAAAAGTCCTCTCCGTTAAGGAGGGGATTTAGGGGAAGTGAAAAGAAATAAAAAAAAGGATTTGAAATGACCAAACGTGTTCCTATTTCTTTTGAGTTTTTCCCACCTAAAACTGATGTAGGTGCGGAGAAACTACGTACTGTTCACCAAGAATTACAGCAATTGAATCCTGAGTTTTTCTCGATTACCTACGGCGCTGGTGGTTCTACACGTGAACGAACTTTAGCTGCAATTCATGATTTCAATGGCAGTGGTACGCCTGTTGCACCTCACCTATCTTGTATTGGTGATGATAAAACACGTATTGCTGAGCTTTTAGACTTATACAAGTCTCAAGGTATTGATCGCATCGTGGCATTACGCGGAGATTTACCTTCAGGTCAGGTTGGCCTAGGTGAGCTTCCATACGCTCAGGACCTCGTGCGCTTTATCCGTGAATATTCTGGTGATCACTTTCATATCGAAGTTGCTGCTTATCCTGAAATGCATCCCCAAGCCGAAAGCTTTGATGTCGATATTCAACGTTTCGTTGAAAAAGTACACGCTGGTGCAAATGCAGGGATTACACAGTTCTTCTTTAATCCTGATGCTTATTTCTATTTTATGGAACGTCTTGACAAAGCGGGTGTCAATATCCCCGTTGCTCCTGGGATTATGCCGATTACCAATGCGAGTAATTTGATCCGCTTTGCTGATGGTACGGGTGCAGAAATTCCTCGTTGGATTCGTAAGCAGCTTGCAGCTTATGGAGATGACAGCAAAAGTATCAAAGCATTCGGCCATGAAGTTATTGTGAAACTCTGCGAACGTTTAATCGCTGGTGGCGCACCATCACTTCACTTCTATTCAATGAACCAAACTGAACCGACTCAACAACTAGTTGTTGATCTTGGTTTAAACTAATTTGTACGAGCCTAATCCAAGCATGAATCGTTTTTATATCGAAACCGAATTAAATACTGGCAATACCATTGAATTAACGGAATCGGTGTTTCACCATTGGGTACGGGTATTACGTGCAAAAGAACAAGAACAAGCCATCTTTTTTAATGGAAAAGGTGGTGAATACGTTGTAACACTGACTGAAATCAATAAGAAAAATGCATTGGTATCCGTTGATCATTTTGATCCAATTGATCGCACCCCCCCTTTTCAAATTATTTTAGGTCAAGTCATGAGTAAAGGCGATCGTATGGATTATGCGATTCAAAAAGCGACTGAACTTGGCGTTACAACGATTCAACTCTTGACCAGCGAACGTTGCGAAATGCGACTCAAGTACGATCGTGATCAAAAGAAATTAGAGCATTGGCAATCTGTCGCTATCGCCGCATGTGAACAATGTGGCATGAACAGAGTTCCAGAGGTGTTAGCTCCTATCGCATTAATAGATTGGGTCAAGTCAGCCCAACTCCCGCCATCTCGCTTTGTTTTAGCACCAAACAAAACTCAAGAAAATGTATTATTAGACAGTTCACCCGATTTAGCATTATTAATCGGTCCTGAGGGTGGCCTCAGTGAAACCGAAATCGAAACTGCAAATCAAAACCAGTTCAAAAACTGGTGCATTGGCGACCGTGTTTTAAGAACTGAAACTGCTCCGGTTGTGGCTTTGTCTATTTTGAACTATCACTTTTCCATCAAATGATATATGTGGATTGCTTTCCATTGGGTTTAGCGTTAATTTAAATGCACTCAACTCTGCTTACAAAAATAAAAGCTGTAGGCATGAAAAATGAAAAGGATTATTCGTTGTATGTCTGGGGTTCAAAAGCAAGATTCACCGCCACCTATTTATACGGATTTGATCAATTGTTCTAGCCATATCCGTACTTTTGTGCTCAGTGTACTCTGTATTTGTCTTTTAGATTATGTGTTGTTTGGTGTTTTCTACTCTTTTAGTCCCAACATTTTCACTGTTTGGATCTGTATTACTCTAATTGTTTTTCTGCTGTTCTTTTTTCTATGTCGATTCTCTTTACAACACACCTCATCCCCACTTTTCTTAAAAAGAACCAACCATTTATTCCAAATAATATGTTTTTTTACGGGTTTATTGCTCGGCGTTAACTCCATCATTATTAATTATTATCTCATCCATGATGTACCTAGCCTAACAAGCTCACATATTTCAATCTTAACCGCCTTGCTCCTCACGACATCACATATCATTGCACTTACATTTTTAACCCAACATATTCGATATTTTTTATTATTTTTTATTCCCAGTATTGTTCCACTCATTATTTCACAAATTCTATTTGGTGATCATCACCAGACGCTGTTCTATCTCGCGTATTACTCAATTTTCTTTGCAACATTACTATGCGCACAAGCAACTTATAAAATCCATAAACGTCTTTCAGGCGTACTTGAAAAAAACAAACAACTGATGGATGTTTCTGAACGACATAATCAATGGACTGAAGAACTATGCCAGCAGCTACAGCGAGAAATCAATAAATCCAAAGATATAGAAGCACAATTACAATTTAATAATCATTTATTGGAACAAAAAGTTCGTGATCGTACTTTTGATCTCACCCAAATGAATGAAAGCTTAGAAGAACACCGACAAAACCTTGCCTTTGCACATGAAACTGCGGGTATCCATCCTTGGGAATGGAATCTAGAAAATCAGACCATAGGAATAACCAACACACATAGTAAACCTGTTAAGCGCGACTCAGATAACCACTATGCGCTGTTGCACAAAATCACCCATCCTGATGATGTTGAACGTGTAAAAAACACCTTATACGGTCATTTATATGGACACATAGCACGATATGAAGAGACTTTTCGTATTAAGCGTCCAAATGGCGAATGGTCGTGGATACATGATGTTGGGCAAGTGATTCAAAGGGATCCTGTAAATCGAAAACCTTTACGTATGGTTGGTGTCTATCGAGATATCAATCAAGAACGTAAAGATCAAGAACGCTTGAAGCTTTCTGCCAGTGTGTTTGAACAAGCGTCTGAAGGTATATTTATTTTGGACGAACAGTTCAACTATGTTGAAGTTAATCCCAAATACGAACAAATGACAGGATTAGATAAGCAAGCTATTTTAAATAAACATTTGTTTGACATTACCAAGCAAAATAAACCGCATCATCAAAACTTCCAACTTTCGATACTCGACACATTAAGCGAAGAATATGAGTATGAAGGAGAGTTTCAAGAGACGTATCATTCAGGAAAGTCATGTTTCCTATGGATTCATATCAATGCCGTCAAAAATGAACAAGACCAAGTCATCAATTATATCGGCATTGTTTCGGATCAAACCGAACGTAAACATCAAGAGCAACGTTTATCTTATTTAACCAACTACGACACGCTAACAGACCTGCCGAATCGTTTTTATTATCAACAGCAGCTTCATCAGTATTTAATCAGTGACGCGTCTATTCAGCACCTTGCTGTGATTCGTTTGAACATAGATCGTTTCCGCACATTAAATGAATTGATTAGCAATCAAGCGGGCAATGAACTGTTAAAACAAGTTGCTCAACGCTTACGTGTTAGCAATATCGATGCCCTTTTGGTTGCACACTTAAGCGCTGATGATTTTGCCATTATTTATGAGATGTCGCCATTACATCCGCCTATTCATCAACTATGCAATAATATTGTTGAAAACTTTTGCCAACCTTTCTATATCTCTGACCAAGAATATTTGGTAAGTATTTCTGTAGGCGTGGCAATGTTTCCAGAGCATGGGCGTCAAGTTGATAATTTAAATACCCATGCAGAACAGGCCCTCAACGAAGCAAAACGCTTGGGTGGGAACACCATTCGCTATTATTCAAATGAAAGAGCGAGTCTAACCGCCAAATATTCAGATTTAGAACTCGACTTAAGAAAAGCGATTCAAAACAACGAACTCGTCGTTTATTATCAGCCAAAGATTATCGCCCAAAATGATCAAATTGATGGCTTCGAAGCCCTCATCCGTTGGGAGCATCCAACCAAGGGTCTGATCATGCCTGACATATTCATTCCTTTAGCAGAAAGTACCAGCCTTATTTCTGATATTGGGCAATTTGTCCTGCATGAGGCAGCTAAGCAATTACATATATGGCAGCAGCTCGGCTTCACTGATATTCATATTGCGGTCAATATCGTGGTACAACAAATTTTACGTGGGCAACTACTTCATGATATTGATACTATCCTAGCTCAGTATTCAATTTCAGGGCAGAATCTTGAGTTAGAAATTACCGAGTCTGCTTTTCTAGAAAATACAGAAAGTGTAAAAGTCGTTTTACAAGCCCTCAAACAACGCCATATTTCAATAGCGCTTGATGATTTTGGCACAGGCTACTCTTCCCTTGCTTATTTAACCGAATACCCAATAGACACACTGAAAATTGACCGTGCTTTTATCTCAAAAATCGGCGATGCAAAACAAGACGCGATAGTTAATGCCATGATTGCAATGGGTAAAACGATTGGCCTAAAAGTTGTGGCTGAAGGCGTTGAGACTGAGCAGCAAAGCGAATATCTGAAACGCCAAAACTGTGACATATTGCAGGGTTACTTATTTGCTAGACCATTAACAGCGATACATGCGACTGAATATTTACAACAGCATACCTAACTGTCAACCGCAAAAACTTCCATTTAAGGGTGGATTTTAAGCATTTTGGCAGTTTATTTTAAGCTCGTTATGAATTGTCAATAAGCATGTTCGTTCAGTGAAAATAAGCTTTTTTGACTGGGCGAAAGCATGAACTAGTGCTATATTCTTGTGCACTTATCTTAATATAGTAATTAGCCCCCTATATGGCTGATTATTATCGGAACAATCGAGACTCAGATGGACGATCAATCTTTAAAACAGGCCGCTTTGTATTACCATGAATTTCCTACTCCGGGAAAAATCAGTGTGACACCTAGCAAGCAGCTCGTTAACCAACGAGATCTAGCGCTTGCATATTCTCCTGGTGTTGCAGCTCCGTGTTTGGAAATCGAACGAGACCCTTCTACTGCTGCCAAATATACAGCACGTGGTAATCTGGTCGCCGTCGTGAGTAATGGTACAGCTGTACTGGGTTTAGGGAACATTGGTCCTTTAGCATCAAAACCTGTAATGGAAGGTAAAGGCGTACTTTTCAAAAAGTTCGCTGGTGTCGATGTATTTGATATCGAAATCGCAGAAAATGATCCAGACAAAATCGTCGATATCGTTGCAGCATTAGAACCAACATTTGGTGGTATCAACTTAGAAGACATCAAAGCACCTGAATGCTTCTATATCGAGAAGAAGCTTCGTGAACGCATGAAGATTCCTGTGTTCCATGATGACCAACACGGTACCAGTATTATCGTAGGCTCTGCATTATTAAATGCTTTGCAAATCGTAAATAAGAAAATTGATGAAATCAAAATTGTAGCGTCTGGTGCAGGTGCTGCGGCATTGTCTTGCTTAGATTTACTTTGTGCTCTTGGTGTGAATAAAGCCAACATCACTGTTGCTGATTCTCGCGGTCTTCTTACCACTTCACGCGAAGGACTGGATGAATCGAAAAAGCGTTACGTACAAGACATTGCAGCAACACAATTGCATGAAGTGATTGCTGGTGCGGATATGTTCTTGGGTCTTTCGGCAGCAGGTATTTTAACCAAAGAAATGGTTAAAGAAATGGCTGAAAATCCGATTATCTTTGCACTAGCCAACCCTGATCCAGAAATTTTGCCTGAACATGCACATGAAGTACGTCCAGATGTCATTATGGCGACAGGTCGTTCGGACTATCCAAACCAAGTCAATAATGCGCTTTGCTTCCCGTATATCTTCCGTGGTGCACTAGATGTCGGTGCAACCACCATCAATGAAGAAATGAAAATTGCATGTGTACATGCGATTGCACGTATGGCGCACGTAGAAGCTGATGCTGCTACTTATGGTGAAAAATCAGTATCATTTGGTCGTGATTACTTGATCCCTGGCCCACTTGATCAGCGCTTGATTTTAGAAATCGCACCTGCGGTTGCTAAAGCAGCAATGGATTCTGGTGTTGCAACACGTCCAATTGAAGATTTCTCTGCATATCGCCAAAGACTTTCTGAGTTCGTGTATAACTCTGCGTTCTTGATGAAACCAATTTTTGCTCAAGCGAAAACTGACCCTAAACGTATTGCTTACGCTGAAGGTGAAGATGAGCGCGTATTACGTGCAGTACAAATCGCAGTTGATGAAGGTTTGGCTAAACCAATTTTAGTCGGTCGTACCACTGTAATTGAAGCAAATATCAAAAAATTAGGTCTACGTTTACAACACGGTGTAAACATCGAGATCGTTGATCAAGAAAAAAATCCTCAATATGAGGAATTTTGGAAAGATTACTATAAAACCATGCAGCGCAAAGGCGTGACGGTAGAGTATGCACAGCGTGAAACACGCCGTCGCTCGACCCTCATTGCTGCTTTATTGGTTAAATTTGGTCAAGCCGATGGTATGCTCTGTGGTACTTATGCAAGCTATGATATCCATTTAGATTTCGTTAAAAATGTCATTGGTTTAAAAGAAGGTCGCAGCACTTTCTTTACCCTAAATGCATTAATGCTTGAAGATCGCAACCTATTTATTGCTGACACTTATGTGAATACCAACCCAACGGCTGAACAGCTTGCTGAAATGACCATTTTAGCTGCGGAAGAAGTACGTCGCTTTGGTATCACACCACGTGTTGCACTGCTTTCCCATTCAAGTTTTGGTAGTGATCAACTTGATTCTAGCGCTCAAAAAATGCGTGAAGTCTATCGCTTACTTACAGAGCAAGCGCCTGAACTAGAAGTTGAAGGTGAAATGCATGGAGATGCAGCACTTGATGAAAACATCCGTCACTTTGCTTTTCCAAATTCACGCTATAAAGGTTCAGCTAACCTATTGATCATGCCAAACCTAGACTCAGCAAATATTTCTTTTAACTTGTTGAAAGCAACATCTGGGAACAATGTAACGATTGGGCCGATTTTATTGGGTGCTGCAAAACCAGTTCATATCCTCACCCCAACAGCAACAACCCGCCGTCTAATCAACATGACTGCATTGACTGTTGCTGAAATTCAACAAAGCGAAAACTAACTGCTATAAGCAAAGCTTTTCCTGAAAAGCTTTGCTTAGTGCTTGAGAAAACCTCTATTCTGTAGCATGATTGTGTGAAGAATAGAGGTTTTTTCATGCAAGTTTATTTAGTAGGCGGTGCTGTTCGAGATCATTTACTTGGGCATCCCTATCACGAAAAAGATTATGTTGTTGTTGGCGCAACGCCAGAACAATTACTAGCGGAAGGCTATCAACCTGTTGGCAAAGACTTCCCTGTATTTTTACATCCCAAAACAAAAGAAGAATACGCACTCGCACGCACAGAACGTAAATCTGGAGTTGGTTATCATGGTTTCCAATGTTTTACAGACACTAGTGTTAAGTTAGAAGAAGATTTAATCCGCCGCGACCTTACCATCAATGCCATGGCAATGGATGAACAAGGCAAAGTTTATGACCCCTATGGCGGACAAAAAGATCTAGACCAAAAAATTCTGCGCCATGTTTCTGATGCTTTTACCGAAGATCCACTTCGCGTACTTCGAGTTGCACGCTTTGCTGCACGATATGCGGCGTATGACTTTAAAATTGCGGATGAAACACTGCAACTCATGCAAGACATCGCGCAATCAGGCGAATTAAATGCCCTTACTCCAGAACGCGTCTGGAAAGAAACCTCTCGAGCATTAATGGAAGATCACGCAGATGTGTATTTTCAAATACTCAAAGACTGTGGTGCTTTAAAAATCTTATTTCCTGAACTCGATGCCTTGTTTGGTGTACCACAACGCCCTGAATACCATCCTGAAATAGATTGTGGTATTCATACACTTATGGCACTGAAACAAGCATGTCAGGCAAATTATGCGCTAGATGTGCGCTTCGCTGTACTTGTGCACGACTTAGGCAAAGCACTCACCCCTGTTGAAGAATTACCAAGACATATTATGCATGAAGAACGCGGTATACAGCCCGTGACTGATGTGTGTGATCGCTTAAAAGTACCTAGCTATCTTAAAAATCTAGCGCTCACCGTATGCAAAGAACATTTGAAATGTCATCAAGTCAAAAATCTAAAACCCGGTACGTTATGGCGTTTTTTACAACGCTTAGATGTACTGCGTAGACCTGAAAAAGCTAAAGCTTTTGTTCAAGCCTGTGAATGCGATGCCAAAGGTCGTTTGGGTTTAGAACACCGCCCATATCCTCAGGCACAATATCTGCTAGATGCGATGGAAATCGTTAGACATATTCGGGCACAAGATCTACCTGAACACATTAAAGGCCCTGAAATAGGCGAAATGTTGATTCAATACCGTATTGAGGCATTAGCAAAATTTAAAGAACAGCACGAAGAATAAACCTGTTTAACATACCATCGTTGTGCGACGAAACAGTTTAAAATTTATATTAGACCCTTTCATAACCCTGCATATTTCTCCTATAGAGAGAATGAGGAACGATTGAAGTTTCGCAAGGGATTTATGAAAGAAGTCTATTATTTAGTCAATAATATTGGATCTTCAATGCTATAACCCGTTTCAAAAGGGATACCAAGGTATTTGACTGTCACAAGCACATTATTACTGTGAGGCACTTTATAGACTTTAGATATATTCAACCCTTGCTTGTAAGTGTTAGCTGTTTGTAATGTACTTTTTAGATGGAAGCTTTTAACCCGATATTGATAAGACCATTTATCAATGGATTCTTGTGGGTCATACCATGCCTCTGCCGTTCCCTTTTTCGTGGTTAATATTTGAATGTGAGCATTACGGTTGTGTACAGGTTGAAGTGAAAGTAAACGCTTTTGAATTTTCTTAATTTCTCTATCAAATTGCGTACTCTCTTGATCATAATCAATTAATTTAGTTTTAGGGTTGAGATAAAGCGAATGAACTTGAATAAGTTTAGTCGGATTAGCACTATTTAATTGATAATAATAGAGTTGAGGTAAACGACCCCGACCGTCTTCAAAATGTCTCATCAGATAAACCTTTTGGGCCTTTCGATCCAACCCTAAAACTTCTATATGCTGTGGTCCGCCAACCGTTGCATAAACGGTTAGAGGTAAGCATGACAAAAAAAGTGCACCGAAAATAATTTTTAGTATAGGTTTAGACATATCCAGCTCCAAAGCAATCTGTATAGTTAAGCCCAATATATTGAGTTTTTAATGAAGATGGGGTTAATTTTCATCCATTACGCATTTATTTATAATAAGATCGAAAAATTCTTTTGTGACATGTTCTGGTATTGGTTTACCTAAAATGAATTTTTTATTTCCAATAAAAAACCCAGCCAAAAATGACTGGGCTTTTATAACTTTTACTTATTCAGTAAAAATTATTGAGCAGCAGCAGCTTGAGCAGCAGCAACTTCGTCAGCAAAGCTCATTTCAGCTTTCTTCTCAATACCTTCGCCTACTTCGAAACGAACGAATTGAACAACAACTGTACCAGTCGCTTTCAATACATCAGCAACTTTTTTGTCGTTATCGATTACATACATTTGACGATCAAGTGCAACTTCGTTCAAATATTTTTCAATTGAACCAGTTACCATTTTCTCAACGATGTTCGCAGGCTTACCAGACTCTAATGCTTTCGCTTCAGCAATTTCTTTCTCTTTAGCGATCAAGTCAGCAGAAACAGCTTCAGCATTTACAGCAACTGGGTTGAATGCAGCAACGTGCATTGCAATACCTTTACCTGTATCAGCATCGCCAGTGTAAGCAACAACAACACCGATTTTTAAACCGTGTTTGTACACAGCCAAGTTTTCGCCTTCAACAATTTGAGCGCGACGAACTTGAATGTTTTCACCGATTTTTTGAACAAGTGCAACACGTGCTTCTTCTACTGTAGCGCCGTCTTCAAGCTTAAGTTCAGCAATTTTTGCAGCATCAGTTTCGCCAGCAGCAAGTGCAGCAGTAGCAACTTTATCAGAGAAGTTTTTGAAGTTTTCGTCTTTAGCAACGAAGTCAGTCTGACAGTTAACTTCAACAAGAATCGCTTTGTTACCGTTTTGAATGATCGTGATCGCGCCATCAGCAGCAATATTACCTGCTTTTTTAGCAGCTTTTGCTTGACCTGATTTACGAAGGTTATCAATCGCAAGTTCGATGTCGCCGCCTGCTTCTGTTAATGCTTTTTTACATTCCATCATCGCAAGACCAGTACGGTCACGTAATTCTTTTACCATGCTCGCAGTAACTGCAGTCATGTTGATCTCCTAAAATCGGTAGAAAATAAATCTGTTCAACAAAAACGGCCCAAAGAAACTCTGGGCCGTTTGCAATCTCGACGCTTTAATTTGCCACCATTACATGTCGCAAAAATGACAAGCTTGCGTCAAAACGCATTAAGCCTCAGAAGCATCTTTAGCAGCGTCATCGCCTTTTGCTTGTGCATTTGCTTGTGATTGAGCATATTCTTTACCAGCAAGAATCGCATCAGCCATAGCAGAAGCATACAAAGTCACTGCACGGATCGCATCATCATTACCCGGAATAACGTAATCAACGTTGTCTGGGTTAGAGTTTGTATCAACGATACCGATTACAGGAATACCTAAGTTTTTCGCTTCTTTGATTGCAATCGCTTCGTGATCAACGTCGATTACAAATAATGCGTCAGGTAAACCACCCATGTTTTTAACGCCGCCTAAAGCACGTTCAAGCTTGTCCATCTCACGAGTACGTTCTAAAGCTTCACGTTTAGTAAGCTTAGCAAAAGTACCGTCTTGAGATTGAGTTTGAAGATCTTTTAAACGGTTGATAGATTGGCGAAGTGTTTTCCAGTTCGTCAACATACCACCTAACCAGCGGTGATCTACATATGGTTGACCAGCGCGTTGAGCTTGTTCACGGATGATGTTAGAAGCAGCTCGTTTTGTACCAACGAATAATACTTTGTTCTTTTTGCTCGCAAGGTTGTTCACAAAGTTCAATGCATCATTTAACGCAGGAACAGTATGCTCAAGGTTGATGATGTGAATTTTGTTACGTGCGCCAAAAATGTATTGACGCATTTTTGGGTTCCAGAAACGAGTTTGGTGACCAAAGTGTGCGCCTGCTTGAAGAAGGTCGCGCATACCTACGTTGTAATCTGCCATTTTCTTTACCTTAAGATTTGGGTTAGGCCTCCATATATCCGCATTCTCCACCTATTGCTAGGCACCCAGAGTAATGTGACGATATATGTGCGGATTTTGTACGACTATTTTACCATACAATTTCGTAATACCCCCCATTAAGAAAGATAGTCACGAAAAGCAATTGATAAAATAGGCGGCTATTTATACCATAGTCACTTGCGAATTACCAAAAGTTTTTAGAGATCATGAATACAACTTATACAGCTCCTCGCCGATTAATCAAAACTCCCGATGAAATTGAAAAAATGCGTGTTGCAGGGAAACTGGCAGCTGAAGTTTTAGACATGATTAAGCCTTTTATTAAGGCAGGTGTGAGTACACTAGAACTCGACACAATTTGTCATGATCACATTGTCAACGCTCAGCAAGCCATTCCTGCTTGTTTGGGTTATGGCGCAGCACCAGGTCGCCCTGCTTTCCAACACACAATCTGCACATCGGTTAACCATGTGGTCTGTCACGGTATCCCGTCCGAAGCAAAAACGCTTAAAAATGGTGACATTCTAAATATTGATGTGACTGTTATTAAAGATGGCTATCACGGCGATACCAATATGATGTATATCGTTGGTGGAGAGACTTCTATTCTAGCAAATCGCCTCTGTAAGGTTGCACAGGAAGCGATGTATCGTGGTATGGCAACAGTTAAGGACGGTTCATATCTTGGCGATGTCGGTCATGCAATTCAACAATATGTTGAATCTGAACGCTTCAGCGTCGTTCGTGAATATTGTGGTCATGGTATTGGCAATGTCTTCCATGATGAACCACAAGTGTTGCACTATGGTCAAAAAGGTACGGGCATGCGCCTTGAAGCGGGCATGACCTTTACGATCGAACCAATGGTGAATGCAGGCGTTTGGCAAACCAAATTATTAGGTGATAAATGGACGGTTGTAACCAAAGACCATAAATTATCTGCTCAATATGAGCATACGATTTTAGTCACTCAAACAGGGATTGAGGTTTTAACTGCGCGCCCTGAAGAAGATTTATCTCGTTTTATGTAATTTATTATTGATCTTTAAATTACTCTCAAAAAAGCTATTTCGGTAGCTTTTTTTTATATCCATAATTTCTTCATCAATTTATCTAAATAAAACAAAATATTTCATAAGCACAACAATTATAAAATCTAACTAAACACACTATTCATAAAAAAGAGTTATGTTGGGCGCAAGAAAAATCCTTACAAACTTTTGGACATGGAGTCCCTCGATGATGAAAAAGTCATTTCCTTTCTTAATAACAGGGCTTTGCACCCTCCCCACGCTTGCTTTTGCAGACTCGCCCTATTTTAGTCTTAAAGATGGTGATGGATTTAAACGTTTCTCTGTTTCCGCGGGTTGGTTACATGCGATGCCTCAAGGCTCAGCAAATCCAATCAACGTAAATACAAGCATTGCTGAAGGAACCCAATCAAAAGTTGGTTCAGTGACCGCGGATTCCGTATTAAATGCGATTGATCGTTCTACAGAAGAAGGTAAAACCAAATATAATACTTTATCAACCTTACTTAAAACACCTATCGTTTCCAATGTTATTTCAGAACAAATAGATGGTGTTACCCACTTAAGAAGCAATATTTCTGGCGAAGCTACAATCAATGGATTATCTAACTGGCAAGCTCAAGGCACAGGCTTAGAAGCTGATAATGTTGATACAGTAGGTATCATGGCTAATTATCATTTCACAGATAATCTTTCTTTAGAAGTTAAAGCAGGTATTCCACCTAAAGTAGACATAAAAGGAAAAGGGCAAATTTACGCACCATTAACTGGTATAGATAAACCAGGTGGTATTGGTTCAGTTCTCGGTGATATTCCTTTAAAACAAGATATTCATATCACCGATTTAACTCAGGGCGATAAAGCAGCTTCCGCACGGGCATGGTTACCAGCAGTCGAACTCCACTACCAATTCGGTAAAACGGGTGTCAATAAATTCCGCCCTTATGTAGGGGCTGGTGTCATGTATGCTTACTTCAATGATCTAAAAATGAATTCAGGCATTGAGTCCGACCTCATCGCAGCAGGTCACATGATTCAAAATATTCATAATGGTAAAGCAGGTGCAGCATTAGACGGTAAAGAATCATCTGCTGATCCTATGGTTAAACTCAAAGCAACCGATACCTTTGCACCGATCGTCACGATAGGCGCAACTTATGACTTTAAACCAAATTGGTTTGCTGTTGGTTCTGTCTCTTATTCAAAAATGAATAATGAAGCAAAAATCTATGTCACTGACCGCAACACTGGCAAAGAGTTAATCCGCGCCAACACCAAAATTGATATTGATCCACTGATCACCTATTTAGGTGTAGGCTACCGCTTCTAATTTTTATTTTTTCAAAAGCAGCTTCGGCTGCTTTTTTATTTTCGCTACTTTTTAAACCACTGTGCATAGAATTTGCGCACCAATTACAAACAATCTACTCATGATTGTCTAACCAAATTTTTTAAATCAATACTGAATAATTCGGCTCCTATCTTTCAAAAATGGCCTGTATCCTGAATGTAAACAAAAATACTTTTTTGCAATGAATAGCTTAATTTATTCATTTGGTTAATTATTTTTTATGGCATGCCCCTTGCATTATGACTGATATGTTGAATCAAAGATGATTCAAAAATTTGTCGACGGCCAACGATGTCCGTTCTGTTCGCTTTGCTTATGCAGATATTCTGCTTCGCAAAAAATTACGTTCAGTTCAGGAGAAGTTTATGTCTTCAAAAATGAATTTAGATGCAAAAAAAGCCACTGAAATAAAATTATTTAGCTTTGCTACTCCTGCAATGCGTGCATTTCACATGACATGGCTGGCGTTCTTTGTCTGCTTCTTCGCATGGTTTGCCTGTGCTCCGCTGATGCCTGTCATTGCTGGTGAGTTTAATTTAACCAAATCTCAAATCGCCAATATCAATATTGCAGCCGTTGCCATTACTATCATTATCCGACTTATTGTCGGTCCGCTATGCGATAAATATGGTCCACGTATCACTTATACAGCCCTACTCTTACTGGGAAGTATTCCTGTCTTTGGGGTTGCCGCAGCAAATACCTATGAATCCTTTCTCTTCTTTCGCTTATTAATTGGAGCGATTGGGGCAAGCTTCGTCATTACTCAATACCATACCAGTGTCATGTTTGCACCAAATGTTGTCGGCACGGCAAATGCGGCGGCTGCGGGTTGGGGTAATGCGGGTGGTGGTGCGACCCAAGCGATCATGCCGTTAATTCTTGGTGCGATCATCATGTTTGGTGTTGAGCAAGCAATGGGCTGGCGTATCGCTTTACTCGTACCGGGGATCATGATGGTGATCGTCGGTATTCTCTACTGGAAACTCACTCAAGATAGCCCACAAGGTAACTTTAAAGAATTGCGGGAACAAGGTATAGAAGCAGGCAATATTAAAAAAGGTGGTACTGCAATCTTAATGCAGGCAGCACGTAATTATCGTGTATGGGTACTGTTCACTGCATATGCTGCATGTTTTGGCATCGAGATTTTTATTCATAATATTGCTGCAATGTACTATGTTGACCATTTTAATATGGGCTTAAAAGAAGCAGGACTCACAGCGGGAATCTTTGGTCTATTGGCGTTATTTGCGCGTGCACTGGGCGGTATTGTTTCTGATAAAGTGGCTGTAAATAAAGGCCTAGATGGTCGTACACGAATACTATTTTTATTGATCTTAGGCGAAGGTCTATTTTTGATCATTTTCTCACAAATGAATACCGTCATGCTTGCCGTACTCGCTATGACAGTTTTTGCACTGTTTACACATATGGCCTGTGGTGCAACCTATGCATTGGTTCCATTTATCGACCGTGATGCACTCGGTGGTGTAGCAGGCATCATTGGCGCAGGCGGAAATGTCGGTGCCGTCGCGGCTGGTTTCTTACTAAAAGGTTTACTCGACATCCAAACTTGTCTCATGATCTTAGGCTGTCTCGTGACTGTTGCCGCCTTTAGTGTGGTGCTGATTCGCTTCTCAGTCGAACACAAGGAAAAAGAAAAAGAATTGTTTGAACAAGCGCTACTTGAACGTAACGCTGCAACTTAATTCAACGCTCAATTGAGAGGGATGTCAGCGTCGAACTCCCTCTTTATAACCTCTCACACTCAAATCTTTAATTCTAGGGGAAATATGATGAAAATCATTTCAATGTCATTACTCACGCTTAGCTGTTTTGCCGCATTCAATGCATCTGCAAACAATGATTTTATCGATAACACTAAGTTCACGCTTGATAGTCGCCTTCGTTTTGAAATGGTCGACCAAGACAATCCATTAATAAAAGCGGAAGCAGCCACCCTACGTATCCGCCCTGCACTGCAAACAGGCACATGGCAAGGTTTAAGTTTATTTGCTCAAGGTGAAGCAAACATTGAACTCAACGACCGTTTCAATAGCACACGGAATAACGAAACAAAATACAGTAGCGTTCCCGATCCTAAAAACCTAGACATCAACCAATTATATTTAAATTACAGTAACCCTAAATTCGATGCTCGCCTAGGCCGCCAAGTCATTAATTTAGATAATCAACGTTTTATTGGCTCTGTCGGTTGGCGTCAAAATGAACAAAGCTATGATGCAGTCAGTCTAAATCTAAAACCAACTCAATCTTTGCAGGTGTACTATGCCTATATTGATCAGGTAAATACGATTTTTGGAAGTGAAGATCCCAAGCCAATTGCATTGATCGCACAAGAGGGAGAACAAGACAGTCAAATTCATTTGGCACAAATCAAATATAACTACAGCCCACAACTCAATGCTGTGCTGTATGGTTATTTTATGGATTTTGAAAATCTAAATGCTTGGTCAAACCAAACCTATGGCTTACGCTTAACGGGTAAGCAAAATAACTTCCGCTATGCCGCCGAATACGCCAAACAACAAGATTATGCAGATCAACCTATAACATATGATGCTGATTACTATGCAGTTGAACTCGGTTATCAAATATCAGGAAAATCCCCTATTGGCGAAGTCGCTGTTGGTTATGAAGTGTTAAGCAGCGATAACGGTAAAATTGCATTTCAAACACCATTGGCAACAAAACATAAGTTTAATGGTTGGACGGATATGTTTTTAAATACGCCCGTCAACGGTTTGCGTGATGTCTATATTAGCTCGAGTTTTAATATATTCAACAAAGGAAAACTGATGACCGAATTACATCATTACCGTAGCGATGAAAAAGGATTAGACTATGGACAAGAGTTTGCACTTTCTTATGCGCAAGCACTGCCAATCAAAGGCTTATCAGGATTAGCTAAATTTTCACGCTACCAAGCTGAAGACTTTGGTGTCGACACTGACAAACTTTGGTTACAACTGGATTATAAATATTAAAACTATATTTTTAATTCCAATTCAAGCAGTTAGTTTCTATCTTTAATAATGCTGTAAAGCTGTCATCAAATTTTAAAATTTGAATGATTTAATAAAAAATAAAAAACCGATAAAAGTGCAAAAGCGTGTTGATCGAGTAGATCAACACGCTTTTTATCGCGAAAAAATAAAAGACCGTTCTTAAAACAGTCTTTTACAATATCACCTTAAAACACAGTGTGATTAGGG
This sequence comes from Acinetobacter sp. NIPH 298, assembly GCF_000369505.1. GTDB lineage: Bacteria > Pseudomonadota > Gammaproteobacteria > Pseudomonadales > Moraxellaceae > Acinetobacter. The sequence continues at coordinate 1,709,264 of NZ_KB850055.1, forward strand.
CTGACCTTTTGGTAATGGAATGTATTGCGATTGAACATTTTGCTGAACTTTACGCTCACCAACTTTAACCTCTAAGGTTTGTTGTTTCCCATCACGCTCTACCACCACTTCAATCGCACTCTCTGGCGCTTGCGAAGCAACATAGTTAATCAAATGAGATGCGGAAGAAATCTGTTCATTATTGACTTGAACAATTTTATCACCACGTTTCACCCCTGCAAGATCGGCAGGACCACCACGCAATACATCAGCGACCAATACACCGATTGGTTTAGCTGTTAATACATCTTCATCCAAATTATTTGGAATTAAACTAATACCCAGCCAACCACGTACCACACGACCATCTTTCAAAATAGAGTTTAAAACTTGCTGACAAACTTTTGCAGGTATCGCAAAGCCTATACCAAGCGATCCACCTGATTGGGAAAAAATCGCAGTGTTCACACCAATCAGATTACCCGCAACATCAATTAAAGCCCCACCAGAGTTACCTGGGTTAATCGCAGCATCCGTTTGAATAAAATCTTCGTAGGTGTTAATTCCCAAATCAGAACGACCTGTTGCGGAAATAATTCCTTGGGTAACGGTTTGCCCTACACCAAATGGATTACCAATCGCGAGTACAACATCGCCAACCTCATTACCACTGAGTTTAAATGGTAAAACAGGAAGTTTATCTAACTCGATTTTGATTACAGCCAAATCGGTATCTGGATCTGTACCAATCACTTTGGCTTCAGCACGACGCCCATCATATAACGCAACAACGATGTGTTCTGCCTGAGCGATGACATGATTGTTCGTCAAAATATAACCATCTGCTCGAACAATCACTCCCGAACCTAAACTATTTTCATTTTTAGGTTGTTGAGGAATTTGATTGCCAAAAAACTCACGAAATACAGGGTCATTCAATAAAGGATGATTAGGCTGTTTTATTTTTTGCGTGGTAAAAATATTCACGACTGCAGGAGCAGCAACTTTTACAGCAGCATTATAAGAAACCACCCCACCCATACGATTTGTATCAACTAAGGGCTCAACCTTTTCTGCTGGCATTTTGACACCATCAGACGCCACAGTTGGTTTCGGCTGATGTGATTTCTGCCAAGCCAGAAAACTAAATATAACGACAATGAGTAATACCCAAGGTAACCATGTAAATGCACGGCGCACGTCTATTATCCTCTAGGCGAAATGATGTTTTGAATTAAGTTAATTTGTTGAAGAACAGGAAATTTCCATCATTGTAATGTAAATTATTTAAAAGCAACGCAAAAGTTAATTTTTTTTTGTCTAGCTTTAGTTACCTTAAAAAATATGTTTCTATTGACAACAATAAAATGTAAATCATTTGAGGAATCGCATGGCAAATTTGTATGACATTGTGCAATGGTGTAATCAGACCTTAAAAGCAAACGAGTTTAAAGATTACGCACCGAATGGCTTACAGATCGAGGGAAAGCATGAAGTCAAAAAAATAGTGTGTGCTGTCACTGCATCGGAAACTGCTATAGATGCAGCAATCGCCCAAAATGCAGATGCCTTACTGGTACATCATGGCTATTTTTGGAAAGGCGAACCCTACCCGATTACAGGGATGCGTGGCAATCGAATCAAAAAACTCATTCAAAATAATATTTCATTGATCGCCTATCATCTACCTTTAGACGCTCATCCAACACTGGGCAATAATATTGCGATTGCTGAGTTAATCGGTTTACACAATTTAGAAGCATTAGACTCAACCGAAAAATATCCAATTGGTAATATTGGTTATTTAGAGCATGCTATAAGTCCTGAACAATTCAAAGCCAAGCTACAAGGCATTTTTGATTTTCCAGTAATCCATTTACCAAGCCATAAAACATCGATTCAAAAAGTAGGCTTCTGTACTGGCGGTGCTCAGGACTACATAAATAAAGCAGCGCAACAAAACTGTGATGCCTATATTTCAGGTGAAGTCAGTGAGCGTACTTTTTATGAAGCCGAAGAACTTGGCGTTCACTATTTCGCTTGTGGTCACCATGCAACAGAGCGTTATGGTGTTCAACGTTTGGCTGAAGCGATTGCACACCAGTTCGGTATAGAAACTGAATATTTTGAATTGAACAACCCAATTTAGTGACATTGAAATTTCCGATTTTATTTATTGTTTTTAATTCAGTCTTTATTGTATATGGTTGTTTAAAAGGCTGCCCCATTCGCTTTAGAATCATTTACAATAGAGCCACTTAATGTAAAACCCAGCAATAGCAAGGATTGAAACATGACAACCATTACTTTACCTGCGCTTCCATATGGCTATGATGATTTAGCGCCGCATATCACTCGCGAAACCTTAGAATATCATCACGACAAACACCACAATACTTATGTTGTTAATTTAAACAACTTAATCAAAGGTACTGACCTTGAAGGTAAAACTTTAGAGGAAATCATCAAAGCGTCTGCTGGTGATGCATCTAAAGCAGGTATCTTTAACAATGCTGCACAAGTATGGAACCACACGTTCTACTGGAACAGCATGAAGCCAAATGGTGGTGGTAAACCAACTGGTGCGATTGCAGCTAAAATCGAAGAAGCTTTTGGTAGCTACGAAAAATTTGCAGAAGAATTTACTGCTGCTGCAACAACTCAATTTGGTTCAGGTTGGGCGTGGTTAGTTGCTGATGAAGTAAATGGTAAATTATCAATTACTAAAACAGCCAATGCAGATACTCCACTTGCTCACGGTCAAATTGCAGTATTAACGATTGACGTTTGGGAGCATGCTTACTACATCGACTTCCGTAACTTACGTCCAAAATACATCGCTACTTTCTTAGAAAGCTTAGTGAACTGGGACTATGCAAATGCAAAACTTGCAGGTCAACCAGCTGGTGTTGAGAAATAATCATATATTTCTTGCCTAAAAACTGCCCGCATAGGGCAGTTTTTTTATCACTAAAATCCTAAAAGAATATTTATCAAGCAAACGATTCATTTTATTTACTATTCTTATTGACGCATCAATATTTCATGCCTAAAATGCGCATCAGATTCTCCAATAGCTCAGTCGGTAGAGCGACGGACTGTTAATCCGCAGGTCCCTGGTTCGAGCCCAGGTTGGAGAGCCAAGCTAATCTCCCATAGCTCAGTTGGTAGAGCGACGGACTGTTAATCCGCAGGTCCCTGGTTCGAGCCCAGGTGGGAGAGCCAAGTTTTTATTGGCTCGCTTGACCGTTAGTACCGATATGCATGATCTGCATATCCAGATTCTCCCATAGCTCAGTCGGTAGAGCGACGGACTGTTAATCCGCAGG
>NZ_KB850055.1:1712657-1785496 GCF_000369505.1 Acinetobacter sp. NIPH 298
GGTAGAGCGACGGACTGTTAATCCGCAGGTCCCTGGTTCGAGCCCAGGTGGGAGAGCCAAGTTTTTATTGGCTCGCTTGACCGTTAGTACCGATATGCATGATCTGCATATCCAGATTCTCCCATAGCTCAGTCGGTAGAGCGACGGACTGTTAATCCGCAGGTCCCTGGTTCGAGCCCAGGTGGGAGAGCCAAGATTCTAAAAACCCACTCATATCTATATGCAGTGGGTTTTTTATTAGCACTTTGATAAGAATATGTCTGAATCAACGCAACTCATCTTTTTGCTGATTGGTAGTATAAGCACAGTACTGCTACTGATCAGTTACCTGCGACCTTTTTTCCTAAAACAAAATTATTTCGCCCGTCCGGTGATCACTGCATTTGAGTCTCAAATGTTTTCTAGGCTTCAGCAAGCATTCCCCCACCACAATATATTGGCGCAAGTAGCCTTTAGCGCACTGATTACCAGTAAGCACTACAAGATTCGCAACCGCTTCAATCGCAAGGTTACTGATTTTGTGGTTTTAGACAAAGAAATGAAAGTTGTGGCAATTATTGAACTTGATGATCCAAGTCATATCGGAAAAGAACTAGAAGACCAGAAACGTGATCAAATGTTGCAAGAGGCAGGATATCAAGTACAACGATATACTCAAATTCCATCTATAAAGCAGTTACAGATGGATATTCGATAAATCAACAATATCAAAAGTTATCACTCAGCTTTTTCTGCGTGTCCCACATTTTTTTGCTGTTCAAATTTTTTAGCCATTTCTGCTCTTTGCTGATCATATTCTTTCTTGGTTTTTGCATCACTCTTTGCCGCTAAAAAAGCCATTCCTATGATAAAAATTGGAATCAATAACCCCAATCCCATCAATACCCAAGGTACAGATTTCTTCTCAACTGCATTTTGACTCATAGCCGATCCAAAAAATTAACATTTTAAAGTTGCGACACTATAACAAAAAAGAGCCTCTAGAAAGAGACTCTTTTTCAACATCAATTTTTATTGTGCTGGCATATTTTGCTTAATAAATTGGACCAACTCACCACTGTCATTCGCTGCGAGAATCGCGCCAGTGTGCGATCCATTAACTACAGGATTAGCTGAACTTGGTACAATATCAACAGTCTTTAACTCCACTTTTGTTCCAGAGCTATACATTGCATCGTATAATGCCTTTGTAATTACATAAGGGACATTAGTATCGTATTTACCTTGGATAATATAAATAGGCTTATTCAACTTCTTGGTTGTCGGCTGACTATAATCCGTTAAGAACTTTTGAATGGTTGCATCGTTCTTAAACGCTTCGACATCGATACCTGGATACTCAGAAACTTTAGCCGTCGGATTATCCACGACATAACTTTGAATATCTTGCTTATAAGCCTGTACAATTTCACCTAAACATTCAGTTTTCGCCAACGTTGCTATTTCTTTTGCTTTAGCACTTCCAAATATTCCTTGATAACCAAATGTCGGTTCATAAGAAGTAATCCCTACACCAGTTAGCGCCGCGTAAGATAACAAAGTCGCATAAGTATCAATCGCTGCAGATTGCGGTAAAGTATCAATCGCTTCAGGTGCAACCTCTAAAATAATTTTATCCAGACTAGATGCTGGTGCACCCGCAACCGCCCCTTTATAAGTTGCATCATTATTTGAATATTCAGCAATCCCTAATGATGCTTGCCCACCTTGTGATTGGCCCACAGACATCCACGAACCTTGCAACTGTTGACCATAATATTCTTTAGCCGCCTTAACCGCATACTGTGCTGAACGCGCTTCACTTGGAATATGTAAATAAGGATGTTCTCCCGCTCCACCCAAACCCTCATAATCTGGCGCAACAATCACATAGCCCTGTTCTAGCAAATTCTTTGCAGTATAATTCTTAAAGTTTGGATTTAATGGCGTATTGGTTGGCGCACATTTATCAGCCCCACCTAATGTTCCATGCGCCCAAACCACAACTCGATAACCATCTTTTGGTTTTGCAATTTTAGGAAAAAATACTAAAGCAGACGTTTCAACCGTCTTCCCTAATACATTTGGCATTTTATAGTTCATAACTTTGATTGAACTAGCAGCACTTAAATCGCCGAGACCTTCTGACTCATAGGTATAAGAAGTTTCCGAAACAAAAGATTTGTCCTTCTGATTATCTCTTTGATTTGAATCCTTATCATCATTACATGCTGATAAAAATAATGCAGAAATAGAGAACGTCATTGCCAAAGCAATATTAGACCGTTTCATAAAATATCCTTTTAGTCCTTGTTTTATTTTGTGTGCATGAAACTACATGCGACTTTATTAAGGCATAAAAAAAGTGCCCTGCATAGGACACTTTTCAACTAATAAGTCATTTTTAAATCATGAATTCTAAAAAGATTCCAATAAAAATGATCATTCCAACCCAGCGATTGTGACGGAATGCCCAAAAACAAATCTGCGGATCCCGATCTTTGGTTTTAACTGCTTGATAAATAAAATCAGCAGCAACAACCAATAATGCAGCCAGTCCAAATGGAATTAAAAGATCTTCCAAATAAAGTGCACTACCGATCAAACCCAAACTTAACAGTTGCAATGATCCTATAATTTGTATATCAAATCGACCAAATAAAATTGCGGTAGATTTCACACCAATTTTCAAATCATATTCACGGTCTGTAATTGCATATTGAGTATCATAAGCCACTGTCCAAGCCAAATTTCCGAAATACAAAAGCCAGCAAATTAAATCAGGTGTCTGTCCAACTGCGGTATAAGCCATTGGAATCGACCAAGAAAATGCAGCACCCAAGAATACCTGAGGTAAATGGGTATAGCGCTTCATAAAAGGATAGATGAAAGCGAGAAATAACGCTCCAAATGACCAATAAAAGGTTTCAATCGGCAAGAAAAATAAAAGACAGGCACTTGCTGCAACCAAACCAAGAAAAACAAAAACAGCTTCTCTCGCTCTAATCACCCCAGTTGCAAGAGGACGAGCTTTGGTACGCTCAACATGGGCATCCACTTTACGGTCTGCAAAATCATTGATCGCGCAACCTGCAGCTCGCATAAAGAGCACACCAAGGGTCATCACCAACAATATTTTAAAATCAGGGATGCCTTTAGATGCGATCCATAATGCCCACATGGTTGGCCAGAACACCAACTCTGTACCAATCGGCTTATCAAAACGACACAAATAATAATATGCTGCTAAACGCTGTCGCCATGTTGTTTGTTGCACTGTTTCCATGTTGCCCCTTAGAGTCAATGCTGTCGAATAAACTGTTCAAATGCAGGCAAGAATGTTTCCTGTACGATAAATTTGCAACCATGCCACGTATAGCAACTTTGCCGCGTCCAGCCATCCGTGAGATAAATCACGCGACGTTCGCAGGCTGGATTAGTTCGCTGAAATAAAAACCAACCAATTGGCTTATTTCTAATATGTTTAAATAATCGTGCTTTTTTTTGTAAGCTTAAAATAGGAAAAATACTTTTTGCTTTCACCCAAGCCTGCTGCTCTGAACCATATAAGTAAGTTTCTCGAACCCATGCAATATGCGTATATGGCATTCTCATCCACTGACTATCGGCAAATAATAAGCGTTGATACTGCTCTTTAATTCGTTCAACATGAAATTCCCCAGCACCGAGGTCAGTGAGCTGTTGAGTGAGTGAACCCGATGCATACAACCATTTTTTTAATTCAGGTGGAATATCCCTGCCCTTTATTCTACTTGGTTGTAAATTACGCATGCTCGGCTCACTAAAAACATCATAAGGGTCTGCTGATACTTCAGCCATGCATTGCGTTATAGGCTAAAACCACACAAACAAGGCATGGAACGTAGACAATGGCGATACCCTTGTCAAGTTTCATAACGAAGTTTGGGGAAGTTTTAGACATAACCCTTCGGGACAGGGTCATTTTTTGAGGTTACTACGTTAGCTCGTATTCATTTAGAAGCACTAAATTTCATACGCCCCGCCTTGTAACATCTAAAAAATGTCCTCTGTCGCAAGCATCTGTGAAGTGCCAACAGACCCTATGAGTTTACATGAATTTTTCAATAAAAAAGCCCGCCGAAGCGAGCTTTTTGAATCGGAATGTATTACAAGCTGTAGTACATATCGAATTCAACTGGGTGAGTTGTCGTGTTAAGACGACGAACATCATCAGTTTTAAGTTCGATGTATGCATCAAGCATTTCTTTAGTGAATACACCACCTTTCAACAAGAACTCATGATCCGCTTCAAGTGCTTCAATCGCCATATCTAAGCTGTGCGCCACAGTTGGGATTTTCGCTTCTTCTTCAGGAGGAAGATCATATAAGTTCTTATCAGCAGCTTCACCTGGGTGAATTTTGTTTTGGATGCCGTCAATACCAGCCATCAACAATGCTGCAAAACCTAAGTACGGGTTCATCATTGGATCAGGGAAACGTGCTTCGATACGCTTACCTTTAGGGTTAGAAACGTATGGAATACGAATAGAAGCTGAACGGTTACGTGCTGAGTAAGCAAGCATAATCGGCGCTTCGTAATGTGGAACTAAACGCTTATACGAGTTTGTAGAAGGGTTAGTAATCGCATTTAAGGCACGAGCGTGTTTGATTACACCGCCAATGAAGAATAATGCCATTTCAGACAAACCAGCATATTCATCACCAGCAAACAAGTTCTTGCCATCTTTAGCGATCGACATGTGAACGTGCATACCAGAACCGTTATCACCAACCATTGGTTTAGGCATGAATGTCGCAGTTTTGCCATATTGATGAGCAACGTTCCAAACTGCATATTTGAATTGTTGAACTTCGTCCGCTTTACGAACAAGTGTATTGAAGCTCACACCAATTTCTAACTGGCAAGATGCAACTTCGTGATGATGTACTTCTACACGACCTGGACCCATGATGTCTTCGATACGTGCACACATTTCAGCACGCATATCTTGATGAGAGTCAACAGGAGGAACTGGGAAGTAACCGCCTTTCACACGTGGACGGTGACCAGAGTTACCCGCTTCAAAGTCTTTACCAGTAGACCAAGCAGCTTCTTCAGCGATCAATGTATGGCGAGCGCCAGACATGTCGATATCCCATTTAACTTCGTCAAAAACGAAGAATTCTGGTTCTGGACCAAAGAATGCAGTATCACCGATACCTGTAGATTTTAAATACTCTTCAGCACGACGAGCAATCGAACGTGGATCACGCTCGTAACCTTGACCAGTAGATGGTTCGATTACGTCACAAGTCACAACAACTGTTGGCTCAGCAAAGAACGGGTCAAGAAAACCAGTTTCAGCGTCTGGACGTAAGATCATGTCAGATGCTTCAATGCCTTTCCAGCCAGCGATTGAAGAACCATCAAACATTTTACCGTCTTCAAATGTATCTTCATCAATCGTATCAGCTGGGTAAGTTACGTGTTGTTCTTTACCTTTGGTATCAGTAAAGCGAAAATCGACCCATTTTGCGCCGCTTTCTTTGATGAGTTGAAGGACCTTGTTCGCCATGCTCATTTGCTCCAATGAATTTTTATGCACTCGTTAAGTGCGTGTTAGTTGTTGGTGTATAAATAGCAATTATCATACCAATAATTTAAAAGCGTACCTAAAACATTGAAATTCTTTGCAGAAAAAATGATTTAAGCTCCATGTTCAATCTCTATATATCTTGCCCACTATTTGCAAATGCACCATATTTAAACATTTCCATTTTAACGCATCCCCAAAATAGACAATGCGATCCAAAATGGTGCATAAATACATATCAAAGAACTAATGTAGTGCCAATTACGCCATTCTTTAGCATAAACTGAGTTTTTATATCATTCTTTTCAAATTGATTCCATTCAATTCATTTAGACTTTCGATTCACTTGTCATTTATTTTTTCAAACCTTTCAATTATAAAAATTTATTGGTCTTTTTAAACACAATTTTAGTCGGTCACTTTATCTATGTAAAAATCATCTGCTCTCGAAATATTCACCATTGATCATTTGTTTTTGTTACGATTATTTCCTACCCTCTGTATCTCAATCCTCCTTCATACGTATGGATATTGAATCGTATCAATTTATAAATAGATTCATCTAAATAAAAAGCACAATAGAGTTAAAATTTTCAGAGAGTTATAATCACACTTCTACTGATTGAGCAGAAGCATATTATCGCGCCCCTGTCTTATGTGCTTGTATGGGTGCTCAACCCTGTCACTAAACATGTTTAAATGCTTGCCCAATAGCTCATTGCTCTGATTGCAGACGTTAGCTCATCAAGCTCTAAGGCTCGACTACAATACTTTTTAAATCACTCACAATGTAATACTGATCAATACACAAATCAGCTAAAGGCACTGCTCTTTTTTACTTTCAGTCATGAATCTCACCCATTAAAAAACCCACCCTCTAAAAGAGAGTGGGTTTCACCTTGATTCTTGTTTTGCGCTGAATTAAGGTTATTGTTGTTTACTTTTTTATTAAAGTAAGTCTCAAATATAAATAAAAGTGTGAACTACGTCAATAAAATATGAAATGTTTTTAATGATTTTTTAAAGAATAACTACACAATAAAATATTTATCTCGCTGTTTCCTGCGTTTTACAGAATGTTTAGTCGCTAAAATCCATCACTTAGGCGGTTCTTTTTAAACTGAATGTAAAACGCTTGTATCTGGTTAATAGAAGCTTCCAACCCCACACTGACCTCACGGCCGTCGTAAATACCATTTTAGCTACTACCTCGATTCATACGTGAATGAGGTGGTCACAAGGGAATCAAAATCTGATACATTAGCCGCTTAAATAAAGCGGCTTCTCTATTTATACATAGCCAGTTTTATTAAAGTGAGTAACAATGTCGGTAACAAACAAGACCACATGTTAAAATCTCAAATATAATCAATAGGTTGAATCTAAAATGCTTCTAATGATTGACAATTATGACTCATTTACTTACAACATCGTTCAATACTTTGGCGAGTTGAATCAAGAAGTAAAAGTTGTTCGTAATGATCAAGTCACATTAGAGGATATACAGCGATGGCAGCCAAAATATCTGGTGATTGGTCCTGGTCCATGCTCTCCAAGCGAAGCAGGAATTTCCATTGCTGCAATCAATCACTTTGCAGGCAAAATTCCTTTACTCGGTGTCTGTTTAGGTCATCAAGCCATTGGACAGGCTTTCGGCGGAAATATTATTCGTGCAAAAACAGTCATGCACGGGCGCTTATCCGACATGCATCATAGTGATAAAGGTATTTTCAGTGATTTGCCTTCGCCTTTTGCTGCCACACGTTATCACTCTCTCGTGATTGAGCAAGAAACGCTTCCTGACTGTTTAGAAGTCACGTGCTGGACCAATCAAACAGATGGCACCATTGAAGAAATCATGGGCGTAAAACACAAAACACTGCCAATTGAAGGGGTTCAGTTTCATCCTGAGTCTATTTTGAGCCAACATGGTCATCAGATTTTCAAAAACTTCCTCGATATTTACGCTTAAACGGATATTTAGTTTCAGATTTCTAGTTCCAACAGCCTATTTAAATGAATAGGCTGTTTTTATTTTGAACATATAAAAAGCATATACAACCTATACATACAGGCAAAATTTCCAGTTTTAAAATTAATCGGAAAAGTTTAAGTTTAAAACAAATCATTATTTTTCAACAATTAATACACTTTTCACATGTTTTAAAAACAAATCTTTCCATAAATTCAAAGTTAAATCGGCTGCTTTTTCATTTTTTAGATTAAGCATAGTGATAGGAATGATTAAGGTTATCAACAATCGGGTGCTAAAATCTCAAGTCATTTTTTTAGCACACTTCGCCTGAAGCAAAGATCAGGATACTTATTGTGAATACATTAGTTTTATTGAATATTCTTGTTTTTATCCTGCTGCTAGCAGGATTGTTTTTCACGTATCGACATGACTGGAGTCTGGCCAAAAAAGTACTGATCGGTATGGTGGTTGGTATTTTCTTCGGTTTAGCACTCAAAACCATTTATGGTGATGGTCAAATTCTGGAACATTCGGTCGCATGGTTCAACATTGTCGGTAATGGTTATGTGCAATTGTTGCAAATGGTGATCATGCCGCTCATTTTTATTTCAATTTTAAGTGCCGTGATCAAATTACACCAAACCACCTCTCTCGGAAAAATCAGTGTATTGGTGGTAGGCATTTTATTGGTGACCACGGCAATTGCTGCTTTCGTTGGTGCCAGTATTACCAATTTATTTGGCTTAACCGCTGAAGGTTTAGTTCAAGGCACACAAGAAACGGCTCGTTTAGCTGCGATAGAAAGTCAATATATTGGTCAAGTTGCAGACTTAGATGTACCCAAATTATTGCTTTCATTGTTCCCACAAAATCCTTTTGCTGATTTAACAGGGATTCGCCCGACTGCAATTATTAGTGTGGTCATATTTTCTGCTTTCCTAGGTGTTGCTGCACTTAAACTCATGGAAAAAGATACTGTGAATGGCGAACGAATCCGTCATGGTATCGAAGCACTACAAGCTCTGGTTATTAGCCTCGTCCGTTTAGTTATGCAATTTACCCCTTACGGTGTGCTTGCATTGATGACCAAAATGGTTGCTACTGCAAATTTAGCGGACATTGTTAAATTAGGTGAGTTTGTCATTGCATCTTATTTGGGTCTGGCGATCATGTTACTCGTACATGCGCTTATATTGCTATTTGTACGCGTCAACCCTATCGATTTCTTTAAAAAAGCATTCCCTGTTTTAAGCTTTGCCTTTATTAGTCGTTCAAGTGCAGCCAGTATTCCTTTGAATATTGAAACCCAAACTAAGCAACTCGGTGTACCTGAAGGTATTGCCAGCTTTTCTGCATCGTTTGGCGCAACGATTGGACAAAATGGTTGTGCTGGTTTATATCCAGCAATGCTCGCGGTGATGGTCGCACCAACTGTCGGCATCAATCCCCTTGATCCACTGTGGATTGCACAATTGATTGTCATCGTTACACTTAGCTCGATCGGCGTGGCTGGTGTTGGTGGTGGCGCAACCTTTGCAGCGCTAATTGTATTGCCAATCATGGGCTTACCAATCACGCTTGTTGCTTTACTTATCTCAATCGAACCACTGATTGATATGGGACGCACTGCCTTGAATGTGAATGGCTCTATGACTGCTGGTACAGCAACCAGTCAAATATTGGGAGTCAGAACGCCTGTAGAAGATCAGCCTCAACAAACCTAGAAATGATTATGCCAATCGACACCAATCGATTGGCATTTTTTTCAGCCGATAAATCAAAACTAAAATGCAGTTACACCATCTTTAGAATTTGAACTTCTTGTCCAATTGCAATCGTCCCTTCTTTTCGATGCAGGGCGTTTTGTCCCATCATGACCTTATTTCCCTGCTTACGATATGCCAACATCGCCTGCATTAATGCTGGCTGCTTTTGACCCGTCTCCAAATCAATGGTTGGAATAACACAGCGCGAACACGGTTTAACCAAATCAAACGTCACTTCACCAATTTGAATCTGTTTCCATTGATCCTCGGCAAATGCTTCGCATCCAGAAATCACAATATTCGGTCTAAATCGCTGCACATCTAATGGGTAGCCCACTTTTTCAGCAAGAAACTCTACCGATGCTTCACTGATGATCAGAAATGGAAAACCATCAGCAAAACCGACTCGATCACCTAACTCTGCATATTCCAAATCAACTTGGCGAACAGTCTCTTGCGGCATATAAACCAGTTGCACTTCTCGCCCCAGTTTTTGACTCAACCAAACATTTACTGGATGATCAATACGATTTCCAATGAGTTGATCGCGCCATACGGTCACTAAACGTTCATCTTTTTGGCCTTGCGCTTCAAGCATACTCAGTTCGATCTGTTCAGATTGATAACTAAAACTTACACTTGCAGAAGAAATAGACACTCCAATTTGTCCCATTTCAGCAACTTGCCTTTGTGTAACAAAACGACCATCTTTATCAACGATCATCCATCGGCGATCCCACTTTGGCCCAAAGGCATCAATTTCCATTTCAATGCATTTATTGCCTCGACATGACTTCACTGGATAATAGAAAAGTTGACTGACAAGCATGTAAAAATCCCCACAAAGACAAACAGAATCGTTCGGTAAAGAAGTTCATTAATCAAAACAGAATAATAGTTGAAAATTATAGCAATATGTCTAAATTTAAGGCATCACATAGTTTTTATTTAAAGCCTATAAAATCTGCATTATTTTCTGATAACATAACTCACTCGCTTTGAAAGCATGTATTACATCAAGGTCATACCGAACCCATTGCGATCAACCCCTATTCTATTCTTAATTTTTTAATCAATCATAATGCTGTAACTCATGACTATGAATATCCAACAGGCACTCAATCACATTACTAAAAACATTCATTTGACCCAGTCGCAAATGGAAAATGTCATGCGCAGCATTATGCAAGGTGAAGCAACCGATGCTCAAATCGGCGCACTAATGATGGGGTTGCGTATGAAGGGTGAGAGTATTGATGAAATCACTGCTGCCGCACGGATCATGCGTGAGTTCGCCATTAAAATTGATGTCAGTGATATTCCACATCTCGTTGATATCGTCGGAACTGGCGGTGATGGTCAGAACTTATTTAATGTCTCTACAGCATCAAGCTTTGTAGTTGCAGCAGCTGGTGCAACCATTGCTAAACATGGAAATCGTGGTGTTTCGAGTAAGTCTGGCTCATCTGATGTGCTTGAACAAATGGGCATCCAGCTTGATTTGGACATGCAACAAACTGAACGTTGTATCCGTGAAATGGGCGTGGGTTTTCTGTTTGCACCCAATCACCACAAAGCAATGAAATATGCAGTTGCTCCTCGTCGTGAACTAGGCATTCGTAGTATTTTCAACTTATTGGGACCTTTAACCAATCCTGCTGGCGTAAATCGTTTTGTCATTGGTGTCTTTTCAGATGAGCTTTGCCGACCAATCGCAGAAGTTCTTAAACAACTTGGCGCTGTACATGTATTGGTTGTGCATTCTAAAGATGGTTTAGATGAAATTAGTCTCGCAGCACCAACCGCAGTTGCTGAATTAAAAGATGGCGAAATTACAGAATGGATGTTGACCCCTGATGATGTCGGGATTCCATCTCAAACACTGACTGGTTTAGTGGTAAATAGTTCTGAAGAAAGCTTAAAGCTGATCAAAGATGCTTTAGGCCGTAACAAATCTGAAATTGGTGAAAAAGCCGCAAATATGATTGCGCTGAACGCAGCCGCTGGGATTTATGTTGCAGGACTCACTAAAACCTATAAACAAGCAGTTGAACTGGCACAAGATATTCTTTGCGGCGGTCAAGCCCTAGAAAAAATGAGTATCTTGGCTGAATTTACCAAAACATTGAAACAATATCAGGCAGACTAAGGATTTCTCATGATCGATATTCAAAATACCATTTTAGGTAAAATTGTTGACCGCAAACATGAGGAACTTGCTACACGTTTAAAACAACGTAGCTTGCATGATGTTGAACAATGGGCGAAAGAAGCAACTCCTGTTCGTGGTTTTGCCAAGGCTTTACAGCATAAACGCCCTGCTGTAATTGCTGAAATTAAGAAAGCCTCTCCATCAAAAGGCATTATTCGTGCAAACTTTAATCCTGCTGAAATTGCACAACAATATGAACAAGCGGGTGCGGCCTGCTTATCGGTTCTGACCGATGTGGATTTCTTCCAAGGTGCTGATGAAAATATTGCGATTGCACGCAATCATTGTGCCTTGCCTGCGTTACGCAAAGATTTCTTGATTGATCCGTATAATGTCGTTGAAGCCCGTGCATTACAAGCGGATTGTATTTTATTGATCGTGGCATGTTTATCTGATCAACAGCTTGAAGAAATGTCTAAGACTGCATTTGAGCATCAGCTTGACGTATTGGTTGAAGTACATGATGAATATGAACTGAAACGCGCTTTAAAGCTTTCTGAGCAATGTATTTTGGGCGTGAATAACCGTAATCTTAAAACTTTTGATGTGGATTTAGAAACCTCATTACGTTTAAAGAAATTGCTGCCAGCTTCTCGTGTTTTGGTCACTGAGAGTGGAATTGCCACGCCTGCTGATGTAGAGGTGATGCAAGCTAATGATATTCATACTTTCCTTGTTGGTGAAAGTTTTATGAAACAGCCTCATCCTGATCAAGCGTTTAATGAATTGTTTGGTGAGCCTGAGTTGGTTTAGGTTTATCACCTAAATACGCAAAGCCAAATCTGAATAGATTTGGCTTTTTTTACGATCAAATATCATGATTTTAAATAATAATACATGGGCATCTTCTTGTGAGTTTCAAAATCAAGGTAAAACTAATATGCATTTAATAGAAATAGAACCTTACTTATGGGAGCTTTATAAAGACAATGAAGGTATATATCTCAATGTTAATGTAAATAACCAAGCCACGAGTTGGGAAAAAACTATCATTCTAGACCAGAGAGCAATTCAAGAATATTTAGAGCAAGGTAGACCATTTATTAACAATTTGGCTTGTAGGATTGAAAATAGCCAAATTAGAAATGACTATGAAAAATATTACTCATATCGTGATGTTTGCTTGGTAAAAAAAATGCAATGTTAGAAATATTTTTAACTTGGAAAAAATCATCTATCTAACTTTAAATTACACAATGGTTATTGTCTGATGCTTTTATTTTATTATTTTAAATAATGTTTAAAGCCTACTCGAAATATTAAGCATATTGAAGAGCCCTACCTTTGCATCAAATCCGTTACTTAATTGCAATTCAGTTCAAATCTCAACAGATTCAGACTATAATTTTGCACCTATCTCCTATCTCGCATATTTAACTGAAATTATGAGCAAACATGATTCATCGCTTTCTAAAGATCAGTTTAATTTACTGAAACAATTTAAAAAGCAAATCTCTCAGCCACAAACGAGCAAGATCGAGCAACAAGCCGAATCGAAAAAGGTACAAGCCGTTGCTGAAGAATTAGAAGACACTGAGCTTTTTAAAAAAGCACTACAGGGTGTAAAACCGATCGCCAATGACAATATTGCTGATGTTAAACCTGCTCGTCGCAAAAAAGTAGATGCACAAACTTTAGCAAAACGCGCTGCGGCTGAAGGTTCAACAGAACATGAGTCAGCAGAAATCTCTGATACCCAAGCCATCTTAAACCCTGTCGCAAGCCAAGCCACGCTCAGCTATCGCATCGCCACTTTGCAGCACAAAGTTTTTGAAGACCTCAAAGCTGGTAAAATTCGCTGGTTTGAAGCGGTCGATTTACACGGCTGTACCGTTGAACAAGCACGCGCTGCGGTATTACAAATTATCCAAATGGCAAAAGATGAAAATCAAAATGTCATTAAAATTGTACACGGCAAAGGCCCAGAAGCGATTTTAAAAACCTATGTCAATGGATGGCTCAAACAACATCGCGATGTACTCGCTTTTGTCAGTGCACCTGAGACCCAAGGCGGTACTGGCGCGGTTCTCGTGCTGCTTAAACGCGCAGAAAAGAACCCAAAGTACAAACAATAATCGGCATTTGGTTCAAAATTAATTTTTTCAATCGTTTTCTGATACAATTCCCGTTTTGTTCAACCCACCTAAGTGAACATTGTTATGTCTATGCAGCAATCGTACGCAAACATCTTAACTGCCGTTGGTGAGGATTTAACTCGCCCGGGCTTACAAGATACCCCTATGCGTGCGGCTAAAGCTTTTTCTTTTTTAACCTCTGGTTATAGTAAAACGCTTGAAGAAGTAACCAATAATGCGGTTTTCCCTTCCGATAACCATGAAATGGTATTGGTGAAGAACATCGAGTTTTACTCGCTTTGTGAACACCACCTTCTCCCATTCTATGGTCGCGTGCATATTGCTTATCTACCTGAAGGTCAGGTTTTAGGCTTATCAAAATTTGCGCGGATTACTGAAATGTTCGCACGTCGTTTGCAGATTCAAGAAAACTTGACCCAGCAAATCGCAGAAGCCGTTGCCGAAGTCACTCAAGCACGTGGTGTAGCTGTGGTCATCGACTCAGCGCATATGTGTATGATGATGCGCGGTGTGGGTAAACAAGAATCAACCACGCGTACCGTTTCTTTCGTAGGTGAGTTTAAAACAGATAAAGATGCACGTCGTGAGTTTTTGAGTGCAGTTCCTGAAAGTTATTAATAACCGATCTGAGCATGAAGAACATGTCATCTATTTACTTAGCAGGTCATGGTGATTTAACACCGAATCAAGCCAGTGTAGACCACCCTCGCCCTGACCGCTTAGTTAAAGGCAATCCTGAACGTTTGACTTATAGCCTTTATGAACATGCGCATATGAGCTGCGGGATTTGGCAATGTGAAATAGGTGCATGGAATATCCAGTTTGCGGACAACAAACAAGAATTTTTTCAGGTTATTGAGGGTGTGGTGCGCATTCATGATGCAAAAAACCACTCTTTTATTGAGGTGACTGCTGGCAATGCGGGAATTATTCCTCCTGCATTTTTAGGTACATTTGAAGTAGTTGAAGCAGTTAAAAAATACTATGTCATTGTAGAAGTGTGATCACTTATGACCACACCATCTCAACCCAATATCTAAAAAAACCGAACATACCCCAAACCCAATTTTGTCCAATCTTTGTGATCTTGCTGTTCATATTGCCAATTCAAACGCAGCGCATTATTCGCATTCAAACTATACTGAACATGCGTCCCTATTCTTAGATTCCATTGACTTTGATCCTGCCAATAAGGCAACTCAACTTGTAGCAAACTATTCCACTGATCAGACCATTGATTCATACAACCCAATGTTGGTCCTACTCCAACACGCCAACCTTTGTCTAATGCACTTCCAGCTTGCAGATGCCCTTGCAATTGTACATAACATAGATGTTGACGATTGTAATCCGCCAAACTATATCCCGCCTGCATATTCAGATTCATAACACCATGTTGCTGATCTTGGCTAAACTGTCCTTTTTCGACGGCTTCTTGCTTCCAACCTAAATTAAATCCCCACGTGAGTGGTGCTTTAAACGGCTGAATCGGGTTATAAGAATTCACAGCCAATAGATCTAAGTGTTCAAGTTTCAGTTGGTCATCACGGTATTGTAGTGCACCATTTAAAAACAGTAGCTGTGTACCCAATCGATAGCCACCAGATGGATCAATAAGGTCGTGATAGGCTTGACGATGCCCCAACTCAACGAACTTTTGTCCTTGCACCTCACCTACATTTATAGATAGATTTCGAGCATGATGCCCTTCAACAGGTTGAATCTTTGGTTGTGCAGGTTCTTGACGTTGTTTATCGATCTGAATCTGGCTACGTTTAGCCAATAATTGTCGCAAATGAACTTGAGCCACATCACCGTCTGCTTTATTGCTAATATATTGCAAGTACAAATCATCGTATGCCATTTCTAGGATTTTAGCCTGATCTTGGGGGCTATAAGATACCAAGACAGCCGAGACTTGTTCGATCGCTGAAAATGCAACTTGATGTGCGACTTTGGCTAAGGCTGTGCCATGTTGTTTTGCTTGAGCAAGCAATTGCGTTTCTAATGCAGGACGATAAACAATGTCTTTAACCAACTTCTGCTGCTCTACAGTTTTAAGCGTCTCAATTGGAATCGCGGCATAATTAAATTGAGCCTTTAAGTTTAGATTTGGACGAACCAAATCAATTAAACCCAGCAAACGATAAGCACAATTATCACTGACAAAATAATAAGGAAAGCTCACATGCTGCATTTCCCAAATATGCTCAACCAAAAATCGTGTTTCTTCAGCGGTTAAATTCAGCTCATATTCCCACAAATCCCGACTTTCAAAGTCACCATACTCTTTTACTTTTCGATAATATGGCATCAAAGAATATTCACCTGGATACTGTCCTGTTAAACCTTTCCACGCATAAGACCAGTTATCTTGGTTGTTAACAGTTGCAGCATAATTGACAGCATAAGAAACCAAATTTAATTCTTTTTGATCTTTTGGGTCTAAACGCAATAAGGTGTGTCCAAACATTGAGCTTGGATTACCCATAAAATCGGTTGCGTAAATCAATGTCGCTTTATAAGGATTAATCTGATTGATCCATTCTTCAAATTCAGCACAATTCGCCAATGGTAGTTGTTTAACATCAATATTTAACTGTTGCATCAACCAACGACTACGCGCAGGAAACTTGCATCGAAATGACTGATTATCTGCTGACTCTAGAAATAATGCTTTTATATCCGCTTTTAATTCGTGATTTAAATCAGTTTTACCATCTTCTGCATAAAAGTAACCTTGATAGTCGACCTCACTTTTTCCAGATTGATCTGCATACATTAAGCGTTGCCAAGTGATCTGTTGATCTAATTGTTTTTGTTCAGCAAGATTAAGATAGTTTTGAATATTTGGTGTAGCAGTCGCATGTGCAAAATGGCACATCAAAGTCGCAATCGCAAAAGTAGCTAATTTCATTCACATCAACAATATATTTTTAGAATTTCCATATAAGAAAACCCTGTCAAAAAGACAGGGTTCACTACCATTTCTGATTAAACGTAAGCTTTTAATACGTCATCATTTGCCATTACACTTTGTAATGAATCTAGAACTTGAAGTGTGTGTTGATTTTCGCTTGAGTAAATCTCAGCAAAGTTTGCTTTAGATACTGCGAAGAAGCGTGCTTTGTCTTCTGATTTAATTTGCATAAGTTCAGCAAGTACATTTAAGCTTTCGCCTTGACCTACCGCCATATCACGCGCTAAAGACTCAGCATTTTCATTGGTAAACGTCACAACTTGTGCAGTAACAGTTCCACCTTGACGGCAACCTAAAGTACCAAAAGTAATACCTAGTAATTGGTTAGTAAAAATACCGTTGGTGGTCGCAGCAAGAATTTTAGGTCCAACACCTTTTTTACCAGCCCATACCTGTGTACCGACACCACAACCAACATCATTATCAGCCATTGCCATGGTTGAACCAGCAGCGAGTAATGCAGCTAATGCAATTTTTTTTAACATAAGAAAGTCTCCAGTATCAATTATTCTTCAATATTTGTTATTGCTATCGTGCCGTGAAAGTCACACACACAAAATAAAATAGCGAGGTTCAACTTTTTTAGCAAATGAAATTTGAAATATCGCTGAAATATTTATACAGATCCGTTTATAAATAAATTGATTAAATCAAAGAAGCGCCTATTTATTTCAATCGCCAAGTTCCATTTTTGCCTCTAGTCCCTAAGATTTTAAGTACCAATACCAAACTTAACAGGAGCAATAAATACCAAGAACCAAGTTTTCCCCACCCCACCATATGCCAATTATTGACCTGACTCGGATAAAGCCAAATTTTATAAAAAGTACTGATATTTTCCGCAATCCATATGAGAAATGCGAGCAACAGTAAAACAGGCAACATCGGGATTTTAAAACGATACTGATCAAGTTGGAAATACAATTTGGTTTTCCAAAAAATCAACACACTCCAAATAAACAGACCCATACGAATATCTGGAATAAAAAACTTGCTCATGAAATTAAAATACGACAACACCGCCAATAACAGCATATTGCCGAAAGTGGGTAGGTTCTCAAAAGAAACTTGATATAATCGCAATGATCGAGCAAAAAAACTGCCTACAGCCGAATACATAAAACCAGCAAATAAAGGCACTGTTAATAATTTTAAAATAGCAGGTTGCGGATATTGCCAAGAGGCAATGGCAGGATGAGTTAGAAAAACTTCCATTCCCATTGCCATGATATGAAACAAAGCAATAACTTTGGCTTCTTCCCATGATTCGAGCTTTAAATACAACAAGCAAACCTGAATCACTAAGGCATAAAACAACAGATAGTCATAGCGAAAGAAGCCATAATATTCATGGCTACCCATCGGGGCGGTTAATGCAAATGCAATTAAAAGCAATATACCGAATAAAGCAGCCGAAACTGCCTTAGTCAAAAAACTGAGCACCAATCCAATTAACTGCACAAAATCCGCCCTTCAAATGCGTTTAAAAATATCAGCCTAAATATTTGTGGCTGTATTCATGTACAGTATCAACAAAGATTTTAGGTTGTGCAGGGTCAACCCATTGGGTAATACCATGCCCTAAGTTTGCAACATAACCTGTTTTTTCACCATTGGCATAGGCATCGTCAAGCATTGCTTTCACTGCTTTTTCAATCGATGCTGCTGAGCCATAAAGTACAGCTGGGTCCAAGTTTCCTTGCAAAGCGGCACGACCAGCAACCACATCACGCGCTGTATAAAGCGGCGTGGTCCAATCCAAACCAACTGCGTCGGCACCAGTCGTGAGGATGGTTTCTAACCATTGGCCACCACCTTTAGTAAACACGATAATTGGAATACGGCGTCCGTCTTTTTCACGTTGCAG
Organism: Acinetobacter sp. NIPH 298; assembly: GCF_000369505.1. Taxonomy (GTDB): domain Bacteria; phylum Pseudomonadota; class Gammaproteobacteria; order Pseudomonadales; family Moraxellaceae; genus Acinetobacter. The sequence goes on from NZ_KB850055.1 coordinate 1,731,109, forward strand.
CCCAGCAATGATTTTAGTCATGTAATTCATCGAGAACTCGACATACTCACGGTGAGCAAGCGCACCACCCCAACTGTCAAAGATCTGAATCGCCTGCGCACCCGCATCAATTTGCGCATTGAGATAATCAATGACTGAATCAGCAAGATGGTTAAGTAAAGCATGTAACACTTCTGGCTGGGCATACATCATTTGCTTAAGGAAACGAAACTCTTTGCTCGAACCACCCTCAACCATATAGGTTGCTAAAGTCCAAGGGCTACCTGAAAATCCAATCAGAGGAACTTGCCCATTTAATGCTGATCGAATCGTAGAGACTGCATTCATCACATAAGCGAGATCAGATTTTGCATTTAGCTTCGGTAAATTTGCAACATCCTGTTCAGTACGCACGGTTTTATGAAACTTTGGACCTTCTCCAGTTTCAAAATACAGTCCTAAACCTAAAGCATCAGGCACAGTGAGAATATCTGAAAATAAAATCGCAGCATCAAGCTCATAACGACGCAAAGGCTGTAAGGTCACCTCACAAGCAAATTCTGCATTTTTACATAAGGAAAGGAAATCCCCTGCTTGCCCACGAGTTTCACGATATTCTGGTAAATAACGCCCTGCTTGACGCATCATCCATACTGGTGTGGTGTCTACAGGTTCACGTAACAAAGCTCGTAAAAAACGATCATTTTTCAACGTTGTCATTACCAATCTCTAAATTTTTTCAGGTGGCAAGCATGATAGCAAAAATCGTCCCAGATATATAATGCTATGCGGTACATGACTTTAACTGACGAAAAAAACGCTTGATCACAAAATTGCTACTGCAAGCTTGATCATTTTCTGTAATACTTGCAAAGTCTTATATTCCTAAATGAATAATTCTTAAGGTTGAATTACATGTTTGTTCGCTCATTACTCGCTATGAGTTTAAGTTGTATTCTTGCTAATGTTGCTTTTGCTGCGCCAACAACTGAGCAAGCATTAAATCCCCAAAAGATTTCTGCAGTCCAAGATCCGATTGATCCTTTGGCAATTGATTATGCAGCGCCAAGTAGTAGTGCTGCTGTGTCTGCTGCATCTGAACCTCAGCTTAGCCGAAACCCAGCAGCAGATGTTGCTCAAAAAATAGAAAATACACCTGAAACTGCTGTAACAGCAGCGCCAGCGCGTGAAGCAACGTTAGATACAGCAACAACTATATCTAAAACGCCATCACAAGCCCCAGAAGTTCCTGCATCTTGGACCATGGATGCCATTAACGCCGCTGAATGGTATGAAGATATGCCAAGACGCCAATTGCCTGCTTATGCACGTGCACATGTGATGTTAAACAATGCGCATGCTTCACCAGGTGCAATTGATGGTTCAAATGGTCAAAACACGTTAAAAGCAATTGCTTCATTCCAGCAAATGAATGGTTTAACACCAACAGGTCAGCTCACCAAAGAAACGTGGGATGCATTGGTTGCCAAACAAACTAAACCTGCATATGTTGAATACACCATCACTGAAGCGGACTTAAAAGGTCCTTATGTTGACTCAATTCCTTCAGACTATGCTCACCAAGCGAAAATGAAAGGGTTGCATTACACTCGCGTAACAGAAATGTTAGGTGAAAAGTTTCACATGGATGAACGGTTTCTTAGACAACTGAACCCTAAAGCAAACTTTAATAAAGTGGGCCAAAAAATTGTTGTTGCAAATGTACGCAACGATTTACCTGAAGATATTCATTTAATTGTGGCGCACAAAGGCGCAAAACAACTTTATCTATTCAACAGCCGTAACCAAATGATTGCGTCATTTCCTGCAACAATTGGCAGTACAAGTACGCCTTCTCCGACGGGTACTTATAAAGTAACTGGTGTTGCTAAAAACCCTTGGTACAGCTATTCGCCATCGAACTTTGTACAAGGAAAAAATCTTAAGCCATTATCACTTCCACCGGGTCCAAATGGTCCTGTAGGTAATATTTGGATTGGTTTAAGCAAGAAATCATTTGGTATTCACGGTACACCAAACCCATCACTTATTTCCAAGACTGCATCACATGGTTGTATCCGTTTGACCAACTGGGATGCCAATGATTTGGGTAATAAAGTTCGTTCTGGTGTAACGGTAAGATTCTTAGAGTAATTCAAATCGTTTGCATAAAATAAAACCGAATATCATTGAGTTGATCTTCGGTTTTTTTAATTCTTAATATTTTCTTCGATATTCGGTAATGGTTGATAATAAATCTGATTGCGCCCCAATTGTTTGGCGCGGTACAACGCTTTATCAGCAGTATGGATTAACACGTCTTGGCTAATTTTTGGATTTCCATTAAAAACGGTAATCCCCAAACTAATGGTGACATGATTTGAAACTAAAGACTTCTCATGTGGAATCATCTGTCGCTCGATGGCACGATATATATTCGTAGCAACAGCATAAGCACCTTGCGCAGACGTTTGTGGTAAAAGCACCACAAACTCCTCTCCTCCATAACGTGCAACGAAGTCCATATGCCTAATCGAACCTTTTATGGTTTTAGCGATTTCAGAAATAACTTGATCACCCATCTGATGACCGTAAAAATCATTATAGTTTTTAAAATAATCAATATCGATGAACAATACGGATAAAGATGTCTGCTCTTGACATGCTAAGTCATAATAATAAGAGCACATCTCTTCAAAAGTACGCCGATTTGAAACATTCGTAAGTTCATCATGCTGACTCAGATGCAATAACTCAGAAGCTTGTAAACGTAGAATTTTTTCATCTATTTCTGAGATTTTTGACTTTAAAAATATCCGTCGCTCTTTAGAGTTGAGCATCACACTAATCGAAAAACCAAGTAATATACTGCCAATCAAGGTTCGCCCGATCATGAGGAAATCACAAGGAATTTTAAATAAATACAGAAATAGTAAAATCGCGATGGCGGCAAGTGTACCGATTACCAACATGTGTAGTGGTTTAATACCACTTAGAATAAAACCCAACATATATAAGAAAGCAATCAAGACCATTGCCTGATTTTGAAGAACGACATTTGAAACACTCATCATCAGTAATGAGGTCAGAAAAATAGTGTAAAAAACAATGGTGCAGGATGCAGGGTAAAATAAAGCATTCAATTTTCTAAAACGCGCAAACACCCAAAATAGAAACAGTGATATGCCAACCACGATTAAACTCAAAATGCTATAGATAAAATCTGAGACAAAATCTGCACTTTCACGAATCACGATAAAATTGGAAGGCAAAATCAACAACACAAAAATCGCATAGGTGATCACACCTTGACCAAAAAATTGGATCGCATTTACGCGTGTTCGATCAATATTAAACCGCCAAAACTCATTTTCTAATTTTTCGGGTAAAGCTTGATGGGTTTTTTTTGACTTAAAATGCTGGACAACGAGCTGCTCGAGTGCTTCTTTAGACCGCCTTAACCGCTCAAGATCATATTGATTTTCCATCCTTTTTACTCTTCTTATAATACGGTATTTTTATGCTGGATAAAAATAACACAAATCCACATCCCGTCGTGCACTTTACTTAACCACTTATCCGTAATTGTAGTTACCATTTTCACACTTTATGCATTATTATTTGTATTATTTTTAAGTTTGAAGTACACCTTGAATACTCTTACACTTTTACAACCAGATGATTGGCACGCTCACCTACGTGATGGTTTAGCTTTAAAACGCACAGTACCCGATTTGGCAAAACAATTTGCCCGCGCGATTTGTATGCCAAATCTTGTTCCACCAGTCAAAACTGTAGAAGAGGCTTTAGCGTACCGCGAGCGTATTCTTGCCCATGTTCCTGAAGGGCTCAATTTTGACCCTCGTATGGTGCTTTATTTTACCGATTACACTTCACCTGATGAAGTTCGTAAAATCAAAGAATCAGATCATGTAAATGCCATCAAACTTTACCCTGCTGGCGCAACAACAAACTCTGATAACGGTGTAAGTGATATTCGTAAAGTGTATGCAGTGATTGAGCAACTTGAAGAGCATCAAGTGCCTCTATTACTTCATGGCGAAGTCACGCATAATCATGTTGATATTTTTGACCGTGAAAAAAGATTTCTAGATGAGGTGCTTTCACCTTTACTGAGACAATTTCCGAAACTCAAAGTTGTTTTAGAACATATTACCACCAGTGATGCTGCAAACTTTGTCGTTGAACAAGATCGCAATGTTGCAGCCACGATTACACCTCAACATTTATTATTTAATCGTAATGATATGTTGGTTGGTGGTGTGAAACCGCATTTCTATTGCTTGCCGATTTTAAAACGTCAAACACATCAAACGACTTTGTTAGAAGTTGCCACCAGTGGTAGCCCTAAATTTTTCTTAGGTACGGACAGCGCACCGCATGCTCAAGATGCCAAAGAAAATGCATGTGGCTGTGCAGGTTGTTACAGTGCGCCATCAGCGATTGAACTCTATGCACAAGCATTTGATCAAGTCGGAAAATTAGAGCGTCTTGAGGGCTTTGCCAGCCATTTTGGGGCTGATTTTTATGGATTACCACGTAATACCACAACGATCACCTTAGTCAAAGAAGAACACACCGTTCCTGAGTCGCTTGATTATCTCGCTGACCAGAAAATCATTCCACTTCATGCAGGTAAAACACTGCAATGGAGAAAAGTGTGACACAAGAAAATAAAGCTCCCGTCATAGGGCAGCGCTTTCGCGGTTTTTTACCTGTTGTTGTTGATGTTGAAACAGCAGGTTTTAACTGTCAGACCGATGCACTACTTGAGATTGCATGCATTCCGATTGTCTATGATGAACAAGGTCAGTTTGTACCTGGCCCATCTTTTCAAGCGCATATTAATCCTTTTGAAGGCGCTAATCTTGATCGCCGTTCATTAGATTTCATTGGTATTGATCCTTTCAACCCAATGCGTGTAGCGATGGCTGAAGATGAACGCAGTGCTTTACGTCGTATTTTCAAGTCACTCACTGAAGTACGCAAAGCACAACATTGTACCCATGCGGTACTGGTTGGTCACAATGCGCACTTTGATTTGGGTTTCTTGCAAGCAGCGATTGCACGCACTGGCACTAAAAATCAGAATCCGTTTCATAGCTTCTCGGTGTTTGATACCGTTACGCTTAGTGCTGTGATGTTTGGGCAAACCGTTCTCGCAAGAGCTTGTATTCAGGCTGGAATCGAGTTTGATGGTAAAGAGGCACACTCTGCTTTATACGATACACAGAAGACTGCTGAACTGTTTTGCTATATTTTGAACAAACTGTCTCCTCATCTTCTTGACAGTTTGGTGACAGAACCCTAATATACACCCACCTCAAGAAGTCCCTATCGTCTAGAGGCCTAGGACATCGCCCTTTCACGGCGGTAACCGGGGTTCGAATCCCCGTAGGGACGCCAAATTCAAAAAAGCCACTGCATCTTTTAAGACAGTGGCTTTTTTATTACCTAAATTAAAAAGGACTCCGAAGAGTCCTTAAAAGCATTAGGCTGATTTTCGAGAATTAACCCGCCCTTTCACCACGGCTTTGATATTCCCTTTTGCATAATTTAAGAATACCAATAACGGCGACAATTTAGGATTTGGTTTTTTACCTTGACCAATCGCTTTGAACTGTGCCGCATACCAAATGATTTCCATGATTGCCATTTTATCGACAAAAGGAATACCTGTTTTGATTTGGTTTACCGCATAACGGACATCATGCCCCGCAATCAAACGATCGGTTAAATCTGTTTCAACAGCCAATGGACGAGCAATACCAATAAAATCACAGGCACCACTTTCAAGCGCAGCATTCATACCAGCAACAGTGCGGAAGCCACCTGTCACCATTAACTTACAAGAAACATGCTGACGGATTTTTTCAGAGAACTCTAAGAAATATGCTTCACGTGCAATCGTGCTTGCCTTACGAGAACTTGCTTTAGCACCAGCCATTGCCGGGGCTTCATAAGTACCACCAGAGATTTCAATAATATCAATACCAGCAGCATCTATAGCCTTGAATACCGTAATCACATCTTCTTCAGTAATCCCACCACGCTGGAAGTCCGCAGAGTTAAGTTTTACAGAAATAATAAAGTTTTCTGAGGTTGCAGCACGGACAGCCTTATATGCTTCAACCAAGAACCGCATACGATTTTCAACCGAACCGCCCCACTCATCAGTACGTTTATTGGTCAGTGGTGATAGAAACTGGCTAATCAGATAGCCATGTGCACCATGTAACTGCACGCCTTCAAAGCCCGCTTTCTCGCAGATCACAGCAGCAGTGGCAAAGCGCTGAATAATATCTAAAATTTCTTCATGTTTGAGTTCGCGTGGTGTACCAAACATGGTCGCCAACATTGGACTAAATGGAACAGCAGAAGGTGCAACTGTTTCTTTATTCAAACCTTTTGGACATTGACGACCTGGATGAGACAATTGAATCAACTGTACCATACCGTATTTTTTACCGACTGCAGCCCATTGTTGTAGTCTTGCCAAATCACGTTCAGTTTCTATTGCAACGACACCAGGCTCGTTCTTGGCATCGATATTGACCATGACATTACCTGTAATAGCACAGCCCAAACCACCTTTTGCCCATGCTTCGTATAGCCCGATATGCAAATCATTAGGTTGTCCTTCATGATTGGCCAATGCTTCACTCATCGCACCTTTAATAATGCGGTTTTTAAATGTGGTATTACGAATGGTGATACTGTCTGCAATCTGACTCATGGTCATCCTCTGCTACAAAAGTTAGAGTACTTATTCAATTATAATCTGACCACTTGACAATACCACATGTCAACTTAATTACAAGCTAGTACTGACTGGCAGCAATCAACTGACGGGTATATTCTGTTTTTGGTTGTGAAAAAAGTAACGCAGTAGATTGATATTCCATTACTTTTGCATGACGTAATACCATGACCTTTTGGCAGATTGCTTTGACGACTTGCAAGTCATGACTGATAAAAATATAACTAATCTGCTCTTGCTGTTGCAATCGTCTGAGCAACTTCACGATTGCGCGTTGTGTTGTTCGGTCTAAGGCCGAGGTCGGTTCATCCAAGATCATCAATTTCGGTTGTAAGACCAAGGCACGTGCCAATGCGACACGTTGTCGTTGTCCTCCTGACAGTTCGTGTGGATAACGATTTTTAAAATCAATGGGCAGTTCAACTTTCTCAAGCGTTTGCTCAATCTGTCGCTCTACAACAACCTGATCTAATGCTTTAAGCGCCAATCCTTCACCGATAATCTGTCCAATCGTCATACGAGGATTTAAGCTACTAAATGGATCTTGAAATACAATCTGAAAATCAGTGCGCAATGGACGTAATTTTTTTTCATTGAGTTGGTTTAAATCTTTCCCCAAGAAGACAATTTTCCCTTCACTCTCAATCAAACGGGTAATTGCTAAAGCCAAAGTCGACTTACCCGACCCACTTTCTCCCACCACACCTAAAGACTCACCCTGCTCTAGCGTCAAATTTAATGGTTCAACCGCAGTAAAATAATCTTTCACTCGATTCAACAATCCTTGTTTAATCGGAAATCTAACCCCTAACTGTTCTAATTCAAGAATGACCTGACCCTCTGTGTATGAGAGTGCCTGACCAAAATCATGATCCAGTAAATGCTGGGTATAAGCCGCTTGAGGACGATTAAAAATTTCATTCACCGCCCCTTGCTCTTCCACTCGCCCTTTATTCATGACAATCACATCATCAGCATAGCGTTTGACTAAATTCAAATCATGGCTAATCAAAATCATCGCCATATTGCGTTGCTGTTGCAGTTGTTTTAGCAAATTCAAAATTTGAGTTTGTAAAGTGACATCCAATGCCGTTGTTGGCTCATCAGCAATCAAAATATCTGGTTCAAGCGCCAATGCCATTGCAATCATCACCCGTTGACGTTGTCCACCAGATAACTCGTGCGGATAACGACGTAATTTTTGTTCTGGTTCAGGTATCCCTACATCGTTCAATAAGGCAATGACCTTTTCTTGCACCTTGGCTTTAGACCAACCTTGCAACAACAAACTTTCTCCGATGATTTTCTCAACCCGATGCAAAGGATTTAATGCCGTCATCGGTTCTTGAAAAATCATGGCAACTTTTTGTCCACGAACTTGTCGTAAAGCTGGCGTATCTAAAGCCAATAAGTCTTGATCATGTAGCCATGCTTGCCCTTGTATTTTTAAATGGTTAGGCAATAGCCCCAACAAAGCCAAACTACTCACAGATTTGCCTGAACCACTCTCCCCTACAATAGCTAAAGTTGCTCCAGCACATAAATCAAAGCTCAATTGATCAACCAAAACCTGACCTGTCGCTGTGGAAACGGTGAGTGCTTTGACCTTAAGCACATCATTTTTTATAGAATCATTGTCTTGGATCGAATGCATCACGTGTCGCCTCCCCAATATAAATCAATAATGACAACACAATTGCAAGCGTAAAAAAGCCTGACAATGCCAACCAAGGGGCATTCAGGTTATTTTTACCCTGTAAGAGTAATTCACCCAACGAAGCAGCGTCTGGAGGTAAACCATACCCTAAAAAATCCAATGCCGTTAATGCCGTGATATTTGCAGTCAACATAAATGGGAGTTGCGACAAACTCGAACTCATGGCATTGGGTAAAATGTGCCGAAAAATAATGGTTCGATCAGTCACCCCAAGCGCACGTGCGGCCCGAACATAATCAAAGTTTCTGGCGCGTAAAAATTCTGCACGAACCAATCCAACCAATGCCGTCCAGCCAAATAACAACATAATTAGAAATAGCCAATAAACGTTGGGGGTGAACATACTCACAAGGATCATCACCATAAATAACATTGGTAATCCCCCCCAAACTTCGAGAATACGCTGTCCGATTAAGTCAATCCAACCACCATAATAGCCTTGGATTGCACCCACAATAATGCCTAATACCGCCGCGCAAATGGTTAAAGCAAAACCAAATAGCAAGGACACACGTAAACCATACAGTACCCGCGCCAGTACATCCCGTCCTTGATCGTCCGTCCCCAACCAGTTTTGTGCAGTCGGCTTAGAGGGTACAGGTACGGTTAAATCAAGGTTTGGTGTCTGAAATGAAAAAGGAACGATAGGTGTGAGCATCCAGCCATGAGCAGAAATCAACTCACGCACTGCTGGGTCTTGATAGTCGGTTGCGGTCTCAAACACACCACCATAAGTGGTTTCTGGATAATCTTTAAAGACAGGAAAATAAAAACTGTCTTGATACTTCACGATCAAAGGCTTGTCATTGGCGATAAACTCAGCAGCCAATGACAAAATAAAAATGATCATAAATAGAATAAAACAGCGGAAACCGAGTTTATTTTTCTTAAAGCGGTTTAAACGTGCTTGCATCACGGGAGACATTATTTCACTCCTCGCGCATCAAAGTTAATACGAGGATCAATCACCTGATACAGTACATCACTGACTAAACGTAGAATCAGTCCAAGTAAAGTGAATAAGAACAATGTACCAAAAATCACAGGATAATCACGCTGAACAATTGCTTCAAAGCCCAAAAGCCCAAGCCCATCCAAATTAAAAATGATTTCGATAAATAAGTTACCGACAAAGAAAATGCCAACCAAAGCTTCAGGCAATCCAGCGATCACAATCAACATGGCATTACGAAAGACATGCCCATACAACACGCGATTTTCAGTCAGTCCTTTAGAACGTGCCGCAAGTACATATTGTTTGTTTAATTCTTCCATAAAGGAGTATTTAGTCAGGTAGGTTAAACCCGCAAAACCACCCAACACGATACTCAACAATGGCAAACTCATGTGCCAAAAATAATCTTTAATTTTTTCGAGCATACTGAGTTGGGAAAAATTCTCTGATACCAATCCTTGCAGTGGGAACCATTGGAAATAACTGCCACCTGCAAAGAACACAATCAATAACACGGCAAACACAAAAGATGGGACGGCATAGCCTACTGCCAATAATAACGAGGTCGATTTATCAAAGATTAAACCATGCTGTTTAGCCTTGCGTATGCCAAGGGGTATAGACACCAGATAAATTAAAAGCGTACTCCATAAACCCAATGAAATAGTCACGGGCATTTTTTCATAGAGTAGTTGGGTAACAGGCTTATCTTTAAAAAAACTGGTGCCAAAATCAAAAGATAGATAACCTTTGAGCATAAGCCAAAAGCGTTCGGGCGCTGATTTATCAAAGCCATACTGCACCTTGATTTGCTCCACCATGTCCGCACTCAACCCTCTGGCGCCCTGATATTGAGTCTGGGAACTTTGTTGTGCTGTTTCTCCTCCAGACAACCCCACACCTTGGAAATTTTGCGCTTGCTGAATCGCTTGCTCAACAGGTCCGCCTGGCGCAATTTGAATCACTGCAAAATTAATCAACAAAATAAAAAACAGAGTTGGAATAATCAGGAGTAGCCGTTTTAATATATATGTTCCCATCAATCTTATCCCTATTGTCCAGACTGATTATTTTTTCCGCAAATATTGACTTACTTTCTTTGCTTTTTCAGTATCCACCCACCAGTAATCAACACCAATCGATAGTTTTGGTTTTTGCGTTGGTTGTTGGTACATATCCCAATACGCCAACCATGTTTCAGGCTTTCCATACGTTGGAATATGATAGTAGCCTGCGCGCAATAACCGATCTAATACACGAGTATGCAATACCACTTGTTCACGACTCTCGGCAGCAATAATTTTTTGGATCACTTGATCAATGGCTGGGTTTTTAATACCTGCAAAATTATAGTTTCCTTCCTCATCTGCAGCCTTTGTTCCCCATAACTGTGCTTGTTCCTTACCAGGTGTAATGGTCTGAGGTAAGCGCATGGTGGTTATATCAAAATCACTGCGTCGCATTCTCTCAATATACTGTGGCACATCGACATGCCGAATAGTGACTGTGATGCCCAAACGTTTCAAATTACGAACAAAAGGCATTAATGTCCGTTGCATACCATCTTGGTGAATTAAAAGTTCAATTTCAATTGGCTTAGCTTGACGATCAAGTAAGCGACCATTTTTGACTGTATAACCTGCATCTTGCAAGATTTGGCGAGCAGACAATAAATTTTGTCGATTGAAACCGCTGGCATCCGAAGCTGGAAATTTCCAATCCGCCAAGACACCTTTTTGCATCAATGGATTTAATTTAGATAAGTAAGGATTGATTACTGACATTTCTGCTGCGGATGGTCGACCAACTGCGGCTAACTCACTGTTGGCAAAGTAACTTTGTAAACGTTGATATTGTCCATAAAACAGGGCTTTATTTTGCCACTCAAAATCATAGGCATAGCTTAGTGCTTTACGTAAATTAATATCATCGAATGGTTTTCGTCTGGTGTTAAATACAAAGCTCTGAAAATCTAAGGGCTTTGCTAAATTTACTTTATATTTCTTGACCAAGCCATCTCGAACTGCGGGAAATTTATATTCAGTCACCCAACGACGCGAAATATTTTCTTCCTGCAAGGTAAATTGCCCAGATTTAAATCCTTCAAAGGTCACATCCAAATTACGATAGTACACATATCTGAGGCGATCAAAGTTATAACGTCCCCGATTGACAGGTAAATCCTTCGCCCAATAATTTGGATTACGTTTATAAGTGATACTTCGACCTGCATCAATCCGATCGATCAAGTATGGCCCTGATCCCAAAATCGGCTGCATGGTGACACGGGTAAAATCTCTATTTTGCCACTCTTGCTTGGAATAGATCGGTAAGCTTGCGACGATTAACGGCATTTCAGCATTGTCATCAGATTTAAAAGTAAATTTGACTTGGTATTTAGATAACACCTCTGTCTTTTCTAAATCTGACAAATACATTTTCAAGCCTGGATTGGCTTTTTCTTGATAGGTATCAAAAGTAAATTTGACATCATCAGCAGTCAAAACATCGCCATTGCTAAACCGCGCTTTGGGGTTCAGATAAAAAATAACAAATTTAGGCTTATGTGGATCATATGTGGCCCTTTCCGCCAGCAATGGATACATGACATTCGGCTCATCTAAGGAAGAATCCATCAAGGTATCAAATAAATAATTGACCCCATCGGTTGAACTGCCTTTGCCATTCATACTGTTCAGGTTATCAAATGTTCCATTACTCGACTGGCTCAGCATCCCACCTTTAGGTGCATTTGCATTTGCATAAGGCATTACTTTTAAATGCGAATATTGAGGTGTCGCATGCACAGCCAAAAAAGGCGTGGTTTGTTGAGCAGCCAAACTGATTTGGCTACTCACCCCCAAACCAAACAAAAGGATGAGAGTTTGTGCTCTTCCATGAGACAAGTTCATATTTATCCTTATAAATTTGGAACTTTAATGACGTCACCGATACGTAATTGAGTATTTGGAGCTAAATCATTCATTTCCGCAAGTGCGTTGGTTTGTAAACCATATCGACTGGCTAGACCGATTAAAGTATCACCCCGCTTAACTTTATATTCCGTCACAGTTTTAGGGATCAAAATGGTTTGACCACGTTGTAAACCTGTATTGGCACGTAATTGATTTAAGTCTGCTAACTCACGCCCAGTCATCCCCAAACGGCTCGCAATACTATTCAACGACTCACCTGCTTTAACGGTATATTGTTCTGTATTTGCAGTATTTCGGTTTGCTGGTGCGTTACTTGCTCTGTTAGCTTCTGGTTGAGCTGGTGTTTCTGCTTTAGCGACTTCGCCAGTTAATTTTAAACGTTGACCGATACGCACACCCGAAGTTGGTTGCAAGCCATTCAAGTCCGCCAGATAGCTCACTTGTAAGTTGTATCGACCAGCAATCGCATTCAAACTATCCCCTGACTGAACCACATATTGATCTGGAGTTGTTGAGCCAGCAGGAATCTTCAAGCTTTGCCCGAGACGAACACCGCTATTTGACTTCAAATTATTCAGCTCAGCCAATTCATTCAGTGTGATCTTTGATCGGGTTGCAATACTGGATAATGTATCGCCACGTTGTACGGTATAGTTTTCAGTCTTATAGCTGGTCGATGCGGTTACATTTTCATATTTAACCGTATTTTTAGTCTCAGCAACTTCTTGCAGAGGAACATTGATTTTTTGCCCGACCAACAAACTACTACTTGCAGTTAGGCCAGAGGTTAGATCAGCAAGTTCTTGGTTAGATAGCGCATATCGATCAGCGATCAATTTTAAATATTCGCCACGTTTAACCGTATAAGATGTGGTGGCAACTTTTTGCGTGGTCGTTGCTTTCGCATCAGTCGCACGGGCTGTTTGTGACCCACTTTGCTGAGTGGTGCGTGTATTGTTCTTTGGCTCTTTAAGCGTTAATCGTTGCCCAACAAACAAACCATCTGTCACCGACAAGTTATTGTAATCAGCCAGTTGCTTAAGCGTTAAATCAAAACGAGCCGCTAAGGTGGTTAGGCTATCACCCGATTGTACAACATAGGTCTCAGGTTTAGCTTCAGTTGCTTTTACAGCTTCGGCTTGAGGCTTCGCATCATATAAATATAAACTTGTACCTACAAATAAAGTCCCTGCTGGATCAACTTGGTTCCATTTGGCAATATCACGCCAACTCACACCATTTTTTTGGGCAATCACAGCTAAAGTATCACCCGGCATGACCACATAGGTACTACGTTTGCCTTTGGGTGCAACCACGACAACATCATTGTCAGTGCTGATATATGGTTTACCCTGATTACGTTTAGCATCATCACTATTCGCCGTCGCTTTGTCCTCAACCAAGTTTTTCGGATAAGCAAAACCTTTACTGACTTCTTGACCTTTTTCGTCGGAAACTGATTGGCTCGTCTGAATCGCGGTTAATTTAATCTTGCCGTCAAATGGATCTACGATTTCGGTACCTTTTGGCGCAATCGCTTTGATTTCAGCAACAACCAAATCCTTTTCAGCTTGTGTTGCTTGAGGTTCTAATACCTGTGTAGCAGACTTCGGCTCACCTTGGATTTTCATCGCTGCAACAATTTGCTCACGCTCTTGATTTGAAATTGGCGGCTCTATATTTACAGGCTTTACATTTGCCGCTGGAGTGATGGCAACAGGAATACGCGGCGCACTTGGCACATTCGCTGATGCAGCAAATGATGCCAAAGCATCTGATCCACGTGGGGTATTCACCTTAACATTCGTTGCTGCTGTCGTTGAGCTTGGACGTGAGGTATTACTCGCGGTCAAAGGTACTGAGGACTTTGGTGTTGTGCTACTCGTCTGTGCAGGATTGGTTGTGGTACGAATCGTGGTCGAAGCCCCTGATGAATTGTTCATCACAGGCGGTGGTGTTTTACTCGCCCAAAAACCACCTGAACCAGCTTTATTAGAACGCAATCTTGCATCAATTGAAGGGCTTAGATCTGCTGGAATTAAGATTCGCAATGGACTCATCGGATCCATCGTCTCGCCACGATGCGCAGGGTTTAAGGCATATAATTCCGAACGGCTTAGACCCGTGATCGATGAAATTTCATTCAATGATAAAGGTGCAGCTAAGTTAACTTCACGAAAGTGAGGGCGATTGGCAATCGGTGGTAACGCAACACCATAAGCATTTGGATTTTTAATAATTTGTGCGACAGCTAAGAAACGAGGGACATAGTTCATGGTTTCTTGTGGAAGTTTTAAAGACCAGTAATCCGTCGGCAAACCTGCGGCTTTATTACGGTTAATCGCTTGTTGAATGCGTCCTGGCCCTGCATTATAAGCAGCCAAAGCCAGTTCCCAAGAACCAAATTGATTATATAAACTACCTAAGAACTCATAGGCAGCACGTGTAGATTCCACAACATCACGGCGACCATCATATAAACTGGTTTGTTGTAAACCATAGATACGCCCAGTACTTGGAATAAACTGCCATAAACCTGCTGCTGCTGCGCTACTGGTCGCCGCAGGATCATAGGAACTTTCAATCACAGGCAATAATGCGAGTTCGGTTGGCATGCCGCGACGTTCTGCTTCTTTCACAGTGTGATATAAATATCGGCTGGCACGTGCGCTTAGACGATCTAGATAAGGCTGACGAGAAATAAACCAACCACGTTGTGCTTCAATCCTAGAGTCCCGACGATTCAAATCCATCTTGAAACCTACGGTCATTCGCTTCCACACATCACCGTGTTTCAACACCAGTAGGCGATCACCCTCTACTGCTCGCATGTCCGTCGCAGAAAGTAAATCTTCAAGTGAATCTAAACTACTTGCATCTAAATAACCCGAGCCAAGTTGCTTAGAAGACGAAGCCTTTTTTGATTGAGGTGTTGAGGAACATCCCGTTGTAATTCCCAACGCAGCCAGAGCAGAAGTAAGTACAGTAATTTTGAATAATGATGTTGCAGATGCTTGCCACACCAATGTGTTCGATTTATACATAAAATCTTCCAGTCCACTTACGCGAGTTTATTACTTTGATTTGCCATTGTAGTAAAGCATGTCACTTAGACAAGGCAATAATTTAACGTGATTTGCATGGAAATGTTACAAGAAATTAAAAAAGATGAGTTTTGTAACGCTCACAAGCAAAATTTAGCATTTACAATGCAAGTTATCACGAGGGAATGCTAATATTCTCTATCCACTTGAATGTCTACTTCTGCGTATTTGCACGAGAAACACATCAAGCTTTTCATCCGTTTTATTGTTCAGGTTCAAATATGTCACAGACGATCACGCTTTATGTTGATGGCGCATGTAAAGGTAACCCAGGTCTCGGGGGTTGGGGGGCATACATCATTACTGAACAAGGTGAACATAAACTCTATGGTGGTGAGCCTGAAACCACAAATAATCGTATGGAGCTTCAAGCAGCCATTGAAGGCGTTTCTTTTTGTCCAATGGATGCTCATCTTATTATTTGGACAGACTCTAACTATGTCAAACAAGGCATTACCGAGTGGATTCATGGTTGGAAAAAGAAAAACTGGAAAGACGTAAAAAATCCAGATTTGTGGAAAAAATTAGATGCAGTTTGTGCCAATCGTGATATCGAATGGAATTGGATTAAAGGTCATGCTGGACATGAAGGCAATGAAATGGCAGACCAGTTAGCCAATCAAGGCGCTGAACAAATTGCTCAACAACTCAAATCCCCCACACAGGCTAACGCTGATATAAAAAAGCCTGAAGCTGATTGGCTCTTAAATGATCCTTTTGGCTTAGATCTAGAAGCTGATACAGATGAGATGATCGAGGCGTCAGAACCTGAGGAAATTATAGACAATGGAGAGGAAACTGAAGTATCTACTGAAGTTGTGATGGATACCCCATCCACAAATCAGCACCCGCACATTGTGATTACTGAGGCGAAAGTACATCTGCAAGGCCCTCGTCAGCTTATTCTCGATACGGAAACCACAGGTTTTTATTTTCAAGATGGTGACCGCATTATCGAAGTGGGCGCGATTGAAATGATCAATCGTAAACTCACAGGCAGCTCGATTCACATTTATATCAACCCAGAAAAACCTGTCGGTGATTCTGAAAATGTGCATGGTATTAGTGATGACTTTTTAAAAGACAAACCTAAATATGCAGAGATTGCCGATACATTATTTGCCTTTTTAAAAGGTGCTGAAATTATCGCGCACAATGCCGCATTCGATATGAACTTTTTAAATATGGAGTTTAAACGTGTTGGTTTGCCTTTACTCTCAGAAGTCTGTGAGGTCACCGATACCTTAGCGCTAGCGAAAAACAAACACCCTGGCCAGAAAAACTCCTTGGATGCACTGGTAAGGCGCTATGAGATTCCTGCACGTGACCGTACCTTCCACGGTGCGTTACTCGATGCTGAAATTTTAGCAGATGTCTATCTTGCGATGACTGGTGGGCAAGTCGCATTTGATATGGACACCCTGACCCAAGCAGAACAAGATGAAAAGAAAATAACCCGTCAAAGTGTTCAAGTTGACTTAGTTGTTATCAAGCCGTCAGAACATGAGTTAAATGAACATGAGACATGGGTCAAACAATATGAAGAAAAACATGGAGAAGCTTGCCTTTTCGCCAAATAATTTTTTTGATCGAGGTTGGTTTTTATATTTTAAGTACTCAAAGTTAAGTTATATTAACGATTAGTAGGGTCTGATGATATTTCACAAATGCTTGCACAGCCCCTAAATGATTTAGACCTCCTGAAAAGGAGGTACATGGATATAACAACTCAGGAAAGGTGTAGGTCATATGTCTTACCAAACCTCGATTCATTTCGACCCAACGGCATTATTAATAATAAAAAATGAGATCGATAATTCGATTAAATTGGTAGAAACTGCAGTAAATACGCTTGCCGAAGAACAGGCCCTACCGTTTGGGATTGATGACGCGCTCAATCAATTTGAACAATGTACGCAAGTACTTGCTTTGATTGATATGCCACATTTGTCACAAATTACTCAATATTCTACCGAGCTTATGCGTAAAATCATGGCTCAACCTGAACAAATCAAAATCAGTGATGTCGTTGCGCTTAGTGAAGGAACAACGATGTTGAGACGTTATATTGAGTTTATCTGTCTTCGTGAAGTCAAAGTTCCACAATTTTTACTGGATACACTCAATCGTTTAGAGCTCGCTCTAGGCAAACCGATGACCAAAGAAGGTCAAACCATCCAACCCTTACTTGGATTTATCACACCGAGCTTCAACCTCCCTAAAGCACCAAGCTTAGAACAATCCAAATATATTCATCAGCTTTATAAGCTATGTTTAAATAAACTGATTAAACAAGTCGAAACACCATTAGATTTGCAAGGAATTAAACTGGTTGGCGTTTATCTAGCTGGCTTAGCTTCAAACCTTCCTAGCCAACAGTACTGGCAATTGGTGAATGTTGGCTTAGGTCTCATTGATGAACTCTCGATTACAGAAGCACGTCTGCGTACCCTGATTCAAATTGAAACCAATATCGGTAAATTCTTAGCAGCACCACCTGCTTTTCAAAGTAACATTGTCGATCTCGCAGATATTTTATCGATTTGTATCAGCCAAGAAGATCATATTTCACAGCATATTCGTGAACAACTCAATATTGGTGATGAGCTATTAAGTGATACACAACTTCAAGTTTTAAGTCGTCATTTATACGGCCCTGACTATGAAACCATTCATACCATCAGCCAATTGATGACGGATGAAATGGCTCAAATTCGCAATGAAATTGAGTACAATCACCAAAATATGTCGAATGAAAAAACCCAAGAAATTCAGCAAAAATTAAATCAGCTTTCTAATGTATTCAAGGTGCTGAATTTAAATGAAGCATCAAGAGAACTTACACAACAAGCTGAGAAATTGAGCCAATCCAATACCTTGACTGATGCCACCTCAGTTCAGCAGTTGATGAATAGTATTTTAGCATCCATGAATTCAATTGGAATTTTGGAGCGTAATTACACCTCTAGCCGTCTACAGTTACGCGTCAATAATATGCATATCTCGCTAGATCGGTTGGATGAAGCCCATAAAGCCTTGTTGACAGAGACAAAGTCACTTGTGGAAACATTGACGCAAACTTTAAGCCTTTATGTTCAAGACCCAACTGCGCACAGCTTGGAAGCCTTGCCTAAATACTTAAAAGAGCTTTCTGGTGCTGCCCAATTCTTAGGAAGCTCTGCGCAACAAACGGCGCTCTTAGGTGCAGCACATTTTGCCGAAAATCGTTTGGCACAGAACCTTGTGTTCGATGCGGAACAAATCAACTGTATTCTGAATGTCGTCGCAGGTTTAGATTTACTTGTTGATAACTTAAGAAACAAACAGCCTGTATTGCAATCCATGTTCGATGTGGCATTATCAAATAGTCAGCAATTACAAACTTTAGCAGCCTAATGTCTCAACTATCACTTGCTTATATTTTTCAACATCAAAAACTTTTAGTAGATGAAAACTTCCAACTACCCAAGGTTGAAAAATTAGCAAGTGACTTGCCGATACATCACAATGATCGTGTCATTGCACGCGATCTTCTTGAAGGTGAGTCTATTCCCGAAGGATATCAACTTATTCCTATTCGGGAACTAATCCAAAGCTGGTCTACCACAGACTTTTTGCAAGCAAGTCGTGCCGTTCAGCTACTCGAGTGGCGACGTAATCACAAATTCTGTAGTCATTGTGGGCATCCAACCGATATTCATACCAAAGAATATGCAATGGTTTGCCCTGCTTGTGCATATCACCAGTATCCACGTGTGCAGCCTTGTATCATTACGATTATTACCAAAGGTCATGATGAAGTGTTACTGGCTAAATCAGCGCATAACAAGAGCAATATGTATGGGTTAATTGCTGGATTTGTTGAAGTTGGTGAAACCTTAGAAGAGGCGGTACAGCGAGAAACTTTAGAAGAAGTGGGTTTAAAACTTAAAAATATTCGCTATATGTCGAGCCAACCTTGGCCCTTCCCAAGTAATCTCATGATTGCTTTTCATGCGGAATACGATTCTGGCGAAATCGAATTACAGCTTGAGGAGATCAGTGATGCTCAATTCTTTAAATTTGATCAGTTACCAGAGATTCCGTTCAAAGGCAGTATTGCGCATGCGATGATTATGCAAATGATCGAGAATAAAAAAGCATCCTAGTGATGCTTTTTTATTTTTAAGGCTCTAGGGCTTCTTCCATAAAATGTAAAATCGTCCGCTTCGTTTTAAAATAATGACTCATCAAACTTGCCAACGTCGCCAAAATCGTAACATGCCCCGTCTTCGGGATCACCGCGATATGACTATGATTACCCTTTTCTCTTAAAGCATTATCAAGCTTATAACTATTTTCTTTACCGACTAACTGATCTTGTTCTGCCATTAATAGATAATGTTTAATCTGATTTGGCTCAATAAAATAGCAAGGCATGACTTGTTGATAGGGAATATTTAGATTAAAAGCATGTTCCGATAAAGGATCACCAACATAATCAAAATGATAAGGCCCAGCCAAGCCAATAATCGCTTTGATCTTATCTTTATATTTAAAACTTTGTGCTTGGGCTGAATACACCACTGACATGACATTAAAAGCACCAGCCGAATGCCCCATCAAAATAATATTGTCAGTCGAAATATCCAGCTTGCTTTGATTCTGATTTAAATAATGAATAGCTTGAGCAATATCATCAATAAATGTTGGAAAAATATGTTCAGGTGCAAGATGATAATTAATCACGGCAACATCATAGCCATCTCGTGCAAACGTTTCGCCAATAAACAAATAATCTCGTTTATTGCCATGCTGCCACGAACCACCATGTACAAATACAATCAAAGGTCGCTGTTTTTTAGGATTTTTGGTGCGATATAAATCTAGACGCTGTCTTGCCTTTAACCCGTACGCGAGATGCTCTTCTTTTTCAAAAGTATCTTTAGGCGTTAAATAGTTAATTGAATAACTTGCAAAATCATACAGGCGAAATTCTTGATAAAAGTTTTTCGCCCGTATCACGTTTTGTTGCACTTGTTGAATAATTTGTTTCATAAATTAAGGATTAACTGGCGTAATAGTCACAGATTCCTGATCAGGATCAATCGCAACTGGTGTTTCAACTAAAGACTGTGTTGATGCTGAACCCATCATCGGCGTTACAGCTCCTGAAGATTGATCGATATTATCAACCAAGGTAACTATTCTACTTACATTCCCGACTTTTTGTAAAACATCATCTAAATCTCGGATTTCAGCAGTATTTAAACGTCCCATCACATACAGCACACCATTTTCAGTATGTACAAGAACTTTACTGTCAGAAACAACAGGTGCTCTCATCAGTAAACCACGTGTATTTGCAGTCACCGTTGAATCTTGCATAATGGTGCTATAAGCAACTTTGTCACCGACAGTAATGTAGTTATGCACTGCTTTGACATCAGTCATTGCACGAACATTGTCTTCAGCCAATTGTTTCAAATAAGGATCAGGCACTTGGCCTGTCAATAGAACATTGCTATGGAAGCTTTCGATATTAATCCGAGACTGTCTAAAGCGATTATCGAGTTTATATAAATTGACATTTGCAGTACGTTTGATTGAAGAATCAATAAAAACCTGCCCTAGACTACGCTCACCGCTACTTGTCCCAACAGGTGCCGTTCCCGTTCCACCAGAAATAAAACTTGCACATCCCGATAAACTTGCAGCACAAAGCAGCGTAATCGATAAACGTTTTAACACTTGGCCAGACTCCCTATTCACACATTTTCTCAATCTTCCACATTTATCTTCAGACCGTTATTGCCACAATTAATCTAAAATAAATGCATGTTCAATCCATTGCTGATCATACTGCAATTTTGAAAAATCTGGTTGTACTGTTTTTGCAATTTTCTGTGGAAAATCAAAACAAATCACATCAAAACGACAATCAAAGTCTCCATAACTCGGATATCTTTGTAAAAAGAACTGAGCAGTTTTAATAATCTTACGTCGCTGTGCGTTTGAAATCACTTCGAAAGCCTGTGCATAACCCCCTGCCGACCTCGCTTTTACTTCAACAAAAACAAGCTCTTTTCCACGTTTTACAATTAAGTCAATTTCGCCAAACCGTGAATGATAGTTTTGATTTACACATTGATAACCATGTGAACGGAGCAATGACATGGCGGTTTGTTCTGCCCATTGCCCCAATAAATTTGACTGTTGTTTCATCATTCAGTGATCTTATTTTAAAATATGAATCCCATTTTTTTGTTGTTCATAACAAAATGGCTGTCTGTTAATCACCCCAGCTTTCACATCGATTGCACCCGTCCGACCCTCAAATGAAAACTGCGGATCTATCGGACTCGATAAAAACTGTTGACTGATCGTCCATGCATCTCCACCAAAGGCAAGTAGTCTTTGAAATGCCATATTTTCAGGTTGTTCTTTATAGGCTTCAATTAAATCTGCCCATTGCCCATTGTATAAAGCTGGAGTATCGCAAAAACGCAATCCGTTTGGTATATGCTTGCCCTGCTCGATGCTGAGTGGTGTCGCATAAATATTTTGTTTGGGTAATGAACCTAATTGCTCCATCCATTGATGATCACCAAGTAGTAGCAGGCCTGTTTTTTTTGCTAATTTTTTCGGCAGCTCATTGATAACTTCGATCTCAGATCTAGATTCAGACATCAGCGCCATCATAAGCAATTCAGTAGCAGATTCTGTTCCCGCTTGGCGTAAGATCAATAGTTTCTTGATCTGGTCTTTTTCAAGTAATTTGTTTAAAGCCACTGCATCATGTTGTTTGGCTAAGCTAAATTGCCAAACATTGTTTGCTTGCGTATTGACATCATTTAAGCTTAAAACTGGAATTTTCGGCTTCAATTTTATCACCGTTTCAATTTCAGATCGTGCCAATGGCCCAACCACCAACCGCGTCTTCTTATTCACCCTTGCCTTAAAAATCTGTTCGATGCTACTTTTTGCTGAATCAACAAAAATAATTTTTTCTTTACTGCCTGATGCTGTATAAGCACTCAAGTAACCTCGTTTGATGCTGTCACCAGCTCGCGCCATTGCACCAGATTCAGGTAGAATCACCAACACGTCCGCATAAGCGGGGCTAATCAATGCTGCCAAACTGAGTAGCAGCCAATATTTTTTTAAATACATTATGGAGTTACCTTTTATGAGTGCTCAATTATTTGTTGTAGCAACCCCGATTGGGCACTTGGATGATATGACTTTCCGTGCAATCGATATTTTAAAATCAGTCTCGGTGGTTGCAGCAGAAGATACTCGTCAATCTGCTCAGTTATTCAAGCACTATAATATCGCAACTCCGCTTACGGCGTGTCATGATCACAACGAAAGTAACAAAATTGATCAACTTCTCCAAAAAATGTTAAAAGGCGAATCAGTTGCTTTAATTAGTGATGCTGGTACGCCCCTTATTAGTGATCCCGGTTTTAAATTGGTTCGCGCTGCCCAAGCACATGGTATTCGCGTGATTCCTGTACCTGGTGCATGTGCGGCTATTGCTGCTTTAAGTGCAGTTGGTTTACCAAGTGATCGTTTTAGTTTTGAAGGATTTTTACCGTCAAAGGCATCGCAACGCATCAGCCAACTCGAAAAACTTAAAAATGAAACGCAAACCTTGATTTTTTATGAAGCGCCGCATCGGATTTTAGAAAGTATTAAAAATATGGCTCAGGTCTTTGGTGAAGATCGACCCGTTGGCTTTGCGCGTGAAATCACTAAAACCTTTGAAACCATCAAAAAAATGACTCTCAAAGAATTGGTCAGTTTTATTGAAAATGATCACAACCAACAAAAAGGTGAAATTGTCGTTGTTGTTGGTGGAGCATTAGAAGTTAAAGACATGGAACAAGAAAAATTAGACGAGTTGCTCAAGCGTTTATTGCAAGATCTCTCGGTTAAAGCCGCATCACAATTGGCTGCGGATTTGACAGGGATCAAAAAGAAAATCGCTTATCAACGTGCTTTGGAGTTGACCCAAGCGTAGTCGTCTTGATTTGAGCAAGGTAATGAACACTGCACAGCATTACCTTGCATCTCTCTTAAACAACATAGATTTCTTAGAAAATCCCAAATAACTATATCAATATTTTTTTAGCTGCCTGCACAATCGTTTCGGTCAACAGATCAAGTTGTTTAGACTGCCGTTTCCAGTGATGCCAATATAAAGGAATGTCGAGTTGAGCTTCTGGCATGATCTCTACAAATGCACCACTGCTTAATAAAGATTGAACCTGAATTTCAGGTGCCATTCCAAAACCTAAACCGATTTGAATTGCTTTCACAAATGCATCTGTTGATGGAATAAAATGATAAGGATAACTTTGCATTGGCAATCCGAAACACTTCAATAACATCTCTGAGTGCATCAGATCTTTATGGTTAAAAATCACTGCGGGCGCTTTTCTTAGACTTTCCCTATTCACCCCCTGTCTAAACCAATACGCAGCAAAATCTGCAGAAGCCAACATTTTATAACGCATTTTGCCTAACGGCTGAGCCAAGCAACCTGACATGACCTGCTCTTCCGCCGAAATACAGGCATTGACCTGTCCCGTTTCTAGTAACGTGTGCGTATGCGACTGGTCGTCAATTTTCAATTCCAACACGATTTTTTCTTTAAACAACGTGGGCTGAATACTCGGCAAAAGCCAAGTTGCTAATGAGTCTGCATTTGAAGCCAACGCAATCTTATAAAATTCGGAGTCAGATGTTTTCCCCATCAAACCTTGTAAAAGATTTTGTTCCATGAGCCGCGTATGACGTAAATGCTGCAACAAGGTTTGTCCAGCTTTAGTGAGTACACTCGGTCGGCCACGGATAATTAAAATCTGACCTAAATATTTCTCTAAGGCCTGCACACGTAGCGAGACGGCTGAAGGCGTAATATATAATTGCTCGCCAGCAGCATCAAAACTTCCTACTTCTGCGACTGCAAGAAAGGCTTCACATTGCTTACTATCTAACATAGCCAAACCTAAATTATTTTTAGTTAAACCTAAATATTCTTAATTTTACTTATTTTGTATTTAAAAGTCAGATAATTCTCACATCTGATTTTTTCGTTTTATTGATATGCTCTCTCTTAGCGTTTTTTTTAAAGGTTTTGGTATTGGCAGCGGTCTCATTGTTGCGATCGGCGCTCAAAATGCTTTTGTTCTAAAACAAGGACTCAAGCAACAATATGTCTTTTGGTTGTGTTTCCTGTGTGCACTCTCTGACTCGATCTTAATTGCACTTGGTGTGTTGGGTTTCGCTGAATTGATGACGGCATCACCGCTTTTAGTTACGATCGCCAAATATTTAGGTGCAACATTTTTATTGGTTTATGGTGCTAAAGCATTTTATGCTGCATTTAAAACGACTCAGACGATGCAACTTGAGAGCAACCATAAACAGACTTTGACTCAGGTCCTCTTAACAGGTCTTGCCTTTACTTGGCTAAATCCACATGTCTATCTAGATACCATCGTACTGATTGGATCAGTTGCAACTCAATTTGAAGATAAGATCAGTTTTGCACTCGGCAGTATTGTTGCGTCATGGATTTTCTTTTTTAGTTTGGGTTATGGCTCAAGACTCTTGAAACCGCTGTTTAGTAATCCGAAAGCATGGAAAGTTTTAGATTTTATGATCGGCTGTATGATGTGGAGTATCGCAGTATCACTCCTGCTCTAATTCATTTCGAAGCAAAAAAGTATCATGGCGGTATGATACTTTTTTGCTGACTAAATTGATTTATACATTATGACCTAACACAGCTTTGGACTGCTTTCTTTCTCGCAGTGACTGTTTAATCACTGAGTAACCTGAAGAGACACCTAGATAAGCAATAATAAATGCTACGATTAAGTCTGGAAACATTGTTCCTGTTCCAAATACCCCGACTGCAGCGATAATAATCGCCAAATTCGCAATCGCATCATTGCGGCTACAAAGCCAAACTGAACGCATATTGGCATCCCCATCGCGGAATGCATACAACATCAATGCTACTGCTACGTTCACCACGAGCGCCAGCACACCAATGAGTCCCATTAACATCGGTTCAGGGATCACGCCAAGCCACCATGAC
Organism: Acinetobacter sp. NIPH 298; assembly: GCF_000369505.1. Classification (GTDB taxonomy): domain Bacteria; phylum Pseudomonadota; class Gammaproteobacteria; order Pseudomonadales; family Moraxellaceae; genus Acinetobacter. The sequence continues at coordinate 1,756,674 of NZ_KB850055.1, forward strand.
CAAAGTACTTTTACGATCACAAAAATACCAAACGCCGCCATCGTCAATCCTTTGAGTAATGCCGCAGTTGCTCTCCAATACAAGCTCATAGAGAGCACTGCCAAAGAGATTGCGTAGTTTGCAGCGTCACCAGCGAAATCCAGCGCATCTGCCCATAAAGCAACTGAACGTGCATGAGAACCACCAATAATTTCCACAAAAAACATCCCAGCATTCAGAAACAAAGCAATCCACAATGCTTTTCTAAACCTTGGACTAATGATTTGAGTTGAAGGTGTTGTATTACATCCACATCCTGCCATGACTTTTCTCACACTATGTTTTATAGTGATTTAAAACCCTAGAGTAACTCCAGAGTCAAGCATGGCAAATTTTACAATTGGACAATTGGCAAAAAAGTCAGGGGTATCAGTCGATACACTTCGTTATTATGAAAAAATTGGGCTTTTAAAAAAAGTACAACGTACCTCGGGAAATTATCGTTATTATTCTGAACAGATACTTTCGGATTTGTTTTTCATTAAACATTGCCGAGAGCTAGGAATCTCCATACAGGATATTCAAAAGTTAAAAGATTTAGCAAAAAGTCCAAATCAAACCTGTGAGGAAGTCGATCATCTGATTGATCAATACCTTGCAGAGGTTTCCCAAAAAATTAAGAACCTAGAACATCTCAAGCAAGATTTAACCCATCTCAAACAGCAATGTTCACAGCATCGTACCATTGAACAATGTGGGATTTTAAAAGAACTAAATCATCCGCTTGAGTGTGAACATGAATCGCATCAACACAAGAAAGCATAATATCCATTGAAATCCCTCCCAACCTCCCTTTCTGAAAGGGAGGAGTCCCACTGTAATTGGGATTGGGCACTGTGTTAACCACAGCACAAGGGAGATAAAAACTTAATCTTCGTGTTCGCCTGGTGGGACTTCAACAATTCGCCCACCACGTGCCAAAAATGCAGCAACTTCATCTTCTAATGCTTGACGTTGTTTTTGCTTGGCAGTCACGGTTAGGCTTTCTGCTTCTGCAAGATCAATATCATTGGCAGCAGAAGATTCTTCATTATCTGCACCATCTTCGGCAGCTTTTGCCTCATCATCGTCAACAGCAGAATCTTCTGTGTTTTCGTCGTAATCATTCATTTCCGTCATATTACTCTCCCCACAATGACTGATCTTTCATCATCGTTATTTGGTCATCAGAACTTGGTGAAATTTAACAAGCTCTCATCATTTCGCAAAGCACAATATTTGTTAAATCGTGTTTTTTTCGACCAAATTCACTCTGATTTATAAATGATTGTTTAAAAAATATCTACTATTTTTTAGCAAGCGTATCTTGTTGCTTGTAAGGTCTTTAAACCATTCGCTTGCTGCATAAAACGATCTTTGAACCAATCGAATTGCTCAACCTGTTTTAAACCGAAATTTCTCGCCCACACCAACGGAAATAACTCAGAACTTTCCAACCAACCAATCGCAGACATGCTGTGCATCATGGCGTCATTCTGCCCTTTACGTTGGTGCTCGTAACGCAACAAAGTCTGCTCATTCGCCCACACACCACGTTTTAAATCATGTAGTAATACATCACAAAGCACCGCTGCATCTAAGCAACCAATATTGACACCTTGCCCAGCTAAAGGATGAATCACATGTGCTGCATCCCCAATCAATGCCAAGCCTGATTTAATGTAACGCTGTGCAGCACGAGCTTTGAGTGGAAACTGTGCGCGTGAACGTACTTCAACCACCTCTCCCAGCATTTGCAAACTTTCTCGGGTCAGCAATTGCATAAACGCTTGATCAGAGAATGCTGAATATTCATCGGCATAATCATCAGGCAAGGTCCAGACAATCGACTGCCAATAGCCATTTTCTTGGGCATCAAGACTTGCCATTGGTAAATAAGCCAGTGGCCCAGTCGGCAAGAAAATTTGACGTGCGACATATTTATTTGGTTGTGTGGTTTTAATCGCACAACTGATTGCAGCTTGTTGATAATCCAGTACATCTAAATCGATATAAGCCTGTTCACGCACAAATGAGTTCGCACCATCAGCACCAATCAATAATTTGGTTTTAAGCGTTGTGCCATCAGCTAATTCAATCGACCAACCTTGCGGAATTTGCTCAATCCGAATCACTTTGACTTGGGTACGGTAGTCTTTGAGTTGCTGTAGCATTTTTTGTTGAATAGCAACATTTAAAACACTTGGCTCTACCATTGAGCCTAACGCTTGATCAGGCTGTGGTGGTTGCTCAGATGCATGTCCGAAATTGATCTCACCATAGCCATTTTTATTCCAGACTTGCATGCCTGAATATGGCATTTGACGCGCCAAGTCATCCCACACATTGACCATTTTTAGTAAATGAATGGTGGCTTGACTGAGTGCCAGTACCCGTGGATTCATCACCGCAAGTGTTTTTTCTTGATCCAGTACAGGGGCAGCATCCAATACTGTGGCTTGCACGCCTCCCTGTGCCAATAGCAAGGCGGTTAAGCCACCAACCAAGCCACCTCCAACAATGACCACATCTAACATTTCACTCATGCTTTTAGTCCCATGGCATAATTGGCAACCAACGGCTTAATTCCCGGAATCACGTCAAAGGCAACCAATCCTGTATTACGTATTAATTTTAAAATTGGATTTTGATTGCTAAAACCACGCACCACGGAATCACAGAACTTAATCACACGTTGCTGGTCTTTTAAACGCGCTTGCTCATAAGCGAGTAAATTATCTGGATGACCAATATCATCAGACTTCGCCAATTGTTCCATTAAGAAGCGAACCAAGACATCTGCATCACGTAAACAAAGGTTAAAACCTTGTCCTGCAACAGGGTGAATCGTATGTGCAGCATTGCCCATGAGAACCACACGCCCAACGACCTGCTTATGCGCTAAGACTTGTGACAATGGATAGCAGAAACGTTTACCTGTTTTTTCAAATTTTCCAGCACGATCACCATAGGTTTGTTGCAAGGTATCAAGGAAATATTGATCATTTTCCTCACCTAAGAATGGCTGTTCTGTGCCTTTTTTTACAGGAAATACCACAGAACGGCGGTATTCACCCGGTAAAGGCAAGAGTGCCAATGGGCCTAATGCACTGAAACGCTCAAAACCGACATGTTGATGGGGCTTGGAGGTCTGGACGGTGGTGACGATTGCCACTTGATCATAATCATGTTCATCTACACCCACGCCTATTGCTTGACGACAAAATGAATCACGACCATCCGCAGCAATCACTAATTTTGATTTCAATGCATGGATGTATTCTCCATTACGCATCGCTTCGATCTGCACCTCATCCGCATCTTGCGTCAATGAAGTCACTTGCACACCATCAATCAATTCAATCAATGGATGTTGGAGAACTTGGGTCAGCAACACCCGACCAAGCCAAGCGTTCTCAATCACTTGTCCAAAGCTTTCTACTTTTTCTTGTTCTGCAACTAAGCGCGCCTTACCAAAGCTGCCCTGTTCAGTAATATGGACTTGAAGAATTGGCGTTGCATGTTGTTGCAAGGCATCCCACAAACCTAGTTTTTGGTAAATCTGCACGCTACGGCGTGACAATGCAGTATTTCTTGCATCAAAACTAGAATGATAAGGCGCAAGGTTTTCATCGTCATAATTTGGATATTTCACAGCTTCTAATAGCTTTACCTCGATATTAGATTTTGCCAACATTAAGGCTAGGCTGAGTCCAACCATACCCCCACCGACAATGATGACTTGTTGCTGCATAATATTATTCCTTATCAGTTTTTCATGATTTGACGTTTCGGGACTATCTTACTCTAACTCAACTCAGGAAGGGAATTTGTACTTTGTTTGGTCTGTGTTTTTAAAATATCGTCAAAAGTTATTTTGAGCATCAAACTAAATAATTTGAGTTCGACAATAATATGATACTCGGAAATGTCATCCGCAACTGTTTGAGACAGGACTCCATTAATAAGGTATTGTTTCTGCGACTCATTAAATTAGCTGACGGCAATCAACGAGTTTTGCGGTGAGCAGCGATGTAGCTGCGCAAGATGGTTGCCCTTGCGGAGCTTCGCTCCTCATGCCGAAACAAAAGTAGGTCCAGCTGAAGGCTTATCCTAAAATTGGATAATTTCTCAAGAAGATTCCACAAAGATATTTTTTTCAATAAGTTAGAAAAATTTTAAGTTAAACCTAGGGTAAATAAAAAGGCCTATCAATCGATAAGCCTTTTTCTCAACCTCTACTTAATGACTTGCCATCAAACTTTCAATCTCTTCAACGGTTTTCACCACGTTTTTAGTGAGAACGAGTGGACCATTTTCAGTCACGACAACATCGTCTTCAATACGAATACCGATACCGCGCCACTTGGCATCTACAGTTTCATCATCGGGTGCAACATATAAGCCCGGCTCAACGGTAACCACCATACCTGCTTCATAAGCACGCCAGTCTTCACCAATTTTGTAGGCACCGACATCATGCACATCCATACCAAGCCAATGCCCTGTCCCATGCATGAAGAATTGACGGAATGCTTCGCTTTCTACTAGCTCATCCACATCGCCTTGAAGCAAACCAAGATCAACCAAACCTTGGGTTAATATCTTCACCGCCACTTCATGCGGATATTTATAATTATTGCCAATACGAGTAGCATCGATTGCAGCAAGCTGAGCATCTAAAACAATATTGTATAAAGCTTTTTGTTCAGGACTAAATTTACCATTTACAGGGAATGTACGGGTAATGTCTGAGGCATAGCATTCATACTCACAAGCCGCATCGATTAAAACCAGATCACCATCTTTCAACGGTTGATTATTTTCAACATAATGCAAAATACAGGCATTTTCACCGCCACCCACAATGCTATTGTAGGCAGGTACACAACCATTTTTTCCAAAAATATAATTGAGTTCTGCTTCTAAGGCATACTCCATCATATTTGGCTTCACAGTTTGCATGGCACGGGTATGCGCTTCTGCGCTGATGTTCGATGCAATCTGCATCAACTCAATTTCCAACGCTGATTTTTTCAGACGCATTTCATCGATAATACGATCAAGTTGGATCATTTCAGCAGGTGCAGTGCCACCACGACGCTGTTGTGCATCCACTTTCTGAATCCATTGGCTTACTTTCGCATCAAATTCAGCATTTTGCCCCATACGATAGTAAAGACGTTGTTTATTTAACAGCTTCTCGATAATTTCTTCATCTAATAAATCAATTGCATAAGCTTCATCTGCATCATAGATTTCAACTGCACCATCGACTCCAGCACGATAGCCATTCCAGATTTCCATTTCACGGTTACGTTCACGACAAAACAGGCTATAGCTATACTCTTCACCTTCTTCAAAGGTTTCGATAATGGCAACTGCTTCTGGCTCTGCAAATCCAGTGAGATAATAAAAACTACTGTCTGCACGATATTTATAATCAGCATCACGATTACGATACATTTCTGCTCGAGTCGCAATTACGGCAATGCTATTACTGCCCATTTTCTCAGCGAGAAGATCGCGGCGTTGTTTAAAATCTGCTTGATTGAGTTTCATATCGCCCTACTGATGAAGATGAAGGATTGTAAGTATCTTTAATGATAAAGTTTCAAGGCAGCGCCCGAGTTAACTCGGACGATGTGGGGTAAACATTTCAACGACTGTTTGCGGATCAACTGCGGTATCTTGGTTTCTGCTTTTCGCATGAAAGTTTTGTAACAAAGAACTTTCAGCCACAGGCGTTTTTGTACGACCAATAGATAAACTGACAGGAATTAGACGTACGAATTCATACAGTTCCAGATAACTTTCTTCACCTTCTTCATCATTATCTGAATCTTCAAACTCAACGGCTGCAACTTCTTGTAAATGTTCAATCAGTTCTTGTTCATCGCCACGAATACGACCGCAAGCTAAACCAAAACCCAAAACCACCCCTGCACACCAATCTGCTAATGCAGTGACACGCTCTTCGAGCACATGGGTATCATCTGGCAACATTGGTAAATAATCCAGTTCATCATCAGATAAAGCATGCGATACGTCATCAGCCTCATCAGTCAAACTTTGTAATGCTTCTGCTGTCAATGCAGGTACATTTAAGGTGTTTAAGATTTGTGACCATTCATCAGTTGTCGGCGCTTGTGTCACACAAACTATACCTGTTAGCAACCCATGTAACTCACTTGGGCTTGAAATTTCTTCAATTCCCTTAAAATGAGCATTCCATTCGTTCCAACCTGAAATATCGTCTTGCATTCGTTTATCCAATCTCTATACTGCTGTATATATTACCTTTGATTGCAACTCTGTGCGACCTTCGTTATGTTAGAACAATTACAGCGTCTACAAGCGCATATTGGCGTTTTAAAAACACGCCTACGCCATATAGAGCGAGAAAACACATCGCTTACTGAAGCTAAACAATTAGCTGCAACTGAACATCATGCACAAATTGTGCAGAAGAATAGCATCATCACGCAAAAACAGGATGAAGTTGATAACTTAACTGAACAACTGACTCAGTTACAAGATCAATTTAAACAACTGAATAATGATGCAACAACTTTGGCTGAACGCTATAGCCGTTTAGAGAAAAGTACCACTGACCTAAAGAATCGTTTCCAAGAAATCTTGGCTGAACGTAATGATTTGCGTGTAATGAAAGAAAAGTTACAGGCACAACAACGCAATAATCAGCAAGAAATCCAAGATCTACAACAAGATCGTGACCGCTTATTACAAAAAAATGAATTAGCGAAGGCTAAAGTTGAAGCGATTATTCAACGTCTCGCAATCTTAGGTACAGCACAAGATCAACATGCACAAGAAATTCAGCAGCTTGCCCACCCGATTGCTGAAACTCACGAGGAATCTTAATCATGAGTGAACCTATCGTTGTCGAATTGCGCTTAATTGAACAAACTTTCCGCCTGAACACCACAGAAGATAAGCGCGAAGAGTTAGAACGTGCTGCTGAATTGCTCAATCAAAAATTTCATGACATGCGTCGAAGTGCGCCACGTGTAGAACACAATAAGTTAGTCATTATGGTTGCACTACAAATGGCACAGGAAGTATTTGCTTTAAATAAATCTTTACAGCAATACGCACACTGCGAACACCTACTCCAAACGATTTTGGAAGATGTAGAGCAAACTGTTCAATAAACATGGTGATTGCACAAAGCCTCATCAATTAGTAAGTATCTTTACATGCAAACATTGTCATCAGGTCAAGATCAGTTATACTAAGTCTATCTCTAGGATGTTCGCCAGCGGGTCCGATTCCCCTGAGCCGATATCATCACTTTAGGATGGTGTTCTGTATATTTAGAGTGTATGTCTGCCCCGTGCAGAAAACCCAGCAAGTATGCGGCGCCCTCCACCTTGAACTTTAGGGTTCAAGGGTAACGACATGCAGCGGCATCTCTGGAGTGTTTTTTAATTATAAAAACAAGAGTTGTACTATTCATTAAATTCCAGAAGTTACTGCCTAATATTACATCTAAATGTTTATTCAAAATTACACATAAACGCAAAATAGTATCGCAAACATAACTTTAATCTGTTTAAAATTCCAACATACAGAGAGACAATCTCGGGGCGGTTCGTTATTGAGTTGCTTTACATACATAATCTAGGGTAATCATTCTCATTTCTTGTGATGCATTCATTTCCTTTCTTAAAGCTTCATCTTCTATTTCCATTTTTGTTTCAAATGCTCTTATTGTTTCTTTCAATTCTTTGTTAAGCTGGCTTGTTGTATCCTTTTTTTCATTAGTTGTATTATCTCATATGTTCTATTTAAAACCTTAATATGTTGTCGCGTCGCCTCTCTGAATTGGCAATGATCTTCTATTTTAGCTTCTGGGCTTTCTTTTCTTTTGCTTAAATAATCCATTCGTTCAAGGCTTTTCCCAAGCTCCATTGAATTTTCTATCATTAGTTTATTTAAATTTATTTGAGCTTGAACTTGGGCTGTTATGGCTAAAATTATAAAGAAAAGTAATTTTTTCATTTGATTAGAAATTTTGTTAATAATTTTATTATCTTATCATATAAATTCTATGCTTTTAAAACAACTATGGTTGTTTAATTATTCTAATCAACTCGCTCCACCATTGTACTGTGGAGCACCAAATTGTGAGTTTTTTTAACTCTACTACAATTTCTAAAGAATGTTTTTAGTTTCTTTCATTAAAACATACCGATATTTAAGATAAATCATTTCTGCAATTTCATAATAAATCCTTTAGATATTAGATTCATGATTAAATTAGTATCTGTTGATATTTCATCAATGCTTGCTGCGGCTGCATAATTTAGATTATTTTGTCCGCGTATCAAGATATTCAATATAACCTGTGTCTTCTACTGCTTGACCTCGAAATGTACCTTTATATTGATAACTTCCTGCATAACCACCAGCCATACCATACTTAAAATCGCCATTTGCTAGGCCATCAATACAAATTAATAGCTTTCCTTTTTCATCATTAACACTCCATGAAAAAGTTCGAGGTAAACGCATCGATAAACCATTAGGCGTTATAGAACGTTGTGATTCAAACTCATGAACTTCCAATTTAAAATCTTCAGAATGTATGCTTCCATGATCATCAATCGCACGAATATACACACGGCGTTGTAAGACAAGATTCAATGGACCAAGTACTTCAACTAAAAGAACCTGAGTTTTCTCATCGATATTTAAAATATGATACGTAAAATAGTTCATATGCAAGTTGATATCTATTGCACGTGCATATTCATACGTACACAGACCTTCGACATGGGTCTTCTTGCCTTGATATTCGAGATAACCTTCATATTGGCAGAGTAAAGCCCAATGATTATATAAACCGAAAGTTAACTCAGCAAAGTTTGCAACTTTATCAGTTGCAGTGATTTTCAAATCAAAGTTAAATTCATGCCCTTCACGATAAGCATGAAAATTAGGATAAGTGCCTTCTAACACTAAATCTCGACCAAAACATAAAGATGAACCATTACTTACTAAAGCACAGTCATTTTTGACACTATAGCCCTTAAAATAGTCTTTTGTTCCTATAGCTGTACCAATTAATACATTTGCTGTATCAATACTTGAAGTTTTAATTAAATGTTCATTACGAAAAATTTTAACTCGTGGTTGTCCAACCACGGTTAAAAGGTTCAAAAAATTAAAGGGTGCAGGGAGATTAGGAATCATCACACCATAGTGAACACAAGTATATTTTCCTTGAGGTGTATGCGTTTCCGTTTCGACATCAAAAGGTCGACCATTTCTTTTTCCTGAATAGTCAATCATCTCATGCAATGGTTTTGGAGCAACAATTTGTTTTGGGAATAATCGTGACATTTCAGAACCTCTATTAAACTTTACTCAATATTTCAGCTATCCCCCCTCTCATATATCTTTATGTCTAACATCCTTTGTAGTACAAATTTGACCAAAAATAAAACGAATTAAAGGGTTAACATCATCTTGAATTTATCAAGACATTTTAAGTATGAGAGAAAGAGCTATAAAAAAATTGACCGAAGAGGAAAACAAATTGATGTCAAAAATGTCAAATTAATAAATTGGCTAATATCTTATTTTACTTGAATTTATCATAGCGATCGACGAATATGGTTTGAGCAATGGATTGCTTAGTCTTGCTATAATTTCATGCTTTAAAGGAGTGGAAAAATCTCTAGACCACTTAAATAAAATGCCATAAAACTCTCATCAGAAAGCTTTATGGCATATCCCAACATTTACATTACTACTGATCGTATGAGCTAACAGCTCGCTAATAAAATTTTATATCTAAATAACCTCTACTCTTTCCGTAGAATTCTAGGCATTGGTCTGACTATAAAAAATCACTCATCATTCAATGCACATTCATAATGCGTCGGCTGCTGCGAACAACGGACTTGTTTCAGTAACCTCATCATGTCTTTATCGTAATAACCTTCTTTGGTCATTTGAATACGTGCTTCTCGCATCAGTCGCATATAACCAGGTTTTTCACTTTCATAAATATCCATCCAGTATTTTTCAGGAATATCTTTTTCAATTTTATCTACAAAATCAAATGCAGGCTGCAATTGTTTAGAGATGATTTCGCGTGCAATCGGTCCCATTCCAGCTGGGAATTTATTACGATGCATGATCAAAGTACCTGTAACCTGTACAACAGGAAAACGAATAATCCCACCTGCAATTTTTCCTGATTTATCCGTCATGCCCTTATGCAATTCCAGTGGATCAAACAAAATCGCTGGGCCAGCCATGATTTCGACTTCTCTATTGTTGAATTTAGGTCCTACAGTTGCTAAATCCACTGAAATCGCTTGCGCACCGACATTTTGAGCTAACTTCTTTTGTGTTGGATCAAATGAAAATACTGCGATTTTTCGTCCAGCGGCTTTTGCGAGTGTATTAATATTTCGATCACTCACCATAATATAGGCCGCACCAAGCGGCACAACGCCCACGACTTCATAATCATGATTGATCATTTTGTCGTCGAATTTAGGATGAGCTAATAATTGAATCACTGAGGTGAGTTGCTTGTAATTCTGTAATGCACCAATCGCATCAATACTTCCCACAAATGGATTAAACTGTCTTGCTCTTAAATTACTAATCCCCGCACCATCACAGCGTTTGCTGCGAAAGTCTTCCGTTAATACACCCTCATTGGTATAGACTTTGAGTGTCACCATGGTTGATGCATTTTGTTTTAATTTCGGATAGTCCAGATCAATCTTGAGCTGTAAATTGGAAGGTCGAGTAATATTCATATTGACCCCATATTGTTTGGCAATACGTACAATACGGGGCAATTCACTGATATAACTCGTGGCTTGTTGAAATGCCTCACCATGTTCCCCATTCGGTGAATACACACACAAAGTCACTTGTTTGGGAATCTGTTTCCAAATCTTTGGATCATTGAGCAAAGTTTTGATTTTATTCTGCGAATGCTGAGATAAAGTGAGATCAAGCTTCTCGGCTGGCGGTGCAGCGTATAAGGTAGATGAGATCAACAATGAAGCTGCTAATGTAGTTGCAAGCGAGAATGATCGGATCAAAGTGTTGTATTGCCATTTTTGTTGTTGTCGCACAAACATTTTTTCACTCCTGTGAATTATCATTTGACACTAAGCAAATCACACGCAAATAAAATTGACCCATTGACTTTAGCTTCGGGCAGAATAGTCATATTAGCCCATAAAAAAGCTGTCTAGCTATAAAACCAGACAGCGAACTTACAACAATGAAAAGAGAAAGCTTAAGAGCGGTTTAGGCGCAAGGCATTCACTACAACAGACAATGAACTCAGCGACATCGCCACTGCTGCAAACATTGGTGTAAGTAATAACCCAGTCAATGGAAAGAAGATCCCTGCTGCAACGGGCACACCCAATCCATTATAAACAAAGGAAAATGCAAGATTCTGTTTCATGTTTCTTACACCAAGTTTCGCCATATGCAATGCTTGACCAATCCCTTGCATATCACCTTTGACTAAGGTGACTTGCGCCGTTTGTTTAGCGATATCAGTGCCTGTACCCATCGCAATCCCAACATTGGCCTGTGCAAGTGCGGGTGCATCATTAATTCCATCCCCTGCCATTGCGACGATCTTGCCTTGCGCTTGCGCCAGTTTGACGATATCGAGCTTTTGCTTTGGATCAAGATTGCCATGAACCTGCTTGATTCCTAAAACATTAGCGACCATTTGTGCATTTTTCGCATGATCACCTGTCGCCATAATCACTTCTATGCCATCGGCATGGAGTTGGTCGATCACCGCTTTGGCATTTTGTTTAATCGCATCATGAATCGAAACATAAGCAATCAACTCCTGTTCTGACATCAAGAAACTAATCACATCGCCTTGCGAACGTTTTTGGTCTAGCATTTTGCTTAAATCGTCACTAAATGTTAAATCGAGCTGCTCAACCAATTTTTGGCTACCAATATATAGGGTTTTGCCATCAATATTGCCTCTGACGCCGAAACCTGTCACATCTTCAAAGTCAGTCACATTAAGCAATTGATTTGCATCCACCAATTTAGTCAAAGTCTGAGCAATCGGATGGCTTGAATATTGTTCAATCGAAGCAATCCATCGTTCAATTTGTACCTGAGTATACGTTGTCGATAATGGCTGAATTTCTTTTAAGCTTGGTTTGCCTTCAGTCAATGTGCCTGTTTTATCAATAATCAGAGTGTTTACTTTGCTTAATGCTTCAATCGCTTCAGCATCTTTGAATAGCACCCCTTTTTGCGCTGCGCGACCTGTAGTTGCCATCACTGACATTGGCGTTGCCAACCCTAAGGCACATGGACAGGCAATAATTAAAACGGCTACCGCACACATCAAAGCCAAGTCAAACTGTGCTTGACCAAAAACCATCCATGTAATGAACGTCAACACGCTGATCGTGAGTACCGTAATCACAAAGTATTTCGCTACAACATCCGCGATACGTTGCAATGGTGCTTTGGAACGTTGTGCATCCGCTACAGTCTGAATCATTTTGGCTAAAGTGGTATTGGTCCCGACAGCAGTCGTTTGAATACGAATAGAACCTTGTTGATTGATTGTTCCACCAATGACCTGATTGTCTTTTTGCTTTTTCACAGGTACAGGTTCGCCTGTCATCATCGACTCATCGACATAGGTTTTTCCATCAACCACAACACCATCTAAAGGGATTTATTCACCCGATGAAATTTGTAAAATATCACCTTGTTTGACCATGGCAATATCAACATCCACAACTTGGTCGTGCTGCACCAATTTGGCTTTGGCAGGTTGTAAACGTAGCAGTGCTTTCAATGAGTTTGCCGTTTGGGAACGTGCTTTAAGCTCAAGAACCTGTCCGAGTAAACTCAAAGACACAATCATACAGGCCGCTTCAAAATACACAGCGGCACCATGCCCTGTTTTGGCTTCAACAGGAATCACAGATGGAAAGACTGTTGCAACTACACTATAAATAAATGCCGCGAACACACCGACACCGATCAAACTCCACATATTGAGATGACCAGTTTTATAGGAGATTAAGCAACGCTGTAAAATTGGATAACCTGCCCATAACACCACAGGTAAACTGAGCACCAACTCAATCCATGGCTGAATATGTGGTGAGATAAAAGCGTGAATATGTGAGCCCATCGCTAAGATCATCACCAATAAACTTAAAGGCAAAGTTGTCCAAAAACGCCGACTAAAATCAACCAGTTCAGGATTTGGTCCTTCATCTAAAGTCGGTTGCATCGGCTCAAGCGCCATACCGCAAATCGGACAAGTACCCGGCCCTTTTTGCACAATCTCTGGGTCCATTGGACAGGTATAATCCATATCCATTGCCCCTTCGGGTACTGGGCGTTGGTCCACAGGGACTAAATAGAACGCTGGATCATGTTCAAATTTCTCTAAGCAAGATGGGTTACAGAAATAGTAAGTTTTCCCTTCATATTCCGTTTTTAAATCAGTCGTGGTCTTGACTGACATGCCACAGACTGGATCGATCTCGGTTTGGCCATCGGCGGCTACATGGTGTTGATGGCTTTGTCCTCCACCACAACAGGATGATTTTTTTACGTGTTCTTTAATAGGTTGTGATTCAGTTTTAGAACCACAACATGAACTTTTCTTTGGTTCAGTAGGTTTGGGTTCACAACAAGATGAAGCCGTGACGGATTCATTTACTTGCGCTGTTTTAGCATCGTTACTAGCATTTTTCTTAACTTGCTTGTCTTTTGAACAGCATGATGAAGTCTCATGTTGAGTCATGGTTCGACCTATCTTTTATTACGCGATAGGTTTAGGATAAAGTCTGTACCTAGGTACAGAGTCAAGCACTTTTGAGAATGATTTTTAAATGCATGATTTTAGGAGCATAGCGTGGACCTTACCATCGGTAAATTAGCAAAGGCATGTGATATCAATGTCGAAACGATTCGTTATTATCAACGGATTGGTTTAATGCGCGTGCCCGAAACCAAGCAAAGCTATCGTTATTATCATCAACAAGATCTGGAGACATTGAGTTTCATCCAAAAAGCCAAAGATGCAGGCTTACAACTCAATGAAATTAAAGAATTATTGACCTTGAATTTAGACGATCGTATCCAAGTCCGTCAGGTCATCGAGCAACGCTTAAGCAAGATTGATGAGAGAATTCAGGAGTTACAAGGACTCAAACAACGCCTTGCAACTTGGCTAGATGACTGTAAAAGCACTGAAAATGATTGCTGTCCTATATTGGTAGAACTTAAGAAATCAAATTAAATATTTAATAGGATAAATATCTAGATACAAACATAAGGTACATATTATTGATCCATTAGAAAAAAGACCAAACAACATTTTCATCTTGTTGTTTTAATACGAAACTGGTCTGTTGATCATCTTCTACAACAATATGCTGATTTGAAATCATTTTTACTTTAAGCAACGTGTCATTTTCATACACTAAATCATGTTTGCCCTCTTTGGTTAAGACAAGTGTTTGATCTAGGACGATTAGATTTCTCGATTCCAACATAGCTTTCCCCTTCGAAACTGTTCTAAAATTCTTGCATATTACGATCAAGCCAACAGCCATTTATATTGCAAAAGTGTTTTTAAATAATTTGCGATAAACAACAGAATGCCATTCAAAAAAGTGACACCTCGACCTCTTCGTTCTTGCTGTGCATTTTAGATCATTTCTCGACCAATCACACACATATTGTCTAACAGTTCACATAAATCTATATTTATGCAAAATTATATACAACCATAAATTGCAAAAGCTAAATCATTCTGTATTTAACTGTATGGGAAGATTAATTTGCATCCTTAGTGTTAAATCACAGATATAAACTAGCCGTAAAATTAAATCTGTATTCAATCGTGTGGTAGCGAGAATCAAGTCGATTTGTTTAGCTAATAAATTCAAACCTGCGTCCTGAGCCAGTTGGCTATGCCGCTGTAGCGTTTCCATCTGTGAAGTACTCAATTGCAAACGCCCTGAACAAGCAAGACTGAGTAATACTTCTAAAATCGGTTCACACACCTTTTGGCTCAAACTGATTTGGGTAGAAGCAAATTTTGCTTGCTGTTTTTTCTTTACCATTAATTGTTCAATACGTCCAATCAGACTTTCTTTTAAGGTCTTTTTTGGTTCAGCCAATTGATCAAAATCGAGATGAAACAGTCGAGTTTTATCAATTTGAGTGATCAGTAAACTGATTGGTGATAAAACCAGTTGATGTCCCTGTATTCGAGCATGAGCAAAGATCGATGAAACTTGAATCATTTGGCCACACAGACGTTCAAGCTGACGAATTTTATCTAATTCCTGCGTTTTCCAGTCCAGACGTAAATGAATCACAGAACCTTGCTGGTCATAGATATTCCACCATAGACATTGTTCGATTTCATCCACTTGCGGTGCATCATAACGGGAAATATTTAATAAAATTGTATGATCAATCCCCTCTACGGTTTGCATTTGTTGTTGCCAATGCTGTTGTACGGTCTGCCAATGATTAAAACCCATCTGTTGATATCGACCAAAATCCTCAATCTTGCTTAGGCTATTTAATGGTAATGCACGACTTTGCCCCGATGCCGATAACCGTCCATCTTCACCAAATCGAGGTTGTTGCAAACATACGGTTTTCTGCATCAGTTGTTGAGCAGTCCGCATCCAAATACTGTGCTGTGACCACGCATTATAACGATTAAAATTCGGGTCATTATTTTCTGCCCGTGCCACCGTAACTTCAAAAATCTTAGCGTTTTCTAATTCAGAAAAATACAGCGTCAGTCCTCTTGCACCACCTTGAGTACGCCACCAACGCGCACCTAGAGGAAGTAATTCCAAATCAGACTGCTGTTCATCGACTTGGTATTGCTGTCGGATTTTTCCTCTTAGGGAAAGTAATTGTTCGCCTTGTGCCTGTTGTAGTTGATAGAGATAAGCACGCATTTGCGCTAGATACAGTAAAGTGTCTTGCTCAGAACTATGCTCATCTCGTTGCAATAAACGGCTGATTTGACCGCTGAGTTGTCTCAACATGGCAGCTAATCGTGGTAAGGCTTCGCTACGTGCTGACATATTGAGTAAGTGCAGTTGTCGAGCTGTACTATCATTGACATGCGATAAACCAAATTCTAATAATTGATTTAAATCATCTTGTAATTCAACAACAAACTGGCGTTCACTTTCGCTTAAAATTGCTGGGTTTTCGACCTTACTGAGCTGCAATGCTGCCCATGATTTACCTTGTAATCTTTGAACTTCACTCAGCGCTGCTAAATGGTAAGCAGGTTGATCTTTTTCCAGATTGGATAGCATGCCTGCAAAACCTGTACCTGCTATATAGCTGATGTCTTCATTAATACTGGCAATATGAATCTTTAAACGATAGTCATCTTCAAACAATTCAGTTTGCTGTTCTTGCTGCCAAAGTCGGGCATATTTAATGGCTTTTTGGGCTTGTGCCCTGCCTATTTTTTTAGCGATGTGGTCAAGGTCTAATGCCAAAATTTCATCTAGTGGATTGATTTTTATCTGTTCAGTTACATTGTTTTTGGGTTGATCTTTAGGAGTAGAAATTTGATTTTCTTGAGCCTGATCATTGGATTCAACTTTGGACTGACAATGATGCATTTGAAACCATAATACGGCTGCCACAATATGTTTACACGCACCTGTGGCAGGACAAGAACACACCGCATTGACCAGACCTGTGGCAGATAAACAAACCTGTTGCCCATCACTTTCAATGCTGACTTGATCAGCTTGCTCAGTACGTAACACCACCTTTTCTGCTTCTATATCCTTTAATGCACGGCGCACTAAACCTGCGTTGGCATAAGTCGCAAGACTGTCTTGATCATAGGCTAAATATTGTTGTTGCCAACTCATTGCATCACCTCTGCCATCCATTCAGCAAAATGTTCAGGCGTTAAAGCTGCCACCGACATGCCTCGCTCATTGAGTTTTTGTGCCATTTGAATATCGTAGACAGGATTTGCCTTTTCATCTAAAGCGGCCAAACCTAGCAATTTCACCTGTTGGCTATGCAATCGACTCACTGCATTGAGTAAATGTGCCACCGACCCGCCCTCCTCAAAATCACTGATCAAGGTAAAAATGGTGCGATGCGGTTGGGTAATTAAACGTTCACAATAATTGACTGCTTTAGCAATATCAGTGCCGCCACCCAACTGTACCGTCAGCAACACTTCAACAGGGTCGGATGCCATGTGGGATAAATCGACAATATTGGTATCGAACAACACCAAATGCACTTTGACCGCAGGCAAACTGGCTAGGATACTGGCACAAATGGCACTATACATGACGGAGTTCATCATCGAGCCACTTTGGTCGACACAGAGCACCACTGTCCATGGTAAATGGCGTTGCACGCGTGCATTAAAGAAAGGTTGCTGAATAATCAGCTTATTCATATCCTGATTATAATGTTTTAGATTTTCCCGAATGGTTCTGCGCCAATCAAAATTTTGGCTATTGGCTATCAGAGAACGACGAAAACGGTTCCGGCGGCCATGAATGGCATTGATAAAATTCGGTTTTAATCGAGCTACAATCTGCTCGACCACAGTTTTTATAATCTCACGCACCGCATCCCGAGTGTTTGCATTCAGTCGTCCACGCATGGTCAGTAAGGCCTTTGCCAATTGTGGTGTCGGTTCTAAACTGCGTAAACTTTGTGGGTCTTTGAGCAAGGCGTCCAGTTGATAGCGTTCAACAGCTTGGGTTTGTACACGTTCAAAAGTACTCTGTGGAAAGAGCTTGCGAACATTATTCAACCAGTTAATTGCGGTCAGTTGCGAATCATCCAGTGAACCATGACGAGACTCTCCTGCAACCTGCCCGCGTCGTTCATATTCACGGTTATATAAATAATCTAATGTTCGCTCTAAGCGTAATTGATCCGCGTCAAGTTGAACCTGATTCAGCGCACGATCACTATAACGTCCTAAAATTAAACGCCAACGTGCAGAAAGGTCTTGCGAATTTGAATCATTCATTATGCAAACCAACCTTGTAAATTCTGTTCAACCAGAAACTGCTGTAGCTGCTGATTTAACTGCACCCCTTGCAACATTTCAGCTTGAGAAACCTCACTGCTATATTGGGAAATTTCCAAGCTCGAAACACCATTCAATTGCGCCACCTGTTCTGCAAAATTCGCTGTTTCTTTCGGTTTAAAATGCGTAAAAGCTTGGCGTAAATCAGGCAAGATCGCGACAAAGGCTGCATCATCCCATTGATCTAACAACTGATTGAGTAACTGTGCCATCACGGGATAACGCAATAATAATTCTGGTGCGCTTTGCATCATGCCTGCCAGATAAGCCACCGCATATTCAGGACTTGCTCCGATACCGAAATGTTGCTGAACCGATTGCTGTAACTCATGTTCAGACAAATTTCCATCAATAAAACGAAAGGCATCTACCGCACCTGCCAACAGATCGAGCTGCTGCCAGTCGGTATGTAAACGCTGTAAAGTTTGATAAAACTGCGCCAAAAAATCCGTTTCTGCACCCACTATTTTTGAATCACTGCTTTCTATACAGAGAATCCGTTGAATCTGCTTCGCCAAACTTCGCAATTGCAACAGTTGATTTAAAATCTGTTGCTGCTGATCTTCAGGTGGTGTTGCCAATTGGGAAAGTAAAAACAAGGCTGTTGGAATAACGTTTTTCAATAAAGCCTTGAGTTCAGGTTGTTGCTGAAAAGCCAGAAAATCTTTACCTGTCCATAAATTCAGCAATTTTTGCCCACATTGAATCACTGAATCTAAATCGGGGTCGTTGGGTAAATATTGTTCAACTTCGGCAAATAAAATGGGGATTTGTTTTTGTAATCCCATCAATGCTGCACGAATTAAAAGCTGTACGGCAAGATGTGAAGATCGTCCTTGCCCTGACTGAGAGAAAGACGCTTTCAATTGCAATAATTTCTGTATTGCAATGCGATGCAAATCATTGCCTAATTCTGATAATTCAATCAGTTGTGCTTCAACATGTGGTGTCCACGCATAATCCCATTCTTCAAATAACACATGTAAACGTCCACCACCTAAAAAATCAGGTCCACTGACAGACTTGGCAAAACCGACTTGTAAAAAATCGAGTAAATGTAAAAAACGGCTACGCAAACGGTGTTTAGCATTCCGAAACACATCCAGTTTTGCTCGTTTGGTCGTGGTTTCGTCCAGTTTAAAACGATGAACTTTTGCCAGTTCATAGACCTGCGCCAGCAAAGGCGGTGTCTGTGTCGATTGCACCACCTGTCCTAGACTTGCCCCACTCAGAATCTGCCGAAGCAATTGCTGAAATGCCTGTTGCCCATCATCAAGACTGCCTTTGACAAAGCTGCTTTGACAGGCATCGATCAAATCAAAACGACCAATCAGGTGATGCCCCCTTAAAGCCGCCAGACCCATCGCCTGTTCAGTGGCATTCTTCACCGTAATAAAACTACTGTCTAAAATCTGTTGCTCTCGAAGTTGCTTGGAAAAATCAGACAATAACTCAACGGTTAAGGCTTGCCTTTGTTCAATTTCATTTTGCGAATCATCAACAAGCTGTTGCCAACAACGTTGGTAAAATGTAGGTGATGGCATTCCCGATGCATAACCATTTAAAGCATCGAGACGATCAAAACTATATCGAATCAACCAAGATTGATCATCTGTATCTGCGGATTTTAGTTTTTTTATTTTCTTGGGTTTTTCATTGACTGTTGATTTTTCTGTCAATAACTGTGCTGCTAATTCTTCAATCAAAGCCAAGGTGTGAAAACCGCCCGTAACCACACAGATCTTGCCATTTTTCTGTGCATTGCACTCTAAAATACTGTGCAACATACATTGTTCACGAATCAAGGAAGCATCAGCCTCTAACACACTGTCTTCATAATCCAGTCGTGACATGGCGCACCAGACCAACACCTCATGGAAAAAGGCTTGCCAGTCCTGCATTTGCTGTTTGGGTTTTAACTCAAATAAATGATCCCAGTGTTCATCATGGTTACGGCAATGCAGTTTATGCGCCAATGCCTGTAAATATTGGCTATGCGCTAAATAACGTTCCTGTAGTAAACTCCGTGATTGCCATGTTTGTTCTGCAACATTTTGCTGTTCATGCACCACCTGACTTGTCCAAGCCAAATCAATAAATTCAACATTGGCAGCAATTTTTGGCGCATAACGTAACGCTACCCATTCAGGCGAATAATCACAGAATGGAAAATAGGCAGTGCGAGTTTGTTTTTGTTCGCCTATATCCTCTTTTTTAGCATCAGTTTTTTGTTCAATAATTTCTGTTTGACACAATACAGCTAAAGGCGGCTGACTATCGGAATGCTGCAAATCGGCAATTAAACGATTAAATGAGCGTGGTGCTTCAATCAAAATATGCTGAGGCTGTAATTGTTGCAACGCCTGTAAGGTGGCATAGGCACAGGCAGGGCTATGATGGCGAATGGGTAAAAAATAAATCCCCTTTTCTGCCAAAGCTGCTTGCTGTTGTAAGGCGTTTTGTAACCGTATTGGAATCGTCATATTGATTACTGCCAAAAAGCCTTCCCAGCATCAAAAAAAGCCTTCCATGTTGCATCCTGTTTGGCACGTTCACGCGCCACATTATCCATATAGAAACGCATCCGCTTGGCATCATCAGTATTATCTTTTAACACCACACCAATTAATTGACGAGCAATCGCCGCCCCATTTAACGATTTATCACCGAGATAATAACCCTCCAAAGCAGCTGCATAAGCAATATTCACGGCTTCCGCTGTAGACATCACCGCATCTGGGGTTTTGATTGAAGTACCATCTTTAGTTGTGCCTTGACGTAATTCCTGAAAAACCGTGACCAATAAATCAATCACCGAATCAGACATCTGAATCTGATCAGATAAATCGCCTAGCTCTTGTTTCAACTGAGTCAGTACAAGCTCACGTTCAAAAACAGGATCAGCAATCGGTCGTACCGTTTCAAAATTAAAACGACGTTTCAATGCTGATGACATCTCATGCACGCCACGATCACGCAAGTTTGCTGTAGCAATAATATTAAAACCTGCTTTGGCATACACTCGCCCCTGCTGACCCAGTTCTGGAATCATCATGGTCTTTTCAGACATCAACGAAACCAGTACGTCCTGAATTTCAGGTGGACAACGGGTGATTTCTTCAAAACGGATGATCTTTCCTTGTTGCATTGCTTGGTAAATAGGTGATGCAACCAAAGACTTTTCATTTGGACCTTCCGCTAGTAGCAAGGCATAATTCCACGAATATTTTAAATGGTCTTCGGTCGTCCCTGCTGTACCTTGTATGGTTAAACCTGAATCATCACTAATCGCAGCCGCCAATAATTCAGACAGCATGGATTTTGCTGTACCCGGTTCACCGACTAACATTAAGCCTTGTTTACCCAATAAAGTCACAATGGCACGATCAACTAATGCATCATCACCATAGAATTTACGGCTAACTCCAAGTTTGTCATCACCTAAAATAAATTGGCGCACCGCTTTGGGTGAACGCAACCAGCCTTGTGGTTTTGGGGCATTGTCCTGCTCAGTCAAAATTGCCAATTCCTCGGCAAAACGTTGTTCAGCACTTTGTTTAATGATGTTTTGTTGGGTCATATATTTACCATTTCTTCTTAAAATCTTGATCAGATTTCCCTAAATCTATTATAAAAATCTTTAATTCCCATATCAGCTATGGTGGAAGCGGCATGGATGCCGCCTCTACATTGCAAATCCTGATTACGAATTTAAAATAAGATCAATCATATTTTACCAAGGTGTTTTCTTCTGCCATTCAGGATCAAACCCCGAACAGGCATCTGCCACTTTTAAATAATCCGCATAGGTTTCAGCCAATAATACAGGCGGAACATCTGCCAAGCTCATACTACTCTCACGCCATGACCGCACATTCTTTTTCTCAAAATTCAAGTCATATAACACTGCTGCAAGATTTTCCTCTGGCACATAACTACCACTAAAACGAATCACCGCAGACAAACCAATTTGGCTAAATGATTTAAAGTAACTATCAAATGAACCGCCATCTTCAATCGACGCACGTTGATAGCCCAATTTAGTAATAACACCGCGCAAAGTAAAAGTATCGGTCAACCAACCTTTTCGATCCTCAATGATTTCAGCATGAGTATCAAATGTCGGTAGTTGACGCGTCATTTGTTCAAATAAAAACTTCACTTTATAGTCTTTAAAATGCGCTTGCCACGCCTCTGCATCATCGGTATTGATCAAGACCATATGTGCAATTTTGATTTGACTATCAGCTTGTAATTCAACTTCATCATCATCCAGATTGAGTAAACTGCCATCATCACTAGGACGGAAACTTTGTAAAACTTCACCTTCTGCTGATATTTCCAACCACACTAAACGCTGAATCAAACGCTTCATAATTGGATGAGCAAATAAGTATTCCTGCCAATCTGCACTGCTCCAAGTCCGTTCGCTACACATCGCTTCATACAAACGTTGTGTTTGTAAATCAATCACCTGCTTAAATTCTTTTTTGCTACTGCTAAATAATGATTTTGCTTCTTTAATTAGCGCTTCGTCATCGCCTTGTCGTGCAGTTGGTAAACTTTTGATAATCTTACTATCTTCATTTTTCAGTACAAATTTATCTTTATCATCGACATAAGCCGTCAAAACGCGTGAACCATATTCAAGAGTTAAAATGCCTGAATCATCCAGTCCCGCTGTTGGAATGGTACGATCCGCAAGCTCATCACTACTCCATTGATTACGTTCTGCAATTTGCTCAACCAATTGTTTTGCAAGATTTTGAACCGATGCAGTACGATAACGACGTGAAAGACTGAGTAATAATTGAATGATCAGCGGATCATCGCTGACCGAAAAACTACTCAACATGGCTTCGATTTGCGCACGTCGTTGATAATGTTGCTTCATATAGTCTTGCAGCAATTTCACTGCAACACTACCTTGCGTTTTAAACGTCAGTGCCAACATCCCTTTACTTTTAATAGCTGAACCTAAATAAATTGCTAAACGCTCGCGTTTAATTTCTTCAACCACTTCTTCCAGTGTGATGTGCTCATAGCGCCCGTAATATTCTGGGTACTTCTGCCCCCATCGTTGAAATGAATCCTGATAAGAGGCCAAACGGCTCGGTGCTTCCTTATTGGCAATATCCATTGCCTCTTCCAAACTTGGGTTACGAGTATCTTGATGAATAAAGCTTTGTAATAAATATAATGCCAATGTCTGTTGGCTCTTTTCATTCAACAAACCAACATAACGTTGCAGCAAGGCATTCGGAATTGGATCTTTGAGTTTATCGGCTAAAACCACCCACCATTGAATAATTTTAGTATCGACTGCTGTGCCATCCTGCCATTGCAATTGTGGTAAATAACTCAAATCAAACCATGCAAAGCTACTGACGATTTTTCCTTTTAAACCTTTCTCAGCATCTTTGAGTAAAGCATCAGCTGAAAGATAGACACTAATGTCCTCACCTAACTGCTCCAATGCTGTCAAAATCGCAGCGATAACAACTTCTTTTTTCTCTTTTTTCAATAAATCATAAAGCGCAGACACAGCAGAAGGATGTTGTAAACGAGCTAGCCATTCAATCGCAGTAATCCGAATTTCTTGCTTACCATTTCCTAAAGCTTCAATTGCTCTTAAGTGAATATCAGGTAATTTTCTCAACACTTCCTGAGCATCAAAACGTAAACGTTTGCTATCACCTAATGCAAATTCGAGTAATCGAGGAATAAATTGTTTTGGAACTTGTGGGAAGCGTTGTAATAAAGCAAATGCCTTGATCGGATCATAATAACGCCATGAATTTTTATTTTTACTTGGCAGCAATCCTAAAGCTTCAGCAATTAAATCAATATTCTCCACAAAAAAAGGAATTACTTTTTCATCATCAGTAATTCGTGTATTCAGCTCAGTACCGCTGTAATTTTCTAGGTATTCATTTGCAATACAACGTTTACTACTCTCTTCTGAAATCCCGACTTGTTGCAAAACTTGGCCTAACTGACGCAATTCAATTGTTTCCCAGTTCTTGGCATCTAAAAACTGGAAAAACTGATACCAATTTATCCAATCATTGTTTCGATGCCCAAGCACCAAACGAGCTGCATGAATCAAACTAAACTCAGGCAACTGCTGTAATTTTTTTTGATAATTGGCAATTTCTTCAATATACGAACGATAGTTGTTTTGACCATTTAAATGACCAAGAATTAATTTTCCAACATCTTCAACTTTGTCATAAGATTTGCAGAAGTCTCGATAGTTATTTTGTCTCCAATGGCTTTTGTATCCACCTTTTTCAACTGATTTATTATCTTCAATTTCCTGTTCTGCGACTTGACGATATTTTTCTCTTATTGCCAAGTAATTATCTTGTAGAACCTGAGCAAAAATTTCAGGAATGACTTTAGCCTCAATCACCTCGATTTCAGGTAACGTATATTCAACCTCGACCATTTGCTCCAAGGATTCGAGTCGTTGTAAAGCAGATAGAATATTGACCTGTACTGATTTTAATTTTTCGTTTTCTGCTGCTTGTTGCAGGATTTCTCGATTTTGCTCACCTAAACGTGCTAACAAATCCGCTGCAAAGCTACGCTGTTTACTCTCGCCATTAACGAGGAAATACTGTAAATGTTGCTGGCTTTCAGCCTCATCGAGATGGGAAAGTAACACAGTGGCTTGTTCACGAACGTTCTTACTCGAACTTAATGCAAGAATAATAATCAGCTCGGTTTGTGGTTGCAGTAACTCCTGATGTTGAGCAATAAATTCGAGGAAAATCCCCTGAGCCGTGGCAGATAATTTTGGCAGAACGGCTCTAATCAGTTGTAGGTGCTCTGTGAAAAAAACAACGCTATCTGAAAATTTAAAAAGTACATTAAGTTGATCATGGTGATAACTATTTACATCACCACGTTCAAATAAAGTCGCGATAAAATCCTCAGTATTATTTTCAGATTCAGACAAATAGAGTTGTTTTAATTCAGCAATTGTCCAAGTCTGACGGTGTGATTTTTTCTGTCGATCATCAAAATGTTGATGATTAAAACTCGTCACCAAGCCATCTACCAAAATATAGCTAAACCATACAGGTGTATTCTTTGAAAGCTGTGGATAATTTCGTTGCTGAGTAGCTGCTTCTAAAAACTTACCATAACGAATCGTTTGTTCACGACTGAACTTTGAAAAAATATTGATATATAGCTTATAGCGCGCATTCTGTGATGCTTTGCATAATTTTTCTTGGGCTTTGGTCAATTCAGATGACGGCCAAAACCATCCATAAGTTCCTGGACTACCCAGTAAAGCACACACCTTATCCGTCGCTTGCTGTTGTAAGGTCAGTAAGACCTCAGGATTTTGCCCATTGACAATATAATTTAAGACCTGATTAGCCAATGAAGCATTCACTTCCACTAATGGTTCTACAATGGTGCTAAGTAATGCTAAAGTTTCGGAGTCTATTGTATTTTGACCTTGTAGATTGATGAACTGATTTACTCTATTCTTAATACTTTCAAACATTGAATTGCCTCTTATTTTCCCCAGTTTTAAACTTAATATTTGATTTTTAATTTAAAAAATCATGATTACTTTTTTCTAATTCCAAGATTTTACAATAATACATAGCAACCCACTGAGTATATTTTTGATGGCTTCATTATAAGAAATTGAAAATCAAAAGCATCCCGAAAATTGGGTCTGTACGACAGTTATTGTCGTACACATTATTTTTAGGACATAAAAAAATGGCTACTTTAAAGTAGCCATTTTTCATTAAAGATCAATTACCAACTTACGTTTACACGTCTGTTTGGTGCCAAACAACCAACGAGTTGTGTGTTGGCTTTGTTACCCGCGCATTGCTGATATAAATCAGTTTGGCTGTTGGCTTGAATTTGAATGCGACTCGCATCAATACCTTCATTCACCAATAACTTTGCAACGGTATTGGCACGTTGTGCCGACAATTGATGGTTATAGGCAAATTTACCAAGCGGATCTGCAAATCCAGCTACAATAATAGGGCTGTTGGATGGATTCTGTTTGATACGTTGTGCAATTGCAGCAACTGTATTAGAACCTTGTTGAATAGCATTAGCATTTGAACGATCAAATGCAAAGAAGACACTACCTGAGCGTGCAGTATTTACATTGGCATCACTTGATACCAGATTGTTTGCACCCCAAGCCATTAAGCCTTCGCATGCTTCACCTTTCCAAGTTAAACGCTCTGACAAATTGTCTTTACCAAAGTCGACACGGAGTTGGCAACGCAAGTAATCCTGACTATTTGGCTGGCGAATATCTAAAACATAATTCCAAGTTTTCACAAAGAATAAACCTTCACTAAATTGAGGATTTCCCAATAAATGACGGATTTGGTCTTTGGTTAAACCTGTATCTAAACGTGCAACATTATCATATTCATAACGTTTCACTTGTTTTAAATAGCTGTTTTCAACTACTGGAAATTTGATTTCATCTTGTTGTACAACAACCTGTTCTTCTGCAAATGCAGAAACAGCAAAACTAGATGCAACCCCTAAAACCAATGCTTTTATCATATTTTTCATATTCAAACTCACTTTATCTATTGGTGATGAGGAGAACCCAAGCCTTTAGGTTCTCCCTAACAACTATTCCTTAGTCAATTACGCCACTGATACCGATACGTACACTTGGATCACCTTGTGATGCAGCAGCTACACCACCCGTAATAGACCAACGCCCATTGTCAGCAGTCTTACGTAAAGTTACGCCGACTGCATTTTCGCCACCATGATATGAAGCACCAGCCGCATAGGTATATTTACCAGCAATATATGGCGCAGCTTCTAAAGCCATTGCCGCTGCAATACCTGCATTTGCTCTTTTCTCAACATTATCAATACGTTGATTTGTTGAATAGAAGGCTTGCTCAAGACGATTGCTTACATTGTCAATTTTACTATCCAATGCTTGATCAGCCTTGTTCAATGCATCAATTGCACCACCAACATTATTATGTGTTGTATCACCTACTGTGTAAGTTGGATTGGTAAAGCTATTGGTAATATTGTCATAACCGGCTCCGCCACCTAAGAATTCAACCACTTTGTTGTTCGTAGCATTAAGCTGAGAACCGTTCACGGCATCTTTAGAGGTTGCACTAATCGCTCCATCTTTAACACCAGTCACAACACGATCAC
The DNA here is from genome assembly GCF_000369505.1 of Acinetobacter sp. NIPH 298. Taxonomy (GTDB): domain Bacteria; phylum Pseudomonadota; class Gammaproteobacteria; order Pseudomonadales; family Moraxellaceae; genus Acinetobacter. Next base: position 1,784,017 of record NZ_KB850055.1, read on the forward strand.
CATCCTTACCAGCAACATTTACTGTAGTACCACCAGTGTCTTTACCAATGGTAATATCACCTGTCGGTGTTTGTTGCTGAACTAGACCAGATTTACCATCATTAATGTTGTTAATATTGGTTTGGATGTTTGAAATATCACTTGTGTTTTGGTTCACTTGTTCTTGAACATTCCACAATTGACCGCCATTTACAGCATCCTTAGAGTTTTGCTCAACTTTGCCATCTTTTACATTGGTAATCGTAGTGCCATCAGCGCCGCCTAAAGTGATCTTATCTTTCGATGCATCATCATATTTAACAGCATTATTGGCAAGCTCATTAACATTGTTGTTCACATTGCTAATCGCACTGTCTAACTGACCTTTATTTACCGCATCAGTTGCATTTGTACCCGCAGCCACATTGGTAATTTGTTTATTGCCAGCATCAATTCCTTGTGTTGTTACACTTGGACCACCAGCGATAATTAAACCTGTGTTATTCAACACAACGGTATTATTACCAATGCTAACTCCTGCGTTGTTTAAAACAGTATCACCAGCTTTAATAGAATCGACCGTCAAATCTTTTGCAGTTGATACTTCATAGTTATCAGAACCATCTGCATTTTTTGATTTGTTAACAACAATATTTTCGCCATTCGATACTGTTGTTTTAGATGTGGTTGCAGCCGAACCAATAGCTTTATCTAAAGCATCTAAAGCATCACCAACATTCGACTGAGTACTTTGTGCAACATTATAAGTTGGACCTGTAATTGTGCCATCGGCATTCACTTTCGCACCGCCACCAAGGCTATTCACAAGTGATGTTTGTGTGGTTACAACTTGATTTTCAACCACCTTCAATTGTTCTTCAGTAGCAGCTCTACCTTGGGTAGCAAAATCACTACCATTCAAGTCTTTATTACTTAAACCTGTGATCGTATTCGTTGATTTATCAACAACAACACTACCTACCTGAAGCTGATTGGTCGTCACACTGGTCAAATTCAAATTCTGGCTTAATGCGAATGCAACATTATTGCCTGTCTTCGTTGCCGTAATGTTCGTATCTGCTGGGTCAACTACACCAATATCAACCGTGTCACCTGCTTTGATTGCGCCACTGTTTGAGCCATTGGTTTGTAGGTTGAAACCACCTTTTAATGTGGTGATTTCATTACCTTGATTAGTCACAGTAGTGTTCAGTGTACTGATGTCACCTGTATTCTTCGAAATGTTGCTGGTATTGGTTGCAATGTTCGTGGTGTTTTCATCAACCTTTTGATTGGTTGTAAACAATTGACTGCCATTCACCGCATCAGTTGAAGTTGCTGACACATCACCTGCTTTCACATTGGTCAGTGTCGTACCACCTGCACCCGCTAAAGTCACTTTGTCTTTAACTGTTGCATCGTCGTATTTCACTGCTGCATTGTCATTTTCTGCTTGTTGCGCTGCCAATGCATCTAATTGACCTTTGTTCACCGCATCTTT
>NZ_KB850055.1:1786166-1787035 GCF_000369505.1 Acinetobacter sp. NIPH 298
TTTGCACCATTGGTTTGTAGGTTAAAACCACCTTTCAAAGTCGTGATGTCACCAGTGTTGGTTGTAATCTGATTGCCTTGATTCATTACAGTGGTGTTCAGTGTACTGATGTCACCCGTGTTCTTCGCAATGTTGCTGGTATTGGTTGCAATGTTCGTGGTGTTTTCATCAACCTTTTGATTGGTTGTAAACAATTGACTGCCATTTACCGCATCAGTTGAAGTTGCTGACACATCACCTGCTTTCACATTGGTCAGTGTCGTACCACCTGCACCCGCTAAAGTCACTTTGTCTTTAACTGCTGCATCGTCGTATTTCACTGCTGCATTGTCATTTTCTGCTTGTTGCGCTGCCAATGCATCTAATTGACCTTTGTTCACCGCATCTTTAGTGTTTGTACCTGCTTCAACGCCACTGATTTGGTTCGTTGTCTTGTCGATCACTACATTGCCAACAGTTACTTTGTCTGCTGTCACACCAGCGTTGTTGATTACAGTGTTACCCGTAGTCAAGCTAGTCAAGCTCAAGTCTTGGCTTAATGCAAACGCGACATTATTGCCTGTCTTCGTTGCAGTTAAGTTGGTGTCTGCTGGATCAACCACACCGATATCAACCGTATCACCCGCTTTGATCGCACCACTGTTTGAACCATTGGTTTGTAAGTTAAAACCACCTTTTAAGGTTGTGATGTCACCAGTGTTAGTCGCAATGTTGTTGGTATTGGTGGTAATGTTCGCTGTGTTGGTTGCAATATCTGTGGTGTTTTGAGCAACGTTGTTATTGGTCGTCGTTAATTGACCAAAGTTAACTGCATCATTCGGTGCACTGCCATCTGCAACATTGGTGATTACTTTACTACCAGCATCAAT
>NZ_KB850055.1:1790549-1790864 GCF_000369505.1 Acinetobacter sp. NIPH 298
CGTTTGACCTTGCAAGTTACTAATATCACTCGTGTTGGTCGCAATGTTATTGGTGTTCGTCGTGATGTTATTGGTATTGGTCGTAATGTTCGCTGTGTTGGTTGCAATATCTGTGGTGTTTTGAGCAACGTTGTTATTGGTCGTTGTTAATTGACCAAAGTTAACTGCATCATTCGGTGCACTGCCATCAGCAACATTGGTAATTACTTTACTACCAGCATCAATGCCTGCTGTTGTAACGCTTGGTCCACCTGTGATTACTAAACCATTCGTATCTAACTTACTGTTGCCCGCTGTTACGCTATCAACGGTTAA
>NZ_KB850055.1:1794406-1915767 GCF_000369505.1 Acinetobacter sp. NIPH 298
CATTGATCGTCTCGCCTAGGGCATAGTTATTGTTTGTTGTGCCATCACCAAAGTTAATGCCTTTTTGTGCTTCAGTCAGTGCCGTATCTGCTGTACTTTGTGCATTGCTCGCATTGGTTAATGCTGTGTTGGCTGTACTTTGTGCTGCATTAGCTGAGGTTTGCGCATTATTAGCATTGGTTAATGCCGTATTTGCTGTGTTCTGTGCTGTCGTAACATTGTTATTCGTTGTCGTTAATTGACCAAAGTTAACTGCATCGCTTGCAACAGTACCAGCAGCTAAATTCGTAATTTTCTGGTTATTTAAATTTGCCCCGCCATTTAAATTACTTGCACCTGCTACACTCAATGTGCCACCAGTGGCAAGATTACCTGCGGTTACAGTTCCAGTAAATGTAGGTGCATCTGCGATTTGAATATCAAGCGTATTACCAGTAATGACTGTTTTAACATTTGCATTTGAGCCTGCACCTATTAAACCACCAGTGATATTTAAAGATGATCCAAGTTTATTGGATGAAGTACCAGTATTGCCATTAAATGTGATTGCTTTATTAACAGCTGTATCTAAGCCCGATAATGCTGCACCTACATTATTCACATTACCTGTTTTAGTACCAGCTGCAGGATCTGTTGTAACATTATAGGTTGGTGCTGTATAAGCATTCGTGGCTGAATTATATGCTGCTCCACCACCCAATGCTGTCGCTAAACGACTATGTGTATCATCATAAGCCTTATCTAATTGTGCAACATTCACTGCATCAGTGAGCGCAGCACCATCGGCGACGTTCTGAATACGTCGAGTTGCGCCAATTGTACCTACAGAAACCACACCATTTGTGGCAGATGGAGCAACATTTGTTAAGAATGAATTTCCTGATTGTGCCGTAGTCGTTGAACCCCCACCTAATGATACAGAGTTCTCTACACTAGCATTGGCACCATCACCAATAGCAATACCTTTCGTTGCACCAGCTTCAACAGTCGCTATATTACCTATAGCGATACCAAAATCTGCTTTTGAATAACTTTGGCGACCCACAGCAATTGCTGTGTTACCCGTTGCTTGGTTGGCTGTTCCGACAGATACCGATGATGTTCCACTAGCAAGGTTACCAACACCCAAACTTACAGCATATCCATTGGTCGTACGGTTACCCTGACCAACAGCGACACCATGAAAATCACCTTCAACTTGGTTTCCATTACCAACCGCCACACCTCCACCAGCACCTGTGGAGTTTAGGGTGCCTATTGCGACTGACGCACTTGTATATCCAGTTTGTCCATTTGGATAATTGACTGGTGTAGCACCACCTCTACGATCAGCAATTTGTTGACTGGTAGCATTAGTGGCATTAATTGTATTTTGTTTACCTATAGCAACAGAATCTGGAGCACTACTAATAGTTGTTCCACAACCCATTGCAATACTATTGGTTGAGGTAGCCCCGCTAATGGTAGCTTGATTTAAAGTACGACATTGAGCATTTGTTGGTGATATCGCTGTACTTGAAGCTTGGCTACTACTTCCCCCTTCTGTATTGACTTCTGCAAAAGCAAATGATGGAACAAGAATGCTAAAAATAGCAAAAGACAATGGCTTTAAGAAAAACAATTTAGCTTGTTGACTATCCACTGAATTATTGATTTGACCAGCAGTATCACTCACACCGCTATTTTTAGTTTTACTTTTAGCAAGTTCTGAAACCGCTACCCAAACGCCTAAAGACGCATTCCAAACAACTTTATAAACTTTGTTCATATTTTTTTCCTAGACGTAAATTAAACGTTAAAACATGTTTGCTTATGTGTACATACCTGTCTATCAGGTAAATAAATGTAATTTAATGTTCAATAAAATAACTTTTTTTATATGCCAAGTAAATCACAATATTTTTATGATTATGCATTTCAAATCACACACTACAATTCAATATAATGCATTGATTTTATGTTAAAAATTACAATTAAAACAAGTATTAAAATTAACCAAAGATAATAATAAAATTGCACTTATCAACTAATCCTCACACTATAAGTCGGAAAAATGAATATACATGACAATAATTAACACTGTTTGACTTTTAATATCCAAAAAAAATTGTATCAAAAATAAAAAAGTCAGCATTTATGCTGACTTTTTAATGAATCCATTGTTCTAACTATCAATTAATATTGAGCTCAATTATTGACTAACCAATTTTAAGTAAAAAATTTCACAAAACTTATTAAGCTTTGATCAGCTTAATGTTTAGTAAATCACTTTATTTCGACGGGAAACTATAGACTTACATTGTTGTCACTCCAAGCTACCTCCCTTTTTGATGACTAAAATTATCATCATTCGATATAGTTGTAGAAGAAATAAAGCTTTGCTATTTTTTAATTAGGTATTAAACCGACAACCCTATAAATCAAGTATGATCCCTCTATCAAAACCATTTTTTAAAGCTTTATGAGCAACACATTAAACGCATTAAGAAAACAGCTCCGTTTAAAAAGAAAACGCCTTTCTCGTTACGAACAAAAAAAAGCAGAACATCGAGTTTTGATCCAACTGAGACATACAGTTCAATTTAAAACAGCGACAAAAATTGGTTTGTATTTACATGCATTTGGGGAAATACAAACCCAAAAACTGTTAGAACTCTGTTTCCAACAGAAGAAACAAGTTTACTTGCCGATGATCTGCAATATGAATCAGACACTTGTATGGGTAAAAATTAGCGCAAACCAATATTTCAACAAACGTTTTTCACACCACGCACTAGGGATGAAAGAGCCGATGGCAAGTCGAGGCAAACATGTTTCTGCATTAGATTTACTGATTATGCCCTTACTGGCCTGTGATCATCATGGCACTCGAATTGGTATGGGTGGAGGTTTTTACGACCGTACACTTGCGACAGCCAAACATCATCCATATCGCTTAGGACTCGCTCACTCTTTTCAATATATTGATGAGCAACTACTACGGCAAAAATGGGATCAACCGCTTGATGGACTACTCACGCCAAAGCAACAGTACCGTTTTAGCCGTTGAATCTATGAAATTTAGTATATTTCGCCTGAATTCCGACTAATTTAGTTATTTTTTAATATTTTCTGAGATAAAACCCTTGTAATTTTTAAAATGCACATCACTATAAAAAGCATGGCAACACCGTTGTCACTCATTAGGAGTGCTCATGTCCGAATTTATTATGAATGATGAAACTATCTTAGAGCCGCAAGTTCCGAGTGTATTACCACTTTTAGCATTACGTGATGTCGTGGTATATCCACACATGCAAATTGCGCTATTCGTGGGTCGTGAAAAATCGATCAATGCAGTGGACGTAGCTCGTAACGGTGATAATTTAGTATTTGTAGTTGCGCAAAAAGATTCGCTTACAGAAGAAATTGATCACGATAACCTGTATCAATATGGAACTGTAGCTAAAATCGTACAAGTCGTGAATCATGAAAATGATGAAAACTGCATTAAAGTACTAATTGAAGGCCTACACCGTTCAAAACTAGAACAGATTATTGACGGTGAAGAATACTTAACCGCTGAACATCATTTAAGCCCGATGACTGTTGCATTGGATCAAGAGACCCAAGAGACTCGCTTGAATGAATTACGTACTCTTTTTGCTCAATATGCTGAAGCAAAACTACGTAATGCACGCGAACTTGTCGCAGCTGCCAACAAAATCGAAGACTTATTACAATTGATGTTCTTCGTTGCAACACGTGTACCTTTGAACATTGAAGTAAAGCAAAAGTTCTTAGAGCACGATGAGTTTGAAGAACATTTACAAGAGTTGATGAGTTATTTGACCAATCAATCTGCTGAACAGCAAATTGAGCAGACCCTGCATGACAGCGTAAAACGTCAGATGGAAAAGAATCAACGCGAATACTTTCTCAATGAAAAAATGAAAGTTATTCAGCGTGAGCTTTCCGATATGAATGGCGGTGCTGAAGATGATGTAGCAGAGATTGAAAAGCGTCTTGCTGAAGAAGATTTGCCTGAACATGTACGCAAAAAAGCCGAAGCAGAGTTTCGTAAACTCAAAGCCATGCAACCTGCTTCTAGCGAAGCCGCTGTAGTCCGTAACTATCTAGAAGTGATTTTAGATACGCCATGGAATAAAGCCAGCAAAGTCAGCATTAACTTAAGTAAAGCACAAGAAACACTAGATGCAGATCACTACGGCTTAGATGACGTGAAAGATCGTATTGTTGAATATCTAGCGGTTCAATCTCGTGTGAAAAAACTTAAAGGCCCGATTCTTTGTTTAGTTGGCCCTCCTGGTGTAGGTAAAACTTCACTTGGTGAATCAGTTGCTAAAGCAACAGGTCGTGAATTTGTCCGTATGGCACTTGGTGGCGTACGTGACGAAGCGGAAATCCGTGGTCACCGTCGTACTTATATTGGTGCGATGCCGGGTAAAATTGTGCAATCTTTAACAAAGGTTGGAGTAAAGAACCCATTGTTCTTACTCGACGAAATCGACAAGATGGCACAAGACTACCGTGGTGATCCTGCTTCTGCGTTACTAGAGGTACTTGATCCATCTCAGAACAATAAGTTCAATGATCACTACTTAGACCTTGATCTTGACCTCTCTGAAGTGATGTTCATCTGTACTGCAAACAGTATGAATATTCCAGAAGCGTTATTAGATCGTATGGAAGTGATTCGTCTACCGGGTTATACCGAAGATGAAAAAGTGAATATTGCTCAGCGCTACCTTGTTCCTAAAGCGATCAAAAACAATGGTCTGCGTGCAAAAGAACTAACCGTTCATGAAGAAGCGATTCGTGACATCGTACAACGTTATACGCGTGAAGCGGGTGTGCGTAGTTTGGAACGTGAAGTATCTAAAATTGCACGTAAAGTCGTGAAAGAAGCGGTGAGTAAGAAATCGAAAAACTTACAGCTTGATGTCACCTCTGCAAATCTTCCAGATTACTTAGGTCCGCATAAGTTTGACTTTGGTATTGCTGAAGATGAAGCGCAAGTCGGCCGTGTAAATGGTTTAGCTTGGACTTCTGTTGGCGGAGAGTTATTGACCATTGAAGTTGCTGCCGTGAAAGGTAAAGGCAAATTCATTACTACAGGTTCACTCGGCGATGTCATGAAAGAGTCTATTACTGCGGCCATGACTGTGGTTCGTACGCGTGCGGATGAGCTTGGTATTGAAGCATCTCGTTTTGAAGAAACCGACGTGCATGTTCACTTACCGGAAGGTGCAACTCCGAAAGATGGTCCATCTGCTGGTTTGGCACTGACGACTGCACTGGTATCTGCATTTACAGATATTACGATTCGCCCAGATATTGCGATGACAGGTGAAACCAGTCTTAGCGGTCGTGCGATGCGTATCGGTGGCTTGAAAGAAAAACTGCTTGCTGCACACCGTGGTGGGGTCAAATTGGTATTTATCCCACAAGATAACGTACGTGATTTGGCTGAAATCCCTGACAATGTCAAAGAAGGTTTAGAAATCAAAGCAGTGAAAAGCATTGATGAAATTCTTCCTTTAGCATTAACAGATATGCCGAAACCTTTGGCTAAAACACCTATTGTTAAACCAGTAGAAGATACCAAGGCTGCGCGACACTAATCTGTGTGTAACAAAAAAGAGAGCCTCGGCTCTCTTTTTTGTTACATAATTTTTTATTACAAAATTAGGTTGAAAAACAACCAATATCTTGCATAATGAAATAGAGTCGATAAAAACAAAAGCTAAATTTGACTTGTGAACTCATTTTTTTAGCGTCATCTGAACTCCAGACGGATGATGCTTTGATCGCAGCTCATACGCATTTTGAGCTGCGTTTTTTATGTTGTGGAATAAAGCACCACCCTGCATAGCGTTTAAGAACAATAAATCTATTCGAGTCCACATGAATCCGTCTCAGCGTTTATAATGCGCCCATATTATTTACACGTATTGTCTTATGAAAATTCGTATCGTGACGATTGGCCAAAAAATGCCTGCATGGGTACTGACTGGGTTTGAAGACTATTTCAAACGTATTCAACCTTTTGTACAAACCCAAGTGATTGAGCTGCCAATGGCGAAGCGTGGCAAAAATGATTCAGAAGCTGACATCTTAAAATACTGCCAAATCGAGGGTGAAAGTATTCTGAATGCGGTCAAAGCCAATGAAACTCTGATTGCCTTAGAAGTGGGTGGACGTGAACTGAGTACCGAGAAACTTGCGGATACCATGCAGCAATGGATGCTCGAAGGCAACGATATCGTACTTGCCATAGGTGGCCCTGATGGACTATCCGATGCAGTACGCAAAGCTGCTGCTTGGCACTGGTCATTATCCAAACTCACCATGCCTCATCCACTTGTTCGTGTGTTACTCATCGAACAACTCTATCGTGCCATGAGTATTAATCACAATCACCCTTACCACCGTGCGTGATTTAATATCGTGTTCTAGTTTTGGAACAATCTGTTGAAACTTAGCCTCTTTTAAACAGTGCTTATTTTTGTCACCATAACCATGTATTTCCAGTCAGGTGCTTAACGATGAATGTGCAAACTTTACCAGGGTTATTTATCTCTCATGGTTCGCCAATGCTTGCACTTGACCCAGAACAAGTTGGTCCTGCTCTGCATCGGCTAAGTACCAATCTACCCAAACCACAGGCAATTATCGTCATGTCTGCCCATTGGGAAAGCCAAGCGCTTGAAGTCAGCACCTCAATCCGACCACAAACATGGCACGACTTCCGTGGATTTCCACAGGCACTATATGACATTCGCTATCCTGCTTCGGGTGCACCAGAACTGGCAGAAAAAATACTCACGTTATTTGCTGAAGCAGGATTTTCTGCGCATGCCAACAGTACTCGTCCGCGTGATCATGGCGTATGGATGCCTTTATTGCACATGTATCCTGAAGCCGATATTCCCGTGATCGAAATTTCACTTCCTATTCACTTAAATGCCGACGACATCTACAAAATCGGACAAACCCTTGCGCCTTTGCGAGAACAACAGATGTTATTAATTGGCTCAGGGAGCATTACCCACAACCTTGCGGAGCTTTCTTGGCATACTGATACCGATGTACCGATATGGGCAAGTACCTTCCGTAATACGGTCGTCAATAAGCTTACGCATCAAAACTATGATGCTGTATTGGATTGGCCATCATTGCCTTATGTTCAACGTAATCATCCGACACTTGAACATTTTGCACCGCTATTCTTTGCAATGGGCACAGGTCATCGTTTTAATATCGTACATAGTAGTTTTTCAATGGGTTCATTAGGAATGGATATCTATCGTTTCGACTGAATCATATTCTTGGTGTTCGGCAGAAAAGTTTAATAAATGAGCACCAAGCTTTTAAAAATCCTATACTTTTATTTAATATTACAAATCAATACATTTAACGAACTTAATACCTAAACTGACTACATGCTCTTTTTTTAAGAATCCATTAAGCTTATGGCTGCTATATTATATATGTTCTTTGAATATGAAAATCAAATATTTAATTCTTGCCTTACTCCCTTTTTCTTTAATGGCATGTCAAACAGTACAAAATGTTGCTGATCATGTAACAACTGAAATTAACGCGACAGCGGCTAAAAACCTCACGGATTATCACTGGACTTATCAAGCATCTACAGCGTCAAAGCCATTGGTTTTAAACTTTAATGACAATCAACAACTTTCGATTCAAACGGGTTGTAATGGTCAAGGTGGTACTTGGAAAGTTGAAGGCAACAATATTGTTACTTCTGCGCTTATATCAACAAAAATGGCTTGTGCAGATGATTTAATGAAACAAGAACGTTTATCTGCTGATATTTTCAGTGATAAAAAAGTTCCATTTCAAATCAGTACTATGAATGGTCAACCAATCTTGACTGTAACTGATAGCAAAGGGCAAAAACACGTATTTACAGGTGCAAAAGTGACGAATAGCAACGTGTTAACTAACTACACTTGGTCATATCAACCTGCTGATACCAAACGTCCAATCGTATTAAGCTTCTTAGCCAATGATCGCTTGTCTGTAGATACAGGTTGTAACCGCTTAAATACATCATGGAAAATTGAAAATGGTTTGATCGCGACAGGTGATGGTGCATCAACGATGATGGCGTGTAATCCAGCACTTATGAAACAAGAGCAATTTGCAGGAACTCTTTTACAAAAACGTCAGATTCCGTTTGAAGTGAATGCAAGCAACCTTGAGCAACCAACACTCGTGATTACTGATGCTAAAGGTCAAAAATATACATTTGTCGGAAAAATGACAGCTGAAGCAAAATACCAAACAGAACCTAAAACTGTTTTCATGGAAATTTCACCAGAAACTAAGTCTTGTGTAGGTGTAGCGCCACAGACTTGTATGCAAGTTCGTGAAATTAAATATGATGACAAAGGTGTAAAAACATACGCGGATAAAGACTGGTCACTTTACTACGGTCAAATCGAAGGTTTTGAACACAACCCAAACCAACGTGTCATCGTTCGTGTGAAACGCTTTGAAATTAAAAACCCAGCGGCTGACCAATCTAGCCTAGCTGACGTATTAGATATGGTTGTTGAACAAGAAATTGTTAAGAAACCTTAATACATTGCTATAGCTATAAATAATAACTCCGATGTTTTTACATCGGAGTTATTATTTGCTCGGCGAAATATTAATAAATACCTTGAGCCAAAATTGCATCAGCAACTTTCACAAATCCTGCAATATTAGCACCATCTACATAATTCACTGTACCATCTTCTTTGGTCCCGTATTTTAAACAATTCGCATGAATATCTTTCATGATTGCATGTAAACGTTCATCGACTTCACCATGCATCCAACTGAGGCGCAAAGCATTCTGTGACATTTCAAGCCCAGAAGTTGCGACACCACCCGCATTTGAAGCCTTACCTGGTGCATAGAGAATTTTTGCGGTAATGAATTTTTCTACAGCATCTAATGTACACGGCATATTGGCACCTTCAGCGACACAGATCACACCATTTGCAAGTAGCAACTCCGCATCCTGTTCGCCTAACTCATTTTGAGTCGCACAAGGCAATGCAATATCAACAGGAATATGCCAAGGTGTCTTGCCTTCAAAATACTCAAAGCCATGTTTTGAAGCAAACTCAGAAATACGCCCACGCTTATTATTTTTAAGCTCCATCACTTCGGCAAGCAACTCATCAGTAAAACCATTTTTTAAGTAAACTGTGCCATTTGAGTCTGAAAGACTAACCACTTTTGCACCCAAGAACATGGCTTTTTCTGCTGCAAATTGAGCAACGTTTCCTGAACCTGAAATTGAAACTGTTTTATCAGTAAAATTTTCACCGCGCGTTTTGAGCATTTCCTCAGCAAAATACACTGCACCATATCCTGTTGCTTCAGGACGCATTAAACTTCCACCAAATGAAATGCCTTTACCTGTAAATACACAAGCAGTATCGTTACTTAGCTTTTTCATCATACCAGCCATAAAGCCAACTTCTCGACCGCCAACACCAATATCACCAGCGGGAATATCGGTATTCGGACCCAAATGACGATATAGCTCTAACATTAATGCTTGGCAAAAGCGCATAATTTCCGCTTCAGACTTTCCTTTTGGATCAAAGTCCGAGCCGCCCTTTCCTCCACCCATGGGTAAGGTGGTTAATGCATTTTTAAAAGTTTGTTCAAAACCCAAGAATTTTAGAATTGATAAATTCACCGATGGATGAAAACGCATCCCGCCCTTATATGGTCCGATGGCTGAATTATATTGAATACGGAAAGCACGGTTAACATGTGTTTGCCCTTGATCATCCATCCATGACACTCGGAATTGAATTGCACGCTCTGGCTCGACTAGACGCTCTAATAAGCCATATTGAGCATATTTGGGATTCTTCTCAATGAATGGCCACAAGCTCAACATTACTTCTTCAACAGCTTGTAAAAATTCAGGTTGATCAGGATCTCTAGCTTTCACATAAGCCAGAAAGTCATTTAAGCTATTGTATTTCAACATTCACCCCCGAGTCAGTGATTTATTTTGGTGCTAGAAATGCACCAAAATAGAATATCTCACACAACGAACATAGATTACTATTCAACTTTTATACGACTTTCAATAAAATCTCAATTAAACCTTAAAAATCATATAGATAAATTTATGTATATTCGTTATTTTTATAGTAAATATAGATAAAACAAACACTTTTTCAATTATTCTCGCCATTGCTACAGCTTAGTCTTTACAAGCATTTTCTTCTATTGCACCAAAAAAACATAATAAGCATTGTTTTGGAGCGAAAGTACCTGACGATCTAAGCTCTTTCTATCTCGCTTGCTGCTTTCCCAATCATTTTTATTCTAAAATTATAAATACTATCGATGCTTAACTTTACGATATCAACAAAAGAAGCAAAATTATAAAAAAATGAATGCTTCTATTAACACTGAGTAAATATGACATCCTTAAATTGATCAGCGATCTATTTAAATTAATCACTTATTCATGATTAAAGTTTTATAAAATCAACCTTATAAATAATATAGGAAACTAAATAAATTAGTTTCCTATAAATTTGGATTTAGCTGATTAGATTCTTACAAGCATAAAAATAATGATTATTTCTGTTGCCCATTATTTTCACTAGGTTGCTTTGGAGTTGGCTGTTTTTGGTCTTGTTGTGCTGGAGGCTTAGCATTTGGCTCAGACTGTTGTTGTTGACCAGGTGATTGATTTTGCTGATTAGGTTGTTGTTTAGAGTTATCTTGGTTCTGAGACATGAGTGTCTCTCCTTTATAATGATGTGTAGATAATTATCTAGCACTCATCAACCATAGGCGCTTAATTCAAATATTGATATCAATAAGATGTGTCCAGTTGTAAGCAGCATAAAATATAGTTTTTTGGAATGCTTAATAATCTAATAAATATAGAGTTTATTAAAATATACATATATAAAGTTACAATGAATTTATTTTAGTTCTCACCTTATTATTTATTAGATGTGCTTCTACATTTTTTATAGCTTATCAAAGTAACTTTCAGGATATGGGTCTGTACCTTTTAAATTTTTTCGATATTCCATTACGCTAACATGTACTCCATCTTTAATAATAAAATCATTGTAAAAATCTTGTTCATCTACATTTTTGAAACCTAAAATAGAAAATACTTTTTCGGATAGCTCCCCTGCTTTTTTATTAGATTTATATAAAGCCCCCAAAAAAGTAAGTAGAAAAAAAGCCAATCCAAAAACAACAATAAACAACAGATCTTTTAAAAAATCAAAGCTAAAAAAATCAATTTTTTCTTCAGAAAAAAAATTGTGACTAATTAAGATTATGATTAATATTGAAAATAAAATTAAAAAAAAGGATATTGCCAGCTTAAAAATAGATTTTATCCCATTTTTTATAGATCTACCCATTTCATACATCATATAAAGCAGCCCTGTTTTAGGTTCTAACACTGAATATACTAAATGTCGACCCTGCTCTTTTTCCTCACTTATTACCAATATCAAAGGATCATTCTCTTTAAACTGTACAGTGGTAAATTGCCCTATAACCTTATAACCACTCACTTCACAAGTAAAAGTTTTAGCATCAATTCCTCTTGCAGCCATAAGCATAATTGGAGCATTTGTCATCAAAGCACTACTACTGGCTAAAGTACCTAGCATGGCTGAACCAACAGCTTGCTTTTCGATGTTTCTAAATGGGAAAACCTTAGAATCTTCAACTTTTAGATTCCTTACATTACCTTCTATCTTTTTCATTTATTATCAAAGTAATCTTCTGGATATGGATCTAAACTTTTTAAATTTTTGCGATAATACATAACACTTCGTCTCAATTTACCCTGATCATCAGTAAAAAAGTTATTAGCTCTAAAATCCTGATTTTTAACATCTTCAAAACCTAGTACACCAAAGACCTGCTCTGATAATCTACACGCCTGTTTCTGATCACGTGAAAATAAAAATGTACTTAATACAAATAAAAATGTAAATGCAAATGCAAATGGTGCTAAAACAAGTGGAAATATATACTCAACTAAACTAAAACCTAAACCATCTTCAGAAATAAACCATGTAACTAAAACAATAAGATTAATAAATATTAAAAAAAAGAGTGATACGCCTAAAGCTGTTTTAATAATACTAATATAACCACATTTTAAAGAACGCCCCATCTCATTAATCATATGCAATAATCCAGTTTTTGGATCTAAGGTTGCATAAACTAAATGTCTTCCTTGTTCTTTTTCCTCACTAATTACCCAAACCAGTTCATCTCCATTTTTGAACTGTACTGTTGTAAACTGACCAATCAATCGATAGTCATCCACTTCACAAGTGAAAGATTTAGCATCTTCCCCTCTAGCTGCCATCATCATAATTGGAGCATTAGCAGCCATACTACTACTTGCGGTTAAAGCGCCAACCATAGCTGTACCGACAGCTTGCCTTTCGATGTTTCTAAATGGGAAAACCTTAGAATCTTCAACTTTCAGATTCCTTACACGACCTTCTATCTTTTTCATTTCTTATCAAAATAATCTTCTGGATATGGATCTTTTCCTTTTAAATTTTTACGATATTCCATAACACTTACATGTAAACCATCTCTATCAAGTAAGTTTTTTTTATAAAAATCTTGATCTTTAGGATTTTCAAAACCTAATGTTTCAAAAATATTTTCAGACAACTTAGATAGTGAAATTAATGAGTTCCCAATAGTAATGTATCCAAACACTACAATAAAACTAAATATAAAAAGCATCCCCCCCCCAATTCCTATAAAACTCATATATTCATTAATATTAAACTCCCTATCATCAATAATAACAAGAACATTAAAAATTATAAAAAAGAATACAGAGAAAAATAAAAAGAATAAGAAACCTGCTTTTATAGTACTTTTATATAGTTTTTTTAATGAACGTCCCATTTCATACATCATATACAGCAATCCTGTTTTAGGATCTAAAGTCGCATAAACTAAATGCCGCCCTTGTTCTTTTTCTTCGCTGATGACGAATATTAAAGAATCATTTGTTTGAAACTTTACAGTAGTAAACTGTCCAATCACTCTAATGTCATCAATCTCGCCCGTAAAAGTTTTAGCCTCTCTTCCTTTTGCTGCCATTATCATAATTGGAGCATTGGTTGCCAAGGTGCTGCTTGCTGTTAAGGCACCAATCGCAGCAGTACCTGCTGCTTGTGTTTTAAGATTCTTTAAGGAATGTACATGAGAGTCTTCAGTCTTTAAATTTCGTATCTTACCTTGAATTACACGCATTTTATCCATTTTAAATACTCACAATTGCTTTACCAAAAGTTTCTTCCTCATCTTCAAGAGACTTATACTTGTTTGAGTCAATACCAAATACCGATTTTTTACACCATTTTTGCAGTTCATCTTCTGTGTAGTAGTAATTTCTCAAAACAATTTCTAAAACAGTTAAACCCAAACCCAGCCAGTTAAAGATTGATGCACCACGAATCACATTCATAAGAAGCAATCTATTAATCACAATATTCTTCCCTGCGATTTCTGTCATTTTAGATTTTAAAATAGGTAGTTGAATTAATATTCCCATACCGACTACTAACATCCCTATAGAGGGGACTAACTTAAGTATGAGCAATGCCATTAACCAACCATTTCGATCACCCAAATATTCTTTACCTAACGCCGTTGTATCTACAATAAAACTAAACGTGGCACCGGCAATAGCAAACCCCGCGCCATATAACCTTATTTTATTGGCTTTCTCTTGGAAACTTAAAGCATCCATACCGCCACCAGCAATATCTAAGACAACTGCTGTAGATGCAAATAAACCTGCTGTTACTTTAAAGCCATTTTCCCAATTCTTATCCCCAGCAAAGTTATTGGTTTGTGTCCCAAGATTAATAAGTTCAAACAAAGCAACAATACCAGAGATCCTGATAGAAACACTTTGTGGAGATTTGCTTAAAATATCTTGAATCTTTTGTGCTGCCGTGTTTTGCCCAGCATTTTTCCAACGTTTTTGGATCTCAGTCGCATTCAGTTGGCTGCCCGCATTTGTCATTTTTAAGTCAATGTTATACAGCAATGACCATTTCGGCACTTTATCGGTTAACAAAGAACTATGCGCATAAGCGATAAAAGAAACCCTCGAAAGTTTCTTTGCAATCAAAGGATTGGCATTATATTGCAGACTCCACTTGGCTACGCTTCGTGTAATCTCAGAAATCCAAGGCAAAGTCCGTGCTGGATTATACCACTTCAACTCATTGATTTTATTCGTTGGATCAGCAAGCCATTGTTCCCATAACTGATCTGCACTGACAAATGCAGCAATTAATCCTTTTAAACTTGTTTGTGTTTGATCCCATGTTAAGGACGTGATCTCAGGACTTTTCGCATTATATTCATCTATCAAACTTTTTTGATTATAGGTCACAGCCCGCATATATAAATTATCGTCAGAGATTTTATCCACCCCTAACCATTTTTCCATCAATGCTTGGCCTTCATCGCAGCCTGTCATGCCATTCATGACTGATAGTGCTTTTATATGAAATAATGCACCATCACCTTTTAGAACGGTTTGATCGTATATATAAAAAGCATTTAACAACTGCTTTGATTGCAGCCATTTCAAATGATCACTTGCATAAGCTTGGGCCAGTTTACGTGCGTCATCAGTTAATGCTTTAACTTTGGTATCGAAAGCATTTTTTTCAGTCCAATTAATTTTTGTCGAATACTTCGTTTCCCAATCCAATTTCGCTTGGGCTTTGGATTGACTAATAATCTTATTTCTTTGTTGCTTTTGTCCCGCTGCATATTTTTTATTGTGCTGTTGTAAAAATTTTTCTTTTTCTTGTGGAGATGCCTTATCCCAAATTTCGTTGACTTTGCGTTGGTATTCTCTGTTATCCATCGAACCGAAGCGAGGGATTTTACCTTGAGCGAATATTAATTTAGTGCTCAAATCAACTTGCAAATTATTGGTACTTAATTTCTGATTAATGAGTTTATTTTCTACAATGATTTTAATACTATCTATCAGCTGAGATGATTGAAGGCGGTGTTCATTCGTGATGTCTTTTTCACTTTCGGCAATGTACTTTGTGAGTTTTTCAAATCGTCCATTTCTACTATCATTTAATTTAAGCGTGATTCCAATTGGATCATATAATGCCATGCATGCAACAGTATTTGGTTCTTGAGCAAACTTTTTCAAAATCTGCTCGATACGCCCTGTGCCAAAGCTTTTAATATTATAAATTGAATTTTTTAGATTAGTTGCAGCCAAACAATGATCTTGGATTGCTCCGCCACCCACAATAAACTTTTGCCATTTACCTTCAGCGACAAATTTCTCGGCATTTTTTTCATACTCTTTGAGTTTTAGCTTACTCATCGGATCATGGGTATGGATAATATAAGCAACTTTAGCTTCATCTTTCGGGTTACTTTCTATAGTAATCAAAGATGAATTAACACTATGCCCCGCACCTTTACAAGCAAACTCAGGAACACTTTTTGGTGCGACTTTTCCAACAGGAAAATATGATAAATGCCCCTTTGATGTGACCAAATAGCCAGCCCATTCTAAAGCACCAGATGCTCGTTTTATTAAACGATAGATATATCCTGTATCTATCATTTCTACAGCATATTTAAAATGTTTTAATTGAATATCTTTGACATTTTTGCCTAATGTTGCAGGCAAAGCAGGTACATTTCCACCTACCACCGTATAACGTAAAGGTAAAATATTAAAACCAGTTTTTCGGCAAAAATTAGAACACTCTTTTTGAGGCTGTCCAGCACTACTGTTCTGCATATTTGCAGGTGTAGACTGCTTTGCTGATTTAGCAATCGGACCTTGCTCTATTTTTTTATTTACTTTCTTGGCAACTGATGGCTTGCGCATGTCCCCAACTGTTTCCGTTTTTCCAACAACAGGAATTCTAGCTTGTTGTTGTTTTTGCTTTGCAATTTTCTCAGCCAGTATGTTATTTGTTTGCGGCTTAGCCAATACCGTCTTTTGATTCGTAGTCATATTTCATATCCATTCAATTCTTTACCAATTTGCTCATATAAATCTTTACTTACATAATCCATGGCATCAGTAAATGTCATTTCACCGACGACGCAGTGCTCATAAAGAACATCCGTAACAATCGAGTGCTGAATAAAATCTTTATGTACAATCTGGCTATAAAGACCATATGTCACCAAATCTAAATAATTTTGAATACCATATTCCTGATATGCATATTTTAAGCTTTGATGTATATCGATAGGATTGATCTCGGCCATTTCAATCTGTTCAAACTCATTTAGTTGCTGAAATACACTATTCGCAATTTCAATTAAGTCTAAATCTATAGACTGCTCATCATTCACTTGCCTTAAAGTCAATATCGAGACTACGTCTAAGGTTGCATCAAAACTAAAAAAACCTTTAGGATGCAAAAAATGCCATTCTTTAAAATCTCTCAACAGACCTAGAACATATTCTTTTTTAATAATTTCGGGTAAATAGATTAATACCCGTGGATCATACCAGCGAAAAAGAATTTTTTTATCTTGATCAACAATCACCAATTTCTTTTTTATAGACTCAACTAATTCATCTAGTTCTATATCAGACTTACCAACTCCGAAACCATGAACAAAATAGCTGTCGTTTTCTATTTCATGATTTTTTAGAAGCAACTGAATAAGGTTATCTTTTATTAAGTTGAATTTGTCTTTCGCTTCAATTTTTATAAATAAAAGATTTGAAACCTGCATATCCTTTTTTAAAGCTAATGGAATGTAGGCAATATTTTTTTTCTCAATCTTAGGTAAAAGATCATCAAAGATTGATTCATTTAATGTCCGATCAAGTAAAAATAAAATATGTCCATGCGTATCTAATATTTGTAAGCAGCGATTTTCTAAAGCTAAGCAATCAAAATTTAAATGTTCTGCTTCCATCTGCTTTTGAAAAGGAGAAACAATCACGATAAATCCACCTTTGCTGAACCATTTTGAGCAGCTTGAGTCTGCTTCGCCGAACAATCAGGTAAATCAATCGCAGGCGTACTAACAGATGCTCCGCTTTTAAACAAATGCTGCCCAGCCTTGACCTCAAACTTTCCACTGGTGGTTGGGAAGATTCCTGAGCTATTAATCTTGATACCTGAACTACCCCCAATCAAATTGATCTCTTTCGGACTGGTAATGTAAATCGTATTCTCCGTCGAGATAATTTGAATACCACCACGAGCAACCACATCCAAAGCATCACCTTGCGCTAAGATTTCAAACTTACCTTTTGCTGCAACTTGCTTAATTCCGCCTTGTGCTGCAAATAAACTGATCTTTTGACTGGTTTGGGCAATTAAATTCTTTTGCGTGGTTAGGTTAATGCTATTGCCTGCAAATTGGTTCAGTTGTCCATCTGCTGATAGATGAATGTCTTCTGATGTACTGAGTCCTATACCATTGGGTGAACTCAGCAATAGCATCGCTTGCTCGAAACGAGCAATTTTGTCTTGAATCTGCTCTGCAAATGCCTGTAACTGCTCAACCGATTCCAACTCATCGGTCTGTTGGTTCTTGGCTACTTCACTTAAGGCTTTGGCATTACTTTGATTGCCTTCTAGTTGTTGTTTGGCTGTTTGCGCTTCGAGATGATCGCCTTCAGCTTGGTCTTGTGCATGGGTGGTGATCAGTAAGCCTTCGCCTGCTCGGATCGCTCCCCATTGGTCAGTGCGTAGTTCAAAGCCTTCACCTCGGTCTTCGCTTTCTGCTTGCGCTTTAGGATGGCTGAGTTTTCCGAGATTGAGTTGACTTGATGCATGGCTGCTTTGTAGTTGAGCGCTGATTTGTCCTGTGGTGTCGTCAAAGCGCAGTTGGTTATAACCTGAGCCTTGGTATTCTTTGGACTTAATCCCTGCGAGTTTCTTAGTGTCGGGCAGTTGTCCTTGGTTATCGAATTTTGTTGGACTGCGTTGTGCTTCGTGCAGTCGTCCTGTGACATAAGGTCGATCTATATTGCCATCAAAGAAGTCGATGACCACGATTTCGCCAATGCGTGGCAGGAAGCGTGCGCCATAGCCTTCACCTGCCCATGGAGTGAGTACATCCACCCATGCCGAGTCGGTATCGTTGTCGTTACTGCCTGCGCCGCCATCGTGTTGGTGATCCTCATTTCGAGTGAACAGAAAGCGGACTTTGATTCTGCCCCATTCATCAACATGGATTTCTTCACCTGATGGTCCGACCACTTTGGCGCGTTGTGGATGGGCTGCTGGGCGGTGTTGTAGGGGTTGGTATTCGGGTACGGTTTTGATGCTGCGACGTTGTAGGGTCAGTTGGTTGGCTTGGCGTTCTGCTGGGTTTGTATTTGAGTTTATGTTGTTATTTTGCCATTGGCTTTGAGTGATCAGGCTTTGGATTTGTTGGTTTAAGTCTTTGGGCAAGTTGTTTTGGTTGTAGTAGTTTTTGGCAGTGATCAGAAATTCTTGGTCCGATCCGCTGTGTTGGTCAATCTCTGGGTGTTCGTTCAGTTTAAACCAGTAGCCCACTTGGCTATCGCGTACGGTGGTATGGGCAATAAATTGTTTGGCTTGGGCATCGTGGTAGTGGCTGAGGTTTTGATTGAGTTTTTCAATTTGGTTGTTGCCTGATGCGGTTGCGCCATCTTCACCATTGAGGTCTTGCATCCATGCTGGGGTGAAGTGCCATGCGTCTTCAAGTCCTAGGCTGGCATTGTCGTGTTGTCCGCTATGTTGATGGCTGCTTTGTACACTACCTGCACCGTCTTCTTGTTCTAGGGCATCGGCTTGCCAGCGTTGGATATGCACTGCGGTGGGTTGTAGGCTACGTTCCGCAATTAAGCTGGTCATGCTGTCGTATTGTTCGGTGGCACTGCTGCGGTGGTAGCGAATCGTTCTTCGATTTAAGGCTTGGTATTGGTTGTTATCGTCAATTAAGCGGAGTTTTTGTGCTTGGATCGGGCTGTTGCTGTTGGCAACGTTGAGTTGGGCTTCGTCGATGAGCCAATTGATGCCTTCGCTTCTGAGCAGTCGGGTAATGAAATCATAGTCGCTTTCATTGGCTTGCATCACAAAGGGTCGGACATCATAGTCTTGCGTCACGCCGCTGATATCAAGCGTGAGACTGGAAGCGAATAAGGGACTGCGTTGCTGCCATTCTTTGAACAGGGTTTGAACAATATCCAATACGGTTTTATTCATAAACACGCGACTGTTACGGCGTTTGTGCCACAGTGCAGTAGGGTCTTGCAGTTTGAGTTTATATAGGGTCAGTGAACCGTCACTTTGCCCTTGTACGGCCTCAGTGATGATGCCGGTGGTTCTAAATAATGTGCCTGTGTCGGTCACTTGATCGACGGCGACTTGAGAGCCAATGAATTGTTTTAATGGGATAGTCGCATTGGTTGATAGACAAATCAGTTCCGCAGTTACGCCCTGATTAATGGCATGCTGACCTTGTATTTTTTGTAGGAACACTTCTGTGTTGAGCGCTTGATTGGCAAATTGAATATGAATCGCGCGTTTTTGGGCAGTTAAGCCTAATTGCGACAATGCTTGGAATATGTTGTTCAACATTTGTTATAAAATATTTACTAAAATCTGCCCGATTCTATAATAAACATACAAGTTAGTCTATGTTTTTAATGTCAACCAATTGAAACGGGCACTTTACATAAAGTGAAATCCAATGCCTAGATGACTCGTCGCACTAAACTATTATTTGCTATACTACCTATCCTGTTTTTCGCTCCACCCTTTTTCATGTCACCATCTGCACAACGTTCTCTTATTGTCCAAATTGACCAATTTTTACCACAAACACAGTGCGGTTTATGTGGGCATCGTGATGGCTGTTTGCCTTATGCGAAATCGATTGCGGAAGGTGAAGCAGCCAATAAATGTGTTCCGGGAGGACAGCCTGTTGCCGATGCACTTGCTGTGTTCTTACAACGCCCTTATCTTACGGCTGAACCAAGTGTTTGGGATATCCAAGCAGATGGTCGCCCGCAACGCATGAAAGCCATCATTCGAGAAGATGAATGTATTGGTTGTACCAAATGTATCAGTGCGTGTCCCGTTGATGCCATCATTGGCAGCGGTAAACTGATGCACAGTATTTTGACTGACCTGTGTACAGGCTGCGAATTATGTATTCCACCATGTCCTGTCGATTGTATTGATCTAGTTGCAGATACCCAACCTTTACCCACGATACAACAACGTCATATCGAACAAGATGATCTTAGACATCGTTACTATGCGCATATCCAACGTGAAGAAAAACGTCGTATCAGTCGTAAAGGGCCTATCGTACGTGCAGAAATTGATATTGAGTTCTTTGCTCAGTTTTCACAGGCCTCAAATAATATTCCGACGATTACCTTAGCAGATAAACCTAAAGAAAGCTCTACCCTTGATGCCAAAACAACCATTGAACTTGCTAAAATTCGTACTCAAATTAAGAAGTTAGAAAAGCAACTCAGTGTTCGTACAGATGAACAAAAACAAGTCCAGCTCATCGCACTTCAACAACGTTTAAACGAGTTGCAGGAAGTCTAAATGCCCGTTAAAAATATGACCAAAAAGCAGATTCAAACCTTTTTTGAGCGTTTACGCGAACAGCGACCCAACCCTGAAACGGAACTCAATTATTCATCACCATTTGAGTTATTGATTGCGGTCATGCTTTCAGCACAAGCCACCGATGTCAGTGTAAATAAAGCCACCGACAAACTTTATCCGATTGCGAATACTGCTCAAGCCATTTTCAACCTCGGTGTAGACGGTTTAAAAACCTATATAAAAACCATTGGCTTGTATAACTCTAAAGCTGAAAATGTCATCAAAACTTGTGGTATTTTGCTGGAACAACATCAAGGTCAAGTGCCTGAAACACGCCAAGCACTCGAAGCTTTGCCCGGTGTAGGTCGAAAAACAGCGAATGTGGTGTTAAATACGGCTTTTGGACAACCTGCAATGGCGGTAGATACCCATATTTTTCGTGTCGGTAATCGTACAGGTTTGGCTATTGGAAAGAATGTTTTAGAGGTAGAGCATCGCTTAATTAAAGTCATTCCAAAAGAATTTATTTTAGATGCGCATCATTGGTTAATTCTACACGGACGTTATTGCTGTATTGCACGTAAACCCAAGTGTAATGAGTGCATCGTTTCTGATGTATGCAATTGGCCTGAACGCTTTGAGTTTGGCGCAACCAAAGCCATCGCGATCAAAAATCTCAATTAATCCTGAGTCTCTTTATTCTTTTGCAATTTAGGATGTAGTTGACGTGCTTTGCCATTTTGCTTATTTTCCAAAGCTTGCTGCGCTTGTACATGGCGCAGCATTTTTTGACTTTGGTACAGTAAGAATAACAATAATGCAAAACTTAAAATAACGGCGGCGATCAAGACAATCTTTAGCATTGTTTCCTCCAAAATAAAAAGAGCCCTATATTCAGAGCTCTTTTCCGATCAACAATCCAAATTATTTATCTAGGATTGCAAATAAATCTGTTTGCACGTTTTCGATTGCACGTAAACCATCTAACTTATTGTAAGTTGGTGCATTTTCGCCAGAAGCAGCACGACCTTGATAGAAACCAACCAATTGTTCAGTTTCGGTATGATAAGACGTTAGACGCTTACGAATCGTAGCTTCTTGATCATCAGGACGCTGTACCAACTCTTCACCTGTTTCATCATCCTTACCTTCCACTTTTGGTGGATTGTAAACAATGTGATAGACACGACCAGAAGCTGGGTGCTGACGACGACCTGAAAGACGCTGAACAATCTCTTCATCTGGTACATCAATTTCAATCACATGATCAATACTGATACCTGCTGATTCTAATGCTTCAGCTTGTGGGATCGTACGTGGGAAACCGTCAAAAATACAACCATTTTCACAGTCAGGCTGAGCAATACGTTCTTTAACCAAGCCAATAATCAGCTCGTCAGATACTAAGCCACCTGACTCCATCACGCTTTTCGCTTTTAAGCCAAGTTCAGTACCTTCACGAATTGCAGCACGGAGCATATCACCGGTTGAAATTTGTGGGATATTGTAGCGCTTACAGATCAACTGAGCTTGAGTACCTTTGCCTGCCCCAGGTGGTCCGAGTAAAATAATGCGCATAAAGAACATCCTCATCTAAAAACAATAAATTTTAAATTGAGCAATATCATACAGAGTTATCACTCAACCAACATCAAATTAATTATAAGAAAGCAACAAATAAGTGAATTAAACCAGCCAAGAAACCAGTTACCCCACCCAGTACAATTAAAATCCATTCATCTTCTTGGAATGCAGGACGTAATAAGTTCTGGAACTCTTTCGGTGTTAGTTCACGAATACGCTCTCTAAACATATGAAAGATTTTCTGCGCACGGCTTGCATTCAAGGCTGGATCACATACTGGACCCATGGTAATTTCAATTGAACGATCAATCAAGTCGGTCTTTAGTCTAGCATACTCCCTAGGACCTAAAGATAACTGCAACGACGTGCGTACCAATGGTGTTTCCATGATTTCATTGATATGACGTTTAACAATACGGCGTGTTTTATCTTTCTTACTGCCATACATCATTTCAGTCATAATTGACTTCAAGGTAATCAAATCTTCAGTCACTACACTCGCAAATACATCAGAAACTTCTTCCTGACGCTTCATAAATGCACCTTGAACATTATAAGTTCCAATCTTAAGGACTGGCACAACCCAAGGGAATTTGCGGTCTTTGGTTAAACGGAAAAACTGCGGATAGCGAACAGGATGGGGTTGAATTGGATTGAATACCATCCAAATTGCGATCCAGTTGGTCAAGAAACCCCATATCGCAGCCCAAAACGGCACTGTCCAATGCCAAGGCACCACGAACCATACAATCATCTGGAAGATACCGAAGAACATCCCGATGAGTGCACTAATATGCCAAATAAAGTTAATTTCTTTTTGTCCGACCTTGAGGAACATGCGCACCATCAAACGGCGATCACCTTCCATTTGGCTGACCACCATTTCTCGCATATCTACCAATGACTCTACATTCAAAGTCAGCTCGGTGACAAGCTCTCTCAAGGTGGTTGGTAATTGCTTATGTGCTTGTGCATAAATACGGCGTTTAATGGAATAAGGTAAGTTTTCCCATAACACCGCATTGCGATCAATCATGACTTCATCAATGAGATGTTCAAGCTCAAAACCAACTTGCTCACCAATGATCATCGCCATGTCTTCAGGATCCATTGCTTCTAAAAACTCGCGCAATGATCCCAATTTAGACAGGGTATTATCCGTAATAATGCCTGAAATACGCCCCGCTTTGCGTGGCACGATACCTTGCCACCCCACAGGCAATGGCCCTAAGTGAAATCCCCAAAAGTTAATCGGGTAAAACACCATTTTTAAAGCCATCCACACATGTGCCCAAGTCACAAAAGCAGTTACAGGTATAATACTGAGGACTGCCCAAAAATCTGGACGTGCTAAAAAAATCTGCCACAATTCATTGACGTAATCAAACATGCATGACTCTCAGAATTATTGATACATGATGGTTTATAAAAAAATGAACAGTGTGTTCACTCCTATAAACCAAAACTTAACGAATATGAAAATTGCAGCGTTGGTTCAGTTTTCTCAATCACGTTTCCACGATCATTTTTGAGTTTTTCACCCGCTCCAATTCCCACACTAAAGGTACTGATGCGTTCTGAATTTAGCCACACGTACGCAAGATCGACACCTGCGCCTAAACGCGCTTTTTCTTCACCATCAATTTGTTTACTTTCTATATGGCCGGCATACGCACCGATGTAATAACCATTTTTATCTGTGCCAGTAAGATGATACGGATAGCGAAATCCGACTTGTCCCCCTGCTGGATTTTCATCATTTAAAAAAACACCCGCTTTGGCATAGGCGATCCCATAAGGATTTACCCACTCAAGATTGGCATGTAATAATTTTTTGGTAAAACCAGCCCCAACATTCCACGTTGAAACGTTTGCCCCTGTCAATTTTGCTTCGGGAAGATATGCTTTCTCTCCAGCATGCGCTAAACCATTGGATGCTAAAACCGCGAGTAAAAGATAAATTTTTCTCATTATTTTCTCCATTTTCCCTAAGAGTGTATATTGGTCTTTCCATTTCAAACAGTTTGTGACTTTAACAGAATTATTTTGCTTCTAATATACAAGACCGTACAATTTTAATGTCTGCAAAGTCAAAAACTGTCGCGTCATCATTTGCATGAAGTGTTGAAAATTCTACAGTAAGATCATGCAACTTACGTTAAAATATTTAGCCAATCCACCCCTCAATCGTATAATTAAGTCGACACCCTATGAAACAGCACTTTCTTTTAAAAAACATGCAACAAGAAAAGCGCATTTATAAGGGTCGAATTTTGTTTGCAATGTTTCTGGTTGCGACTTTTTTACTTTTACTGATTTGTCGTTATGCATATTTACAGATTGTTCATTACGATGATTTTACAACGGCCTCAGATAAGAACAGAATTCGCTTGCAACCGCTTCCGCCTGCTCGTGGTTATATTTATGACCGCAATGGTATCCTGTTAGCAGACAATTATCCTGTATTTACAGCCACGCTCAGTCGTGCTGATGTCAGTGATATTGACGATAGCATTGAGCGCTTAGTACCAATCCTAAATCTCACACAAGAAGACGTTGACCGATTTAAAAGTCGTGTAAAAACAGCACGAAAGACTGAGCGAATCACCATCAAACTTAATCTAACCGAAGCAGATATTGCCAAGTTTAGTGAAGTTAGATATGCATTTCCCGGCGTAAAAATAGAAACACAAATGACCCGCTATTATCCATTTGGTGAGTTATTTGCGCATGTAATCGGCTATGTAGGTCGTATTAACGATAAAGAACTCAAAGCGATTGATAAAGACTTATATGCGGGTACCAACCTCATTGGCAAAATTGGGGTGGAAAAAAGCTATGAAGAACTGTTACATGGTTTCCCCGGATACGAGTCAGTTGAAGCTGATGCTCACGGCAATGTACTGCGCAATCTAGGCCGCAAAGATCCCACTCGCGGTAATGATTTATATTTGTCACTGGACTATGGCTTACAAACCATTGCATCAGAGCAACTCGCAGGACGTCGTGGTGCAATTGTGGCGATGGACCCACGTACAGGTGAAATTTTAGCGTTGGTGTCTAGTCCAAGTTTCAATCCAAACTTATTCGTAACTGGAATTAGTTTCAAAGATTATGGCGAGCTGCGCGACAATCTGGATCAACCCCTATTTAACCGTGCTGTCCAAGGAGTGTACCCTCCAGGGTCAACCATTAAACCGATGTTTGGTTTAGGTGGTATCCACTATGGCTTGGTGGATTGGAATACAGCGATTTCTGATCCGGGCTATTTCTCACTACCGGGTGATAGTCACCGCTTCCGTGACCACAAAAAGAGTGGTCATGGTCTCGTCAATATGCACAAAGCACAAATTGTTTCATGCGATACCTATTTTTATGTACTGTCTTATCGCATGGGCATTGAAAAAATGAATGACTGGATGCGCCAATTCGGTTTTGGTGAAAAGACTGGAATTGATTTGCCAAGTGAAAGCACGGGCTTGTACCCAAGTCCTGCATGGAAAATGCGCACTCGAAATGCCAAATGGTTAAAAGGTGAGACGATTTCCGTGAGTATTGGACAAGGTGCTTTTACCTCAACACCTTTACAGTTAGCAATGGCAACTGCCATTACAGCAAATCAAGGTGCTCACGTCACTCCTCATGTATTACGTGAAACCAAAGGTACCAAAAAATTTGATGTCCACAATGCCCCAGACGGACAAATTAAATTTAATGGAACACTCGATGATTGGATCAAAATGCGTGAGGCAATGGTCGATGTCATTCAATCAGGTACAGGTCGAGGCATCAAAAGCGGTCTACAATATTCTATTGCGGGTAAAACAGGGACAGCCCAAGTTAAAAGTATTGCGCAAGGCAAGCGCTATAACGAAGCGGCACTTTCTGAACGTCAGCGCGATCATGGTCTATTCGTTGGTTTTGCGCCTGCTGAAAATCCTGAAATTGCCATTGCTGTGGTTTGGGAAAACGGTCGAAGTGGCGGTGCAGCCACACAAATTGCCCGTCCAATTTTTGATTATTGGCTGGTAAAGCGTAAAACTGATCCATTGCGTCCAGCCAACCATCAAGTTAGCGGTGGTCTCATGACCGCTGGTATTAAACCAGGTGAGTTACCAAGTGGTAACGGAACGATCGAAAGCATCCAACAAAATACAACGGCAACGACAGACGCAGCACCGACCAATAATCCTCCAATCGTAACGAATAGCACAGCGACAACAACTCCTGCTCAAGCAAGTGAAGGAGCAACTGAATAATGAAAAATCAATTGCGTATTATTGGTGGAGAGTGGAAACGTCGAACACTCCCATTTGCTAATATTGAAGGTTTACGACCTACACCCGATCGGGTTCGTGAAACTTTATTCAACTGGTTGATGTGGGATATTCAAAATACACAGGTCTTGGATTTATGCACAGGATCAGGTGCACTTGCTTTTGAAGCCCTGTCACGTGGCGCCGCAAAAGTGGTCATGATCGAACCGAATACAACTCAAGCCAATTTTTTAAAAGAAAATATCCAACTGTTAAAAGCCCAAAACTGCAAATTGATCGTATCAACAGCACAACAGGCTTTAAAGAAATTAAGCACTTCATCATTTGATGTGGTCTTTCTCGATCCACCTTATAGTCTTGATCTATGGCAAGAACTGGCTGAACTGGCTGATCCATTGATCGTAGAAAAAGCTTATATTTATGTTGAAGCTGATCGAGATTTATCTCAACTCAAACTTCCAGCTACATGGCAAAAAGTTAAAGAAACCAAAGCAGGTCTGGTTCGAGCAGCTTTATATCAAAAAATAAGCTAAAAAATACTTAGCCAAAAGAACCGAATCAATTGTCCACGATCATAAGGGAAACTGGATAGATATTCATAGCCAATACGATTGCTTTGATTGAGTTGATAAACGATGCCATAACCCAGTGAAATTGAGAAATCGTCCAAGGACAAATTGGTAGTATCGCCTGTTAACATTTTTTGATTAAACTGATTGGTTTGATAAGCCGTATAGTTATATACACGCCAACGTTCATCTTGAAAAAATTGATTATGCAAAACGGAGTAATCAGCCTGTCTCTGTGGGTAGGCTGAATCAAACATGTGTTCAGCATCATCGTTTATCTCTGCAAAAAAATCATAGTCATTCGCATAAGTTCCAACAGAGAGAACCATCAAAAAACTGAATAAGAGAATGTGCTTAATATGCATAACAAGATGTGTAATGATGCCCCTCTTTAGCATACCGCTAAAAATCATTTTTTATCAATCAATTGAATATTTTTTATGCTTGATACACAGTCATTTTAGAAGAATAGTTCCATTTTTTAAATCCAACCTATTTAATTTTTGTTCAATTAGATATGCACAGCAAAAAAAGATAAATTTTATTATGTTAGACATAAATAATTAATATATAAAATCAATATTTTATACAATAATGCCAACTCTTAAATTTCACATTATCTCTCATGAAGCTTTTTTTCTTGTCTATTGTCACCTTAAGCTTAACTGGTTGTGTCTTTGGACAATCGAATGAAATAAAACGTGCCGAAAAAATTTTGCAAAATTTTCAATGTAATAATATTGAAACGAGCCAACTCGCCACCTCATCCATCACCAACTTTCATCAACAAACCCTTGCAGTAAATAAAGAAAAAGTGTCAACTTACATAGACCAATATAAAAATGGTGAAGATCTTTTTAACATTCCTTTGGATGAGGTTGTAGAACAAAAATATCAACTTTATAAACAAGCTTGTCAGGCACTTGGCGGAGTATCATCCACAAAGCAACAGATTACTTTAGGTTCTGCTGAGTAAAGAAAAACAGATGTGCTTGGCTTATTTTTGGAAATCGCATGATCGAAAAACATCTAAGTTTGAAGCACTACATTGCACTTGCTATGCTTATATTGGCTGTAGTCGTTGCCAGTATTGATCCACTCGAATTTGAATCATACCTGCTCCATCAGGCAGGTACGGTTTTGATGCTGATCGTACTGATCCTGAGCATAAAAAGGATCGGCATCAGCTTTGTCAGTTTTTGTTTATATCTACTTTTTCTTTTCATTCATATCGTTGCGGCACATTACCTCTATTCCTATGTTCCTTATAATGAATGGATCTTAAAATTATTTAATTTCGACTTAAATCAAACCATGGGTTGGTCACGCAATATGTATGATCGACTAGTGCATTTTGCCTATGGGGTATTACTCTATCCTTTTTTCTATCGTTGCTTTCAAGTGTGGTTCCCAACTGCAAAGCCTTTTACACTGTTCCTATTGGTCATTCAATTTGTCATGGCTTCGAGTATGCTTTATGAGCTACTGGAATGGGGACTTTCGTTGGGTTTATCTCCTGAAGATGCTGAAAACTATAATGGTCAACAAGGTGATATGTGGGATGCACACAAAGACATGTTCTTGGCAACGATAGGTGCGATTCTCATCGGAATAATTCAACTCTATAAAGAAAAAACTCCTATTCGAAAATAAGAGTTTAAATTGACACGATTTCGCCTATTAAACGATTGAATGTTGCACTACTTCTAACTGTTCAAAAGGATCAGATTTCACTACTTGGGCATATTCGACCTGTGTTGAATATGCCACTTGAGTCGTGACGGCAGCAGTTGATTCTGTCCCTACAAACTGATTGAGTACATCATCAACTTGGTGATCAGAAGAATCTGATGAGAGCAGTAAATCATCTATTAGCATGTTTTCAAGCTCTGGCGGTTCATCAAAAGTTACGATCGAATCGCTTTCCAAAGCCGCTAAATCAATGGGTTCTACCAGAGACATCTCTATTAGGTCTGATTCAAAATTTTCACTGTATGCAATGGTATTGGTTGTCGTCGGTGCAACCACAGTAAAATTAAATGAATCACTCACTTCACTGGTATTACCTGCGGCATCCGTTTGCGTGAGGGTGATCTTATGTGCCCCTAAAGTAAGATCTTGGCTGATTTCGAAACTCCATTTTCCATCATTTCCGACAGTAACGGTTCCAATTGGTTGACCATTATCATAAAGGGTTAAAACAGCTTTTGCTTCGCCTCTTCCAGATAAAACAGGTTTGGCATCATCGGTGCTGCCACCTGCTGAAATTGCGCCTTTTACATCTCCAACATCATCCATGACCTTTTCTAAGATTGGCTTATTTGGCGCAATAGTATCTTTATTTCCCACCACATTTGTTTCAACAGAACGATTTCCTGCTGCATCAATCACATAAACCTTACCGATATTTTTATCAGTTAAAGCTGGCGATACAGCAATAGTGAATTTCCCATCAGCTCCCACTGTACCCGTACCAATAATTTTTCCATCCGCACTTCTAATTTCTATTTTGGCATTGGCTTCAGCTGTTCCAGAAATCGAGTCTCCATCAGCGGTGATTTGTACTGAGGCTTTATCGGGTGCAATTGTGTCTTTTCCTGCACTAATTTCCACAGGCTTAGATTGGTTCCCTGCCGCATCTTCAATAATAATTGAACCTTTTTCGCCTGAAGCTAGTGCAGGAGAAATATTCACCTCAAATTTACCTTGTGCATCAACCGTACCACTGCCAATCACATTCCCAGCCGCATCTTTAATAATGACCTTGGCATTAGCCTCAGCTTTTCCGTGGATAGAAGTACCTTCTTTATTCACCTCGATCAAAGGTTGCTCAGGTGCAACCGTATCTTTGCCCGCAACCACCTTTGAAGGTTCCGACTTATTACCAGCCGCATCCTCAGCGACGACCGTTCCGCCTTTGTCACTGGTTAATGGCGGTGA
This sequence comes from Acinetobacter sp. NIPH 298, assembly GCF_000369505.1. GTDB lineage: Bacteria > Pseudomonadota > Gammaproteobacteria > Pseudomonadales > Moraxellaceae > Acinetobacter. Next base: position 1,824,410 of record NZ_KB850055.1, read on the forward strand.
TACTTGAATCGAATATAGCCCCTCTTTATTGGCTTTCACCGTACCTAAAAGATTTCCATTAGCATCAAAAATAGATACTTTGGCATTGGCTTCTGTTTTCCCCGTCACAATTGTTCCATCTGCATTTAATTGTGCAATGGGTGCATCTGGAGCAATTGTATCTTTGCTTCCCGTGACAATCACACCTTGTGAAACATTTCCCGCTCGATCTACTGCAACAACGCTAACCTTATTGCCATCGACCAAAGGTTGATCGAGCTTAATGGTATAATTCCCTTGATCATCGGCCTGACCCGTAGCGATCACTTTGCCAGTCAGATCACGAATCAGAATTTTCGCTTTTGCTTCGGTTTTTCCTGTGATGGTTTGGGTGTCGCTAGATAAAGCTGCGGTTGGTGTGGCTGGGGGGGTAATGTCTGGTGATTTATTATATTTATTTTTATCTTTGTCATCGTCATCTTTCACTGCCCATAAATAAACTCCTTCCGCGGCTAGTGCCACCAGACCCGCTTTCATCAATTGTGATTTGCTGATCCCACTATCATCTATTCCATCCTGTCCCATGGGCGTTTGTGCAGGGACTTCCGTATATGCAAATTGAGTTAACTGCGTTGTTGGGACATAACGAATAAATTTTCCAGAATCATCAAATTGAGCAACCTCATAAGTACCGTCCTCTTTGACGAGTGCTAAGGTATGTTCAGTGACATTTACATCATTATAAAAACCACTGATAACAATTTTTTCTCCGCTGTTGAGTGTAATGACAAGGTCATCACCTTGTTTCATCATGGATTTAATATCTGCTTGAGTTACACCAATCTGAACAATAGAAGGTTGATTAAGAATCACATCTTGCATTTGCGCATCTTGTAAAGTCATTAAATTTTTTTTTGAAGAAACGACAACCTTTGTCATTATTATACTCACTGATCAATTATATTTTTAAACACTTGTCGATTAATGAATAATTAAGTTATTAATCTAGCAATTAAAATATCAAATGATCACGATAAGGACAATCTTTGCCGACAGAAGTTTTGTCAATTTTATTTAACCAACCATTTGTTCAAAACTCCTGTCAGAAATGATGAAAATAACCACCAACAAATAAAGAAGCCAGTCATATAGACTGGCTTTCTTTTAAAGAATCGATAGACCTTTTCATCATTATTTACCCCTCTTTGTATTTCTCCTAACTGGAGTAGCAAAAGGATGTACGAAAAAGTCTATTGTAAATTTAATTAGAATTTAGGATCACGCATTTGAACCAATGTACTGTTCGCTTTAACTAAACTATCAGTAATTTTATTCATTACCGTCGGAATCAAACTCTCAGCCATTTGCGCAGCTTGCAGACCGAGTTTTTCACCCAAAGTTGGACGTTTACGCGTATTGATCACGTAGACATCGTGCTGTGAAAGTAAGCCAAGCAAATATTCATCAGAAGTCTGTAACTTGTCGACCAAGTTTAATTCACGTGCATCTTCACCATACCAATGTTCGCCTGTCGCAACTTTTTCAACATCGAGTTGTGGACGATATTTTTCAATAAAGTGTTTAAATAAGACATGCGTTTGCTGTAACTCTTCTTCAAACTTGGCTTTGCCTTCCGCTGTATTTTCTCCAAACATGGTTACAGTACGTTTGTACTGCCCAGCCGTATACAATTCAAAATCAACATTATTATGTTTTAGTAAACGATTGAAATTTGGTACCTGCGCGACTACGCCGATTGAGCCAACCACTGCAAATGGTGCTGAGATAATTTCATTGGCAATACATGCCATCATATAACCACCGCTTGCAGCGACTTTATCGACACAGATGGTGACATGAAAACCTGCATCACGTAACCGTACCAACTGTGCAGCTGCCAAGCCATAGCCATGCACCATCCCACCAGGACTCTCCAAACGTACTACGACACGATCCTGACCCGCTTTGGCTGTGGCCAATATCAAGGTAATTTCTTCACGAATCGAATCTACTGCCGAAGCTTGGATGTCCCCTTTAAAATCGAGGACATAAATTTTTCGATCATTCTTTTTACGAACTTTTGCTTCTTTAGCGAGTTGTTGAACAAGCTGTAATAATTCCAAACGAGATGCGGTGGTTTGCGTAATCTTTTTTCTTTGTTCATTTACACGCGCATTTAAATGACTGATACGAATTTCAGCAGGAAATTTAGGTAAATGGAATAACATAAAATAAGTGCTCTTTAGTTCGGCTTTATTGCTCTAAGATGTGGCCTGTTCAATAAAAATTCAATAGCGATTTTGCAAAATAGATTCATTTTCATCGATATAACAAAAAAAACACCCAACCAGCCAGACGCTTGGTCCGACATGAAGGGTGTTTTTTAGAGCGTTCGTGCGGAAAATAATTAACCGAAACGCCCCGTAATATAGGCTTCAGTCAGCTGATGATCAGGTTGAGTAAAGACTTTTTCAGTCGAATTCACTTCAATTAAATCACCTAAATGGAAATAAGCTGTTCGATCAGAAACACGCGCCGCTTGTTGCATTGAGTGCGTTACGATTGCAATGGTATATTGCTCTGAAAGCTCGGAAATAAGCTCTTCGATTTTTGCTGTTGCAATCGGATCAAGCGCAGAACATGGTTCATCCATCAGAATCACTTCTGGACTGACTGCAATCGTACGTGCAATACACAAACGTTGTTGCTGACCACCCGATAACCCCGTACCCGGTTGAGCTAAACGGTCTTTCACTTCGTCCCATAGCCCTGCTTTACGTAAGCTATTTTCTACAATTTCTTCTAAATCATATTTATTGCGTGCAAGCCCATGTAATTTTGGTCCATAAGCGACATTTTCAAAAATCGACTTTGGAAATGGATTCGGCTTTTGGAACACCATACCTACCTGTGCACGTAACAACACAACATCAAGATTAGGATCGTAAATATCTTGTTCATCTAAAGTGACTTTACCCGTTACACGACAGATATCAATCGTATCGTTCATACGGTTCAAGGTACGTAGAAAAGTTGATTTACCACAACCTGACGGTCCAATAAATGCAATCACTTCATTTTGGTAAATATCAAGATTAATGCCTTTGATCGCTTCAGTTTCACCATAATAAACATGAACATCTTGCGTACTGATCTTCACATCACCATGCTGCAATTTTTTTGTATGGGCCGATGTTTCAAATTGTGCGACGAAAGCGGTACCTTGCTGTGCAGGTCGTTCAGACGATGTAAATTGAGTTTGCTGTGGGTTCACTGATTTATCCTTTTCTAAGGAGTTCGTGGTATCTATAGTATTCATCATGTTATCTCCGATTACCAACGTACTTCAAATTTCTTACGTAACCAAATTGCAAGGCTGTTTAAACCGATCATTAATGCAAGCAATACAATAATTGCTGCCGCAGTTCGCCCTTCAAAGAAATTACGCAACTCATTACCTTGCCATAAGAAAATTTGTACTGGTAATGCCGTAGATTGATCTAATGGCGAAGCAGGTACACTTGCCACGAAGGCACTCATACCAATAAGCAAGAGCGGTGCTGTTTCGCCTAATGCTTGAGCAACTCCAATAATTGCACCTGTTAAAATACCCGGTAAAGCTAATGGTAAAACATGGTGAAATACAGTTTGAACTTTAGATGCGCCCAGCCCTAAAGCTGCTTGGCGGATCGAAGGTGGCACTGCTTTTAATGATGCACGTGTGGTAATAATCACAGTAGGCAATGTCATCAAACTCAGAACTAAACCACCGACCAAAGGTGCTGAAATCGGTAAATGGAACCAACCGATAAAAATCGAAGCACCCAATAAACCAAAAACAATTGAAGGTACAGCAGCCAAGTTATTAATATTGACTTCAATAATATCCGTCAACCAATTTTGTTTAGCAAACTCTTCCAGATAAATCGCACTCGCAACACCGATTGGAATCGAAATAAAGATCACAATCAACATCATAAACAGCGAGCCCATGAAAGCACCAGCTAAACCACTTGATGCCAAAGAGCTACGAGAATCAGGATTGGTAAATAAGTTGAAGTTAAACGTACTAGCAATGATCCCTTTTTCTTTAAGTTCATCTGCAATCTGACGAACTTCTGGGCTCAATTGTTGTTGTTCATCTGGCAAAGATCGATCGATATTACCTGCTAACCAAACATCAATATTGGCATCAGCAAGAAATTCGATTTCCTGTTTTTTACCGATCAAGGATGGATCTGCGAAAACCATATCACGTAAACGATACGACTCAGAGCTGGTATATAATCTGCTCAAATCATCTTGTTTATCTGCTAAAGACGGATCTTTTGCGACCAGACCATTGATAATCAACGCATCCCAGTCAACCATCCCCATTTCAGTTTGCCAAGCAACATAGCGCTCTTGATAGTCAACAGGAGCTTCGCCCGCAAGCTGTTTTGGTTTTGGTCCAACATCAATGATGGCTGGATCAAAATAAACAGGCACTGTCATGCTGGCTTGCCAAAATGCAGGTAAACCCTTTGCTAAAATACTCGTAAATAACAGCGCGACAAAGGCCAAACCAAGCACAACAGCAGAAAATCCAAAGAAGCGAAATGCCTTTTCTTTACGATGGCGTTTGCCAAGCGACTTTTCGATTCTTTCTTTACGTTGTGCACGTAACTCTTGCGCCGTTTGCGGATCAAATACATTTTGATCCACAGGAGAAGATGTATTTGATGAACTCATTCGTATTGCTCACGATATTTACGCACAATGTACAATGCGACAATGTTTAAACCTAAAGTAATAACAAACAACGTTAAGCCTAATGCAAAAGCCACTAAAGCTTGCGGACTAGAAAAATCTGAGTCACCTGTTAACTGAGTAACAATAGTCATCGTGACCGTAGAAACCGCTTCAAATGGATTCGCATGTAAAACTGGGCTATTCCCTGCGGCAAGTACCACAATCATGGTTTCGCCGATGGCACGAGAAGCCGCTAATAGAAATGCACCGATGATACCCGGCAAAGCAGCAGGAATAATCACGCGACGAATCGTTTCTGATTTGGTCGCTCCCAAACCTAATGAACCATCACGTAGCGTACGAGGTACTTGGGTAATAATGTCATCCGATAAAGAAGACACAAACGGAATAATCATGATCCCCATGACCAGACCAGCTGTCAGTGCGCTGGTGGCATTAATATTAAGACCGACGCTTGCGCCTGCCATCTTAATAAATGGACCAATAATCATCATCGCAAATACACCGTACACAATGGTCGGAATACCTGCGAGAACTTCAATCGTTGGTTTCGCCCAAGAACGTAAGCGTGGAGAAGCATATTCAGCCAGATAAATCGCGATCATTAAACCAACGGGTACTGCGACTAAGAGTGCAATTGCACTCACCATTAATGTACCCCACAATAATGGTAATAGTCCGTAACTGCCTGATACTTGACCAACTTGACTAAATCCAGGCTGCCATACAGTACCGAAGAAGAAATCGAAAGGGCTTACGAATTTAAAGAAGTTGAGTGCTTCACCAAACATCGACATCACGATACCGATAGTGGTGAGGATGGCAACACCCGAACATAAGATCAGTGCGACATTAATCGCACGCTCTACTTGATTACGCGCGCGATACTGTTCGCTTATATGTTTTTTGGCCCAAATCAAACCACCCAGCGCGACACTAATGACCACCGCTATTTTTGCAAAAGTGCCAATCGCTTCAAATCTAGCCAGTTGCTGTGCTGCGGCAACTTCATAGGCAACAGGCTCACCAGTCACACCAAAACCAGATGCAATTGCCTGAACGCGGTTAATCAATACATCTCGACTAGCAGGATCTAAAGAATCACTGACAGATGCAGGAATATGATTGAGAATAATATGTTGTAAAATACTCGGTTCAATCAAGTTCCATGTGATCAAAATTAAAAAAGCAGGAATACCACACCACAAAGCAACCAACGCACCATAATAACCAGGGCGTGAATGTAGTGTGACTGAGTTATTTCCTTTACCTGCTAGGTTACGGCTTTTGCTCAGCCCGATTTGATATGCAATTGCCATGAGGGCTAATAACACACCTATGAGTAGCAGATTCATGTGATCTCCACCGTTTTTCCAATTCTAATCATTTGAAAAAACCTAGTTTGACAAAAAGGCCGATGGTAAATTCCCCTCACCATCAGCCTCTATTAACACCAATATTACTTAAATACTTTACCAGCTTTAAAGTCGGCAAGAATTTTTGCGCGTTCAGCATCAGACAAAGGAATTAAACCAGCTCGCTCTAGTTTTGAACCTTTACCTGAAGTCTTCTTGTTTAAGAAAAATTCAACAAACTGCGGTAAACCTTTCACTGATTGTAAATGTTCGCCTTTCACATAGAAGAATAAAGGGCGTGATACAGGATATTTACCACTTAAAATCGCAGCTTCTGTTGGTACGATATTGTTTACTTTTGCTACACGTAATTTGTCACGGTTTTGATCATAGAAACTCAAACCAAAAACACCTACCGCACTTGGAGAAGTTTTTAAACGAGCCAATGTTTCAGTATAATCACCCGCGATTTCGATCACACGTCCGCCTTGACGGAAAGTCGTACATGCTTTCTTGTGCGCATCTTTATCTAAGTTTTTAATCTGTTCGTAAGCGTTACAGCCTGCATCAACCATTTTTTCTTGGAACACTTCACGCGTACCATGGTTTGAACCAGGGATGACCAAAGTAATCGGCTCATTTGGAAGTGTTTTATCGATTTGATTCCAATGTGTATACGGGTTTGGAACCATTTTGCCATTCGATGGTAACTCAGCTGCAATCGCAGTGAAGACATGATATGGCTTTAATTTGAACTCAGCTTTGTTGATGTTTGAGGCAAAAACAATACCATCATAACCAATTTTGATTTCATGAATCTTATTCACACCAGCTTTTGCACAAGCTGGAAGTTCGTTGCTGCGCATCGGACGTGAAGAGTTTGCGATATCAATCGTGTTGTCGCCAACACCTTGACAGAATTGTTTCAAACCACCTGAAGAACCGCCAGAACCGACAACAGGAGTTTTGAACTGTGGGAACGTATTACCAAACTCTTCCGCTGCAATACTTGAAAATGGCAGCACAGTTGAAGAACCAGCGATCTGAATAGTATCACGAGCTGCATGTGCAGTGGATGCCGCAGCTACCCCAGTTAATGTTATAGCAAGTGCGATTTGACGTGGATTTAAGCGCATTCTATTTCTCTCTCATTTATGCAATTTGAATTACAACTCTTTTTGGATTTAAGTGTTGCACTTTGGTTAACTGCATTTTGAATAGATAATATGACAATAAAGTTACAGCTTTATGACGCTTTGATGATGATCAATTTTAGTTGTAAATTATTTGCAGTTTTTTCTAGTTTAGCTATTTTTTATCACAATGCAATGCACCCCGAATTTGGCAACTTCAATCGCCCCTCACCTCCAAAAACGAAAAAGGCACAGATATCTGTGCCTTTTTCAACCGATTCAATGATTAATCGAGCGCTGAAACATACGTTCCTGCAACAATCGCATCTTTAATACGATCAGCCTCGATCAATACCAATGAAAGCAAGTTCTGTACGTTCTCAAGCGTTGCCACTGGGCTTAAAGTCGTCATTTTCAATGATTGAACTTGACCAACCTTCGTCACACCAATATTCGCCTCACCACGTGCAAATAATTCATCTGCGACGTTTTGGTTTAAGCTATCGATGAATTCAGCAGGATAGCCTTCAGGCACAACACGGAACAGCACTGAAGCAAATTGAGGTTCAATCAACAATTCAAGACCATTGGTCGCTTTAATATAGTCAGCAACCTCACGCGTCAATTTCACACCATGATCGATCATCGAACCATAAAGTTCTTCACCCAATGCTTCAACCGTCATCCACAATTTCAACGCATCGAAACGGCGCGTCGTTTGTAATGATTTAGACACAAGGTTCGGTACGCCATGTTCTTCATCATAAGCAGAGTTTAGATATTCTGCTTCATAATGCATAAAGCGATAGTTTGCTTCGTCTTTCAATAAGAAAGCACCACAGCTAATGCTTTGGAAATAATGCTTATGGAAATCAAGCGTGATTGAGTCTGATAATTCGATACCGTCAAGCATTGCACGATGGTCATTCGAAAGTAACAGTGCACCACCCCAAGCTGCATCAATATGCATCCATGTACCATATTTGGTGGTAATTTCACGGATTTTCTTGAGTGGATCAATTGCACCTGCATCGGTTGTACCTGCTGTAGCAACAACACACGCGACAATTTTACCTTCAGATTGAAGATGCGCCATAGTTTTTTCAAGCGCATCAACATCCATCTGTGCATTTTCATTCACAGGAACAGTGACAACAGATTGGAAACCCATGCCCATCATCGCCATGTTCTTTTGCACTGAAAAGTGTGCATTTTCAGAACAAATCACTTTGACGTTTTTCATTGCATCGGCTGGAATACCATCACGCTGAACAGACCATGGCTTGCCATTTTCGTCTTTCCAGTTTTTTGAGATACACCAGTCACGCGCAAGCAAGACACCCATCAAGTTCGACTGTGTACCACCAGAAGTGAACACGCCTGCTTGACCTGCACCATAACCAACTTTTTGACGAAGCCAATCAATCAACTGCACTTCCATCAATGAACCAGCAGGGCTTTGATCCCATGAATCCATCGATTGGTTGGTCGCATTGATCAACACTTCCGCAATTTGGCTTGTCACCATAGTTGGACAGTGTAAGTGTGCTAATGAATGCGGATGATGTACTTTTAAGCTTTTATTCAGAAAAAGCTCAATCATACGTTGTAATGATTGTTGTACACCTAACCCTTCTTTAGATGGATTAAAAGAAATTGCGGCACGCAAATCTTTAATGCTTCCGCCTGTGTACATTTTGTCGCTTTGCAACCATGCTGAAACGGCTTCGACCGCTTCGCCCATTGCTGACTGATAGTCAGCAATGGATTGAGCATCATTGCAGAGTAACGCTTTACGATGTTCTGCAAAATCAACCATGAATCAGCCTCGCACTGCTTTTAATGCTTCAGCAATCGCTTTTTTGAAGCGCGCAATAACTTCAACACATTCATCTTGATTGATGATTAATGGGCAAAGTAAACGAATAACCGTACCATTGCGACCACCTTTCTCAAGCAATAACTTATTGTTGAAACATGCAGTTTGAATCGCTGCTGCTAACTGCGCATCCGCAGGAAGAGAACCCATATGATCTGCAGGTTTACGCTCGTCAACGATCTCAATACCAATCATCAAACCACGACCACGCACATTACCAATACATGGGAATTCTTGAGCAAGTTTCTTCAACTCTGATTGTAAGAAATCACCACGCTGTTGTGCATTTTGGGCAAGGTTTTGTTCCTTGATCACTTGAAGTGATGCTAATCCCGTACCCATTGCGAGTTGATTACCACGGAAAGTCCCTGAATGCGTACCCGGCTGCCAAGCATCAAACTTACGTTTAATCCCGAGGACTGCAAGTGGCAAACTACCGCCCACAGCTTTTGACATCACCACAACATCAGGCTCAATCCCTGCTTGTTCAAAGGCAAACATTTGACCCGAACGTGCAAAACCAGCTTGAACTTCATCCAAAATTAAAACGATATTGTGCTTTTCAGTCACTTCACGAATTTTTTGCAACCATTTCACAGGTGCAGCGACCACGCCACCTTCGCCTTGAATCGCCTCAAGGATCACTGCAGCAGGTTTAGTTACGCCACTTTCAACATCTTCGATGAAGTTTTCAAAATAGTAAGTTAAAGCATCAACACCAGCTTCACCACCCAAACCAAGTGGGCAACGGTACTCATGCGGATAAGGCATAAATTGTACGCCCGGCATTAAACCATTGACCGCATTTTTTGCACTCAAATTACCCGTCATCGCCAGCGCACCATGAGTCATACCATGGTAACCGCCAGAGAAGCTGATCACAGAACTACGACCAGTATAAGTTTTTGCGAGTTTAATCGCTGCTTCAGTCGCATCTGCGCCTGTAGGCCCACAAAACTGTAAACAATATTCTTCTTTACCACCTGGCAAATATGCCAAAAGTGCTTCTGTAAACGCATCTTTTAAAGGAGTTGTTAAATCTAAAGTATGCAATGGCAAACCACTTGCCAATGTATCTTGAATACTTTGAATCACCGCAGGATGATTATGACCTAAAGCCAATGTTCCTGCCCCAGCTAGACAATCAAGGTACTCTGTACCTTCAACATCAGTAACCCAGCAGCCTTGCGCTTTTGCTATTGCCAACGGTAGTTTACGAGGATAACTACGAACATTTGATTCCATCTGACTTTGGCGAGTCAAATAATATTCGTTGGTTGCATTAGCGGCAGGATTTACGGAAGTAACGCTCATATCGAATTACCATCTCTGATATGGGTAAAAGAAATAAGTCTGGTGACTTGCGGTCGTAGGACTCGGTGCTTGTAAGAATCTAGCGCAGACACAATATTTTATATCTTTCAACTAGGAGCGAGATGATACCTAATTTTTAGAGAAAAGAAATACTTTTTATGCCTGACACTGATCTAATATTATTGAAAAAAAAGTTCTTTCAATTAAGTATGATGAATTATCATCATACTATGTGACAAGCGAAAGAAAGTAAGCTTTTTTTAACCAGACAATTATTTTTAGATAAATGGTCAAATATTATAAACCAATGCATTGATTTATAAAATATTTGTTTATTTTTTCTTCGTTGCAAGAGAGCATCAAGATATTACAAATACCCCACAAAATGTGCAGATATTTTCCATGACTTCTTTTTAATATCGAACATGTAAAAATAAATTTTTGATACTAAATTCCAAGGATTTTTTATGCGTACTTTAGCTCTCATGACCATGATGCTTGGAGCAACACTGAGTCCAACTCTTTTTGCCCATGAGCCAGAAAAAATAAACTATAACATTGTCAATATTCAAGCCGATGCTTCACGTCAAGTGGCGAATGATGAAATGCGAGCTGTTCTCTATATTGAGAAAAGCCATAAACAACCTGCTGAGCTATCAAATCAAATCAATCAACTGATGAATCAAGCACAAGCAATTTCTCGCAAATATACACAAGTCAAAGTAGAAACGGGTGCACAAAGTACCTATCCAGTTTATGACAATGACAGCAGAAAACTCAAAGAATGGCGTGGTCGCGCTGAAATCCAAATCGAGAGTAAAGACTTTAAAGCAGCCAGCCAGTTGATTAGTGAGTTACAACAAAACTTCCAAACTCAATCCATCAACTTTACAGTGTCTGATGAACAGCGTAAAAAAGTTGAAAATGAATTGATGATTGAAGCGTCTAAAAGTTTCCAACAACGTGCGCAAGCCATTAGCCAAGCTTGGAATAAAGCGCAATATAATCTTGTTAATCTCAACCTAAATACCAGTAATTATTTCCCGCAGCCAATTATGCGTGGTGCGATGCCAAAATTTGCAGCGATGGCAGAAGCAGCTCCTGCACAAGATATGGCAGCAGGCGAATCTAAAATTATTGTCAATGCCAATGGAACGATTCAGTTTAAATAATAAGGTCAATTTCACTAAAGCCGTGCTCAAGCACGGCTTTTTTTAGATATATTGGACTAAAATATCTCCCATAAAAACAATAAACCCAAGCCATACAATTGTTATAAATGATAATAGTTATTATTTCATTTTGTGTAATAAAAGATTAATATTCGGTAAATTTACACCATTTTCTAGCCTTATGAAATTTACATCTTACTCTACCGCCTGTTTAGTAAAATTTCCGCCCTCTTCTTTAAGTCTCGCTATCGCAACATTACTCAGTGGCATCTGCCATAGCGCGGTTGCCAATGAAGTACCACAAGCTGAAACACAAACGCTTGCAACAATTTCTATTCAAGCACAAGGTAACTGGCTAGAGGAAGCAAATGCAGAAAAAGTACTGCAACATGCAGGTGCACGCAGCATTATCGATCAAAACCGACTCGATGAAATCGCAACAACCTCTATCCGCGATGCTTTAAAACAGATTCCTGGAGTCCAAGTCCAAGACAGTAATGGTACTGGTGGAAGTGATGTTTCCTTGAATATTGGCGTACGTGGTTTAACGTCGCGCCTATCCCCTCGTTCAACTGTATTAATGGATGGTATTCCACTTGCAGTCGCTCCTTACGGTCAACCACAATTATCTTTAGCTCCAGTATCAATGGGTAATATTGAATCTGTAGATGTAGTTCGCGGTGCAGGTTCTGTTCGTTTTGGACCACAAAACGTGGGTGGAATCATTAACTTTACAACACGTGCCATTCCACAGGAGTTTTCAGGCTCAGTTGGCTTAACCACAGAATTTGCAACGGGTACAGATCAACTTAAATACACCCCAAATCTTTTCCTCGGTGGAACATTGGACAATGGTTTAGGTCTAGCTTTACTTTATTCTGGGACAAAAGGAGATGGATATAGGGAAGCAAATAATAATATTGACATTGATGATGTCATGTTAAAAACAGCTTACCAATGGACTGACCAAGATCAAATTGCCATTAACCTACATCACTATGAAGGGCGTGGAGAAATGCCCGAAGGGTTAACTGCCGAAAAGTTTGTAGAAAATCCTTATCAATCTAATCAAAGTCGCAATTATTTCGCAGGGCGTCGATCTGATATTTCAGTGAAATATAGCCACAAAGATGAACTGAATAATTTTGAACTTTTGGGTTATTACGTTGATTCTTTTCGTACCAGCGATTTAGAATCAATTGGCAATAAAGGCACAAGTACGCTCAGCAGCTCACCGCGTGATTACAAATACTTTGGTATTGAGCCGCGTTACTCACGTGCCTATCAATGGGCAAGTATGGATAACGAAGTGACCGTGGGTTACCGTTATTTACAAGAAGAAAGCTCCGAGTTTTCAGGACGCTCACAATATGACACCGCTACAGGAAGTCCTGGTAAGTCTATTGCAAACACAACCAGTGAAGGTGGCACCAAAGCACATGCGATTTATATCGATAACCGATTTGGCATCGGAGATTGGGTGATCACTCCAGGCCTTCGATTTGAATCGATTGATACACATAATAACTTCACCGCATATAGCAATGGCATACCAACCAACACGATCAATCCAAAAATCAAATCAGAAGAGTTCTTACCAAGCCTTTCTGTACTTTATAAAGCCAATGAGAACTGGAATATCTTTGCCAATGCAGGCGTTTCATTTGGACCACAACAATATAATCAACTTGTCACGACGAAAACTGTTGATGGTAAAAATACAGCTTTTTCAACACTTGATGGCTTACATCCTGAGAAGTCAAAAAACTATGAAATTGGTACTAAATATTTAGGTAATGGTCTCAGTGCCGAATTAACCATATTTTATTTAGACTTCGATAAAGAACTTTTCTTAGAGCGCCCTGATACTATTGGTACAGGGATTTGGACAGATTTAGGTGCAACCAGCCATAAAGGGATAGAAACTGGGATCAGTTATGATTTTGGTCAACTCGCTGATGCTTTAGAGGGTCTTAAAGCCTATGGTAACTATACCTTTACCAAAGCAACTTCTGAAGCAGGCAAGTTTGAAGGCAAAGATTTACCCTATTATTCACGACACTTAGGTAACCTCGGTTTAGCGTTTCAAGTTGATCAGTGGTCAATTAATGCAGACATGTTTGCGCAATCAAAACAACATGCTCCGGGTTCTGGTGATGTTTATCAGACACAAGAAACCGCAGATGGTCGTATTGGCGACATTCCGGGTTATTCAACTTTTGCAGTAAGGGCGGGTTATGATTTTAGTCATCAACTGAAAGGTTTAAAAGTTGCTGGAGGAGTGAAAAATGTATTCGATAAACAATACTTTACTCGCTCATCTGACTCAACGGGCGGTAAATACGTGGGACAGCCACGTACTTTCTTCTTACAAACATCTTTTGATTTCTAAATAGAAAAAAGCCCCGAGGCAATTAAACTTGGGGCTTTTTTATGTTCAAAAATTTACTTCTTAAACGGCAATGCATATTTAAAAATACGCCCAACCACTTCACCGAACTGTTTCACAAAGCTCGCGTTATTATAATTTAAGCCATATTTTTCGCAGACAGCCTGAACTTTCGGTGCAATTTGGCGATAGCGACGTGCAGGAATATCTGGAAATAAATGATGTTCAATCTGATGACTTAAATGACCTGTCAAAATATGAAACGCTTCCGAACCCGTTAAATTGGATGAGCCACGAATCTGACGCATATACCAGTGCCCACGGCTTTCATTTTGTAAAATAGCTTTGGGGAAAACTTCCACATCTTTGGTAAAGTGACCACAAAAAATAATACTGAATGTCCAAACATTCCGAATCCCATTAGCAACCAAGTTGCCTGCAAAAACAGGAATTGCCGAAGGCCCTGCAATCAATGGGAAAAACACATAATCTTTGAACATTTGCTTCATGATTTTCTTTTGCGCTGGCTGCCATTCACGCTTTAATTGCGCGACTGATTTACGCTTGTAAATCACTTTGCCTAATTCAAGATTTTGAATCGCAACCCCCCATTGAAATAACAAGCTAAATGGCACGATGTACAAAGGTTGAATTAAAGTAAGTTTCGACCAACGTTGCTCAGGAAACAGACGAAACACACCATAGCCAACATCATCATCCATCCCTTTCACATTGGTATAGGTATGATGCTTAAAGTTATGCGTTTGTCTCCAATTGTCTGATGTTCCTACAGTGTCCCACTCATAGGTCTGACCATTGAATTTTGGATCATTCATCCAGTCATATTGACCATGCATTACATTATGGCCAAGTTCCATGTTTTCCATGATTTTGGCAAAGCCCAATAAACCTGTACCCAATAACCATGCTGGTGGAAACCAACCTGCAAATAGCAAAGCACGCCCTAATATGCTGCTATAACGAATAGAAGAATAGACACGGCGGATATATTTGGCATCTTTTTCACCTAAATCATTCAAGACCTCTTGTTTGATTTGATCCAGCTCTCGCGCAAAATCATCTAACTCTGCGGCAGTCAAATCACGGTTTTTAGGATTTTTAAAATATTCAATTTTAACAGGCATATTCATAATCATTTTCTCGCTTATAGATCAATCACAAGATCTGATTGAGCCGAATTTACACAAATTTTTAATAGCTGAGCAGGTTCATGATTTGCTGAACCATTCAGAAGATTTTTGGTTGCACCTTGCGCTTTGCTACACGCGCATTTATTACAAATGCCCATACGACAACCGTGATTTGGCTTGATGCCTTGTTGTTCCAAACTCGCTAAGATCGATTGGCCTTTTGGAATTGCTACCGTCTTATTGGACTGCGTCAAACGAACATTAATAAAGCCTGTATCATTTGCATCAACATCAAATTGACTCAAACTGAATGCTTCTGTCTGAATTGAAGCCGCATCTGCAAACAATGTTTCCGCTGTCGCTGCAAATCCAGATGGTCCACATGCATATACTGTCGTTTCACTTAAAGTCGTGAATTGCTCAACATGGCTTTGGTTTAAGCGTTGATCTTGTTGTTGGGTATAAAAAATCTGATAACTAAAATTCGGAAAATTTTCAGCAACTTCTTTTAAATATTCAGCATAAGCTGCATCTTCATGCGTTTTCACCCAATACATCAATTGAACAGGCATACGCACAAGTTGTTTTGACTGACAAAGGTCTTCAACCAGACTCAACATCGGGGTAATGCCACTACCTGCCGCTAATAGTAATAAATGAGAGGTTTGAATATGACGGCGTTGCATTTCGCCATACGGTTGACCGAAATACAGAATATCTCCGATTTTACTTTGTTCAACCAACCAAGAGCTCACGATTCCTTGATCAACCTTTTTAACCGTTAAACAAAGATTATCTTCATCCAATTGCATCAAACTATAAGTACGTTCGTAATGGCGTCCAGCGATTTCAACCGTAATCGGATGATGCTGACCTGCTACACCACGCTTTACATGACGATTGCACTGCAAAATAAGACTCACGGTATCTTTTGCCACAATTTGTTTTTTTACGACTTTGGCTAAGGGTTGATTAATCGACCATAGCGGATTGATCTTCTGTAACCAAAAATTGGCGTCATGGCTGTTCATTACGCTTTGAGCCAATGAATTGAATAGAGAATTTCTCTTTTCGGTTGCATACATGAGCAGGTACTCTGGTTGTTTTTTAATTATTATACACATGTATATATATTTGTATATATACATGTGTATAATAATTTGTGTTTCACAAGTTCACAGACAACCGCTATACTCTGAACTAGCTCACTTATATTTTGACAACAATGGTTCATTCTTCTTTGACAGCACCAACTCATGACACATTAGCGCAACAAGATGTCAATCCAGTTAAACAACCCATCCGTACTGTTGGGCGAAAAGCGACGATTACCAAAGAAGAATTATTTCAAGCAACCTTAAATTTAATCGGTCCACAAAAAAGCATTTCATCACTCAGTCTTCGAGAGATTGCACGTGAAGCAGCGATTGCGCCAAATAGTTTTTATCGTCATTTTAAAGATATTGATGAACTTGCAATTGCCTTAATTGATCGAGCTGGCTTGGTTTTGCGTAAAATTATTCGTGAAGCTCGATTAAAAGCCATATTGCAACAAAGTATTATCCGTAGCTCAGTCGAAGTGTTTATTCAACAACTCGATGCCGATGAAGGCAATCTCAGTTTATTACTTCGTGAAAGCTATACGGGTTCGACCTCTTATAAAGCTGCAGTTGATCGCCAGTTGATTTTTTTCCAACAAGAATTACAAGAAGATCTGATTCGTTTGGAGCAAATGAATAACAGCAAAATCAGCCATGCGGATATTGCAGCGAAAGCCATCACCCAATTGGTTTTCAATATGGGGGCAAAAGTTCTTGATCTGCCTGCCGAACAACGTCTAGAAGTTGCAGAACAAACCATGGTAATGATTCGTATGATTTTGGAAGGTGCTCGCCACTTGGATGAAGCCAGTCTAAGATAAATGGCATCTAAAACTCTAAATTACAATTCTAAAAGGGTAAGTATTTGAATATTAAATACTTGCCCTCTTTTTATAGTTTAAGTATTACAAAAGCATAGAAAATTAAAACACACAGTCCCCCATCATTAGGCGTAGGCTAAAGTTGAAATAAACGTTTTATTCACTTCGTTTCACCCTACTATAATTGAATGAGGTAACTATGAGTTCTTCAGCAGCTAAAACTTTAAAAGTTTATACACGTAATAATTTAGACGACTCGATCAAAGAAGCCACCGTAAAAATACTCAATCAAATTCTTGCCAATCTTATTGATTTATCATTGCTGACCAAACAAGCACACTGGAATATGCGTGGTAGTAACTTTATCGCTGTTCATGAAATGTTAGACATGTTCCGCACTTCACTTATTACGCATTTGGATAATGTTGCTGAACGTGCGGTACAGATTGGTGGAACTGCATTGGGAACGACTCAAACCGTTGCTGAAAGCTCGCATTTAAAACCTTATCCAGTCGCTATACATGCTGTACAAGATCACTTAAAAGAACTTGCCGATCGTTATGGCGTGGTGGCAAATCATTTGCGTGACACCATTGATGAAATTGAAGATCCAATTTCTGAAGATATTATTCATGCTGCTTTGGAAGATTTAGATCAATATTTATGGTTCTTAGAAGCCAATATTGACCAAAAATAATTTTATCTCAGCATAAAAAAACGAGGCACAACTCCTTGTTTTTCATGCAATCGGAGTCTTAAATAAAATCTGATACTCGGAAACGTCATTTGCAACCTGCGCATTATCTGTAATACCTTGTTTCTGCGAAAACTTAGATCATTGAAAGAGGTGGACAGGTTTTGCAAATGACAATGGTTTTGCCTACTTTTCCCGAAAGAAAAGTAGGTCGAGCCGAAGGCATATCCTAAAATTTGATAAAGAAGTTACATGATTCCGTTATGACTATTGATTGTTTCAAAAATTAATAGTCATAAATCGAACTTATAATATTAAGGCTTTACCACAACCAAAACTTGAATCGCTTCTGGTGTCACAGAAAGACTATCCAATAAACCCAAGCCTTCTTGCTGGAACTTTTGTAAACGTTCAATTTCATCTTGACGAATACTTGGATTGAATTGTTTGAGATAGGTTAAACGCTCAATTTCATATTGCCACTTATTACTATAGTGTTCTTTGGCTTGTTGCATCAACTCTGGTAAAGAGGTCTTGGCAATTTCCAAAGCTTGCGCATAGCGCTCTTCAATCACATCACGGCGCGCTTTCACCACTTGGCGACAGCTATTGCCATCTAAATGATGTAAGTACGGACGTAAGATACTTGGATCAATTTTGGCAGATAGATCCTGACCATTTTCACTGAGCAATACGCGAATCAATTGCTTTGGTAAGCTTGATGGCAAGTTTAGTGCTTTCGGTGCGATCACTTCCACTTTAAACCAAACTTCGAGTAATACCGAGCCTTGTTTCAGAGCATTGGATTTGAGCAATGCAACGTTGGTACTACCAAAGGATTGAGTCCGGATCATTTCCATCATACTTTCGATAAATGGATGTTCCAGCGTCAAGTATTGTGCGTCTTCACGGATCTGTGCCTGATCACGATAGAAGGTTGCAGTCATACCCTCTTCGTCTAAAGTTAAACCTTGAACTTGCATCTGATCGGTTGGTTTGATGATCACAGTACCATTGCTTTGCTCATCAAAATCAATATTGGTCGATGACATAAAACGTTTTACGAACATTGGCAACGTCGTATTGTCATCATAATCTTCAAGTGCTTGTACAATCCCCTGCGCCACAATCGGACGACACGAGTTGTATTCTAACAAGCGGTCACGACCCGCTTGTAACTCAGCTTCTAAGGCTTGACGTTGTACATTAACTTCTTCAAGTAGATCTTCAAAGGTCTGGCCTTGATCCGCCAACAAACAGTCTTTAAGCTCAATAATAAAGTTTTCTTGCAGTGTTTGTGCTGTCGGCGAAATACTGCTGAAAATATTGAGCGCTTCGTTGTACCAACGGAACATACGCTCTTGCGCAGTACCAATTAAATATGGCACATGAATCTGAATGCGATTTTCTTGACCAATACGATCCAAGCGCCCAATACGCTGTTCAAGCACGTCAGGGTTTGAAGGCAAGTCAAATAAAACGAGATCACTGGCAAATTGGAAATTACGCCCTTCCGAACCAATTTCAGAACATAAGAGAATTTGAGCGCCATAACTGTCTTCAGCAAAATATGCCGCCGCTTGGTCACGTTCCAATAAGCTCATGCCTTCATGGAACATCGCAGTACGAATACCTGCATGTAAACGTAAGACATTTTCGAGTGCTTCAACCACAGGTCCACTACGTGCGATTAATAACACTTTTTTGTGTTTTAAATCTTTGCGTAGCACTTCCATCAACCATGATACACGCGGATCACTTTCCATCCACGCGCCATCAAGTTGACCTTCTTCTGGCCACATTTGCTCACGCATTTTGCCATCCATCGACCAGTCGGCTGGCGCTGGCAAAGGCACAGGTTGGCAATCACGCCCAGGGAATCCCTGAATCGCTTCACGAGTATTACGAAATAAAATACGACCTGTACCATGACGGTCTAATAATTCATGAATAGCGCGCATACGCTGTTCTGGCTGATCATCAATACGATGACCTAATAAGCTTTCAAGTGCGACAAGATGTTCTTCAGTCAATGCATCATCTGACATCAACACTTCTGCAACTTTTGCAGTATGTTGATATTTTTCTTCTTCATCGAGGAAACGCTCTAAGCTACTAAAACGTTGCGGATCAAGCAAACGTAAACGGGCAAAATGACTTTCTACGCCAAGCTGCTCAGGTGTTGCTGTAAGCAATAATACACCCGCTGTTTGTTCTGCAAGTTCTTCGACCAGATCATAACGATCATTGCCGCCCTCTTCTTCACTCCACATTAAATGGTGCGCTTCATCGACCACGAGCAAATCAAAACCAGCTTCGATGGCTTGTTCACGTAAATCTTCATGGTCAACCATCAGATCTACGCTGGCAATAATACATTGCTCAGTCAAAAATGGATTGAGATCAGGATCATGTTCTTTGATCGAAGCCGTACGGGTTAAATCAAACAAAGAAAATTGCAGATTGAAACGGCGGCGCATTTCAATCATCCACTGATATTGCAATGAATCAGGCACTAAAATCAGGATACGTTCTGAACGCCCTGTTTTAAGCTGTTGATGCATGATCAAACCAGCTTCAATGGTTTTACCTAGACCTACTTCATCAGCCAACAAAACACGTGGTGCAAAACGCTTACCGACTTCATGCGCGATATAAAGTTGATGCGGAATCAGTCCCACACGCGCACCGAGAAAACCACGTAATGGGCTGGTGTGCATTTGGGCTTGCAACAGCATAGATTCAATGCGAAGGTCATACCATTCTTTGTAATCGACCTGACTGGCTAACAGTCGTTCTAATGGTTTTGAAAGCTGGATTTGCGCACCGATACGTGTTTCATTCAGGGATTTACGCTCTTGTTCGCCATTTTCTAAGCTGCGAATCACATCATAACGCAATACACCGTGACGATCTTCGATGGACTCTACAACCCATTTAACGCCTTCTTGGTCTTGAACTTCATCTTTTACATTAAAGATGATCCGAGACAAAGGTGCATTATTGCGTGCATAAACACGGGTCTCATCGCTTTTTGGAAATAAAATGCTGATAGAACGTTCATCTACATCAATAAGAACACCTAAACCAAGTTCAGTTTCTGTATCTGATAACCAACGTTGACCAATAGCAAACTGCTGCAATTTATTCCACCTTTATTTCATGTTAGCCTACATATTGTATGCGTTAAACCGACGAAAGTTTAAGCTATTTTATGTAGTTTTAAGTTTGGTATTATGGTGCGATTGAACCACCTAATAACCCCAATATTTTGACATAAAGCAAGCTCAAATGGCGTGCTCTATATCCTGTTTAATCAAAAAATCTACTGCTAAAACGGCACAGCACAATCAAAAGTGAGTGTTGCACCAGTTTTAGGGTGAGCAAAGCTCAATTGCGTTGCATGTAAACATAAACGCGCATAAAGCTGTTGCTGTTCTGCTGTGGCATATAAAGTATCGCCAAGAATCGGATGACCTAGATATTGCATATGCACACGAAGCTGATGGGAACGCCCTGTAATTGGCGTTAGTTTGACACGTGTAACAGGTTGCCCTTGGATTTCAAAATGCTCAATCGCTTGCCATTCGGTTAATGCAGGTTTGTGATATGAGGCATCGACGATATGAAGTGGTGGACGAGTTGGATCATAAATCACAGGAATATCAACCGTGCCCTGACCCTGTAAATGTCCTGCCACCAATGCTTGATAAATTTTTGAGGTTTGACGATCTTGAAATTGACGTGAAATGGTGCTTTGACCGAACTTAGATAAGCCAAACACTAAGATACCTGAAGTATCTCGATCTAAACGATGGATAAGTAACGTTTTTGCTTCTAATTCTAATAAACGATTGATCAAACAATCTTGTAAATCAGCAGTTTTCCCCGGCACGGTGAGTAAGCCTGCTGGTTTGTGGATGACCATAAAATCTTCATCACGATGAATCAAATGTTCACTTAGAAAATCATTCAAGGTAGCTTTCCAACGACTGGATGAAAACAAGCGGGCAATCATAAAAAGCTTAGAGCTGAATTACAATGCATGACACGTATTTTTACTGATTTTTTTCGTGTTTCTCTCGATATTTCATCCAGAATCGAATTTAAACGATAATTTAGGCCTGTTTCCCTAAAAATTGTTGAATCGCATACTGAGCAATTTCTGCATCTTGAAAAGATTGCACACCTGAAACCCCAACAGCCCCTACAACCTGCCCTTGATAGACAATCGGCTCACCGCCTTCTAACATGCCATTCGCTGCATTTATTGTTAAAAAACCGATTTTGCCATCACGAATCAGATCTTCTGATACTTTGGTTGCCCTACGACTGACCGCAGCAGAGTGGGCTTTTTCTTGGCAAATCTTTGTCGATAATACCGATGCATCATCCATACGCTTCATCATCAACAGTGTTCCACCGTCATCAACAACTGCAATGCTGACATTAAAGCTATGTTCTGTTGCATATTGCAATGCTGCATCAACCAGAATTTCCACATCCGCCGCAGTTAAATAATGTTTAGTTTTCATTGTTACTCCATTCCTATGAGTTTTTTATCAAAAGCTTATTTAAAATATGATCCATAGAAGCGCCATCTATAGCTTGCGCAAGCCAAAACGTTAAGGCTTTTGGACAGCCCAAGATAAGCGCAAATATAGTTTACTATTCAAGCATTATTTTATCTTGCGGTACAGTAAAGATTATTTAACTTTGCTGTTCGTAGTTGAGGTTTATCATACAAATAACTGGGAACTCGTTAAGATTGCATTCCAATCATTGATTATTTTAAATCGATTAAGGTCTATTTTTATTCAGATCAATCTAAATCTATTCCATTAAAAAAGCCCGAACAAGTCGGGCTTATGTAGGCATCACAGCATTATTTCATTTCAATAAAAGTTTCTTTTGCTGCCTGAATAGTATCGGCAATATCCTGATCAGAATGCATCGACGAAATAAATCCTGCTTCAAATGCAGATGGCGCAAGGTAAACACCACGTTTTAACATGCCATGAAAGAATTTCTTAAATGCTTCAACATCACAAGCCAACATTGAATCAAAGCTGGTAATGTCATCTTGATCTGTGAAATACAAACCGAACATACCACCGACTTGTTGGGTCTTAAATGGAATACCCACTTCGTCTGCCGCAGCTTGTAAACCAGTCAATAATTTTGCTAACTGCGCAGCGAGCTTTGCATAGAAATCAGGTTCACGTAAATGCTTGAACATGGCGATACCCGCACGCATTGCCAATGGATTTCCTGACAATGTACCTGCTTGATAGACACCACCTAAAGGCGCAATGCATTCCATGATTTCACGTTTACCACCAAATGCACCAACAGGTAAACCTGCACCAATAATTTTCCCTAAAGTGGTTAAATCTGGTTTTACGTTATAGACCGACTGAGCGCCGCCTAAAGCAACACGGAAACCAGTCATCACTTCATCGATAATAAACACAGATTTGTATTCATCACAGACATCACGAATGGCTTGTAAGAAACCATCAATCGGCGTGACTAAGTTCATATTACCTGCCACAGGCTCAATGATTACGCCAGCGATCTCATGACCAAACTTAGCAAAGCATTCCTTCAAAGCTTCAATATTGTTATACGGTAAAGTAAGTGTATGTTTAGCAAAATCGGCTGGCACACCTTTCGATGTTGGTTCGCCCTCGCCTAAAGTCAGTAAGCCTGAACCTGCTTTCACTAATAATGAATCTGAATGACCGTGATAGCAGCCTTCAAACTTCACGATTTTGTCACGACCTGTATAACCACGAGCTAGACGAATCGCAGTCATGGTTGCTTCTGTACCTGAACTGGTCATACGAACCATTTCAATTGAAGGCATGATGTCGCAAATCGTATCCGCTAAAGTGGTTTCATGAACTGTTGGCGCACCAAAACTCAGACCATCTTCAGCCGCAGTTTGGACTGCTTGGATAATATCAGGATGCGCATGACCTAAAATCATCGGTCCCCATGAACCAACATAATCGACATAACGCTTGCCATCTACATCCCATAAGTACGCACCTTTTGCCTTTTCAATAAAGACAGGCGTACCGCCAACACCGTTAAATGCACGTACAGGCGAATTTACACCGCCCGGAATATGTTTATTTGCTTGTTTAAATAACTGTTCTTGCTTTGGAGATAAACTCATAAAAGACTCAACCTAAATCGAAAATGAGGAACGACTACAGTTCCACAAGGCGAATGAAAAAATTATGCAAATAACTTTGCCCATGCGTCTACACGAGCAGGAATTTCGGCTGTTGATCGTCCTAATATATCACTAATCACCGCACAAAGGCTCGCCCCAGCATCAATCACAGCTTGAGAATTTTCCACAGTTAGACCACCAATTGCACAAATGGGCACATGATATTTTTGTTTGGCTTGTTGAATAACCTCTATGCCAACATTTCCTGCTTCAGGCTTGGTTGCCGTTGCATATACGGCACCAAAAGCAACATAGCTTGCCCCATCGGCAATTGCTTTGTCAGCCAGCTCTAATGAATTGAGACAAGTACGCCCAATAATGACATCTTGCGCTAAGCGTTGAGTCGCTTCGGTAATTTCACCATCTGACTGCCCAAGATGAACTCCTAAACCAAATTTTTCCGCCATTGCCAAATCATCATTAATCACAAATGGAACTTGGTATTTTTCACAAAGGCTTTTGATTTGTTCGACTTCGGTTGGTTGATCTAATTTCGCTACTTTTTTACGGCGATATTGCAAAATGGCAATATGCCCTGTCCCCAATGCTGCATTTAATTTTTCTAGTAATAATTGGAGAGGATCATCATTGGTAATGAGGTAAACACCGCGCATTAGAATTTCACTATAAGTAAGTTCACCTCAGATTATATTTTCTATTCGAAAATTTAAAGAGAGGTTGTGTGTTGTCACTTTTAAACGATGAAAATCAGAACGAATAAAAAGCTGCCGAAGCAGCTAGGCGACATATTACGTCGTTTTAACTCTGATTATTTTTAGTGCCGATCCAACTCAAGAATCTATCTGATCAAACTGGCGATCAACCAAACTCAAACGTCCACGTGCCACATCGGACAACATCCGCCAATCCGAAATAAAGCTAAAAAGTGGCTGTTTAAAACTTGCAGGTTTATTATGTTCAAAGAAAAAATGCCCAACCCATGCACAGGCATAGCCCGACAATAAACCATAGGCCAAGTATTTTGCCTTGCGCTGACGAATCGCTTTACTAAAGAAATATAAACCAACCGAACTCCCCGCCACATGTAAACGGCGACTTGCGATACTACGATGCTCGGTTAAATAAAAACGATAAAATTCATCATAGTTTTTTATTGGCAATGAAAATTCCACTGGCTTGGTCAATGTCGCTGGTGCATTCATTTTGATCGTCCTAATCCTGTATAACGCTCATGACACGGTACTGTATTTTTTGTACAAAATAAAGTCATTGCATGCCAACAAAGCGATACTCTATTGATATACCACCTTACGAGCTATAGCTCTCATTGCGAGATCGGCTTTTTTGGCGCAAGATAGTACAGTATGAAAAACAACGATCCACAAGTAAAATACACCCATTTTTAAATTCTTCATTCTAAAAGATCAGGAGTCACGGCATCATGGAAATAGAACTTAAATTTCAACTTCCTGTATCTAAGAAAAAAAGTGTTCAACTGGCATTAAATAAGCAAAAAGCGCAAAAAATTCGATTACAAGCAAAATACTATGATACCGCTGATCGCCTACTGGCGAAGAATCATGTTGCGATTCGTCTGCGTCAGGAAGGTGAACATTGGGTTCAAACCTTTAAGGCGGCGAGTAAAAATCATTTACAACGGATTGAAGAAGATATTCATTTGGGTCAATGTGAACAAGAACCCGAGCTGGATTTATCCCTGTATCAACATAATCAAACTGTTCAAGACATTTTACGCGACCTACTAGGCGATACACCTGCTGATTTACTTTTGCAGTTCCAAACCGATGTTGAGCGCACATTTCACGTTTTTGAATTCCAAGGTTCTCAGATTGAAGTCTGCCTTGATGATGGCGAAATTCGTACACCAACTGATCAAGCCAAAATCTGTGAAGTCGAGTTTGAGTTAAAACAGGGATCGGCTCGAGATCTGATTATTTTTTCAAATCACTTAGTGGAAAAATATCAACTGTGGTTAGATGTACGCAGTAAAGCCGAGCGTGGAAATTTACTGGCAATGGGTAAAAAAGTCTCCCCCGCAACTAAAGCCAAAACATTACAATTGCAACCAGAGTTTTCTGCTGAACAAGCCCTCAAACTGATTATTGAAAATAGTTTAAATCAGATTTCACCCAATGCCGCTGCAATTGCTGATGGTGTTGCTGAAGCAGAACATATTCATCAAGCGCGTGTTGGTTTACGACGTTTACGCTCAGCACTCAAGCATTTTTCACATTGGTCAACGCAAATTGATGCGACTTGGGAAAGTGAATTGGCTGACATTTTCAGGGCTTTAGGGCAATCGCGAGATAATGATGCCATTCAAGATTCAGTCATTCCGTTGATCAAAGAAGTTTGTGATTTTAATTTTCCATTCAACGCTCAAGCAGCGACAAATGTCACTAAGCTTTTGAGTAACACCAAAACCACCCAACTGTTTTTATCACTACTCAGCTTTAGCTATAGTGAAAATGAATCAAAAACCAAACTCACAAAACAAGTGGCCAAAAGCTTGACAGGGCTTTATCAAAAAATCTTAAAAGACGCATCTCAGTTTTCTGACCTTCCTATCGAACAGCAACATCGTACCCGTAAGCGCGTGAAGCAATTACGCTACTGCATTGATTTTGTATCAGGCTTATATCCTGAAAAGAAGGTTCAGCAATTCCTAGATAAGTTACAACCGATTCAAGAATATTTAGGTTTTTATAATGACTTATTTGTAGCCGAGCAAATTTTTCAGCAGCATACAGCTAAGCAATCGCAATTTTTATTTGCTTTAGGTTGGGTCAAGGCGCAGCAACCGCATGTGATGAAAAAAGCAGATAAAAAGCTCCAAGTATTGTCTCATAAAGATATTTTCTGGGAGTAATTACCGATACTTCCCAAAAATCTTCCACGTGCCATTATCTGCAATCGGATCACTGTAACTATCATTACGTTGCTTACGTGGTTTATCCCGTGCATCGACCAATTTAAAATGCGGTTCTACAGTTAAAATCATGCCATTCATATAAAAACGAGTTCGCGTATATTCGCTCTGACCATGTTGAAATACATAAGTCCGCAGATCAATAAATTCACGGTGTGCGACCAACGCCGCCGTGTCATCACTTTCAAGCCATTCTTGCATCGCAAAAATCTGGTCTGTATCAAACTGCCCACATTTTTCGACTAAAGCTGCCACGCCCCGAAACGTTTTTGATTCCTTCGCTCGGGTTTTATTAATCCGAATACGATCCACATGAAAGAAAAACAGAGGTAAATTCAAATGACTCGGTAAATGAATCACGTCTACGATTTCATCCTGCATAAATGGCTGACAAAGCTGTTGTGCCCTTTCAATCAATGGTTGCCATTGACGATAGTACTCGTCAACCTCTGCTTGCAGTCCATAGTAAATCGGTAAGCCCTCCACCTGTTGTAAAAGTTGCGGTGGATGGATATGTTGACGAAGTAAGGCAATATCTGTTTTTAGACTTTGAATAGCGATTGCATCTTGCATCATGATTATTCTAATTGCTTAGGCTATTTTAGATTAAGGCAACGGTTTTGTTTATGCAAGGCTTTGTCTATAATGTCTGATCTTGTTTTCGTTGGAAAAGACCATGTCTCAAAAAATTAATGCGACTGATGTAACAGAAGAAGAAGCTTTAAATGCGATTTTTTTTGAGCGTGCGGATGAGTTTATCAAACAAGCCAATGATTTTTGCCGTCCACAAAAAGGTCAGCAAGCAAAACCTGAAGAATTACGTGCCCAAGTCAGTGCTGCCATGCTGTTCGGAACAGCTCGTTTTAATACGTGGGTCGCTGCCAACAACTTTAAAGATGGCAATGAAATGCGTGAAGCTAAAGAACAAGTGATGTCTTACTTGTTGCAACAGTTTCAAATGATGTTAGAAGATAACTTTGATGAATATTGCGAGCAGTTTGAAAACTATCTCCGTTTCCGTAAAAACGAAGATTTTCATACGCATAAGCATGATGATAAGTAATTAAGTAAACCTAGAATCCGTTTTATATAAAAAAGGCATTGAATCATTCAATGCCTTTTTTAATGTACTAAAATGCGGTGTGAACCAAATAACTGGTGTAGGCAATAAAGCTAAATACCCACACGCCCCCTTTGACACGCCCAATTCGTCCTTGACCTTTCAGACTCAACGTAAACAGCAATAGGCTCAGCGTAAGCGCGCCCATAACCACCATATCTCGATGGAGCACTTCTTGCGGTACGATAGTCGGATGAATGACACCCGCAAGTCCGACTACGGCCAAGGTGTTAAACATATTCGAACCAATGATATTGCCGATTGCAATATCAAGCTCACCTTTTCGAGCTGCCGCAATGGAAGACGCCAACTCAGGCAATGATGTACCGATCGCGACAACTGTTAATCCAATTACCAACTCACTCACACCAAAGGCTTGGGCGATTTCAACAGCTCCCCAGACCAGTAAGCGAGAGCTTATGACTAAAACAATCAAACCGAAGATGAGCTGAAGAACTGATGTTTTTAATGGCGTTTCGTGCTTCTTTAGCTCTAGATCAAACTCATGACTCAATATGTCGCTTTGATTGCGCATCCCATACCAGATCGTCCATCCCATATAGAGAAGCAGCATAAACAGCATCAAAATGCCATCGATACGGCTCAACACACCATCAAAAATTTGTAGGATACAAATCGCCGTCACCAAAAGTAATATCGGCAGCTCTTTACGAACAACTGCTGAATGCACCATGATCGGATGAATTAGAGCAGTAATACCGAGAATAAGCGCAATATTGGCAATATTCGATCCGTAGGCATTTCCTAATGCAATACCCGGATTTCCATCAATAGCCGCCATGATAGAGACGACAATCTCAGGCGCGGATGTACCAAAACCAACGATAACCATACCTACCAATAAAGGTGGCATACCTAAGTAGCGTGCGGTAGCAGATGCGCCATCCACAAATTTATCAGCACTTAACACCAATAAAATTAGGCCGAGAAGCACAGCAAGTGCTGCCAAAATCATGTTAATCCCCTTTCGTTTTCTTGCTTAAAATTCATCATAAATACTGATTCAATCCATTTTATGATGTGATTTAAAAACAGAAGAAACATGCAGAATAGTAGCAGCACAAACTTTTTTTAAATCACTTTAAAATGTGAAGGTTCCAAATTAACGATTGTCCTGCGCTTTGCCATATTGGTCCGCCATGACTTCAACAAAATGTTCAAGTTTAATGTATTTTTTAATCACGGCATCTACATCGGCTTTACTGAGTTGGGCAAACTCTTGATCTCGAACAGCTCGATCTAATAAAGTTTTGTTGCGTTCCAATTGTCCCGTCAACATACCGTGGATATTACGTTCATCTTCCAACGCTGTCACACGCTTTTTCATAATATCGGCTTTGGCTGCTTCAACTTCCTGCGCAGTCACACCTTTATTTAACAGATCAGTCAGCACTTTATGTACCGACTGTGACACTTGGTTAGAACGCCCAGCCGTATAATTTGCTGTAATACTCAAAGTACCATCATCGACATCAGGATCTAAACTCAAACCACTACCAAAACCATATACTAAGGCATTCTTCTCACGTAACTCTTGCGCTAAACGCGATGAAAGTTGCGAGTTTCCTAAAATATGGCTGAGTACGATTAAGGCTGGCGCATCTTTGTGGTATGAACCGACTGGCAGCGCTAAAACACTTTGATAGCTACCAAACTCACGCTGTTCAGATAAGGCATGAATTTTTTGCGCTTTATATTCCGTGTATCGCCCTGTGACTTTCTTAAACGGTTGCTTTGCCTTCCAAGAAGCAAAAGTTTTCTTTAAAGTCTTCTGCATCTGCTTCGGATCAAAATCACCTGTTACCGCGATCTGAGCGTAATTGGTCACAAAGAACTGATCATAAAACTGCTTCACCTGTGCTTGTGTCGCTTCGTTTAATTGCTTTTTGGCTAACTCAGGTTCAAAGTGGTAACGCAAATCACCCGGTTGATAGATTTCCAAAACTTTAGATAAAGTCATGGACGCCACCACAGCAGGCTCAGTATATGGGCGATCCAACACCGACAAACTTTGATTTTTTGCTAAATCAAATTCAGATTGGGCAAACTTAGGCTGCTTTACAACATCCAGAATAAAGCCTAAAAAGTCTTCAAACTTATCTTTTTTCGCCTGAACAACCAGCGTTAAACCATTGCCATTTGAACTAACCGATGCACCACCACTGGCTGCAATGGCTTTATCCGTGATTTCTTGTAAGGTATGTTTCTCCGAACCACGCAACATCAAATAACTGGTTAAATCCAATGTGGTTGCTTTACCAAATAGAGATTTTTCATCACCAAAATCTAAACTGATCGTGGCATAGGTTTTATCATCACGGGTTGCGGTTGGGAACAAGGCATAGCGAATCCCATTTTTTAACTGACCACGTTGGATCTTTTGCTCATTTTTCTGTAATTGCTGAGCAGACTGCGTGACAAATTGTGCCACTTCTTGTTGATAGACTTTGGCATCTTTTAATGGCTCAGCCTTTTCAGCAATTTGGTCTAGAGTCTTTGGTTTCTCTTCAGCTTTAAGCGTCATCGCTTTTTTCTGATCTTCAGGCGTCGGTAAGATATCACCTAAAATACGATGCGATGGAACCAAAAAGTCTTTCAAGGTTTGATTCATATCTTTCAATTTTAAGTCTTGAACCGCTTGTAAGTCCTTAAAATATTGATCCCACTGACCATGTGAAGAAACTGCATAATCACTTAAGCGTGAACCTAAAGCCACTGCATCATTGGCAATGCTTTCCGCTGTATTTTGAGAAATATTTTTGATCCGCTGTAATTCAGCCTCAGTGAATGGCTGACTATTTTCAACGCCAACTTTTAATGCTTCACCCACTTTTTTTGCATCATGATTCGGCGCATAAATTGCGCCCATGAATACCACATTAAAGTCTTGATCTAACCATGTGGTGGCTTGCACTGCGGTACTGATCCCAGTTTCAACCATATTTTTATATAAACTACCACTTGGCTGCATGGTATATAAGGCGGGTGCAAGTGCTAAAGTCGGTTGCAACTGAGTATTTTTACCATTCATATAAATATGAAACTTCGCAAGATCACTGCCCTTTTGTACGGTGAACTGACGTTGGGCAATTTTGCTTGCATCTAACACCGGTACTTTTACAGGGGCTGGCACAGTGCGAGCTGGAATTGGGCTAAAATATTGGTCAACTTTATTTAAAACTTCAGTTTTATCGAATTTACCTGAAATCACCATCACCGCATTATTCGGTGCATACCATGTTCGATAAAATTGATTTAACTCATTCATGGTAATAGATTTTAATTCAGGTAAATCACCAATCGGCAAACGACCTAAATATTGATTTCCATAGGCTGCTTTTAGCATCTGATCCATTAAAACAGCAAAAGGTTGATCCATACGGATCTCACGTTCACGTTTTACAATCTCGATTTCTGATGGGACAAATTTTTCTTGGAGTACCAATTTATCCATACGCTCAGATTCGAGGTATAGAATTTCATTTAGGGCATTTTTTTCTGGACGGACAATGTTAATGTACTTCGTGGCGTAATAATCGGTACTGGCATTGGTCATCAAAGTAAATTGATCTAAACGGCGTTGGAACTCATCGCCTTTTACATTTTGTGTGCCTTTAAATGCCAGATGCTCAAGTAAATGTGCAAGCCCGCCTTTGCCTTTCGGATCGTTCAGTGACCCAGTTAAATAAACCGTATTTACATAAACTTTATTTTCTTTATCGTTCGGCGCAAGAATCACTCTAAAGCCATTATCTAATTTATATTCTTCAATATTTTTTTCAGTTTTTACCAGTACTGTCTGAGACCAAGACGTCGCACTCAATCCAATTAAACAAAGCGAGAGAGTAAGCTGCTTAAACCGCATTAACATAGATTATCCAAGTATTTATGGTGATTTAAATAAAAATGACAAACTATAGTAGAGAACGAGCGGTGTTTTTAATAGTGATGTTTTGCAAAAAGCTGTTTACTTAAACAGCTTTTTCTTTGCGTTTATAATGTCAGCAGACTCTATGTCTCAGTTAATCATAAGTTCCGCTTGCATATACAGTTTTGCATAACCAGAAATTTCAATCCGATCTTCAGATTCAACCACACAGTCTAAAACGCCACCACGTTTAGATGCTTGAAAAGCAATAAGCTGTTTTTGATTCAACTTTTCTGCCCAAAGTGGCACGATTCCAGTATGAATTGAGCCAGTAACAGGGTCTTCACCTATGCCAACGGCTGGGGCAAAATAACGTGATACGCAATCAAACTGCCCCTCACCTCTCGCCGTAATTGCCACATCAGGTTGCGACGCAGTAATCGCAGTACGCACTTTGCCCAATTGCTTTAGTTTTTCCAGATCAGGCTGTTCATCCAACACATCTTGCACGTTTTCGTATTCCACAATAAACGCTTGAGTGTTGCGATAAACCGCTTTAAATGGTTTGCTTAATCCTGCTCGAAGTTCAGGAGGGTATTCAGTCACTAATTCAGCTCTGCGAATCGGAAAATTCATTTTAATTTTGCCATCATCATCTTGGCTAACCACAAAAACACCTAAGTTACGCACATGGAATTGGATCGTTTTTGCAGCCGTGTAATCTTTAAATAAAACAAAAGCACTGGCTAAAGTGGCATGACCACAGAAATCTACTTCGTCTATAGGTGCAAACCAACGTATTTCATAGTTGCTATCATCCAACTTTTTCACAAAAGCCGTTTCAGACAAGTTATTTTCCATGGCGATATTCTGCATTAAATCATCATCTAACCATGCATCTAAAACAATGACTGCCGCAGGATTACCCTTAAATAATGCTTGGGTAAAAGCATCTACTTGATACATTTTCATCGTTGGAAACTCTCAATATTTTTCAGTTATTTTGAACCGATCATCTGTAAATCATAGATACAGTTTTTTCTAAATTTGCGATACAAACCATATCTAAGAATTTTACGTGAAAGTTATACCAAATAGATGAAAGCAGACCTATTTCTTTTCCGTCACCCAAAGCGTAATGATTCCTTGAACAACGGCGACGCCGTCTTCCCTTAAAGCCTGCACTTTGACTTGCAAATCTCCCGTTTTCCAATCTTGTTCAACGATGGCTGTAAGTCGAATATCAGAATCAGCTTTCGCCAAATAATCAACCTGCATCCCTTTTGGCAACCATCTTAGATGAGCGGGCACAGAAGCTTCCGCCAAAACACCCATGACATATTCCAATCCGTTGCAAATCGCGATCACGTGAACTGTACCAATATGATTTTCTACAGTTTTGTTTTTTGACATGCTTGCTTCACAATAATTGCGTTCAAGCTTGCGAATGATTGGGTCAACCGTTTGAAAATATGGTGCTTTACGACTTACAATTTTTGAAAGTAACGTTAATCCACCAGGGATATTCTTCAAGCCGTTGTAAGCATTGAGTACATAATTGCCTTGAGGACGTATATTTTTTCTGAGTTTTTGAATTGCGGTATTAAATAGATTAGCCATTTTGAAATTGATTTAAATGAATTTCAAATAAGTTAACATAATGAAATCTATATCACGAACCTTCCCATAGCGTTTGTCTGAACCTCTAGGTCACGAATTTTTCATGCAAATAATAAAAAAGAGCGGTCATCGCCGCTCTTTTAAGATCATTAAATAACTTTAATCGCCCATATGCGAAATTATTGCTTGACCAAATTCCGAACAACGCAACAAGGTTGCATTTGGCATTAAACGCTCAAAGTCATAGGTGACAGTTTTTGCTTCAATCGCACCTGAAACCCCTTTGATAATCAGATCCGCAGCTTCCGTCCATCCCATATCACGTAGCATCATTTCCGCAGAAAGAATGATCGAACCCGGATTGACTTTATCCTGACCTGCGTACTTTGGTGCTG
Source organism: Acinetobacter sp. NIPH 298 (assembly GCF_000369505.1). Classification (GTDB taxonomy): domain Bacteria; phylum Pseudomonadota; class Gammaproteobacteria; order Pseudomonadales; family Moraxellaceae; genus Acinetobacter. The sequence goes on from NZ_KB850055.1 coordinate 1,858,328, forward strand.
TTCCATGGGTCGCTTCATAAACTGCAATCGCACCACCAATATTGGCACCCGGTGCGATCCCAATACCACCGACTTCGGCAGCAAGTGCATCTGAGATATAGTCACCATTTAAGTTCAGGGTTGCAATCACTGAATAATCTGCTGGGCGCATTAAGATTTGTTGCAAGAATGCATCTGCTATCACATCTTTAATGATGATGTCTTTGCCTGTTTTAGGATTTTTGATCTTGACCCAAGGACCACCATCAAGCAGTTCGCCACCAAAGCGTTCCATCGCAAGCTCATAGCCCCACTCTTTGAACGCGCCTTCGGTGTACTTCATAATGTTACCTTTGTGAACCAATGTCACCGAAGGTTTATCATTATCAATGGCAAATTGAATAGCTTTACGTACTAAACGCTGCGTGCCTTCTTTTGATACTGGTTTAATCCCGATACCACAGCCTTCTGAGAAACGGATTTTGGTCACACCCATTTCTTCTTTTAAGAATTTAATGACTTTCTTGGCTTCTTCAGAATCAGCTTTCCATTCAATCCCTGCATAGATATCTTCCGAGTTTTCACGAAAAATCACCATGTCAGTTAATTCAGGATGTTGCACTGGCGATGGTACGCCTTCGAACCAGCGTACTGGTCGTACGCACACGTATAAATCTAATTCTTGACGTAAAGCAACGTTCAATGAACGAATACCACCACCTACAGGGGTGGTTAAAGGCCCTTTAATTGATATAATGAATTCACGTAAAGCGTCAAAAGTTTCTTCTGGCATATATGTGCCGTAAATTTTGTCTGCTTTTTCACCGCAGTAGACTTCCATCCATTCAATCGAACGCTTACCGCAATAAGCTTTTTGAATCGCAGCATCTACTACTGCTTGCATTGCTGGTGTAATATCCACACCAATACCATCGCCTTCAATAAAAGGAATGATTGGATGATTTGGAACATTCAGTGACAGGTCTGCATTCACTGTGATTTTGTCACCATCTGCAGGAACCACGATCTTCTGATAACCCATTGTATAGGCTCTCCCTCATGTTGCTGGCGAGTAAATATATGCCTTCTTTGGCATACTTTAATTTTTTATTTGCGTAAAATAGTCTAATCCAATCTAGTTTGTTTTGAGATTTATATGAGAAATAACAACATTTCTCATATAAATAAAAGCATAAGTTTACCAACCCCCATAATCTAGAAGTAGTATTTATTTATGAGAATAGTGGTCTTCAATAAACCCTATGATGTGCTTTCACAGTTCCGAGAAGATACGGCACACTTAACGGTTTCAAATTTTATCAGCGATCCTGAGCTTCGTATTGCAGGTCGTTTAGATTTAGACTCTGAAGGTCTGATGTTTCTGACCGATCATGGGGGTTTAAATCAGTTCATTACCCACCCAAGCAATAAGAAGTATAAAACCTACCTTGCTCAAGTCGATGGTGATGTCACCGAAGAAGCATTAGAGCAACTACGTCAAGGCATCGAACTTGCGGATGGTCTAACCTTACCTGCAAAAGCAAGTAAAGTAGACGAGCCAGATTGGTTATGGGAACGTACTCCACCTGTACGCTTTCGTGCCAACATTCCAACGACTTGGATTGAACTACAAATCTGTGAAGGACGTAACCGCCAAGTACGCCGCATGACGGCTGCGGTTGGCTTTCCAACTTTACGTTTGATTCGTACTCAAATTGGTTCAATCAACTTGGTGAAGCTTGGTTTAAAACCGGGTGAAAAAGTCGAAATCGAACCGTTGCTTTATTCTGATTTTAAGGATGTGCCAGCGGATAAACCGTATGAAGGCCGTTCTTTTGCGAAAAAGTCGACCAATAAACCACATTTTTCTCGCTCAAAAGATAAAGCGCGTGAAGAAAAAGGCGAAGCACCATTTAAAGGTAAGAAAAAAGCCAGTGGCGGTACAACACGCATTTGGCAAATGGATGAAAGTGAAAAACCACGTCGTAAGACCAATGGTACGACACGTCCAAATACCAAAGCGCCACGTGGTCGTCGACCACGTTAATGTTGCCACAAAAAAAACCAGCGCATACGCGCTGGTTTTTTTGTTTGAGAGTAAGATGAGCGATCTCATCTTAGCTCACATCAATAACATTAAACGGCTGCAAGAACTGCATTGAAAGTCGCACTTGGACGCATTACCGCACTGATTTTATCCAAATCAACCAAGTAGTAACCGCCAATATCAGCAGGCTTACCTTGAACTTCAGCAAGTTCCGCACCGATCTTTTGCTCATTTTCAGCCAACGTCTTCGCAAGTGGAGCGAATTTGGCTTTTAAGTCAGCATCTTCGTCCTGTGCAGCAAGCGCTTCTGCCCAATATAACGATAGATAGAAATGACTGCCACGGTTGTCAAGCTCACCAGTACGACGCGACGGAGACTTACCACTATCCAGTAATCTATCGGTTGCTTGATCAAGTGTTTTAGCTAATAACTTGGCACGGGAATTGTCTTCTTTAATTCCCATCTCTTCCAACGATGCTGCCAAAGCAAGGAATTCACCGAGTGAGTCCCAACGTAAGTGGTTCTCTTCGACCAATTGCTGTACGTGTTTTGGTGCCGAACCGCCTGCACCAGTTTCGTACATACCGCCACCAGCCATTAATGGAACGATCGATAGCATTTTCGCAGAAGTACCCAATTCCATGATCGGGAACAAGTCAGTGAGGTAATCACGTAAGATGTTACCTGTCACTGAAATGGTATCTAAACCACGAGCTACACGCTCAAGTGTATAACGCATCGCACGGACTTGAGACATGATTTGAATATCAAGTCCTTCTGTATCGTGCTCTTTTAGATACTCTTCGACTTTCTTGATCAATTCATTTTCATGTGGACGGTACGGGTCAAGCCAGAAGATTGCTGGCATACCTGAGTTGCGCGCGCGCGTAACCGCAAGTTTTACCCAATCACGAATCGGTGCATCTTTCACCTGACACATACGCCAGATATCGCCTTCCTCAACGTTTTGCGACATTAACACTTCGCCAGTTTCAAGATCAGTGATGTTGGCAACGCCTGCTTCAGTGATCTCGAAAGTTTTGTCGTGCGAGCCGTATTCTTCAGCTTTTTGCGCCATTAAACCAACGTTTGGCACAGTCCCCATTGTTCTCGGGTCGAAGTTGCCGTTCCACTTACAGAAATTGATCATTTCCTGATAGATACGAGCAAAGGTTGATTCTGGCATAACTGCTTTACAGTCATACTGCTTGCCATCTGCACCCCACATTTTACCGCCACCACGAATCATCGCAGGCATAGACGCATCGACAATGATGTCGTTTGGCGAATGGAAGTTGGTGATCCCTTTTGCTGAATCAACCATTGCCAGCGCAGGACGATGTTCCTGACAAGCATGTAAATCTTCAATGATTTCTTCACGTAGTGATGTTGGTAGTGTCTCGATCTTCTCGTAAAGTCCAGCCATACCATTATTGACGTTGATACCTAACTCGTCGAATAATTTGCCATGTTTCTCAAAGGCATCTTTATAGTAAATTTTGACGCAGTGACCGAATACGATTGGGTGAGAAACTTTCATCATGGTCGCTTTGACGTGCAATGAGAATAAGATCCCTGCTTCACGACAATCTTCGAGTTCTTGCTCATAGAAGTCACATAGTGCTTTCTTGCTCATGAACATCGAATCAATAATCTCACCATCCTGCAATGCCACTTTTGGCTTGAGGACAATACTCTTACCACTGTTGGTGATCAGTTCCATTTTCACGTTACGAGCACGATCAAGTGTCATCGATTTTTCGCCGTGATAGAAATCACCATGTTCCATATGTGAAACGTGGGTTTGCGACCACTGTTTCCACTCGCTCATTGAATGCGGATGCTTCTTAGCATAATTCTTCACTGCAGTAGGCGCACGACGGTCAGAGTTACCTTCACGCAATACTGGGTTCACAGCTGAGCCGAGACACTTACCATAACGCGCCTTGATCGCATTTTCTTCCTCAGTCGTTGGATTTCCTGGATAGTCAGGAATTGCATAGCCCTTCGATTGTAGCTCTTTAATGCATGACACCAACTGAGAAACTGAAGCACTGATATTCGGAAGTTTGATAATATTCGTATCTGGATTCTGCGTGAGACGACCAAGCTCAGCAAGGTTGTTCGTCACCTTTTGCTCGTCGCTTAAATAGTCTGAGAATTCTGAGAGCACGCGTGAGGCTACTGAAATATCACTTTTGACAATCTCGATGCCCGCTGGCTTAGTAAAGGTCTCAATGATCGGCAGCAGCGAGTAGGTCGCCAATAGCGGCGCCTCGTCAGTCAGTGTGTAAATGATTGTTGACTTTCCACTAGCCATATATAGCCCCTTGTGTTGGATTGAGTTTTTTAGAGCCGAGCTTTTGGCCTAGCCCCTGCGAACCGGTTTACTTAAGTAAACTAGAGAATATCTGTTCTGCTCATATCTCAGTCAACGCAATATCTTGTGATAGCGACATTTCGCTGAGAAATAACAGGCGCAAGTTTAAGACTCGCCCCATGCGAACCGGTTAGCTTAATTAAAACATGAGAGTATCAGTCCTCTGGGCATCCTAGTCAACGCAATATCTAGTGATAACGACATTTCGCTACGAAATACCTACTAAGGTCTATGATTGAAACCCTCTAAATTGGTTATTTACTAAACTTTGGTCAGTGTTATACAGCCCTTTTATGAGATTGTAGTTACACTTTTTAAACTCATTTTTTTAACAAATGATGAAAACTTTTATCGTACTCGTCGGTATTGTTTTTCTTCTTTGTGTTATGCACAAAATCCTTTAAGTGTACATGTACTCAATTTAGAAAACGGTCTTCCCTCTGCCAACGTAAAAGTCACTCTGGAAACTCAAGAAAATAACAAATGGAAGGAAATAAGTTCTGGCGTAACCAATCAACAAGGTCAGATTAGTGAACTTTATCCCAAAAATACAGCATTAAAAAAAGGAGTTTATAAAGTAACTTTCAAGACAGGCAAATGGTTTAAAGACAATAATCAGAATTCATTTTTTCCAGAAGTACCCGTCATTTTTATGATCGATGGAAAACTTGAACACTATCATATTCCCCTTTTAATCAGTCCTTATGGTTATTCGACCTATCGAGGAAACTAATCGTTTACAACCAATAAAACTAGATTGATCATCTTATTCGATCATCAATCTTCGCATTTGAATAAAAGAGAGGGCGTCTCCTCTCTCTTTATATCTTAGACCTTCAACCAAGCATCTACTTTGCTTTGATCTTCAACTTTCAATTCAACCGTGGTGAGTGGGTTTTCTCCGCCCTGAAGCTCAAATTGTAAGAACTCATCTCGACGGAAAGCAAACACGGTAAATGAAGCTTGCTGCTTGGCATATTGAGCAAGCAATTTCTCTGATGCTTTTAAACCATCAATCGCAATAATCACATCATTGGCAGATAATCCCGCCTGAGCTGCTGCACTGTCACGGCGAACTTGCTGTACCAATATACCCTCTGCTTTATCGACAGTTTTCAGACCAAATGGAAGTGCTTTTTCATTTTTGATCGTATAACTTAAACCAAACTCAGGTAATAATTGATCAAGCGGCAATTCTTCAGTGGTATTGATCAAATGATTGATTTGCTCAACCCAATCATCACCCGTCAGTTCATGACATAACTCAAAAATCGTTCGATCATTGACCTGAATTCCCTGTTGCGTATTTTCATATAAACGACGCATCAAAGCATCGAGACTTGAACCTCTTAAACGCAAACCCATATCTAGGCAAAGCGCCACTAAGCTGCCTTTATTATAGTAACTTGTGCCTGCGTTAATAGAGTTCTCATCCTGACGATAGAACTTAATCCAAGCATCAAAACTCGACTCAGAAACAGACTGAATAAAACGTCCAGGGTTTTGTAAATAACGATCAATTTGCGCTTTTAATAAATCTAAATACGATGCTTGTGAAATGACACCACTACGTAACAAAATCAGATCGTCATAATAAGAGGTAAAGCCTTCAAATATCCAAAGTAAGCTGGTATAGCCCTCTTTGTGCAAATCATAATTGGCAAAGTTTTCTGGGCGAATAAATTTCACTAACCATGAATGGAAATATTCATGACTACATAAGCCTAAGAAACGTTGATAATCCTTAGATGGTTCTTCCGCCTCATTTTCTTTTGGTAGGTCATCCCGAGGTATAATCAAACTTGTACTATTGCAATGTTCCAAACCACCATAACTATTGCCTGTCGCCATGGTCATAAAGCTATAGTTTTGAAAGGGTGCTGAGCCAAACATCTCAATTTCAGTACGACATATTTTTTCGATATCAGCTTGTAAACGTTGCAGATTGGTACTGTGTTTACCTGAAATCACAAACTCGTGTGGAATACCATTTGCTTCAAAACTAAAACGACTTTGATCAGCGAGTTCAAATGGGCTATCAATCAGCTGATCATAATTTTCAGCTTTTAAAGTAAAACGTCCTTTGACTAAACTTTTCGCAGGCAAACCTGTAGCAATCTGAAAATGCTTCAATTCATTTGGTAGGAACAGTTCCACTTCACATGGTGATTGTTCTTGATCCTGAAGTCCCAAACAAACACAAGCTGGATTGACATACACACGCGTTTGATCCACATAAGCACCACGCACCGATAAATCGTATGCATAGACATCATATTCAACCGTAATCAGTTCATGGTCGGTATTGAATAAACGCCAGCGATTTTTCTCGGTTTTCTTAATACTGAGTAAACGTCCTGCTTCATCCGATGCTTTAACCGACTCGATATGTTTTGAAAATTCACGAATCAGATAACTCCCTGGAATCCAAGTTGGCAACCAAAGTTCTTGATTTGGGTTGGCAAGAAAACGAAGCGTGACATGAATGAGGTGTTGGCGATAATCATCGAACTCAATTTGATAGTGCAGCATAGTTCAAAATAGCAAATAGAAAGATTTCTCACAGCTTATCATTTTTTTACAAAGTCTTGCGCAGTTGTCGAAATTGTCTGCAAAAGTTGCTGGATTCTATGGCAGAAAAGTCATAGCATGCTTTTCTTGCGTTCATGCCACTGGATCGGCTGTAAAAGGTATTTAAGTGAAATTTTATCTCTCCCTCTGTTTATTTCTTAGCATGCTTTTTGCTCAGCTAACACATGCAAATTTACTCAATATTATGCCCGAAACAGTCGAAGCTCAGGCGTGGTCGATCATCGATGTACAATCAGGACAAATTATTGCTGAACACAATAGTCATGTGCAGCGTGCGCCAGCATCGTTGACCAAAATGATGGTGGCTTATATTGCTTTAAAAGAAATCGAAGCAGGCAAATTACGTAAAGAAGATGTGCTTACCGCCACACCTGTTGTCAATTCAGTGATGTGGGATGAGTCGCAAATGTATTTGAAAGCTGGCGAACAAATTTCTGTAGATCAACTATTAGCAGGCCTAATCATCATGTCTGCCAATGATGCTGCATTAACATTAGCTGAAAAAATCTCAGGGAGCGTGCCGCAATTTTTGGCTCGAATGAATCAAGAAGCCCAAGCTTTAGGCATGAAAGATACGCATTTTAGTAATCCGTCAGGCATTACCATGACCGATCATTATTCGACTGCTGCCGATCTCAGTTTACTCGCGCAAGCCATTGTCACCAAAACACCAGACTATTTGATTTACTCAAAAATGCCAAGTTTTAGCTACAATCAACGTTTCCATCGTGCAACTAACCTTGCGCTCAAAATGGATCCGACCTCGGACGGCTTAAAAACGGGTTATACCAAAGCAGCAGGCTACAATTTAGCTTTAACCGCAGAGCGTCCTACGTTTAATTCACATGTAGATAACCGACGTTTGATTGTGGTTGTTTTGGGCACGCCAAACGCCATCAAACGTGCTGAAGTAGCACACAAGTTAATGAACTTGGCTTATACCTATACACGTGATGAAGAAGTCATTCCAAAGCATAGACTGATTGCTGAACTTCCAGTGATTAAATCAACTTTGAAAATGTTTAAAGTTGAAACACAACAGCCAACCATTGTGACTACGTCTTTATATGCTCAACCTGCACCGATTGATTTAAATACCTTTGATTTAGTCACGCAACGTATTCAGGTGCTTGATACAAATCAACAAATCACTGTAATTGAGCCATTACAAACGACCAATACGCATATCAATATTGAACTCAATCAACAACATTTAACTGCACCATTGACCCAAGCGATGAACCTCGCCACGGTTTCAATTTATCAAAATAATCAGTTACTTCGTAGCTTACAAATTGAAAATGATGTGCAGATTGAAGAAGCCAATATTTTTCAAAGAATCATGACTTGGTTTTCCAACTTGTTCTCGTTCTTTGCAAGCAATGATACCAAGGCGGCAAAACTCTATCCGTTAAATCAAGGCTAAAACCTGACTATTTTTATCAAGATAAGGATGGCATAATCCCCCCATCCTTTCACAAAAATAATCAGGTTAATCATGAGCAAAACCTTACATCATATCGTGATTGTGGGCGGTGGCGCAGGTGGTTTAGAGCTTGCAACACAACTCGGTGAACGTTTTGGTCGACGTAACAAAGCTAAAATCACTTTAGTCGATCAGAATCTTACCCATATCTGGAAACCGCTCCTCCACGAAATCGCCGCAGGCTCAATCAACCCTCACGAAGAACAAACCAATTATTTTGCTCACGCAGAAAAGCATCACTTTGAATTTGTGCTTGGTACTTTAATTGAGATTAATAAAGACCAAAAACAAATTACCCTCGCTCCACCTCAGCTCTCCAAAGAACACACCCCACAAATTCAAAGCTTAAGCTATGACACTTTGGTGCTGGCTGTTGGTTCAGTCTCAAATGATTTTGGTACTGAAGGTGTTCGTGAATATTGTCATTTCCTAGACAGTCGTCAACAAGCAGACATTTTCCAACAAGATTTATTCCACCTTTATATCGAAGCGCAAAATCAACCCAATGACCGCGCTTTGAATATTGGAATCGTTGGTGCAGGCGCGACTGGAGTTGAGTTGGCGGCAGAACTGATTGAAACCACCAAGAACTTTTATCGTTATGGATTAAAGAAAATTAATCCGAAGCAAGTCAAAATCACCTTAATCGAAGCATCTGATCGTATCTTACCTGCACTGAATGAGAAAACAGCAGCGCATAGCGCCAAGCAACTCAAGAAAATGGGCATCGAGGTTCTGACGGAGCACAAAGTACAAAAAGTAGATCAGTCTAATGTCTACTTTAGTAATGGGCATGTTTTGCATTCTGATATTACGGTATGGGCTGCCGGCGTCAAAGCACCTAAAGTTCTAGAGTCTTTTACTGATTTTAAACGTGACAAAATTAACCGTTTAATGGTCTATGCAACGCTACAAACCTATTCGGATCCAAATGTATTCGCTTTTGGTGATTGTGCACATTGTCAGTTAAATGCGCGCCAACCACCTTTGGGACCACGTGCACAAGTGGCAAGCCAACAAGCATCATTCTTAGTCGATGCATTAGCAGCACGGTTATCAGGTTCGCCTCAACCAATGTTTGTCTTTAACGACAAAGGATCGCTGGTTTCTTTAAGCCGTAATCAAGCTGTTGGAGAATTGTTGGGTGATGTCAGTGTGCAAGGTTTTATTGCCAAAACCATGTATGTTTCTTTGTATCGACTACACCAAGCCAATATTCATGGTTATACCCAAGCGGGGATGCTGACCATGAAAGATTTACTCACAAGACGTGTCCGTCCAAAAATTAAACTATATTGAGTTGAAATTTTTAATTTCGTGCCTATTTATAATGAAATCGTTTCAAAAAGTGGAAAATGGTCTACAAAAACCATTTTTCACTTTATGATATACACCTAAATTAATGACATGGATTTAAAACATGACTGCTATTGCAAATAATCACGTGGTTTCATTCCACTACACTTTAACAAACGCTGAGGGTGAAACACTTGACAAATCTCAAGGTGAACCACTTGCATATTTGCACGGCGCAGGCAACATCATTCCTGGTTTAGAAAATGCACTTACAGGTAAAACTGTTGGCGAGAAATTCACAGTAAACGTTCCAGCTGCGGAAGGTTACGGTGAATACAACCCTGACCTCGTGCAAGAAGTTCCAGCTCAAATGTTCCAAGGTGTAGACAACATCCAACCGGGTATGCAATTCCAAGCTCAAACTGATGACGGCGTACAGATCGTAACAGTTAAAGCGATTGAAGGTGACAACATTCTTGTTGATGCAAACTTCCCGCTTGCAGGTCAAGACCTTACTTTTGAAGTTGAAATCGTAGAAATTCGTGATGCTTCTCAAGAAGAGTTAGATCACGGTCACGTACACGGTGCAGGTGGTCACCACCACTAATTCATTTATGAATTAGCACTACAAAAAGCAAAGCCTCGGCTTTGCTTTTTTTTCACATTCACTTTTATAAAATAAGAAAAATACCTTACCTCTTCTAATAAATTGAGTGGTTCTTACTTTATGCAAAGCGATTATCAACTGATTTGGTTTCGCCAAGATCTCAGAATTCATGATCATGCTGCCCTTTGGCATGCTACACAAACAGGACCTACGATTGCTCTGGTGATCTTGTCACCTGAACAATGGCAACTGCATGATGATGCCCCGATTAAAATTGAGTTTTACTTACGCCAATTACAGCACCTTAAACAAGAACTTACTGCGTTAAATATTCCACTCATCACTGTGACAGTGCCGCTTTGGAAAGATATAGTACAGTTCTTTTCGGATTTAATTGAACTTGTTCCAATTCAACATGTATATGCCAATATTGAGCTCGGTGTAAATGAGTTAAAACGTGATCATGATACTCAAACTTTATTAAATCAGTATAAAAAAGACCTTATTCTACTCAATGATCGTACGCTTTTCCCTGTTGCCTCGATTCGCAATCAATCCAATTTACCTTATCAAGTCTTTGGTGCATTCAAAAAAACCTGCTATCAGCGTTTACAACATGCTTTACCTCAGTGTTATCCGTTGCCTGAGACTCAACCCCCAATTAGCTGTGATTTTTCATCAAGCATACAAACCGATATTGATGCCTTACAGCAACACTACGCGACAAAACTTCCTCAGTCATGCATAGCGACTTGGAAAATCGGTGAAGCATACGCACTGCATTTACTCGACCAATTTATGGATGAGAAAGTAATCAACTATAAAAATGAACGCGATTTTCCTGCCCAAGCAGGAACCAGTCAACTCTCGGCATATATGAATATCGGCATCATCTCAATCCGCCAATGTATTCAGGCCTTATTTCGCCAACAACAAGGTGATTTTATTATCCAATCAGAAGGTCAACAAACATGGCTAGATGAGTTGTTATGGCGCGAGTTTTATCAACATATTCTGTTTGATTTCCCCAAAGTTTCGAAACATTTGCCGTTTAAATCCTCCACCCAAAATATTGGCTGGCGTGATGATCCAATTGGACTTGAAAAATGGCAACAAGGACAAACAGGCATTCCAATTGTTGATGCGGGTATGCGTCAATTACTCGCCACAGGTTGGATGCACAATCGCGTCCGCATGATTTGTGCCATGTTCTTAAGCAAGAATTTACTGATTGATTGGCGTAAGGGCGAACAATGGTTTATGCAACATCTGATTGATGGTGATTTGGCTGCCAATAATGGTGGATGGCAATGGTGTGCATCCACAGGTACCGATGCGGTGCCCTATTTCCGTATCTTCAATCCAGTCAGCCAATCGCAAAAATTTGATCCACAAGGAGATTATATTCGCACGTGGCTGCCTGAACTTGCTGATTTAGATGACAAATCAATCCATGAACCTTATGCTAAAAATGCAGTCAAAAGCTTAAACTATCCAGCACCGATCGTGGATCTAAAAACCAGTCGTGTTCGTGCAATCGAAACATTCAAAGCATATCTGCATGAGGAGAAGGAAATGTCAACAAACCCTAATAACAGAAAAACTATCGTAATCACCAAAAATTAATGATAATTTGATCACAAAACATGCTGAATAAAACTAAAATTACTATGCAGAAGAATCCCGCCCCAGCACTGCTCTTATGGATTATCTCCGCTCAAGTTTTTATGGGTATAGTCGCTTACGAGTGGTTGCCAGCAAGTTATCGTGGCAGTTGGATCTTCCTGTTGATCCTTGTTATCGCGGGCGCATACTTAACTGTTGGAAAAGCGCTAATATTAGGCTTGGTCATGTTTGTTTCGATTGCGGTCTATTTCTTTTTAGATCTGGCTAATCAAACCTATATTGAACGTCAACTTTTACTCTTATTTGTAGCACCGATCGCCCCCATTTTTTTAAGTGCCATCCGTCATAATATTAAAAATGCATTGGCAAGCTATCGTGCGATCCAAAGTTATGACCGAAATTATCAACATGATATTTTACCACTCACTGCACTGAAGCACTTTCAAGATCAGCTTAAAAAGTTATTGCAACTCACCCATAAAGACCACTATGAAGTGATCAGTATCAAGATTAGCAATACCATACTGATTCGAGAAATGTTGGGTGAAGACATCTGGAAAGAAACTCAAAATAAGATCATGGCGATATTATCGACCGAACGAGACAGTGTGATTTATCATTTTATTAATGAAGAACTCAGCGAAATCAAAAGTATTGTTATCCATGATGAAAATAGCATAGATGAACATCATCCCCATCCACTTTTTATTCAACAATTACAAGAACTCACCGTCTTAAAACTTAAAATTGAACAGCACACTGAGTATCTCTCCCAATCTCAACAAATCAAAGAGGTGCCCTGATGTCCGTACTTCTTAATATTTGTGGCTTGCTGATTGCAACCGAACATGTTCCAGACACAACCTTACAACAGTTTTATCAGCAGTATTACCACTGCGCTATCCAACCTGCAAAAACTGAATTAAATTCTCAAGTTGAAGCTCCTGAAGCGGTTAGACAACTATTTGCTCACCCAGAAACGTGGTGGCCAGTCTTTACCGCTGATCAATTACAGTCTGAAAGTTTCAAACGATTAATTGATAAAGGTGTCAAACCCGGCGTCATTTTGCCAGATGATTATTTTAGTATCATTGAATATTATAAAATTAAAAAAGCAGTCAATGAAGGTGCTATTCCGATTGCACTCGTTCAAATGCGGCATCCAAAATATTTTGCATCAAAAGCAACATTTTCAACTGCACTCGGACTCAGACCTTTAGCAGCACTGATCGAAACAGGTTGGGATGAAAACCTGATTGCTCAACCTGCAGGTAATTATATTATTCAATCAGACGATCCGAATAAATTGTCTATTCCTGCACGTAAAGTTCGGCACCATCAACATTTTTTTTATCAAGCCACGACCAACACATCACAAACCACTGGCTATCAAATTCTTATTAACCCGCCGGCAGACATACCTATAACCAATATCGAATATCCTCAGCTAGGCATATCATGGAACTTTAATAAGATTAAATATACCAGTACACCCACAGGTGTCGAAACTAACATCTTCGGCTATTTCATGATTGCGGTAAGTACCGTCGTAATTCCACTGGACTATTTATTGTCACTCCACTTTCCTAGCCTACTCAGTAGCTTTGGAAGTTCGATCTCATGGGCTTCGGTGTTGCTAGGTGGCACACTACTGCTCATTTTGAGCATTGCCATGATTCGAAGGAGGAGAATACATGCCCGCAATTGATATTCTGTTCTTATTCGGCTTTCTTGGGATCTGGATTCCACAGGCGTTTTGGGCATGGTTGAGTTACCAAGCGTGGAAATACTCAAAAAATGCAGCCAAAGAGCTAGAAAATTTACCCATTCCAGCCGAATGGCCGATGTTGAGTGTGCTTATTCCAGCTTATAACGAAGGTGTGGTGATTGAAGACACCTTATATGCCATTGCGCAGCAAGACTATCCCGCACATGCTTATGAAGTTTTATTGATCAATGATGGCTCTAAAGACGATACGCTTGAAATTGCTGAACGCATGGCAGCCATTTATCCGTGTATTAAGATTGTCAATGTACCAAAAGGTATGGGCGGTAAAGGTAAATCTCGAACACTGAACAACGGTTTACCACATGCCAAAGGTGAACTGATCATTGTTTATGATGCGGACAGTACGCCTGAACCAGACTGTGTACGCCTACTCGCCCAAACTTTACTTGCTGATAAAAAACTGGTTGCGGTAAATGGCAAAGTACGTACCCGTAATTGGCGCGATAGTATTTTGACTCGCTTTATTGCGATTGAATTTATTTTCTTTCAATGGATCTTCCAAGGAGGTCGTTGGCAACGCTTTGAACTTTCAACCCTCATGGGAACCAACTATGTAATTTGGCGTGATGCCTTAGAAACCCTTGGTGGTTTTGATGAAAAATCATTGGTTGATGATACGGAGATGAGTTTCCGAATCTTTCTCGGTCAAAGACGAATTAAATGGGTACCCTATGCTGTAGGTTGGCAACAAGATCCGCCTTCTTTGAGTGTTTTCATCAAACAACGATCACGCTGGACTCAAGGCAACTTCTATGTCACCAGTAAATATTTACCGATCGCGTTAAGAAAGCCTTTTCCGATTGGCATCGAAATTTTTAACAACATCATGTGCTATGTGTTATTCGTTCCCGCACTGATTTGGAGTCACATCACCTTGACCTTAGGCTTACTCGGTATCGCAGGTATTACTTTACCTGGACCCTTTACCTTGTTATGGGCGTTATCGTTTTGCTTGTATGTGGCACAGATGTGGTTCACCTTATCTTTAGAACGAGCAAAACCTCAACTATATTTCTTCGCAGTTTTATCTTACGTGACCTATTCACAAATATTCTTATTTATCGTATTTAAAGCGGCTTATGACATGCTGAAAAATAAGATACAAGGAAATTCACTACAGTGGTATAAAACTGAACGTAGCAAGGAGAGAAAATAAAATGAAAAAAAACCGATTAAATCATTCCATTTTCAAAACATTATTAGCAAGTGCAGCCCTCTCTTTGCCTGTATTTACTTTTGCAGATACATTGAATACGTGGACATTTGACAATATTAACACGTCCAACAAATACACCATTGAGCCACATTTCTTTTATGTCGGTAAGGGTTCTGAATGGCAAAGTATTCGTTTTAGCAGTGACTATTCAACAGAACACTACACCACTTTATTGGTGAAATATGATGATAAGCTCATATATAACACTCAGCTCAACGGATCAGGCGAAATCAGCTTTGATATCCCCGCAGCCCCAAGTGGCTTTCATCGTTTAGATTTTATTATACAACAGTATTCTCCCCGAACATCCCCAGCAGCAGATCGAACCACCTTTTGTAGTGAGGATGTAGATCAAGTCACCTATTTAAGCAACTCAAAAATTGATTACACTCGACATCGCCCACTTTATCATTTGAAAGAATTACCTGATGCACTATTTAATCCACAAGTGGTGCGTCCAACGCCGTTTATCGGTGTGCTCAAATACAATCCAGCCAACCTAAACGAAGCTTCAATGCTCGGGCGTTTAATGAGCGCATGGGGTTCTGTTACACCAGTTAAATGGTATGAGCAAAACCCACCCGAGGGTAAAAATGCAGATTTTTTGATTGAGATTTCTAAATCAGCAACACCATTGCCAAATGGCACCTTAGTACAACTCAGTGCTCAAAATGACGTTCCTATTTTAAGTATCCAATATGATCAAGCTAAAAAGTTAGAGTCCGCAATTAATGGATTATTAAATCCTCACTATTTGCAACAACTGAATACTTCATCCACCTTTCTAACTGATAAACTTGCAGCTCCAACTTGGGCCAAAATTAAACAAATTAAAACGCTGGCTGATCTTGGTATTAGTGATTTTCGTTTAAATCAAGCTGAAAAAAATCTTTTCCTTACTTTCCCTGCTGTTTGGCAACCCACTGATATTTTACAAGGTCAGATTGCACTTCGGGTTCAAAGTGGTTTATTAGAAGGTTCAAATATTACCACGTGGATCGATGGCGGACTGGCTGGAAGTCTAAAAACGGCTGACTTAGATTCAGACCCAGTCAATCGACAATTTAACTACTTTGCAAAGACAATTTCGAATGACACAACCTTTAGTATGAAGTTGGAAAACTCTGTGATCGTCAATTCACAATGTTTACCGACAGCAAAAGGTTCTTTATGGATTGATACGAAAAAATCGACGGTTAAATTACCGCATAAATTGAAGAATGGGGTTGCATCACTGCCCATGACTTTCGCAACACACCCGACAATTGCGATTGATGGTCAGTCCGGGAGTTTGGAAATCGCAATGATCGTGAGCCAAGTCGCCAAAAAAATGCTGATGACCAATGATCCAGTTCCATTAAATTTTGTTAAATTCGACCCTGCGAAACCAGAACTGATTAATGTCCACGTCAACCCGAATATCTATCGCCAACAAATCTTAATGCATAAAGATATGGTTTATCTTCCTGCCGCAACGCATGGATTCTTAGTCAGTGTCAATGATCAACGCTTTGATATTCTCACTGACTCAATCAGTGGTGCTCAGAATTTCACTCAACTATGGGAGAAAATTCAACAAGATATTCCAAACAATGCCAGTAAAATATTGGTGACTGAAAATGGGCAAGTGTTTACCTTACAGAAAATTATTGTAGGAAATCAGAAAGTACCTCTGGTTCAACAATCCTCTTTCTTTATTTTGGTTTCTATTATCTCTGCTATTATGATTCTCATCATCTTGCTCTGGTACTGGCGAAAAAAACCAAATGCTAAAAATAAGAGTGAATAATTTAAAACGTATCATTGCTTTAACCATATCAGTCCTCATACTTTTGGGAGGTTGCATGCATCTGATTCAATCAGAAACGCAGCCTCC
Source organism: Acinetobacter sp. NIPH 298 (assembly GCF_000369505.1). Taxonomy (GTDB): domain Bacteria; phylum Pseudomonadota; class Gammaproteobacteria; order Pseudomonadales; family Moraxellaceae; genus Acinetobacter. The sequence continues at coordinate 1,875,223 of NZ_KB850055.1, forward strand.
ACACATTGAAGGAATGTTTTGGCAGCCTGATTTAAAAACAACACCCCCTACAGGAAATTGGGATCTATTGGGTGTATCAACCTTTGTTCCCCAATGGTCTGTTGTACAAACTAAATCTTGGTTCGATCATGATATCGGTTTCACCAAATGGGAAAAAAACATCAACCTTAAACAGCTCAATCAAAATCCATGGGCAGAAAATATTATATTGGGCTTGGCTGGTGAATATGACGAAAAACTAGCTCGCTCTAAAGTGGTTCAACTTGCAGCAAACTCTCAACAAATTATTGATAAAACCCAAACAATCCCTTTGAAAGGATATTACTTTCCAGTCGAAGCTGATCCAACTTGGCTCGGTGTAGGGATTTTAGGACAAGCTTTGAGCACCCTCCCCAAACCACTTTGGGTCAGCATCTATAGTGCTGAAGCTATGCCAGCACACTTTGATGTATGGCTGAAAAGTTGGTTACCTGAGCAAACTCACGTATTCTTTCAAGACGGTGTTGGTGTGGGCACGCGCTCACCCCAACAAGCGAGAATAATCCTAGATGGCTTACAACAAGAATTTGGACAAGAAAAAGTAATTATTGTTTTAGAAGCCTTTCGCGCCACCAAAAGCGGAAAGTTTCGTTCAGCCTATCCTTGGGAAATCATTGAACAACTGAAAGCTTACGAAGGGCAAAAAGTTTATATCTTTGACGGTCCACATTATATGAACCGTATGACCGTCTATGTCGTGGCATGGTGGTATAAACTCAAATACGGTTCAAGTGCAAAAGCAAAAACATCTCATTAACCCCGAGCAATTTGATCCAAAATTCGTTGTGATGCTTTACCATCCCCAAACGGATTCGGCACATTTGCCATACGTGCATAATGTGCCTGATCTGAAAGTAATTTTTCAGCTTCTGCGATGATTTTCGCTTGATCTGTGCCAACCAAAATACCCGCACCCACTTGAACCACCTCAGGCCGCTCTGTGGTTTCTCGCAAAATAAGCACTGGCTTGTTAAACGAAGGGCTTTCTTCTTGTAAGCCACCCGAATCTGTCAAAATAAACACGGCACGATCAATCACCGCAAGTAGACTTGGATAGTCTAATGGTTTGACGAGATGAACCTGTGCATGGTGAGAAAATTTACCATGGACTACATCATGTACTGCTGGGTTTAAATGCACTGGCCAAACAAAATGAACATCAGGATAGTGTTGTGCTAAATATTCAACCGCATGACAAATATTTTCAATGCCTTCGCCAAAATTTTCACGACGATGCGCTGTGATCAATACAATCCGCGCATTTTCTGGAAAGACCAAACCGTGCTGCTGTAAATGATCTTGTTGCGTGACTTGTTGATGAATCAACGCACGCCCCAGATAAACTGCATCAACAACGGTATTGCCTGTTACGGTAATGCTCTCTGCTGAAATATGTTCCTGTAACAGGTTTTGTTTGGACTGTTCCGTTGGCGCGAAATGCCATTTGGTGATTCTTGAGACCAATTGGCGATTTCCTTCCTCAGGAAATGGATGATCTAAATCATAAGAACGCAAACCGGCTTCCACATGAGCCACAGGTATTTTCATAGAAAATGCGACCATTCCAGCCGATAAAACTGTAGTGGTATCGCCTTGAATCACAATTGCATCACGATGTTGCCCGTCATTAAAAATCCCTTCTAATTGACTCAAACCTTGAATCAACAATTGGTTTAAACTTTGTCCCGCATTCATCATTTTTAGACGGTGATCTATTTTAATTTGAAAGAACTCAATCGCATCACGTACCAATTCATCATGCTGCCCCGTAAAAATCACTTCGACTTGAAAACGCTCATCTTGTTGAGCCAGCAAAATGACGGGTGCAAGTTTGATCAGTTCAGGACGAGTACCAAATACAATCGAAATCAGTTTTTTCATGATTAGAAATCCTTATAAAATACAAGTTCGGTACGTGTGTTGTTATAGCGATCTTGACCATTGGCTAAGGCATCTTTGAGATAATGCCCATACAGCCGTTCTACTCGTAATTTTACTGGTACATAATTAAAGGGTTGCCAAGCCACTCCTGCACCATACTCAAATAAATTATTATAATTTTCACCCTTGGAGTCAGCTAATGCATGTAGTTTGGCATAAGCTTGTACTGTACCTGTGTCACCTCGGTAGACATTAAAGCCTGAGCGTAATCTTAAATCTGCGATCACGTTATAGTCCTCACGCGAGTAACTTGCCACATTGCCATACAGATCGGTAAAATAATCATTCCAAATCGTGCGATTTTCCGCACTTGGATTTGCGTACCATTCTTGATAACCCGTTACACCACCAACCACACTTTCGCGAAACCTATCCCGATTGCGGTCAATCAAATCATAACTACCGCCAACCTCTAAATAAGCTCGAATCGGTAAAGATAACCACGGCTGGTAATTCGCCCCCACACCGACAGTCGCTGCATTTTCATCAATGATTTCTGGACGGACACCACCTTTAGATTTTGTATCACGGTTAAGATTCACAAAACCATAGACTTGTGCACGACCATTATCCAAGTTGCGCCCATAGCGCATTTTTAGAGGAAAAATGAAGTCGTCATAGCGCGACTCATATGATGGTGCAAAATAAATATCTTTGAATACGGGTTTGACTGCCCCACCACTTAAATTTTGTACTGCTTGCTGTGCTTTAGCCGCGATATCGGCATCACTGGATGTGGTTAAACTTTTGAACATCGACAACGCTTCTTTATTATTTTTTTGTTGATTGAGTAAATAAGCCTGTTGTAATTTGAGTTGGTCATCTTGCGGTGCAAGCTGTGATGCTTGACGTACACTTTGCAAAGCTTCATGTGGCTTATTCAAACGAATTTGTAAATAGGTCAGACTTTTCCACACTTTGATATCCTGTGGCGTCAGTTGTGCAAGCTCCAATAAGATTTTTTCCGCCTGTTCGGGCTGGCTTTGTTCAATTTTATAAAAACTGTCCCAACGGTCATAGATTGGATTGCCCGGCTTATAAGCAGCATCGCCCTCTTTGACAAAATCAGACTCGGCACTCATCACCTGCTGTATCGGGAATAAAAGACCCAACATAAACAAGGTATGACTCAGCAGCTTATTTTTTGATTTTTTCATTGCAGATCTCAACTCAGAATACCGATATAAAATGTTAGGAAAGGTCAATTCAACTCAATTTATAATGTTATGTTATTCACATATTATAACTAAATCATCGTTATCGAATGGTTAAAATAAGTTATTTTATAAGCAAGTTAAGTTGATGAATCATTGATAAAAATCAATATCTATAACTCAAAAATGAGCCGATGCTCTGTTTTTTTGTATTCAAAATTAAATGAAATGTAAATAGAGAACATTATGACTTTTTCACACCATGCTGAACCTCATGTGATACAACGTTCTGGCTGGCTTCGTGCGGCAGTGCTTGGCGCAAATGATGGGATTATATCTGTTACCAGTTTGGTCATGGGCATGGCAGCCAGTGGCGCGCATTCTCAGACGCTCTTAGTTACATGTATCGCTGGACTGATTGCGGGCGCAACCTCAATGGCGGCTGGCGAATATGTGTCAGTAAAATCTCAAGAAGACATTGAAAAAGCGGATTTAAAATTTGAAGCAAAGGAATTAAAAAAGAATCCTCAAGCCGAATTGAATGAGTTAACACAAATATATATATCGCGAGGATTAGCACCTGAACTGGCGCACCAAGTCGCAACACAACTGACTGCACATGATGCCTTAGGTGCACATGCCAGAGATGAAATCGGCATCCATGAAAATACCGCAGCCAATCCGATTCAAGCCGCACTCTCATCTGCTGTGGCTTTTTCTTGCGGTGCCGCCCTTCCAATGTTCGCCATTTTACTCAGTGCCGAAGCTTATATTTCGCAGACGGTGATGCTCACGGGGATTTTATCTCTCGCATTACTGGGTGCAATGTCGGGATATATAGCCAACACCTCTATGCTAAAAAGCAGCTTACGTATTACGCTGTGGGGCATTCTCGCCATGCTATTCTCTAGCTGCGTCGGTTCACTATTCAATGTTCAAGCACTTTAGAGATGCTTGCTTTTTGAAATCCGAGTGGATGTATAAGAATTAATTTACGGCGGAATAAAGCTTTTTTTATCGTTTGGTTGTATGATCAGAGATAACTGAATGATCCACAATTAGTGTGAAAATCCCACTAAATTCGATCCTTGCAGTTCTGAACTGACCAATGTAGAGAAGTGTTTTGATACATCGACTTGGGATATTGTTTGCATTTGCAACAATTGCATTACAGATTGCTGTTTTTCTACAGCCACTATTGCCAGAGAAATATCAAATTTCTCCTGCATGTGAGACTGTGTTGCATTTGTCATCCCAATTTAGACCTCAGCAAGATCTGCATGCACATCACTCACATGCTGAACATCATCATAGTATTGCCTCAGATCAGGTCGTTTCAAATTCAACCAATCATGGACATCAACATGATTTTAACCATCAATGTCCATTCTGTTTTTTCTACGGACAATTGGTTGTTCCTCCAACATTAGGTGTTAAAGAAGTTTTGGTTCGCTTACAGGTGCGTTATTTGCATCTACAACAAGTGTTCATCAGCTTCTTCTTTTCTTTACAACGACTATTTCTTACGCCCCAAGGTCGTGCTCCACCACTTGCTTTTTCAGTGATTTAGTTTGTCTAAAATTATTTATTGAGAAAGTGAGTTATATATGCTTTATCGAGTTTCTTTTGCTATCGATCAGCAAGAGCCAGCGATATACATCGCTAAAAAAATACAGTGTTTAGATGATATTCAACAGACTCCCTCTGTACTGGAGAATTCGCTATGGACTTAGGTTTAACTGCATTAGAACTGGCACGTATCCAGTTCGCTTTTACTGTTTCATTTCATATTATTTTTCCTGCTACCTCTATTGGACTGGCTTGTTTCCTGGCGGTTTTAGAATGGAAATGGCTAAAAAGCCACGATCCAATTTACAAAGATTTATATAAGTACTGGCTTAAAATCTTCGCCGTCACTTTTGGTATGGGCGTAGTTTCAGGTGTGGTGATGAGCTATCAGTTCGGCACCAACTGGAGTGAGTTCTCCCGTATTTCAGGAAGTATCACAGGGCCATTACTGACCTATGAAGTGCTTTCGGCTTTTTTCCTCGAAGCTGGATTCCTCGGCATCATGTTATTTGGCTGGGGACGAGTCAGTGAAAAAGCGCATTTCTTTGCAACGCTAATGGTAGCTATCGGTACATGTATCTCAATGTTCTGGATATTATCCTCTAATAGCTGGATGCAGACACCGCAAGGTTTCGCGATTGAAAATGGCATCATCGTTCCTACAGATTGGTTTGCGATTGTCTTTAATCCATCATTCCCATACCGTTTTGCACACATGGCAGTGGCTGCATTTCTTGTTTCTGCATTGGTTGTGGCTGCTACGGCTGCTTGGCACTTACTTCGTGGTCGCCGTGATGCATTGGTCAAAAAATCGTTTTCAATGGCGATGTGGATGATTTTATTTGCTGCACCAGCACAAGTGGTGATTGGTGACCATCACGGTTTAAATACTTTGAAATATCAACCTGCAAAACTCGCTGCGATGGAAGGACACTGGGAAACCAATGTCAATGAACCTATGCCGCTTTACCTTTTTGGTATCCCTGATATGCAAGCAGAGACCACCAAATATGCAGTGGGTATCCCCTATTTGGGCAGCTTGATTCTTACACATAGTCTCGATGGCGAAGTCAAAGGTTTAAAAGAGTTTGCACCTGAAGATCGACCAAACTCAACCTTGGTGTTTTGGAGTTTCCGTATCATGGTGGGTCTCGGCACACTGATGGTTTTATTGGCGCTTGTCGGGTTAATCCTACGTAGAAAAGATCAAATTTATGAGAAAAAATGGTTTCATAAATTTGCTCTGATCATGGGACCAACGGGTTATATTGCTTTATTAGCAGGCTGGTTTACCACTGAATTAGGTCGTCAACCATGGGTGGTTTATGGTGTTTTACGGACTAAAGATGCCTTATCCAGTGTTTCTGCTGAACAAGTTGGACTCACACTGATTATCTTTGTAGTGGTCTATACCATCGTCTTTGGTACAGGTATTTACTACATCCTCAAGCTGATGCACAAAGGTCCTCAGTTTATCGATACACCAATACCAGAGACTGGAGGCGTTGGACATTTTAAAACTCCAATGCGCCCTTTAAGCGCTGTTGATGACAGTCTTGAAAACAAAGATCAAGGCAAAGGAGAATAACATGTTGGATATTTCTCTCATTTGGGCAATGATCATTGCCTTTGGTGTATTGATCTATGTGGTGCTCGATGGTTTTGACCTCGGTATCGGCATTTTGTTCCCTTTTATAAAAGGAAAACAAGAACGAGATGTAATGATGAATACCGTTGCACCTGTTTGGGATGGCAACGAAACATGGATGGTATTAGGTGGTGCTGGATTGTTCGCAGCGTTTCCAATCGTGTACGCCACAGTTTTATCCGCACTGTATATGCCTATTACCTTAATGGTGATTGCCTTGATCTTTCGCGGCGTTGCATTTGAATTCCGTTTTAAAGCCAATCGTTCCAAAGCACTTTGGGATATGGCCTTTATCTGGGGTTCAACATTGGCAAGCTTCTTCCAAGGTGTCATTTTAGGTGCTTACATTCAGGGCTTAAAAACTGAAAATGGCATTTATGTCGGTGGTGGTTTGGATTGGCTGACTCCTTTTGCACTATTTACTGGTTTCGGTGTGGTCGTGATGTATGCGGCTTTAGGTTGTGGCTGGCTCATCCTGAAAACAGATCAGGAGTTGCAAAACAAAATGTACAACCTGATGCCAAAACTGATCTTCACCCTATTGGCTATTTTCGTTGCCGTCAGCTTGTACACGCCTTATAGTCAGCCAGCAATCGCTGAAAAATGGTTTGCTTTACCGCAACTACTATATTTTAGCCCTGTGCCAATTTTAGTGATCGCATTTACATTTTTAACATGGCGTGCCTGTGTAAAACGAAGTGAATACAAACCTTTTGTTTATACCCTCATGCTGATGTTTCTTGCGTATTCAGGCTTTGTCATCAGTCTTTGGCCTTACATCATCCCGCCGTCAGTCACGATATGGGAAGCGGCTGCGCCAAGAAATAGTCAGCTATTTTCCTTGGTCGGTGCGGCTATTATGATTCCAATTATCTTGGTCTACACCTTTTGGGGTTACTGGATTTTTAGAGACAAAGTTCGTATTGGTGACGACGGCTATCATTGAGGTGAAGTCAAATGAAAAAATCACAAATCAAATGGTTCATTGGCTTGTGGCTGGTTGGCTTTTTAGGCTTAGCGATCATCGCTGGACTCTTTAAAGGCTTATTGATGCTTGCTTACCAATAATCTCTTTTCTGGGTGTTTGACCGATCATTGGTCAAACACCTGCGTACTTCTCCAATAAGCTTTCTATTCTTTAACTAAATAACCATTATTATTTGCTATTTTTTTAAATTCTAAGCTATGTTGAGTACAAAGAAATGAGGTAAATGACATGTCAGTTTTAGAATTATTAGATATAAAACATCCCATTTTTCTTGCACCTATGGCGGGTGTTTCTACACCAACACTCGCGGCAGAAGTTTCAAATCAAGGCGCTTTCGGCGCTCTAGGTCTTGGCGCGAATACACCTGAATCAGCCAAAGCGCAAATTTTAAAAACGCAAGAACTGACGGATCGCCCATTTCAAGTCAACTTTTTTTGCCATCAGCCAGAGCCACTCGATGCTGAAATTGCGGAGCAATGGATTGAATATTTACAGCCTGAATTTGCTAAATTTGATGCAACGCCTCCCACCCAATTGAATTGCATCTATCCAAGTTTTTTAGAAAATGATGATTTCCTCAATGTCGTTTTAGAAACCAGGCCCAAAGCCGTCAGTTTTCATTTCGGAATTCCACATCTGCATCAAATCCAAGCACTCAAAAAAGCTGGGATTGTCACGATGGTTTCAGCCACTAACTTGATTGAAGCACAGGAAATCGAAGCCGCTGGCATTGATATCATTATTGCACAAGGCATCGAAGCAGGTGGGCATCGCGGTATTTTCAATCAAGATGTTGATGCTGCAATCAAAACTAGTGATCTTGTTCAACTACTCACCCAACATTGTACCTGCCCTGTGATCGCAGCAGGTGGCATCATGAATGGTGATCACGCAAAAACCATGTTTAAACTGGGTGCGGCGGCAGTCCAATTGGGAACAGCCTTTGTGCAATGTAAAAGTTCCAGTGCCAACGCCGCTTATCGCAAAGCATTATTTAGTCAAAAAATTACCCAAATCAGTGCCAGTTTATCGGGACGTCCTGCGCGTGGTTTACTCGGAACATGGCATACCCAAATTGATAGCCCGCATCGTCCCACTGTACCTGCATATCCATATAGCTATGATTTAGCCAAACAACTGATGGGGATCGCGAGTCAACACGATGATTTTAGCTATGGTGCATTTTGGGCAGGAAGTAATGTGGCTCAAATTCGGGAGTTAGAAGCCGCCGATTTAGTCAATCAACTGATCGTAGAAATCACAACACGTTAAAAGTCATAAAAAACAAAATCGACCTATACAGGTCGATTTTTTTATTGCTGTCTACTTAAACAGTTCTAATAACGTTCTTTGCGCGTTATAAGGTGCTTCACCCTCTGCTGGTGCGGCACGTTGCCACGTCCCATCCGCTTGCAATAACCACGCTTGTTGATTGTCTTTGAGATAGTTCAATAAGCCTTGCTGATAAATCCGCTTTTTCAAAGCAGGTTCCTCTATTGGGAAACAAGCTTCTACACGATTAAATAAGTTACGATCCATCCAGTCGGCACTCGAACAATAAATACGTGGATTACCATTATTGCTAAAATAATAGACACGGGTATGTTCCAAAAAGCGTCCTACGATCGAGCGCACACGAATATTTTCAGATAAATTTGGCAAACCTGGACGCAAACAGCAAATCGAACGGATAAGTAAATCAATTTGTACGCCAGCCTGCGAGGCTTCATACAATTTATTAATGAGATGAACTTCAGTTAAGGCATTCACTTTAATAATAATTTGTGCAGGTTTACCCGCTTTCACATTGGCAATTTCATCATCGATAAAATTAATCAAATGTGCATGTAAGGTAAATGGCGCGTGCAATAACTTTTTCAGTTTTGCCATCTTGCCCATACCGGTCAACTCTTGGAACACGCGATGTACATCTTCACAGAGTTCTTTATCGGTGGTCATGAGCCCATAATCGGTATAAATTCGAGCATTACCTGCATGGTAGTTACCTGTGCCCAAATGCACATAACGAACCAATTTGTTATTTTCTCGGCGTACCACCAAGATCATCTTGGCATGGGTTTTATAACCCACGATACCATAGACCACCACTGCGCCCGCTTCTTGCAACACATTGGCAACTTCGATATTGGATTCTTCATCAAAGCGCGCACGTAATTCAATAACCGCAGTCACTTCTTTGCCATTACGTGCAGCTTCTGCAAGCACCTGTACAATTTCCGAGTCTGCGCCACTGCGATACAAGGTTTGCTTAATCGCTAACACCTGTGGATCACGAGCCGCTTCACGTAATAACTGAATCACAGGCGCAAATGACTCAAACGGATGGTGTAATAAAATCTCTTGTTTTTGCATCGCTGCAAAGATGCTTTCTGACTTCTTAAATACTCTTGGCAAAATCGGCGTATGCGAGTCATAGCGCAAATGTGGGCGTTTAAAGTTTGACAGTAGACGCGCTAAATTGACAGGGCCATCAACTTTATACAGTTGCTCTTCTCCCAACTCAAACTCAGCCAATAAATAATCATAGATATGCTTTGGACAATTCTGAGTAACTTCCAAACGTACTGCACGTCCAAAACGACGCGAACTCAACTCACCTTTCAAGGCTTTGGCCAAATCTTCAACATCTTCATTCAAAGCCAAGTCGGCGTTACGCGTGACTCGAAATTGATAACATCCTGTTGCTGTCATGCCAGGGAACAAGTCGGATACATGCTCATGGATAATGGCAGAAAGCATCACATGATGCTCTTTCCCGTCGGTGAGTTCATCAGGTAAACGCACGACACGCGGTAAAGAGCGCGGTGCTGGAACAACAGCCAAATCAATTTGACGACCAAAGGCATCTTTACCTTCTAATGTCACCACAAAGTTGAGACTTTTGTTCACCAACCGTGGAAATGGATGTGCTGGATCAAGACTAATCGGTGTTAAAACAGGTGCAACTTGTTCTTGGAAATATTTTTTAATCCAAGCAGATTGTGCAGGTGTTAATTCCCCACGACGTAAGAAGCAAATATCTTCTTCACGTAACTTCGGTAAAATTTCTTCATTGAGAATACGATATTGATGTTCAATCGCAGCATGTGCCGTGATGGAGATTTGCTCCATTACTTGCTTTGGTGTTAGACCATCGGGCGTACGACTTTCATTGCCCAAGGTCAATTGTTCCATGACCCCAGCCACACGAATTTCGAAGAACTCATCCAGATTACGTGAAAAAATGAGTAGGAAATTCATCCGTTCCAACAATGGATGAAGTGGATCAACGGCCTGTTCAAGCACACGTAAATGGAAATCAAGAATAGAGAGTTCTCGATTAATATAACGATCGTTGTAACTATATTCTATTGGCGCTGTTGTCGTCACTGCAGTATTCATACCGAACCTTGTGCATTATCATTCATCAAGTGATAATTTAAGTATGCTGCAAAAATATGTCAATTTGGTAAAAAAGCCCAAAAATATTGAGCTTTTTCGCATTTAGATAAATTTACTGCGGCTTTTGTGTGCCGTTCATATATTTCAAAATCACACGTTTACGATATTGCAGCTTTCGATCATTGCGATTGTCTTGGTAATACTTGGGATTGGGTAATAACGCAGCAAGAAAAGCCGCTTGTTCACGCGTTAAGTTTTTTGAACTTTTACCATAATAATATTGAGCTGCGGCTTCTACGCCATAAATGTTCTGCCCGAATTCAACCGAGTTCATATACACTTCTAAAATGCGACGTTTGGACCACATCCGCTCCATCATCCATGTTGCGACGGCTTCTTGTCCCTTACGAATAAATGAGCGCTGGTTATACAAAAATAAGTTTTTGGCCAATTGCTGTGAGATGGTCGAACCACCAGCCACCACCTCACCCTTTTTATTATTTCGTTCTAAGGCATGTTGAATACCCGCCCAGTCAAAACCATGATGATGAATAAATTTGGCATCTTCCCCAGCCAAAACAGCATGTTTGAAGTTATCGCTTATCTGATCATAATCGCGCCAATCGTGCTGAATCGGTTTCATATCAGACCAATAGTCTAACCGCATGAACATGGTTGTATTTACAGGTTGGGTTCGCCACCATACCAAACTGCTAAAAATCCAAAGCTGAATGAGCAAAATCACGCCGACGATCAGCATCACAACACGGGCTAAAAAGGCTTTCATTAAAGTGCATTACTCCTTCTGCATCAGTCTGCGTAATGTCAACAGACTTTGATTCATGCTAAGCTATTTTTTATTTCAATGACTCGCCAAGCATATGACTGAAACAACTCCACCACAAATCAATCAAAAATTACAGATGCAAACATGGTGGTTTACAGCGTTATTGATCGCCGTCAATGTCGGATTATTTAGTTGGCAAATTCTCACTGGTGTGAATATTACCGATCCTTCGCCGGTTGATGCAATTGCTTGGGGTGCAGATTTCACACCTCTGACGTTCTTGGGTCAGCCCGAACGACTACTCAGCAGCATGTTTTTTCATTTTGGTATGATCCATTTGATGCTGAATATGTGGGCATTATACATTTTTGGTAGTATTGCCGAACAACTGTTTGGTCGGACTTATTATATTGCTCTGTATTTTCTAGCAGGGTTAATGGGCAGTGTGCTTTCCAGCTATCTGAGTATTTTAGATGCATACCAATTATTACAACACTTTGATGTAAAACTATTACCGAAAATCAGTGCAGGCGCTTCGGGCGCAGTCATGGGCTTAGGTGCTGCACTGACGGTTATCTCGCTATTTCCAACTTTGCCACGACAACGGTTTTTGTTAGATAAAAAATCCTTACTCTTGATTATGGGTATCAACCTTGTATTTGGTTTTACTGTTTCAGGCATCAATAATGCTGCACACATTGGCGGCATGATCATGGGTGCATTGCTCGCGGGCGCTTGGTATTTTAGCCAAAAAACGGTGAAAACCAATTTTATCCAAATCGCAGCCATCATCATTGCAACGTTATTACTCGCGGGATTCTATTTTTACTGTACTCAATTAAGCACTGAACTTCATCCATTGTGGTATGAGATTTTGATGCAAAACAAACTGTAAACGCGCTACGCTCATCACATCGAGCTGTCACATTATAATATGTCAGCAACATTTGACTGACGGCCCATGACGAAGAATGTACTTACATCGGATAAGTACATCTATCAAATCAAAAGGGAGACAGATATGAGACCTCACATTTCCATTTTAACGCTTGGCGTGACTAACCTAGAACAATCTCTTATTTTTTACCGTGATGGGCTTGGACTTCAGACTGAAGGTATTGTTGGCCTAGAGTTTGAACATGGTGCTGTTGCATTCTTTGATCTTCAAAATGGGCTTAAGCTTGCAATCTTTGCTCAAGATGATCTTGCTATGGATGCTGGGTTAACAAAACACCCGATTAGTTCAACTGCCATATCAATTGGACATAATGTCACTGATAAAAATGAAGTGGATGAGCTGATGCAAACTGCAAAAAAAGCAGGCGCTACCATCGTCAAAGAAGCCCAACATACTTTTTATGGGGGGTATGCTGGATACTTTCTCGATCCCAATGGGCATCTTTGGGAAATTGTTTGGAACCCGCATATAATGCCGCCAACCGACTAGTTCTGCCCCCTAATCTCTTTTTTTAATTTCTATTAGATTAAAATTACAGACTCTATCTAAAAGACTATACATTTACTCATCATTTTTTGACGCAGGATTTAGCTCTGAAATAGCATGAGTTCCTGCGTCAAAATTAGTCCACTTTCTACGACTGATTCATTTCCCTCAAGCTCTGTAATGGTGGAATATCACATAAATAGCTGAGGCGATAACGACCAATTAAGGTACAAATCAGCATCATACTTAAAGGTAAAATCAACCAGATTTCAGGATGCCATTGCACTGCCATTTGCATCTTGTGACTGGCAATCGCACTAATCACCTCAGCAAAAAGACATGCGACGATCCCTGCCAATAACCCAATAAAACCGATTTCCAAACTCAGCATCCGTTTTAATTTATTTTTGGCGATACCAAAGGAACGCAATAAAGCCACTTCTTTACGGCGTTCATCCATCAACACATTCAAACATGCGATCAGTACCAAGATGCCTGATAACCCAACCAGCATCGCCAGTACAGTTACGATCTGAACCAACACATTCATTAAACGCTTCACTTCATCCAGAATCCGCCCGACATCAATAAATACCGTATTGGAAAATTGTTGAATCAGTTGCACCATTTTTGCCTGATCTGCGGGTGGCACATAAAAGCTTCCCAAGTAACTGCCTGCATTTTCATCCATCGTTTCAGGAGAAAAAATAAAGAAGAAATTTGGACTAAAACTTTCCCATTCGACTGTGCGCAAGTTAATCACCGTCGCTTGTAGAGTTCCCTCTGGCAGACTAAAACTGAGTTGATCACCGATATGAATACCAAGCTCATTGGCTAACTTTTCTTCTACCGAAACTTGAGCAACTTGGCTAAATTCTGTCGCCCCTTTTGTAATGACATTGTCAGTCGGAAAATCTACTGATTGAGTCAAATTAAGTTCACGGCGTAACGAGTTATTTTGCTGAATCAATTCAGGTGCAAATACTTCACCATTCTTCGCAATCAAGCGACCTCGAATATTCGGATAGAGCGGCGTTGATTGCCACTGATTTTGTTCCAGTTGTTGCTTGAGCTCTGGCATATCAAAAGGAGGCAACCCATAGACAAACTGGTTAGGTGTTCCCTCTGGTAGCTGTTGCTGCCAACGTTCGAGTAAATCAGTTCGCAAAACACTCAGTACCGTAATCAAACTCAAACCTAAAGCCAAAGCCGTAATCTGTAATGCCGTTTGATGGGGAATGCGGACATAAGCTGATAATGGGTGTTTCAGTTGTTTAATCGCTTTTAGTAACAGCCAAATCACGGCATAGAGCACAGCACAAAGTACTAAAATCGCGCTCAACACCAACAAACTTAACTGGATGTTGTCACTCAATACCAAACTAAAAACGACTAGACTGGCAACCCCAACAGCAAACATCGCAATATGAGATTTTCGCGAGCGCACTTGTTGGCGTATGACTCGAATGGGTGGTGTATTTAGTAACTCCCAAATACTCGGCAAGATAAAACCAATCAAAACCATCACACTAGTAAAAATCGCAATCGGCAATGCCATGAGTAAATCACTCATTGCAAAGCTCAGTTGTAGCTGAGGAATCAACTGCAACATCAATTGCAATAACCCATAGCCCAAAGCGATGCCCATCAAGCTTCCAATCACAATTGACAAAAGACTGACAATACCAAGCAGTACCAAATAGGCTGCTAAGATTTGCCATTTGCTTGCGCCCAAACAACGCATCAAGGCGATATGATCTTGGTTTTGTTGTACATAACGTTGACTGGTCAAAGCAATCGCAATACCACAAAGTAGAATCGTCAATAAATTGGCGAGCTGTAGGAAAGTATCTAGATTTTCAATTGGTTTCATTAACCGAGTATTGGATTGACTGGCATCGCGTAGTTTTAAGGTTGTTTGTTCAGTATTTTCAATCTGCTGATCAACGGCCTGATCTAAAGACTGCTCATGACCAGTGTCCTGTTTAAATATCTGTTGAAAGGCATTCACTTGTTCTGGCAAACCTGCCATTAACAACCGATATTCAATACGACTGCCGATTTGAACGGCATTGGTTTTTGCAATATCTGCACGATGAATAATCACCGTGGGTGAAAAACCTGAAAAACCGAGTTCTTGATTTGAATCATGCTCAATCACGCCAGTCACCGTAAATTCACCATCCGCAATGGCAACCTGATCACCTAGCTTGGCATGCAATAAATCCATTGCTCTTGGACTTAACCAGACTTGCCCAGGTTGAATGGATTTAGCTTGAGGTGAAATCTCTAGTTTCCCACGCAAGGGAAAGCTGTCATCTACGGCTTTGACATTGACCATCACAAACTGATCTTGGGTATGTGCCATTGATCCAAATATGGTCACAAAGGCTTGTTGCAAGTTCAGTTTTTCGGCGTGTTGCAGCCAGTTAGACTGAATCGGTTCTTGATCTGATAGAACTAGATCTGCACCGAGCATTTCCGCTGCTTGCAAGGTCACGGCATTTTGGACTTGAGTATTGCTAAATTTTAAAGCAGTGGTTGCGCTAATCGCGAGAGAGAGCGCAATAATTAATAGATACAATCCACCTGTACGAAAACTTTGTAGCAGTAAGGGTTTTAGAATCGAATTCATACCCTTTCCTCAGCGTTCTCGTCTTCAGCTTTGATGATTTCTTGAATTTGCCCATCCACAAGCCTGACATGACGTTGACATAATGCAGCTAAATTTTGGTCATGCGTCACCAGCACTAAAGTCGTGCCTAGCTCTTTATTTAAATCAAATAAAAGTTGCTCAATCTCTTCTGCCGTTTGTCCATCCAAATTTCCTGTCGGTTCATCTGCGAAAATAATTTTAGGTTCGGCAATCAATGCACGGGCAATCGCCACGCGTTGTTGTTCACCACCCGACAAGACTTTAGGCGTTTGTTGTGCTTGACGAATCAGTCCCACGCGCTCTAACCAAGCCAATGCTTTTTGTTCTGCTTGTTTAAAATTAAAATCAGGTTGTAAACGCAATGGCAGCATGACATTTTCTAAAGCACTGAGCTGAGGCAGAAGTTGAAAAGACTGAAAAACAAAACCAATATTTTCTAATCGAACCTGCGCACGTTGCTCTTCAGTTAAAGCATGTACCGCTTGTTCACAGACCCACAACTCTCCCAAACTTGGTCGATCCAAAGTGGCTAAAATCCCCAAAAGCGTTGATTTTCCTGAACCTGACCGACCTGTAATCGCAATTTGCTCTCCCTGATAAATATCTAAATCAATCTCTTTTAAAATGGTTAGAGTTTGCTGATTAATTTGAATATTTTGTGTAACTTTTCGGGCAGAAATAATCGGTTGTGGCATGATGTTAGGTATCCTGTAGAACAAATTTTTAACGGTTATGCAAACACCTAAAGTGATCTTATCTATGTCTAAACTGCTTGCCACACTACTGATATGTTTAGTACCAACACTGGTTTCGGCAAAGACGATTTTGATATTGGGTGATAGCCTGAGTGCAGGTTATGGTATTGATGCCAAACAAGGTTGGGTTCACTTATTACAACAACGTTTAGACCAACAGTATCCGAAACAGCACAAGGTGGTCAATGCAAGTGTCAGTGGAGAAACCACCAGTGGTGCGCTCGCAAGATTACCGAAACTACTACAGACCTATAAACCTGAAGTTGTAGTCATTGAGCTAGGTGGAAATGATGGATTACGTGGGCAACCACCACAAATGATTCAAAAGAATTTAGCTCAATTGGTACAACTCAGTCAGAAACAAAAAGCCACTGTTTTACTGTTTGGTATGAAAATACCACCAAATTATGGAACGGCATATAGCACCGCTTTTGAAAATAATTATAAAGTTGTAAGCCAGCAATATCGCATTAAGTTACTGCCTTTCTTTTTGGAAGGTGTCGCAGGTAATAAAAGTTTAATGCAAAATGATCAGGTTCACCCAAACGCCAAAGCACAATCGATTATGCTTAACTTGGCTTATCCGTATATTCGAGGGGCGCTATAAAGCGTTGTGCTAAGTTTGATTAATCTATTTTTTTACTAAAATAAACAACGCTTTCCGTTTCTTGAAAACCCAATGCACGATGCATTGCATGACTAATGACATTGTCCAATGCCGCATCAGATGCAAACTCAGTACAAGAAAATTGTTTTGCCCACGCCTCAACCTGACGAACAAGTAAAGTTGCTACACCTAAGCGACGATATTCTGGAAGTACATAAATGCCTTCTAGAAATGCCACGGGAGAAGTCTCTGTCCCGTTTACATATTCATAGCGAATAGATGCTTCTAGCATCGCAACCGCGTGATCATCCGAATAGGCTAATAATTGTAATGCATGCTTTTCAGCCAATAACTGATGCATCTCTTGCAAATGTGATTCTTCAAGATCATTCCAAAGCTTTATTCTTAGTTTTAACCAATCTTTAAATGAAGCTTCTGATGCTGGTTTAATATTCATAACATAACCACCACTGCTTTGATGAACAGCGTGAAAAAATAACCTAAATAGAAAAATGGCTAACTTGAAAGTTAGCCATTTATATTATTCTAAAAATCAAAGAACGTCACTTCACCCGTTTCAAGCGAATACTCAGCGCCAACAACGATCATCTTGCCTTTCTCAATTAAGCTTTCCAACACACTTGAACCATGACGTAACTGATTCACTGATGCGAAAACATTTGAACGAACAGCATGAGCAGATAATTTTTTCAAATCATCTTTTAATTCAGTTTGCATCAAAATTTCTACCGAAGGACGCACTCGATTGACGATTGACATCAAATTTGATGATGGAGGTTGATCTGGATTTTTTAAAGTATCAATTGTTGCTTGGATCGCACCACAATGACTATGCCCTAAAACAACAACCACTGCACAATCATATCGTTCAGCAGCAAACTCAACACTGCCGACTTGTGACGGTGCAACGATATTGCCTGCTACACGTATCACGAATAAATCACCTAAGCCCTGGTCAAACACCATTTCAGCAGGCACACGCGAATCTGAACAACCTAGAATGATTGCAAAGGGATTTTGTTCACTTGCCATTTCGGCGCGCTCTTGGTGAGTGAGAAATTTCTGTTGGGTTGCTTCCCCTTTCACAAAACGAGCATTACCAGCTTTTAAACGTTCTAGAGTTTCTTTGGCAGTGAGCATGTGTACAATCCATCTATGATTAACATGAGAAATAGGGGCTGATGACATTTCACAGATGCTTGCGACAGTGGACATTTTTTGACGATACAAGGCATGACTTACGCAATTTAGTTCTTCTAAATAAGTAAGGCATAACGCAGTTGCGGCACAAAATGTACCTGTCCCACAGGGTTACGGCTAAAACTGCTCCAAACTTCGTTATGAAACTTGACAAGGGAATCGCCATTGCCTACGCCTCATGCCTCGTTTGTATGGTTTTAGCCAGTAACGCAATGCATGGCTGAAATATCAACAGCCCCTTAGTTTAATCTGCTCAAGTTTGAAAGTCACTGACCAAAATAGAAACTCATCGAACAAAGGACACGCCTTTGATCATAAAAATGACGCATAAATGATGATTTCATTGGCAAGAATTTCCATACATCTGTAGATTATGCAAATGACTCCCCGAGTAACATCCTCAATAATCAATTGATTTAAGAATAGATCAAGGACTGAGTAAAGATGAATACCCTATTTTCGGTGCCATTGCGTAAGACATTCACTGCCGCATTACTGGCTTGCAGCCTATCAGCAGTTGCAATAAGCACAACACAAGCTGCTGAAATTGAGATGAGTTTTCAAAATTTATTACAACAAGAACGAGCATGGGCTGGCCTACAAAGCAAAACATTAAAAGTAGGCGATATCACATGGTCTTATAGCGAAGGCGGTCAAGCAGGGAAACCAATCATCGTTTTAATTCATGGTTTAGCCGGCAGTCGAGACAATTGGAATCGAGTCGCACAAGCGTTAACCGCAAATTATCACGTCATTATTCCAGATCTACCTGCCAGTGGGGAAACCCAAGTTCCAAAAGAATTTGATTATTCAGTTCCGAATGTCACCGAAAAATTACGCCGCTTTATCGAAGCAGCGAACCTCACAGGTCCAGCACATATCGCAGGTCACTCACTCGGCGGCTCCGTTGCCATGCTCTATGCAGGTCAATATTCGTTTGAGACCAAGAGCCTGTTCTTAATCAATGCCGCGGGTGTGTATCGCACGGCAACAACACCATATTTAAAAGATCCAAATCAAATTAGAAATATGGTGGTGAGCAAAAAAGGTGATTTTAACTTCCTCATGCAACAAGCCATGTATGCTCCGCCTTTTATTCCAAAAGAAATTGCACAAGCCCAAGAGCGGATGATGATTGGACAAGTCGAGCAAACCAAGAAAATGATGGAACAGGTAATCGCCCTAAATAAATTGTACACGCCTGATTCATTTGCTTTGTTAACTAGAGCGATTGACGCACCTACCCTAATTTTGTGGGGAAAACAGGATAAAATCATCAATGTAGAGGTTGCTTCTGAACTCAAATCCCTGTTGAAAAATGCTCAAACACCTGTGATTCTGGATAAAGTTGGTCACATGCCAATCTTAGAAGCAGATCAATTGGTGGTTCAACAATATTTGCCATTCTTGAGCAAGATTCAGGCAGCAAAACCTGCAACTGCCCCGTCGCCATAAGTTTAAACAAGTGATTTGAAATTTTATGTCTAAACATCCAATGATAGAACAACTCATCGATGCACAACTTGATTTCATCGATCAGGAATTTGCACAAACAGAAACCATTCAACATGAGTTTAAACAGTTCTATCATTGGTTACGTTTACAACAACTCCAGCATATTTGGTCCTTTCCGCAGATTTTTGAACTGCTTGAAAAACAAATTTTAGCAACACCCGCAAGTTCATTTTTAGTTGAGCAAATTGCTGAGCACATCCGTTTCGCTTTGATTCATCCGCTGAATGAGCAAACCACAATTGAAGATGTCATCCCCGTTTTAACCATCGATTCGATTGCACAATACGTTGCCAGTAAAAGTGGTCATCGCCAACGTCTGATTAGAACCATAGTCAACAACCCTGCTTTTTCTGCGCTGATTACGCAACTGATCCAACATTCGATTCAAGACTATTTAGATAATTCAGTGATGTCTAAACGTGTTCCTGGTGTTGGACATTTTATGAAAATGGGCAAGTCGGTTTTGGAAACGGTGACTGACTCTAATCTCAATGAAACCATTGGCCACTATTTGCAGAAGAATATTTTAAAAATTAGCCAAATGAGTGAGAAGGTTTTAAATCAACATTTTAATGATGACAAGCTCTATCACTTCCAAGCCAATCTTTGGCATAAAATTAAAGTCATGCCTTTATCGGTATTGCGGAACTATGTCGAAGTACAGGATTTACCTAAAACGGTCGGCATGGGACATGATATTTGGGAGCATATTCGTCAAACAGATTATTTAAAACAACAAGTCCATGATGGTGTTTATGCATGGTATGCCCGAAACCAAGAACGGACTTTTGATCTATTATTACGTGATCTAAATATTGACGAAAATTTAATTGAAAATGAATTAAGCAACTTATTAGTGCCTATCTTAGGACAAGTTATTCAAACGGGTTATCTAAGACAACGTGCTCGTGCTTATTTAGAAAAATTTTATTATTCAGATAAAATTCAACAGATTTTGGCTCTTGAGTGATTCAATAATAATTCTCTATCAGTTTTATTTTATATTTGAATCGCTGTACCATATTTCGTTAGGCATGACCAACCCAGCTGTTGATCTAACATCCATTGATTCATCGCTTTCTCGAACTTGAGCTTTGTTGGGCTATGTTGACAAGGATGAATATAACCAGCCCAAACCAATACTAACAAAATTTCAGTGAGTTGTTTTAAGGATAAATTATGTTTAAGTATATTCGATAATTCGAGCGTTGAAAGCATTTGCTTATCTAAGAGCACAAGTATCTGCTCAAACAAATTTATCGCATCCTTTATCCTGCCAACCTTGGGGTCAAGGCTTAAATCTTCACCAACTGGTGCAGCGGGTAATATTCCATATTTCACTGTCGTATAATAGTTTTCAAACTGTTGTTTATTGAGTTGAACTCTACCCTTTACATATATATCTTGTCTCTGTAGCGTATAGCGGGCAATATCTTTGACCGTTTCTTGCAAAGTAATTAAGGGTAAAGTTTTTATAATCTTCTGGGCTTCTGGTGGCAGACTTAGTTTATCTAAGTTTTCAATAATACCAGCCCCACCGACATAAGAAAGCCCTAACTTACCAAAACGTTGGATCATATCGGCAGAATGCTGAGGCTGCCAATGTTCTGACAAAAAGTCATGTGCGATGTAATTTGGCTTATCTTTGGCAAGCTCAAATAACTCTTGATTCAGACTTGGAATTTTTTCAAATAATCCACTCTTCGTCGCACCAATTTTTCTGACCAAATTTAAACTTTGTACAGCTTTCGTGCCCGAGTCCCCTTGCAAATTCTTAGACGTTTCCAGCATTAACTTTTGGACTGATATCAAAGATGTGGCGCCAGGATGGCTCATATAACTACAGTATAAAACACCATTTTTTTTTAAAAATTTATCAACAATTTGCGCAACAATATTTTGGTTTTCAGATGAGATCCAAGACCAAACCCCATGCGTTACAATAAAATCAAATGGTTCTATGTCATAATTTAAAAAGCTTTCAAAATTCGCATGAATAAATTCGATATTATCAATATTAGTCGTCTCTAGACCTTCTTGTGCAACTATCAAATGCTGTTGATTAAAATCGACGCCAACAAAATGACCCAGAGGATTTGCAGCAGCTGTGAGGTGTAAATGAATTCCCATCGCACAACCAAGTTCCAAATATCGATAAGGTTTTACAAGTTCAGGCGCACAGAAACCTTTTGTTTGAACAATCATATTCAGCCACAGCGGCATCGTTTGTCTATGTACAAATGTTGGATATGGTACATCTACAATATAACCGTCTTGCGAAGAACTCATTCAATTTACCTAAGAAGAATAATCCAATAATAGATCAGCCCATTACTTAAATAAGCTGATCTGTTTCATTAATCAAATATCGATCTAGAATCGAGTGGTGAAGCCTACATAATATGTAGCTGGCGGCGCATCACCATAATCAACACTACCTCTATTAACTTTATCACCACCAATATTTTCAACACCAGCTCTCAAACTAAGTGAATTATTGTAATCAAAATTCACACCAACTGCGCCTGTCGTAGTTGCGTTTGAAAAGTATAATTCTTTACCTGCTGGACCTGTCCCTGCAACAATATCTGCATCTGTAAATGCTTGCTTACCTAGATATTGTACACGGGCAAAGGTATTCAGACGATCAGTAATATCCCAATAAACTGCTAAGTTTGTCGTAAATTCAGGAACTTGAGCTAGTGATTGACCTGTTGCTTTGTTTTCTGACTCTATCATATAAGTGGCATTACCTGTCACTCGCAGAAAATCATTCACTGGGAATTTATAAGTGAGTTCTAAACCGCTTGTGCGTGCTTTTTCAACATTAGATTGACGGGTATACCAAATACCGTTAATTCGCCCATAGTAGTTATTTACAATCATATCTTTGTAATCACTGAGGAAGTAGGTGAAATCAACACCATAACCATCCTCTTCGTAGCCAAAACCAATTTCATAATTCGTACTGGTTTCTGGATCAAGATCTGGATTACCTAACATGTAGCATGATTCACCAGATTGCCAACCATAAGGCGCTAAACTTGTACAACCCATTCCCATTGAACTTGTACCAGATGAACCTGAGCGTTCTTTTAAATTTGGCGCTCTGAAACTACGTGAAACTCCACCTTTAACGGTCCAAGCATCAGTCGGATGATATACCCCATAAATACGTGGACTAAAGTTAGGATCATAATCATTGCTTCCATCAACACGGCCACCAAGTGTTAAAATAAAATTATCCTGTAGATAAATTTGGTCTTCGGTAAACAAAGACCAAGAATAATCATCTGGATTCTTATCAGGTGCTTGGATATTACCATTTGCATCAGGAACCAATTGATTACCAATATTTGAAGCATTAGAAACTTGTTCATATTTTCCTTGTGCACCAAGGGTCAGATCATGTTTACGCCCCCAAAGCGCTAAAGGTTTATTGGCTTTTAGATCCAAAACTGTTTCACTACTTTTAGAACCACCGTCTACAGCAAAATCAGGTGTCTTATTTTCATATTGATTATAGTAAAGGTCTGCATTTGTGACTAAACCATCAGCAAAACGCCCTTCATGACCTATACCAACATTGTAGTGCTCCATTTTGTCAGCACCAAAATGTTCTGTACCTAATTCAGCTTGCTCAGCCTCACTCAACTGTGGATTCTTCTCAATGCCATAACCTAGATCAAAGTTAAAATCTTGGTTATCAGAAATTTTCCAGTTTAAACGGCTGGAGATATTTTGCTCTTGATTCTCGCCAGTACCATTCTTAATGCCCTCATCTGCATTTCTTTTCTTGATGTTTCCGCCGAGTCTAAAACCTAAATTATCAGTAATTGGTCCTGCAATGTTTGCAGCAACATTAACTGTATCACCTCGGGAACGACCATCAGGTTGGCTGTAATCAGTTCTTAATGAGCCTGTAATCTTATTCGGAATTTTTTTGGTAATAATATTAATCACGCCACCAGCAGCTTCAGAACCGTAGAGTGTTGACATGGAGCCTCGTACAACCTCTATGCGCTCAATCATTTCTGGAGAAATCCAATCGATATCTTGAGAAATTGTATCAGGACGATGACCTAACAGTGATGAATTACCGACTCGCTTACCATCTACTAGAATTAAAGTATATTTGTCAGGTGCGCCACGAAATGCAATCTTAGAACCAGGACCAACATTAGAATAGCCACCAACTGCTCCTGGTAATTCACCAAGTAACTGAGCAATACTAGAAACAGGTCGCTTCGCAATTTCTTCTGACGTAATTAAACTAATCGATGCTGGGGCATCTTTAACATCGACACCAGACCCACTCGCAGTAACAACGATTGTTTCTAATCTGACAGTATCATCTGATTTATCAAGTAATTTACTATCATTATTTGTCATATCTGAAGCATGTGCAAACGCCATCATACTACTGAGAACAGAGATCGCGAGTAGTGATTGACGAGCTATTATATTGGACATATTCGCACCTAGATTAATAAATCTTAATAATTTCAAAAATTCGTGACAATTCTAACAAAAAAACAGTAAAATTCAATACAAATGATAATTATTATTATTTATAAAATCTATATTTAGTGACTAAAACAGTTTGTAGAAGAGAGAAAATACAATTATTTTATCAAAAAAATAAAAAAAGCCCTCTAAAGGGCTTTTAACAATACGGTAATTTTCCAGTTTTATTACTTAAAATAAGCACCTTCTGCTTGCGTATGATCGGTCTGGTCAACCACACGTTTTAATTCAGGGATATGTTGTTGTAAAGTCGTTTCAACGCCCTGTTTCAAGGTCACGTCAATCGCTGAACAACCTTGACAACCACCACCAAATTTCAATACCGCAGTAAGGCCGTATTCTGGGTCATCTTTGACTTCAACCAAACTACAATTACCGCCATGCCCTTCCAATCCTGGGTTAATCTCAGATTGCAAGATATAGGTAATACGTTCTTCAATAGATGCATCAGGTCCCACACGAGGAACTTTTGAGTTCGGTGCACGGAAAGTCAATTGACCACCAAAACGATCTTTGTTGTAATCAATCACCGCATCGACTAAATACGGAATTGATGGCGCATCTACATAAGCAGGAAAATCTGGATAATCCTGTTTGTAATCGGTTGGTGCAACCTCATCAGGCGCACTGTAAGCCATACAGCACTCAGCACGTGGCGTACCCGGATGCTCTACAAAAACACGAACGCCAATTCCTGGAGTATTTTGCTTTTCTAATAAATCGCTCAAATACTCTTGTGCAGAGGGAGTAATTAAAAGGTTTGGAATTTGTTCTGCCGCGGCAGTGTTGGTGTTCTCAGTCGACATAACATTAATCCTCAAGCTGATGTCGTTATATTAACCGAAGATGGAGGGTAATTAAAAAAAATCAACCATTTTTGTAGGAATTCTATGCAAGATCATTGTTAATTCGCTTTTTAATGGCATTATTGCCTAGACACTGATCAAATTCGAAACGTTTATGTTACATCTACCTTTTAACCATACTGTGACGCTGATTATTATCACAGTAGCAATTTCTTTACTGGCCTTCTCTAATTCTCGCGTGATGAACCGTCTGATCTTTTGGCCGCCTGCGATGCAGCGTGGGCAATATGATCGTTTTATCTCCCATGGCTTCATTCATGCAGATGGCACACATTTACTTTTCAATATGATCACGCTGTTTTTCTTCGGCAATATCATTGAAAGTTTTTACCGTCAATTTTTCTATGACATGGGCTTTGTACTGTTTTATTTGGGTGGATTAATTTTTGCGATTTTACCGAGCTACTTAAAGCATCGAAATGATACGCATTGGGCAAGTCTAGGCGCATCTGGCGCTGTTTCTGCAGTTTTATTTGCCTATATTTTATTCCAGCCGTGGAACCTGATTTTTGTGTTCTTTATTCCTGTTCCAGCCATTATCTTTGCCATTTTATATGTGGCTTATAGCGTCTGGTCAGGCAAACGTGGTAACAGTAATATCAACCATAGCGCCCACTTATGGGGAGCTGCTTACGGTATTGTCGTGACGATCATCTTAGAGCCTAGAGTGGTTCCGCATTTCCTCAATCAACTGACCAAATTGCCATTTTAAATAATAAAAAAACAAGCCTCCAACTGAGGCTTGTTTTTCAAATATACACATCAAATTTGATTTGACCTTCTTATTATCATTACTTTGATCGATTTCACTCGTATCAGCATCAGCCAAATTTAACCAAATCATAGAACTGTATAAAAAAGCAACTCGTAAAAAAGATGAGATAGGCTTAAAATTTAATCAGATCAAATACACAGGATGTATCAATATGAAAATAATTTTATTGAGCTTAAGTATTTTATTCTGTCTGAGCCTATCTGCATGTGCGGTACATACCCCACGTGGCAGCGTGGTGATTGACCCAGATGGCTATGACCACAGATACCATCGTCAAGGCGGTAAGGGAGATTTCTGCCCACCAGGACTGGCAAAACAAGGACGTTGCTAATCATTTAAAAGCGTCTAAATGATGTACATCTGGACGCCTTTAAGTTCAAGCAATTTGTGCTGGAAAGGCGATGACTTGATCAATTTTAACCTGATTCATCGCCACCATCAGTAAGCGGTCTATTCCCAACGCAATACCTGAGCATTCAGGCATATTAGGTAGTGCTGCCAATAAATACTGATCGGTTGGAATGATAGGCAAACTTTGCTTGCTACGTTCCATATTATCTGCCTCAAAACGAGCAGCTAAAATATCTGCATCCAAAAGTTCATCATAGGCATTTGCTAATTCTAATCCTTCGATATAAACCTCAAAGCGTGCAGCAACCAGTTCACCATCTTGATCTGTTTTGACTTTTGCTAACGATGCCATTTCAGGTGGAAAATCAGTCAAAAATACAGGCGCATCGAAGCCCAAACTTGGTTCAACAAAATGAGAAAATAATAAATCCATGTAGCCAAGACGATCATCGCCCAAATCAAGATTCAGTCCGACTCTGTTGGCGGTATCTTTCAACTGCTTTAACGTGGCTTGTAATGGATTAATGTCTAAACGATCCTGAAATGCATGTTTATAGCTGAGAATAATAGGACGTATTTCCCCAAAACGATGTGCCAAACAGCTTTCTAATAGGTCGGCTGTTTCATGCATTAAACCTTTTAAATCCAATGCAGGACGATACCATTCCAACATGGTAAATTCGCTATTGTGCTTACGTCCATGTTCATCATCACGGAAAACTTTACAGATTTGATAGATCGGACCACTACCACTCGCCAACAAACGTTTCATAGGAAATTCAGGAGAAGTTTGTAAGTATTGGGTGCTTAATTTTCCATGAATATGACGCTGCACCTGAACCGATGCCAAATGTACATCGGTTACACCTGCCTGAGATAAAATTGGTGTTTCTACTTCCATGACATCACGCTCAGCAAAGAACTGGCGAATCTTCTGATACATTGCGGCACGCGCTTTTAGTGCTTCAATGGAACAGGTCGGTTGATAAGTTTTCATATTTTGACTCATGCTTTTGGACCTCCGTGTGCGGCCCACTCGCGGCGCAATGGATAGTTTTTACGGAGTAAATCAAATGCTGACTGCTGTACCTTTGCATCTTGAACACAGGCGCGAAGTTGCTGATCATCTTCAGCAATATTATAAATTTGTGTGAGATGCTGTTTGAGTACCGCTTTTAAATCCTGCTGATCAAAGTATTGTTCAACGCTCGGTAACTGGCTTTCAAATTGCTTCGATGCGTTATAGCCGAACCGATTGCAAAAAGCCTCATAGATCATCTGCGTGCCTCTGGCCTTACCTTCCAAACTATAGCCTGCAATATGCGGGGTCGCTAATGCCAGCAGATCCAATAATTGTTCTGAAATTTCTGGTTCAAACTCAAATACATCCAGTACCACTTGGCGTTTGGTTTTTTTAATATCCGCCATCAATGCCGATTGTTTTACGACTGCCCCACGCGCACTATTAATTAAAATAGCTGTAGCTTTCATTGCAGAAAAGGCAGCATCATCAAATAAATGCTGTGTTGGATAATCGCCTGACAACGTTAAAGGTACATGAATTGAAATCGCATCTGCACGTTTCAAAAGCTCATTGAAAGAGACATTTTCAATGCCATCAAGTTGTACATACGGATCATAGCCGATCACTTGCCAACCCAATAATTGTGCCATTGTTGCCAATCGTTTCCCAACATTACCTAAGCCCACAATCGCTAAAGTAAATTGATGGTCTTTTTCTAATAATTCGATGTTTAAATGTAATAAAGCAGTAATCACATATTCAGCAACTGCTTGGGCATTACAGCCTGCGGCATTACTCCAAGCAATATTGTGATGTTCTAAAGCGTGGATATCGAGATGATCTGTTCCAATGGTTGCACTACCAACAAATTGAATTTTAGTTTGATCGATCAAAGCCTGATCGACTTTAGTCACTGAGCGTACCAATAGTGCATCTGCATCTTGTACATCCTGATGCGTCAATGTACGCCCTGCTCTATGCTGTATTTCTGCAAATTCCGCAAAGAAATAATCGGTAAATGCCAAATTTTCATCTGCGATAATTTTCATGCAGCGCTTTCCATCAATGAGTCTGCGCTTATTATCCTTAGCATCGAGGAAATTGACAAATCAAATCTCGATTTTCTAATGACAATGCTGACCATGATTACAGTTTTGAAGATGCGGATATTGATTTGATTGAAATACAAAATCATAAATTTCAGGCATAAAAAATCCCTGCATATGCAGGGATTTTTGGATCTAGACGAAGATGTAATTACATCATGCCGCCCATACCACCCATACCGCCCATATCTGGAGCAGCTTGTTTATCTTCAGGAAGATCAGTAATCATACATTCTGTTGTTAACATCAAACCAGCAACAGAAGCTGCGTGCTCAAGAGCAGAACGCGTTACTTTAGCAGGGTCAAGAATACCCATTTCTAACATGTCGCCATATTCGCCAGTTGCAGCATTATAACCAAAGTTACCTTCACCTGCTTTTACTGCATTGATGACAACCGATGGCTCATCACCTGAGTTGGCAACGATTTGACGAAGTGGCGCTTCAATCGCACGACGTAAGATATTGATCCCCGCTGTTTGATCGTCATTTGCACCTTTCAGATTTTCAAGCGCATTGACAGCACGTACTAGCGCAACACCACCACCCGCAACAACACCCTCTTCAACAGCAGCACGTGTTGCATGAAGTGCGTCATCTACGCGGTCTTTTTTCTCTTTCATTGCAACTTCAGTCGCAGCACCGATTTTAATTACGGCAACACCGCCTGCTAATTTAGCAACGCGTTCTTGAAGTTTTTCTTTGTCATATTCAGAACTAGATTCTTCGATTTGACCACGGATTTGTTGCACACGTTCAGAGATTTGAGCTGCATTACCAGCACCATCAACGATCACAGTGTTTTCTTTAGATACAGTGATTTTATGCGCAGTACCTAAGTCTTGAAGAGAAGCTTGTTCTAAAGACATACCCACTTCTTCAGAAATCACTGTCGCGCCTGTTAAGATCGCGATGTCTTGAAGCATTGCTTTACGACGATCACCAAAACCAGGTGCTTTAACCGCACATACTTTAATGATACCGCGCATGTTGTTTACAACAAGTGTAGCAAGCGCTTCGCCTTCAACATCTTCAGCGATAATTAAAAGTGGCTTACCTGTTTTAGCAACCGCTTCTAATACAGTGATCAATTCACGGATATTGCTGATTTTTTTATCAACTAGAAGAATGAACGGATTTTCAAGTTCAGCCGTTAACGTTTCTTGTTTGTTCGCGAAATATGGAGAGATATAACCGCGATCAAACTGCATACCCTCTACAACGTCTAAAGAGTCTTCGAAGCCAGAACCTTCTTCTACAGTGATAACACCTTCTTTACCTACTTTTTCCATTGCTTGCGCAATCAACTTACCAACAGTTGTGTCAGAGTTTGCAGAGATTGAACCCACTTGTTCAATCGCTTTAAAATCATCAGCAGGTTTTGCATTGGCACGGATATTTTCAACTACAGTTTTCACTGCGATGTCGATACCACGTTTCAAATCCATTGGGTTCATACCTGCAGTTACAGATTTGATCCCTTCATTTAAGATTGCTTGAGCAAGTACAGTTGCAGTTGTTGTACCGTCACCAGCGATGTCGTTTGTTTTGCTTGAAACTTCACGAACAAGTTGAGCACCCATGTTTTCAAACTTGTCTTTAAGTGAGATTTCTTTCGCAACAGTCACACCATCTTTAGTGATGTGTGGCGCACCGAAAGAACGGTCAATCACAACGTTACGGCCTTTAGGACCTAAAGTTACTTTTACTGCATCTGCAAGGATATTTACGCCTGCGATCATTTTTGAGCGAGCTGAATCACCAAATTTTACGTCTTTAGCTGACATATTAAACTCCGAATCTTTTTAAATACTTAATCTGATAATAAAATGAGTTATGTGTCGATTAGCCTTCTAGCACAGCTAAGATATCTGACTCTTTCATAATCAAGAGTTCTTCACCACTCACTTTAACGGTTGTACCTGCATATGCACCAAACAATACTTTGTCACCAACTTTGACATCCAAAGCACGTACACCGCTATCTGTGATTTGACCGTTACCAACTGCAATTACTTCACCTTGTAATGGTTTTTCAGCAGCAGAACCTGGCAGTAAAATACCACCAGCAGTTTTGGTTTCTTCTTCTACGCGACGAATCACAACGCGATCATGTAATGGACGAATGTTGCTCATAATTAACTCCATCAGACTTAGTCTTTTTGATTAATTTGTACTGCTACTCCAGTAGCAATAAACAAAATTTTGATATGCCACTTTTGTGGGGTTAAAAAAAAAGGCTTCAAGGGGAAAAACAAAAAATATTCTACTTTTTGATGCTTTTTCAGACATCATCATCATTGCTGTTTAAAATCGTCGCTTTTTCATGCTTTTCGAACTGCTTTTTTTGTTCATCAAACCAATAATGTTCAATCACACCATCCGCTAAAATCACATTAAAACTATTCGGCAAACCAAAACGTACCCGATTCGATATCGCTGTTCCTGCATGAATATCCAAAATAGGATGATCAAACCCCAAATGGAAGATTTGATTTAAATCATGCACTGCGACCTTATGTAAATGTCCATGCAATAAACCAAACAATCCCGTTTCGCCCCACTTTTGTAGTGCTACTTTTCCAAGCACAGGACAATCTTTGCCACCATGATCATCTGGAAATGTATAAAAAGGTTGATGAAAAACACCTAGCTTGATTTTATTTGATGCAGCATTTTTTAATTTTTCATAGGTCTCATTGATCTGATCAAATGAAATATGACCGCGCGTATGATAGCGCCTGCGAATGCTATTTATTCCAACAATATAGAAATGCTCCGTTTCTAATGTCGTTTCCAGATCACCAAAAAACATTTGATAGCGTAGAAAAGGCGAAAAGAAGCGATTCCAAACATGATACAGCGGAATATCATGATTGCCCGGCACCACCAAATAAGGAATCGATAGACCGTCTAGAAACTGACGACACGCATAAAACTGTTTAAGGCGAGCACGTTGAGTCAAATCACCACTCACCACAATTGCTTCAGGGTGATGTTGCTGACAAAACAGTTTAATCGCGCTCATACACGCTTCGCGCTCAGTACCAAAATGCAGATCAGACAGATGTAACAACATTTGGAACCATCACTTTTAAAGCCGATTTTTTAACAGCGAAGTTTAATGGTGTTTGCATTTCCATTAACTCTCCATCTATTGCTACCGTTATTGTGGTCTTTTTACAACCCACCTGTATCTGCTCAGCGCAAAAGGTATATACATCAGAGGCTTGATCAATTTTTCCTTGAATTAACTTCAACAACATTTTTAACAAACTAAATCGATCACTTTTCGCCACCACGACCCCAGCAAGTTTGCCATTGGCTGCACATTCCGCAATTCTAAGTTTCAAATCACTGAGTTGTAGCTGATTATTTCCAAAGAAAATTAGCGGCGTACTCACTGGATGTTTTTGTCCATCGACGGTCACAGCCAATTTTAAAGATTTATGCTCTCTGAGCAGCACATCCAACCCCGATGTATAGGCATGCAAAGGAAATCGCCCAAATCGTTTGTTGTACAACTCACGTTTCTTAATAAATAACGGATATAAACCTAGACTGGCATTATTCAAGTAAATCTGATCATTTATAGTCGCAACATGCACATCATGTACCTTTCCTGTCGCAATCACTTCCGCTGCTTGTTGAACATCAATCGGAATATTTAACGCTCGAGCAACGTAGTTAAACGTACCTAGCGGTATGATTCCCATTGGGATATCGGTATGCATCAATCGCTTTGCAACCGCGTTTAAAGTCCCGTCTCCGCCTGCGGCAATCACCACTCCGCAATCATCAGCCTGTTGATGTCTCACTAAAATAGCTGACATCATTTCATCAAAATCAACTGTTTGATTTAACTCAAAGACCTGAATTTCAAAACCATATTGAGTCCAAAATGTCATGAGCCGCTCATATTCCTCATCTTGTTGTGCGGCATGAAATCCAGATTTTTGATTATATATAATAGAGAGTGGACGTAAATTTGGATGCATAAAGATCAAACTTAAGGCTGTTAATAGCTGTATTTTTGTGTACAAAAGCAACAAATGAAAGCTTGTTTATGTAAATTTTGAATGAGCATAATTCATTTTATCAATAATAATTCTCAAAAAATGCATAAACAGTAAAATACTGTTATTTATTGATATTTTTAATAAAAATAACACCTATAAATATATCGTATACTGTGTTAAAAAAACATTCAAACGATCAAAAACAACCACTTAGGTAGATATAAACAGCATTTCATTAACAGTAGATAACATTCTTGGCTCTTATTTTTTTTTCGATTTTATGCTTTAATACAGCCACTTTTTTTACTTCATCTATTTTCATTGTATCCCAATGAATAGAACTGTACGTCGTACACACTTTAAAAAGGCATCACCATGACCCAAGTGAACGCACCAGAATTCGTTCGTCACCCTAAGCTTATTGCATGGGTGGAAGAGATTGCAAAATTAACCAAACCAGCAAAAATTGAATGGTGTGACGGAAGCGAAGAAGAATATCAACGTCTGATCGACTTGATGATCGCTAACGGCACCATGCAAAAACTTAACCAAGAAAAACATCCTGGTTCATATCTTGCAAATTCTGATCCTTCTGATGTTGCTCGTGTTGAAGACCGCACTTATATTTGCTCTGCAAACCAAGAAGATGCTGGCGCGACGAATAACTGGGTTGCACCTGCGGAAATGCGCACAAAATTAAATGGATTGTTTGATGGTGCAATGGAAGGCCGTACCATGTATGTGGTTCCTTTCTCAATGGGTCCGTTAGGTAGCCACATTGCACACATTGGTATCGAACTTACAGATTCACCTTACGTTGCTGTTTCGATGAAGAAAATGGCACGTATGGGCAAAGCGGTTTATGATGTACTTGGTATAGACGGTGAATATGTACCTTGCGTACACACTGTTGCAGCTCCTCTTGCCGCTGGTGCAAAAGATGTTGCATGGCCATGCAACAATGAAAAATATATCGTGCATTATCCAGAAACTCGTGAAATCTGGTCTTACGGTTCTGGTTACGGTGGTAACGCGTTACTGGGTAAAAAATGCTTAGCATTACGTATTGCTTCTGCAATGGGTCGTGAACAAGGTTGGTTAGCCGAACACATGCTGATTTTAGGTGTGACCAATCCACAAGGTGAAAAACATTACATCGCAGCGGCATTCCCTTCTGCATGTGGTAAAACCAACTTTGCAATGTTGATTCCACCAGCAGGCTATGAAGGTTGGAAGATTGAAACTGTAGGTGATGATATTGCTTGGATCAAACCAGGTGAAGATGGTCGCTTATATGCAATCAACCCAGAAGCTGGTTTCTTCGGTGTTGCACCGGGTACAAATACCAAAACCAACCCGAACTGCATGGCAACTATGCACAAAGATGTCATCTACACCAACGTTGCTGTTACAGATAATGGTGAAGTATGGTGGGAAGGTCTTTCTAAAGAAGTTCCAGCGAACCTGACCAACTGGAAAGGTCAACCGCATACTGAAGGTGAAAAAGCTGCTCATCCAAATGCACGCTTCACTGTTTCTGCTGGTCAATGCCCTTCTATTGACGCTGACTGGGAAAATCCAGCAGGTGTTCCAATCTCAGCATTCATCTTCGGTGGTCGCCGTGCGGACACAGTACCTTTAGTTTCTGAAGCTTTTGACTGGGTTGATGGCGTGTATAAAGCTGCAACGATGGGTTCTGAAACGACTGCTGCGGCTGTTGGTCAACAAGGTATCGTTCGTCGTGATCCATTTGCG
The DNA here is from genome assembly GCF_000369505.1 of Acinetobacter sp. NIPH 298. GTDB lineage: Bacteria > Pseudomonadota > Gammaproteobacteria > Pseudomonadales > Moraxellaceae > Acinetobacter. The sequence continues at coordinate 1,909,371 of NZ_KB850055.1, forward strand.
ATGCTTCCTTTTGCTGGTTATAACATGGCTGATTACTTCGGTCACTGGTTACAACTTGGTCAAGAAGTTGGTGCTAAAGCAGAAGCTGCTGGTAACAAATTACCAAAAATCTTCAATGTAAACTGGTTCCGTCGTGATGCTGAAGGCAACTTCGTTTGGCCTGGTTTTGGTCAAAACATGCGTGTTCTTGAGTGGATCATTGATCGTTGTGAAGGTCGTGCTGAAGCGACTCAAACACCAATCGGTCTAGTTCCAACTTATGAGCAATTGAACTGGGAAGGTATTGATTTCTCTAAAGAACAATTCAATACCGTTACTGCTCAAGATAAAGATCAATGGATCAAAGAGCTTGAAAGCCACACTGAGTTATTTACTAAACTTGGTGATCGTTTACCTCAAGCACTTAAAGATCGTCAAAATGAATTATTAAATGCGGTTAAATCTGCTTAATAATTAAATGACATAAAAAGGTCGCTTCGGCGACCTTTTTATTGTGTGATTATTTTAAATTTTAATTGGCCACTATTTAAATTTTTACTTACTTGTTAACTTAAGAACAAACTAGCTAACTGCAAAATAACTCATTTTGATTAATTTTTTGCTTTAAAAGAAAAAAATATTGGATCAGAAAAGTTTTTTGAGGTTTCCAAATCAATTGCACAATAATCCATAAATGTTAATCGAACAATATAAAGAGGAAAAACCAATATCTTTCCTGCAATACGAAATACACCTTCGCTACTTTGCTCATATTGATCAATAATAACCGATGAATAAGATAAATAGTCGTCTACAGAATGCTCAACCATTTGCCAACCTATATCTGATTCTGGGTATTGATCTAATGTAATTTTAGCAAGCTGTCTAGCGAAAGTTTGGTGATTAAGTATTATCTCTGGTCTATCCAAAATAGTTACAAACACCTCCTTTTCAATTTCCCTCTTTTCCGAGCCATAATAAGCAAATTCAAATACTGAGCTACTACTTTGAGTAAGTTGCCATTTTTCATTTAACTCAATCTGCCAATGCTCACCTTCAATAACATTAAGTTTTGTTTTTTCCATTAATTGCTCAAATGCATCAGCTTGATCATCACTTAATTGTATCACTTCAGGCTCTCGTTCAGTTGCAAAAATTTCATCTCTAAACAAGTTCCTCATTTCACTTTGACGGTGAGAAAAGGTTTTAAAATCATCTTCAACATCGTTTAAGCAATCTGTAACTGTCACTAAATAGCCATTTGGCCATTGCTCAACGTGAAAACCCGCTTGCTGCAATTTCACTACATCAACCTCTTTAGCAAACTCATCACCATAATACATTCCCCAACCTATTTTTGATATTTGAGGCTTTATTAAGGCTCCAAAGCTCCCCAATTGATTTAGAGAGAGTTGCTTTACTCCTTTACATTCATGTTCTGTAAAAAAATGTAGCATAGCTAATTGCGGCGAAAATAACCCACACCAATGTCTGAATAATTCAAACCAGTTAATTTCTTTATGATAATCAACTTTAAAGTCAATTTCTGCTGGAATTAATTGGTGTAATTGATTAATCATCTTGTGAGTAACCCACCCTTTTCCTTTCAATTTATTTTTTCTTCTCCAAGCAAAATCATTATGGAATTCTGAAACCTTTTTACCATCTATATGAATCTGGCCAAGTCCTGCCCAATTATCTTCACAAGCCTCCACACTCTCAAACTTTTGTTTAAACCGTTCAGGATTTGTAGAAATGTGCTCTGGAGATAACCATCCCTTAGATGTATTCACTAGAGACTCAATGAATGGCCAGCCATAATCTCGCCATTCAAAAGTATCTACTTTGCTTCTAATTCTGATCTGTATAAATGGCTTCATTACAAGCTTAACTCCGTTAATGTTTTATGACTTGAATCAAAAACATATACCTTACCATTATTTCTCTCGATGGCTTTTCTCAAAGGTTCAGAAATATACTGATTACGCTCACTAATAACTAAATTAAAAGGCTGACCAGTATCCCCAGCCAATTTGATTTGAGCTTGCAGTTGTTTACTCAATGAAAGATTCATCACATCTTTTACTTCAACAATCCCCCCCGAACTTTTACCCCATAGATCAGGAATAGTTCTAACAACAGTACCATCTGGCAATTTTACGGTTGCAAGTTGATTATTCTTAATAGCCCCTAATGCTTCAATTAGACTTTTCTCAAATGCTCTCCCTCTAGCCATGGCAGTTGTTGTCTTAGATACATTTTTAACAGTTGTATTGATACCCTGTACTCTTGTTACTCGATTACCGAATCCAGCCGATACAATATTAGCTGCGGCCAGTAAACGGTTTTGTTCTAAACCAGCTATACCTGTGCCAGTTAATAACACTTTAAAGCTATCTGCCACACTAATTGCATTGCCTGCTACGGGCATCCACGCAATGACATCAAGCGCATTTTGTAATTCTTCTTTACGTTTTACATCTAACGCATCATATCTACTTTTACAAACAGCTTCACTTACACCATTACCACAATTAGCATTTGCCCAAGTTGTAAAAATATTAGTTGCTTTTATCGCCTCTGATTTCCATTGTACGGTATTGTCAAATTTACCCAGGTTATTGAAGGCCATATATTGACTTTTCAACTTCACATTTTGTGCTTGTGATAAACCCTCTAACAATGCATTAATATGTCCTGTACAAGCATTACTATTTAACCCTAAGCCACTACACGCAGCTCTTAATGCGGCATCATTAGCATCACTAACTACTTTATACTTCATAAATGCATTTGTCTTGCACTGGTTATCCGTACATTTATCAAGTTCAGCTTTGAGTTCATTAACCTCTTTACTGGTTAAATAATTGTTTGTTACCGCTACCGCCGCACTATTTGCAGCAGTATTCACATCATAGCCACTATAAGCAGATACTGTCCCTGCTAAAAGTTGCGCTGTTGCTACAACCTTTTTATTATATGCATCCCGCTCTTGCGGTGTCATATCTTTGAGCTCTTTGCTTCGAGGAACTAGATCAGCTGCCATTTCTCCGACAACAGCGCCAATAGCACCCGCTTCACAACTCTTTTGTAATGCACCAGCTACACAACCAGCGGCAGCATGAGCAATTTTGTGTAATATATAGTCAACATCTTCTAGCCCTTTGATTTTAGAAGCAAGCTCACCTTGTATTGATGAACTCAGCCCAGCCAGCAATGCTTTCTCAAGACTATCTGATAAACTTTCACCCTGTAATGTACTACTGATTAAGTTTGAACCAACACCTTGTACAAAATTATTTGCAATTTTTTCTACTGTTGGAAAACCATTTAAATCAATTTTAAGGCTTGTACTTAAACCTTCCACTAGCCCAGCTGTTACCACCGTAATTGCCAAACTTTTTACTGAATCTTTACTTCCTAGCTCTTTAAATGTTGCTGATAGATCGCCACCATTATTGATTAAGCTAATAGAAGCTTGTGTCGTCAAACTTAGTAATGCAGCATTAGTTACTGTTCCACCAGTTGATAGTATTGCTCCTACACCTGCCCCACCTGTCGCAGCTGCAATCGCAATTGCTAAAATTGCCGCACCAGCTGCAGTTAAGCCCTGAGACTTATAATCCCAATCTTCATTGGTTAAAAGGATTTGTTCCCAATTTACTTTTTGATCTTTGTTATCAACTAGAGATTTGAGGTACGCATTCCCAGGTGTCTTAGCGAGATTTTCAATTTCTGCAATTAATTCTTTTTGGTTTGCTGTTCTTTTTGTTACAGGCACTTGAACAGTTAAACTACCAACAAACTTCGGAGCAACTGGTCCATTAAAGGTAGGTAGCTGAGCTGTTTCATTAATTGAACCTTTGTCTTGCATCGACTGCCAAACCACACTATTACTTGTTTTAGTCTTTGTTGCTTCTACAAGTTCCGATGCACCTAAAAGAGTGATTTTCTCGCCTGCTTTTATTTCTGCACCTTCCAAATAATTAAACTCAGTGCCTTTTAAAATAATACTGCCATCTGCTTGAGCACCGATATAACTTGCTTCTAAAACAGCGGGTAGTTCTGATTTGATATTTCGAGTGCTGGTATATTTAGATTTATTGAGTTTAATACCAGCCCACGAACTACTTTTACTGATATCAAGGGTATCTTTTGAAACATTATCAGCAGTTAAAAGGTTGATATCACCACCCGCTAAAATCTTAACTTTACCGCCATGTGCCGTTAACTGACTTGAATACATGTCGATACTGGTACGATGCTGCCCAGTTTCTTTATCATCAGCCTTTTTCGCCTCTCCACTTTTGATATTGATATTTTTTGCATCAATATCCACAGATAAACCGCCAACTCGTTCAGCCGTTTTTATCGTGGTTATGGTCTTTTTCTTGCCATACCATTTGCGTTTGGTTTCTGTTTTCTTACTCTTGTCATAACCGTTTTCAACGGCAACATCAAAAATAATATTTTTATAGGCTTCAATATCGACATTGCCATTATTCGATGTAATGCCTACGCCTTGTAAAATTAAATTATCTGTGGCACTTTTGCCAGTGGCTTTGATTTTAACACCTTTATCGCCGTTGATCGTGGTCGCATTTACAGGGCTACGCCAATTATAATTATCATTAGTCACCTGACCAATTTCATAGGAATCTTGGGTGGCATCGATAATGATGCTTCCCTTTATTTTTCCTTGTTTAACACTATTTTTTATATTGCTCTTAAACTCACCCTGAATTTGATATTCTTCATTTGACAATGTTCCAGATGCTTCTATCAAAACCGAGCCTTTTTTCGCATCTATGTCAGCACCACTAATACTAAGACCTTGTTTAGAGGCTAGATTAATATTGCCTGTGTTGCTCGTCAGTGTTGCGCCTAGGTGTTCGTAGCCATTTACATTTTTATCAAAAAAACTAATTTGTGATTGAGCTTCATTCAGTTGATTTATTAAATTACGTTCAGGTTGCATGAAGAGATTATATGCATGTGATGCTTCCTCAACTAACTCGCCATAATAATTACAGCTTCTATTCATCTCCAAACACTCCCAATCGAATTGATTGGTTTCATCCTGAAGTTTCGTTCTTAGCCTTTTTTCTTCATCTATATAACTTTTTTCTTCGACTAATGTTTTTAATTCATTTTGTAATGCAGTTTTACTAGCATTTAAAGCATCGAGTTGTTTAGTCGACCGCTGATTTGTCAACGTATTCTTCAAGCCATCCACAATTAAATCTCCACCAGTCGATACAATCGAGATATCTTTAGCAGCATTTAATTGCGTTCCCTGCAACTCCACTTTTTGACCAGCAAGATTGATTCCACCATTGGTGGTGTTGAGCTTAACCACTTGCTCACTTCCATTACCTTTGGTTCCGCCATGTCCAATAAGTGTTAAGTCACCTTTTTTACTCATCAGATCATAATCACCCACCGCACTTAGTGTCAGTAACTTAGGATCGATGGTTAAATTATCGTTGGTTTGAATACTTAAATTACCATTGAGTTTTTTTAAGTCCTTGTCATTATTTAGTAGCGGTGAGCCTGTAGCTGTCACTTTGACATTCTTATTAACATCAAAGCCAGCTCCGCTTTCAATCAGTACCGCCCCACCTTTAAGGTCTGTATTTTGTAGATACTGACCCGCACCACTGACCAAGGACAGCACACCATCAGCTTGTAGCTTGACGGTATTACCCACCCCCCAGTTTGTCGTACCATCTGCTGCTACAATACTCGAACTCAAATGTAGCCTATCTTTAGTGCTTAATGCTGTATGTCCAGCTGACTGAGCTGTAACATGATGCAAGGTTTGACGACCATCAGCATGTAAAGTTGTGTTTGCACCACTCTTAAGGTTCATACCATATAAGAACTGTGTGCCTTTTGCTTGCGCTTGGATATTTCCTGTGGCGTTTAAATTACCCCAATTTAAGCTGTTATTTGCACCACTATTGATCAGGATATTTTTACCTTTTAACTCACTCCATAAATAAGTGGTTTTAGGGCTAAAACTGCCATCAGCATTTTGATGTTGGGTAATCACATCTGAACGTACTAGACTAATATTGCCTTTTGCATCTAACTGAATATCACCATTTTTAGCATCTAAATTTATGGTGTTTAAACGTAGATATCCGTTATCAATTGATGCGATCTGAATACCCTTATCTGCGGAGATTTTACTTGGGGTATAGGTGATATTTTTAGCATCTGTGCCCGTAACAGCCGTTTCAACTTTGTTTGCAGCTAAGATGACATTTTTACTGGCGAGTAGTGATACTTTACCTAAAGTACCTACTTGTAGGCTATTTGCAGTAATACTGCCATTTAAGGCATTAATGTTTATATCGCCTGTATTTGCCCAGAGTCGACTTCCTTGATCAAGTAGGATATTGCCACCATTACT
>NZ_KB850055.1:1917512-2409691 GCF_000369505.1 Acinetobacter sp. NIPH 298
CTGGTTTTGGTGTGAGCTGAATGTTTTGCTCAAGTAATTGTTGCTTTAATTCATTTAAACGCTGATCTTGGCGAATAACTTCAAAGGTAGAAACCTGATCTACACTTGGTGGAAGATTTTGGTCAGCAGCGATCGCAGAGAGAGGGATAGATGCTACACATGCAGCATAAAAACGCGTTGTTTTATTCATATTCAAATATACAGAATGTTATGTGATGTTACAAACTGAAACGGAATATACATTATTCATTCAAAGCGAACAAGAATTACTATCATTAATAGAGTGGAAAATAAATAATAAATTCTAATTTGCTGATTTTTATTTAAATTTAATTTTTTGAATTTTAAGTATATTGTTAAGAATATATTAACAACATAAATTTATATTTAACTTTTGATAAAAATTGATATTACTCATTCAATTTTTTCACCTTCTATGTCCAGTAAATTCCAATTTAATATTTGGATTTCACCCGTGTACCCCACAACTTCGTAACAAAAAAAATTGCAAAACAAAACAATTTTAACGATAATTGTAATAATAATATTTCTCATTTACATGGCTGTAAATATGAGCTCGACCCTCTCCTTCAAACGAAACTCACTTTTTCTTGCACTATCAAGCTTAGTCAGCATTAGCCCCTATAGCTTTGCAGCAGATGAAGTATCGCAGCAACTCCCAACGATTCAAGTCAAAGCAACTCAGAATGAAATTTCAGATTCTGAAAGCACCAAAGCCTATACGATTAAAAATAGCTCAAGTGCGACTAAGCTCAATATCGAAGCCAAAGAAACCCCTCAAACCATCAATGTCATCACTCGCCAACAGATCGAAGACTTTGGTTTGACCTCAACACGAGACATTTTAAATAATACCCCTGGCGTGACAGTCAATGCGCTTGAAACGGAACGCGCCGTATATATGGCTCGCGGATTCGAGATTTCAAATATTTTAGTTGATGGCGTAGGTTTTCCCTCAACGGGCTGGAACTATAATGACACCAATCCCGATAGTTACTTTTATGATCGTATCGAAGTCGTTAAAGGGGCAAATGCATTAACCAATGCTTTTGGTGATCCTAGTGCAACCATTAGCTACATTCGCAAACGCCCGACCAAAGAATTTCAAGCCAATACTGGTCTAAGCTATGGCTCATGGGATACTCAACGCTATGAAGCAGATGCCTCTGGTAGTTTAAATGATCGTATACGTGGACGACTGTCTGGCTTTCAACAAACAGGCGACTCATATCGTGATCGTTATTCTTCAGAAAAAAATGGAATTGCAGGTGTTATAGAAGCAGATATTACTGACTCTACCCTTCTCACCATTGGTGCCAGTCAAGAAAAAAATAAACCAAATGCCAACAACTGGGGTGCGATTCCACTGATGGATGGTTCTGGCAAACAACTCAGTTATGATCGCTCATTTAACCCCAATCCAGATTGGGCATATTGGGACAACACTTCTAGAAATGCATTTATCGAACTAAAACAAAAATTCCTAGATACATGGTCTGCTAACCTGAGCTATAACTATAATGAGAAAGATAGTGAAAGCAGACTTCTATACTATTACGGCTATCCAAATGCAGATGGATCAAATGTTGATCTTACCGCCAGTAGCTTTATTGAAAAAAATCGAAAACACAATGTTGACCTTAACTTGAATGGAAAATTTGATTTATTCGGTCGACAACATGATGCAATCATTGGTTATAACTACACAGAAAATAAGCAAAATGACTCAAGAAGTATGGGGACTATTCAAGATAGTAATATAGCAATTTGTCTACGACCTTATGAAGCACAATGTACAACCAATCGGGAAAGTTGGACGCCAAAGCATGTAACGTGGTCGGATTTCATCAAACAAGCCAATTATACCCAACGCAATCAGTCAATTTATGCAGCCACACGTCTACATCTGAATGATGATCTCAAGCTGACACTTGGTGCGAACTACGTCCAAGCCAAGAGCGAAGGCACAAGCTATGGCTCACCGATGAATTACGATGAAAGTAAAGTTTCGCCTTATGCAGGAATTACCTACAACTTTACACCTGAATACACAGGTTATATGAGCTACACCTCGATCTTTCGCCCTCAAACTTCTGTGAATGAAGCCACAGGAAAAGTTGCAGATCCAATCGAAGGTAAAAGCTATGAAGTTGGGGTTAAAAGTGCTTGGTTAGATGACAAACTAACAGGAACCTTCGCGATATTTAGAACTGAACAAAATAACTATCCACTTCGTTCAACAGACGGACATCCTTTAAACCGTAAAGTTGGCATTAGTGATTTACGCTCACAAGGTGTCGAAGTTGGTTTGGCTGGGCAATTAACCGATCAGGTCAATGTTTCTCTTGGTTATGCTCAATTTAGTTTACAAGATCTAAAAAATGGTGGGGCTGCGAGAACTTATAATCCAACTCAAACCTTTAATTTACTGACCACCTATACACCCGCTCAACTACCCAAATTAAAAGTGGGTGCGGGGCTACAGTGGCAAGGAAAAACCTCTGTTTTTGACAATGTAAAATCAGCATATCTAAAACAAAGCGATTATGCGTTGCTTAATCTAATGGCAAGTTATGAAGTCAATAAATACTTTAGCGTTCAAGCCAATGCAAATAATATAACCGATAAAAAATATTTGAATAGTTTTATGTATAGCCAAGCGTTCTATGGCGAACCTGCGAACTATAGCGTTGCGCTTAAATTTAAATATTAATAAATTTAACCCCTTATCTTAATACTAGGATAAGGGGTTAATATTTTAAGCAGCGTTAGGTGCCTGATTTTTAGTTTTTAAATATGCATCCAATGATGCGACCTCATCATTACTCATGCTTAAACCAAGCTTAGAGCGTCTCCAAAGAAGATCCTGACTGGTTATTACCCATTCAAAACGACACAGATAATCCACCTCTCTCACATATAAACCTTGACCAAAATGCTGCCCAAGCTGCGCGACAGAAGTGGCTTCCCCCAGAATATTCCACACACGTGTACCATAAGCAGATGCCCAACGTTTAGCTAAAGACTCTGGTGCATCAGTCACTTGTAGAAGAATTTCCTGAACCAACTGCTCAACAGTATCCATCTTCTCACCACCTGGCAAGACTTCTTTTGCCGTCCAGCGTCCCTGCATTTCTGGGAAGAATGCTTTGAGCTGCTGCATCGCAGATTCGGCCAACTTACGGTAAGTTGTTAATTTTCCACCAAATACAGAAAGCAATGGTGCTTCGCCGACTGCTTGCTTTGACAATGCCAAGGTATAATCACGTGTCACCGCAGAAGGATTATCTGACTCGTCATCACACAACGGACGCACACCAGCAAAAGTCGAAATAATTTGGTCTTGAGTTAATTGTTTTTTAAAATGCTCATTACTCACCTTAACCAAATAGTCAATTTCACCTTGAGTAATTTTCACCTGAGCTGGATCACCTTTGTATTCATGATCCGTTGTTCCAATCATGGTGTATTGATCCAAATAAGGAATCGCAAACACGATACGACGGTCATCATTTTGCATAATAAAGGCTTTATCACCTTCATAAAGCTTCGGCACAACAATATGGCTGCCTTGAATTAAACGAATCCCATACGGTGATTTAAGCTGTAAATCTTGTTTAATAAACTGAGCAACCCATGGACCAGCTGCATTGACCAAAGCCTTGGCTTTGATTTGAAATGCTCCCTGTGCATTTTCCAAATCAACGATCCAGTACTCGCCGTCACGCTTGGCGGATAAACAACGAGTACGTGTCAAAATGTCAGCACCTTTTTCACGCGCATGCATCGCATTCAGCACCACTAAACGTGAGTCATCTACCGCACAATCAGAATACTCAAAACCACGGGTAATCGCCGAGTTTAATGGGCTATCTTCTTTAAAATAAACGTTATTTGAACCCAGTAATTTCTCGCGCTTACCTAGGTGATCATAGAAGAATAGACCTGTACGAATCAGCCAAGCTGGGCGTAAATGGGGACGATGCGGCATGATGAAACGCATTGGGCGAATAATATGTGGCGCTTTATTCAATAACACTTCACGTTCAGCCAACGCCTCTCGCACTAAGCGAAATTCTTTATGCTCTAAATAGCGCAAACCACCATGAATGAGCTTACTGCTTGCGGAAGACGTATGGCTCGCTAAATCATCCTTTTCACATAAAAATACCGACAATCCGCGACCAGCCGCATCGACTGCGATACCCACACCGTTGATACCACCACCAATGATCGCAAGATCATAAATTTTATCTGTTAACTGGGGAGCGTTTTGCATAAATCACCGCAAATTTTCGATATTGTTCAATAATGAAAATTTAAACATATAAAATGAAAATAGACAATAAAAACACGCAACAAAAATGTCAATTTATCGACATTTTTAGACTGATGGTAAAAAATAGAAAGAAAGGGAAAAATGATGATAAGCTTACTAAATATAATATTTACAAGGAATAAAAAATAATTTTATATAAAGTGAATGAAGCAAAAAACAGCTCATTCAAAAAAAGTAACATTTTTTCGAAAATGAATATTTATTTTGCAACAATCAATCCAATATCCAAATCTCTAATGGTTTTCATATATTGATCATTGGGTTGTTGGTCAGTAAAAATACAATCCACTTGTTTAAGCGAACCTAAACGAATCATCGCATTACGCCCAAACTTACTGCTATCCGCCGCTAAAAAAACCTGACGTGCACTAGAAATAATTTCTTGGGAAACACAAACCTCTTGAAAATCGAAATCCAATAACGTGCCATCTTCGTCGATACCACTAATCCCAACCAACGCATAATCTGCTTTAAATTGCTTAAAGAAATCAGCCGTTGCCTGCCCGATCACCCCACCATCAGGGCGGACGCGTCCACTGGCGATCAGTACTTCAAAATCTTCTTTGGTACTCAAAATTTTAGCAACATTTAAATTATTGGTAATAATTTTCAGCCCCGTATGATTTAACAAGGCATGCGCGATAGCTTCAGTTGAAGTACCGATATTGATGAACAATGAAGCATGATCAGGTACTGCTGCGGCAACAGCTTCCGCAATAGAACGCTTTTGTTCAAGCATGTGCCCGACACGCATGGTGTACTCTGTGTTTTCAACACTCGAATCATGTGCTGCGCCGCCATGATAGCGACGCAATAAGCCTTCATCTGCCAACTGATTAATATCACGTCGAATCGTCTGAGGTGTAACATCAAAATATTGGGCAAGTTCTTCAATACTAATATAGCCACGCTCGCGTACTAATTCGAGGGTCTTTTGTTGACGTAATATCAAACTCATGCTCATCCATCCTATGTTATTTCAACTCATCCGATACAGGCACTCAGTCGAACTTAATCCTCATCCCAATCCCGAGTACGACCGACCGCTTTTAACCAGCCTTTGTAGAGCTTCTCAGTTCTATCTCGACTACTTTCAGGCGTAAAAGTGCGCTCGATCGTCATTCTACTCTTCAATTCATTCAGATCCGACCAAAAACCGACAGCCAAACCAGCAAGAAATGCCGCACCCATACCTGTGGTTTCTTTCATTGCAGGACGTTCAACTGAAGTACCTAAGATATCAGCTTGGAATTGCATCAGAAAATTATTGGCTGTGACGCCACCATCAACACGGAGCGTACGTAACTTCTCACCTGAATCTTGCTGCATTGCATCTAAAACATCACGCGTTTGATACGCAATCGATTCCAGCGTCGCACGAATAATATGCTCGATACTAACCCCTCTTGTAATTCCCAAGATTGCACCACGTGCGGTCGGGTCCCAATAAGGAGCTCCAAGTCCAGTAAAGGCTGGAACGACATAGACGCCATTACTATCTTTGACTTTGGTTGCGTAATATTCAGAATCATGCGAATCATTAATCGCTTTCATTTCATCACGTAACCATTGCACACACGAGCCACCATTAAACACAGCACCCTCAAGTGCATAGTTCACTTCGCCTTTTGCACCGCATGCGATGGTGGTCAATAAGCCATGGTCCGACTGAACAATGCGCTTTCCTGTATTCATTAACAAGAAACAGCCTGTGCCGTAGGTATTTTTTGCTTGTCCTACTTCAACACACATTTGACCAAATAATGCGGCTTGTTGATCCCCTGCGATACCAGCGATCGGAATGCCTATTTCTTGTCCACTGATAGTATGCGTGTATCCATAAACCTCTGAAGAGCTACGCACTTCAGGCAACATTGCTTTAGGGATGTTTAAAGCTTCAAGTAGCTTATCGTCCCATTCCAATGTTTCAATGTTAAATAACATGGTCCGAGAGGCATTGGTATAATCCGTCACATGAGCTTGACCGTTGGTGAGTTTCCAAATAAGCCATGTATCGATTGTACCGAATAGCAGTTCTCCACGTTCCGCACGCTCACGACTGCCTTCGACCCGATCAAGGATCCATTTAATTTTTGTCGCTGAAAAATAAGGATCAATCACTAAACCCGTGACTTTACGTACATAGTCTTGCCAGCCATCCTGACGAAGCTGATTACAAATTTCATTGCTTTGACGGCTTTGCCATACAATGGCATTGTAAATAGGTTTACCTGTTTTTTTATCCCAAATCACCGTCGTTTCACGTTGGTTGGTAATCCCAATCGCAGCAATTTGATCACTTGAAATACTCGCTTGCGCTAACGCTTCAACCCACACTGCGCTTTGGGTCGCCCAGATTTCCATCGGATCATGCTCAACCCAACCTGGTTGTGGGTAAATTTGCGTAAATTCACGCTGAGCAATGGTGATGACATTCGCATCGTGATCCAATACGATCGCACGTGAACTCGTTGTACCTTGATCAAATGCAACCACATATTTTTTTTGACTATCTGTAGAGATCATGACATACCTATCCAGACTGGCCTGATGTATTAGAGCAAAAAATTAAACGTCCGAAAAAACGGAGAGTAATACTGCAATAAAGCAACGACTTCTGTATTAAATTAAAAACTGGGGCGATTATATGCAAAATTGTTCGCAAACGAAAATTCTTTCTTTATTTTTGAATACAAAAGTGACGAAAAGACCAGTTTTTAAAGATTACTCACAATTCAAAAATCATTTTATGCGATACTAAAAACATAAATAACAGGATCATTGATATGAAAAAAACCAATTTATTCTTTATTGTAAGCGGTACACTTTTGATTGCTGCATGTCAGACAAGCTCACATCAATATAATGGTGCAAAGGGTTATCAAATTGAAGATAAAACAGCAACTTCGGCGACGATTGCCTATACACTTTCTGCACGTGGCAATGCAAATGTGGATGAGAAAAAATTGCAGCATGCCTGTAAACAAGTGCTCGGTGTAGAAAAAAATTATAAAATTTCAATTCTAAGCACCAATGAAATCATGAACCCCACCGCACAAGAAAAGTATGGTGTTCAGCTTGGTACCAGTCGCACAACTTTTGGTCTATCCAACTCCCCTGATTTAAATAACAGTGAAGGTTATGCCACTCGTCAAGCACTTGAGACTCGACCAACCACACTTACTGTCGTTCGTTATACCTGTTCTTAATGACATAGATATAAAATGGATGTATGCAGATATTGATGATGAATACATCCAACCAAGCTTATTTTTTTAGCACATCATGAATAGATGAATCTTTATCGAACACAGATTTTGCAAAAGGACACAAAGGAATCACTTTGACGTGGCGTTCTCTTACAAATTCGACCAATGCATCTAATAATTGGCGACCAATGCCTTTCCCACGAAATTGATCACTGACATCGGTATGGTCAATAATCAGCATCTCATTACCCGCCCATGTATAAGCCATCTCACCTGCCAATACATCACCATCGACAAGCTTAAATACGCCATGTTTACCATCATCAACTTGTTGAATATTCATACTATGTCTCTTTTATCAATAAATGTTATTGGATGAAACTTAAATCGGTCATCTCATTATTTCATTCAATGTTTTAACATGATGTTGCGTGGTGCTATGTTGCGATTTTATATCTTATCAAGCTACGATAAATATTGTTTTAGATAAGCTAGCGGCTTATTTGGTGCGATAGAAACTCACATTTTTAAACTCTTTCGCTTCATCCAAATCAGGCCAAGTCGTTGCACTACGTTCATCAATCTTTATATATTTTGGGTGGCTAAAATTTTTAACTCGACTGTCAGCAACCCAAACCTCAGGTGCTAATTTCAAAAACTCATCTAAAAAGAAACGATTGCACTGATCATAAAGTACATCAGCAGCGAGCAAGACATCCACTTGTTCTGATTTATAGAGATCATCGAGATATTCAAGCTCTACATCATTTAAGAGCGCATTTTCACGACATGATTCAAGACTAATAGGGTCAATATCACAACAAATAACGCGTTTTGCTCCCGCCATTTTTGCAGCAATTGCAACCACACCTGAACCTGCACCGAAGTCCAACACCACCTTATCTTTGACATGATGTGGCTCTGCCAATAACCATTGGGCCATTGCCAAACCAGATGCCCAACAAAAAATCCAATACGGCGTTTCATTCCAAATACGTCGAATGACTTCATCATCCAAACGATCTGTAGGAAATACTGGTGGTATCAGCCATAAAGAAATCGGCGTTTCAGGTAGTTGTTGTGCCAATAAGTCAGTGCTTGGAATCACATCATGCAATGCTTTCAGCAATTGTTCTGGTGCTTTAGCGAATTGAAAAGTACAGCTCATATCGTTTCTTTAATTCTTTTAAGTCCCCCCTCTTTTATAAAGAGGGGGTTAGAGGGAGATTTAGCCTAATGCTTTTTCAGCAGCTTCAACTGTTTGACGAATCAAAGTGGTAATCGTCATAGGACCTACTCCACCAGGAACAGGTGTATAAGCAGAAGCAACCTCTTCAATACCGACTAATTGGATATCACCAACACCACCGCCATCACGTGGATGGAAACCAGCATCAACCACAACAGCACCTTGCTTAATCCAATCTTTTTGAATCAATTCCGCTTTACCCACTGCACCCACGATAATGTCGGCTTGTTTAACCAACTCAGCAAGATTTTGTGTGCGTGAATGACAGATCGTAACGGTTGCATTGGCTTGCAATAGCATCATTGCCATTGGTTTACCTAAAATCGCAGAGCGACCAACCACTACGGCATGTTTACCTGCAATTTCAATCTTGTTTTCTTGCAAAATGGTCATGATGCCTGCTGGGGTCGCTGAACCATACGCAGACTCACCCATCGCCATACGGCCAAAACCTAAGCAAGTTACACCATCGACATCTTTTGCCAATGAAATTGCATCAAAACAAGCTCTTTCATCAATTTGTTCTGGCACTGGGTGTTGCAACAAAATCCCGTGTACATCAGGATTTGCATTCAATTTTTCAATTTCTGCAAGCAATTGTTCAGTTGTCGTCTCTTTCGGAAGCTCAACTTTAAGCGAATCCATTCCTACACGACGGCAAGCATTACCTTTCATACGCACATAAGTTGCCGATGCACCATCATCACCAACTAAGATTGTTGCCAAAATTGGGGTACGCCCCGATTTTGCTTTTAATGCTTCTACACGTACCAACAAATCCGCTTCGATTTGTGTTGCCAATGCACGACCGTCTAAAACCAATGCCACAGCGCATCTCCAAAATGGGTATGAATCAATTGCGTAAATAATACATGATAATTTGAGCAATATTCTTTTAGATGCTGTTTTTATGTGCATATTCGCGACAAACACTATTGTTTTTTTTCTAAAGATTGCTAATATGTGCATCACCAAGAGATGGCGGGGTGGCAGAGTGGTCATGCAGCGGACTGCAACTCCGTGTACGCCGGTTCGATTCCGACCTCCGCCTCCATTGGTAAAGCCCGAGTGGTGAAATCGGTAGACACAGGGGATTTAAAATCCCCCGCCCACAAAGCGTGCCAGTTCGAGTCTGGCCTCGGGCACCATTTTCAGCTAATGAAATATGGTGCAAAAAATTCCAGCGTAAGCTGGTTTTTTTATGCCTGAAATTTAGCGAAGTATAAAAAAAGCCAAGTACACTGACTTGGCTTTTTTGTTCTTAGACTTATGCGACTTGCTGTGCAGTCTGCATCGGCAATAAATTCACATCTAAGACCAATTGATGCTGTCGGCTTGCATCCACCGTATATTCTGCTGTTTTAATCGAATCGACATAAATCCATTGTGATTGAACTTGTGTTTCATCAAATTGAACCATCAAATAACCTCGTTGATTCAAATTGCAGTAATTTAATTCATCAATCAACGCCGTAAATGCAAACTCGAATTGTTGAAGCTGTGCCGTAGGGATATTAAGGTATTTTTCCATCCCTGGCGAAGATACAGAACTGGTTGCCAGCTCAACGCCAACAAAAGCACCATCTTTACTATATAAATTAGACGACCACGCATTATGCGTATCCCCTGCAAGGACCACGACTTTCTTTTTTAACTGCGCCAAAGTGCCATATAGAATCTCACGTTCAGCAAAATAACCATCCCAAGCATCTAGGTTATAAGGAGCGACAGTCAGCACACGTGCTTTTTCCTGCTCAGTAAGGCTTGGATCACCTTGTTTAAGACGCATTTTCAGAGTCACTAATTCAGTAATCTGAGTCGTCATTTGATTTAATGTGTCTGTGCTTGGATTGCCTGAAGTAATTTCTGCAAGCGACAATAATAATTCAGCTGGAATTAGCATTTTGGTCATAAGAATCTGCTGACCCAATACATTCCATGTTGCGGTGGATTGTTGTAATTTCCCCAGCAACCAATCACGTTGGGTATAGCCCATCAAAGTGCGTGCAGGATTGGTTAAATCTTGTTGAAACTTTTGAATATCCAAACCTGAAGCAGTCAAATAGTCTGCATAATCAAGTTGTTTATCTCGTGCTAAAATTCGGGTATCCAGCATGGTCAGTTGTACCAGATTGCCAAAATCAAACTGACGATAAATATTTAAATGATCTGTCTCAGATACTGGACGAATCGGCATCCATTCAAAATAGGCTTGTAATGCTGCAAGTTTACGCTCAAGGAAACTACCTTCGTTTTCCTGATGATTCTCCGCACCCTCTTTCCAAGTATCATTCGCCAACTCATGATCATCCCAAATGACAATAAATGGATGGCGTTGATGCAAGGCTTGTAGATCTTTATCGCTACGATACAGCGCATAGCGCTTGCGATAATCATCTAATTTAATAATTTCTTGGCTATTATCAGCTGCCAAGCTTCTTCCGAGTTTGGCTGCATCTTCTGAGGCATAACCATCCGCACCGTACTCATAAATGTAGTCGCCTAAATGAATCACCACATCGACATTTTGCTTTGCCATTTCACGATACACATAGAAATAGCCAGCGGGATAATTCGAACAAGAACAGACTGCGAAACTGACTTTCGAAGTACTGGTAGGCAATGTTTTGGTTTGTCCAACGGGAGACTTTTTATCACCAAAAATAAAGCGATAGTAATAGTTTTGATTCGGTGTCAAACCTGTTGCATCGACCTTAACCGTAAAATCTTGTGCTGCTGCCGTTGTCACCTTATCCGTCTTAACGATTTGCTTAAATTGATCATCCAATGCAATTTCCCAAGTGACTTGCAAACGTGAACTTGAATCGTTTGGGCTAAGACGTGTCCAAAGAATCACACGATCCTGCAATGGATCACCGCTCGCCACACCATGATCAAAACTGACTTTCAGCGCATTGCTTTCTTTATCTGAACTATTATTACACCCTGTAAAACCTGCGGATAAAGACAAAGCCCCAAAACCAAATAAACTCTTTTGAATCAGTTCCCGTCGTGAAATTTTTGCTGTCATTTGATGGCTACCTTGGTTTTTATTACTTTAAACAAATAAAACTAAAGTAGGTAGATGAAGGTTTGATCTCAATTTAATGAAAAATTTATGAAAAATAGCGGATTTAGCTTATTTTTTATGAGATAAGCACATGAATTGACTGAAAAGAAAGCAAATAATTCGTTTCACTCTTGCCAAGTTTTAAAGTGTCCTCTATTATTGCGCACATGCCCGAGTGGTGAAATCGGTAGACACAGGGGATTTAAAATCCCCCGCCCACAAAGCGTGCCAGTTCGAGTCTGGCCTCGGGCACCATTTTTCAACAATGAAATTTGGTGCGTAAAAAAATCCAGCCTAAGCTGGTTTTTTTATGCCTGAAATTCGGTCAGCTTAATACTGGATCAACTGAAAATTTGGATGATCTGCGAGTTGCTGTAAATAATAACGTTCTTTTTGATAAAAATATTTGTACATTCGATTGACCCACTCACCACGTCGAAAAGTGAGTACTTTTTTATTGACACCATCGTAGCTCAACAAAACAATATCGCCACCCTCTTGGTTCAATAGCGTAATTCGATAACTATGTGGTGCATGTAAATGAGAGGCACTGAGTTCTCTGACGATTTCAACTTTATGCTCACCATCAAGCCAATATTGTTTATCAACCAATGCCTTTTCATTGACCCAAAATCCCGTTTCCGCGCCATCATATGTATCAATCAAGAAAAAATGATGTAACTCTTTTAATAACTCAGATGCAGTGATATCCAAATAATCATTCATATCGACCTCTACTCATTTAAATTTTTATAATTCATGTCACTATTTTCGTGGTTCATCCCAGCCAGATAGCAACGTCATGAGCAAGTTTTTAAAAGATCAAAAAATGATTATTTTATTCAAGTTATTGTCATTTAAAGAAAATTGCTCTTTTATCTCAAAGATATATAGGGCGATTTAGAGAATCAATATTTTTTTCTTAGGCTGTCATGAAAATCAGATAAAAAGAAATTTATGCCAAATCAGGTGTTTATACAAACTTAATTATAATTAAAAAATAAATATATCCACATGATTTTAAAGTGATTTAGCTAAGACTTGGCTAAATCACTTTATTCATGATATACACAACGATTGCTATTGGTCGCGTGTTTTTACATCAAAAAGTTCAATTTCAAAAGTCAGATTTGAGTTTGCAGGGATAATTTTCCCCATCTTACGTTCACCGTAAGCTAAATGTGCAGGTACGATGAGTTTACGCTTTCCACCCACACGCATACCCATAATGCCTTGATCCCATCCTTTAATTACACGTCCTGTGCCAATCACAGTTTCAAAGTAATTACCACGATCAAGTGAAGAATCGAACTGGGTTCCATCTTCTAACCAACCAGTATAATGTGTGGTGATTAAAGCACCTTTTACCGCTTCTTTACCTTCACCTACTTTTAAATCAATAATCTGTAACTCTGCGCTCATTTTTGTCTCTCCAAACTCAGCTCAATTCAGGGTGTATTCACTATTATTGCAATTGTTGCCACTGAATGTCGACTTGGCCTTTGTCACTCAACAATGTCCATTCACCATCCATGATGTTTAACTGCAACTGCATGGTACGCTCACATAATTGCTCAAGTGCTTGGGTGGTTTGAGTAGAAAGCTGCCAAACTTCAACATTGCTCAGTGTTTTGATTTTGGTACTTTTCTGCCACCAATCATTTGCTTGTGCGCCATAGGTCACCACGGCAACACTTTTACATCGCGCACTGGCTTTTTTCACTTTATCTTCAGATGGACAACCCACTTCAATCCATTTTTCTAACAAGCCCGTCAGATCTTTTTGCCATAAAGCAGGCTCATCTGTTTCAAATAGATCTTTGGTGAAATCCAAATGTTCATCTGCATAACGCGCATAAGCAAGGATACGCACCATTAATCGCTCAATCGTTTCTGATGGGTGTTGAGCAAGGGTCAGTTGATAATCTGCATAAATATGCTGATCCATATTGGCAATATTTAGGTCTGCCTTATATATCGTTGCTTTTAACGCCATTGCTTCATGTCCTCAAATTTGGCGCTAAGCATACTCTATTTTTGCTAGAAAATGATGCGATTTGTGAATCAACTCGACTCATCTAGGCGACACGCCAAGAGTTGTTTTTCAAACTCAAACCAGTCCTGTTGCACCTGACAAATGATTTCTATTCGATTATCAATACTTGCTTCTACCGACTTATAGTTAAACTGTTGCGGATTGAAATTAAAACTTTTCCAGCCTTGATCGGTATTAAATATTCCTTTGATCCGAACCCAATCCTGCTGTGCGCACAATAGATCCAATAAATCATAAAAGTTGAATTGCCAACGTTTGGAAAACTTCCAACCAGCGACCGTAAATCCTTGCGCAGTTTCAATATAATGGTAGGGCAACTGTTTGATTTCTTGTTCCGCAGCATCACCGAGCTGTGTTTTTTGCAATCGCAGTAAAGGTTGGATTTTTCGTTGCAAAGGCAGCTGGATAAGATCAAGCTGATCTAGCCAGACTTTTCCATGCTCCGCTTCGATCCAATGCTGGACATAAGTCTGATATTCTTGTTTTAACGCTAAATACGCATCTTGGTCGGCTTCGGTCATACAATCAATATGGGACAATACAACAATTTGTGCCGCTTTGAGCTGGTCGGTATATAGATTCTGCTGTACCCAATCATGGTCATGCAAACGACTGCCATCAATCACGATCACCAGTGCACGCATTTCTAGACTACTCTGCCAATGTGGCTCTGTTAGCTGATCGAGTAATTGTGCTGGATGCCCCAAGCCCGTTGGTTCAATGAATAAACGATCGGGTTTGCTTTCACTTAATAAACGCGCCAACGCAATTTGCATCGGCAATTGACTGCTACAACACAAACAACCGCCCAACAACTCTTTGACGGTATAACCATCCTGTTGGCTGATTAGTTGTTGATCTACCCCAATCTGCCCGAACTCGTTCATCAAAATCGCCCAAACTTCATGCTCAGGTTTTTGTGCTAATAAATGCTGTAATAATGTGGTCTTCCCTGCACCTAAAAAGCCAGAAATAATATGTGTTGGAACTGCTTTGGGCGAAATGAATTTCACGACATACTCAGGAACAAGGATTTATTGCATTGTAATGCGAAAAAAACAGGAAAAGAAATAATCAGCGATCAAACAACCAAACCTTAATAAAGGCTCACTTAAACATATTAATGAGACCACTATCACATAGTTAATCTAATAACCTTATTCAAAATACAAATATGAATGGTTTATTCAATTAAGTAATTCTAATGAACTCACTAGCAATGTTTAATCTGCGTAAACAGTTAGTTTGTTTTTTATCCAAAAAAACATATTTCCATACATTTTAGCACGCAATAATTGGCTATTCATTTACAGAGTAACCACATAAAGTCCTTCAATATTTCAAATTGTTAAGCTTGGCGTAATAGATTGTTAAGGTTATTGCCGTAAATAGATTTGGCACATAGCATGAGCACATGTCTTGATTTGTGGCTTATCTACAAATCAGGCTGTTTTTTAATGAAACTGAAATTAAAGGATGCCAACAATGAAACTTATCAAAACACTTCTTGCTACGACGCTTACTCTTGCTGCTGCGACTACATTTGCTGCGTCAGCTAACGAAGCACAAACTGAAGACCGTGTTGTTGTTTCAACTCAAGAACAACCAGCGACTGATGCAACAAGCGAAGCTGCTCCTGCATCTGAACCAGTAGCAAACTAATATAGATTTTAAAAGCTACCTCTGCTTTTTTAAATCGATTTATTATGATTTGATCCTATTTCATAATAAATAAAAAAAGATCGAACCATGCTGCGGTTCGATCTTTTTTATGGGCTAAATAAAAATTAAGGCGAAGACTTAAACATACTGCATGAGGGTTGATGAACTTCTTGTAGGCGCCTTTCTTTCCGTTGCTCTGCTGCTTCGAAACGACAACGCTTCCAATCAGTATCTAATTTTAAAGATGGAACTTGTTTCGGTTGGCGCTGTTCATCAACAGCAACCATGGTGAAATAACAGGTGTTGGTGTGTCTGATACTACGTTTTTGAATATTTTGGGCTTCGACGCGAATCCCTATTTCCATTGAAGTACGGCCAACATGGTTTACACTCGCTAAAAATGTCACCAATTCACCAACATAAATGGGTTCTTTAAAATTGACTTTATCAACAGATAGCGTCACCACGTAACTGCCTGAATAACGACTAGCGCAAGCATAAGCGACTTGGTCAAGCAGTTTTAAAATAGCGCCACCATGTACATTACCAGAAAAGTTTGCCATATCTGGTGTCATCAAAACCGACATTGTAAGCTCTGATTGATCATCAGGCGTCTGATGGAATTGATCTAGTTGATCCATGTTTGGGACTCATAGCGGAAAACAGCACCACTATTATCACTCATTCATGATCGCAAACATATATCTAAATCAATCAAACACTGTCGCTTGCTCGAGGAGCGATTGTTTTACCTATCACGAGAACGTATTTCTAACTTAAATTTGCGGAATTCATGAGACCAAATACCCCATTGACGATCATATCAACCGCAATCGTCCCGATGAGCAATGCAGCTAAGCGCCCCACGATATCAAAATAACGGTCAATGTATTTTGCATGTTTATAGCGTAAATGATCATGCCCATACTTCATGAGAATCAAAATACTACAGGTCAAGAACAACGTGACAGCAATCACAGCGACTGCAGCTGTAAAAGGTAAGGTTACCCCCGTGACCACTGCCGCACTAATCGTTCCCGGCCCAATCATAAATGGCATCGCAATCGTTCCAGCTAAGTGCTCAGGTGCACCACGCATTTCACCGATGGTATCAGCCCCCTGAAATACATAACGATAGCCAATCACTAAGAAAATTAAGCCACCAAAAATTTGAAAAGACTCAAAACGGACATTCAAATATCGACTAAAAATATTCTCGCCGCCCCACGCGAATAAAACAAAAACAATGAAGGCAATCAAGCTCCCTTGAATAAGGGCTTTATTAAATACCGTTACATCAGTATTTCGGATAATCCCCACCATATAGACACTCATAAGGAAGGGATTTAACAATGCGAAAAACAACGCAAAAGCATGAACATAAGAAGAAAACATAAAATACTCGTGCACATCACTATGGATGTTCTTTGAAAATTAATTTGAGAATGAAATAAGCTATCTATTAAGGATCTGTTTACAGCACATGCTAGAATTTATTTACTACTAACGAGCTTTTGTTAAGGTAAAATTAGCCCCTACCCAACATGTGAATCTGTAAACTTACAATTTGATTATCTAAGGTTTTAATCATAAATTTAATCCCCTTGATCACGGTGAAGCTCGATAGTTACTTCATATCATGAATCGTATGTTGGTTATGCTTGTTCACATAAAATGAAAGTGCTTCTCAATTGAGTTTCAAAGTAGCAGCATCCCCATAGCCCCCAACCAATATCCTTAAAGATAACACCTTAGTTGAAGTCAATAAAATGCCTTCACTTGAATTTGAATGCGCGACTATTGCTTATAATTTTTACATATAGGAGCTTACTTTGATTTGGCTAGCATGTATAAGTATGGTATTGAAAATGTAGATATATTTGAATAAATAAGATTCTTAGTATTATTCATTTTTTGTGAATAAAAACCTATTTAAACTTATTACTGTGACAGCGTCTTCGTGGTTCTCTAACAAAAACTCATCGTTCCTGACATTTCATTAAAGAACCACTTCATCAAAAGATTTTTAACACTTAAAGTATACTAAAACGTTACCCGCGAATACTGACGATAGGCTGGTGTCCAGAAATTATCGTCAATTACGGTTTTAAGCAGATCGTTACTCATTGGCATCGCTAAGCCATCTGCCATTGCTGCTTTTGCCACCTTAAATGCGATAAACTTAGAAACCTGTTGAATATCATTGATATTTGGCAATAAGTCCGCTGTTGCATTTTTCAATCGTGGTGAACAATCGGCTAAAGCGGTGCTTGCC
This sequence comes from Acinetobacter sp. NIPH 298, assembly GCF_000369505.1. Classification (GTDB taxonomy): domain Bacteria; phylum Pseudomonadota; class Gammaproteobacteria; order Pseudomonadales; family Moraxellaceae; genus Acinetobacter. The sequence goes on from NZ_KB850055.1 coordinate 1,935,394, forward strand.
GCCATCAGCATTGAATCACTGATATGTGTCGCGCCACAAGCAATCACACCCAAGCCAATCCCCGGAAAAATATAAGAGTTATTACACTGCGCAATCGGATACGCTTTGCCTTGGAAAAATACAGGGGCAAAAGGACTGCCAGTCGCGACAATCGCCGCACCTTGTGTCCATTCGATAATATCTTTTGGCTGTGCTTCGACTTGAGAAGTTGGATTCGACAACGGTAAAACAATCGGATGTTTATAATATTTGGCTAAGCTTTTAATCACTTCTTCACTAAACAATCCTGCCTGCCCTGACACGCCAATCAAAATACTCGGTTTGGAGTTTTGCACCACATCTAACAAGGCAATGTTTTTACCCTGTCCTTCCCATGACTGAATTGTAGCAACTGGCGTTGCCAATTTTTGTTGGAAGTCCAACAGGTTTTCTTGTTGATCGGTCATTAAACCAAAGCGATCTACCATAAAGATACGTGAACGTGCCTCATGGTCACTCAAGCCTTCATCAATCATCTGTCTCACGATATGTTCAGCGATACCACAACCAGCCGAACCTGCACCAACAAAGGTAATGGTTTGATCTTTGAGTTGTTTGCCTTGCGCACGTGATGCCGCGATCAAAGTCGCAACAGTGACCGCTGCCGTGCCTTGGATATCATCATTAAAACAGCAAATTTTGTCGCGGTATTGAGTCAGTAAAGGCATAGCATTATGTTGAGCAAAATCCTCAAACTGGATCAATACATCAGGCCAACGCTGGCGAATAGCGGTAATAATCTGCTCAACAAATTGATAGTATTGTTCACCTGTTATCCGAGGCTGTTTCAAGCCCATATAGATCGGGTCATTGAGTAACTGTTGATTATTGGTCCCAACATCAATGGTAATTGGCAATGTATACGCAGGACTAATCCCACCACAAGCGGTATATAAAGAGAGTTTCCCAATTGGAATCCCCATGCCACCGATGCCTTGATCGCCTAGACCGAGGATGCGCTCGCCATCTGTAATCACGATCACTTTGACGTTTTTCTTATTAACGTTGTGAATGATTTGGTCGATATATTCACGCTCACCATAAGAAATAAAGATACCGCGATGACGACGATAAATATCTGAGAAACGCTGACAAGCCTCTCCCACCGTTGGGGTATAAATAATCGGTAGCATTTCATCTAAATGCTGACTCAATAAACTATAGAATAGGGTTTCATTGGTGTCTTGAATATTTCGCAAATAAATATGCTTATTCATGTCACTCCCAAAAGAAAGATATTGCTGATAAGAACGTTGGGTTTGTTCTTCAATATTTTCGATATTGTTGGGTATGAGACCATGAAGATTAAATCTTTCTCGTTCTTCTTCAGAAAAAGCAGATCCTTTATTTAACAAAGGTAATTCTAAAAGTGCGTTTCCAGCATAAGGGATATATAAAGGTTTTTTGGTTTTAATTTGGTTCACTGTCATACCGCGCTCTTCAACCTATCCGTCAAATATAAAAATTTCTTCGCTCAAGTTCAGAAAAACTGAACTTTGGCATAGTCAATAATTTACACCAATAGCGACCTAAAACTGTATTTATCTGGTTATATGTAAAGCCATATGATATTTAGAATCTAAATGGTTGCTTAGCAAAGATCGTTTGTATCGCTTGATAAAATTGTTATCTACGGAATATAGCATCGTGCTTTGATCGAAAAAGAATACAAAAGCAAACACGGCAGGCAAAATATGGTACTGAAGTCATCATTAGCCTTGTGGAAAGCTTGAATTGACCCGAATAAATAGATACAGATTAAAAGAGAAACTCAGGTCTCTTTTAATCTGTTTTTCAATACGAAACTGCTTTAACTTTGCTCAGAAAGGAGCTTCGTTTCCCAACGATTGGCACGTCTGAATGTTCCTAGATCATTAAATCTCACGCCCATATCACGCATGACTTTGTGCGCAACAGGAGCCGTCATTTGTCGAAGATAAAACGGTTCTTTAACCACAAAGTGATGAATCGCATGTGTCGAACCAAAATTAAAACAAAATAACTGGAATGGCATCATCCACCATGGCTTGAGGACTTGAGTTTGCTGAATCACATTGCCCAACTCGACATCGCCGTAGTAATGCATATTACTGGTCACAAAATGTAAGCAGAAAGTACGTAATACATTCGGTGCAATCCAAACAACCGTTAAGATATTTACTACATGCATCACTTGTAACGTAGTAGCCGACCATAAAATTGAAGTATCTGCCAACATTGCGACCAAGTTAACTGCATGGTAGCCCAAAAACACATACCAAAGAGACCAGTGAATGATACCTAATGGGAAATAGGCTTTGAAACTACGCTTCAAAATCATTTTGCGTACCGTCCAGTTATTCGCAGAAATGACTCGGAATAACACGGCTAGCCCATTATCACCTGTCGCAAAGAAACGGCGGATCCCCCAGACATCGCCATTACCTAAAGCTCTTTCTTCAATATCATGTTCAGTACCAGACATTTTATGATGATTAAAATGCAACTCTCGGCGCGCCCATGGATTAATCGTGCTTGGACGAGCCAACCACACCAATCCCATCATCAAATGATGTGCCCACGGTTTTTTACGGAAATACATCCAGTGAATCAAATCATGTTCTAATTCATGGGTTAAAGAAGCAAAAAAAGCAATCAGTGGAATCGTCCACCAGACAGAGAGTTGGTGTACGATATAAAAGTAAGCCGTCACGCCCATACCCGCTAAAGCAAAAGCCAAAATCAGGGCACCTATAGTATTTTGATGCTTCAAAATAGAATATTTTTTTCTTAATGCAACACCTTCTGCGTTTACTACTTTTTTAATATATTCCGTCTTTTCTGCATCTGTCCAACCAGATGAGTCTTGGTAAGTGTAACTCATAAAATTTTCCTTGGTTCTTCCAATACCCCTACTGTATTTGTATCGCTTTGAATATACTTAACTCAAAATGCCAAACTATTGGCTGTTGACGCCAACTTATTGTTATTCACAAAAATAAGCAGAAAATCTTGGAGTAAAACCTTTTATACTTGTCATCGGAATCTGATTTATACGTTATAGGATATAACATGTCACAGACAGCAACAGCACTGACCAGTTGGGTGAAAGCAATTCAAAAAGCCCTTGAAAAAGCAGGCTGTGATAGTCAAGAGTTATTGAAGCAAGCAGGCTTGGACATTCAAGTTTTGAATGATCCCAATGCCAGATATTCACTAGAGCAGACTGCACATTTATGGCGTTTATCTGTTGAAGCTACGCAGGACTCCTGTTTTGGACTTAAAGTTGCCAGTCAGGTCAATCACCATACCTTTCATGTTCTTGGGAACTCACTGAATACCAGTGTGACACTCAAAGAAATGTTTGGACGAATCATTCGTTATTTTCGTTTAGTGACCAATATTCCTGAACTCGAATTTTTTAGCAAAGGCAGCAACCACTATTTCTTAATCCATGTGCCTGAACAAGTCCAACCAGAAGCAATCGACGCTTTTATTTCTGTATTTATTCGGGCTTCTCGGGCGTTACAAGGCTCTGATTTCTCGCCATTACGCATCGAACTGCGTCGCTCCGAACCCGCAGACCTCGAGACTTATCAAAGTATTCTAAAAACACCTATCGTTTTTAATGCGCCAAAGGACATGATGGTGTTTGATACAGCCAGCATCGAACAGCCCTTAGACGGTGCAAACCCTGAGCTGACGCAAGAATATGATGAAATCATCATGCGTTATCTCGCTCGCTTTGATAAAGAAAATATACTTGCCCGAGTGAAGCTAAAACTCATTGAACGCTTATCTACTGGGGAAATACACCAACAAGAGATTGCCAAAAGTCTAGGCTTGAGCATTCGTAGTTTGCAACGGAAACTGTCTGAGGAAAAAACAACTTTTAGCGAGTTATTGGATAACACAAGGCAAGAGTTGGCCATGTCGTATATCAAGAACATTGCTTATAGTATTACTGAAATTGCTTATATTCTCGGGTTTACTGATGTGAGTAGTTTCTCTCGCGCTTTTCGACGTTGGACCAATTTCTCGCCAGTAAAATATCGTGATAATAATATTTCCAATCCATTGTCCAATCACTAAAAATAAAATAGATAAAAAAACGGATACATCTGATTGGATGTATCCGTTTTTAAATGAATCAATTATTGCTTATTTAATAATTCCAACATTGAAACGGTGATCACTTTCACCCCTACAGGTAGTGCTTTTAAGTCCACCACATAGTCTGAACTATGCGGTACATAAGGCATAGGCTTACCCTGTTTAATTGCATTTGCAAATACGACTGGATCTGCTACACCGACGAACATGAAATTAAATGGAACGTCGGTGTGCTCACCTAATAAATGATGCACATCTTCCGATCCCATAAATGCGGGGTATTCTGTTAATACTTTTTTATCCCCTAACAATGCCTTCAAGGGTGCATTTAAGCGTGTTGAAAACGCTTTATGGTTGACTACGGGCGTGGTTGAACCTTTCATTGTAATCTGAGGAAGTTGCTCTTTTGACATGCCTTGCGTTTGAGCCACACCATCACTCACGGCATGGATATGGTTCACCATCGTGTCGCGGACTTTTGCATCAAACCAGCGCAGATTCATCTTTACCAACGCAGAGGACGGTACCACATTATTGGCACTACCAGCTTGAACTGAACCCACAGATAAGGTTGCAGGTTTCTGTGCATCAATAAAATTACCTGTAATACCTTGATATTGCGTGATGGCATTGGCTGCCATATTAATTGGGTTTTTAGTCAAATGAGGAGTAGAACCATGTCCCGGCACTCCTTTAAATAAAACATCAATTTGGTCTGTCCCTGCCATTCTTGGACCTGGCGCATTGATGACAACCCCTACTGGCGCAGGCACAGTATGAACAGCAAAGAAATAGTCTGGTTTAGGCAGGTTATATTTGCTCCACAACCCCTCTGTGACCATTGCTTTAGCCCCAGTGACTTCCTCTTCAGCAGGTTGTGCAACCAAGATAATCGTACCGCGCCACTCTTTTTTCAGCGCCACCAAGGTACGTGCCATACCTAACATCCATGTGACATGGGCATCATGACCACACATATGTGCCACAGGCGTTTCTGTTCCATCCTTCAATTTGACGCGAACTTTACTGGCATATGGCAAACCTGTCGCTTCCTCTACCGTATTGGCATCCATATCAGCACGATACATGATAGTTGGACCCTCTCCATTTTTGAGAACGCCCACTACACCCGTCTGTGCAATACCTGTTTTAACATCAAAGCCCAGTGATTTAAGCTCTTTGGCCACAATCGCTGCTGTACGCGTTTCCATAAAAGCCAATTCAGGATGTTGATGAATATCTTTATAGACTTTACTGAGCCAATCTGTTTGTCCATCAATCATTGAAATAGCTTTGACAGAAACAGCAGGTAAACTGTGTGGTACATTCTCTGTACTTTGGGCGTTCACCACGCCGCTTAAGGCAAGTGCGGAAAACCCAACCAATTGACATAAATTTTTGGCTATACGCTTCATGAAATTATTCCTTTATTACATATACCGTTAAACTCGATTCACAACGTTGTTGACGCTTTGTTGTAACTCTCTCTTTTCTAGTTTATTCAACAACATACCAAATAAAGCGGCCATGATATACATGAATATTGAGTAAATTGCGGCAGGCATCGCAGCCATTGAACTCGCCATCACAGTAAGTGCAATTGTTAATGCTAATGTCCCGTTGTGAATACCGATTTCAAAGGCACAAGCCTTGGCTTGAAAGCGGTTAATACCAAATAAACGCGGTACAAAATAACCCACTGCTAAACTACAAATACAGAAAACAAAGGTTGCACCACCGACTTGTCCGATATAAGTCATCAGCTTTTGATAATCTTTAGCGATCGCTAAGGTGACAATAAACAGTAAAAATACGATTGCAAAAATACGCACAGGTTTATGCAGTTTCTCTGAGAAGTTTGGCGCAAGATGACGGATAAACATCCCAACAATTACAGGCACCAAGATCAATGCAAACACTTGAACAATCTTGGAAAATTGTAAACCGACCTCTTGAGAACTGGTCATAAAATGTTGCAATGAAAAGTTCACAATCAACGGCAATGTAAAGGCAGCAATGATTGAATTTACCGCAGTCAACGTCACATTGAGTGCCACATCACCTTTAAATAAATAGCTATACAAGTTTGCGGTAGGGCCACCAGGTGATGCCGCAAGCAACATAAGCCCCACAGAAATCATCGGTGGTAAAACAAATATTTTACAGATCATAAATGCGATACCCACCAAAACAATCAATTGGCAGAATAAAGCAATAAATACAGCCTTCGGGTGCTGACGAACGCGTTTAAAATCATTCGGTGTAAGTTCTAACCCAAGACCAACCATCACAACGGCAAGTGCCATCGGCAAAAATACGGTAATTAATACTGAATCCATGAGCGAAATTCCATTCGTTAAAATAATAGTTAAGGTATTTTATTTAAAATTTATAGCCAATCTTGAGGCCATACCCAATCGAATGATTGTCCTTAAATTCTGAAACATAGTAATCACTGCCCGCCTGTGCACCGAGCTGACCTTTGGCATCTCCTAACCAAAAGTACTTCATACCACCAGAAATAAAATACTGTGGGGTTGGGCTGTATTGCGCACCCAGCCCGATGTTGTAATATCCCTTAGACGGCCCACCTGTTGAAACTTTCTCTCCAGCCCCAGAGTCCCACCCTACGGAAGCTGAACCAAACAATTTCGGAGACAAGCGCTGTCCAATACCGAGATTTCCAGACCATTGATCTTCAAAGTAATGCACTAGACCAAAACCTTCAGGGCTACTTGGGGTTGCCAACACACCAATCGCTTTAGAAATCTCTCCAAAACGATAAGGTTGGTACTTAAAACCACTCCAATGTACCCAACGGACATTACCAAATAACAAAGTTCCCGGGCGCAAACCTGTTTGGAAATCAAAATTGACTGAATCTGGGGATCTAAACTTGGTTGTGCCTGAGTTTTTAGTTTCAGGCAAATCATCAAAAGCTTCATTCAATTGTGCTTTTTTCTCTTGCGTCATCATTCCCATCGAGATCAAATGATCTAAATGTTGATCAACAAAATCCCGTCCTTGGGTTGTATTTAACATATCAATGATGGGAGCATTCTCAGTTGCATTGACTTTATGAACAATCGCAGAACGATAGGTTAAAGAGGTTTTGATGGCTTTTTCTGGAATTTGATAGGCGAAACCAGCAAGCCAGCCCCAATCGCCAATGATATCGGTATGCGCGTCATAACCGTTATAAAGGCTATATACATCGCCCCTTAACTCAACACGACTTTTAAAAGTTTGATAAGTTGGGCCAGCATAAAAATTCCAGTTCTTATTCGGTTGATAACCAAAGATCAGACTTAAATTTTGCATATTAAATCTGGCATTAGAGTTACCCGTTGGAATCTTGCCACCCGTTGCTTCAGCAAGTTTTGTAGTAGTCATGCCCGGTATCACATTATCATTCGCTGACGCAACAAAACTATTTTTCCCTGAATATGCAGTATCAGAACCAAAGGGCTGGTCATACAGTAAACCAAAGGAAAATTCTGGGGAAAGCTGTAATTTTAATGCAGTAGATGGTCGATAATCCGTATTTGCAATATCAGACATTGAAGCACGAGCTTTGTTTAAACCAGCTTCCTGACCTTGCAGTGATGCATCCGATATCGTTAAGCCAGCCTCATAATAATTGCCCGGTTGAAGAAATGGGGCAATCGATTGTCCTGTTCTATCAAAAGCTGCGGCATGAAGTGAGCCTGAACACAGTAAAGCGATGGCGGTCGCCAGTGCTTTCTTTTTCGTCATATGATTCATTGATCCGTCCTGGACTTTTCTTTTCATCTGTTACTTTATTTATATTTATATTTATGCGCTTAACTCCAAACGCCAAATACTTGTCTGCTGATGCCAATCTCCTTTTCAATCCATCAACATATAACAGACATCAAGATCGAGCGAAATAAACAGAAGATAAATAACAAAATTACATAGCAACAGACTGAAAAAAGCCAACCACGCATCTGCTGCTTTGGTTGGCTTAGAATGAATTTGAATTATTTATTTTTATAAAAAAGATAGTAGCTCGCATAACACGCCATAATAAATAAGATACAGCAAATAAAACCCACTTGCATTGAAGGGTCAGTCACCATACTGATACACGTGATGGTACAAAATACGCCGCCTAAAATTGGCGTCAATGGGAATAAAGGAGCTGCAAACTTGAGATCTTTTACTGTATGACCTGATTTGATCCATTGGCGACGGAAATTAAACTGGCTAATACAAACCGTAATCCACACCACCACCATGGTAAATGCGGCGACACCCAACAGATTCTTAAAAATCGTTTCAGGCGCGAAATGTTCTGATAATAGTCCCGGAATTGCGCCAAACATCGTCACCACGATCGCAACAATCGGAGTTCCTGAAGCAGTCAAGGTAGAAAATACTTTCGGTAACTGTTTTTTGATTGAAAGTGACCACATCATTCGAGAGGCTGCAAACAACCCTGAGTTGGCCGCTGAAAGTAATGCAGTAATGATCACAAAACGAATAATATCTTCTGCGTATGGAATCCCAATATAATTAAACACCGTCACGAATGGGCTATTGCTGATGCCACTTGAATTGAGCCCTGCCATTTCATAAGGAAGTAATGCGCAAATCACCACGATGGTACCCACAAAGAAAATCAGTAAGCGCCAAATGGCGGCATTAATTGCTTTAGGTACGGTTTTAGATGGGTTTTCTGCTTCACCCGCTGCAACCCCGATCAATTCGGTGCCAGAAAAGGCGAAGTTCACAATCAGCATGGTCGCAAAAATTGGAAAGATCCCTTGTGGAAACCAGCCGTGCTCAGTGAGTTTGCTAAATAGTGGTGCTGATTCATGTCCTTGATAAGGGATGAATCCAAAAATAGTGACTAAACCCAAACCGATAAAACAGATAATCGCCAGCACTTTGACTAGCGACAACCAAAACTCAGATTCAGCAAAAAGCCGTGTTGAACTAATGTTCAGCGTAAAGACTAAACCCGCAAATAAAAGCGTCCATGTCCACATCGAAACCGAAGGAAACCACTCCTGCATCAATAATGCAGCCGCAGTAAACTCTGTGCCGAGTGTCGCGGTCCATGTCAACCAATACAACCACGTCACCATGTAACCTGTACCGGGTCCTATATAGGTTCTCGCGTATTCACCAAAAGAACCTGAAACAGGCATATGTACCGCTAACTCACCTAGGCATAGCATAACCATGTATGCAATCACCCCACCAAGTAAGTAAGCTAAAATAGCGCCTACCGGACCTGCCTGAGAAATAACATCTCCCGAACCCAAAAATAATCCTGTACCAATCGCACCACCCAATGAAAGCATGACCAAATGACGCTTGGTCATGGCACGTTTTAAGGGTTGACCGACCACTATTTCTGATGAAGAAATATTTGATGGATTGGATGTGTCTTGCTGGGGCACATACTGCCCCTCCAAAACATCTCCCGATAGAAATGTCTTTTCATTATTGTTACTCATACACGATCACTCCAACGATATTCTTATGACAACCTGTCCTTGCTGTTTCAATTTCTTACACTTATATCCAACGGATATTTTCTTTCTGCTTTTTTGTTACTGATCGTGCATTTTTAAACTCCATGTATGCTTATTCCTTAACAACATCTAAGCGATGTCTAAGCGTTCAATCCTATTCAATTTCTTTTAAAATTAGCCCTGCTCTCAATCCAATTTTCACATTTGGATTTGGAAATAAAATCCACACTTGTTGGTCATGAATCACCGTATTTCCAGCGTGTTGAGTTGCAATCAATTCGCCTTTCTCAAAACGAGAAAAATTTGGCGCATCTGCATTTAACTTGAGTTGGAAGTCTTCACTTTGCTTTAAAATCGAATCCACCACTTTAAATTGGCGGATGCTTGGCTTCTGCCGCACAGGCAATGCCTGACCTGACAGCACTGCACGTAATACCTGATCAATAGCAGCAAATTCTGATAACTCATTTTGACCGAAGGGTTTTGCCTTGCCTAACTCCAAAGTGCTACTGGCTGCCTGAAAAGTTTCAGCGGTGAAGTGAGTAAAGGTTTTACCTGCTGCATTGTGATAGACCAAGGCATCAAGGTCAGCAGCATTGAGACTTTGAATCAAGAAATCATCGTAAGCTTGAACTTGATAGGGAAATAAAGCGAAAACTGGCAATAAAGAACTACGAATTGCAGTATGCAAATCATAGTGATAACGCGCAGCATCTGGGTGACTTTGAGCAAAAAACTGCGCCGTCATCTGCTCAAGTTGTGCTGCTCGATACGTTTCTCGATCTGGTGTGAGATGCTGATAAGCCCCACAAAACATCCGATTCATATCATTTTCAAGATAACGAACACCTTGGCGAATCGCTTCAGGATTGCCCAATACAAACAGCACCCGAGCCCCTAAAGTGAGGCGTTGGGTAAATAGGTCTTTGATGATGTTTGCGAGCAACTCGATCGGTGCAGTTTCATTGCCATGAATCCCAGCAGACAACACCATAGTCTTGCTATAGCTTGATTTTGGTGTGCATTGCAAAAGCCCTTCAGCAAGCCACTGCCATGTAAAGTCTGCTGTCTCACCCTGAGTTTGCTCAGGTGTTTGTTGTTCTAAGGTCAGTGTCAATAAATCAAGCATGTACCTTTATCCTTAAAAGTCATTCCACAGACGATTTTCACATCCTATCTTTGAAAGTGATAAACCGAACCTAATGCTAATATTTTGGTTAACTCATCTAGCGCGGTACGGCTCTCGATCAATAAACTTGGGTCTGCTAAATCATCCTGAGTCAACTCATCACGATAATGCTGATCAACCCACTGATTCAGAGTTTTAAACAAAGCATCATTCATAAATAAATTCGGATTCACGGCAGCAAGCTCAGCTTCATTGACCGCGACACGCAATCTTAAACACGCAGGTCCACCGCCGTTGCGCATACTTTCACGCAAATCAAAAACTTTCAGATCATCAATCGGCGTCCCCATCTGAATCATGTCATTCAAATAGCTCCACACTGCTTTGTTCTGGCGCGACTCTTCTGGCACAACGATACTCATTCCACCATCTGCACGCGTCAAAATTTGACTATTGAACAAGTAAGTCGCGACAGCATCCTCAACCGTGACACGATTTTCGGGTACTTCAATCGAAATGAACGCTTGCTCAATCCCTGCCATTTTTTGACGAATTGCATTCAATGCTTCGGCTTGATTTAAAAAAGCCTGTTCATGATGAAATAGCACCTGTTGATTACTCACGGCAATGACATCGTTATGAAACACGCCTTTATCAATCACCTCAGGATTTTGCTGAATGAATACCGTGCGTTTTGCATCTAGACGATGTAAACGCGCGATTGCTTCACTAGCTTCACGAGTTTGACGAGCAGGGAATTTTTGTGGTGCAACCACACCGCCGAATTGTTGCTGCCCATACACAAAAACTTGCACACCCTTTTGGTCATACCCACCCCCCAAACGGTTATGGTTGGCTGCACCCTCATCACCAAACAAAGCCGCTTCTGGCAATGCTTCATGATGCGTGAAATATACATCATTATTGAACATCGCTTGAAGGATACGTGTGGTCGTATGATGCTCAATTGATCGATGGAACTTATTATTTAAATTAGCGGCGGTAAAATGTACACGTCCATCAGCACTATCCGCAGATGGAGAAACCGTACACGCATTTGCAGTCCACATCGATGATGCAGAACTTAAGGATGACAATAACGCAGGTGCAGTGCGCATCGCCTGTGTAATCACCTCAATATCGCTACCAGTAAAACCGAGACGGCGTAAGGTGGGTACATGGGGACGTTCTTGTGGCGCAAAAACACCCTGCTTAAGCCCTAAATCTGCAAGGGCTTTCATTTTCATCAAGCCTTGCTTGGCGGCTAATTTAGGGTTTGAGGCATTATTACGGTTTTTGGTCGATGCGACATTACCAAAGGATAAGCCTGCATAGTGGTGAGTTGGCCCAACTAAACCATCAAAATTGATTTCATAACCTGACATTTTTTTCTCCATATCGTCACGGCACGATTTAACTTAGAGCACAATGCCCGGTGATAATTTTGAAGGAAGTGTGACGCTGTCACTTTCCATTGATGCCATTGGCCACGCGCTATAATCAGCGGCATAGAATGCACTGGCACGATGGTTTCCAGATGCACCAACACCACCAAAAGGTGCTGCACTTGATGCGCCGGTTAGTGGTTTATTCCAGTTCACGATACCTGCACGTGCTTCAATCAATACACGCTCAAATAAGTGACGTTGTGGTGAGACCAAACCTACAGCCAAACCAAAACGAGTGTTATTGGCAATGTTTAAAGCCTCATCAAAATCGTGATAACGATAGATGGTAGTGAGCGGACCAAAGTATTCATCATCAGGAATGTCAGCGACATCGCTGACCTCTAAAATACCTGCAGTCAGTAATGAGTTATCGGCTTGTGGACGTGTCATTTCCAAGAGTGGTTTTGCACCTAGAGCCATCAATTTGCTTTGCGCTGCTAACATTTGTTCAGCGGCATGAGCAGAAATCACACCGCCCATGAACGGTTGCGGTTCAGCATTCCATGCACCCACCACCAAGTTTTTCGCCACTTCGACAAAACGCTGAATAAAGGCATCACCATTGGCACCTTGCTTGACGATGATACGTCTAGCACAAGTACAGCGTTGACCCGCGGAGACAAATGCAGACTGAATCGCTAAATTTACCACTGCATCAATATCACTTGCTTCATCAATAATGAGGGCATTATTGCCCCCCATTTCCAAAGCAAGGATTTTCTCAGGTGTACCCGCCATTTGTTTATGTAGGTGATAGCCAGTGTTAGCACTGCCTGTAAACAGCAAACCGTCAATTTGCTCAGCATCAGCCAATGCCTCACCTGTGCTGCGCCCGCCTTGTACAACATTAAGTACACCTTTTGGTAGACCCGCCTGTTGCCATAATTTTGCGGTTTCTTCTGCGGTCCAAGGTGTAAGTTCACTCGGCTTAAACACCACTGTATTCCCAGCAATCAACGCAGGAACGATATGACCATTTGGCAAGTGTCCCGGGAAGTTATATGGACCAAATACTGCCAACACCCCATGTGGACGATGGCGCAATGAAGCAATACCATCAGGCATTTCTGTTTCGCTAAAACCAGTCCGTTGATGATAGGCGCGAATTGAAATCGCCACTTTGCCAATCATCGCTTGAACTTCAGTTAAGGTTTCCCAGAGTGGTTTACTGGTTTCTTGACTAATCACTTCTGCCAATTGTTTTTTATTTTGCTCAAGTAAAGCTGCAAAACGTTCAACAATCGCAATACGTTGTTCTAATGCCAAACGTGCCCATGCTGGAAATGCTTGGCGTGCGGCATCACATGCTTGCTCAACATCCGCAGCGCTGGCTTCGTGCCCTGCCCAGATTTTTTGATTGGTAACAGGATCTGTTTTGCTCAAAGTGCTACCGTGTCCTTGTACCCAAGCGCCATCAATGAGTAATGCACCTTGTGTCATTTTTGATTCTCCATATTTTCTAATGCTAAAACGCGCACTTGATCTTGTTGTTGCACATTGAGTGCCTGCGCCTGTGTTGCAGTCATCAGCAAAGTATCGTCTTCGGATATATGGTTGTTGATGAGCAAAACGCGGTAATCGGTATATTGGTCATTTGCGACCAAGTAATAAATCTCTGCCGTCTCTATCTGTTCGGAAATTTTGACCGTCAATACACGGCTATGTTTGACGGCACGTAGATCAGCAATATTGGCTTCTAGCGTTGGACCTGCATCAAAAATATCGACATAACCTTGATATTTAAGCCCTTCAGACATCAATACTTTTGCAGCAGGAAGCGTATGTGGATGCATTTCAGCAATCACTGTTTGCGCCTCTTGTGGAAGTAAATCGACATAGACAGGGAATCGTGGCATCAACTCAGCAATGAAAACCTTTTGCCCAATACCGCTTAAATAATCCGCAGTAGCAAAATCCATATTAAAAAAGTGATAGCCCAATGCATTCCAAAATGGTGAATAGCCATTTTGATCTGAAAAGCCACGCATCTCGGCAATCAATCTTTCTTCAAAATACGACCGAAACGCCGCAATAAATAGAAAACGAACCTTAGATAAAAATTTGCCGTTTTGATTTTTACGATAGTCAGGATCAAGGAACAGGGTACAAAGCTCACTGCAACCCGTATGATCATTACTTAAAAATAAAGTCTCTAAAGTTTTATACACATTTAAAGTTTTAGAGGCATGTACCTGTTTAGCAACACGAAAATTATAGAAAGGTTCATTTAAACCTACTGCAACTTCAATCGCACTGACACCTACAATTTTGTGAATGCTGGTGTCTTCAAGCACAAACAAATAGCTCGCATCGCCCTTTGGAGATATGCCCTCTAAAGTATGCGTGGTACGGGTAATTCGCTCAGCCAAAATTTCTTTATTTTGTGGCAAGGAAGTCAAGCCAATGCCTGACTCCCCAGCTCGTTGCGCCAAACGATAAATATCATCTAAGTCCCGATGCGCTGCATGTCTAACAATCATCATGGTTAGATGCTCACTAAAGATTTAGAGGCGTGCTAAAGCACGAGCAAAACGATTTAGACCTTCATCAATATCTTCTTTTGGAATAATCAGTGAAGGGGTAAAACGCACCACGTCAGCACCTGCAACCAAAGCTAAAAGACCTTCCTCACCCGCTAAAGTGACGATATTTTTGGCTTTGCCAGCATATTCATCTTTGAGTACACAACCAATCAGTAAGCCCTGCCCACGAATTTCTTTGAACAAATCAAATTCAGCATTGATTTTATTTAAAGCATCGACAAAGTACTGATGACGCTGTTTGACCCCATCTAAAACCTCAGGTGTGTTGATAAATCCAAATACCGCTGCGGCCACCGCAGAGGCCAATGGATTGCCACCATAAGTTGTGCCGTGATCACCCACCGCAAACATGTTGGCGTATTTATTCGTGGTGATCATGGCACCTATAGGGAAACCACCACCGAGTGCTTTTGCTGTGGTCAAAATATCTGGTGTAACACCTGTATTCATATAAGCGTAGAGCGAACCTGTACGACCGACACCTGTTTGTACTTCATCAAAAATCAGCACTGCGCCTTTTTCATCACACAGCGCACGTAAACCTTTTAAGAACTCAAGATCAGCAGGAACAACACCACCCTCACCTTGGATCGGTTCAACAATCACCGCGCAAGTATCTTCAGTGATCACCGCTTTTGCAGCCTCTAAGTCATTGAACGCGGTATGTTCAATACCTTCAGGCAGTGGCGCAAAATCTTGAGAATATTTCGGTTGACCACCAGCAGTCACGGTAAACAAAGTACGACCATGAAAGGCATTTTTGAATGCAACGATATGATTCTTTTTCGGGTTGCCGCTTAATAGACCGACTTTACGCGCCAGTTTTAACGCAGCTTCATTGGCTTCTGCACCAGAGTTACAGAAAAATACTTTGTCGGCAAAAGTACTATCGACCAATTGTTTTGCAAGACCCAATACAGGCTCATTGGTATAACCATTACCAATATGCCAAAGCTTTTGCGCTTGTTCTGTCAGCGCATTGACCGCAACTGGATGGGCATGACCTAGCGCATTGACTGCAATTCCGCCTGCAAAATCAATATATTCTTTTTCATTTTGATCCCACAGCCGAGAGCCTTCACCACGCACTAAAATGAAATTTGCTGGCGCAAAAACGGGAACCATCCAATCATTAAAATTGCTACGTGTAATCGCGACATTGCTCATTTTATTTACTCACTTCCTGTTTGATCGTTGGGCTGTTTAAACATCAATCTATTTCAATATTTCACAGCCCAGTTTTAAACTGATATACAAATTTATCCAGGGAAAATACCGCGTTCTTTACGCGCTTTTAAAATACGTTCACACGCCAAGATATACGCCGCAGTACGCAGACTACATGCTTTATGTTGAGCGATTTCCCAAACATCCGCCGTTGCTTGAATCATTAATTTATCGAGGCGTTCATTGATTTCATCTTCTGTCCAGAAGTAACTCGCCATGTCTTGAACCCATTCGAAATAACTGACGGTCACACCACCAGCGTTACAAATTACATCTGGGACAACAATGATATTTCGATCAATAAAGACATCATCTGCCTCTGGATAAGTTGGACCATTTGCGCCTTCAAGTACGATTTTGGCCTTTAACTTTTGCGCACGTTCAACGGTAATCTGACCTTCTAATGCCGCAGGAATCAGAATGTCCATATCGACATCCCAAAATGCTTCATCTGCAATCACTGTGGCATCGGCATAACCCATCACGCCACCCTGTTCTGTAACATGGTTTTGCAATGCTTTTACGTTTAAACCTTCAGCATTAAAAATAGTGCCTGTATGGTCTTGTACACAAACCACTTTTGCACCTGCATGACTAAACAAATATGCGGCTTCGTTACCTACATTACCAAAACCCTGAACCGCAACTTTACTGCCTTCGACAACCAGATTTATTTTTTTGGCGACTTCTAAGCCAGTAACGAATACTCCACGACCTGTTGCACGAACACGCCCCAACGAACCACCTAAATGTACAGGTTTACCTGTTACTACGCCGGTTACAGTATGACCTTTGATACTTGAGTAGGTATCCATCATCCAACCCATAATATCGGCATTTGTACCCACATCCGGTGCAGGAATATCAATTTGAGGGCCGATAATTGGGCTGATTTCGCTGGTAAAACGACGGGTTAAACGCTCTAATTCACGTGGTGAAAGTTCTTTAGGATTGACACGGATACCACCTTTGGCACCACCAAATGGCAGATTGAGTACGGCAGTTTTGATGGTCATCCAAGCAGATAATGCCATGACTTCATTCAATTCAACATCATGATGATAGCGGATACCGCCTTTACCCGGACCACGCGACAAGTTGTGCTGTACGCGGTATCCTTCAAAATGACGAATACTTCCATCATCCATCACAATTGGAACATCCACGATTAAGGTACGTTTTGGGCGTTTTAGCGTATTCACAAAATTGCTGAGGTCCGCATCTAAATAAGGTGTCACTCGATCAATTTGAGTGAGATAAGTTTGCCAAGCACCGCTATTTTGATCCGTATATGATAAAGACATCATCTGTTCCTTAATTAATCAATTATCCCTGTTATCTACAGATTCCCTTTTTATTCAGGGTCTCCTTTTCACCCCATCCTCCCTGATCCACATTCAGCTTCATAAAATTGAGTGAAATGTTTGGGGCTTCGTATAATCATTATTATTAAGAATCAAAATGATTCATAAAATTTGTTTTTATGACTAAAATGAATTATTTTTTAGCAATCTGCTCATAGTAAATATCAAAATGAACAATATTGATCATATTCTCTTAGGATTACTGAAAGACAATGCACGGATGTCGATCACAGATTTGGCTGCCAAGACACGCGTATCGAGGGCAACTGTACAGAAGCGTATTGAATACATGGAATCGACTGGTGTCATTACAGGATATACGGTGCGTTTCCGCCCAAATACAGAAAAAAATATCATTCGAGCATGGATGAGCATTATGGTTGAAGGAACCAAAGCGCAGGCCGTCATTCGAGAATTACGCTTAGAATCTGCAGTGGAGCGCCTGCATACCACCAATGGGAAATGGGATATTTTGGTGGAATTACAATCAGATAGTTTAGAGAATTTTGATAAGGCCCTAGAAAGGATTCGAAATATTTCAGGGATTTATAACAGTGAAACCAGTATTTTGCTATCGACTTATAAAATTTAAAGCCCTCTTATACTCACTTCCTGACTCCAAGTGGAGTTAGGTTGTTTGTGAATATGCCAGCATAGTTGGTGAATAGATTTCATTAATGGCTGATTCTGGCTATGCCATGTTTCTAGCTCACAATACGCAATATGAATCCCTTTAGGATGAAACTCTCTTGATAATGACTGTGATAATGCCCGAATACTGGCAAACATACTTTGAGCGAGAAGATCAGCATTTGATATTATTTTATTTTGCATGCCAAGGAAAATGAATGTGCCTTTTCTCTGTGCAAGCATATGCTTAATGATTATTTGTGAAATACTGACCGCACTTAGCCCTGTGTTTTCCCACTGTAACTGCACTTGTTGAGTAGAAAGCATATCTTCTTCATTCAATACTTTAAAACTAGGTTGAAATATACAGAGTTCAATGTGATGTGCTTGCTGTCGCATGTGCTGCATCAAGTTTTTTAATGCAACAGGATTGACTAAATTTAAATAGATCGTCGTAAGTTCTGGATTCTGGCATTCTATGTGTATTGAAGGGTGTTTAGCATCACTCAAGACTTGATAAACATGCAACTTTTTTTGCTTACTCTGTTCCATACAAACATGGCTAAGATGATGTATTTCATCACCAACCACAACGATGCAACCTTGTGGTTCTAAGGCTTGTTGAAAGAATTGATTAAGGATTCTTTTCATCTTAAAACCGCTCCTGATAAGGACGTAAATCTAATTCATGTGTCCATAAATCATTGCTTTGTTGATATAGCATTAAATAATTGTCTGCTATTGCCTCGATATTTAAGCCACCAGTACCACGCGTTAATCTTACTAAACGCCCAAGTCCGAATAAGGCTTTATTGACTCGATCACCATCGACCATGCCATCAACCACAACATGCGCAATATGTATATTTTTCGGCTTATACAAACTTGCTAAATTGAGCGCATAAGCACGTAGCGCCGATTTGCCCATGGTAAATGCTGCGAAAAAAGGTTTGCCACGTATGGATGCACTTGCACCCGTGAAAATCAAGGTTCCTTTTTGTTGCTGCTCAAAAATCTTGAGGCACGATTGTGAAACCAAATAGGCAGATAGAAAGGTAGACCGCCACATGTTTGAAAAGAATGAAAGCTTGGTTTTTAAAAACAGAGATGGAATATTGCCACCGACATTATGTACAACCACTTCAAGCTGTTCATTCTGAGAAATAATTGTCTTAAATAAAGACTGAATCTGTTCAGGATCTTCTGCATCTAGTTTATAAGCAACAGCATTTCCACTGTGCTGAGTAATGGTTTGAGTCACTGCTTGCAACTTATTGAGGGTTCGACCAACCACATAAACTTTTAAACCGACTTGAGCAAAACGCCGTGATATGGCTGCACCGATGCCTTGCTCTGCCCCCACCCCAATGACGACAGCGACTCGCATACTCATATCTGTTTTATCCAAGCCGCGATGTTTGGATAACTGTTAATTTTCGGTCCCCAAATTTTACTGGTGCGTATAATCTCTAAAAGTTGTGAACCCACTGCAATATCTGCAACCGTTTTACGATCACTAACCAACCAACCTGTAGCACCTAGCACCAGTTCAATACGTTCTAGATGACGAATAAACTCAGCTTCGATATCGACTTTTGCCATACGTCCTGTGCCCTGCATTTTCAGTTGGAAACTGAGTGCCGACTTTAATAAGGGTTTCATCAAAATCACCTCATGCTTAGGACGACCTTCAGCACTAATCGCAACAGCGTGGTTTAAGGCATTAGCATCACTGACTCGAAAATGGATTTCGTAGAAATACAATAACTCATCTGCCCAGTCTTCCCACAACTCAACATAAGCCTTTTGTATCGGATCAAGCGGATAAAGACGTGGTAAATCAGGATAGGTTTCATCTAAATAACGTGCGATACGGGTACTGTCTTGAATCCGCTGTCCATTGATATCTAATACAGGTACTTTACCGACTTTGCTGAGCATGGGAACTTTTGCACCCAAAACACCATTGTAGTTTACGGTTTCAAATGCAATTTCTTTGAACCTCAACATTCTGGCTACTTTCTGGCAGAAAGGTGAAATTTCCCATTGATGTAACACCGCTGATTTTTTCATTGTTTTCCCTATAAAATTATTATGTTACTTGTACAGAGTGAGATTTGTAGGAGGCATAAATAAAAGCAATATGCTCCCAATGAAGCATATCACTTAGAGGCTATACACCTTACACTTCAGCTAAGCACGAATAATCATGTTAGTCGCTGTCGCATGGGCATACAATTTACCTTCTTCATCACGAAGATAACCTTCAGAAATCACCAAATTCTTTCCGACATTGATGACCTTGCCTTCAGCAATCAACTTTTTATTAAAGGGCATAGGACGGCACATTTTAATGGCTAAATCGGTTGTTCCATATCCCTCACCTGCCGCAAGCACAGTATGTGTTGCACAGCCTGTCACTGAGTCCAAAACTGTCGCAGCAAAACCGCCATGCACGCCGCCTAGTGGGTTGGTATGACGTTCATCCGCGATCGCAATAAATACGATACGACCATATTCAACCTCACCGACACCTTCCATCCCCATTGTTTTCGCAATACCCGGCGCTGGTACTAAGCCTTGCTGAAATGCTTGCATGAGTTCTAAACCAGTCATATTTGATGGATTCATACCTGTTACCTATCTAATGAAAAAACTAAAAATATTTTTTAATGAATAAAGGTCGATTGTTCTGGAGACAAACCAATTTTTATTTTGGTTTGCGCCACGATTTCAGATTCATCCGTATCATTTGGATGAAAGTTAAAACGATAATAAGAGAAAAACTGTGGGACCAACTTCCGATATGACTGTACCGTAAACCCAGCAAATTTGGCCCAAGATTTTAGGTTCAGCATTTGTTTATCTCTAGACATTAACATCACTTGATAAACATTTGACATCAGGGTGATCAAAACAATGCTCAGTGTAAAAATCGTGACTCTGGGAATGTAAGCTGCCAAACCCTGACCATACAAATATTGATACATATCATAGGCAACGGCTTTATGCTCTGTCTCCTCAACACTATGCCATAACCAGAGGTTACGAATGGTTTCATCGGTCATTAGTTCATTGACGTTTTTCATCATTTCCACCACCAGTACTGCGGTGTAATGTTCTAGACCGACTGTGACTAATAAATTCCATTTTTTTGGGAACGTTTTTTCAATTGCTTTGAGAATAGTTCCCGTGATTTTTTCTAATGACTCAGGGTCTAAACCATATTGTTGAGCACTAAGGTGAAATGCGTGGTGCTCTTTGGAATGCATGGCTTCTTGACCGATAAAGGCACCAATATCACGGTCTAATTGCTCATTCTCTTTTACCTGTCCACGCAAAGCACGTACTGATCGCACAAAGTAGGATTCGCCCTCAGGAAATAACGTGGATAAGCCTGTGAAGTAATGAGTAAAAGTAGGCTCATTATTACACCAATACTTTGGCATATCTGCAAACTCATAATCCATACGACGTACAGGAAATGATGCAGGTGTTTTTTGCTTTGTTTTTTCTTTCAACACGGATACAGACATGACTCACCTCAAAAAGTTTATCTCAAAATAGCAAGTTCCAAAAAAGAACTTATATAATCAAAATAACGATGCTAAGATATATTGTCAATAAAGCGGATGTCTTAATGGCTCAAGTTGTCCTAAAATGACAGTCTTGTTCCTGTAAAGATAAATAGATGGGGTATTCAATGAAATGGCATGAACTCGGTGAAATGAACTGCCCAATCGCAAGGACGTTGTCTATCTTTGGGGATCGTTGGACCTTACTTATTATTCGTAACGCCTTTATGAAAACTCGACGTTTTGATGACTTTCAAAAGCAGTTGGGTATCACTCGTCATTTATTAACTGAACGGATTAATCGTTTGGTAGATAACAATATTTTTGAAAAAGTGCTCTATCATGAAGCACCAAAAAGGTATGAATATAGGCTGACAGAAAAAGGACTGGCACTTTACCCAATCCTTGTCACCATGAGTGGTTGGGGAAATCTTTGGCAAAATGAAAATAAAGAATTCCCAGAACTTCGCTATCTACATAAAAGCTGTGGTAATGTCACCAAGCCCACGCTTACATGTGACTGCTGCGGTGAAGAACTTGATGCAAGACAAATGTCCCCTGTCTATGTTTCAGAAGAAATGAAGAAGATTTAATATATTAAATTCTAAAATAAAACTATAAATCTTGAATTTTAGACATAAAAAAAAGCCACATCTGAGGAATGTGGCGAAGGGTTTTTCATACTGATACTGCTTTAACCTATGCATAGACTAATTGGCTAAGCTTAAATGAATCTGAATTGTTGCGGATTTAAAATAACTTTTTTAATGGGTTAGATTTGTTTTGTTGATCAACCATCGTTAATAGAAGTGACAGATACCTCTTTCGAGGGTAAAATTTTCCCAATTTTTACCCAGAGATGCAAAAATGAGGTCAAACTCTATTGGATTAAGTCAGAAAATATGTCAATAAAAAAACCACTTATGATAAGCGGCTTTTTATATAGAGAATTTTGGTGAAGATGGCGCCAGTTCAACTAGATTAATAACATGCTGTTTTATTTAACTTTTATTCGTATAAAAATCAAACTTACCCGATCTTGACTCCATGCATTTTTTGTATTTTTAAGAAGTAGCTGAACTCAACCACTCCTTCTCTTACATTTAGAACCGGTAACCAATTTTTAAACCATAAGCGATAGCATGATTATTTTTAAATTCAGCCTGTTCTGCCATTTCTTTAATTCCTTCAATAGGTAAATAGTAGGCACCATCTTCGGACTTGGCATCTCCTAACCAGTAGTATTTAACACCAGCTGCGATAAAATAATTCTGTGCAGGATTGAACTGCGCACCGATACCCATTGACCATGAACCCTTCATTGGCCCCAGTGTAGAAGCAGGATTACCCGTTCCAGAATCCCACCCGACATCGGTGGCAAGACTCCATTTTTCTGTAAATTGATGACCTATTCCTATCGTGGCATTATATTGATCCTTTTGATACGAATCTAAATCAACGCCTTCCTTGTATGCTCCTCCCGTAAGTTCATCCAGAAAATCTGCGGTAAGTGCGTTATATTGGGTTGGACGGATATTAAAATCTTTCCAATTCACCCATCTCAAATTCATATAAGCAATTGTGTTTTCAGCAACTCCAGTTTGAAAATCGATATTGACGGATTGAGGGGTTTCGATTGTCGTTTTTGCTGCTTTGACATACTGCAATGGTTCACCAAATATACTTTCATCGACCTGAAATTTATATTTGATTTTGGAGCGATAAGTGACAGCCGCTTTCAATGCAATATCTGGAATTTGATAACTCGCCCCAGCAAGCCAGCCCAACTCTCCTTTTTCTTTGAAATTCGCCTCGTAACCATTAAAAGCCTCGGTATACGCCATGCCTCGAAAAGAAGCTTTTCCTTTAATCTCCTGATAAACAGGCCCGCCATAAATCTGGAAGTTCTTAAAAGGTGAATATCCAAAAATAAAACTTAAGTCCTGACTCTCTACATTTACGGATGTACCTTCCTGACTAAAATCATTATCTGAATAGCTATTGTTGGGGCGGAGTGGATATGCAGTTTTTGCCGCAAATGGTTGGTCGTAAAGCAGGCCGAAACTAAACTGATCAGTTAATTGTAGCTTCAATGCAGCTGTATAAAATTGCACATTTTGCCCAATATCACCTGTATCACGGCTTTGATTCACACGCACAAGATTTGGGCGATCATGAACTACACCTGTAATAGAAGCATCAACAGCAAATGCATTCACTTCAAAATAATTACCACTCTCTAGAAATGGTAGTATTGATTGACCAGACTGATCAAGTGCGGAAGCTTGAGTATAATCACTGATCAACACACCGATTATGCCAGACATAACAGGAGCTAATCCGAACCGATGGATCTTAGGAAATAAGCCATTGAAGCAATTATTTCGAATCATTTCTCTAGTTTTCGAGAATAATCCAAATAAGCCCGCTCTCTCCTTACATACAGATTTTTCCATTATTAAATTCATCCTGAAAATTATAATTTTTTGCTCAATCACACTAATGATTAAAAATTTCCCTATCCATTTACCATCAAGAAGACAAGATAAAATGGATAAGGAATATACTGATAAATAAATTACACAGTGTCAATGACTATGTGTAATTTATGCAAAAAATTGCAGTGCTTGACTGTTGTATTTGATACAACCAATTAATAAATAAAATATTTCACATAAAAAATTAAATTACAGATAATGTTTTATTTATTCTCATAAAGTGTTGAAGTCCAAATATTTCGGAGTACACGGATAACGACCTCAGGTTCTACAGGTGATGAACGCCCAAATGCTTCTGAAAGATAACGTTCTTCCAACCAAATCAGTGCTTTCGCTGTTTCGTCGATATCTAAATTTTTTTTAATATTTCCTGCCTGTTGTTCTGCTCTTATGTGTTGAGCAGCCGCCTTGATAAAGTCTTGAATTATCTTTCGATAGACACTATCAACACGTTCGTCTCCACTTGCTGCTTCGACAAAGGCCCTTAATAAACGACCATGTTGTATATAGACATTTATAGAATCGACCAAGGCACGTTCTAAATCATCTTGAAGATTATTTCCTGCCAACCATCGTTCTGTGATATTAAACAATTCTCTAGCAATACTCTCAACAAGACGAAGCGTAAGATCGTGTTTATCCCGGAAATGGACATAAAAAGCTGGGCGTTTTAAACCTGTACGGCGCATGACCTCATCAATATTGAGATCACGAAAATGATGTTCATTTAAAAACTGTTCAGCAGCTTCTAATATTTCTCGCTCAGATTCTTTTGGATCATGTTTAGGTCTACGGCGAGAAGTTGTCATATGGTCCCATTTCCTATTGGCATAGCGTCATTGTAGGTATTAATAAATCTTTCGACAAGTCTTTGTGCGATTGTGCGTTCTCTCTACCCGCTTGTAATCAGAAAAACTTTATTATATAAAAATAAAATATAAATTATATAATTCATAAGTTTAATTAGACCATACTTATCATTTCTCTTTATTGATAACTCAACCTGAGAGTCAATATTGCAATAATTACACATGGTCATTGACATAGTGTAATTACTAGCTTAATAATATTTACATGCCTAAAACGTGATTCAAGATTTAAATCTGAATGATAGCGAATTGAATTAAGGCTTTTGTTCATCAGGGAAAATGAAGATTAAAAATCATCATCTTAGAGAATCTAACTGATGCTCAATTTACTAAAATTGTGTGAAGAGGAAAAAGATATGAGTACATCAGACCAAATTGCTATTACTGATGTTTTAATTATCGGCGCAGGGATCTCAGGTATTAGCGCAGCATATCATCTAAAAAAATATAGACCGAATACGACATTCGCTCTACTAGAAGGCCGTGACGAAATTGGAGGCACATGGAGCCTATTCCGTTACCCAGGCATTCGTTCAGATTCAGACATGCAGTCTTTTGCATTTGGCTTTAAACCTTGGACCAATAAAAGGGTTTTTGGCAGTGCTCAAATGATCTGTAATTATTTAAAAGAAACGATCACTGAAAATGACATCGAATCTCACATTCACTTTGGACACTATATGACCAGTGCTGAATTCTCTTCTTCCGAAGGTCTTTGGACGGTGAAAGTGAAGCGTAAAAATCAGAAAGCATTAACTACTTTCCGCTCCCGCTTCTTACTAATGAGTACAGGTTATTATGACTATGATAACGGTTATACACCTGAGTTTAAGGGAACTGAGGAATTTCAAGGACTCATCCTTCATCCTCAACACTGGCCAGAGAACCTAGATTATTCTGGCAAAAAAGTCGTAGTGATTGGTAGTGGCGCGACAGCCGTGACCTTAATTCCTGCAATGGCTGACAAGGTTGGGCATATTACCATGCTCCAGAGATCACCAAGCTATGTCATGGCAGCGCCAAGTACAGATGCAATCGCAAATACTCTTAATGGTGTTCTCTCACCGCAACGTGCTTTCGATCTGATCCGACGTAAAAATATTGCCTTGACGCGGGGCGTCTACAATTTAAGTCGTCGCTTTCCAAAGCTGATGCGTCGCTTTTTAATCTCGGATGTACAACGAAATCTGCCAAAAGACTTTGATGTAGGCACTCATTTTTCACCGAAATACAATCCGTGGGATGAACGTTTATGTGTTGTACCAGATGGAGACATGTTCAAAGCGATTTCTGCGGGTAAAGCATCTGTAGTCACTGATCATATTGAGCATTTTACCAAAGAAGGCATTTTACTTAAATCAGGAAAAATGCTGGAAGCCGATATCATTATTACCGCTACAGGTCTTAATGCTGTCGCATTTAGCAAGTCGCAATTGATTGTGGATGGGAAAAAAATAAACTACCCAGACACGACAATTTTTAAATCAATGATGCTGTCAGATGTTCCAAACTTTGCCTTCGCATTTGGTTATACCAATCTAGCATGGACTTTAAAAGTCGATCTAGTATGGAAACATTTTTGTCGACTCATGGACTACATGGATCAAAATCACTACGAAACTTTCACACCAGTAATTCGTAATAAAGATATGAAACGTGTGCCATTTGTGGATTTGAACTCAGGTTATATCCAACGCAGCATTGCGCAATTTCCTATGGCTGGTACAGAAGGTCCATGGATTGTAAAACAAGATTATAAATTCGACTTAGAACGACTGCAAAAAGGTTCAGTATTCGATAAGGAATTACTTTTTACCACTGCTCAATTCAAGCAAAAACCAAAGCTTGTTGCTGAAAAACCTATCTCAGAACAGATAAAGATCCAAGCTTAATATCACGATCAAATCGTATATCTCTGTTTTCAATTAAAAAGCAGAGATAAACAATAATTTAGGAAAAATATGATGGAAAATATTAAATTTAGAAGTAAGGGAATTACCTGTTCTGCATGGTATATACCTGCAACTTCAGATGAGTTCATGACATCTCGAGGACGACCTTGCATTGTTATGGCAACAGGCTTTGGTGGTACAAAAGATACAGGGTTATTAGATTTTGCTGAGCCGTTTAGTCATGCTGGTTTTGATGCTTTCATATTTGACTATCGAGGCTTTGGCGAGTCAGCAGGCTTACCAAGACAACACGTGTCTTATATTAACCAACGTGAAGATTATCACGCAGCAATCGCAGCTGCACGAAGTTTGCCACTCGTTGACCGCAATCGCATAGTTCTATGGGGTACTTCATATTCTGGTGGTCATGTCGTTGTAGTCGCCGCACAGGATCAAAAAGTATCGGCAGTCGTCTCCATGAACCCTGCTACAGATGGTTTAGCAGCGTTAAAACAAGTATTCCAATATGGTGGCCTAAAGCAAATAACGACTGCAATAGGACATGGCATAAAAGATTTAATTCATGCCATAGCTCAACGCCCTCCTCATCTCATCCCAATAGTTGGACAACCTGGCACAGCTGCAATGATTAGTACACCTGGTGCTGAAGAAAGCTATACCTCTATGGCAGGTCCAACTTGGCGTAATGAAGTCTGTGCTCGTGCAGCCTTAGAAGTCTCATACAACCGACCAGTAACTTTTGCAAAAAATGTGACGTGCCCGACGTTGATACAAGTGGGTTCTAATGACCAAATTGCACCACCCGACCCAGCTCGAAAAACTGCCAGTCTGATTCAAGGTCCTTCCAAGTTACTGGAATATCCTATTGATCATTTTGATTTCTACACAGAATCATGGCACGGAGCAGTGCTCAATGATCAGATTAATTTTTTAAAGAAAACATTAGCTCCTAAAACAAGCAAACATGAAAGGTAATCCACTTTCATTATAGAAAATACTTTAATTCAATAACATACATCATGTCGCCACTCGACTATCTCAAAAAATTAGTTCGCTAATATTGAATAGTTAAATTGACGGATATGTATGAAAACCAATCGTGTTACCAAGTCACTCATTTGAGTGCTTTGAAATACTCCTCACCAAGAACGAAAAGGAAGTCTTATGTCACTCGTTAAATTAAGCAAAGATTCAACAATCGATGAAATCGTTTCGATTATTAAAAGAGATGGTGGTGTCATCATTGAGAACTTTTTAGATGATGATATCACTCAAGATATTTATCAGACCTTATCTCAACAATTAGAATTAATTCCAAATGGTGTAGATGATTATTTTGCAGGTACAAAAACCCGCAGAATGAGTCGATTATTTGCACGTTTACCTCAAATGCCATTGGTTGCAATGAATCCAGTATTCTTGGACACTGCAAAAGCTATTCTTCAAACCCCATTACAGGCTTGGAGTGGTGAGCTTCAAATCGAATTATGCCCAGACATTCAAGTTGGTGTAACCCAAGCTATTCAGATTTGGCCAGGTCAAAAAGCACAACCCTTACATCGTGATGATACAGTTTGGATGTGGCAGCATCCCGTATACGGACGTGAAGCTAGAGTACAAATCATGTTCGCTGTGACTGATTTCACTGAAGAAAATGGTGCTACTCGCGTCATTCCTGCTAGTCATTTATGGGATGATGAAAGAGCACCGAAAGAAGATGAAACTGTTGCAGCTGAAATGAAAGCTGGTGATGCGTTGATATGGATTGGTTCAACCTATCATGGTGGTGGA
Organism: Acinetobacter sp. NIPH 298; assembly: GCF_000369505.1. Lineage (GTDB taxonomy): Bacteria > Pseudomonadota > Gammaproteobacteria > Pseudomonadales > Moraxellaceae > Acinetobacter. The sequence goes on from NZ_KB850055.1 coordinate 1,964,019, forward strand.
GCAAATGTAAGTAATGAACCTCGTATTGGTTTAACCATGTCTTATGATCTGGGTTTCCTGCGTCAAGAAGAAAATCATTATTTATCTCTATCAACAGAAACCGTTAAAAACTTTCCAGATGAACTTAAAGGATTACTTGGTTGGAACATGAGTACAACATTTGTTGGATTTGTCGAACACGATGGAATAATGATGAATCCAATTGATATGCTAAACAATCAAGAGTTTAAGACAACAGGAATCATCTAGCTCTTTGTCTAAGATATAAACATCAGTAAAGTAATATGTTTTTCTAAAAATAGTGTATCGATAATATTGCTTGAAATGTTTGAACAAAGAAATCTCTAGCCATGGAGGTTTCTTTGTTTTATTTAAGCTTATTATTTTTTAGCTCAATAATGAATGCACTATTGGCATTAACATTTTCATATCGAATCGAGCCTGAATGAGCAAGAACAATTGCGTGAACTACAGCCAAGCCTAAACCCGTACCCCCTAAAGCTTTATTTCTAGATTGCTCAACTCTATAAAATGGATCAAATAATTCTTTCTGATATTCAACAGGGATTCCTGGCCCCTCATCAACTATTTCTAGTGTCCATTTGTCTTGCTGAACTGAAGATCTAATTCTCAAAACTCCAGGATTAGAATATCTGATTGCATTATCCACCAAAGCAATCAGGACTTGCTCCATGCGACGCTTATCGCAGAATACAATATCATTAGAAATATCGTAATCAATACGCAGCTTTGCCTCTTTTAATTTTTCATCAAACATCAGCACAACTTTTTCAACACATCTCAGAAAATCAAGCGGCTCAATATTGAGCTTGAGTTGATTATTTTCAAATAAACTAATTGTTCTTAAATCTTCCACTAAATGAGACAACCCTTCTACTTGATTTAATAAACTTTTGATTAAATTTGGCTCTGGCTCAAACACGCCATCTACGATGCCTTGTAATCGTCCTTGTAGTACTGTAATAGGTGTTCTTAATTCATGTGCAATCGCTGCATTCCAAACTTGAGCATTTTGTACAGAGCTTTCTAATTTTTGTGCCATATCATTAAAGTTTATAATTAATTTTGAAATCTCAGAAGAATGGATTTTTTGGTCATTTGCTCTTGCGGACAAGTCCCCCTCACTAATTTTATTCGCTGCATCAGCCAATGAATTAATGGGCACAATAAATCTTTTTGCCAATTGCATTCCAATAATTAAAGAAATAATTGAACCACATAAAATGACTATACCTAACCAAATCCAGTCAACCAAATGGAAATCTGTGAAGTCGCCTTGCAGAGAGCTTAGTGAAATCCAGCCATGATCAATTGCATAGTTATAAACTATATAGCCTACAAATACAGACAATAAAGTGATACTTAAATTCACCATACTAAAAGCAATAAAAAATTGCTTATTAATCCCTAATTTATTTTTCATTGTCTTTTCTCAACTTGTAGCATGTCAGCTTGTTTCTATCCAATCTTATTATTCTTGCGGATAATCAAGTCTATATCCCACCCCTCGAACATTAATCAGCATGTGTTCAAGTCCATGTTCTTCTAATTTCTTTCTGAGCTTACTGACATGGCTATCAACCGTTCTTTCTAAAGCATCACTGTCAGGCAAGCAATGATTCATCAATTCACCACGAGTGAACACCTTATGTGGATGATCAATCATGAGAAGTAATATTTTATATTCTGTTAATGTCAGATTGAGTAATGATTTTTTGTCTGCCTGATTGATATAAACGCTATGAATTTCGGTATTGATTTCAATGTTTTTGTAAAATAGGTTTTTTTGCGAAATTTGATTTTTTTGATGGGTTCTTCTTAATACAGCCTGAACGCGTGCAACCACCTCATTGGGATTAAACGGCTTAACAACAAAATCATCTGCACCAATTCTTAAAGCCATCACCTTATCAATATCTTGATCTAGTGCAGTCAGCATAATCACAGGTGTCTGTGCTTTTTGACGAATTTTGCTCAGCACTTCCCAGCCATTGAGTTCAGGTAATTTGATATCAAGTAAGATTAAATCAATCGCTTGTGAGGCATGGATTTCGATTGCCTGCTTGCCATTCATCGCTCGAATCACTCGCATACCATCACGTTTTAAATAGTGTTCAATAATATCGCCAATATCATATTCATCTTCTACAACAAGAATCTGTTTATCGCGGCAATCAAAAGAAAATGAAGATTCGAACATAGACAAATCAACGAAAAATTTCAGTCAATCTGCATAATACGCTTATTTATGTGCTGATCTCCACACTTTTTCCACATTTCAAAGATGATGATTACACACTCAGTCAAAATAATAGCAGCATCAAAAACTCCAAAGGTTTGGACAGTATGCAAAAGCATCTTTTACTTCCATTATTTTTATCTATTGGTTTAATTATCCAAGGTTGTGGCTCAGAAGAAACTCCACAGGCTGAAACTCCCCCAGCTAAAGTGAGCGTCTTAAGTCTCCAACCTAAATCTGTGAATTTTAGCGAGAATCTCCCTGCTCGTGTTCACGCTTTTCGTACAGCTGAAATCCGCCCACAAGTTGGTGGCATCATTGAGAAGGTCTTATTTACTCAAGGCAGTGAGGTGCAAGCGGGACAAGCGCTATATAAAATTAACTCAGAAACCTTTCAAGCAGATGTTAAAAGCAATCAAGCATCTTTAAACAAAGCCGAAGCAGAAGTTGCTCGATTAAAGGTTCAATTAGAACGTTATGAACAATTATTACCCAGTAATGCGATTAGCAAACAAGAAGTGAGCAATGCGCAGGCTGAATATCGTCAAGCGCTAGCTGATGTTGCACAAATGAAAGCTTTACTGACAAGACAAAATCTCAATCTGCAATACGCAACGGTTCGCGCTCCGATTTCAGGTCGCATTGGGCAATCATTTGTGACAGAAGGTGCTCTCGTCAGTCAGGGTGATACCAATACATTAGCGACTGTGCAACAAATTGACAAAGTCTATGTCGATGTAAAGCAATCAATTGGTGAATACGAACGTCTACAGACTGCCTTACAAAACGGCGAATTATCGGCAAATAACGATAAAACTGTTCGAATTACCAATAGTCAGGGTCAACCATACAACGTTAGCGCAAAAATGCTATTTGAAGATATCAATGTAGACCCAGAGACAGGCGATGTCACCATTCGTATCGTCGTAAATAACTCAGAACGTAAGCTACTTCCTGGAATGTATGTTCGTGTCAGTATTGACCGTGCATCTGTGCCACAAGCTCTTCTCGTACCAGCTCAAGCAATCCAACGTAATAACAATGGTGATCCACAAGTCTATGTCATTAATAGCAAAGGTTTAGCTGATGTCCGTCCAGTTGAACTTGGACAACAACATGAACAGTTCTACTTAGTCAGCAAAGGGCTGAAAACGGGTGACAAAGTCATCGTTGAAGGTATTGATCGAATCCAACCCAATCAAAAGCTTGAAATAAGTAATTGGAAAGCCCCTATCGCGAAAGGAGCTCAATGATGATGTCACAATTTTTCATTCGCCGCCCTGTCTTTGCATGGGTTATCGCGATTTTTATTATTATGTTTGGATTACTTAGTATTCCCAAACTACCTATCGCTCGCTTTCCGAGTGTTGCCCCACCACAAGTTACCATTAGTGCAGTCTATCCTGGTGCGACCCCAAAGACGATTAATGACAGTGTAGTTACCTTAATCGAAAGAGAGCTCTCTGGTGTTAAAAATTTACTTTACTACAGTGCAACTACAGACTCGTCAGGGATGGCACAAATATCTGTCACCTTTAAGCCAGGTACAGATGTCGATATGGCTCAAGTTGATGTACAAAATAAAATTAAAGCCGTCGAAGCCAGACTTCCTCAAATTGTTCGCCAACAAGGTCTACAGGTTGAGGCTTCATCTTCAGGTTTCTTAATGTTGGTGGGTATTAATTCGCCCAACAATCAATATTCGGAAGTTGATCTGAGCGATTATCTTGTTCGAAATGTAGTTGAAGAATTAAAGCGTGTTGAAGGTGTTGGTAAAGTCCAATCATTTGGTGCCGAAAAGGCAATGCGTATTTGGGTAGATCCAAATAAGTTAGTGTCCTACGGCCTTTCAATCAGTGACGTAAACGCAGCGATTCGTGAGAATAATGTCGAAATTGCTCCAGGTCGTTTAGGCGATTTACCTACTGAAAATGGACAGTTAATCACAGTTCCTTTATCTGCCCAAGGACAACTGAGTGACGTTGAACAATTCAAGAACATTAGTTTAAAAAGTAAAATCAACGGAAGTGTAATTAGACTATCTGATGTTGCGAAAGTAGAAATTGGTTCTCAAGCATATAACTTTGCTATTTTGGAAAATGGTAAACCAGCAACGGCAGCAGCGATTCAACTTAGTCCTGGTGCAAATGCAGTCAAAACTGCTGAAGGTGTCAGAGCAAAAATTGAGGAATTAAAGCTCAATTTACCTGAAGGTATGCAATTTAGTATTCCTTACGATACCGCTCCATTTGTCAAAATATCTATTGAAAAGGTAATTCATACATTACTTGAAGCCATGGTTTTGGTCTTCATTGTGATGTATTTGTTTCTTCATAATGTCCGTTACACACTTATTCCAGCTATTGTTGCGCCTATTGCCCTGCTAGGGACATTTGCAGTAATGCTACTGGCAGGTTTCTCAATCAACGTCCTTACCATGTTCGGGATGGTGCTTGCCATCGGGATTATCGTCGATGATGCCATCGTTGTCGTCGAGAATGTCGAACGGATTATGGCAACAGAAGGTCTACCTCCTAAAGAGGCGACATCTAAGGCAATGAAAGAGATCACAAGTCCAATCATTGGGATCACCTTAGTACTTACTGCTGTGTTCTTACCAATGGCTTTTGCGAGTGGATCAGTCGGCGTTATTTACAAACAATTTACGCTGACTATGTCAGTATCCATCTTGTTTTCTGCCCTTTTGGCATTAATTTTAACTCCCGCACTTTGTGCGACTATGCTTAAGCCAATTGATGAACATCATCAGAAAAAAGGCTTCTTTGCGTGGTTTGATCGTACCTTTGATAATGTCACAAAAAAATATGAAATCATCTTATTTAAAGTGATCAAGCATACCATTCCAATGATGGTGCTGTTTATTATCATCACTGCTGCGACTTTTGCTGGAATGAAATTATGGCCAACTGCTTTTATGCCTGAAGAAGATCAAGGTTGGTTTTTAACAACATTCCAACTTCCATCAGATGCCTCTACTGAACGAACTAAAAACGTAGTGAAGGAGTTTGAAACTAGTATCAAAGATGATCCTAATGTTAAAAGCAACACAACGATCTTAGGTTGGGGTTTCAGTGGTGCCGGTCAAAATGTAGCAGTTGCATTTACAACACTCACGGATTTTAAAGATAGAACATCCTCTGCGTCTGAGATGACAAATTCAATCAATCAAACAATGGCAAATAGTAAAGAAGGCTCAACAATGGCTGTCTTACCTCCAGCGATTGATGAATTAGGTACATTCTCTGGATTTAGTCTTCGTTTGCAAGATCGAGCGAACTTAGGTATGCCTGCATTGCTCGCTGCTCAAGATCAATTGATGGAGATGGCAGCCAAAAATAAAAAGTTCTATATGGTTTGGAATGAAGGTCTGCCTCAAGGAGACAGTATTTCTTTAGAAATTGACCGAGAAAAATTAAATGCCTTAGGTGTTAAATTTGCAGATGTTTCAGACATCATCTCGACTTCAATGGGTTCAATGTATATCAATGACTTTCCAAATCAAGGTCGCATGCAGCAAGTGATTATACAAGTCGATGCAAAATCACGTATGCAACTCAAAGATATCTTGAATCTAAAAGTGATGGGTTCAAGTGGTCAATTGGTTTCATTGTCAGAAGTTGTGACGCCTCAATGGAGCAAAGCACCACAACAATATAACCGTTATAACGGGCGACCATCTTTGAGTATCGCAGGTATTCCGAACTTCGATACCTCATCAGGTGATGCAATGCGTGAAATGGAAAAACTTATAACCAAACTACCCAAAGGTATTGGCTATGAATGGACAGGTATTTCTCTGCAAGAGAAGCAATCAGAATCACAAATGGCATTTTTACTTGGTTTATCTATGTTAGTGGTCTTCCTCGTACTCGCAGCACTTTATGAAAGCTGGTCAATTCCTCTCTCAGTGATGCTCGTGGTGCCATTAGGTATTTTCGGAGCCATCATAGCCATTATGACCAAAGGACTAATGAATGACGTATTTTTCAAGATTGGTCTGATTACGATTATTGGTCTTTCAGCCAAGAATGCGATTTTGATTGTTGAATTCGCAAAAATGTTAAAAGAAGAAGGTATGAGTCTAGTTGAAGCAACTGTTGCGGCAGCAAAACTACGTCTTCGCCCTATCTTAATGACCTCCCTTGCCTTTACATGTGGTGTAGTTCCTTTAGTGATTGCGTCAGGGGCAAGTTCTGAAACACAACATGCTCTAGGCACAGGTGTATTTGGCGGCATGATTTCGGCGACAATTTTAGCAATTTTCTTTGTACCAGTATTCTTTATCTTCGTACTGGGTACAGCCGAAAAATTGTTCTCTTCAAAGCAGAAAATTAAATCTTAAATGCGCTAAGACAAGGGAGTTCACTGAACTTCCCTTGCTGTTCCTGTGTCCAAAATCTTTAAATTATTCGGAGAGCAACATGTCTAAATCGGTTATCTCATCTCGTGGATTGATTATCTCTACATTAGCATTTACTTTAACTGCATGTGTCAGTATGCAAGCAACTCAGCCTGATGTTAAAGCTAATATTCCTCAAAACTTTACTGAAAGCTACGTTGGTACATCAATTGCTGAGCAAGGTTATAAAACTTTTTTTTCAGATCCGAGATTATTAGAAGTAATTGAAATTGCATTAAATAATAATCGTGATTTACGTATTGCTGCATTAAATATCCAGCGTGCTCAACAGCAGTACCAAATTACTAAATATGAGCAACTCCCTACCATTGGTGCAACAGGCAATGCGATTAGACAAGTTAATCCTTCTGTAAATCCCAACAACCCTTATTCAACTTTTCAAGTTGGACTAGGGTTAACAGCGTATGAACTCGATTTTTGGGGTCGTGTTCAGAGTCTTAAAGATGCTGCATTAAACAATTATTTTGCAACACAGAGTGCTAAAGACTCAACTCAGATTAGTTTAGTCAGTCAGGTCGCACAGGCTTGGTTAAATTATTCATTTGCAACAGCGAATCTAAACCTTGCAGAACAGACATTAAAAGCTCAACTTGATTCTTATAACCTCAACAAGAAACGTTTTAATGTCGGAATTGAGAGTGAAATACCCTTACGTCAAGCTCAGATTTCTGTCGAAACAGCACGCAATGACGTTGCAAATTATAAAACTCAAGTGTCACAAGCTCAAAACTTGTTGAATCTTTTAGTTGGTCAAACGATTCCATCCCAACTCCTTCCTCAACAACCAGTTAAAGCCATTACTCAGGAAAAGAGTTTTTCGACTGGTTTAAGTAGTGATTTACTCCAGAACCGCCCAGACTTAAAAGTTGCAGAATATCAACTTCGTGCAGCGGGTGCCAATATTGGTGCGGCGAAAGCCCGTATGTTTCCAACCATCACCTTAACAGGCTCAGCTGGGTATGCATCGACTGATCTTAAAGATTTATTTAAGTCTGGTGGCTTTTCATGGTCGGTTGGTCCAAGCATTGATCTGCCGATTTTCGATTGGGGAACTCGTAAAGCGAATATAAAGATTTCAGAAATTGATCAAAGGATTGCACTTTCAGAATATGAAAAAGCAATTCAGTCTTCTTTCCGTGAAGTCAATGATGCCTTGGCTGCCCATGCACACATCGATGACCGTTTAAATGCGCAACGCCGTTTAGTGTCAGCAACAGCTATTACTTATAAGCTATCAACTGCCCGATTTAGAGCTGGAATAGATAATTATTTGACTGTTTTGGATGCTCAACGCTCTGCATATGCAGCTCAGCAAGATCTACTTATCCTTGAACAAACCCAATTAAACAATCAAATTGAACTTTATAAAGCATTAGGCGGGGGTGTAAATAAATAAAGTTCCTCAAATAATTCCTTAATCATTTAAAGGCTAATCAATTGGTTAATTAGCCTTTACTGTTAAATTCACGCTTAGAATTTTTTCTATTTATTCTCCTATTTTATTTGGATGCACTTCCATTTAGCTCACGAAATTCCTTTATGAAAATGTATGCTCTCCCTCTCCACAAATATATTTGTACTATCATCCTCTTTAGTATATTCCTCTCCACTGGCTGCCAAGTCGTTAGTCTAAAAAGACAAACGCTGCATACTACGATTGCCAACGAACGCAACAGCATTCTTACTCAAAACAAATTAAGTGAAGCCAGCCTAAACCTTTTGTATATGTCAGGTATGGATGCCAAAGTTTGTATGCAAACCCTAGAGATATGTATTGCTGATTTAGAGAAAATCCCTCAAATTCAGGAAGAGCAATTCTTATCGACCGCCAGTGAACTCTATTTATCTAAGGCTTTAGCACTTGCAGAGTCACGTGGCTGTAAAATGAATCAAAAAGCCAAAGCTGAAGAAAAGCAACTGGTTGATACATGTCTAGATCAACAGCTACATGCTTTGGATAAAAGTATTCGATATAGCTATGCCTATTTATTTAAAACACCTCGCCAGCCACAAGATCGTATTTTTGATAACCGACAAGTTCAGATTAGAGATTTTTACAATCAGGCACTTAACCAATTGGTGAATGTTTATAGTGAAAAGAATTCTTCTGAAAATATTCCCCACACGATTCAAATCGGGAGAAGTAAATACAGCGTTGATATCGAGTCCTATCAAAAGCTACAAGGAGAAAAATTGGAAAAATTCACTTCAAGCTATAATATGAATTTCTCTGGTCTCAGATCAATTAACCGTCGGGACGGTTTTGGTGCAGACTTTGTTGCTGTTCTACAATCAGATGAAAAATCAAACCAGTCTGATAAAAAGTATATTCTTGATCCCCTCAATCATCATTATCCAAATGGTATTAATCCAAAGATTCATAAAGCGCACTATCTAGCATCAACGCTTATCGCAGAACCAATCAATGCAAATGCTAAACTCGATGAAGTTCTAAATGGTCAAAATTTTAAAATCAAAATCTATGATCCTTACAAAGTTGAAAAGATCAATATTGAAGGCAAAGACTACTCGCTTGCAGCAAATTTTTCTGCACCTTACGGTCTATGGTTAGCCGAAAACAACTTAGGTGCTGCTGCTTATTTAACTTTAATTGATCGCAATCAACGTTTAACTACACCACATTTATACATGCTTGAACCTTATAATCCGCATAAAAAAGTGATCGTATTAATTCATGGGCTTGCAAGTAGTCCAGAGGCATGGATTGCAGTAACGAATGAAATTATGGGAGATAAAATATTGCGAGAACAATATCAAGTCTGGCAAGTATTTTATTCCACTAATATGCCAATTTTAGAAAGTCGCTTTCAGATTTATGCATTATTAAAACAAGCTTTTGGGTCTCTAAATCCAAAAGATCAAGCGGCAAATAATGCAGTTTTAATTGGTCATAGCATGGGCGGCATCATTAGCCGACTTTTAGTGAGTAATGCTGATATTTCAAAAGATGCTTTACCGATGATGAGTCAGCATGAACAAGCGCGTATGAGAAAACATCCTGTAATTGGTGAACGTTTAAAAATGCAGGCAATTCCAAACTTTGATCGTGTCATTTTTCTTGCTGCACCTCATCGCGGCACTAGTTATGCAGATCGCTGGTTCACTTTGACTGCGCGAAAAATTATTCGACTACCCTCCACATTTTTGAAAACATTAACTGATACTTTGACGAGTTATGATGATGACCTTAAAGATATGGTCAGAACCATCAACAATTCACTTCAAAATGGTCCAAGTGATCTGAGTAATAAATCTGAGTTTATGGAACTTACTTCGGGAATATCTCAAAAAGAAGGATTGGTTTTTCATTCGATTATGGGGAATATAACTAAAAGCGATGATCCAGATACCATTACAGACGGTATCGTTCCCTATAAAAGTGCACATATAGATGGAGCGATTTCAGAAAAAATTATTAAAGGGGGGCATTCGATTCAAATGAAACCCGAAACAACATTAGAACTTCGTCGTATATTGAATCAACATTTAATAGATCACGGTTTAGATAAGTCTAAGTACTAAACATTAAAAAAAGCCAAAGTGAAATCACTTTGGCTTTTTCCACTCTTTTATTGTTCATTTTCTTTTATACGTCTACGAATCTCTTCTCGCCATTTCAACGCATTTTCTTGCTGTTTATTGAGTAATACTCCCAACATATATGCAGTAACTGCCGCACCAATCAAAGCAATTCCACTTTCATAAATAATATCAATTACGAATTCTAAGACACCTTCTGACAAAAAACCTAAAGTACCAGAGAATTTAAGAAATTTAGCGACCGCAACAACTACAATGCCTAACAATGCCCCAGTCCATAAGAAAACTTTATGGATATTGATTGGGGCTGTCACTTGATCTATCTGATCAGGATATTTTCGATAATAATCAACCTCATCATCAGTCACCTCAGATGAAGACTTAAATAACAATTTAACAAAAAGCGTATCTTGATCAAGTTTTGATTTTTTCTTCATATTGGCTATTTATTATAAATATGATCGCCTTTCATCTTACTCATTTTTCACCCTTTGAGGAGTAACTGATCGAAAAATCAAACCATCTTTATAAAATATAAAAAGATCACTTTTCATACTGCAAATGAGATATTGAAGCATTGATATTTAACCTATCCCATTTTTTACTAGACTTCTTTCATAAATCAAAAAGCGTTCATTTTTTTTGTTTTTCATCCTGAAAAATTTTAGATTTTCACGCATAATCTGTGTATGAAATATCTCGATTCAAAAAAGCTTTCTGATGCTCAGTTTAAGCGTTATACAAGCATATCTCGTTCAACATTTTCTCTAATGGTTGAACAAATGCATATGCAAATTCCCTCTAAAGGCAGACCAGCAAAACTGTGTCTTGAAGATCAAGTTTTTCTCTGTTTAAGCTATTGGCGAGAATACAAAACCTTATTTCATGTTGCTACAAGTTATGGTGTATCAGAGTCGACAGCTTCCAGAATTGTTCGTCAAGTTGAAGATACTTTAAGCTAGTCAGGTTTGTTTAATTTACCCAAGGATATCCCTGAAGGCGAAGGTTTAGACTGGAATGTTGTGATCGTAGATGCCACTGAAATTCCAATACAAAGACCTAAAAAAAACAGAAGAAAAGCTATAGTGGCAAGAAAAAAGCACATACGTTTAAGGTACAAGCAATCATTCACTGTAAAACTCAGCAAATACTGAGTTTATGTATGAGCAAAGGCGCGGTACATGACTGTGAACTGTTCAAACGCCACCTTGATTTAGTACCAACAAATTCATTTATTCTTGCAGATAAAGGATATCAAGGGATTTATGCTATATATCCCAATAGCCTGTTACCGTGTAAGGCTAAAAAGCGTTGTGCATTAGATCCTGTACTAAGAATATATAATCGAGAAATTAATAAAAGAAGAATAAGGATTGAGTATGTATTTGGTACATTAAAGACTTTCAGAATCCTAGCGGAACGTTATCGGAACAGAGGGAAACAACTTCACTTAAAGTTTAATTTGATTGCTGGAATCTATAATTTAGAGTTGGGTAAAAAGTGATTTATGAAAGAAGTCTAGTATATTGGATTAAATATACTCCATCAATCCTAATAACTTGGACACTAATATATTATGCTTATAAATATTAAGTAAATTTTTAAATAGTCAACAACTACCAAATTTCTTACGATAGGACATCGGTGCTAACCCTACGGTCTTACGGAAAGCTACACGAAAACTTTCCACTGAAGCAAAGCCACAACTTTCTGCAATTTTCTCATTACTCAGAGGGCTGCTTTCTAACAAGTCTCGAGCAAGATTTATACGCGCTTGCAGTAACCACGTTTTTGGCGCTACACCAGTTGCTTCTCTGAAACGTCGAAGAAAGGTTCGTTCGCTCATTAGCGCTTTATCCGCCATTTGCTTCACAGAAATATGACTATCCAGATGTCTAAGCACCCATTCAAGTACAAGGGCCAGATCATCACGAGGTTTTCTTGCAACAGGTGCAGGGATAAATTGCGTTTGGCCCCCAGAACGCTGAGGTGCCATGACTAAACGTCTAGCAACCGTGTTGGCGACATGCATACCAAAGTCTCGACTCACCAAATGTAAACAGGCATCGATACCTGCAGCGCTACCTGCGGAGGTGATTAGTTGGTCATTGTCCACATAAAGGACATTTGGATCTACTTCAATATTGGGATAGCGGACGGCCAGTTCATTGGTGTATTTCCAATGGGTGGTGGCACGCCGTCCATCTAATAAACCTGTAGCGGCAAGCACGAATACTCCGGAGCAGATAGATAGCAGACGAGCGCCACGCTGATAGGCAGCACATAATGCATCCAACAAAGCCTGTGGAGGATTTTCGTCACGATTTCGCCACCCAGGGATAATGATGGTTTGAGCATCGTTAAGAGACTCCAAACCGAAGTCTGTTATGACTTGCATGCCGCCAGAAGCTCGCATTGGACATGCGTCCACTGCCACGATTCGATGGCTATACCATTGGAAATCAAACTCTGGTCGTGATAGACCAAATATCTCCATCGCAATACCAAACTCAAAGGTACATAGTCCATCATAGGCCAGAACGGCGACTAAACCAGGTTTATCTAACATTGGCGGAAAACTACCGATCACTGTCTAATACGCCACTTTATCAAAATAATATAGCTTCTTACAATGAAAACACTTTCAAATTAGGAGTGTTATCTATGTCTAGCTTAATCAGTGAAATCCCTGCATCCACCCATTTAGAAGCCCTAAGGCACTTCAGTCAGCGTTTGGCATTCGAAACAGACTGCTCCGATGTCTACCATAGCCAACAATCGGGCAATATTGATTATGTGTTGGTAGACGTTAGATCTAGTGAAGCATTCGCAAAAGCACATGTACCTGGGGCTATTAATATCCCAACTCGTACCATTACCTCTGAACGTATGGCTGAATACGCTCAAGATACCTTATTTGTTGTCTACTGTGCTGGACCTCATTGCAATGGAGTACACCGAGCAGCTGTTCGTTTAGCGAGCTTGGGCTATTCAGTGAAGGAAATGATTGGTGGGGTTACAGGATGGCTTGACGAAGGGCTTTCTTTGAATGGAGAGAATAATTCCTCACCAACAGATGGCGTTTCCTGCGCATGTTAAAGCAATCTATTGACGTTCGCTCTGCGCAGCCTGGTGATGTACCTGATTTGCTCAAGCAGATGCGAGAGCTGGCAGAATTCGAGGGATATATCGATGAATTTAAAATCGATGAAAAATCATTGTTATCTCGAGCATTTGGCGATCACCCTGAATGCTATATTTTTGTTGCTACAGGAGCAGAGGGGATCGTTGGTTATGCTGTTGGATTGATCATTCCCTTCACTTATGATCTACGACCGACCATTGTTCTCAAAGAGCTATTCGTTGAAGCTCGTTACAGAGGAGAAGGTATTGGAGCAGCGTTATTACGTCATATTGTAGCTTGGACACTGGCTCAAGATGGAGCTAGATTAAAGTGGAGTGTCTTGGCTGGAAATTACCGTGCTGAAGCATTTTATACGCAGCATGGTGGTTGCCCTGAGAGTAAATGGTTACCTTATATTATGGATAATGCTGCTTTAAAAGCCATGATTCTGTTGAATGACATAGCTCTATAAAAAAAAGATATCACGTCAGAGCTCGGTCAATACTTATATGTTTATTTTAATGACTTATTGTTTACCCCAATAAGTCATCTTTTTTTTAAATATGCTAAAAAGGTTCAAAATATTTTATTGAATTCTAATTCATATAATAGACCTCTTTCATAAATCAAAAAGGTGGTCACTTTTTGATTTATGAAAGAGGTCTACTGTATAAGTCTAAAACTTTCAATTTACAAAGACGAGTAATACGGGGACAGGTCAAATATACAATTCCTCCAAACGATCTTATTAAAGCTAAATACTTATTATCAAATCATTTACTTTAAGCCATTCAAAATAAGTAATGCAGTTTGTTCCATTTGCTTTTGTCTCTGATTATCTGTAACACCTTGGATACTGAATCCCCAATGAGCCTCAAACAAACAAGCAAGTACATAAGCAGCTGAACTAATCGCCTCTTGAGGTGCATTGGGAAATTCTTGCGCCAATTGATTTTCAAAATCGGGAAGCCAATGCTGTGTCCAAAGATCATGCAGCATCTTTTGAATAAATGGATTTCTAGCACTTTGAGCAACCAACTCAAACCAAACAATTAAATCTTCTTGGTTGCGGTAAACATCTGGGGTGAACAACATTAGAATTCTTTCGTTCAACGGTTTCCCGCTAAAACGATGAATAATCTCAGTACCCATTTTCGAGATGTAATGCTCAATGAAAGCATTCATCAAATCCGCACGAGAAGCAAAATAATGGTGTACTAAGGTACGTTGCATACCTGAAGCTTTTGCTACTTTAGCAAAGGTAATCCCTTCAAGACCTTCTTTGGCAACAACAGAAACAGCTGCCTGAAGAATTTCAAATGACCTTTCATGCGCCTTGCTCGGTCGCCCTATTTTGTTTTCCATCATCGCCATTAATAAAAAAATGTTTACTTATTAATTTTAGCATATTATTTTACTGACATGACAGTCAATAAATTAAGGAAGTCATATTATGAAAATGCTTGGACTTGGTGTAGGTAGCGAAATGGAGGCTATCGCAACAAAAATTTTAGTTAACGGTGAATTGATAAAGGTAGCGATCATGGAAATTATAAATATCGTAGGACTTGTTGCTTGTATTGTGCTAGCTCTATCGGGTTGGGTTTATGGGGCTAAATTCATTAAGAAGAATAATTATCTTCTTGGTTTAGAGTGGTGGATTATTGCTTTTTCGGCTACGAACTTTGTCTCTTACATGTTAACAGGCTGGGAAGTTAGTTATTCCATCACGATGTTTCTTGATTCTTTCTCACGTAGTTTTGGTATGCCTATTATTGCGGTACTTGGCTTAATGACAGTTACCCATAATTTGAAGCCTTCCGCTTTCAAGGAAGTGATTCTGTTCGCAGCAGCATTCGCAGGGACATTTGTTATTTTTCTCGCAGATTTTTTCAATGATATTCGTCCGTACTTTTACCTCACTATGTGGTCAATCTTTACAATCTATCTCTGCTATTTCATTTTCCGTTTAGCGCAGGCTGGAGAAAAGTTGCATGCGTTCGCTACAACGATTACAGCGGCATTCGGTCTAGCAGTGGCGATTGTCTATGATTTCTTCCCGATACCTGGCGATGACACTTTCATGATTTTTATGACTTGGGCTTTTATTACTTGGGCTTATGCAGGGATTCAGTTGTATTACGCCTACGCTGCTCTTGAGCGTTCGCAGTTTGTTTCAAATCAATCCTTTGTTCCAGCTCGTTAGAGAAATGAGATCACAAGAATTTGTTAATTACTGTGTAAATGATTAAAAGGAATATTCAATGAATCGTACAAATGAACAAGTGAATCTCAGCAATCCTTCATCTCTACCATTTCGTCTTCTTGGAGGATGGATAGAACAACCAAGTGATCTTCAGCCAAAACTTGAAGGTTCATTGACAGCCGACGTGATCGTAGTTGGGGCTGGGTTTGCAGGCCTATCTACAGCACTTGAGCTAACTGCTCGAGGTGCAAAAGTCGTCGTACTTGAGCAAGAGTTTGGTGGTTTCGGTGCGAGTGGTCGTAATGCTGGATATTTGCTAGGCAGCATGGGTATTGAATTTGAAATGTTTGCTAAGCGTGTCGGTATTGAACATGCGAAAAAATTTGTCAATTTCTATGATGAAGCAGTGTGCTATGTCGAAAGACGAATGATCGAATTAGACATCGATTGTGATTACAACCCTTCTGGTATTATCCGCGCTGCTATTGATGCATCACAAGAAAAATGGCTAAGACGTAGTATGAAGGTTGGTCACGAATTAGGTTCAATAACTCGTTTCGTAGATCAAGATGAGATGCGTGCCCGAGGGATTCCACCAGCGTTTCTGTTTGGGAGTGAGCAACGTGGTGGCACGCTAAATCCTGGTAAATATGTCAGTGGTTTGAGACGTGCTGCGATTCAAGCAGGCGTTAAAATTTATGAAAAAACACCGTTACTTTCATATAGTGAGGGATCAACAATCACCTGTAAAACTGCTCAAGGTAGTGCAACTGCACCCATCATGGTTTTAGCTACAAATGCTTTTACTCCGCAGTTAGGATTACTTCGAGATAAGATTGCACCAATACGAGTCTCAGCCATTGAAACACAGCCATTATCACCTCAGCAATTAGCATCACTAGGTTGGCATGGTCGAGAAGGTATTATCACGCCGCATCTCACTATGGAAAGCCATCGTTTAACAGCACACAATACAATGGTATTAACCGTGAAAAAGTTAAACTACGTCTATGGCTCTAAAACACCTAACATACCAGATGATCACGCATATACTGCTTTAGTACGAACATTACACGAGCGTCATCCTAGCCTACGAGGTCTTGGGATCAAACAGTGTTGGAGCGGTTATGTGAGTGTTGCATATGACTTTCTTCCTGTAGTCGGTACAACTGGCGCACATCAAAATATCATCTATACAGCTGGATGTACGGGTCATGGGCTTGCAACTCAATCTATGATGGGTCAACTTCTCGCAGAGAAAATTATGGGAACTGAGAACCCAATTTTGACGGCTTTGTATCACAAGACGCCTTCTACACTTCCAGAACCTTTTCAGTGGTGTGCTTTTAAGACTGCATTCACAGCAGCTGGAGTTTATGATCGTCTGACTGACCGTAAAGCGCTTGCTGCCAATGCAAAGTGAGTTACATAAATAGTTCAGCTTCTTAATGATGGCTTATTCGTTTTAGTGCGAACCACATAAAGACTCATTAGCTTCATTCATAACAATTGAGTGAAGCTAATAAAAACATAAAACTCATATCAGGATATGGACCAAGTGACTCTGACTTACACTCACCAAGAACAGTAAAGCGTATGTTCCAGTATTTTTGTCCTGATGGCGTTACGAGAAGTGATAGACCGTTCTCATCCGAAAGACGATATCGTTTTTCTTTTGGCTGTGCTTTTCTGCATTCTGTATCAGTAAGCTTCATCTGTATTTACCCTTTATCTAGACTAAAATAATTGGGTAAATTTTCCCAATAATTACCCACAGAAGGCAAAAATAAGGTCAAATCAAGTCAGATGATATCGGACAAACAGGCAAATAAAAAAGCCTTTAAGCATTGAACTTAAAGGCTTTTTTATATCGGATCGAACAATCCCGAATAATATTTTGGTGGAGGTGGCGGGAGTTGAACCCGCGTCCGCCAGCACTACACTCGAGAATACTACATGCTTAGATATCGTCTACTATTTTAACTCTTTGTGACCCGACGAACAGGGTACAAATCGCGATCCTCTTAGTTTGGTATAAAGCCCCGAGGCTTGGCTCTATACGGACTTGTGTGCGTGCGCTACAGTCGGGTTCACTAACCACAAGTATTCAGTGAAGCGGACAAGCTGCCCTTAGGCAGCTAGAGCGTAAGTTTCGTCGTTTGCGACTAAAAAATGCAAATTTGATTTACGAGAGAAAATGCGCTCTCGGCATGCATCTATAAGTTTCATCACCAGCGTCGAAGCCAGAAACACCCCCTAAGTACAGCAACATCATAGCATAACTAAAATAAAATACTGCGCATTTTATCAACAGTCCGCCATTGATGGGCATATTTATATAATTGAGTAGCTTTTGTTTTTTTCAAGGCCCGCATAAAAAAAGCTGCCAAAAATGACAGCTTTTTTAAGTTTAGTCTACAAAGCGCCATTACCTAAAATAATGCCTTCACGGCGTGGATCTGCTCCACCAGCATATTTGCTTTGCTTATCAATTTTGACTTTCATAATCGTTGAAATACCACTCGTTTGCGCAGTATTAGCAACACTATGCCCTTTTGCTTTTAAACCTTCCATCAGTTCAATCAAAGAAAGCTGGTCATTCGAGCTGTCAATATTGGTATTTGGACTATTGGTTGCACCAAAGTTCAACAGAGAAGTTGCTTGCTGAGCATTTAAGTTCCAGTCCAGCGCAGCAACCAAAGTTTTAACCACATATTGAATGATGGTTCCGCCCCCAGGTGAGCCAGTTGCCATATAAAACTCATCTGGCGTGCTGCCCTTAAAGACCAAAGTAGGTGCCATCGTACTACGAGGACGTTTGCCACCTTCCACACGGTTGGCAACCAGTGCCCCTGTGCTGTCATAAGGATTGGCACTAAAGTCAGTCAACTGATTCGACAGTAAGAAACCATCCACCATGTGAAAAGACCCCATACTCGATTCAACAGTCGATGTCATTGAAACCACATTGCCATAAGCATCCACAATCGTGAACTGAGTTGTACCATGCTCAACAGTGCTATCGACACCAAAAGCTGAATTGAAATCACCTGCCTGTGCCACCCCCATACTCTGGCTTGGGTTAATCAATGCGGCACGTTGTTTTAAGTAGTTTTTATCAAGCAAACTAGCAATACCACGTGCAGGTAAAGGCACAAAGTCAGTGTCTGCTACATATTTGTCACGGTCGGCATAAGCCAAACGCTCTGCCTCAGACACCAAATGCACACCCATTACATTTGGTACTCCACCTTCATTTTCTGGGTTTTTAGGTGGGTATTGGGCCATATCAAAGCTTTCTAAAATACCCAGCGTTTGAGCAACAGCTATACCCCCCGAAGATGGAGGTGGCATCGTACAAATGTAGTAACGGTCACGATAGGTCGTACAAACGGGATTGCGTTTTTTAACTTGATAATCGGATAAATCCTGCAAAGTCATCAAGCTTGGTGTCATTGGTGTACGCGCTGGATCATCTCCCACCATCTGCCCAGCCTTTTCAACGATATTTCTAGCAATCGGACCACTATACATTGCCCCAGCCCCTTGCTTTGCAAGTGCTTCAAGCGTTTTTGCATAGTCCTGATTGGTCATGCTTTCACCTACTTTTCTAGGTGTACCATCAGGATAAAAATAGGTCTTCATCGCATTTGCATCAAGCGCTAGATTGCTGGCATTACTTTCAATAGCATTGGCCAAACGCCCCGGAATACGAAAGCCATGGTCAGCCAAATGAATCGCTTCATCAAAAAGCTGGTTCCATTTAAGTTTGCCATGTTCTTGCTGAGCCTGCTCCAACAAACGCATGACGCCCGGCACGCCTATAGAGCGTCCACTACGACGAGCACTTGGTACAGGTGCAGGTGAATTTGGATCATCTATATTTTGGCGAATTAAATAATATTCATTGGCTGCGGCAGGTGCTGTTTCCCGCCCATCATAGGCGGTTACGGTTTTGGTCTTGGCATCGTAGTACATCATAAAACCACTACCAGCAATGGTACTTGATTGTGGCTCAACTAAACCCAGTACAGCTTGTACGGCAACAGCAGCATCAACTGCACTGCCGCCAGCTTTTAAAATATCACAGCCTGCTTTTACCGCGAGTGGGGTATTTGCCACCACCATATATTTATCTGCATATTTTACGGTATGACCTAACTTATAACCCGATGCAGCTTCAGGAGCTGAAGGGTCACCATTTTGGTTAGATCCAACCACGACACTTGAACCATCTTGCGCCAATTTGCTACAACTGCTCGGGTCATTATCTACAATTAAATTCGACTGCGGTGGCTGACCAATATTTGAATCATCTTTGGACTGATCTGATGAGGAATCACTTCCACACCCTTGTAATAAACCGACTGCTAATAAGCTACTGAAAAGAAATGTATATCTTTTATTCACGTGATCACTCCACTATTTATACCTACCTATCCATGCAATTGCTATGCAAGCTTCTTTATTCTCAGGTATTGAGATTTTTTAATATTTGATAAAATTAAGGTTTTAATAATATTGAATGAGTTAGGTTTATTCCCAGTACCTAATAATATTCCTCCTTGTTTTATCTAGCTTAATTTTTAACTGATCTGCCCGATTCTAGCATGCCGTATTTTGATAAATACAAACATAATCTGCCATTTCCAAACTCAACCAGTATTTAAAAAACAAGCCCAAAACCATCATCTAAAAGTGTTTTTTATGATTAGTGAGAAGGCATACCATCCACGCTACCTTTCGGTTTAGGGCTCATCCAAATCAGGATACTGGCAAATACAAACACCATCGCCATAATCATAAAGAAATGATTAGCCGAAATCGTAATGGCTTCTTTGTCCACTAAATTCGCGATCAAACCTAAGGTCGCATCCGAAGAAAATCCATTTTGGATTAACGCATTCTGTACTTCTTGTGGATGTAAGCCATTGACCATTTCACTTCGTGCCACTTTGGCGTGATCATCCCAGATCGTGACCGCAATTGAAGCACCTATTGCTCCAGCCATCGTCCTCAAGAAATTCATTAACCCTGCGGCAGACGCCATCTCTTGTGGCAATACTGAACCCATCGCAATATTGGACAGTGGAATAAAAAAGAAAGGGACTGCAAAGCCTTGCAAAATTTGTGGCCAAGCCAATGCCATAAAATCAGCATCCGTGACCCAAAATGCCCGCATCATCGTTACCACGCCAAGTAAAGCCAAACCAAAACTGGCTAATGCTCGCGGGTCGTATTTAGTGGAAAGTTTTGCCACAATCGGTGACATGGTCAAACTACCAAAACCCATGGTTGCCGTGAGATACCCAGCCCATGTTGCGGTATAACCCAAGTTGATTTGCAGCCATTGCGGGATTAAAACAATACTGCCAAAGAATGATCCAAAACCAAAAGCCAAAGCAAGTACTGAAATGCTAAAACCACGATGTCGGAACACGTATAAATTCACCACAGGATACTTTTCCGTAAGCTCCCAAATCATAAATACAATAAAGCCGATGATAGCGACCAAAGCGAGCATAATGATACTGCTGCTATTAAACCAATCTCTTTCGTGACCCAAATCGAGCATCAATTGCAGCGCACCAATCCATAGCACCAGCAAACCAAGACCAATCGCATCTATACGCAATTTTTCAGTTTTGGTTTCAGCCACAGATAACAACCGCACCGCAGCTAAAGCACAAAAAATCCCCACGGGAATATTGATAAAGAAAATCCAGTGCCACGACAAATTATCACTAATCAAACCACCCAAAATGGGTCCAAGGATCGGTCCAATGACAGTGGTCATTGCCCATAGTCCCATTGCTTGTGCGTGTTTTTCAGGTGGGAAAATGCGCATCAATAATGTTTGGCTCAATGGCATGAGTGGTCCACCACACAATCCTTGACCAATACGAAAAAACACCAGCATTTCCAATGAAGTCGCTAAACCACACAGGAATGAAAAAATCGTAAAACCAATCAGCCCAAACACAAACACTCGAACTGTTCCAAAACGTCCAGCCAGCCAACCTGTGAGTGGTACACAAATCGCTTCAGCAACGGCGTAGGAGGTAATCACCCATGTGCCTTGTGAACTGGAAACAGCTAAGTTCCCCGTAATATGTGGCACTGAAACATTGGCAATGGTGGTATCGAGTACCACCATAAAATTTGAGAGTGCGATGACAAAAGCAGCAAGCAGTAATCGCCCACCACTCAGTTCAGCGAAAGGATTCTGAGTTTTCATAGCAATTACTTCGATGCGAGATCAATATTCACTTGCATCGACAGCCCAACCCGCAGTGGATGCTCTGCAAGTTCTTTAGGATCAAGCGTAATTCGCACAGGTAAACGCTGTACCACCTTGATCCAATTCCCTGTCGCATTCTGAGCGGGAATCAAAGCAAATGCTGAACCTGTACCTCCAGAGAAACCTTGTACTACACCGTGATATACCACGTCATCGCCATAGAGATCAGCGCTTAAAGTGACTTTTTGCTCTGTTTTTACTTTAGCGAGTTGGCTTTCTTTAAAATTGGCGTCGACATATAACGCAGAAATTGGAACAACCGACATCATCACTGTACCTGGTGCAACACGTTGTCCAATTTGAATATTACGGCGTGCCACTACACCATCAACAGGTGCACGAATCACGGTACGCTCCAAATCCAGTGTTGCTTGATCGAGGTGTGCTTTTGCCACTAAAACGTCAGGCGTTGAAGCTTCATTGACACCCTGAATCAATGCTTCATTGGCCGCGAGCGTACTTTCAGCAGCTTTACGGCTTGAGGTTGCTTGAGCTAAACCCGCCTGAGCTAAATCCAAACTGGCTTTAGCCGTAGAAACGGCACTTTGTGCTTTGCTGAGTTCTTCTTTGGATATCGCCCCTGAAACAGCAAGCTCATTACGTCGTTTCAGTTCCAATACAGCACGATCAAAATCCGCTTGAGCTTTATTGACTTGGGCTTGGGCACTGATAATTTCATCATTGTGTACCCCAACTTGAGAGTTCAAAGAACTACTGTTGGCTTGGCTTTGTTTATATTGACGTTGTGCTTTTGCAAGCTCGGCTTGCGCCTGAGCCAATTGAATCTTGGCGTCACGTTCATCAATCCGAACCAACACATCACCCTGTTTCACTTGTTGGGTATCTTTCACCAATACTTCAGCCACTTGCCCACTGACCATTGAAGTAATCTGTGCAGTTTCTGCGCCGACATAAGCATTATCTGTGCTGACGGAATGATTGAAAAATAGCGCCCAAATCGCATACAAAATTGCGGCAAGAATCAGAATGAGCGCAAAAAATCCAAGAAACTTTTTACGTTTTGCTTTCATCGCACCATCTGATGCCGAGTCTGAAACCATATTCTGTGAATTTGCTGGGGCGTCAGTCATAGGTTATTCCTGAAAATTAAAACGACTTTTTAACTTTTGGTTTAATCAGCCGACCAGCTTAATTTTGAATACTTAACGGAATATTAAAATTTAAAAGCTAAAAACAAACAAAGGGCTATAATTATTCTGACCATCCGAATCGCTATACCTAAAAAACAAGATTCATCAGGCTTATGTTTATGATTATTTTTTGATATGGATTATAAAAATAAAAAAAGCGTCCAAAGACGCTTTAGTATTCAGGAGATGACTAAAATGCATAAGATGCAATTGCGGTTGCAATCGGCTTATCTTCATCATTGACCATGGTCATACGCATGGTACAACCCTTGCGCCCTAAACGTAATGTTTCTGCACGTGCGATGAAGAACTTACCTCGACCCGGTGCTAAATAATCAACACGCATATCGACCGTCGCTAAGCGAGAGACTTTTTTAATGGTATCTGGTAAATCTTCAGGGTTTGCACGACGATAAAGTTGTTCCATCGCCACCACGCCACCAATACTATCCAGCATTGTTGCAGCAACACCACCATGCAAAATTTGGAAAGCGACATTACCAATCAGTTCAGATTGCATGTCGATATAACCCTCGATTTGATCATCCACCACTCGCATGACCATGCCACAGTGCTTAAAAAATGGTGAAGAATTAAATGCTTTACAAAGCTGTTTTAATACCACGCCATGATCGGCTTTAGCACCTAACTGAATATTACCTGTCCAGTTTTTCTTTACATCATTCATACGCTGTCTAAATCCAAAGGAACGATAAACATCCCATTATTTTGTACAAATCTAAAATTATGGGGCTACAATAGCGAGGATATTTAATTGACCTAAGCCGCTAAGTTCTCCCCTAGCGTGACTTAAAAAGATTCAATTACTCCTATAGTGTAATACTGAACATCGAGATTGTTATGACTTATACGTTCAATCGTCCTGCTTTTCCTGCGACTCGCATGCGCCGTATCCGTAAAAACGACCAACTTCGTGCTATGGTCAGTGAAACACAACTCACAGCTAATCATTTGATTTATCCAGTATTTGTATTACCTGGACAGCAACAAACGCAAGATATTCCAAGCATGCCAAATGTGCAACGCTTATCTGCTGATTTATTACTCAAAAAAGCTGAAAGCTTGTTGGAACTGGGTGTATCAAAACTTGCATTATTTCCAGTTACCCCACAACAAGATAAAAGTTTAACAGCAGAAGCGGCTTGGGATGAAAATGGTTTAGTACAAACCACCTGCCGTTTATTAAAAAAAGAATTACCTGAAATGGTGTTAATTACAGACGGCGCACTTGATCCATATACCACGCATGGTCAAGACGGAATTATTGATGAGACAGGTTATGTCTTGAATGATGAAACAGTTGAATGCTTGGTTAAACAAGCCTTGAGCCATGCGGCGGCGGGTGCTGATGTAGTTGCACCAAGTGACATGATGGATGGTCGTATTGGTGCGATTCGACAAGCGCTTGAACAAAATGGTTTTATTTATACCAACATCATGGCTTATTCAGCGAAATACGCATCTAGCTTCTATGGTCCATTCCGTGATGCAGTTGGCTCAGCAAGCAACTTAAAAGGCGGCAATAAATATAATTACCAAATGGATATCGGCAACCGTGCCGAAGCGTTGCATGAAATCGCATTGGATCTTCAAGAAGGCGCTGACATGGTGATAGTCAAACCGGGTATGCCTTATCTCGACATCGTCCGTGAGGTAAAAGACACCTTTGGCGTACCGACCTTCATCTATCAGGTCAGTGGTGAATACGCCATGCTTGCAGGCGCGATTCAAAATGGTTGGTTATCTGACAGTGTGATTTTAGAATCATTGATGTGCTGTCGTCGTGCAGGTGCAGATGGTATCTGGACTTATTTTGCAGAAGAAGCAGCGCGTAAACTGAAAGAGATGAAATAGAACTCCACTTATGCATATTGCCATCATTGGTGCAGGGATTAGCGGCTTAATGACTGCACTTGAGCTTGCTGAACAAGGCTGCTCAGTCGATATTTTTGATCAACAACAAGCTGGTCAAGCCGCTTCGTGGGCGGGTGGCGGTATCCTCTCCCCGATGTACCCTTGGCGATATGCGCCTGAAGTGAATCAACTCGCCAAATATGGCAAATCCCTATATCAAAGGTGGAATGAAAAACTATACCCTATCACAGGCATTGATTTTCAAATTCACGATACAGGTATGCTGATTTTTGATAAGGGTGACTTCCAAGTAGGCTTGGAATATGCTGAAAAATATCATGAGCCGATGCAACGTTGTGAATACTTAACAGGCGATGACATCCAACAGGTAAATCAGCATATCTCTGCGGACTTCGAACAAGCAATCTATTTCCCAGAGCTTTCAAATGTCCGCAATCCTCGTTTACTCCAATCACTGATCAGCTATTTAAAACAACACCCTTCAGTCCGTTTTTTTGAATACTGCCCGATTGAAAAACTCATTATTAAAAATAAAAAAGTGCATGGCTTACAGGCGGAAGATGGGCAACAATATTTTGCCGATCAAGTGGTACTCGCGTCTGGTGCATGGAGTCAACACTGGGTTGAACAAATACAACGAAACATTCCTGTTCATCCCGTTCAAGGTCAGATGCTACTGTTTAAAACCCCTGAGAACTGGCTCCCCACCATGTGTATGAATCGTGTGATGTATCTGATTCCACGTCAAGATGGTCATATCGTTTGTGGTTCGAGTATGTCGGAGTGTGGATTTAGCACTACCGTTGATCAACAAACCCAGCACAACATTTTAACGGCTTGTTTGGAGATGATTCCTGAGTTGGAACAGTTCCCGATTGTGAAACGTTGGGCAGGCTTACGCCCTAGTTCGCCACACGGTATTCCTTATATTGGTGCAATGCCTGAAATAGAAAATCTATGGGCAAACTTTGGACATTTCCGTAATGGGCTATGTATGGGTGCTGGATCGGCTCAACTTCTACGCCAGTTGATATTAGGACAAGAAACTTTTGTCAATCCAACAGCTTATTCACCTCAACGATTGCAGCGCTTGGCCTTAGTCACGCCTTAGAATTTGTTGTAATGCAGACTCAAGATCAGGATAACTAAATTCAAACCCATGCGCTAATAACGCACTTGGTTGTACATATTGCCCATTTAAAATCAATTGCGACTGTTCACCTAAGCTCCATTCAAAGATACATTTTGGCATCCGCATAAATGGTTTACGCTTTAAAACGTTGGCTGCAATACGGGCAAATCGCTGTTGATTGGATTGTTCAGGAGCAACAAGATTATAAACCTTTTGCGAGCTTTCCAAGGTCAATAAAAACAACATGGCGCGCAGCACATCCTGAATATGAATCCATACTACGGGTTGTAATCCTGTACCAATTTTACTGACCATATTCAATTTAATAGGCAAAAGCATCTGCGGTAAGATCCCACCATCACCCGCAAAAACCACACCTAAACGAATGATCTTGGTATTTTGATTAGAAAATTTTAATGCGGCCTGTTCCCAGGCTTGGCATAGTTCTGACATAAAAATATCGTGTGGAGGCGAATTTTCATCGCACACTGTCGCCCATTGTTCAGTCGGATCAATCCCGTAATAACCAATCGCTGAACCTGAAATAATACATTTAGGATAAATCTGTTTACGCTCTAACCATTCATAGAGCTTTTCTGTCGTACTGACTCGGCTTTCTATGAGTTGCCTTTTTCGTTGTTCGCTCCAGCGTTTCTGCCCAATACTTTCACCAGCGAGATTAATCACATAGTCTATTTCAACGCACTGGATCTGCTCTAAATCATTCACCCAAGTTAAATGCGGATGTTGAGATGCGTTTTGTTTTTGTCGAGTTAAGGCAATAACTTGATATTGTTGTTCTAACAGAAACGGTAAAAGATGAGAGCCGATGAAACCACTCGCACCAGTTACCAGTACAGTCAATTTTTGCATGATGCTACCTATCAAAAATGATATGTATAAGTAGCTATAACAGAATAAAAATGAATTACAAGATGACTTTGAAACTATCCAAACATCTTATGCGCCATTCGCTGTGCCTGCTTGCCATAAAACCAATAAGTAATTAAGAATAATGGAATCGCCAGCATCAACCACATCGCGAGTACAGTCAGCAAGAATTTAGGTTGTTGTAAATATAAGAGGAAGTTCTGCCAAACTTCAGGATCTTTACGAGCAAAGATAAATAGCCCCAACAATAAGCCCAATACATTATATCCCCAAAAAATTAGGGTAAATGCGAGTGTTAAACGTTTTTTCTCTTGGACGCTTGGTGCACGTTGTTGTTGTTTTAAAAATTTGAATAATACAAAGATGATCGCAATCAGATAAGGCAGTGCGGTGAGGATACCGCCGATACTATTTGGTAAAATCGCAGCCAGTACACCAGCCAACAAAGTCGAAATGAGACAAATGATAAAAAACCATAAATAATACAAACGCAATGAAATCATAAACATATACCCAATTAGATCGACCTTGATCAATGATTATAGATTTTTTTCACTTTTTTTTCATTTTTATGTCAACCAATCTACATCTAGTCTCGTTATATAGAGTACAAGGTCGCAGCAACCGAAGCTACATTGCACGGCATCCGCAACGTTTTCGGTGACCTTTCATTATGACTTTTCCTCTTCGGAATTGGTTTTGTTAGCAGCCAAAACTTATGATGAAGATTTGACCGACGATTTACCATCACTCGAATCGTCGGTTTTTATTTGCCTAAAACTTGTGTTTTAAATGCCGCCTGCTCTACAAGTCATGGTGTATTCGCTAATTTAATTACATTCATTTTCAATACGTTTATCTCAAAATGATTAAACGAATAAAATTTGTATTTCCAGTCAAGGGATGTATTCCAATAAAGCATACTTACATAAATCTTTATGTCCAGATCACCCAATCTATTTAGAATAATTCAAAGACAATAAAGACAAAGGAATAAATGGATGAACGCTATTATTTATTTTGAAATCCAATCTTCAAACCCGTAACGTGATACCACTTTTTATGCGTCGGCTTTTGGCTGGAAGTTTGAAAAAGTAGAGGATTTGCCAATTGAATACTATCGCATAGAAACTGACGGCATTCACGGTGGTTTATTACAGCGCCCTGTTGCAACCCCACCGACTGAGTGTGGTACCAATGCCTATACCTGCACCATAGAAGTTGCAAACTTCGATGAAACAGCCGCTAAAATTTTAAGCCTAGGAGGTATTGTGGCAATGGATAAATTTGCCATTCCAAATCGTTGCTGGCAGGGCTATTTCCTCGATTTAGATAATAATGTTTTTGGGATTTGTGAAATGGATGAAAAAGCTATATAAAATAGACCATTGAATTCAATCTTATTGAGATTTAACTATGCCTTTTCCCATAGAGGAAGAATATATTTTAGCTACGGAAAAAGAGCTGAATCTCGTTTTCCCCCAATCATTTAAAAATAAGATGCTTGAGGAAAATGGTGGTGATGTTTTTATCGCAGAAGATTACTGGCAAATTTTCCCATTTTTTGATCAATCCAATCAAAAACGAAAAATCCGTACTTGTAATCATCTTTTGCATGAAACAAAACTTGCGAGACAGTGGGTCGGTTTTCCTGAACTTGCCATTGCTATCGCTCGTAATGGGTGCGGAGATTATTTAATTTTTCTTCCCTATGATCACACACCACAAACACTTTCAGATGCTGTCTACATTTGGTTTCATGGTACTAATGAAATACAGCAAGTTGCTTCAGATTTTAAGCAATTGTACTAATCAAATTTTAAACTTGAATCAACTTAAAAGATATTCTTTTGATTGATAGATAACACCTCGAGACTTATTGCCCCTTAAACTGCGGCGGACGCTTTTCTAGCATGGCACGTATACCCTCTTGAGCATCCTCAGATTCAAATAATGGTTTAAGGTAATTATCCATTTTCTGAAATGCAACAGTTTGCCCTAGCGTCACAGCATCCGTTGCCGAAGCCAGTAAAGCTTGTACAGCAAGAGGCGCAGCAATACAGATTTCTTGAGCAATTTCTATGGCACGATCAAGTTGTTTACCTTGTTCAACGACCTCAGAAACAAGATTCAATTCATTTGCTGTCTGACTATCAAACGTTTTACCTGTTAATAAATATGGCATGGCTTTTTGCCAGCCTGCGGCCTGCACAAAGCGTACCGTTGCCCCACCAAAAGGCATGATACCTCGCTGTACTTCGAGCTGACCAAACACGGTATCATCACTGGCAATCACCACATCAGCATTGAGCATCAATTCTACCCCTGCGGTATAGCAGATTCCTTGTACAGCAACCACTACAGGTTTAGTTCTGTGCCGACCGCCAACGCCCCAAGGATTAATTTGACCTTCCTGAAAATTAAAAATTCCCTCTGAAATTTTTGACTGTAGCTCAACAAGGTCTAAGCCCGCTGTGAAATGATCACCATGAGCAAAAATCACGGCGCAACGCAATTCAGGATCATCTTCATATTCCGTCAAAGCTTGGGACAAAGCTGAAATCATATGGCTATCAAAAGCATTGCGTTTGGGGACTCGGTCTAACCCAATCAACATGATATGATCAATTATTTCGCGGCTTACTTTACCTAAGCTCATTTTCTATTTCCTCTTTTTTTAAATAGACTTCTTTCATACATGCCCTTGCGGAACTTCAATCGTTCCTCATTCTCCGATCAGAGAAATACAAAGAAGGTGTAAATAATTAAAGCGTCGAATCATCATTTAAATATCAAACTAGAGGATCGTTTAAAGACAATCAATGATCATCTTGTACAGTATTTTTTCTTCAATATTTAGTGATTGCAGATGATATTTTTAAAGTGATCCATCCCAGTTCATAAGCACGAAACCACTATAAAAATTCTTTTGGCTTCGTGTTTTGTATTTTTTGTTGATTTGTACTATCTGGTTTTTGACGATAGTATGTTCAATATGAACAAAATTATGTCGACCCAAGCACATTCCTATTCATACCGATTCAAACGAAATATCATTTATCAATGATGTTATATAAACCCTCGATCGACTTAGAAATTAAAGAAAAATATCGAATTAGCAAGGTTTTATATGACATTTACTGAAACGAAAGGTTTTTTTAGAACCGCAATTTTATTTCCTGTATTTATCCCAACCATCATCGTCATTGTGTTGGTTCTTCTCGGCACCATCAGCAATCCAGAATTAGCAGGGCAGTTTTTCTCTCAAGTTCTCAATTATGTGACCAACACCTTTGGTTGGTTTTACATGCTCGCAGTCGCCACATTTCTCATTTTTATTGTCGGGATTGCGATGAGTAACTGGGGAAATATCAAGTTAGGCCCAGATCATGCTGAACCTGAGTATAGTTTCTTGTCGTGGTTTGCCATGCTCTTTTCAGCTGGTTACGGCATCGCATTGCTCTTTTTTGGCGTTGCAGAGCCCGTTTTACATTTTAGTGCCCCGCCTCAAGGCGCTCCAGGAACGATTGAAGCTGCAAAACAAGCGATGCAGATTTCATATTTCCACTGGGGATTTCATATCTGGGCTATCTATGGTGTGGTCGGATTGTCACTCGCTTATTTTACTTTTCGACATGGGCTACCACTTGCCATGCGCTCCACACTGTTCCCATTTATTGGAAATAGAATAAATGGCTGGATGGGACATACTGTTGATACCTTTGCAGTTTTAGGGACTTTATTTGGTATTGCAACCACGCTAGGGTTATCTGTCACTCAGATCAATACAGGTGTAAATTACTTATTCCCCTCTATTCCTATCAGTATCCCTGTACAAATTGCGACCATTTTAATTATTACCTTACTAGCCACATTTTCAGTCGTCGCAGGCATGGATAAAGGTATTAAACGACTATCGGTCATCAATATTGGGCTCGCAGTTGCACTGATGCTTTTTGTGTTTATCGTCGGACCAACCTTATTTATTTTACAAACCTTTGTAGAAAATACAGGAAGTTATCTCAGCAACCTCGTCGAGAGAACTTTTAGTTTACAAGCCTATACTGCAAATGACTGGATTGGTAACTGGACTTTATTCATCTTTGGGTGGACGATTTCTTGGGCACCATTTGTGGGGATCTTTATTGCGAAAATTAGTCGCGGGCGAACCATTCGACAGTTCATCGTGGGTATCATGCTCATTCCGACCATTTTTACTTTTTTATGGTTCTCTGTGTTCGGGGATACAGCACTACATTTAATTTTAGTCGAAGGTTACCAATCTCTCGTTCAAGATGTGCAGCAAGACAAAGCCATTGCATTGTTTAAGTTATATGAGCACTTACCACTCACCTCATTGTTGTCCGTTTTGAGTGTAATCCTCATTATTACTTTTTTCGTTACCTCTGCGGACTCTGGAGCATTGGTTATTGACTCATTGACCTCAGGTGGCGTAACCGATACCCCGATATGGCAACGTGTATTTTGGACCACAACACAAGGTCTCATTGCTTCAGGCTTATTACTTGCAGGTGGACTTTCAGCCCTACAAACTGCATCGATCGTGAGTGCATTACCTTTTACCATTATTATGTTAATCGCCATCATCGGGTTGTGCAAAGCACTGGCGATCGAACAACATCGAAATACCAGTTTGACCCATCATCAACCTTCACAGCATAACGCACAAAAAAATGATGATACTGAAACTTTAATACAAAGGCGTCTCAACTATTTAGTGGCCTTTCCAACCCAAGAACAAGTCAGAGAGTTTATTGCATCTACCGCGTATCAAAGTATCGAGGCAGTGAAACAAGGCTTCCAAGAAAAAGATTGGCCATTTGAAGTGACCTATGATGAGGTAAATGCTCGGGTACAGCTTAAATTATCAGAACCCAATAATGTTGAGTTTATCTACGAAATACGAATGTGTGAATACAGCACACCAAGCTATATGAAAGAGCTGAAGCGTAAGGAATATGCTGACCAAGAAAAATATTATAGAGCAGAAGTTTTCTTACTTCGTGGAGGTCGAGCTTATGATGTATACGGCTTCGATCAAAGCTCACTCATCAATGATATTTTAAATCAGTTTGAAAAATACCTTCACTTCTTACATATTTCGCCTAAAAC
This sequence comes from Acinetobacter sp. NIPH 298, assembly GCF_000369505.1. Taxonomy (GTDB): domain Bacteria; phylum Pseudomonadota; class Gammaproteobacteria; order Pseudomonadales; family Moraxellaceae; genus Acinetobacter. Next base: position 1,996,115 of record NZ_KB850055.1, read on the forward strand.
ATTACCATGGAAAATGGAGAATGACTTTCATCATTAATTCATAACGCTATAGCGAGATTATAAGTTCAGCAAAGCATTTCGATGCTTTGCTGAACGATCTTCAATCAATTTAAGCGTACTTGTTGCATTCAAATAACGCCATTCCATTTTCTAGCTGTAAATTATGCTACCTTATTCCTATTCAAAACTGGGACTTTCCATTTCATGACTGTGCGTTTTTTTCATACTTCCGATTGGCATTTGGGGCAGTTTTTTTATAACCATTCCCGCCATTACGAACATGAACAGTTTTTGACATGGTTACTCGAACAAATCAAGGTAAAACAACCACATGCTTTGCTGATCGCAGGTGACATTTTTGATGTGATCAATCCAAGCTCACAAGCACAAAAACAACTCTATCAATTCCTAGCCGATGCTCATGACATTGCTCCACACATGCAAACCTTGATGATCGCAGGTAATCACGATTCAGGTTATCGCATCGAACAAGTAGAGCCTCTTTTAGAAAAATACAATGCCAAAACAGTCGGTGTGATTCGTTGGAATGATGACCGAACACTTGATCTAGAACGTTTAATCTTACCGATCTATGATGAACAGAAACAGATTGTGGCATGGTGCATTGCCCTGCCATTTTTACGATCAGCCGAAATTACAGGTTTTAATGAACATACCACGGAGAGCCAAAGTGCGATTGCCTATTTACATCAACAATTGATCGCTGAGGCAAAACACAGAAAAACCGATGATCAAGCCCTCATCCTGATGTCCCATGCACATATGCAAGGCGGCGAAACTTCAGATTCAGAACGACCAATTATCATTGGCAATGAAGAAGCACTTTCCACCACGCTATTTGATGATGTGATTGATTATGTGGCTTTAGGTCATCTGCATAAACCACAAAAAGTACAACATTCGCATATCCGTTATAGTGGCTCACCGATTCCACTGTCATTTAGTGAAATCAACTATAAACACCAAGTGGTTGAGGTCACCATTGATCCAGAAAAAGACCAAAATAAATTTGAATTTGAAGCCATCGCAATTCCTCGCTCTATTCAATTACACAAAATAAAAGGCGAACTGAATGAGGTGATGCAACGTCTAAAAAATCTGCCCAATGACATCATCGAAAATCTCAACCACCGTGAATATGTCGATATTGAATATCACACGGCGACCCCTCCACAGCCAAATTTAAGACAACAATTTGAAGATGCCTTACCCAAAGATCGCTATCGTTTAGTGCGGATTTCAAGACAATACTTATCCAATGAAAATAATGCTGAGATGAAGCAAAGTATTAGCCTTGAACCACCTACACCTGAAAAACTATTTCAGCAAATTTGGCAAAAAAAAGGTTATAGCGTTGATGATGACGTCAGCAAAGACTTCCTAAGTTTGGTTGCCGAAGCACAAAAACAACTTGAAGATGATCACTGTAACTAAAGAGCTGCCATGAAAATTTTATCGATTCGACTTAAAAATTTGGCATCTCTAGCAGGTGAACATTTTATTGATTTTGAAACTGAGCCTTTAGCCAATGCTGGACTGATTGCGATTATTGGCAAAACTGGCGCAGGTAAATCCACTATTTTAGATGCCATGTGTCTTGCGCTATTTAATAAAATTCCAAGACTTAAAGACAGTGATGGCAAACTCTTAGATGTAGACGGTTCAGAGTTACTCACTAACTCTCCTCTCACAGTGTTACGGCGTGGTACTGGTCATGGATTTGCTGAACTGTGTTTTGTGGCGCAAGATCAAAAACATTATTTAGCCCGTTGGGAAATTAAACGCGCGCGTGAAAATGCCAATGGTAAATTACAAAGCGTACAGCGCTCGCTGAAATGCTTAACCGATGGTGTGGTCATTGCTGATAAAACCAAAGCCGTAGAAAATCATATTCAACAAATCACGCAACTCAGTTTTGAGCAATTTACACGTGCAGTTTTGCTGGCACAGTCCGAAGTGACTGCCTTTCTAAAAGCCCGTGATAATGAACGTGGTGAATTATTAGAATATCTGACCAATTCCAGTATCTTTGCGAAGATTGGTCAATTGGCGTTTGAAAAGACGCGTGAAATAACGAATCAACGTAAACAACTGGAAAATGTGTTAGGTCATATTGAAATCCGTTCGGATGAAGAAATTGCTGAGCTAAAAAACAAATTTCAACAGCTACAACAACAAGTTCAACAATTTGAAAATGAAAAAAATCAACTTAAACAACAACAGCAGTGGTTTGAACAAAAACATAAGCTGGAAAGTGAAATTGTCTTAAAACAGCAATACCACGCCACTCAACTCAAGGCCCATGATAGCTTAGCAGCAGATCGTCAATTGCTCGTACAACTAGAGACCTTCTCAGACATACGACCAGTTATTTTCCAGCAACAACAACTTCAAAAAACACAACAACAACTCGAACCTCAAATTCAGCAAAAACAAAATAGCTTCGCGACTTTATCGACTCAATTCGAGCAAGAAAAAACGCTGTATTCCCAAGCAGAATCAGCACTACAGCAGTTCCAATCCTTTGAACAAACCTATCAAAATGAACTGACCCAAGTCCGAAAATATATACAAGAACGTGAATACATCGGCGAAGAATATAAAAAGACCAAAAGCAGATTCAGCCAAATTGAAAACCAACAACAACCTTTACTGACTCAGCAGCAACAGTTTGAGCAAAACATTCAAACCCTAACTGAACAACAAAAAATTTGCAGCGAGCAGCAACAACAAAGCACTCAATTCTCGCCTTTAGATAAAGGTTTAAATGCGCATATCCAACAACTCAAACAATTTATTCAGCAATATCAGAAAGTCGAAAACACTGTAGGTTCTATTCAACACGCCCAAGCCAAACTTGAGCAAGATCAAATAAGGCTAAATGGTTTAGTTCAACAATTTGGAACAGCGCAGCAGATCGAGATTCAAATTGAGCAAAAACAGAAATTAAGAGAACAGCAACAGAATCGACTAAATCAACTCGATATTATTCAGCAAAAACTTCAGCACTATTTTGAATTAAAAAATGAAGTCTTGTCTTTGCAAAGCAAATTCGAGACTGTACAGCAGCAATCTCAACAGCTTGAACAGAATAAGAAAAAAACTGAGCAAGATTATCAATCTGCAAAAAATGAACGTGAAAAATTACAAGATATCTTGCAGCAACAACGTTTATTACATGCAGAAAATATTGAACATTTACGCGCTCAACTGAAACAAGGTGAAGCCTGTGTAGTTTGCGGTAGTACCGAACACCCCTACCGTGATGACGAGAGCCAAATCTCTAAAGCCTTATATGCCTTACAGCAACAACAAGAACAGCAAGCGATTCAGCAGGAACAACAGTGTTTACAACTTTGGCAACAGACACAGCAACAATTCACACAGAGCCACACGGAACAAAGCCAATTGCAACATGGCTTGCAACAGATCAGTGAAAAATTAAAAATTCAGGATCATCAATTACAGCAGCTTATAGTGCAATCCGAAATTCAACTGGATTTCAATTTGGCTCAGCATGAAATCACAGCATCGCTGCAACTTTTAGTCACCCAATCAACGCAATCTAAACAACAGATTGAAATAGATCTACAACGACTCAGCCAAGCCCATAAAGATCAATACAACCTAACGCAGATCATTCAAAATACACGTCATCAACTTGAAACAGTACAACAGTTACAACAACACATTCAGCATATCGTTGACTGCCTGAATCCTGATGAGAAAATATCATGGTCTGCGCAAACCTTGTCATTTTCACAGCAAATTTTGCAGTGTTTGCAGCAGCGTAATCAGCAACTTGATCACGCAGAAAGTCTCATCAAGCAAATGGAGCATGCAGATCAACAATTGAGCTTATTAAAATCGAATTTGGTTGGATTAACCGCACAACACACCGATTTAAAACAACAATTAAAAGATATCGAAGCCAAAGGTAAACAAAATACTGAAGCAGCCAATCAACTGATCGTTATCATGACGGGTTCAACTGAATTCATAGCCAATGAATGGTTAACTCAACATGATCAACAACGTCAGCAATTACAGCATCAATATCAGCAAATCAAGCAGCGTTTTGAGCAAGCGCGTCAAAATTTTGAACAACAAAAAAATGAATTAGAACAACTTAAAGCGCAACAGCAGCAGAATCATCATTCGCTTGAGCAATGTAAAGCCGAAGTAGCAACATGGTTGTCTCAACACCAACATTTTACTGAAAGCCAGCTGAGTGAATTACTTGCGATTTCATCAACTCAAGAACAGCAGATTCGTTTAGCCCTACAACATGCAGATCGTCTCCTGAGTGAAGCAGACTACGCCCTTAAAACAATCCAAGAGCAACGGCATGCCCATCTACAGCAACAACCGAATATTCAAGCTGAACAGCTCACTGAATTGATCCGTTGCAATCAAGAAAATGTACAGCAATGTGTAGAACAACGAGATCAACTTAAAGTACAGCTTGAGGTACATCAACAAAACCTCGCCAAACAAAAACAGTTTGCAGATCAAATTCAACAAATACAGCAGCAAGAACATCGCTGGAATAAGATTTCCAGTTTAATTGGCGATTCAAAAGGCAAAGATTTCCGTGATTTAGCACAGCAATACAATCTCGACATTTTACTTGAATATGCCAATCAACAACTGGCGATGCTATCTCAGCGCTATACTTTAAAACGTTTGGATAATTCGCTGAGTCTTGCCATTATTGATCATGATATGGACGGCGAAACCCGCTCTGTTGCTTCTTTATCTGGTGGAGAATCATTCCTCACTGCCCTTGCGATTTCATTGGCAATTGCCAATATGGCTTCTGGTTCGATGAAAATCGAGTCTCTGTTTATTGATGAGGGCTTTGGCACATTGGATGCATCTTCTTTGCATATGGTCATGAATGCACTCGATCAGTTGCAAAGCCAAGGACGTAAAGTCATTTTAATTTCACACATTCAGGAAATGCATGAACGCATTCCTGTACAGATTCAGGTACAACCAATTGGGTCAGGTTCGAGTCGGATTGAAATTATTGGTTAACTCACTTTATAGTGAATAAATAGTCACAACGGTTCTATTGAAATGAAACAGAACAAAGCTATTATTTTTGACCTTGATCAGACTCTGCTTGATCGGACAACTTCTCTCATCAGATTCCTAACTTGGCAAACGAATTACTTTCGATTAATTCCCAATAAAGTTAGAGAGCAATTTATCAAACGCTTTCTAGAATTAGACGATAATGGCAAAGTTTGGAAAGATCTTGTTTATGAAAAATTAACTCAAGAATTTATGATCAAACATATTTCTAAAGATCAGCTACTAGAAAGTTATATCAATGATTTTAATAAATTTTCATGCTGCTATGAAAACGTAGAAATTACGATTAATCAGTTGAAGCAACATGGTTATTTAATTGGTTTAATATCGAATGGCAGAACACCTTTTCAAGAACATAATTTTTATGCATTAGGCTTATCTGAATTCTTTTCAAGTATTCTTGTTTCTGAGGCTGTAGGACTTCGAAAACCTGATCCTAAAATTTTTCTATTGTCATGTACACAACTTGGCGTGCCTCCACAAGATTGTATCTTCGTTGGAGATAATGAAATAGCGGATATACAAGGTGCAAAAAAAGTTGGTATGAGAACCATCTTCTTTCACCCTGATCCGCAAGTTGAATCATTGATTGCCGATGCTAACTTACATAATTATGAAAAATTCAGCGAGATTTTAAAGCATTTATAATTTAGGTTATGCTCAACTCTTACTTGAATAATCCCTCAACCCAAACAACGCCGTCCCAACTCTGACCATCGTTGAACCTGCTGCAATTGCGGCATCCAAATCTGCCGACATGCCCATACTTAAAGTATCCCAGTCTTGAGGCTGTGCATGCTGAGACTTTACTTGCTCAAATAAAGTTTTAGCATCAGCAAATGCAGCACTATTCTCAGGTGCAGGAATCACCATCAAACCACGTAAGCGCAGATTAGGCAGTTGGCTGATCTGTTGAACTAATTCGGCAACCTCATCAGGCTGACAACCATCTTTAGAGTCTTGTGCATCAATATTCACTTGAAGACAAATATTCAAAGCTTGCTGACCGTCTAAACGCTGATTAGACAACCGCTCAGCAATAATGAGACGATCGACACCATGCACCCAATCAAACTTTTCCGCTAAATGTTTGGTTTTATTGCGTTGTACATGGCCGATAAAATGCCATTCGATATCTAAATCTTGGAGGTTATCTATTTTTTCTAAAGCTTCCTGCAAATAATTTTCGCCAAAACAACGTTGTCCAGCCGCATACATTTCTTGGAGACTGCTAGTCGGATGCGTTTTGGAGACAGCCAATAATTGTACAGATGCTGCCGTTCGATTAACTCGCTGACAAGCCTGCTCGATTTGGCTTAATACTTGTTGGCGCTGCTGTTGGAGTAAATTCATTGACACAGTTCTCATTCACGACATCTTTTTTTGCATAACCACAATCAGAAGTCTTGGTAAGCTTCGGGGAAAGTCTTATATTATTCTACAAAATAATGAATTACTTTTTTAATTGTTTCGGGGAAATTATGGATATCACAGAATTACTCGCCTTTTCAGTAAAAAATGGTGCATCGGATTTGCACCTTTCGGCGGGCATGCCACCGATGATTCGTGTAGATGGTGAGGTTCGCCGAATTAATCTACCCGCGCTAGAGCACAAAGATGTCCATCGTCTTGTTTATGACATCATGAATGACAAACAACGTCGTGATTTTGAAGAAGACCTTGAAACCGACTTTTCATTTGAAGTCCCAAACATTGCTCGTTTCCGTGTGAACGCATTTAACCAAAACCGTGGTGCTGGTGCAGTCTTCCGTACCATTCCATCTAAAGTTTTGACGATGGAAGACTTGGGTTTAGGCACAATTTTCAAGCAAATCTGCGATTATCCACGTGGTATTGTATTGGTTACAGGACCAACAGGTTCAGGTAAATCGACCACCCTTGCGGCGATGATCGACTATATCAACGAAAATCGTTATGACCATATTTTAACAGTTGAAGACCCAATCGAATTTGTACATCAGTCTAAAAAATGTCTAATCAACCAACGTGAAGTGCATCGTGACACCCATGGCTTTAATGAAGCATTACGCTCAGCATTGCGTGAAGACCCTGATATTATTCTAGTCGGTGAGATGCGTGACTTAGAAACCATTCGTCTTGCTTTAACCGCAGCGGAAACAGGTCACTTGGTCTTTGGTACGCTGCATACCACTTCAGCAGCCAAAACCATTGACCGTGTGATCGATGTCTTCCCTGCTGAAGAAAAAGATATGGTTCGTGCCATGCTCTCGGAATCATTACAGGCGGTAATTTCTCAAACCTTGTTGAAAAAGAACGGCGGTGGTCGTGTGGCTGCACACGAGATCATGATCGGGATTCCTGCGATTCGTAACCTTGTTCGTGAAAATAAAGTCGCACAAATGTACTCTGCGATTCAGACGGGCGCCAACTACGGTATGACCACATTAGATCAAAGTCTTAAAACACTGGTTTCTAAAGGCTTGATTAGCCCTCAAACGGCACGTACCGCCGCCAAGCAACCTGAATCATTCCTATAAAAATTACAAATGGATTAGAGAAATCTCATGGACTTTAATGACTTGCTCAATTTGATGATTCAACAAAATGCATCTGACTTATTCGTCACTGATGATGTAGAACCATCGATGAAAATTAACGGACAGATTGTCCCTGTAGCCAAAACAAAATTATCAGGTGAAATCGTCGGTCAGTTACTGCACTCAATTATGAGTGATAAACAACGCAAAGAATTTGCGGAAACACGTGAATGTAACTTTGCGATTATGAACCGTGAAAAAACCGCACGTTTCCGTGTTAGTGCATTTCAACAACGTGATATGCCAGGCATGGTATTACGTCGAATTGAAACCGTCATTCCAACGATGGATGAGTTGAAACTTCCAACCGTACTCAAAGATCTTGCCATGACCAAGCGCGGCATTATTATCTTTGTGGGTGCAACGGGAACCGGTAAATCAACCTCTTTGGCTTCGATGATTGGTTTCCGTAACCACAACTCCAAAGGTCATATTATCACCATCGAGGACCCGATTGAATTTGTACATCAACATGCAGGTTGTATCGTCACGCAACGCGAAGTCGGTATTGATACTGACTCATTTGAAGTTGCTTTAAAAAATACACTACGTCAGGCACCTGATGTTATTTTGATTGGTGAGATTCGTTCTCGTGAGACCATGGACTATGCGATTGCTTTTGCAGAAACTGGTCACTTGGTATTGGCAACCCTACACGCAAACAACGCCAACCAAGCACTGGATCGTATTATTCACTTTTTTGAAGCAGATCGTCATACGCAACTGTATATGGATTTGTCACTAAATTTAAAAGCAATGGTTGCTCAGCAATTGATTCCAACACCAGATGGCAATTCACGACGTGCAGCAATTGAAATTTTAATCAATACACCATTATTAGCTGATTATATCCGTAAAGGTGAGATTCATGAGATCAAAGATCTGATGAAACGTTCGCGTGAACTTGGCATGCAAACCTTTGACCAAGCCTTATTCGACCTCTATAAATCAGGTGAAATCACTTATAAAGATGCACTTAAACATGCGGACTCACCAAATGATTTACGTCTCACCATTAAACTTTCAGAAGAAGGGGCTGATCAACTCTTAAATGCGAGTCGCAATATTACCTTTGATGGTCAGTAAAATCTCCCCTAGCCCCTCTTTATCAAAGAGGGGTACTCCTCCCTTTGATAAAGGGAGGTTGGGAGGGATTAAAAAAGGAAGGTTTTTGTAACCTTCCTTTTTTAATTGTTCATTTTTAGTGAACTGATCAGTTTTAACCGAATCAAACTTATTTTTTACGATAAGCCTCTTGGCATTCAGTATCTTTGCAATAACCATAAAGATTCAAAGAGTGTCCAGTTAAGGCAAAACCATGCTTTTCTGCAACTAAATGCTGCTCTCTTTCAATAATATCATTAGTAAATTCAATTACTTTATTACAATTTAAGCAAACCAAATGATCATGATGATCTTCTTGCATGATTTCAAAAACTGAATGATTATTTTCAAAATGATGACGCTGAATGATACCTGCAGCTTCAAATTGTGTTAACACACGGTAAACTGTCGCCAAACCGACATCTTCACCTTGTTCAAGCAAAGTTTTATAAATATCTTCTGCGCTTAAATGATGTTGTTTTGAATTTTCTAATAATTCCAAAATCTTAATACGAGGAAGGGTAACTTTAAGTCCAGCTTTGCGTAAGTCTTGATTGGAAATAGGCATGAAAAAAGGTCTCTCAACAAATCTTAAGTTGGAATAGGAAATAGAGTTTAGATGCAGTATGATCTATCCTCGGATCAAATGCATCATCATTTATCAGGATAGTGTAGCAAAATGCAAAAAATCATGCTGGCGTTATTCGTCACTTCAGTACTAAGCGGTTGTTCTGTCTTTGGTGTTTATAAAGTCGACATTCCACAAGGAACGCCCTTAACCAAGGCACAAGCATCTCAGGTACAAGTCGGCATGAGTTTCCAGCAAGTCCGTTTCTTGCTAGGAAGCCCGACTGTTTCAGATCCACTGAATCCTCAACGTTGGGACTATATCTACAACTATATCCCAGGCACTTATGCAAAAAAAGCAAAAATACCTGCAGCACATGGCCAACATCTAAAAATTTACTTTGATGCAACTGGAAATGTAGAGCGTATCGAAGGTTTAGATACGATTCCAGAATCACAACCGGGCTTACCGGCATCAAAAGAAGCGATTTTGACTGCACCACCACTATAGTCGCTTTACTATAAAATAAAACCCCTCATCGAATTATTCGTGAGGGGTTTTATTTATCAAGCTCATAGTTTGAAACGATTACCTTTGGCGAAACGTCCTACTGGGTTTTTAGCAGCTCGTTTACGCCGAATATCGTTTGGGTTAATCGTCAACGTACGGTAAATTTCAACCCGATCGCCTGCTTGAAGAACGGTATCAGCTTCAATCTTTGTACCAAAGACACCAAGTTGCAAAGGTTCAGGTAAATTGACTTGATCGGCTAAACCACTGTTCTGAATGGCTTGTAATGCCGTCATCCCTTCAACAAATGCAACCGCAATATGAAACTGTTGCTCAGGGCTGCTAAAAGCAACCCAAACCTGCTTGATTTGTTCCATTAAAGGCTCTGTCCGATCACAGCGATGGCAGCAACAACGATTGACAGTGGTAAGACCACACGTACAGCGATACGCCATAAGTTATAAAATAACTCATTGCTAAAGCCCATCGCTTTACGCAAATGACTGATCTTCATAATCCAGCCAGCAAAAACAGCATAGATTAAGCAAATCGCCAAGCCCCATAACATCAGCAGCGTATTAAAGACTTGTTCAACGTGTGGAATAGCCCACACTGCGATCGCAGCAACAATAATCACCCATTGGATGATATGAGCGAGTTGACGTTGTGCTAACTGTTCTCTTGTCAATTGAATCAACAATGCTGCCGTCATGATCGCAGCGAACACCCATGCCAATGCAGGAAGTTGAGCCTGAACAGAGAAAAAACCAAAAGCAATTACAGCAACAAGTTGAGCAAGCCAAATCGGCAATACAGCTGTAGTCGCAGCTGGCTGCTGCTTCACCATTGATAAGCTACTTTGCCAATATAAACCAAGCCCTAAACCACTTGCGACTAATGCAAGCACAGTGGCATTACCCCACTCTTTAAATTCAATACTGGTCCAATGCCATGCAGATAGCTCAGTACCCATAACATTTGCAAGAATAAAAGCTGCAACTACACCCAAGGTTGTCAACGCAAGCAAAAACTGGCGTGGAATAAAGGATAAACCGAGTGCAATAACGGCAAAAATAGCAAAAAGGACTTGATCAGAAAGATCGAATGCAATTTGTGGACTCATCACACTGCTTGCTGTTGTTAAAACACTACCCGCAAAAAACGGGATAAAAACAACGGCTAACCAGCCAACAATACGCCATCTTGGTGACGCATCAGCATCACGTGTGAGTGTGGATAATGCTTGCAATGCTGTTGTCTGTGATCGCTTTGCTAAAGCAATTTCAAGATAAGCAATGGGCAATGCCAATAAAAACATTGTGCCTAACCATAACAACCAGAAATCCAATTGACGATCAATTTGGACGCCAACCGTAGGGGCTAAAGTAGTAATCATGACAAAAGATAAGCAAAACGCCATCACTGGAGCCAACCAGCGTGACAGAGTTGTGTCCTGCATAATGCATTCCTTGAAAAATCTTTGAACTCATTGCACTTTATGGTGCTTACAATGAAATATTCAATCTATTTTGCCTTTCTCAAGCCTGAAAATCAAAATAAAAGATAGAGAAAGAAAAAGGCAAACCACCATCTAGATGATTTGCCGCGCATGAATTATTATTTTACTCATTAGACCCCTTATTTACACTGATACTCACCTTTTTATTTTTCTATGATAAAGGGTCTTTTCTTATTATCTTGTTATTATGAGAAAAAGCGAGAAAACCAGTTTTTCCCTTTTTTCTTTTCATTTTCCTTAATGATACCTATCATATTCTCTTTGACTGCACCCACATAATCAGCATCATCATGACGAATATGATTAATCAGCCATTTAGACAGTGCTTCATGTAACTCTTTATCGATTTCCTGTCCCAATTCAAAACGCTCTCGATAAACTTCTATCTTCTTGATAAATAAGTCATGTACACGCTTATGTGGGACACGATACTTATAGTTCGCTTCTTCTTGTAAGCTTTCTTCGAAGGTGAAATGGGATTGGGTATAATCAATAATATTATCCAATACACCTTTCATTTTTACCCGATCATTGCTGTGTTTTAATTCATCTATTTCATTAATATAATCTAGAATACGACGATGTTGATCATCAATAACCTCAATACCTGTATTATAATCAACAGACCATTTCATCCCCAAAATCCCCCAAGATCAATATTATTTATTGAATAAAAGAATAATATCGATAAAGGAGGGAAATAAAAACAAAGCATTTTTGTCAGATTTTACATATTTTTCAAATAAATAAATTAACCTATTGTTTTATATTTATTTTAAATTTTTCACCCACTAAAACACTCAAGTATTTTTTAACCAGTTAGAAAAATTATCTATCTAATTTTATTGAAATATATAAGATATATACATCTTTAAATTAAGAAAACACCTACATTTGAGCGATGTTACTTCATTTTTATAAATGGATAGATTTGTTTTATAAATCCATTTTTCTCGAGATGGGAATAATACAAAGCGTCTAATATTGATCGGCTTTAGTGACCCGTTTTAGTGATGGATTTTCTGCTTCACGAATAAGTCGTTCAACGCGCGTTAATGCATGTTTAATCGATTTTCCATCTTGGAATAAAATCATTTCACCCGCTTGAAAAGCCGTCCACTCCTCATTATGTGTTAAAGGCTCAGTGGTAATCACAGCGACCCGATCTTCTGCTGTTGTTACCTCACTAAAATCGACTTCTACGTCCAAATCAATTAAATGTGCATGTTGAAATGGATATTCACGCACCAGCCAATGCAGCTTGGTGGTGGCATAGCTAAATAATGCTTGACCATTGGATAAGCAGAAATTAAATGTGCCATGTTCAGCGATTTGAGGGGCGATACGTTCTAATAGAGAAAAAAGCTCTTCAAGACTAGGCTCTGTATAGCCAAACGCTTCAACCATTTGATCTAATAAATAGCAAAACGCATATTCACTATCGGTATTGCCAACAGGTTCAAAGCGCCCATTCAATACAGGATTAAAATCGTGTAAATCACCATTGTGCGCAAATATCCAATGTCGGCCCCACAACTCACGTAAAAATGGATGCGAGTTTTCTAAGGTAATTTTACCTTGCGTGGCTTTTCGAATATGTGCGATGATATTACGTGATTTGATTGGATAGTTACGCACCAAATCCGCAATTGGCGATTCAACAGCGGATTGATTATCCACAAATAAACGGCAGGCTTTGTCTTCAAAAAAAGCAATACCAAAGCCATCGCAATGATCAGACGTCACACCTGCTCGTTGGGAAAAACCACGAAAGGAAAAAGTAATATCTGTCGGTGTTGCGCAGTTCATTCCTAATAGTTGGCACATATCTTTTTTACTTTTTGACATCTTTACCTATTGTGCATGAGCCCTAGATGCCTTGTAAATCTCAATATGTGCACAGAATGAGATTAAATATGACAAAGCCCTAACGTTGCACCATTTTATTCATCACAAATGAGGTTGCAATTTTATTCACTTCTAAGAATACGAAATAGTCTAAGCATTTAAAATCCTCATCATAGAATGCCTGTTTGGATAACTTCGACTGCATTCCTAAATACGTTTGAAATAACTTGGGCATGCGTTCGTCTTGTGGAAAGCTATAGTCAGGACGTTCAGGCTCAAAAGCACGTTTTGAACGAATATCAATGCTCTGATGTGCAGCGAGTTGTTGAATTTGACGGTGTGTGTAATAAGCACGGGCTGAATTATCTTCAAGATGAATACTGACACAGCCCATCAAATACTTAGCACGCATTGACCAGAGTATTTTTGGAGCCAAGTTCAGCCATAACATGGATAAAGCCTTACCTGAACGAAATTGTGGGTGAACACAGGTTCGTCCAATTTCCAATACATTTGGTAAATGAGAAAAATGTGGAACCACATCAAACTCTTGTGCACTATAGCTTTGTCCGATTTCATGTCCTTGGAACAATTTAAGCCGTGTATAAGCAACAATCTCCCCTGTCCATTTCTCACGTAACACCGCATGCTCACAACCAAAATCATAAATATCTTGATCGAGACCATCTTCAAAAGTCATCCCAAATTGATGGCTAAATTGCGTTGCTCTAAAACGATGTACTTGTTGTAATTCTTTTAAATTATCTACCCATTCAAAACGAAACTGGGTTTGCGAAGGTTTTTGACGTAAAGGTAAAGTCAAATTTTGGCGATATTGGTTTAATTTTTCTAGCATAATGAAAGCTCCTTATGACTAGACTTACCTTAAATCGCTTAAATGACATTGCCATGACTAAAACATGAAGAGCTGATGACAAAAAAGAGACCTATATGAGGTCTCTTTCATCTTGGTATGAATATTTAATGCTTCATACGATTAGTAATCAACGTACCAACACCATGATCGGTAAAGATTTCTAATAAGGTTGCATGTGGCACACGACCATCAACAATATGCGCACTCACTACACCACCTTTGACCGCATCAAGCGCACAACCAACTTTAGGAATCATCCCGCCATAAATCACACCCGTCTCAATTAAACGATCAACTTCCTGCGTACTTAAACCTGTCAACAGGTTTTTATTTTCATCGAGTACACCAGTAATATTGGTGAGTAAAATCAGTTTCTCAGCACCCAGTGCTTCTGCCACTTTTCCAGCCACCAAGTCCGCGTTGATATTATAAGTATTACCTTCGTCATCAACACCCAATGGGGCAATCACGGGAATAAAATCACCTTGGGTAAACATCTCAAGCACATCCGTTTTAACGCCTGTGACTTCGCCAACCATGCCCAAATCAATTTGAGAGATTGAACCATCTGCTTCTTGTTTTTCCATCAACAATTTACGCGCACGAAGCAAATTTCCATCTTTACCCGTTAAACCAATGGCACGACCACCATGTTGATTAATCAAGTTCACGATAGATTTATTGACACTACCACCCAAGACCATTTCGACAACTTCCATCGTCGCCTGATCAGTGACACGCATACCATCAATACGATCAGACTCTTGACCTAAACGCTTTAATAATGAATCAACCTGAGGTCCACCACCATGCACCACAATTGGATTTAAACCCACTGTTTTTAATAACACGATGTCACGAGCAAATGAACTTTCCAACTCTGGATCAGTCATCGCATTGCCACCGTATTTCACCACCAAAGTTTTGCCTGCAAAACGTTGGATGTACGGCAAAGCTTCAATCAAAATTTTAGCTTTATCAATGCCGATATGCTCGTGAGGTGGCATGTATCTCTCCTTATTAAGCCTGTGCGAGTTCTTGTGCAATTAGAGGATATTGATCTTGCAACATAGAAACAAATTCTTGGCGAATCTCAATTAATCGATCTGGGTTATCTGCATCAAAACGAACGGTAAAATACTCACCCGTATTGGATGCTCGAATAATGCCAAAACCATCGTCAAAATCAAGTCTTACGCCATCAATTTTACTTAAACGAGCACCTAAACGATGACTTAAAATCTCAATATCATTTAAAACTTGTTTAGGATTCGCCTCGTGGGTACTGATATAGGTATCTTCGGTGCAATATCGTTCAGGATAAATCGCGAATAATTCAGAAAAACTGCCTGCATTGGATTGGGTAAAATACTCCATTACACGCAATGCGGCGTATAAACCATCGTCATAGCCAAAACCACGCCCATCATTAAAGACATAATGACCAGCATATTCCCCGCCAAACACGGCTTCACCTTGCGACTGTGATAAATAAGCACGTAAGAAACTACTGCCTGTCCGGATCATTTTCGCTTGTCCATCGAGTTGCTGCACCGTATCTGCAACCATCCGAGAACACTTCACATCAAATACGATTTCTTTATGTGGATGTTGCAACAAACACATTTGTGCGAACAAAGACAATAAACGATCAGGGCTAATAATATGCGCGTGTTCGTCCAGTAGAACCACCCGATCCCCGTCTCCATCTAAAGCAATGCCTAAATCTGCTTTTTCAGAAATAATTGCGGCTTGTAATTGTCTTAAATGTGCTGCATGCGATGGATCTGGAGCATGATCTGGAAAATCCCCATTTGCCTCACAGCGTAAAGCAATCACCTCGCAGCCTAACTTTTCTAAAACCTGTGTTGCACAACGACCAGCCGAACCATGCAAACCATCTAAAACAACTTTCAAAGGGCGTGATAAGTGAATATCGCTGAGCAATGATTGCTGATACTGCAAACAGTACTGAGGAATAATCTTATGCAAGACATTTTCCAAATCATGTGCTTGATTTAAATCAGACAAAGAGACTTGAGCCAATTGACCGATTTTTTGAATCGCTTCAGGATTCGGTGGTTCACCGCTCAAAATCCACTTAATCCCATTATCCGATTTTGGGTTATGACTTGCAGTGACCATGATGCCATTACCACCATAATCTCTTGCAATGTAATACATCATTGGTGATGAACAACACCCAATGTTGGTGACTTTAAAGCCCTGTTGTTCAAATATTTGCTGAATAATATTGGCATAAGTTGGACTGGTTAAACGCGCATCGTACCCTATTACGATTTGGTTTTGTTCAGCTTTTTTATACTGTAGTACTAAAGCGTAAGCAATTGAACGAATAACATGAGGTGTTAAATTACTTAGCTTTCCCCGGATATCATAAGCACGAAAAATATTCAGAGGAAATGTATGTTTTATATTCACAGTAAGCCCCTATTTTTTATAATCAAAAGACTATTCAAAAAATATTACTATTAAGAAATTAACGCACCCTTGTTGATAAAAATTAAAATAAATCGTCAGCTGCTTTTTAATATATATTTAAGCAACAATCAATACGAAAAATGCAACGTTCCACGCGAGAACATTGCACTCCAAAAGATTAATTGAAACGTTATTGTTGGCCTGTATGCCCAAAACCACCTGCACCACGCTCAGTCGCAACAAATTCATTCACTTGTTCAAATTGTGCTTGTACAACAGGTACGAGCACATATTGTGCTAAACGCTCACCAGGTTCTAAACGGAAGGTGTTTTGTCCACGATTCCAAACAGACACCATCAACTCACCTTGATAGTCTGAATCAATCAAACCAACCAAGTTACCCAACACGATACCGTGCTTATGACCTAGACCAGAACGTGGTAAAATCAAACCCGCAAAATTTGGATCTTCAATGTAAATCGCCAAGCCAGTTTTGACTAAAACCGTTTCACCTGCAGCAATCTCAATCGCTTCATCCAAGCAAGCACGTAAATCTAAACCTGCTGAACCTGTCGTCGCATAAGAAGGCAATGCCCACTCTTGACCTAAACGTGCATCTAATACTTTAACTTGGACTTTCATTTCGACTTCCTACTTACACTTTCTTAACGTTTCAATAAAGCTTTTAAATTTGCGAGATAATGCTGCGCCTGCTCTTTCGGATCAACATTTGGCGCAAGTTTCTTCTTACGACCATGCCATTCCAGCTCATCTTGCGGTAGCTCATCCAAGAAGCGACTTGGTGTCATCTGACGCATTTGCCCACCGTTTTTACGCTGCTCTGCCAGTGTCAACGTTAAACCTTGACGTGCACGGGTAATCCCCACATACATCAAACGGCGTTCCTCTTCGATGGTTTCCGCTGCAATCGAGTTTTTATGTGGCAGTAACTCTTCTTCCAAACCAATCATATAGACATAAGGAAACTCTAGACCTTTGGCTGCATGCAGCGTCAATAGGTTCACCTTGTCAGTGTCTTCTTCCTCTTGTTGCTGTTCGAGCATATCCAATAAGACCAGTTTACGAATTACGCTTTCGATATTTTTCTCATCAACATCGTCGGCACGATTGATCAAGTTTTGGATACTGGTATATAGCGTCTCAATATTGTCTATCTTGGTTTTTTCTTGTGCTGGTGTCGCCGCTTGTTCACGCACATAATCAATATAGCCAGCTTCATTGATCATCTGACGGACTTTAGGTACAGGTTCATCATCATCTAAAAGTTCACGAGTGAATGTAGCAATAAAATCCGCGAACTCATGTAATTGTGTCGTCGCTTTCTTTGGCAACACCATCGACAGACGTTGGTCTGATGATGCTGTTAGCAATGACAGAGTATTTTCTTGTGCAAATAGACCGAGCTTTTCTAAAGTGACCGGACCAATGGCACGTTTTGGGGTATTAATAATTCGTAAGAAAGCACTGTCATCTTCAGGATTGATGATTAAGCGTAAATAGCTCATCACATCTTTAATTTCGGCACGCGCAAAGAATGATTGCCCACCTGATAATTTATAAGGAATCTGTAGTTGACGCAGTTGGGTTTCTAAAACACGCGCTTGGAAATTACCACGATAGAGCACTGCATAATCTTTCCAACTTTTACCATTCATGAGCTTATGTGTGATTAAATCTTTAACCACACGCTCTGCTTCATCATCATCATTCAAACAAGTGATGATACGAATGGTTTCACCATGGCCTTTATCACTCCACAACTTCTTGTCAAAAATGTGCGGATTATTTTCAATCACGGCATTGGCAGCTTTTAAGATACGGCTAGTCGAGCGATAGTTTTGCTCAAGCTTAATCACTTTTAGATTATGAAAATCCTCTTTGAGTAAAGCCATGTTTTCAGGCTTTGCTCCGCGCCATGCATAGATGGATTGGTCATCATCTCCTACCGCAGTGAACTGTCCCATCACCCCGACTAAGAGCTTAACTAAGGTATATTGGGCGGTGTTGGTATCTTGATATTCATCCACCAACAAATAACGGACTCTGTTTTGCCATTTATCACGCACTTCCGCATTTTCCTGAAGTAAACGCGTTGGCATCACAATCAAATCATCAAAATCAACCGCATTATAAGCACGTAAGTTACGTTCATAAAGTTGATAGAGATGCGCAAGCTGAACATCATCGACCGTTTCACAGGTTGAATGTGCATGTTCAGGCAAAACCAGATCGTTTTTCCAATCTGAAATTTTTCGCATTGCTTTCGCAATCAAATCTTTGCTTTCAGCACCTGATAAATTGTCACGCTGCATCAAATCCATCAAAATTCGTTTACAGTCATCTGCATCTAAGATTGAGAAATTGGCTTTCAGCGGCAAGTTTTTTAATTCTAAACGTAATAAATTTAAGCCGAAGGTATGGAAGGTCGAAACAGAAAGCCCTTTTGCCTCTTCACGAGAAAGGAGCTTACTGACACGCTCTTTCATTTCACGTGCTGCTTTATTGGTAAAAGTCATTGCAGTGATGCGATGAGCAGGAATACCACACTGCTGCACCAAAAAAGCAACTTTTCTCGTAATTACTGAAGTTTTACCTGAACCTGCACCTGCAAGCACCAACAAAGGCCCTTGAACATATTTCATGGCTTCAAGTTGCTTGTCATTCAATTGACTGGCAGATGACATCGTTGTAATACCTCTCACGTTTCCGAGCATGATTATAGACATCTCTGTTTTAGAATCCCAATAATAAATCTTGGGATATGTATAAATTATGATGTCTTCTGCAAATAACACGCCACAGCTTGTCGCAAGAAATTTAAGCAATAAAAAAACCACCCGAAGGTGGTTCTTTAAAAATCAGTAAAAATTACTGTTTTGCATAAATGCTGATTTCTACACGACGGTTTTGTTCACGGCCAGCAGCAGTACTGTTGTCTGCGATTGGATTTGATGAACCATAACCTTGTGCATCAATACGACCACCTGAAATACCTTTACCAGCTAAATAGTTTTTAACTGATTGAGCACGTGCTTGAGATAATGGAATATTGATTGAATCATTACCTGTGTTGTCAGTATAACCAGTTACTAAGATCGCACTTTGGTTATCTTCAGCCAATACTTGCGCAACTTTGTTTAAAGTCGTATAGAAGTTTGGCTTGATATTTGATTTATTGGTATCAAAAGTAATGCTACCAGGCATAATCAATTGAACAGAACCATCTGGATTACGGCCAACATCTACACCAGTACCCTGCATTTGTTGACGAAGTTTTTTCTCTTTGTTGTCAAGATATAAACCACCAGCACCACCTAAAACTGCACCAATCGCCGCAGCACGGTTATTTTGCTTACTTGTATTTGCATTACCTTTAGAAACGCCATATCCCGCAGCAGCACCAATCAATGCGCCTAGAGCAGACTTATCATATTCTACGCCGCCAATATTATTACCAGTAGTTTGGCAACCAGAAAGTACCAATCCAGCCCCTACGAGTGTTGAAATCATTAATGCACGCATTGCGTAGCTCCTGTCTATGTATTTTGTTGTCTTGGTGAATAATGGATGAGAAAACGATGCCATACCATTGATATTTTGTTAATAATAAACAGTTTATTTATATTTTTGTAATACTTTGATGCACTTTACTTGAATAAAGCAACACATTTCCTTCATCGTTATACGTTGACTGTTCTTTTCAAAAATAATATCACCATTTTCATTGTTAAGTTTACTACAAATTGGTATTTCACACCTCAGTAGAAGCTTTAATATTTTGTAGAAATGCGCTCTAACCCATCTAAATATATAAAAATTGTCAAGATCCTCAAATATACGGTTGTATTTCAATTTCTGTTGTTTATAGTTGGATCATCTATTTTTTAAACATTTGCACTCAAGGTTTGATTTATGTCTACCTCAAATAAAAAAGCATCTTTATTGCAAAAAATTAGTAAAGGATTGACCGTTGGTTCTGTCATTACAGGAAGCACCTTCTTGCATGGCCCTCCTGTGCTGGCTTTAGGTTTGACAAAATTATTCAAAAAATCTGCGAAAGTCGATGAAACGAATATCCAACTCGCAAATAGCTGGATTGGGATAAATAACCAACTCATTGAGCATGTACTGCCCAACCTACAATGGGATATCAGCATCGATGAAAAACTCGATCTAAGCTTACAAGGTCGATATTTGATGATTTGTAATCATCAAAGCTGGGTCGACACCACGGTTAATCAATATTTTGGTTTAACCCGTATGCCGCTTACCCGCTTTTTTACCAAGTGGGAGCTGATTTTTATTCCTTTTGTTGGCCAAGCCTTTAAGATTTTGGGCTTCCCAATGATGAAACGTCATACGAAAGAGCAGATTGCTAAAAATCCTGAGCTGAAATCACGCGATATGCTCGAAGCACGCAAAGCCTGTGAACAATTGCTGAGTCAACCTTTTACTTTACTCAACTATTTAGAAGGCACACGTTTTACCCCAGAAAAACATGCCAAACAGCAGTCACCATATAAAAACTTGCTTAAGCCTAAAGCAGGTGGTTTAGCATTGGCGTTAAATATTCTGGGTGATAAAGTTGATGCCTTTGTTGATATGACCATTGTTTATCCAGATGGTCCGCCTGAATATAGCGATTTTTGGTTGGGTGATGTTTCCCGCATAGCGGTCGATTTACGTAAAATTGAGATTCCTGATTGGGTGCTTGGGGGCAACTACGAGGATGATCTAGAGTTTCGTGAACGCTTCCAAAAATGGGTCGATCAAATCTGGACTGAAAAAGATCAGCTTATTCAGCAAATGAAAGAAAAATATACAACCACATCGGACATTAAGTAAATTTATGACTCAGCAGAATAAGAAGCCAAAATCTAAATACCACAGTGTCGATCAAAACAGTTGGCCTTTCCGACTGTTTTTGCTCTATGACATCTTTATGGTGTTTATTATTGTATTTAACTTATTCTGCTTAGGTATGAACCTTTTCCTGATGAGTTCTCTTGGGGAATGGTTATTTCAACAGATTCATCTACTCAGCGTTCTTGATTTCTATCGAACCCATCTCAACCCTTGGGTTATCACCACTGAAGCTTGGTTTATTATCTTTTTGATTGCAGAACTGGTTGTACGTTGGATTTTTGCGATCATCAATAAACACCATGCTCGTTGGTGGTGGTTTCCATTTGTGCATTTCTATGAAATTCTAGCCATTATTCCTTATTTGCGTTTTCTACGTTTATTTCGGGCTGGGATTATTGCCTACCGCTTATATGAAATGGGCTATCAGGTGATCCCAGAAAAGATACAGCGCACACTTTTATTTTATTATCGTGTGGTGATGGAAGAGTTATCCGATCGCGTGGTACTGACTGTTCTTGACGGTTTAAAACATGAGTTAAAAACCAATAGTAGTCATCAACAAACCATTCATAATTTGGTTGATCATCACCGCCAATTATTTGTGACGACACTTTCTTCTTTGCTACAAGAATCATTAGCCACCGCTTTACAACAGCAACAACCTGCGATTACCCAAAAAGTAGGTGCGATTGTCAATCAAGCCATCGAAGATACGCCTGAGCTGACTCAGCTATTACGCCTTATTCCGATCGTCGGTGGGCGGATTGAACAACAGATTCAAAGCATTGGACAACGCTTAGGAGAAAATATTAGTGCAGGTTTAATCGAGCCTTTTACAGCAGGCTCGCCTCAGCAGCCCAATGAGAATTTTCAACTGATTGCAGAAAAAGTCAGTGAGCTAAATATTAATAATCAATACTTGGAAGAGCTGGTTAAATCTGTCGTATTTGAAAGCATTGAGGCGATAAGCAAACAAGTTCGAGTCAAGCAATGGCAAGAAATGCTGGATGAAAATGCTCAATTGAACAAAAAAGCAGAATGATTACAAGAAAATTTACTATTCGAGCTAGAGAATTGCTGTAATTTGTTCTAGCATTTGCTTTTATTTATAACACACTAGAGTGCTTAAAAGCCCTGAAGGATACATTATGGCTGATATACGGATTACGGGCAGAATGGTGAATTTTAGTCGATTAACTTTCGACACAAATGACCATAATGCAATCCGACAGCAATTGACGAGCACACTCAATGAAGGTTCTTATTTAGGAACTTTGGTAATTATAGACAGTACCGTTGAACAAGAACTCATCGCCTTAATTCAAGTGTTAATCGATCTAGGCCTACAACCAATGGCAGTGATTGATGGTCTCTTAGGTGATGAAGCACGAGCGATTCAATTCCCTGTTTTACCTGCGGATCAACCCTTACAGCGGATTAAAGCATCGAAAGAACAAGTGGTGGCTCACCCAGCTAAAGAGCAAGCGAATAGTGCTGCAATACAAACACCACAAAAAAACACAGCGCATACGCATATCACCTCTTATCATGATGAGATTTTGCGTACTGGGCAATGTTTGGTACAAGATCAAGGCGATATTATCTTAAATGCAGGTATGAACAGCGGCTCAGAAGTGATTGCATCTGGAAATATTCACATTTATGGTAATGCACGTGGTAGAGTCATTGCAGGTGCAGGTGGACATACTTCAGCGCGCATTTTTTGCAATTCTCTCGAAGCAGAACTGGTCTCTATTGCAGGGACATATTGTGTTGCAGATGATATTCCTAAAGATCTGATCAAGAAACCTGTACATATTTATTTAAACACCAAGCAAGAGCTTGAATTTGAAACTTTGCAGTTTTAATTTATAAACACCAAAAAAGCCCTTTTAGGGGCGTATGACCATAAATAGGAGTGGATTCGGTGGCCAAAATTGTTGTCGTAACGTCAGGCAAAGGTGGTGTAGGTAAAACTACGACCAGCGCATCTTTTGCAACAGGATTAGCCCAACGTGGTCATAAAACTGTTGTGATCGATTTCGATGTAGGTTTACGTAATCTTGACTTAATCATGGGCTGCGAACGCCGCGTCGTCTATGACTTTGTTAATGTCATCAATAATGAGGCTCGCTTACAACAAGCACTCATCCGTGATAAAGAAATTGAAAACCTATACATATTACCTGCTTCACAAACCCGTGATAAAGATGCCTTAAGTGATGAAGGTGTTGCACGTGTGATTGATGAATTGTCACAAGAGTTTGATTACATCATTTGTGACTCACCAGCAGGGATCGAGCGTGGTGCAATTTTAGCGATGTATCATGCTGATGAAGCAATCATTGTCACAAACCCAGAAATTTCTTCTGTTCGTGACTCAGACCGTATCATCGGTATGTTGGATAGCAAAACTAAAAAAGTTGAGCAAAACGAAGGCCGTATCCGTAAGCACTTGTGTATCACACGTTTCAATCCAGAACGTGCAGATAGACAAGAAATGCTGACGATTGATGACATTTCTAAAGATATTTTACGTGTTCCGACTTTGGGTGTTATTCCTGAGTGTCCGAGCGTACTTCAAGCATCGAACGAAGGTAAGCCTGTTATTCTTTATACAGAAGAAAAAGCTGGTCAAGCCTATGATGATTTAGTGGCTCGTTTTCTTGGTGAAGAACGTCCTTATCGACACATTGTGGTACAGCCAAGAGGTTGGTTAGCTAGACTATTTGGAGCGTAATGATGGCAGGATTCTGGAGTAAACTATTTAGCAGTGATGAAAAGTCATCAAGTGCACAAACTGCCAAAGATCGTCTAAAGGTGATTGTTGCATCTGAACAAGGCTTAGGTCGTCGTTTAAGCCAAGACAAAATTGACCAAATGAAAAAAGAAATCATGCAGGTCGTCAGTCGTTACGTTCGAGGTGTGGATGAACAGCATATTCAAATGCAAGTTCGTTCAGAGGCAAATATCGAAATGTTAGAAATGAATATCAATTTACCTGAAGATCGATAGTAGTTTTTTCATTAGCGATTTTTTGTAAATAAAGGCAAAATACCTTGCTGCTGAGCAAAGCGTTGCTTTGCAAATCCAGCCTCGTATTTTGCCTTTATTATTTTAAGACTGAGGAGACTGTCATGGCATTATCACAGCCAGCAACTTTCAATGAAGAATGGTCAGATGAGCGTGTTTTTGCCTACCTCAACCAACTTCCACCAACAGGTGTCAATGCTGACTTTCATGTCCTCTATCATGCATTTAAACACATGCGTCCAAATGACTATGAGCGATTGATTACTCAGTTTTTGGCTGATGGCCGTGACTTGAATGCAACCAATCCTGAAGGATTACGCATCCATGACGTAATTGCACAATTTCCACGCCAAAAAGATGGTTTCTTAGAAGTCTTAGCAAAGTTTGCTTAATAAAAAAGCCTGCATGATGCAGGCTTTTTTTAAATATTTATCGACTTCCGATTAAATACACACCCAACAAAGTAAAAATCCCACCTGAAACACCATCAATCCATTTTGCAAAGTTTTGATACGCTGTGCGAAATGCAGGTAGAGAAAATACAAATGCGACCAAAGTAAACCATAACGCAGTTTCTACTGAAACAATAATAAACAACAATGAATGATGCTGATCAAATAAAGGATTGGTTAAAAACAGAGAAAATACACTACCAAAATAGATGATTGCTTTTGGATTAGACAAATTTGTTAGCAATCCTTTCATAAAAAATAAATAAGGTGATTGAGGTAAGACAATCGGATTTACCGTCTGATCCCCTTTAGAGAAAGCAGAGCGAAGCATCTGGAAGCCAAGCCAACACAAATATAAGCCGCCCGCGATCAACAGCCCTTGTTTAAGCCAAGCCATTTTCTCAAAAATGATATTGAGCCCCATCAACGCCAATAGTGACCAAAGCATTGCACCAATGCAAATACCCAAAACGACCAATACGGCCTCTTTACGCGAACGACTGATTGCCGTTTGCGAGACCAAAAAGAAATCTGGTCCGGGTGTAATTAATGCACAAAAATGAATGAAGATTAGCGTACTCAATGCAACTAACATAGCTCACCCTAGCAATGGGACTCCAAAGCGTAAGCTTAAATAAAAAATGTGATTATTACTATATAAAATTAAGCAAATATAAAAAGAAAGCCTCTAAATAAAGGCTTTATTATTAGATTTTTCTCGTTAAACGAGAATATCTCGTTTGCCATTTGCCCCCATCGCACTGACGATACCATTTTCTTCCATTTGGTCAATAATACGGGCAGCTCGGTTATAACCTAAACTAAATTTGCGCTGTAATGAAGAAGTTGAGGCTTTGCGTGTTTCCAAAACAAAAGCAACACACTGATCATAAAGCGCATCACGATTTGGATCACCATCACCATCTTCAAAACCACGTGAAGACGGTTCCTCATCAAAAGGCGTCAAGATTTCATCAACATAGTTCGGTTCACCACGCTCACGCCATGCATCACAAATGCGATTGACTTCGTCATCACTAATAAATGCACCATGAACACGCTCAGGCTCAATTTTACCCGGCCCTAAGAACAACATATCACCATGACCAAGCAAGTCCTCTGCCCCGCCCGCATCCAAGATCGTACGCGAGTCAATCTTACTGTTTACACGTAATGCCACACGGGTTGGGATATTGGCTTTAATCAAACCCGTAATCACATCTACAGATGGACGTTGCGTTGCAAGCAGCAAATGGATACCTGCCGCACGAGATTTTTGTGCTAAACGCGTAATCATTTCTTCCGCTTTTTTACCGACCTGCATAATCATGTCAGCAAACTCATCCGCAACAATGACGATCGAAGGTAACGGCGTCAAACGTGCTGCACGTTCTTGTGTTGCTGAGTCACTTGGTTTCCACGTTGGATCGATTAAATCCTCACCATTTGCAATCGCTTCTTCGACTTTACGATTGTAGTCACTGAGTTTACGAATTTTAAGAAATGACATCAGTTTATAACGACGTTCCATTTCATTTACACACCAATTTAATGCACTTACTGCATCTTTCATATCGGTTACAACAGGCGTTAATAAGTGAGGAATATCATTATAATTGGCTAATTCTAGCTGTTTTGGATCAATTAAAATAAAACGCAATTGATCAGGCGTATATTTCAGCAACATCGACAAAATCATCGAGTTGACCGCAACTGATTTACCTGAACCTGTCGTTCCCGCGACCAACATGTGTGGTGCTTTACCCAAATCTGCAATAACAGGATTACCTGAAATGTCTTTACCCATCGCCATAGAAAGAATGCTATTTGGATCGGTAAAAGCAGGAATGGTCAATAACTCAATCAGACGCACCATTTCACGCGTGCTGTTCGGAACTTCAATACCAATATAAGGTTTGCCCGGAATGACTTCTACAACCCGCACAGATGCCATCGACATTGAGCGCGCTAAGTCCCGCGAAATATTAGTCACTTTAGATGCTTTAACGCCTGGTGCAAGATCCAATTCAAAACGCGTGACCACAGGTCCTGGTTGAGCTTCAACCACCTGTGCTTTTACATTGAATTCCTGTAGCTTAATTTCTAATAATTCAGAAAGTCGTGCCAATTGTTCCGCAGTAAAATTCACCTTTTTGTTAGGATCAACCTTATCCAGCAACTCTAAGCCCGGTAAAGTCGGCAAGTCACGACGTTTCTGCGCAACCTGCATCGCACGTGACATTGGACGCCCAAATGTATCCGTTAATGGCGCATCCAAATCAAAATCATCTTCTAAATCTAAATCTGTTTCAGCTTTTCCAGCCGTTTCTTGCCATGCTTCAATAAATGCTTCTTTGGATAACTTTTCTTTTTGCATCTCAGCGGTGGTACTTACAGCAGCAAGTTGTACATGAGGGTTACTGCTTGTTGGCGTGGTTATTTTGTCTTGCTCACTTTCAACTAAAAGATCATTAAAATGATCGAAATCATCCTGTGCATCTAGATGTGTATTTTTGGCAGGCGATGTTTGGGAATAAAGATTTTTTGTTGGCGTTGATTCACTTAGGGGCGAATCAAAATCAATATCCATGTCCACCGTATGATGTGCATTTTGTTGCAGCTCTGGCGTAAATGGTGTGTGTAAATCCGTCGCTGTCTTGGTATTCGGAACTGCAGCCAATAACTCATCAAAAATTTGATCATCATTCCAGTCTAAATGGCGATGATTGCTTTTCTGAATCTCTGGTTCTGACTGCGATGGCTGTGGCGCTGTAGAAGAGTTTTCATCATCAGCAGCTCTTAAGAGCGCATCAATTTCTTGTTTATGATTCGCATCATCACTTTGTAGCGCGCGCCATACCTCACCTGTTTGAACGAGGCGTTGGCTTTCAGTTTCAAACTGATGTGCGCGTTGTAAGGTTTGCTCAAAGTCTTCGGTTTGCGGCGTTTGTTGTGGTTGATTACCTTGTTGCTCTCGCGCAACGACATCAGCAAACAACTTTTCAGCCAAAATCTGATGATGTGAATCATCCATTTTTGTTGCTTTGGCTTGAACATCATCTACCGTTGCGCTAGTTAACGTTGCTTGCTGTACATCCGATTCAGTCTGTACTGGTACTTTATTTTTTATTGCAGGTATTTCTGATTCCGCCAATTGCTCAGTACGGTCATAAGCAGACTCATTCTGCGGCACATTTCTATAGAATAAATCCTGTAAATAGGCAGGTGTCTTTTTCAACATCAACCATGTTTTATTCCATTGAATACCGAAAGCTAAAGTAATCAATAAAATACTAAATGCCAGTAAAAACAATGTCGCACCATAAATGGTCAAAAGGTGAGACAAGCTTTGCCCTAACTCATAACCAATGATGCCACCTGCTGCATTATCCAGCGTATCCGCAGGCGTATTCCAGTGTAAATACAATAAACTAGAGACCGATAAGATCAAAAAGAATTGTGCTGCATAGCGAAAAGGTAAATTTAGAAAGCTTCTTGGCCACCAAACCTGTACTGCCTCTATAAATAAAAATAAAGGAATAAGTAAGCTCGCCCAGCCCAAGAAACCAAATAATAAATCTGCGATCCAAGCGCCAGCGACCCCACTTGCATTTGAAACATGCTGGGTATCACTAGAGATATGCATCCAACCCGGATCAAAAGGTGTGTAGGTCACTGTGGCAAGAAATAAATAAATGCCAAAAGAAATTAAAAATAATGTCATTAAAAAGCGTTGTGCATAAACACTTGACACCGCAGCCATATACAATCCTGTAACCCAATTCGTTATTTGTTGGTATCTTTTAAGGTCTAACTTACCTTAATCAATAAGTTTTATATTATGCACGCGTTCTAAAAAAAAAGATGCACGATTGTTTACTGTTGTTGTTAACATCGAAGGGCGATTCACATTTTCGACACGTAATTTTGAAATAATCAATTCCTCAAACATGATATAGCCTATTTCGATTGAACTTATCAATATTATCCACATGGTTTTGCCCCCAATCTTGTGTGGATTCACGTATAATTTTAGCATTTTCAATATAAGAAGGATGTTCTTTAATGAGCGCTCGTCACTCACGATTAATTATTCTGGGTTCTGGTCCTGCAGGTTACAGCGCAGCAGTTTATGCTGCACGTGCCAACCTCAAACCGACACTCATCGCCGGTATACAACTAGGCGGTCAATTGACCACGACCACTGAAGTCGATAACTGGCCGGGTGACCCTGAAGGATTGACTGGTCCAGTCCTTATGGATCGTATGCAAGCTCATGCAGAACGTTTCGGTACAGAACTCGTCTACGATCATATTAATGAAGTTGACCTCAAAACTCGCCCATTCGTATTAAAGGGCGATATGGCTGAATACACATGTGATGCGCTTATCATTGCAACAGGTGCGACTGCACAGTACTTAGGTCTTGAATCTGAAGCTGCATTTATGGGACAAGGTGTTAGTGCTTGTGCAACCTGTGATGGTTTCTTCTATAAGAACCAAAATGTCATGGTTGTAGGCGGTGGTAATACTGCGGTAGAAGAAGCGCTTTATCTTTCAAATATTGCTGCACATGTCACTTTAGTCCATCGTCGTGACAGCTTACGTTCAGAAAAGATTTTACAAGATCATCTTTTTGCTAAAGAAAAAGAAGGCAAAATCAGTATCATTTGGAATCATCAAGTCGATGAAGTTCTCGGTGATAAAACAGGTGTAACTTCTGTTCGTATCAAATCAACGCAAGACTCAAGCACTCAAGACGTTCAAGTCCAAGGTCTATTTGTTGCGATTGGTCATAAACCGAATACCAGTATGTTTGACGGTCAACTTAACCTACGCGATGGCTACATCCAAGTGCAAAGTGGTACTTCTGGCAATGCAACAGCAGCTTCTATTGAAGGTGTTTTTGCTGCTGGTGATGTCGCGGATAGTATTTATCGTCAAGCGATTACTTCGGCTGGATCAGGCTGTATGGCTGCTTTAGATGCTGAGAAGTATTTAGACAATTCGAACTAATTTACAATTTATGAAAAGACCACCAAATTTTTGGTGGTTTTTTTTATAAATCATTCATACAATCAAAAACATGAATACTTTTTAAACAAAATTTAATAATGGATGCATGAATGACAACAACATGGACTAACGGCTATCAAACAGAAGTAAATTATACCTATGGTTATTATCGTGACTTGAGCCCGAATTTTCAAAAATTCTGCTTACTGCTCAATGGCATCGAAAGTCCTGACTTTCAAGATAACCAAACCCATTGTGAACTTGGTTTTGGACAAGGCGTTAGTATCAACATTCACGCCACAAGTAATGAAGCTAAATTTTACGGTACCGACTTTAATCCTGCCCACGCTGCACATGCTAATCAATTAGCAGAACAAAGCCATATTGAGCATTTTTTTTATGATGATAGCTTTGAGGAGCTACTAAATCGCGATGATTTACCAATGTTTAACTCGATCAGTTTGCACGGTATATGGAGCTGGATTAGCTATGAAAATCAACATATTATTTTAAAATTCATTCGAAAATTTCTAAAACCGAATGGTATTGTATATATCAGCTATAACTGCGTCACTGGTTGGGCTGCAAACATGCCAATCCGTGAGCTATTTCATAGTCATTTCAAATTTAATAGTAAAAGTACCAACCCAATTCAAAAGGTGAATGAAGCACTAAATTTTAGTGATGAGTTACTCAAACAAAACCCTGTTTTTGCTCAGCGTAATCCAAACGCCACACAAAAAGTTGCAGACTTAAAACAACAAAACCCCAACTATTTGATTCATGAATATCTAAACCAAGATTGGCAATGTTTTTCATTTCAACAGATTGTCCGCATTCTTGATGAAATCAAACTGTCTTATGCTGGTTCTACTGATTTAGGTTCTCATCTTGATAATATTAACTTTTCTGAAGAACATCAAAAGTTTTTAGATGCAATTGAACATCCAATCTTCAAAGAGCAATGCCGAGACTATTTTGCAAATACACAGTTTAGGAGAGACTTATTCATTCGTGGAAAGAACAATTTAACTCCACTACAAGTCCAAGAAAAATTACGCAAGACCGCTTTTGTGTTACTTACGGCTAAAGAACAATTACCAACAAGTATCAATGGTCTATTAGGTACATTCAATTTAATTGAAGAAATTTATCAACCTATTGCTAATCGATTTGCTGAGGATAATTATCAACCATTAACAATCGCGGAGTTTGAACAAAGTTTTCCAGAACTAAACTACGCAAAGATTTTAAATGCATTAGTAATTTTATGTCATCTCGGTTTGGCACAACCTTGTCAAAATCTTAAACCACAAGAGAAAACGGTTAAACACTGCCATGATTTAAACCATCACATCCTGAAACAAGCCAGTTTTCATCAAAACTATAATGTCTTAGTCAGCCCACTTACTGGTATCGGCATTCCAACAGAACACTTCCATCAGCTATTCTATCGTGCACATTTTATTGATGGATTAGAAACAGCAAGTGATTTTGCGATTTATGTCCAAAATGTTATCAGTCAACTTGGATGGCTAGTTTTAGATACAGATGGCAATACCGTGGCTGATAAAACTCAGAGCCTTGAGATCATAAAGGGCAAAGCGCAAATCTTTATTGATAGTAAAAAAATTGAAATCGCGAAACAACTTCGTTTATTTAATTAGCCTGTCAATGGAATGGTGATCGTTCAACGATTGCCATTCTGTTTCAGTTCAGTTAGTTTAGAATCATTCCTATTAACTTTTCCTGATATGCAACAACTCCCCTTATCTCAATACAATTTTCCAAATCCAATAGAAGCAGATCCTGACGGCCATGGATTTATCTGTATTGGCGCGGATCTATCCCCTTCCACTTTATTCGAAGCGTATACCCACGGCTTATTTCCTTGGTTCAATGAAGATGAACCGATATGCTGGTGGAGTCCCGAACCTCGCTGCATTATCGAACCGCGATCATACAAGCCAAGCAAATCCTTAATCCGTAATATGAAAAAGCATGATTATCGGATTACCATTAACCATGCTTTTGAAGAGGTCATGCGCTCTTGTTCAATGCCACGTAGCTATACCAATGAAACATGGATTAGCGAAGATATTATTCAAGGCTATTGCGCTTTATTCAAAGCGGGCTATGCTTATAGTGTTGAGGTCTGGCATCACCAGCAACTTGTAGGTGGCTTGTATGGCGTCAGCATTGGTAAAGGCTGTTTTGGTGAGTCGATGTTCAGCACTGAAACCGATGTATCAAAAATGGCATTTTATACCCTGATGCTGATCGGACAAGAAAATCAATTAGCTTGGGTGGATTGCCAATTGGTCAATGAACACCTCATCAGCTTAGGCGCACGTACACTTTCTCGCCAAATATATCTAAAATCGTTACAAGATGTAATTATTGCCCCCCCTATCAATTGGAAAAGCTATCAAGAACGTGTATTTTCAAGTAAAACAATAGCACTTAATGCAAAATTAGACGGTTAACGGACGAACACCTTGGAGGGACAGATTCATGAAATCATACCAACCCAAGTCCCTTTTAAATGACTTACAGTATTACATCACGCCACCACATGATTGTAGCTACCTAGATAGCAAATCAGCTCGAATGGTGTTTTTAGACCCGATTCACCGTATAGATGTGGTGACATTGTCGGAACTTTCTCGCGTCGGTTTTCGACGTAGTGGTGATTTTGTTTATCGCCCTGAGTGCCATTTGTGTCGCCAATGTTTATCTTGTCGCGTACCTATTCAAGAATTTCAAATGAATAGTAGCCAGAAAAAGGCATGGAAACGTAACCAAGATTTAAAAATGAATATTTTGCCCACTTCTCAAGCGACGCAACAACATTACGATTTATACGAACGCTATATCAATGAACGCCATGCAGATGGCGATATGTATCCAGCAAACCTTGACCAGTTTGAAAAATTCCTTGTGCATAGCTGTACCGAAAGTTTCTTTCTGGAGCTATGGAAAGATCAAAAACTAATTGGGGTTTCAACCTGTGATCTCATGGATGATGGGCTATCTGCCGTTTATACTTTCTTTGATCCAGATGAACAACGTCGTTCTTTGGGCGTCTTTGCAATTCTCAAACAAATCGAATATGTCCGTAGTCTAAACCTTGAATACCTCTATCTGGGTTACTGGGTTCCCCACTCACAAAAAATGAATTACAAATCGCAATATACGCCACTCGAATTATTGCTTGATGGACAATGGCGTAGGCTCAATCGTCCACTCTCCAATAATGAAATACAGCAACTTGGAGATTCATTAATGAGTACACTTCCATCCGAATGGAATAATTTAATTATTAAATAGCGTTTATTTAAATAGCGCTGCAAAATCATCAGTGCATGTTCTGACCATGATCACAGCATGCTCTCTTGAACCATCACCATTTGGATAATAGTTTTTGCGTAAATCGATTTGATGGAATTGCGCTTTTTCATATAAACGAATCGCTGCGCGATTACTTTCTCGCACTTCTAAAAAAATCTGAATCGGATTATTTTTTAATTGCTCGATTGAATAATCAAGTAATGCATAGCCCAATCCCTTCCCTTGCTGACTTGGATGAATCGCCATCAGTAATAAATTTGCTTCGTCCAACACAGGCTGTAAGATACAAAAGCCTACCACCTGATTGGCTTGTTCATAAACAGTACATTGGTGAGATACTAAAGATTCTTGGAACTGCTGTTTAGACCATGGATGTGTCTGAACTAAGCGCTCAATCGCAGCAACATGATCCACGTCACTTTCTTGCATCAATCGGATCAAAATCTACTACTCTATAAATATGATAATGCGATTATCAGCAATTTTAGCCAAAATTTGAATAAAAAAATGGACAGTTTTCACTGTCCGTTGAAGTTAACTTGGATTGAAACCTAATTCAGTACGCCATTTATTTAATAGCTCAGTTGTATCATCATCATTCGGATGAAAGCGAGGTCTTAGGAAATCGAGTAATGTCGGAATCTGACGTGACATAAAGCCTTTGTAGCCATACATAAATTTGATCATATATTTAGTATCACGCCAAGTAAGCTTACCATCAGTTTTGAGTAGCTTCGCTGTAAAGTATGATTGCGTGATGAAGATCAATCCCATTGCAATCACAAGCGCCAATGAACGCATAAAATACGCTTTTGCACCTCGACCATACATTGTTTCATATACATCAAAAGCAACCGCCTTATGTTCGTTTTCCTCTACTGCATGCCACATCCAAAGGTGATACATCGTTTCATCTTGGAACATTGCCTGAATGTCTGGGTTGCTCAACAATTCTTCTGCAATCGTCGAAGTAAAATGCTCTAAGGCACACGTTCCTGTCAAACCAATCATTTCTTTGCTAAACCCAAAAGGTTTAAGCGCTTGTGAAATTATGCCGACTGTACGGTTAATCAAACGTCCAGTTTGTGCTTCCATTTCTCGCACATCGTAACCATAGGCTTGTGCAGCTGCATTAAAAGCCAAATGTTCTTTGGAATGCATCGCCTCTTGACCGATAAAAGCACTAATTTCTTTCTGTAATATAGGATCAGCTAATTTAGGATCATTTCTCACGGCACGAGTACTATTGACAAAGAATTGCTCACCTTCTGGGAAGAGTGCTGATAGTGCAGTCATAAAGTGAGTTAATGCTGCATCGCCATGTGCCCAGTAACGTGGTACTTCACCAAATTCAAAATCCATCCGGCGTACAGGGAAACTGGCACCAGCACGGTTTGAAATATTAACTTTAGCATTCATACCTTGTTCTCCTATAATGCAAATATTCTTTTTAATTACGCTCTATTTATTAGTTATACGCGCTTTTATATGCATTAAATAAGTGCAGATAAGGTCATTAAAGCATCATCTTAGGACATGAGGAGAAATAAAGCATCGCTTTATTTCGACGCAAGAGGAAAAATTAATTAAGTATTAATTTTTTCGACGCAAGGGAAATTTGTCGAATAAGAATAGAAAATCTAGTTTTCATGAAAAAAAAAGAAAGGACAATAAAATTGTCCTTTCTTAACATACAGTTAATAGCTGAATCTAGAAATCACAAACCTAGTTTTTCTTTCCAATCTTTGAGCAACTGTACAGTATCCAAGTCGTTCGGATGGAAGCCTGGTTTCAGATATGCCAGCATCTCACCAACCATTCCTGCAATAATCCCTTTTGATGGACTATAGCCATATTTATAAATCATACCCAATTCTTTTAGATTCAGTTTGCCATCTTGTTTAAGCAAGCGTAAGACAAATGATGATTGTGCTAAGAAAATAAAGACCATTGCCACCACTAATGCAGTGTTACGCAATGCATAGGCTTTGATGCCACGACCAAAAATTTCCTCATAAACATCATAGGCAACTGCTTTGTGTTCATTTTCTTCGACTGCATGCCAAAACCACATATATGACATAGTGTCATCTGTCATCAGTTCTTGAATGTGCGGATTACGCAATAGCTCAGAAGCAATCGTCGCAGTAAAGTGTTCCAATGCTGTCGTTGCAGTTAAATCAACCATTTCTTGTGTCATGCCAAATGGCTTAACCACTCTCGCAAAATTCTTACGTGTGAATTGAATCAGTTTCGCTGTACGTTTTTCCAAAGTTGTAACATCATGACCATATTTCTGTGCGGACTGATTAAAACCGACATGCTCTTGCGTATGCATGGCTTCTTGACCAATAAAAGCACTGATTTCTTTTTGTAATGCTTCATTGTCTTTAATCGCAGGATGATGACGTACTGCGCGAACAGAATCAATGAACAGCTTTTCACCATCTGGAAATAAGGCAGATAGAGCTGTCATAAAATGAGTTAAACCTGCTGAACCACTCATCCAATATTCAGGGACTTGGTCAAAGTCAAAGTTCATGCGACGTACAGGAAAACTTGCACCTGCACGATTTGAAATATTTACTTTAGCATTCATGCCGCCTACTCCTTTTAAGTGAAATCTCTCACTGAGTAATTTTGTTCATTTTCTTGAGTTTTATCTTACTGTTTTATTGGTATCAATTAAGTGCAGTTTAGGACAGCTAAGTATCAGTTTGGGACATGAGGAGGAAAAATTAATTAAGTATTAATTTTTCAGACGCAAGGGAAAATATCATTTATGGAATTATTTCACTATGAAAGAGAAATCA
This sequence comes from Acinetobacter sp. NIPH 298, assembly GCF_000369505.1. GTDB lineage: Bacteria > Pseudomonadota > Gammaproteobacteria > Pseudomonadales > Moraxellaceae > Acinetobacter. The sequence goes on from NZ_KB850055.1 coordinate 2,032,236, forward strand.
AGCATCGCTTTATTTCGACGCAAGAGGAAAAATTAATTAAGTATTAATTTTTCCGACGCAAGAAAATAAAGAGCCAACAATAGGCATAAAAAAACACCCCAGAGGGGTGTTTTTTTATTACTCTAGATGATTAGAGAGTTACTTTCGCAACAACACCAGCACCTACAGTACGACCACCTTCACGAATCGCAAAACGTAGACCTGGGTCCATTGCGATTGGGTGAATTAGTTCTACTGACATTTCAACGTTGTCACCTGGCATAACCATTTCAACGCCGTCTTGTAATTGGATTGCGCCAGTTACGTCAGTTGTACGGAAGTAGAACTGTGGACGGTAACCATTTAAGAATGGAGTATGACGACCACCTTCTTCTTTAGAAAGCACATATACTTCTGCGTCGAATTTAGTGTGCGGCTTGATTGTACCTGGCTTAGCAAGTACTTGACCACGTTGTACGTCTTCACGCTTAGTACCACGAAGAAGAACACCACAGTTCTCGCCAGCACGACCTTCGTCAAGCAATTTACGGAACATTTCAACGCCAGTTACAGTCGTCACAACAGTGTCACGAATACCAACGATTTCAACTGATTCGCCAACTTTAACGATACCAGATTCTACACGGCCAGTTACAACTGTACCACGACCAGAAATCGAGAATACATCTTCGATTGGCATTAGGAATGCTTTGTCGATTGCACGCTCTGGCTCTGGAATGTAAGAGTCAAGTGCAGCAACTAAGTCGATTACAGCTTGTTCGCCATAAGGACCATCGTTACCGTTTAATGCTTGAAGCGCTGAACCACGGATGATTGGAGTGTCATCACCTGGGAAGTCATAAGTAGAAAGAAGTTCACGAACTTCCATTTCTACTAATTCAAGTAATTCTTCATCATCAACAAGGTCACACTTGTTTAAGAATACGATGATGTACGGTACACCAACCTGACGTGAAAGTAGGATGTGTTCACGAGTTTGTGGCATAGGACCATCAGTCGCAGCACATACAAGGATCGCGCCGTCCATCTGAGCAGCACCAGTAATCATGTTTTTAACATAATCGGCGTGGCCCGGGCAGTCTACGTGAGCGTAGTGACGGATTGGAGAATCGTATTCTACGTGTGATGTATTAATGGTAATACCACGTGCTTTTTCTTCAGGAGCTGAGTCGATTTGTGAGTAATCTTTCGCTTCACCGCCGTAAGTTTTTGCACAAATAGTTGCAATCGCAGCAGTTAAAGTTGTTTTACCATGGTCAACGTGACCAATTGTACCCACGTTTACGTGTGGTTTATTACGTTCAAACTTGGCTTTAGCCATGATGATCTTCCTTTATAAACTGCTCATGAGGGTCACCCATGAGCACTTGGTTTTTAACTAAGTTTTAGTTGGGTAATATAATAATCGAAAGATTACTCGTCGTCACCTTTTTTACCGCCAGTCTGGAACTTAGCGATGATGCCTTCAGCCACGTTACGTGGAGTTTCAGCGTATTTAGCGAATTCCATAGAGTAAGTCGCACGACCTTGAGACATAGAACGCATTTGAGTTGCGTAACCAAACATCTCAGCAAGAGGAACTTCTGCTTTAATCGCTTTTGTTCCACCAGGAAGATCGTCCATACCTTGAACCATACCACGACGACGGTTTAAGTCACCCATGATATCGCCCATGTAGTCTTCTGGAGTTTCAACTTCAACTTTCATGATTGGTTCAAGAAGAATCGGATCTGCTTTCATGAAACCATCACGGAAAGCGTAAGAACCCGCCATTTTGAACGACAATTCATCAGAATCGACATCATGGTAAGAACCGTCGAATAATGTCGCTTTGATACCCACAACAGGGTAACCAGCCAATACACCATTCTTCATACGTTCTTGAATACCTTTATCAACTGCGCCGAAGAATTCTTTAGGTACTACACCACCAACAACTTCTTCAACGAATTGGTAATCTTTACCAGCTTCTTCAACATCAAGCGGTTCAAGACGGACATATACATGACCGAACTTACCTTTACCACCAGTTTGACGTACGAATTTACCTTCTTGCTCAACAGACTTTTTGATCGTTTCGCGGTAAGCAACCATTGGTTTACCAATGTTCGCTTCAACGTTAAATTCACGCTTCATACGATCAACAAGAATATCAAGGTGAAGCTCACCCATACCAGCAATGATCGTTTGACCAGATTCTTCATCTGTACGAACACGGAACGATGGATCTTCCTTAGCCAAACGACCTAAAGCAATTGACATTTTTTCTTGGTCAGCTTTAGTTTTTGGTTCAACAGCCAATGAAATTACTGGCTCTGGGAATTCCATACGCTCAAGTGTAATGATGTTTTTCTCATCACATAATGTATCACCGGTGGTCACGTCTTTAAGACCTACACACGCTGCGATATCACCTGCACGGATTTCATCAAGATCTTGACGTTCGTTCGCATGCATTTGCACGATACGACCGATACGTTCACGCTTAGATTTAACTGGGTTATAAACTGGATCACCTTGTTTAAGCACACCAGAATAAACACGTACGAATGTTAAGTTACCTACGAATTTGTCGTTCATGATTTTGAACGCAAGTGCAGAGAACGGTGCTTCGTCAGATGCTTCACGAATCGCTTTAGTTTCAGCTTTATCGTCAAGGATACCTTCGATTGGCTTAACTTCAGTCGGTGATGGTAAGAATTCAATAACAGCATCCAACATACGTTGAACACCTTTGTTTTTGAATGCAGTACCACAAAGCATAACTTGGATTTCACAAGCTAATGTACGAGCACGTAAACCTGCGATGACGTCTTCTCTAGAAAGCTCACCCTCTTCGAGGTACTTGTCCATTAACTCTTCTGAAGCTTCAGCAGCAGCTTCAACCATGTTAGTACGCCATTCATTAGCAGTATCAACTAAGTCAGCTGGGATCTCACCGTATTCAAACTGCATACCTTGAGACGCTTCATCCCAAATGATTGATTTCATTTCGATCAGGTCAACAACACCTGTGAATGTATCTTCAGCACCAATTGGTATAACGATTGGTACAGGATTACCGCCCAAACGTGTTTTAACTTGTTCAACCGCACGGAAGAAGTTTGCACCAGTACGGTCCATCTTGTTCACGAATGCTAAACGAGGCACTTTATATTTGTTCGCTTGACGCCATACAGTTTCAGACTGAGGCTGTACACCACCAACTGCACAGTAAACCATGCACGCACCGTCAAGAACACGCATAGAACGTTCAACTTCAATCGTGAAGTCTACGTGTCCCGGGGTGTCAATTACATTAATACGGTGTTGTGGGAATTGTTTACTCATGCCAGACCAGAAACAAGTCGTTGCAGCAGAAGTAATGGTAATACCACGCTCTTGCTCTTGTTCCATCCAGTCCATTGTTGCTGCACCGTCGTGTACTTCACCAATTTTGTGAGATACACCTGTGTAGAACAAAATACGTTCAGTTGTAGTTGTTTTACCTGCGTCAATGTGCGCAGAAATACCGATGTTACGGTAACGATTAATAGGGGTTTGGCGAGCCATGATGTCTTACATTCCTAAATGTTATATTTAAAACAGGGCGCATCAATGAAATTGATGCGCACGAATATTCAAGCAGGCAACTTAAATACCCGCAAAGCCTCCACTTTGATAGAGAGCGATGTTGAATCGAGCTACGGTATGCATGAATATTCTCCTGATTAGGGACTGTTTTATCCGTTTAGAAACGGTAGTGAGAGAAGGCTTTGTTGGCTTCAGCCATACGATGCACATCTTCACGTTTTTTGATCGCAGCACCTTTACCTTCAGCTGCATCAAGCAACTCACCAGCAAGACGTAAAGCCATCGTTTTTTCAGAACGCTTAGCAGCAGCATCTACTAACCAACGCATTGCTAGGGCAGTACGACGGGATGGGCGTACTTCCATAGGTACTTGATAAGTAGCACCACCAACACGGCGTGCTTTAACTTCGACCATAGGACGAACTTTCTCAAGAGTAGTCTCGAAAAATTCAACTGGATCTACTTTGTTTTTTTCTTGAACACGTTCTAAAGCACCGTAAACGATACCTTCAGCAACAGATTTTTTACCATCTTGCATTACGTGGTTCATGAATTTAGCGATTGTTTGGCTGCTAAATTTTGGATCTGGAAGGATCTCACGAGCAGCGACTACGCGACGTCTTGGCATTTTAATACACCTAATAATATGACACTTCAGGATAATCCAGCAGTTTGTACAAGTGTCATGTACTCTACGCTGGCCTTACTATACGTCGCTTGAATTACAAATCTATGAAGAATTCAAACAAGCGAAACGCTAAAGGATTGCTTGTGCGGGCTTCCTAGAATTACTTCTTAGGACGCTTCGTACCGTATTTAGAACGTGACTGGTTACGATCTTTAACGCCAGCACAGTCTAAAGAACCACGAACGGTATGGTAACGTACACCTGGTAAGTCTTTAACACGACCACCACGGATAAGAACAACACTGTGCTCTTGTAAGTTATGACCTTCACCACCGATGTAGCTAGATACTTCAAAACCTGAAGTCAAGCGAACACGGCAAACCTTACGCATTGCTGAGTTTGGTTTTTTAGGTGTAGTCGTGTAAACACGTGTACATACACCACGACGTTGTGGACAAGCCTTCAACGCAGGAACTTTTGATTTTTCAATCAAAGTTGTACGACCCTTACGGATCAACTGATTTGTTGTTGCCATTTGGCAATTCTCCCGTTATTAAACAACCTCAAAAAGAAAAACACCTCTTTTCAAGGGCACACAATTGTAAGCTAAGAAGTATAAATGGTCAACATTGCAATACACAGCAAATGTTGACCATTCTTAGAATTAAATCGTTTTTTGAGTTGATCAATACATCATCAAAAGTTTAACTATGTTTTGTTGAAGCAGGCTCTATATCAATGGTTTTTTTCTCACTCACAGCCTCTTGATCTTCATCCGCAAACAACTCATTTTGCTCTACTTTTAAAGCGGGTTGTTGTTCAGTATGCTCATGTTCAACAACATGTTGCTCAGCAAGTTGTTGGATACCATCCTCGACTTTTTCATCACTTTGAGTTTGCGTTCTCACATCTTCTTTGAATTGGACCGTGACATTGGTAATCACATTATTTTTCACATCATCCGATACAATCGCTTGATGTGAGTCAGCACTTGTAGCACCCAATCGCTTCGGATTCGTTTTTTTCAATAAGTCTTCAGCTTTATAATAGGCTTCTAATGGCGAAATATTCTCTGATGGATGTTCATTTAAATAGAAACGTGCTGCCCCAAAGACCGATTGAGATTTATGTCCAACATCTTCCAAAAACCGCCAACTATAAAAACCACCCAATGCAGCACCTGCAACTGGTGTTAATTTTCCGATCACAGAAACTTGTGGAATATGATTCAGCCAACCCCATTTAAATTGGCCATCTTCATCCACCAACCATTTTTTGACGAGCTCAATATCATTATTTGAACCCAATATTTGTTGAAACTGCTGTAAATCATGAGTTTCCAACATGGATTTAAGGGCTTTTAAAGCAAGCAACAATGTCTGTTTCTCAGCAACAATGCCTAAATCAATTTCTTTAAAAATAAAAGCAACAACGTCTTGATCAGTTTCTTCGGTTAAGTCAAACCCATGAGAGCGACCTGTTTGATAGATCGCTCTCAGTGCCAAAACAATTGAAGCAGGAATGTCGATCGCAGCACCCCATATACCCGTAGCACCTGTCACTAAACCCTGAGCTGCAGCCAATAGTTTATTTTGTTCAATCAATGCTTGGCTTAAACGTTGTGAACGCCCAGTATCATTGGTTAACTCAGCGATCGCGGTTACGCCAGCTTCTTCAAGGATTTTTTCAGTCATTGAGCTATTTGAACTAAATTCATTTAACCATTGAAATAAATAGTCTGAGACTTTTTCACTTAAATCAGGGGATATAAAAGTGGCCACATTATTGACTTTGGTGTAGTGACGACCCAACAGTTGGTGCGATAATTTGGGAAATTGTTGGCGCAACATCTGTTGCGGACTTTCATATTTCTCCACCTCAAACGAGCCCTTCAAACGTGCATTTCCTTCAATCACATTGGATGAATCAAGACCTGCTACACCAGAAGTCGTTGGGGCAACTTGTAATTTTTGCAATTCCGAACTGAGCTTTTTAGCCACTCCAAAGGCTTGTGCAAATAAACCCGAAGATGGTTTGTTTTTAGATTTTGTCATCAAGTACCTCTGTTCTATATTCTGTGCATTTCTAGGTAAATACTAGGTTGAATACAGATTTATCTCAATGTTTATCTGTATACTTTCATCGTGTTTCTGTTCAAGCTCACGGATCATTACGAATATTTACACAACTGAAAATAGACATAAAATTTGCCATAAGAAATAAAAAACCTTTCTGTTATCATGATGTCATTCACTCATAAGCCATTTTAATCATTATATTCTCCTCGTTATTGTTCATAGAGATGATAAACAAGGCTTAGTATTACCATAAAAGGGATCAGTAAATGAAACGTGTTGTAATCACTGGTATGGGCATCAACTCATGCATCGGTAACTCTTTAGAAGAGGTCACTCATTCGTTAAAAAATGGAATCTCTGGGACACGTTTTAACCCAACTTATGCCGAACTGAATTTTAAAAGCCATGTCAGCGCAGCCGCAGCGCAAGATTTTGATGGTATTGACCGTAAAGTAAAACGCTTTATGGGTGTTTGTGCGATGTATGCCTACAATGCGGCTGTTGCGGCTGTTGAACATGCAGGCTTAAAAGCAGAAGACTTAGGTGATAACCCACGTTATGGTATTGCAGGTGGTAGCGGCGGCGGTTCAACTGCTTCTGTTGTAGAAATGACTGAACTTTTAGAAACGAAAGGCGCACGTAAAGTAGGTCCGTTCTTCGTACCTCGCAACATGACAAATACCATTACCGCCAACGTTGGTGTTGCATTTAAACTTCAAGGCGTAGCTCACTCTATCGCAAGTGCTTGTGCAACATCTGCTGATGCAATCGGTTATGCATACAACCTCATTGCTTTAGGCAAACAAGATCTTATGCTTGCGGGTGGTGGTGAAGAAGATCACTGGTCACAAAGCTTACTGTTTGATGCAATGGGTGCTTTGTGTTCTAAATATAACGATACACCTGAAACTGCTTCACGTCCCTACTCTAAAGACCGCGATGGTTTCGTAATCGCAGGTGGCGGTGGTTTCGTAATTCTTGAATCTCTCGAACACGCTCAAGCACGTGGTGCAAAAATCTTAGCTGAAGTTGTGGGCTACGCAGCAAATAGCGATGGTGCAGACATGGTTGCGCCGAGTGGCGAAGGCGCAACTCGCTGTATATTGATGGCACTCGAAGAAGCGAAACAACACGGCGTTGAATCAATTGACTATGTAAATACACATGGTACTTCAACTCCTGCGGGCGACATTACCGAACTTAAAGCCATGGAGCGTGCATTTGGTGAGGGTAAAGTTCCACCTGTAAGCTCAACTAAATCGATGACTGGTCACAGCTTAGGTGCTGCTGGCGTTCACGAAGCAATCTACTCTGTTTTGATGTTACAAAATGACTTTATTGCACCGAACATCAATGTCACTGAGCTTGATGAAGGCGCGCAAGGTTTCGATATTGTACTTGAAAAACGTGATGCAAAACTGAATACTGTGATGAGTAACAGTTTTGGTTTTGGCGGCGTTAATGCCTGCCTTATTTTCAAGAAGTGGGATGCCTAAATCCCACGTGAAATACACACGTAGGATTATCGATGGATGCACCTTCTGATGCTTTCTTGTGGGTAAAAGCATTACATATAATTGCCGTGGTATGTTGGTTCGCTGCATTGTTCTATTTACCACGTCTTTATGTTTATCATGCCATGAGTGAAGATGCGATTAGTCACCAACGTTTTGAAGTCATGGAACGTAAGTTGTATCGCGGCATTATGTGGCCGTCTATGATTGCCACATTAGTGACTGCCCACTTTCTCGTTGAATGGGGCGATGCAACTCGACATTACCATGAAGCATTATGGTTTTATCTTAAAGTCGGCTTAGTCGGGCTATTGGTAATTTACCATTTTGTGTGCGGTTATTATCGCAAAAAGTTGATTGGCAACGCGCACTACAAATCGCATAAGTTTTGGCGCTTTTTCAATGAAATGCCAACGCTGCTTTTATTTGCTATCATCATTTTAGTTGTTGTAAAACCTCAGTTTTAACTGGGGTTTTTTCTTTAGACTCAATATTAAAAAACCTAGATAATTTTTAAACACCATTCACCTTAGATTCTCAAAATGTCCAAACTTTGGTATCGATTAACTCAAAAATTAAAAGCGAGATTCATTTCAAATTTGATTGTTTTTTTTAAAATAAATGAATTTGCTTATCGCGGACTCACTCAAGCTGAGATTGAGATGGCTCGCCCCGTCTTTGGCAATCTTATCGACTATTCACAAGTGAAAATCTTTAATATTCCCTACTTACCTTGGCAGCCCGTCAATATTTTCATTGCGCCGAACGGCAACCTATTTGTACACCAGCAGAATTATTGTCCAGATTATTCAATCTGCCCAATTCACCTAAAAGCAATTTTTATCCACGAACTTGCCCACATCTTGCAGCATCAGCAACATACCAATGTCATTTTTAAAGGGGCAATTTTACAATTGGGTTATTATTTAAGCTTTAAAAAATACAATCCCTATCACTACCAATTTATATCAGGCAAAGCTTTTAATGATTACAACATTGAACAACAAGGTGATATTGCTCGCGATATTTTTCTAAAGAAAATCCCTAATATTATTTTGGAAAAATAAAAAGCCCTGTCATTTTATCTACAGGGCTTTTTATTTAAGTAAATCGCAATCAGCTTTACGCAGCAGAACCTTTGCGAGTTTCAGATTTGAGTTCATGACTATCATCCATTTCAGTCGTAAAATCTACACGCATTGCATCTTTAACAATTGTACCAACACGTCCTATACCAATTGCTAATCCAAACGCAACGACAGGAAATAAAATTACTGGAACTATCATTAGGCTTACCTCTCTAATTTGATTTATAGGTGACAGCTAAAATCGTATTAATTCGATTTCGATTGATCTTGCTTTTGCAACATCACTGTTCCGACACGACCAACAACAATTGCTAAAGTTGCGGCCACCACTGGAAATAATATAATTGACATATTCGTCTCCTTAAAAATTAAACAAGATCAAACTTGTTGTTCTTTATATTGCAATAAAATCGTACCTAAACGTCCGACAACGATCGCTAGAACTGATGCAATGATAAGAAATAATATAATTGACATATGTGTTACCTCTCTTTTGTTTATTCACCACATGCTAGGATTTTCACCACAGTGTACATGTGTTCACATTAATTAGGATAATAGCAGTGCACGAATGTACACTCAAGTGTCGCAAAGAGATTACCGACGAACGGTATATAAAATAACTAAAAAAAACATAAGCTATTGAATAAAATGTAATAATAGTTTTAAAAGATCATTAATAAGAACCCATTAAACTCATTTTCTGATTATTTTTTATTTTTTAAATTCATTTAAAGCTGGCTTTTCTCGTCATTGATCTGTCATTTACACCTGAGAAAATGGTATGAAAAAACTCAGGTTGCATGATTAAAGCGATTCACAATCACAGCATAAGCACGAAAACACGCCAAAATACGAAAAACCACCTACACATCTTCGTATTTTATACAGAAAAACTTGTTATTTTTACGCAGTAAAATGTGCATTTAGTATATATTAGTCAACTTATGATTTCTCTTCTAGATATAGAATGTTTGGCGCCATGATATACACATGTTTTTAAAACTATACTTATATAAATCAAAAACTTGTATATCAGCATCAGTTAAGACTTAGGATTAGGTTTGAATGAAAAATTTTAAAATTGCCCTTGCTCAATTCTCTCCGCATATTGGCAATATTGACGCAAATACTCAAAAGATGGTTGAACAAGCTAATTTAGCGAAACAACAAAAGGCTGATTTAATCATCTTCCCTGAACTATCAACACTCGGTTACCCTGCCGAAGATTTGATAATTCGCCCAAATCTACAAAAACGTACCCAGAAAGCATTTGCTCAATTAAGTGAAGTCAAAGATATCGTTATGGTATTCGGTTTTGTAAATCAAACTGAAGATGGCCAGCGTTACAACTCTGCTGCAGTGATGAAGAATGGGCAGGTTTTAGGAATCTACAATAAACATAACTTGCCAAATTACGGTGTGTTTGATGAGCGTCGTTACTTCCAAGAAGGTCATCAACATCTAGTATTTGAATATCAAGGTCACAAATTTGGTGTGCTGATTTGCGAAGACGTATGGTCATTGAACACAGTAAAACAACTCAGCCAACTTAATGTAGAAACTGTACTCATCCTCAATGCTTCACCTTATGAAGTTGGCAAGCCACAGCATCGTATTCAAAGCTTGAATGAACTTGCAAAACAATTAAGCTTGAATATAGTGTATGTGAACCAAGTCGGCGGACAAGATGACTTAATTTTTGATGGTTCTAGTTTTGTAAGCAATAACAACGGGCAAGTTGCGCTACAAGCACCAAGTTTCCAAGAATCTGTTTATTTTGCAGAATATGATGCAGAACAAAAACAATTTAAAACCGCAGAAACAACACCAACTTTAGATACTTTTGCTGAGATTTATCAAGCACTGGTCATGGCAACCCGTGATTACGTTCAACGCTCAGGCTTCCCTGGTGTTATCTTAGGTCTGTCTGGCGGTATTGATTCAGCTTTGACACTTGCAATTGCTGTTGATGCAATTGGTGCTGATAAAGTACAAGCGGTGATGATGCCTTATACCTACACATCTCAAATGAGTGTAGAAGATGCGACAGAACAAGCGCGTCGCATGGGTGTGACATTTGGTATCGCTGAAATTCATCCGATCGTAAATAGCTTCATGCAAACCTTATTTCCATTCTTTGGCAATAGTCCTGCAGATGCCACTGAAGAGAACCTACAAGCGCGTACGCGTGGCACACTGTTGATGGGTCTCTCCAATAAATTTGGTAATTTGGTTCTCTCTACAGGTAACAAATCTGAAATCTCTGTCGGTTATTGTACGTTGTATGGCGATATGGTTGGTGGCTTCTCTGTACTGAAAGATGTCTACAAAACCATTGTATTTGAACTCGCAAAGTACCGTAATACACTGAGTGAAACACCTGTGATTCCTGAACGTGTGATCACTCGACCACCATCAGCAGAGTTACGTCCTGATCAAAAAGATCAAGACTCATTGCCAGCCTATGATGTACTTGATGCAATCTTATATGCTTATATAGAAGAAGATCTCAGCCAAGCAGACATTATCGCAAAAGGCTACCAAGCCGAAGTGGTAGAAAAAGTGATTCGCTTGGTCGATCGTAATGAATATAAACGTCGTCAAGGCGCAATTGGACCACGTATTAGTTCACGTGCTTTCAATCGCGAACGACGCTACCCTATCGTCAACGGATGGACCGCGAATGACTGAACAAATTGTTTCTGAAAAGTCACAATTACTTGCTCAAGCACTTTTGCTTGAGCAAGTTTCATTTTATAAAACTCAACTCACCACGCAACTTTCTGCTGATTTTTTTCAGCAATTCATTCAACTTTTTTTACAACACGCACCCAATATTCAACTCAAAGAAGTCATTGAGTTAGAACAAATCCAAGCCGTTGTTAAACGTTATGCGTTTGAGATGCAGTTAGGCGCAGGTTTATTAGAGTTTATTGGGGAAATCGCACAAAAACTTCATGTCTTTTCTTTGCAGTCATCAGCACAATTACAGGATGTATTTTCAGATCAACAATTTGAAATATGGCTGTCTAAATTTTTAGAACTTGAAAATATTCGCCATTACCTGAATCATTTCTTAAAAGAAAGCCCATCGATTCAACAGCTCTGCCAATACATCGCAACAACAACACTGCAAAATAAATTACCAAAACTATTTTCACAAACAGATGAAGAACGAATTTCTGACAGCAAATATGAATGGCAACAAAAACTAAAAATCTTTTCCCACCGTCAACAACAGCGTATCGAACATAAAATAGAAGAAAGTATTGCTCGCTTTATTCAAGAACAACTCGTCGATTTAAGCCTACTTTCAAATGATGATTTAGAAAGCCTTGCACGTAATATTTGGGATGACAACAAAGCCAAACCGCTATCAGAGTATACCAAGCAAGTCACCCCACTCGATGTCGAAGAATTCTTTGTCATGATCTACGAATATTGGAAAGAATTACGCCAATCCTCATTCCTTCAAGATCTTATTTTATATGGCGTAAAAGTCTTTTATGACTTTTATAAAGACGAAAGCTTAGAAGATGTTTTCACTGCAATTGGACTAGAAGAAAGCGACCTTCAAAATGAAGCTGTTCGTTTTTATCCAAAGGTTGTGGCGGCTTTAGATGAACACGGTGTTTTGGAACCGATCATTACCATGATTTTAAAACCTTTCTATGAAAATCCCCAGACTTTAGCCTGCATCGAAAAACACTTATAAAAAAATAATAGCCTGTCCATAAATGACTTATTGACGGGCTTTTTTAGTGCTCCAATTTATCATCCACATACAAATAACAGATAAAAAAAACCACGCAGGAGCGTGGTTTATAAAATGGTGGCTATGACGAGACTTGAACTTGTGACCCCCGCATTATGAGTGCGGTGCTCTAACCAACTGAGCTACATAGCCGTAAACTGTGAGCGCATTATCTAGGGTTCTACTAAGCAGGTCAAGCCTATGACTTTGAAAATACAAAACATATGCACATTTTTTACGCGCTTAATTTGCAATTGTTCATTTTTCAGCACAAGCAACAACACATATTAAAATTCAATCAATATTTCCAATAGATTGAAGTTAAAAATCCAAAAATTAACGATTAAAATAATTTTTTACGTTTGACAAAAACAACAGACAAAAAGAGACCACGCAGGAGCGTGGTCTATAAAATGGTGGCTATGACGAGACTTGAACTTGTGACCCCCGCATTATGAGTGCGGTGCTCTAACCAACTGAGCTACATAGCCGAAAACTGTGCGCGCATTATCTAAACTTTTACTACACACGTCAAGCACAATTTTTAAAAAATCTGGGAAGTGGGCCTGTAAGCCGGGTTCTGTCGAGGACGATCATTCCTCTAGGCGTACAATCACTCGTACGCTCAAGCGACCTACCCGAATCCAGCACGGGCCGTGCCTCAGGATTCCTATTTGGTCTTGCTTCTGGTGGGGTTTACCTTGCCGTGAACTGTTACCAGACACGCGGTGCGCTCTTACCGCACCCTTTCACCCTTACCTCACGAATGAGGCGGTCTACTCTCTGCTGCACTTGCCGTCGGTTTACACCGCCCAGGCGTTACCTGGCACCCTGCCCTATGAAGCCCGGACTTTCCTCCCCTGTTTCAGTCACGGAGACCTCCACAGCAGCGACCGTCCAGCCCACTTCGTCGCGCATATTAGCAAAGTTCGAACTTAATTGCTCGATTTTTTTTGCGCTGTTAATTTTTTATATTTCTGCATGAGTTCATCATGTGATTCGGCATGCTGAGGATCCAGTGGAATACAATCCACTGGACAAAACAACTGACACTGTGGCTGATCAAAGTGCCCGATACACTCTGTACAAAGTGCAGGATCAATCTCATAAATCAGCTCGCCCATATAAATCGCTTCATTGGGGCACACAGGTTCACAGACGTCACAGTTAATACATTCATCTGTAATATATAAGGACACGTTACCAGCCTTGTTGATGTTTACGTTCAAAAGCCTCAACCACGACGGGAGGCACAAATTTAGCTACATCACCTTTTAAACGCGCAATCTCTCTGACCAAAGTCGATGAAATAAATGAATATTGCTCAGAAGGCGTTAAAAATACCGATTCAAATTGTGGATCAAGTTGGCGATTCATATTTGCCAACTGAAACTCATACTCAAAATCTGAAATTGCTCTTAAACCACGCAGTACCGCTGTCGCACGTTGTTCACGGAAGAAGTTGACTAACAAACCATCAAACCCCACAAATTCTACATTATTTAGGTGGCTTAATGATGTTTTGGCTAATGCTACACGCTCTTCTAAGCTAAACACTGGATTTTTATGGTGACCAATCGCAATCGCAACAACCACTTCATCAAACATTTTTGATGCTCTTGCAACCAAGTCGACATGTCCATTGGTAATTGGATCAAAAGTCCCTGGATAAATCACACGTGTTTTAGACATGCGTTGTACTCTGCGTCAATGAGATAAGTTGGGTATTTTAACAAAAGTTAAGCATAAACGCGAAATTCCTAAATGATGGAAAAAGATTACGTTTTACGGCACAATAAGCACAATTGTGGAAGTTTGAATTATGGCGAAAGCAACAGTAGTAAAAAAACATAATGGTGGCACGATTGCTCAAAACAAAAGAGCGCGTCACGATTACTTTATTGAAGAAAAATTTGAAGCTGGCATGTCGTTGCAAGGCTGGGAAGTTAAATCCCTACGCGCTGGTCGGATGAGCTTAACTGAAAGTTATGTGACTTTTAAAAATAATGAAGCATTTTTATTTGGTGCACAAATTCAGCCTTTGTTGTCTGCCTCAACGCACGTCGTTCCAGAAGCAACCCGCACGCGTAAGTTGCTCCTTTCTCGTCGTCAATTAGAACACCTATTGGGTGCAGTCAACCAAAAAGGTTATACCTGTGTTCCTTTAGCCTGTTATTGGAAAGGTCATTTGGTTAAGCTAGAAATTGCACTGGTAAAAGGTAAGCAATTGCATGACAAACGTGCCACGGAAAAAGACCGTGACTGGCAACGTGACAAATCAAGAATGTTGCATAAGTAATAAAAAAACCTCCAAATCATGATGATTGGAGGTTTTTTTATGGCTGAAAAATTCATTTTATAAATGCTTTAACTTTAGCTCAGCCAAATATTTCCCAAATTTTCGTGCCGTTTCCAAGTCACCCTCAGGTGGTGTGATTTCTACGCTGGCATTATCAGACTGTGTCATCAAACCTAAAAAGCTCGACATACGGTTAATATCCTGTGGACTGCGCCCTGTCGGCATAAATGGCAATCCTGCCCATAACATGCCATGTTGCATCGCAAATAAATTAATTTGCTGCAATACCGCGAGCTTATCACCACTCAGCCCACCGCCATTGGTAAAACCCGCAGCCAATTTTCCTTGCCATGACCGTGCTAACCAACGCTTAGAAGAATCTTCCATAAACTGTTTTAATGCAGAGGTCAGACTCCCCATATACGTTGGGCAGCCCATGACTAAAACATCCGCTTGATCAAGCAATTCCCATTGCGGTGCTGCAACAGAAATCAGGTGAACTTCTGCACCAGCTTGCTCTGCACCTTGCGCTATATATTGCGCGACTTTAGCTGTATGACCATAAGGACTATGATAAATCACACAAACTTTAACTTTGGGAGTGTCTTGATCAATAACGAACATGGAAAATTTAAAAGCCAATGAATTGAATCAAGTTTAACATTTTTCTCAGATACAAGGCGAATCAAGCGCATAAAGAATGCAATTTATTGCATAAAAACAAAGGTCGCCATGCGGCCTGTTTTCGCATCACGGCGATGAGAAAAGTAGTCTTGCGCCTGTTGATAAGAGCATTGATCTCCTCCTAGAATCGTCTCAACCCCTAAACGATTGAGGATAAATCGAGCAATCACATATAAGTCAGCTTGGTATTTCCCTTCAATCTGACCAGCAATAAAAGCACTTTCTAGTTCAGGATATTTCTCACAAAAAGCCGCTTTTACTTCTACTCCGACTTCAAAACAAGGCTGGCTAATCGCCGCACCTAACCATGCCCAAGTCGGCTGTGATTGCATTTCACTGACTGTATTTTCAACAATACCACTGGCCAAGCCACGCCAACCTGCATGTAGGTTGGCAACTTCATTTCCTTCAGCATTACCCAATACCACAGCCAAACAATCAGCTGTCATCATCATTAAGGCATGACCAGTTCGTTGTGTGACTAAGCCATCTCCTTCAAGCGCGGTAAATGGAATTTGTTCATTGATGGTATGACAAATGGTGCTATGTGTTTGAGTCATCCATGTCAGTTTATCCACCCCGAACTGAGACAACTCACGCAACAACACCATACGATGCTGTTGAACACGTTGCACATCATCATTGACATGCAATGCCAAATTAAAACCATAAAGATTTTTATTGTCCGTTGCAATCATTTGAGGATGTTCAATTCGTGTTTGCCCAACGTATACACCTTTAGGCAAACCTTGTACAAATTCCATGCCTTAATTCCTTAACATCGTTGCTTAATAAGCCTCATTTTCACTACGAAGCACTTCAAGTAATTTAATAAAGTCTTCAGGCCACGGCGCTTCAAACATCATTTCTTCACCTGTGCGCGGGTGAACGAGTCCAAGTTTTGCGGCATGTAGGGCTTGACGCTTAAAATTACGCAACATATCAGTTAAGGTTGCTGAAGCCCCAGCTGGAAAGCGCACACGGTTGACGTACACTGGATCTCCAACGAGTCCGTGCCCAAGATAGCTAAAATGCACACGAATTTGATGCGTACGCCCTGTCTCCAATTGCGCTTGTACACGAGTAAAGTCTCGGAAACGCTCTTTTACATTATAGTGAGTCACAGCATCGCGCCCGCCTGGCAGGATCGCCATTTTGACACGATCAACAGGATGGCGTTTGATCGGTTCATCAATCGTTCCGCCCGCGATGATATTGCCGTATGTAACAAGATCATAAACACGATAAACCGTTTTCTTTGCCAGTTGTTTACTGAGTGAAAATTGCGCTTCTAATGTTTTCGCAACCACCAATAAGCCACTGGTATCTTTATCGATACGATGCACTAAACCTGCACGAGAAAGTTCCGCAAGTTTAGGACAGTGATAAAGTAAAGCATTGACCAGTGTTCCTGAAGGATTACCCGCACCTGGATGAACCACCATGCCAATCTCTTTATTAATCACAATAATATCGTCATCTTCATAGACAATATTGAGTGGAATATTTTCAGGTTGGCTCGATGTTTGCGCTTCAAGCTCAACGTCGAGTGTGAGTAACTCATTGCCTTCACAGCGGTACTTGGGCTTAACAATGTTACCATTTACCAACAGATGGCCGTCTTTCATCCACTGTTTAAGTTTTTCACGAGAAAACTCACTCCAAACCAATGCCGCTACTTGATCAATACGTTGACCCAAATAGTCTTCATCGAGTTGAATTTGCAACGATAAACGTGTTGCAGTTGAGTCAGAAGTATGATTATCTGCATCGACAGATTCTTCGAGTAAGAAATCTGTTTCAGATACGTTTGAATTGGAAGATTGTGCTGAAGTCATTTGATGATCGGTACAAAAATGGTTTAATACAACCATTGTAGCTCATTGCCCAGAATAACAGAGGAGTTTTTATGTCGCTACCACGTTATAAAATTACGATGCTTGCACTATCTTTAGGTGTGGCATCTGCATTTGTGGGCTGTAGCAGCAATCCAAGCAAGAAAGAAGTGGTTGATAAAGGACCACAATCGAGTGAACAAATTTATTTTGAAAAAGCGCAAAAATCGCTAGAGCGCAATCAATACACTGATGCCGTGAAGTCACTAGAAGCCTTGGATACCTACTATCCAACTGGGCAATACACGCAGCAAGCGCAACTCGAACTTCTCTACGCCAAATTTAAACAGAAGGATTATGAAGGGACAATCGCGCTTGCAGATCGTTTCATTCGTTTAAATCCTCAACATCCAAATGTTGATTATGCCTACTATGTTCGCGGTGTTGCGAATATGGAAATGAATTACGATAGCTTGATTCGCTATACATCATTACAACAATCACACCGTGATGTGAGCTATGTCAAAGTTGCTTATCAAAACTTTGTTGATTTAATCCGTCGTTTTCCTAGCAGCCAATATTCGGTTGATGCTGCGCAACGGATGAAATTTATTGGTCAAGAACTTGCTGAAAATGAAATGAATGCAGCACGTTTTAATATCAAGCGTAAAGCATGGCTTGCTGCTGCTGAGCGTGCACAATGGGTGATTGAGCATTATCCTCAAACGCCTCAAACGCCGGAAGCATTAGCAACACTTGCTTATAGCTATGACAAACTGGGTGATAAAGCAACGTCACAACAATACGTTGAAATATTAAAACTGAACTATCCAAATTTGGTCAAATCCAATGGTGACGTGAATTTACGTGCAGCACGTAAAGAAGGCAGTTGGGTCAATCGCGCTACCTTGGGTTTATTGGGTCGTGAGTCTCAAACTGTCGATACTGAAGAAAATGATGTTAAAACTGAGCAACAACGCAGTTTAGCCAATCGCTTAAGTTTCGGTTTATTCGACAAACCAGAAACTGAACAAACCAGCGAAGAAGATGCCGCAAATTAATTCTGCGATCACAATCTGATTCAGCAAACAGGCAAGTCACCCCTTGCCTGTTTTTCATTTTATGCAACAATGATTCATAACATGATTAGACCTCTTTCAAAATAATCGAGCTTCTTTGTCTTTCTCTCATCGAGAGAATGAGGAACGATTGAAGTTCCGCAAGGGATTTATGAAAAAAGAAGTCTATTGTTTTTAAAAATATGTTCCTCCCTAGTTTAAATGGTTAAACCTTATGGCTATTCCACAACATACGATTGATCAAATTTTAGATCGAACCGACATTGTCGATTTGATCGGTCAGCGTGTGAAGTTAAAAAAAACAGGAAGAACCTATTCAGGCTGTTGCCCATTCCATCAAGAAAAAACACCGTCTTTTCATGTTTATCGAGACAAACAGTATTTCCATTGCTTCGGCTGTCAGGCCAATGGCAATGCAATTCGATTCTTGATGGATATTGATAGTCGGAACTTCGTCGATGTGATGCAGGACTTATCAAATAAAACGGGCGTCGAGCTACCCAAAGATAATCATGACAATAAAAAACTTTCTTATAAGCGTAGTACCCAAGTAGCGGTGAATCCACCGACACAAAAAGCACACAGTCCAACGCCAAATCCAGCCGTCATTGATGAACCAATTGATGGTCATTTTGTTGATATGGATCGCTACATGGATGATCCTTTTGCCCAATTTGATCCATCATTTAACATGGATGAATATGTGCAGGAAGGAAACTTATATGACCTTTTGGAAAATGTAGCGCAATTTTATGAACGCCAACTGCCCAATAGTCAAAAGGCACAAAATTATTTTAAACAGCGCGGTTTATCTGCTCAAACCATTCAATTTTGGCGTTTAGGGTATGCACCCGAAGATTGGCAACATCTCGAAAAAGCCTTTCCTCAAGATATTGAAGGCTTGAAACAACTAGGGCTGATTCGCTCAAGTGATAGTGGTCGAGATTTTGATTTATTACGTGAACGGGTAATTTTTCCGATTCGTGATCATAAAGGACGTGTGGTCGGTTTTGGTGGTCGTGCACTCAATAATGAGATCAAACCTAAATATATCAACTCCCCAGATTCTGAAGTTTTCCATAAAAATCAATTGCTTTATGGACTATACGAAGGGCGTAAACAAAAAGCCAATGACTGGCTAATGGTTGAAGGTTATATGGATGTGATTGCCCTACAGCAGTATGGCATCAATGGCGCAGTGGCGACGCTTGGAACTGCAAGTAATGCAGATCATTTAAATACCTTGTTTAAACAAAACTCACGAATCACAATCGCCTTTGATGGTGATGCTGCGGGACAAAAAGCAGCACGTCGAACTTTGGAAATCGCACTGCCCTTACTCAACGATGGACGTGAGTTAAAGTTTTTCGTACTTCCAAATGAACATGACCCAGACTCTTTAATTCGTCGTGAAGGTTTAGAAAGTTTCCAAAAATTATTACAACAAGCGCCGCTACTCTCTGACTTTGTATTTGCCCATCTGACTGGACAGCATGACATTAGCTCACCTGAAGGTAAAAGCCTCGTAATGGGAGAACTGCGTGAATTGACAGAATTATTGCCGAAGCATGGTTCATTCCGTTATTTGCTGACACAATCTTTCCGTGAAAAATTAGGTCTAGGCAAACGTTTTACTCCTCAAGTCAGCCATGATGCATCTTTATCTTTCAACATTCACACCAAAGATGAAGACTTTGCGATTGCCATATTGATGCATCACCCTTATCTGTATATTCACTTTGAAGAACTTCGTGCGGTCATTGATCCAACTGAACTCTTAGCCAAAATATTGGCAGTACTGAATACTGTGTTTGATGATTTACCTGATGATCAAGAGTTAGCAACCTATTATGTACTTGGTGCATGTAGCAGCTATGCTCATGAGCTTGCCGATATTATGCAGCGTACCAATATCCAGTCACTCACTGAAGCACCTGAAATTGCTGATAAACTGGCAAAAGAATATGCTTTGGGACTACAAGAAAAATATTTAAGATTAAAACTTAAATCACCAATTTCTTTAATTGAATCACGTAATTTACGTCAACAGTTAAATGAATTGACCAAGCAAATTAGTTTGCGTTTATTGTCTTAGTCACAAGCTTTACTGTTTCGGCTTACGTTCATGCTCAAACACTTCATGCAGATGTTGTTGTAACCATTCGAAGTAGTCAGGATTTTCAGCTTTGGCAGCCTTTCTTAATAAAATTGAAGTAGGATGCATTAACTTTTGACTTAAACGGTGGGCAAACTCTTGTAGGACCTGTTCGGGTGCGTGGCCATGTTGTAATGACTCTAAAGCATGTGCCAACTCATGCTGACTCATTTCTTCGCTATGTTGGCGATAGGCTTGAATCGTGCCGCTTGCTTCTTTGACTTTTTGTTGGGTCATCAATTGAGTCGCCAATTGATTGACCATGATCTCAGCTTCAACAGCAGCCTGACGTCGTTGCGCTAAATTCTCTTCAATGACGCTTTGTAAATCATCCACACCATATAAATAAACGTTATCCAATGATTCTACTTTCGGATTTATATCGCGTGGAACAGCCAAATCAACCATCAGCATTTGTTGATAACGGCGTCTTTTTAATGCGACTTTAACGTCATTATATTCAATCACTTGATGCAAACTACCTGTACAGCTTGAAATCACATCAGCTCTATGCAAATTTTGTGCTAACTCTGAGAAAGAAATAATTTCAACATCAGCTTGATGTGCAAGTTCTTGTGCCAATTGATCAGCTCGTTCACGACTACGATTGCAAATAATGATTTTAGCCACTCCCATTTCAGCCAAATGTTTGGCAACAAGAGTATTCATCTCACCTGCCGCAACCACCATCACTGTTAATTTTTCTGGATGACTAAAGACCTGAGAAGCGAGCTGGGCAACAGCATATCCCATAGATACGGCATGGCTGCCAACAGAGGTTTCTGAGCGAACGCGTTTCGCCGCATAAAAAGCATATTCAAAAATGCCATTTAACTCTGGAGAAATGGTTTCGGCATCTTTAGACAGGGCTAATGCGCTTTTCACTTGCCCTAAGATTTGTGGCTCACCCAACATGAGTGAATCCAATCCACTTGCCACGCGCATCAAATGTGTAACAGCTTGGGCATTTTCGTAACGATAAACATGATGAATCAATTGTTTAACATCAATATTATTCACTTGGGCGAGCCAATGCAGGACGCTATCTGCATCCTCAGTTATGGCATACACTTCCGTTCGATTGCATGTCGAAACCACCACCATATCTTTAAGCGCTGGGTGTTGGTGTCGATCAAGCAATAGCGTAGCCAATCGCTCTGCATTGAAAGCAATTTGCTCACGGAGTTCGACAGAAGCTGTCTGATGGTTGACACCCAGTGCAAAGAAAGACATATCAGATCATCATTCCGCTAAATTTATGCTATTGTGCAACATCGGTGTCATAAAAAGCATTACTTTGGATCAATAAAAATTGCGTCAACTATATCGCCGTATCCATTTTCACGGCAAGACGATTAGACGGTATTCTACCACAATCTTATTGTTAGGTAGTATGAGCGCTTACGCCTCCGCACAAGCAATACACGACATGTATGCAGATCAGAGCTTTGAATATGCACTGCAACAAAGCATGGTTGCAGAGTTTTCTCTCGCCTACGATGATATTCCAACAGCATTGCACAATTATACTGTGCTTGCGATTCGCAGCAATTCAACCACCATCAAACAGCGCGCGCTAGACATTGCACTTGAATATGACGATTTGCAAGCCGCTTTAGATATTGCCACCCATTGGGTTGAACAAGAGCCAGAAGATGTTCCTGCATTATTCTACTTGTCACATATTTCGCTCAAAACTCATGAATATGACCTTGCAGCAAAAACGCTGGATAAGATTTTAAATATTGATCCAACTGCTGATCTAGAGCAAATTTTAGCTGGGATCGCACCTGAACAAGCGCAAGATCGCAAGATCTTATTAAATGCACTCAGTGCAAGTAAAGAAAAAAACAACCCATCAATTTTGGCACTCATCGCAGGATTAGAAGCACAAGATGGCTTATATGAACAAGCACTCACAAATATTAATCGTGCACTGCGTAAACGCTCAAAATCCACCAGTTTCGTTTTAATGAAAGCCAATTTACTCATGGCTCTAGGTGATGAAACTGCAACTCAAAAATGGCTGGCTCAAGCCAGTCGCAAAAACAAGAATAATATTGATATCCGTTTAGCAGAAGCGCGCTACTACATTCAGCTCAATCAACAGCAACAAGCTTTTGATAAACTGAAAGCGATTATTAAAGATCACCCCCAAGCCGAAGATGCCTTATTTATTGCTGGTTTGACTAGTATTGATCTCAAACAATACGAACATGCCGAGCAATATCTGGTTGAGTTGCGTCATTCTGAAAAATACCAAAATGAGGCCTATTATTACCTCGCAATTAATGCGCAACGTAAGCAACATTTTGAAACGGCAAAAGCCTATTACCGTCTGGTCGATGGCAGTCTATATATTGTTTCTCGACGCAACATGATTTCTATTTTTGAACAGCAACAACAACTCAATGATGCGCTGCGTTTTTTAACACAAGAGCGAGTGAATTACCCGCAACACGCCAGTTTCTTATATCAAGCCCAAGCTGATATTTTAAAGAAAATGGACAATAAAAAGGCAGCTTTGGCATTGCTTGATGAAGCCATCAAAAATATTCCAGATGATCCTGAATTGATTTATGCCGAAGTTTTATTACTCGATCCATTTACCGACCGAGATAAGCTCGATAAAACCTTAAAACAATTGTTATTGATTGAGCCGAATAGCCCAACCTATCTAAATGCTTATGCCTATACACTCGCCTTACAAAATCGCCGTTTGAAAGAAGCACGAAAATATGCAGAACTAGCGCTTGAATACGCGCCTGAACAAGCATCTATTTTAGATACACTCGGTTATATTGCCTTTTTGCAAAATGATTTTGATACTGCCGTTGCGGTTCTTGAACAAGCTTATGGTCTGAGTCAGAACATCAATATCGGGGTTCGCTATGCCAAAGCACTGTATATGCAAGGTTCACTCACGCAATTTAGCGATGTGTTACAGCAATTGAAACAAAAACATGCGAATGCCCCACAATTACAACAACTTGATAGCTTAATCTTACCTGTCACTGTAAAAAAGAGTTAAATCCATGCGTTTTTTTCCAAAACTATGCGTCGCAATATGTAGCAGTAGCGCGCTGTTTTTAACTGGCTGCCAACATTTAAGCCAACCCAAAAAAGTGATTACATCGCCCCAAGTACAGGATGAAAACAACTTCAGTTTGCAAGGAAAAATTGGCGTACGCACACCACAACAGTCTGGTAGTGCATTCTTCACATGGATACAACAGCAAGAACAATTTGATATTGAACTGACAGGCATCCTTGGTGTCGGAAAAACACAGATTCAGGGTAGATCGGGTGAGGTCACGCTCAATAGCGCTAAAACTGGTTTAATTACGGCAACATCACCTGAGGAATTATTAGAAAAAGCCACAGGTTGGCAAGCGCCTATTATGCATTTAACACATTGGGTACAGGCCAAACCCGCGACCTTACATGCGCAAGTTACGAAAGATGAAAACCAACGTTTAAAGCAACTGATTGAAGATGGCTGGACCGTCGACTTTAGTTATAACGATGCCCAAACGCTACCCAATAAGCTGTTATTGAAACAAGCTCTTGCCGAAGATCAAGAAAACCGTATTACAATGGTCATTCAAAACCGATAGCTTAGATTATTCTATTATGATTAGAGTCCATTCCCCTGCTAAATTGAATTTATTTCTTCATATCACAGGTCGTCGAGAAAATGGTTATCATGAATTACAAACGATTTTTCAACTGATTGACTTGTATGACTGGATGACTTTTGAAGAAACTAATGAAGAAGTCATTCAAATTCAAGGCTTAGCAGAAGTACAACTCGAACAGAATTTAATCTATCGAGCAGCCCAGTTACTCCGCCCCCATGCCAAAAAACCCTGTGGTCTCAAGATCCAAATTGAAAAAAATATTCCAATGGGTGCGGGGCTAGGTGGCGGTTCTTCCAATGCAGCGACCACCCTGATTGTACTCAATCAGCTTTGGCAATGCGGTTTAAATGATCAACAACTCGCTGAGTATGGCGTACAACTTGGTGCCGATGTTCCCATCTTCGTTTATGGACGAAATGCATGGGCAGAAGGGATCGGTGAACATTTATCATTCATAGACTTAGCGCAAAAAAAGTTCATAATTTTAAAACCTGACTGTTTTATCAGCACTCAACAGCTATTTTCACAAAAATCATTGACAAGAGATTCTAAGATCACTACATTTTGCGCCTATCAGTTACAACCTTCTCTTTTTAGAAATAACTTTGAACCTTTGGCTCGACAGTTATATCCTGAAGTTGAAGAAGCAATGCAATATTTAGATCAGTTTGGTCTAGCAAAGCTTACAGGTACAGGTGCTTGTGTTTTTACTGAAATAACCGAAGAGATGGACATCGCGTTGATCTTGCAAAACGCACCATGTAAAGCTTACGTGGTCACTAGTTTAGCAGAATCACCTTTACGAAATTTCGAAGTTATGCGTTAGGGGCGTCGCCAAGTGGTAAGGCACCGGGTTTTGATCTCGGCATCCGTTGGTTCGAATCCAGCCGCCCCTGCCAATTTTCATCTGTAGATATATGTAATACATTAGGGGCGTCGCCAAGTGGTAAGGCACCGGGTTTTGATCTCGGCATCCGTTGGTTCGAATCCAGCCGCCCCTGCCATTTCTTTAGACAGGCTTGTTTTATATTGATATTGATCAAACATATTGACAATACCGTATAAAACCATTAAAGTTCTGCCGCATTAGGGGCGTCGCCAAGTGGTAAGGCACCGGGTTTTGATCTCGGCATCCGTTGGTTCGAATCCAGCCGCCCCTGCCATATAATAGATTGTTTCTAAACTACCCGTTGGAAAAATTTAAAACTTTTCCCTTGCGCTCGGGTGAAGCGTTGCTTCACTTAATCCTCGCTCAGGTGCTTCATGCCCAATCTTGTCGTTTTTAGTGGAAGTGCTCATCCACAGTTCGCCCAAAAAGTCGTAAGTCATTTACATATTCCATTAGGAGCTGCTTCAGTTAGCAAGTTCTCTGATGGTGAGATTTCAGTTGAAATTACTGAAAATGTACGTGGCAAAGACGTTTTTATCGTCCAATCTACTTGTGCGCCAACCAATGATAACCTTATGGAAATCTTGGTTATGGCAGATGCTTTGCGTCGCGCAAGTGCAGGTCGTATCACAGCAGTCATTCCGTACTTTGGTTACGCACGTCAAGATCGACGTCCGCGTTCTGCCCGTGTACCGATTACTGCTAAAGTTGTTGCAGATATGCTAACAACTGTAGGTATTGACCGTGTTGTGATGATCGATCTGCACGCAGACCAAATTCAAGGTTTCTTCGATATTCCTGTTGATAACATCTACGGTACGCCTGCCTTGTTAGCTGATTTACATCAGCAGCAACATCACAACTTAATGGTGGTTTCACCTGACGTTGGCGGTGTAGTGCGTGCTCGTGCTGTTGCAAAACAACTGGGTGATATTGATTTAGCGATCATTGATAAGCGTCGTCAAAAAGCAAATGAATCTCAAGTGATGCATTTGATTGGTGATGTCAAAGATCGTGACTGTGTCATCGTAGATGATATGGTTGATACAGCAGGTACGCTTTGCAAAGCGGCTGATGCACTAAAACAATTTGGTGCACGTCGAGTTATTGCTTATGCAACTCACCCTGTTTTATCTGGCAAAGCCATTGAAAACCTTCAAAACTCTGTTATTGATGAACTTGTTGTAACCGACACGATTCCTCTTTCAGATGAAGCAGCAAACATTGGCAAAGTTCGCCAAGTATCTGTTGCTAGCATGGTTGCTGAAACAATTCGTCGTATCAATAACGAAGAATCTATTAGCGCGATGTTTGATAGTTATCTATAATAGCCCAGCTTTTTTCTTAAACCCTAGCTTAGCTAGGGTTTTCTATCACTAAACTGGTCGCAAGTTTAGTCTCTTAAAACTCAATGAGGATATGCCCATGGCAAACTTCGTATTAAATGCTCAAGCACGTGAAGCTGCACTACAAGGGAAAGGTTCGAGCCGCCGCCTTCGTCACGCAGGAAAAATTCCAGCAATCGTCTATGGCGGTAGCGCTGAGCCTGTAACAATCACTTTAGAGCTTCGTCAAATCGTTAAAGCTTTAGAAAACAATGCTTTCTTTGAAGAAGTGATTGAAATCCAAATCGGTGATCAAGTTGAAAACGTTAAAATCAAAGCGTTACAACGCCACCCAGCAAAAAACACACCTATGCACGCTGACTTCATCCGCGCATAAGTGTTAAAGGCTTAATTAGTGTCAAATATTTCGCTAATTGTTGGTTTGGGCAATCCTGGAAAGGAATATGCCCAAACTCGCCATAATGCAGGTTTTTGGTTTGTAGAACAGCTTGCAGATCGTTATGGTATTCAGTTAAAAGCTGATCCGAAATTTCATGGATTCAGTGGTCGTGGTCAAATTGAAGGTCATGACGTACGTCTATTACTCCCCACAACCTTTATGAACCGTTCTGGTCAAAGTGTTGCCCCTTTCGCTAAGTTTTATCATATTTCTCCTGAGTCGATTTTAATCGCTCATGATGAACTAGATATGGATCCTGGTGTTATTCGTTTGAAAACAGGTGGCGGACACGGCGGACACAATGGTCTACGTGATATCGTTCCTCATCTTGGTGCTAATTTCCACCGCTTACGGATTGGAATTGGACATCCTGGCTCTAAAGAGCGTGTCGCAGGTCATGTACTAAACAAAGCCCCAAGCAGTGAACAAGATTTAATGGATGCAGCACTTGATCATGCCTTATCTAAAGTGAAAATACTTGTTGATGGACAAGTAGCACTGGCGATGAATCAAATCAATGCTTACAAACCCACTTAAACTTACGACTGTATTGTTGAACAATCATACTTGCCATATTGCATTTTTAAGCGCAAAATGCGCATCGAACCGCCCAATAGCCCGCGGAAAACGTGACAAGTCAACCATAAGATATTCATCTTAGGTCTTACTCAGGAGACGCTAGCCATGCTATCTCGTTTATTAAAATGTAAAATTCACCGTGCAGTTGTGACACATGCTGAACTTCATTATGAAGGTTCTTGCGCAATTGATGGTGTATTAATGGACTTAGCAGGGATTCGTGAATACGAAGAAATCCATGTATGGAACGTCACTAACGGCAAACGTTTCACAACCTATGCAATTCGTGGTGAAGATGATTCAGGCATTATTTCAGTCAATGGTGGCGCAGCACACCAAGCTGATGTAGGCGATTTAGTGATTATTGCGACTTTTGGTGACTTCACTGAAGTAGAAGCAGATCTACACAAACCGCGTTTAGTCTATGCGAACCCAAACAATACGGTAAGCCACACAGCAAACTGTATTCCTGTACAAATCGCATAAGCGTTAAAGATTCCAAAAGAGCCAGTCAAAAATGAACTGGCTTTTTTATGCCTCAGCTTTTTCTACCGCAATAGCAGTATTTTCCCAAAAACCATAAATACAAAAAAAGCCTAAACAGAAGCCCTCATTTACTCAACCGCACTTGTAAAACAGCTCAATGCTTTATTAAATGAGTAGATAATAAAGATAATTTGAAAAATATGGATATTATAAAAACGCTGAGTAAAGTCACAGTCTTTGCAGAGTTGGATGCTGACCCACTAAACACCATCGCCAGCTATGCTCATATTCTGCATTTACAAACAGGACAAATGCTTTATCAGCTCAATGACAGTGCCGATCATGTTTATATTATTGCCTATGGTCGCGTTAAACTCACTACCGCTTCAGGTTTATCAACCTATTTGGGCCGTCATGACATCGTGGGGGAAATGGGTACCATTTCCAAACAGCCTCATCACGGCACAGTTCATGCTATCCGAGATACCACCCTATTCGCAATTCCGCAGCAGCCATTTTTAGACTTCATTCACCAATATCCAAACGTTTTACTGGCCTTGTCTCGGCTGATCATCGCACGCTCGCAACCCGAACTACAGCATACCCATGCCATGAGTCATAACCGCACGTTGTCTATTGTTCCTGTCACATCACAAATTCCCGCTATTCAACTCGCAGAACAATTGACTGAGCATTTACAACGTTGGCCACAAGTTCGCTTAGTCACAGCCGCACATGTGGATGCACTATTTGGCATTGGGTTTAGTCAAACGCCTCTCGACTACGGTGCAGATGACTTAAGATTACGTCAATGGTTAGCGAGCTTAGAAGAAAAGCATTGTTATGTCCTTTATGCTGCACATACCCATGACGATGAGTGGGCAAAACGCTGTCTACATCAGGCAGATCGCATCTTAATTTTAGCCGAAGCCAATCAGTCACCTGTTGAAACCCAACTTGTTGATGTATTAAATCAATATGATTGGCAAAGCCCGATTGAATTAGTGTTATTACGCTCAGAGGCTGATCCCTCCCCCCATACATTACGTTGGAAACAACTCTATCGCGCCCGTGCCCATTATTTTATTCATCCTTGGGCACAAGCGGATATCAGCGCTGTCGCTCGGCAAATCTCCAGTCGAGGTCTAGGCTTGGTGCTGGGTGGTGGCGGTGCGCGTGGATTTGCACACATTGGTTTAATTCGCGCATTGGAACAACTACATATCCCCATTGATATTGTGGGTGGAACCAGTATGGGCGCATTCGTTGCTGCTTTGGTTGCATGTGGTTTTGATAGTGTTGAAATGACTCATATTGCTTATGAAACTTTCGTTGCTCGAAATTATCTAAATGACTACACCATGCCTCGAGTATCTTTGATCCGTGGACAACGATTCCATAGTCGGCTTCAAGCAATTTTTGGGCATCGGCGAATAGAAGAGTTGAAACGAACCTATTACTGCATTTCAACCAATCTGTCGACAGGTCAAGCCGTGATTCACGATCAAGGCGAACTGGCAACGTGGGTCGGCACTAGCATGAGTGTGCCCGGTGTAGCACCGCCTGTAGCTTGGCATGAGAATTTATTGTGCGATGGCGGGATTATTAATAACCTCCCGACAGACGTAATGCAAAATTTGGAAAGAGGTGCAATTATTGCCAGTAATGTCAGCTTAAACGATGATATCCGCATCCCAGGTATCGGTTTAAATGAACCCGATCAAAGTGCCCTGCTCAACTGGAACAAATTGATTAAAGATAAGCTCTTACCTGCGCCACGACTGGCTGAAATTTTAATGCGTACCGCGACACTTGCCAGTGATACCATGATTCAAGCGGCTGCGATTGAACGAGCAAATTTACATATCCGTATGCCAATTGAGGGCATCGGTATATTTGATTGGCATAAGCTAGATGAGTTAGTAGAACGCGGTTATGAACATGCTTTGGCAACATTACTGCCTATTCGAGATACGTTGCCATAATCCTAATACTTCATACTCAATGTATTGCAGGCACATCAATCTGATAATGATCTAATAAAGCGTCTAAATATTGATAAGTTTCAGCATCCAATTGCTGCATATAAACATTGAGAATTTTTCGACATTGTCGCTGCTTTTCTATCGGCATACGCCCAACGATATCGAAAGTCACTTCCCATTGTGAACGTAACAAAGAGGCGTAGGCGATGTGATGTAAAACCTGCTCATCAATTTGTGCAATTGCTGTTGCAACCACTTCTCTTGCTTGATCTTGCATATAGTTCACGACCACCAACATGTCAGTCCATAAATGACAATGATCTGCGGCAGCCACGATGCTTTGAATAATGTCGACTTGGCGTAATGCAGATAAATTTGCAACATAATGCTGCGCCTGAGCAGATAGGCAAGCCACAACTGGCAACATATCTTCCCAGAGTTGATCCTCCTGTGCCGCCTGAATAATGGCATTGATGACCGTTTCACCCTGCTGTACAGCTAAATCACCAAGTTCTTGTTTTAATTCATAACCAATATGACTCATTAATGCCAAAAGTTTGGGCCAAACTAGACGTTGCGTCGGATCACAGATAATCAATAATGCCTTTTCTATACGTGCTTTCGGTAATACATGAACCAAATGATCAATACGCTCTCTAGATTCAATATAAAAAGCGATTTCTAAAAGATCACTTTCTTGCTCAACTATTTGAGCCACATCTTGCACCACCTCATCCGACAACATACTCACGAAGCGCCCCATGGTCACAAAATCACGCTTTTGCAAAAGCACTTGAGCAATCTCGATAATATGATGGGTGGTTAAGTAAACCAACAGCTCTCGTGCCAATCGCGGGTCAAGATGAACTGAGATTTCAGCAAGCGTTTCGGCGGATAATTTTTTAGCAATCCGATATAAGTTTTCAGTGGATAGATGCACGGCAATTTGTGCCACAATCAACGGATCTAAAAATCGTTTAACCATGAAAACATTTAACCCATTTGGCAACCAATTGACCCAAGTTGCCAAGTGTCGAAACCGTGCTTTTTGCTGATCTTGTAATAATTCAATGATTGCAAAGCGAAATTGTCTAAGGCTTTCTGGTGCTATGCTTTGCAAGAAGGCCAGCTGTTGTTCTGAAACACTTAAAATACGTGCAAGTTTTATAATCTCAGCATGTACAGCTAATCGCGTCATTGCACTTACCTCTCTATTTTACTTTTGAGCAGGAAACGTAGAAAAAAAGGGACTTGAAATAAACGCTGATTAATTTTTCGATTTTCTTCTAACACAGTGTGCTGCAATTGCTGATTTAACCAAGTTAACTCTTGTGTGGATAAATGGGAAAACTCTTTAAGATTAATCACGGGTCGATGTATTTGCTGCGCAAGTTGCTCGAGATCTGTTTGAACTGCCTTTTCCATTGGCGATCGCCTCACATTATTGTTGTTCTATCTTTTGAGTTTATGCTCAATTTAGTTCTATTACCAATTTCACTGATTAATGGAAAATCTTGAAGCATGTCTCAGCATTATTCTTGATTGTTATAGAACGATTCATTCTATAAAAGTTATATTTTTCACGCAAAATATGACTATAATCAAAGCACATCGCTTCAGGGCGGGGTGAAATTCCCCACCGGTGGTAAGTTAGGCTTTGATCATCAATGACCTAATCAGCCCACGAGCTGGTATCGTGAGGGTCAGTGACATATTGCCCCTTATGTACTCGCAGATTTGGTGAAATGCCAAAGCCGACGGTATAGTCCGGATGAAAGAAGACGAAACCACCAAAACAACTTTGGTTTTTTGGTGTGCGCTTATTTTTACATCAGTCCTGAAATGTTCAACCGTAACCTATTTACGAGAGCGTTTCATTATGTCTAGTTTAATCCAACCGGAACTTTTCTTTTCAGTCCTTTCCCCTGCTGAACAACGTATTCAACAAGCTTTAGATGATATCCGCCAAGGCAAACCTGTGTTGGTGATGGATGATTTTGACCGTGAAAATGAAGCGGACTTAATTGTTGCAGCCGAAACATTGACTGTCGAAACGAT
This sequence comes from Acinetobacter sp. NIPH 298, assembly GCF_000369505.1. Classification (GTDB taxonomy): domain Bacteria; phylum Pseudomonadota; class Gammaproteobacteria; order Pseudomonadales; family Moraxellaceae; genus Acinetobacter. Next base: position 2,064,349 of record NZ_KB850055.1, read on the forward strand.
GGCGCAAATGATTCGTGATGGTTCAGGGATTGTTTGTCTTTGCTTAACCGAACAATTAGCCGATCATTTGCAACTTCCACCGATGGTCGTGGACAACTCAAGCCAGTTCAAGACAGCCTTTACCGTGACGATAGAAGCAGCACAAGGTGTCAGCACTGGTGTTTCTGCGAAAGACCGTGTTACCACAGTTTTAGCAGCGACTAAAGCTGGTGCTGTTGCCAGTGATCTCAGTCGTCCCGGTCATGTTTTTCCTTTACGTGCACGTGATGGTGGTGTTTTGGCACGTCGTGGGCATACCGAAGGAACGATTGATCTAGCCCGTTTAGCTGGCTTGAAGCCTTCAGGTGTCTTGTGTGAATTAACTAATCCTGATGGTTCGATGGCTTCAGGTATTCAAGTGTTAGCTTATGCACAAACACATGACTTAACCGTGATTAGTATTGATGAACTGGTGCAATATCGCTTAAAGCATAATATTTAATTAAAAAAATAGCCTCGAATCATCGAGGCTATTTACCTATTCAATGCTTATGAAACTTTTCGTTCCACATTTATCTCATTTACACACTCAAGCAATTCATTAAATTGTGCAATCTGCGTTACTGGCTGAGCTTGGGCCAATTCTTCCACTGTCCCGTATCCATAATTTACTGCAATGGTTTCAATCTGATTTGCACGTGCACCAATCACATCATATTGACGATCACCCACCATGATACATTGCTGAGCATTCAACTGTTCTTTCTCAAGAATATAAGCAATTAAATCTGCTTTATTGGTACGCTCACCTGTCAGCTCACTCCCATAGATCCCAGTAAAATATTGATCTAACTGGAAATGAACCAAAATTTGTTTGGCATAAACTGTTGGCTTCGCTGTTGCAAGAAATAAGCGATATCCCTGTGCCTGTAGCTGTCGTAAAGTGACTTCTACAGTTGGATAGACTTCATTTTCAAACAAACCTGTAACCGAAAAACGCTCACGATAGGCAGCTAAGGCTTGCTCAGCCAAGTCATCATCTTGTGTGTCTAATAATTTTGCCAAAGATGTTTTCAGTGGTGGACCAATGGTCCAATCTAAATCAACGTCATTCGCCAAAGGTTGATTGAGCTTTTCTAGCGCATAACGAATTGAACCATGAATCCCAGTTTTCGGGTCAGTCAAAGTCCCATCTAAATCAATCAGTATATTTTTGATCGTCATTCGTCCAATCTCTTAAAGCCTTACACAACGGAGTCGAGAGTTTCTCGAAACTTCCCTATACTAACGTAAATGAAAACATAAAAGGAAATTGCAGTGCGTCCGACCGTACTTTGTTTTTCAGGTTTAGATCCATCTGGCGGTGCTGGTTTACAAGCCGATATTGAAGCAATTGGGCAAAGCGGTGCACATGCTGCGATTGCATGTACTGCGCTGACCATTCAAAACTCGCAACAAGTTTTTGGTTTTGAAGCAACATCAAAAGAACTATTGCTTGCACAAGCAAATGCCGTGGTTGGTGATTTACCAATTAAATGCGTTAAATCTGGAATGCTCGGTACCACCGATAATATTGCGGCTTTGGCTGAGTTTTTACGTGAACATACCGACTACCAATACGTACTCGATCCAGTGCTCGTCGCCAATAGTGGCGGTTCACTAGGCGATCAAGCCACGCTAGTCAAAGCCTTTGTTGAGCTAATTCCTTTAGCCACGGTGATTACCCCAAATACGGTTGAATTAACTGCCTTAACGGGTATAGACGATATCGAACAAGCCACTCAAAAATTATTTGAAATGGGTGCAAAAGCAGTGCTGGTCAAAGGTGGGCATGAAGACACACCAGATCATATTCGAAATGTGCTGTATGCGGATGGCAAAATGATTGCGGAAAGCCATTGCCCTCGTCTAGAAGGACAATATCATGGTTCAGGTTGTTCTTTGGCAAGTTTTATTGCGGGACGATTGGCTTTAGGTGATTCACTCAAAATCGCAGTTCAACATGCAGAAACATGGTTATTTGGTGTGTTAAAACATGCCGAAACACCTGTTCCGAATGGGCAAAAGATTCCAAAGCGGTTTTAAACCGCTTTGCTTATCCATAAAAAATTAAGCCAAGACTTTTACAAAAATCGATACCGGGTTCAATATCTTGCATATCAGTAGCATCGTATTTTCAAAAAATACTAAGCATGCCCTACTATTTTAGGCATATCTAAGGCTCTATATGAAAATTTATCATCAACTTGGATAAACATATGCAAAATATTCAAGAACCTTAACTTACTTATAAAATATAATAATTATCATTTTAATTTGCACTATATCCCTCATGCTGAAATACCGCCTCCTACCTAGCCTCTTACCGCTTAGCTGTGCCATGACTGTCTTTGCAAATGATCAAGTGAACACACTGCCAACCATCACGATTCAAGCCTCAACAGCAGTCGAAAATTCTGAAAAAGAATATAAGGTCAATTCTGCAAGTTCTGCGACACGCACATCCACTTTGCTTAAAGATACGCCACAAGCTGTAACTGTGGTCAATAAAGCAGTACTTGAAGATATCCAAGCAACCCGCTTATCCGAAGCACTTGATGTCGCGGGACTTGGACGAGCAAATAACTTTGGTGGACAAGGGCTAACCACTTTCACATCTCGAGGCTTTACTAGCGGCGAATATTATAGAAATGGCTTTCCAATTAACCGCGGTTATCCCAATGCACCTGATAGCTCAACCATCGAGCGCGTAGAAGTTTTAAGAGGTGCTTCATCAAGCCTGTATGGTCGTGGTGATCCAGGAGGTACTTTTAACGTGGTGAGTAAAGTACCCCTCGCCGAAAGAAAAACAGTACTCGGTTTGAGTATCGATGATGAAGGACTCTATCGCAGTACAGTGGATACCACTGGCTCTTTGACTCCAGATAATAGTATCAGCTACCGTTTAAATTTAATGGGTGAAAATGGAGATACTTTTCGGGAACATGTTGACTCAAAACGCTGGAACATTGCACCCGTTATTCAATGGATGCCTTCAGAGAATACCAAGGTTATTTTTGAAGCAGATTTATTACGCAACCAACATGCTTTGGATCGTGGTTTCACTCGCTATGATGGTCAACAAAAACAATCTTCTGATCCCAAAGAATATTGGTGGGAATCTGGAAAAAATAGAAATCGGCTCTATAACGACAATGATATGTTCCAATTACGCGTTGAACATCGTCTCAATGATGCATGGAAGTTGAATGTTGGTACGCAATATTTAGATGGAAATTTGCATGGTTATGCCGTTGAAGCAAATGGTGTAAAAGCCAATAGTCATGGTGAAATCATTACTCGAAATTATAATTGGCGAAATTTAGATTGGAATGACAAAAATATTCAAGCAAGCCTTGTCGGTGAGTTTAATCTGTTTAACCTAGAACATACGTTAGTGTCTGGAATAGAATTTGAAGATTATGACTACCGTTCCTATATTATTCGCTCCACTGCACCATTTGACTTAAATATTCATCATCCCGATCGTACTCAGCCACTACCTGAATTAGTCAACGTCACCACACATGATCATGAACAACTGCGTAGCAAAGCTTTCTATGTTCAAGATCAAATTCGTTTAACAGATCGATTCAATACTTTGATTGGTTTACGTTTTGAACATTACGAACAGGATTATACCAATTTTATAAATCATTCTTCATGGTCAACTGATCACAATACCGTCATACCTCGTATTGGATTTACCTATGATCTAACTGATCAATTCACGCTTTATAGTAACATCAGTAAATCATTTAAACCAAACGCAGGCGCAGATCGAAACAATCAAGGCTTTGATCCTGAAGAAGGCATTTCTTATGAAATCGGTTCAAAATATGCCCTTCTTGATCATAAACTTTCATTTGAAAATGCGATTTATTATGTCAAAAAAGAGAATGTGCTGACATTAGATCCACTGGATTCAAAAAAAAGCGTTGCCGCAGGCGAAGTCACAAGTAAAGGCTTTGATCTCAGTTTGGTCGGAAATCTCACCCCAGAATGGAAAATTATTGGAAATTATGCCTATACCGATGCTGCGGTGAGCAAAGATAATAGCTTAACCAAAGGAACACGTTTAGCTAATATTCCTAAAGATTCATTCAATCTATTAAGTATTTATGAGTTTCAATCAGACGCATTAAATGGTTTAGGTTTAGGCTTAAACCAACGCTATGTTGCTAGCCGAAAAGGACAAACTGCAAATAACACGTACAGCATGGGAAGTTATGCGACTACGGACTTTATTTCTTATTACAATCTGTCATCGGACATACGTTTCAGTTTTGATATTAAAAATATCTTTAATAAAAAATATGATGATAGCGCGTTTAATCGCTATGTTTATCCAGGGCAGCCACGAACAGTCAAACTTGGGATGACCTATAGTTTTTAAATACGTATATCAGTTCTTATGGAATCGATAGCAACTGATTGATACTAAGGTTTCAAACAGACTCTTATAAAAAAGGCGCAATTAGCGCCTTTTTTATAGCATCCGCAAATTATTGTGGAATACGTAACACCTGACCTGGGAAAATATCATCTGCATTTTTCAACAATGGTTTATTCGCTTCAAAAATTTTATTGTACTGGTTTGGATCACCATAATACTCTTTAGAAATCTTAGACAAGTTATCGCCTGATTTTACCGTATAGAACTTGCTTTCTGGTTCTGCTGTTTCAACCGTCATTTGATCATCAACTTGTGCAACATGATCAATATTCCCTACAGCAAGTACAATCTTTTCTTTATCCGCTTGGCTCTTTACCTGCCCTTTAATCACAGCGGTATCTGTCGCACCATTATAAGTAACTGATAGACCATCAACACCTAAACCTAAGCTTTTAATCAAACCCAATAACTTATTTGCTACTTCCTGAGCTGACGGCTCAGCTGGTGATGCTGGCGCAGCTTGTGGTTCTGCTGGCGCAGTATTTTTCTTGCCAATACCTTTAACAAAATCAAAAAGACCCATTGTTATTTCCTCTGTAATTATTAATGATGCTTGGTCAAAGTTGACCTAATTTCTAGTTATACAGAAAAAAAGAATTGCTCGAGTTTCAATTTAAATAGGTCTTGTAAATATATGTATATTCTCTAAAACAACACTCAGTATATTTGGAATTTCTTATTTTCACCCATAAAAAAGCCACCTTACGGTGGCTTTCGATCATGCAAGATGATTAAGCAAGTTTTTTGCTTACATAATCAATTGCAGATTGAACTGTTGTGATTTCATTTGAATCTTCATCTGGAATGGTGATGTCAAAGTCATTTTCAAAAGACATAACAAGTTCAACCAAATCCAAAGAATCAGCACCTAAGTCATCCATGAAAGATGCTTCGTTTTTGATTTCTTCAGCACGCATACCTAATTGTTCAGCTACAGCTTGCTTGATGCGTTGTTCGATATCGCTCACAGGAATTCTCCTCATTGCTTGTGGCGTTTTAATTTGCCACTAGTTTAATTGAATATTAAAATTTTTAAAAGTTTATACGTCGCCACTTAGGCCATGTATAAACCACCATTTACGTGTAAAACTGTACCAGTAATGTAACTAGCATTATCGCTTGCAAGGAAACTCACTGCATTTGCAATATCTTGGGGTTGACCTAGACGATTTAAAGCTACTTGATCGATCATTTTTTTACGAACATCTTCGCTTAACTGATCAGTCATTTCAGTTGCGATAAAACCAGGTGCTACACTGTTTACCGTAATCTGACGACTCCCCATCTCTTTCGCTAAGCTACGACTGAATGCTTCAATCCCTGCTTTCGCGGCTGAGTAATTGGCTTGTCCTGGGTTAGCAAAATGTGCAACCACAGAACTAATGTTAATAATGCGTCCAAAGCGTGCTTTGGTCATGCCTTTCAATACTCGCTTAGATAAACGGTAAACCGCTTTCAAGTGAATATTGAGAATGTCATCCCAATCATCTTCAGACATACGCAATAATAAATTATCTTTGGTAATCCCAGCATTGTTGACCAATACCAGAACTGAACCATATTGCTGCTCGATATGCGAAACAAGAGTATCAATTGCCTCGCCATTACGAACATCGAGTACCGCACCTGTTCCATGCTCAGCAAAACTGTCTGTTAGTTTTTGCGCGCCTGATTCAGAAGTCGCGGTACCAACGACAAAAAAACCGTCTTGAATGAGTTGCTGTGCAATTGCTGCGCCAATACCTCGGCTTGCTCCTGTCACTAACGCAACTTTTCGTTGTTGTGTCATGCAATTTTTCCTTCTGCCACTAACACTGCGTTTAGGGCATCTTCCATACGTGCTTTGCTATCAATGGCAAATGCTTTTTCTATGTTCGGTAATCGCTTGGCAAGATTACTAAGTACTGTACCCGGCCCACATTCGACCACATACTGAATACCCTGATCTTGTAAATATTGCATGGTACGTGTCCATTGTACCGATTGGTACAATTGGGCAGTGAGTGCCTGACGTAATTGAGCAACATCCGTAGCGATTTCCGCGTTGACATTTTGTATTACAGGAAGGTGGGGTAGCTCAATGGCAGTTTGTTCCAAAGCGTCAGCAAACTGTTCTGCTGCTGATCTCATCAATGAACAATGTGAAGGGACAGAAACAGGCAATGCAATCGCTTTACCAGACTGCGCTTTTGCCTCAGCCATGACTTGCTGAACCAACGCAGTACTCCCTGCAATCACAACTTGACCTTGCGCATTGTAATTTGCAGCTTCAACTGAACCTTGACCTGCCGCAGAGACTTGCTGGCAAAGCTCAACAACTCTGTCATCAGCCAAACCAAGGATTGCAGCCATCGCTCCTTCACCTTGAGGGACAGCACTTTGCATCAATTTACCGCGTAAATTGACCAACTTCACTGCATCGCCCAGCGTCATTGCTTCTGCTGCAACTAAGGCACTGTATTCTCCTAAAGAGTGTCCAGCTAAGTATTTCGGTACGATACCACCTAACTCTAACCAGACCCGCCACAACGCAATACTTGCAGTGAGTAACACAGGCTGAGTATTTTCAGTTTGATCTAAACCTTCACCACTTTGAGCAATCTGCCAAAGGTCAAAACCAAGCGCTTCCGATGCCTCAGCAAAGGTGTCTTGAACAACACTAAACTGCTCTGCAAGTTCAGCCAACATACCTACTTTTTGCGAGCCTTGACCCGGAAAAACAAATGCTGTTTTTGTTGCTTGAGCTGCCTGCTCAAGTCGTTTAGTCGACATATAAAAATCCTTAAATTAGTCTATTGCCAATTTCATCAACACTCATGATTCTACATGAGAATGACGATAGACTCTTTAGCGATGCGGCAATTTAACATTGATTAAATCTTTTTATAATTGCGAAAAACAACAAAAAAGGGAGCTTTCGCTCCCATTTTTTTTATACTTTAAGCTATCGCTTAATGCATATGATTCAATTATTCAGCATCAGCTGCTTTAGCGAATAATTGACGACCACGGTAAACACCATCTTTAGTCACGTGGTGACGACGATGAGTTTCACCCGTAGTTTGGTCTACAGATAATGCATTCTCGGTTAAAGCGTCATGTGAACGGCGCATGTCACGGCGAGAGCGACTTTTACGGTTTTGCTGAACGGCCATGATGGCTCCTTACAAAGATCGAAAAAATGGATCAGAACAAATTCGGTTGTCTTAACTCAACATTATAACATAAATTATGAGCTAAGTTTACCCTTCAGGCCAGCCAAAACATCAAACGGGTTATCCCGCTTTTCTTCGACATCATCCTGAGTGGCAGGTCGATGCTTATGCTCACAAACATCATGTTTAGGAGATAAAGGCATCAACAGTAACAGTTCATCTTCTAGTAATGCGAGTAAATTGATCGATGCAGGTGTATCAAAATCACCTTTTTTCGAAGATTCACTTTCACCTAAAACGATGAAATCAGCATCCTCATCCAATCGCTCTATCAGTGACTCATCATCAATCAAAGCTAAATGAAAGTCTGAAACCAATTCAATTTCAACAGTTCCCAAACAACGTTGGCATTCCATTGGAACTTTGGTTTCAATATGTCCATCTAACCATATAATACGATGATAGATATCCATTGATAGCTTACAGTCTATGTTGATCAATTGATCATCAATTGAACCAACAGCTTCTCGAGCAATACGAGCAAAGCGAGACAATGGCAGTGTTCCTGACCATGTAAAGCCCTGTTCAGCCCATTTAAATGGCTCGATTTGGCTTGGAAAAGTATTTGCTGACATAATTAAGAGCGCGATTTTACAAATTCATCGGTACTCTGTCAAAGATTAAGATACAATTTTGCACTTCTTTTGACAGAACTTAGGGTAAATCAAGCAATGCACCTGTTGCAGCCGCAACTTGAAGTAACAACTTCATTACTCATTCGCACCCATTCAACCACTACTGCTGTGTTAATGCCAGATCAAGTGCAACATTTATCTTGGCAAAAGTTAACGACAGAATCAGAGCAGGTCGATTGGCTTATTTTACACTTTAATTCTTGGTTTTCCCACCATAAAGTCACTTTAGTCAAAGGTGATTTTGAACCAGAGTATTTCCCAGCAACTTTGCAACAAGCTGCAAGAATCCAATTTGCGCATGGTTTCTTTAATAGTGCCCTGCATGAAATCAGCCATTGGACGATCGCAGGTGAAAAACGCCGCTTACTTCCCGACCTTGGATATTGGTATGCACCTGATGGTCGAAGTGCTGAACAACAAAGCTTATTTGAACAAGTTGAAATCAAACCACAAGCGATTGAATGGTTATTTGCAACCGCCTTTGGTCGAAAATTTCGTGTGTCTTTAGATAACTTAACCGGCGACAGCGGAAATGGGCGACAGTTTAAAGATCATGTGTTTGCTCAAGTACAACGGTATTTTTCTGGTGAAGCAAAGCTACCTCGTGATGCTGCGCATTTTATTTATTGCATTTGTCTTTGCACACGCAATGGATCACCATTACAACTCAATGAATTTAAACGTGAATACCTTGATTAAATGACAAAATTATCACATCAAACTCTTGCAACATGCCCACAACAAGTTTCATACTAAATTCAGCCACATAGATCAGGGAGTTATAATAATGTTGCATTTACATATTCATCCTGAAAATCCACAGGCTCGCTTAATCACTCAAGCCGTTGACCGTATTCGTGCTGGTGACGTTGTGGTCTATCCAACTGATGCGGCCTATGCTATTGGTTGCCAGATTGGTAATAAAAGTGCGATGGAACGTATTGCTCAAATTCGTGGTTTAGGTCCAAAACATCAATATGCCATCATGTGCTGTGATTTATCGGACATTGCAACTTATGCCAAAGTTGATAATGCAATGTATCGATTGCTTAAAAATAACACACCTGCTGTGACCACTTTTATTTTGCCAGCAACAAGTGAGGTACCAAAACGCTTAATGCATCCGAAGAAAAAAACCATCGGTCTGCGTATTCCAAGTAATCCAATTGCTCAAGCATTATTAAAAGAGTTAGATGAACCTTTACTCACCAGCACCTTGATTTTGCCGAATCAAACAGATCCTTTAGATGACCCATTTGATATTGAAAATCAGCTCGGCAAACGTATTGATGTATTTATCGATGGCGGTTTTGGAATGTTAGCAACGACAAGTATTGTGGATTTATCAGGTGAAAATCCAGAAGTTATCCGTCGTGGGATTGGGGATGTAAGTGCTTTTGAGTAAGCACTTACATTTTTAGTCAATCATAAAATCAGACAATCGCTGTTTCTGAAAACCCTGTTCATCAAAATTTTCTGGGCTTAACCATTGTTGATAAACTTGTTCCAAAGCTGACCATTCTTCATCAAGAATCGAAAACCAAGCTGTGTTACGATTTCGACCTTTTACAATCCGATCCTGACGAAATAGACCTTCATACTGGAACCCAAAACGCAATGCAGCTGCTTTTGATAGTGCATTGAAATCGTCACATTTCCATTCCACACGTCTAAAACCCTGTTTAAAACATTGTTGTAATAATAAAAATATCGCTTCAGTCGATGCTTTTGATTTTTTCATCTTATGTGAAAAGTAAACATTACCGATTTCAATCGCGCCATGTTCAAGTCTTGGATTTAATAACGCGATCCAGCCCTGTACCTCACCATCGACTTCGATCAAAAAATGGATAGAATCCTTAAAATTAAATGAATTGTGCAAAGCATCTTTTATAACGTCTTGGCTCTGTGGTGCCGAATAAGGCAGGTAAGTCCAACATCCATCATTCGGTTCTGTTGAAACACACGTCCACATTTGACTGAGGGCTTGGTCGGACACGCCACCAGCAATATCGATCAAGTTAACGTATTGTCCGTTTAAATCGCCAGCAATTGACCGAGCAGATACATGATTTTCAATTGAAAGGCCAATTTTTTGCCCAAGTTGATTTTGTTGCGTGCTTAAATAACGTTTCATAATATTTTATCATTTAAAGAAAATGAGGTTTTCGTCGCTAATTTAAGCATAATTTTTCCCTTACCAATATAATTTTGCATAAATCTAGAAAATACCCTGAGAACTTTAAGGTTTTTGTAAGTGAGTAATTTATTAAATTTGCTATTTCGATTAGAATAGCCGTGCTCTTAGTAGTATGTGTCATCCCTTGATCACAAAAACGATCCCTTCATGCTTTTGAAAATTCGCGTGGCTTATAACGGTAATGAATCAAATCCTATCTTCCTCTCTGGAGTTAACTCCTTCCATTCGTGTGCTTGACGAGTGGCATGACACCATACCTGAAGATTTGTATATACCGCCTGCTGCATTCGAAATCTTATTGGAACAATTTGAAGGGCCTTTGGACTTTCTCATTTATCTGATTCAAAAAAATGGCTTTGATCTGTTACACATAGATATTGCACCGATTGCGACTCAGTATCTTAGCTATATGGATAGCATGAAGTCGTTGAATATTGAACTGACGGCAGATTATATGGTGATGGCGGCTCTGCTTGCTGATTTAAAATCACGTTTATTATTGCCCAAAGCCACTGTTGTTGATCAATTTGAAAAAGATCCTAAACAAGAGCTGATCGATCGTTTAGAAACCTATTTACGCATAAAACAAGCTGCTGAAAGATTAGGTCAAATGCCAATCTTTGAACGCGATACGTTTAGCGCCAATGTTAGTATTGGTCATATTGCACCCATTTACGAAGGTTATGATGTCGAAGCTTTACGCGATGCAATATTCTGTGTGTTTAACCGTCCTGAGCCAATAACACATGTTGTGGCACAAGAACCTGTTTTGCTCGAAGAACGTATTGCCTTTATCCAAAACCAACTTGCATCTGGTGAGGCATTGAGTTTTATTAAATTACTCAACCCACAACAAGGTCGCATGGGGATGGTTGTGACCTTTATGGCGGTGCTTGAACTCACGCGTCAGCAAAAAATTTACATTATTCATAGTGGAATTGAAGCTCCGTTAACTGTTCAAGGCGTTGCAGCATGAGTTTAGATCAATTGGACTCAAATGAAAGTATGTCGCTTGAAGACATTCATCATGATGTTTTATTGCAAATTGAAGCAATTTTATTCGCCAGTGACTCACCAGTCTCACTTGCACGACTAAAAGAAGCATTTCAAAACCAATATAATAAGCAACAGTTACGTCAGTTTTTGCAACAATTGGCTATGTTACAACATGGTCGCTCCATTGAGTTGATTGAAACGGTACAAGGGTTTCGTTTTCAGGTACGTGCAAAGTATAGAAATATCATTACGCAAGTTTGGCCAGAGCGCCCAACTAAATTGTCACCATCATTACTCGAAACAGTAGCAGTGATTGCGTATCATCAACCCGTCACACGTGCCGATATTGAACAAATTCGTGGCGTATCAAATAATAGTCAGATTTTAAGAACGCTTTTTGACTGGAACTGGATCAAAGAAGCTGGTTTCAGAGATTTACCTGGAAGACCTGCGTTGTTAGTTACAACGCCCCAATTTTTAAATGCATTTGGTCTAGCCTCGCTAGGTCAACTGCCTCCCCTACAGAACGCCAAGGAAGCATTCATGACACTCGACGCACATGCGCCGAAGTCTTGATAAGGTGAACTGTTGATCATTATGTCTAAGGTTGTGCTGTCATGAGTGAAAAATTACAAAAGGTGTTAGCGAGGATTGGGCTAGGCTCACGTCGCTATATGGAAGAAGTTATTGCTGCTGGTCGTGTCAGCATCAATGGTCGTATTGCACAGGTCGGTGAACGAATTGAACCGACGGATGAACTGCGTATTGATGGTCGTAAAGTCCAATTCCAAATTGAAGATGAAATCCGTCGTCGTGTTTTGGTTTACTACAAACCTGAAGGCGAAATTTGTTCACGCAATGATCCTGAGAATCGCCCAACTGTTTTTGAACAGTTACCACAAATTGCCAATGATCGTTGGGTCATGGTCGGTCGTCTGGATATTAACAGTACTGGTTTATTGTTATTTACCAATGATGGTGAGCTTGCCAATCGTTTGATGCATCCATCTAATGAAATTGAGCGTGAATATGCGGTACGTGTCATGGGTGAAGTGACACCGCAGATTCGCAACAATATGCTCAAAGGTGTAGAACTTGAAGATGGTCCTGCCAAATTTGAATCATTCACTGACATTGGTGGTGATGGGATCAACCGTTGGTATCAAGTTGTGGTCAAAGAAGGTCGTAACCGTGAAGTACGCCGTATTTTTGAAACACAAAGTTTAAAAGTTAGTCGCCTACTGCGTACCCGTTACGGCACAGTGATTTTACCGCGCGAATTGCGTACAGGTCGCTGGATGGAATTGGATAAAGGCGATATCGATAATCTTGCGAAATCTGTTGAATTGAAACCACGTCAAGGCACCGGTTTATTTGGTATGGCCAAACGTCGTAGTGACAGAATGATTGAAAAACCAATGGCTGCTCGTCGTGGTGGTTATTTACGTCAACAACGTCGTGATGATGAACAACCAGAACAACGCCCGAACAGCAATACTAAAAATCAAAATACCAGTGACCGTAAACCTCTTGGTATCAGTAAAGGCTTTAAGAAGTTTTAAGACTTTACCTTGATAAAAAAACGCTCAAATTTGAGCGTTTTTTTATATCACTGCTAGCGATTAGATATGATGCCTTGTGGAATTGCATTCAGCAGTTTTTGAGTGTATTCATGTTGAGGATGTAAATACAGCTCATCTGAATCCGCAATTTCAACGATCTCTCCATGATTCATCACCATCACTTGATCCGAAATATATTTTACAACCGATAAATCGTGTGAAATAAAAATATAACTCAAACCAAACTCATCCTGTAAATCTTGCAACAAGTTCAACACCTGAGCCTGCACTGACACATCAAGCGCAGATACCGACTCATCACAAATCAAAATCTCAGGTTTTAATGTTAAGCAACGTGCAATCGCAATGCGTTGACGCTGACCACCTGAAAACTCATGTGGATAACGATCATAAGCTTGATCAGGCAAACTGACTTTCTCTAAAAGTGCTAATGCTATTTTTTTACGTTCAGCATCATTTTCACCGATCCCATGAATACGCATTGGCTCAAGTAAAATCTGCCCAATGGTAAAGCGCGGATTAAGCGAGGCGTATGGATTTTGAAAGATGATTTGTATCTTCCGCTGGTAGAGCGAAAATTCTTTCTCCGTCATAGAAAGAATATCTTTCCCATCAATCAATACTTGCCCGCCCGTAGCTTCATGTAAACGCATCAGTAATAAGCCAATCGTGGTTTTTCCTGAACCTGACTCTCCCACCAGCCCCAAAGTTTTACCTTTTGCCAATTGGAAAGAGACACCTTTTACCGCCTGAAACTCCTCATGCCCCCATAAACCTTTACGGCTATAAAAAGACTTCTTCAAGTCTTTAACATCCAGTACGATTTTCTCTAGACCTGTAAGCCCTCTTGTTCGTTCTTGAAGATGAAGGGTGGACAGATTAATCGCTTCAACCAGTTGTCCATTTTCCTGTTTCATAAAATCGCTGGTGACAGGTAAGCGATATGGACGCGATGAAAGTTGAGGACGACAATGCAAAAGTGCGCGTGTATAAACATCGTTAGGTTGTTCAAGCACTTGTTTCACATCACCACTTTCCCGAATTTCGCCATGTCGCATCACAATCACTTCATCAGCAATTTCACCGACCAAAGCTAAGTCATGAGTGATAAATAACATCGACATTTCATGACGCTGACGTAAAGATTCGAGCAAATCAATAATTTGCTTTTGAATCGTTACATCCAAAGCAGTCGTCGGTTCATCGGCAATCAAGAGCTTTGGTTCACAAGCTATCGCCATCGCGATCATAATACGTTGTTGCTGACCTCCCGAAAGCTGACTTGGATAAGCATCAATTTTGCTCTCAGGTGAAGGAATCCCAACTTCGTTTAGTAATTCCAAAACGCGTATTCGCGCCTGCTTTCTCCCCATGCCAAGGTGAATACGAAGCACTTCAGCAATTTGATCGCCTACTGTAAACACAGGATTCAATGATGACATTGGCTCTTGGAAAATCATGGCAATGTCTTTGCCACAAATACCCCGAATCTCTTTCGCGGAGAGATTGAGTAAATCTTTACCTTCAAAGATAATTTTACTTTGCTCAGCGACTTGGCTTTGTCCTTTGGGTAGCAAGCCCATGACTGCAAGCGAAGTGACTGACTTACCACTTCCAGACTCACCCACCAAGGCAACAGTCTTGTTTTTAGGAATCGAAAATGAAATCCCTTTGACTGTTTCAATCCACTGTTTACTCTCACCTTTAAAACTTACGCGAAGATTTTCTACATTTAATAGCAGTGTTTCATTATTACCTATCATCTCATTTCACTCCGCTATTTCAGTTTCGGGTCTAATGCATCACGCAATGCATCGGTGAACATTGAAAATGCCGTGACTAACACTGCCATGGCGATCGATGCCGCTGCCAATTGCCACCATTTGCCTAGAATTAACTCAGTTTGTGCTTCATTCAACATGCTTCCCCAAGACACCACACCCACTGGAACGCCAAAACCAAGGAAGCTCAGAATCACTTCGGATTTGATAAATGCCACAACAAGAATAGAAATTTGTACTAAAGCAATATGACTGACATTGGGAAAAATATGCACAAACATACGGCGCGAATGGCTGACACCAATCGCCTTAGCAGCCAGTACATATTCGCGAGATTTGTGCTTCATATACTCGGCACGAATCAAGCGAAATACACCTGTCCAGCCCGTTAAACCTAAAATAAGTACAATCGAAAGTACCCCTTTTTGTTGCAGAACCGCCGCAACGGCTAACACCAATAACAGATAAGGAATTGAGGTAAAAATATTGTAGAACCAGTTCAGTACATCATCGACCCAACCACCAAAATAGCCTGCAATCGCCCCTAAACCCGTACCAATCACCACTGCCAATAAAGCAGATAGCAATCCAACGAGGATCGATGTTTCAGCACCTTTAATGGTTTTGAGTAAAATATCTTGCCCCCACTTATCAGCACCAAAAGCGAGCGTGGTTTTTAATTCTTGGTTGTGATCGAGTAAATGCTCACCCAATTGCTGATCAATGGCTTGCATATCTGCGGCTAAAGGATCTGTCACCCCATAGTAATCAATTGGAGTTTCGGTGATCTGCTCATTTGCAATTTGCATATTCAATTCACGAATAATCTCTTTTAAAGGATCAACAGGATTTTCAGGTAAAGCTTGCAACGGTTCTGATTTTTTCTCAGTAATCCGTTCCTCAACATCAGCACCGATAAAAGTAGGTGCTGCATAACTCACCGCAACCTCTTTATTCCAATTCGATGCAACCACACCTGTTACCGACAAAACCAAGACGATGAAATAACTCAGCACGACGAGTAGCGAAACCATTGCAATACGATCTGCTTTTAAGCGCTGTACAGCCAACTGCCAGAGTCCAGACGAAGTTGCGTCAGACTGAGCAGATGCCTTTCTTTTGAATAATATATTCAGCATATTGCACCTACTTCAACTGTACGCGCGGATCGATTAATTTATAAATCAGATCAGCTATTAAGTTAAAACACATGGTCGCAGCAGCGATGTACACGGTAATCGCTTTAATGACAGGAAAATCACTCCGCTCCACCGCAATAATGACTTCGCGACCAATGCCGGGAATACCAAAAAAACGTTCAATTAAAAATGCACCGATCAGTAATGCAGGCAAAGTTGCCATGACATCGGTCACGATGGGGATAGATGCATTGCGTAATACATGCACACCAAAAATTCGATGTTCACCCACCCCTTTTGCGCGTGCAGTACGGACATAATCCTGATTGACTTCATCTAAAATAAAGCTGCGATAAAGTCTGAGCGTTGGCGCAATACTCACCACTAGCATGATCAAAATCGGCAGTAACGCATATTTAAATAAGTTTTCACTAAAACTATCGCTCCAGCCTTGCACTGGAAACCAACCCAATTGATAAGCAAAGAAATATTGGAAAACAATGATATAAACCAAAATACTGATCGACATACCGATGGTGCATAACATCATTACCATCCGATCAGTCAAACTGCCTCGTACTGAAGCAACTGCCAAAGCCAAAATGATCGAAATAATCGTTTGTAAAATCGTCAGTGGAATCAAGATGGTGAGCGAGGGCCCTAAACGTGTCGTAATAATCTGGGAGACGGACTCACCGGTACTCCAACTCACGCCATAATCAAAGGTTAAAATTTGCTGAATAAAAATCCAGAGTTGCACATAGTAAGGCTGATCAACCCCAAGCTGCTGACGAATATTTTCAATTTGCTCAGGATTCGACATTTTCCCTGCCAAGATATAAGCAGGATCTCCCCCTACCCAATTGAACAAGAAAAAGATCAGCAGCACGACACCCAGCATGGTTGGGATCATCTGCCATATGCGACGTACAATATATGCCAGCATAAAGATGCCCCTTATTTAATTCGTTGACCTGAAATTTCATTGAAAAATGCAGTGTTATTGGGTTTACGTCCAAGAAACGTTTCAACCAATGTTTGTGCAGGCTTTTGGCTACCTTGAGATAAAATGGTTTCGCGATAACGCTGTCCAACCTCGGCATTGTTCAGGTTATTGCCAAAGGCTGACAACATATCTAAGGCCATGACCTCAGACCACATATAGCCATAATAGCTACTTTGATAACCGCCCATAATGTGCCCAAACTGACCTGGAAATTGTGTCGTGGGTACATAACCCAATGCCGTTGCACCTTCCATTTTTCCCCATAGATCGAGCGGTTGTACCTTCAAAGCATCAACACCATGTAGTGCCATATCATACTGGGCATATAATGTTTGACGCGCATAATGCAGACCACGCCCATAACCATGCACAGCATTTAATTTTTCGATCAAGGCATCATCGACACGTGGACAACCTGGTTTGCAATAATCTGCAACTTTTGACAGGGTTTCTTTACGTCTCGCCCACTCTTCATACATTTGTGACGGCGCTTCAACAAAGTCACGCTCTACACTGGTTCCAGCTTGTGATGCATAACGCGTGTCTGACAAAATGCCATGTAAAGCATGTCCAAACTCATGTACGAATGTTTCCAACTCATCACTATTCAGCCCCTTGCGGTTAAAATTAGTGACCAATGCTGAGATTGGTTTGCGCTCAGTTAAACGACTTCTTCCAAAAACACTCCAAACTGCAGCATGTCCATACTTGCCTTCGCGTGGGAATTTATCCATGTACAAACCGCCGATTAATTGCTTTGTTTTCGCATCGACCACATCGTAATACTCGACTTCGTCTTGCCAAACTTCTACATTTACTGGCTTAAATTCAATCCCATATAAATCAGATGAAATAGCAAATAACCAATCTTGTGTCGCTTGCGTAGGAAAATATTCACGCAAGTTTTCCTGATCAATTTGATATTTGGCTTGACGGAGTTTTTCACTCCAATATTCCTCGCTCCAGCGCTCGATCTTGGCTTGTTGTAATGGAATATTTAAACTTTTTGCTTTGAACTCGCCTAAGGTCTGAGCTTCTTTTTGTTCTAACGGCGCTACTGTTGCATGAACTTCTGCTAAAAATTGATTGACTGCCTCTGGTGTCTTTGCCATCCGCTTTTGTAAAGCCCATTCAGCATAACTAGATTTTCCAAAAAGCTGCGCTAAGGCATAGCGTAAATCGATCGCTTGCTTCAGCAATGCTAAATTCTTTTCTCCACCACGACGACTAAAAGCAATTTGGTAGCGCTTACGTGCATCATCATTTTCTGCAAGCTGCATAAAAGGACGGTATTCAGGATATTCAAAACCCAATAAATAATGACCTTTATCATTTTTGCTTAAAGCATCAATATAGCTTTGTGGTAAACCTTTTAACTCAGCGGCACTAAATTCTAATTTCTGAGGATTTTCACGTACATTTCTGGCATAGACCTGCTCAACCGTTGCGAGTTCATCCAAAATCTCTTTCAAACGTTTTTGTTTGTTGGTGGTCAGCAGAATGCCTTTTTCCTCAAAATTATCCAAAATGTCTTGCTGAAATTTGCTGTCTATTGCATCAGATGGCTTTAGTTTTTTAAACTGCCGATAGAGCTTAGGATTTTGAAAAATATCGGTTTGGAACTGCGTGATTTTAACCTCACAATCCTCTGCCGCATTGCGTACATCTTCATCGGGATAAACGTTGCCGTATAAACCAATCGGCCCATAAAAATCTTCAAATTCTGCAAAGATACGATCCCATTCTGCTAGAACAGGAGCTGCAGGTGCATCTTGTTTTAACCGCAACATTTCTACCGACTTAAGCTGTTTTTTCACCTCATTCATTTTGGCATCGCACATTGTTGCAATGTCTTGGGCCTGAAATGTTGGCAATGTCTGACGCTTTGTGGTTTCTGCGATTGCCATCTGGCTAACGCCCATCGTCAATAAACATAAGGTGGTTAATTTAAAGGTATTGAATTTCATGATGACTCCAGTTCTTTATTTCTATTTCTTCATATCAATGTCGATGTACATCCATTCCGCAGGAAGAATGGGATGCTTTTTAAAACCAATCACACGCGGTTGGGCCAAGATGTTGCGATAACGAGCACCGATCACTTGTACAGGCATATAGACTTCCAAGACACGTGACATTTTTCGGTATAAGGCATCACGTTCTGGACTAGGTGGCAGCTTCTGAGTTTGTTCGTATAGGCGGTCAAATTCAGGAATTTCGGCACAGCTGTTGTTACTTACATGAACGTTCTTGCCATAAAAAAGCTGCATAAAATTATCTGCATCAGGATAGTCAGCAATCCAAGCAGATGTTTTGAACATGGTTTTGCATTGTTTTTCTAACTTCAGTGCTTCTGAAAATGGCAAAGATTTGGTGGTCATTTGGATCTTGAGACTATCCAGAATTTTTTTCCAAAACTCCGCTTGTTGCTGACTTCTTAGACTATTTCCAGAGATCGTCATATCAATTACAAGCGGCTTTCCATTCGGCAGCGTTCGCCAACCATTTGCACTCACCTTGTAGTTATAACGATCAAGCAACAGATTGGCGGCTTTGACTGAATACGGAATACTGCTTCTATAATCAGGGTCGTAGCCGACTACACCATCTGGGATCAGTGCTTGTAATTTTTGGGCATCCCCTTTTTGCAAGATGTTGATATAACTGTCGGCAGAAAAAGCCATCGCCATGGCACGGCGGAGTGCAATTTTTTCTTTACTCAACCCACCGACAACTGGGTGTTTCATATTCCAATAGTGATAGTCAATGGATGGATCAACGATACGAGACAGTTGCACACCTTTTTTTACCAATTCAGGTTTCAACTCACCATTCTGCAAAGCTTGAACGGTCAACTCACCATCAAGCTGAAATAAATCAACCTCATCTTTACTAAAGGACAGCCAACGTGACTGTCCCTCTTCCATCACTTGGATATCGATGACACCAATTTGCGGCATCTGTTTGCCTTGCATGGCTTGAACTATTTTCTGGTCTTCAGCAGAACTCGCTTTAAAGTTCCAAACAAAACTTCGGAAGTCGGGATTGGCTTTTAAAATGATACGTGACCCCGGTGTCCAACGAGCCAGCATATAAGGACCTGTGCCCACAGGATGTCCCATGGCAAAACCAGCTTTGTTTCGATACTTTTCGATCACCTCTCTGGCAACTGCGCCAGCAGGTTGATGCGCCAAGATCATCGGGAAGTTTTGATCAGGACTGGTCAGTTGAATCACCAAGGTATAGCGATCTGGTGTCTGTAAGCCGACAACAGGTTGATCGTAATTAAATTTTCCTGTTTTTTGTGCTTGCTTCAGCACTGCATCCATTCCCGCAATACGCCCATCTAGCAACCAACTGTTAGGTGAACGCAAGTTTGGATCGAGCAAGCGCTTAAAGGTATAAGCATAATCAGCGGAGGTTAGTTCTCGCTTTTTTCCCTTAAATGCTGGGTCATCAACAAAATAAATACCTTTCTGGATTCGAATGGTATAGGTCAAACCATCTGCACTAACCTCTGGTAAACCAATTGCTGTTCGAGGCACTAATTTTGCAGGTGAAACCAAATAATCATAGGTAAATAAGGTTTCAAAAATAGAACCATTCACATGCGCAGAATATAAGTCGTGTACACCCGCAGGATCAAAACCTGTTTCTGCGACGGGAAAGACATAACGCAATACTTTATTTGGATCGGCTGGGCTTTTGGCAGCAAACAGTGAAGTTGAAAGCGTTGCCGTGAGCCCAACACAAATTGCCAAACCATAGCGTGTTAACGAAAGTTTAAAATTTTGCTTCATCTTGAACTCATCACTTATTTTTGACGCGGTGAAGCAATATCTAGATATTGCCAGTTGGTATTCATGATTGGATGGGCTTTGAAGCCTTGCACATGGGGCTGAATGACCCAGTTTCTTATGCGGGTGTCTTGAAGAATAAAAGGATGATCTGCTTCGATTTGTCGGCTCATTTTTTCATAAAAGGGCATGCGCTGTTCTGGCGCGTGCTGCATCGCTTGTTTATATAAACGATCATAAGCTGCTGACTGATAACAAGATTGATTCGCGCGCCCAACGTTAGGTCCATAAAGCAATTGGGTGAAATTCTCTCCTTCTGGATAATCTGCATGCCATGCGCCACCCCAAATCATGTATTGACATTGAGTTGCCGCCTTTAAATTATCGGCAAAATTACTGACTTTAAATTCTGCTCTGATGCCAATTGCATCTAAGTTTTTCTTCCACAACTCAGAATACATCACTGAAGCAGAGCCGCTTTCTGTATTAATTTTTAAAGTTAAAGCGTTGCCATTGGGTAAAGTACGATAACCATCCGCAGCTTTTTTATATCCAAAATAATCCAGCAGTTTATTTGCGAGAACAGGGTTGTAACCAATGCTGCTACGATAATTCGGGTTATGACCATTTACACCTGCGGGAACCAACATCTCGGCTTTGACTGCCTGTCCCTTTCTTAAAATGCGGATATATTCATCCAAATTAAAAGACATCGCTATGGCTCGTCTTAATGCAACTTTATCTAAGCTCTTTCCACCTATGATCGGGTCGCGCATATTCAGCATGGTATAAGTGATTTCAGCTTCTTTATTTGGATAAAGGAGAATACCTTGTTGTTTCACCTCAGCTTTTAATTGATTATTTTGATCCAATACTTTGGGAACTGAGCTTGAGGTTAACTTATCAAAATCAAGTTGTTTGGATTTAAAGGCTAACCAACGTGACTGTTCTTCTTCGATAATACTGATGTTCACTTTGCCAATTTGTGGCATCTTTTTGCCCGTCATTTCTTTGACAAGCTGATTATCCCAAGCCGTTCCCGTCGACTTATAATTCCAGACAAAACCACGATAATCAGGATTTGCGACCAACTCTATTTTGCTACGAGGAACATACTTGCTGAGCATATATGGACCTGTACCAACAGGATGCATACCCAAACGGTCTTTA
The DNA here is from genome assembly GCF_000369505.1 of Acinetobacter sp. NIPH 298. Taxonomy (GTDB): domain Bacteria; phylum Pseudomonadota; class Gammaproteobacteria; order Pseudomonadales; family Moraxellaceae; genus Acinetobacter. The sequence continues at coordinate 2,086,345 of NZ_KB850055.1, forward strand.
TAATATTCAACCACTTCACGAGCAACTGCACCAAAAGTGCTATATGCCAAAATATAAGGAAAGTTATAATCAGGTTGTGTCAGTGTGAATTGAATCGTATAACGATCTAATGCCTTGATTCCCTCAATCGGCGCATCATAATCAAATCGACCAGACTTCCTCGCTTGATCAACCAACACATTTGCACCGACAATTTTATGATCGATAAAAGCAAATGATGAGGAATGATTTTTAGGATCTAAAATACGTTTAATCGAATAAACATAATCCTCTGCAACCAACTCTCTGCGCTTGCCTTTGAATGCAGGATCATTGGTAAAATAAATCTCTGGTTTTATTTTAAAAATATAAACTTTGCCTTTTTCTTGAATAATGGGCATGTCTTCTGCCGTTGATGGCACAAGTTTTACTGGACTAGCCAAATAATCATATTGGAGTAACCTTTCAAAAATAACATCAGCAACATTCCCACTATAGAAATTGAAAGTTTTAACCATATCAAAACCATCATCGGGGGCTTCAAAAGCAATTCGAAGCACTTTGTCCGCTTGTGCTGGTGTTTTGGCATATCCAATTGAGGCAAATGCAATAATGGTTGAAAACAAAGCAACGCTAGAAAATTTAGACTTCAACTCAGTGCTCACATCGTCGTTTTTCAATAAACGCTAGTCTTTCGAATAGCAACCAATCACTTAACGATTCGAGCATCTTTGTTTAATCAAATGATATTTCTAATGAAATTTAAAAATTGATTATTTTTTACCATTCATAAAAATAACAAAGATGGAAGAATCATTTCCATGACGGAAAAACCACTGCCAAATTCATGCCACTTTTCAAATAAAATATTTAACGACAATCAAAAGTTTTTTAATAAGTAGTCTAAAGATATGGATTTATCGATGTTAATTAAAAGTAATATTATGCAAAGATCATTTTTTGATATTAATTTACACCTCAGACAGTATAAAAATACAAATGCATAATTTTAAATAAATAAATATTGTTCCGCACCAAATAAAAGCAACACCCAAACATCCTGATTCATTTTAATGCGATATAAAAAATCATGATTGTTGTAGAAAAATGACAATAAAAATAATTTTTGTATATTCATTGTTTTTTAATAATTAGTAAAAATATGAAACGCTTATTAGATAAAACTAGAACGCTTTTACACAATTTAATCTAGACCAATTGAGACCTAAAAACGGTATTTGGCACATGTCTTGCTAAAACGATTTTGTTCATTCTTTAGAGTGACCGTCTATTTAGGGGTTATAAATTCAATGAAAAATACCAATTTCGTTCAATCTAGTGCTCTGCCAAAAGCGAGCAAAAGCATACTAAAACTCAGTACCCTGAGCCTAAGTATGTTGTGTTTAACAATGACCCATGCGGCCGAAACAGAGTCACCCACAGATGAGAAAGCGACCAAAGTCGTAAAAGTTGCAGTCACGGGTTCATCGATCAAAGGTGTTGCAGCGCAGAGTGCTTCTCCAATCACGATCGTAAAAGTCGATGAAATTCTGAAGCAAGGGATCACCACCACTGAGGAGGCCTTATCTAAAATCACAGCCAACCAATCCAACTTTGTTTCAGCGTCTAATGTAGGCCGGAGCAAAACCGAAGGGTCCGCAGCAAACATGCGCGGCTTAGGCGCGAATAAAACTTTAGTGTTATTGAATGGACGACGTCTTGCAGCAAATGCCTATGATAGTGGCATCACAAATTTAAATATTATTCCCCTTGCGATGCTAGATCGGATTGAGGTTTTAAAAGATGGCGCTTCAGCAGTTTATGGAACTGATGCGATCGGTGGTGTGATTAACTTCATTACTAAAAAGCAATTCAATGGCTTGAATTTTAGTACTGACTACCAAAAGCCAGAACAAAAAGGCGGTGAAAAACAAAGCTATTCAATTTTTGGTGGTTTTGGTGATCTCGATGAAAATGGATTCAACGCGTTCGGTGTAATCGATTATCGCCGTGGTGAAGATGTCATGGCAAAAGATCGTAAGGTCAGTCGTCGTGGCGGTGTTTTGCCAGAACTCGGTGTGGACAGAACCAGTAGTGGCTCATTCCCAGCAAACTTATATGATCCTGAATCAGAAGTTTTTGGTAATCCCTATGCAAATATCGGTTGTGGCGATAACCCACTGGTAACAGCCAAAGGTGAAACCTGTCGTTATAACAGTCAAGCCGTCATTGGCATCGTTCCTAAAACAGAAGATATCTCTGTCATGGGACGAGTCACCGCAAAGTTAAATGATAACTTTAATGCCATTGGCGAATATGTATATGCACGGAATGAAGTCACCACGTCTGTTGCACCAGATGTGTTTTTTGATTTACCTCTAGATCCTTCAAGCAAATATTATCCAGGCAAAGGCATAACCCCAGCAATGGATGGCGTGAATGGTCCATTAGAACTTTATCTTCGTTCTCAAGCAGGGAATCGTGTCAGTAATAGCGTCAATGATTCACATCGTATCTTTGCAGGTATTGAAGGTGATGCTTATGGCTGGGATATCAATACCGGCGTAACCTATGCACGTAGTAACGCAGCAGATAATATTGTAAATGGATATCTAAATTATGATAAAACAGCGGAAGCTTTACTCAATGGCACGCTGAACCCATTTGGACCACAAGCCGCTGAAGATGGAGATGTATGGAGTAGCTTAGGGGTAAAAGGTAAATATTTAGACGCAAAATTAGATTCAACAACGATCGATTTTACTGCAAGTCGCCCCATTTACACTTTGCCAGCAGGTGATGTAGGACTTGCGATTGGTGCAAGTTATCGTAAAGATGATTGGCAATCAAAAACCATTTCTGAGATTGCGAGTGTTGCACCAAGTACAGGTGTAGATCCGAATGAACCAATAAATGAAGGTTCTCGAAATATTAAAGCAGTTTTTACAGAACTACACGTCCCATTGCACAAAACGCTAGAGGCACAACTTGCTGCTCGTTATGACGACTACAGTGATTTTGGAAGTACCTTTAATCCTAAGTTTTCCCTTCGCTGGGAGCCAATTCAACAATTGATGTTCAGAACAAGCTATACCAAAGGCTTTAGAGCACCAACACTCGCAGAAATGCATTCACCCAATTCGCTAACCAATACGCAAGCAACTTACAACGATCCTGTTCTATGCCCGAATGGTGTTCCCGGCGCTGGTGCTCTCCCTGCCCGCGATTGTGGTATGCAGTTTGATCGTCAAGATGGTGGTAACAAAGACTTAGAGCCAGAAAAATCAGATTCGATTACAGCAGGTCTGGTCTTTCAGCCAACCAAAAACCTAGTCTTCACATTAGACTATTTTGATATCAAGGTTAAAAATCAGATTACAGCGATTTCCGAGACGGCTATTTTCGGCGACCCAGAAAAATATGCAGATAAATTTGTCCGCAATGCAGATGGCTCACTCCACCACATCATTACAACCAAGCAAAACTTAGGTGGTATCAAAACTTCAGGATTTGATGTCGGTATGGCGTGGCGCTCCCCTATGACCAGCACAGGTCAGCTCGGTTTTAATATTGATGGTACCTATATAACCGATTACCAATATCAAGAAGATAAAGGAATGCCATGGGTAGGTGTTGCAGGTAGTTATGCTGGTCTCGATTATCAAGCCATTGTTTTACGTTGGAAGCACACCGCGAATCTAGATTGGCGCTATGAAAATTGGGCACTGAACTTACAACAAAGTTTCTCTAAAGGTTACAAAGATCAAAATGCCATTGGTCAAAACCATAAAGTCAGTGACTACACCACCTATAACTTATCAGGAACGTATAAAGGCTTTAAAAATTTAGAGCTTACGCTAGGTGTCAAAAATATGTTTGATGAAGCTCCCCCTGCATCAAATGTATTGGATAACTTCCAAATGGGTTATGACCCTCGATACGCAGATGTACTGGGTCGAACTTACTTCGTTCGTAGCACTTTCAAATTTTAATATGCGCATCACTACAGCATGATTTTCAGATGCTGTAGTGATCTACCGTGATCCGCCGATCCAAAACAACATTTATTTGCATCACATAAATCAGAGATTTCATTTTCAAATTTATGTATGGGTCAACGATTACAATTTCAGGAGCAATTATGGGCATACCCTTTGCTGAGAATGAAAATCAATCTGCCAAACGTTTCATCGGTCTTGGTGTGGTTTTATTTCTACATCTCGTGATCGCCTATATTTTAGTCACAAGTTTAACGACTGCAACGATCAAACCTGTCGAGAAACCTGTCGAACTACTAATTATTCAAGATATTGAACCTCCACCTCCTCCACCAAAACCAGAGGAAAAACCACCTGAACCACCAAAAATGGTAGAGAAAGTGGCAAAAATGCCTGATCCGCCTAAACAAGTGGAAAAAGTAACACCCGTTGCCAAACCAACGCCTACGCCACCTGTACAAAATGCAGTTGCGACTCCTACAGCGACGCCTGTTGTAGCAGCACCCAGTCCGAGTCCTGTTGCAGCACCAATCGCCGCACCTGCTCCTGCACCCAAACCCGCTGGGATTTCACGTGGGGTATCCGAAGGTAGCGTAGGTTGTAAAAAACCTGACTATCCACGTGAACAAGAAATGGCTGGCGAAGAAGGTACGGTACGGATGCGTTTACTTGTCGATGGTTCTGGAAAAGTCATCGATGCCAAAGTGAATAAATCGAGTGGTGTTAAAGCGCTAGATCGAGCTGCCACTAGAGCATACAGCTTATGTTCATTTACACCTGCAATGAAAGATGGTGTTCCTCAACAAGACTGGTATGAAATCGAATACACATTCATGATTACTTAAAATCAATGAGTGAATTAAACAAATTTTTTGGAGAATTTAAAATGAATAAAACAGCAAAGCATCTCGCTCGATTCGCAGCTATTGGTTTAATTTCAACCAGCACTTTACTCCCAATCAGCACAGTGTGGGCAGAAGAAACCACCCAAACAACGCCTGTAACCACAGTCGTGGCGGATGAAACCACGCAAACAACAGCAACACCTCCTGCACTTCCAGCTACTGAACAAGAAGCTTATAACCCTTATGGTTTAGAAGCGCTTTGGCGTGAAGGCGATGTTATTGCCAAAACAACACTGTTTATTTTGGTATTGATGTCGATTGGTACGTGGTACATCATTTTTTCTAAAGTATTCCAACAAAGCAAAATTAAACGTCACGGTATCGAAGCTGAACGTAATTTTTGGGAAGCAGATACGCTCAGTAGTGCCAAAGAAAGTTTAAATCCAAGCAGTAGTTATCGATATATCGCTGAAAAAGGAATCCACTCAACCAAACACCACGATGGCTCTTTATTAGAAAGAATTGATTTCAACACTTGGGTGACGATTTCGATCCAACGTGCAATTGAAAAAGTACAAAGCCATTTAGGTAATGGGTTGGCATTTCTGGCAACGGTTGGCTCTACAGCGCCTTTTGTTGGTTTATTTGGAACAGTTTGGGGAATCTATCACGCCCTGACAGCAATTGGTATTTCAGGACAAGCCTCTATTGATAAAGTCGCAGGTCCTGTTGGTGAAGCCTTGATCATGACCGCAATTGGTCTTGCTGTTGCAGTTCCTGCTGTACTCGGTTACAACTGGCTGACTCGTCGTAATAAAGCAGTGATGGACAATGTGCGTTCGTTTGGTTCGGACTTACATGCTGTTTTATTGAGCGGTGAACTCAATGGTAATCACCCAAACCGTGATTCTAAATAAGGAATACGATAATGGGCATGATGATGAATTCTGGCCAAGATGACGATGATGTCATTGGTACGATTAACACAACACCGTTGGTTGATATCATGCTGGTTCTGCTGATTATCTTTTTAATCACTGTTCCAGTTGTCACACACACAGTGCCTGTGAAACTTCCTGAAGAAAAAAATACGCCTTATGCCACCACACCTCAAAATATCCAACTTTCAGTCAATAAGACTGGCGATATTTTTTGGAATGAACAAAACGTTGCAGATAAAGAAACATTACTTGCACGTTTACAAGTTGAGGCGCAAAAGCGCCCTCAACCCGAGGTTCATATCCGTGGCGATCAACTCACGCATTATGAAGCGATTGATCAGGTGATTAGTACCACCCAACAAGCGGGTATTGGCAAAATTGCATTTGTCACTACTCCGCCTAGTTCACCTTAATCAGACGATAAGGAGTTAGCCATGGGTATGAATGTTGGTCCAAAAAGTAGTGAAGATGATGTCATGCTTGACGTCAATATGACGCCATTGATTGATGTCATGCTGGTGTTATTGATCATGTTCATCATCACGATTCCGATCCCAAACAACGCCATTAATATTAATTTACCAAATGGTACGCCTCCACCGCCCACAGATCAAAAACCACCTGAAACCATCAATCTTAGAGTTGATGCACAAGGTCAGATTTTTTGGAATGATCAAACGGTTGCTGATCGGCAGGCATTAAAGGCTTTGTTTGACTCTGTTACTCAAAAAGCAGATCAGGATCAAATTAAATTTAAACCTGATCCTCAAGCAGAATATAAAAACATTGCGATGGTGATGGCATTAGCTCAACAGAGTAATGTCACTAAAATTGGGATCGTGAGTAATAACTAGAAAAAAACACTATAAATTAGGCTTCACAATTCTAAGTTCCTCCTCCGCTAACAAGTGCGCTTGTTAGCTTTTTTTATTTTATGTTTTAGTCGAATTTCTCCAACTCAATCCATTCTGCATCTGGAAAATGCTTTGCCAAATAAGCCTTTAAATAATCCGCCGTATCTTTAGAAATCAATGGGTCTTTCGATTCATCTTTTAAGTTATACACCAAAGCATGCAAACTCAAACCACGCTGTTTTAATGCTTCCAAGCTTAATAAAGTATGATTAATACTGCCTAAACGCCCAGAAGTCACCAAAATCACAGGAAATTGATGCTGCACAATATAATCAATGGTCAATAACTCTGTGGTTAAAGGCACCATTAAACCACCAGCACCCTCCAATAACACCACATCAAAACGTTGTGCCAGTTCTTTAGTTGCAGCTTCGATCTTGGCAAAATCTAACTCCCGCCCATCCAAACGCGTGGCCAAATGCGGTGAAGCTGGATAAGTAAAAATCTCAGGCATGGTCAATTTTTCATGATCTTCTTGAAACCACCCAGTCCCCATGATTTCACGGTGTTTTTCGATGTCCTCGGACACATCCACATTACCCGTTTGCACTAGCTTTTGAGTAATGACTCGCTGTCCTTGTTCTGTCCAGAGCTTGGCGAGATACCCCGTGGCATAAGTTTTACCAATCTCAGTATCAATACCGCTGATGAAATAAACGCCTTTCATTTTATATCCTGATTTTAATTTAGATGTGGTTCAATTTTTGAAATATAGGGATTACTACTCCAACGCTGATCAAGCATATATTCAATACAAAGTGATTGAGGCAATGTTGGTAATACTTTAGCAACAACATCATAATCTGAAAATTTCAGTTTACGACTGTCATTTACAAGCTCAAAAGTCCCCCCACTTCTCCCATTATGTGGCTTGATATTTTCGACTACACCACACACTGTTTGTTCTGATGCTTGTTGATTCATATAATCAGAAATAAAAAATGTCCCAAAAACTGGAACAAACAAAATAATTAATACTATTACACCCATAATAAAATTATGAATATCCCCTTGATACCAAATGCGAAAATATCCAAGACAAATCAGAAAAGTACCTAAAAAAGAGCAATAAACAGCTGCAGTAAAATTAGACAACATTAAAAAAACCAAACTCACAATCAATGCAAGATAGCCATATATAAAATTTTCCTTTGGCGCTATTTTTATTTCAGACATCATTAACCTATTTTTTGTGCAATCACATACATAGGATGGTAAGTCAATCGATAACCATGCTCATCATGAAATTGTTGATAATCTAAATAAAACTGTTGTAAGGATTGCTTGGTCCAGCGATGCGATTTCGCTGTCGCAGTCACGCCTGTCGCTTTTAGATGCTGTAAAACTGCTCTAGGCTGATCAAAATACAGATGCTTTTGCTCTTGCTGTATCAATAAAATCTCAAAACCATTTTCTTCTAATTGTTGTTGCAAGGTCTCTAAAGAATAATAATTCAAACCTTGTCCAGTCAGTTGCTTGATCTCAATTAAATTCTCTGCCCCAAATGTAGAAAAACCGAAATATGCATTTGGTTTTAATGCGGTATGAATCCGTTTCAACAATGCAGGAAGATCAATCATCCATTGCAAAGCTGAACTGGAAATAATGGCATCTAATGATGCAGGTAATACAAGTTGTTCAATGTCACCAATCAACCAATTAACTTCAGGTCTCCCATTTGTAAAGGGGAGATTTAGAGGGGATTCCACATTAGCAAAATGCTGCTGCACATCTTCATATAAATCATTTAAAAACAGTTGTTCAACCTGAAAATAGGATTGGAATAAATCGGTTAAATTACCAGAACCACAACCAATCTCAAGTACTGAGGCTAAAGATTTGGGACAATGCTTTTTGAGATATTCAAATAGCTGTTCACTAATCTGCTTCTGTACCACAGCATGTTCAACATAACTTTGCCCAGCTTTGGCAAAGCGCTGCGCGACCAGTGTTTTATTTAAACTCACAAACACTCCACCAATTGTTCCAATTCAGTTTTTTGCACCAGAGAAGTCAATGAAATGCGTAAGCGCGAACTATTTTGCGGGACAGTCGGCGGACGTACGGGCATGGCATAAAAGCCTTGTTGCTGTACATATTTCGCTTTTTCAATCGCTGCCTGACTTTCGCCGACAATAATCGGAATGATATGACTACTTGATGGACTTGAAAAACCTTTCTCAATCACCGCCTGCTGTAAATATTGACTGATTTCAGCCAAGTGTTGACGTTGTTGCTGCATGCTCAAAACTTTCTTAAAGATAAAATCTGACCACGCCATCGAAATCGGGGGTAATGCAGTACTAAAAATCAGCGGGCGCATTTTATTGATGAGATAATCACGGATAATTGGATCACAGATAATATAACCTCCCACAGAGGCGATCGCCTTACCGAAGGTTCCGACTAGAAAATCAACCTGATCCAGTACCCCATATTGCTCAGCACAACCCAAACCTCGCTCACCCCTCACTCCAATCGCATGTGCTTCATCCACGTATAATAGGGTTTTGGAGAAACGCTGTTTTAACTGAGCCAATGCAGCTAAATCGGTTTCATCACCATCCATACTAAAAATACTTTCAGTCACCACAATAATACGTTCAACTTGCTCATCTTGTTGATACTTTTGCAATAACTGTTCCAGATGTTGCAAATCATTATGACGATAACGCACATACTGAGCGTTGGATAGTCTAATACCATCAATCATACTGGCATGCACCAGTTTATCCGCCAAAATCACAGTTTTGCTATCACATAAGGCAGGTAAAATGCCGATATTCATGTGGTAGCCACTATTAAATAACAATGCAGCTCGACCAAATGCTTTGCTTAGGCTATTTTCAAATTGCTCATATTCTGCAAAATTACCTGTAAGTAAACGCGAAGAAGATGAACTAAACAATGCCCGTTCTATTTTCAAAGTATCGAGAAATTCCTCTCTCAAACTTAAATCTGCTGCCAAACCCAAATAGTCATTGGAGGCTAGATTCAGCATGGTTCGATCTTGGATCGTAATCCATCTGCCTTGCTGTTGATTCGAGGTAAATTGACGAAAATTGCCTTGCTGTTTGAGCTGGTCAAGCTGCTCGGCATAATGATCAAGCAAGGACATTCGTATCCACTCCTTGCATACTTTTAACGACTTCACTCAACTGTACTAACAAGTAATTTAGTTCATCATCTGTAATCACATATGGTGGCATCACATAGACCAATTTTCCGAAAGGTCGCACCCAAATGCCACGCTCAACAAACTGTTGTTGTAAGCTTTTCATGTCGACATTAGAGGTTAATTCAACCACACCAATCGCACCCAGAATACGTACATCAGCAACGTGGTCAAGCTGTGCTAAATCCGTTAATTGTTCAGCAAGAATCTCTTCTATACGTTGAATATTGCTCTGCCAATCTTGAGAAACTAATAGTTGTGTACTTTTAAGTGCAACTGCACAAGCAAGTGGATTCGCCATAAAAGTTGGACCATGCATAAACACGCCAGCCTCACCACGACTAATGGTTTCAGCCACCTCTTTGGTGGTTAGGGTCGCAGATAAAGTCATGTAGCCACCAGTTAAACCTTTGCCAATACACATGATATCGGGTTCAACTTGCGCATGTTCCCAAGCAAACATTTTGCCCGTACGACCAAAACCTGTAGCGATTTCATCGAAGATCAACAATAAATTGTACTTCTCACACAACGTCTTGGCTTGGCGCAAATATTCAGGATGGTAAAACCGCATTCCCCCTGCACCCTGTACAATCGGTTCAATAATCAGTGCAGCTATACTGTGATGATGTTGTTCAATTTGCTGTTTGAGTTCTTGAATATCTTGTGGATTCCACTCACCATCGAATCGGCTTTGCGGTGCAGGCACAAAAATTCGGTTCGGTAAACTACTACCAAAAATCTGATGCATCCCCGTGACAGGATCACAGACTGACATCGCATTCCAAGTGTCACCATGATAGCCAGAACGCGTGGTAATAAAATTGGTTTTCTCAGGTTGATTCAACGCAGTCCAGTACTGAACCGCCATTTTTAAAGCCACTTCAACGGACACCGAACCTGAATCCGCATAGAAAATTTTATCTAAGCTCGGCGGGGTAATTTTTAAAAGTAATTTGCCTAACTCAATCGCTGGTTCATGGGTAAAACCGCCAAACATAATATGCGCCATGTTCTGCAATTGCTCAGTAACGGCTTGGTTCAGTTCAGGGTGGTTATAACCATGAATCGCACACCACCATGAAGACATACCGTCAATCAAAGTGCGACCATCATCCAACTCAATAGTCGCCCCATAAGCACGTTTGACTTTGAACGTTGGTAGTGGATTTAACATCGAAGTATAAGGATGCCATATATGTTCTAAATCAAATAAATCGGTCATCCCCTATTCCTCATTCGTTAAATTAAATCTTAGTTATATCGGGGTCTTGCCGAGTGCTCATTCATTTCCAGTATAAGCCTTCGGCTCGACCTGAGAAGCGTTTAAAGCTTCGCAAGTGTTTCGGGAAAAGTAGGCAAAACCATTTGTCATCCACAAAACCTGTTCACCTTCATCATATTTTTAATTTAATCGCAGAAATCACATTTTATTGATACCGCGCAGGTTGTGGATGACGTTTCCGCGTATCAAGTTTCTGGTTAAATATTTAGAGCTAAACTTATTAATATATTAAACCTGTCAAAATCTAAAATACATTGCGAGAAATTTCATTTCTCAACAAGATTAACCCGCCTGTTTAAGAAAATCCTCAATTATTTGCACAGTTTCATTCACCATAAAACATGGGAAACCATGTGATGCACCACCAACCGAAACAATAGATTGATTCTTTGCAGCCAAATTACGAATATTTTGCACAACTTGGTAAGGAACTAAAGCATCATGCTCTGCAAACACGTGCAACTGAGCACCTTGATAATTTTTATAGATATTGACCAGATTTAACTGCTCCAATAATTGTAACCCATGCTTAAGTAATGCAATCGGTTGTGGCTGAATCAATTTTTGCATTGCCAAAAAATCTTTTTTCGCAGAACTTGCACCTTGACACACCAGTAGTCCGAACCGTTTTAAGGTGGTAATCGCATCTTGCTCAAATGACTGCTTAAACTGCATAAAAGTCTCGACGGGCATCGCCGTCATCCAATTTTCTTGGGCGACAAAACACGGATTTGAAGCTAGCGTAATTAAAACCTTTTGCTCTGTATATTGCTGCTGGATCAAATTGACCAATAATGTTGCAAGTTCACCGCCTAAAGACCATCCCACAATCACATCATATTTTCGTGCAAGTTCAACATGCTGTTCTAAAACATCGTCATCAAAAGCATTAAAAATATTGATTCGCTCAACCTCATATCCTTGTTGCGCTAAAGCATCATGTAAAGGTTTTAATAATTCAACGCCACCGCCCCATCCTGTGATGAGTAAAATCTTGTGCTTCACCTTATGACCCAATTATGCAAACTTTCAAAATTATAACCTGTTTTTTCTAATCATTATTTTCCAAATCAACCAATAATGTCGCAGGAATGACACGTTGCCAATTTTGTTTAAACTGTTTATGAACTTTATCAATTTCTAAAGGGCTGTTGCGTGAAACTTGTTGAGCATGTGCAATATCATTTGCACGCATATAAGCAAGTAGATAATTATTTCCATCAAGTTCAAGATGGAACCAAGATTCTATTTTCACACCTTCGGCTTGGAGTGTTTGAATGGCTTCATCTTTTCGTTGTTCAATTTCTATTTTCCAAGCATCGACATTTGCTAGCGTGTCTTGCTTTAATTTAATTAACACTGCACCGACATCCACTCTATTTTCCTTTTAGTTATACTTCATTTAAATTCAACTATATAAAACAATCAAAAGCCCTGTAAAGAATTTACTCGCACATCAAATTTTTAAATTTGCTAAAGTAAGCGTCTACCACACTTTGAGATCAAGATAATGGCTACGATAAAATCCAAAGTTCTTATTCTATGTAGTTCTCTTATTTTACTTAGCGCACCAAATTTAAGTAGCGCACAAAACACCTTATTTTCTAAGCAAAATACCGCCCAAAAAGAATGGGTCGGACAATCTGCGCCTGATTTCAAATTACAAGATCAAAATGGCAAATGGCATACCTTAAGCCAATATAAAGGCAAATGGGTGGTACTCTATTTCTACCCTAAAGATAACACCGCAGGCTGTACTGAAGAAGCCAACCAATTTAAATCACTCTATCCACAATTTTTAAAGTCGAATGCGGTTGTATTGGGCGTGAGTTTAGATGACGTTGCTTCGCATCAAAAGTTCTCTGAAAAGTTAGGCTTACCCTTCCCAATTTTGGCTGATGAAAAAGGCACGCTCGCCAGTAAATTTGGCATCGTCAGAAATTTAGGCATAACCAAAATCGCGAAACGAGAAAGTTTTCTCATCGATCCACAAGGCGCAATTCTGTATCACTATACCAGTGTGAATACACAGACCCATGCGGATCAAGTATTGAAAGATTTAAACACTGCTCAAAAGAAATAAATTACAAAAAACTCAGCGATTAAGCTGAGTTTTTTGATTTATAAATCTTACATTTGCGATTGAATATAGTTCTGCAAACCAATCAATTCAATTAAACGTAATTGCTTTTCTAACCAATAGGTATGATCTTCTTCAGTATCAGAAAGCTGTTGGCGCAACATATCACGGCTAATATAATCGCCTTTTTCTTCACATAGCTTAATACCAACCGCAAGTTTCTCACGAACATGATATTCAAGCGCTAAATCTGCTTTTAAACAGCTCACAACATCTGTACCCACATTGATGTCTTCGCGGTTCATATTCGGTTTTGCTTCCAAAAACAAAACTCGACGAATGATTGCATCAGCATGAGAAGCTTCTTCCTGCATTTCATGATCAATGCGTTCATAAATCTTACTCAAACCCCAATCTTCATACATTCTTGAATGAATTAAATATTGATCACGAGCAGCCAATTCACCGCCAATGAGCATATTTAAATAGTCGATGACTTCTGGATTGCCACGCATAATACTTACTCCTTTCGAATACATTTATTATGAGCAACTTAACCTATAATTGCAAAAAAAAATTGTGTGTAAGTTTATGATTTTTATAAAATTAAAATGAGAAACATACGCATTTACAGTTCTAATTAACCCAATTTATTGAAATAAAATAAGCCTTTGCAGTGGATAAACCCTTTTGTATCACCATGATTTCACTCAAAACGCTATATTTTGTTTTTTGTAACGATTGGCAATGCTTCTTATTCAATTCATGATTTGTTCAAAATAGCTAAAAAAAATCATTCAATAGTTGTATGTTCACATAAAACTGGTTAAATAGAATCATTTACAAAAACACGATGTGGATATACAAAATGGATAAAAGTAAACCAATCTTAGTCACTGGGGCGACAGGTTATATTGCGGGTTGGATTATTGAGCGTCTCCTAAATCAAGGATATACCGTTCATGCAACCGTTCGAGACCCGTCAAAGAAGAATAAAATTCAACATCTTTATGATCTCGCTGAGCAGTCATCTGGGCAAATCCACTTTTTTAAAGCAGACCTGCTCGAATCAGGTGCATTTGATGAATCAATGAAAGGTTGTGAAGTGGTCATTCATACTGCCTCCCCTTTTGTTGTCACCAACTACAAAGATGCGGTCAAAGATATTATTGAACCTGCCGTGATTGGAACAGAAAACGTATTGGACAGCGTAAACCGTACTGAATCGGTAAAACGTGTGGTTCTCACCTCAAGCATTGCATCAACCTATGGCGATGCTGTCGAAATTCTAAATACATCAAATAATGAGTTCGATGAAAGTCACTGGAACAATACCAGTAATGAAAAACACCAACCTTACCCTTATTCAAAAGTCGCAGCAGAACGTAAAGCTTGGGAAATGGCTGAACAGCAAAGTCGTTGGGATTTGGTCTGTATTAATCCTGCGCTGGTCATGGGCCCTTCATTAACAGCAAACACTCAATCAGGCAGTGTCGAAGTCTTACAACAATTTGCCAATGGTATGACCTTGCTCGGTGTGCCACCGATGTGGAATGGAATCGTTGATGTTCGTGATGTCGCAGATGCGCACATTCAAGCTGCGACCAATGCCAATGCAAAAGGACGTTATATTATTAGCGGCGGTACTTTAAGTTTATTGGAAATGGGGAAAATCTTACGTCAGAGTTTTGGCAATAAATTTCCATTCCCGCGAAATCAATTGCCTAAAACAGCGTTTAAATTATTTGGACCATTGGCTGGGTTTTCCAGATCATTTGTTGAACTGAATATGGGTTATCCGATTTATTTTAATGCGCAAAAGAGCCAACAAGAACTTGGGATTCAATACCGAGACATCGAATCAAGTGTTGTTGAACACTTTCAACAACTACTAGATGATGGTGTAGTGCGAAGATATATTTAAGATAATGCTGTAGGCAGCAATGGTAATCGCTGCCTACAATTTTTACGAATACTGCGCCAAAAATTCCAAAAACTCTTGTTCATTCAAAATGCTAATACCCAATTTCTGTGCTTTCTCTAACTTACTACCTGCTTTTTCGCCAGCAACCACACATTTGGTTTTACTCGACACACTGCCACTCACACGAGCACCCAAGGCTTGAAGCTTTTGAGTTGCTTCATCACGCCCCATCGTTTCTAGCGTACCAGTCACCACCCAACTTTCTCCATTTAACGGTTGGCGTGTTGGTGCTGTTGGTGCATCCCAGTGAATCCCCGCAGCCAATAAACGGTCTAAAACTTCTAGGTTGTGCGTCGCTTGGAAAAAGTCTGCAATCCATTCTGCTGTAATATCACCAACATCAGGTGTTTTCTTTAGTGCTTCAACATCGGCTTGTTTTAAAGCTTCAAGTGTTTGAAAAGTATTGGCAAGCATACGTGCTGTCGTTTCACCGACACCGCGAACTCCCAATGCATAAATAAAACGCGCTAATGTGGTTTTCTTACTGGCTTCAATCGCATCGATCAGATTCTGGACAGACTTCTCGCCCATTTTTTCAATGGTCAGTAGCGTCGTCCGATGTTCATGCAGGTGATAAATATCAGCAACGTCTTTCAACAAATCGAGGTGTAAAAGTGACTCCACCCATCGATCACCCAAGCCTTCAATGTCTAAGGCTTTACGAGATACAAAATGACGGATCGCTTCAATACGTTGCGCAGCACAATACAAACCGCCTGAACAACGTGCTAATGCCTCTCCTTCTGGCATCACTACGGGTGAATCACATACTGGACAATTCGTAGGGAGATGTACGATTTCAGCATCAGCAGGTCGAAATTCAGCCCAGACTTTCTCTACTTTAGGAATCACATCACCACTGCGATATACGCTGACCGTATCTCCAATACGTACATCTAAACGATGAATTTCACCAATATTATGCAAGGTCACGTTGGATACCATCACGCCACCAACATTTACAGGTGTGAGACGTGCCACAGGTGTTAAGGTTCCAGTACGCCCGACTTGCCAATCAATATTTTCAACTTTAGTAAGTGCAGCTTGTGCCGGAAATTTATAAGCCGTGGCCCAACGTGGTTCGCGACTGAGGAATCCGAGTTGCTGCTGCTGTTTAAGGCTATCAACTTTCACCACCATGCCATCAATTTCAACTTTTAAATCTTGACGCTCTTGCTGAATCTGTTCATAGCGTTGCTGTACTTCATCAATCGAAGCACAGAGAAATTGTCGCTCTGCGATTTCAAATCCAAATTTAGTCAACCAATGTAAACTATCATGCATGGTCGGCAAGTTATGATGTGGCTCGCATTGCGCGATTCCGTAGGCATAAAACGCCAATGGGCGCGATGCGGCGATATTTGGATCTAGCTGTCTTAGGCTTCCTGCTGCGGCATTACGCGGATTGGCAAAGGTTTTATGACCTTTGGCTTCTTGGTCTGCATTGAGCTTTTCAAAGCCTTGCTTTGGCATCAATACTTCGCCACGCACTTCTAAAAACTGCGGAATCGCTTGATACTGACTGGATAATACTTTTGGCAAATTACGAATGGTTTTAACATTTTGAGTGATGTCTTCACCCGTCTCCCCATCGCCACGGGTCACGCCACGAACCAGTACACCCTGTTCATACCACAATGAAATTGCCAAACCATCCAGTTTTAATTCCACTTCATATTGGACTTTTTGATTTGGTAAACGCTCATCAATACGGCGGGCAAAAGCAAACAAATCTTCTTGATTAAAGACATTACCCAAAGACAACATCGGAACTTTATGTGTGACGCTTTCAAATTTAGACAGTGCTTGCCCACCGACTTTATTGGTTGGCGTATCCGCCTGAACAAGCTCAGGGTGTTGTTGTTCTAATGCTTTAAGCTGATGAAATAAATGGTCATATTCACTATCTGAAATGGAAGGCTGATCCATAACATAGTAGGCATGATTGTGTTTTGCAATGAGTTGAATCAATTGACGCATTTGCTCAATCACTGAATTTTGTTCCATTTTTTTTCACCATATAAAAGGGCGGAAAAACCGCCCTATAAAACATTTCACTGAATTTATTATAAAAGATTAATCATGTTGCTGCTTGATTTGGACGATAATCAATCACATGATGACGCCAATGTTCTTTCAACTGTGGCGTAAACTCCAGATTATTTTCGTCATAGACTTTGCCATCCACTTCACGCGCAATTAAGCCCGCAATACTGGTCATCATGTCATAACCAGTGACTGCCTTGCTATTTGGCAATGCCAAGAAAAATGCCAAACCTTGCACTTGTTCAGTCGACAAGGTTTCCAAATCAAAACCAGCAGGTCCATGATCTGTGATACGTAATACGGAGAACATCAATGCACTTGGTTCATCGGTATTTTCATAACGATGGAAACATGACATCTCACCAAAACGTAGACCATATTTAAGTAAAACTTTTAATGCCTTATCACCAGATAATGCACGGCGTGGGTTTGGATAGACATTAAGGGCGATAATCTGTTCAGCCGTTGCTAATGCGCTTTCATCATCATAACGTTGCTGCTCATGCAGATGTACGTCCAAAATATTACTCTCGCCTTCGAAGTCAGCGATTTCTACGGTCTCAATATTTGGATTTAAGCTCAGTTCTGATTCAGGCTTGGTTTCCCCATCATTTTCCATCGCCTCGGTTTCTGCTGATGCGACCGGTTCTACTTCTACAATTTTTTCCAATTGCGGCTCAGGTGTTTCAGTCTCACGGATGGGATCAATATCAACTTGTACTACAGGCTCAACCGTTTCTATATCAGCAACTACCGTGGTTTTTTCTTCAACTTCAACCAATTCCACAGGTTTCACAACTTGCGATTCAAGTTCAGTCGATTCAATCTTTAAACTCGGTTCAACACGTTCTGCCTCGATCTTCACCTGATCGTGTTGTAATTGATCACGCACATGACGAGGAATGACAGGCTGATTACTTTCAGGGTTAATATGCAACTCAGTTTCTAATGAAGGCTCAACTGGTTTTGGTTTTCTTAAAATCATGGTTAAGCCAACGAGCATAATCACAACGGCGATAACAATGCCTATTATTGTATTCATTTCCATACTAAGACTCCGCAACTAACCCGTATTCTTTTGCCTGTTCTAAATCAACAGTCACTAATTTTGATGTACCTGGCTCAGGCATGGTCACTCCTAACAAATCTGTTGCCATTGTCATTGCCAATTTATTATGTGTAATGTAAATGAATTGCACCTGTTCAGAAAGCTCTTTTACCAAATTACAATAACGTTGCACGTTCGCATCGTCCAGTGGCGCATCAACTTCATCCAATACGCAAAACGGCGCAGGATTCAATCTAAAAATCGCAAATACCAATGCCATTGCCGTTAAGGTCTTTTCGCCGCCAGAAAGTAGCGCCAAAGAACTGTTACGCTTGCCCAGTGGGCGCGCCATCAATTTCACACCTGACTGCCAATCATCTTCAAGACTTAAAGTTGCTTCACCACCGCCAAATACCTTCGGAAATAACAACTGCAACTCTTGATTGACCTGATCAAAGGTAGTCATAAACAACTTACGTGTTTCCTGATCAATACTTTTCATCGCATCTTTCAGTTGAGTTACGGTATTTTGTAAATCTTGCATTTGATGGCTCAGCTCATCAAAACGCTGTGAAACTTCTTCATATTCTTGCGATGCAGCCAAGTTGACTGCCCCAATTTTTTCAAATTGTTGCTGGGCTTTTTCGAGTTTCTGCTGATGGTCTTTGATTTCAATCAACACATCGGACAATGGTTCAGAATTGAGCGCTTTAAGCTGTTCTAAATAATGCTCGCGATCTGATTTAGCAGCCTGCCAAGCCAAACGTTTCTGTTCGAGTTGCTCACGCACCTGTTCATCTTTTTGCTGTGCCAAATGACGTTGTTCAGTAAGCTGTTGTTGTTTTTCTTGCACTTGATTCAATTCAAGCTGCCATTCATTCCATGTTTTTTGCAGCTTTTCCGTTTGCTGCAATTGCTCTTGAAACTGGGATTCAAGATTTGGTAGCTCCAGCTGAATCGGATCAACAAACTTCTTCGCTTGTTCAATCTGCTCAATGATTTGTCGATATTGCGTTTTTAAGAACGAAATATCTTTCTCTAATAACTCAATTTGCTGATTGGCTTGAGCGGTTTGACGACGTAAATGTTCACGTTGTTGCTGTTGCTGAGTTAAATGTTGCTGCTGTTCATCCAACTGTTCAGTTAAATTTTCAACTTGAAACTGCAAGGTCTTGTAGTTCGGCAGGACGGCTTCTAGTTTGATCGCCAAAGCGTGTAAATCAATCTCCAAGTCATCACGCTGCATCGCATCTTCTTCAAGCTGCACATCCAGCTGTTTGAGCTGATCTGCCAATTGCTGTTGCTGCAATACAAAAGCCTGTGCCGTACTTTGTAACTTGGCAATCTCGATATCCAGTTGTTGCAGTTCTTTTTGCTTTTGCTTCAGACTTTGCTGCTGTTGTTGCAAAGCCTGTTGCTGTTGTTGCAAAACGTGCTGTTGTTGCGAAAATTGATGTTCCAAAGCAGATAACTGCGGCTGATTCTCAGCAAGTTGTTGCTCGATTTCTTCTAAACGTACTTGATGACTCAGCAAACCCTGTGCAGTTTGGCTATCTTCATCATAAAGTAAGCCAATAATCCAATCCGCCCCAACATGATAACCATCAAGAGTTAAAATTGATTGGGCTGGGTTTAAATCTTTTTGATGATCCAATGCTAATGCTAAATTTTCAGTCACAGCGACATTTGACCATAGCGAAGATTGAGGTGATTCGATCCATTCACTTAAACAAGTCAAATGCTGGATTTGAATCTGTTGCTGCTCAGATGACTTCAACTGACGCGCCACACCTTCTTGGAAAGACTGCTCATCATCCAGCAAATGCGCTTGCAACCACTTGGCTAAAAACTTCTCAATGATCGCTGCATGGGCTTTACCCTGAGCGCTTAAACGCAAGTTCTGCATCAAGCGCACAGCATCATGATGCTGCTTTGGGCTTTGTTTTGCCATCAACTGACTTAAATTCTTTTGCTCAGCCAATAAAACCTGAATATCTGTCTTGAGCGTCTGTAAATCGGTCTTACTCAACTGTTGCTGGTCTTGCTGGGTCTGCACGCTTTGCTGTAGCTGTTCAATGGCTGTTTCTAACGCAACAATCTCTTGCTGTAACTGCTGCTGGTGTCGTTGAAGTTGTGCCTGCTCATCCTGCTGTACTTGACCACGAATTTGGCTCGTTTGCGTTTGCAAGGTTTGTTTCTGTTGCTCTATGCGCGACACATTTTTTGTCAGTTGTTCGATTTGCGCAGCCATTTGCAACTTTTGCTGCTGTTGCTTGTCTACTTGGCTTTTTAACTGTTCAAACTGCTGCTGAGCTTGCTTATGCTGAGCTTGTAGATCACTTAAATTTTGCTCTGAGGATTGGGTTTGTTGTTCAAGTCCAATTAAAGCCTCGTTTTGCTCATCAAACTGAGTTGTTAAGGTTTCAACCTGTAATTCAGACAATTGCAAACGTTCTTTGCTTTGTGCTTTTTGTTGTTCAAGCTGAGCTAAACTGCTGCTGTTCTGCTGAAATAAACCCTGTTTTTGTTCCAATGTCATTTTCAATTCAGCCAGTTTTTTTTCTGCCTGTTGCCATTCTTGTTGCAACGGAGAGGACTGCTGAATTAAGCGTTGGAATAATGCACTGGTTGCCTCTAAATCATGTTCAATCGTATGTGACTCCGAACGAACCAATTTAAAGCTTTCTCCAAGCTCAGTCATTTGCAAGGTATATTCTTGCTGTAACTTATGACTTTGATCGGCTTGAAAGGACAGAATTTCTATTTTTAAAGTTCGAATTTGAGTTTCTAAAGTTTTGTATTGAATCGCAGCTTCTGACTGCCGTTTTAATGTACGTAACTGTGATTTAAGTTCAGCCGCAATATCATCTAATCGTGCAAGGTTTTGCTCAGTATGTTCTAAATGCTGTAGGGTCTCACGACGACGCGCTTGATAGCGAGAAACCCCTGCCGCCTCTTCAATAAATACCCGCATTTCTTCAGGTTTGGCATCTACAAGGCGGTTGATCATCCCTTGTTCAATGACAGCATAAGAACGTGGCCCTAAACCTGTGCCCAAAAAGATATCGGTAATATCCCGGCGACGGCAACGTGTACCATTTAAGAAATACTCAGACTTACCTTCACGCGTGACTTGGCGACGTACAGCAAGTTCATTATAAGCATTGTATGCGCCGCCTAATTTACCGTAAGTATTATCAAAGCGAAGTTCGACACTGGCAACGCCTACAGGTTTACGTTTAGCTGTGCCTGTAAAGATGACATCCTGCATACTGCCACCACGCAACTGACGTGCGCTAGACTCGCCCATAACCCAGCGAATCGCATCAATGACATTTGATTTTCCACAACCATTCGGCCCCACAACCGCCGTACGGTTGGCCTTAAAATGTAAGGTGGTACTATCGGCAAAAGATTTAAAGCCGGAAAGTTTTAAACTGCTTAAACGCATACTGCCGTATCTTAACCCTAATTAGCGGCGTGAGCGTCTCGCCCAAGCCAATTCAATCTGTTTCATACGTGTCAGAGATTCCAACACAAGGTTGCGTAAGTGTCGACAAAAATCCTCCATAAATAAAGCAGCTTGTTGTGATTTTCGGATCAAAATAGCATCAATCACCAATTTAAACAGGGTAAATGATTCTTGTAACTCACGACGTGAGGTATTTAAGGTTAAAAAATAGCTACGACGTAACGATGGCAACAGTTCTTTATAAAACTGCATCAAATAAGGATTCGCCACCATATCGTGTTGTTCTGCTAAATATTTAAAGATCGCATCATAAAATTTTTCAATATCCCCCGCACGAACAAACTCAACCAATTCGTCCAACAATGCTTGTAATTGCTCTGCTTCGTTGACACGCCAAGTTTCACTGATGCGTTGCACGATATGCCCAAGTACCATCACATTGGTATCAAATAATGCCTTGACCTGTTGAGCAGACATTTCAGAGACAATCGCCCCTCGACGCGGAAAAATTTCGATCAAATAGGTTCGTTCAAGTAATAACAACGCTTCACGGACAGAGCCACGACTGACATCTAATTCTTTAGCGATGCGTAATTCTTGAATACGTTCGCCCTCAACCAGCTCACCGCTAATGATTTGTTCACTAATATATTTTGCAATCTGTTCAGAAAGACTATCAGCCTCTTCGAGATTCATGAGTCCCTCGCTATCTTTGTTATACGCATTTTCCGATACTGGTTGTGCTTTTTTGTTTTAACTGATCTTAGTGTATAAATTCTATATCATTGTCAGACAATTTCATTGCTTTTTAAGCCAATCGCACTAAAAACTAGGTTAAAGCACTCAATTTTAATAAAAACCCAAGATTTTCTATTTTTAATATCAGATATTTACATTTTTTTATCGCATTTGACCGCACATCCGAAAGATAAAATATGACCAATTTTTTATTGATTAAAATCACATAAAATTAAAATTTAATGAATAAAAACACTTTTAAAAAGTCTGATTTGAAATCGGGCAATCCGCAGACCAATCTCAACCCGATGACCATCGAAACATGCTTGCCGCGATGGAGATCTATTCAACATTCAACGCGCAAGCTTACATCAGTCCTTTATAGACAAAATAACAACCCACGGTGACCAGTAAACCAGCGAAACATTTTTTCAGCATCGCAGGTGATAAACGATGTGCCACTTTTGCACCTACTTTTGCTGTGATAAAGCTCATCACACTAATGCCGAGAAAAGCATAAATATGCACATAGCCAATGGTATTTGGCACATTGATTTGTTCTTTGGCGCCAAACCACATAAAGCCAACTGCACCTGCCGCTGCGATCGGCAAACCACAAGCTGCTGATGTGGCAACCGCTTTTTGCATCACCACCCCATATCGATTTAAAAATGGAACGGTTAAGCTTCCCCCACCAATCCCAAAAATTGCCGAGGCTACACCAATACCACCACCCGCAGCAAACTGGATCGGTGCAGAAGGTAAATGTCGACTGGAATTGACCACAGCATAAGCCCCTTTGAACATCTTATATGCCATCCAAATTGCAAATACACCGATCACCAATTGCAAATGTTGTCCTGACATTAGATCAGCAATCCCAGCACCAAGAAATGAGCCTAGAACCAATCCTGGCGCTAAATTTCGAAATACAGGCCAAAGTACCGCACCTTGCCGATGATGTGCCATCACCGAGCTAATTGAGGTCACAATGATCGTTGCCAAGGAAGTACCAATTGCAATATGCATAATGACATTCGGGTCATAATTCATTTGAGTAAAGACGATATATAAAATTGGTACAATAATTAAACCACCACCTACGCCGAATAGCCCCGCTGTAAATCCTGCGATTGCACCAATCAACAAATATATGATTAACTCCATAAACACATGACCACTCTACTTTTAAAACGATGGATGATTTCGCAACCCGCCAGCTACAGCAATTATTGAACGCAAAAAATCAATATCCTGAAGTGGTTTTACTCAAAACGACCACGACATCAACCAATGATGATATGCGTGAAATTGCGCAAAAAGGCATTACAACAGGATTGGTATGCAGTGCACAACAAACACAAGGCCGTGGTCAACACCAACGACAATGGGTGTCTCCTGAAGGCAACGTTTATTTAAGCACACTGATTCAAAGCAAAACAGCATTAGATGGTCGCCTTGCACTGGAGGTTGCCCTGAATATTTTACAGATGCCAAGCCTGCAAGATTTAAACTTACAAGTTAAATGGCCAAATGATCTATACAGCCCACAAGGTAAATGGGGCGGGATTTTGGTTGAGCCGCTCTCAGCTAATCAAGCCATTGTGGGTGTAGGGATCAATTTAAATACCCCAGCGATTGAAAGTGCAGATCAACCGATTACTTCTTTACAGATGTTAGGTTTAGAGCAGATTGATCGCTTAAGTTTGATCGCTGAGTTGTACACGGCGATTCAACAAGCCTCTCGGTGGTTTGAACATGGTTGTTATAATTTGGCAGACCGCTTTAATCATCACGCGATCTGGCTCAATCAACAGGTTGAGTTTGAACATGCTCAAGGCAAAGTTCAGGGCATCTTTCAAGGGATTTCAAATGATGGTGCGGTCATGATCCAAACGAATCAACTACAGCACTTCTATCAAGGTCGTTTACGACTTACGTCCGTTTGAGGAAATCACCGTCCTATGAAAAGCTTATGGCTCGATATTGGTAACACCCGCTTAAAATACTGGATCACAGAACAAGATCAGGTGATTGAACACGCTGCCGAGTTACATCTACAGTCTCCTGCTGATTTATTATTAGGTTTGATTCAACACTTCCGCTATCAAAATTTGAGTCGGGTGGGCATTTCTTCAGTGCTGGATACTGAAAATAATCAACGCATCCAAATCATCCTCGATATTCTAAATATCCCGATCATTTTTGCACAAGTTCATGCCGAATATGCAGGTTTAACATGTGGCTATGATGACCCTAGCCAACTCGGGATTGACCGTTGGCTTCAAGTCTTGGCAGTGGCAAAGCCAAATGAAAGCTTTTGTGTAATCGGTTGCGGCACCGCTCTCACGATTGACCTCGTGAAAGATTTACAACATTTAGGTGGCTATATTCTGCCAAATTTGTATCTGCAGCGCGATGCACTTATTCAAAATACCAAAGGCATTAAAATTCCTGATTCCGCCTTCGATAATTTAAAACCTGGTCACAATACTGTTGATGCAGTTCATCATGGGATTTTACTGGGACTGATCAGTAGTATTGAGCAAATCATGCAGCAGTCACCGAAGAATCTGATCTTAACAGGCGGTGATGCACATTTATTTGCCAAGTTCTTGAATCACTATCAACCACAAGTAGAATCAGATTTATTACTGAAGGGATTGAAAACCTATGTTCAACTCAATTCGGCTTTCACTAAAGTTTGAAGTATCTGTAATAACTGTGAAAACTCAACATAACCATCTTCTGCACAAAAGTGCCCCGCCTGATTCACTTCGATCAATTGGGCATTTAGCATATGTGAAAATTTAAAGCTAAATGGAACAGGTACGATAGGGTCATTGCTAGAAAATAACACCACACGACGCTGTATATTTTGCCTCAATATTCCACTATCAAAAGGTGAGTGACCAATAAATAGATTCAACTCAGGATGCTGTGGCAACGGCTCATGAAAAGGTGCGATAAATACCCCCGCTTTTATGGTTTTTTGTTGCAGCTTCTTTGTAAGAAACCGAGCAACAGCCACGCAGGAAAGCCCATGAGCAACCACAATACTGTGCTCATTTAATTTTTTTAACTGTGCCTCTAAACATGTGTGCCAAATTTCGCTATCTGGATGACTTGCATCTGCCAAAAAAACGCGTTCAACGGTGACACTCATTTGTTTTAGCTGTTGTTCTAGCCATAGATACCAATGTTGTTCAGGGTCAGCATTCACACAATGTGTGATATAAATCGTATTGACTAAATTATGCGACATAGTTAACACTATTTTCAATATAAAACATAGATTTAAAGCTAATTTTCTTCTTTTAATCTTTGATTAGATATTGATATTTTGTATCAATTTTATACAGATCACAGCCATTCAAACTCAATAAAAAAAGGCGCAGATTGCGCCTTTTTTTCCAGATGTAGATCGGTTATTTCTTGGAATCATTATTTCCAAATAATGGTCCCATACCGCCACCACCACCGCCAAATTGTTTTTGCATATTGCCAAACGATTTCAACATTTTGCTCATACCCGATGGATTGGCAAACTTCTTCATCATTTTCGCCATTTGGGTTTGTTGCTTGATCAGCTTATTGACTTCAGCCACATCCATCCCACAACCTGCTGCAATACGTTTCTTACGACTCGGATTCATAAGATCAGGATTACGGCGTTCTTTAATGGTCATTGATTGAATGATGGCTTCCATGCGCTTGACTTGCTTTTCTGGATTCGCTTTTTCGATCGCATCTTGAATGCCAGAATTGCTCATGCCAGGCAACTTGTCCAAGAAGCCCATCATGCCGCCCATTTTGCTCATTTGTTCAAATTGCATCAGCATATCTTCAAAATTGAAGGTTCCGCCCTTTTGCAATTTTTTCGCCATTTTTTCGGCTTTTTCTTTGTCGATTTTACGTTCAACTTCTTCGACTAAAGAAAGGACATCTCCCATACCCAAGATACGTTGCGCAACGCGATCAGGATGGAATGGCTCAAGTGCATCGAGCTTTTCACCGATACCTAAGAACTTGATTGGCTTGCCTGTGATCGCACGTACTGAAAGTGCTGCACCACCACGCGCATCACCATCAGTCTTGGTGAGAATCACACCGGTCAATGCCAAAGCGTCGTTGAAAGCTTTTGCTGTATTGGCAGCATCCTGACCCGTCATCGCATCAACGACGAATAAAGTCTCAGTAGGCTTAACCGCAGCATGTAATTCTTTAATTTCATCCATCATGTCTTCATCGACATGCAGACGACCAGCGGTATCGACAATCAGTACATCAGCGAACTGAATTTTGGCTTGTTCAATCGCACGATTAACAATATCAATTGGTCTTTCAGACGCATGTGACGGAATAAAACCGACACCAACTTCATTGGATACAGTTTCTAACTGCTTAATAGCTGCTGGACGATAGACATCGGCAGAAACCGTCATTACTTTTTTCTTTTGACGTTCTTTTAAGAAGCGCGCTAATTTTGCAGCAGTGGTGGTTTTACCCGCACCCTGCAAACCAGCAAGCAACACCACGACAGGTGGTTTTGCACTTAAATCTAATGTTGCATTTTCCTCACCCATCATTTTGGTGAGTTCATCATAGACAATTTTTACAAATGCCTGACCAGGAGAAAGCTGCGTCATGACTTCTTGACCTAGCGCTTCTTCCTTTACCTTCGCGATAAATTCACGTGTTACAGGTAACGCAACATCGGCTTCAAGAAGTGCCATACGTACTTCACGTAAGGTATCTTTAATATTGTCTTCGGTCAGCTGCCCTGAGCCAGTAACATTTCTTAAACTCTGTGTGAGTCGTTCTGTTAAGGTATCAAACATTGCGAAATCCGCTTAAAATGGCTAGTTGCAAAAAAATCTTTCTTAAAATAGAAAATTTATGCATAAGATGCTATAGGATACTGTAGTTCGCAGCGAATTTATATCTTAATGGTGAATATTATTCATCCTCCTAAAAAAGGTTTGACATGATTAGTCTCCCCTTGGTTTACACAATTTTGGCACTGATTGCTTATACCAGTTCGTTTTGGTATTTGTTTATTCGTCTAATGTCAAAACGTACACCAAATCTTTGGTGTTATGGTCTGATGGTGAGTTTAGGGGTACTGCTTCACAGTGCAGTCCTCTATCAAGACATGATGACACCAATGGGCATCAACTATGATGTATTTAACCTTATCTCTTTTACTTCGGGACTGATGCTCGTCCTCAGTTTGATCTTGAGTCTGATTCGTCCGATTTTGCCATTAAATCTGATAGGTACGCCTGTGGCAGCGGTTGGTCTAATCTTGGGTTATGCCTATAGCCAGCCGAATCAATTTATTGAGCTGCATAGCTTTGGCTTAGATCTACACATTATCCTGTCGTTATCTGCCTATGCCGTACTCTTGATGGCGACCATACAAGCCGTATTACTTTGGTTCCAAGACCGAGAACTCAAAAAGAAACAGAAAAAAAGAATTTGGGTCAATTTATTACCGCCGTTTCAAGTCATGGAATCATTGCTATTTGATTTGATTATTACTGGGTTTGGTTTACTTACAGTGGCGTTGTTATTTGGGTTCTTCACCATTGATAATTTCTTTGCCCAACACCTCGCACATAAAACAGCATTTAGTATTATCTCGTGGTTTTTATATGGTGCTCTGCTGATCGGTCGTTACAAATTTGGTTGGCGTGGACTCAAAGCCATTCGTTTTACGGTGACTGCTTTCATTTTGTTAGCCATAGGCTTTATCGGTAGCAAGTTTGTTTTAGAAATGCTTTTAGGGCGTTAATTTTACGGTTTTAATAAAGACTAGACAGCCAATCTTAAAATGCGTATAACGCTGTTTTCGCTTTACTAGGTAACCATCGTGAAACTTGTGCTCGCCCCAATGGAAGGTCTAACTGATCCAATCATGCGTGATGTCCTCACTCATGTCGGCAGTTTTGATTGGTGTGTCACTGAGTTTATTCGTATTACTGATACTATTCTCCCTGATCATATTTATTATAGTTTCTGTCCCGAACTTAAAAATGATGGTAAAACAGCAGCAGGGACACCCGTCCATGTACAGTTTCTAGGGAATAACCCAGACATGCTCGCCGCCAATGCAGCAAAAGCGGTCGAGCTAGGCGCACCAGCAATTGATCTAAATTTTGGCTGTCCTGCAAAAACCGTGAACCGCCATCGTGGTGGCTCGGTGCTACTCGATGAACCTGAGACGGTCCATCTCTTAGTCAAAGCCGTTCGAGATGCGGTTCCTGCACATATTCCTGTCTCAGCCAAGATGCGCTTGGGTTATCTAGATGAAAACCATACTTTAGACAATGCTCATGCCATCGAAGATGCAGGTGCGAGTTGGTTAACCGTACATGCTCGAACCAAAGCAGATGGTTATACCCCGCCAGCCTATTGGGAAAAAATTCAACCAATTACAGAAGCTTTAAAAATTAATGTCATTGCCAATGGTGAAATTTGGAACAATGCTGATGCCAAAGCTTGCTTACAACAATCACACTGCCAAGACATCATGATTGGTCGTGCTGCTGTCACTACACCTGATATCACCTTGTGTATTCGTCAAGACCTTGATCACGCACTTCTTTCTTGGCAGGACTTAGTTGAACTGCAACAACGCTTTTTAAGTGGTCAATATAAAACTGAAATCGGCATGATCGGGCGTTATAAGCAATGGTTAGGCATGATGAGCAAAGCCTATCCAGAAGCACAGGAACTATGGGGACAAGTGAAGCGAATGAAACAACTTGAACTGATTGTTGATGCACTCAATGCCACAGATTAAAGGTTATCAAATTAAAAAAAGCGACTCATGAGCTAGATACATAAAGTCGCTTTCGCAAAACTGAAAAACCAGAAGATACAACCTCAGCCTATAATCCGTTCACTCTCATTCTCAAATTAGTCACAGAAGCGCCAGTCAAACCAAAGCTCCCCATAGATGCATTGGGTAAATTATTGAAGACATCTGCTTGTTGAGCATTATTACTACCAAGCAACACATTGTTGAGTTGTAAATTGAACTTATCTGTTGTTCCTGCATGCCCAAAAATAAAGCCACCCGCATCTGAACCTTGAGGAGCTTCAATCCCTGCATAGAAACCAGTCAAACCAAAAGGTGATCCATTATGCCCAGTAAATTTAAAATCAAAGCTTGCGCCTATCGGTGCAGTAGTTGAATCACCAGAAACGGCATAGTCAGAAACCAACATGATATTACAACCATCACCAGCGCCACAGATTGAATCAATGCCACCGCCAAACTTGATCATGTTGCCTTGCGGTGCAGCTCCCAATTGAATATTCATCGTGGGCTTATTTGCAGCAAAGACAACGTCAATTCCACCTACTCGTAATATTTCTTTGACATCGCTCTTTAACAAGGTGCCAGAATTAAAAATAGAGTTTTGTGTATAGGTACTACCGCTAATACTAGAGAGTGAGTTTGCTGCGGCTGCGTATACAGAGAAGGGAGAAACTCGAAGCCCTGTGACATTGTTATTCAATGCAATCGCAATATTTGCAAATGCACCATTTGTACCTGTGCCAGCATCTGTATCTATAGTCGCGCTAAAACCAAGTGTCGTTTCAGCACCGCTATTTAAACCGACTACTTTTACGGGTACATCCGTCGTTTGCCCAGCAACACCGGCAACAACTAAACCAGCTCGATTGGTATAGTCTGTAGATAAACCATCATTATCAATAATTGCCAACTGATTGAATTGTATATTCGACTGTACACCGATCGTCAAACCATCTTGTCCTGTCGTGGCTGAAAGGCTTTGATCATCCATGGGTTGCATTGCCATCGTTAAAGGACTTAACAATAACAATGAAAAACATCCTAGCTTTTTGTTTTTATTCATTGCCCTCATCCATAGACAAATGTTTAAAATATGTACTCTAGCTTAGCATAATCTAGAGAAACCACAATGTGAAGCGTCAGAAACTAAAAGTGACTAAGTACCACCTTTAGCTATAACATCTAAAAATTTAACAGAATTTCAAACCACCAAAACAGTTGGCAACAGGTCGTTGATGCCCATCTAATAGAAGATTTTCTAATACCATAATCGCACGTGCATCATTAGCAAGTTGTACATTTCCAATCCCCTTATACAAAGGAGCACCAAATGCAGCACCTAGTACATCGCCAATACCCAAATTAATAGTATTTTGAGAAAGATAATTAGTAATAAAGGTTGCAATTTGTGGTAAGACATCTTGCATTGGAATGCCTGTGGTTGGATTTAAAGCACCAAAATCAAGTGGATCTTTAAAAGACAGCCACCAACCAGGTTGAGCAATATCTGCTGCATCCACCCCAGGCCATTGTAGTGCAGTATTTTGTAAGGCTAGATAGCCACCACTACTAATTGGAAGGTTATGGATCAGGTTAAAGTTCTGCTTTACCTGAACATTGGCCTTTAGGTTGGTAATATAAGAACAATTATTAGTATTAATTACTGCTGCACAACCAGCTGCTGTTGTCCCTTTTGCCCCCATAAAGAACGTTGCACTACTGACCCAAGTAAGATTTTCATCTAAAGTCATTGAAATCCCCCCACTATCAGCACCAATCGCAATCGTTGGAATCGGTACATCTTTTACCACAAGATTCAACTGCTTCATCCGACTTCCTGTCACAATGGTTTCAGGAAAGTTGAATTGTACATCTTGGCGGGGCACGTTAATGCCCCAAATAGGATTGCCATTATATTTGTATAAGGCTGCTTTTAAATCATTATCACTATTAGGATTAATGTAACCACTTGCACCAGGGGTCATTGCATTAGGATTTGTAAAAACTGTACGGCTACCAAGTATCATATTAACATCAGCATAGATTAACTCATCCGCTCTTGTTCCAAACATTGCATCCTGCGTAAACGCATTTACAGGAGTTTGAGCGACTTTCAAAAAGCCACTAAAAGTATTGATTCCACCACCAGTCGATAGACCATTGCCATCAATATCATTGCGCGTGCCCGCTGACAGATAGCCTAGGATTTCTTCAGCACTAAGTCTAAAACCAGCAATCTCACGAGTGGAGGCACTATTTGGGTTTTTAATCGCAAACTCAACAAAGGGGTTGGTAAGTACCGCACTGGTATTGGCACGCCCTTTTGACCATGTTGGGGTACCATCTGCCAACTTGCCATCAGGTGGTCCACTTAGAGATACGTTTTCCATATCAATATCGCAGCCATCCGGACCATTTCGACCACCACAACCCAGTTGCAATGCACGAATATTGGCATTCAACTCCATTTTCGCCTCAAGTCCTAACTTATAATAGCCATAGTTCTGTAACGGATTTGCGGTATTCGGTGCAGTAAAACCTAAAGATAAAAGCGCTTGCCCTTGTATAGTCGATAACTCAGTATCGGTCATTTCCACGAGACTATCATTGCTCGCCCATGTATGGGTTGAAACCACTGACATGAGTAGGCAAGAAGTCAATATTGATTTTTTAATTCCTTTTTTCATCATTCTCTTCCTCTACTACTCAATTAATTACGTGGTCTTAAGGTAAGTTCTGAACGGATTTGTCCACCTGTCATGACCATTTCACCAAGTCGTTGTGCTTTGTTATTCACAGCATCCACTCTTGGGTAGAAGTTAATATCTTGGACACGGAAGACATCATTCGGATTTCGGTCTGGGTTAAAATCAAAACCGAAATTAAAACCAACGTTGTCTTTATTGATCACGATTGCGTTATTGAATTGGACTAAACCAGACATTTTGTCAAAACCAATACTGGCCTCATCAATCGGATCACTCAGTTGCAGTGTGCCATCTTTTAAACGATAGCGTCCAACGATGGACAAACGATTGCCATTATTGGCTGTAATTTCATTGTTCGGTATCAAACTAAAATTCATATCGCCTAAAAATTTCAGTTTTAATCCCAATAACACATCATTTTTGGTATTAAATGCATTCATGATCACTGGGCTGGCACTATTTGGATCATTGTAGGTTGGTAAATATCCCGCAGCAATTTCAGCCGCCATCACCATCAGTAAGTCTTTGAGTTCTACATTTACATTACCATTTTCAAAGCCCATGCTGCCATAACCACGGAGTAGCATGTCAATATTTCGTAAGCCCATATAATAGTTTTTATCACCATCTACGATTAATATCGACGTGGTTTTACTACCATCATTATTACGTCCTTCAGTACTCAATCCCACAGCCAAACCTAAACGTTGTGAGTTGGTCACATTTGAACGTGAGACCACATTCGTACTGTTATTTAGAGTAAATACTTCACCAGTATAATTCGTTGCATAAGTCGCTATATTTGCATTGACGTTATAAAAAGGCAGTCCTAGCCCCCATTTGTTATCTAATCCAGCATTCGCTTCGATTTTATTTGCGGCTGAAACACCACTACCTGAAGTAAAACGGCCTCGTCTTGATAGCGCTTGGAAATCGGCACCACGTACTGCGACCACCAAACTATATGGATTGATCGCTTCGTTATGAATTTGTTGCAGATAGTCAGCCGATGTTGTCAGTGTGCCTATATTGGTTCCACCAAAACGTGCATTACGTAATACTGAATTTTCGGGCATCGTCAAAGTACGTGTATTGGCTAGATTGACATACACATTTCCACTATCAAAATAAGCGCGTTGATTTGAATTAATCACCAAAGGACTTAGATCACCAAACTCAAAACCGAAAGTATTGCTGCCCGCGCCACCAATTTCTAAGGTGGTTGCCTTACTATCATCGCCAGCTAACATGCCATCGCCTTTCTGAGTAAACTCCCCTCTCAAACGCAATGCTAGACCACTTGAGCCAATGACTGTTCCATCTGCACCATTCGCGGTGGCATTCGCATCACTGGCGAAGCCCAATACATTATTTAATGTATGGGTATTGGTATTATTGTCATCTACTGGTGCAGCAACCCCATTGGCACTGGTACCACGTAGTTGCAAGGCGCCATTGACCATACGACCACTCATCCCGACACGAATTAAGCCTTTACTATCCTCTAAATTATAGTTCGGCATATTGGGATCAATCATGGCATTGCTTTTGGTCATCAACTCAATATTTAGACCCGCACTAGTACCCGCATAGGTTCCTGTCTCAGCACCCAACTGATTCGGATCAGTCACTCGTGCAAAGTCAACATAACCATAGGTCGTATCAGGACTATTCAGTTTGCTGGCATTGGCTGTACCCAAGTTGGTTTGTAATATTAAACCTTTGGTCGCATCGACATACATCGCACCTTTACCTAAAAAATTAAAATTGAAATTTTTAAGAATAAGTTGATTGAATTCGTTTGCTGTTCCAGTTCCTAAGCCTGTGTACAGATTGATATTTTGTAAACCCAACTGCAAAGTCGATTGAGAGTTTGAATTAAATAAACCATCTCGGGTACTAAGTGCAATCACTTGTGGTGAACCCGTTTGAATTGCAAAATTACCAATGCCTGCATTGCAATCTACGCTTGGCGTTTGCGCGCAAATTTGAAAATTATTAACGGAAATAGTAGATGGCTGTGACTCAATATGCAGATCAAGTCCTGTTTTAGTGCCATTTGATCCGGTATTGATTTTAAAATGTGTGCCTAAATTATAATTTCCAGCGCCTGAACCTGCATCATAAGCCATGTTTTTACGTATACTTACGCCGTTGGCAACAGCTCTCAGAGATTGTTCAACATTATTCGACGTACCCGCTTGATCTTGCCAGTACAACTGATCAATTTTGACCTCGTCATATTCCACTTGTAAAGAAATGCCATCTTGACCATTGACCATACGTAAATCACGATCTTGTAATTCCTGTAATGCATACACGGTTTGTGTCAAACACAAGATACTACTGGCCAATGTTGTTAAAACAAAATGGCGTTGTGTCGTTGCAATCCTTTTCATAACCATTTTTCCTTTTTATTTTAACAACGTGGATGCCCAGCACCACAAGAGAAGATTTTAACATCTCCAGTCAATGACAAATTGCCATTCATATTTACCCCAATAAAACCTCGCTCTTTACTGGCATCAAAACCACTGCCTCCATAAGGTGTGGCAGGAGTCAAATAACCTGGTAAATTGCTTGAGCCTGTAGAACAATTGGCATCACTTTCGGTACAAGTATCCGTTTCAATCGACAAAGACTGAAATCCAACATTTCTAAACTCAATGGGTTTCACAGGGTTGAAGCCTAACTTAATCGCGGCGTGTGGTGTGCCATTATAGACAACATCTTCACCATCCAACTTAAGCTCTTGAATATTGACAGTCCCTTGAATACCTTTCATCACTAACCACTGTTTACGTCCTGTTGCTGAGGCAATTCGATTGCCCTGCGCATCATAGGTATCTTGAGTACCATCGTGGTATCGGTTATTCAAGGATAATGCTAAACGACAATACAACAGATCGGCACATAAGAAATTAGCGTTATTATCATGGTTTAAACTGAACTTTAATGATAAGTCTGCACCTGCCTGCCCAGTAACCTGCTGCAAACTGGAGTCATCCAAACTTTCCATCGCAGACAACGTTGTTGATAATAGGACCAGACCACATCCTTTTAAGATATTCATCGTGATACGATGAAAACGATACTTTTTATTGAACTTCATCGTCTTATATCCTTATAAGCCTGTGGTAGAGAACTTAAGATGTTGAATAAGCAAACCATCAATCACAGCAGAACCAAAGTTATTACTCACTGTTGCACCTGTAGGCTGCATATTATTAATTCGTCCTGCAATGTCAGATGGTCGAGTGGTTTGTATCCCTAAAATTTGATTATTGGTGTTTTGACGCCAAGTCGTTTCGTATGGATCAGGACGGTTTAAAGAAGGGTGAGATTGCCCAGTCAGTGGCGCTTTAGGGGCAACTGGATTCCAAGTTGTACTCCAATTTTGCCAAGAGCTAGGCTTTTGACAAAAACACCCAAGGTTGAAAGAGGTATTATACCCACGTGATCTTTGCCAAACTTGAGTAAAATCTTCTTGTACAGAACTAGATAAACCTGTTCCTGATTTTAATTCACCAATCGACACACCATAAGCACCTATTCCTTTATGTGCAGTTAACTGATTGGTCACAGGATCATAGTCGGTTGAGCCAATAGTAATACTACTATGTGTCGCATTACTGCCTTGATAACCAGCAATGGTCGAATTACCACATTGATAAATATTACAAGTTGAACCTAAATAATTTACACCGACATCTACACTTGCCGCAGGATCAATATGTTCATAACGCGTATAGATACGACGATAGACTTCCTGTACATTTGGAATCCGTGCTAACTCGATTGAGAAGTTATTACCATCTGTACTTAGCATCAACGGTTGGTATAAATTCCCCAACACTAGGTTTATATTGAGATCATAAAGAAAGAGTCCATCTGCATTAGCGTTCGGTTGGAAGTTTGGAACTCCCCCTCCAAGTGCAGGGGTGCTGCTATCCGATGCGGCTCCGACCAACTCTTGAGTACCGATCCGAAATACACTGGTTGCAGTCGGTGCCGTCCAAGTATTGGTTCCTTTGGCTCTTAAACGACGTGTGGTAAAACCATTTTGGTTTGTACACTGACCAACATGCCCAGACCCGCTAACAGCGTTATCCTTAGGCGAGGTACACATACCTCCGCTTGGAAAATTCCCAGGCACTGTTGCATTGGTTGGAGGATCATAGGAGGTTCTAATACCATTGGTATTATTTGATGCATTACCTTGAGCAGCAGTGATGGTGGTACCTGTTGCTAACACGCCATTTTCAGAAAAAGTATTCGTCGCAGGGTTATAGTCCACTTGTACTATTTCTCGCGTCACTGTTTGATTGCTCACCGTGCCACGTTTAGTATCAGTCGCACCACTATTCAAGCGCACCAATCCAGCCACACCAAAGGTTTTGTTATAATTAGTATTTAAACCATAATTAAAGGTTTTTGTTGTTTCTACATTATTTACCTTCATTACAGCATCATAAGTCCCGCCCATCGCTGGCGTCACACCATCGAGTGTTTGGAATACTTTAAGATTTGAACCATTGATACTAAATCCATCCCATACCGCAGAGAGACGCAAACGATTACTTAAGCCATTTAAACCATTTTCAGCTATTGTTGCGTCACGCTGAAAAATATCTGTCCACAAACCAAGTTTCAGATTGTACGCAGAGGATTCCGCACTGCCTGAAGCAGGTAGAGTCGTGTGGCGTAATGGTGCCTCTAAAGTCAAATAGGTCACATTTTCAATATTTCCAACAAAGTTTGGTACATTTTCATCACTCAAGGTTTTGAACAACCAAGGGTTATCTGCTGTGCCCCATGTATCAATCGGGCGTCCATATAAGGTTCCCCAATCACTGCCATTGATGGCAGCGCCTACATTTTTGTTGGACTGTGAAAGTGACAAACCATACAGCCAAGCATCTGCTTTTTTATAGCCTTTTGCAGTTGCAGTTCCGCTTAAAGGTCCCACTGGAATTAAACGAATTGAACCAGCGCCGTATGTTCCTGCGCCACCATTTGCATTGTCTGCACCATTAAAACGGAAAGAAAAGTTTTCAGGTAAAAGTGCGATTCCTTCACCCGTAGTTTGACTAAGACCTTCATCGGAAATTTCTTGCAATGCAAAAACAGTCTGACTGACACATAAGCCAATCAAACTTGCTAAAACAGTCCGTTTAAAAACCACCGTAGAAGTTAATCTAGTCATTTTGACCTTCCTATTTCCTTGATGCTCCGCATCATCGTTATTTTTCTTACATCATTTTGAGTGACCAAATCTACCAAGATCAGTTAGCTTCCGAGCCACACTCAAACTTTATAGGCTATTTACGCCTAGGCATTCTCATTTTTTATTATGCCGAATATTTACACAAAAGCAAAAGAAAGTGGTCAAATGTTACATTTTTCCGATAAGTGAACCTGCGATAAAACACATCGTTTTTATTTTCTATTTGAATATTATGTGATTACTTTTATTAGAATCAAATTTGCAACAAAACCATATATCAATAGGCATTGTTGCAAATTGTAATTAGGTTAATTAAGTCTTCGGCAATGTCACACCAGTTTGACCTTGGTATTTACCACCACGATCTTTATATGAAGTTTCACAGACTTCATCACTTTCAAAGAACAACATCTGAGCCACACCTTCACCCGCATAAATACGTGCAGGCAAGTTTGTGGTGTTTGAAAACTCAAGTGTAACGTGACCTTCCCACTCAGGTTCTAAAGGGGTTACGTTTACGATAATACCGCAGCGCGCGTAAGTTGATTTTCCTAAACACACGGTCAGTACATTGCGCGGGATACGGAAATACTCGATGGTACGCGCAAGTGCAAATGAATTGGGTGGAATGATACAGACATCAGATTCGATATCAATAAAGCTTTTCTCATCGAAATTCTTTGGATCAACAATGACAGAATGCACGTTGGTAAAGACTTTAAACTCACGCGCACAACGGACATCATAGCCATAGCTTGAGACCCCATAAGAAATCAACTTTTCTCCATTTTCATCGAAACGGACTTGATTTTCTGCATAAGGTTCAATCATGCCGTGTTTTTCGCTCATTTCACGAATCCAACGATCAGATTTTATTGCCATGTCTTTATATCCAAAAACGAAGTTGATGATTGGCAGCTACTTTAACGTAAAATGACATTAATGAAAACAACACCCCAATCGATATAACCAACCAAGTAAGAAACGTTGAAATCTTATAAATTGTTGAGTGCTGAATAACTGATCGGAATCGCAAAACTGACCAGCACAACTGAAGTCATACGCTGTAATTTAGATTGAGATAACCATGTAACTTTGTTGGTTGCCAAAACAGCACCTACGGCGATCCAAAATAATGCAATTGGAAGAATCAGAGTAACAAAAGTGCTCATATGTGCAAAATAAATGTCTTGGCTCTTCCACGCAGTAGCTGGGAAAATCGCAGAAGCAAATAACAATGCTTTAGGGTTGAGTAAGGTGGCACAAAGTAATTCTCTCGGTCTAATCGTCGGTTGATTTAATATCACTTCTTGATCTGCCGTACGCCACAATTTAAAAGCGAGAAATAAAATATAGCTTGCACTCAGCAACTTGAGAAAAACGGGCAATAAGGGCAATGTTGCGGAGACTTTACCAATCAACATCCCCCACACACTAATCGCAATGATATAACCGATCGCCTCTGCGGGGATCAACAGCAAAGACTTACGTAGCCCCACTTGGATACCAGAGGATGCAAGTAAGGTATTGGTCGGACCGGGCGTCAATAAAATCGTCGCAACCAATCCAATAAAAAACCATGAAATCATCGAATGACCTCACTAAAATTGTTTTTTAGATTAATCGAACAGCGATCCGATAGCAAAAAAATAACTGTAAGTAGTTATGCTGACATTCATATTAACCTCATATTTTATTTATATTTTATGATTTTCAATCCCTTATAACTCTAGAGTCACCTTTATAGCTTCGTATATTTTGCATACAACAAATAGAGTGTGCCTCAACAAAAACGCCCATGGAAGTAAACTTTCATTGCTGCATCCAATCTTTTTGGCTTTTAAGTTTAGGCTAAGCAAAGCATGCTATTTTGAAGGGTACTGCTCTTTTACTTTGATACATTTCCCATTTTATGCCTAAGCTATTCTTTCAGAAATGGCTCCCCTCCTCGGAAAAAATCGCCAAACTTAAGTTGATGAAAGTTTTTGGTCCTCGCACCTTAAACCCCTTACTTTGGTATGTGAATCGTCACACCATTGCAAAAGCGATCTTTATCGGTACTTTTTGGGGCATCTTACCCGTGCCTTTTCATAGCCTGTTTATCATCTTGAGTATTTTATACTTCGAGGTGAATCTGCCGATTGGCTTATGTCTGGCTTGGCTCACCAACCCATTGACGGTTGTGCCCATCTTATATGTCGGTTTTTGGTTTGGTGCTCAGATATATCAAGTCGACATGATTAATAAAGAGATGTTACTTGGTGTGCTGCATCAAATGATCAATTGGTTGACCAATTTTGGTCATGGTCATATTGATTTAAATTTAGCAAAAATACTCGTGTCTGGTCTGGTGGTTGAGGCGCTGCTGTGTGCCCTGCTGTTTTATGTCGCTACACATTTAATTTGGCGTTGGGTGGTGATAAAGAATTGGAAATCACGTCATAAAAAAGGATCAATTCTTTAGTATAAAAAGCGTCGAAAAAAGTTGCCATCCCTCTCAGAATACGGTAAGAGTAGAACATATTTTATCGCGTCAAAATGAACAATCATATTAAATAAAGCAACCAAATGATGGATTTATGGTTTGCATACAATTAGGAGATAGCAATGAAAAAATGGCCCCAACTCATTTTACTCGGTTTAGCAATCACAGGTTTATCCGCTTGTTCTGACAATACTGGCAACAAAAATACAAGCCAAGAAGGAAGTAGTAGCGCAACTGCAAATGCCAATAAACTCGAAACAAGATTTGTCAATATTGCAACGGGTGGAGCATCAGGCCCATATAATGTCATCGCAACAAATTTGGCTGAAATTTATCATAAAACTTATGGTGTAAACTCCAAAACACAGACCACTGGCGCTTCGGTTGAAAACCTCAATCTACTCAAACAAAACAAAGTCGAAATGGCTTTTGTGATGAGCGACAGCCTTACAGAAGCTGTGAATGGACAAGGAAGCTTTAAGGATAAAATCACCAATGTGCAACAGATTGCTGCACTCTATCCAAACTATGTGCAAATCGTCACATCAAAAAAATCTGGGATCAAAAGCATTGAGGATTTGAAAGGTAAACGTATCGCAGTGGGTGCTCAAAACTCTGGCGTTGAAGTGAATGCTCGCACTTTATTAAATGGTTTCGGTATTAGCTATAAAGACGTAAAAGTTGATTATTTAGGCTATGCAGAGGCGGCTGATGCACTTAAAGGCGGAAAGTTAGATGCAGCTTTCCTCACCAGTGGTATTCCAAATTCATCACTTATGGAATTACAGCGCGGCTATGATTTGCAGCTTGTCAGTATTGATCCTGAAAAAATTAAACAAATCGCCAAAGACCAAGCTTATTTCTTACCAATGATCATTCCAAAAGGCACCTATGACAATGCTGAAGATATTCCTACAGCAGCGATCATGAATGCTTTGGTTGTCCGTTCAGACCTTTCTGAAGACGATGTGTATAAGTTGACTAAAACATTCTTTGAAAGTTTGGATGCTTTAGCCAATAGTCACCAAGCAGCCAAAGACATCAGCTTGCAAGGTGCGCAACAAGGTTTAGTGACTCGACTACACCCTGGAGCGAAAAAATATTACGACGAAATTGCAGCAACAAAATGAAGCATCTAAGTGCAGCCTCGGCTGCACTTTTCTGTAGCGTGGTGCTATTGGGTATTCTAATGAGTTATCCCATTGCAAGCACACAGATCACAACGCCAAAACATCACTGCATTATCCGTGAAGCTGATTTTAATTTGCAATGGCGGCATTCTGTAGAAAAAACGTTATGGCTCGAAAATTACCAACGTAACAAAAATGGCTTCCAGCTCATTTATACGGACTTAATTTCTTTTGGTGCTGGAACACCAAGTGATTACCCAGTTATTTTTCAAAAGGATGGTGTGATCCGAATGTCGGTCAATCAACAAATCCCTGAGATCAACTGGACCGTTTCACGAAATATGCAAGGTCATATTTTACTAAAAGACAAAAGCTGGGCAATCGCAAACCAACTCCCCGATTATAGCCTTGTTCAGTTTAGAAGCACTTATACACCATTATGGAAGATCTGGTGGTTAGGAGAATGTGATGAATACACCGAATGATACCGTAACGCCAGAACAGTCAGATCAAGCAAAACAAAAAGAATTATTAGAAAAATTTGATAAGGAATCTGTAACACGCACGCCCAAACAGAAATCTGTTGGCCTATTTATTACCGTGTTAGCTATTTTTTACTCTCTGTTCCATTTGTTTATTACCTTTAATCC
Organism: Acinetobacter sp. NIPH 298; assembly: GCF_000369505.1. Classification (GTDB taxonomy): domain Bacteria; phylum Pseudomonadota; class Gammaproteobacteria; order Pseudomonadales; family Moraxellaceae; genus Acinetobacter. The sequence goes on from NZ_KB850055.1 coordinate 2,127,879, forward strand.
ACTACCTGAACTGATCCAACGTTCAGCACACGTTTCGATTGGTATAGCCCTTATTTTCCTATTATATCCAGCACGGCAAAGTAGCGATCGGCAACATATCGCTTGGTTCGACTGGATTTTAATGCTGGCATCACTAGCTTCATTTGGTTATTTATGGATTGAATATCAAAATATTATGACCTCGCGAGGAGGTATTCCAAATACCTTGGATATCGTGTTTGCCATTATGACTGTAGTTCTGGTGATTGAGGCGGCACGAAGAATCATGGGCTGGATGTTGCCCATTCTTGGGCTGATTTTTCTGGCTTATCCATTTATTAGTCATTTTAACTGGATGCCTGACCGCCTACTCACTCGACCTTATAGCGTCAGTGATATTTTCGGGCAAATGTATTTAAAAACGGAAGGTCTTTATTCGTCTGCGATTGGCGCGTCAGTGACCTTTATCTTCCTGTTTATTTTATTTGGTGCATTTCTAGCCAAGTCAGGTATGGGCAAACTATTCAATGATCTCGCGATGGCTTTAGCAGGACACAAACAAGGTGGGCCTGCAAAAGTTGCTGTGATTTCTAGTGGTTTTATGGGAAGTATCAACGGCACAGCCGTTGCGAATGTGGTGGGAACAGGTTCATTTACCATTCCATTGATGAAAAAAATTGGTTATAACAAAAATTTCGCAGGCGCAGTGGAAGCCAGTGCCTCTGTTGGTGGTCAGATTCTACCGCCAATCATGGGCGCGAGTGCCTTTATCATGGCAGAAACAACCGGGGTCAGTTATGGCACCATTGCCTTCGCAGCGATCTTACCTGCCTTGTTATATTACCTCGGCGTGATTTCACAAGTCCATTACCGTGCAGGTCGTGACAATCTCAAAGGCTTACCCAAATCAGATTTGCCTCGTGTCAAAGAAGTACTGAAAGAACGTGGACACTTGCTCATTCCGATCGTGGCGTTGGTGTTTTTCTTATTTCAATCCATGCCTGTCAGCTATGCCGCGGTCTATACCATTCTATTAACCATCGTTGTCGCCAATCTGCGTAAAACAACGCGGATGGGAGTTAAACAAATTTTAGAGGCGCTTGCGGATGGTGCCAAACAGTCCTTATCGGTAATGTCTGCCTGTGCTGTGGTTGGTCTGATCATTGGTGTGGTGAGTTTAACCAGTTTCGGCTCGGTAATGACCTCGTATATCATGAGTGTCGGCGCAGGAAATCTGTTCCTTACGCTGTTATTTACCATGGTCGCATCGATGATTTTAGGCATGGGGCTTCCATCTATTCCTGCCTATATCATCACGGCAACGATGGCAGCGCCTGCACTGGCTCATTTTGATGTGCCGATTCTTGTTGCACACATGTTTGTATTCTATTTTGGCCTATTCGCCAATATTACCCCTCCTGTTGCTTTGGCTGCTTTTGCTGGGGCTGGTATTTCAGGTGGCGACCCGATGAAAACTGGATTTCAAGCACTTAAGTTATCCTTAGCTGGTTTTATTGTGCCGTTCCTGTTTGTTTATAATCCAGCCATGCTGATGATCGATACCACCAATGTGGCAATGAATGCCCGTGAGTTTGCCCTACCTTCGATCTGGAGCATTGTCAGCATCGCGACGACATCGATTATCGGTATTCTCGCCTTAGGTGCAGCAGTAGAGGGCTATTTCAAAACTACGATGAATTGGCTATGGAGATTGGTGTTAGGCGTTGGAGCATTAATGATGATTGTGCCAGAACCGATGACTGATCTTGTTGGTGTTGTTATTGTGGGGGTTTGTATTGCCATGAATATCGCACAAGCGAAAAAAGAAACGGGTTCTACACCGCCTCAATCCGCTCACTAGCACTATTCACGATTAATAGTGATGTGAATAAAACCTAAAAAGCTGTCTCAGCATGTGATGAGACAGCTTTTTAGCAACACCTATCTCTATTTAGTTTCAGTTTTTGCCTTCATATAGTGTTCCGCAACATCTAAGACATAATCCTGACACGCTTCACCTGTAGCGGGATCATAAGCGCCATTATTAGTAATATTGTTGGATAAAACCCGAATGCCAAGGAATGGCACTTTAAATTGATATGCAATTTGTGCAACCGATGCTGCTTCCATTTCCTCAACAGAAGTACCATATGTGCTATGCAAGAAATTAATTCGATCTAATTCATTATTCCAAACATCAGCCGAGCCAATCGTACCTTCTACAACTTGGCCTTTGCTATAGTTTGCTTTGGCTTTATAGGCCGCAACCAATAAGGCTGGATCCCCTTCAAACTTGCGTATGGCAATCGGTTCAGGATCAGACTCATCATCAGGAAGTACATCAAATGCTTCGTTCCATGTCAGTGAATTTGAACCGCCATTTATGGGTTGATGAGGTGTTTTGAATGCACCGATATTGGTCGTATATTTTCCGAGAACAATATCAAACACATGTAAATCAGGATCATGTCCGCCTGAAGTACCTTGATTTATAATCGCAATAGGTTGGTAATGCTGAATAGCAATCGCTGTTGCTGCGGCTGAATTACTCATGCCCATTCGGGTCTTCGAGATAATCATGGGATAACCTTTATAGCTTCCCTTCCAAAACGTCCAACCTCCTATCGTTTCAACTGTGACACTGTCTAATTTCGATGCCATTCGTTCAGATTCAATCGGCAATGCACCTTGTATCACAATAGGCTGTAATTGGGGCTTTTCTTGTGCTTGCTGAGAATTTGAATCACCATCTCCATTACAGGCACTTAGAAACAAAGCGGTACAGACACTGGCAATTCCCATAAACCGTTTAAAATGCATCATCCATCTACTCTCAATCGAAAAGAGAGAATAAGCAATCCACATGCCAGTTTTTACTCATTGGTATATTTTTAATTCTTATCAATCAAAAAATCATTTTGCTCAGCACATAAAAAAACCAACATCATGATGTTGGTTTTTTGAAGCGTTAAGCTTGGAAATCGGTTGATTTAGAAAATGCGTTTGTCATCTTTTTGATGCTTTGGTAATTTTTCCATTTGCTCAAGCAGTGCTTGCGCGATATTCATAAAACTTTCAGCCGCGGCATCTTGCGCAATTACGCTTGGTTTACCTTGATCCGCATGTTCACGGATTTTAGCATCCAAAGGTAAACGCCCGAGTAATGGGATTTGGTATTGTTCAGAAATTTGATCACCGCCACCGATCCCAAAAATTTGTTCTTCAAAACCACAATTTGAACAGATATGTGTCGACATATTTTCGATCACACCAAGCACTGGAATGCTGACGCGATTAAACAACTCAATTCCTTTCACCGCATCCATGAGTGCGACGTTCTGAGGTGTTGTCACAATCACTGCGCCTGTTACAGGTATACGCTGTGCCAATGTCAATTGGATGTCACCTGTTCCTGGTGGCATATCAATCACCAGTACATCTAAATCAGGCCAAAGCGTTTGATTAAACAATTGCATCAATGCCCCTGTTGCCTTTGGTCCACGCCAAGCCACAGGCGTATTATGCGCACCGATGAGATGACCGATCGAAATCACCGCCATGCCATAGGCATCTAAAGGCACAAAATGTTCATTTTCAATTTGTGGTGTTTGACCTGCATTTCCAAGCATCGTTGGAATACTTGGGCCATAGATATCAGCATCGAGAACACCGACTTTTAAGCCCATTTTTTGTAGTGCAAGTGCAAGATTCACTGTCGTGGTTGATTTACCTACACCACCTTTACCCGATGACACCAAAATTACATTTTGAATGCGTGGATGAGCTGCAATGTCACGCTGTTGTGGTGCTGCTTTTTGAATAGGCGGGTTATTTGGGTCAGTTTCAACTTTTGCGGACGCATCCATCACAGGCGGTAGTTTTGTATTTTTTGCAGTTTCCGCTTTAGGCTTAGATGAACAGCTATGACCCACTTCGCCATGTGCAGCGTGTTTTTGTTGAATGACATGTAGGTTTAGCTCCTGAATGCCACATTTTTCTAAGGCTTCAGCAAGTTCATCATGGATTTTTTGTAAATGATCTTTTTCTTGAGGAAAGGTATTAATCGTCAGTTGCAGAATACGACCTTGGACATTCACTTGGCTAATCCGATCTTTTAAGCCATTTTCTGAATAAGGTAATACATAATTTTGTAGAACTGTTTGAATCTCGTCTTCCTTCACTTCTTGTGCTGGTGAAAAAACAGATTTTAAGGAAGAAAGCCACGACATTTTGTTTACTCCAAAAACAGATCAACATAGGACTGAGTTTGGTTAGTTTAGCAGGATCGAAGAAGTGACGCTCATATCAAAGAAGACAATTGCTTATTTTTTACAGCATATTTCTTCATAAGATATGAGCATCAGTTATTTAAATTTAATCAGCCAACTAGCCTTTGAATTTATTTATAGTATCCGTTGCTGCTTTCTTTAAATCATCCAATTTGCTACTTGCCTGAGCTTTGAGATCATCAAATTTTGCAGCAGCTTCGTCTTTCAATTCAGCCGCTTTTACTTTTGCATCATCTAACTTATGACTTGCTTCTTCTTTTAAGTGGTCAAATTTGTCTTGAACGCTATGTTGGGTATCTTCAAGTTTAGCTTTAATTTCATCCACTTTATTAGAAAAAGCCTCTTTGCTTTCGCTACTTTGCTCAGACGCATCTTTTTTTAGATCATCCAATGCTTTTTCACCTTTCAGTTTTAGCTCCTCTGCTGAGTGCTTTAAATCATCAACTGCTTTTTCGCCTTGTAACTGCGCTTCTTTTGCTTTGTGTTTTAAATCATTACCTAAGTCGGCTGCTTGAGTTTTTAACTCATCAATTTTTTCATTTGTCATCGTAATTCCTCACTTATAGGTAAATATAAATTGTTTGGAGCAGCCTTAGTTATACCGCGTTTATGTTGATTTTTTAGCGATTGCAGCAAATTGAAACAAAGGATATACAGGAATATTCAAATCATTTCTGATTGATAACCTTATGAATTTTTGGATATAAAAATCATATCAATGAATAACGTTTAATTTACTTCAAGAAATTCATTTTTAGAGATCTCATATAAGACATGCCAGCTTAAAGGGTGATCTGATTCCAAAGCTGGATGTTGAAATTCTGTGATCTTTCTCATTTTCAACTTTTTCATCACCGCTTGCGATTTTTCATTTCCTAGTGTGGTAAATGACACAACTTTGTCTAATTTCAACTGATCAAAAGCGAATGTGAGAGCCGCTTGAGCTGCTTCTGGTGCATATCCCTGCCCCCAATACGCTTGATCGAGTCGCCATCCGATTTCCACACACGGCGAAAAAGAAAACTGGGTAGGTTGGTCATGTAAACCAGTAAAACCAATAAATTGCTGGTTGTGCTTTAACTCAACTGCCCAAAAGCCCCAACCTTGAGTCTCGATAATCGACTTCATTCTATCGATCAAGGCATCACTTTCTGCTCGCGTCAGCAGTTTTGGAAAATATTCCATAACTTGTGGATTGGTGCTCATTGCGGCAAAGGATACATAGTCCTCTGCTCGCCACTGTCTTAAACGTAGTCGAGCTGTTTCGATCATTTTTAGACCCATTAAATTTCAATTAAAAACTATTCACAATATAAAAAAATAGATCAGATATACTTTTGCACTATCGAAATCTTAACCTTATTTATAAAGCTTTAAATATGAATGAAAACGAACTTTTAGAAATTCAACATGAACTTCAAGCACAAGAAAAGCGCTTAAGGTACATTCTTTCAAGTAAAAGAAGAATCCAAAGCATGATTGATTCTTTTGAGCGTGATTTGGCAGAACAATTACTTCCTGTCATTCATAATGAAAGCAATGATTATGCTGGAATTGCAACAAGCTTAGCACTTTCGATTTGTTGGAAATTTTCAAAAGTAGAATTTCCAACAACCGTGCATTGGTGTAGCGAGATGAGCATCAGCGATTTAGAGATAAAAGATGAGTATTCGGTTGCGATTAAAGCTCAAGCTTGGTTAGGTACTTTAGGTAGTGATGAACTTTGGCAAACACCTTTATTTGCTGAAATCACGGTTGATCCAAAGACCAATAGCTTAAAAAGCTATCACATTCATTTCCTGTCTAAAGGCAAAATCATTTCGTTGAGAAAAAATTCTAAGCACAGTGTAACCGTTAAGCAGATGCAAAGTATGTAATCCTTTGGGATGCATACCTTTCTCTAAATTCCATGATTAAAATTAATAGATAAAACTACTCAAAATCGAATATGAATAAAGATGACCTTACACAGCCAAAACAAGAAGAGGAAAGATATTTAAAGTGGTCAAAATATGTTTATTCCAGCAAAAGAAGAATTCAACGTAGAGTCTTGGCTATAGAGCGTGATATCGCCCAAAATATTAATCAATTCAAAACATATAAACAAAAACATGAGTGCTTAGAAAGCAATATCTCTTTTTTAAGTTGCTGGAAGTTTTCTAAATTAGATTTTGGTAAAAACACATTCTGGTGTGATGCTGTCTATTTTGATGAATTTACTAAGAAAGATGATCGTACGTTCAGATTTAGTGGCCATGCTTGGATCGGCTTTACTGAGAATACAGAAAACCAATGGCAAGTACCCTGTTCAGGTGTTTTCATCATGAATGCTCATCGCAGTAAACTCAAAAGTTATAAGCTTAGTTTCTATCACGAAGACCAAATTATCAGCTTAATTAAAATGAGTTAACTCAAAACACTTTTAAAAGAGCGAATAAAGCTCAAAAATAGCACCATTACGTAGCTTGAAAAGAATTCACCGATTCCCTTGTGCAAGTCGGTGTTAAGTCATGTAAAATCATCCACCTTGAAATACGAATGAGAGAACAATATCCGTGCGTAAAATTTTAGTCACCAATGCCCTTCCTTATGCCAATGGTCCTATCCATATGGGTCACTTACTCGGTTATATCCAAGCAGATATTTGGGTTCGTGCGATGCGTGCAATGGGTCATGACGTGACTTACGTATGTGCGGATGATGCTCATGGGACAGCGATCATGCTGCGTGCCGAAGCAAATGGCATTAGCCCAGAAGCACAAATTGCCAACGTTCAAAAAGAACATATCCGTGACTTTGATGGCTTTGGCGTACATTTCGATCACTATGATTCAACCAATAGTGACGAAAACAAAGCACGTTCAGAAGAAATTTATATTAAAAACCGTGAAGCAGGCAATATTGCGATTCGTCCGGTAAATCAGCTATTTGATCCAGAAAAAGGCATGTTCCTCTCTGATCGTTTCATTAAAGGTACATGCCCTAAATGTAAATCGGAAGATCAATACGGCGATGCCTGCGAAGTCTGCGGCACGACCTATAATGCAACTGAACTTCTTGATCCACGCTCAACCTTGAGCGGTGCAACACCAGTTGAAAAATCATCAGATCACTACTTCTTTAAACTGCCAAATTTCTCAGAATACTTACAGAAATGGACACGTGATCAAGGTCGTTTACCTGTTTCGATTGCCAACAAACTAGATGAATGGTTTGAAGCAGGTTTATCGGATTGGGATATTTCGCGTGATGCGCCTTATTTCGGTTTTGAAATTCCAGATGCACCTAATAAATATTTCTATGTTTGGGTGGATGCGCCGATTGGCTATATGTCGAGTTTTGAAAACTACATCAAAACCAAACGACCTGATTTAAGTTTTGATGATTTCTGGAAAAAAGATTCAGAAAATGAAGTCTATCACTTCATTGGTAAAGACATCGTTTACTTCCATGCACTGTTCTGGCCTGCAATGCTTGAAGGCGCAAACTACCGTACGCCATCTGGTTTATTCGTCAATGGCTTCTTGACTGTGAATGGTCAGAAGATGTCGAAATCTCGCGGTACATTTATCAAAGCTGAAACTTATTTACAGCATTTAAATCCTGAATATTTACGCTATTACTTTGCTTCTAAGCTTTCAGACAAAGTTGAAGATTCTGATTTGAACTTAGATGACTTCGTTCAAAAAGTGAATTCGGATCTTGTTGGTAAAGTGGTGAATATTGCGAGCCGTTGTGCGAAATTCATTAATACTAATTTCAACAACACCCTTTCAAATACCTGTGCTGAGCCGGAGTTAGTGCAAAGCTTTATTGATGCAGGCGATTCAATTGCACAAGCATACGAAGCACGTGAATTCTCTGCTGCGATCCGTGAAATCATGGCTCTAGCAGACAAAGCGAACCAATATATTGATGAGAAAAAACCGTGGGCACTTGCCAAGCAAGAAGGTCAAGAGCAACAAGTTCATGATGTGTGCTCAGTGGGTATCAACCTTTTCCGTCAGCTTGCAGTTTACTTATCCCCTGTATTGCCAACACTGGCTGCACAAGTTCAGGCTTTCTTAAAACTTGAAAGCTTTGACTTTGCATCGCGTCAGCAAATCCTCGTTGCACATGAAATTGCTCAATTCCAACCACTGATGCAGCGTGTTGATCCTAAAGCAGTTGCAGCTATGGTTGATTCTTCTAAAGATTCTTTAGCGGCTACGGCAGAAGCGCCAAAAGTGGAAAAGAAAAAAGAAAAGAAAGCTGAGAAGAAGCCTGAACCAAAAGTGGGTGAAGCTGAAATTATTGGCATTGAAGACTTTATGAAGGTTGATCTTCGCGTTGCTGAAGTTTTAGAAGCAGCAACTGTCGAAGGTTCGGATAAACTTCTTCAATTAACTTTAAATGTTGGTGAAGCTGAACCACGTAATGTGTTTAGTGGTATTCGTGAGTTCTATCAACCAGAAGACTTAAAAGGCAAATTAGTGGTGATGGTCGCTAACCTTGCTCCACGTAAGATGCGTTTTGGTATTTCAAACGGTATGGTACTTGCAGCGGGTAATGGCGACGGTGTTTGGGTGATTTCACCTGAATCTGGTGCTAAACCCGGTGATAAAGTGTCTTAAGATTTAATTCTGAGATAAATAAAGCCTCTACTGATGTAGGGGCTTTTTCGTATACTCTCTCTCATATAAACTATTAAGATCACTCAATCTAATTATTCTGCTTTTTTATAACATCCAATAAGGTAGAAGTAGATTTTAAAACCTCAGCATTTGTTTTAGCTTGTTCCTGTATTGAAATTGAATCTTCTTTTATAGATTCAAATAAGCTTTGACCAAAGTAACGTTTAGCTAAGTCAAAACGTATTTCATGTTGTTTATTATCAGGTAAATGAATTAAGTATTCTGGTAATGCTTCAAGCTCCATATATGTTTGATGAGCTTGTTCTGAAATTTTTCGATAAAAACTGATTTGCTTAAAACAATATGTAAAGAGAGTTGCAATTAAAGCAAAAATCGTAAGTTTAATTGTGATGGCATTAGATAAATTTAATGCATCAAAAAAACTATGCGCAAATAATTGCCCAAGAACTAAAGTAACTGATAAACATACAAGTAACATAATATAAAATTCATATATTTCAACGGTCCTCTTATAGTCTTCATATTTTTTCTTATATATTTCTTTAGTTTTTCTGGATGATGCTTCCCCCTTATAAATTTTTAACTCAGCTATAAGCTGATCTACTTGGGAGTTTTTAGATTTAAAACTTGGATTCAGATCTTCTGCTATTTTTTTATTAAGATTAACCAAAGATATTTTTGCTATACGGGCATATACAATAAATGCCTCATAAGTATTTCTAAAGCTTTGATCTATATTAAAAAGATCATTAATTCCTCCATTACTTGAATAAACAGACTCTAAATCTGGAATATATCTTGATATTGTTCTTAAATTCACTCTCATTTGTTCTTGTGCATCTACTGAAATATCATAAAAAAACTGTTTTTCTTGATCATCTAGCGCTTTAAGTATTTGTATTATATAGTCATGTCTTTGATCAATCATTTTAAAGCTTCTTTTTACTTGTTCTCCATAGCCATTAAGATCAATTTTTGTTCGATCAGAAATTTCTCGACTAAAGATTGCTCCTATTTCTTCATTACTTTTGGAGTCTAAATACTCCAGAATCTGCTTAACTTTTTGGTTTAGCCCTTCAAAATACTGATTATTCATTTCTCAAATTTATTTCAATAAAAAATTAATATTTATTATAATTCAAAGTAATAGAATTACCCTATAGTTAACTTAACTTGAAAAAAAATTAACTATCAGTTAAAACCAATAATCCTTTTAAATTAATAAAAATCCCATGAATAAAACTGCCCTACTCCTTTCCGTCTCATTCTTAAGCAGCTTCCCTTTACTTAGCCATGCGGAAACAGCCAAAACCCTGCCAATCATTGAACAACAAAAACAAGTCTCAGGCTTTTACCAATATCAAGCAGGTGATGTACAAATTACAGCCCTACTCGATGGCACCAACTTTATGTCGCCAAGCTTGTTTAAAGATATATCACCACAACAAGTCCAAGAAATCTTAAAGAAATACTATGCTGATCAAGACAAAGGCGTGCAAACCTCAATCAATGCATTCCTCGTCAATACAGGGAAATCACTGGTTTTAGTCGATAGCGGTGCTGAAAGCTGCTTCGGTGCGCATCTTGGTTCTATTTTGAAAAATCTCGTTGCTTCAGGATATAAACCTGAACAAGTCGATACGATTTTACTTACCCACTTACACCCAGATCATGTGTGTGGCATTAGCCAAAAAGGCACAGCCAATTTCCCAAATGCCACAGTTTATGTATCTGAGGATGAAGCTAAATATTGGTTAGATCCAAAACAAGCGGCAAAACTACCAAAAGACAAACAAGCCAACTACTTAAGCACAGTAGAAATGATCAAGGAAGCTATTGCGCCCTATCAAGCGAAACAACGTTTTAAAACATTTAAGCTCGGTGATGAAATTCAAGGTTTTAAAGTCATCAACACGGCAGGACATACCCCGGGACACTATAGTTATGAGCTAAAAACCAAAGATCAAAGTGTCGTGTTTATTGGTGATATTGTTCATTCTCATACTGTGCAATTTGATAAACCTCAAACTGCAATTGAATACGATATTGATCCGAAAAAAGCAGTTCAGACACGGTTAAAACAATTTGCGAATTTTGCCAAGAATGGACAGACCATTGCAGCACCACATTTACCATTTCCGGGGATTGGGCATATTTATTCAGCAGATGGTAAAAGCTATCAATGGATTCCAACCCATTTCAAAGATTGATAAACATAAGCGTGTGTTGTAGATCAATGCACGCTTTTACTGAACTAAAACAAAAATCAAAATGACTTAAATTTACTTCGGACAAAAATGTCCGTTAAATATAATGTAAATACTCCATGAACTTCAAACATGCTAAATCGCCAACAACAGGCAGCCCATAACCGTGATGAGCTACTCAATGCCGCAGAGGAAATTTTCCGAACGCAAGGCATACATGCGCCGTTACAAGCGATTATTGATCATGCTGGTGTTGGACGTGCTACGTTTTATCGTAATTTTGCTGATCGCAAAGCATTAATCATTGCGCTACTCGAACAAGCCATCATTCGTTTAGAACAAAGAGCGCAAGCTTTACTTGAATTTGATGATGGTTTCATTCGCTTGATTGAAGGTCATATTGAACAGCTCCCTCATCTGATTGTACTGATTGATTACTGGCGTATCATTGATCGCCAAGACCCAATCATGCTAAACATTTATGCACGGCGAGATAAAGCATTACAACCACTCATTGATCGAGCCATACAACATCATTTATGCCGCCCAGATCTAACAACACAAGATTTTGCCATGATTGCGGCGATTTTAGGGTCTTCATTTCAAGGTCATAACGCATCAGAACAAGTTCGACTAGCAAAGCGAGCCATACAATTATTATTAAACGGTATTAAAATTTAGTTCGAGGCATAAAATGGATAAAACGCCTCGTTATCTTGAGACTCCTCCAGATTGGTCACCTGACGAGCGCCCAACGCTACCAGGCTCGCCTGCCGCTATTGCACATGCCACACCGAAACGCTTTGCATATTTTATTATTGGTTTATTTATCTGCATCGCTGCGAGCTTGAGTAATGGATTTATTATCGCTAATTTACCAATTTTCCAAGGTGAATATGCTTTAACTCCCTCTCAAACCGCATGGCTACCTGCGGCTTATGTGATGGCAAACGTTAGCTCGAACTTGATTTTATTCAAAGCCCGTCAACAATATGGATTGCGTTTATTTTCAGAAATTGGATTATTGGTTTTTATTGGTGTTCTGATCTTACATCTCTTTGTAAAAACCTATGAAATGGCGTTATTTGTTCGGTTTATTGCAGGTTTAGCCGCAGCACCGTTAAGTTCGCTAGGGATGTACTACACCATGCAAGCCTTTGGTAAGGCTGATATGGCAAAAGGGATTTATCTCGCTTTCGGCTTTCAGCAACTCGGCTTGCCTTTGGCATGGATTATTTCTCCATTTCTACTGAGTGCCAATCAATGGGATGTGATTTACACTTTTGAACTCGGTTTGGCTATTTGTTGTTTTGCCATGGTCGTCGCACTCAAACTACCTCGTAGCTTGCGTTTAGAGGTTTTTGAAAAACAAGATTTTTTTACTTTTGCGCTGTTGGCTCCCGGTTTTGCTTGTTTATGTATCGTGTTAACACAAGGTCCAATTCTGTGGTGGTTCAATAGCCCGTGGTTGGCCTATACCTTGATCATTGGCTTTTGTTTGATTGTTTTGGGTCTAACCTATGAGCATTATCGTCGTAATCCACTGATTATGACGCGTTGGCTCGCAACGGGTGATTTACTCGGTTTTATCATTAGTGCTTTTGCTTTACGGCTACTCATGTCCGAACAAAGTTATGCTGCTGTTAATTTTCTAAAAACAATGGGCATGGGTCCTGACCAATTTGTGCCACTCTATGGCGTTATCTTTTGTGGAACAATTGCGGGTTCTGTATTTAGCGCACTCACCTTTCATAAAGATCGTTTGATCTTAAATCTGTTCCTTGCAGAAATTCTGATTTTTATTGCATGCATACTCGACTATCACCTGACCAGTGATGTTCGACCAGCGAATTTCTATCGAAGTCAATTCTTGGTGAGTTTTGCAGGTGGTGTATTTATTGGTCCATTATTGTTGATGGGATTTTTACGCACTTTACAACGTGGTCCGCAGTACGTCGTGACCTTTATCGTACTATTCACCGCCACTCAAAACTTTGGTGGTCTGGTTGGTTCATCATTCTTCAACACTTATCAACAACGTCATACCTACGATTACAAGGTCGAAATCAATCGCAGTTTAGACCCCACAGACCCATTGGTTGCGCAACGCTTACAGAGCTATCAACACAGTGCCATGATCAATACTACTGATCCCGTATTACAGAATAAGCAAGCGATGCAAAACTTGAATCAAGTGGTAACGCGTGAAGCTCAGGTCCGTGCTTATAACGACGTCATTATACTCAATGGCATCTTTGCTGTTATTTTATTCGTATGGGGCTTATTTAAGTATATGCGTGACAAATACATCGCGCGAAAAAAGATAGAAACGGCCAATTCACCTACTTGAACATTTGATTGAGAAAAGATTATGTCCGAAGAACAAGATAAACCGAAAAATGAGCTGCCCCAAAGTAGTGAGCCAAAACAGCCCACTACACCAGTAGAAGCGCCAGACACTGTGGCACAAATGCCGCCGCCTCCACCACCTGCGAGTAAACTCATCAAAACTAAAAGCTCAACACTATGGTGGATGTTAGTGGTCTTATTGGTGGGGATTATTATCATTTTATGGGCATGGCGAATCGGTCCTTTTCACACCGCGATTGAACAAACGGACAATAGCTATGTCAAAGGCAAAACCACGATTTTGTCCTCACAAATCAATGGCTATATCAAAGATGTACTGGTTAAAGATTTTGATCAGGTGAAACAAGGTCAAGTACTGATGCATATTGATGCGACAACCTATGATCAGAAAGTCACACAAGCCGTTTCAGGGGTCGAGCAAGCACAGAATAGCCTCGCCAATCAAACTCAAGCCATCGCCCAACGCCAAGCCGATGTTGTCGCAACTCAGGCAAAACTGGAGCAAGTCAAAGCACAATATGATTTATCTATTGCACAATTGAGACGTTATCAACAACTGGGCAATAGTGGTGCTGCTTCCAAATCAGAACAAGACAAAGCGGCGGCTGATGCACAAAACAATCTTGCACTGCTCAAGCAAGCTGAAGCTAATATTTTAGTGGCTCAAGAAGCATTGAAAACAGCTCAAGTTGCGCAGATGGGTTTAAAAGCACAAGTAAATAGTGCACAAGCTCAGCTTGACCAAGCCAATACGACGAAGGATTACAGTACCATCGAAGCACCATTGGATGGTCAGTTAGGCGAAGTCAATCCTCGTGTGGGTCAATACGTCGCGGCAGGCACCCAATTGCTTTATTTAATCCCAAAGCAAACATGGGTGATTGCAAATTTTAAAGAAACTCAGATCGCCAATATGAAAATTGGACAAAAAGCCACTTTCACTGTCGATGCAATGAATCATCAAAAGTTTACGGGGCATGTTGAGCAAATCTCACCTGCCGCAGGTTCAGAGTTCAGTGTATTGAAAGCAGATAATGCGACGGGTAATTTTACCAAAGTGGTGCAACGTATTGCTGTTCGTATCGCTATTGATCCGAATCAAAAAGGCATAGAGAACTTACGTCCAGGTACGTCAGTGGTGACCTCAGTGGATACCGACTCTTAAACATGAATACGTTTAGATGATTAGCGAATACCTATCACTTGATGTGATTGCTTAACATGTTAAGATAGTGTTATCTATTAACACAGAAGAACAGTGACATGGCGAGAACGACGAGTATTACCATCGGTGCTGAATTAGATGATTTTGTTGCGCAACTGATCACAACTGGGCGATATGGTTCGACCAGTGAAGTGGTACGTTCCGCTTTACGATTATTAGAACGCCAAGAAAATCAAAATATTGCCCTAAAACAAGCAATTGAAGCAGGTGAACGAAGTGGGGAAAGCCATCTTTCTTTACAGGATATTGCAACTCAAATAAAACAAAAACATCATGTATAAGCTGTCTCATCTCGCTGTAGAAGATTTCACAGCAATCTACGAATATACCTTACTTAATTTTGGTGTCATTCAGGCAGATAAATATACAGAGCATTTAGAAAGCACCTTACAGCTTCTGTCCACTTCTCCTCTTATAGGTTATGAATGCCTCGAAATAGCCAGTGGCATTCGTCGACATGATCACCAACACCACGCTATTTTTTACCGCAAGCGTGAACAGGATATTTTGGTGATTCGCATCCTTCATCAACAAATGAATCATATAAAACATTTCTTTGAGCTTTAGATCATTCATTCATCTAATACAAAAATGCCCCTTCCAAGTACGATGCTGCTGAGATAGGTTTTCAGATTTACTTAGGCTATTTTATATGTTTGATCACATTGCTTTTCCGACACCTTATCAGACATTAGCACAGCCCTATCCTGTTCAACTGACCATCAAACGTCTTGATCTGATTCATCCTCAAATTTCAGGCAATAAATTTTTTAAACTCAAATACAATTTATTGGCTGCTCAACAACAAGGCTTAAAACAAGTGCTCACTTTTGGTGGAGCATACTCAAATCATATTGCTGCGACCGCTTATGCAGCACAACATTTTGGTTTTGATAGTATTGGCATCATTCGAGGTGAAGAGTTAGCCTCACAACGCTTAAATCCAACATTAGAAACAGCACAAGATTTTGGTATGCAACTACATTTTGTCAGTCGTGCTGAGTATCGTTTGCGCCATGAAACTGAATACTTAGCACAGTTACAGCAACAATATCCTCAAGCTCTGATTATTCCTGAAGGTGGAACCAATATCCTTGCCATTCAAGGTACGCGGGAAATTCTATCTGCCGATGACTTAGCAAATTATGATGTAATTTGCTGTGCAGTGGGGACAGGAGGAACGATTGCAGGCCTCATCGAAAGCAGTACTGATCTTCAACATGTCTTAGGTTTTTCTGCGTTAAAAGGAGATTTTTTGAAACAAGACATTCAGAAATGGACAGATAAAAATAATTGGTCGCTTACCGATGCTTATTGTTGTGGCGGCTACGCGAAAACCACACCTGAGCTACTACAATTTATGCAGCAATTTGAAGAACAATATAATATTCCTCTAGAACAAATATATACCGCTAAAATGATGCTGGGTGTATTTGATTTAATTCAACAAAATCAATTCCCTGCACATACTCGAATTTTGGTGATTCATACAGGTGGTTTACAAGGTAAATTAAAAGCTATCAACTGATAGCTTTTGTCATCGCTTTCACGTTGCCATTAAAACCAACCATCGCCAATTGGCTTGTTATCATTGAATACAATAAGTCCTTTCACAATACGATAAATAAACCAAATCGTCGCTGCCAATAGAATTGGAATGCCAATCAGGATAAAAGACAACACAAATCCAATCACACCTGCAATCAAAGTGACCCAAAAGGTTTTTATTTGCCATTCAAAATGACTAGCAAGCCATGTCCCTTGTACTTCATCACGTTTGATATAATTCATAATGATTGCGGCAATACTGGTTAAGCCAACAATGATGCTCACAGCATATAATACATAAATAATGAGTGTATATTGTTTCAATTGATCTTGGTTTTCTGGCTGATTATGACCTAAAATTGTTTTATCATTCATTATATTGCCCTCTTATTTAAAGTTATGTTTATAACATACCTTGCAATAAAAACATTTTTTCTAGTCAAGCACTCTACATATTAAAATTTGTTTAAATCTTTTATAATCGCCCGCTTTTCGTCTATCGAGTTATGTCCATGGTTCATCAAGTTGATGTGGTTGTTTTAGGTGCTGGTGCATCAGGCTTGATGTTGGCTGCTGAGGCTGCAAAACGTGGACGATCGGTTGTAGTATTGGAAAAAGCCAATAAAGTCGGTAAAAAGATTTTAATGTCAGGTGGTGGTAAATGTAACTTCACCAACCTAGATGTTGAACCTAAAAACTTTCTTTCTGAAAACCCACACTTCGTTATTTCTGCCCTATCACGCTACACCAATTGGGATTTCGTCGGTTTGGTTTGTGAGTATGGCATCGAATATGAAGAGCGCAAACATGGACAACTTTTCACCACAAAAGGTGCAAAAGAGATTTTGGAAATGTTGCTTGCAGAATGTGCAAAAACCAAACAAGTCGACATTGAAACGCATTGTGAGGTTCAAAGTGTGAAGGCACAAAAAGAATCTGGCTTTGTTATCGACACCAATCAAGGTACCTTTCAATGTGAATCCTTAGTTGTTGCGACAGGTGGATTATCCATTCCAACCTTAGGCGGTTCAGGTTTTGGTTATGAACTTGCACAACAATTCGGTCATCACGTCTTCCCAACTCGCGCAGGGTTAGTTCCATTTACTTTTTCAGATCAGTTTAAAGAAGTGACCACTCGCTTAAGCGGTAATGCCTTAGATGCAAGTTT
This sequence comes from Acinetobacter sp. NIPH 298, assembly GCF_000369505.1. Classification (GTDB taxonomy): domain Bacteria; phylum Pseudomonadota; class Gammaproteobacteria; order Pseudomonadales; family Moraxellaceae; genus Acinetobacter. The sequence continues at coordinate 2,145,299 of NZ_KB850055.1, forward strand.
GAGCAATGATCGCCATCAATTCACTGAAGCATTGCTATTTACCCATCGCGGTTTAAGTGGGCCAAGCTCATTACAGCTCTCAAATTACTGGCAGGTCGGTGAACGCTTTAATATTGATTTCTTTCCGAGCCAAGACTTCACACAATTTTTCAAAGATAAGAAAAAAACACAGCCTAAAGTTTTACTACGTACCCTACTTAATGAATTCACCGCAAAAAGTATCGTACTTGAATTACAACAATTGATTTGGGCTGAGCAAAGCGAGACGGCGATTGGCAATATCAGTGATCTACAACTTGAGCAAATCGCAGCACAATTGCATGCATTTTCAGTCAAGCCTTCTGGAACTGAAGGTTATCGCACAGCCGAAGTCACCCTCGGTGGTGTAGATACAAGCGAAGTCTCATCGAAAACCATGGAAAGTAAAAAACAGAAAGGCTTATATTTTATTGGTGAGGTGCTTGATGTAACGGGACACTTGGGAGGATATAACTTCCAATGGGCATGGTCATCAGCACAAGCTGCCGCCCAATTTGTTTAAACCACGACATCAATCGAGAGCTGGCTCAGAACTTCAACGATGCTCGGAAGTCTTTTCTGCTTCTGAAGAAGATGCCTTGCGTGCGTTTGAGCTTGATTGTTCTTTTTCAGCATTTGATTTCGCAAAGACAAATTTATAAGCACTCGCCAAAAAACCTACAGTGATCCCTGCAATAATAATCGGCGCGAATACTCGATTTGGCTTCTTCATTTCATTCTCCTATAAATTTTTTTATTCATATATAAGTAAAACGACCACTCGCTAAGAGTGGTCGAATTGGCAAAAAAAATCAAAGATTATTTTTTCTATTCATCCGAATGTGGTGGAGATGGCGGTGTCGGTTGAACAGTATTAGGTGAAACAGTCTCATTTTTATGCAAAGGATTTGGTTGTTTCGCATCAGCTTTTGCTTTATCGAGCAAATCACCAAGTAAACGTTCAGCGGGTTGACGACCACCCAATCCGAATGCCAGTGCAAATGCAACAGCGACCGAACCAAGCGTTAAACCGAATGCCAAATTCACAATCGAGTCTGCAATGCCCATTGCTTTTAAGCCCATTGCAATGACTAAGCCCATAATCAAGATACGAACGAGCGTACCCAACCAGCGTGAACAATTATATTCACCACGCTGCACGACATTTGCAACGACATTTGCCAGCCAGAAACCGATCACCAAAATCACAGCACCAAGTAAGATACTTGCACCAAACTGGATGAACATGGCGATGAGTACACTCACCTGTTCCAATCCAAGTCGATTTGCGGCTTCTGATACCGCAAATAACATAGTAAAGAAGACGATCAAATAGCCAACCACATCAGAAACACGTGTTTGTCCAAGGAAACGCTGCACATCCAGCTTCATTGGAACTTCATCAACACCAGCCCCTGAAATGAGTTCAGCAACTAAACGTCCGACAAAACGAGAAACCACGTATGCAACAATTAAAATCAATATCGCTGCAATGATTTGTGGTATCGCCAACATAATGTCATTGAGCATTGCTGTTGCAGGTTGAGAAATTGCATCTACCCCTAATGCCTCAAATGCAATGATCAATGTCGTAATCATGATCACAGCAAAAACAAAAGAGCCTAAAAATTTACCAACACTTGAATTTTTAAATAATCCCACTTTTTCAGCTTGTGCTTGTAGACCCACACTACTGACCAAGCCTTCCACAATTCCACGAACGATTTTTGCAAGAATATAGCCTACAAAAATGATTACACCAGTAATAAACAGACTTGGTAAATAAGCAATTGCTTCGTTCACCATGTTCTGCACAGGAATCAATAAACCGGTTAAACCCAAGATAGATAAAACAATTGGTAAGAAAAGTAATAAAATTAACCAGTATATAATTTCACCAATATTACTACTGAGCGAACCGACACCGACCTCGCCACTTAGCTTTTCATCAAGCTCAGTTCGTGCAAGTACACGGGTGATGCCTGTTCGTACTAAACTGGCAATAAGCCAACCCAGTCCACCAACAACAATCGCGGCGATAAGATGCGGTATAAACAGTAAGACACTGCCCACCATATTACTAAACGGATCGCTAATACTATTGATATTGAGCACGTTTAATGCCCCAACAACAGCAAGAATCATAATGAACCAAAATACAATTTTGGAAACAATACCCTCAATATTCGGTGTACTGCCTGTCGCAGATGACAATCTATTATTGGTATCAAGTTTTTGCAGTAATTTCTTTACACCTGCCGCAATGAGCAATGCAATAATCCACCCGATTAGCAGGATCGCAATTGCAGCTAAAATCGGCTGAAATTGATCCCAATAATACATTGCATCGAATCCTCCACGTTGGGAGGGATCTCTAAAAAATTCATTCATGTTGTTATCCTTATGTCATGTCGTGTTTTTACATTTTGTACGATCCAATCATGATCACTTTATAAGCAAGCACATAGTGTATGGATGCTTTAACCTTAGTTTTTGTCTATTTCCCAATCAATGAACCGCATCACTAATACAACAAAAAGTATGTAATAGTTTGCAAAAAGCCCCTTGATTTATACCAAAGGGCTTTGGTTACTCAACTATTCATCGAATATGGTCTTAAATGATGCTCTACGCATTCAGTAGCAACGACTGCACATAAGGCATAATTACCTGTGCAGTTGGTTTGGCTGAATGATCAGCGAGCATAAACACAAGCAGCGCGATCAGAAATATACCAACAATAATGAGCATATAGACAGGTAGTTTCCGTTTACGCGCTGTATCTTCCTTACTTTCTACATGTGGTTTTGGCTTACTAAAATCATGCATCGCAGCTAGCCCTCTTGTTATTACTTATTTGACTTTCATCTTAGCAGTACGCAATGTTGCATTGTGTGAAGAAACATCGGACTATCGTTGTCTTGTTTGCAGAACTCTACTTTTTATTGTTTGACGTTTTGTTTAAAATATATGCGATTTTAGAATGCGATAAAAATAAGCTATAATAGTTCTCCTCGTTTCTTTAATATTCTGCTTTATGTCCTATAGCCAACAGCGCGTTTCTCTTGAATTAGACACTGATGTCACGCATCAATGCTTTTTGCACCATACACGCGATGAACATTTGATTGGAATTATTGAGTTCAATAAGCCAAGCTATATCCTAAAATGGGGGGATTTGGAATATTTTCGACGTCGAACAGAAGAACTTTCGGTAATGCCATTGCCTGATTGTATCAATGCGATGATTGTTGATATTCGCAATGTACTGCCTTTCTTAGATAATGAAGTTCCAATTTTGCCGTGGCGCTTATTGGAAGAGGATTGCCCTGTACGATTGGTCGTCCCACAAGATCGTTTAGAGCATTATACGGGGATTTTCGAACCGACTTGGCTCTCTACAGATGTTGAGACCGCAATTCAAGAAATCCGCGAATTTATGGATATGTTTGTTCATTAACAATATATCCTCTCCCACTCTTGTACACTGCTTCCGTCGCCCTCTAGCGCCGCTACAATCGCCTTGCGGAGCTACAATCGCTCCTCATTACCAATAATTCTCTACCGCAATATTTCCCACACCACGCCGATTCATAATGAGACCACGCTGCTTTAATGCTTCTTTGGTGTCATCGACCATTTGTGGGTTACCACATAACATCACATGACTGCTGGCAGGATTGAATGACAGCCCTACAGCCTTTTCTAAGTCACCATTTGCAATCAGTATTGGCAAACGATCATGTAAAGCTGCATTTGGATCGCGAGTGATAATCGGCACAAATTTAAACCCAGAATGTCCCTCACCAAACAGTTCCGCAATCTCCTGAATACGCTCGATATACGCCAACTCAGACTCAGTTCGGACACTGTAAACCAAGGTGATTTGCTGATATTTATTCCATGTTTCAAAGTCTTGCAACATAGAAAGAAATGGCGCTAAACCTGTTCCCGTCGCTAACAACCATAAATCTTGTGGCAATGGCTGTTGATAGCGAGCCAGTGTTAGATACCCATAAGATATTTTTTCTAGATAAAGTTCATCACCGACTTTTAGATGTTGTAAGTTCGAGGTAAATGCCCCATCGGGTACCACAATCGAAAAGAACTCTAAGGTTTCATCATATGGCGAAGACACCACGGAATACGCACGAATGACTAGCTCATCACCGACCATTAAACCAATCCGAGCAAACTGCCCTGCGGTAAATTTAAAGTGTGCTGGTCGAGTCATCGTGAAACTAAAAAGGTTGCTGGTCCAACGCTGTACCGATAAAACTTTTTCTACGCTAAATTTTTCAATTGACATGATTTGAACGTGGCACGAAACAGTGCGCTCATGGTAGCATGATCTGATTATTGATGAATACTCTAGGGTCTGTTAAATGTGACGAGACCCTCAACACGTTAAGGCTTTTAACATGCGCATGACATTACGCCAATTGGCAGTTTTCGTGGCGGTCGCTCAAGAGGGAACGGTAACCAAAGCCAGTGATGCTGTCCGACTCACACAAAGTGCGGCGAGCATGGCTTTAGCTGATTTAGAAGACGGTCTCGGCGCACCTTTATTTGACCGTTTAGGCAAACGATTACAACTCAATGATTTAGGAAGATTTTTACTTCCACAAGCTTTGGAAATATTAGGTCGCTGTGAATCCTTTGAACAAGCAGCGAAGGGCGAACTACAAAGCATTGATTTACGCTTAGGCGCTACCCTGACCATCAGTGATTATTTAATGCCTGATCTCATGGCAGATTTTTTAAAGCGTCACCCACAAGCTCATCTACAACTACAAGTGGGTAATACACGCCAAATGATTGAAGCTGTGAATCAGTTTCAGCTCGATCTAGCGTTAATTGAAGGTTCTTGTCATTTACCATCACTGCAATGCATTCATTGGCGTAATGATGAATTAGCCGTGTGTTGTTCACCTGATCATCCCTTGGCCCAGTTAAATCGTCCAATCACGCAAGCAGATTTTCTTGATGTCGAATGGATTTTACGTGAAGAAGGCTCAGGCACACGCGAAGTGTTTGATAATGCAATCTTGCAAGACTTACCCGATGCCAATATTCGTTTAACCCTCGGTCACAACGAAGCGATTTTAAAAATCGTTGCGGGTGGTTTAGGGATGTCGTGTATTTCTAAACTTGCGATTGAACCATTGCTTGAAAAAGGTCAATTGGTTATTTTAGACACGCCATATTGGCAATTGACACGTCCACTCTACATGCTGGTACATCGTCAAAAATATCAAGGACCTGGCTTAAAAGCTTTTTTACAGTTCTGCGAAAATCAGACTTGATCTAATCTTGTTATCGTCCAAATTGCCGTTCACATGGAATGCCATCACCACCGCCATCCATTTCGGTATTTGGACAATTCCTTAAAAAGAATACAGCCTCTTCATAAGATCTCATTTGAGAACAATGTTTACATCCATCACAGCTAAATTCGCTGTTCACTGTGTTTGTTTGTGCCGATTGATGATTTTGAGTTAGATCATTATTATTTCCCAAGGACATTAGTGCTTTCTGCGATTTTTCTGTGAACTTTACTTCTGGTAAATTCCCTATCGCTTTTCGTTGTTCTTCAATAATTCTCTTTTGCTCTTCAATAAGCTGAGCTGTTTTTATTTTTTGCGATTGTTGATAGGATTGATATTTTTTAAAGACTAACCCCGTTAATATCGAGATCACAATCAATCCCACTATCATAAAAGTTATCCCGTTCTTATTTGATTGAGAATAAGCTCGAGCCACTAACTTCTGAGCTGGCTCATTTTGAACAGTTGAATTGCCTAACGCTGTAGTCTTTAAATCTAAGCGAACGATATTTACAGCTTTATACTTCCCCTTATCCTCAACAATGAGAAACTTGAGCCTCTCTCCAAGTTTTGGCTCTCCAGCAGCTTGGGGGAAATCAGTAACGTGGAAGAAAATATCCGATTGATTTCCGTCTACTTCAATAAAACCAAAGCCACGTTCGGCATTATATTTTTTAATTTGTCCCTCAAGAAACATCATTAACACTCTATTTTTATAGTGACTATATTCTAATAAAAAATGAGGCTAAAAAGCCTCTTTTATCAGTATATTCAAAACGAAGTCTGAACCGATCAGCACAAAAAACTAAATCATTAGCGTCGAAAATTTGACAACAAATCTGTTGTGATCGATTCATTATGCGCCAGTATTTTAGTTTTTCTAGTTTTGGCAGGATTTGGATCAACGCGCTCAATTTTTGTGGCTTTATATTTTCCATCATTTTCAATTACCACAAATTTCACTTTTTCATTTCTTTTCGGCTCACCGTCTGTTGGATATTCTGAAATATGAAAAAACACATCTCCTTCAGCCGTTGCAATAAAGCCAAACCCTTTGTCTGGATTGTATTGTTTAATTTTTCCTTGATAGAACTCTTGCTTCATTAACTTCACCCTATTCTTTAAACGCTATTAGTCACAGTATATATAAAAAAAGAGACCGTTGATCCGCCCACAAAATTTTTACGGGTGAATGCAGCCTCTTTTTATCTGTATTTCAAAAATTAATCTTTTTGAACACTACCAAAAATCTTGTCACCTGCATCGCCCAAACCAGGAACGATATAGCCTTCTGCATTTAACCCTTGGTCAATCGAAGCCGTATACATACGCACATCAGGATGCGCCGCTTCAACCTTTGCAACACCTTCAGGTGCAGCCACTAAGACCATGACACGAATATCTTTACAGCCGCTTGCTTTTAAGACATCAATTGCAGCAATCAAAGAATTTCCTGTTGCAAGCATTGGATCAATGATCATTGCCAAACGATTAGCAACATCTGGCACTAACTTTTTATAATAGGTACGAACTTCTAACGTTTCATCGTCACGCTCTAAACCCAATACACTCACTTTTGCGCTTGGGATCAGATTAAGTACGCCTTCCAGCATCCCAATACCTGCACGTAAAATCGGAACAATGGTAATTTTCTTTCCTGCGATACGTTGTGTTGATACTGTTCCTGCCCACCCATCAATATCATGATCAACCACAGGTAAATCTTTGGTTGCTTCATAAGTCAATAACATCGTGACTTCTTGCGCCAATTCGCGAAAGTTCTTGGTACTAATGTCTGAACGACGCAATAAACCAAGTTTATGGCGAATAAGTGGATGACGAATTTCTTGAATGGACACAAGCAAATACCTAATTCATATTAATCTCTGACTATTATAAAGTGTTTTTTTACTCTTCAATAAAAAAGCCCCCAATTTTGGAGGCTTTTTTGTACAAATCAGATCATTACTGCTGTTGAGATAACATAAAGTGCAATGGAGAAAGAATTTCTGCCTTCAATGCTAAGTTAATCATCGGATCTGGATAAATACCCAAGAACAACACCAACAATGCAGCACCGAGTACCATGATACCACCCACTTGTTGCCCCCAATGGGCATCAGCATCAATACGTGGTACATCAGGTGGTGTCATATACATGACCACCATCACACGGAGGTAATAATACAAACCGATACCACTACCGACCACGATCATCGCTGCCAAGAACCAGTGCTGAGTTGTAACTGCGGCCATCACAACAAGGAACTTACCAATAAAGCCCGCTGTTAATGGAATACCAGCCAAAGACAACATCATCACCGTTAAAGCGGCAGTCAAAATCGGACGGCGCCAAAACAAACCACGATAGTCTGCAAGACTTTGTGCTTCATCCACATTGTTATATGGACTGGACATCAATGCCACGACACCAAAGGCACCAATTGTAGTGAGTACATAAGTAATCACATAAACCGTTACGCTACCTAGACTTGCATAAGTCATGCTGATTAAAGCAATCAACAAATAACCAAAATGCGCAATCGATGAATAACCCAAGATACGCTTCAAGTTCACTTGACGTACCGCGAGTAAGTTACCCACCACGATCGACAATACCGCAAGGATGGTTAAAACCGTAATGAGTCCTTGATGTAAAATTGCGCCAGACGTAAGTATGTAACGAACAAACAAACCGATGGTTGCAACTTTGGCGACGGTTGCCAAGAATGTTGCCATAGGTGCTGGTGCACCTGCATACACATCTGGTGTCCATTTATGGAATGGTGCAAGCGAGAGTTTGAATGCGACTGCAAAGACAATTAAAGCCAAGCCCAATAACACCATTGGCTGATCAATGACAGCAAATAATGTCTGAACAGAGTCATAGAAAGACAACGAACCTGTATAGGCATAGATATAAGCCATACCCATCAACAACATTGCAGATGCAGTTGCAGATAGGACGAGGTATTTAATCCCTGCTTCCAAAGACTGACTACGTTGGTAGGTATATGCCAACATGCCATAAATTGGAATCGACATAAGCTCAAGACTGATGAAGAATGCCGCATAGTGTGAACTTGCAACCATCAACATTGCACCCGCTACTGAAGTCAGTAACAAGATATACAGCTCTTCGCGGTTGTCTTTATAAGTCTCAATATAGGCATGAGACAAAGTACAACATGCCAATGCAGCGATCAAAATTAAGAATTGATAGAGCATGGTAAATGGATCAACCATAAACATGCCCATCACGTTTACTGGAACAAAACTTCCACTAAACACGCTGTATACAACAAAGATTGCCGCAAGGTTTAAACCCACAACTGCGGTCGTGGCAATGAGGTTATGGTGACGTTTGATCGCAATCAATAACATCACCACGATTGCGGTCAATGCCACAATCATCACAGGCACAAGCGGCATAAGCTCAGAAAAAGAAAGTGTGAAGTTCATGATTTATTGCATCTCCACATGTTCAAGTTGAGTTGCTGCCTGCTGAACAGTTTCGACAACTTCTTGTACTGGCATATAACTATTTACGATCCATTGCATACTCGAATGAGATACATCCAAGAACGTTTGTGGGTAAATACCTAACCAAACTAAACCGATCACGCAAATCATCAAAATGCTGACTTCACGTGCCGATAGATCTTTGAGTGGACTTGTATAATGTTGCTTTTGTTCAGGGTTCGGTTCACCAAACAAGGCTTTATGAATCAAGATCAAACCATAAAGACCTGCAAATACCAAACTCACTGCTGCCATGATCGTGAACGTTGGGTAGGCTTTAAATGAACCCATTAAGATCAGGAATTCACCAATAAAGTTACCTAAGCCCGGTACGCCGACAAGCGCTGCCACGAAGAACATCAAGAAGAAAGGCAAGTATTGCAATTGACCACGAAGACCGCCCATTAAGCGCAAATCACGAGTGTGTAAACGCTCATAGACTTGACCAGACATAATAAACAATGCCGCTGATGACAAACCATGTGCCAGCATCATAATCATTAAGCCTTGGAAGGTCAGAATATTACCTGCATAGATTGCAAGTAAAATGAAACCCATGTGTGAAATAGACGTATACGCAAGTAAGCGTTTCATATCTGTTTGCTGGTACGCTAAGAATGCACCGTAGAAAATACCAATCAGACCCAAAATGATTGCGATATCAGCAAATTGTGCTGATGCCGCTGGGAAGAATGGAATCACAAAACGAAGCAAACCGTAGGCTGCAGTTTTAATCAAAATACCCGCTAAGTCCACAGAACCCGCTGTTGGTGCTTGCGCATGCGCATCAGGCAACCAACCGTGTAATGGGAATACAGGCAATTTCACCGCAAAACCAATGAAGAAACATAGCATGAATGCATAGGCAACTTCAGGTGGTAAATGGTTCGCTACAGCGAGTAAGTAGTTGTAATCGAAACCAATCATGCCCGTCATCATATATCCATAAACCACGAGGCCTAGGATACCGATCAACATAATCAAACCAGCGATTTGAGTATATAAGAAGAACTTGGTTGCAGCATAAACACGTGAACGACCATTCGAGCCTTTATGACCCCATAACGCAATCAAGAAATAGATTGGTACAAGCATCATCTCCCAGAAGAAGAAGAACAAGAACATGTCAATCGCAAGGAAGACACCAATAACCCCACCCAAACTCCAAAGTAAGTTTAAGTGGAAGAAACCGACGTTTTTCTGAATCTCGCCCCATGAACAGCCAACTGCAAGTACACCCAGTAATGCAGTCAGTAGCACCATCAATAGAGATAAGCCATCCACCGCTAAGTGAATACTAATACCTAAAGTCTGAATCCAAGGAAGATGAAACTCCGCTGCCCAAACTGGAACTTTTGAGCCGATTTCATAAACGAATGTGCCACTTTGCCATAACGCGATACCTAAACCTAAGGTAATCAGCATACCAATCAAGGCAATCCAGCGCGGTAAATGTTGGTCGAATTTATCTACCAACCAACAAATAAAACCAGCAATGAAAGGAACTAAAATCAGTGCGGGTAAAATTAAATTGTTTTCCATTTTATTTCCCCACAACCTCAATAACGATCAAGACCATCAATAGCACCACGATACCAAGTGACATGCTTGATGCGTATTCACGTAATGAACCTGTTTGACGCGAACTTGTAAAGCTATTACCACCTTGCACGATCGCAGGAAGTACCAGCCACAAACCATCTACTGGATCGCGACCTAAAATTTTCGCAATCAATAAATAAGGTTTTACAAATACAATGTTATATAAAGCATCGAAACCAAATGCAGTACGGCAGATGTGTGCTAAACCTGAACCCAACGATGTTTGAGCAAAAGATTTGACCGCACCATAGGCAAAGACAAACAGCACAATACCAACCACTAAACCAGCAAGCGCAATACCAACCGCTTTTAATTCAACCGCATGCTGTAAATGTGCTAGCGCATCCGTCATTACAAATGCAGGGATACCCGCGGTATTTAACAGACCTTGTACCGGACCTTGCAACAAAGCACCAACGCCAGTTGAAAGTACAGCCAAAATTGCAAGCGGCGCCCAGTAAGTCGCACCTTTGATTTCGTGATATGGGGTCTTTTCTTCACCAAAGAATACAATCCAAATCAAACGGAACGTATAAATAGAGGTTAAGAATGCACCAGCAACACCCACCCAGAATAATGAACCATAGGTCTCAATACCTGTAGTGTGACCATGTGCCCAAACTTGCCATAAAATCGCATCTTTAGAGAAGAAGCCGACGGTGATGAATGGAATTGCCGCTAACGCACCGCCACCAATCGCAAAACATGCAAATAAGAATTTGTTGTGCTTGAACAAGCCGCCCATCTTGAAAATGTTTTGCTCATGATGGTAGGCCAAAATAACCGCACCAGAAGACAAGAACAATAACGCTTTAAAGAATGCATGCGTCAACATGTGGAACAAACCTGCTTGGTATGCTTCAGCACCCACCGCCATAAACATATAACCGAGCTGACTCATGGTTGAGTAAGCCAAGATACGTTTGATGTCAGTTTGAACCAATGCTGCGAAACCAGCCACCAGCAATGTCACCGCACCTGTAATCGAAATGAATTGCATCACTTCTGGTGCCATTTCCATCACAGAGAACATACGGCAGCATAAATACACACCCGCTGTAACCATGGTCGCTGCGTGGATCAATGCAGAAACTGGTGTAGGACCAGCCATCGCATCCGCTAACCATGTTTGGAGCGGAATTTGCGCTGACTTACCTGCTGCACCCAAGAACAACATCAATGCTGTCCAGATCGACAATGAAGAGCTTTGCGTCATCACCGCTGCTGCATTTTCAACAATGTACTGTGTATTCAAAGTACCAAACTGTTGATAGAGCAAGAACAATGCGATCAGTAAAAATACATCACCCACACGCGTTACGGTAAATGCTTTGATCGCCGCCCAACCATTGGCAGGGTTTGAATAATAGAAACCAATCAGCAAGTACGAGCACAGACCTACGCCTTCCCAACCTAAGAACAATAACGCTAAGTTATCGCCCAGTACCAACAACAACATGCTGGCAACGAATAGGTTGAAGTAAGAAAAGAAGCGCGCATAGTCTTCTTCACCACGCATATACCAAGATGCAAAAATATGGATCAGGAAACCAACCCCTGTCACCATTCCCATCATCAGTAATGAAAGGCCATCAAGTTGTAGGCTAATTCCCGGCTCAAAACCAGCAACACTGAACCATGTCCACAAGTGTTGAATAAAGACAGTTTCGCCACTATTGCTAAACGCCAAACCTGCAATTAAAGCAAATAGAGCAGATAAACCAACTGACCCCACACCAATAATTGCGGCTACATTTTCAGAAAGTTTGTTACGTCCTGCCGCTAAAAGGATAAAACCAATGAGCGGAAATAAAACGGTTAAATATAATGTACTCATCCGCGCATCTCACTAGCAGCATCCACATCCAAATGATGGAAGCGATGATAGAACTGAAGGACGATCGCAAGACCGATACACGCCTCTGCCGCTGCAAGGGTCAAAATCAAGATGAACATGACCTGTCCATCTGGTTGCGCCCAAACACTGCCCGCGAGAACGAATGCCAATGCAGCAGCATTCATCATCACTTCAAGGCTCATTAACATAAATAATAGGTTGCGTCGCACCATTACACCGTAAAAACCCAGTGCAAAAAGGATGGTTGCGACAATCAAACCATGTTCTAAAGGGATGTGTCCCATTATTCTTTATCCTCTTCTGCACCTGGTTCACGTTTGCCTAGATGGAATGCTGCAACTAAGGCTGCAAGCAATAACATCGCGGCAACTTCTACCAATAATAGATAATGCGTAAATAATGCTTGTCCTACTGCTTTCGGACCCACCACTTCACGCCCCATCACTGCACCCGAAGTCGTATAGTCACTACCCAGCATCCAGACTAAAAGCAAGCCCATGAGAAAACTCATCAATGCAGGAAATGCCCAAGCATCAGAGCTTAACCACTTACTCTCTTGTTCAACGGTGTCTTGACCAAGATTTAACATCATGACCACAAACACGAACAAGACCATGATCGCGCCCGCATAAACGATGATCTCAAGCGCAGCAGCGAATGGCGCGCCGACGATCAGGAAAATACCTGCAACCGCAAGAAGTGACACGATCAAACTTAAAAGTGCATGTACAGGATTCGTATTGGTCACAACACGAATAGTCGAAACAATGGCCACAAGTGCCATCAAATAAAATGGCCACATCATGGTAATAAGCTCCGTACATCGATTGGTGCACTTTCTTTTTGTGCTTGACCTTTGCCTTTACCATCAATCGCCATACCAGCAACACGGTAGAAGTTATAGTCAGGGTATTTACCCGGCCCAGAAATCAATAAGTTTTCTTTCTCGTAAACCAAATCTTGACGTACATATTCACCCAATTCGAAATCTGGGGTCATTTGAATCGCAGTTGTTGGGCAAGCTTCTTCACACATACCGCAGAAGATGCAGCGAGAGAAGTTAATACGGAAAAACTCTGGATACCAACGTCCATCTTCTTTTTCCGCTTTCTGTAATGAAATACAGCCCACAGGACATGCAACCGCACAGAGGTTACATGCCACACAACGCTCTTCACCATCTGGATCACGCGTCAATACAATACGACCACGAAAGCGTGGAGGCACAATTTGTTCTGCTGGTACTTCTGGATATAAAATCGTGTCACGTTTACGCGTTACGTGGCTAAACACCATCCATAACGAACGTACAATCGATCCGAATCCAGCTAGAATTTTATACATTTTGTACTCCCTGCTGTCCTAGGCCTGATTCATCAGAATCACAGCACCAGTCACTAACAAGTTGACCAACGCCAATGGCAAACAAACTTTCCAACCAAAATTCATTACTTGGTCATAACGCGGACGCATTAACGAGCCACGAGCCAAGACAAACATCATTACAAAGAATGCTGTTTTGATAATGAACCAAAATACGGGTGGAACAAATGGAATTTCTAAGTTAAATGGTGCAAGCCATCCGCCGAAGAATAAAGTCACGATCAAAGCAGAGATCAGCACCACGTTGACATATTCAGCAACGAAGAACATCCCCCACTTCATCCCACCATATTCAACATGGTAACCCTCTGCCAATTCTTGCTCAGCTTCAGGTTGGTCAAATGGATGACGATGCGTTACCGCAACGCCTGCAACCACAAAGATCAAGAAACCTAAGAATTGTGGAATGATGAACCACATATCACGTTGTGCTTCAACGATTTCACGAAGGTTAAATGAGCCTGCAATCGCAACCACACCCATCAACGAGATACCCAAGAACACTTCATAAGAAATGGTTTGAGCCGCAGAACGTAAACCGCCTAATAATGAGTATTTGTTGTTCGATGCCCAACCGCCAAACAACACGGCATAAACTGCAATACCTGCCATTGCCATAAAGAACAATAGACCGATACTCATATCTGCTACGCCCAACACCGGACTCACAGGAATAACCATGAATGAAAGTACCGCAGTTGCCATCGCAACTGCTGGTGCTAAACGGAAGGTTAACTTATCTGCAAACTTTGGTGTCCAGTCTTCTTTAAACATGATCTTGAGCATGTCGGCAACGATCTGGAACATACCACCTGGACCAACACGGTTTGGACCATAGCGGTCTTGCCAGAGCGCCAAAAGACGACGTTCAATAAACGACATCAATGCCGCGACCAGCACCACAACCAGCAAAATGACAATCGCTTGAATCACTGAATAAGCGATTGGCCATTGATCAGCCCAAAGTGGCGTTTGACGTATAAATTCTTGATTCATGAATTACACTCCTACTGCCACAGACACAGGCTCAGCCAATGAAACTGTTGGTGCTAAACCAATTGGATAACCAATATAACCCGTTGGTAAATATTCAATCACTTGTACTGGTAAGCTAATGCTGGTTTCACCCGCCTTAACCGTAATACGTTGACCATCTTGAACATTCAAACGTGTCGCATCTTGTTCAGCCACTGCAAACATCGCTTCAGGAATACGAGATTCCATCGCAGGCGTTTTAATCGTGAACTCACCAGAACCAAAAATATGGTGCATTGGTACAAGACGGAAACTTTCAGGATTCACCACAACTGCTGTCGGTGCAACATAACTACGTGCTGGACGCTTGGCTAAACGATCGAATAATCGAACACCTGAATCACCACCTTTTAAGTGTCCACCCACTTCATCTTGGTATTTGTTCCAAGCTTGTGGTGAGTTCCACCCTGCAGCCCATGCAAATGGAACTAACGATGACGCATTCTGTGTGCCAACATAACCTTCCATCGAATAGGTCAATGCAGAATCTAGATCAGTCGGTTGTTTTGGCTCATGTACAGAGATTCCAGCTCGCATCGCAGTACGACCCGAATAACGACGTGGTTCACGCGCAATTTTCAAACCATGAACACGATAGCCAGCATCTGGTGCAACATCTTGAATCGCTTCGAGTGCTGGAACATTCTTCACGATGTCATCAATCACATCATCAAGTAGCGTCCAGTCAACTACTTTACCTTTCATGCCCGTTTCAATGGCATGTAACCAGCGCCATGATTCTTTAATCGCATAATCAGGTTTGTAGTAGCTTGGGTCATAGACTTGATAGAAACGTTGTGCACGACCTTCTTGGCTCACCACCGTACCATCACCCTCAGCAAAACTTGCTGCTGAAAGGACGATATCCGCCAATTTCAAGGTTTCAGTTTCGCTGTGGTCGAGTACGATCACTGTTTCAGCTTTATCTAACCCAGCTTTGACTTGTGCAACAGGTAAACGACGCGTTAAATCATTTTCAACAATCACAACTGCATCGAAATCTTGTGCAAAGGCTTGTTCTAAACTTAAACCACCAAACAATGCCAAGCCCATTGAGTTCACTTCAGGAACCGTCAAAGATAAACCTGCATTTCCACCCAAGTTTTGAGCAACTTGTGCTGCTGCTTCCATGATTGCAGTATCTTGCAGACTCGTACCAGAGATAATCAATGGCTTGGTCGCTGCTTTCAATGTGTCAGCAATGGTTTGCGCAAATGCTTTTGCATCATCTGCGAGACCTGTAAGTACTTCACCTTTAACCGCAGCCGCAACCGCAAAACCTAAACGCGCGATATCATTTGGTGATGCAACCACTTCACCCGTTGCCACATCCGCTAAACGCGTTTGTGTTGCAGCAAGGATATAGATTGGAGATTTTGCATCTTGACCAATACGTTGTACAGGTTCTGCTAACCAATCTGGTGTGCGTGTTTTAGCCGCCATTTCTTTGGCTTTATTTTTCGCAGCTTGGCGAACAGACAAAGCCATACGTGGCGCAGTTTGGGTTAAGTCTTCACCCAAGATCAACACTGCATCATAGCTTTCAATTTCACGCATGTTCGGGTTATGAATACCTTGTGTTTGCATGATTGACGCAGCCAATTCAACCAGATTTTGCTCTTTTTGCGACATTCCTGTTGAATAGTTGTCTTGTCCAACCAATTCACGAAGCGCGTAGTTTGATTCCAAGCTTGCGCGTGGTGAACCAATTCCTAACACTTTCTTGCCTTGAAGTTGGCCAATCACTTGATCAAGTGCTTGATCTACAGTCACAGTTGCAGCAGTGTCACCATTGCGGAACTGTGGTTGACGAGGACGATCTTCACGGTTGACATAGCCAGTACCGAAACGCCCTTTATCACACAGGAAGTATTGGTTCACTTCACCATTGAAGCGGTTTTCGACACGACGGATTTCGCCATAACGCTCACCCGGTGAAATGTTACAGCCTGAAGAACAGCCAAAACAGACACTTGGTGCGTACTGCATGTCCCATTTACGGTTATAACGTGCAGAATGGGTCTTATCGGTAAATACACCTGTTGGGCAGACTTCCGTCAAGTTACCAGAGAATTCAGATTCTAAGGTTCCTGATTCTGGACGACCAAAATACACACGTGATGCATTGGCAAACACACCGAAGTCTGTACCACCAGCATAGTCTTTGTAATAACGCACACAACGATAGCATGCGATACAACGGTTCATCTCATGCGCAATAAACGAACCCAACTCTTGGTTATGATGGGTACGCTTGGTAAAGCGATAGCGACGACGATCGTGCTGCGTCATCACCGTCATATCTTGTAAATGACAGTGCCCACCTTCTTCACAGACTGGACAGTCGTGTGGGTGGTTAGTCATTAAGAATTCAACGATCGATGCACGAAACTCAGTTGCTTCTTTGTCTTCGATTGAAATATAGGTGTTGTCGGTCGCAGGTGTCATACATGACATCACTAAACGTCCACGTGTGTCCTCAGGATTTGCATACTGAGTCACCGCACATTGACGACAAGAACCAACTGAACCTAAGGATGGGTGCCAACAAAAATACGGAATATCAAGCCCGAGAGATAAACATGCTTGTAGCAAGTTCTCAGAACCATTGACTTCGTACGATTTTCCATCGACATGAATTGTAGCCATAGTCGAATTCCTTAAACTTGTTCTACGTCAAGAGCTGGAGCATGGGTTTTAACCTTCGCTTCAAACTCATGGCGGAAATATTTTAATGCGCCCATCAGTGGTTCCATCGCACCCGGTGCATGGGCACAGAAAGTCTTACCGATCCACAACTTTTTAGTCAGTTCAGATAGATGTTGAATGTCTTCCATCTTCCCTTTACCATCTTCAAGTGCTTTCAATGCCTTAACAGCCCAAGGTAGGCCATCACGACACGGTGTACAAAAACCACAAGATTCACGCGCAAAGAATTCTTCTAAATTACGAGTCGCTGAAACCATACATTGGGTTTCATCTACCACCATCAGCAAACACGTTCCTAAACGAGAACCCGCCTTCATAATGCTTTCTGCATCCATTGGTAGGTCAATGTGTTCAGCAGCTAAGAAATCTGTCGATGCACCACCCGGTAACCATGCTTTCAAGGTTAAACCATCACGCATACCCCCCGCATGGTCTTCAATCACTTCACGCGCAGTGGTACCAAATGGAAGTTCCCAAAGTCCTGGGAATTTCACTTTACCTGACGCACCATAAATCTTGGTGCCTGGGTCTTTGGATTTATGCGCAGAAAGATTGATATACCATTCAGGACCACGCAGCATAATCGCTGGCAAGTTATTGTAGGTCTCAACGTTATTTACAATCGTTGGACGACCCCATGCACCTGCTACTTGTGGAAATGGTGGTTTAGTACGTGGGTTAGCACGGCGACCTTCGAGCGAGTTAATCAATGCAGTTTCTTCACCACAGATATAACGCCCTGCGCCTGTATGCACGTGCATCTCGAAGTTCCAGCCCGTTCCTAGGATATTTTCACCCAAGTAACCTTTGGCACGGATTTGCTCTAATGCTTCATTGAGATATTGCGCTGCTTCGATGTATTCACCACGAATGAAGATATAACCATGAGTTGCTTCAAGGGTATAACCCGCAATCAACATGCCTTCGATCAATTGATGCGGAAGTTGTTCCATCAACAAACGGTCTTTAAAAGTACCCGGTTCCATTTCATCAGCATTACAGATCAAATAACGTGGACCACCATCATTTGGTGCCATTAATGACCATTTAATTCCTGCTGGGAAACCTGCACCACCACGACCTTTTACGGTTGCAGCTTTGACCACTTCCAATACATCTTTTGGTGGCATACTGAGTGCTTTTTTAAAGCCTGCATAACCTTCAAGCGCTTCATAATCATCAGCAGCACGAACATGCTCTTGCTTACTCAAACGCCAAGTCAATGGATGTGTTTCTGGGTTACCGTCGCCATAGATTGGTTTTGGTTCAGTATTCATACATACTTCTCCAATAACTGTTTGACCGATGACACATCCACTAAACCGTGGGTATCTTCATCAATCATTAAAGTTGGACCTTTGTCACAGTTGCCTAAACAACAAATTGGCAGCAAGGTAAAACGACCATCTGCTGTGGTTTGTCCATACTGGATTCCCAACTCGCGCTGGAACGCCTCTGCCAAAGTTTCTGCACCCATCAAGAAGCAAGCAATAGAGTCACACAATAAAATCACGTGACGGCCTACAGGCTGGCGATAAATGCGGTTATAGAACGTTGCTACACCTTCCAAATCAGCCACACTCATACTCAACAATTGCGCAATCGCATTCATTTGAGCGTCATCTACCCAACCATTACGGCGTTGTACACACTTGAGCGCATCCAGTGATGCAGCACGTGGGTACGGATAGTGATCAATGTGATGTTCAATGTCATGGATTTCTTCAGCAGTCAAAATCCCTTCAACATTCACACGAGGTTTTTTATCAGTCAAAATCATCATTATCGTTTACCCCTAGCGATCCACGTCAGCCATAACCACGTCAATGGTCGCCAAATAGATGATCAAATCAGAGACCAAGCTACCATTAATCACTGAAGGCATTTGCTGTAAGTGAGTGAATGTTGGCGTACGGATACGAGTACGGTAACTCATCGTCGACTTATCAGACGTGAGGTAATAGGTACTTGCACCTTTCACCACTTCAGTCATAAACGATGCTTCACCTGCTGGCATTACAGGACCCCATGACACGCTCAAGAAGTGCGTAATCAAAGTTTCAATATCTTGTAAGGTCTTGTCTTTTGGTGGTGGAACAGCCAGTGGATGATCCGCTTTATATGGGCCAGAAGGCATATTATCTAAGCACTGTTGAATAATTTTCAGTGACTCAGTAATTTCACGGAAGTGAACCAGAACACGCGCGTACGCATCGCCTTCATATTCAAGTGGAATATCAAAATCAAAGTTTTCATAACCACTGTATGGACGATATTTACGGACATCAAAATCAATGCCCGTTGCACGTAAACCTGTACCTGTCACACCCCAAGCCAACGCAGATTTCGCATCGTATTGCGCTACATTACGCGTACGACCAATAAATACTGAGTTTTTAAGTGCGGCAGTGTAGTACTCGTTCAAACGTTTCGGCATCCACTCCAACAACTCTTTAACCAGTTTTTGCCAGTTGTTTGGAAGATCATGTGCCACGCCGCCAATACGGAACCATGCTGGGTGCATACGGTAGCCTGTAATCGCCTCAACGATGTCATAGACTTTTTGACGATCTGCGAACATATAGAATACTGGTGTCATACCACCCGCATCCTGAATCGCCGTACCACAGAATAATAAGTGGTTATTGATACGGAACAATTCGTTCAACATGACCCGAATCACTTGCGCACGGTCAGGAACTTTGATTCCTGCCATTTGCTCTACAGCCATCACATACGGCATGTTCTGTGCACAACCACCCAAGTAGTCCACGCGGTCGGTATAAGGGATAAATGAATGCCACGTCTGACGTTCAGCCATCTTTTCCACACCACGGTGGTGATAACCAATATCAGGCACACAGTCTTTCACTTCTTCACCATCCAACTGTAAAACCACACGGAATGCACCGTGCGCAGATGGATGGTTAGGACCTAAGTTGAGGAACATGAAGTCTTCATCAGCGTTGCCGCGTGTTAGACCCCAGTCTTCTGGTACAAAACGTAAATGTTCTTGTTCGAAGTCTTGCTTGGCTTGGTCTTGCATATACGGCGTATATTCTGTCGCACGGGCAGAATATTCTTTACGTAACGGATGACCTTCCCAATAGGTTGGTAACAAAATACGACGGAGCATTGGATGCCCTTCGAAATTGATCCCAAACATATCGTAAGCTTCACGCTCGTACCAGTTTGCATTTGGCCAAATATTGGTTGCCGTTGGCAGGTTTAAATCATTTTCATTCAAAGCCACTTTGACACGAATATCACTATTACGCTCAAGTGAAAGTAAATGATAAAACACAGTGAAGTCAGATGCAGGTAAACCATCGCGATGAACACGTAAACGCTCATCCATCGCAGATAAGTCAAATAGCATGACATAAGGACGTTCTACTTTACGTAAGAACATAAGGACTTCTTGCACGCGTGCGCGCTCAACCCAGACTGTTGGAAACTCTTCAAAAGTCGCCTGCACGTAGAAGTTCTCACCAAATTTATTTTTGAGCTCTTCTACGATTGCAAATGCTGGGCGTGAATCAACTGGTGTTGACTCTGGCATAGCAATGTCAGTTTCAGCCATTGGTTTGGCTTCCTATTCAATACAAATTCTGGCAATTTTTTAGATGACCATACCCATCAGATATGTCAAAAACTCATCTTCAAAAATTATTTAATTTCATCCATAGAGCGCAAGTTTTTCACCGCAATACGTTCCGCATTTTTACGATCGCGTTCTGGCATCATCTTTGGCTTATACACAGGCTGAAGATCATCACCAATTACGGCTGAAAGTGGGCGGCGCTCAAGTTGAATTTGGTCTTGTAATAACATTAAAGCTTGGATCAATGCCTCTGGGCGCGGAGGACAACCTGGGACGTACACATCAACAGGAATAATTTTGTCTACACCTTGAACCACAGAATAGATGTCGTACATGCCACCAGAGTTAGCACAAGCACCCATTGAAATGACCCATTTAGGCTCAAGCATTTGTTCATACAAGCGTTGAATTACAGGTGCCATTTTGACAAAGCATGTTCCTGCAACAATCATCAAATCAGCCTGACGTGGTGAAGCTCGAATAACTTCTGCACCGAACCGAGATAAATCATGTACGCCAGTTAATGTGGTTGCATATTCGACGTAGCAGCAAGAAGTACCAAAGTTAAATGGCCACAAAGAGTTTTTACGACCCCAGTTGACTGCTGTATGCACAGCATCTTCTAGACGAGTCATCATCACACTTTTATTGACTTCTTCCTCAAGTGGATCAGTTACGATTTGACGATCTTGTAATGGATATTGATCGGCATCCGGATTCGCACGGGTTAAAGTATATTTCATCCCGACTTACTCCTGTTCAGATGATGAGGTAGTCGGTGTTTTAGACTTAACACGACCAGAAGACTGCGCTGGAATTTGACCAGTAGGATCGATCACCAATTCTTCAATGTTATTGAATCGAGTAATGTCAGCGATATTCATATTTGGCGAACCAATCTTAGTTTTCACACCAGCCGCTTTACGACGATCTGAAGGTGCCCAGTTAAGTCCACCTGTAGAAAGCTCGTAAATCAAACCAATAAGTAATACTAAAATAAACACTGCGGCAGTGATAAAGCCAACCCAACCGACTTCACGGACAGAGGTTGCCCATGCATAGAGGTAAAGGGCTTCTAAATCAAAAACGACAAAGAAAATCGCAACGAGATAGAACTTGGCTGACAAGCGAATACGAGCACCGCCCGCACTTACTACACCTGACTCAAACTGTTCTTGCTTGGCACGTCCCCAAGCTTTACCCCCAAGGAGTAAAGGAACGGTCAGCATAAAAACGCAAAGAAATGTAACGCCGATCACGAAGGCAATAATCGCCCAATCGTATGGAGTAATGGCACTCATGCGGGGATAACTCCTGGCAGGCCTATTTTTAACAAAGAATGTATGTATTGGCCTTCAAATACACCAAACACAAAATTAATTCCGCCAATTGTACCTGATTTCTAATTTCGCATGCTAGTTGAAGCGCTTTAGTCTTTCGGATGATTTTGTCCTTAAAATTACAAATATATCCAAGATCATGGTTAATTCACCCTTAAAAATCGAATTAACAAATCAAACATAGCATGTTAATCATTTTTTTCTTTACTTATGTACCAAAAACTATCGCAATCTATGGTCTATGCTCACAATTAATGCTCAATGCACTAAATCATTGCATTAATACAAATTTATGATGAAAATTTAAACAAAATTTATATAATAGCGCGACCAAATATCTAAGGAAACGCGTCAGAATGGCTCAATCAAGAGTAGCATTAAAGCCCCTGTCGCTTTTCCAATTATTTTTAATATTTACGGGTGTGATTTTTTTGTGTTGCTTACTCGGTATTGCAACGCGACAACTCAACTTTCTTGCTTCGTTCTGGCCTGCCAATTCAGTGCTATTAGGTTTACTGATTCGCTTTCCACAGACACGCCATCCAATTAGCTTTATCGGCGCAATCCTCGGCTACCTCCTCGCAGACGGTTGGCAAGACACACCGCTTCTATTAAATATCTGCTTAACCTCAGCCAACTTAATCTATGTGCTGGTCACACTTGCCCTCTACATAAAATTTAACAGCTTCATTCGCTCAATGCATCAAGGCTATTTCTATTTATTTTTATTTAGTTTTTGCTGTATTGGCGGTTTGTCGAGTGCTTTATTTGCAGCGATTACACTGCCTTTTTTTGAGACTAAATTTGCTTTAGGCTCGTTTTGGCTTGATTATGGACATTGGTTTACAGCAGAAATTCAGAATGCACTCTTACTTTTACCCGCCATCATTAGCACACCGCATTTAGCCAAATTTAAACAACAACTCAATGCATTTAAATCTCAAATTATTCTAGAAAGCTTACCTGTGGTTGCAGTCGTTATATCAATTGTGATTGCCTACTATGATGCGGGTCCTGGCTCATTACTCTATCCTATTGCGCCATTGATTTGGTGTGCGCTGAGATACCCCCATTTTTCAGTGGCAATTATCACCTCTATAAGCTGCGCATTTATTATTCACCACGTCTCCCAACATTATTTAGTGCTCTATCCAGATCAATATCTAAATAATACGATCTCTATTCGTCTTGGGCTGATTATGATGACCATCGCGCCGCTAACGGTTTCCAGTATCAATGTGGTGCGATCTAAGTTGATTCGAGAGCTACAACACACGATTGCTCATGATGAGTTAACATCCAGCTTAACCAGACGTCAATTTCTACAATCCCTACAACTTTTACAACAACAAGCCAAAAATGCAGGTCAAACCACAGCCTTCTTGATGCTCGACATCGATCACTTCAAACAAGTCAATGACAACTACGGTCACCTCATCGGAGATCGCGCCTTACAAAGCTGTGTAAAAACCATTCAATCTCTTTTAAAGCCTCAGGACTTGATCGGGCGTTTAGGTGGTGAAGAATTCGCTATTTTCTTAACCAACACCAATGCCGACGCAGCCTACCAAGATGCTGAAAGAATCCGTCTACACGTAAGTCAAACGCCAATTAAACTGGAGCATCACCAAACTTTTTCGATCGAAATCAGTATCGGAGTTTTTGTTTGCACTGCTGAAAATCGACATTCAATTGAATACTTATTTAAACAAGCGGACGATGCACTTTATCAAGCCAAAAGACAAGGACGAAATCAGGTGGTGATTTCGACATAATATGTTGCAATTCAGCTAAATACTTTAATTATCTTTTTACACAGCTTCGGCAATAGATCGGTATTCTAAAGATAGACAATAAGGAGAAAAATATGGATCTAAAATTCGCACACCACTCAGATTATTTCTTTTTTTCACAATTACTCATGCGTCATATTGAGAATTACGTCCGTAAACACCCAGACGCAGATAACGCAATTTTTGATTTAAGGGATATTTACGAATTATTTAGAGAAGATTTTGCATCAACCACAACAAATCTTGAAGGAATTCTTAATATTGCAGATGCCTATCGAGTAGAAACCATAAATGGAGATGAACGACTGATCCAAAGCTATAAAATAGACGTTAAAAACAATTCTTTATTGGTTGATTTTAATGCAGATGCTTTACAAAGTTTAAGATCAGGTCACCCTTTAATCGAACCTGATTCTTCTCTACAGGAATAGACCAACGCTATATCTTTCAAAGATATACGACAAAGCCAAAGCAAACAGTGCTTTGGCTTTTAGTTATGGCATTTTATTTTAGGTATTTAAGTGCTGATTATTTCTTTAAGGTTTGCTTATAACGTTTTGCAGGCCACGTCATCATAAAGCGCGCACCACCTAAGTTTGGACTCTGATCCACATGAACCTCACCACCAAACCAATACGCAATACGACTCACAATAGATAAGCCCAAGCCATAACCACCTGAAGCACGGGTACGACTATCATCTAAACGTGCAAAGGCTTCAAAGATCCGCGCTCGCTCTTGCTCAGGGATACCCGGGCCATCATCTTCCACACACACATAAGCATTGCCGTCAGCACGAACACCGCCACTAATACGCACCTTATGATCACAATAGCGAACTGCATTGCCCACTAAGTTTTGCACCACACGATGTAAATATCGACGTTCAGCATCCACCTTCAATACCAACGAAGGGGCAATCAACTCAATCTCTTTTTGTGTTTTCAGCGCCTCAGTTTCCATCGCAACTTGATCAAGCACTTCAACCAATATGATTTCTTCAAAATCGAGAGATGGGGTTCCCTGCTCAAGTTTGGCATAAGTCATGATTTCATCAATCAAGGTATTCAGTGCTTCAATATCCTTATCAATCATATCGACTTGCTGAATCCGATAATTATAATCATCTTCTTCAGCCAACATTTCCATCCCAAAGCGAATGCGCGCCACAGGTGTTCTAAGCTCATGCGAGACTGCCCGCATTAATTCCCGTTGCGCTTCGATCAGACGCTGAATATGGTCTGACATATTATTATAACTCGATGCCAAGTTTGCCATTTCATCCGTACCTTCAATCGGTACTCTCAAGGACAAATCACCTGACTTCATCTTATTCAAGGCATGGCGTACCTGACGGATTTTGCGCTCTAAAGGCAAAATCAATCCATACACACCTAAACTCAATAAGAATAAGCTAAATAAGGTAATACCTGCTGAAAGCTGAAAAGGCATCCAATTAAACATCGGAACTGGACCCAGTAGCAAAACGCGTGCTGGGTGATTCGGCATCGGTGAAACAATCGAAATGGTTGTGCCCCGTATGCTGGCACTGTCTTTATACAACAACACACTTTGATCTTGGCGCAACCGACCAATCTGCTCTGAGTCTAAGTTAATGTCTCGAATATCTAAAATTTCTATTGGATAATAAAAGTGCTCTTTAATTTTCTCTAAATACTCTCGCTCCTGCCCCGGATAAAAAATCAAATAATCCAAGACAAAAATAGGCAGCGCCTTCATTTGACGTTCGCCGAGTTTATCGACTTTTATATAGAGGAAATGCTGAGGATCATCTTTCAGACCAATAATGATATAACCAACCCCATGATTGGCATCATAACGAACCACCGACTTTTGCGCTGCGATACGTTTCTTTTCAGTCCGAGAAAGTTCGACTCGCGCTGCATCCACATAATAAATGGGCAATTCCAACAAGTCGGATGCATCGGAAATCCAATCTAATTTTTGTTGTTTTTCTGGTTGACGAGATACCCCCTCACTAATTACGTAGGAAATACCATCCGTGAGAGACTCACGATATTCTTGCGCACGTTGATAGTTAATGATTTGTACCAGCAAATAACAAAATGCGGCAACGACAACCACCAATACGACCAATCCAGCATAAATTCGCAAGAATATGCTGTTCTTAAGTACTCGACTCACCATAAGGGAAATGATTCCAAATTATTCAACAACTTCTCCTTGTCAAAAAAGAGAAACCCTCCTTTATGAGAAAAGGAGGGGCTGAATTTTACATCCCATTGGTTTCTTTAACGAATAAATAACCTTTACTACGTACTGTTTTAATACGTTTCGGATTTTCTGGATCATCGCCGATTTTTGGACGAATACGAGAAATACGCACATCGATTGAACGGTCTTGGCCATCGTACTCAATACCACGTAGACGCTCAAAGATATCTTCACGAGACAAGATACGACCTGCATTTGATGCCAATAACCACAATAGGTCATATTCAGCACTGGTGAAATCAACCAGTTCACCATTTAAGGTCACTGAACGACCACCGTTATCAATCACAAGATCGTCAAACTCGATACGTTGCGCAACTTCATCTTCAACTGTTTTGTCGGTACGACGCAACAAAGCACGGATACGAGCCAACAACACACGTGGTTGAACAGGCTTCGCAACGTAATCGTCTGCACCCATTTCTAAACCAAGTACTTGGTCCATATCTTCAGTACGCGCTGTCAACATCAAAATCGGTTGATGATAATGCGGACGTACTTCTCGACAAACGGTTAAACCATCTGCACCAGGCAACATCACATCAAGCACAACTAAATCTGGTTGCTCGCTGATAATTCGACGAATCGCACGGTTACCGTCAGTTTCAACCCCAACTTCTAAACCGTTACGGATCAAATACTCTTGTGTTAAGCGTGCTAAACGCTCATCATCTTCTACGATTAAAATTTTCGGTAACTTTTCTTCTTGGCTCATTTGTTTGCCCCTAAAATTTGGCATATACATTGGTTCATGTTTTGCAATATACACACGTTTACATTGTAAACAAGTAGCCGTTCACCAAACTGATACACGCCTACCTCATTTTGTTATAATTTTATTAAAATTATGAATTTTAATGGCTTTTTCAGTTTTTTATGCTTCTCTCCAACAAAATGAAAAATAAGTATAAAATTTGTTCCAATGTTAAACAATTTGTTTCTTAGTTGGTCAAAAAGAATTTAAGTGTTTGTTTTTTGAGTTATCCACAGAGTTATCTATACGGCTTTTTGAAGGGCTTTGCTATGCTATGTGTCTGTGAAATCAGCAGTTAAAACATGAAAAAAACTTTAGTAAAATGTCAATATTGATCTACTGCTAAAAATACCGTATCTTGTGTTTAAAATAAACTTTAACCACTAAGTCTTGTGTTTATCCCTCAAACATCGTGGCATATTTTTTGCTCGATTCAAACGGTCTATGAACATAAAAATATAGATGATAATGGAGCTATGCTGACATGAGCATCATCACTTCTACACCCGGCCAACTTCAGGTAATTAAGCGCACTGGTGAAATTGCGACTTTTAACGCTGAAAAAATCTCTGTTGCGATTGGGAAAGCTTTTTTAGCTGTTGAAGGTCAACAAGGTGCTGACTCTAGTCGCATCCATGACCGTATCACGCAACTGACTGAGATGGTTCTGAATACATTTAATCGCCGTTTACCATCAGGTGGTACGATTCATATCGAAGAAATTCAAGATCAAGTTGAATTGGCATTGATGCGCACAGGCGAGCAAAAAGTTGCACGCGCTTATGTGATCTATCGTGATCAACGTGCAACTGCGCGCCAACAAACTGGGGCAAACCACCACCCGACACTTCAAATCATTGATGCCAAAGGTCAACTGCAACCGTTAGACTTAGATGCATTGACGACCACGATCGAAACTGCAAGTGCAGATTTGGAAGGCATTGATGTACAAGCCATTGTCGATGAAACTGTTAAGAACTTATATAACGGTGTCAAAGAGAGTGATATTGCCACCACCATGATGATGGCAACACGTACCCGCATCGAACATGAACCAAACTACACCTATGTGACGGCACGTTTGTTATGTAATGAGTTGGTCAGCACAGGCTTAATCTTCTTAGGTTTACCAACCGATACTTCGGAAGGTGATGCTTTAGAAACCTTCTTAAAGAAAGGGATTGAGCTAGATCTACTCTCACCGGATCTTCTTAATTTTGACCTTGCAAAATTGGCAGCCGCGATTCAACCAGAACGCTCAAACCAATTTACTTATTTAGGTCTACAAACTTTATTTGACCGTTACTTTATCCATTCAAATGGTGTGCGTTTTGAATTACCACAATTATTCTTTATGCGTGTGTCGATGGGTCTGGCAGTCAGCGAAGAAAATAAAGAAGACCGTGCAATCGAGTTCTATAACTTACTGTCTAGCTTCGACTACATGGCATCTACGCCTACCCTATTTAACTCAGGGACATTACGCCCACAACTTTCAAGCTGTTACTTGACCACTATTGGTGATGACTTGTATGACATTTATGGTGCAATGCGTGACAACGCAATGCTATCAAAATGGGCTGGCGGTTTAGGTAATGACTGGACACCTGTTCGTGCGTTGAACTCATATATCAAAGGTACGAATGGTAAATCTCAGGGTGTTGTTCCATTCCTGAAAGTGGCCAACGATACCGCAGTCGCTGTCAACCAAGGTGGTAAACGTAAAGGTGCAGTATGTGCGTACCTAGAAACTTGGCACTTGGATATCGAAGAATTCCTAGAGCTACGTAAGAACACCGGTGATGATCGCCGTCGTACTCACGACATGAACACTGCAAACTGGGTGCCAGACCTATTTATGCAGCGTGTATTTGAAGATGGTGATTGGACATTATTCACCCCTTCTGAAACACCAGATTTGCATGACTTGACGGGCGCTGCCTTTGCTGAGCGTTATGCTTACTACGAAGGCATTGCGAAAGAAAGCAATATGCTTCATAAGAAAATCCGTGCGAAAGACTTATGGCGCAAAATGCTGTCTATGTTATTTGAAACTGGTCATCCTTGGATCACATTCAAAGACGTATGTAACTTACGCTCACCACAGCAACACGTCGGCGTAGTGCACTCATCTAACTTGTGTACAGAAATCACCTTAAATACTAGCCAAGATGAAATCGCGGTATGTAACTTAGGTTCGATTAACCTTGTAGAACACGTTAAAGGTGGTGTGCTCGATCGCGAGAAACTTGCTCGTACCATTAAAACTGCAGTTCGTATGCTCGATAACGTGATCGACATTAACTACTATGCAGTTCCACAAGCGAAGAACTCGAACTTGAAGCACCGCCCTGTCGGTATGGGTATCATGGGCTTCCAAGATGCACTTTATGAAATGGGCATCGCTTATGGTTCTGATGCAGCCGTTGATTTTGCTGATGAATCAATGGAAGTGATTAGCTACTATGCAATCCAAACTTCGAGTGATTTGGCTGTTGAGCGTGGTGTGTATACAACATTTAAAGGTTCATTGTGGGATCAAGGTATCCTTCCAATCGACTCTTTAGACCTTGTTGCAAAAACTCGTCCAGAGCGTATGTTTGAAGTTGACCGTACTCAACGTTTGGACTGGGACACATTACGTGCCAAAGTTCAAAAAGATGGTATGCGTAACTCGAATGTGATGGCGATTGCACCAACGGCAACCATTTCAAATATTTGTGGTGTGTCTCAATCCATTGAGCCAACATTCCAAAACTTATATGTGAAATCAAATCTTTCTGGTGAATTCACTGTGATCAACCCATACCTCGTTCGTTCATTAAAAGAACGTGGTCTGTGGGATACCGTGATGGTCAATGACCTGAAACACTTTGAAGGTTCTGTACAAAAAATTGCGCGTATTCCTGAAGAATTGAAAGCAATCTTTGCGACTGCATTTGAAGTGGATACACGTTGGATCGTTGATGCTGCGTCTCGTCGTCAAAAATGGATCGATCAAGCACAATCACTGAACCTTTATATCGCTGGTGCAAATGGTAAGAAGCTTGACATCACCTATAAAATGGCATGGTTACGTGGTCTGAAAACGACTTATTACCTCCGAGCTTTGGGTGCAACCTCTGCTGAGAAATCAACGATTAATACGGGTGCACTCAATGCAGTGAAACCAGCATCGGCTGAAGCTCCTGTGGTTGCAGCGCAAGTTGTGGAAGATAAAAAGCCAGAAGCTAAAGTTGAAGAAGACGGTTTTACCACTGCGGCTCCAGTGCCAATGGCGTGTTCAATCGACAACCCAGACTGTGAAGCTTGTCAGTAAAATTCACCTAAGTCC
This sequence comes from Acinetobacter sp. NIPH 298, assembly GCF_000369505.1. Taxonomy (GTDB): domain Bacteria; phylum Pseudomonadota; class Gammaproteobacteria; order Pseudomonadales; family Moraxellaceae; genus Acinetobacter. Next base: position 2,175,834 of record NZ_KB850055.1, read on the forward strand.
CCCTTTTCAAAAGGGGGACTTAATTAAAAGGCAGAGATTATGTTCAATTTAAGCCATAACTATATGTTAGGACTTGCTGTTCTGATCTTTGCTTTTATTTTCTTTTATGTGCCCATGGTTTATGCATTTTTAGCCATTCGCAAACAACAGCGTAAGCAAAATAAGTCTTAGGGATTGTAGGTCTGAGTTCATCAAAATTTTGAATATCAATCGATAAAACTTAATTTTGCTTACACAATATAAGCGTATATTTAAGATGTCTTTGTTGAGATGTCGATAACAGCTATACACAACGAAGAGAGAACGCAAATGTCTATCCTAAGTTGGGACGATTTTGAAGATGATTCGCAAAAACCGACTACACATGAACACAAGTCTGCGCCCGTCGAACCGAAAAAAGCGGTTGATACGCAGATGGTATCTGATGCAGAGCCTGCATCGCCGAGCGTGGCAGCTTCACAATCCACTGGAGCCAGTGCCATCCGATCAACAAATCCCACCGATTCGTTGGCTCGAGCATCTAAAGCCTTAGAACATCTCGATGTTGCACCGGGTTTAGAAGAGCTTGAGATGGGTGCACAACGTGTGCAAGTTGATGACAAAGCGATGATCAACTGCCGTGCGGACTTGAACCAGCTTGTTCCATTTAAATATGAATGGGCTTGGCAGAAATACCTAGACGGATGTGCAAACCACTGGATGCCACAAGAAGTTAACATGAACCATGATATCGCGCTTTGGAAGTCTGAAAATGGCTTAACCGAAGATGAGCGTACCATCATCATGCGTTCTTTAGGTTTCTTCTCGACTGCGGACTCATTGGTTGCAAACAACTTGGTTTTGGCGATTTACCGTCATATTACCAACCCTGAATGCCGCCAATACATCTTGCGTCAAGCATTTGAAGAAGCGATTCACACCCATGCTTATCAATATTGTATTGAGTCTTTGGGCATGGATGAAGGCGAAGTCTTCAATATGTACCGTGAAGTCCCAAGTGTTGCGCGTAAAGCAGCATGGGGTTTGAAATATACACAGTCATTGAGCGATCCAACCTTCCAAACTGGTACACCTGAAAACGATCAAATCTTATTGCGTAACTTGATTGCATTCTATTGTGTACTTGAAGGTATCTTCTTCTACTGTGGTTTCAGCCAAATCTTATCGATGGGTCGTCGTAATAAGATGAACGGTGTTGCTGAGCAATTCCAATACATCTTGCGTGATGAATCGATGCACTTGAACTTTGGTATCGATATGATTAACCAAATCAAGATCGAAAACCCACAGTTATGGACGGCTGAATTCCAACAAGAAGTCATTCAAATGATTCTTGAAGGTACGATGCTTGAGATCGAATATGCACGTGACACGATGCCACGCGGTGTATTGGGTATGAACGCAGCAATGATGGAAGAATACTTAAAATTCATCTGTAACCGTCGCCTATCTCAACTTGGTTTACCAGAGCAGTTTGCTGGTGTGACCAATCCATTCCAGTGGATGTCAGAAATGATGGATTTACGCAAAGAGAAGAATTTCTTCGAAACGCGCGTAACTGATTATCAGACTGGCGGTGCTTTGAGCTGGTAAAAACGTCACGCGATACATAAAATTTCATTGAAAAACCCGCCATTAATAATGGCGGATTTTTCAATATTTTAAGCTAATAAAAAGTGAAAACGCAAACTTATTAAAATTTAAGTTTTATCAAAAATTTGAGATCCAACAAAACCTCTTTGCATACCACTTTCAGCAAACTCTTTACAATATGAATCGATTTTCCATTTAGGTAAATTTTCAATTTTCAATTTAATTTGGCTGTCAATAGAAACCAAATCTATAGAATCACGAAATCTATTAGCTCTAGAAGGTGCTGTTTTCTCCCAACTATTTAAAGCCATATTATAAAAATATAAAGAATTTTCTCGATCTCTGGAACTCTTCAACAAATTAAATATCCAAGATGCAGCATATCCCGTATTCAATATTGCATAACTATTACGTTCTCTTACCAATATATCAAATGAAATAAAGTAACAAGTTAATGCATTCTCTTTATCTCCAAGCAATTCTAGACATTTACCGACATTTCCATAAAAATGACCACCTAACTCTATTTTAGTTTTATTTAGAATATTCTCTAATTTTTCTCCACGTAGAAAATGATTAAGCGCTAACTCAATATTTCCTGTTTTACCAGAGTCTCGATACGCTAAAGCCAAATTATGGCGAAGTGAAGATATATCAGAGATCCCAGACTCATCTAATAAGTGAACACCATATTCTCCTATTTCTATGGCCTCTGCATATTTTTCCTGAAACCAGAAGAAAAAACATTTTTCACTACAATAAGATAAGAAATGGTTACCTTTTCCTGGTATAACTTTAGCGTATTCATCCAAAAAATATTCGCTTTTATCAAACATCCCGAATTGAATCAAAGTTGTAGTTAGACTAAAAAATAAACCATGAAAATAAGGATATTCATTATCAATAGCAATTTTAAACTTTATCGAGCTAAATAGTTTCTCTGAAACTCTTAAATATTCCTCAGTATAACCAGCAGTTAAAATTGGTGAGCTTACTTCTTCAAGAACACTCAAAGCTGAAACATAGTCTTCATTATTAATATGCAACTCAACTTTAGACATCCAATTTTGAAAATCTGAGAAATTCAAGTCATCATTAAGCCTTGGCTTTAAAATATAAATAAATTTATCGTAATATTGCACTAACAACGTAATAAACTTGGAACGCTCATTGGGAGGGAACTTTGAAATTATAAATTCTTTTACTAGAGGATGTAACTCAACCAAATCTGCATTATCACTAGATGATTTAATTTCTATTAAATTTAAATTTTTTAAAACTTTAAACGCTCTATCAAACTGATTACTATTTAGCTCTGACTCCATAATTTTTTTTAAATTAAGAATAGTTTCTGGTTTAACAGATTCAGCAATTCCTCGCAAAAGATTTCTTTGCTTGTCATTTAAAGAAGACCAAACTTCATTTAAAATCTTTTCAGATAAAATGGATGAGAATGCCTCTTCATTAAAATTTGTTTTATCTTCTATACTTTTAATAAAAGCATTAACAGTTTCCACCCCTCTTAAAGCTTGAGCGGCAATTAAGTTAATCCATAAGGGGTGACCTTTTGTCAGTTGATATGACTTATTAGATAGTTCTGCTAATTCAACTTTATTTACTGATACTTTATATAATTCGAAAATTTCTAAACACTCACTTTCAGACAAACCATCAAGCTTAATTTGGTAAAAATCTGAACCTGCTTCTCGAATAAATGGTCGACAAGTGAAAATAAATTTAGAATTATGCGTTGTACTTTGTGCCTGATCAAAAAAATATTTCATACTACCTAGTGGCGTAAAATATTCTAAATCAATATAACTATCAATGTTATCAAAAACAAATAGTATTCTTCTGTTAAGTAAATTTTTAAAAAATATATCAATCAACTCATTTATTGAAATTGAATCATATTCTTTTATATTAAAATCCCCATGAGTTAAGCGCTGTATAAGAGAAATCAATTTAGTTTGAAATCTATTAGTTTCTTCCTTAAAATCCCTCCAATCTACAAACTCATATTTTTCTTTTTGCATTGCATCTTTTAAAATATATGAAGCTAAAGCTGATTTTCCTTGACCGCCAATCCCAGTAATAAATATGACCTTAAAAAAATCAACTGATAAATTTTGAATTTCTTTTTTCCGCCCAACCCAAAATTTACTAGTTGGCGGTATTTCGATGTCATAATCATCAAAATTTTGTGAAGCTGGCACATCAATTAACTTTTCATTTTCACCCGAATGAATTTCAAGCAATGGAACAACACTATCTTTTATTTGATTTAATTTATTTTCTAAATCTCCATATGAATCTATTAGTATGGAAGTTAGTCGCACATTTTCAACCTTAATTTCTTGCGTCGAAATTATGAAATGTTCTTGCGTATACCCATTATACAATTTCCCAATAAAATCCATCACATGATTTATATAAGGATCTGAAAGACTAAAACCTAGAAACAATATAGATTTATCTGTTATGATTTTTTTAAGTTCAAAAATTGAAGCCTGCTCATTAGCGTTATAAAGTTCATCATATTGTGAGGGGAAATAGATACATTTATCTGGCTCATTTATATCACCATGTAGTTTAAATATATACTTATCATAACCAGAAATTCTAGAGACTTTATATTGGTTACTATAGGAAACCACCTCAAAATTTTTATATTGTTTCTCTAATAAAGTATCGTAATTTGTAGTTATAATCTTAGTGGAAATTGAGCCTAAAATTTGGTGAGTAGTTGAAGGTAATTTATCATCATGGGATCTTATTACTTTTTCTAGAATTTCAATTGCATTAACTTTTAATCTATCTATCTTCTGCAAAACATCTACAGGCGACATGATATCATCATTTATTGCATTAATATACTTATCACATTTGTCTTCATACTCTCTCAACCCCTCTAAAATTTCGATAGTAAGTTTATTCCAATTTGGTAAACCACAACTCATAGATAAGCCAGCGCCAATAAAAATCACTAGCTTATTTTCCTTTGCTTTTGCTATTAAATTACTTGGTATCATCATACTTTTAAAATTATATTAGAAATAAACACAATTATATAATAAAATTTATATTTCAGATACTTATGTTATAACAATATTATTAATTAATTGCTTATATAGAGTTGCTAACTTAGGCAATAAAAGCCGTTAGCAATATGCCTAAAGCCTTCAACCAATCCATTAATTCAATCACATCAAGTCGTCTTTCTAAGATTTCAACTTTAGAAACATGAGATTGTGACTTCCCTAAACGCCGGACAAGCTCAACCTGAGTCACTTTGCATAAAGCTCAACCCCTCCCATAAGTTACCCTGACCAAGAATTAAAAAAGTGATATGAGTCACGTATTTTGAAACATTAAATACACAAAAATACCATCCAAATTAAAGTAAAATTCACAAAATTGTCTCCAACATCAATTAAAGCACTCACCTATCCAGATGTGTCTTTAATGCGCCAATCCTCATTTAAATCTTTTCTTTCTATATCAGCTATATAGGAAGTCATTTAATTTTTAAGGTAAATTGAATGAAAAAATTTTGGAAATACTTATTAGCACTTCTTCTAGTGCTAATCGTTATCGCAATTGCCTTTCTTTTTAGACCCGTTACGTCTAAGGCAATCAAAACTAAAACTAACGAGCCAGTTGTCGATGTTGTTCTCATCGGTGGCGGTATCATGAGTGCCACTTTGGGTGCTTATCTCAACGAACTACAACCCGATTGGAACGTTCGCATGTATGAACGTCTTGATGCAGTTGCTCAAGAAAGTTCTAATGGCTTTAACAATGCGGGTACAGGTCACTCTGGCTTTATGGAAATGAACTATACCGAAGAAAAAGACGGTAAGATGGACGTTTCTAAAGCAGTCAATGTGGCGAGTCAGTTTGAAATTGCAAAGCAGTTTTGGGCGCACCAAGTGAAACAAGGTGTATTGGGTACTCCAAACAGCTTTATTAACCCTGTGCCACACATTGCCTTTGTATGGGGTGACAATGTGAAGTTCATGGAGAAGCGTTATGCAGCCATGACTCAAGAACCACTATTCGCGGGCATGAAAATTAGTGAAGACCCAACTGAAATTCAACAATGGGCACCATTGGTGATGGATGGCCGTGATCCGCAACAAAAAATCGCAGCAACACGTATGGACGTTGGCTCTGACGTGAACTACGGCGCGATCACAACTCAACTGGTCAATCATCTGGAAAAAAATCCAAACTTCAAACTCAGAACGTCAACTGAAGTAACTGGCATCAGTAAAAATGATGACAATACATGGTCTGTTGCGTTTAAAGATTTGAAATCTGGTGAAGTCAACCATGTCAAAACACGTTTTGTGTTTATTGGTGCGGGCGGTGCAGCCATTAAATTATTGCAAATGACGGGCTTGCCAGAAGCAAAACAATACGCAGGCTTCCCTGTCGGTGGTGAATTCCTTGTTACTGATAACCCTGCAATTACCGAGAAACACACTGCCAAAGTCTATGGTCGTGCGGATCTTGGCGCGCCTCCGATGTCAGTACCACATATTGATACACGTTATATCGACGGTAAGAAATATGTCTTGTTCGGACCTTTTGCAACCTATTCAAATAAGTTCCTAAAATATGGTTCACAACTTGATTTACTTGCATCGACCAACAAGAACAATGTGTTGCCAATGGCAGCGATTGGGATGCAAAATGCTGACCTCGTTCAATATTTGGTTAGCCAAGTATTGATGTCGGATGAAGATCGTTTCAATGAGTTGAAAAAATACTACCCTGAAGCTGATCCTAAAGACTGGCACTTACGCCAAGGCGGTCAACGTGTACAGATCATCAAAAAAGAGCCGGGCAAACCTGCTAAATTGCAGTTTGGTACAGAAATCTTCACCTCTGAAGATAAGTCTGTAACGGCACTTCTTGGCGCTTCTCCGGGTGCTTCAACCTCACCGTACATCATGCTGAACTTGCTAGAAAAAGCATTCCCTGAGCAAACGGCTGGGGAATGGAATGGCAAACTTCATGAGATCGTTCGTTCTTATGGTCAAGACCTTGCAACAGATCCAGCGTTGTTAGATCAAATCCGTCATTACACCAGCTCAACATTAGGCTTAACCTACTCAACGCCTGCGAACTTAGTTCCTGCTCAAAAAGTAGCAAAAGCTGAAGCTGTGGCTCAATAAATAAATCGCTACATAAATCAAAAGGGATGAGTTACGACTCATCCCTTTTTTTACTGTGCATCTACATTCTATCTCTTCTGTTACATCATCAGTTTTGTGGCCTATCTACATCCAAACGTTTAAATCATTCACCATCAACAACTTGTCTACGCTACTCATTTAAGAGCTACTGTTTGCGCTAATCAGCCCTCTCTTTACGACTAAGCATTGTTACGAGACAACTGTATTTTTCTGTCATATCTCTCATTATTATGAGAACATGTGATGCTATCAACATTGCCATCGAACTAACTCAACTGCAATCTGCCCTCCCAAAGCCCTGCTTGAACATGTGACTGCCTACCAATAATGGCATCGTTATGACCTCTTGCAATAAATTGGGCGCGTTCAGGCGGTTATTGGAACGCGCTTTTTTTTTCGCACCGTACCAGCAATATTGATCAGTGCTTTAGTCTACGTTGTATCAACCAAGACGAAAGTTGAGCTATTTTTTACGTCCACCCCACACCAAATCGTGGTTTTAAAAATCTAATCCATATGAAAGACGCTTTACCCGCAACTTCTGGCCGCTCTAAATTTATTATTTTTTCCGTCTTTGTATGGCTGGTTCTTTTGTGCCTACAGTCCAGTTATATTGTGATTATTGGTGGCAGTGCTTATCTGTTTTGGACTTCGTTGGGTCTGTTGCTACTTAATTTATTGAGTTTCAGACCAAGCACTTTTAAAAATCGAACCGCGTTGCTGTTCACGACTTTGCTGCTGATTTATTTAGCACTAAACTCTCTTTTTTGTACTTATTTAATTTTAGCATTTTATTGTATTTTCTATTTATATTCAGGCAATTATCGATATAAAAAGCTCATAAAACTCGCTGGATTGTTTTTAATTTTAATCGTATTTGCGCTGTATCAGGCTCAGTCCTTACATGAGTTAAAAGAAAAATACGCAGCTCATGAAACGGGTGAAACATGGCAACAGTACGGCGCTTTATAATACCCCAATAAAAAACCCCACAAGATTTGTGAGGTTTTCTTTATTACAATGACTAATCCTGCGAGTCAGGATACAAAAGGCGATTCCCCGGACCAATACGATTCATATGCAAGAAAGACATATGCCGCTCATATTTATCCAAAATATCATTAATCACCTGTTCTTTGGTATAGCCAGCCAAATCATTATCCTGAGAGCCCTCGTATAAGAAGGTCTCTAAACGATAGTAGAATTGTTTACCACGCTTACCGCGCTCACTAAAGTTTGGCGCTGTATAACGCACAGGCCAGATTTGGTAGACGAAGTTATGTTCCTCTTCCAAATAAATCGTGAGATCAAGATGATACAGCGCATCGTTTTCTTCAAGCGGTGTACTGGTCACATCAACCTGCATACCCTGCTTAATCAGCTCATCTGCAACTGTTTTCACCGCAGGATGACACACCGTATCTAACATATGCTGCGTTTCGGTTGTCCCCGGATGCTTCATCACACGCCGTAAACGCTGCTTCCAGTTCAGAATATCAACATTACCTACCACAGGAGCAGCATTGAGACTACGACTGGCATTGCGATAGTCTTCTAAGCGTAAAGATTTATACAATCCCGCCATCACCAACAGCATCACAAAACTAAAAGGTAGCCCCATAATCACTGTAGCGCTTTGTAAGGCGGTGATACCATTTGCCATCAACATCGCAAGGGTCAATAAACCAATGGCAACCGCCCAAAAGACACGCAGCCAACGCGGTGCATCATTATCAATATTGGAAAATTTGGTGGTGAAGTTACCCAAAACCAATGCGCCAGAATCGGCAGAGGTCACATAAAATAGCAAGCCTGTAATCGTGGCAATCCCAGCGACAAATGCAAACCATGGGTATTGCGCCAATAGGTCATAGAAACCATGTGCAGGATCAGTGAGAACCGTTTGTGCCAATGCCGTATTGCCATCAAAAATAACATTGTATAAGGCACTATTTCCGAAGATAGATAACCATGTAATGGTGAACAATAAGGGAATAATTAAAGTACCGCAAACAAACTCACGAATGGTTCGTCCACGAGAAATACGCGCTAAAAACAGCCCAACAAATGGTGACCATGCCACCCACCATGCCCAGAAGAAAATGGTCCAACTATTCATCCATTCAGTCGGTTGTTCAAACGCAAAACTATCTAAAGCCAAGCTTGGGAAGCGACTGATATAATCACCAAAGTTTTGTACTAAAGCATTCAGTAAAAACTCGGTATTACCCAAAAATAAAACAAATAACATTAAGCCAATGGCGACATAAATATTAATTTCAGATAAAACTTTAATCCCTTTATTGACCCCCGCCGTTACCGAAATAATCGTGACAATGACCGCGAATAAAATTAAACCTGACTGAACCCATAAACCTTCTGGCCAATCGAATAAAACATGTAGACCATAATTGATCTGAACCACAGCGATACCACAGGTCGTCGCAATACCAAAAATCGTTCCGATCACGGCTGCCGTATCAACAGAATGCCCAATTGGACCATCAATTTTGTTACCAAAAATGGGATATAAAGCAGAGCGAATGGTCAGTGGTAAGTTATAACGATAGCTAAAGTAGCCCAAAGCCATGCCCATCAAGGCATACATACCCCAGCCCGTCAAGCCGTAGTGAAATAATGTCCACACCATGCCTTGACGCGCAGCTTCATAGGTTTGTCCCTCACCCACAGGTGGATTCATATAATGAGACAAAGGTTCTGCCACCGAGAAGAACATTAAGTCCGTCCCGATCCCTGCGGCAAATAGCATCGCCGACCAACTCAATAAACTAAATTCAGGTTTTGAGTGTTTTGGCCCAAGCTTGATATCACCATAACGAGAACAGGCAATAAAAACCACAAAGACTAAATAAAGCGTTGCTGCAAGTAAGTAGTACCAAGTAAATGTGGAACTGACCCAACCCAAAACCGTATTCAATACGTGATTGGCGAAATCATTAAACAAAATCGTGGTTAATGAAAATATTAAAATTATGAGCGCTGAAACATAAAAGACCACACGATTAAGATGGTCTTTTGTTTGAATAGATGAATCATCAACTGCTCTTGGATTATCTGTCACCATACAATCCTCAAGGAATTCGAGAAAAAAAGAAAATATTCATCGTTGTCTTTTCCCTATTTAAGCAATAAAGAAAAGACGCATCTGAATAAAAAAATGAAAAATAAAGGTCATTAACCGAAATTACATATCTTCTGATGGTTTGGTCTGTTGTTGGGATGACTGTGATGTCGTCGTTACAACTTGTAGCTGTTGATCTTGCTTCAATGCTTTGGCTAAACCAAACATATAAAGCAAAATAATCACGGAGAATGGCAATCCACAAAGTACAACTGCACTTTGCATCGCATCAAAGCTACCAGCTAAGAGCAAGCCAATACTGACAATAGTAATCACCACCGACCAAAAGATACGCAACCAAATAGGTGAATCACTCTCATTACTACCCCCTTTCGAAGATAGATTTGCGATCATGAGTGTACCCGAACCCACTGGGGTCAAAAACAAAACGAAACAAATCATAACAACAATCCCAGCAATATAAGGATTGAAAGGCAAATATTCGAGAAACTTAAATAACGATAATGCGGGGTCAGCCAAGACCATATCACCTAAAACCTTTTGTTTTTGATCTAAAATTAAATGAATGGCGGTATTTCCGAAAATCGAAATCCACGCCAAAGTAAAACCAAGTGGAACAAGGCATACGCCTAAAACCACTTCACGAATGGTGCGTCCTTTGGAAATACGCGCGATGAACATGCCAACAAATGGCGCCCAAGCAATCCACCATGCCCAGTAAAATACCGTCCATGAACCCAACCATGTATTCGCCTGCTGGTCGTACAAATACATATCAAAACTTTTGGCAATAAACTGGCTCAGATAATCCCCAACATTCTGCACTAAACCATTAAGTAGATGATTGGTCGGTCCTGTTAAAAACACAAATAACAACAACACATACAATAAGCGCAGATTAATACGTGACAGCCAAGCCAAGCCTTTTTCAATCCCAATCACCGTGGTAATCGTTGCCACAAACATCATCAACAACACCACTGCAATCAGCGTTGTATGATTATTTGGGATGTCAGGTACGAGATAAACAAGGCCAGAGACGAGGACTAATGCGCCAATCCCTAAGTTGGTGACCAAAGAAATAACTGTGGCTAAAATACCAAATCCATCGACAAAATCCCCGACCCAGCCATAAATTCGCTCACCAAAGATAGGATAAAGGGCTGAACGCAACGCCAGTGGCAAATCTAATCGAAAGGCAAAATAACCCAGCGTGACACCGATCAAGGCATACAACACCCAACCATGAATACCCCAATGTAAAAAGCTATACATCATGGCATCTCGCGCCGCCTGAACCGTGCCGCCCTCACCTTCAGGTGGTCTTAGGAAATGATCAACAGGTTCAGCAACACCGTAATACAATAATGCAATGCCAATACCCGCTGAAAATAGCATCGACACCCAAGCCATATAACCAAACTCAGGTTTATCGTGATCTTTTCCCAGTGGAATCTGCCCAACTCGCGAAAAAGCCAACCATGCAACAAAGCCTAAACAAGCAACGATGACCAACATGTAATACCAGCCAAACAATTGGTTGACTTGCTCTTGCACATAGGTGAGCCAAAACTGGCTTTGCTCTGGAAACAGCACAAACAATAGGCCGAAAATGCCAATACTGATTGCCGAGCTCCAAAAAACAAATAAATTTAATCGAACGCGTTCGGATGTAAATCCAGCATTACTTTTTGACACCATGTGGTTGCTCCTTGCAATCGGTGTATTCTTATTACTTTAAATCTTGACCAACCAATCAAAAACTCATTGATTTTTACAGATCATACTTTTTATTGATTGAACGTTCAATCAATAAAAAGTATGATAAAAAAATGTTATGATGTTCAACATTGAGAAATGTTAAATAAAAAGTACCTGAATCGGGCTTTCAATGGATCAACATGACAAAACGTAGAGTAAAACCTGAGCATGTGCGACGCGAAGAAATTATCAGCGCCGCATTCAACGTGATTTATGAAGTGGGGTTATCCAACACCACCATTGCACAAATCGCAAAAAAAGCTGAAGTATCAACGGGTATTGTGAGTCATTATTTTGGTGACAAACAAGGACTCATCAATACTTGTATGCAGGAAATGCTTAACGTTTTACGTCAGAAAACAGATCAATATAAAGTTGAAGCTGATTCACATCCAGAAAGCCAGATTAAGGCCATTATTGATTCCAACTTTGATATTAGTCAGGTCAATAAACAGGCCATGCGTGTTTGGTTGGACTTTTGGTCTGCAAGCATGCACCTACCCGAACTTGGTCGTTTGCAACGCATTAATGATCAACGCCTGTATTCAAACTTGAAGTTTTATTTTCTCAAGTTACTCGATAAAGAACAGGCCAGCATTGCTGCTCGCGGATTAGCGGCATTGATTGACGGATTATGGCTACGCGGCAGTTTAAGCAGTCATGAAGAGTTTGACAGCCAACTTGCCCGTTCCATTGCCTATGACTATGTCAAAACGCAATTACAATTTGCGCAAAAACCTTTGCAGGAGAAACAGAATGAGTGATGCACACGTTCATCAATTATATATCCACGGACGCTATGTAGAAGCAACCAGTGGTAAGACATTTGATAGTATTAACCCTGCCAATGGTGAAGTGATTGCAACACTTCAACAAGCCTCGCAACAAGATATTGAAGCCGCAGTTCATAGTGCGCAACAAGGACAAAAAATCTGGGCTGCCATGACAGCCATAGAGCGTTCTCGTATTTTACGCCGTGCAGTTGACATTTTACGTGAACGAAATGATGAGCTGGCGCAACTTGAAACGCTCGATACTGGTAAAGCCTACAGCGAGACATCAACCGTTGATATCGTCACAGGTGCCGATGTACTTGAATACTACGCTGGTCTTGCGACTGCAATTCAAGGCGAACAAATCCCGCTTCGTGAATCAAGCTTTTTCTATACCCGCCGTGAACCACTTGGTGTCGTTGCAGGGATTGGTGCTTGGAACTACCCGATTCAAATTGCTTTATGGAAATCTGCCCCTGCGCTTGCAGCAGGCAATGCCATGATTTTCAAACCAAGTGAAACCACTCCCCTAACTGCATTTAAACTTGCAGAAATTTATACCGAAGCAGGTCTTCCTAACGGCGTATTTAACGTTGTACAAGGTGCTGGTAGTGAAATTGGACAATGGTTAACTGAACATCCAATCATCGAAAAAATTTCATTTACTGGTGGAGTCGAAACTGGCAAAAAAGTCATGGCCAGTGCCGCAGGCTCTACCCTTAAAGAAGTCACCATGGAACTGGGTGGTAAATCACCACTGATTATTTGTGCCGATGCAAATATCGACCGTGCCGCAGATATTGCGGTGATGGCAAACTTCTTTAGTTCGGGTCAAGTTTGTACCAATGGTACCCGTGTCTTTGTTCCGAAAGCCCTGTTAGCTGATTTTGAAGCGGCTATCGTCGAACGCGTGAAACGTATTCGTATCGGTGATCCGATGAATCCTGAAACTAACTTTGGCCCACTTACCAGCTTTGCTCATATGGACAAAGTCCTCTCATATATCAATGCAGGCAAGCAGCAAGGCGCTAAGCTGTTGATTGGTGGCGAACGTGTCCTCGATGGCGATTTTGCACAAGGTGCTTACGTTCAACCTACCGTTTTTAGCGACTGTACCGATGATATGCGGATTGTACAGGACGAGATTTTTGGGCCAGTCATGAGTATTCTCAGTTATACAACTGAAGAAGAAGTGATTCGTCGTGCCAACAATACCACCTTTGGTTTAGCGGCTGGCATCGTGACTCAAGATATCAGCAGAGCGCATCGTATGATTCATCAGATCGAAGCGGGTATTTGCTGGATCAATACTTGGGGCGAATCCCCTGCTGAAATGCCAGTCGGTGGTTATAAACAATCTGGCGTTGGACGTGAAAATGGTTTAACCACTTTGGGCCATTACACCCGTATTAAATCCATTCAAGTTGAGCTTGGTGATTACCAAAGCATTTTCTAAAAAGCATTGCGCTTTATCTTCACTTGATCAACTGAATCACGATGTATTCAGTTGATCATGCAACAATAAAGGCTAATTATGAATAAGCAAGAATTCGATTACATTATCATTGGCGCAGGATCTGCCGGAAATGTTCTCGCAGCACGTCTCACAGAAGACCAAGATGTGACTGTTTTATTATTAGAAGCAGGCGGTCCAGATTATCGTTTAGATTTTCGTACACAAATGCCAGCGGCTTTGGCTTTTCCTCTACAAGGTCGCCGCTATAACTGGGCCTATTTGACCGACCCAGAACCACACATGAACAATCGCCGGATGGAATGTGGTCGCGGTAAAGGACTAGGCGGTTCATCCTTAATTAATGGGATGTGCTATATCCGTGGCAATGCGATGGATTTAGACCAATGGGCAACGCACAAAGGTCTTGAAGATTGGACCTACGCAGACTGTTTGCCATACTACCAAAAAGCAGAAACCCGTGATATCGGTGGCAATGACTATCACGGCGATCATGGTCCTGTTTCGGTGACCACTCCCAAACAAGGCAATAACGAACTGTTCCACGCGATGATCGAAGCAGGCGTACAAGCAGGCTATCCACGAACCGATGACTTAAATGGCTATCAACAAGAAGGTTTCGGTCCAATGGATCGTACCGTAACACCTCAAGGACGCCGCTCAAGTACAGCACGTGGCTATTTAGATATGGCCAAAGGTCGTCCTAACTTGACCATCGTTACGCATGCCATGACCAACAAAATCTTGTTCAATCAAAAACAAGCCGTTGGCGTGGAATATATCATTGGCACGGATCAAGCCAACATGAAACAAGCACAGGCCAAACGTGAAGTGCTGCTATGCGCAGGGGCAATTGCATCGCCACAAATTTTACAGCGCTCGGGTGTTGGCGAAAGTAGCTTCTTAAAATCAATGGACATCGAAGTTGTACAAGATCTTCCTGGTGTGGGTGAAAATCTACAAGATCATTTGGAAATGTACTTGCAATACAAATGTAAGCAACCTGTTTCGCTCTACCCTGCATTGAAATGGTATAACCAACCCGCGATTGGTGCTGAATGGCTGTTCCTTGGCAAAGGCATCGGCGCAAGTAATCAGTTTGAGGCAGGTGGTTTTATCCGCAGTTCAGATGAGTTTGACTGGCCAAATATCCAATACCATTTCTTGCCTGTGGCGATTAACTACAACGGCAGTAATGCAGTGAAAGAACATGGTTTTCAAGCCCATGTTGGTTCGATGCGCTCGCCATCCCGTGGTCGGATTAAACTAAAATCTAAAGACCCGTTTGAGCATCCAAGTATTTTGTTCAACTACATGTCAGCAGAACAAGATTGGCGTGAATTCCGCGATGGTATCCGTATTACCCGCGAAATTATGCACCAACCCGCACTTGATCCATATCGTGGCGAAGAAATCAGTCCCGGAAAACACGTGCAAACTGATGCAGAACTGGATGACTTTATTCGCAATCATGCTGAAACGGCTTACCACCCATCATGTAGTTGCAAAATGGGCGAAGACGAGATGGCAGTGGTTGATGGACAAGGTCGTGTTCATGGCCTACAAGGCTTACGTGTCATTGATGCCTCGATTATGCCGTTGATTATCACAGGTAACTTAAATGCCACCACTATTATGATAGCAGAGAAAATTGCTGATCAAATTCGTGGACAAAAGCTACCACGCTCCCAAGCAGACTACTACAAAGCTGGTACTGCTCCAGTACGCCAATCCCCTTTACGTCCATTTGCATAACCTAGTTAAGTTATGTTCAGCGCCTTAGCGATCTAAGGTGCTGCCAACCATTAGGAAAATTCAAATGAAAAGAATTTTATTCACAATCCCTTTCGGCTTTTTTTTACACACGGCTCATGCAACCGAGTCAACCACTGAAACCGTATCACCGTTTAGTGCCAATCTCACCGTTGCAAGTCAATATGTATCACGCGGCTTTCAGCAAACATGGAGCAAACCAGCCCTACAAGGCGGTCTTGATTATGCACATCCGAATGGCTTGTTCGTGGGTACATGGGCATCGACGGTAAGTGATCACTTTATTCGCGACGCTTCTGTAGAGTGGGATGTTTATACGGGTTATTCGCGTAGTTTTGGTGATCTTTCTCTCGGTGTCACTGTCGCTTACTATTTTTATCCGGGTGCAGAAACCACAGCGGAAACAGGTCATACCAGTTTTGACTATGGTGAAATTATTCCAGAGATTGCTTATGGACCCGTCACCGTCAAATATGCAGTGACTTATACCCAAGATTATTTTGGTAATAACTCAAAGACTTTAGGTGTAGGAAATGATCAGCACTCACGTGGTTCAGGCTATTTAGATGTCAATTGGCATCAACCGTTAGGTCAAGGTTGGTCTGCCGATGCTCATTATGGCAATCAACGTATTAAAAACTTTTCAGCAGCAAGCTTTCAAGATGCCAGTTTCTCGGTCAATAAAGAACTGCCTTATGATCTTGCAGCTAGCCTCATGTATAGCAAAGCATGGGACAAAGAGGATTATTACAAAGAATACAGTAATGGTAATCCGAATGCCCGAGTCTCAGACCCAATTGATTCGACTGTGACATTTTCCCTCACCAAAAGCTTTTAAGTGCTCAATTTAACTAAATTCCAATATCTGCTGAGACAGAGATTGCTTAGGCTATTTTAGTCACTTAAAACAAAAAAGCTGCTATTTCCAAAAATAGCAGCTTTTTTTGAATTTCTTTTAAGCTTTAATCAACTGAATATCCGATCCTGCTCGTTTTGGATCAATCAAGATTTTTGCATGTTGCTCTGGATCACGTAATGCATCAAAGGCATTGCTTACCCCTTCCAAACCAACCACACCTGTAATCAGTGGTGAAACATCAATTTTACCTTCGGCAATCATATGCAAGGTGTCACGGAACTCCAGTGGCGTATAACCCAGCACATACTGGATTTCTAGTTCTTTATTGATTGCCAAAGCTGGTTCGATCTTATCGCTTTGCATACAAACACCAACCCCCACAATACGTGAGAACAGTGGTGCACCCTCCAATATCTGCTGCATGATACCTGCCACACCAACACACTCAAAAATCACTGGGCGCTTCGGTAACAAACCGAGTTTGTCACCCACACGCATTGCATTGACCCATGGCAATGAGAAAGTCTGAACTTTATCAAAAATCCCCATGCCCATATTAATTGCTTCAGAGACATTACCCAGCAAACCAAGCTCTTTCCAACTGCTAAATGGAGATTGTTGTTTAGGATCAATCAATATATCTGCACCGCATTGCTCAGCCAACTTACGGCGATTTGGTGAAAAATCACTGGCAACCACGGTTTTTACACCCATCGCTTTGAGCATAATAATCACACCCAAACCAACTGGACCACAACCGATTACGATTGCTGGCTCATTTTTCTTAATTCGGCTACGACGGACCGCATGTAAGGCAACAGCCATAGGCTCAGTCAGCGCAGCACGATCCGCATCTAAACCATTGGGAACTTCAAACATCAAACTGGATTGAACTAGAACTTGTTCTGCATAACCGCCTGATGCACTTGGTGAAAGACCTGTTGGCACATATCCTTGTGGATCAACATTGAGCAATGGCATCGCACAAACCAAAGTGTCTGCTTTTAATTTACGGCGTGTTTTTGGACCATAATCTAAAACCTTGCCACAGAACTCGTGTCCCAATATAAATTGATCTGAGGATTTGGCTACACCATTAAAACCGACTCGCGCTGCCAAATCATGCATGTGATCACAGTGATGTTGCATATGTAAATCAGAACCACAAATGCCACAACGCACGACTTCAAGTAATACCTGCCCTTTCGCTGGGACTAATTGGAGACTGTCTTCCAGCTTTAACTCAGCGTTATGACAAATCAGAGACTTCATAGGTTGCTTTCCTTATTTTTTTATTGCATTTGTTCGCTTTTCAGATTTTTGATCTACTGAAACAGTATAGCCAACAAAATCTTGCCTAATATTGACAAACTGCATTGTCAAAATCTATGGCTTAAATATCAATATCTCTATCAAATCAGGTCAGCAAGAAAAGTATTGTCTCACAGTTATTATTGTTAAACCCATACAAGCTCTCTCTACGACTTAAAAATTATAATTTTAGCTTTCCACGTATGTTAGAAACACCACGACACCCTATTGAAAATGAAACGGCGTAGGGGCGAATTGCATTCGCCCTCTATAAATAAAAATTCGCCTGATTTTGATGAAAATTGATTTTATTTCCAAGCCTGACGAATCATATCAACTGCCTTTTCAGCAATCATAATCGTCGGTGCATTGGTATTACCATTGACCACGGTTGGCATAATTGAAGCATCAACCACACGAAGACCATCAACGCTATAGACTTTAAGCTCAGGATCAACCACTGCCATCTCATCTACACCCATCTTACAGCTACCGACAGGATGATAAACCGTATCTACACGCTGACATAAAATCTCACGAATTTCATCATCTGATTTCACATTCGCAGTAAACATATCTTCTTTGATCTTTTCATTTAAAGCAGGTGCTTGCATAAGCTTTTGGGTGACTTTAAAGCCATCCACCATATCTTGAAGATCTTGCTCATCCTCAAGAAACTTAAAATCAATTAATAAAGGATCATCCACGTACTTACCACTGAGTTTGACTGAACCACGCGCACGTGGATTCAACAAACAAACATGACACGAGATACCATGTCCAGCATGCATTGTTCTCGCATGGTTATCCACAATAGCGATCACGAAATGTAACTGCAAATTCGGCTTGTCTAGTTCAGGTCGCGTTTTTAAGAAGCCACCACATTCAGCATAATTGGTGGTAATCAAACCGCGACGTTCTTTACGATAGCGTCCAATTTGTTTAACTAAATCTAAGCTTCCACCTAAAGATAAGCCAAATGTACCCTCCATCAGTTTGGTTTTATAAGCAAAAATAAAGTCTGGATGATCGTGTAAGTTCTCACCTACCCCTGCCAAATCTTTTATGACTGGAATACCATGCTTTTCTAACTCTTGGCGTGGACCTATGCCTGACAGCATCAATACTTGCGGCGATTGAAATGCGCCAGCTGACAACAACACCTCTTTGTTGGCTTTAACGATCGTGGTTTGGCTTTTTTGTTTATACTCGACCCCAATCGCACGGCCATTTTCGATAATGATACGGGAGACGGTCGCATGGGTAATCACTTGTAAGTTAGGACGTTTACCTAAATAAGGCAATAAATAGCCTCGTGCAGCACTCCAACGTTCACCATTTTTTTGAGTGACTTGATACACGCCTAAACCTTCTTGTTCAGCGCCATTAAAATCATCATTGAGTGGATAGCCAACCTGTTTTGCCGCTTCAATAAATGTTTGCTGATATGGATTATCTGAATTCAACTCACTGACATTCAGTGGACCATGCTGCCCATGATATTCATTTTTAATGCTTTCGTTATGTTCTGATTTTTTAAAATATGGCAACACTTCATCATATGACCAGCCGGTATTTCCCAGTGCAGCCCAATGATCATAATCATCACGATGCCCACGGATATACACCATCGCATTGATCGCTGAACTCCCCCCCAAGCATTTACCGCGGGGTTGATAGCCTTTTCGTTGATTCAAACCCTTTTGTGGAATCGTTTCGATTGCCCAGTTATTCAGTTTAGTTGGAATACTAATCACAGCCGCCGCAGGTGTATTCACCAACCAGCTATTTCCATCGCCGCCAGCTTCTAATAAACATACAGAAATGTTTGGATTTTCAGATAACCGCCCAGCCAATACACATCCTGCTGAGCCACCACCAATAATTACAAAATCAAAAGCTGTTTGTATCATTTCTATCCCTATTTTTTCTTTTTAAAAAGTGCGTGCATTATGCAGAACATGGTATTTAAATACTGTTGTCGTTGTCTAACTGACTTAAATCATAAAGTGCAAAATAGCGTGTTAACAATCAAATCACAATAGCCAAATCCTGCAAGACAGTTGCAATAAATAATCACTCTGATCAAAGCATTAAGCTATCAATACTTTTTCTGATTTTTCATAATTTAAATTTTCGATTTAATGACAAGATATCTGAATCATTTATTCATCGTTTCTCAGCCATACTTACAATATTTTTAAGCTGTCGAATGTCTATATTCGCTATAGATCATGATCAATCCTCCCATAAAAATAAGTCCCAGACCAAATAATCTAAGACCATCTATTTTTTTAATCTGCATTCCGAGAAAACCGCTACTATCAATTATTGTGGCAAAGATCATTTGACCTAAGAAAATCCAAAGTAATGTATTGGTTGCCCCAATATGTGGAGCAGCTAAGAACATGCACAGGATATAAAGTGATCCTAATAAGCCAGATAGCCACATCCACCATGAGGTTTGTTGGTACAACGGCGGCTTAATACTGCCATCGACAAATAGTGCAATAACCAATGATGCAATCGCCCCACCAACATATAAGAAAAATGTTGATTGTATTTGAGTGGCGCCACTTGCTTGACGGAAGGCATTAATCATTGCCAATTGTAGCGGTACGATGAGCCCACCCAAAAGACTAATAAAGACATAGTTTATGTTATGCATGCACTCACTCTCTTTAGAATTTTTAAAACTGATTTATAGAGTAGGAATGAAATACAATGAGCTATCAACTTTCGATTC
This sequence comes from Acinetobacter sp. NIPH 298, assembly GCF_000369505.1. Taxonomy (GTDB): domain Bacteria; phylum Pseudomonadota; class Gammaproteobacteria; order Pseudomonadales; family Moraxellaceae; genus Acinetobacter. The sequence continues at coordinate 2,196,431 of NZ_KB850055.1, forward strand.
ATATCTCATATTCTGACCGAGCGAATATCAGATCATTTTTTCGGTCTGTTATATAACAACAGATAAGAAAGATAAAATACTAGCTTGAAATTGTGACAAATAAATCCATATTTAAACGTTGGTCATTTAAATGAATCAATGAAAACAGGAGAGACTTGATCAAGAAGCGAGTGAGAATTACCTAAAAATTTAGACACAAAAAAACCGCTCATTTAGCGGATTTTTATTTCATCTTTAAGATGATGGTCGGAACAGTAGGATTCGAACCTACGACCCCCTGGTCCCAAACCAGGTGCGCTACCAGACTGCGCCATGCTCCGATACTCTCTATAAAAGAGTGGGGTGAATGACGGGATTCGAACCCGCGACAACCGGAATCACAATCCGGGGCTCTACCAACTGAGCTACATCCACCATAACATACTTTTGATTCTATGTACCAAGCTACCAAATGGCGCGCCTGACAGGATTCGAACCTGTGACCATCCGCTTAGAAGGCGGATGCTCTATCCAACTGAGCTACAGGCGCATAACCGATGATAAAACTATCATGCGATACTTGGCCGATCCTAAAACAATGTTTTTCAACATGTTTTAATTGGTCGGAGCAGTAGGATTCGAACCTACGACCCCCTGGTCCCAAACCAGGTGCACTACCAGGCTGTGCTATGCTCCGATCTATCTCAGCTTTTATTGTATCGCACATCGTGCGGTACGGTGTGCATTCTAGGCTTGACGTTGCATCACGTCAACACCTAGTTTTAAAAAAAATGATTTTTCCTTATCAAATGTATATTTAACAAACATTTTAACGCTTTAACGACGCGCTAAAGTTCAACATTCGATCTAAAGGTAATTTGGCACGTTCAGCCAATGCTGGATCGACGTGTATTTCTTGATCGCTATGTTGTAACACATGCAAAATACCATCTAATTCATTCATTGCCATCCAAGGACAGTGCGCACATGAACGACATGTTGCACCCTCACCTGCTGTCGGCGCTTCAAATAACTCTTTATCAGGCGCAGCTTGTTGCATTTTATAAAAAATGCCTCGATCTGTTGCCACGATCATTTGTTTCTGCGGCAATGTCTGTGCTGCTTTGATCAATTGCGAGGTACTTCCCACCGCATCTGCAATATCCACAACCGCTTCAGGCGACTCTGGATGGACTAAAACAGCAGCATCGGGATAAAGTGCTTTCATCTGAATAATGCCCCGTGCACGAAACTCCTCATGCACGATACACGCACCATCCCACAACAACATTTCTGCGCCTGTTTTCTTCTGAATATAACGGCCCAAATGTTGGTCAGGTGCCCAAATAATTTTTTCACCTAAACTGTCTAAATGCTCAATAATCTCGACCGCACAACTTGAAGTTACCACCCAATCCGCACGTGCTTTTACTGCTGCTGAAGTATTGGCATACACCACCACAGTATGATCAGGATGTTGATCGCAAAATGCAGAGAACTCTTCGACTGGACAACCAATATCAAGTGAACAGGTTGCCTCTAAAGTTGGCATCAGCACCGTTTTTTCAGGCGATAAAATTTTTGAGGTTTCGCCCATAAACTTAACCCCAGCAACCACAAGTGTCGTCGCTGGATGGTCACGACCAAAACGTGCCATTTCTAATGAGTCAGAAACACAACCACCAGTAAGTTCAGCAAGCTCTTGTACATCAGGATCACAGTAATAGTGTGCGACCAATACCGCATTTCTTTTTTTAAGCTCGGCTGCGATTTGAGCAAACTTCTGTTGTTTCACTTCTGGGCTTAGGCTATTGTCCTTTGGCTCGCCCAAACGATCTAAATGCGTCTGCACAATATTTTTGGCGTCGTTCGCAATTAAATTCGCATCATTCATAAAGCGTCTTCTCTATCCTGCGCGCTTGCATCACTGCAAACTGATAACGTGGGTATCTGTTGAGATTTGGGATTAAACACATCCACAAACAAGCGATATAAAAAAAGCCTCACTGTGGAGGCTGCATTATAACGCAAATTTACGAACGATAATCGGCATTAATTTTCACATAGTCGTAAGAAAAGTCACAGGTGTAAACGGTGTCCTGTGCAGTACCTCGTCCAAGATCAATACGAATAGTGATTTCTTTCTCTACCATCACTGCCGCGCCCGCTTCTTCGGTATAGTCTGGATTTGCGCCACCATCTAAGCAGATTTGTACATCACCCAACCAAACTTGAACCTTACTGCTGTCTAAATTAGGCACACCGGCTTTACCAATTGCCATCACGATACGTCCCCAGTTTGGATCTGATGCAAATAAAGCCGTTTTGATCAATGGTGACTCAGCGACACTATAGGCAACATCACAACACTCTTGAGTATTTGCCCCACCTTCAACTTGAACGGTAATGAATTTGGTTGCACCTTCACCATCACGTACAATCAGCTGTGCGAGACGATTCATCATCCGAGCAAGTACATCGAGTACCTGTTGATAACGTGGATCATCTTGGCTTTCAATCTCAGCACCACCAGCTAAACCTGTTGCAACAAAAATACAGGAGTCATTGGTTGAGGTATCCCCATCAATGGTAATGCGGTTAAATGAATGCTCAACCGTTGTTTTTAGAAGCTGCTCAACCAATGCTTTTGCAATCGGAGCATCTGTGGCAACGAAACTCAACATCGTCGCCATGTTCGGGCGAATCATACCCGCACCTTTACTAATACCGGTCATGGTATAAGTGATGCCATCGAGTTTAAATTGTTCAGATGCACCTTTCGGTGTGGTATCCGTGGTCATAATCCCTGATGCAGCATCTACCCAATGATTAGTATTTAGATCGTTCAACGCAGGTTGAATACCTTGAACCAAACGTTCAATTGGCAACTGCTCACCAATCACACCTGTTGAAAATGGCAAAATCTGATTGCTTTGCACACCTGTCAATTCAGCAAGTTTGGCACAAGTTGCTTCGGCATTTTGATAGCCTACAGTGCCTGTTGCGGCATTGGCATTGCCTGTATTAATAATCAGGTAACGTGGCTGCTTTTGTGAAGTGCTTTCAGCCAAATGTTTTTTACTGAGTAAAACTGGCGCAGCTGCAAATGCGCTTTGGGTAAAGACCCCTGCTACATTTGAACCTTCAGCAAATTCAAAAATGACCAGATCTCGTCGGTTTGGATAACGTACATACGCCTCAGTTGAGCCAATTTTTACACCCTGCACCACATGCATAAGTGGCATCGTTACGTCACCAACAGCCATTTTTAAACTTCCATTCATTGAGCTTTAAAGATTTTAGCTTGATATTCAATTAAGAGATCTATCTCATCGGAGTCTTGCCGAACATTCATCCAATTTTAGGATAAGCCTTCGGCTCGACCTACTTTTCTTTCGGGAAAAGTAGGCAAAACCATTTGTCCCCCGCAAAACCTGTTCATTTTTTGCATCTATTTAATTTAAATTATAAATACAATAACTTACACATTTTTAAACCACGCAGGTTGCGGTTGACATTTCCGCGTATCAAAAATCTACTAAGGTTTATATATCAAACCTTACCTTAAAAGCTTATGCTAAATAATCAAAAAAATCGAGTTTTTATCAATAAACTAAGCAGATTTACTTTGCTCTAAACTGAGTAAAATCTGCTTCTTATCCAACCCACCTGCAAATCCTACCAATGCCCCACCAGAACCAATCACCCGGTGACACGGCGCAATAATTGAAATTGGATTCTTGCCATTGGCAGCACCGACCGCACGTACTGCTTTCACATTGCCAATCTGTAGCGCAATATCCTTATAACTACGCGTTTCACCATAAGGAATGGTCAGCAAAGCATTCCAAACGTGTTGTTGAAAGTCTGTACCCTGAAAATCCAAAGGCAAATCAAATTGCTGACGTTGTCCTGCAAAATATTGTTGTAATTGTTGTTTCGCTTTGAGCAGCATCGGATGTTGAGTGTTCTCTAACAACGTTGCCAAGCGTACGCGCTTATGATCTTCATTGTCCCACATCACCGCAACTAAGGCGTGATCATGCGCAACCAGTTTTAATGTACCCACTGGAGAATCCATATACATATAAACCAGTTGCATGAAAAAAGCTCCTTTACACTACTTCAATCGTAGCTCACCCTCTTTAATAAAGAGGGGGAGTTTGTCTTAATTTGATGAAAGTTTCATCAAAACTAAACCAGATACAATCAGTACCGCTGCGATCATTCGCATAGCCGTCATAGGTTCATTTAATACCATAATACCGATAACAAATGATCCGATTGCACCGATCCCTGTCCAAACGGTATAAGCAGTGCCCAACGGCAAAGTTTTCATTGCTGTCGCAAGTAAACCGAAACTCAAAATCATAAAAACGAGGGTAATCACTGTCGGAGTTAAACGAGTAAAACCCTCTGACAGTTTCATTGAATACGCCCAAATAATTTCGAAAATACCTGCCAAAATTAAAATTGCCCACGCCATTTTTTCTCTCGTGTATAGCAAGGGTTGGGTCGTCCCAACGTGATTCTTTATTGAGAGGTCGTCCTACTCAACCCAATAGTATAATTTATAATCTTGCCATCATGTGAATTATTATGTATCTAAACGATGCTTATTCAATGGCTTACTTATACCAAATACTCAATACCAAACCACACTATCGACTCGCATCAACTCACATGCCCCACTCCCCGTATCTTCACGTGACAAGGAACTCCGCCAACGCCATCCATCAGGTGCCTGAATTTCAATTAATGCACCTTTCAAATTAACCAAATCATCTTTTTTAATTTTCTTAAGCTGTTCGGCGACCTGTGCAGTTGCAGGCACGATATGCATATTGGCACTTTGTACTGCGATTTCGCGTAACGAGATGGGAGGCTGTGCATCAACACGCCAATAATACCAACGATTTCGTTGTGAAATATCAACATGTTTATAGATATCGGGTTTCGCCATATCGCCCCAACCGACCGCTAAATCAATTGGAGAAAACTCAGCCTCTCGCCCCGAATGATAATCTTTGCGTGAAAGCACACGAAAGGTACCTTCATAAGACTGTAATTCTACGATTTGCACACCCTGTGCAGTAACCTGAGTGAGATTGGGTACAGGTTTAAGCCAATTGGTCCAAACCAGCCAAATCAATGCAAAGCCCATAAGGCCATACATCCATCTCGGCATATTATTTATCCTTTTTGCTTCGCAATGCTTTAACCCATTGTCTAAACTTTTCTAAAATCACATATAAAAATTTTTGAGCTGCTTTTAAATAAAATCCGACTCTTTCTTGTTTGTTGCTCAATTCATCAGATTGTTGTGGTTTGAAGTTTGCAAGTTCCAATGGCTCGTAATGAGACATTGTTTGCTGTAATTCTGCACCTAAGTTCAATGCTTGTAATACAGCCGTGACCTCATCAATTGAGTCATCGTGATAAAGGGTTAAATGACGTACATCTAAATCAATATTATGTTCTACCAATATCGCAGCAAAAGGAATCAGTGCTTTTCTGACACGTTGAGCCTCCACAACACTACTCATCTGTGGAATATAATAGTAACTCACGTACATACTGCCATCGGGTGCAATCAACTCTAATTGCGACGCTAACGTATCTTGGGTACGCCCGACCTTTTCAGATTGCTTTGTTCTTTCTGTTATTCGATTGTCTTGTTGTTCTAAAGCCATTGATGCACCATAAATGACTCAAAAAAGATACTGCTAGTATAAACCAACAGTATCTCAAAAATGTTAAAAATTAAGCAAAATATCAGAACTTTAGCGTAACACCAGCACCGTACAATCCACCTTTTTCACGCTGCGATGCGGTTTGCCATTCCGTCTGCTTTACACCTTTATGATAAGCGTAGGCAACATCTATAAACGGCATCACTTTTTTACTGATTTCATAACGCATTTGTACGCCCGTTTGCAGCTTAGATAGACCTGTTTTACGTGCATATTTAGATTCATCATTCAATACCACATCTACATTGAGATAAGGCTGAGCAATCAATTTTTGAGTAAACAAGAAATCACGACTTGTTTCTAAACTCAGCTGCCAACGCTGATCCTGCCCTGCATAAAGATAAGCTTCTGTTTCAAAGAAATAGGGTGCTAAACCATGTACGCCAAATACAGCACTCCATTGATTCTTATCTTGCTGCTGTTCAGACTGATATTGATAACGGACACCTGCCTGTACATCCCAAAAATCTGCAATATTACGACTGTACAATACCTTTGCTTCAGTGTCAGCTTGCTCGGATTCAGCCTTTTCTAAATGGGCTTTGATAAAAACTTTATTCTCATCAGTGCCCACCCAAGTTTTTAATTCAGTACTGGCACGTCCTCGTCCGTCATCATCCACAGTCCAAGCACTCTCCAAACTGGTCGCCTGATAAACTTGCCCGCCATGTTCTAGCCGATGATCATGCTGCCCATGTGGAGTAATCTGAACTTGCTGTGTTGGGGTGATTGGATGGTGTGAATGATCCATTGATGCAGATGCATTTGATTGCATACTTGATTGTGACTGCATCATTTGATGATCATGGCCTCCATGTGCCGAGGTCAATAGACTGATCGAGGACATGAGACCACCAATAAAAACCAATTGAGTATATCGTTTGATCTCAGAAGATCGCTTAATGATGTGCATGGCTCTCTCCTTGAGAAGATTGAACAGGGCTGGTTTTTTGCTTTACGGTTTTTGAATCATCGACATTTGCAACAATCAACTTACTCATCATGCCTGCTGACATATGGAATAATAAATGACAATGAATCGCCCACTCGCCCAATTCATCCGCGGTAAGCATGGCAGTGACCGTTTGACCCGGTGGAACCACGATGGTGTGTTTATTGGGCATATTGGCTGCAGTTTGCCCATTTTCTAGTTGCATAAACATGCCATGTAAATGCATCGGATGAGCCATCATGCTTTCATTGACGAATTTCAAACGAATGCGCTCACCATACTGTACTTTCAACGGTTCAAAATCTTTGTCACTAAACTTCTTCCCATCGATGGTCCAAATATAACGTTCCATGGTGCCACCAAGACGAATCACCAATTCTCTTTCGGCTGGTCGGATATCGGGCTGCGGTGTTAAGGATTTCAGATCAGCGTACTGTAACGCTTTATGTCCCACAGGCGTTGCTGCATTGGCCCAACCAAATACTGTTTCAGGTTTTGATTTTTCATTACGAGCAGTTGTCTGCTGTTGATGGGTGCTATGATCCATTTGGTCATGAGCATCATGATTCATCTGCGCGTGGGTACTATGATCCATTTTGGCCATCTTCATTTGACCATGCGCACTGTGATCCATCTCGTGGGTACTGTGATCCATTTCAGCCATCTTCATTTGACCATGAGTGCTGTGATCCATCTGAGCATGCGAACCATGCCCCATATCATCCATCGTCAATAATGAACGTGGACGTGGTTTAGGCATTTCAATCGTATGCTGATGCTGAGTTTGAATTTCATTATGTAACGAAGCGATGGCAAAACCCGAACGATCAATGGATTCAGCTTCGATTTGATAATGTGGCTGTTTTGGCTCAAGCAGCACATCATAGGTCTCCGCTGCACCAATACGAAACTCATCGACTGCTACAGGTTGTACTGGCTGACCATCCGCACTCACCACCGTCATTTTTAAGTTTGGAATACGCACATCAAAAAATGACATAGCCGAGGCATTGATAAAACGCAGACGAACTTTTTCACCTGTTTTAAATGCGCCCGTCCAGTTCTGTTGTGGTGTTTTTCCATTTACAAGAAAAGTATAGCCTGTGACATCAGACAAATCCGTTTTAAGCATCCGCATCTGATTCCACATTGAACGGTCTTGCCATGTCGCTTTTAGACCCTGTTGTTTGACTTGTTTCCAAACATCGGCAACCGTTTCACGTTGATTCTGATAATACTCCGCAGATTTCTTAAGATTTGCCATGATCTGATCGCTGTCCGTTTCATGGAAGTCAGAGAGCATCACCACATAGTCACGCTGTGCTTTTTCATGTGCCGCAACAGGCTGTTTGCCTTTTGGATAAATCACCAGTGCGCCATATAGCCCATCTTGTTCTTGTCCCTTGCTATGTGCGTGATACCAATACGTTCCATTTTGACGTACCTTAAAACGATACTCAAAACTGCCATTTGGCTGAATGCCTTGGAAACCATTAAATCCTGGCACACCATCCATCAGACCGGGTAACAGTAAGCCATGCCAATGCAAAGAAGTATCTTGATCTTTTAATTGATTATGGACATGGATGACCGCTTCATCGCCCTCTTCAAACTCTAAAAGCGGTGCAATAAATTTACCATTTACCGTCATGCGTTTGACTGGTTTCCCAGTAATGTTGACCATCTCTTGATTGATATTGAGATGATATTCTTTAATCGCAGCCCAACTATAGGGTGCAAACAATAGGCTTAGACTGGTAACAACGCCGGCGTATATTTTTGAAGACATGATATTTTCCTAATCTAATAAAACTGACTTTAAGCGGTATAAATTTCCACTAGACCCAAGCCAAATATGGCGCAAGGAAAAAGAGGGAAACTTAAAGCAGATCAGGCTTTAGGAGGGCGTAATATCTCTTGCCAATATCCAGCAAGATGTCGGGCTTGATAGTCGGTATTTTTATGCGTATGCAGCTCTAACAACACTAAGGAAGAAAGCTTCGGCGTCTGTTGATCTAACGCAAAGTTTGTCGTTTGACAATGTGTTGGACTATTGCAGTCCTGACAAGGCTGACCATCTTGCAAATGTGCTTCATGACATTTTGCTGAAATCGAAACATCTGTATCGGACATGTGCATCTGATGATGTTGATCTGCCAAGTGCTGTTCGTGACACGACATCGTTTTTGTTGTTATATCCGGTTTTTGTTCAAATTGAATCGCTGGAACTACAGCAGCAACCACACCACTTCCCCCAATGAAAAATATCATCAGGAATACAAACCACAGTTGTTTGTATTGTTTGCGAAGTTGCACTGAATGTCCTTGGTTTCAATGATGAAAGCTGTTCGATATGTTTAGCATAATTTCTTTCATTGATTTGCACAATCATCTTCATGTTCGAATTGTAATAACTTAATCGTCGTTCAGATTAAAGCTGCTGTTTAATCACACAATTGTGCCCAAAGAACCGCATGAATAAAAATAAAGCAAAATAAACATCTTAGCGCACAAAAAAAGGACAAAAAATTGTCCTTTTTTCATCATTTTGCTGTGAATATAAACAGTTGAAATCATTTTGTTTATTTTAACAACATGTTATCCCCTTGCTTATCAACACGGTTATCCACCTAGTTATAAACAAAGTTATCCACACCCTGTGTTAAAAAAATACTAAACTTCTTTCGCACCAACTTTAGCCAACTCTGCACGCATTTGATCAATCACTGTTTTATAGTCTGGTTGACCAAAAATCGCTGAACCCGCCACAAACATATCTGCACCTGCTTCTGCGATTTCTCGGATGTTGGCTGGACCTACACCACCATCAACTTCTAAACGAATATCACGACCACTCGCATCAATCATTTTACGAGCTTGGCGTAGCTTTTCCAGAGTCGTTGGGATGAACTTTTGTCCGCCAAAACCCGGATTTACGCTCATAATAAGAACTTGATCAACTTTATCTAATACATAATCTAAATAATGTAACGGCGTTGCAGGATTAAACACCAAACCTGCTTTCGCACCGCCCGATTTGATCAATTGTAAAGAACGATCAATATGATGGGATGCTTCAGGATGAAAGGTAATAATGTCTGCGCCTGCATCAAGGAAATCACCAATCATACGGTCAACAGGCGACACCATTAAATGCACATCAATCGGTGCTTTGATACCGTATTTTTTTAATGCGGTACAAATATGTGCCCCAAAAGTCAGATTCGGTACATAGTGGTTATCCATCACATCAAAATGTACAACGTCTGCACCCGCAGCTAAAACCTTTTCTACATCTTCACCTAAACGTGCAAAATCAGCAGATAAAATCGAAGGAGCAATTAAATACGGCTTGGACATAGATGACCTGGCAAAAACTAAGAAAATGATGGGTGAAGTATAACAAATTTACCGTAACTCCGCCTGTTACAAAGTCATCAATACAGCATTGCAAAGTTGCAACAGCACGTTGCAGGAATGCTATTTTCAAATAAAATCAAATTTGCTAAGTTGAAAATCAAGCCACAACAAGACTTAGAGAAATGAATAGCACTACACAAATTACAACCATCGAAGGAAAACGTATTAGCAAACGTTTAGTAAATCACTGGAAACATAAGTTTGAAGTGGCTGAAACGGAAACGCATTCAAAAATCTTTATGCCGACTGCAACCGTAACATTAACACCTCAACAACAACATTTAGACGTCCTTATTGAAAACCAACAAGAAGATGTCGAACGTTTAGAACAAGTGGTGATTGATCATTTAAATCGCATGGCACAGCAAGAATTTACTGCTGAATGGCAACGTAGTTAAAAAGAAGCTCCATTTGAGCTTCTTTTAGATTAATCGCCTACTTTTTCGAGTTGAATCGCATGAAACTGTAAGTGATCATCCATAAAACTTTGGATAAAGTAATATCCGTGATCATAGCCTTGGTGCAAACGCAAGGTAATCGGTTGGCTTGCATCTAAACACGCTTGCTTGAACGCTTCGGGATTGAGTTGGCTATAAAACTGATCATCTATACCTTGATCAATTAATATTTCCTCAAACAACTTCCCTTTGTGCTGAACCAAAGCGGTTGCATCATGTGCCAACCAAACTTGTCGATCATCACCTAAATATTGGCTAAATGCCTTTTCACCCCAAGGACAAATACTTGGCGCACAAATTGGGGCAAATGCAGAAACCGATTTAAATTGTTCAGGATATTTAAATGCCAAGGTCAATGCACCGTGACCACCCATTGAATGCCCAAAAATCCCGACTTGGTTTTCAATAATTGGAAACGCATGCAACACCTGTGCATACAGCTCATCAACCAGATAAGATTCCATTTGATAGTGCGCTGCCCAAGGTTGTTGCGTCGCATTCAGATAAAATCCGGCACCCTGCCCGATATCCCAATGATCACCTTGTGCAACATCTTCGCCTCGAGGCGAAGTATCCGGCGTAATTAAAATCAGACTGAGTCGAGCAGCCATACGTTGTGCATGGGCTTTGATCGCAAAAGTGTCTTCCGTACACGTCAAACCTGCAAGATAAAATAAAGCTGAACATGCTTTGCCCTCTAAAGCCGCAGGCGGTAGATAAACCCCGACTTTAGTTAAGCCCTTAAGATGTTGAGACTCAATTTGATAAACACGTTGCTCACCCTCAAAACAACGATTTTTTTGTAGTAGCTGCATGTTCATTATCCTGTGTTTTTGTAGTATCAGTTGTTGCCATATTCTGCGTTGGGAATAAATACGGCTCCAATTGCGGTAGCATGAGTTCCATATTTCTACCAATCGACCACTGTGGCTCAGAAGGCTCAACCCCTTGTGCAACTTCCCATTTGGTTACCGTTTGCTTTGCTTGATCAAAAGCCGCTTTCATCGAATGTTGTTCGCGCATGGCTAAATCAAAAAAAGCACGACCAAAATAAGTATAGTCCGCTTCACTATTACAACCAAACGAGGTCTTATCTGCCGCAGAAGCCGTAATAATTAAGGTATCTGGCGATTGTAGTGCTGGAACAAAACTGCCTGAATAACATGCTGAAATGACGATTACACGCCAGCGAATCCCTGATTTATCAAGTGTCTCACGTAACCATTTCGGATCAATTTGTCCCAAATCTAAAGGCGCATTTTCAAGCTCAAAATGATTACGCTCACCATGTGAGGTCATGTAAAGAAATAAAACGTCACTATCACGATTCATTTGCTGACCAATACGGCGCAAAGTCAATTCAATGCTGGTTTTAGATGCAATCGGGATATCTAAACGTGTTGCAGGATTATTGACCAGCATAATAGAGCGACCAAAAGTGCCAAAACGGGTATCAAATTGTTCTTTTATTCGCTCAATTTCAGACTTAAATACATCCGCATAACTGTCTCCAGCCACACCAAAAAAATACCAATGGCTATTGGCAATATCGCTGTATTGAATTTGATCTAACGCATTATTTAATAAATGGCTTTGGGCATAGAAGGCGTCTTCTGCAAAAGTGGCTGGTCTTTCTTCAACTTTCCAAATCGGTTGATCTTTTACCGATAACTGCCAAACCACCAAAGTTGCAATGGTCGCCACGAAGACCAAAGCACGTTCCCACCATGGCCAATTCAACGCACGAGAAAAAACCCAAATCACAGCCAAACTTTGCCAAACAAAAAGTCCTGCAAATAATGGCGGCAACAAACCGTTATAAATGCTATCGGGAATAAAATTGAGATAACCATTGGAACCAAGATATTGGACCAAACACTGTAAAAGCAGGATATTGGTATCAAGCACTAACCACAGTAATGCAGGAACGAGCATCAAGCGTGGTTGGTTCATCCGTTGTGATAGAAAAATACCGACAATTAGGGCAATAAAAGGCCAAAGTGCATAACCAATCAAACCTTGAGAGTTAAAGTCTCCAACCTGCCCCGCCACCAACCAACTATAAAGTGAGTTGGTACAAGCGCCCAAAATCCCCCACAAAATCAGCTGCGTGATCGATGGGTGAACCACTTGTAAAGATCGACGCGACCCTAGAAACAACCACATTCCAGCAATTTGGTTACTTTTAAAATCATGCCAGATATTTATCGATGGTTTGAGGTCTATCATAAAATTCTTCGGGATTAAACTCAAAATATGCCAATCTTTTACAGAATGAATTTCATTTTTTAAAAAGATGCGGTGCGAAATGCTAGTGTATGCTGGAGCAGATTTTTTTAGCAATTATGCTTTGGCACTATATCACAAATCTTTACTGAGCATTGACCGAAGCCACACAATCATTTGAATCTATTTTAAAATTAATCTTTTGAAAAATAAGCATCAAAACGACAAGCATCACCTAACCACTGATGATCAGCAACTTGCTCAGCGAGAAAAACAGCATGCCGTGGACGCTTCACAATCACGCGTTTTGCCACTTGCTTAGCCAAAGCAAGCAGTTGATCGCCTAAATCCATTTCACCATGCTCAGGTAACAACAAGTGCAATAATTGCATTTGTTTCTTCACTTGGGCTTGCTTTTTGATTGCTTGATGATTTTGATCACGTTGAGGAAACATGGGATCTAAATACACCACATCAACGGACTGATCTTGTTGTTTAAGCTGTTCTAAATAAACCGCTGAATCAGCAAAAACTAATTGTATGCGCGACATCGTTAGCTGTAAAAATGGATCTTGCTGTGCTTGAACTTTCGCATCTTCTAATAAACAAAATAGAATCGGATTCCGTTCGACCAAATCAACCTGTGCACCTAAATGCGCCATCAGTAAACTGTCATGCCCCAAACCCGCGGTTGCATCAACCAAATTCGGTTTCTCAGCCAATTGACATGCGCGAGCGAGCATTTCCGACTTAAGGCTGGCACGCTTTAAGCGTGGAATCTCTGCCTGCCAATCAGGTCGCATTTTCATGCCGTTGGCACATAACCACAAACCTGATGCATCAACGCATAAAGCAAGTTCAGGGTTCAAACGCAAAAATCGAGCATTTAATTGCTCGATCAGACAAAGCTCGACCACCACCCCACGTAAAGAAAGCACAGTTTGATAGTGCTGTGCTTTCTCGACTTCTGAGCTTTCAAAAAATAAGCGAAACTCGCCTACCATAATTTCCAACCAGTAAAGAAAAGTAATAAAATGAGTAAACCCGATGCAATTCGATACCACGCAAAAACCATAAAATCACGCTTAGCCACATAAGCAACCAATGCACGAATCAAGAGTAAAGCCGATATAAACGAAACAATCAGGCCAACCGCAAGTACGATCCAATCATCGAAACCATCAAGTACATGATAACTCTGATACAAGTCCAATAGGCCCGCACCAATAATCACAGGGATGCCGAGGAAAAAGGAAAATTCGGTTGCTGCTTTACGCGATACGCCTAAATACATTGCGCCGATAATGGTTGCACCTGAACGCGATGTCCCGGGAATCAAAGCCAACACCTGAATTAAACCAATCCAGATGGCTTGCTTAAAGGTAATATTTTCAACTTCTGCGGCATTGATTCGAGGTGGATTTTTCTCCACCCAAATAATGATTAAGCCACCAATAATCAAACCTAAAGCAACCACAAGATCATTAAAGAGCACTTCTTTAATCACTTGTCCAAAGGTTAACCCGACCAAGACAATTGGGATCGAAGCAAAAATGAGACTAAAGCCCAAACGGCGCCCTTTTTCTTCGCCAGTAACCATACCAGTTGCAGCATTCCACAAGCGTGACCAATACTCATAGATCACGGCAGCAATCGCACCGATCTGAATCAAGACGACAAAAACAGCACTTTTTTCAGGTGTCCAAAAGTCCATTAATTCCGATGCCAAAATCAAGTGACCTGTACTTGAAATCGGTAAGAACTCGGTAATACCTTCAACAATACCCATGATCGCTGCTTTAAGCAGCAGTAACAAATCCATACCTAACCCGCTTTACCTTGTTCTGGAATCTTTTTCCACGCATCATCACGCAAATAAACAGGCAATGCATATGCTGCATCCACCCATTTTTGTTCTGCTGCATAAACCTTCGCAATACTTGCAATATCTTGTGCTGTCGCCACAATTGCTTGTGAGTGTGTCTGTTCTGCCTCAATCAACGCTGAACCTGAACCCACCGCAATATATCTGCAATAGGTTGAGGCGTGCTCATAACGCAATAATTTTTCATCATCGACCGCCTGCATGACACCCTGCTCATCCAAGCTAAAATTCGCGATATAGACTTCTTGCATTCGCGCATCTAACACAGCAGTTACTTGAGTTAAACCATGCAAACGATATGCGGCTTGTGCCAACGCTTGTAAACTGGAAACAGGAATGACGGGCAGATCATGTGACCAAGCCAATGCTTGCGCAACCGCAGCATTAATCCGTACACCACTAAATGAACCCGGTCCCCGACTAAAGGCAATTGCAGTCAAATCTTTAAGTTGATTTTGTGTTTGTAATAAAGCTTGTTCAATTAAAGGTAAAATCGTTTGTGTTTGTGCTTTTGCACGCCCATCTAATTGAAAATAGAGCTCTTGAGTCGCATCAATTAATGATACGGAACACTGCTCATTGGCAGTTTCCAATGCAAGCAACTTCATGCAAAAACCTTAGGCGAAGTATGATGAAAAACGAGCGATATCATACCCCACTCCATTCTGATATTCGAGTTGTTCTCTATTTTGATACAAAAAAGCCAAACTTCTGTTTGGCACATTTTACTTTGGATTAAAACACGCCTAAAAATGAAACTCTTCTAATGCTAAAAAATGCTTATAGTGTTCCGCATAATGCAAAGCACTCCAACGCAAGCGCTCAACATCCTGCTCATCAATCATCTTTACCACTTTGCCAGGTGAACCCATCACCACAGAATTATCAGGAATCACTTTACCCTCAGGGATCAAGGCATTTGCGCCAATAATACAATTTTTACCAATCACCGCCCGATTCAGAATCACAGCATTCATCCCAATCAAGGAATTATCACCAATGCTACAACCATGTAACATGGCTTTATGACCCACAGTGACATATTCACCAATATTGAGTTCAATCCCAGCATCGGTATGTACCACAGCATTTTCCTGAATATTGGAAAAATTACCAATACGAATAACACAATTATCTGCGCGGACTACAGCACCAAACCAGATACTCACTTGGCGACCAAACTCCACTTGACCAATAACCGTCGCGGTTGGTGCAACCCAGCCATCCCAAGGTTCATGCAATGCTTTCGGACTCAATCCTTGATACGTATACATCATGAGAAAATACTTCTTTAAAAAATTAAAACTTAGACAGACCAAAATTAGGTGGATTGACTAGAAAAGGCCAGTTTTTTTTATGCCCTAAACCATATTGGAACAAAGAAACCAACATTCTCGCTGTTAAGCCCCAAACCACCTCACTCTCAACCTGCATACTTGGAAAATATAATGACTGACGCGCTAAACGAACTTCATACGGCAAAGGTGGGGCATCGATCAGCGCTTGAAGCTCAGCAAAAAAAATCCGATCAATTTCAGAAGGCTGTGCAATTAAATCAACTTGCGCAGGAATCAATCCCACAATTGGCTTAACCAACAGACCACTACGCGCACGTTGGATCGGCAAATCACCTATCAGCTTCACATCAAATGGATTTAATGCAGTTTCTTCTTGGGCCTCACGTAAAGCAACCACAATATTACTGGTATCACTCGGATCACGTTTCCCACCCGGAAATGAAACCTCACCCGCATGTTGGGATAAATGGATCGAACGGCGCGTCAGCAACACTTTAGGTTGAGCCTCTTGCGTAATCGCAATTAAAACAGCCGCATCCGCCTGTTGGATTCGTTTGGAAAAACGCAACCGTTGTTGTAAAAGTTGTATTAACGATGGTTCTTCCATATGACTCATCTCTTTTTCGCATTTTCTTTATTATGCATCATAGCTGAAATTTGAACAGCAAATATAGAGTTGATGCGCAGTCATAAAAATTCAGTTATGCTGAGCTATCTCTATCGCTGATGATAATTATGAGCTTTTGCGTTGCGTGTGGGCATCAAACCGAACAAAAAATTCCAGTAGGTGATCATAAATCACGACTTGTTTGTACCCATTGCGGTCACATTCACTATGAAAATCCTAAAGTGATTTGTGGTGCATTGGCCATTTGGGAAAATAAGGTTTTACTTTGTCGTCGTGCAATTGAACCACGCTACGGGCTATGGACATTACCCGCAGGCTATATGGAATTATTCGAGACCATCGAGCAAGGCGCAGCGAGAGAAACCCGTGAAGAAGCTGAAGCAGAAGTTGAAATTGAACAACTCTACTGCACCTACAATATCCCACGTATTGGTCAAATCTATGTGCTATTTAAAGCGATATTACAACAAGGTGTGTTTGGTGCAGGTGAAGAAAGTTTAGAATGCCGATTGTTTGAAGAACATGAGATCCCTTGGAACGAACTTGCTTTTCCTAGTGTGGAACAAACATTAAGGCACTATTTTGCTGACCGTAAAAGCGGTGTCTTTCCACCTCATTTAGAAACATTAGGCACACGCTTAGACCATACCGGTTAAAATAAAAAAAAGACCGCTAATCGCGGTCTTTTAGATCACTAAAGTCTAAGACTTGGTTTTAATGGCTTTACATGCAGGTATGTTTTGATCTGCGATTTTTATGCTGACTACACCAGTCCAACGTTTCGCCAATTCACGTTCCTCTGCTGTAGGTGCAACATATTTGTCTTTATCCTTATCAAGTCGATCGTACAATCCAACATATGCAGCCTGATAAAATGCATACTGATTTGAGGCTTTGTTGCACAAACCTATCTGTAAAGGGTTTTTCAGCGATATAATTTTCAAATGAAGAAGCCTGCACACAAAATCTACCGCACAACCAATTGGCCCGCATATAACCGAGCACTCATGAGTCGCGGAAATATTGCCATTTGGTTTGATCCTGCTACGCAATGGTATGCTCCGTCCATCGGTAAACAAGGGCGAAATCAAACCTACTCCGACGCAGCCATCCAATGCTGCTTAATGATTAAATCCTTATTCCGTCTGTCTTTACGTATGGTCACTGGCTTTGTGCAAAGTCTGATTAAACTTTGCGGATTAAATTGGATAGCTCCAGATTACACCACGCTTTGTAGAAGACAAAAGCATATTGATATTGTAATCAGCTACCAAAAAAGTAGCGATGGGCTGCATCTACTCATGGACTCTACAGGCATGAAGTTTCTAGGTGAGGGCGAATGGAAACGCAAGAAACATGGACCTGAATATCGTCGCCAATGGCGTAAACTTCATATTGGTATAGATGCTAAAACCCTACAAATACGAGCAGTTCAGCTTACAACCAATAATGTCAGTGATTCACAGGTGCTTGGTGATTTACTTAATCAGATTCCACAAGATGAGCAGATTAACTCTGTTTATACCGATGGAGCTTATGACACCAAGCAATGCCGTCAGGTCATTGCAGATCGGCAAGCGCATGCGGTGATTCCACCTAGAAA
The DNA here is from genome assembly GCF_000369505.1 of Acinetobacter sp. NIPH 298. Lineage (GTDB taxonomy): Bacteria > Pseudomonadota > Gammaproteobacteria > Pseudomonadales > Moraxellaceae > Acinetobacter. Next base: position 2,214,633 of record NZ_KB850055.1, read on the forward strand.
AAATGCGAAACCATGGAAAGATACAAAGAGTAGCTCGCTAGAGCGAAATGAATTACTTCGAACAATTAAACGTTTAGGCAGGACACTATGGAAAAAATGGTCAGGCTATCATCGGCGAAGTTTGGTTGAAACTAAGATGCATTGCATCAAATTATTAGGAGATAAACTCAGTGCAAGGAGTTTTGATAGCCAAGTCAATGAGATCCATGCACGTGTGGCAGTCCTTAACAGATTTACGGAATTAGGTCGACCACTTACCCAAGTTACGCCTTAAATTTGGCTCAATTAGGGGCGCTTTGCATTTCAAATCTTTGTGCAACAAAGCCACTCTAAACTGTCCACTGTTGTTTTTTATTAAATGACAACCTGAACTTCCAATCCTTGAGTAGTTCGCTTAGCAACTACTAAATTACTCGTTTGTTATTTTATGTTCAACTACTGTTAAATGTTTTTTAGTAACAACCCGATAAACGGCGCGCCTCAAGGCGTTCAGCCCCAGAACAAACAAAGATAAATAAACATTTAAAAAATATAGTTATTTATAAAAATCAATCACTCGAATTTTGATCCTAATGGTCAAAAACAAGACCCTTTGTCTACTTTCAATAAAGTAACCATAAAATGTAAGCAAAATTTTTCTTTCCTCTCTCTGTATCAATAACACTAACCTCAATTTCCCAAGCTTTTTTGATCATACAATTAAAATACCTGTCTATTTTTTATTCTAAATCAATATAAAATATCACGTGCTTTTTTTGATTGTAGTACAATCCTCTTTTCCAAATGTAGATGAATATATTTTCATTTTATGTCTTATTTTAAACAAAAGCTTAATACAGAACCTACATCTGCATTTGACCTCCTCTCCCAACTTTATGATTTGACGGGTTTGGTCTATTTGCATGACCAAAATTTCCCTGTCATTGCTTTTTTACCTAAAAAGTTTCTAGTATTTCAACAGTCCATACTTCAACAGTTTCATCAAACTACATTCAATCAATATCAATTACACCCAAAAGCAACAACCGTTACCGAGTTCTCAAACTTTGATCAAACCACTCCAAGCGCTCAGCAAAATGTTGTATTTGATGGTGGATATATTGGTTTTTTCAGCTATGACTACAGTGCCAATCAGCATGTCAATATTTCCAGCCACCCTCAACCCAGTTTTTTCTTAGGTCAATACTCAACTTTTTTGAGATTTCAGGACAATGCTTGGTATTTTCATAGCCGTGAAGAAAATGCTCAGGCTATTTATGCATTTATATCTGATCTCATAGCTCAACCAACATCCAAGAACCTGTCCGCACTTACTTTACTTGAAGCATCCCACCCTCGCTGGTCAAAACAACAATACTTAAATGCATTCCAACACGTTCAGGAATATATTAAAGCAGGAGATTGTTATCAAATTAATCTCACCCAAGAGTTCAAAGCGACTGCTCAAGGTTCATTATTAAATTCTGCACAAGCATTATGGCAGCTCACACACGCACCTTATGCAGGCTATCTAAAAATTAATGATTTTGAATTACTCAGTTGTTCTCCTGAGTTATTTATTGAATTCCAAAATAATCGAAAAATAAAAACCCGCCCCATCAAAGGAACCATGCCACGTTTTAATGACCCTCAACAGGATCAGCGATCTAAAGAAAAACTCAGTCGCTCGGAAAAAGACCAAGCTGAGAATGTCATGATCGTTGATTTATTACGAAATGATTTAAGTGTTTACGCTGAGACAGGTTCGGTCACAACCACCAAACTATTTGAAATCGAAAGTTTCAATCAAGTGCATCACATGGTCAGTGAAATTACCGCGACCTTGAAAGAAGAAATCAATCCTATGCAAATGTTATTGTCTGCCCTACCTGGTGGTTCAATTACAGGGGCACCTAAAATTCGTGCCATGCAAATTATTGAGGAACTAGAAGGTGCGCCGCGTGGTGCTTATTGCGGAAGTTTAGGATATTTTAATTTTGATGGGACGGGTCGATGGAATATTTTGATTCGCAGTATTCAAAAATATCAAACCGAATTATCCATGTGGGCAGGCGGTGGTATCACCATCGCTTCTGATGCTGAAGCTGAATATCAAGAATGTTTTGATAAAATTTCTGCCATGCTCAATTTACTCAACACATGGCAGAAAACAGATCTCTAAATCAAAAATAGATTTATAAAATATGCGTTTTTAGCGTATCCACTAAACGCTTATTTTGTTCATCTGTACCAATCGTGATACGCAAGAATTGGTTAATCCTAGGTTTATTGAAATAACGGATCAAAATCCCATGATCACGTAGTTGTTGCATCAATTGAGCCGCATCATGTTTTGGATGCGTGGCAAAAATGAAATTGGCTTTTGATGGCAATACTTGAAAACCTAAAGCCTTTAACTCGCTGATCAACTTTTCACGACTGTCTATGACTTTTTTACATTGCGCCTCAAAGTAAGCCTGATCCTCAAAGGAAGCAACAGCGGCTGCAATGGCAAAACGATCCATCGGATAAGAATTAAAGCTATTTTTTACTGCTTCAAGTGCAGCAATCAAATGACTTTGTGCAATGGCAAACCCGACACGTAAACCCGCCAATGAACGTGATTTTGAGGTTGTTTGGCAGACCACTAAGTTTTCATATTTATCAACCAATTGAACAGCAGTTTCAGCACCAAAGTCGACATAAGCCTCATCGATCACAACCACTCGATTAGGATTTGCTTGTAAAACCTGTTCGATTTGATCCAGACCCAAAGCAATACTGGTTGGTGCATTTGGATTGGTAATAATCACCCCACCATTCGCTTGCTTATAATCTGCAACATCTATTTCAAAATTTTCATTCAATGGAATTTGCTGGGTGTGAATGCCAAAGAACTGACTATAAACAGGATAAAAACTATAAGTTATATCTGGATAAAGCACAGCTTGTTTCTGAATAAAAAATGCTTTAAAAATATGTGCTAAAACTTCATCTGAACCATTTCCCACAAAGACTTGTGCAATCTCAACATTTTGCTGTTTGGCAATCGCTTGCTTCAAGGCTGTTGCATCAGGGTCAGGATATAGGCGCAATGCATCGGCTTGATTTACCAAAACAGCTTGGACCGCCGCCTCAACTCTCGGTGATGGCGGATATGGATTTTCATTGGTATTGAGCTTTAATAAGTTCTGAATTTTGGGTTGCTCACCCGGAATATACGGTTCCAATTCACGAACTTCAGGACTCCAAAAGCGCATTTGTTCTGTTGTGATATTCGACATTTTATTTTCTCTTTTAACCCTCACCTAAGCTCTTGAAGAGGAATATTCAAACTTATTCCACCAAAATATTAAGTCTGCAGGTGGCTATTCCCTCTCCTATAAGGAGAGGCTTAGGGAGAAGTTTTAAATTAGATTTATTGATAACGGTAACGTGCTGAACGAGCATGAGCATCTAGATTTTCCTGTACCGCAAGCACATCCGCAGTTTTCGCCAAAGGTTTAACACCTTCCTGCGAGCACATGATTAGGCTAGAACGCTTTTGGAAATCATAGACGCCAAGTGGAGACGAGAAGCGCGCTGTACCCGATGTTGGCAAGACATGGTTTGGACCTGCACAATAATCACCAATCGCTTCAGGCGTATAACGCCCCATAAAGATTGCACCAGCATGACGAATCTCTTGGCTCATCTGTTCAGCATCATCTAAACAAAGCTCTAAATGCTCAGGTGCAACTTGATTAATCAATTCGATAGCTTCTGCACGATCTTTAACGAGAACCAAAGCACCACGATTTTGAATCGAAGTTCTAGCAATTTCGGCTTTTGGTAATTCACTTAAATGCTTTTCAATGGCTGCATCAACAGCATTTAAAAGTGCTTCATCAGGTGTGATAAAAATAGCTTGGGCAACCGTATCATGTTCCGCTTGTGACAACACATCCATCGCAAGCCAATCCGCATTATTTTCGCCTTCGGCATAAACCAAAATTTCTGAAGGCCCTGCGATCATATCAATACCGACTTGACCAAATACGGCTCTTTTTGCCGCTGCAACAAAACGATTTCCTGGACCAGTAATTTTATCTACTGCTGGAACAGTTTGTGTGCCATAAGCCAAAGCGGCGACAGCTTGTGCACCACCAATTGTAAATACTCGACTCACCCCAGCCAAATGTGCGGCTGCCAATACCAATGGATTCAACTCACCATTGGGTGCTGGAACAACCATAATGATTTCAGGAACACCTGCAACATGGGCAGGAAGTGCGTTCATCAATACAGAAGATGGGTAAGAAGCTAAACCACCCGGTACATAAATACCAACCCGGTCCAGTGGTGTGACTTTTTGACCTAAAGTATTTCCCAGCTCATCAATATAAGTCCACCCTTCTTGCTTTTGAGCTTGATGGAAAGCACGAATACGCTTTGCAGCAAGTTCTAATGCATCACGAATTTCAACCGTTAATCCCTCAAATGCAGTTTTAAGTTGTGCTTGAGTGAGTTCTAAATCAGAGAATTGATGCGCGGGATGTCGATCAAACTGTTGCGTTAATTTCAGCACATGATCATCACCATGCTGACGAACATCAGCAATAATTTGATCTACAGTTTGTATTAATTGAGGATCATTGACAGTTTCAAATGCTAATAGCTCAGCAAATGTCTGTTTGAAATTTTGATCCTGAGTCGATAAACGTCGCATCAATTTACCCACAAGGCGAATAAGAGAGCGCTAAGTTTACTCTTTTTCACTCTATTTGTGGATGCAATATCAGCCTAAAAAAATATTGAGGGAAAATCAGTACATCAATGAGCAATCCAATAGCATTACTCATCTAAAAACCACTAATTAATTAGAAATATTTTTAAAATAAAAACAATCTCTTAAAAATTATTTTTAACTCCTTGTCACAAACTTAAATGCTGATTCGTCAATCTAAGAACCCTATTTGTTCATATCAGGAGTTTTAAAATGGCTAACAGAAATATTCATCCGCAAAAACATTTACCAGATGCAGTGCAGCACCTCCATCAAGTGCACCAAAATCTTGATGACTTAGACTTGATCCCGCGCTCTCTTTATCATTTAGTTCTATTAAGAGCTTCACAAATCAATGGATGTGCTTATTGCGTCAAAATGCATATTGCCGAAGCGTTAGCAGATAGTGAGACCCAATCACGTTTAGACCGCCTCATTGTATGGCGTCATTGTGCTGACTATAGTGACCAAGAAAGAGTCGCTTTTGCTTGGGTAGAAGCATTAACGACACTACACCCTCAAACAGATTATGCACCGCTGCGTTCTAACCTATTAGAATATTTTAACGAACAGCAAATTTCTGCTTTAACTTTATTGATTGGCATGATTAATTTATGGAATCGTATCGGCATTTCACAACATTAAAGATGATGCAAAATCAACAAAATCTAACGACACACGATTTAGATCTATTTCAAGCAAGCCGAGCATTCTTGTTCGGCCTAGCTTATCGTCTCTTAGGTTCAACACATGACGCAGATGATGTATTACAGGATATTTTTCTAAAATGGCAAATGCAGCCTAAAGAGGAAATCCTCAATCCCCAAGCTTGGCTTACTTCGGTATGTACTCGTCATTGTATTGACTTGCTTCGTTCTCACCACAAGTCACGGACTGAATATGTGGGTACATGGTTACCCGAACCGTATCAACATACGGAACAGATATCGATTGAATCTGATTACACCCTATCTACTGCATTTCTTTTAGTTCTTGAAAAACTATCCCCCAAAGAACGAGCTGCTTACTTACTGCATGATATCTTTAATCTTGATTACCAAGAGGTTTCTGAAATTCTTCAAGAGCAGCACAGTTATTGCCGGCAATTAGTCGTACGTGGAAGAAAGCGAATTTCAGAACAACCAAAGGTACTTTCGACATTACCAACTTCACATCAGATGACTTTACTAAATGCCTTTAGAGATGCCATTCACTCGCATAATCTTGATCAACTTAAAAAGCTTCTGAGTGAAGATATTCAGCTTGCTGCTGATGGTGGCGGTAAGGTTTCAGCTATTCCTCAACCACTCATCGATCAGCCCAGTGTATTACGCTTTTTGAGCGCTTGCTCTTTCAGGCTTGGAATGAGCTTTTTTGGGAAATATGCCATCTCAATGGCAATATTGGCTTTAAGTTATATGATCAACAACATAATTGTGTGATCGCGATGACATTTGCATTTGATTGCAACCAGCAGATTCAAAATATCTATGTCATGCGAAATCCCGACAAACTAAAAAATAAAAGGCCAACCTAAGTTGACCTTTGTACAGAATAGGCGCTTTTATTTCGAACGTTCTTTAATCGCCTGCTCAAGTTGAGTCAGGATTGGGTTTAATAAAGCTTGTTTGCGTTTGAAACTTGCTTTATTAACGATTAAACGCGAAGAAACCTTACAAATCTCCTCTAATGGCTCTAAACCATTGGCACGTAAGGTATTCCCTGTATCGACCACATCGACAATGTAATCACCCAATCCAACGAGCGGTGCAAGTTCCATTGAACCGTAGAGCTTAATCACATCCACTTGCTCACCTAAACTTGCATAATATTGACGAGTTAAGTTGACGTATTTGGTTGCGATTTTTAAACGCCCTTTTGGACGTTGCATTCCCACTTTACCCGCAGTCATTAACTTACAATTGGCAATTTTTAGATCAAGCAATTCGTACACATGTTGTGCGCCATGCTCCATCAATACATCTTTACCCGCCACACCAAAATCTGCTGCACCATTTTCAACATAAGTCGGCACATCCGAAGCACGTAAAATAAGAATACGTACTTTTTTATGCGTGGTTGGAAAAATCAACTTACGCGACTTTTCTGGATCTTCCAGTAAATTAATGCCTGCATTTTCAAGTAAAGGTAAAGTCTCTTTTAAAATACGACCTTTACTGAGTGCCAAAGTTAAACCATGATCAAAATTGTCCATTACATCAAAATTTGGATCATCGTTTCTTACGTCATTCATCCTTTTACTCGCTTAATCTGAGCCCCTAAACTTTGCAATTTTTCTTCGATATGTTCATAACCACGATCAATATGATAAATACGATCAATCAGTGTCTCACCCTCTGCAACCAAAGCTGCAAGGACTAGGGAAAATGAAGCACGCAAATCAGTCGCCATCACAGGTGCAGCTTGAAGTGTCTCTACTCCAGTTACAACCGCGTCATGCCCTTCGACTTGAATGTTTGCACCCATACGAGACAGTTCAGGTACATGCATAAAACGATTTTCAAAAATTGTTTCAGAAATCGTTGCAAAACCACGACCGATTGCATTCACCGCCATCAATTGTGCTTGCATATCTGTAGGGAAATCTGGATGCGGTAGTGTTCTAAAACTCACAGCTTTAGGACGTTTACCCTGCATATCCAACTCAATCCAGTCATCACCACAAGTGACTTCTGCACCCATTTCTTCAAACTTCTCCAATACCGCTTCTAACAATAAAGGGTCAGTATGTGTGGTTTTAACTCGACCACCCGTAATCGCAGCAGCAGCTAAATATGAACCTGTTTCAATACGGTCAGCAACCACAGCGTATTCACAACCATGTAGACTTTCTACACCAGTTACAACCAACGTATCCGTGTCTAAACCTTCAATCTTAGCGCCCATTTTAATCAGCATTTGCGCAAGATCAGTAATTTCTGGTTCACGAGCAGCATTACGAATCGTGGTTACACCATCAGCCAATGCCGCAGCCATTAAGATGTTTTCTGTACCGCCAACGGTGACCATATCAAAAACAACTTCACCACCTTTTAAGCGGCCATCAACTGATGCATGGACATAACCATTTTCAACTTCAATTTGCGCACCCAAAGCTTCTAATGCTTTTAAATGCTGATCAACTGGACGTGAACCAATCGCACAGCCACCAGGCAACGAAACCTTAGCATTGCCATAACGCGCCAATAATGGACCAAGCACCAAAATAGAGGCGCGCATCGTTTTTACAAGTTCATAAGGTGCAAATTGGTTATCTAATGTCGAAGCATCAGCACAAACCGTTTCACCCTCATAACGCATGGTAATGCCCAAACCAGCTATCAGCTCAACCAATGTATTCACATCTTTTAGATTAGGTACATTGGTTAGCGTAATCGGAGAGTCAGCAAGGATCATTGCTGCAAGTAAAGGCAAAGCTGCATTTTTAGCACCAGAAATGCGCACTTCGCCCTCGAGCTTAACACCGCCCGTAATTAAAAATTTATCCATTAATATTTATGCTCCGAAAAGGCTTGCTTTACGCCATTCGTCTTTTGTCATTGCGCGAATCGTAACAGCGTGAACTGCACCACTCGCAATATAAGAATTCAGGGGTGCATAAACAGCCTGTTGGCGAGTGACGGTACGTTTACCTTCAAACTGGTCATCAACAATACGAAGGTCAAACTTGCCAGCCTGTCCGCTCACTGCTACTTCTGCTTCAGGAAAAGCTTCTTTTAAAATTTGCGTGAGCTGCTCACTATTCATTGCCAAGACCTCTTATACAACCATTGGTGTAAAACGCGCTATTTTACTATAACTTTTTCATATAATTCAGTAAGCGTTTTCTTTTTTTATCACTAAAAAAAGAGGCTCTATAAAAAGCCTCTTTCACTCAACTTAAAAATTAAGTCAAAATTGCAAGTTCATGTTGATACGAACATTGTATTTTTCTATGTTTTGCAAGCTGTCGCTTTAATTTTTCTGTTAGTTTTTTTATCGAAGTATACATATCATCGGCTGTCGCTTGTGCAAACAATTCAATCCCCGGCAGACGTATAATTGCTTCTGCAATATGGTTTGCACTCCCTTTATGTGAACGTTTATCAACTTGATGATCTTTAGCCAATTTGATCTGCATACTATTTACCTGATCTAGATGCTTGGTCATTTGACTAAACTTTTCTTTAATATTCTCTTCAATTGCAGGTGTAATGGTTAAATGGTGTCCACGAATCGTTATTTGCATAATTCTATCCCTCACCTTTTCTTAGGATACGAAAACATCGCCCAAGCAATCTAATGCATATAATGTGGTTCAACACTCATTAAATCATCTTAGCGAGTCCTCTAGTGATTATTAAAAAATTCATTATTTGGTCATAATGAATGCCTAGAATAGTCACACCTTGAAATTCAGATCAAGACTTTTCTTTCAGAAGATGATGGAATATGTAACGATTCACGATATTTTGCGACGGTCCGTCGAGCGACCTCAATTCCTTCTACCTTTAACATCTCAGCAATTATATTATCCGACAAAGGTTTACGTGGATTTTCATTCGAAACTAATTTTCTAATCATGGCTCGAATCGCTGTGGAAGAAGCCTCCCCACCTGCCGTTGTTCCGACATGACTTGAAAAGAAATATTTCAATTCAAAAAGCCCACGTGGCGTCAGCATATATTTATTGGTTGTCACGCGAGACACTGTCGATTCATGTAGTTCAACTTCTTCAGCTACATCACGCAACACCAAAGGCTTCATCGCCTCAGGTCCCAACTCTAAAAATGCTCTTTGATGCTCAACAATGCACGTCGCGACTTTTAATAGTGTTTTATGACGCTCATCAACACTTTTAATGAAATTTTTAGCCTCCAACATCTGATTGCGTAGATAAACATTGTCATCACTTTGATCAGCACGACGAATCATGCTGGAATAAAAGGAGTTGATTCTCAATTTTGGAATGACATCAGGATTAAGTTGCACCTGCCAATGTAGATCTTTTTTAGCAACAACGACATCTGGAACTTGATATTCAGATTCTTGCTGATTGAACTCTAAACCTGGATAAGGCTTCAAAGTTTTTAATAAATCAACTGCACTTTTTAACTGCTCTTTAGATAGGCCCGTTTGTTTTAACAGCTTATTTAAATCATTTGCAATGAGCAGCTCATAACTCTTCAGAAGCTTCTTTGCTTCAGCCACATAAGGAGATTTTTCGTTCAAACTTTCGAGTTGAATCATAAGACATTCTGCAAGGTTTCGCGAACCGACACCAACTGGATCTAAATGTTGAATATGTTTTAGAACAACAACGATTTCATCTAATTCAACCTCTTCCTCACTATCCATTTCTTGCAATATGCGCGTTACGGCAAACAGAATTTCATCTAAATCAGCATCTAGGAATCCTTTATCATCTAAAGAATCAACTAAACAATATGCAATCAACTTATCTATATTAGAAAAATGTAATAAATTAACTTGTTCTAAAATATGTTCTTTTAGATTATGTTGAACCTGTCGATTATCTTCTCGTTCTTCATACTCAGGTGATCCTAAAGCTGTAGACTGATGGGTGTAAATATCATCCCATTCTGTATCAACGGGTAAATCATTTGGTAGATGATCAGCATTAAGTTCTGTTGTTAAATCCGCATTTTCCGCTGGCTCTAATGTAGATAAGCTTTCTGTTGTGCCAATCTCTTCAATTTTTTCCAGTAACGGGTTACTATCTAATTGTATTTGTACTTCTTGCTCCAACTCTAAACTTGAAAGCTGTAAGAGCCGAATTGCCTGCTGCAATTGAGGAGTTAGCGATAGACTATTCGTAACTTTCAACCCAACAGATAATCTCATAAAATCTTCCTTCAAAAATCAAGCAAAAAACATGCCTATAAAATTATTTATAACATAAAGAAATGTTTGCGCATATAAGGAAAATTAAATTCTTTTTACTTCATGAGTCAAAAATAACGATTGATACAAACTAAGGATGTGTTGCTTACCCCTTCTGAGTTATTTGAATAAATATAAATACCAAGGCTAAAAATTGTTTATCAGTCGACATGTTATTTCCTTTTTAGATTTAGAATGATTCTCAATCATTATAGGCATATCGTCTATTAAGAAAAGTAGGAGACGTAAAACTCATATTTTTTAGCAACTACAGCTTAGTTGTTGACACCCTACTTTCAATAAGAATCAATTATTTTATATAACTATTATTTTTATATTTTAATATACCTTTATCTAATACCAACTTAGATCTAGTTGTACTCTTATTGGATATCACAGTTTTATAATCTCCTCTCTCTATAAGAAATTTTGTCTCATTTTCTAAAATAACTTCTGCTGACTGCTTGTTTTCAGATATAGAAAGAGACTCAACCTTTGAGTTATGAAGAATTTTTGAAGCATTAAGAAAACTTACAAATACCCCCTGCCTAAAACCATCTTTAGTAAGTGGAGCTCCATCTTTCCTAAAACCTGAAAAATCCTCTGATATTAAAGATATAAATCCCTCTATATCTTTATTTTGAACAAATCTCTTTTCTTTTTCCAATAAATCTAAAACCAATTTTTCATCAATAAAATCCGTTGCATAACAATTCAAGGAAATAAAAATTAATAAAGAAACTATGATTTTCATGAAATACCCCTTTGAACTTATACAATAAAACAGCTTTTCAATAAATATACTAAGAATTATCAATATGACCTAACTGATCACTTAATTTATAAACAATACTATCTCTTTAAACACTATTTATTTTATATCGACTAAATATACTACAATCATTTAACGCTCTTTTTCTATACCCAATAAAAAACCTCCCAACATAAGTTGGGAGGTTTTAGATTTAAAAGCTGGCGATGACTTACTCTCACATGGCAAGTGCCACACTACCATCAGCGCGAAGAGGTTTCACTTCTGAGTTCGGGAAGGGATCAGGTGGTTCACTCTTGCTATTGTCGCCAGCAAACTGTTGTGGTGCTTTGGGGTCTTAATCACGTTGTGAGTTAAATTTCACAGTGTGTGCCTTACTTACGAACCAAAGAGTTATTAACGGATTAGCTTCATTGGGTCTGAATTGTAACTAGTTTTTCAACTAAATCAAGTTCAATCAGTTTAATTTACACTGACTGTTTGGATTTGAATCGAATTGATGCTTTATATACAACTGCTTGGGTGTTGTATAGTCAAGCCTCACGAGCAATTAGTATTGGTCAGCTTCATACGTCACCGTACTTCCACATCCAACCTATCAACGTCCTAGTCTCGAACGGCTCTTTAGAGGACATAAAGTCCTAGGGAAATCTTATCTTGAGGTAGGCTTCCCGCTTAGATGCTTTCAGCGGTTATCCCTTCCGAACATAGCTACCCGGCGATGCCACTGGCGTGACAACCGGTACACCAGAGGTTCGTCCACTCTGGTCCTCTCGTACTAGGAGCAGATCCTCTCAAATTTCCAGCGCCCACGGTAGATAGGGACCGAACTGTCTCACGACGTTCTAAACCCAGCTCGCGTACCTCTTTAAATGGCGAACAGCCATACCCTTGGGACCTGCTTCAGCCCCAGGATGAGATGAGCCGACATCGAGGTGCCAAACACCGCCGTCGATATGAACTCTTGGGCGGTATCAGCCTGTTATCCCCAGAGTACCTTTTATCCGTTGAGCGATGGCCCTTCCATACAGAACCACCGGATCACTAAGACCTACTTTCGTACCTGCTCGACTTGTGGGTCTCGCAGTTAAGCGCGCTTTTGCCTTTATACTCTACGCGTGATTTCCGACCACGCTGAGCGCACCTTCGTACTCCTCCGTTACTCTTTAGGAGGAGACCGCCCCAGTCAAACTACCCACCAGACATGGTCCTCGCCCCGGATTACGGGGCAGAGTTAGAACCTCAACATTACCAGGGTGGTATTTCAAGGATGGCTCCATTAGAACTAGCGTTCTAACTTCAAAGCCTCCCACCTATCCTACACAAGTAAGGTCAAAGTTCAATGTCAAGCTGCAGTAAAGGTTCACGGGGTCTTTCCGTCTAGCCGCGGGTACACCGCATCTTCACGGCGAATTCGATTTCACTGAGCCTCTGCTGGAGACAGCGCCGCCATCATTATGCCATTCGTGCAGGTCGGAACTTACCCGACAAGGAATTTCGCTACCTTAGGACCGTTATAGTTACGGCCGCCGTTTACTGGGGCTTCGATCAAGAGCTTCGCTTACGCTAACCCCATCAATTAACCTTCCAGCACCGGGCAGGCATCACACCCTATACGTCCACTTTCGTGTTTGCAGAGTGCTATGTTTTTAATAAACAGTTGCAGCGGCCTGGTTTCTGTGGCTGCCAATAGCTCAGACCGCAAGGATCATCACCGTCAGCAGCGTACCTTCTCCCGAAGTTACGGTACCATTTTGCCTAGTTCCTTCAGCAGAGTTCTCTCAAGCGCTTTGGTCTACTCGACCTGACCACCTGTGTCGGTTTAGGGTACGATTCCTGTGTAACTGAAGCTTAGAGACTTTTCCTGGAAGCATGGTATCAGCCACTTCACTGTACAAGTACAGCTTGCTATCGACTCTCAGCATAGAGCACCCCGGATTTGCCTAAGATGCATGCCTACTGTCTTCCACCTGGACAACCAACGCCAGGCTGACTTAACCTTCTCCGTCCTCTCATCGCATTACACAGAAGTATTGGAATATTAACCAATTTCCCATCGACTACGCCTCTCGGCCTCGCCTTAGGGGTCGACTCACCCAGCCCCGATTAACGTTGGACTGGAACCCTTGGTCTTTCAGCGAACGGGTTTTTCACCCGTTTTGTCGTTACTCACGTCAGCATTCGCACTTCTGATACCTCCAGCATACTTCTCAATACACCTTCATCGGCTTACAGAACGCTCCCCTACCACGTAACTTAAAAGTTACATCCGCAGCTTCGGCACATAGTTTTAGCCCCGTTACATCTTCCGCGCAGGCCGACTCGACTAGTGAGCTATTACGCTTTCTTTAAAGGGTGGCTGCTTCTAAGCCAACCTCCTAGCTGTCTATGCCTTCCCACATCGTTTCCCACTTAACTATGATTTTGGGGCCTTAGCTGGCGGTCTGGATTGTTTTCCTCTTGACTACGGACGTTAGCACCCGCAGTCTGTCTCCCGGATAGTACTCATTGGTATTCGGAGTTTGCATCGGTTTGGTAAGTCGGGATGACCCCCTAGCCGAAACAGTGCTCTACCCCCAATGGTATTCGTCCGAGGCGCTACCTAAATAGCTTTCGGGGAGAACCAGCTATCACCAGGCTTGATTAGCCTTTCACCCCTATCCACAAGTCATCCCCTGGCTTTTCAACGACAGTGGGTTCGGTCCTCCAGTTAGTGTTACCCAACCTTCAACCTGCTCATGGATAGATCGCCTGGTTTCGGGTCTACACCCAGCAACTAAACGCCCTATTAAGACTCGATTTCTCTACGGCTCCCCTATTCGGTTAACCTTGCTACTGAATGTAAGTCGCTGACCCATTATACAAAAGGTACGCAGTCACCAAACAAGTTGGCTCCCACTGCTTGTATGCATGCGGTTTCAGGATCTATTTCACTCCCCTCACAGGGGTTCTTTTCGCCTTTCCCTCACGGTACTGGTTCACTATCGGTCAGTCAGGAGTATTTAGCCTTGGAGGATGGTCCCCCCATATTCAGACAAGGTTTCACGTGCCTCGCCCTACTCGTCATCATTGTATGTGCCCTTTCGTGTACGGGAATATCACCCTCTACGTTCGCACTTCCCAGAGCGTTCCACTAGAACACATACAACTTAATGGGCTGATCCCCGTTCGCTCGCCGCTACTAAGGGAATCTCAATTGATTTCTTTTCCTAAGGGTACTGAGATGTTTCACTTCCCCTCGTTCGCCTTGCATACCTATGTATTCAGTATGCAATACCTACCTTGTGGTAAGTGGGTTCCCCCATTCAGAAATCTCCGGATCAAAGGATATTTGCCGCCTCCCCGGAGCTTATCGCAGGCTATTACGTCTTTCATCGCCTCTGACTGCCAAGGCATCCACCACATGCACTTAATTACTTGACTATACAACCCCAAACAGTCGACGTTACCTACAAGTAGTAACTTCAACATTTCAGTTTGACGCACTGTGCACTTAAGCACCGTACAGCTTCAATCTAATTCATATACCAAAACGCTTGATTCAGTTAATCGCTAGTTCTCGCATTAATCTTTCATCTAACTGCAACACTTTCGTATTACCGTTAAAATCATATTAATCGAGTTTTGAACAATTTATTTCAGACTCAATTCTACTAATCTGTTAATGAATTAATGTAACCTCGTCAGCTACATTAAACTGTGATAAATCACAGAACTTAATAAACCAAGATCATTCGATCTTCTTATTCACTAAATTCTGTAATCTTTAGCCCGTACTCCGTAAAGTACGTGGTGGAGACTAGGAGAGTCGAACTCCTGACCTCCTGCGTGCAAAGCAGGCGCTCTACCAACTAAGCTAAGTCCCCAGCTTATCATTGTGAATTCTATATCCTTAAATCTTTCAGCTTTAGCGATCAGATTTGGTGGGTCTGACAAGACTTGAACTTGTGACCCCACGCTTATCAAGCGTGTGCTCTAACCAACTGAGCTACAGACCCTCAGATATATCTTCAAGAAGAACAACTTGTTGTGGATTCTTACCGGCCATCAATCTTTCGTTAAGGAGGTGATCCAGCCGCAGGTTCCCCTACGGCTACCTTGTTACGACTTCACCCCAGTCATCGGCCACACCGTGGTAACCGCCCTCTTTGCAGTTAGGCTAGCTACTTCTGGTGCAACAAACTCCCATGGTGTGACGGGCGGTGTGTACAAGGCCCGGGAACGTATTCACCGCGGCATTCTGATCCGCGATTACTAGCGATTCCGACTTCATGGAGTCGAGTTGCAGACTCCAATCCGGACTACGATCGGCTTTTTGAGATTAGCATCCTATCGCTAGGTAGCAACCCTTTGTACCGACCATTGTAGCACGTGTGTAGCCCTGGCCGTAAGGGCCATGATGACTTGACGTCGTCCCCGCCTTCCTCCAGTTTGTCACTGGCAGTATCCTTAAAGTTCCCGGCATTACCCGCTGGCAAATAAGGAAAAGGGTTGCGCTCGTTGCGGGACTTAACCCAACATCTCACGACACGAGCTGACGACAGCCATGCAGCACCTGTATGTAGATTCCCGAAGGCACCAATCCATCTCTGGAAAGTTTCTACTATGTCAAGGCCAGGTAAGGTTCTTCGCGTTGCATCGAATTAAACCACATGCTCCACCGCTTGTGCGGGCCCCCGTCAATTCATTTGAGTTTTAGTCTTGCGACCGTACTCCCCAGGCGGTCTACTTATCGCGTTAGCTGCGCCACTAAAGTCTCAAAGACCCCAACGGCTAGTAGACATCGTTTACGGCATGGACTACCAGGGTATCTAATCCTGTTTGCTCCCCATGCTTTCGTACCTCAGTGTCAGTATTAGGCCAGATGGCTGCCTTCGCCATCGGTATTCCTCCAGATCTCTACGCATTTCACCGCTACACCTGGAATTCTACCATCCTCTCCCATACTCTAGCTAACCAGTATCGAATGCAATTCCCAAGTTAAGCTCGGGGATTTCACATTTGACTTAATTAGCCACCTACGCACGCTTTACGCCCAGTAAATCCGATTAACGCTCGCACCCTCTGTATTACCGCGGCTGCTGGCACAGAGTTAGCCGGTGCTTATTCTGCGAGTAACGTCCACTATCCTAGAGTATTAATCTAGGTAGCCTCCTCCTCGCTTAAAGTGCTTTACAACCATAAGGCCTTCTTCACACACGCGGCATGGCTGGATCAGGGTTCCCCCCATTGTCCAATATTCCCCACTGCTGCCTCCCGTAGGAGTCTGGGCCGTGTCTCAGTCCCAGTGTGGCGGATCATCCTCTCAGACCCGCTACAGATCGTCGCCTTGGTAGGCCTTTACCCCACCAACTAGCTAATCCGACTTAGGCTCATCTATTAGCGCAAGGCCCGAAGGTCCCCTGCTTTCTCCCGTAGGACGTATGCGGTATTAGCATCCCTTTCGGAATGTTGTCCCCCACTAATAGGCAGATTCCTAAGCATTACTCACCCGTCCGCCGCTAGGTAATGTAGCAAGCTACATCACCCCGCTCGACTTGCATGTGTTAAGCCTGCCGCCAGCGTTCAATCTGAGCCATGATCAAACTCTTCAGTTTAAAATCAGTAGTACCTTTAAAGGGCACCAATCTTGGCTCATCAATTTTCTGACAAATATTTCTCAAATAAACTTCGAGTAATTTCTACCATCTAATCAATGAAAATAATTTCGATCGATTAACCAGTAAAAATCCACACAAGTTGTTCTTCTTCAATTCTTAATGATCTTCTCGATGATTCGTCACCATCAAGCTAGGTCGGCTATATTACTCTCAATCTCTTAAAAGTCAACAGGCAATTTAGATATTTTTAAAACTTATTCTCAAACACAAGATTCAAACCTTTCAATCCAAATCCTTGTTTCTCAACAAGTTTTTATCTGCATCACCGCCGATGGATGTGCATTCTACAGCATTTCTAACTCCACACAACCCCTTTTTTTAATTTATTTATTTAAGTGGGTATTTTTAGATCAATTTCACATTTCTTCTTATATTTTGTCAGTGAATTTGCTTTAATAATAGATGAGTACTTTAACTGTATTCTGCTTAATATGTTTTGTGCTAAATAGTACAATCATTTTTATGACCGTATTTCGCTCAGACCGCGATTAAGGATTAATATGCATTACTCCAATTTTATCTTGCTTGGGTTGTTAACTGCTGGAGCATGCTCATCCGTATTTGCTCAAGAGACGCTTAATGAAGCAGCAACTGATAGCAATCCAACTGTAATCTCAAATGAACATAAGACATCAACAATACAAGCAATAAAAGATTTAAAACATCTCACTAAAAATGATTTAAAAGTCAATGCAAATGCTGCTCAGCCAGACGAAGTGAAAGATCCATTACAACCATTAAACCGTCAGATTTTCCTTTTTAACGATGCATTAGACCGCAATCTATTGAAACCGGTAGCAATACAGTATGTTGCTAAAGTTCCTGTAGAGGTTCGTAGCCCTTATCGTCAGTTCCGTAAAAATCTGGGCGAACCGTGGAATGCTGTGAATCAAGTGATTCAAGGCCGACCTAGCCGCGCAGCAAAAACCTTAGGTCGTTTTACTGTGAATACACTCACAACCTTAGGTTTTGCTGACCCTGCTCGTCGTTTAGGGTTATCAACAGAAGAAGAAAACTTCGGTGTGACTTTAGGCTATTACGGCGTTCCTTCTGGCCCTTATGTCATGTTGCCATTTTTTGGCCCAAGTACGTTTCGAGATGGTTTTGGCTTAGCCGCAGATAGTTTTGGTCGTCCACAGAAATATTTACTTGACGATCAAGATGGTATTTATTGGTCAAGCAATGTATTGCAAGCTGTAGATGCCCGTTCACAGCTTCTCGATATTGAAGAAAGCTTGAAAGGTGATAAATATTCGATGATTCGTGACTTTTATTTGCAACGTAAGGCTTTCCAAATTGCAGAGAAACGTGGTGATGCAAATGACATTTCCTTTATCAACGATGCAGATGATAATGATGAATCATTTTCAGATGAAGAATAGTTAAATTAAAATAATGTCTTACAAACTTATGTGTCGCTAGTGAATTTAAACGCTAGCAACACTAGGTTTTAAGTTATCTTTCATCTATGATGAATTAAAAAGTGATCATACAAAGGATTGGCAATACATCAATGTATTTCATTCAACCCACACGCTCCATACCTTACTTAGATCAAGCTTTAACTGAGTTACCGACCCTCCAAATCATTCAAGTGAATGATTTGGATTTGTATGATCAAACAATTATTGCGATTGCTGATGTACAAGACTTCCTAAAATATCAATGGAAACTTCCAACCATTGTGCTTGCATTTGAACATGAAGGTGCTGCACTCGCTCAAGCGTGGGAAATGGGTGCATTAGCAGGTTGGATGTGGGATAACCTCCCCAAGAATCCAATACATGCTTTATTTAAAATTGATGCGCAATACAAGCGAAATCAAGACAGCCGCGATCTCCCCTCTGCGGCAGAGTTACAGCAGCGTCTTTTACCAAATCCAATTCAATTACCA
This sequence comes from Acinetobacter sp. NIPH 298, assembly GCF_000369505.1. GTDB lineage: Bacteria > Pseudomonadota > Gammaproteobacteria > Pseudomonadales > Moraxellaceae > Acinetobacter. The sequence continues at coordinate 2,233,607 of NZ_KB850055.1, forward strand.
AACTATCAATTCGAATCTTTTTTCCAACCATCTGCCTATTTATCTGGGGATTGGTACGATTACTGGCGATTAAATGATGAAGAGGTCTTATTTTATCTGGCTGATGTTTCAGGGCATGGTGTCACCAGTAGTTTATTGACGTCATGGATGGCGGCTTTTCATGGTCGATCAAAAACGCCAAGTCAACTGATTCAGAAACTCAATGCCATGTTGATGCAAGAAAATATAGAAAAGCACATTACCATGGTAGCAGGGATTCTAAATCTAGTAACAAACGAGGTTCGCTGGTCGAGCGCAGGACACTATCCTCCTCCTATTATTTTCGAACCAAACCAACCACCACAAATTCTATCGACCAGTAGTTTTCCCTTAGGGCTCACAGAAGAACTGGAAGTTGAAGAACATCACTGTATACTCAATCGCCAAGCACGGTTCATTTTATGTTCTGATGGCGCGCTTGAGCCTTTCGATGGTGGATTGAATGATCAGTTTAATCAATTGGTCGAACATCTACAGAATAACTCCTTCCGCGCCCCAGAACATGTCGCCGATGACATTGCCATTCTAAGTTTATGCCGAATGAATTAATCATAAAATCAATATCTTAACCAGTTCACAGTATCCAAGCCCTTGTGTCTGGAATATCACTATGGGATAATTTTATATCCTTTCTCTGAAAATGGCATTTATATGTCAACAGGTCATGTTGAATATGCAAGTTTGAACGGAACGCATATTTTCAAGCTTATTGGCGAAGTGCGTGCTCACTCTTGTATAAGTCTAGACAAACTCCTCAACCGAATTGAACAACAACAGAACGTTGTTGGTGCAATTGTTGATCTTACCCAAGCCACTTTTATTGACAGTACCGTCTTAGGAATACTGGCAAAACTAGGCTTAAAACTTAAGCAAGCGCACCACATACAAGCCGTAATGCTTTCAACCAATGCCGATATTACAACCTTAGCCAACAGCATGGGGCTAGCACAAGTGTTTGTAATTTTGGATTATTGTGGTGATCCTAATGTATGCACGCTAGAGCTTACTGAAGAACATATCACGCATAGTGCTATGCTTAACACCGTGCTTGACGCGCATAAAACACTCATGCGTTTGAATGAAAACAACCAGAATATGTTTGAGCCTCTGGTTAAACAATTGCAAAAAGAACAAGATTGCTTAAGTATCGATGTACAAAAACAAAATGTTTGATCACTAAATTCTGTATCGTGACTGGCTTATGACCTTACTTTCCGTTGTACAAATGAACTCCCAAGATGACATTGAGGCTAACTTCCTTGTCATTGAATCATTGATCCAACAAAGTAAGGCACAAGCCGCAAAACTGATTGTCTTTCCTGAAAACTTTGTCTGTTTTGCTGCAGGTAAACAACGTGAAACTGCAGCTCAATTTGAAAGCATTCAAAAACGTTTAGAGCAACTCGCTCACCACTATCAAATTTGGATCGTTGCTGGCACACTCCCTTGCCCTTTTCGCCCCGATGGTTCAATCGTTCCCGACGGTCGCGTTCGGACTGTAAGTCTATGTATTAGCCCTGAAGGCACAGAAGCGCGCTACGACAAAATTCATTTATTTGATGTTCAGGTTGGAGATCGCGTTGGTGGTTATCAAGAATCAGAATTCTTTGAGCCGGGCAATCAAGCTGTTGTGGCAAAAACACCATTTGGCAATATTGGCTTAATGGTGTGTTATGACTTACGCTTCCCTGAGCTTGCCTTAACTTTACGTCAGCAAGGTGCAAATATTTTAACTGCTCCCGCTGCATTTACTTACACCACAGGTCAATTACATTGGCAGTTATTGTTGCAAGCGCGTGCGATGGATAGTCAATGTTATGTTTTGGGTGCAGCACAACAAGGTTGGCATGGTCAGCAGCGTCAAACTTGGGGGCATGCGGGTATCACCGATAGTCGTGGTCAACTGGTGCAAATGCTCAATACAGAAGGTCACGCTTTAATCAGCTCAACTTTTGATCTCGCAGAACAAGAAGCGGTACGTCTTGCAATGCCGTTGATGCAACATCGCCAACTCATCCATTATTAGAAATATATTTCCTACTTTAAATATCTAAACTTCAATTAAACCTTTATATTTTTGGCATGAGCTGACTGTGCTGATCATTTTTATTCATGTCAGCCAACTTAAATCATGATTTAATACAAATTATTGAACTCTGTCGAACAAAGCAAAATGACTTTATTCGATGAGTGAAATAATATTGTCAATTCATTCTTATTAAGCTTTTGTTCATGTTTAGATTTATTAGCATATTGTTTTTTCTAGGGGCAACGACACCACTCCATGCGACATCAGTAGAAGATATTCCTGATGTATCAACCAATACGCAAAATAATTTATCCACACCACAAAACTTGTCTCTCAATACTTTTGGTCAATGGATCATTGGCTGGGGCACAGGGGCGGAAGGTGCGAGACAACGCTTAGACTATATTCAGCCTGAAGATGTGGTGATCATTAAACAAAAAGGGACAACCTTGGAAATGATCAAAGCATGGCAGCAGCATTATGAGCAAGAAGCTCAGAAAAATATAAGTAACCCCACCGCTCGTTATAGAGCAAGATTAATGAAAAAAATTGCAGAGCTTTGGTAAACAAATCCTATAACAATAAGCACTTAATATTCAAAATTGAACAACCTTTACTTACTTGTTTTTTCATTCATATAGCGTACGATCTAATGCTATTCAATAATATTCGGGAATAATAATCATGTCTTTAGAAAAAGTGGTTTACAGCGCAAAAGCGAAAGCAACAGGTGGTCGTGATGGCCGTGCAACGTCTTCTGATGGTGTTTTAGATGTTCAATTAGGTGTGCCAAAAGAAATGGGCGGTGCTGGTGGTGCTGTCACCAATCCAGAGCAACTTTTTGCCGCAGGTTATTCTGCATGCTTCTTAGGGGCAATGAAGTTTGTTGCGAATCGCGATAAGTTCAACATAAGTAAAGATGCTTATGTTGAAGGTGAAGTTGGGATCGGCCCTATTCCAAATGGATTTGGTATTGAAGTGACTTTAAATGTCTATCTCATAGGAATGGAGGAAGCAGAGGCACAGCAACTGGTTGATGCTGCTCACATCGTCTGCCCATACTCGAATGCAACACGTAATAATATTGATGTGAATTTTAATATCGTAACTGCTGAATAATACTCTCACTGATAAAAAAACAGCATGGATTCACCATGCTGTTTTTTTTCGTACCGCTGATTGCTTATCCTTCGGCAGCTTCATTGGTGACGCGCAATACTTCTTCTAAAGTGGTTTTGCCAGCTAAGACCTTTCTTAAACCATCATCACGAATTGAGCCCGATTGTTTACGAACATAGGTTTCTAACTCATATTCAGCAGCATTACCATGAATCAGGCGGCGCATCGATTCATCAACAGGTACAATTTCATAAATGGCCGTTCGCCCACTAAACCCTACGTGTGAACAATGCTCACAACCCTGCGGCTCTGGTAACTCCATTTGATGATTGACATCGAGGTGTTTGAAAAGTTGTTGTTCGAAATCATCCGCTCTACGCCATGTCACACAATGTGGACACAAAGTACGAACCAAACGTTGCGCAATCACGCCAATCAGAGAGCTTGCAAGTAAGAAAGGCTCAATCCCCATGTCTTTTAAACGCGTGACTGCACCAATTGCAGTATTGGTGTGTAGCGTTGATAAAACCAAATGACCTGTCAATGACGCTTGAACCGCAATTTCAGCCGTTTCAAGATCTCGGATCTCTCCGACCATGACCACATCAGGATCTTGACGCAACATCGCTTTAAGCGCGCGAGCAAAGGTCATATCAACTTTGGTATTGACCTGTGTTTGACCAATCCCTTCGAGTTGATATTCAATCGGATCTTCCGCAGTCAAAATATTACGCGTGTGGTCATTCAGATCAGAGAGTGCCGCATACAGTGTGGTGGTTTTACCCGAACCCGTTGGTCCAGTCACAAGGATAATGCCATGTGGACGATGTACCAATTGAGTTAAACGTGCGTAATCACCTTGCATCAAGCCTAAATGGGTCATATTTAAACGCCCAGCTTGCTTATCCAGTAAACGCATCACCACGCGTTCACCATGTGATGATGGCAATGTCGATACACGCACATCAACTTCGCGTCCAGCTAAGCGCAAGGAAATACGACCATCTTGCGGAATTCGCTTTTCTGCAATATCAAGTTTAGCCATGACTTTGATACGTGAAACCAACAACGGCGCTAACTCACGACGCGGCTGTACGATTTCACGCAGTTGACCATCAACACGCAGGCGTACCGAAAGTTTTTTCTCAAAGGCTTCAATATGGATATCAGATGCACTGACACGAATTGCCTCTGACAGCAAGGCATTAATGAGACGCACAATAGGCGCATCATCTTCCTGATCCATCAAATCTTCCGCTTCAGGAACTTGATCCGCCAAGCTCAACAGATCGGGGTGATCTTCTAAACCCGCGGCAACTTGTTGCGACTCGCCTGTATCTCCTGCATAGCTTGAACTGAGTAAAGCATGAAACTCTTGCTCGGTACAAAGTTGATCATGAGCTGACTTCCCCAAAATTCGACGTGCTTCCTGCAAAGCAATACGCGCCGTTTCCTTGCGTCGCACAATAAAAACTTGATCGCCTTCATAACGGAACAAAACGCCATGCCGTTTGGCAAAACTATATGGAATTTGTATTTGTTTAAGTATTTGCATCACACAAATAATGATAAAAGAAAGCATTGAGTGTACTCTAAGCTGGTTACAGCGTGAAGTCTCTTTAGCATCCTCACAAAGGAATTTTGCATCTTGTCTCAAAATAATCTATATGAAACGCCTCATTCAGAATCTTTGAAGTGGTGGGGCGAACAAAAATTTGAAATTCAACAAGCCAAAGCTTGGCAATTCGGTTCATTACTCTTCCGTCTCACACGCGGAATTAAAGAGTGGCGATTGGAATACCATCGTCCGCACTATCAGAACGATTATGAACAACAGTGGCGAATTCTAACGGATACTGAATTTGCAATGCCACAACCTGCAAAAATTGAACGCTACATGCTTCATAAAACCAATGAGACGTTTCATTTGATGCCACGTCTAGCCGATCGTTCAGTGGTCATTAAACCCGTAGATCCTATTTATATCCCAGCTGGTCAACGGGGAACACTTTATATCAGTACCCCTCTGTGGATTGCTGGTTTGGCTGATGGATTGGTAGAGCCTTTGTTTGACATTCCTGTGATTCAACCCAAAGACACATGGTTCGGGAAAAATCCTCAACATGGAGAAATTTGCTACGCCACTTCGGTTGATGGTCGCACGGATTTAAACCTTTTAACACCGCGTGCTTTTCGCGCAGTCACGCCCATCGAATTTCAAAACAACAGCCCACATCAACTCCGTTTTGACCGTATGAATGTCCCCGTGCCTGCCCTCCCTCTATTTTATAGCGAAGGCACTGGGCGACTATGGACCTCCAAGATCAAGGTTTATTATGATGGTGCTGAACAAGCACGAATTCGCATCGAGAATAGAACGCCAAATCAAGCAGGAGAAGTGACCTATATTCACCCTCCACGCTCACCCAATAGTACTTTTTTGAATATGTTTGACTCGTTTTTTTAAGAGGTTGCTATGCCAGATTCCAATATTCCAAAAGATGTTGCAAGCAACCTCACCAGCATATTTACCAATATTAATTTTGCGCGACTCAGTGAAATTGTAGTCGCGATTATTTTGTGTTTTATTGGTTTTATCATTGCAAGATTATTATCCAATACCTTTATCCGAACCATTGGCAACCGACTCAATGCACATCAACGCCTTTTGTGGCGCAGAGGGATTTTCTATTTCATTTTCTTACTGTTCATTATGACCAGTCTAAGAGAAGCAGGATTTAAACTCAGCGTTTTTTTAGGCGCGGCAGGTATTCTCACCGTCGCACTGGGTTTCGCCTCACAAACCTCTGCATCCAATTTAATTAGTGGTTTGTTTCTGATCGGTGAAGGTTCTTTTGAAGTCGGTGATACTATTCAAATCACATTGATTCGAGGACATACCATTGAAGGTGAAGTCATTTCGATTGACCTACTTTCGGTCAAGCTTCTGACACTAGATAATGTGTATATTCGCTTGCCAAACGAGCAATTGATTCGTGCACCGGTCATGAATTTATCTAAATATCCAATACGGCGTATTCCCATTACACTGGCGATTAACTTTCACGAAGATATTATTAAAGTCAGACAGGTGTTATTAGATGTCGCATCAAAATATCCGCTCGTGATGGATGACCCTAAACCAGCCGTCACAGTGACTGCTTTTAAAGAATCCTCAATCGAAATTTTATTTGCGGTATGGTGTCGTCAAGAAAACTATATTCAAGTTCGTGATGAAATGCAGGAACGTGTTCGTAATGGTTTCTTAGAAAATGAAATTGAAATTCCAGTACCCAAAATGGGTTTAATTGATCGACCTGCATCATTGGAAAATGATGAAATCGATCAATATACACACCAAAAAGAGCTCAAAAAAGAACAGAAAGAGAAATAATCAGCGCTGTTTCTCAGGCTCGTCAATCGCAGGTGGCAAAGGTGCAAGATATGCTATCACCAACATGATTGCACCAGACCCAATAAATGAAATCACACGGGTCAATGTGCCACTTTGCGATAGGTCAAGTAATAATAATTTAGCCACCACGATACCTAACAACGCAGCACCGACAAACCAAATTTGACGAATATGACGACGACTAGAAAACGTCATGAGCACAAAAGCTAAAATCATCCACAATAAGGTCAAGCTCAGTTGCACATCACCATTTTTCCAAATTGCACCACCCCATAATGGCGTATCTAAATAATGATGCATGGCACGAACCACCACACTACTCAAGACCAATAAACCAATTAAAATGGTTGTAACTTTAAAGCCCCATTCAATCGATCTTTCAGCACTGAAATCGTGATGATAAATGATCCAAATCATGCCAATGAACATCAACAAAGACAGAATGTCAGTCAAATTTAACAGCGGCACACTATAATATTGCTCAGCAGAATAAGGATCTAGACTGACCAGTAGCAACCAAAATAAGGTTAAACTCCAGACAGGGAGCTGATGCAGCAATTGGGTCTGCTTCGATGCAAACAACCAAATACTATAGATCGCTGGAATAAGTGCTAAAGCAATCACTGGCATGCTCGGGAAAATAGCCAAGCCAATACTCGCCAAGCTCAGCCAAAGCAAAGTTGACCACACCAGCAGATAAGTTTTGGATGCTAAAGACTTTAACACCACAAGCAACACGGTTAAACCAATTGAAGCAATCAAAAAGCTCACTTGACTTAAATAACTTGACCAATGCCCTAACCAATAGACATTTTCAGCCAAACTTGCGCTATAAAGTAAAAATAATAGTCCGCCCAACAAGGTGAGCTGTAGATGCTGCCATTGCAATTTTGATTTCAAATAAACTGCAACGCTAAATATCGCCAGTAAAACCACAGCAACTGCTAAATAAGGACTGAGTCTATGTTGCTGCCACTGCATCAACTCAACAGCAGCGATCGAACCCGCGTACATGCCTAATGCGATAAAAATCCCACTCAACATGCGTGAACTAAAATACTTTTCGACTTGTTGATAATGTAATAAATAAAATGCCGAGATAAATTGAGCTAAGGCATAAATGACAGTACTGAGGACTGGGAAATGGTCATTGGACCAAACTTGGAACATCAGTGCAATTGAACTGAATAGAACCAATGCTACCCCAATATAACGACTCAAACGATAACGTTCAGTCACTCCCCAAACAATCAATGCTGTTCCTTGAATCACCCAACCTGTTGAGGTCCAATGTGCACCTTTAGCAAGCGGGAAAATCAACGCAACAAAAACCACTGCAAGGATAAAAAAGCTTTTTGCTAAGATCGATAATTGGGGATGCTGACGTTTAATCCAGATATTTAAAACGATATAAACAACCGCCAATGCCACTGCACCCCAAGTCAATGCTGAAGTTGAGTTATGCATCAAATAAGCATGTAAAGAAAAGCCAAGCACAGGCACACTAAAAATCAGCCCAACATCCAAAATCGGCTGTAAACGCTGTGCTTTAGGCGCTGTTTCTTGTTGCAGGTTTTGCGCACGTAACATCAATTGGCTATAACGAATACTCAGCCAAATAAATAAGGCAATATGCAACCAAAGGATAAAATCAAGGGTTGTGTATTGCTGATGTTCTGCATAAATAGCAATGACCGCTCCACCAATAAACATGGTGGCAAAAAACGCAATTTGGTGCAGGATCTTCCAAGGTTGAATAAAGTTAACGGCGGCAACAGCCAAATTAATCAGAAAATAATAAGCAAATAAAAAGATGACATCAGGATGATTTTGCGGAATAAGTAATGGCGCAAGATAGGCCATAGTCAACGCAAGGATGGCCAAATATAGGGCTTGTTGTTTGAGGCTAAGATAGACGGTTGCCAATAATAAAATCACAAAAAGGATACTGGCAGTGGTCAAACTAGCAATCACTGCAAAATGATGCGAGAAAATAAGTGTTAAAAAGACAATCGCTAAACCTAAACCTTGTAAAGCCACTGCAAATAGCTGATTTTTCTTTTGTAGTAAATAACCTACAATTGTTGTAATCCCACCTGCACAGGCGATAAAGCCGAGTTTTACACCGAGGCTTAACTGCCAATGTTCACTGGCAAACCGTAACAGCAGTACCACGCCAACCATTAAGATCGCTACCGCAACACGCAAAATTGGATTGCCATGGATCATCCAATCAAATGTAGGCTGCCACCATGCTGCATCTTTAGATTCAGACGGAGAGCTTATAGGGAAAGGGTTTTGAGTATTGGGTTGTTGACTTGATCCAGTATTGGCTTGCATCCAAGCAGGATGTTGTGACTCAGACACTGGTAAAGTAGTGGTTGTCGTCGAAGACTGTGATGGTTCTATATCTTGAGAAAAATGTGTGGATTCAATTTTCTGTGCAGCAATTGAAGACTGTTCTAAATGTAGCAATCTGGTTTGAAATGCACTGATGGTTTGAATCAAACACAACATCAGTACCAATAATGCACCGCCTGCGAGCCACATCCACGTGTTGGCATAGGCAAATAACGCAACCAATGCGGCGCTATAAATCAGTACCCGCTGTATCCCAATTCCAGCGGATTGATCCGAAAAACCAGAACAGGCTTGTTCCAACTGACATAAGCGTTGATGAATTTCAGAAAGGATGTGCACAATAACAACGGTTAGTCCCACGGTGGCAGCAACAATGGTTCCCTGCCATTTAAATGCAATGGCGCAAGCCAGCAACACAGTCAAAGCAATTAAAACAATGACAATTCCCTGTTTGTCTTTTTTATACATAGACTTATATCAATAAAACAGCTTCATTGAGGCTATCTTACTTGATCACTAGATAAGCAGCTATTTTTGCATACAAAATACTGCAATTTTTTAAAGCGACGTAACTCGTCATTGCACAACACGGCGACAAGGACAGACAACACTTTTTCACGTAAAATACCTGCTAACTTATAATTAGGATTTGCGAAATGCCACCTTTTGTCTTGGTTGACGGGTCTTATTTTTTATTTCGTGCTTATCACGCGTTACCCCCGTTAACGACGTCTACTGGCTTACATACCAATGCAATACGTGGTGCAATTTCAGCAATTCAAAAATTGATGCGTCGTACACAACCGACGCATATGGCGGTGATTTTTGATACGCCTGAACCTACTTTTCGCCATGCTCTTTCGCCTATTTATAAGGGTGATCGTCCAAGTATGCCCGAAGAATTGTCTCAACAGATTCCCTATTTACATGCATTAATTAAGGCACAAGGGATCCCTTTATATTATCTCGCAGGCGCTGAAGCCGATGATATTATTGGAACTTTAACCAAGCAAGCACTGAGTGAAGGTCATCATGTTCTGATTTCAACGGGTGACAAAGACATGGCCCAACTGGTCAATGAACATGTCAAACTCGAAGATAGTTTCAAAGAACGTGTGCTTGATGAAGCGGGAGTTTTTGAAAAATTTGGCGTTCACCCGCATCAAATTATTGATTATCTCACCCTCATGGGCGATGCATCAGATGGCATTATGGGGGTTCCAGGTATTGGCGCAAAAACTGCAGCTAAGCTCCTCAATGAATACGGCTCACTAAATAATATTATTGCCAATGTCGATCAGCTAAAAGGCAAAATCAGTCAAAATATCAAAGACAGTTTAGACAACATCAAAATTGATCACCAATTGGCAAGTATCGTCTGTGATCTTGAGCTAAATCTAGATTGGCATGAGCTTAAACTCAGCAATCCAAATATTGATCAGCTACGTGATCTCTATACAGAACTCGAATTTCGTAATCAATTACAATCCTTAGACCACCCGAATAATCCAAACACCTCGGCTTATCAGCAAACCTCACAAAAAATTGTGAAAGCAGAGCAAAAAGCTGAAACGATTGTGACCGAAGATCACGCCACACTTTCAAGTCAAGATGATCAGCTCGGAACAGCCACTTATCATACGGTTCTCACACAACAAGACTGGGATGCATTGTTACAACGAATGCAACAAGCAGATCATTTTGCCATTGATACAGAAACCACGAATTTAGATTATCGTATTGCAGAACTGGTTGGTTTCTCGATCGCATTTGATGCCAATGATGCATTCTATGTGCCTGTGGCGCATGATTACGAAGGCGCACCCGAACAACTGAATCGTGACCAAATTTTAGCTCAAATCAAACCAATTCTTGAAAATGAGCAGGTCAAGAAAATTGGTCATCATCTAAAATATGATGCCCATATTTTTGCCAATCATGGCATTACCATTCGAGGCTGGTACTTCGATACCATGCTGGCATCTTATGTGTTGAATGCAGCAGCGACACGTCATGGTATGGATGATGTCGCACGACTTTATCTGAGCCATTTGACCACCACCTTTGAGCAAATTGCAGGTAAAGGTGCCAAACAGAAAACCTTTAATCAAATTGAACTCGAAGTTGCAGCACATTATGCAGCCGAAGATGCGCATGTCACTTATCGACTGTATGAAGTTTTATCAGGAAAATTAAAAAGCTCCCCAGAACTTGTGAATATTCTGCACAATATCGAAATGCCAGTTGCGCGTGTGTTGACTGCCATGGAAGAAGATGGCATCAAGCTCGATCATCAGTTCCTTGATCAGCTCAGTGTTGAATTTTCAAAGACCATACAAACACTAGAAAATCAGGCCACTGAACTGGCAGGTGAAGCTTTTAATGTTTCTTCACCAAAACAAGTGGGTGAAGTCTTATTTGAAAAGCTGGGGATTAAAGGCGGTAAAAAAACGGCTACGGGACAGTTCAGTACCAGTGAAAGTATCTTAGAAAAAATTGAACATCCACTCGCCGAAGTCATTTTAGAACACCGCGGCTTGGCAAAACTGAGAAATACCTATACTGACCGTCTGATTGAGCAATCTCATAATACAACACATCGTGTTCACACCAGTTATCACCAAGCCTTGACCACCACAGGTCGCCTATCTTCGACAGACCCAAACCTACAAAACATTCCTATTCGTACCCCAATTGGACGACAAATCCGTAAAGCCTTTATAGCACCTGAAGGTCGCGTGCTATTGGCAGCCGATTATTCACAAATTGAACTGCGTTTGATGGCGCATTTTTCTCAAGACGATGCTTTGATCCATGCATTCCAACAAGGGCAAGATGTACACCGTCGTACGGCGTCAGAAGTATTGGGCATTGCGATTGAAGATGTCACCAATGACCAACGCCGCCAAGCCAAAGCCGTCAACTTCGGTCTGCTTTATGGCATGTCAGAATTCGGCTTAACCCGTCAATTGGGCTTTACTCGAGAAGAGTCACGTAGCTATATCGCACGTTATTTCCAACGTTATCCAGGTGTTTTGGATTATATGGAGCGCACGCGTCAGATCGCACGTGAACAAGGTTTTGTTGAAACAATTTTAGGTCGTCGCCTCTATACACCTGATATTTTGGCAAGCAATAAAATGATCAAGCAAGCCGCTGAACGAGCTGCGATTAATGCGCCACTGCAAGGCAGTGCGGCTGATATCATCAAGTTAGCGATGATTGCCGTGGATCAAATGTTACCAAAAGAACAAGCTAAACTCTTGTTACAAGTACACGATGAACTGGTCTTTGAAGCGGACGCAGCAATTGCAGATGAACTTTCCAAGCAAATCGCTGAAGTGATGCAATCCGTCTTGAAAATCTCAGTTCCATTTGTGGTTGAAGTTGGACAAGGGCTGAATTGGGACGCTGCACACTAACCCTGATTCTGAGCAAAAAAAAAAAAAGAGATGCTAAGCATCTCTTTTTTTTTAATCAAAGCTAGACAATTGCTCTAAGCATTGTTTCAGCCACAAATAACACTAAAAATGCAAGAATCGGTGATAAATCAATCATCCCCATACTTGGCATCACTTTACGGAAAGGTGCCAAAATCGGCTCGACCAATTCCTGAATCACCTCCATATAAGGCGATCGGAATTGCGAAAGCATCATGATCCAGCTACAAATAATAAAAGCAAAAATCATATATTTAAGGAGCGTCACCAAAGACAATAGCATTTCTTTTACTGTAGAAACAATAAAATATAAGGTGCTCCCCGTACCAACGCCAGCTAAATGCTTTTCTCCCCACATTTTCAGGAAGTAAAGCAAAATAACCAGAACCAATGCGGCTAAATTAACCCGTCCTTTGCTCACCGTTGGGAAAATACGGCTGAAAACATCTACAATCTTGGTCGCTTTCGTTGTTGAAAGCACCACGGGATTGTAGGGAGTGACTGCCGCCAATTGCATTAAAAAACGGAAAAAGATCAATAAAATTGCAACATTGATCAAAACACCAAAAATTAGCGCAGAACTTGCACCCATAATTGTCTTATCCTACTTAAACTGATTTAGTCTTGTCACTCAACTCTTGCGCAAGCTCTTGGCTGCGTTTCTGAGCTGCTGCAAGCGCTGCTTGAATATTTTGTGAAATCTGTGCACGATCAAACACCTCTAAGGCTGCTTGAGTTGTGCCATTTGGTGAAGTCACATTTTTACGTAATTCTGCTGGAGAATTTGAACTGGTAATCGCCATTTGCGCCGCGCCCAGCGCAGTCTGCAAGGTTAATGCAGTAGCAACTTTTTCATCTAAGCCCAAGTTTTTACCCGCGCGAATCATACTTTCCATTAAATAGAAAAAGTAGGCAGGGCCTGAACCAGATACCGCAGTTACCGCATCAATTTGCGCTTCATTATCAACCCAAATGGTTAAACCAGTCGCCGCTAAAATTTGACTGGTTAATTCACGATCTTTAGTACCTACAGCCGCAGGTGCATAAATACCATGTGCGCCCGTTTGAACCAATGCAGGCGTATTCGGCATCACACGTACAATACGTTCGCTACCGCCGATTAAATCTGAAAGGGTTTGAATCTCAGCGCCCGCAATAATTGAAATCACGAGTTTATCTGACAACAACCCTTTTAATGGTTGTAAAACCGTTGCTAAGACCTGTGGTTTTACCGCCAATACAACAACATCAGCATCTTTGATCGCTGCAACATTATCTGTCGTGGTTTGAATCTCTTTTTCTTCTAATATTTGACGAATCTGCTCTACTGGGTCAGACACTGTAATGCGTGTGGTTGGTAAGCCACGAGAAAGTAACCCACCGATCAAGGCTTGCGCCATATTACCGCCGCCAATAAAACAGATATTTTGATTCAATGATGTCGCCATGTCCTACTCGTCATGTAATAAAGACTGATGAAAAATACAGTCAGAAATTAAACTTGGTTGCCAACCGCCCTGCACCAGATACTCAGATTGCGCCAACCAAAAACCTTTTGGGCTAAAAACCCCAAGCATAACATTATCCACGACTAATATTTGAATTGTATGACGTAACCAAGGCAAAATCTGCGCATCTTGAATGGCTTTTTTGAGTGGCCAATGCCCAACTCGCCCATAGAGATGGATTTTTTCACCACCTTGTCGTTTCAACAACTGCAACTCTCTATCGAATAGTTGAGGAGAAAGACCTAGACTTTGAGATTCAATTTTAAACTGCCCTGCTGCCACCTGAATATGCTGTCCTAACAAATAGCGCTGTGAAATAACATCAGCAAGTGTCGATAATTTTTCTGCATATAGGATGTCATGGCTTAAACGGTACAACGTTTTTTGATAACGCACATAATAATACGGATGCACATGTAAGGTCGCTTGCGCATCTGGTTTGGCTGCAATCACTTCTTGTTGTAAACGCTGAACCATGTCGTAACTTGGTCGGTATTGTGCATTGCCTTTCATCCATGAGGAGAGCAATTGACGCTGACGTGCATGAGATAATTCTTTGAGTTTAGTTAAATTGAGTTCATCAAATGTTGCGCATTGCTGCCAATCATTTTGCAGCACTTCATCTAAAATCTCAGCCGCATCCTGCATTAAATAGCTACTACGTGCGACCGCCGCCTGCATTTTTGGAAAGCGATGTTGCAACACATCCCACAGCACCTCTCGACACCATGCCCGATCATAATGAATATCGTGATTGCTTGGATCGGTCACATACTCAAGACCGATGTGTTGTGACCATTGTTCAATCTGTGCTCGACTCAGATCTAAAAATGGCCGCCAAATGGTCAGCTCTTTACGTACGTCGATTTGTTGCATCGCCGCCAACCCATTGACACCTGCACCTGAGAATAAACGCAACAAAACCGTCTCGGCTTGATCTTGTTGATGATGCGCTAAAACTAAAATTTCATTGGCTTGTAAATGTTGTCGATAGGCTTGATAACGGGCTTGGCGAGCTTGTTGTTCTAAATTGCCGGTTTCAACTTGTACTTTCTGAATGATACAGGGAATATTAAGTATCTTTGCCTGTTGTTGCACCAACTCCCCCCATAGCACACTAGGCTGTTGTAATTGATGATCAACATAAATGGCACGAATTTTATCGGGAAAAAGTTCAGACATTAGAGACAGCAACAGCATGGAATCCATGCCGCAGCTACATCCAATTAAGAATTGAGTTTGCTCTGAAAAATGCTGTGCTTGCGCTAAGACGCGATGCCTAAATTGCTGCTGCCAAACTTCATTAAACGTTGATAACGTGCTTCGCATCGTGCTTGTGCATCCATCGGTTGCAATTCTTCCAAGGCTTGTTTTAACACATCTTTTAGGTCATGCATGACTTTTTCAGGTTGCAAATGTGCACCCTCGCCTTCATCCACGACATATTCAACAATACCAATCGCTTTTAACTTATCCGCAGTCAATGCAAGTGCTTCACTCGCTTGCGCTGCTTTATCTGCTGTTTTCCATAAAATAGAAGCACAGCCTTCAGGTGAAATCACCGAGTAAATACTGTGTGAAAGCATGATAACACGATCAGCCACACCAATACCCAAAGCACCACCTGAACCACCTTCACCAAGTACGGTTGCGATCACAGGTACTTTCAAACTCGAAAGTTGTGCCAAACTCGTTGCAATTGCTTCTGCCTGACCACGTTCTTCAGCACCTACACCGGGATAAGCACCCATGGTATCGACAAAAGTAAAAACAGGTAAATTGAAACGTTCAGCCATATCAAGTAAACGTTGAGACTTTCGATAACCTTCGGGGTTACACATCCCGAAGTTATGTTGCAGTTTCTCACGGGTACCACGTCCACGATGTTGACCCACCACCATCACAGGCTGTCCATCAAAACGTGCTAAACCACCAATCATCGCACCGTCATCACCATATAAACGATCGCCGTGAAGTGCATCAAATTCAGTGAAAATTTCACTCACGTAATCGAGGAATTGCGGACGTTCAGGATGACGTGCAATTTGAACCGTAGTCCAAGCCTTGGACTGAGTCGCTTTATTTTTCATAAGTCGTAAATAATCCCTAACAAGGATGCAAGGTCTGTTGACACTTTCTATAAGTTATACGCACATTGCGTTTCAAGCTGAAAGATCAACAGCTCCTAGGTTAATCAACAAATTTATCTGACACGATATGCAAACCAATATTCCAATGCTTAAATTGCACTTGCTCATCATGCAAATCTGCAACCAGTAAAGGCCATTGCTTCGCATCGCCAGAAACACTCAGTTGCCATTGTTGATCATTTACCACACTGAGTTCAATGGCAGGAAGCATCTGATCACTACGACTATGATTTAGTAAAACTGCAAGACGAAGAATCATGCAAAGATAAACTAAATGATGACCACCAACTTTTAATACATCGTTTTTAGCATCTGCACGTAACTTACGACGATGATGAGAAATCAGATGCGAAAGATGATTTTGATCAATTTGTGAAAAACCAGGAATATCTGAATGTTGTAATAAATAGGCACCATGACGGTGATAACCACCATGACTAATGGCCAATCCAATTTCATGTAAATAAGCCGCACGACGCAGTAAGTCACTGTCTTCAGTAGTTAAATCTAGTGCGTCAGCTACACCATTAAACAAGTGCTGGGCGGTATTGACCACACGCTCTGCCTGTTTTGGATCGGCATTGTAACGACCCATCAATGCTTGAACACTGCGATCGCGAATATCTTCATGTTTGAATCGACCCAACAAGTCGTACATTACACCTTCACGTAATGCACCATCCGAATAAGCAAGCTTATCAATGTTTAATACATCAAAAATCGCATACAAAATCGCAAGTCCAGCTGGCAAAACTGCTCGACGATCTTCACGTAAGCCTTCGAAATCAATTTCTGAAGTATGCTTAAATTTCAACAAACGATCTTTGAGCTTATATAGACCATCACGAGTCAGGTTTTCCTGTTCGTCACTCAAGCCAAGATTCACTAAAATTTGACGACAGGCTTTAATGGTTCCGCTCGAACCCACCACGGTATCCCAGCCTTCCATTTTATAGGTATTGGCAATACCTGACATTTCTTTACGTGCAGCAACAACAGCCTTATCAAAGGCCTTGGTTGAAATCTCACCTTCAGCAAAAAAAGCCTTACTATATGCCACACAGCCCATCTGCAAAGACTCGGTATAAATAGGCTCGAACTCTTCACCAATAATAAATTCTGTTGAACCACCGCCAATATCAACAACTAAACGACGTCCGCCATTGGCCATGGTATGCGAAACACCGAGATAAATGAGGCGCGCTTCTTCACGACCTGCAATAATTTCAATAGGTTTAGGCAAAATTTCAGCGGCTTTTTGG
Source organism: Acinetobacter sp. NIPH 298 (assembly GCF_000369505.1). Classification (GTDB taxonomy): domain Bacteria; phylum Pseudomonadota; class Gammaproteobacteria; order Pseudomonadales; family Moraxellaceae; genus Acinetobacter. Next base: position 2,250,930 of record NZ_KB850055.1, read on the forward strand.
ATAAACTCGTGACCATTCTTGGCTTGTCTTAATGCATTGGTCGCAACGATTCTCAGGCGATTTGGCTGCACCGAGCTCAAACGCCCAACAAAACGCGCTAAACAAGCTAAACCACGTTGTTGAGCAGCTTCTGTTAAATTTTTATTTTCATCTAGCCCAGCAGCTAATTGTACTTTTTCTGACATTGAAGCAACTTTTTTCACTTCACCGTGATCAACACGAGCAATTGCAAGATGGAAACTGTTCGACCCCATATCTATTGCAGCAAGTAATTCTTCATCAATCAGAAAATCAGACATTATTCGTATAAACCCATGCTCAATTCACGCATTAGAGTAATTCACATGCTTACAATTTTAAAGTCATTTTAAACAATAAAACGCGTGTATTTTCGCTTATAGCTTATAAATGATTGTTTAAGTCGATGAACAGCATCGTGAGCAACCATTAGACTTTTCACTTTCTAACTTGAATAATCAGAACAAACCCTTACATTGAATAAAGTAGCAATGTAATATTCTTTCTGATACTGAATTGATACTTTATTTCTTAAATTTGGAGCAACCCCATGTCTGCGACTATTGTTAATACAACTGATGAAAACTTCCAAGCAGATGTATTAGATGCTGAAACTCCCGTACTTGTTGATTTCTGGGCTGGCTGGTGTGCGCCTTGTAAAGCCATTGCACCAGTCCTCGAAGACTTGTCAAACGAATATGCAGGAAAAGTTAAAATCGTTAAAGTTGACGTTACTGCATGCGAAGAAACAGCAGTAAAATACAACATCCGTAACATTCCAGCATTATTGATGTTTAAAAATGGTGAAGTTGTTGATCAACAAGTCGGTGCAGCACCCCGTTCTAAACTTGCAGCATTTATTGACCAAAACATCTAATTAAGTTGTATAACTGTCAATCTGCGGAAATACGCTATTCATTGATTAGCGTATTCCTCCGTAAAAATTGACAAAGCAGTTGATTTCGTCTATATTTCTCGATCAAGAAGCTTTGAATGGAATCTACTTCATCGCGCTTCTTACACGATACAAAACATAAGATCGCCGCTCGGCAATAACAATTGTTTTCACATTTCTCTCTGAAACAATGAACCAGACTACTGGATCGTAATTGTTTAATACAATTACATCAGTATATATGCGGTCGATTTTTTCTTTCCCAACACAATCCTCCACTTATTCCATTCTGTCTGACCACTTATGAACTTAACTGAACTCAAGAAAAAACCCATTGGCGAACTCATTAAAATTGCGGAGTTTATGGGCCTTGAAGGCATGGCACGTAACCGTAAACAAGATATTATTTTTGCCATTTTAAAACGCCATGCAATGAATGGCGAAGAAATCTTTGGTGATGGCGTTTTAGAAATCCTTTCTGATGGCTTTGGTTTTTTACGCTCCGCTGCTGGTTCATATTTAGCTGGACCAGATGACATTTATGTCAGCCCATCACAAATTCGCCGTTTTAATTTACGTACGGGTGATACCATTACAGGTACGATTCGCCCACCAAAAGAAGGTGAACGTTATTTTGCTTTATTAAAAGTGAATCAAATTAACTATGACACACCAGAAAACTCACGTAACAAGATTTTATTTGAAAACTTAACTCCATTGTTCCCAACCGAACAAATGGTGATGGAGCTTGGTAATGGCACAACAGAGGATCTAACCTCTCGTGTTGTCGACCTTGTGGCACCGATTGGTAAAGGTCAGCGTTCAATTATTGTTGCACCGCCAAAAGCGGGTAAAACAATGCTTTTACAAAACATTGCTCAATCCATCGTTCGTAACAACCCAGAAGTCTTCTTGATCGTTTTACTCATTGATGAACGTCCAGAAGAAGTGACCGAGATGGAACGTACAGTTCGTGGCGAAGTCGTGGCATCAACTTTTGATGAAGCCCCTGCTCGACATGTCCAAGTTGCGGAGATGGTCATTGAGAAAGCGAAACGTCTAGTCGAGCATAAAAAGGATGTTGTGATTCTGCTTGACTCTATTACTCGTTTAGCCCGCGCCTATAACACGGTTGTTCCATCATCAGGCAAAGTACTTACAGGTGGTTTGGATGCGCATGCGCTCGAACGCCCAAAACGCTTCTTTGGTGCTGCACGTAATATCGAAGAGGGTGGTTCACTGACCATTATCTCGACTGCATTGATCGAAACAGGCAGTAAAATGGATGATGTCATCTATGAAGAGTTTAAAGGTACAGGTAACCAAGAGATTACGCTCGATCGTCGTATCGCGGAAAAACGTGTCTTCCCTGCCATGAACATTAAGAAGTCTGGCACGCGCCGTGAAGAACGCTTAATGGGAGAGGATAACCTTCGTAAAGTTTGGATTTTACGTAAACTACTTCACCCAATGGACGAACTTGCAGCGATGGAGTTCTTACTTGATCGCATGAAAGAAACCAAGACCAATGATGATTTCTTTGACCAAATGAAGCGTAAAGCCGCAAACTAGGTCGATCATCCAATGATCACAACAGCCACCCTTATGGTGGCTGTTGTGATTTGGTTGACATGCTTACACAACAGTTACAATTAGATTATTCCTTGATAGCAAATCACTATCTGTCTGATTTATATATTTATATATATAAAAGCTTTGCTATTTTTCTCTAGAATACCGATTCAGAAACAATCTTCCATAGTTATTTCCTATCAAAAAATGACCGTTTTTTGTCTATTTTTGTCGTTTTGCCAGACAGGATAGTAGTAATTCATGATTTGCTTTGATAGGATAGCATCTGACTAGTTAGGCTGCTCCCTGCGTTGTTTCCTAAAATATTTAGGAATAATAAAAGCACAAACAGACTAACTCAGGTTTTTTTTAATCTCACAATTTTATGAGAGTGATGCCATGTTATTCAAAAAATTCGCTGTTATTGCTGCTGTTGCAACTACTTTAGCTTTTGTTGGTTGCTCTAAGAAAGAAGACGCTGCTGCTACTGACGCAACTGCTGCTGCTTCTGAAGCTGTAGCTGCTGCTTCTGAAGCGACTGTTGAAGCTTCTGAAGAAGTTGCTGCTGCTGCATCTGAAGTTGCTGCTGCTGCATCTGAAGTTGAAGTTGCTGCATCTGAAGTTGCTGCTCAATAATCTAGCTTTAGATTAAAAAAAAGAGAACCCAAAGGTTCTCTTTTTTTATGCCTGAAGATCTATTTAAGTCAGTTAAAATTGTTTCAGACTTAAAAAAGCAGATCAATCGATCTGCTCATTTCCAACACGTTGTCTAAATTTCTGACCCGCTCTAAAGGTCACAACTCGACGAGCAGAAATCGGAATTTCTTCACCCGTCTTTGGATTACGGCCAGGGCGCTCACGCTTATCACGTAACTCGAAATTCCCGAACCCAGAGAGTTTGACTTGTTCGCCCGCAATCAATGCTTGGCTAATTTCGTCAAAAAACAATTCGACCATTTGTTTTGCTTCACGGCGATTTAAGCTCGTGAGTTCACTTAAATGGTCCGCCATATCTGCTTTTGTTAATGCTGTCATGAGGCCCTCAATGTCGCTTGATAAGTGTTTTCCAACACTTGAATAATGTTATCCATACCAGATTTGATTTCAGCATCTTCAAGCGTACGAGTTGGGTGCTGCCATAACAATGCGAAAGCTAAAGAACGCTTGCCTTGTTCGACTCCTTGCCCCGTATACACATCGAACAACCATGTAGAGTCAAGTAACTCTCCCCCAGTCTGTTCAATCATGCGCTGAATATCTTTCACCACAATCTTATCAGAGATTAAAAGCGCAATATCACGTCTAACTGATGGAAAACGTGATAATTCTGTAAAATTAGATACATAAGATTGCAAAACTGCTTGCTGATCGAGCTCAGCAACCCAAGTCGTACCCAAATCCAAATCATTTTCCAAAGATGGATGTAAACGCCCTAAATAACCGATTGACTGCCCATCGACCAGAACTTCAGCAGACTGCCCTGGATGCAACCACGCTCGCTCGGTGCGAACAAACTCAACCTTAACACGTCCAGCCGCCAAAATTTCTTCAATTTCACCTTTAAAATCAAAGAAATCCATTGCAGTCGGCTTAGCATGCCAAGATTCAGGTACCTGTGAGCCTACTGCAATCAACGCCAATGTTGGAATCTGCTTAAGGTCATGAATATTTTGCGCATTTTGATAGTCAAAACGCAAACCCAACTCAAAGAAACGAACACGATGTTGTTGACGATTCAAGTTATATTGCACACAAGGAATCAAACTAGATAACAGTGTGCTACGCATTGCCGCCAAATCACTTGAAATTGGATTCGCAAGCATGAGCGGTTGTACATTTGGATTGAGTTGTTTTTCCAATTTCGCATCAGCAAAACTAAAGCTAATCGCTTCCTGATAACCCAAAGTTGCAACACTTTGACGTAGTTGTGCAATATCAAAACCATCTTGGTACTTTTTCAACTTCACATCAATTTGCGGCAAACTGATTTGAATATTGTCATAACCATGAATACGGGCAACCTCTTCAATCAGGTCTTGATAAATCACCATATCATAACGATGCGAAGGCGGAGTCACAGACCACTGGTCTTCAGCTAAGGTCTCAACAGTACAACCAAGGCGACTCAAAGCATCCGCAATAAAATCACCTGCAACTTGATATCCTAACAATTGATCAACTTGACTTTGTTTTAACTGAATTGTTTCGCGTTTTGGTAATAATTCAGCTTGTTCAGCAACTGTAATTGGACCAAATTCACCACCAGCAAAGGCCTGAATCAACTCAGAAGCACGATGCATTGCGATCATTGGCAACTCAAAGTCAACACCACGTTCATAGCGCTGTGATGAATCGGTATGCAAACCAAAACGACGTGCACGGCCAGCAATCGCTAAAGGTGCAAAGAACGCACTTTCAAGGAAGATATCTTGCGTATCATCCGTAACCGACGAATCTAAACCACCCATGATGCCAGCAATCGCCAATACTTTTTGATCATCAGCAATCACCATCATGTCATCTTGCAGTTCAACTTGTTGATCATTAAGCAAGGTCAGTTGTTCTTTTGGCTGAGCTTGGCGTACCTGAATCGAACCATCAATCTTCGCCAAGTCAAAGGCATGCATCGGTTGACCCAACTCAAGTAAGACATAGTTGGTGATATCGACCAAAATACTATGGCTGCGAAGACCAGAACGCGTAAGCGCTTGTTCCATCCACCCAGGCGTTGCTGCTTTTACATTTACATTTTTGATGATACGACCCAAATAGCGTGGTGTACCATCAGTGCTAATCGATACTGATTTTTCATCTAAAATGCTTGCTGCAATGGCTTGAATTGTAGGTTCATTAACTTTGAATTGATTAATCACGGCGATTTCACGCGCAATACCACGGATACTAAAACAGTCGCCGCGGTTTGGTGTGATGCTAATATCGATTACATTGTCATCGAGTTTGAGATAGTCACGGATATTCATCCCGACAGGTGCATCAGCTGGTAATGCCAATAAACCATCAATTTTATCTTCTAAATCAATTTCGGAAGCACCGCAAAGCATACCTTGTGATTCCACACCACGTAGCTTGCCTTTTTTAATTTTAAAATCGCCAGGCAACACAGCACCAATGGTTGCTACAGGTGCTTTCATTCCTACGCAAACATTTGGCGCACCGCAAACGATCTGTAATGACTCATCTGAACCAATATTTACTGTGGTAACACGTAAGCGATCCGCATCTGGATGTTGCTCAACCGTAACGACCTCACCCACAACAACCCCAGTAAATGGTTTGGCTACAGGCGCCAACTCATCGACCTCCAAACCAAGCATGGTGAGTTGATCAGACAGTGCTTCGCTATCAATTGAAGGGTTCACCCACGTGCGCAGCCAATTTTCACTAATTTTCATTTGTATAAACCTTTGTTAATCCTGAAATACTATTAGGCGAATTGGCGTAAGAAACGCACGTCGTTTTGGTAGAACATACGCAAATCATTGATGCCATAACGCAACATTGCAAAACGCTCTACCCCTAAACCAAAAGCAAAGCCTTTGTATTTATCAGGATCAATACCTGCAGCACGCAGTACATTTGGATGTACCATGCCACAACCTAAAACTTCTAACCAGCGACCACGCTCGTCCATGATATCCACTTCTGCACTCGGCTCTGTGAATGGAAAATAAGAGGGACGGAAACGTACTTTTAAGTCTTTTTCAAAGAATTCATTCAGCAGGTTAATTAATAAACCTTTTAATTCAGCAAAGCTGGTATTTTCCGCGACATACAAGCCTTCGATCTGATGGAACATCGGAGAATGCGTCTGGTCGGAGTCACAACGATAAACACGACCCGGACACACAATACGAATAGGCGGCTGATTTGTTTCCATGGTACGGATTTGCACACCCGATGTATGGGTACGAAGTAGATGAGTCGCATCAAAATAGAAAGTATCGTGCATCGCACGTGCTGGATGGTGTCCCGGAATATTTAGGGCTTCAAAGTTATGATAATCGTCTTCAACCTCAGGACCATGTGCGACTTGGAAACCCGCTTTGGTAAAGAATTGGCAAATACGCTCTTGAACTTGAGTGACAGGATGGATACTCCCCATGCGTTGACCGCGACCGGGTAAAGTAATATCAATCGTTTCACTTGCTAATTTTTTTGCAAGTTCAGCTTGTTGTAAGGTCTGTTGGCGCTCAGTCAAAGCAGCATTGATTGCTTCACGAACAGCATGGATCGCAGCACCTTGTACTTTTCGCGCTTCAGGGTCCATTTTTCCAAGTGCTTTCGACTGTTCTGCAAGCTGGCTTTTCTTCCCTGTAAATTGGACTCGTACTTGATCGAGTACAGCAAGGTCTTGAGCCGCTGCAATGGCAGCAAGCGCTTCAGTGGTCAGGGCTTCCAGTGACATAGTAACTCTCAAAGCAACAAATTATAGAAATATAATAAAACGCTATAGTTTATCAGCTTTTTATCTGTTTTTTGAAGATTAAGCCGATTGAAAAAACATATACCGCAACAATTTGATAAAATCGTCAATACCGCTAAAAAACCAAGAGTAAAAACAATGGCGCTCGATCAAATCTGGAAAGCACAATTGACGCTTGTCACCTATGGCAATGAGTTTTTACAGCAAGACTTAAATATGAATGATTGGGTTAACCATCCTAACTTTGCTCAACATCATTTGGTTTTTCGTGATTTAGCATATCAACAGCTTTTGGCACAACATTTTCAAGTTTGGTTAGAGGCATTAAAACAACAAGGGGTGGATAAACTAAGCCTACATAATTCAACCATTCTCGATGAAGAAAGTAACCCCAATCCAAACGTTGAATTACTTCCCTACGCTCACTTTATTGTCAGTCATCAAGGCAAAAATAAAACGGCATGGATTTGCGGTCACGAACTTGCCGAATGGTACACTCATGATCATCCCTTTATCGCCCCTTCTGCGCAGCAAGTTAAACTCCGACAAGAGATCTTTTGGCGTTATCCACTCAATGAGAAACTAACTAAAAAAGTGACATTAGACTTAAAAGTCAATGATTGGCACGAAATAGAAAAGTATATTGAAAGTGAAATTTTTAATCATCAATGCGCTGAAGATTTCTTAGACCCAGAACAAGTCGACCTACCTTTTTATGGATATGAGCTTGAACAGAGCCATTTAGATAAAATGGTCTTAGCTATTATTCCCACAACCCATCAAGCAGATGCCGCACACCATTTATTACACCGCATGTCTGCTTTGATTGACTTCTTACATTCGCGCTGCAATCACCCTTATACAACCCAAGGTGAAATTCTGAGTCCAGAGGAACAAATTAATTTACGCAATTTTGTTAAAAAAACCGACGATGTATTTGGTAGACTCATCAGCAAGATTGCCAATCATTATAAAAATATTGATTTTGACATGCCGATGGAACCTTATGATCGGACTATGGATGTCCCAACCGCATCAGGAAATCTACACAAGACCAATCACTCCAGCGTCATTAAACTGGTGCTGATCACCGTTGTAATTTGTATTTTGGCTTATTATTTTGGGCTTTAATATTCAGTGTAATCCAGCTCATCTTCGTCAATATTGATGAAGTCTGGCTCAGGGGTTTGCTCAAATCGTACCGCTAGAATCTCAGTTTGCTTAAGTAAGCTTGCTTTAGCAACACGATGCATCCCATCCATGACTCGCCCCTCAGCACACAAGATAATCGGATAACTGAGATCTGCATCCTGAACTAATTGAAAATGCTCAATGATTTGCTGTGTCGTCGGATACTGATCTGGAAACCAATAGGCTTCGTTGAGTTCCTGAATATCAACCAGTTGAACTTTCTTGGCAATACACGTTTTTGTCAGCTCAACGAGCTGATGTACATCCCAAATATGTGTATCCTCGCCAACTTGTCTAAAGTGATATTGTCTACGCACGTTTTAATCCATCATTAGTTATCGAAAATACCACTTCACCAGAATCTGAAACCATTTCTGGTTGGCGGACACTAACCACACCACTCATCGTCTTAGCCATACTCTTAATTATATTATATGGTTTATTTTTATTGATTCAGAGATATGAGATTGCCAAGTTTTTATTGCTTATTACCACAATTTTGTCGGTACTAATAATTATAGGAAGGAAATAAAAAAGACCGCTAAAAAGCGGTCTTTTTTGAATCTCTAAGCTTATGCAGCTAATGCACCTTTAGCTTTTTCAGCTAAAGCAGCAAATGCAACTGCATCATGCATAGCGATGTCAGCTAATACACGACGGTCGATGATTACTTGAGCTTTTTTCAAGCCATCAATCATGCGGCTATAAGACAAACCGTTAAGACGAGCACCAGCATTGATACGCGCAATCCATAAAGCACGGAATTGACGTTTCTTCTGACGACGGTCACGGTAAGCATATTGACCAGCTTTGATTACTGCTTGGAACGCTACGCGATAAACGCGTGAACGAGCACCATAGTAACCTTTAGCGCGAGCAAGAATTTTCTTGTGACGACGATGCGCCACTACACCACGTTTTACACGAGCCATTTATAATCTCCTTAGATGTATGGGCACATACGACGAACTGAAGCAACGTCACTTACGTGAACCATTACACAGCCGCGCAATTGACGAATACGCTTAGCAGATTTTTTGGTCAAAATGTGGCGTTTGAACGCTTGTTTACGCTTAATACCGTTAGCAGTCGCTTTAAAGCGTTTAGCTGCACCACGGCGAGTTTTCATCTTAGGCATAACAACCTCTTTTGAACACCTGTTCGGAACGTTTGCACCATTGCAAAAACGACCTGCAGGTAAGGGAGGCAGTATCATATAGTATTTTTGCTTAAAACTAAAGCAAAAATTATGGGTTCAAAGCTGAACATTCGAGAGCATTTACAGATTTGATAAAGTCATCAAAATTCCACTCAATAACCTTAGGGACTGAGAAATTCAGCTAAACAACCCGATATATAGCGCATACATAAATAGATAACGCCCGCCTTTGGCAATCGTCACAATCAATAAAAACCGTCCAAACCTTTCTTTCATTATGCCTGCAATCAAAGTGATGGGATCACCAATCACAGGCACCCAACTTAAAAGTAATGAATAAAAACCATATTTATGATAAATCTGCTGGGCTTGTTCTAAACGAGGTTGAGAAACTGGAAACCATTTTTTATCCTTAAAATGTTCTATTTTTAACCCCAACCACCAATTCACACATGAACCAAGCACATTACCAATGGTTGCCACGAGAAGTAAATAAAAGGGATTTGAAAGACCTTGTATCAACAGCGTCATTAAGACAGCTTCTGACTGCAACGGGAGTAACGTTGCTGCTCCAAAAGCAGAGAGAAATAATAAAAAATAGGACATCAGTGTGTAGAAGCACTCAAACAAAGATCAAAACAATGCCCAGACAATATCATCTTAAACTATTCAATCAAAGCGAGTTTATCCCACACCTGTTGAAGTTTCTCCTGATTCATCTCAATCTGAAAAACAGTTTTTATTGTTTCCTCAAAATCATTAAGAGTGGATAGAATTTTTTTATCTGACTTCTGTTTAGCATGTATTCTTAATACACGATCCTTTAACGTCATTCTGGCATCCGAATTGGCAGTGAACAACATCAAATGCTGTGTAAACATGGATTCTGGGGATGTTGATATATACCAATTCGCAATCTCAGCATCGGCTGGGGCAATCTTTTGCTCAGGATTAATGGCATATACATTGACCCATTCAACATGCAGAAAAACTTGCAACATATATTTCATATCCGTCAGCAGTGAAGTATCGATTCCACACACTGCAATATCAACGAATCTGAAAGGCTCTAATGGCGTTGACTGTGCTTCTCCGATGCGATCTAAAGATAGAATTGTTGTCGGTGTCATGCCACCAAACCCTGGATCATATAAAAATAATTGTTGATCAAGTCGAACCAGTGTTACCAAGTGCGTCCGGACTGGTACAGTTGTTGGGATACCTTGATAATAAACTCGACCTAATACGTTATAGGCTTCATATCCCAATTCAGTTAACGCGATTTTGGTTAAAGAACTATGCTCTAAACAATACCCTTCCCGATTTTCAATTAATAACTTCTGAACAAGTCGATCAGGTTCTAATGAAACTTCTTCTCCTAAAAAAGAAGCAATATTACCAAAAGGAATGTGCTGCACATGCAAGCTTAATAATGTCTTTAGATTATCCTGCGTCGGTGTGAAGTCCCCTTCAAAACCAAGCTTATTTAAATAACGTGTTGAAATTATTTGCTTCATGACTGACTATACTTTTTTATGATTAAACTATCCTATAATGATCAAGCCAATTTTAGTTTAAAAATTACACAACTATAAAAGAGTCATTCACACCCTGATTAGAACATTCTTTTTGAAATGTCTAATTCTTCATCCGAGCTGTCTTAGATCGAAAAACATAAGTAAGGATTGAGAAAAGAAATGGGGAAATAAAAGCCATCCAGAAGGTGAGATCTGAGGTTACAATTTCTTGGTACAAGGTGAGTTGAGTATCCCCATCTGAAACTGCCGCCCAGTCAATGGATACCGTATGATAAAGATAAGTGCTGAACAATAACGACAGGCTTAAAAAGCCCACGAAAAGCCAAGTGCTACCATATGAGTTTCTAGTTTCCACCTGTAGCCAAACAAATAACGTAGAAAATAAAAGCCCTAAAACACCAATCAAAGCAAAAACCAAGATCGCTAAATGAGCCTCTGAATATAGCTTTTGCAGCTGAGCGCAAAGGATTGCTGTGATGAAGAGCAATCCCATTGCAATCATCCAGTGCCTCCAATACCTATTGATAGAAACTTGAATAACAGGCATTAAACTTGAATCGACAAGGCTTTTTGGATCGCGGGACGAGCGGTTAAACGCTCAATATAATCTTTCACATAAGGATAATCTTCGAGTTGAATACCTTGCCACTCATAGCGTAATGCCCAAGGTAAAATCGCCATATCCGCAATTGAATATTCTCCCGCAACAAATTTCTGTCCAATCAGCTGTTTATTCAACACCCCATAGAGACGTTTGGTTTCATTGACATAACGATCAATCGCATAGGGAATACGTTCAGCAGCAAACTTATTAAAATGATGATTCTGACCAAGCATTGGCCCGAATCCACCCATTTGCCACATCAGCCATTGCTCAACTTCGACACGTTCTTGCTCATCACTTGGGTAGAATAATCCAGTCTTACGACCTAGATATTGCAAAATTGCACCAGACTCAAATACAGAAATCGATTCGCCACGTGGTCCATTCTGATCAACAATCGCAGGAATTTTATTATTCGGAGAGATTCTTAAAAAGTCAGGCTGAAACTGATCATTCTCTAAAATATTGATAGGGAAAATTTGATATGCAAGTCCCATTTCTTCTAAAGCAATTGTTATTTTATGCCCATTGGGTGTACCCCAATAATATAAGTCAATCATTTATATTATCCTATTCATCATTATCATGACTGTTTATCGCGTTATAGCATATTTAATCAGCGCTTCGTATTATTCCAATACGAAACAAAACAATAAAATATACCTTTTCAATGGGCTGGTGAAAGGAAAATTACTGGCTTGCCAAGTATGCTTTGGCTTTTTCACCTAAAAATCGTCGTCCTGCATTTTCACCATTAATCCATTCTTCCACTGTAAATAAGTCAAACAATCCAACTTTAACTAAAGTTGGAATAGCTAGTACTAATTCCTGCTCGACCTCACCACGCGCACCCGCATTATATAAACTAATGTTATGCAACATGGTTGCCACAGTCCCTGTTTGAACCTGACTACCATCTTTTAATCTGACTTGCGGCAGAACCTCTCCATCCTGTACCACTTTTTGATTTATTTCAGATAATTCATGTGTACCATTTATTGTAGACATTCGCATGTGCCCCTATAAAAATAGTTTAATATTCAAGTAAATTTAACATGATATTTAATGATGCACGCGACTGCATTTAAAAAAATTGCAAAAAAAAGCACCGCTTATTGCGGTGCTTTTTTATCAAGAAAAATTACTTTTTCTTTTTCGGGCCTAATAACATGCCCATTTGACGGCCTTCCATTTTTGGTGCTTGTTCAATAACACCAAAATCAGCCACATCAGCTTCAATTTTTTGCAACTGAACCAAACCAAGCTGTTGATGTGCCATCTCACGACCACGGAAACGCAAGGTGATTTTCACTTTATTTCCTTCTTCAAGGAAACGTAAAATTGCACGCAATTTTATCTGATAATCACCCACATCCGTTGCAGGACGTAACTTGATTTCTTTCACTTGCACTTGATGCTGTTTCTTCTTCGCATCTTTTTGCTTTTGCTTTAGGTCAAACAAGTGCTTGTTGTAATCCATGATTTTACAAACAGGTGGTTCTGCATTAGCAACAATCTCAACAAGGTCAAGATGCGCTTCTTCAGCAGCACGCAACGCTTCAGTTAATGAAACGACCCCTTTTTGTTCACCATCAGCTGCGACAAGACGTACTTCTTTTGCACGAATCTCATCGTTAATGGCAGGACGGTTACTTTTAGCACCTTGTTGTTGGTTACGGTCAGGCTGTTTAATCTTTATTACTCCACAATGTACCGGCCACGTTCGGCGACGGCAGATTTCACTAAGTCAACAAATGCATCGATTGACATAGTACCTAAATTTTTTCCTGAGCGAGTACGCACATTTACGGTACCTTCTTCAACTTCTCGATCACCAAGAACCAAAAGATAAGGAATACGCTCTAGGGTACGCTCACGAATCTTAAATCCGATTTTTTCATTTCTCAAGTCAGAAATGGCACGAAGACCATTTTCTTTGAGTTTTGCAACCACTTGTTCGCATGCTTCAGCTTGTGAATCGGTAATATTCATTACACAAGCTTGGGTCGGTGCAAGCCAAGGTGGCATGAAACCAGCGTAGTGTTCAATTAGTATACCAATAAAACGCTCGAAACTGCCAAGAATTGCGCGATGCAACATAACAGGTTGATCACGATCGTTATCTTCTGTGACATAAGAGGCATCTAAACGAATCGGCAAGTTGAAATCACACTGGATTGTACCGCATTGCCATACACGACCTAAGCAATCTTTCAATGAAAATTCAATTTTCGGACCATAAAACGCCCCTTCACCAGGTTGCAAGTCCCAAGCCAAGCCAGCATCATCCAGTGCATCTGCCAAAGATTTCTCAGCGATGTCCCAAAGTGCATCATCACCCACACGCTTTTCTGGACGTGTTGACAATTTCATTTGTACTTCTTCAAAGCCAAAATCTTTATAAACATCTAAAGTCAGTTTAATAAAGTCAGCGACTTCCTTACCAATTTGCTCTTTGGTACAGAAAATATGTGCGTCGTCTTGCGTAAATCCACGAACACGCATAATACCGTGTAAAGAACCCGATGGCTCATTACGGTGACAAGAACCAAACTCAGCCAAACGAATTGGTAAATCACGGTAAGATTTTAAGCCTTGGTTAAAGACCTGTACGTGACATGGGCAGTTCATTGGCTTCACTGCATAGTTACGACTTTCTGAGTGCGTCGTAAACATGTTTTCAGCATAGTTTGCCGCATGTCCAGATTTTTCCCACAAGCTAAAATCAACAATTTGTGGTGTCTTGATCTCTTGGTAACCGTTGTCTTGCTGAACTTTACGCATGTATTGTTCAAGCACTTGGTAAATAGTCCAGCCGTTCGGATGCCAGAACACCATACCCGGTGCTTCTTCTTGCATGTGGAACAAGTCTAGAGCTTTACCAATTTTACGATGGTCACGCTTTTCAGCTTCTTCAATACGTTTAATATATGCAGCTAACTGTTTCTTATCAGCCCAAGCTGTACCATAGATACGTTGTAGCTGTTCATTTTTCGCATCACCACGCCAGTAAGCACCAGATATTTTAGTGAGCTTGAATGATTTTAAAAATTTAGTGTTTGGTACGTGCGGACCGCGGCACATATCCAAATAATCTTGATGATAGTACAAGCCCATTTGTGTTTCATTTGGCATGTCTGAGATCAAGCGTAATTTGTATTCTTCGCCACGTGCGGTGAACTCAGCAATCACTTCATCACGTGGCGTCATTTTCTTAATAACGTCGTAATCTTGATCGATGAGCTGTTTCATGCGCGCTTCAATCGCAGCCATATCATCCAAAGTAAAAGGACGTGGCATCCAGATATCGTAGTAAAAGCCTTCTTCAATAACAGGGCCAATTACCATTTTCGCTTCTGGGAACAATTGCTTAACCGCATGTCCAACGAGGTGTGCGCATGAATGACGAATGATTTCTAAACCATCTTCATCTTTAGGTGTAATAATTTGAACTGTTGCATCTTCTGTGATGAGATCAGAAGCATCCACCAAACGATCATTGATACGTCCCGCAACGGTATTTTTTGCAAGACCAGGCCCAATACTTTGAGCAAGTTCCATCACAGATATCGGCTGATCAAATTGTTTCTGATCACCATTTGGTAAAGTAATGATTGGCATAATAAAATCCTTAAGGAGTGATGCCCTCTACGAAGGAGCATATCACCGCGAGATTATGTATTGAGGTAAACCCCAAAAGATAAAAAACGGCGGATAAAAAGTATCGAAGATTTTACACAGGTTTAGGCTAGGATGAAACCTTTGTGTCATAAAAACCCAAGATCATTCAAGGTTTTCTCTCAGACTAAAGCCTAAATGATTTAGATTGAACTAAACACTATGTTGATCTAGTTAAAGATGACAATAACATTCACGGAGCAATACACATGGTTAGTGCATATGATGAGTTACCACAAACACCCGCAAACTTCGTAGCCTTATCACCATTACGCTATTTAGAGCGTGCCGCTTATATTTATCCAGATCAAGCTGCGATTATTCATGGTGAACGTCATATTACATGGAAACAAACCTATCAACGCTGCCGTCAATTCGCCCATCAACTCGAAAAATTAGGCATTCAGAAAAATGATACCGTCTCGGTGTTATTACCCAATATTCCGGCCATGATTGAAGCACATTTTGCTGTACCGATGGTCGGTGCGGTTTTAAATACCTTAAACACTCGCCTTGATGCAAAAACCATTGCCTTTATGCTTGAACATGCTGAGGCAAAAGTCCTATTGGTCGATCCAGAATTTCGCCCAATCGCTGAAGAAGCACTTGCACTTATTGCACAAGAAATTATTGTAATTGACGTATTTGATGCCGAATTCGATGGTGAGCAAATTGCGATTGGACAATACGAATATGAATCTTGGATCGCCCAAGGTGATCCTGAGTTTGAATGGCACTTACCTCAAGATGAATGGGATGCGATCAGCCTAAATTACACCTCAGGCACAACGGGTAATCCAAAAGGTGTGGTCTATCACCATCGAGGAGCCTACCTCAATGCTGCAAGCAATATTTTAGCTTGTGGCATGAAACCACGCGCGGTGTATCTATGGACACTCCCCCTATTTCACTGCAATGGTTGGTGTTTTGCATGGTCAATTGCAGCCAGTGGTGGTACTAATATTTGCTTACGCCGTGTTGATCCAACGCTGGTCTTTAAATATATCGCCAAGCATAAAGTTGATTATTTCTGTGGGGCGCCGATTGTGTTATCCATGTTGATCAACGCACCTCAAGAACAAAAAATAGCATTTGAACACCGTGTTGAAGTCATGGTCGCTGGTGCCGCCCCTCCCGTTGCCATCATTGAAGGGATGCATCATATCGGCATCAATGTCAATCATGTGTATGGTTTAACCGAGACCTATGGCCCTTCGGCACTTTGCGCGACGCAAGCAGGCTGGAGTGATTTATCTATTCAGGAACAAGCTCAGCTTCATTCCCGTCAAGGTGTGCCATATCCGTTGCAAGACAGTATGCGTGTACTTGATCCCGAGACCATGCAACCTGTACCGAATGATGGTCAAACTATGGGAGAAATTATGTTCCGTGGCAATATCGTCATGAAAGGTTATTTGAAAAACCCTCAAGCAACGGAAGAGGCGTTTAAAGGAGGGTGGTTTCATACCGGTGATTTGGCCGTCTGTCATCCGGATGGCTATGCCAAAATTACCGACCGCTCTAAAGATATTATCATTTCAGGTGGCGAAAATATTTCTTCATTAGAAGTTGAGGATGTGCTCTATCGCCACCCAGCAGTACTCACTGCAGCTGTGGTGGCAAAGCCAGATCCTCGCTGGCAAGAAGTACCATGTGCATTTATTGAATTAAAACAAGGCGCATCTACGTCAACGGAAGAGATCATTGCGCACTGTCACAAAGAGCTAGCTCGTTTTAAAGTTCCTAAAGATATCGTGATTACTGAAATTCCAAAGACATCAACAGGCAAATTACAGAAATTTATTTTACGCGAGTGGGCTAAACAACGTGCGTCAGGTGAGTTTGGAAATTAATCCCCAAAAAAAAGAAGTTTCTAATGAAACTTCTTTTTAGTCTTTAGCCTTGTTCAGATAACAACGCCACTTGCTGTACATAATTCACTAATTTAAGCTTAGAGGCTGCTAGCTCTTCTTCACTCACTTCTCGTTTAACATCACGATGGATCCGCAATACATGCTGGCGTAAAGTATGGCGTTCAGAGGCATTATAGACTTTACTAAATTCATTAATGATTGGATCACCCTGATCAATCATACGATCGACCCAACGTAACAACTGTGCTTGTTTCTTCGCACCTTGCTGTGGGGTTAGATAAGATAAAATCGTTGTTTCATTTTCATTGCGCAATAATTTACCAATTCGTAGAAACTGACGACGTTTTGCTTCATATGAACTAATCGTTTGTACATCAAGCAGTGCATCAATTAAACGCTCATCGACAGGCAATTTTTGAATCTGTTTTGGATTCAATTGAGCCAGTTGTTCACCCAAAGCAGCCATGCGCTGTACTGCTTTTTTTTGCTCAGTTCTACTTGCACGCCCTTCTAATGACTCAAAATCTTCATCGGTATAACGCTGCTGGGTACGACGTGACACTATTACTCTGCCTCATAAAATTTTGCTGCGAACAGCGATTGAATTTCTTCCAGTGCCTTTTCTTCATCAGCACCTTCAATGACTAATCTTAATGTGGTGCCCTTACCGGCGCCCAACATCAACAACGACATAATATTTTTTGCATCAACCAACTTATCGCCTTTACCAATTTGGATAGAAGAACGAAACTTCGTCGTCACCTCAATAAGTTTACCAGATGCGCGCGCGTGTAAGCCGAGTTTATTAATTACATCAATCGTTGTGTCTATCATGACCAGTGCTTCATTTCTCTATGTAAGATTTGGACAGCCCATTTTGCCTCAAGGGCTTGTTTGAGTCTATCCACAATATAAACTGAACGATGCTGCCCGCCAGTACATCCCACTGAAATGGTCATATAGTGACGATGTCCCTCTGCAAAGGCAGGCAACCATTTATCTAAGAAAGCATAAATATCTTCAAACATTTCATTGGTTTGCTGACTACTTTCTAAAAAAAGGCGTACTGGCTCATCCAAGCCAGAAAAACGACGTAATTCTAAATCCCAATGCGGGTTAGGTAAATGACGTACATCAAATACATAATCAGCATCCAGTGGAATACCGTGCTTATAACCAAAGGACTGTAAAATAACAATCAAATTGTTCGATTGCCCAAGTTTAGACAACAAAATATGCTTTAAATCATGGACACTTTTATCCGAGGTATCAATATGCACTGTAGAGCGGAATTGTATCGGAATTAACAGTTGTTTTTCTTCCTGTATACATTGCAACAGGCTATTAAAACGATTGGCCAATGGATGCGGTCTTCGTGATGCACTAAAACGCGCAATCAAATTTTGATCTTGTGTGGTTAAGTAAATAATATCCACCGAACCATGTTTTTGTAATTGGTCAAAAACTTGATCGAAGTCTCGCATATCGGCACGAGTACTTCGAACATCGACACCTAAAGCGAGTTGTTCCAGATTATTTTCACGATCCAGTTTGGCCACTATTTCAGGCAACAATGCCAAAGGTAAGTTATCTATACAATAATATCCCAGATCTTCAAGCACTTGTAATGCAGAGGATTTCCCTGAGCCAGATTGTCCTGTGACGATAAGAATACGCTTCATGGCATTTTGCCCTTTTTATTTTTCAAGTTCTAAGTTTTAAAATGTATTTGTAAATTATCAATCAACCGCGTTGAACCTAGTTTTGCAGCAATAAATAAAACCAAATCTTGGTCAAATTGTTCAATAGGTTGCAAGTTGGTTTGTCGAGCTTCCACATAATCCACAATGAACCCTGCTTGTGTCAATTGAGCGGAGACATTTGCTAACACTTGTGAAAGTGCTTGTCCCTCATACAATTGTTGCTCAGCTTGTTTTAACGATTGATAAATTGTAGGTGCAACAGCTCGTTGTTGTTCAGACAAATATCCATTGCGGGAACTTAGCGCCAAGCCATCTTCAGCGCGCACAATCGGCACACCGATGACTTCAAGTGGCATGTTTAAGTCTTGAACCAACTGACGAATCACAGCCAACTGCTGATAGTCTTTTTCACCAAAAAAGGCATAGTCAGGTTGCACAATATTGAACAACTTAGTGACCACCACAGCGACCCCATCAAAATGGCCTGGGCGTGACTGACCGCATAAATCTTCGGTGATTTGATTCACACGAACATTGGTCAAACGAGGATGCTTGCCATACATTTGCTCAACAGAAGGTGCAAAAATAATATCGCAACCCACATCTGCCAATAACCGACTATCTTGCTCTAAAGTACGCGGATAACTATCAAAATCTTCGCCCACACCAAACTGAATGGGATTGACGAAAATACTGACCACTACCACATCACAGATCTTTTTTGCAGCACGCACCAAAGTCAAATGACCTTCGTGCAAATTTCCCATCGTCGGTACGAAACCAATCATTTTTTTTGTACTGCGTGCAGGTGCAAGTGACGCAGTTAAGCCTTGTATCGTTGTTTCTGTTTTCATGAATCAAAGCTCAACTTGGAAAGTATGTTCTTTTGCAGGGAAAGACTGATCTTGAACTGCAGCATGATACGCTTTAAATGCATCTAAAATAGCAGTTTCACCGGCCTGCTCTTTCATAAAATTACGAACAAAACGTGCAACACGTCCAAAAGTTAAGCCCAACATATCTTGTGCAACGAGCACTTGCCCATCGGTTTCATTTCCCGCACCAATCCCAATCACAGGTGTATTTGGGAATAATTCAGCAATTTCTTTACCGAGTTGTGCAGGAACACATTCGAGTAATAAAACAGCCGCACCAGCATCCACAACCGCTTGGCAGTCAGCAATCAATTGATCTGCCGCTTCACGCGTTCTCGCTTGAAGCTTATAACCACCAAATACATGTACAGATTGTGGTGTTAGGCCCAAATGTACACAGACAGGAACGCCGTTACGGGTCAAGACTTGAACCAACTCACTCAGCCAAGCCCCACCTTCAATCTTGATCATTTGTGCGCCAACTTGCATGACTGCTCTGGCATTTTTCAAACCATCTTCAAGAGTCGCATAGCTCATAAATGGCAAATCAGTCATGATTAAGGCATGCGAATTGCCACGACGTACCGCCGCAGTATGGTAAGCCATATCTTCCACTGTGACAGGAAGGGTTGAGTCTCTTCCTTGAATCGCCATCCCTAGAGAATCACCGATTAAAATCGTATCAATTTCAGCCAATTCCATTGCTTTCGCCATGCTTGCGTCGTAGCAAGTTAGGCAAGAAAACTTGCGTCCTTCGGCTTTAAACTTTCTTAAGTCACTTAGACTAATCATGATGATGTCCTCTACAGGCATTTCCAGAACAAAATAATCTTAAGCGTTTGCCCAAGACTGATTTGCGATTACAATCAAGTTTGCTTGCTGTACCAGTTCTAAATCTTTTAACGGATGACCATTTAACTGTAAATCGGCATCTAAATCTAACAAAGGAATGACCACAAAATCACGCTCAAGAATCCCTGCGTGAGGTACAGTCAAACGTTCATTATGTATTTGCTCTTGACCATAGATCAGTAAGTCTAGATCAAGGGTACGTTCGCCCCAACGACGTAAACGTACACGCCCTGCTTCTTGCTCAAAGTGTTGTAATTGATCCAATAAAGCCAGAGGCGCAAGTGTGGTATCCAGTTGAACAACCGCGTTTAAGAAATTGGGTTGATCTTGAGGCCCCATCGGTGGACTTTGATAGAGCTTGGAAACCTTTACAGAACCTAAAGTCGAGAGTTTCGCAACAGCTTCTTTTAAAATCTGTTGCGAATCGCCTAAATTACTTCCAAGACCAATAAAAGTGCGAATTGTCATTGCGTTGGTCCAAATACCACTTGGCTCAAATCACGTTGAACACGCTTACGCTTGAGAATCGGATGATCTGCATGAATCTTATGCGGATCCATCGTTGCTTTTTCAGCGAATCGACTCGCAGCTTCAGGTGCTCTCACGCGTTCTTTCTTCGCACGACGATTTCTTGGTTCTGGCTCATTGACTAAAGGTTCTATTTCAGTAACTTTAATGTCATCCGCATCAGCAACCTTGCGACGAGTTCTTGTGCGCTGACGATTGTACTGACGAATTGCCGCTTCTTTTTGATCAGCTGACATTTCTTGGTAGTTTTCCCACCAAACACCCATACCTTCAGTTTGGGTATCGCCAGATTTCTCACGAAGTAACAAGAAATCAAATCCAGCACGGAAGCGTGCATGCCCAGCCAAAGCTTCTATTTGCTGTGGTTTAGGATTCAATAAACGCGTTTGCATTTCCCAAACTTCACGGATAAAAGTTTCAGCAAAGCGTGGAATAATCGTTCGCGTTGCTTGACGCTTCAACACATCGAGTCCAGCTTGAGCACGTGCTTCAGCAGGAACAACCCCTTTATTTAAATAAAAGTCACAGCGCTCTAGAAAGGGTTTCCATAGTAATACTGCATAAAAGAATGCAGGATTGATGGTTTTCCCAATTTGAATCCGTTGATCGGTATTTCGAGCCGCACGCTCTATAAATGCGGTGATATTCGGTGGAATTTCGGCAAATAACTGCTTCCATACCCCAAAATCAATCAACATTGGTAACACACGTGCCAAGTGACCCATGGTAAAGAGCTTTTGCGATTCATCATATAAGCGATGTGGCGAGACATCACGCAACAACTGCGTCATATCTGGATTAAATACATCGAGAATCGATTGATCAATTTGAAAATTCAGTTTTGCTGCAAAACGCAATGCTCGCAACATACGCACTGGATCTTCTTCAAAACGCTGCGCAGGTTCACCGAGGAAACGTAATGTACGCGACTTTACATCTTCAACAGCATTGCAAAAATCCAGCACGATGCCTTGTCTAGGTTGATAATACAAAGTATTGATTGAGAAATCTCGACGCGCGAAATCCTGCTCAATCGTTCCCCAATTATTATCACGAAGAATCATACCAGATGCACTGGTGACTGCTTTTTTAGGGGGTGCACGGAATGTCGCAACTTCAATAAGCTCGCGACCAGAATAAACATGTGCTAATTCGAAACGTCGCCCGATAATCCGGCAACGTCGACCAAAAACTTCTTTCACTTGAGCGGGTGTTGCATCAGTAACTGCATCAAAATCCTTTGGATTAAGACCTAACATCAAGTCACGAACACCACCGCCCACAATATATGCCTCATAACCTGCTTTAGTCAGGCTATCAATCACATCTAATATTGAGGAAGGAAGTTGAGTTGTGGATAAACCACATTTTGACGCACGCAAAGTTTGCAAAAGACACTGTCTCCTACGTCAGGACGTAAATAACAATTTGTCGCTAATCATAGCTCTAACACACACAAAGGGCAATTTATTCTGTTGAAGATTCAATAGATCGATGCGTTTAATGTGTGATTTCATAACAAAACCTCTTTTAAAGCACCAGTCTTGCTTTATTCCTTTCAAGTAACTTTGGTCCAATTCCTTTTACATTCATCAGTTCATCCACCATTTTAAAACCACCATTCTTTTGACGATACTCAACTATAGCTTGCGCCTTTTTCTCCCCAACACCAGCTAAAGTTTGCAACTGCTGTAAGTTCGCCTGATTTAAACTAATTTTATCACCGCGAATATTTACAGAAGATGAAACTTGCTTGGTTGTTTGCTGCTGTGTAGGTCGTGATAGATAATAGTTATTGTTAGGCTGATTCGCCAATTGTTGATCACGTGTTTGCTGCTGCGCTTTCCATTTTTCATAGGATTGATCAAACTGCTGTGCGTGAACACTCGGCACCAAACCCAAGCATAAAACCATGCACAAAAAAATATTATGTTTGCTGCTGAGTTGCGGCAAATTCATTGGATGTCCCCTGAAGTTTTAATTGTCGTTTTGCTTGCTCCCATAGTTCGTCCATTTCTGTCAAACTCATTTCTTGCAAGTCTTTCTGTTGCCGTTGTGCCTGTTGTTCAATAAATGCAAAGCGATGTCTAAATTTATGAATCGTTGCCAACAGTGCTGTCTCACTCGACAGCCCAAGTTTACGTCCTACATTGATCAAAGAAAATAGACAATCGCCAAATTCTTCTTCTATTTCATCGGCTTTTTGGTTTTTTATCGCTTGCTGTAACTCTGCCAATTCCTCATCCAATTTTTCATAGGCATCTTCTACTGTTTCAAAGTCAAAACCGAGTTGTGCTGCTTTGTGCTGGATTTCATGAGCCTGCACCAGTGCAGGTGCATGTTTGATCTCGTCTAAACGCGACTGAGTTTTGCCCTGTTTCTCTTGCTGCTTAATTTGTTTCCATAACGCACTGACTTGTTCGGAACTAAGATTTTGAAATTTCTCAGCTTGAAATACATGCGGATGACGGCGAATGAGTTTCTCACTGATCGCATCCACAACATCTTGAAAATCAAATGCGCCTTGCTCACTAAACATCTGCGCTTGGAATACGACTTGGAGTAACAAGTCTCCGAGCTCATTACGGATTTCATCTAAATCTCCCGCTCGAATCGCAGCTTCAACCTCATAAGCCTCTTCAATAGCATAGCGAGTCAAACTACTTGGTGTTTGTTGTTGATCCCATGGACATTTTTCTCGTAACTGTTGCATGATTTCTAATAACTTTTCCATGATGATCTCCTAAACCCAATACAGCCGAATTGTTGCAGCATAAAGCAGCTTATGCGTAATATACACCCACTCAAGAAATATCAATATAAAGGAAAGCCATGCAATATAGCGTTTTTATCACTGGAGCAGCCCAAGGAATCGGTGCGGAAATCGCTCGACTTTTTCATCAAAAAGGCTTCAGAGTCGGAATCTATGATATCAATGAACAACAGGCCCAAACTTTAGCTCAAGAACTTGGGGAAAATGCTAAAGCCGGATACCTAGATGTGAGCAATGATCAACAATGGCAAATCGCGCTACAAGAGTTTCAGCACTGGGCAGGTGAACTGAATATTTTAATCAATAATGCTGGAATTTTATATTCTGGTGCATTTGAACAGACTTCAATTCAATCACACCAGCGTACGATGGATATTAATATCAAAGGGGTTTTAAACGGCTGTCATACTGCTTTTCCATATCTTAAAAATGCCAGTTTTGCTCGCGTGATTAATCTCTCTTCAGCGTCTGCAATTTATGGTCAAGCTGATTTAGCGTCCTATTCTGCCAGTAAGTTTGCAGTGCGCGGTTTAACCGAAGCACTTGATGTAGAGTGGCAAAAATATAATATTCGAGTCTTGGATGTCATGCCTTTGTTTGTGCAAACCAATATGGTGAAAGACATGAATGCAGGGAGTATTCAAAGTATTGGCGTGGATTTAACCCCTGCCGATGTTGCAAAGCAGGTCCTGTATTTAGCACAACAAAAAGATCACGTACTGCTCCCAACACATACGCCTGTCGGAATTAAAACCAAACTTATGTATCAACTGTCTAGTATTAGTCCACAATTTCTAAATCGGCTCAGCAATTTATTATTATCTAGGTAAAACAAATCATTTTAATCGAAACATTATCTTAAAATAAAATATAAGGTGGATGATTTTCAAAACTCCACCCTATGTTTAGTTGAAATTTCACATAAAACCCAGCTTTTAAAAAAATATGGCCATAAAAACAAATTTTTATAATTTCAAGAAATATTAAACACATCAACAAAGCAGCAATGATAAATAAATTAAATTATAAAAATCAATTATTTACAAAAATAAATTCTTTATAAAAAATATGATTAATATAACTAAAATGAAGTTAAATAATAATGTAGACAGACAATTCTTTAAAAAATTATTAAAAAATCGTGACATTTAAAAATAAATTAAATAGAATCCACCCGCCAAACATATCTTGGTCATTTAACCGAAAACCTTTTAAAGTGTTTATAATATGAAAAAATTATTAGTTTTAACTGCTGCTGCAGCCCTTTCTTTTTCAACTTTTGCAGCAACTGAGGGTAAACCTTTCTCAACGACTGAATTAAGAGCGATGGACTGCCCAACGCTTTCTGTTGAGCAAGCCAATGCGAAACGTGAACTCGCTGCAGCTGAAAAAAATATTGCCAACATTAACGCCAACGCTCAAGCACCGGGTAAAGCAATTAGCAAATGGGCTGGCGTTGCGGGTGGTGCATTAGCTGCATTTGGCGGTAACTCTGAGAAAACAGCGAAAGCAAGTCAAATTGCAAATAATATTGCAGGTGAAGACGATACTTCTGATGTGAACAACCTTTCTGTTCAAGAAGCAGTTAAAGCCAAGGCTCAAACCAATATTGATAATATTGCCACTTATCAAAAAAGCAAAAAATGCAAAATCTAATATAAATATTATGTTCAGATAAATCTGATCATTCATATTTATTGATCGCAGATATAATAAAACCCGCTTAAGCGGGTCTTATTATGATCCAACAATATTTAACTGCCTTGAACCAAACGTCTTGCACTAATAATCCCTGGTTGTTGCTCTAAACGAGCCAACAAACGAGAGAGTTGTGCTAAACCTTTGACTTCAATTAGCAACTTCATATTGGCAATACCATCTGACTCAGATATCGTATTGACCTGACGAATATTGATTTGATCAGAAAAAATCACTTGAGTTAAATCTTTGAGCAAACCACGGCGATCATACGCCTCAACCACGATCTGAACACTCTGACCACGGGTTGGCTGCATTTCCCAATCCGCTTCTACTGCACGCTCAGGCTCTAGCCCTGTCATCCGTATATAATCCGTACAAGCGACCTTATGGATGCTCACACCACGATTTAAAGTGATGTAGCCGCCAATCGACTCACCATGTACAGGCTGACAACATTGAGCAATGTGTAGTTCCACATTATCCAAACCATCAATCAAGATCCCATGTGCAGATAAAGTATGACTGGCACGCGGATTCAATGCTGGCTTCAACACCAACTCAGGCTCATCTTGATCCAAATGCATCTGACGATTCACTTGGTTAATCAGCGCATGCAGACTAATGTCTCCACTGACCAATGCCACCAAAATGTCATCACCAGATTTTAGATTAAAATGAGATGAATAATCTTTTAAATCAATACTTTTTGGGTGAATCGCCAGGCGTGCAAGCTCCTTGTTCAGCAGCTCTCGACCCACTTCGATATTCTTACTACGATCTTGTTGTCTAAACCAGTGACGTAGCTTGTCTCGTGCGCGCGAAGTTTTTATATAACCTAAGGAATTTACCAACCAATCACGGTTTGGCTCTCGATCTTTCTTGGTTAAAATCTCAACCTGTTCACCCGTTTTTAAGGTATAGGTTAATGGCACATAACGCTGATTTACCCGTGCGGCATAGCATTTGTTCCCCACCTCAGTATGCACATGATATGCAAAGTCGAGAACCGTTGAACCACGTGCTAACTCCTTAATATCACCATCACGACTAAACACATAAATCTTTTCAAAATTCTCAAAATCTTGAATCTGATCTATACCATTTGACTCATCATCTTCGCCATGTGGTGTGGTTTCAGTACGTTCCTGATAATGCTCAAGTACTGCACGCAATGAATGCAAACGATCATTAAAAGAATGATCGGTATTTTTTGCACCTTCTTTATAGTTAAAGTGCGAGCAAACCCCGAGTTCGGCTTCTTCGTGCATCTCAAAAGTACGAATTTGCACTTCTAGAGATTTATTCTCTGCAATGACTGCCGTATGCAAAGAGCGATAACCATTGGCTTTCGGGTTGGTGACATAGTCATCAAACTGATTTGGAATATGCCGCCATAACTGATGCACAATCCCCAAGGCATGGTAACAATCGGGTACGCTTTTCAACAATACACGCACTGCGCGTATATCATAGAGCTGATCGAAGCTGAGATTTTTGCTTTTCATTTTTCGATAAATCGAATAAATGTGCTTCACTCGCCCTGTAATTTCAGCATCAATATCATATACAGCCAATTCAGTCTTGAGCTTGTCAATCACAAATTGAATATACTGCTCTCGCTCCAAACGTTTTTCATTTAGTAACGACGCAATTTCTTTATAACGTTCAGGCGCTAAATAACGAAAGGCAAGGTCTTCCAACTCCCATTTAAGTTGCGCAATCCCTAAGCGATGTGCCAACGGAGAGTAAATGGTTAAGATTTCTCGAGCGACACGTTCTTGACGCTCTTTACTTGCATTGGCTAACTCACGCAACGCATAAGTACGTTCTGCTAGCTTGATTAAAACAACACGCACATCTTCTGTCACTGAGATGAGCATCTTGTATATGCCGTTTAAATGTTCACGCTGGTTATTATTAAAATGATCTTCTAGTCGCTTATTTTTTTCAATCAACTCAGACAGTTTACCCATCGCAAGTGTACCTTTGACGAGCGCCAATACTTGCTCGCCAAACTCACGCTGAATATCTTCTAGAGTGATTAAGCCCTCACGTACACTGCGATATAATACTGCCGCTGACAACGTATCTTCATCTACATGTAAATGCGCTAGAATATCTGCCATACCAATCCCAGTACTAAAGGTGTTGGTATGATGATTAACCGTAGTTTCTAACTCTTTTGCTAAGGTAAGCTCTGCAACTTTTTGTAGTTGTTTTAGCTCATCCCTATCCAAGATATCGCACACTCGATCTAGCCAAGAAACTAGACTACTTTGCGCTTCAGCGGCATGTTCTACAGTCGCTTCCTCAGACAATTCTTGGAATCGTCCAGGTAACTGTTCACGTACTGTGACCATACCATTCTCCTCTGGATATATAACTCATTTTCTAATCGTTTATCTCTTAGATTTTATCAAACTGATTTTTTTCAAATAAGGCAATAGATTCAACATGTTCAGTATGGGTAAACATATCCATCACTGCGGCTTTCCTAAGCCGATAACCATATTGCGCCAATACACCCGCATCCCTTGCCAGTGTTGAAGGATTACATGAAACATAAACGATTCTTTTTGCTCCAAAGTTCGGTACATATTGCATTACCTCAAATGCACCCGATCTAGGTGGATCAATCAATAATGCATCAAATCCTTGTTTTGCCCAAGAATGATGCGAAAAGTCTTTTGTTAAATCTTGTGAAAAAAACACAGCATGAGCCAAATCGTTTGCTTTCGCATTCTCTGTGGCCCGTTGTACCATTTCATCACTTGCTTCAACACCTACCACTTGACCCGACTCACCAACACAACGTGCTAAAGGCAGAGAGAAGTTACCTAACCCACAGAATAGATCAAGTACCCTTTCTCCTTGCTGTAATTCTAGCAATTCACATGCCAATTGAACCATTTTAGCATTTATAGCGCCATTTACCTGTGTAAAATCCAAAGGTGAAAATGCAAAGTTGACATCAAAATCTTCTAAACGGTAATGCAAGCGCATCGACGCTCGCGGATCATCCACGCGATGTACACTGTTCGCACCTTTAGGTTGCAAATACAACTGCCATTGTTTGTCTAACGCAAATTGACGTAATTGGTTGACATCCGACACATTTAATTCATCTAAGTGACGAATTAACAATGCGACCTCGGTATCGCCCATCGCCAACTCAATATGACCAATCTGTGCTTTACCCGCTAAGTTTTCAAGTAGCGCTCTTAACTCAGGTAGTGTGTCCGATAAGCTTTGTTCCAACACCCTACACTGCTGAATCGCAGTTAAATGATTACTATGATGCTCTCGAAAGCCCATCACTAAACGGTCTTGTCTTGCGATGTAGCGAACACCAATCCTAGCACGACGTCGATAGTCCGCTTTAACCGAACGAATTGGATCGAGCCACTGTTCAGGCTGTAAACCCGCAAAGTGCTGTAGATGAGACTGCAACACATTTTGCTTCAGTCGAATCTGCTCATCGGGGTGAATATGTTGTAAGCTACAGCCACCACACACCCCATAATGTGGACAAATCGGCTCTATTCGCTGTTCAGCAGCCTCACTCTCAAGCGTCAGCATTTCAGCTTCTTCTAGACGTGTGGTCTGATGGGTAATTCTTGCTTGAACAATTTCACCGACCAAAGCATTACGAATAAAAACTTTTTTACCCTGCTTTTCTTTCGGATGATCTGCATGCGTTCCATAATGCGCAATCCCTCGCCCCTCATGCGAAAAAGCTTCGACTTGAAAGGTGTAAATGGGATTTTGGGCTGGACGCTGTTTCGCTTTATGTTTCAAAAGATGAACCTAATTTTGGGGCGCAAAAGTGTGTGCGGTGAATACAGTATATTGCGATGTTCGCTGCCATACCTGTAAAAAATCTGATTGTTGCGTTTGCGTTTGTAAATATTCAACTGTTGACTGAATCATTTGCTGATGATCCTGTTGATTTAGCTGACCTTTTAATAGTAACCAACGTAAATATACTAGCCACGTATTTAAAACATCGCCTTCACAATAACTGGTCAGTTTTAACCACTGCTCTGTACGAACATACTCAGGCACATGATAGCCAGACTCACCACGCTTACCAGGAAAACCAAGAAGACACGCAATATCATCCAGCTTTTGGAAATTACGACCATTAAACATCGCCATAACATCCATCAAATCAACATGACGATGATGATAACGGTTCTGGTAATTATTAAAGCGTTTTTGGTTATCAATTTCACCTTGATCAAATAAGCTCGGTGCCGTAAGTCCGTGATACATGGCTCGGAATAAAATCACAGGCAAATCAAACTGTGATCCATTCCAACTGACCAAAGTTGGCTGTTTCTTATCAAAAATAGATAAAAACTTAGTCAACATTTCCGCCTCAGAATTCTGTTCTCGACTAAATGAAAACAATCGAAAACCTTTTTCATCAATCCATAAACCTGAGATACACACGATCTCATGTAAAGGCAAACGCTGAAAGTCTATACCAGACTCTTGACGACGGATCTTGGTCAGTGCCTGTTCCACATCGGCTTCAGGTAAATCAAGGTGATAAAGATGAGCACCAGCTTTTAAATCAGTCAGCGTTTCAATATCAAAAACTAAAATCGGTAAACGTAAGCTCATCATTCAATACAATTCATCTAGGCTTGGTCTTCATCTTGCACTGAAAACAATCCAGTCGACAAGTAACGATCACCTCGGTCGCAGATAATACAAACAATCACGGCGTCTGGATTCTCTTCTGCGATTTTAAGCGACGCCCAAACGGCACCGCCCGAAGATGTACCCGCGCTAATGCCTTCCTTACGAGCCAGTTTACGCATGGTTCTTTCCGCTTCGATCTGCGGAATATCCATAATACGATCGACTCGACTAGCATCGTAAATGGTAGGTAAATATTCTTGTGGCCAACGGCGAATACCCGCAATACTCGATCCATCCGAAGGTTGTAGACCAATAATTTGAATCTCAGGATTTTGTTCTTTTAGATATTTTGAGACACCCATAATCGTGCCTGTGGTTCCCATCGAACTGACAAAATGCGTGATTTTTCCAGCAGTTTGCTTCCAGATTTCAGGGCCTGTGGTGAGATAGTGTGCTTCTACATTATCAGGGTTGCCAAACTGATTGAGTACAAAGCCTTTGCCCTGTTCTTGCATTTGTAGCGCCAAGTCACGCGCACCTTCCATGCCTTGTTGCTGTGTCACTTCAATTAACTCAGCCCCATACGCCGACATGGCATCTTTTCGTTCTTGGCTCATGTTGTTCGGCATGATCAACTTCATGTTATAGCCGCGCATCGCTGCGACCATCGCTAAAGCAATCCCTGTATTTCCACTGGTTGCTTCAATTAAAGTATCGCCCGGCTGAATTTGTCCGCGCTTTTCTGCTTGGATAATCATATTGTATGCAGGACGATCTTTAACTGAGCCTGCTGGGTTATTGCCTTCTAATTTGGCTAATACCGTGGCCTGAGTATGACTTGCTAACCGCTGTAAACGCACTAAAGGAGTTTTACCAACATAACGATCTAGCAAATAGTCGTCGAGTAAAAATTCATTTGCTAAAAAATCAGTTTGCATGTTCGTCATGATCGACACCGATATCAATGTGGCGACTATTGTATGAAAAAAACAGAGAAACTGCACCTTTTCACGCTGCTTTTTATTGGCCGCTAAACGCTCACGCGATGTAAAGCGTGCTAAGATATTTTGCAGAATGATAAATCTGCCCCAACTATGTCAAATTTCAATAAAGTCATCTCTAAACGTTTACGGCTCAATCATGCTTACGGACAACTGATTGCACTCATTTTCGTGCCAATCGCCATTTTGACAGCCGTGGGAATCATCTGGGTTTTATCAGAAACAACCAATGCCGCCAAACAACAACAAAACGCTGAAGCTTCCGCCATTTTGGCACGTTACCATCAGACCTCAACTGAATTATTTCATCTGATACAAGAACATCCAGATCAGTACGATCGTGCTCAAAACCTGATGCAGAAGATGTTTGATGAAAAAAACTTACAACGTGCAGTGCTAATTGACAACAAAGGACAAACCTACTTAACCGTTGGCTATCAAAACAACCGATTCTGGCCGAACTTCCCCAAAAATGGTCATTTTTTTGGACCTATCCCACATAATGACAATAATATTTACGGGGTAAGATTAGATAACAGCAACCCCAATTCAGTCTGGTTAATGATTGAGTTGAACAACCACTCACTTGAACTCGCCCGCTATAAGATTTTACTTTCATTGGTTGCCACAGGACTGCTGACACTCTTAATTTTATTATTTTGCTTAAATGTTTTTTCTCGTCGTTGGCTCGCCCCGTTATACGAGATCCGTATGCAAATGCAACGCCTCAATGCCGATACATTGGATCAGCATATTGTGGTCAACAGTACAGGTGAACTCCGCTTACTCCAACGAGACATTGCCAATGTGGTTAAGCGCTTACACTTCAGTTTCTTAGAATTAAAAGAACATACTGAGCAAACTGAGGAAGACTTACGCCGAACACTCGATACTTTAGAAGTTCAAAACATTACTTATCGTCAGGCACGTGACCAAGCCATTTCATCAAACCAATCGAAATCGGTCTTTCTTGCCAACATTAGCCACGAATTAAGAACACCACTGAATAGTATTGATGGTTTTATTCACTTATTGCTACGTCAGCAGAACTTAAGCAACGAACAGAATTTATACCTACAAACCATTCGCAAATCATCGGCACACCTTCTAGCGCTCATCAACGATGTTCTTGATTTTTCTAAAATTGATGCTGGAAAATTAGAGCTTGAAACTGCGCCATTTGACTTAGAAGAAGCCATCTTTGATGTGATGGATATGCTGTCTCCTTTGGCCGCACAAAAACATATCAATATGGCATTTTATTATGCGGATAATATCCCACAACATGTGGTCGGTGATGCCTTACGCTTTAAGCAAATCCTAACCAACCTCATTTCAAATGCGATTAAATTCACACCTGATGGTGAGATCATCGTTCGTGTGCGTATGGAAGATGATGATATTGGACAATGTCTATTACATTTTAGTGTTCAAGACAGTGGTATTGGTTTAAGCGGCACAGATCGCAAGAGATTGTTTGAGTCCTTCTCGCAAGGTGATGCATCTGTCACACGTCAATTTGGTGGTACAGGGCTAGGCTTAGCCATCTCCAAACAACTGGTGCATTTGATGCGAGGTCAAATCGGCTTTGAAGACAACCAAGAACGCGCACCGACTGAAAAAGGCTCAACGTTCTGGTTTACCGCTTCATTTAAAGTAGAAGAACAAGATGCAATAATCGAACATCCTCGATTTGACCATTTACAAGTGGTGTCTTATTTAGCGCATCCAGCAACGGCAAGTGTACTCCGTTTATATCTCGAAAATTATCATGTTGATCATATCGAAACACAGTCGATTTTAGATTTATTTAGTCGACTCAATCATCTCAATCAACAAGAAAATACGTGGCTCATCGTCGATTATAGTGGTGATACCGAGGCATTGCTCAAAGAAATTCGTCAACGTTATCATGGCAATCTCGCTGTTTACGGCTATCAGATGAACCTCGATCCGAACATGTTAAATGAGTACCGTGCTCGACCAATCTACCAACCTTTGAGCCGTCGTGAACTGATCCAACTGTTAGGCAATCAACCTATTTTTGAGCAAGAGCCAGAGGATTTTAATGGTCAAGGCCTACATATCTTAGCGGTGGATGACCATTTACCCAACTTGATCGTGCTTGAAGCCCTGTTAGGTGAACTGAATGTCACCACCACCAAAGCATTGAGTGGACAGAAAGCCATTGATATCATTCAAGAGCGCATTGAACAAAAATCTCCTCCTTTCGATCTGGTCTTTATGGATATCCAAATGCCTGTCATGTCAGGCATTGATACAACACGTGCGATCCGCTCATTAGAGTCAACTTTAGACTCAGGTATGCAACTGCCGATCATTGCACTGACTGCACATGCGCTGGCAGATGAAAAACAAAAACTCCTCAAAGTTGGTATGAATGACTATGTCACCAAGCCAATTCAAATGGAGCAAATCATTCAAATATTGACGCAGTGGACCAAGAATAACTTTAGCGCTCAGCCTGTAACAAATGAAACCAAACGCCCAATAGAATCGCTTGATCCACAGATTTTAAATTGGCAACAAAGTATCCAATTGGCTGCCAATAAAGAAGATTTAGCTCAAGACTTATTGCGTATGTTAGTCGATAGTTTTGATACCGAACTCACTGAAATGCAACAACTGATTGAGGTAGAAGACTTCCCCCAACTTGAACACGTGCTCCACCGTCTTTATGGCGCAACGCGATATGTCGGCACCCCGACCTTACAACGTGTTGCAGGTGAGTTTGAACAATTTGTTTCCACGCTACGTAAAGAACGTCGCAAAGCGGATGAAGGCTTTATTCAAGAAACAAACCATCGTTTTAATGAGCTAAATTTTGCAATTGAACAAGTCAGACAATCAGCAAATTTAATCTTAAATTTGAATGACAACTAAGGTGACTGTTGTGTCATGTTTCATCTTAAAAACTCATGCTATGCTGCCGATCATCAAACACAATAAGAGTATGACAGATGGCCGTTTTACGCGTTGAAAAGAATAATGGCATTGCAACGGTTTACCTCAACCGTCCAGACAAACGCAATGCAATGAGTTTTGCGTTGTTAAAGGAACTTGTCGCAACTGCCAAAAAAATTGAAAAAGATCGTTCGATCCGTTGTGTCATTTTAACGGGTGAAGCGCAGGTGTTTAGTGCAGGCATTGACTTGTCTGATCTAAATAACCCTAAAAATACCGTGTTTGCGGCATGGGAACTGATTAAACCGGGACAAAGTCTTTTTCAAAAAGCGTTTTTAATTTGGCAAAACTTACCGATTCCAGTCATCGCGGCAATTGAAGGCTATTGTTTCGGTGCAGGTATGCAACTTGCACTCGCTGCCGACATTCGTATTGCCACACCTAATACACAAATGTCAATCATGGAAAGTCGTTGGGGGCTTGTGCCTGATATGGGCTTAACCCGTTCTTTAAAGGGTTTAATCGGCGTTGATTTAGCCAAAGAATTGACCCTGACAGCACGTATTTTTGATGCGCAATACGCCAAAGAAATCGGCTTGGTCACGCATTTGGACGCTGATCCATTAGTAAAGGCAAATCTCATTGCCCAAGAAATGTTACAACGCTCTCCAGATGCATTGATGGCTGCCAAACGCGTATTAGATGCGATGCAACATCAGCCAGAAAAAGCACTACGCTTAGAAAAGCTGTGGCAGCTTAAACTGATTTTAGGTAAAAACAGCGCACTTGCACGCAAGAAAGATAAGAACCCTGAAGTTGAGTTCTTGCCAAGACAATATAAATAAGCTGAATTTAATCTCAAATCTATCCCATTATTTATTATCGTGGGGCGACATGGATGTCGCCTGTTGGACAGGGGTAACATCGACGTACCCTCTGTCCAACAAAGGATTTTTGTTACTTTTCATCCGTGAAAAGTAAGGTCAATGCCAACGCAAAGACAATTCAATTCCTCGCACTTTATGAGGCTACGTAAATTTTAAAGCTTAATATGACATAGGCTACAAATGGCGTTTCCAGATATCATATTTCAGTGAAAAATCTTAAATCAAAATCGTTAAGTTATTGAGTTTTTATATGCAAATCAATCTACAAACACCTATCGCTTTTTTAGGTATGGGCTTAATGGGTACACGCATGACAGCTCGACTCCTTCAAGCAGGATACTCAGTTGCCGTTTGGAACCGCAGCCCACATGCTTGTGAAGCATTGATTAAACAAGGTGCAACTGCTTTAGAACTCGATCAGATTGCAGACTATCCCGTTATTTTGACCTGCTTGGCGGATGACAAAGCAGTTCAAAGTGTTTTCATGAAAATTCAGCCTTACCTACAACCACAACAAATTATCGTTGATTTCTCTAGCTTATCGGTAGCAGCAACCCAAGAATTGGCTCGATCAGCTCAACAACAACAAGTCACATGGATCGACTCCCCTGTTTCGGGTGGAACGATGGGCGCAGAACAAGGCACACTGGTTATCTTTGCAGGTGGAAATGCTCAGACCATCGAACAACTGAACCCAATCTATCAAGTCCTATCGCAACGTGTAACCCGTATGGGCGATTCAGGAACAGGACAAGCCACAAAAATCTGCAATCAACTGATTGTTGCAGCCAATAGCACCTTGATTGCTGAAGCTGTTGCACTTGCCGACCAAGCTGGTGTGGATACGACTTTACTCGCTCCTGCACTTGCAGACGGTTTTGCTGATTCCAAACCTCTACAAATACTTGCTCCCCGTATGGCGACTCATACCTTTGAACCAGTACAGTGGAAAGTCCAAACCCTCTCTAAAGATTTAAACAATGCTTTACAACTTGCACAAAGCTTTAACCTACAGATACCTGTCGCACAAAAAGCTCTACTACAGTTACAAGCACACCAACAAAATGGCTTTGCTGAGAATGATTTAGCTACTATCATTCAACATATAGAACAATAATTAATGAATCATGGAGGTTAATATGAGTCATCTTGCCGTCAATTTATCGATGATTTTTACTGAAGTACCTTTAATCGAGCGCTTTGCTTTAGCACACGCACATGGTTTTCAGCATGTTGAAATTCAATTTCCCTATGAATTAGAAATTTTTGATATCCAAACCCAACTTGACCAATACAACCTCTCTTTGTGTCTCATTAATGCCCCTGCGGGAGACCTGATGCAAGGTGGTAATGGATTGGCTGGTGTTCCTGGATTAGAAACGACATTTTATCAAGCACTTGAACTTGCGATCAGCTATGCCAATGCATTGAATGTACCTCGCATAAACATACTCGCAGGCAAACAACCTTTAGATGCCGATTTACTACCTTGCTTAAACACACTAGCAAGCAATCTGAAACTCGCATGTCATATGCTCACGGAGCATGATATTGAGCCTGTTTTTGAAATGATCAATGGCACAGATATGCCCCGTTTTTTAATACAAAATATTGCCCAAGCGCAAGAAATGCTTGAAGCAGTGAATCATCCTGCACTTAAAATGCAATATGATTGCTATCACATGGCAATGATGGGTGAAGATGTTTTAGCGGGTTTACAAGAGAATCTTCATCATATTGGGCATATACAATTTGCTGATTGTCCGAGCCGCCATGAGCCTGACACTGGAAATATTCCTTATAAACAAATCTTTGACTGGTTGTTACAAAGTGATTATCAAGGTTTAATTGCCGCCGAATACAGACCAGAAACTCACTCAGATCAATCATTTGCATGGAAAAAGAAATATTTTTCCAATGATGTGAACACATAATCTGTTACGGCTAAAATTTGAATTTTTTTGTTAAAAAC
This sequence comes from Acinetobacter sp. NIPH 298, assembly GCF_000369505.1. Taxonomy (GTDB): domain Bacteria; phylum Pseudomonadota; class Gammaproteobacteria; order Pseudomonadales; family Moraxellaceae; genus Acinetobacter. The sequence continues at coordinate 2,287,770 of NZ_KB850055.1, forward strand.
GGTATATTTGACAATGAGCAATTGTCAGGAAAATATACGCCCCATGAATTTAGAACCATCGCCCAGCGCTTCTAATTCTCACGACCTAAAAATCAAAACTTCAAGCACCGATGTACAGGCTTGTTTAAAAGTCGTACATGAAGCCCTTACTGATGTAAAAGCCAAAGATATTCTAGAACTAGATGTCAGTTCTATTAGCAATGTTGCTGATGCAATTGTTATTGCCAGCGGCACTTCAACCCGTCATGTTAAAGCCCTCGCGGATAATGTTGCTGATGAAGCACGTAAAGCAGGTTTTCGCCCAATCGGTGTCGAAGGTGAACGAGACGCTGAATGGATCTTAATTGACCTAGGTTTCGTCGTTGTACACGTCATGTTGCCTACTGCTCGTAAATTCTATGACCTTGAAAGTTTATGGCGCGCTCCTGAGTCTGTCGCATAAATATTTTAAGTAAAAAAGCGATCTTATATAGATCGCTTTTTTTAATTTTTAAAGGTCAGATTTTCTTTTTATATCTTCACATTTTATTGCTCAATCGTGTCTTTTCTTCCCTCTCGAATAACTTCAAGCATTATCTCGGACATTTCTTTCCTCATTTTTTCTACCCTCCCACTTTTTAGCTCATCAATCAACTTTAGTTGCTCTTTACTTATATTTTTATAGTTGTCACCCGCCAAGTTTTTTATATCAAACGTCCCCATCAATTGCCGCTCTTCTTGTCTACACTCATAAAAAGCATATTCAACAATAGCATTTTCATCTTTATTCATTTTTATCTGTGGCTCAACTTTTTGTATTAAACAATTTGCATATTTTTCACTGGCCTCTTCAAGAGGCTCTGCTAAGACCATAGAAGAAAAAGAAAAACAGATAAATGAAATCACGAAAAATATTGTTCTTTTGATCACCCGAACCTCTTAAAATAATTTAAATATGTCCGTAGAACACTACCATCCTTAATATCTAATTAAAACAAAAAACGACCTAAGGCAGCCTTCTCAAATTTTCAACGACTAACTTCGCATCACCAAAGCTAAAATCAATCAATCCCACATAAATTTATTCACATCAAAAGAAGATCGCCTCTCCTAGCTTTAAAACTGACATGCTAAATTGTCAAATTTAACGTATTATAAAAATGCTTAAACACTCAATCTATAAAAAGTCATAACTGGAGTAAACAAAGTGAAGATTCTCATTACTGGTGCAAATACAGGTATTGGTTTTTCCACCGCTGAACAATTAGTTAAGCAAGGACAGCATGTCATCTTAGCCTGTCGCAACCCGCAAAAAGCCCAAGCGGCACAAGACAAACTCCGCGCACTGGATCAAGGTCAAGTCGACTTAGTATCACTTGATTTAAATAGCCTCGAAAATACACGTAAAGCAGCAGATGAAATTGCCAATCGCTATGGCAGCCTAGATGTTCTAATTAACAATGCTGGACTATTTTCAAAGACCAAACAATTAACACAAAATGGTTTTGAGCAACAATTTGGTGTCAATTATCTTGGTCATTTTCTGCTAACGCACAAACTTATTCCAGTTTTACAGCAAGCACCCAAAGCTCGAATTATCCATCTCGCTTCAATTGCACATTGGGCTGGATCAATCAAACCCAATAAATTTCGTGCCGAGGGTTTCTACAACCCATTGTTCTATTATGGTCAGTCTAAACTTGCCAACTTACTATTCAGTAATGCATTAGCCGAACAGATGGCAGGTAGTACCATTAGCAACAACGCCCTACACCCTGGTGGTGTCGCTTCTGACATTTATCGCGATTTGCCGAAGCCCATTTATGAAGTGATGAAAATTGGTTTAGTACCCACTTCTGTTCCAGCCAAACTCATAACTGAAATGGCGATTGGCGGTGAATGGGAAAATCGCAATGGCGAGTATGTGAGTGCACATATGCCAGACTGGAAATCACCTCATGCTAAAAACCAACAGCTTGCACGTGATTTATATGCTCAATCTATGGATCTTGTAGAAAAGTATCTTTAATCAAAAAGTAGCAATCAAAAAAGCCACCCGAAGGTGGCTTTTACAATCTTACTTGAGGTCAGATTAGTGACCACCACCATTGATTGCTTTAGTCATATCTTCAACCACTTTCTTCGCATCACCAAAGACCATCATGGTTTTTTCATTGTAGAACAAGTCATTATCTAGACCAGCATAACCTGTTGCCATAGAACGCTTGATCACCATAATCGTACGAGCTTTGTGTGCTTCAAGAATCGGCATACCGTAAATCGGTGATGTCGGATCATCTTTCGCCGCAGGGTTAACCACGTCATTTGCACCGATAACAAGAACAACATCAGTTGCAGGGAAGTCTGAGTTAATCTCATCCATCTCTAAGATGTCTTCATACGCAACATCTGCTTCAGCTAACAATACGTTCATGTGACCAGGCATACGACCAGCAACTGGGTGAATCGCAAAACGAACTTTTACACCTTGTTCTTTTAAGATTTCACACAACTCTTTAACTGCATTCTGTGCACGACCTTGCGCCATACCATAACCCGGCACGATCACAACGCTATCCGCATTTGACATCAAGAAGCCAGCATCATCAGCAGAACCAGAACGATAGTTACGTTGTACTTGCTCACCTTTATCAACTGCAACTGCTGCGCCACCCATTGCACCACCAAATAATACATTGATGATAGAACGGTTCATCGCCTTACACATGATGTAAGAAAGAATCGCACCAGAAGAACCAACAAGTGAACCTGCAACGATCAACATATTGTTTTCAAGTGTGAAACCAATACCTGCTGCTGCCCAACCAGAGAATGAGTTCAGTAACGATACTACCACTGGCATATCACCACCGCCGACTGGTGCAATCCACATCCAACCAAATGCCAAAGCAAATGCAGTCATGATGTAGAACGCAGTCAAGCTATCTGTAGCGAAGTACACACCACCGAAAACTAACATTGTGATAAACAACAAAGCTTGTAGTGGTTTTACCCATGCACCTGAAATGGTTTTCGCCCATTTCTTTGCTGCAAGTTTGCCGTAAGCAAATACAGATGCTGTAAAGGTAATCGCACCAATGAAACAGCCCACAAACAATTCAAAACGATAAGTACTGCTAAAGCCAGTAAATGCTGTATAGCCTTCAGCCAACATCGCTTCGTTCACAGAAGTCAATTGTGCTGCATCAAACTGACCAAAATGAGCCGCTTTTAATACAGTCGCAATCGCAATCAATACTGCTGCTAAACCGACCAATGAGTGCATCAATGCAACCATTTCAGGCATTTGCGTCATAGGTACTGCGCGCGCTTTGGTAATCCCGATCGCTGCACCAGCAACCATTGCCAAACCGATCATCCAAACCACTGGACCTTCAGCCACAAAGAATGTCGTTGCAACCGCGATTGCCATCGCAATCATACCGTAACGGCTACCCGCAATCGCTGTCTTTGGACCTGACAAACCACGTAAAGTTAAAATAAAGAGGACAGCACCAATCAGGTAGAACCAATCCGCATAGTCTCGAATAAATTCCATCACACGCCCTCTTTTTTCTTTTGCTTAGGTTTGAACATTTCAAGCATACGCGCCGTTACAGCGAAACCACCGAAAATGTTAATACTTGCAAGGAACACAGCGATTGCACCTAAAATGCTAATCGGGTTAATGGTCTCAAAATAAACCGAACCCTCAATCCCAATAAATGGCAAACCGACGGTTTGAATCATTGCGCCAACAACAATAATTGAAGACAATGCGTTTGTTACAGCCATCAATGGCGTATGTAACGCTGGCGTTACACCCCAAACAACGTAATAACCTACGAAGATGGCAAGGACGAAAATTGTAATCGTTTCAACCATAAGAACTCTCCTTAACCACGCTTGAGCAGTACTTGACCGCCATGTGTCACGAGTAACGCTTTTTGGATTTCATCTTCTTGATTGATCGCAAAGGCTTTGTCTTTGTCAAACAATGTCTCAAGGAAGTTAAATACGTTACGTGCATACAATGCAGATGCTTCAGTTGCAACTGTGCCCGGAATATTTGGGATACCCAAAATCTTCACGCCATTTTCAGTTGTTACTGTTTCGCCTTCTTTAGAACCTTCAACGTTTCCACCCGTTTCAACTGCCATATCTAAAATGACAGAACCCGGTTTCATTTTGGCAACGGTTTCAGCTTTAATTAAACGCGGCGCATTACGACCAGGAAGCAAAGCAGTGGTGATCACGATATCTGCATTTGATACCGCTTTATCCACAATCGCAGCTTGATCTTGAATGTATTGCTCACCCGGCATCCAACCATAACCATTCTTGGCAGCGTCGGCAGCTTTTTGCTTTTCTTCATCAGACATCGGCACGTCTAACCATTTACCACCTAAAGACTCAACTTGCTCTTTAGCGGTTGGACGTAAGTCGGTCGCTTCAACGATTGCACCCAAACGTTTTGCAGTCGCAATCGCTTGCAGACCAGCAACACCAACACCCATGATCACAACACGTGCAGGTTTTACAGTACCAGCAGCCGTCATTAACATTGGGAACATACGTTGATATTCAGCCGCAGCCAACAATACAGATTTATAACCTGCTAAGTTTGCTTGAGAAGAAAGTACATCCATATTTTGTGCACGTGAAAGTGTACGTGGAAGCAACTCTAAAGCAAAAGCAGACACTTGCTGAGCAGCAAATTGGTCTAATTCTGGATTTCGGTAAGGGTCAAACATTGCAATCACAGATGTATTCGCCGCAAGTTTTTGAATTTCGTTACCACTCGGGGCACGTACTTTCAAAATAATTTGGCTACCTGTATATGCATCATCCGTAATGGCTGCGCCAACTTGTTCATAAGCACTGTCAATATACGCAGCTTTAACACCAGCGCCACGTTCAATAACAACGCTATGACCTGCGTTAATCAACTTCTTCACTGTCTCTGGTGTTGCAGCAACACGACTTTCACCGACGACAGTTTCGGTTGGGATTCCGATCTGCATGAGCGTTCCTCAAGCTAGTTTTTCTTAAGTAAACATCGCGAATCGCAATGTTTCCCCCAGGAGTATTCTTTGTAGAGACTTAGGATTTTAATGGAACTTTTTTAAAATTCCACCCAATATTTATTTAATAAATACCTATATTTTGAACTGATGATTCATATTAATGTCTCAAACTTGTATGATTGGTATGTTTGATTTTTATAATGCAAACCTACGCTTCGATACTCGTTAAAGATGATATGCCATTATCATCCACATAAATCTGCTCATATCTACACTTTGTATCGCATGCGCGATTGAATAGCAAAGCGATATCTATTGAAATAAATCTACAGCACAGCGTTCACTATAAATAAGCCTTGTTCAAATGCGTTACATATCAATGGCACTTGCGTCGGGTATCTACAGATTGACGACCTGAATCGGCATCATAAGCATGCGATTACGCGAGTGGATTGGCTTATTTAAACTTTTATTGTTTTTTTCGGCTACTTTTTATTAGCCCTGTTATTCACTTAAATTTAACCAAGCTTGAATGAATCGAAATTTCAATCCATTCAATGTAATGTTGGCGATTAAATAATAAGCATAATTAAAAAAGAAATGTAAAAACGTAGCTTGGCATTTTCTCAAGTGATATTTGTTTATTTTTTAGCAGCAAATTTCCGTATATTGCACAATATTGGTGCGATTTTTAAGCAAATTAGCCTGTCGCATCATTTTTTTGATTGAGTAAAAATAAAATTTCCTGAAAATGAGCGCCCATTGCCTCTTTTGCTAAACAATCATCAGGATTCCGCAATGGACATTGCGCCAAAGACAGGCAGCCACAACCAATACATTGATCGAGTTGTTGACGTAATTGCAATAACATCATGATTTGCTGATCAAGTTGGCCTTGCCATTGCTGAGACATCGTTTGCCAGTCTTGTTTGCTGGCAATTTGTTGCTTAGGTAAAGAAACAAAGGTCTCTTTAATTTGCCCCAAGCTAATCCCAACTTGTTGCGCTGCTTTAATAATTGCAATTCGCCGCAATATAGCGCGTTGATAACGGCGCTGGTTACCTGAAGTTCGTACGCTCCATATCAGTTCTTTTTCTTCATAAAAACGAATGGTTGCAACACTTACACCACTTCGCTTTGCAAGCTCACCAATCGTGAGCCAAGCCTGTAATTGTTCTTGTTCCAAAATATGCTTGACCTCTAGTTAACTTGAGCTTTGATACTAACATAACTCAGTTTTCTGAATGGTGTTTTCCAATGAATAATACAAATACGCAAGCATTTACCATAATCAATCCAAATGAGCTGTATGACCCACGTGCCAATGGGTATAGCCATGTCAGCATCGTACAACCCAATATGCGTACCATTCATATTGCAGGTCAAGGCGGTGAAAATAAAAATGGTGAACTGTCACAAGATTTTGACCAACAGGTACAACAAGTCTTTTATAATATCCAACATGCTTTAACTTCAGCTCAAGCCCAACTTCAAGATATTGCTGTTTTACGTATTCTGGTTGTCGATCATGATGCTGAGAAACTTCAAAAATTGACTCATATCATGCAGCGTTTGTGGAAAAATCATGTTTTCCCTGTTTGCACACTTATTCCTGTGCCCTGTTTAGCATTAAAAGACATGCAAATCGAAATTGAAGCAACTGCATATACCGCTTAGACCCGTTATAGAGAGAATTATGTCTGCCTCCCAAGATATTAGTCAAAATAAAGCCCTGCTCTGGTTTATGGCGGTGGCATGTGGTTTGTGCGCAGGTGCAAACTATTATAGTCAACCGTTGATCCATTCGATTCAGCAATATTTTGCTGTGACGGAGGGTCAAGCGGCCCTCACCGTCACTTTTGCACAGGTTTCTTATGCCTTGGGCTTACTGTTTATTGTACCAATGGGCGATGTGGTCAATAAAACCAAGTTTATTCCTTTATTAATGTGTTTTTGTGCGGTCGGTTTATTTATTAGTGCTTTTTCAGTGAATTTACCAATGTTATGGCTTGGCACAGTCTTAGCTGGCTTATTCTCAGTTGCTGCACAAATCCTGATTCCATTGGCAACCATGACCGTTCAGCCTGAAAAAACGGGCGAAGTGGTTGGCTTCTTGATGAGTGGACTATTGGTCGGGATTCTACTATCGACCAGTTTAGCAGGGTTATTTTCCAATTTATTTCACTGGAAAATGATTTATGCGGTCAGTGGTGTATTGATGTTGATATTGGCCTATGCCCTAAAAAGCCGTTTACCGTATGTGATGCGGATGAAAATGAATTATGGGCAAGTGTTTGCATCGATGGCACAACTACTGAAACAAGAAAAACGCCTTTTATTACGTGCCCTTTCAGGTGGATTTGCTTTTGCTGCCGTCAGCATTTTATTTTCGACCATCGCCTTACTGTTAGCTTCCGCACATCAACTGTCTGATCTGCTGATTGGCATGGTTGGATTGGTCGGCATCTTTGGTGCATTATCGACACAATATATCGGTAAATATGCAGATCGAGGCTATACCCAACAATTGACATGGATGGGTTGTGGGTTATTTATCTTGAGTTGGATCTGCTTCTATTATGGTCAGACTTATTTATTCAGTTATATTCTTGGCTTCGCGCTGATCCAATTGGCTCTAGCACTCGTTCACACCAGTAATCAAAGCATTATTTTCCGTTTACGCCCTGATGCCAAGTCACGTATCAATGCCATCTATATGACCACCTATTTTATTGGCGGCGCTTGCGGTTCTGCACTGGGAATTTTCTCATGGAATCATGGAGGCTGGAGCATGACCTGTTTGGTTGGTCTCAGTTTGGTTTTCGCTTGTATGTTCTTTAGTTTCTTGGATAAGCTGGTTTCATCCAAAACCATTTCAGCCTAAACGAAAAATGCCAAGAAGAATCATCTTCTTGGCATCTCTATAAGGATAGCGTTTAAAGTCTTAAGTTATTCGGCTCAATCGCAACAATATCCTCTCGCGCCGCAATAAATTCAGGTCGGGGTTTAATCCCACCCAATGGCTGCTGTAATTGATTGTCGATACTATTATAGACAAAGAAAATATTACTGCGTGGGAATGGGGTGATATTACTGTTTGATCCATGCATTAAATTGCAGTCAAAGAACACAACACTACCTGCCAACCCTGTACACGAATGTATGCCACCCATATCGGCCAAATAGCGCAATAAGCTACCATCGGGTACACCATACTCTTGCTTTTTGAGCGACTTTTTATAGTGTTCATCAGGGGTCTCACCCTGACAAGAAATATAGTGTTGATGTGAACCAGGGATCACCAAAAGTGGCCCGTTATGATCATCATTATCCGTCAGTAAAATCGAGCAACTTAAAGCACGCATTCTCGGCATGCCATCTTCACTATGCCATGTCTCAAAGTCGGAGTGCCAAAAAAACTCTTTGCCATGCAAACCCGGTTTATAGTTAATCCGCGACTGATGTATATAAACATCACTTCCCAGTAATGATCGAGCAATGTTTAATACTCGTTCATCGGAGACTAGATTTTGAAATACATCATTTAAACGGTGTACATTAAAAATCGAACGCACTTCTTGGCTTTCACGCTCAATAATCGCTTCAGGGCGTTGTTGCACGGCGAAATCTTGGCGCATGTGATGCAACTCATTCAGTAGATGTTGTACTTCATCTTGACTAAACAATTGATCAACTTGCAAAAAGCCATTTTTTGCATAATCCTGCTTTTGCTGTTCGGTTGCACCTTGAACGACATCTTGCTGATAAACCACTGGATCTGCGCGCGAAATGATTGCCGCAGCATCACTTCTTCGAGTCAGGTAAGGGTTACTCATTTGCACGATTACACCTCCTCCCCAGTCTGTTTGATCATTTGTTCTGGTGTTGCATACACGCCGTCTTTGTCGTGTACTTCATTGCCTACCAAGGCAGGATTGAAAGTACAGACCAAAACCAAATCAGTGGTCGCACGTAGATAATGATTGTCATGCTTGTCTAAGGCATAGAGTGTTCCTGGCGTGATTTTAAAGACTTCTCCAGACGGAATCAGCTCAATCTCGCCCTCACCCTTGACACAATACACCGCTTCTAAATGGTTCTTATACCAAATATGCGTTTCTGTACCTGCAAAAATGGTGGTTTCATGCATCGAAAAGCCCATACCATCTTCACGTAATAATAAACGGCGACTTGCCCACGTTTCTGTCTGCACATCACGATCAGTATTTAGAATATCTTGTAATTGACGTACGATCATGAAACTACTCCGTGTACTTTAACTGTCGATTTTATTTTCGCTTGAGATAAATTGGCTTGGGTATAGACCTGAACCACATGTTCAATCGCCTGCTCTAACAGCTCAATCCCTTGTTCTAAGATTTCAGGCTCAATCGTCAATGGCGGTAGTAATTTCACCACTTCACCACGACTGCCAGAAGTCTCAATCACTAAACCAAGTTGGAAAGCTTGTGTTGTCACTTCATCGGCCCAGTCTGGGTTTTTAAATGCGATACCTTGCATCAAACCACGACCACGATGGGTTAACTCTGCCGCTGGGAATTTCTTCACCATCTCTTGTAATCGACGGCTCACCAATTCGGACTTCTGCGCCAACGCTGTCTGGAAGCTTTGATCCGCCCAAAAGTGTTGAATCGCTTTAGTCGCTGTGACAAATGCTAAATTATTGCCACGGAATGTGCCATTGTGCTGACCCGGACGCCAGATATCCAATTCTGGTTTAAACAAAACCAAAGACATAGGCAAACCAAACCCAGATAAAGACTTAGACAAAGTCACGATATCAGGGGTAATCTCTGCTGTTTCAAAGCTAAAGAAATGACCTGAACGTCCACAGCCTGCTTGAATATCATCGACAATTAATAGAATTTTGTGTTGTTTGCACAAAGCTGAAAGTCGCTTTAGCCAATCAATACTGGCTGAATTTAAGCCGCCTTCGCCTTGCACACACTCAACAATGATTGCGGCTGGTAGATCAATGCCACTGCTACGATCAGTTAAAAGCTGATTTAACATCGCAATGGTATCGACATCTTCACCAAAATAGCCCGCGTATGCTGCATGATGAACATTGCCCAAAGCCACACCCGCAGCTTCACGAAACTTTTGATTTCCTGTTAATGCAAGTGCGCCTAAGCTCACCCCATGAAAACCGTTGGTAAATGCAATAATATTGTGGCGCTTGGTGACATTACGCGCCAACTTAATTGCTGCTTCTACGGCATTGGTTCCTGTTGGACCGGTAAACTGCAATTTATAATTTAAAGCACGTGGCTTTAAAATATATTGCTCAAAGCTTTCTATAAAAGCCTTTTTCGCAGAGGTTGCCATGTCCAAGCCATGCACAATGCCGTCTTGCATCAAATAATCAATTGCAGCCTGTTTCAGCACGGGATGATTGTGCCCATAATTCAATGTGCCCGCACCCGCGAGAAAATCAATATAAGATCTATCATTCTCATCCACCAAAACCGCATTTTTTGCAGTTTTGAAGATGGTTGGAAAAGAATGAATATAACCTCGTACTTCAGACTCCAATCGACTGAAAATATTCATGAATAACTCCAAGTTAATTTAAAAAGGAATAAATGTCCTAAATACTGCTCAATCCCAATCCCAAAGACCGATGGTGTATAAGTCTTCTGGCTCGTGCTGAGTATCGAATGGTTCGGGTTGTAAAGGTTGCAGCGCTTGCTTGGATAAAAACGGACTGACTTTACAAGGAACATCAAAGCGAGAGGCAAAACTGCGGAAAAGATTTTGAGAGGCTTTATTGCTTGGAGAAATTGTTGTTTTTAAGAATTTTAATTGGCGGTTTTCTAAACATTGTTCTTTTACGTTATCAAGGAGTAAGGAGCCGATCCCATTTCCTTGCTCACTGGGCGAGACCGCGATTTGCCAGAGGAAGTACGTATCTGGATCTTCTGGACAAATATAGCCTGTCACCACACCCGAGATTTCACCTTTGTGGTTGTAAGCCACAAAACAGGTATCGGTATGATGTTCAGCAAGTAATGCATATGCATAGAGTGAGTTGAGGTCCAAAGATGGACAGGACTGAATCAGCGCGTGTACTTCACGTACATCTTTCGGTTTAAAATTACGAACGCTGCATTGATTCAGTTGATGAATCACTGATTGTTTAGTCAAGCGAATTGACTGTCTTGATAAAGCTTCCACGCTATCTCCTTTTGTATTTCCATAATCGGCATACTCAAGTTATAAGTGTGGTATCAGGATAGTGTCTACGCATGTCATTGAATAACAATCACATTGATAATCTGTATTGCCCTATTTTCAACTGGATTTAATTTGGAACTTTTGCCTCAAGTAACTGGGCAAACCGCTCTAATGACACAATGAGATGCTGTCGCTCATCATTGGTCAAAGCTTGTAAAGCCAGTGAAAAACCTTCAGGTAACGCAGACGGTGATTGATCTAATAATTGTTCGCCTTTCGCGGTTAGGCTGACATGTACATGTCGACGGTCCTGTGTATCCCTTACACGCAAGACCAAACCTTTTTCCTCGAGACGATCAATAATTCCAACAACGGTACTCGGACTCACAAAAATTGCTTTGCCAATGACAGACATACTGCATGGGCCTATTTTTGCAACGGTCATCAGCGCAACGAGTTGCGGTGTCGTGATTTGGTGAAGTTGAGACAATCTTTTGGAATAAAGCTCCACACACTGCTCAATCCGCCGAACACTTTGTAAAACACGAACAGCATCATCCATCTCAATCACGCACAAAAAAAGCTAAACACACTATTGTAGTACGTTGTACATGATGTTGTCTGTATTTTAATAAAACATCACCGCGTTATTTCTTTACGCTTGACCCTAACGCCAAGTACATCTATTTCCCGATACCTTGAGTAGAAATCATTATAGGTAGTGAATATTTTTTCTTCAAATCAATTCATATCAAATAGTTTCAATAAGAATGATTTTATCATGAATCATTTTTAAATATTTATATAAATCAAAGTATTATAAATTATGTAATTTTGTGTAACCTATCAAATTCATGTAAAGCCAAAACAATGCACAAAAAACAACCATTCAAGATTCATGCCATGATCAATATTTTACGATTTTTGTTGTTTTATCAGGATGTATGATTCAGAGGAAATTGCTGAAGTTTCTCAACAAAATCTGCGGATTCAACTTCTAAAAAAATGACGATCTAAAACATATCTGCTGATGACAACAAGTATGTTTTAGATCATCACTGAAATTTTATAAGCTGGGTTGATTGACACACTTTTAAAGACCTTCAGCAGACTCTTTGCGTTCAGAATAACGATTTTTGAAGTAGTGTGTCTATTTACGGTATACATCTTAATGTCATTACTAAATAAGAATATAAGACCAAATCATCCATTGATAGAATTGCTATTTATAATATCTAAAAAATAAAACTTATATCGTAAACAACCAGTTTTTACTTAATAAACCTAAAGCCATAAAAAGTGACTAAGATGAATCCAAAATTTAAAAATAATAATAATCATGAATATCAGCAGCCACTAAAATCTAAAAACACCCAATGAAATTCATCAGGTGTTTTTTAATATCTACTTATTTCAAAACTAAAACGTAAATCAACAATGATCAGCAGTTCAAAATTGACTACAGTATTTCAACTGTTAGTATTCTGTTGAAGCTATCGTAGAGGTGTCGGTTGTAAAATTTCAATCCAATAATCATCTGGGTCTTTAATGAACGCAACATAGTTCATACGTCCTTCTGAAAGTTTCTTTTGAAATTTAACACCCAAACGCTCAAAGCGTTCGCATTCAGCGACCACATCGGGTACCGACACGCACAGATGACCAAAGCCTCGAGGTTCACTATTACCATTATGGTACTTAAACGATTCATCTGTTTCTGTACCATGATTTAGTGTCAACTCAAGCACACCCGATTGACTCAGCACCCACTCTTTGCGTTGCATATCATCAGTCGGTATGTCACTAAAGGCTCTTCGAACCAAATACACAATAGTAAATACAGCGTCATGAAATATTTCTTCATAAACAGGCACAAAACCAAGTACCTTCGAGTAAAACTCAATCGACTGATTTAAGTCTTTTACCCGCAACATGGTATGGTTAAATACATAGTGCTTGGTTTCTTCTTCTATCGCCTCAGAAACGTTAAATTTTTCAAGTAGATCACTTAAAGCCATTATATTTTCCTCAAATAAGACATATCAATTGAGAGAAACACCTATATTTAAAATTAGTGTGCGATTTCTTGATAATGATGTTCGTCATACGGTTCAGTTAAATAAGAGTTAACTACATCATTAAACGCAATCCAATGTGGTGTTTGTTGATGTTTACTCAACACTTCTTTATTTTCCCAAAGTTCAATTAATACATACGAGTCGACCGCATTGGTGTCTTGCCAAAGTTTATATATTAGACACCCTTGCTCTTTATTTGACTCGACCACCATGTTGTTGAGAACGTTTAAGAACTCAGCACGCTTTTCAGAATTTACATTAAAGAATACATTTAAAGTAATCATATCAGCTCACCTATTAATCCATCTTGTTTCAGTAAAGCCAGTATATCGAAACGATATTTTAAAAAAATTGAAAAATAATGAAGTTAAAGTTTTCCAAAATGGAAAATAAAGCTATGCTAAAAGTATGCTCTCCAGCGGATTGAAATAATGAAAATTAAAGAACTCGAAGCATTTATAGCGGTGGTCGATGAAGGAGGAATTGTTAAAGCAGCTGAAAAAATGTTTTGTGTTCCATCAAATATTTCAAAATTAATCAATGAATTAGAATCTAGGAATGAGCAAACGCTCTTTAATCGCGATCACAGAGAATTGACACTTACACCTTATGGTCGTTTTTTTTATGAACAATCTAAAAAGTTTATCAATGACGTAGAACGCTTTAAAGAAATTACCCTGCAGTCACAAGAGATCAAATTGCTCATTGGTGGGATTGACATCGCATTGGATTACTTTCTTCCCAAGTATATTTACCGATATCAAATAGCCAATAAAAATGTAAATTTTCAAATATTACGTGGTTACTCGCGTGGTTTAGAATCGATGATTTCTAACCACGAATATGATCTCATCTTTTCAGATGGCCCGATTAAATCACCTCGACTCGACAGTAAATTGGTATTTCAGGAACAATTACTTCTGGTCAGGAATATAGAGATTGGTGATAACCCGACTATCTACTCCTATGGAAAAACATGCACATATCGCGAGTACACTGAACAATGGGCAAGAGAGTATCTTAAAGATTTTCGAATTATTGAAATTGAATCTTATCCATTAATGCTCACACTCATTCATAGTAGCATGGGTATGGCTTTTATTCCTAACTCGATTATTCAGCAAAATATACAATTTAAACCCTTTGTTGACTCAAACTATTCAATTAAATGCGATATTTATATGATTTGGCACAAACTCAATAAATCCAGTGCCCTGACAAAATTTATCGAATACTTTAGCTTAGAATAAAGACTACCTGTTTGGCCGATCCAACACCATATTTACTAGGGGTAGTTACGAGATCGGCAGGCAACCTATTGGGAATTCATCCTAATTCTGCTGCTCTGTTTCTCGCAAAAAAATGCTAGTAATATCAATGAAAATTACGTCCAAGATAATTCATCATTAATGCAGTTATAATGCTTAGACGTTGCAGGTATTAATAACTACGAATTTGTCCGTGATGTCATTTTGACAACGGATATGGCCCTATCAATGGAATCAAATTGTTTTGAATCAAGTAAAAAGAATTTTAAGAACATAAAATGGAATTCCTAAAGATTCTTTTTACCTGTTAATCAATGGTATAACATTGATTTTATAAACTACGTTGGTTGATTGACACGCTTTGAAAGTTCTTCAGCAGATTCTTTGCGTTCAGAATAACGATCGGTCAAGTAGCGACTTTGTCCACGTGTTAATAAAGTGAACTTATAAAGTTCTTCCATCACATCCACGATACGATCATAGTAAGACGATGCTTTCATACGACCATCCTCTTCAAACTCCAAAAATGCTTTGGGAATTGAAGACTGATTTGGAATCGTGATCATCCGCATCCAACGGCCCAAGATACGCATTTGATTGACACTATTAAATGACTGCGATCCGCCACTGACCTGCATCAAGGCCAAGGTTTTGCCCTGCGTTGCACGAATCGCACCACCAGCCAGTGGAATCCAGTCAATTTGTGATTTAAAGATCGAACTCATCGAACCATGACGCTCAGGCGAGCACCATACCATTCCCTCAGACCATGCCAACAGTTCATGCAACTCTTTGACTTTCGCATGCTCCATATCCGCATCTTCGGGTAAAGGCAGTCCTTTAGGATGAAAGATTTTCACCTCAGCACCTAAATACTGCAAAATACGACCTGCTTCCATCACCGCCAATCGACTATAAGAGCGTTCTCGATTAGAACCATATAACAATAAAATACGGGGTGGATGATCGAGCTTTAGCGCTTGAACCTGTTGAAATTCAGGTTTTGGCAGTAATTCAAGATCAATATTCGCTACATCAACATCTGATTTATTCATTTGGAAAACACTTCTTCTTTAACCACAGTGATACGCTCACCAGCGCAATCAACACAGGCACTTCCACCAATGGACCAATGACCGTAGTAAATGCTACTGGAGAAGCTAAACCAAAGGTTGCAATCGCGACTGCCAAAGCTAACTCAAAGTTATTTCCAGCCGCCGTAAACGAAATCGCGGTTGTACGCGGGTAATTGTTCCCCATCCACTTACTCATAAAGAAGCTAATAAAGAACATCAGCACAAAATAAATCGTCAATGGAATCGCAATACGAATCACGTCCAAAGGCAAACTCACCACATCACTGCCTTTTAAGCTAAACATCGCCACAATCGTGAATAACAATGCCAACAAGCTTAGGGGGCTAATTTTGGGTAAGAATTTATCTTGATACCAATCCAAACCTCTAGATTTGACCAAAATCAATCGCGTCATAAAACCAAGGAAGAATGGAATACCTAAATAAACCAACACAGCATGGGTAATCGTCCAGAAATCGACGTCAATCACCTGTCCTGCCACGCCAAAATATGGCGGCAACACCGTTAAGAATAACCACGCATAGGTACTAAAAAATAAGATTTGGAAAATACTATTGAATGCGACCAAGGCTGCGACGTATTGGTTATCACCACAAGCTAAACCATTCCAGACCAAGACCATCGCAATACAGCGTGCCAGTCCAATCAGAATTAAACCGGTCATGTATTCTGGATAGCTATGCAAAAAGATAATTGCCAATGCAAACATCAATATCGGTGCAATCAACCAGTTCTGTACCAATGACAAGATTAACGTTTTCTTGTCTTTGAACACTTCAGGTAAAGTTGCATAGTCGACTTTTGCCAACGGTGGATACATCATCAAAATCAAACCGATCGCAATCGGGATATTGACTGAGTCAAAACTCATTCGCTCTAAAGCAACAGACGCTTGCGGGAAAAATACACCGATCGCAACACCCAATCCCATCGCCATGAAAATCCATAGCGTGAGGTTGCGATCTAAAAAGGACAATCCTGATTTAGCCATGTTCTACCCAATTAATCGATATGTGAGATTTGATTGATTGCTGCAATCATTTCAGGACGTGCCATATTGGCCGCATCAAGTGCAAATAGCGCATCAAGGCGACGATTGATATGATCGACAGTCACTTGGAAAGCTTTGAGTTTTTCTTCTTTAGGTAAATCTAAATGCGAAGGATCGACCAAGCCCCAGTGCGCTTTGATCGCGCCACCGAGATACAACGGACATGCTTCTTGGGCCGCCGAATCACACACCGTAATCACCACATCAGCTTGGTACTGTTCGCAGTCATCAATGGTTTTACTCCACAATCCCTCAGTAGAAAGATTTAAAGCTTGTAAGGTTTCGATCGTTAGTGGATGAACTTGGCCAGATGGTTTACTGCCAGCACTATATGCCTTCCAACCCGCTGGTGCACGATCATTGAAAAGGACTTCTGACAAAATACTGCGGCAACTATTTCCAGTGCATAAAAAAAGAAATTTCATGATGTTTTACTCACAATAGCTCTGTGTAGGTAGAGCAGCTAATGTTGGGATATTGTTGGATTGCTGTGTGGTCAATACATTTAAAATGTCATGACACCAATTCGGTAACTGTGGATTTATGCTGTAATACACCCATTGGCTTTGGCGTCTGTCTTGTAGTAATCCAGATGAACGCAATAAAGCGAGATGTCTTGAAATCTTGGGTTGACTGAGTTGTAACTTTTCAGTGAGATCACAAACACACAACTCTTTATTCTCTACAATTAAAGTGACGATATTGAGACGGGTTTCATCTGATAAGCATTTAAAAAAATTAACTTGATCCATATTGGCACCTTATTTGTTTATTTGAATATGCAGATAGTTAGGGTTTGTTGACAATTCAGTGCTAAATTTTTTAATTTACCCGTTGTCCATTTTCATCGATCACTTGTTCACCATCTTCTTTGGTGAAAGCACCCTTTTGCGGCAATGGCAAAATATCTAACACGATTTCAGAAGGGCGGCTAAGGCGAGTACCCAAGTCAGTCACAACAAAAGGACGGTTGATCAAAATCGGATGTTCAAGCATAAAATTGATGAGTTGTTCATCCGTCCAATCCTCACGCTCCAGTGCCAAATCACGATATGGATCGACATTTTTACGGATCGCTTCCCTAACCGTTAAACCAGCATCATGAATGAGCTGAATCAGTTCCTCACGGGTGGGTGGTGTCACTAGATACTCAATCACAGTCGGTTCAATCCCTGTATTGCGGATTAAAGCCAAGGTATTTCTTGAAGTTCCACAAGCTGGGTTGTGAAAAATCTTCACGTCTAATGAAGTTGTCATTTGAATGAACTCTAGTTTGTATATGCTTATATCTTTATATACGAATTAGCATATATACTCAATATACATCTCGCTCTTTTTTCCTTTCTAAACAGCATAAGCTCTGAATCAAGAACAATATATCAAATAAAATTAAGCGCTTAAAAACAGAAAACCACAACAATAAAGTTGTGGTTTTCTCTATATCACTATTACTTATTGGATATGATCACGCCATTTTACGGATTACGAATACAGTTGCTCATTACCCATTTAAATTGATTCAACGATATCTACGTAGCGATAAATGCAGCCATCTTTTGGGTTTTCAAAAAGCAAATCAATGTTAGGTAAAAGAATATCGCCGTCCACTTCAATTTGCTCTATATATTTGAACGAAAGATCTTCTCGATTATTTAATTCTTTAATTTTAGCAATAACTATCTTTTCAGAGTCAAATTGATTCTTAACTTTGATTTTTATATTTTTCATTAGAAACTCCAGTTCTACAGATTTAAAATACACAAATAAATAAAATTAAAATGATGTAATTGCAGAAAAAGCCAAAGGCATAGCAAAGACAGTTAAAATACATGATGCACTACGTTGTAAATTACGCTGATTCAACCAAGTAATTTTGTTTGAAATTAAGACTGATCCAAAAGCAATCCATAAAAATGCGATTGGTGTTATCAGTGCTAAAAAAGTTCCCATATGAATTATATATTGATGGAGGTTCAACCAAACCGTATGCGGGAAAATAGCTGAAGCAAACAACAGAGCTTTAGGGTTAAGTAAAGTTGCGAAAAATAAAGCCTTTGAGGTAATTAATGGCTGGTTTAAATCCATCTTTTTGGTAGAAGTTATCCATAGTTTAATTGCTAAATAAATGATAAAGGCGGCGCTAAACAACTTTATGAGAGGTGGTAACCAAGGCATATAGTGCGAAACGGACTCAAGTAAAAACCCCCATGCAGTAATTGCAATAAAATAACCGAGTACCTCCGATGGAATTAATTTAAGTGAGCGTTTGATACCTACTTGGATTCCTGATGAAGCCAATAATGTATTCGTTGGACCTGGTGTAAGTAAGATCGTAATAATCAAACCAAAGAATAAAAATGTCACCATAGACAAATCCCTTTGATAAATTGTGCAAGCGAAATATGGCAAAATAGATAAAGGTTTGTCGACAAAATGGTTGTAACCAAAAATAATTAAAACAAAACTTTCTATACAAATCAATATCTTAAATCAAAGAACACTTTGATTCAGCACAAATCAAATGTGTGACCGAAATCACCTTTTATTAAGTTTTTTAGATAATACAGCTGTCTTTGAATCACACAAGATTCTGATTATTCAGAAGAATTTATTGTTAAAATTGAATAAAACATTGGAAAAAGCCCACACACCTTTCAAGGAGTTTAGACATGATTCATAAGCAAATGTACTACTTTTAGTTTTATGCTAATATTGCGCGCAAATTGCCGATTTGATCATTCAGCAAGATCAAATATAGGCTTCAGTTTTCGATCTCTTCTCCAGTCAAATGTATTGTATTCAATATTCAGCCTACAAATTTGCATGTATTCCCTTTGCTTGATTGCAATCCTGTCGGCTATTTAACATTGAAACAAAGGTATGATTTTTAATGACGCCGAACCAAACCATTGAAACAACTTCAAACCCAAGAATCAGTGTCGCCCCGATGATGGATTGGACCAACAATATTAAGTAAATATTGAATATCAAATGGTTAGTATCATTAAAAAGAAGATGTGGCGTAAATTTGGTGTAAATTTTATTGAGAATGAGACCAATAAGGCTTTTAATACTAATTAGCTCTTAATCGAACTTAGGATCACCAAATACCAATCATAAATATAGTTTCCTGTTTCTAGGATTTTGGTAGTTATTCAGATTATTGATTATATCATGTAATGGGGATCTGTTCTTAATACGGCACATGTAAAGTCTAGATCAAAAAAATTAAGAACTTCATTAACTTTTCTTTTTTTCAATAAAGTTTTATCAAGATAAATAATAGCTTTATTTTTATTCGTATCAAAAATAACCCTTCCTCTTGGAAGCTGTTCATACTCTTTATCTTTCAATTCAGGTAGTTGACGTCTCAATAATTCCCAATAATCTACATGAGTGTACTTACTATCAATTAATCCTATTGAATCAGCTTCTTTCAAAGAAAAATCATGGGCAACGCCAATAACTTTATTATCATAAAACCAAAAGATACCTATTCTCAATTTTGACCTCATTTTTCCATAGCAGTAGTTTTTACTTTTATTTACAGTTAATAAAATGATTTTTAAAAAGAAATTTCATTTAAACAGCTACCAACAACTACTCTTACTCTCCAATCGCTATCATCTTTCATCTGACTTGCTAACTTTTTATGGTGAGCACAAATAGCTCTTACCTCCCAAGAGACATCATCAATTAATTTCACTGCTAAATCTTCCCAGATTGCACAGCCTGCACGCACTTCCCAATCTGAGCTATTGATCATCAGTTCGGCCAAATGATGAAAGCTCTCAGCACAACTTCTACGAACAAGAGGGCTAGAATCATGGATTAATTCAGCAACTAAAGTTTCCCATTTTGAACATGTTGCACGAACATTTTCATCACGATCATTTATAAGCTTAGCGGCTAGATGTTCATAGTTTTCCGCACAAACCTTACGAACAACTGGATCGCCATCATCAAAAAGTAATTCGGCACATGCTTGCCATTTTCCAGCACATTCCATTCGAACAAATGTATCAGGATCATGAACTAACTGTAATGCACACTCTTCCCAGGTGGTACACAAAGCGCGAATCAAAGGATCTGTATGCCTGATCTGATTTAAAGCAAATATCTTATCAGTAATTATTCTTTGAGATTCATTTTGCTGGTCAGAAACTTCAACTGTTTTTTCATTCATTAACTTACGCCTTCCTACAGGAACATCACTTTTTCATCAGAGTAATTCTCATATGGGTAGATTATGTTGGTGAAATAATACATTACACATAAATTTACTCATTCACCGTATTCTTCTCAGTTTGCCTGCTTACTGACTTCATATACTCATTAAAATCATCGATCATTTGCTGTTGATGTACTCTTATTTCATCCTTTTTCCACTGCGTTTTGGCAAAAATATCTTCTAACTTTAAAGAAACCCCTTTGCCCTTGTATCTATGCTCAAACTCAACTTTTTTAATACTAAAGCCTTTGTTACTCATCTCTGAGTTAATGCTTTTGGTTACTAGTGCCAAGTTACCGAAGTTGTGTAATATCTCGGAAGGGATCTCATCCTGCTTTTGCTCGGGGTTTTGAGGTGTAACATGCTCAACCGAATTTTTAGAAGTTATTTTAAAATTATCAACAAGCGAACTATTATTTCTTTTAAGTTTGAGATACAACACATATTCCAACTTATAAAACCAATAATGCGGATACTGAGTGCCATTTTCGTATTTTTGACCTAAGCTTTCTTTGGCATCAATAAGAGTCTCTTTGTGCCATAAGTTCTGTAAAAACCGATGTGTTCGTATTATAAGTGACCCCTCAACTCGACTGCATAACAAATGATTATCAAGATGTTGTAAATAAAGAAGATTTTTATGATCAGACTGGTTTTCAAGTAAAAACATAAGTAAAGGCGTTAACCAATATTGTGTTGTCATTTGCTGCGAGTGGTAGAGCATACTTTGCAGTAATGCAAAATCTGGTAAGGCATCCTTAGTTTCGCGTTGAAGATAGGCAGTCTCTTGCTTATTGTTATAATTGATACGTATACGACGAATAGCGTGTTGTTTTTCTTCCTCAACCGATACCCATTTAATAACATGCTTATCAAACTGGTATCTCACATCCCAAAGCAATTCAAGAAACTGTTTGGTATCAATTTCATTCGGCTTCTCATCAAGCCAGAATTTTTTGAAGATGAACAACAAATCCTTGTCAGAAATTTTTTCGATATCTGATGTGTGCTGTTTCACCGTCTTCTTTTGCTGTAAGTAAATTCTTAATACATGCTGTAACAGCATTGGAAATGTGATAATACTAGTGATCCTAACAGGTAATCCTGAATCTATATCTTCACCTGGATCATTTTCTGAAGTCGCAACTATTTCTGTTTGATTCAAAATATCTTCAAGCTTGATGCTTTGATCGTCTGAAGCCTTAGTGGTTTTTCTCAATTCATCTAAAACGGCTTTTGCATCAGCCAACTGCTCTCTTTCACCATTCTTAAAATTTACTTTTTTTTCATAGAGAGAAACTGTGTCGAGTTTGGTTGTTGCTTTTAAATGACGCTCAACGTAACCATTCATATTGGCACAAGCATCCCACAACAAAGCATACGCCTCACGCTCATCATGATTTTCTATTTTTTCCAATAACTTGGCTTTTAATATTTCATGATGTTGTAACTGTACACCTCGGTTGTTGATGACTTCAAAAAGCTTATTTAAGTCTGTGTGATCCGGTACTGTGGTTAGAATCAGTTGTACCTTAGTTAGAATAAACTCAGAAAGTGCCCGTTTATCTAATGCTTCTTTCCCATTAAAATAAAATCGGATTTCTTGCAAGGCATCGTCTAATTGCATCGCTTCTGGCAAACTAGCTGGTAGACCTTCACATACTTTTTCAAAGAATTTTGTCACTTGTGGTCGAATTGAAAAACTAATGCGCAAACGTTTACCCTGTTTGGTATCTGCTTGTATGTAGGCAGCCAAATGCTCTTTTAATACCACACTAATGAGCCATAAAGTGGTAAAACGCTGCTGCCCATCGATCAAGTCAAAATATCGCATATCCTCAGAGCCATTCACAGCTCGCTCAATAACTAAAGTACCACCTAAATAAAACTCGTTTTTTTCCTCCAACCATGCTGCAACAATATCATCCAGTAAAGTATGGATTTGCTCTTTACCCCAAACATAAAGTCGCTGATAAATTGGAATGTTAAAGAAAAATTGTTGATCAATAACATCGTTCAAGGTAATTAATTTAGATTGAAACTCAGACATGAGCGGCTCCTTTAAACCTTGAATCAATTTGTTTTTTTTGGTTAGATAACTGGCTTTCCACAGAACGCTCAATACACTCTGCTGTTTTCTGTTCTAAACTTTCAATACGATAATATTTGGCAATTGCAGCGACATAACGCTCTTGTACACGTCGGTTACTTTTAATGTGCTTCACCCACCCCTCATTTGAACTATAAGTTTTACTTACATCCACTTGTTTTAGAAAATCAATGACATCATCACATTGATAAGCGGAAGCAATAACATCAAGCAAATTACGCTTAGGATCTCTTAAAAATTTAATAGGAGTCTCTCGCCTAATATCATCTTGAGATAAACGAATTCCACCAATCCGATGATCGAGCCATAAAGTAAAACGCAATAACCCGTTACTACCCAAACGATCACAATAGACCAGCAAACACAAACGGACTAAGCTTTGCAAGTAATTAGAAAGTGTCTTCACTACATCATTGTAAAATTGCTGCACTGCTTGGATTTCAAGATCTCTACTTGGTTTGTACAAAAGCAAGCTAAGCATTACTGCATATTTTTCAGCGTATAAGAAAAAGCCTACACCACGACTGATCGGTTGGCGTAGCCCAAATGGCAAATATGCCGATTGCACACCAAATTGCTGACTGGCTGGAGTTAAGTAAAAGTCATTGTTATGAGTAAGTCTTAGCGACTGCCCCCACTGGTTTGCACCAGCAGGATACAGTATGACTTCGCCCAATTTTGTAATTTTAGTACGCTCTCCAAAATGAGAAAGCATTTCATCTTTACTTTCTAACTCAACAACTTCATTTCCCGTCCAGTTGCGTGCTCGCCATAAATAATAGTGAAAAAGCTCAGGTGCAAAGTCATGATTGGAGCTAAGTTTTCCCAATTCACCTTGTACTTGCACTTTTTCCCAACGTGAAGCACAGTGGCTTTGCAATAGCTCATCTATTTGTGCATCGTCACTATGAATAGCACGTAAATGGAAGGATTTTAGTAAATCTGTACTACCTAAAGGCACACCACGATTATTTTGAGTATCAAAAAAAGTAAATGCGAGATCTTCTCTAGTTACTATGATTACAGTAAAACGGAGACGATCAAACACTCCAAGTAACTTATCAATCTCTAAATTGTTTTCAGCAAGCCAGTGTTGTATTGTTTGTTTCGCTTGCTGGACATTGACCATTGAACGAGATGAGCGGAAAGAAAATTGAATATGGGTAGGTAATTGCTTGTTTAGCAGCCAATACAATACAGCAAGCGACGTTAGACGTTGTTGCCCATCAATCACACACAAAACTTTCTGTTTTTCACCAATTTTCTTATGCAACAATAAGGTGCCCATGTAATAGGCATCCTCATCTTCACTCTCTTGGATAAAAGACAATAAATCATTTAGAAGCTGGATGACTTTATCAACTCCCCAAACATAGGCACGCTGATAGTTATCCAATACCAATGGATAACCTTCAAGGCTTAAATTATTAAAGCTCAGCAGCTCTACCGATACATTGTCGGAAGTCTCTTCTTGCATTTCTTAATTGACCCTCAGCTAATTATTTAAACAATAATTTCATGTTAGTGATTAATACTTAATCAATAAATATATTTTAATAAGGTTAGAGCATCTCTAAATTGTGTAGGCTTTGACCTGATATGAATTTTTTAATTCTATCGCGTCCAAGCATTCGACAAAGTCTCTGCCTGCTTCATGACCAATTCAATCGCCTCAGCCGCTTTATCTGGTGGGTACTTCCAACGCTGCAAAGTACGACGTACAAGAATTTTAAGCTGCGCACGTACACTATCCCGAACTTGCCAATCCACTGTCGTTGATTTGCGCAACTTCTCGGTAATTTCTCGGGCAATTTGCTTGAGCGTATCATCACCCAATTCACGCACCGCACTTTCATTATTTGCTAAAGCATCATAGAAAGCGATTTCATCAGGGTTCAAACCTAGCGACGCTTCACGTTCCATTTCAGCTTGAAAGTCTTTCGCCATTTGTATCAGTTCTTCAATGACTTGAGAGGTTTCAATCGCACGGTTATTATATTTCCTTAGAGTTTCCTGCAAACGATCTGAAAAACGTTTTTCTTGTACGAGATTATTCCTCGTTTTTGCCTTGATACCATCATTCAATAATTTTTCTAATAATTCGACAGCCAAGTTACGGTAAGGCATCTGCCGAACATCTTCTAAAAACTCATCCGACAGTAAGCCAATATTAGGTTTATCTAAACCACAAAGTGCAAATACATCTGCTACACCATCAGCAAGGACAGCATTATCCAAAATTTGTTTAAGCGTACTATCCTTTTCAGCTTGCGATAATTTACGGTCTACCGAGGTATGCTTACTAATCACTGCTTTAATGGCTGAATAAACCGCAATTTCTTTATGCAGGTTTTTAGCTTCATCCAAAGTACCGCACAGTGAAAAGGCTTTATTGACTGCAAGCACTAAATCTAAAAAGCGTTTTTTGCCATCTTTTAGACTCAGCACATAGTTGGCTGCTGGAATTATCAAGCGATGTGCTTGCGTTTCATAACCACTTAAGTCTAATCCAGTTTGGTCATTGGTCTTGGCAAACATCCCACGAATAGCATCCATTTTCTCAGCAAGCACGGCATAAGCTTCTTCCGCACGTAAGGTTGGCTCACCTTTTCCTTTGGCATCAGTATAAGTTTTTAATGCCTGCTTTAACTCATTGGCAATCCCAATATAGTCAACAACCAAGCCACCTTGCTTGTCTTTAAACACACGGTTGACGCGGGCAATCGCCTGCATCAAGTTATGCCCTTTCATTGGTTTGTCGATATACATGGTATGCGTACATGGCGCATCAAAACCTGTCAGCCACATATCACGTACAATCACCAACTGCAAAGGGTCATTCACATCTTTAAAACGTTTCTCTAAGCTTTTTTTCACTTGCTTATTGTAAATATGAGGCTGTAGCAATGGCTTATCCGATGCCGAACCCGTCATCACAATTTTGATTTTTCCTTTTTTCGGGTCATCATCATGCCAATCTGGGCGCAGAGCAATAATTTCATTATACAAATGCACGCAGATTTCACGGCTCATGGTCACAATCATACCTTTGCCTGCCGTGGCTTCAGTACGGGCTTCAAAGTGCGTCACCAAATCCGCAGCAATCTGTTTCAGGCGTGGGGTTGCACCCACTAACTTTTCTAAGCGACTCCATTCCCCTTTGGTCTTTTCACGGCTACCGACATCCTCTTCATCTTCCACCACCTCATCGACTTGATCAGAGAGTTCCTCGATTTCAGCCTTATTGATGTCCAATTTTGCCAAACGGGATTCATAATAGATCGGCACGGTTGCGCCGTCCTCGACTGCATCTTGAATATCATAAATCGAAACATAATCACCAAAGACAGCTCGTGTGTCTTTGTCTTCACTAGAAATTGGCGTACCTGTAAAACCAATGAATGCCGCATTCGCTAAAGCATCACGCATATGCTTGGCATAGCCAAATTTATAAGTACCATCATTAGACAGTTTGGCTTTGAGTCCATATTGGCTACGGTGGGCTTCATCAGACATCACCACAATGTTATGCCGACCATTCAATAATGGATGCTCAGCTTCTCCATCGAGCAAAGCAAACTTTTGTACCGTGGTAAAGATAATTCCGCCTGATTCACGTTCAGCAAGGAGTTGTCTCAGCTCATCACGATTATTGGCTTGTACTGGCGTTTGTTTTAATAATTCCTGTGCCTGACTAAAGGTTTCAAATAGTTGTCCATCTAGGTCATTACGATCAGTCACAATCAATAAGGTAGGATTCTGCATGGCTGGTTGTTGAAGCAATTTACCTGCATAGCAACACATCGAGATACTTTTACCTGAACCTTGGGTATGCCACACCACGCCTGCTTTTTTATTACCAGTCGGATTCGATGCGGCAATAGTGGCTTGAATAGCTTCACGCACTGCATGAAACTGGTGATAACCCGCAATTTTTTTAATGGTAGCGCCTGCGGCTTGTTGAGAGCCACCATCAGTTTCAAACAACACAAAGAAGCGGATGTAATCGAGGAATAACTCACGATCAAAGAAACCTCGAACCACTGTTTCTAACTCCCACTCTAAAGCAGGTTTATCATCTTCATTTTTAATGGTACGCCACGGCAAGAAACGTTCTTGACTTGCTGTTAATGAACCGACCCGAGCTGTAATGCCATCACTTACCACCAATGCTTCATTAAATACAAACAGATCAGAAACTTCTTCCTTATAGGTTTGTAGTTGATTAAACGCATCCCAAATATCTGCATTTTCATCGGTGGGGCTTTTTAGTTCTAATACAGCGAAAGGTATGCCATTAATAAAGCAGATAATGTCAGGCCGTCTTGGCTGCTTTGTGCCTTGGATAGTAAATTGATTAATGGCAACAAAGCGATTTTGGTAAATATGATTAAAATCAACCAAAAACGCATGGTCATTCACCCAGTCATCTTCTTTTTTATAACTGACGGGTACACCTTCCAGTAACATTTGATGAAAAGCACGGTTATTGGTGATTAAATCCAGACTTTCAGGCTTAGTGAGTTTTTGTAAAACCTGCTCAAAACAACTCACTGGCAAATGTGGATTTAAGCGTTCAAAGGCAGTTTGTAAGTCTGCTTCAATCAGAACCTGCTTATAATCTTTGCGTAAAGGATTGCTACTGTCAGGTGCAATATCCACACCATGAACGACTTCCCAGCCATTATCTAAGAACCAGTCTAGGCAGAGGTTTTCGAGTTGTGTTTCGTTCATGGTTGAAATTCTCTTATATTAGCCTTTTTAAATTACTTCCGTTTGCAATGAAATAACAATAATATTTTATATCAAATACTTAAATTAAAATTATTATCTACTTCCATTTGTGATGAAATGAAAAATATGTTGTCCTTTTGCATCGATTGTTGCCAAAAAAGTTAAATTAACTTAGCATATACATAGCTCATCTACCATATGTAGAAAGAGTATACAAAGTCTTTATATAGCAATATATCGGGACTTTAGCTTAAAAAAACTAAAGTCGTTGTACAGAATTAGCAAGTCGCTTTTCTTTCCCACAAACAGTTGTATAAAATCTCTGTTCAATTCCATACAATAAAAATTTCATATCTTCTTCGCATGATATTTCAAAATTTTTAGCAGATTTATCAAATTTTAGATTTGCACAATATTCTTGGACATAATCAAAAATTGTGTCTTTATCAGCATCACTCATAGCCGTGAATGTAGCTAAAGCCAAAGCTATACGTTTTCTATTTTGTTTACCAACTTTTTGAGCATCATAATCATTTGATACTTTTATAAAATCCAAATCAATAAATTGTTGCACCTCTTCTTGAGTAGCCTCTTTATACAGCATATCTATTCCCTTAAAAATGCTGGAAATAGTAGCTAAGTTTCTAAAGATTAGTCTATCTTCTTTTTTGAAATATATAGCATCAGGCAAATGGTTAATAACAACTCGGTCGACATTATCCTCAATAACTAGCTCATCACCTAAAGTAAGGAATTTTTTAGTCACATAAGATGATGGTGTAACCTTTTGAAAGAAGTAATCTTCATTTTGGACTGAACAAAGGTAGACTATATCTTTATACTTAGATTTTGGAATACTGTTATATTCTGAAGAAACAAACTGTTTTCCTAAAAAATCCAGGAAAAATTCTTGTTCACTAAAACTATCAATTTTAAACCAGCTATCCTCATCAAGAAGATGGTCAGAAGAATACTCTACTAGACTGACATTACTAACATCAAAGTTATAAATTTCTTTATCATCAAGTAACTTATAGAAAAAAGGTTTCTTCCTTCCCTTTACTCGTGCTATTAATTGATTCATTCATTTCCTCTTTCGATAAAAGTATAACTATTAATTCGGTATGCTACATCAACTTCAACATCTTCTGGAATTTTATAATCATATTTTGTGATTAAAAATATGGATGCACCATGTTTAGTTTTGATATTGTAAAAATTAAACCCAAATAACAAAAACAATGGGTTAAAATATAAAGCTTGAGATAAAAATGTAAATACAAACAATATGGCATAAACACATACCAATGTTTCTATATTATTAACACTCAATGCAACAAAAAAATAACCTAGATAACTGGGTAAAAAACTATTATTTGCATACTCAATTTCTTGTATGGGGTAGCTTTTAGCTCCTGTTTTGTCTAATTCACATTTAAAACTATCTTTACCAAGTTTAGAACATAAAAGAATACTAAGATATGTCATCAAAATTGGTGAAACAACATATACAATATATGATAAATATTCAGAAACTCCTTGCCATAAAACATACTTTTCCTTAATCAAAAAAATTATCAACAATAATGATGTCGAATTTAAAGTGAGTAAGAATCGGAATATTATATTCATAATTAATCCCTCTCACCATGCAAATCCAATAAATCCACCTCACCCGACAACAACCTTGGTAATAAAGTATCTCTTAAATCAATCAATGTTTGATTTTCAATTTTTAATTTATTTTGATAAAAATAAAATGATCTTACTTTTGCAGAATACAAACACCTTAAACTTATCGGCGGTACAATTATCTGAAAATCCATAATTGCTTTTTTATCACCTCTAGGCATTTTTGAACCTTTAGATGAAGCCATCATTCTGTCAAAAAAACTGTCTTGGTAAATTAAATTATATAAATATTCTTCCGTACCTTTTTCTAAGACATCAAAGTTCAATACATCATTAGAATGCCCACCATCGAAAAAAGAAAACCAAATTTTCTTAAAATAAGGTCGGATATTGGAAACTAAAATATTCCCTTGCCTAAACGCTGGAACACTATTTGCCTTTGGTAATGAACTTGCTTTTTCGATCCCCTTTTTTTCAGGTAACATATTTTCTGTAGATATATAATTTTCAAGAGTTAAATCTTTTAATGAAATTTTATTAGTACAGTATTTTGCAATATCCTTAATTTGCTGTAACTCCCACCCCTTCGGCACCTCCCCCAACTCACTCTCTACCAACTCATCAGGAAATAGTGCAGCAGTGGCTTGCAATTCTGCAAAATCATCTTCTGCCATTTGCTCAAGTTCAGCTTCACTTTTTCCACTAATCGCATACATAGCAGCAAGTTCAGGGTCTTGTCCTGCTTGCTTTGCTGTAATCTTGGCACGCACAGGTTCAAAGTCGATAAACCAACTTTTAAAGAGGGCTTGGGCAATGGATTCTAGGGTTTGATTGATTTGATTATTTAGATGGATTTTGTCGTCTAGTGATTTTAAAATTTTACCTATTTTTTTCCGTTTAGCTTTCTCTGGTAATCGTAGATTAAATTCTGCCAATGCTTGCCAAGAAACTCTTTGTCTTCCAGAAGTTCCTTCCATTCTTGAAATTGCGTAACTTCTAAAATCGGGTAATCGTGCGAGATAGTAAACAAAATCTTCGTCGTCTTTTGACTTTGCTGACAAAACTATAAACTCTGTTGAACCGTGGGCGATACAACCTACTGGTAAATTTTCGACTTTAGCTGTTTTACCATTTTCTAAGCATGGAGTGATTCGTGCAAATAAGGTATCACCATTTTTAAATTTTGCTCCGCCACCATTAAAAACTTTATTCGAAACTTCATTAATATCTCTGCCATTTACAGGTAAAGATGCCATATCAATAAAAGGAAATTCCTTACCTTTAGATAACGGACGGCTGGGATTAAAATCCACAATATCCTTTATTGTCTCAAAACTCACAACTCACCCCCAAACTCTTTTTTAATCGCCCAATACCCACGTGTTCCACCCACACGCTCAAGCCAATCCGCATCTTTTAAATGATTCAGATGCTTTTGTAAGGCAGACTGATTAATGCCAAGTTGCTCTGCCAAAGAGCGATAAGAAACTTTCGGATTACGCTGAATTAAAACTAAAATTTCTTGTTGGCGTTCGGTGAGTTGATTTGCTTCGATTGCACCACCTAAACCCTCTATTACACCACTTGAATGATCAATTGCACCACCTATTGCACCACTTTCCAAATCAATCACAGGACGGTATAGCTTCACATCAAAAAAATCATTGGTTTCTAAAAATTCAGGTGTTGCCAGTTTTTCAGCTTCACACAGTAGAGAGGGTTGCTCAAAGCTCATAACCTAAGCCTTTTAAGTTCTTTTTGATTTCACTTTCCAGTACAGCACTTTCAGCAAATTGCTGTTTCAGTTGCCCTGTTAAGCGTGCCATCTTCTCGGCAAAAGGTTCTCCATCATCTTCCTGCTCGACTGCGCCCACATAACGTCCTGGGGTCAGTACATAATCATGCTTCTGAATGTCTTTTAACTCAGCCGAGAAACAAAAGCCTTTTTCATCCTGATAAGCTTCACCTTCAAAATTTTCACCTTGTTGCCAAGCGTGTAAGGCATTGGTAATTTTGGCAATATCTGCATCAGTAAAGTCACGCAGTACACGATCTTTCATATAGCCCAAGTTACGAGCGTCAATAAATAAAGTCTTGCCCTCACGATTGGCTTTCTTTTTATCTAGGGATAAACCATTCTTTTTATCTTTGGTCAGAAACCAAATACAGGCAGGGATTTGCGTATTGGTAAACAGTTGCCCTGGCAATGCCACGATACATTCGACCAAATCTGCTTCAATCAGGTTTTTACGGATTTCACCCTCATTGTTGGTATTGGAACTCATCGAACCATTGGCAAGCAAAAGTGCCATACTGCCCGTTGGTGATAGATGGTGCAGCATGTGCTGCATCCAAGCAAAGTTGGCATTGCCCTGTGGCGGTGTGCCGTATTTCCAACGTACATCACTTTCCAGTGAAGCGTGCCACCAATCTTTGATATTAAACGGTGGATTTGCCATCACAAAGTCAGCACGTAAGTCTTGGTGTTGGTCGTCTAAAAAGGTGTCGGCGTTCTTTTTACCAAAGTTAAAGTCAATGCCACGTATCGCCATGTTCATGGCAGCCAGTTTCCACGTGGTCGGGTTACTTTCTTGCCCGTAAATAGAAATATGCTTTTTCTGTTCCGATGCTTTGTAGTGCTTTTCTTGTGCATGTTGTTCAATGAATTTTTCACTGGACACAAAGAAACCACCCGAACCCATTGCAGGGTCATAGACTCGACCTTTATAGGGCTGCAACATTTCCACAATCAAAGTCACGATACTTTTAGGTGTGTAATATTGCCCACCTTGCTTGCCTTCGGCTAAAGCAAACTGCCCTAAAAAATATTCGTAAACATGCCCGAGAATGTCTTTACTGTGCAGACTGAGTTTTTCACCATTGTATTCAGGCTTGGTAAAGCTGGTGTCCGAAAAGGTGTTGATCAAATCCAACAGCTTGTCGTTATCTAGCTGATACTGACCAATACGGTTGAGAATGCCTTTTAATTTAGGGTTGGCTTTTTCAATTTCATCAAAAGCATTATCAACTAACCAAGAGATAGAACGTAATTTGACATCTTGCCCATGTTCATCTTGCCAAATAATCGAACCAATCGCTAAAGCGGCTGTATTTTGCAATGTTGTCCAACGTGCTGCTTTAGGCACCCAAAACACATTTTTTTCTTGATAGTAATCGATAATTTCTAATTCATCAGCGATTGCTTGTTGGTATTCCTCTTCTGTGTCGTATTGATCACGAGGCATGTAATAGATGTTGTGATCATCTGCTTGAGCAAATAAATCTTTAAGTTCAGACTGACGTTCATCAAAGGCATCTGCCACATATTTTAGGAAAATCAACCCAAGGACAATATGTTTGTAGTTGGCAGCGTCTAGGCTGCTTCTGAGTTTGTCAGCGGCTTTCCAGAGCTTGTCATCTAGGTCATTTAGAAACTTTTGTTCCAACGATTGCATGTAATTTCCTCAGTCTAAGATTAACCGCTTTGGTTTTATACTTTATGTTCAATAATAGGCATAAGGTAGCATAACTGCGACCTGTTAAAAGTCATGCTCTTAACAAAAAAATGGCATGGGTTAAGTGTGCCAATTTTAGCGTAATACGCAAAAGCAAAATAGCCGTTTTATAATTGTTGCGACATGTGTTGACGTACAAATAATACAACCTACGACATTACTCGACTTGGACGCTTAGATTTAACCTAATTTAGTATTTTCCATGCTGGCGAATCACTGCAATTCACCCAATAATAAAAGGTTGCACTTGTTGTCGCGAAGTACGCTTGCATACAGTTGCTCGCCGTGTCTAAGCTAGGCTAGCTATGCGACTTCATTATCCCCAGTAATAATTTAGCTTTTAAAGTCTCCAATAAAAAGACATGATTTGTCACACTGATGTATGGATGCATTCTCTGCTATACTCATTTTTGTTGTTAAATTGATGGAGTCTCAAAGTGCTTAAGACCACCGAACAGAAAAAAAAATATATTCAAGACACACGTTTGCAAAACTACCTTGCGAGCCTCAAACTTGAAGGAATCATCACATCTGGTAATATAGCACAGCTCAACAAAGCGCAAATTTTGCAAAAATATAAAAAGTATTCACAACAAGAAAACTAGTCGGGTGCTTAAATGGATAAGTATGGCGAACTGGGTGATAGCCTATATTGCTACTCAGGTACAAATATTTTAAAAAACAAGCTGAATATCCGTGATGAGCAGATTTTAGAGCAAGCCGAACTTGAACTGTCTGGCATATCAAGCAGTCTGATTGAATATGCAGAACCACCTTACAACCTGCAATATTTACAATCTATTCATGCCCAGCTTTTTGGTGACTTATACGAATGGGCTGGACAACTTCGACAGATTGATATTTCCAAAGGCGATACACGATTTTGTACTTTTACACGTATCGAAATTGAAACCAATAAACTTTTGAACACACTACAGCAGCACAATTACTTTCAAGGTTTAGAGCCACAGCAACTTATACCAAAGCTTGCCGATTTGTATTGTGAACTCAATGTCATCCATCCATTTCGTGAAGGCAATGGACGCACCCAACGTATTTTCTTTGAACACCTCATTGTGTACTGTGGCTATGGTGTAGATTGGTCGCGAATTGAATCACAAGCATTGTGGGTACAAGCGAACATTGAAGGCTTTTATGGCAAATTAAACCCATTGATTAAAATATTTGAACGCTGCCTGATTCTTACTGATTAAAAAAAAAGGGAGCCGAAGCTCCCATTAGTTTATGCACGGTTTTGCAATTTAAGTTCTTTGGGAGCATCAGGTCGTATTGTAATGGTCTAATGGAATCGGGCAGTTCGATAGGTATAAACCATCGCCGTTACGAGGGCAACGACATGAACAAGCACAGAGGCACTTTTACACCTGAATTCAAGTGACATATTAGTGAGTAAATACCGCTAGTAGTCATCTACACAATAATCCTCAAGCTCGTCAAAATCATCATCTTCATCCGACTTAGAGTGAACCTTTCCACGTCCTTGCTGTGCATTCTCATTTTTAGCACTAGCGATGCCATTTTCAAAAACTATTTGTAATACCTGTTTCAAATTCTCAACGGTTATTACTTCCATTTGTTCGATCGGTTTTTGTGGGGCATTTGCTTGAGGCACGATTACAACTTTAAAACCATGCTTTTGTGCTTCCTTAATTCGCTCCTGTGCATTGGATACAGTACGAATTTCTCCTGACAAGCCTACTTCACCAAATACAGCCACATCTCGTGGCAAAGGTTGATTATTTAAACTCGATACACACGCCAATAAAACAGCTAAATCCGAGCCTGTTTCAGTAATCTTTAAACCACCTACAATATTGACATAGACATTATGCTCAACAAGATTTACACCCGCTCGCTCACGCATTACAGCTAACAACATAGAAAGTCTGTTGTGTTCCACCCCTAGCACCACATGGCGAGCTTGGTTTTTTGACTCACTGACCAAAGACTGAACTTCAACCAAGAATGGGCGCGCGCCCTCCCGACTGACCATGACCACAGAACCAGCAAAAGGCTCAGCATAACGCTTTAAAAAAATAGCAGCAGGGTTGACCACCTCTTTTAAACCTTGTTCTGTCATTTCAAAAACACTCAATTCATTCACAGCACCAAAACGGTTCTTGACCGCTCTCAACATCCGATACTGCAAATCACTTTGACCCTCAAAATACAATACACAGTCAACCATGTGCTCAAGCACTCGTGGTCCCGCTAAAGCACCTTCTTTCGTGACATGACCTACGATCAGTAAAGATATACCTGTATGTTTAGCATATCTGGTTAAGATTGAAGCAGACTCCTTAATTTGCGTTGTACTTCCTGAAGCGGACGGAACAGACTCCGTATAAAGGGTTTGAATAGAATCCAGTATCACTATAGATGTATTTTGTTTATCTAATATTTCGCAAATACGCTCCACATTTGTTTCAGCCATAGCATTCAGTTTATCCACTGGCAAAGCTAAACGTTTAGCACGCATTGCAACTTGCGACAGCGATTCCTCCCCTGTGATATATAAAACAGATTGTTTTTCTGCAATATGTGTAGCAGTTTGTAGAAGTAGAGTTGACTTACCAATGCCCGGATCGCCACCAATTAATACAACTGAACCACTTGCCAAACCACCACCTAGTACACGATCAAACTCCCCTATACCAGTTGAACACCTAATCTCCTGACTTGCCTTAACCTCATTTAATTTCGTTATATGATGGTGCTCTCCTGCGTAACCAGAATTATTGAGACCTGCGATGGCTCGATGTTGAGTTTTTACCTCAACAATACTTTTCCTAAAACTATTATAATCACCGCAGTTAATACATTGTTTTACCCATTGCTCCTCTTTGTGCCCACATTGACTACATGCAAAAAGCACACTTTTAACCATAATTGACAACCTATGCTGGACTGATAAACGCAGCCTAACCAGCATAATTGTCTTTCTCAAGAGCTGCGGCGGAATAAGGGCAATGGGTAGTAAATAGTGTGAAAAAAATATTCAATTGATTAAGAGTGATAACCCATCCAAGATGCTAACTAGCGTCAAAAAAAAAATTACATTTATAACCACATCCCCTTTGATGAATAAATAAGGGAAATTGCATTAGTAACCATAGTCCGACCAGATGTAACCTGTGTCTGCGTAATCTGGGATAACAATCCATTTTCTGAAAGAAGGTCATCATATAAGGTCAGTTTACGCTCAAGATAAAAACGCTTAAGCCATGCCGACGCTACTTTTTGACGTAACTCAATACGAAGAATTTCTGTCTGAGCATTAGCTGAACCCAATTCAGCTTTTGCTAATTCTATTTCGGCCAATCTTTTGGCACGATTTGGAAAATCTTGCATGATGCCAATCTTTTGCATCGTCATGCCTTCTTGTGTGACTGACCATGCGGCATCGCCAGACACGGGGTAATTATCTAAGCCAACAAACAGTTTAGGATTGGGTAAGATACCGGAAGCTGAAACCATATTCTCAGCGCCTTCAATCTGAGCACTATTGGCCCTTAGAGTAGGTGCATATTGCTCAGCAAGCTTCAACGCTGTATCCAAAGTCAATGGCTGGGCATAAGCATGACCATAACTCAAGAAAAAACAGATCGTCGCAATTGAGCATCCACCCCATTTTAGGGACAGTTTTTCTTTATTAAAGTTCATATTTTTAGCTCTAAAATGATGTACACGCGCACGTGCAGAACATCCATAGAAAACTCTATGAATGGTGATTAGTCATCAAATTAATTAGAGCGTGGGGGTTTCCATAAATTGGATGGATCAGATGAGGTGAAATTTTGATTTAATGGAGAAAAAGCAGACTGTTCCACAGGGGAAGAAACCATAGATTGCAAAACACCTAGTGCTGTAGATGTATATGCAATTTTAGAAAATGACATAATACAATCTTGCTTAGACATACATGATGGATCATGTAATTGCTTCTTAATCTTTACTTCAGCTTTCATACAATCCATGTGCATAGCACTTGCTTTTTCATGATCTTCAGAATTCATCATTTGCATGGATTGCATATCTTGAGATGACATTAAACATGGACTATGTACAGATGCAGCAGCTGCTGCCGATCCTACGATGAGGATAGCAAATGATAAAAACAGCGAAAGGCATGTTTTTAACCAGTGCATAACGTCATGACCAAAATTTAAGCTTTTTTAGTTTTACAGATTTAGAAAAATTAGCAATTTTATTCATTAAAATAGCAGCCTTAAGGCTGCTATTTTAATATCGAGACAAAATTAGAAAACTAATTCAATACCTGCCCCGTATAACCACCCTTTTTCAGAATCTGTAGCTTCTTGAAAAGTCGTTAATTTCTGCCCTTTTTCATATTGATAAGCGACATCAACAAATGGTCTGATACGCTTATTAATCTCGTAACGAGTTTTTATACCTGTCTTTAACTCAGACAAACCTGACTTTGCAGCAAAATCTGAATTATCATTAAGCACAATATCTGCTGCAATATATGGCTGAGTAATTAGCTTTTGAGTGAGTAATAGATCTCGATCAAACTCAAAACTGGCTCCCCAAAAATTATTTTCACCACCATAAAGATAAGCTTTTGTCTCAAAGAAATAAGGAGCAAGACCTAATAATCCAATAACGCCATCAATGCGATTACTATTACGGTTATTTTTGTCCTCACTATACCTTACCCCAGCTTGTACATCCCAAAATGCTGCAACATTTCTACTGTAAAGAGCTGATACATCATATTTGGGGTCATTACTCTCCGCTTTATTCATATTAGCTTCAACAAACATTCGATTTTCATCTGTTCCAATCAATGCCTCGAAACTCGAACCTAAGCTGCCCTTTCCATCTTTATCAACTATCCACTCATTGGAAAATTTAGTTGTTTGATAGATTTGCCCACCATGCTCGTTCAAATGTTTTTTATGATTTTGGCTAAAAGCTAAAGTTTCAAGTTCTTTGCTGTTTGAAGACTTTTGATCAGTATTACGTTCAACATAGCCTAATCCGCCTGATTCTCTTAAAAGCACATTCATACTTGACGTACTCTTATTTAGATTTTCAGTCGAATTATCATTAGCAAATGCCATACCTGCTGAACCAATTAAAGCAACTGATAAAAGTGTTTTTGAAAAAAGTTTTTTAGTGGTTTGCATGTTGATTCACTCCCTTATCATTTGCATGGGGTTGGGCAACGATACTTTTTGAATCAACATCATTGCTATCTACATTTGCCACAATGAGTTTGTTCATCATTCCAGCTGCCATGTGATATAACAAATGGCAGTGGATAGCCCATTCACCTAATTCATCAGCAGTAAGTAAAGTTGTAACTGTTTTCCCTGGTGGCACAATGATCGTGTGTTTATTTGGCATATTACTTGGATCTTGACCATTTTCAAGCTGCATAAACATACCGTGCAAGTGCATTGGGTGAGCCATCATACTGTCATTCACAAATTTCAAGCGTATACGTTCCCCATATTTCACTTTGAATGGTTCTGTTTCATTAAACTTCTTACCATTAATTGTCCAAATGTAGCGCTCCATATTCCCACCAAGACGGATTTCCATTTCACGTTCAGGGGCACGAGTATCTGGTTGAGGGTTTAAAGATTGTAAATCACTATACTGGAGTGCTTTTTGACCAACGGGTGTTGAAGCATTTGCCCATCCAAATACGGTATTATCATTCTTGTCTGAAGCCGACTTAACAGTAGCACTATTCATCGGCATATCATGATTCATACCTTTCATAGAAGACATATCGTGATTCATACCTTTCATAGAAGACATATCATGATTCATATCTTTCATTGAAGACATATCATGATCCATACCTTTCATAGAAGACATATCGTGATTCATGCCTTTCATAGAAGACATATCATGATCCATACCTTTCATAGAAGACATATCATGATTCATACCTTGCATTGAAGACATGTCATGATCCATCCCCATATCTTCCATAGTCAATAAAGAGCGAGGACGAGGTTTAGGCATCTCAATTTGTTTTACAGGTAAGGTATTTTCATCATGTAAGGTTCCAACCGAAAAACCAGTACGATCAATAGATTCAGCTTCAATTTGGTAATGTGCTTGTTTTGGTTCCACAATGACATCATAAGTTTCAGCAGTACCAATACGGAACTCATCTACAGGAACGGGCTTTACAGGTTGACCATCAGCACTGACTACAGTCATTTTTAGGTTTGGAATGCGTACATCAAAGAATGACATAGCGGAAGCATTAATAAAACGAAGGCGAACTTTTTCACCAGCTTTGAAGTTACCCGTCCAATTTTGCTGAGGTGTCTTGCCATTCATTAAAAATGTATAACCAGTCACATCGGACATATCTGTTTTCAGCATTCGCATCTGATTCCACATAGAACGGTCTTGCCAAGTCGCTTTTAGCCCATCACGTTTAACTTGTTTTAATACATCGAATACTGTTTCGCGGCGGTTCTGATAGTAGTCTGCTTCTTTTTTAAGATTTTTCATAATTTGATCACTTGTCGAATTATGAAAATCAGAAAGCAAAACAACGTAATCTTTATCGGTTTTTTCAGCAGCTGTTAGTGGAGTTTTATCTTTAGGATAAATAACAAAAGCACCATATAAACCGTCTTGTTCTTGTCCTTTACTATGTGAATGATACCAATAAGTACCATTTTGGCGGACTTTAAACTTATATTCATAAGTTTTATTAGGGGCAATGCCATTAAATTTGTTAAATCCAGGTACACCATCCATAATTCCAGGTAATAATAAGCCATGCCAATGGATTGAAGAGTCCTGATTTTTTAACTTATTGTGAACACGGATAACGGCCTCATCACCTTCTTCAAATTCAAGAAGTGGTGCAACGAATTTACCATTTACAGTAATTCTCTCAACTGGTTTTCCTGTGATATTTACAGTTTGTTCAGCGATTGTTAAATCATATTCTTTAACTGCCGCCATTACCCAAGTTGATGAAAATAAACCAACTCCTATTAAAAGGACATGACTTAATTTTTTAGACATTTATTTCACCTATCTAATATAAAGATGGGGAGCTCAAGCAAACCAATTATTCGCTTTAATCTCACCAATCTTTCATTTATCGTATTTGTTATTTATTTGATGTATTTGACATGTTCATCTTTGAGTGGTCCATGTTCATCATATTTGAATGATCCATATTACCCATTTTAGACTGATCCATATTCATCATCTTAGAGTGATCCATCTGAGACATATCAGCCATATTGCCATGCTCATGCTGACTATGATCCTGTTGGGTTTTCTCATCATTCTTCATATTACAAGGTTTTTGGCATTTCTCTGACATTTTTGAGTCCGCTTTAGTTTCAGTGACTACAGTGGTTCCCTGTTTAGCATCGGCTGCCCAAGACTGAGTTCCTGCAATTAAAGTTCCAATACACATAAGTGTAGTTAAGCTACGACGGAATAGAGTTTTCATGTTTTGCTCCAAAAATTAACTTTATACAAATACCTTAAAGGCTACCACCAAACATCTATATGACATGAA
This sequence comes from Acinetobacter sp. NIPH 298, assembly GCF_000369505.1. Classification (GTDB taxonomy): domain Bacteria; phylum Pseudomonadota; class Gammaproteobacteria; order Pseudomonadales; family Moraxellaceae; genus Acinetobacter. The sequence goes on from NZ_KB850055.1 coordinate 2,328,248, forward strand.
AATGACATTTTTGTAATCTACAAAGAATCACGTATTTATAACGTTATTATATTCTTAATGAGTGATATTGGATTTTTATCAATGAGAATCTTACTAGTTGAAGATGAACAAAAAACTGGTGATTACCTTAAACAAGGTCTATCTGAAGCTGGGTATATTACGGATTGGGTCACAGATGGATTATCAGGTAAACATCAAGCACTTTCCGAAGAATATGACCTCATCATTTTGGACGTTATGTTACCAAAATTAGATGGCTGGAATATCATTTATGATATTCGCAAAAGCGGAAAGACAATGCCTATTCTATTTCTTTCAGCGCGTGATCAAATTGAAGATCGAGTTAAGGGATTAGATTTGGGAGCTGATGACTACCTCGTAAAACCTTTTGCTTTTGCTGAGTTATTAGCACGCATTAAAAGCTTACTCCGACGGGGACAACAAAAAGAAGATAGTAACCTTATTACAATTGCTGATCTTGAACTTGATCTTCGTAAACGCCGCGTCACTCGCGCTGGGCAACGTATTGACTTAACAGCTAAAGAATTCGCGCTGATGGAATTATTTATGCGTAGACGTGGTGAAATTTTACCTCGCGCACTCATAGCTTCTCAAATTTGGGATATGAATTTTGATAGTGATACCAACGTCGTAGAAGTCGCTATTAAACGTTTGAGAAGTAAAATTGACAGTAACTTTAGCCCTAAGCTAATCCAGAACATACGGGGAATGGGTTATGTTCTAGAGGTTGAAGATGACTCGTAAATTGTTTAATGCAATCAGCTTTCGTATAGCTATTATTTTTTCTCTATCTACCGTAATCATTCTAATGATTATGGGACTAGTTATTCATCAACTCGTAATGCATCATTTCGAAGCTCAAGACCGAACTCAATTAGAAGGTAAAATTCAACTTATAGAGAATCTATTAGAACAGAATCCTTCTAATTCTCAAGAATTGAATTTATATTTAAAAGATGCCTTAGTTGGTCATCATGATCTAATTGTTCAAATTGAACGACCAACGGGTCAAATTATTTTTAGTTCAGCACCATCCACCATTCATACCCAAACACTCAATAAATCAAAACGAAAGCCTTGGGTTGAATGGAGCATTCAAAATAAAACCTACCGTGGTTTAATTTATACAAAGTCTTTTAATCATCAAGACTCAATTATGTCAGCTCAAATTGTCGTTGGCATCGATACTTCTGAGCATCTACATTTCTTAAATGACTTTAGACGTCAACTTCTATACATTGGATTTGTGGGTACAATTTGTTTAATGTTCTTAGGGTGGTTCGCAGCATGGCGAGGGTTACGCCCAGTTCAAAAAATGGCAAAAGTGGCAGAAGGTATATCTGCTCAACATCTTTCTGAACGCTTAGAAGTCGAAAACACGCCAACAGAGCTTAGATCCTTAGCCATAGCTTTTAACGATATGTTAGATAGACTGGAATCTGCTGTAGAGAAATTATCAGACTTCTCATCTGATCTTGCTCATGAAATTCGCACACCTATTAATAATTTGATGACTCAAACCCAAGTATGTTTATCCCGTAGTAGAGATATCAATACTTATCAGGAAGTTCTCTTTTCTAACTTAGAAGAGTTTGAACGTTTAGCTCGGATGGTTTCAGATATGTTATTCCTTGCCAAAGCCGAACACGGTTTGCATTTACCAAACTTACAAAGAATTGATTTGGTCAAAGAAATTTCAGCTTTATTTGACTTTTATGATGCTATTGCTTCTGAAAAGAAAATGACTTTAGAACAAACTGGTCTAGGTTATGTAAATGGCGATCCTTCAATGTTACGTCGAGCACTCAGTAATCTATTATCAAATGCGATCAAATATGGAAAAACAGATTCAGTGATCAAAATCAATTGCCAACAAAGCTTTGATAAAACTGTTTTTACAATTGAGAATGAAAGCTCACCTTTATCATCAGACCAGCTAAATCGATTATTTGACCGTTTTTATAGAACAGATGCTTCCAGACAGCGAGTTGAGGAAGGTACTGGCTTAGGGCTAGCAATTACCAAATCCATTCTTGATGTACATGGCGCAACAATTAGAGCAGACTATCATAATGGCCGCATAACTTTTAAAATTATTTTTAAAAATTAATCACTTATATAAAAATAAACAACTACTGACTACTCATCTTTAATAGTTAAAAATAATGAGTAGTCAGAAAAACTTAGTTTTGGCTACGTAGTCGTAAAGCATTACCAATTACTGATGCTGAACTTAGACTCATTGCTAAGGCTGCGATCATAGGAGAAAGTAACCAGCCAGTAAATGGATATAAAATACCCGCTGCTAAAGGAATACCTAAAGCATTATAAAGAAATGCGAACATAAGGTTCTGCTTCATGTTTTTAATGGTTGCTTCTGATAATGAACGAGCAATCTCTATACCGCGTAAATCACCTTTTACCAAAGTAACTTGTGCACTATTCATTGCTACATCTGTTCCTGTACCCATTGCAATTCCGATATCAGCCTGAGCTAAAGCTGGGGCATCATTGATCCCATCACCAGCCATCGCAACCACTCTTCCTTCTTTTTGCAATTTCTTAACCAATTCTAATTTATCTGCGGGTTTAACCTCACCATAAACCTCATCAATACCTAATCTAGCGCCAACAGACTTAGCTGTTGTTAATCCATCACCAGTAGCCATTACGATTCTTAGACCGGAATCTTTTAATGAAAGAACAGCCTCAGGTGTACTTGCTTTGATTGGATCTGAAACAGCCAGAAGACCTAGCAGTTTTCCATCGGCTGCCAAATACATAACACTGGCACCTTCAGCTCTTAATACCTCTGCTTGTGGAATAAGAGTGTTAACAGATATCCCTAATTGCTTCATCAGTGCCGTATTACCTAGAGCTAATTTTTGTCCGTTTATCTCTCCATTAACACCAATACCTGAACCTGATTCAAATGAAGTAGGTTTACTTAAAGTAAGATTTCGCTCACGGGCGGCACGTACAATTGCATTTGCTAAAGGATGCTCACTGCCCTGATCTAAACTCGCAGCTAAACGGAGGACTTCATTCTTTTCATATCCTGAAGTGGCTACTACTTTATTGAATGATGGTTGTCCTTCTGTCAAAGTTCCTGTTTTATCAATAATCAATGTATCAATTTTACGTAGATTCTCTATTGCGGCAGCGTCTCGAAAAAGTACTCCATTTGATGCACCTCGCCCTGTTGCTACCATAATTGACATTGGCGTAGCTAATCCCAAAGCACATGGGCATGCGATGATTAAAACAGCTACTGCATTGATTAATCCATAAACCCAACTAGGTTCAGGTCCGAATAGCCCCCACCCCAAAAAAGTTAGAACAGCAATACCTATAACCCCCATAACAAATCGTCCTGCAACATGATCCGCCATCCGCTGCATAGGTGCTTTTGAACGTTGAGCCTGAGCAACCATTTGCACGATTTGAGAAAGTACGGTTGATGATCCAACTTTTTCTGATCGCATCACCAATGAACCATTCATGTTCATTGTTGCACCAATGACTTGATCACCCACACGTTTTGTAACTGGCACAGGTTCACCAGTTAACATCGATTCATCTACAGAGCTTGAACCTTCTGTAATGACTCCATCAACAGGAACTTTTTCACCGGGGCGTATCCGTAATAAATCGCCTACGTGTACATGAGATAGTGGAATATCTTCTTCTATACCATCAACACTGATTTTTCTTGCTGTTTTAGGTGCTAGCCCAAGTAGGGATTTAATTGCCGCTGAAGTTTGGGAACGTGCTTTTAACTCTAGCACTTGACCTAACAATGTGAGAGAAATAATCGCTGCGGTCGCCTCAAAATACACAGCAACACGCCCCATAGATACAAATGAGTCTGGAAATACTTGAGGTACTATTGTTCCAACAAGGCTGTATATAAAAGCAGCTCCTGTACCAATTCCAATCAAGGTCCACATATTTGGACTCCGATTAAGGATTGACTGCCAACATCTCACAAAAAATGGCATTCCTGCCCACAAAACAATTGGTAAAGTCAGTACCAGTTCAATCCAGCTTTGCACCTGCATTTCGAACCAGTTCAATTGATGACCAAACATTGCTAAGAAAACTACAATAATGGTTAGCGGTAAGGTCCACCAAAATCTATGCTTAAAATTCTTGAGTTCTGGGTTTTTATCAGCGTCATCTAAGTCAGGAAGTAAAGGCTCTAACGACATACCACAGATCGGACAATTTCCCGCATGGTTCTGTCTAATTTCAGGATGCATTGGACAAGTGTATATCGTGAAGGTATTAACATGAGCAGGCTGATTAACTTCATTTGAATCCTCACCATCCCTCTTTTGTGGTTCTTTTAACGCAACTACATTCTCAACTTTAGTAAAATAAAAATGAGGATCACTTTTAAACTTTATGTGGCATTTCTCACTACAAAAGTAAAAAGTTCTATTTTTAACTTCTTCATAAAACTTGGATGCTTCTGTAACTGTCATACCACAGACAGGGTCAGTAAGTCTGTTATTGAGTACTTTGTTTTCATGATGATGGTCCATAAAAGCCTCCTTCATATTTAATTTTTTAAATTAATAATTTCATTAAGATGGAAATAGACGCCCTCTTATTAGTTTGTTTAGTGATCATTGTTTTCTTTAAAGCCAGTGTACCACTTGTGGTTTTTTAATTTTTAAAATGACAAAAATGTAATTTTGAAGTCATCGGGATGTTTCTCTCATCCTTTAATAATAAGCATGAGAAAGGTGATGACCAAGCAACCAATTGATGCATTTCATTCGGTCATTACTGAGCCCAAGATTAGTTTAAAGAGGATGAAGAAATGAAAATTTTCAAAAATAAAATGTCAGCTCTACGTAACACTCTCGTAGGTGCAACACTGATTGTTACTGCTTCAAGTGCATTTGCACACGTGAAACTTGAAAGTGCAATTCCTGCGATCAATGCTTCTGTAGCAAGTCAACCAAAAAACATAACACTCAATTTTGGTGAAGAAGTCATGCTAATGAACGTTAAGTTACTTGATGCCCAACGTAAGGATATCCCTTTGAACTACCAAATAACTCATGATATGAAAAAATCATTTGACGTAGCGGTTCCAAAACTAAAAAAAGGAAAATATACGGTGGTTTGGACCACAATGGGTACCGATGGCCATAACATGAATGGTGAATATAATTTCACTATTAAATCGGTAAAATAACAATAAATGCAAATAGCCAACATGCAAGCAGCTTGCTGACACGTTGGCTATAACTGTGGGAGAAAAATATGATTCCTGAGACTTGGATATACGCAACATGGTTGGTTAAAGTCATTCTATATTTAGGGATTGCATTTATTATAGGTGGTGCTTTCTGCTATTTCTTACTTGGACGTTATGTTGAAATAAAGGGAACTATTCTCAAATACATAACTATTGGTACAGGATTAGGTCTTTTTTCAAGTGTTCTCGGCTTCTTCATTCTTATAGGAAGTTTTGCCAACACTGGCCTTTCAGGTATGTGGGATAGCAACTATATAAATATACTAGTCAATACTCCTACTGGACATGTCTATATCATTCGATCAATCAGTTTTGCACTTTTACTCATATTTATGATAGTCAAACTTAGTAAAGGGACGATTGATATTTCCAAAACTGAAGGAGCAATCTTTACCATACTGCTCACACCAATCGTTTTAAGTTTTTCACAACTCGGACACGTCACGAATTTACCCTTATTCGCTCAAGCTTTGTTATCAATACATGTACTTGTAATGTCCTTATGGATGGGGTCGCTTTATCCATTATGGAAAACAAGCAAAAAAATTAATGGCTTACCACTTAAAGAACATATGCATCTATTTGGGCAAATAGCAGCCTTTATTGTAGGAATACTCATCGCTTGTGGTCTTAGTATTGCTTTATTACTCTTTAAAGATTTTAATACTCTAATCAATACACCTTATGGGCATGGATTTATTATTAAAATATTATTTGTCCTAAGTATTTTATTGTTAGCAGCCTTTAACAAATGGTATTTCACACCTCGCTTACAAGACCCGAAATTTGCGAAACAATTGGGCTATGCCATTTTATTTGAGATGTCATTAGGTCTATCAATTCTTTTAGCCACTGGTTATATCACCACTGTAGTCGGTATTGAGTAAAAAAGGATCACGCTATGACTTCATGGATGAAGTACAATTTATTATTTCACATATTTTTAAATACAATATCTTGGGCTGAACCTAGCACTTCAAAAACGATTCGCTCCTTAGATGATACTGAATTACGTAATATTACTGATCATAACCATGGCGATACCAAAGTTGATGAGAATAAAGATGACCATCATTCCAAAGATAAACAACTACGTAATGAGGATAGTAGACAACAAAAAGTTATAAATGGATTAATGTTACAAAAGCCTAACGTACTACCGCCCTCCAAATAAACGATACTTAAGTAATGTTTATTGATTCAATAAGTAGTTCAAATTTTTTAATAAAAAATAGTAGCAATATTACTGTTGGGGGCTTCTTAGCCCCCAACAGTATTTAATTCAGAGCTTGAACCGACTGCTGTAAGCCTTTCTGAATATCTTGAACATGAGTGAGATCATGCGTTTGCTGATGCTCTGTTTGAGATTCAACGCTGTAAAACTCCTCCACTATATCCAAACCCTCTTCACCTCCCACCTCAAAGCAGGCATTACCATAACCCTGCCGTGCCACATGATCCAAAGCCTCCTGATAGAACCCTGCTGTCTTACTTTGTTCATCCATCTGTTTGGCTGAACTAATCGCATCTTTCAGGTTTGTGCCATCACGTAAAGTCAGATCCACGTAGTAGATCGGGGTACGGTAACTTTGTGTGGTGCTTTTACCTCGCAAGGTCAATTGCAATGGCAAACAAGAAAGTAAGTCACCCGATGCTGCGTGATAGTAACGAAGTCGAGCTGCCAAAGTGCGGATGCTGTTAAAGCCTGTGGTTCTAAAGATGAAAGTACCAAACTCATCTGATTCATCTAAGTTGACGTAGAGTCTGCCATAGGGCTTGCATAATCCACCCTGTGCCAATGGACATAAATCAGGTGATGGACATGGATGTTGTTCAATGCCATTTTGACCGAGTCGCTGACAGCTTTCGCCATTGCCTGAACAGATTAAACGTCCAGTTTGGCGGTCAAATAGGCTGTACTCTGCTCTTAAGTTGAGATCGGGATCATTGAAGATCATGCGGACTGGAATGCTTCTCAGCTTTTGGTTCTGATTGGGCGCTTTGGCACGTAGTTGCTCATCCAGTGGATGTTTGACCCACCCATCTTTATTTTGGATTTGGCTGGTAATGGTAAATTGATCATCTTTTTCAGGCAGGCGTTTGCCGTTCTTTTCGACCACTTTGCCAATGCTGATGCGTCCTAAGACTGGTGGGGTAATGGCTAAACCTTTAATCATGGTTTGATTCCTCGTTTCGTTAAATATTTACGAAGTTATGGTATTTACTGTAAAGCACCTTCTCTTCGCCCATTTCTGTTCAGCCCTTTCAATCACCTATCGTTATTTGTCGGTCATAAGAGATTGTGTGCATCCTAGTTTTACGCAAAGCTGCTCCAACGCCCTTTCTCTGTTTTTTGGAGGGAGGGCAGAAGGGGCGGCTTTGCGCTTTTTTAGGTTTAAGGCGTATTTCTATTGAGCTTTAACTCAATGGGTGGATGTTAAATCTTCGACTGCCACTGCGAGCTTGTGGGTACTGTTGCAGTAATTCGGGTTGTGCTTGTAGCAAGGCTTTTTGGTCTAAAACCACACTGTCCTTGGATTTTTTCCATGTCACCGAACCAGTGCTGAAGGTGGCACGTTCAGCATCTTTCATCAAAGCCTGAATACGATGTTTGAGGAAGTCATATTTGGTTTGATGATGTGCCAGTTGTTTGTCCTCATTGAGTAAATCAGTAAACAGTTGGTCGATACCTGACATACCTGAAAGGTCTACGGTCTGTAAAGGAATATGCTGCGGATATAGCAGTTGTAAGGCTTTGGCTGCCGACTCACTGGCATCGACTGCGGGCGGTATATCTTTTTCTACACAATTCCAAAATATCCGCTCGGAAGCGATGATTCGATCAATCACGATTTCATTGCGTTCGATCTTAAATATTTTTGCCTCATGCCCACAAATCAAAGCACAAACATGCGCTGCTTGTTTGCCTGTCACTGCCAGTTGATGTTGCACCTGAATAATCACGTATAAAGGCACAGCATCACGCCAATGTTTCGTCCCCCACTCTCCTACCGATTTACATTCCAATATTTGCACCTCTTCACTCCCCACAACGGCATAGTCAAGGTTGGCGAGCATAAAGCATTTGTCTGCATCGGAATGCTGCAACACGGCATTGACCCGCCGCACTTTATTGCCTGTCTTGTGTCGATAGTAGTCAGCAATCAGCGGTTCTAACTTGTTACCCCAGTACAATGGTGAGTAGCGATTTTTAGTCGGTTGATCGGGTGGTGGCTGTATTCGACCTGTTTTAATCATCCACAATTCCAACATGCTCATGTGGGGATTTAAGCCGCATGCTGCTGCGGCATCACTACTGCCAATGCCTTGCTTTCGTACTTGTAACCATTGTTCACGGCTCATTCCTTTGGTATCTGCTAAACGCTTAGGTTGCGGACGGCTCGGTTTAGCTGTGTGTGGCAATGGTAAGTATGCTGTGGAATGGCTATGGTTCGGTTCAACGATATGGTTCATTTGATACTCCAAGTCTGTAAAAAATTAAATTTCGGGCATAAAAAAACCACATCCGAAGATGTGGTATTAAGGGGGAAACGGTCATTCGACTTTTGCTTGCATCATTGTGCGCTAGGCAATCATGCCTAATGCTTGTTCTAAGCCACGCTGTTTTAAGCCTGCACCTGCACCAAACCAAGCAGAATCGAGTCGGTGGTCTTGGCTCATGGCACGGCGTTCGTGATCGGCAAACTCGGTGATGCTGCACAGCAAGCCGTAGGCGGTGTCTTTGGCTGAGCTGAGTTCGGCCCCGCGTCCATGACCGTTAAACATGGTCATTACTTTCGACATGGCACGTCCGTTCGGTTCAGTCTTTTGTTCCGTTTTGGCTGCCACATTGCGGTAGAACTGAATAATGCCATCATCCTGTTCTGCGCTGCTGAGGCTGCTATTGTTAAACACCGCATCGAAGTAGGCAGCGGCTTCTTGCTGCGTCACTTTGCGTTGGCTGAGTTTCTTCATTTCGTACATGTGTTCATCCCATGCACGTACTGATATGCCAAGCTGCTGTTTGATTTTATCCGCTTCAAACTTGGTGCTATGCGGCACTTTAACCACGCCAGCACTGTTGCCTTGTCCTTTTAGGGCAATGGCTAAGGTGTTGTTGCACACCACACGGATATTGGTGAATTGTGCGGTAGTGGAAAGCGTACCGTCACATGCTGTTGCCAGTAAAATATAGCCATTGCTAACATCCTTACCCTTAAGGGCGGTAGATTGTCCTGTGCGTGCCAATGCCCAGAATTTCTTACCACCTTTGAGTACGCCTGCGGTTTCCAGTTCAAAGCCCGATAGCTCGGTTAAATCACGGTAGAACTCCAAAATTTCTTTGGGTTGCACTTCTTGGTAGCGTTGGCTGACAACAGATAGCGGTGCATGGGTGTCTGAGCGGTACAGTACGCGTTGTTCTTCAAAAGGCATGATAATGCTTTGCCCACGATGGTTCTGTGCCATGTAGCTCACATCAGAGCTTTCTATACGCCAGTCCATGCCTGCTTGTTGTGACCACACTTCAATCGGTTGGTTTTGGGTGAGCTGATTGCCTAGACCATGCCAAGGGGTTTGACTGACATAAGCCATTTGTTCGAGTAAATGTGCCATGATAACTTCCTCCTGCCCCTAGTTAAAATTGCACTGGCAATTGTTGCAGTGGAAATAAGCAGTAGGCTGCTGTGGTTGTGAGGGTTGAACCAGACTATCAATCAAGCCACCGACCACTGCCCCTGCAAGCCCACCAAGTAATGGAGAAAATGGTGTAGGGAAACTCTTGGCAAGACTTGCACCAAACCCTGCACCTGCCATAGATGAAAAACTGTTATTGCCTGATGGCTGTGCAGTTGCACGGCTAACATCGGCTGAATAGCAATATGGGCATGTAATGTTCATAAGATAAACCTCATTAAATGAAAAAAGGCTTATCAATCGATAAGCCTTAGTTTTTGAATGTAAGGAAAAAAGAAAACATTCAATTTTCATGTTAATGATATATATCTATGATTTTTTGGGATCAACGTTGTGACATACCAAAGCTGCGCTTCTTCTTGGAACTCTTTACTCTTAACTGTTGCCCTTTTTTTGGTCTAGCAAGATAAGCCAGCGTGGAACGCATCTGATCAAATTGATAATCCACCTTACAAAAAATAACCCCTACCGCAATTATGCCTCGTGCTTCATAGCGACTGAGATATTGCCGATCATGGCAATTGAAATAGCGTCCTCTACCATCCGTTATCTCCGCCCAGAGTTCACCAATTGATTTTGCAATACTCCAAGCTCCTATTCGTGCCCGTTCATCAAAGATCAATGCTAGATGGCAATGATAGCCCGCCGATGCCCCCTGCTCTAAAGCCCAGACCAGAAGTAGTACTTGACCGCCATAAACTGAACGATTAATACGGCTTCTAAGCCGCTCTAAGTCCTGCTCTACTTGTAAAATATTTCTGTTTTGTGCATAGGATAAATCAACACGAACCACCAATAGTGCTTCGTAGGCATCTTTAAGAGCAAGTAATCGCATATCCAAATTCTTTGCATTAATACTTTCGTTGTACCAATGTTGACTCATTTCATTCTTATAGCTTTTTTGCGTTTGCAGAAAATACTGTTGCCACTCGTGAAATGAATTTTGTTTTAAGCGAGTACATAAGGTTAGAGGGGAATCTAAATCAAACTGATAGTCATACACAAGCGTACAGAATAATTGAATTAAACTTGAGTAGCTGTAGTCAGGATTATATATTTGATTAAATTCGAGTAGTAGCTCACTGAAGCTTTCATAGAAAGATCGTGGTTGTCGAGTTGCTAGTAAAGAGCTTTGAATGAATTCTTCAATTTCGATGGTTAAGACAGCTTCGTTAATTGTATTAAATGACTCATCAATTCTTGGATTATACATGTGCAATTGCCTATAGCGATAAACTATATGAAATGGCAAATATGTAATTATTTATAATTAAATTTTAAATTTATAAGTTAATTATTAATAATTAATAGACAAAACAACCGCAATGAAAAGTTAGCATAGATATATATTTATAAACAAAGTCATTACACAAACTAGCAACTTAAAACAATTAGATGATTAAACCCGCTCAACCCATAATACAATAAAGAGTTAAGCAATATAAGCAATTATCCAAACCACAAAAAAACAAATGAAAAAAAGTAAAGTTATCCGATAGAAATGATTGATTAATTCATGCAAATAGATAAAAATTCCAATCACATCAACAACCATGAAAAAGTTATAATTCCTGAAAAACTCATCGTTGACCAGTAGCGTACCGTGCACAACTTGTGGGTGGATAGGCACAGTACTCGACTAACCTAGCATGGTTTCTTCATTATGCTAACATTATAAAAAAATAACCGAAATTCGTAGGAAATCTGACAAAAAAATCATTTGAAACCTTGCCGAAGATGCAATAAGTTTATGGAAATCTTACTGCAAGGAAAGGCTAATGAAACACATTGAACTAACAGAACATCGTAACGAACTTATCAAACTCATCAAAAATCTTCATAATGATGATATAGTTTGGATATTACATGTAATTAATAAAGACAGGATTATGTTCAATGAATATTTAAATCGTCTTAGCGATTATGACTACGAACTAATCAAAATTAACATCGACAAACTAAACTCATCAAAATCCTTAAATGAATTAAAGAATGAACTGATTACTGAGATCTCAGAAGTAAGTGAAAAATGCGCAATTGAACTTATTAACATGATCAAGAAATATAAAGATTCACTAATTATTCGTGGAAGGGATTTTAACCAATACAAATCAGACAAACGTTTTCTAATTTTCACACTCGATAGTATAAAAACCTGCGAAATAAAAACTCACAGATTAATTAAATCCATCACAAACCCGTATTTTCAATTTCTTTATTCAATTTATTTGTTCGAAGAATATTACCGTGATAATGATGAACTTGATTGTATTGAGAAAGACTATGCGAAACTTGTAACTGAAAAACCCACTCACTTTAAAAATTATAATGATGTGGAGTTCTACAAATGGGCAAAAAAATACATGGATGAAGATAAGAGAAATTTTAGGGAGTATAACAAATCATCGATCATCATTTGCGAAGACTCTGACTACAGTATTGTAGTAAATTCAGCATTTGATAAAATGTATTGCGGAAACGAACTCGCCTATACAGCGTTAAAAGATAAGTTGTCAAATGCTTGGTATCAGAAAAAATATCGTGCTAAAAATAAAGGCAAAACACATCACTACTATCTAACAGATAAAACCTTAGATTGCTTAAACGTGCTCTGCCAAAAGTACAACAAGTCTGAAGATAAGATGATTGAACATTTAATTAATAAATGTTTTGCGGATGAATGTACCGATCATCATGGAGAGGCAATATATTAAATATTTTATTGCTAGATATTTATAAATATAGATTTATGATTAACCTAGCTTCTTCATTGACAAATAATAATAGAAGGAGGGATCTTGACCTATAAAGTGACCCTCCCTACCATAAATCTCATCAAGCCACCCTCGTGCAATTTCATAATGCTTATTTACTTGTTCATAATAAGAAATAACCGTTGGCTTAGTAGAACTAGAGATACTATACACGCCCATTATTGATTCTGTCGTAGCTACAAACTCATTTTCCACATCTTCTTTTGTTCTTATACTCTCTAGGTCGTCATAATCAATATCTCTTTTTGAACGGTCATAAACATAATAGTAATAAAATCCATTCAACGTATCTACACATTTACTTATATCATTAAAAAACAAATTAACATGACCCAATCTATCACAAATATCAATCAGATATTTTTTTAAATCTTCACCAGTGCAGTCTTCACCCATTGAATTATATTTATCACCCATTGAATTAAATTCATCACCTATTGATTTAAAATCAATACCTATCAATGAATTACTCTTGCTTAACGCACCTAGAAGCAACATGAAGTTATCAGCATTATCCCAATTCCATATAGCATTAATCTCATCCTTTAGCTGATCACCTTTATTTCTAATGTAAATTTGTTTTTTCACTATTTCAAATTCAATAAACAACATTACTCTAAGAAAAAAATCAGAATATTTAGCATACTCAATTAAACCAAATCTTTCTCTATGTTTTTTAATAGATAAAAACTTCTTATCCAAGAATAACTTAAGAACCTCAATTGTGACAAGTTTATCATAATCATAATAAAAGTTTTGCCCAACCAACTTATGCATCACTGATTTATCTATATTCTTAATATTGCACTTTATTACTAATGACATAACATCATCTAAAAAGAAATCTTTAGAAAATTCATATAATTCAAAATTTCCAGTTACAAAATCAATATCTGGCGTTGAAACAGTTGGTAATGCTGCAAACAATTCCACACCACATAAAAGGTAATGCTTATATATATCTGCTTTTTTATTTTCATAACCCCTACTTAAGTTGATTTTCTCAATCTTATTTGAGAGATCAAAATATATGACATCTTTCGTATTTTCAGCACTCAAACCAAATGCAAGTTCATGGAAATAGAGATAGTCTAAAATATTTAAAGCACAATTTCTTAATTCATATTTTTCACTCATTGTCAACACTTTTTCAAAATCGATTTCAGAAATTATAGCATTATTTGAGTCATGATTTTACCATTGTGCTGATCAAGTGCCTAATGTGTTACGACACTTCTAACACTATCCATTTGATAAAATTAACTAATTACCATACACAATGGAGTACAACATGAAAGATGCAAAATTGAATATCGCTGACTTTTTGTTTATGCAGTTCAGAACAGCAACACCCACGCTTGAAAACGTCTGTGCTGTATATTACCCACATCTCTGTAAAGCCAAGCAACTTGAGAAAGCACGAAAAATGGAATTTCCATTCATTTGCTTTAGAATTGATAACAGCCAAAAGTCGCATTACCTTGTCGATTTATTAGACTTGGCATTTGTATTAGATAACAGTTACAAGAAACATTATGAGGACTTCAAAAAAATTAATCCATTAATTCCAAAATCTGGCTTCTTGGCATAACGTTTTTTCTGGCTTTTACAGAAACATAACGTTCGAGACTACTCCACGAATCATGCAAGCTTACTTGTTGTATTTGTGGAATAGTCTTACCTAGTTCCGCTAAACGTGTACACCCCTCATGTCGTAAATCGTGAAAGTGTAAGTCTTCTATTTCTAATAGCTTACACGCATTTCTGAACTCACTACCTATCGCTTTAGCATTCAATGGTACTAATAAACTTTCACAATAACCACGCTTTAACATCCGATTACGGATCTTCTCATCAAGCAAAAATTTAATAAATTGTTGGCAATCATCATTAACATTAAACTCTTTATGATTACCTTTAGATCCATTCGGGTTTTTTAAATCTCTAATCTTCCATAATTTATTAACTTCATCATAATCTGTTAGCTGCATTCTTGTAATTTCTGATTCTCTTCTGCAAGAGAATACTGCGAACCACATGATTAAGTGCATCGGGTAGCTACTACTTGAGTGATTCCATTTTTTAACAAAATATTTTGTGAGCCTTTCGAGCTCATCAAAAGTTGGCAGGCGATCTCGTTTTCTACTCGATGATATTTGGCGTGTCTTTCTTAGTTGAGCCGTTGTTTTGTCAAATGTCTGCAAATCTACTTTCAAATTCCACATAATTGATGCATGGCTTAATACGCCTCGGATGTGCAATAACTCATGTTGTAATGTGCTGGTCGCTATTGGTTGTAAATTAAATTTGCTAATTCCCTTTTTACGGAGGGCTACATGGCTTGAAATTTGTGATGAACCTATTTCAGTAATCATGTTTTGGGCAATAGGTAACTTCTGAAGCAACTTAAGCGAATACGTCTTAGTTCGTCCATATTGATCGCCTACCTCTGCTAAATATTTGCTAATAGCATCATCTAGGGTCAAATCCAATAAGCTTTCAAGACCACGTAAAATTTCTGGGTTTTCTTCTATCTCTGCTTCGCGTTTGCCCAACCAAATCGTAGCTGCTCTTTTTGTACTAAAAGTCTGGCTTTCTTTAAACGGAGGGAATCCATTTCTATTAATTCTAATTTCCGCACGATAACGGATTGTTCCGTCCTTAAGTTTTCGTTGTGTTATAGTACCCACAAAATTTACGCCATAAACAGATTTACGCCATTATGGCGTAAAAATGGCGTAAATTCCATCCGAAACGGTTCAAATTAAGCGCTAATGGTCGCAAATAATTTGGAATTAACTTTGACGTAAATGGCTGTTTTTAAATGTTTAAAACAAACCCTGTTGAAAATTATAAAATTCCAAGAATCAGCGTAGCACCGATGATGGATTGGACAACGAAGGACTATCGTTTCTTTGCGCGTTTATTTAATCCAAATGTGGTGCTGTATACCGAGATGGTCACTACAGGTGCAATCATCTATGGTGGAGCGAATCGTCATTTAGATTTTAACAAACAAGAACATCCGATCGTGTTGCAGCTCGGTGGTTCAAATCCACAAGAATTAGCCACTTGTACCAAAATGGCTGAAGACTGGGGTTATGATGAAGTCAATTTAAATGTCGGCTGCCCAAGCGACCGAGTTCAAAACAATAAGATCGGCGCATGCTTAATGGCTGAGCCAAACCTAGTTGCTGACTGTATTCATAGCATGCAAAAAGCGGTATCAATTCCTGTGACGGTCAAACATCGTATCGGCATCGATGACATGCACTCTTATGAAGAAATGCTGCATTTTGTTGATACCGTTGCAGCAACAGGATGTACTCACTTTATCGTACATGCGCGGATCGCAATCTTGCAGGGCTTATCGCCGAAAGAGAACCGTGAAGTGCCCCCTTTACGCTATGAAGATGTCTACCGCCTAAAACAAGAACGTCCACATCTCACCATTGAAATTAATGGTGGCATCAAAACCCTTGAGGAAACTCAACAACACCTACAACATGTCGATGGTGTGATGATTGGCCGTGAGGCTTATCACAACCCTTATTTGCTCGCGGAAATGGGACAGCTCTGGAATTTGCAAGCGCCAGACCGTTTTGAGATTATGCAGCAAATGATGCCGTATATTCATCAACGCGTTGCTGAGGGTGCCCCACTCTCCATTATCACACGCCACATTTTGGGTTTATTTCAAAACTTACCGGGTGCGCGTAAATGGAGGCAAGCTCTGAGTGGTGGCAACGCAAAAACCATTACGGATATTGAAAATGCGATTCAGAACATCCAAGTGGCAATGCAGCGCACCGAAGACTATATTCGAGAACAGCAACACTAAAGCTTGTTCTCCATGCATGCGCAAGGGTATCGCGTGAAGCTCATCCTCTTGCGCATCAAAATTTACTTTATAACAAGATCTTAAGCGATTTTAGCTAACTTCATATAAAGCTGAATAACGCCTAATTCGTACTTTAAAATCCAGAGCTTCATCGTGAATACTCACAAAAGCGAATCACTTGTTAAATTTTCTAATGAATGATAAAAATCTTCAAATTTCACACATAAAAATCAATACCATTATAAAACAAAGCTTTAGAATAAATAAAATGGATGATTTTTTGTTTTTTAGCACAAAAACGCTTATTTAATACACAATTTTGAAATATAATTTTACAAATCATTTTATCTAAAGTTAACACTCGCCAAACTGATGATAATTAATAAAAAAATTGTTCTACGATTTAGCTAAGTTATTCCCAAGCCATCACAAATGATACATTATTACATTACAAAGGGGCTTTTCTGCTCTTTTTCGCTTACCATGTCTTTCGCCAAGAGTCTGGCATTAGTCTGGTTATTTAGAAATGCGATAGAGATTGAAGATGATTTATGATGCGCCCTCAGTTGATCACAGTATGGTTCACACCCCACCTCATCAAATGATTGTGACGACCAAAGATGTACCAAAACAGCCTTCACTCGATGTTATGGCATTTGCACAAAAGTTAACGCGCAGAGCGTCTTATCGTAGTTCATCTCAATGTGCCAAGTTCGTCAGAATCGCTTTACAATCTGCGGGTGCAAAAATCGTCAACCATCCTGTAGCCGCTTCTGACTGGGGTAGAACCTTACAAGAAATTGGCTATAAAAAAATTACCCCTGCTTTTGATAACCCACAGAAAGGTGATATCTATATTATTCACCGCACACAAAAACATCGTTATGGCCATATTGCTGGCTTCTCTGGCACACAATGGATTTCAGACTTTAAACAACGCAGTCACGATATATATAAAGATAAAAATGTGACGTATAGTTACTACCGTTTAGGTTCAAACTACATCTAATCTCAGCAAGGGCCGACTTGATCAGCCCTTCTTCGCACCCAGCTTTTTCAAAACTTCTGCCACCGCAACCATCGCAAAACTCGACGTCACCACAACTGCCGACCCATAACCACCACAGCGCAAGCCTGAGCCTGGATTAAACGTGGTACTTTCTGAGGTCGAACAAACCTCTGCATTTGAAAATGGATTGTCGATTGAATACACACAAGTGATCCCAAACTTTTCTTTTGGTTTTTTACAGATACCTTTAGCGCGAAGTTGTGCACGTAACTTTGCCAACATCGGATCTTGTTCTGTCTTTGATAAATCTGCGACTCGTATCTTTAAAGGATCAAGCTTACCGCCTGCCCCACCCGATACAATTAACGGGATCTTGTTAAAGCGACAGTGCAGCATCAACGCCAGTTTGGCTTTGACATCATCAATACAGTCTAAAATGATATCGGGAACAGGACTTAAAATCTCTTTGACATTTTCAGGTGTTAAATAGTCATCTATTACATTGACTATCATGCGTGGATTGATCTGACGACAGCGCTCAGCCATCACTTCGATTTTTTCTTGTCCTAACGTTGAGGTCAATGCAGGAAGTTGACGGTTAATATTGGATGCGGCAATCACATCCATATCGACGAGCGTTAGCTGACCAACCCCTGTACGGGCCAGCGCTTCTACAGCCCAACTCCCAACGCCACCAATTCCGATCACCATCACATGACTGTTTTCATAATGGCTAAATGAACTTTCTCCATAAATCTTTGCCACACCAGCAAAACGGCGGTCATATTCATCATTTACAGGCACATCAGTCATAACAGTGGCGATCTATATCTTTCAATCAAAGCACTATTTTAACTCGTTTAATATGGTTTTGGTTAGGAAGATGAGACTTTGATTGCAAATCGATGACGTCCACTTAAAATAATCAATATTACCAAAATAAGAACACTGATTGATAAAGCCAGCAGATTAGCATTCATCCAGCCAACCTTCGTCAAAATCGGTGCAGGCAAGAAAGCACCAAGTGTCGCGAATAAGGCAATTATGGTTTCATTAATACCTTGTACACGATGCTTTTGCTGTTCGTTTAGCCCTGCCAATAGCGTAGATGCACCTGAATAAGCAAAGTTCCAGCCTACACCAAGCACAATCAGAGCGACATTAATATAAATTCCCTCTTGGCCAAATATTGGAATCAAAGAGGACAACATCAGTAAAACAAATCCGATATAAATCGTGCGATGTGTTCCCCAGCGTTGAATCAGCTTAGATACAAAGAATGAAGGAATAAACATGGCCAAGACATGTAACTGAATCGAGACAGAAGCATAGTGAAATGAATGATGTTCTTTCAAATGTAAGGAAGACATAATCATCATGACATTCATAATATAGTATGCAAATGCCCCACTAATCACTGCCACCACAATAAAATTGACAGGCAATTTAGCTCGCTGTAGCGACTCAGTCACGACTTGTTGTACTTGCTGTAATTTAAACTTCTGATTCCAAACATACAAAATTGGCGACAACAATAATGCCAACACACTGAAAATTAAATAAATCACAGTGAAATCAGGTAAGCCTTGCACCTGTTGAAATTGAATCGCCAAAACAGGTGCAATAATCGCTGCGACGACACCGCCAGAAATCACCATCGCTGTGGCTTTCGGGATTAAATCAGAAGCTAGACGATCAGAGGCAGCAAAACGGTAAAAGTTCGCAGTAGAAATAAATAAGCCCAGTGAAAAATGACTAAGGCACAATAAATAAAACTGTTCACTTTGTAGGGCGAGATAGCCAAACACACCCGCTAAAAAAAGACAAAAGCATCCAAACTGAAACACCAGATGTCGACCCAACTTTTTCATTAAAAATGAGAAGATAAAAGTCGTCAGCAACATAGCCAAAAATTGCAAACCATAGGGTACTGTCGCCAAAGCTTGAGTGGGCGCAAGTTTTAAGCCAACAATCGCTGAAACTGTTACCGATAATACTGCTGCAATTAAATTAAATGCTTGTGCAACCAATAAATAATAAACATATCTCGGCAACTGATTCAAAGCCATCACCCTCACAGATTAATGGCTATCACCTTAACGCCGAAACGGTAAAATTCAAACAAAAAAAAAGATGAAAGACTCGCTTTCATCTTTTTACAATAACTTTTTTGGTGCTATGCAGCGATTAAATTCCGCAGTACATAATGCAAAATCCCACCTGCTTTAAAGTATTCGACCTCATTTAAGGTATCGATTCGGCATAACACCTTAAATTGCGCTTGGCTGCCATCTTCTCGAATCACATTCACATCTAAAGCCTGATGCGGTTGAATCTCATCAGATAAGCCATGAATTGAAAGAACCTCTCGACCTGTTAGGTTTAAAGACTGACGTGTTTGCTCATCAATAAATTGAAGTGGTAATACGCCCATGCCAACAAGGTTTGAACGATGAATTCGCTCAAAGCTTTCTGCAATCACTGCTTTAATGCCCAGTAAATTGGTACCTTTCGCAGCCCAGTCTCGCGATGAGCCTGTACCATATTCTTTACCTGCAATAATAATCAGCGGTGTTTGTTCCTGTTGATAACGCATAGAAGTATCATAAATCGATAGCTTTTCACTGGTTGGAATATGAATGGTATTGCCTCCCTCTTCGCCACCTAACATTTCATTCTTAATTCGAATGTTGGCAAATGTTCCTCGCATCATCACTTCATGATTACCACGACGCGAACCATAGGAGTTAAAGTCATTCGGGTCTACGCCTTGTTCCTGTAAATAACGCCCTGCTGGACTATCTTTCTTGATATTCCCCGCTGGAGAAATATGGTCAGTCGTTACTGAGTCGCCAAGCACAGCCAAGATACGTGCCTGTTCAATATTGGTGATTGCTTTGGGCGGTTGCTCAATTCCCTCAAAGAAAGGCGGATGGCGAATATAAGTCGAATTGTCCTGCCATGCATAAGTTTGGCTTTGCGGGATTTGAATCGCTTGCCACGTCTCATCACCATCAAATACTGCGGCATATTCTTTATGGAACATGGCGGTGGTGACTTGTTTCAGTGCTTGATCAATTTCAGCCTGACTTGGCCAAATGTCTTTCAGATAAACCTCTTGTCCCTCTTTTCCGATACCAATCGGCTGTGTGGTTAAATCGGTACGGATATTGCCAAGCAAGCCATACGCAACCACCAGTGGCGGTGAAGCCAACCAGTTGGTTTTCACCAATGGATGTACACGGCCTTCAAAGTTACGATTGCCTGAAAGCACAGATGCTACATTTAAATCATGACATTGAATCGCTTCTTCAACAGGATCAGGCAAAGGTCCAGAATTCCCGATACATGTGGTACAACCATAACCCACAAGGTTATAACCCAATTGATCGAGGTATGGTGTCAATCCTGCGGCAGCCAAATAATCTGTTACGACTTTGGAACCGGGTGCGAGTGAGCTTTTTACCCAAGGTTTGCGTTGCAGGCCTTGTTCAATCGCCTTTTTCGCCAATAAACCTGCGGCCAACATGACACTTGGGTTCGAGGTGTTGGTACATGAAGTGATTGCTGATATCACCACATCACCATGGTTTAAAGGATAGATTTGCCCATCAAGGGTACAAGATGGGCTATCATGTGGAAGATTGGCTTGGTGAGCAGCAACCGCTGTACCGCCACCACCTTCATTTTCCAATCGCTCTTTCATCTCTGCAATTGGTTTTAATGTCAGCTCCATGAGCGCATTAAAGGTTTTGGGTACATCTGCCAGTAATACACGATCTTGTGGGCGCTTAGGGCCAGCCATACTTGCTTGCACCGTACTCATATCAAGACTCAATGTATCGGTAAAGACTGGCTCATCTCCCGCATTTCGCCATAAGCCTTGTGCTTTACTATATGCCTCCACCAAATCGATGCGTTCTTGTTGGCGACCAGTCAGTACCAAATACGCCAGTGTGACTTCATCAATAGGGAAGAAACCACAGGTTGCACCATATTCAGGTGCCATATTGGCAATCGTAGCACGGTCAGCGAGTGGCAAGTCCGCCAAACCATCCCCATAAAATTCAACAAATTTACCAACCACGCCTTTCTGACGGAGCATTTGGGTAATGGTTAAAACCAAGTCAGTTGCGGTAATGCCTTCATTGAGCTTACCAGTCAATTTAAAACCGATTACTTCAGGAATTAACATCGAAACAGGTTGTCCGAGCATCGCCGCTTCTGCTTCGATCCCGCCTCCCCCCCAACCCAATACGCCAAGTCCATTAATCATGGTGGTATGCGAATCTGTTCCGACTAAGGTATCTGGAAAAGCAAAGGTTTGCCCGTCTTCTTCGTTGAGCCAAACGGCTTGAGCCAAATATTCTAAATTGACTTGGTGACAAATACCTGTACCCGGTGGCACCACACTGAAGTTATTAAATGCTGACTGCCCCCAACGTAAGAACTGATAACGCTCGCCATTGCGCTCCATTTCAATTCTCACATTTACGGCAAATGCATTTTGATTGGCAAAATGATCGACCATGACCGAGTGATCAATCACCAAATCAACAGGTGACAATGGATTGATTCGATTCGGATCACCGCCTGCTTTGGCCATTGCTGCACGCATGGCGGCTAAATCGACTACCGCAGGTACACCAGTAAAATCTTGCATCAATACTCGCGCGGGTCGGTATTGAATTTCTTGATCGGAGCTGCGTGTTTTTTGCCAATCGACTAAGGCTTGGATATGTTCAACTTTTACACTTTCTTGGTCTTCAAATCGAAGGAGATTCTCTAATAAAACTTTTAAAGATTTAGGTAGATGGTCAATATTACCAAGTGTCTGCGCGGCTCGTTTCAAGTTAAAAATTTGATATTTTTTTGAACCGACATCAAGCGTTTGTAATGCATTAAAACTATTGATTTTGCTATATCTGGCCATAGGATGATCCTCCCAGTTTGGCGATTTCATTCGTTTATTATGAAGTTCTTTATTTAATGTAAGCCAGTTTAGGAAATGCTGTGTTCCCTTTTAGTTATCTTATTTAAAATTACATGATTATTATTCTATTGTGGACAGGTATTAGTTGAGATGTAGTGCCTCAAATGAGTTGTGCCAGAGTTGTGCAGCAAGCTGTGCTTTAGGCAACTGCAGTGTTTGAGCCAAGCCTTCTAAGACATAAGGCAAATTCACAGGTGTATTACGGGTTCTATGTTCGGTTGATGTCTGACAACACAACGGCGTCATATCAGGACAGTCTGTTTCAATCACCAAGTTTTCTATACCAATCGCATGTACCACTTGATGTAACTTCTTGGCATTTGGATTGGTGATTTGCCCAGTTACACCAATTTTAAAGCCAAGTTTTACCAATGCCTTCGCTTCTTCAACACCACCACTAAAGGCATGTGCAATTCCACCCCATTTGAATTTTTGCGCTTTTAATATCGCAAGGGTTTCTGCATGGGCTTTGCGAACATGGAGTAACACAGGCTTGTTATATTGGGCTGCCAGCTCAAGCTGCGCGTTAAAATAATACTGTTGCTTGGCAAATAATTCAGGCTGTTTGTGTTGCTTTAAAAAAGTATCTAAACCAATCTCACCTACAGCAACACAATGATGTTGCTGTAAAATCTGTTCCAAATGATGTAAATGCTCTGACTGATGTTGCTCGATATAAAAAGGATGCAGACCGGGAGCTAAATGAGATCGAGGTACGTCTTGCCACTGTTGTAATTGTTGATGTGTGGCCATTAATTCATCAAAACGGGATGCAACAAACCCGATCAGAACCAAATCCTCCACACCCGCTTTTTTGGCTTGTCGCGCCAGTTGTTGCCGATCATGATCAAAATCGGCAACATCAAAATGGGTGTGGGTATCAAACAGTTGCATTAGGTCTTGCTTTTGGTATCTGCAACAACGGTCGAAGCTGCTGGTGCATCTACTTTAGGCAAATATTCAGGCTTTAAAACTCCTTTCAATTGATCAAATGGAATTACCAAGCGAGGTAAACCCACCACATAAGGACCGATTTCATATTCACCGTATTGGAGAATTAAACCGTTTTCGCCTAACAAAAAATTATCAGTCATTTCAAATGGCCAAGCTTGCTCATATTCTTCAGGATTATTGGCTAATTTAGAATCTACAATCCATGCCTTAAATGCATCATGCGCCAACTTTTTCAAAGCTGCTTGCTGTTTTGCTAACAACAAATCATTGAGATTAATTTGCTTTTGATTGACCAAATCGAAATTATAATAACGTTGTGAAGTTGCGCCATGCGCTCCGCCCATATAACTACTACTATTGAGTACCACCGTAGCCAAAGAGCCTTCTGTTTGTAATATCTTAGGTTTAACCAACAAACTAATTTGATGACTGATACTCAGTGCTTTTAATTCTTCATCAATTTTAATAAAAGCATTCGCGTAGTGCTGAACTTGTGTATCTAAATTCGGCTTTTGCTCAGCGGCCTGTACCGTCGATATGGCCTTATCTGCATCGACTACATCCAACATTTTGCTGAGTTGATCGAGGATTTGCTCATCCAGAAATTGATCAATAAATGCAAAGTTACTCTGCAAACGTTCAACCACAAAATCAGGGCAAGTGTTACCCTTACACTCTGGTAAAGTCAGTGCTACTTTTACACTCTCTCCACGCAATGTAGATTCTGTTTGCTGCTGTATCATCGCTGGATCTTGTGACTGATCCTGTGATTCTTTTGGCTCTGATTTCGGTTGGCATGCTGCGAGTAAAATTGCACAAGTAAGCACACTATATTTATAAAAATTTTTCATCTAAACCTATCACCATTATTCGTATACAAGCTTTTTAAAATGCTATCTGACTTCGCTCGAAACCACCATAAACACATGCGATTTCTATACATATCTTAGTCAAGTTAGAACATTTGCTGATAAATATCGGGCTGTAACATCTGTTTCGTTTGCTCAGCTGTGAAATAAATAGCCAGTTGCGGCGCATCTTTACTGATCTCATTGGCACGATAATGCAATCCAATGCCCTCGCCATCAAAGAACCAATCCGCTTGACCCCAGTATAAGGTCTTTGGTACTTGTTTTTTCACCTCTATCGACTGCTGCTCAATCCATTTCTGATAATGGAGTTGAATCACATCATGCATGGCACTTTGCTGCTTTTTTTGAATGACATCTAACACTGTTAAATGCTTTTGTAGCTTACGATCCGCGACAAAGAAATAATAACGATCTTTTACTTCAATATCTTCTTGTTTGGTATCAACACCCACTTGTAACAAGACATACTGATTACGTTGTGACGCCATTCTAGTATTCAGGTGCAATGCATAGGCTTTATTTTCCGAATATTTATCTTGCCATTCATCAGACTTTTTAACATAAGCATTTATGGCTTGTTGTAGGGTCATACTTTGTTTGAGTTCTATTTGCTGTTGAATGACCATGGCTTGATTTCTCTCAATCCAAGTATTCAACCATTCATCTTGGGTTTTAATGGTTTGAATATCAACATCAATACAGTTTTTCTTTTCGCAAAAAGGCAATGCATATTTTGCTTTGCTTTCTTGGATATTTAAATAAGGAAGGATCTCTGCTTTTTCAGTCTTTGCTGTTTTCGACTCAATTGTTTCTGCTGAATCAGATTCATTTTTTTTAGGAGAATCACATGCTGTTAAAGCCATCATTCCAATCATTAACGTTATGCTGAAAATTGGTTTTAAAGCGTTCATATCATTATCCTTTATTTTTAAATCCCTCCTAACCTCCCTTTTAAAAGGGAGGTATATCACGAATTTAGATACCAATAGGACTCGTGACAAAGTCCCTCTTTTCTAAAGAGGGATTTAGGGAGATTCTAATGTTCTCGCGTACTGCTAAATTGAATATCAGGCCAACGCTCTTGCATCAACTGCAAATTGACACGGCTTGGCGCAAGATAAGTGAGGTGACCACCACCATCTACTGACAGCTGATCATGCGCCTTTTTCTTAAACTCATTGAAGATTTTTTCATCATCACAATGCACCCAACGCACAGTGTGAACACTCACTGGCTCATAGATACAGTCTACTTTATATTCTTCTTTCAGACGGTAAGCAACCACATCAAACTGTAACACACCCACTGCACCAACAATCAGATCGTTACTAATTTGCGGCATAAACACCTGCGTTGCGCCTTCTTCAGACAACTCTTTCAAGCCTTTTTGCAATTGCTTCGACTTTAATGGATCACGCAAACGGACACGGCGGAACATTTCAGGTGCAAAGTGAGGAATACCTGTGAAATGAAGGTTCTCACCGCTGGTAAAAGTATCCCCGATCTGAATCGTACCATGGTTGTGTAAACCAATAATGTCACCCGGCCAAGCTTCTTCTAGTTGTTCACGCTCACCAGCAAGGAAAGTCAAAGCATCACTAATACGCACGTCTTTGCCGATACGCACATGATTCATTTTCAAACCTTTTTCATATTTCCCTGAGCAGATACGCATAAAGGCAATACGGTCACGATGCTTCGGATCCATGTTGGCTTGGATTTTGAAGACAAAACCCGTAAAGCCAGCTTCATTGGCATCCACAACACGTTCTTGCGCAGGATGTGCCTTCGGTTCAGGCGCCCAATTGATAAAAGCATCAAGGACATGGTCAACTGCGAAGTTACCCAATGCTGTACCAAACAAAACCGGGGTTTGTTTTCCTTGTAAGAATAACTCTCGGTCTAAAGGCTCATTTGCCATCTGTACCAGTTCAAGTGACTCTTCAAAAGATGCCCAAGCTAAATCGCCGACTTTTTCACGAATATCAGGATAGTCATAACCATCACGCACTTCGATATCAGTAATGGTTGAGCCAAAACCTGCTTTATACACATACAATTTATTTTCGAGCAGATTATATACGCCCGCAAAATCACGCCCCATACCCAAAGGCCATGTAATCGGTACACAGCGAATTTTTAGGACGTTTTCAATTTCATCGAGCAACTCTAAAGGCTCTCGAATTTCACGGTCCATTTTGTTTACGAAGGAGATGATCGGTGTATCACGCATACGACACACTTCCATCAATTTAATGGTACGTTCTTCGACCCCTTTTGCACCATCGATCACCATCAACGCAGAGTCAACGGCGGTCAAAGTACGATAGGTATCTTCGGAGAAATCTTCGTGTCCCGGTGTATCGAGAAGGTTAATGGTGTGCTTTTTATAAGGGAATTGCATCACAGAGGTGGTAATCGAGATACCACGTTCTTTTTCCATTTCCATCCAGTCCGATGTTGCTGCACGGTCAGATTTACGGCTTTTCACCATACCTGCAACTTGAATCGCTTTACCCCATAACAGTAATTTTTCTGTCATGGTGGTTTTACCCGCATCGGGGTGGGAAATAATCGCAAAGGTGCGACGTTGGGCAACTTGTGCCGCTAATTCATCTTTAAACATGAGAAAAATCTTCAATATGCACACAGTTATGTACACATCTTTTTAATATGTACTAACTGAAAAAGTGAGAATTCAAAATTGGCGCAATTGTAGCAGATTTCAAAGTTTATTTATCTAGGCTTTCTTTACCTTAGATATTGCTCCTCAGTTTTTAGATTTAGATATATGTGTATTGATGATTGAATTTAATCATCAATACACATATATCAACGCATTAGTAAACAACGGTTGAAAAGCCATCTCGGTGATGACCGTTCAATACCAAACCGTCTTAATGTTATCTCACAAACCAAAGCCACCGAAGATAGGCGGCTCAGCATCGTCTTCATCCAAATCATATCCTCCAAAAATTGGAGTAGGATTCGCAGGTTGATTATTATCAGAACCAGAATTATTGGTATTTCCTGTATTTGATGATGGAGGTGCACCATCTCTAGTCGATGGATATTCATCAATTAATAACATTGTATTCAAAGGATCACATTGAGTCCTTTCATTTATACTCTGATCATCATAAGCTGCACCCTGATCCGCAGCGTAGAATTTTTTTGAATATTCTGCGTGATAACTTGCCTTCCAATTTTGTAAAATATTCGGCAAATTAAAGGTATAGAAATACGTTCTCGACTCATTCGGCTGATAAACATTTACTGTTTCATCATTTAAACAATAATCCGATTCTGTTGTTTTTGGCGTTTTTGTACCTGTAAGCTGGAAAGCCGCTTTACAACTATTCGTATATTCATACATTGGAAATGAGGTCGTATTTTTGACGATGACTTGTAGCTTAAAACGTATCCGAGCCGAATCCTTCATACCAAACAGATCTACTCGATCTCCCATTGCCATTGGAATATGAGGAGAATAATGACGCACAAACTGAATGGTACGTTCTATTCCATTACAGTTTTGAGTGATCGGATTTGGATAAGCAACCGCATATAGCAACCCATCCTCTTCCATACGATCAGGCTTGACATCAGGTTGAGGTTTTGGAACTGGGCTTTCGGTACCGACAGATAATCCACCTGTCCCAGTTCCGCCTAAGCTTACCCCAACATTGAAATTGCCAGTTTCATCTTTACAGCCAGTAAAAACAAAAGTCCCTATTAAAACCAAGCAAAGTTTGGAATGTATAGATGTCATGCATATTGCCCCAATAAGCATTGTTATAAATATATTGCAAATGACGTCCTATCATCTGTTTCCCCAACAACATTTTATCAGAAACCGAGGTATAGCATATGACTAAGATATATCAACAGCCCCTAAATTAATTCAATATACACACTAAAAAAAGGCTGTCTTCATGCTGGAAAAGACAACCCAAGAGGAGCTTCAATATCAGAGAGTTTGAGCAGACATATAGCCAATCCGTAAAACTCAAATTCTCATATTTTTAATCTTCATTTAGATCATGATAAACCTAGAATGAATAACTCAAGCCAACTCGTCCTCCAACTTCATTTCCACCAGCGAAGCCAACAGCACCACTCAAAGAAACTCGATTGGCAATAAACGAAGTCACAACACCAACAGAACCAGCAGATTCACCCTCGAAATGACCAACGCCAGCAAAGAGTGCCACTTGACCTGAACGAATATTTGGAACTGCTTGTTGAGCAGCTAATGCAATAGCGACACCACGATATGCACTTTTCTCAATATCATTCAAACGACGGCTCGCATGATCAATACGACCATCTAAACGCTTGACTTCTGCTGTACGCTCTGCTGCTTCAGCATCAATACGACCATCTAAACGATTTACCTGTTTGATGCGCTCTGCTCTTTGTTCCGCATCACCTGCAATACGAGCCTGCGCTTCAGCATTAATCGCTGCTGTACGCGCCGCGGCTTCTGCTGCATCACCTGAGATACGAGCTTCAGCTAAAGCTTCATCGCCTGCGATACGTGCTGCTTTTTCCGCTGCATCAGCAGCGGCGCGGATTTGGGCTTCATTATCAATTACGGATATACGCGCTGCGGTCTGATTCGCGTCAGCAGCAGCACGAAGTTGTGCTTCGTTATCAATCGCAGCTTGCAGATCAGCATCGGCAGCAATACGCTGACTTTTTTCTACGGCAAGTTGATCATCCGCATGCGCAATCAGTTCCGCTCCAGAGGTTAAACTCGCAACCGCATCGTTAAGTTGTGAGATATTGATCGCATCATGGTCATTTATACCATCAGCCACTTGACTGATTGTACGAACAGCCCCAGTAAAGAAACCACCAAAACTTACAGTGTCCTCAGTACTTCCGCCACCGCCATTGTGAGTATCGGCATTATAACCAATAGCGACAGAGTTTTTATCATCTGCCCATGGTTGTCCAGCCTTCGTTGGATCATTCGAACCGATTACAATCGTATTTTCTGCACTACCTGTTGTACTGAGACCAATATGAATTGCATTCAATCCACCGCCATGCGCATTATGACCAATATTTAAAGCACCTTCACTGCCTGTTTCGGCGTTATAACCTAAGGTCGTTGCATTCTCTGCATTTGACCATGTTTCGCTACCAATCGCCGTTGCACCATCGCCACCCGTCCAAGCAACGTGTCCCAAAGAGCTAGCTTGGCTACCATTAACGAGACTACCACGACCAACTGCCGTTGCATTATCACCGTTAACTGTTTGGCTATTACCAACAGCTACACTATCTGTACCTCCGGCTGTAACTGTGGCACCAAGTGCAATACTCTGATCACCTTTAGCATAAGTGGAACGACCTATCGAAATTGCAGAATCTCCACCACCTGTCGTACCTTCCCAGTTATTGAGTGAACCAGCAGAAAAGCTATTTTCCCCTTTGGCTTGACTATCATAGCCAATGCCGACACTGGTATTAGCGACATCATTACGTTGACCAATCAAAACACCATTGGATGAAGGATCTACATTAGCATAATTTGTTTCCCCTCCCATCGAGTTACTAAAACCTGTACCAGTTCCTGTTGGCCCTTCCCATACAGGTGCTGCATAAGCATGACTTGCAAGCAAGGCAACTGTTATTATTGATAATTGAAACGTTTTTTTCATTACATCATCCTTTTATTATGACTAAATCAAACCCAGTGTTAATAACCAAGTACGACTTAGTTCCCTCCGATGACATAAGCGACGCCCGCACGACCGCCAAACTTGCCGCCCTCAGCAACACCGACCGCACCACTTCCAGAGAAACGATCACTGAATGATGTCACCACACCAAACGCACCTGCGGCTTCACCTTCGTAATAGCCCATGCCGCCAAAGACTGCGACTTGTCCTGGTTGAATGCTTGGAATAGCTTGTTGAGCTGCTAAAGAAATGGCAATACCACGATTTGCAGTGGTTTCTACACGATCTAAACGTTGATTTAATTGATCAACACGACCATCTAAGCGCTTTACTTCTGCTTTACGCGTTGCAGTTTCTGCATCAATACGACCATCTAAGCGATTAACTTGCACAGTACGTGCTGCTGCTTCTGCTTCATCGCCTGCTATACGTGCAGCTTTTTCTGTATTAATTGCCGTAATACGTGCTGCTTTTTCCGCCTCATCGCCTGCGATACGCGCTGCTGTTTCTGCTTCATCACCAGCAATACGTGCAGCTTTTTCTTCTACGTCTGCTTGCGCACGGATTTGGGCTTCGTTATTAATTGCTGCTGTACGTGCAGCGGTTTCAGCAGCATCTGCATCTGCACGGATTTGAGCTTCATTATCTATTTTAGCTTGTAAGTCTGCATCACCTGCGATGCGCTCTACTTTTTCCTGAGCAATTTTATCGTTAATCGCATCTAAATCTTCTTGACTCGCTGATGTATCAATATCAGCAAGTGCTGCATTTAACTGTCCAAGATTTACTG
Organism: Acinetobacter sp. NIPH 298; assembly: GCF_000369505.1. GTDB lineage: Bacteria > Pseudomonadota > Gammaproteobacteria > Pseudomonadales > Moraxellaceae > Acinetobacter. The sequence goes on from NZ_KB850055.1 coordinate 2,359,162, forward strand.
CATCATGATTGTTAATACCATCTGCAACATAAACTACACGACGATCACCCATCGCTACGGTGTTATCTTCATCCGCAACGGTATTTGCCCCAATTGCAACTGAGTTGGCACCTGTTACTTTGGCACCAGCACCGATTGCAACCCCACCTTCGACACTTGCTTCTGCACCACTACCAATCGCTATTGAGTTAACGCCACTTGCGACAGCGTTACTACCTGTTGCAATGGCATTATCTGCTGTTGCTTGCGCACCATAACCAAGGCTTGTTGCATACTCCCCAGTTGCTTCTGATGTAGAACCAACTGCCGTTGCACCTGTACCATCAACCGTAACGGAGTCACCAAATGCACTGGCATATTGGCCTTTCACATCACTATTTCCACCAACCGCTGTAGATTGACTATCATGAATCGTAATATTATTACCTACAGCCGTACCACCAGCACCTGTGACCTCATTATTACTCCCCACAGCAACGGCATTGTGATCATGAGTCGTATTGTTATTCCCGACCACTGCAGAAGCATTCCCATCCACAGTGTTGCCTGTACCACCGATGAAACCTTCCGTACCTGTTCCTTTGTTGTCTGTACCCACTACTGTTGTATTCGCAGCAGCGTTATTAGTACCAACAACGGTCGTATCTGGTCCACTCGCAGTATTACCATCACCAATATTTGTTACGGCAGCATAAGCATTTGCAGTCAACAACGCAGTGGCAATCACCGATAATTGAAAAGTTTTTTTCATTACGCATCCCTTTATAAAGACTAATTAGTATTGATAAATATAGATTTTTAAAGTTTTAAACCTCGATTTTAAGCATTCTGTGGAATGAATCATTAAAATCAATATTTAATGTGTAATATGCACATAATAAAAAACTAACATATTGCAACCCCCTGTGCAATAGTCTGATAAACATTCAAAAAAATCACGGATAAACGATATAAGAAATTGATTATTATTGATTAAAATAGAAATTAACAAATAAAACCCATTAGGGAACGCATAAAAAATATTTTTAATTATGTGCAATATGTACATTACTGGTTTTTGATGATACATTCAGTGCAGTAAAGTTCGGATGCAGCAGTAAAAAGCCTCAACGAACAATGGTTTGAAAGGAATTTAAATTATTTTTGATTCTTCAAAGTCATAAGTATCAAGATAGGAAATAACAAGTAACTTCTATGCGAGCATATTCGTTAGATCTTCGAAAAAAAGTGATGGCGGCTTACCGTCAGACAAAACATAAATCTAATGTTTGCAAACAGTTCAATATTGCAAGATCTACTTTAGACAATTGGATTTTATTAGAGCAAACAACACAACAGCTAAACCCCTTCCCTGCAATTTGCAATGGAAGAGCATTTACAATCAAAGACTTAAAAAGTTTTGAAGCGTTTGTAACGACAACACCTTATAATAAAATCAAAGACTTACTTGATCCTTTTGAACAAGAGTTTGGTTATAAAATTTCGTATTCGATACTTTGGAGGGGTTTAGAAAAGATTGGAAAAGTAAAAAAACAGAAAAAGTGATCAGGTTTAATTATTTACTCATTATATTGGTATACACCAAGTCTAAATCGCTTGTTTGCCTCAGTATCAGCTTCATCACTCTTACAATAATCGATTGCTGCCGATACAAGTGCTTTTGACATCAAATTCCATAAATCAGTGCTTAATTGGTTAAGCTTATCTACAGAGTCTTGACTCAACTCATCTGCAAAAATTGCTTGCTCTAAAAAGTTTGTATTTTTAGTCAAGTTACTGATACCTGCTGCTAGATGATCAGAAATATTTTGTGTAAGGAGCTGTTTACTCTCATCCGCTTGCGGATCAGGCGTAAAACTCGAATTTTGCAACACGATATTATCTTTTTCCTCGGCCACAATGCCTAAGCGTTTTAGCTCTAACAAAATAGACTTTGGATGTTTTTCTGAGGAAATCTGTTTAACCAAACTTTCGAAACTATTTTCTTCGCCTTGAAAAGGAATCTGCTGAGGCAATTTTTGGTTAATCCACATCCCCACTACACGTGCAGGAACACTGATTGGCAACTGTATATTGAACTGATCTATAAGTGAATATTCGCCATAAGTTTGGCAAAAGCTTCTGACATCACGGCGATTTAGCCCTGACAATAAACTGATAGCAGAATCTGTTTTCTTTTGCTTGATCGCATCTAATTCTTTTATCGCTTCGTTATAAAATAATGCTTTTAATGCTACTGTAAACTCGTTATAACCAATACCTGATTTGACCAACCAATGTATAAGCTGCGGCATAATAGTGACAACATGCTCTAAAGTCGTTTCCGTATCATGAGACAACATCGTGTCCTCAGAAACAACCAAAGCTGAGGTGTCTTTACTCATGCAATCTCCACATTTGACCCAACATCAATAGCAAATAGACTCTTCTTTATTCTAACTGAATTCGACCCTTGTTAGGATTATGATTGTAGTGTTTTTTTCAAAAAAAAGAGGGGAATTTACCCAAAAGTAAATTAAATAAATACAAAACATTTAAAATTCAATAATATAACAAACTTAATGAGCTTTAAGATTAAACCCGAATTAGGTTTTTATAAATCTAGACTCTCATTAAATGACCTATATATTATTTAGATGCCAACTATACACAGCTCTAAGACTGAACACCGACGGATTATGTTTACTTAAAGCCCAATTACCAAGCGTATTAAAAATATGAATCAGACATACTTGATTTAGAACATGAGATTTACATGAAACTTTTGGTCAAAATTACAGCTTGACAGCAAACCAACACTCACCTAATATGTGCAAAATACACATTTTTATTAAAAAATATATCTCGTTCCACATAATGATTGAAAAATGAATAGGTGTAACTATGAACATGAAAAAAGAAATAATTTTTGGCGTTTCCTTCATCTCTTTATTATCCCTCTTCACTATCGTGTTAATACTCATTGAGTAAACCAATATTTATCAAACAATTAATCTAAAATTATTAAATTTTAAACATTTGATTTTCATTATTTTTTTAATGAATTCATTTTATCTTCAAATACAACAATCCAAATAAGCGGCTTTAGCTCATCCAGTGATTGAGTTAGGATGAATATCTTTCGATGGACAAATCCAACCCTTTCCGCCGCTATAAGAGTAAAAATATGTCACAACAAGATTTTGAAAATGGATTAAAAGTTCGTACTGAAGTCATGGGCGAAGCATTTGTGAAACGCGCACAGGACAATACTGTGCCGTTCACGCAACCCCTACAGGACTGGATTAATGAACATGCTTGGGGTTCAACTTGGCAACGTGAAGATATATTGCCACGGAAATATCGCTCATTGATTACCATCGCGTTTCTAACTGCACTCAAAAGCCCCACTGAGCTGAAAGGCCATATTCGTGGCGCTTTGAACAATGGGGCGAGTATTGAAGAAATTCAAGAAGTCTTACTACATAGCCTACCGTACTGTGGTGCACCTGCGACTCAGGAAGCATTTCGAGCCGCGCTTGAAGTCATTCAAGACTACACGCCTGAATCTTAAATTAAATTTCAACTAAGCATTGCTCACGTTAAAAAGTCTAGCGCCGAATCAAGAATTTTTCGGCGTTTTGCTTTCAAGACTCTGCTACATTTAATATCAGCCACATGATCTATTCTGTTTAAATGCCCCAAATCAATAATCAAATGCCCCATTTAGGTTACTTCTTTCTTTATTTTTAGTTTTATGCTTTGAAAATAATAAGTTAAGTCTTTAAACCCTATTTGTCTCGATTGGGCTGTATGAAAGGTTACAGTGAAATAGAAAAATACAAGCATATTTCAATTTTCTCTGACTAAATTTTCCTCAATATCAATCGAATAAAGCTTAAGCGCTATTAATACACTTTTTGCCATCATCTTTAGCGCCTGAACTTACTAAGATGTGCAAGATAATGAATGAATTTTGAGTAAAATGGAGCAATCAATTGAGTAAAAAAATACAATTTGACCATGATGGCATACAATTCCCTCTACAGTCTGGGAAAAAATCACCAAGTACCACCCATACTGCTAAACAAATTTTAAAGTCAGCACTACAAAGTGTAGATTCTCGTTACGCTACACAATTGGCTAGCGAGAAAAACTGGCGAAAAAATTATCCATTTTATTTCCACGAATTGGTCAAGGTCGGGATCGAATCCGTCGATCATCCTGCACGTATTGCACAGCAAGGTCTTGAGACAGCCAAAAGTTTATTTAATTTTAATCGTGCTGAACAAAGTCATACTTTAACTAGTGCAATGGCAAATATTAAAGATCAGCCTTTTGAGTCTTTTATATTAAAAGGCACAGGTAGCTCAACGATTCAACCTTGGTTTATTCCCTATCATGGAAAAAAATTACAAGGCGAAGCACTATTACAGCAAATTGACCTTTGGGAACAACAACAAGTCATCGAACCGAGTCATGCCAAGGCGCTCCGCTTACTCAATCAACATCCTGAATGGTTTGATTTATCAAAGCGCACTATGGTGTTGTTCGGTGCAGGTTCTGAAGCAGGTCCTTTAAGTTGGCTAGCAAAATGGCGTGCTAATATTGTAGCGATTGACCTCCCCCATCCAGCCATTTGGGAAAAAATCACCAAAGTGATTGAAAAAGGTAATGCCACCTTAATCGCACCGCAAATGAAGGTCGCTGATAAGCAGCAACTTGGTGCAAATTTACTGACTCAAACGCCAGAGATTGCCAATTGGTTAAACACCTTTTCTGAGACTTTAGACTTGGCAGGGATCGCGTATTTGGATGGTGAAAAGCATGTTCGTGTTTCCATCGCCATGATCAGTATCATGGAACAAGTGAGTCAACACAAACCTGATAGCAGTATCATGTTTATGCTCACGCCGACCGATATCTATGCCATTCCAAAAGCAGTCGTGCATTCTATACAGGATAAAATTAAACAGCGTCCAATCGTAGAAAAACTGCTCACTAAATCCATTCACAATATTTCTCTTAGTAACTTTTTCAAACCCAATTTGAAACAGTTAATTCAATCAGATAATGGTCAACAATATGGTATTTCCGACTGTATGGTGATTGAACAAGGTCCAAACTACGCCCTCGCGAAGCGATTGCAACAATGGTTCGCTATTTCAACACGTGCGCGTGGTCAAAAGACAGTCATCAATATTGCGCCGTCTACCACAACACACTCGGTCGTTAAAAATCCAATTCTGAAAGCAGCTTTTTCGGGTGCTGATTTATTTAAGGTTGAAACTTTTAATCCTGAAACGACTAATGCCATTATGGCTGCGCTTTGGATTCATGATCTAAATAACCCAGAGAGCGCGACGAATCCAGATAAGCAGTTAGATCATCCATTAGAACTGATTATGGAAAATGCTAATCACGGTGGTTTATGGCATGTACCATATTTGGCAAGAACAGCCCTACCATTCGCAGCCGCATATGGTTGGGTGAGAGAAAAGTTTTAATTTAATACAAACAAATAAGGAGGAAATATCTAGACTTCCTCCTTATAACTTAGACAAAACCTTTATATCTCTTCATCAATTCACGGTACTTGTCGCATCCTCTATACCGCTATTCGTGTTATGTGAACAAACAAGTTTTCCTTGCTCGCCAGCCGCTCTCCAAGCGGTATAAGGTCCATCAATTTCTGCTTTAGTATGATTTTGCAAAGCCAAAACACTATCACCAATCGCTAATAACTGTTCTCTCATTAAATTAAAATCAACAGCATCTTTGCCAAATGATGGCGCCCAAAGTGACCAAGGTCCTGAAATTGTCGCCATAGTTGGGATTAAGTTTTTATGTGAAGCATTTCCGATTCCCCCAAAATCACACTGTTTTGGTAAGCGTTTAGCATTCGGCACATCCTGCCCCGTCGATATCATCACCGCAGGTAATTTACGTCTTTCCGCAGCTTCGGTTGCAACTTTCTGCATTAACACATGATCTTCGGGTACAAACCAAGCTTGTGGTTCTGGCTTACCTGAAAATTCTAACGTTCTTCCAACACCATCATCTGTTCGTGGTTTAGCAACGATTTCGCGTGTTCCTAAATGCTCTACTGCAAAAACAAAGCTGACTTTACCTTGTTTATATTCTTGATCGAGTTGTTCCATATATCGAAAGGTTCCCTCTTTCGACATATGTAAATGACCTGTATTGAATGCAAATTCATAGGTTTTCGGGCGGCATTTTAACGGTAGCTTTGCAAAATATTGTGCCATTGCAATCATACCGCTTACACCATTTTCTTGTACCCATGTATTCCCATCTGTATTTGCGACAAATACAATTTTTTCATCACTTAAACCCGGCAGAGTGGCAATCAAATTGCGGGTAGTAGCATTATCTCGTTCAGCCTGAACCACAATTTTTGCTTGTGTATTGCTCGATGCTAAAGCTTTGACTTCAGCAAATTCATCCACACCTAAAAATACTGCTGGAAGTCGATAATGTAATCCGTTGTGCGGATCAAAGTAGTCTTTAATCTGATCTCGAGGTACATCAAAACCAAGAATCAGACCTGCAGCTCCCACTTTTCCAGCAGCAATTAAGTCTTGATTCATTAACTCACCAGCTAAGAAAGGTTTGTCATATCGTTGTGTTTTAAGTTCATTTAGCGATGAACTTAAATATTTTGCGAACTGAAATAAAAATGCATAAGGTGGTGCAACCATATTGGCATATACAGGGTCTTGTGACGTTGGAATCGCACGCACAATAATTTTACCTTTATGTTCAGCCGTAATAGGTTGATTGCTTGTGAGAAAGACCAATTCGCCACTGTTGCCAGTTAAAGTTGTACCTAATGAATAAGGAACAGCTCCAGCAATCGGGATCTCTTTTCCATTCACGGACAATTGCCCAGAACGTAATAAACTGCGACCTTTACCATTTTCAGCCACAATCATCGGTTGCCAACGCTGAATCTCGTATTGATCTGATTTTAGCTGCATACCCGGTATTTTCTTGGCTTCAAGTTCGATCCAATTAATTAACTGTTGGTGCGCTTGACTTCCTGTTGAACGCAATTGCGCCAAGTCAGGACCGACTTGTACCATTTTTTCTAAAGTTTTAGCGTCCGTAAATTGTTTTTCATCCATAATACTTGGGCAACTGTCTCCAATAACAGGTGGATTAACGACAACCGTATTACGATCACTTCCACAACCCGTCACTGAACATCCAAGTAACACCAAACCGATAGATTGCTGATAAATCTGTTTTATTTTCATATTCATTCCCTTTATTTACTCAAACTCAACACATCTTCATGTGACTTACCCGATTATTTAAATCACGAGTTTTGAGTAAAAATATCCATATTCCTACCGAACTAACGTTCTTATTCATCATCAAAATCATGCTAATCCCTACAACACTACAGTGAGTCGCTGTTAGCAACTAGAATTCATTGATGATTCACTAAGTCATCTTTCAAATCCTATAATGAACTCATCATTTAAAAATAACGCTTCTGAGTCACCTCATTTCTAATATGGGACAAACTGAAAAATGGTCTGTTTTAAGCATCTATAAGTTTTAGTCTTCGACCACTTTAGAATTTGCATTTTTACGATATTGAGTTGGTGTTAACTGAGTCTGCAATTTAAACCAAGAGATAAAGGAATGACTGGTATAAAAACCTAATGCTTTTGAAATAAATGAAACTGAATGCTGATAACTTTCCAAATAATTGACGGCTAATTCAAAACGAACTTCATCCAGTAATTTGCTATATGAACTTTCTTCAAGCTGCAACTTCCGACTTAAAGTTCTTACATTAACACCTAATTGTTCTGCAACATTTTCGCGAGACAATCGCTCATGGTGAAGTAATAAATAAATTTGTGCCTTCACTTGTTGTGCAAAATTTTGTTCAACTCGTTGTTGCTCTAATAACTTTGACGCGAATAATCTGACACTGTCATATAAACCTGCATTTCCTGTCTTCAATGTCATGGTTAATGATTTAGGTGACAATAACAAAGCTGTTTCTGCTTGATCAAAATAGACAGGACAACCAAAGAACGTTTCATAATATGCTTGTAATTCAGGCTTCGCCAAAGAGTGCGTAAAGTGAACAGCTTTGAGAATGGAAAACTCTTCATTTCTGACTAAACGAAGTAAACTGAGCCACCATGATAAGTTATATTCATTGGCACAACGGCTAAAAATCGGATCGTTTGATCTGCATTTCCACTTCCAATAAACCACGTCAGATTCTGCTTGTAATGAAATATCACCAATACAGCCGATCAGTGGTTGAAACTCTTTTAATGTTTCAATTGCTTTATTCAAACTAGAAGCCAAGGGTACTAAATGACCTAATACACCATAAGCTGTAGAGTCCATTTTTTGGAAAAAACTTAAAGCAATTAATGGATCTTTTTGGCTACTATAACTATAGATGTAGGCAATAATTTTTTCAAAATGGCTGAGCGGAATACATTGATTCGAATCACCTAATTGTTCTTCTGTCAGACCGCCTTGCAATAACAGTGCTTCTCTATTGATTCCAAAAAAACTAGCATGCTCTAAAATATGGTTTACAAGACCCACCAGCACCTTACTTCCAAGAGTATCATCCATTTTTATTGGAAAATCAGTGGTCATCTTCATCACCCTAGATAATTGATCCTTCAATCATAATAAGTTTAAATCACAAATGAGGTTTATGCACAAATTTCAATGTACGAAACCAATTGACTGAATTAAACAGACCGTCTATTTGACTGATACCAAGCTAAATAGGATCACGGATATACAATCCTTTTTCGAAAATCTATTCAATAAACATCCTAAATTGATCATTTTGGGGGATAAGTTAAGCAGATGAGTCACTGAGCTCATCTCATTTTTCTTCTAAGATGCGGCTACTGAATAGCAACCTTAGAGTTTTAGGTTCCAATGACTCAATTGCCGAAAGTTAAACAACGTTTACTTCACTCCAAAGCTGTAAAAAAAATGCTGAATAGTTCTACGAGTCAGCAAACACGTCATATTGTTTCCAATGCAGCGGATCGCTTGTTACGCGGACATCAACTTGCCTTATCAGGTAAAACACCATTTGACGTTGTTTATCAACGTGAAATCATTAGTTTACGTTATTACGCAGCAGATGCAGGCGCAGCGCAAAAACACCGTATTCCATTGGTTATTGTGCCGCCTTTAGCTGCAAATATGCTGATTTACGATTTATTTCCTTCACGTAGCTTAGTCCGTTATTTTCAATCACAAGGTTTTGAGCTTTACTTGATCGATTGGGGTACACCGAGTTTGCGCCAAGCCAAATACAATTTAGGCACTTACGTAAAAACGTTTATGCCTGACTTTATCGAAAAAATCCGAGAACATAGTGGTCAGCAACAACTGTCACTGTATGGCTGGAGTTTAGGTGGTGCCCTTTCACTCTGCTATACCTCGTTATTTAAAGATAAAAATATAAAAAACTTAGTCATTTTAGCCTCACCGATTAACACCCATCAATCAGGTTATATGGGCAAGCTATACCAACGCTTAACCATTCCTGCGCAATGGATTCGCAACAACACCAATTTTCGTATTAAACAAATCCCAAGCCGTGTCTTTCATATTCATGGTTGGCAGAACACCCTTGGTTTTAAACTAACAGACCCTATCGGTAACTTTAAAAATTATTGGGACCTGGTCAGAAATCTGAATGATCGCCAATTTGTGATTAACCATGCAACCTCAAGCTCTTTTGTCGATAACATGCTGGCCTATCCAGGTGGTGTTATGCGAGATATTATTTTACGCTTCTGGATCGATAATGAGTTGTCGACGGGTTCAGTTCAATTCGGTGAACAGACTGCCAACTTAAAAGATATCGACTGCTCGGTACTCGCGGTCGGTGGTAATACCGATATCATCGTCACCACTGAAGCGATACGCCCTTTAATGGACCTCATTAGCAGTGAAGATAAGCAATTTAAAATCGTTGCAGGCGGACATATGGGACTGGTCTCAGGCAATCAAGCACCGCAAACCGTTTGGCCTGTGGTGACTGATTGGTTAGCCCAACGCTCTCTTTGATCATTTGCATAGGTCGGTAAGGTTGCGATCCTTTAAAGCCACAACCTTACCTTTAACTCAGCCTAATCGAAAAATGCTTGGGACGCTAAGCCAAGCGTTGCTGACGATGCAATACCAAACTCTCAATATTGACCGGTGTCCCCAATAAATATCCTTGTAACTGATGGCAACCCAACTTGGTTAAAATATCAGCTTGCTGTTGAGTTTCTACCCCTTCTGCGGTTACCGTCAAACCCAGTTTTGCAGCAAGATGAATGATACTTTCTAAAATGGCTTCTTCTTTAGAGTTTGGCTGTAAGTCGATGATAAAACCCCGATCTATTTTCAACTCATCTACAGGTAAGTCTTTTAAATACAAAAAGCTTGAATAACCTGTACCAAAATCATCGATTGCAATACGGATACCTAACTTGCGTAAACGCTCTAAAGTCCGAATGCTCGAATCAATATGATGCATTGCGGTTGACTCAGTGATTTCTAAAATCAGATGTTGAGGTTGAATAGCATATTGTTCGATCAGTTGCTCTAAGACACTAAAGAGTTTTTTATTTTCAAATTGAAGCGCCGATAAATTGACTGCAATGGGATAAAACGGACTATTTTCTTGTTCCCATTTCTGAATTTGCTGACAAGCCTGTTCCAGCGCCCAATATCCCATTGGAATAATTAAACCTGTTTTTTCAGCACCATCAATAAACATGTGCGGCGTTAATAATCCTAAGTTTGGATGATTCCAACGAATTAGTGCCTCAACACCGCATACCTCATAATTTGCCGTAAATTTAGGTTGATAAAATAAAATGAACTGCTGCTCATCCACTGCTTTATACAAATCATTGATCAATTTTGACTGACTACGGACATCTTGTTGATCCGTCATCGCATGAAACATGGTGTAGGTATTACGTCCCTGATCTTTAGACATCAACATGGCAATATCTGCATTAATCAGGAGATCTTGCACATTGGTTCCATGCTCAGGATACATCGCAATTCCAAGGCTCGCAGAGATATTAATATCTTTACCTGCAATCAAGTAGGTTTCCTGAATGAAGTACAAAATACGTTCTGCAAGTTGCATCGCATCATTGCTGTCGGTGTTTTCCGAAATCAAGACAAACTCATCACCACCAATACGAAATAACCTTTGATTGGCATTGAGTTGATTATGTAAACGATTTGCCATTTGAATCAGTAATTGATCACCAACATGATGACCAAAAGCATCATTCACAGATTTAAAGCGGTCTAAATCGATATATAAAAAAGCAACTTTCTGTTCACGCAACCGATGATGAGTAAAAACAACCTCGGCATAATCGGTTAAATATAAACGATTGGGCAATTTAGTTAATGCATCATGTAAAGACTGTGTCGCAAGTTCTTTATTGATTAAAGTGAGTTGTTGATTGCGTTGCTCTAATCGAGCTTCCAATATAGCTACCGCGAAACCTGCGACAAAAACCAAACTGGTAATAACAATAATCGTGAATAATAAAACGCTTTGTTCAGTTTGTGCAGGAGTAATTACTTTAACGAGGTTTTCATTAAAGTACGTTGCAGCCATGCCGATATAGTGCATGCCAACGATACTCAGTGCCATTAATACAGCAACAATTACTTTTAAAGTAATTCTATAATTCACCGCAGCTTTATATTTAAAAATAAAAAAGAAACTTAGTCCTGAGCCACTAATTGCGATCAAAATCGAGCAGATCACAAGCAATGGATCATAATACATCTGATGATATTCAACGGTGAGCGCCGTCATCCCCGTATAATGCATGCCAGATATCCCAAGCCCCATAAAAACAGCGCCTAGAATCAAACGAGCAAGAGGTAAAGTTTGACGCGAAGTCAACCATACCGCAAAGACAGAGGCGACCGCTCCAATCAGATAAGAGAGAACCGTCAAACCAACATCAAAATGATATCCTTCTGGCAAATGGCTAGCCAGCATCCCCACAAAATGCATCGACCATATCGCTAGGCCTAAAATCAGACCACTCGCTACTAAAATGCTTTTTTCAAACTTTTTATAAGCAGCTTTAAAAACGAGCTCTTCCATTGAAACTGCAGCGTAACAGATCACGACTGCAACCAGAATGGAAACGATGACCAATGTGCTATCGTAATCAACGTGTACCATAAAGGACTTCCATGATTATTCAGTACTTTTTTTATTTACTGAGCAAATTGCTCAAAATCAGAACGATCCTTCACACTCAAAGAAATATGAAGTTTATCTTCATAAACTTTTCCTAACAATAACATCATCTAGCATAAGGTCAAGTCTTTTTCACTTTATAAATCAATAGAATAAAAACATAAAATACAGTTTATTCCTATAAAAAATATTGTTTTTCCCATTCCATTTTTATCTAAAGACTTACTTTATCTTTTACTCGATTATTTTAAAGTTTAAGTGATTACTCTTTTAATGCTGTGAATCGTGCAGATACCCCAAAGTATGCAACGATATTGCCTCAATCAAATACGAAATATACTTATTAAATCGATTAAAACATGAACAATATTAAGCCTATTTTTTATTTGTATTGTTATAACTCTGTTATCAACAGCAAATAAAAAACCCTTGTATCAAAACAAGGGTTTTTCAAAGATGGAACTAAAACTTAGTTCTTTTCTTTATCAACAATTTTGTTTGCTTGAATCCAAGGCATCATCGCACGTAACTTGTTACCAGTCACTTCGATACCATGTGCAGCATTTTGACGACGACGAGCAGTCATAGAAGGATAGTTTAACGCACCTTCTTGGATAAACATTTTTGCATATTCACCTGACTGGATACGCTTCAATGCATTACGCATTGCTTCACGAGACTGTTCGTTAATAACTTCAGTACCCGTTACATATTCGCCATATTCAGCATTGTTTGATACTGAATAGTTCATGTCCGCGATACCGCCTTCGAACATCAAATCAACGATCAATTTCAATTCGTGTAGGCATTCGAAATATGCCATTTCTGGTGAATAACCCGCTTCAACCAAAGTTTCGAAGCCCATTTTCACCAATTCAACCGCACCACCACAAAGAACTGCTTGCTCACCGAATAAGTCAGTTTCAGTTTCTTCACGGAAAGAAGTTTCGATGATACCAGTACGACCACCACCTACGCCAGAAGCATAAGAAAGTGCAACGTTACGTGCATTACCAGACGCATCTTGGTGAATCGCGATTAAATCAGGAACACCTGAACCACGTTGGAATTCTGAACGTACAGTATGACCTGGCGCTTTTGGTGCAACCATAATCACGTCTAAGTCTTTACGTGGAACAACTTGGTTATAAAGAATAGAGAAACCATGTGCAAATGCTAGAGTCGCGCCTTCTTTGATATTTGGTTCAATCACATCACGATAAAGCTGAGATTGGAACTCATCTGGAGTCAAGATCATGACTAAGTCAGCTTGAGCAACAGCAGCTGGAACTTCAGATACTTTAAGACCTGAATTTTCAGCTTTTTTCCAAGAAGTAGAACCTGCACGTAAACCAACAGTGACATCTACGCCAGAGTCTTTTAAATTAAGTGCGTGAGCATGACCTTGTGAACCATAACCAATAATTGCAACTTTCTTGCCTTGGATGATTGATAAGTCACAGTCTTTATCGTAAAAAATTTGCATCTGTTTTCTCCGCTAAAATTTTTGTCATTTTCCTTGTTGTACAAGGACAGATTTGGTCGCTCCCGATTTTGGCATTGCTTTGGCCAAAATTGGGAGAAATATATACTAAATTGTTAGAACTTTTTCGCCACGCGCGATGCCTGAAACACCAGAGCGTACAACCTCTAGGATGGTATTTTCAGCCAATGCATCAATAAAACCATCAATCTTGTCGGTAGTACCAGCGATCTGAATGGTATAAGTCGTTGGCGTTACATCAACGATTTGAGCGCGGAAGATATCAGCAGTACGTTTGATTTCAGCACGAGCCGCTCCCAACGCTTTTACTTTAATCAACATCAACTCACGTTCAATGTGTGCACCTTCAGACAGGTCAACCACTTTCACGACTTCAACCAGTTTGTTCAACTGCTTGGTAATTTGTTCAATTTTATGGTCATCACCATAAGTCGTTAAGGTCAGACGAGATAAGGTTTCATCTTCAGTCGGTGCAACATTTAAAGTCTCAATGTTGTAGTTACGTTGGCTAAATAAGCCTACTAAACGAGAAAGCGCACCAGCTTCGTTTTCAACGAGTACCGAAATAATATGTCTCATTAGGTACGCTCCCCTTTTCCTAACCACATGTCTTGCATCGACTGACCTGCGATCAACATTGGATAAACATGCTCAGTCCGATCGACCATGACATTAATGAATACACATTTATCATTAATCGCCATCGCTTCAGCGAGTTTAGACTCAAGCTCATCTGCATGATCGATTTGGATACCGACATGACCATAAGCTTCCATTAACTTAGCGAAATCAGGCAATGAATCGACATAAGAACTTGAATGACGTCCTTCGTAGTTCATATCTTGCCACTGTTTCACCATGCCTAAAGCTTGGTTATTTAAGCAAAGAATTTTTACATTCAAGCCATATTGCTTACATGTTGATAATTCTTGGATACACATCTGAATCGATGCTTCACCTGTAATACACACCACTTGCTGATCAGGGAATGCAAGCTTGGCTGCCATTGCATATGGCAAGCCAACACCCATGGTACCTAAGCCACCAGAGTTGATCCATTGGCGTGGGCGTTTGTATTTATAGTAGTTTGCACCAAACATTTGATGCTGACCAACGTCAGAGGTAATGATCGCTTCACCATTGGTCACACGGTCCAGTGCTTCAACCACTTGTTGTGGTTTCATTTCACCATTTTTAGCCGCTTCATAACGCAAACCATGCACTTTACGCCACTCATTAATTTGAGACCACCATGCTGCAATCGCTTCAGGGTTTGGCTTAGAAACATTCATCTGCTTGAGTTGTGCCAACATTTCTTGCAGCACAGGCTCTACTGCACCCACAATCGGGATGTGCGCCATAATGGTTTTTGAAATGGTTGCTGGATCGACATCAATGTGAATGACTTTAGCATTGAGACAGAATTTAGCAGGGTTATTGGTAACACGGTCATCGAAACGCGCACCAATCGCTAAAATGACATCTGCATTGTGCATCGCCATATTGGCTTCATAGGTTCCATGCATCCCCAACATACCCACAAATTGTGGATCATTTCCAGGGAAAGCACCTAAGCCCATCAAAGTATTGGTAACTGGATAGCCCAATAAATGTGCAAGTTCAGTCAACAACCCAGACGCATTACCTTGAACAACACCACCACCTGTATAGATCATTGGGCGTTTCGCGGTAATCAGCTCATCAATTGCTTTACGAATCTGACCTGAGTGACCACGTGATGGCGGTTGATAAGAACGCATCTTCACTTTTTCAGGATATTCGTAGGCAAATTTATCTGCTGGATTGGTTGCATCTTTAGGAATATCGACCACAACTGGACCCGGACGGCCAGAAGATGCGATATAAAATGCTTTTTTAATAATGGCAGGAATTTCGCTGGCATGACGCACTTGGAAACTGTGTTTTACGATTGGGCGAGAAATCCCAACCATATCTGTTTCCTGAAAGGCATCTTCACCAATTAAATGACTCGCAACCTGACCAGACAAAATCACCATTGGGATTGAGTCCATATACGCAGTTGCGATTGGAGTTACAGTATTTGTTGCACCTGGACCAGAAGTAACAAGAACAACACCTGTTTTCCCTGTTACACGTGAATAAGCATCTGCCATATGACCAGCAGCTTGCTCATGACGTACAAGGTAATGATTGATTTTGTCTTGTTGAAAAAGCGCGTCATAAATATGTAAAACTGCGCCGCCTGGATAACCAAAAACATGCTCTACGCCTTCGTCCGCGAGGGCACGAACGAGCATTTCACCACCAGATAAAAGTTCCAACGTGATTCACCCTATGTTTACACAATTTATGGGAGGCATAAATTGTGTTTCATTCATTAACTTATGCACTTTTTGTATGTGTGCGTATTCTACTCGTTTTTGCTGCAATAGGAAAAATTTTCTGACTCATCAGCCGTATAAGCTGTTATTACATCTCGAATCAAAACATGTTGGGATAAACATATTTCAAAAAATCATTCTCTCGGCTAGAAAGAATGTCCATTGCAAGCCATGACATTTATTCGAAGGGTGATCAAATAAACGCATATAAAACTAAAGCAAGCATTTTTGTAGCTTTCTTAAACAAAGTCAAGAATAAAGCAACAGTTTTTATATAATATTTTTTGGCTGCTGTTTTTTTAAACAGCGCAGTTATAAAAATAACTGCATATTCAAATGAGTTTTATTTCAATTATTGTACTTTTGGTATTTATAATTTCCAGTTAAAGTATTTATTTTAAATATTAAACAACTGATCGGATCAAATGATCTTGGGGAAAATCACAATGCAATCATCTCATTTAAAAACAATTACATCCATAATCTTAACTAGTTTGTTCATGTTCTGTTCTGGCCAAATATATGCTCAACAATATTATAAATGGATCGATACGAATGGTTCGACGCATTACACCACTACTCCACCACCTAAAGGAGCAAAACGCTTAGATAAAATTTCAACTTATGGTTCAAATAACAATCAAAGCAGTCCCAATGCTTCTTCACAAAATCAGCAAACTACACCTCAACACAACACCTCATCGAATACAAATCAGCTTCAACAAGAAAATATGCATGGAGATGAAACACCCCAACCACAAAATATAGGAATAGCAGCAGCACCAGTAGAACAATAACTTAAAAGTTTAGGGAGAGTGTCCAAGACATTCTCCTCACTTATATCCAATAAAAACACTGCTAAAAACTGACATTTCACCCCGTTTTGCGCTATGCTGTGCAGCAATTATTTTCCACTTATTTTGTTGTATCGCATATCCCTATGACGACTTCTCACATTGACGCCGAATATCAAGCAAGTGCCATTGAGCCTCAAGTTCAACAAGACTGGGACAATCGCAAAGTTTTTAAAGTTGCAGACACTGTAGAGGGTAAACATCGCTATATCCTATCGATGTTCCCCTATCCAAGTGGCAAACTGCATATGGGCCATGTGCGCAACTACACGATTGGCGATGTGATTAGCCGTTTTTACCGCCTAAAAGGTGAAACCGTTCTACAACCAATGGGTTGGGATGCATTTGGTTTACCTGCGGAAAATGCAGCGATTGCCCATCAAGTTGCACCAGCAAAATGGACCTTTGAAAACATCGCTTATATGCGTGATCAATTAAAAAAATTGGGCTTATCTGTCGATTGGGATCGTGAATTTGCTACCTGTACCCCTGAGTACTATCACTGGGAACAATGGTTATTCGTTCAGCTTTATAAGAAAGGCTTGATCTATCGTAAGCTTTCAACCGTGAACTGGGATCCTGTAGACCAGACCGTTTTAGCCAATGAACAAGTTGAAAATGGTCGTGGTTGGCGTTCAGGTGCATTGGTTGAAAAACGCGATATTCCAATGTACTACTTCCGCATTACTGACTATGCACAAGAATTATTAGACGATTTAGATACCTTAAAAGATGGCTGGCCTCAACAAGTCTTGACCATGCAGCGTAACTGGATCGGTCGTTCAACAGGGATGGAAATCACTTTCCCTTCTGCAAGTCCTGACGTGTATGCAGATAGCTTAACGGTTTATACCACTCGTGCAGATACCCTGATGGGTGCAACTTATGTCGCGGTTGCTGCTGAACACCCTATGGCATTGAAAGCAGCGGAAAGTAACCCTGTACTTGCTGCATTTATTGAAGAATGTCGCATGGGTTCAGTCGCTGAAGCTGATTTAGCCACTGCTGAAAAGAAAGGCATGGCAACGGGCTTATTTGTGAAGCATCCAGTCACTGGTGAAGAGTTGCCAGTGTGGATCGCAAACTACGTGTTGATGTCATACGGTTCGGGTGCGGTAATGGCTGTGCCTGCACATGACGAGCGTGACTTTGAATTTGCCAATAAATTCAACCTACCAATTAAGCAAGTCATTGATGCTAAAGGCGCTGATGATGCTGAATACACTGCAACTGAATGGCAGGAATGGTATGGCTCTAAAGAAGGCAAACTGGTCAATTCTAGCGAATTTGATGGCTTAACCCTCCAAGCGGCTTTTGATGCATTCCTTGCAAAATTAGAACCACAAGGTTTAGCGAACGCGAAGGTTCAATTCCGTTTACGTGACTGGGGTGTATCTCGTCAGCGTTATTGGGGTTGTCCAATTCCAATGATCAACTGTAATACATGTGGTCAAGTCCCTGTTCCAGAAGATCAATTGCCAGTGGTATTACCGACTGATGTGGTTCCAGATGGTTCTGGCAATCCATTAAACAAGATGCCAGAGTTCTATGAAACAAAATGTCCAAACTGCGGTGGCGATGCACGTCGTGAAACCGATACATTGGATACTTTCGTAGAATCATCTTGGTACTATGCGCGTTACGCATCGCCTGACTTTACGGGCGGTCTAGTTAAACCTGAAGCTGCGCAAAACTGGCTTCCAGTCAACCAATACATCGGTGGTGTAGAGCACGCGATTCTGCATTTACTTTATGCACGTTTCTTCCATAAATTGATGCGTGATGAAGGTGTAGTACAAGGCAATGAACCATTTACTAACTTGTTAACGCAAGGTATGGTCTTGGCAGATACCTTCTATCGTGAAGCTGACAATGGCAAAAAAACATGGTTTAACCCTGCCGACATCGAATTAGAACGCGATGAAAAGGGTCGTATCCTTTCAGCTAAATATTCAGGTGATGGTCAAGAAGTTGTGATCGGCGGACAAGAAAAAATGTCCAAGTCGAAAAACAATGGTATCGACCCACAAGCGATTATTGATCAATACGGCGCAGATACTGCACGTGTATTTATGATGTTCGCTGCACCACCAGATCAATCATTAGAATGGTCAGATGCAGGTGTTGAGGGTTCAAACCGCTTCTTGAAACGCGTATGGCGTTTAACGTCTGGTTTCTTGGAAAAAGACAATCAAGCAACGGCGATTGATCACAGCAAACTTTCAAAAGATGCGCAAGACTTACGTCGTAAAACCCACGAAACTATTCAAAAAGTGGGTGATGACATCGAACGTCGTCATGCATTTAATACTGCTATTGCAGCATTGATGGAATTACTCAATGCTAGTAATAAGTTTGAAGTCAAAGATGACAATGACGTTGCAGTTGCGCGTGAAGCCATTACGACATTGTTGACTTTACTTGCGCCATTTGCACCGCACTTGAGTCAAACCTTGTTAACTCAGTTCGGAATGGATTTAACCACAGTTGAATTCCCACAAGTCGATGAGTCTGCGTTAACCCGTAATACACAAACGATTGTTGTACAAGTGAATGGTAAACTTCGTGCTAAGTTAGACGTCGCTGTCGATATCTCTAAAGAAGATTTATTGGCTCAGGCAAAAGCGTTACCAGAAGTTCAACAATTCTTAACTGGTCCAACCAAAAAAGAAATCGTTGTACCAAACAAATTGGTGAATTTAGTCGTTTAAACTGTAAGGGCGTATTATATACGCCCTCATTGTCTATGAGGAATGGATATGCACTTAGCACAACGTTTAGCTGCGATTGTTTTAACCTTAGGTCTAAGTGCAGGCTTAGTCGGCTGTGGCTTTCACTTAAAAGGCAATAATCCAGCGGCAACACCACTGGTCTATAACAAACTGACTTTAGTTTTGCCTGACTATACTGATGAGCTGGAAAACCGACTGAGTATTTATCTCAGTGCAACAGGCGTACAACTGAGCAATTCAAATGATGCTTATGTACTGCGCATTTTGGATTACACCCCTCGCCGCCAATTACTGAATGGTAAATTGACTGAGGTTCTGCTTCGTTTGACAGTGACTTTTCAAATTGAAGACCGTCAAGGCAATAAAATTACTGAACCGCGTACTTTAACTGCATCACGCACTTACCAATACGATGTCGCAACAGTCAACACGGATAATCAACAAGAAGCTTATCTGAATCGTATTGTGATTGATGATGTAGCTCAGCAAGTGACGCGTCAGATCGCAGCAAATCGCCTACCTAAAGCTCAATCATAATCTGTATCTATGAAACTAGATTATGTTCAAGCGTTAAAAAGGGTTAAAGAAGCTCGCGGTGCATGGATCATTCATGGTCAAGAGCCTCTACTCGAGCAGAATCTGCTCGACACCTTTCGTAAGAGCTGGCAGCAACAAGAAGTTGAACGCCAGCGTTATGATATTAGCAGTGTCAATGATTGGAAAAATGTCTTTAATGCCCTGAATAGTTTGTCATTATTTTCTCAACAACTGGCAATCGAAGTTCATGGCAATATCAAACCCGATGCCAGCGCTTTAAAACAACTCAAAAGTTATATTCAACACAATGAACATAATTTATTGCTGATTGTTTTACCAAAACAAGACAGTGGCAATCTCAAATCTGCATTTTTCCAAGTGGTCGAAGCCAATGGTGTGGTCGTGTCACTCACTGCCACCTATCCTCAAGACCGACAACGTATTTTAAATATTGAAGCAGAAAAACTCGGTATTCAGTTAGATCAAGCAGCATGGCAATGGCTAATGCAGCATCATGAACATAACTTATTGGCTGCTAAAAATAGCTTGATGCGTGTTGCGGACACCTTCCCTGATATCCAACACATTCAGACCGAACAATTGTATGCCTGTTTGCAGGATCAGTCGCGTTATACCACTTATGATTTAAGCGATGCCTTACTGGCGGGAAACTTAGCGCAATCCGTTAAAATTTATCAATACCTCATTGCAGCAGGTGAGCCTGATAGTCTGATTTTATGGACGCTGAGCAAGGAAATGCGTTTATTGATGCAACTGTTTGAACAACCACAAAACGCCTTGCAACTGGGTATTTGGAAAACCAAAGTATCAAACTATCAACAGGCGCTACGTCGTCTAAATCCGCAGCAGTTTCTCACATGGCCTGATTTATTATTGCAAATAGATGCTGCCATCAAAGGCATGTCCAAACAGAACAGCAATCATTTAATGTTGCAAGCGATTAGCAAACTTTGTGGCACAACTTTATTTACCCAATCTTCGTAAACCGATACAAAGCGCTAGATCAAATAAGAAAATAGAGAATTATTCTCATTATAGATTAAAAATATTCACGCTTTATCCTTATTTCACTTTTATACTAAACAAAATTTTTTAATTACGCGCTTGTACCATGCCAAAAATGATTTCTAAAAAAGTTAGACCTGTAAAAACAATCATCATTGTGGTCAGCATTCTGGTGATCGCCCTACTCAGTTGGCTCATGTTAAAGCCTAAAGAAACTGCACCGCAGTACATTACCGCTGAAGTGAGTCGTGGTGATATCGAAAGTTCAGTTTTAGCGACAGGCGTATTAGAAGCGACTAAGATGGTCAGTGTCGGCGCGCAAGTTTCAGGTCAAGTTAAAAGGATGTATGTGCAACTTGGTGATCAAGTTAAACAAGGACAACTGATTGCCCAAATTGATTCTGTTCGCCAAGAAAATGAATTGAAAACAGCCGAAGCTAGTATTAAAAATCAACAAGCGCAATTGGCGGTTCAACAAGCCAACCTTGCGAAAGTAGAAGCAGAATACAAACGTCAACAAACCATGTTCAGTCAAGATGCCACCTCTCGCGCAGAGCTGGAATCTGCATTAGCGAGTTACAAAACGGCTCAAGCACAAATCGCGGCCATCAATGCGCAGATTGAACAATCACGCTTAACCCTTGCAACCACAAAAGAAGACTTGGGATATACCCAAATCGTTGCGCCGATGGACGGTACGATTGTGGCAATTGTGACCGAAGAAGGTCAAACGGTGAATGCCAATCAAACTGCTCCCACCATTGTGAAACTTGCAACGTTAGATACCATGACGGTTAAAGCACAGATTTCTGAAGCGGATGTAATGCGCGTTGAAAAAGGTCAAACAGTTTATTTTACGACTTTGGGCAATAGTGAGAAAAAACATTACGCCAAATTACGCCAAGTCGAACCTGCACCCAATTCAATTAATACCGAAAATACCAACACCAGTTCGTCATCTACTAGCTCTGCTGTGTACTACAATGCGCTGTTTGATGTGCCAAATGAAGATGGCAAATTACGTATTGATATGACAGCGCAGGTTTATATTGTGTTGGCTGAGGCAAAAAATGTGCTCACCGTGCCAGCTTCAGCGTTACAAACAAGCAAACGTCCAAATCGAAAAGATCGTGGAACAGATAAAACCGAAACCAAAGATGCCGCAAAATCGCAACAACCGAAACGCCTCGATTTGACGGCGGATGAACAAGCATTAATTACGCAAGGCAAAGCATCAACCAGCATGATTCGTGTGCTACAAGCAAATGGCACCATCCAACCTCAACCTGTGTTAATTGGTCTCAATAATCGTGTCACAGCGCAAGTCATCAAAGGTCTGAAACAAGGTGATCAGGTGGTGATTGCCGATGCATCAGATAGCTCAAATGAAGCGGCAAAACGTAGTAGTCAACGTGCGATGAGAATGTAATATGACGCAAGATCAAATACATTCATCTCAGCCTCTACTTGAGGTCACTGACCTCACGCGTGAATTTCCTGCGGGCGAAGGAACAGTACAGATCCTCAAAGGCATTAATTTAAAGATTTATGCAGGTGAGTTGGTCGCGATCGTCGGTCAGTCGGGTTCAGGCAAATCAACCCTAATGAACATTTTAGGATGTTTGGATAAGCCGAGCGCTGGAAGTTATCTGGTGAGTGGACGAGAAACGCGGCAGCTCGAACCTGATGAACTGGCGCAATTACGTCGAGAATATTTTGGTTTTATTTTCCAACGCTATCATTTGTTAGGTGATCTGAGTGCTTCAGGAAACGTAGAAGTTCCAGCCATTTATGCAGGTGTGGATAGTCATTTGCGTCAGCAACGTTCTGCTGAATTATTATCCGAACTTGGGCTTGAAGAACGCCTACATCATCGACCAAGCCAGCTTTCTGGCGGACAACAACAACGTGTTTCAATTGCTCGCGCCTTGATGAACGGCGGCGATGTGATCTTGGCAGATGAGCCAACAGGTGCATTGGATAAGAACAGTGGCGTTGAGGTGATGCGTATTTTACGTGAACTCAATGCCAAAGGTCATACCATTATTCTGGTGACCCATGATATGAATGTCGCTAAAAATGCGACACGAATTATTGAAATCAGTGATGGTAATATTATTTCAGACCGCGCCAATACGCCTGAAAATACCGATCCTGATTTAGAGCGTCGCCCCTTGCAACGCAATCCGCAAAAGAAAACCTCCGCTTGGCGATCTTTCTTTGATCGTTTAGGTGAAGCATTCCGTATGGCATTGCTTGCAATGAATGCCCATCGCATGCGAACTTTTTTGACCATGCTCGGCATTATCATCGGGATTGCATCTGTCGTGTCCGTTGTTGCGTTGGGGAATGGTTCACAAAAGCAGATTTTGGAAAATATTAGCAGTCTCGGCACCAATACCATCACCGTTTATCAAGGACGGGGTTTTGGTGATACCTCCAGAGCGTCACAAGTCAAAACCCTCGTCCCTGCCGATGCAGATGCACTGGCGGAACAGCCTTATGTCGATGGCGTCAGTCCATCTGCCAACACCAGTGTGACACTACGTTTTAAAGACACCGAAGCATCAGCAACGGTCAATGGTGTCAGTGAAGACTTTTTCTATGTTCGAGGCATGACCTTTAAATCAGGTCAGCCTTTTGACAAAGGTGGTGTCACCCAACGTGCGCAGGATGTGGTGATTGATACCAATACTGAGAAAACCTTTTTTGCGGATGGAACCAATCCCGTCGGTCAAGTGATTCTTCTGGGCAGTGTGCCGAGTCGAATTATTGGTGTGATTGATGCTCAGCAAGGTTTCATGGGCAATTCAGACAGCCTCAATGTCTATCTCCCCTACTCGACAGTTATGAGTCGCATGTTAGGTCAATCCAACGTTCGCAGCATCATCGTGCGAATTAAAGATGAATACCCAAGCAGCGCAGCTGAAAATGCCATCCTGACACTGCTTGAACAGCGTCATGGTGCACAAGACGTATTTACTCAGAACTCAGACAGTATCCGTGAAACCATCCAGCAAACCACAGCAACCATGACTTTGTTGATTTCAGCCATTGCCGTGATTTCATTGGTGGTCGGTGGTATCGGCGTTATGAATATCATGCTGGTTTCTGTGACTGAACGTACTCAAGAAATCGGGGTACGTATGGCGGTCGGTGCTCGACAAAGCGATATTTTGCAACAATTTCTGATCGAAGCCATTCTGGTCTGCTTGTTGGGTGGCGTACTTGGAGTACTGCTCTCTTTGGGCATCGGACAAATCATTGGGCATTTCGCCAAAGGCATTATTGAAATGAGTTATTCAACCACGTCAATCGTCGCAGCCTTTGTCTGTTCAAGTCTGATTGGTATTGTTTTTGGCTTCTTACCAGCACGAAATGCCGCCCAACTCGATCCAGTTGCCGCTTTAGCGAGAGAATAATAGCGAAAAAATCTATCCCAGAAATATGATACACGTGAACGTCATCCGCAACCTGCGTGGTATCAACAGAATACTGTTTCTGCGATAGATTAAGATAATTGAAAAAATATGACAGGTTTTGCGGATGACTATGCCTTTGCTTACTTTGGGCGAAACCAAAGTAAGTCTAGCTGAAAGCTTATCCTAAAGTTGGATGAGAACTCGGTAAGACACCGTTACAGCCTTATTAAGGATACAAAAATGAAGAAGCTTAGCCTTGCTTTATGCTTGAGTACAACACTTGTAGGTTGTACCGCTATCGTCAAAACCCCTTATAACGCACCCGCTATACAAGTACCACAACAGTTCCAATACGATGCCCAAAAAAATCAAAATGTGAATCTGACCGATCAATGGTGGACACTGTTTAATGATGCCCAGCTCAACCAACTGGTTGATCAGGTTTTGGCTAAAAACAGTGATCTTATCGTTGCAGGCATCACCTTAAAACAAGCCCGTTTACAAGCTGGATTGGCAGAAAATAGACAAGGACTGCGTACCAGTTCCAGTGTATCTACAGGTCATAATTATGACCTACGCTCAGGTAATGGCAGTGATCGCGGCCTATCAACCAGTTTGGGTGTGAGCTATGAGTTAGATTTATTTGGAAAATTGGCAAATCAAACTGAAGCCAGTCGTTGGGAGGCGCAAGCTAGTGAACAAGACTTACAGGCTACGGCGCAAAGTCTGGTCGCAACAACAGCAAAACTCTACTGGCAACTTGGCTATCTGAATGAACGCTATCAAACAGTTCAACAAAACTTAGCTTCCACGCAGAAAATCTACACTTTGGTACAATCACAATATAAAGCAGGTGCGGTATCAGGTCTGGATTTGACCCAAGCGGAACAATCGGTACAAAGCCAAAAAGCCAGTCTCAGCCAAATTGAACAACAACGTGTAGAAGCACGTACAGCGATTGCGGTACTGCTGCATCAGCCTGTACAACAACTGAATATACAAGAGCCAGTGCAATTACCACGCAATGCTTTGCCTAATATCGGGGTAGGTTTGCCTGCGGAAATCTTATCTCGTCGTCCAGATTTGCAAGCTTCGGAATTACGTTTACGAAAAACCCTTGCCAATAAAGATGCGACCAAAGCGAGTTATTATCCATCGATCAATTTGACGGGTAATTTAGGTGCTTCAAGCACTTCATTGACTCAACTGCTACAAAATCCAGCGTTAACTTTGGGTGCAAGTTTAAGCCTACCTTTCCTTCAATATAATGATATGAAGAAAGATATTGCCATTAGTGATCTTGAATATGAAAAAGCCATTACTCAATATCGTCAAGGTCTGTATCAAGCCTTTGCCGATGTCGAAAATGCTTTATCCAACCGAACCCAGTTAGATCAACAGGTGCAATTGCAACAACGCAATGTAGAACTGGCGGAAAAAACTGAACGACTAACCGAAGTACGATATCGTAATGGTGCAATTGCCTTGAAAAACTTACTCGATGCGCAAGCAACCACCCGTAACGCACGACTTAGTTTGGTTGAAACCAAGCAAAATCAATACAATGCCTATGTCACTTTAATGCAGGCATTGGGTGGAAGCCCGATCAAACAATAGTCTATCTAGGCTATTGTTTTAATTCTGCTTGATCATTTACATTTGTATGAATCAACTGAGAGGATTTCACTTTATCATGGGCATCAAATACAACCTCATATGAGAGTTTTTGACCATTAAAGTAGATCTCAGTTGGTGAACCAATAATTTCCCATAGACCAATCGTGGCAATATCCGCAGTGGTATGCCACATTGTGCGGCTGATTCGTGCTGCTTTTGAATAACCCTGCTGGAAGGTATAAATTTCTTTTCGTTCACCATTGAGTGTTTCTGATACCACAGGAGCACCAAGTTCAGAAATCACGTGATTACGATGTTTTCCGACCTCTAAAACGGTCAAATTCTTTTTATGAGGTTGGTTACTTGCCATAACCGCTGCACAACCTTGTAGCGATAGTAGCATCGCTAAGCCCAATACAATGATAATTTTCTTCACGTTATGCTGACCTTCCCCGAAGCGATAAAAATAATATGTTTATCGATACTTTATTTAAAATTTTCGATTAAACAAAAAACCAGCATTAATTATCATATAAAGTATGAGGTGACAAATGATTAATTATACTTATTGATATATTTTCAATAGATCGCTCATTGCTGAATTAAATATAAAATCAAAACTTATGAAATGATGTTGTTCATAGCTTTTGTGTTGACGTAAATATTGCTGTTTTATATGCTGAGCGAAATAAATCTAAGTTGGATCAAAAGTCTAATTTTTATACATAGTATAAGTTTAGCTATGCATTTATGGAGAAAAATAAAATGCTTAGAAAGTTAGGGGACTTTCCAAATCAAAATGCTGTAGAGTACGCAACCTTACTTGTTCATATAAAAAATGATCTTTTACCACAAAATCTTCGCTCATATCATTGGGAGCATGATGAAAACTCAATGATCATTGTAGGAGTTTCACCAAACGGACGGTTGTGCAGGAAAAGTGTTTACCTTGATTCATTAGAATTAGCAGAAGATTTTGCTATCTACTTACATGACTTATTTAAAAAACGAAAATATAATTCAGATTACAGAATCGAATTACTTGTTGAGACTACTTTTAGTGGTAAAACCGTGTCTCGCTGGAAAGAAATTGACTCTAAAAAGGTAAGAGAAGTAATTTCGTTATGAATACGTGCCAAGATAAAATATTGAAGTAAAATTTGATGCGCTTAGCATTAGCTCAAAAATCAGATAAGAGAAAGTCCTATGGCAGCATGGCAATTTAAAGTCTGCTTAATTCCCCAAAGCTGGTTCAATACGAATGGGATAGACATTTCTAGATTTTATGATGCAGAAGGTAATTATGATGCCTCTTTTACTTGGAAAAATCATCCAGTAAATGATGTAAAAGGTGAAATTATAAAATATTACCCCTTATCTAAATCATGGCATGAGGACATAGTTAGTTTCGGAGATGAAGAAAAAACTGACGGACAAGTATGGTATGAGAAAGGAAAGTTAGAAGATATTCAGTTTCGAATAGATATGCGTGGCAATTTTGTTTTAGATATTGAACAAATTATTGCTATTGCACAAAAGCTTTCTTGTGTATTTTTTATACCTGAACAAAAGTGCATAGCTGAACCAAATGTATTTAAAGTAATCAGTCATATTAAAAAATCAAATGCATATTTATTCGCTAAAGATACTGAACAATGGTTTAACAGTATAGAAAACCATAATAAATGAGTTCAAAAGATGAGTTATAATTTTTAGAATTACCCTATATTTTTAAAAACAAAGCCGCTATTAAAGCGGCTTTATCAAATAATTTAGATCAATCTAATTATTCATCATCCATCATGCTTTGGCTCATACCGACAGTATTGAAACCACCATCAACATACATGATTTCACCTGTAATGCCTGAAGCCCACGGTGAGCAAAGGAATAATGCAGCATTACCCACTTCTTCGATGGTCACATTACGTTTTAAAGGCGCAATCTTTTCATTCGCATCAAGCATTTTACGGAAAGATTTAATACCAGATGCCGCCAAAGTACGGATTGGGCCCGCAGAAATTGCATTCACACGGATACCATCAGCACCCAAGCTAGAAGCTAAATAACGAACACCTGCTTCTAAAGATGCTTTCGCCATACCCATCACGTTGTAGTTTGGCATCACACGCTCAGAACCTTGATAAGTTAAGGTCAATAAGCAACCTTGACGCGCTTGTAATAATGGCTTTGCTGCACGAGCCATCGCAACAAAGCTATAAGCACTGATGTCATGCGCGATTTTGAAACCGTCACGGTCTGTCACGTCTGTAAAATCACCATCTAATGTATGTGCTGGTGCGAAACCAATTGAATGCACTACACCATCCAAACCATCCCAATGTTTTGCTAACTCAACAAAGGTGTTGTCAATTTCTGCATCAACAGCAACATCACAAGGGAAAACCAAGTCTGAACCAAATTGTGCGGCAAAATCATCGACACGTTTTTTCAGCTTATCATTTGGATAAGTAAACGCCAGCTCTGCACCCTCACGGTGTAAAGCTGCCGCAATGCCATAAGCAATCGACA
The DNA here is from genome assembly GCF_000369505.1 of Acinetobacter sp. NIPH 298. Taxonomy (GTDB): domain Bacteria; phylum Pseudomonadota; class Gammaproteobacteria; order Pseudomonadales; family Moraxellaceae; genus Acinetobacter. The sequence continues at coordinate 2,387,996 of NZ_KB850055.1, forward strand.
ACTTACTTGCAACACCTGCGATTAAAAAACGCTTACCAGTTAAAAGTCCTTGTGACATCTTATTCTCACTCGAAAAATTTTCATCCATAATGCCAATATTCAGCATTTTCCGAAATTGCATAATGCATCTTTTTTACAATCTTGCATAAAAAAACGCCCTCAATTGAAGGCGTTTAATATTTTTACTGACTTAATACAGGCTCATTACTTTTGGATCAGGCTCAATAAACGCATAAATGAGTAATACATCCAGACCAAAGTGGCTAACAATGCGATACCACACACCCATTCAAATGTTTTAGGTGCGCCCTGCGCCGTAGCACGTTCAATCAAATCAAAATCCAAGATCAGGTTCAACGATGCAATCACCGCGACAAAAGCCGCAAAACCGATGCCTAACCAATTACTTTCAAATAGATAAGGAATGCTAGAACCCAATGCCAAACTTAAAAAGATCTGCACCACAAAAACCAAAGCAATCGCAATCGAAGCTGAAATCACAACTGCTTTAAACTTCTCAGTTGCACGAATCACTTGGAACTTATACAAGGCAAATAACACCAATGTGGTGACAAATGTCGCGAGTAATGCTTGTAACGGTACACCTGGAAATTTCACTTGGAAAATAAAAGAAACACCACCTAAAAATGCGCCTTCAAATAAAGCAAAAGGAATCGCCAATACAGGTGCGGTATTCGGTTTAAAAGTTGTGATCAACCCAAGAATAAGGCTGCCAACAATCCCTACGATGGTTGCAGCATAAGCAATTGAAAAATTAGCAGTGAAGGCACAATATAAAAACAGTCCGATCCCAAGCGTTGCTGCGATCACAGTTAACAGGACTGATTTCTGAATAGCCCCTTGGATCGTCATCGGCTCGGCCAAATCGCTATAGGTTTCAACTCGGGTTAAAATAGGATTATCGCTTTGCATGTCTGCTCTCTTTTTATAGTTAACGAAAATAAAATGTGAGTTTAAGCGATTTTAGCATCGCTCCCAAATATTTTTTACGTTCGATAAAAAAAGAGGCTTTCGCCCCTTTATTTAAATTCTTCGAGAAAGCTTATTTATTCATAATAAAAAAGTATTCACGATAATATTTCAATTCTGCAATCGAATCACGAATATCATCCATCGCTAAATGCGAGGCATTTTTCTTTAGACCGCTCATAATTTCAGGTCTCCAGCGTTTAGCCAGTTCTTTCACTGAAGATACATCTAAATTACGATAATGGAAAAATTGTTCCAACTCTGGCATTAAACGGTGTAAGAAACGGCGATCTTGGCAAATAGAATTGCCGCACATCGGTGAAGTCTTTGCATTGACCCATTTCATTAAAAATTCTAAGGTTTGCTGTTCCGCATCTTCAGCAGTCAGTTTACTGCGACGCACACGTTCAATCAGCCCCGATTGACCATGCTGTTTAGTATTCCACTCATCCATTGCGTTGAGCAAGCGATCTGATTGATGGATCGCTAACACAGGGCCTTCAGCCAAAATATTTAAATGATCATCTGTAATAATTGTTGCAATTTCAATAATCTGGTCATTATCCGTATCTAAACCCGTCATTTCGAGGTCAATCCAGATTAATCGTGTATCAGGGGTGCTGCTCATGGATAATATTTCTAATAGGTGTGAAAAACATCAATAGTAGCAAATTAATGCGAACTTGACTGTAACTCTCTCATCACTTCATGCTATTTTTGCGGTCTTATACATGTGGATTTTTGGGATATGAATGGCTTTAATTCGTAAGCGTCGTTTAACTGACCAGCAGCAACGTCGTATTGAAAAACAACACAAATCGCGTCAAGACGACATTGATACGTCGCAAGACCTAGATGGATTGGTTGTTCAACATTATGGTCGTCAACTCGAAGTACAAGCTTTATCTGTGCCTGAACAGCACCCAGAATCCCCACAAGTGAACGCAGGTGAGCCTGCACCATTTTGGAAATCGATTGAATTAGATAGTGTGTGGCGCTGCCATACTCGCACCAACCTCGAATTATTGGTCACCGGTGATCGCGTAAAGTGGCAAGCGGATCCCAATACAGGCCTTGGTATTATCACGGCGATCTATCCAAGACAGTCATTATTGACACGTCCAGATCGTTATCACAAAGTAAAACCCGTTGCTGCCAATATCAGCCTGATTGTGATTGTATTTTCACCGTTACCAGAACCTGCGCCAACACTGATTGATCGCTATCTGGTGGCTTGTGCCGATGCCAATATTCCCGCCTTATTGGTGCTAAACAAATCCGACCTACTCAAAGAAAATGATCCAATTCTGACCTTATTAAGTGAATATGAGACTTTGGGCTATGAAACGCTTATCTGCCACTCATACGGTGATTTATCTGCGCTTTCAGCTCGCATAGACAATGAAACGGTCGCTTTCGTTGGGCAGTCAGGTGTCGGCAAAAGCTCACTGATTAATACCATCGTTCCTGACGCTGCGCAAAAAACCAATATCATTTCTGAAAACTCTGCGCTGGGGCAACATACCACTACATCCACTCGTTTGATTAAATTTGGAACAAACGGCGCATTGATCGACTCACCGGGAATTCGTGAGTTTGGGCTGTGGCATTTAAGCTTAGAGAAAGTACGAACTGGTTTTCCAGACATTGAGGCACATTTAGGGCTTTGCCAGTTCCGTAATTGCACCCATACCCATGAGAAAAATTGTGCTTTGAAACAAGCAGTTGTTGCAGGTGAGATTTTGCCGCGTCGTTTAGATAGCTACTTACGACTGTTGGATGAGATTCAAGAAGCACAGCAAAAAAATTAGCATTAATTCAAATGAGCCCTTGAACTAAAGTTTTTGATCACCATACAGATAAGTTATACTCAGTGGCAGTTTTGATTTTAACTTTAGGTGACATGTGGAACGTTGGTTTGAGTTTATGGGGAATCACCCCTTCTTATTTGGTACGCTTGCGGTGCTCATCGTATTGTTCTTTGTTTTAGAAGGACAACGCAATGGTCGTAAAATTTCACCACAATCTCTCGGTATTTTGGTCAAAGCGAAAAATGCGATCTTGATCGACTTACGTGATGCGAAAGATTTCCGTGAAGGCCACATCAGTGGTAGCCGTAACATTTCATATAGCCAGATCACAAGCCACCTTGATGAACTCAAAGCAAGTGACCGTCCATTGGTCTTTATATGTAACTTAGGACAAGTGGCTGGCACTGCATTGCAAAAAGTGGGTCATGCTGACAGCTACCGCTTAGACGGTGGCATTAGCAACTGGAAAGCTCAGGGCTTACCTTTAGTCAAAAGTAAAACTAAAGCTTAAGGAGAGATGAAATGACAACCAATGTCACTATTTATTCAACGCTTTCTTGCCCATATTGCGTACGCGCCAAACAATTGCTTGAGCGCAAAGGTGTTGCTTATAAAGAAATTAATCTTTCTAATGAAGCACCTGAAGTTCGTATTGAGTTAATGCAACGTACCAATCACCGTACAGTGCCTCAAATTTTTATCAACGACCAGTTTATTGGCGGTTTTGATCAACTTTATGCCTTAGAGCGTGAAGGAAAACTCGATCCATTATTGGCTTAATTAACAACAGTTCCATAATTTAAGGAAAAACGATGAGCGAAGAACAAGTTCAACCACAACTCGCGTTAGAACGTATTTATACAAAAGATATTTCATTTGAAGTTCCTGGTGCACATGTCTTTACTAAACAATGGCAACCAGAACTGAATATCAACTTATCTTCTGCCGCAGAAAAAATTGATCCAACACACTATGAAGTGTCTTTAAAAGTTGTGGTTCAAGCAAATAATGAAAATGAAACTGCGTTCATCGTTGATATTACTCAATCAGGTATTTTCTTGATTGATGGTGTAGAAGAAGATCGTCTTCCATACATCTTAGGTGCTTACTGCCCAAATATCCTATTCCCGTTCTTACGTGAATCAGTGAATGATTTAGTGACGAAAGGTAGCTTCCCACAATTGCTACTTACGCCAATCAACTTTGATGCTGAGTTTGAAGCGAATATGCAACGCCTACAAACTGAAGGTGCTGCACAAGGTCAAGCATAATCGTTATAACGATTGCTTCGATATAAAAAAGGACTGATTTTTCAGTCCTTTTTTTAATATTAGTTAATAATCGTTCGAAAGGTTAGATTGACTCGTGCCGTACTCACTTTTTTGGTCGGCGGCAAACGATGCCACCAATAATGTTGCGTGGTATCTTTCATGACTAACAGACTACCATGCTCTAAATACAATTCTACTTTTTCCTTGGTCTGCTTATGTTTAAAAGCGAACTTTCGTTCCGCACCAAAGCTTAATGATGCAATCGCACCTTCTTTTTTCAGGTCCGTTTCAGCATCACTGTGCCACGCCATTCCCTCCTCACCTGTGTGGTAAAGATTGAGTAGACAAGAGTTGAATGTTTCACCTGTTAATTGTTCGACTAATGCTTTTAGTTCAATCAGCTCAGATGTCCAAGGCAAAGCATATTTGTTGATATTTGAATAGGTGTATTCAAATGCTTGATCGCCATACCACGCTACTTTTCTTTTGGTGGTGATCTGTCGACCAAAAATGATGGCCTGATCATTTTGCCATGCGATGTTGTGCATCAGCTTCTCAAAATAATCATCCGCACTCAAACCTTCAACGACTTTGCCATAATACTGTACCGTGCCATCATAAGGTAAATGGTTATGATTGGGATCAGCTTCGATATCAAACAGTTGCATGTGTTTGTACTCCCTCCCAACCAATCATTGCCATTTTTCTGGTCGCTCCCCATTCATAGCCACCAAATGCTCCAGTGGACTGAATCACCCGATGACAAGGAATCAAAAAAGCCACAGGATTATTGCCGATTGCGGTACCCACTGCACGCGCTGCTTTGGGATGCTCAATGGCTTGGGCCAGTTCGCCATAAGTGGAAAGTTGCCCCATTGGGATCTTGAGCAAACTTTGCCAAACTTTCAATTGAAAGTCTGTGCCTTTCAAATGCAATTTAATATCAGCCAATCGACACTGATCTTTTTGAAAAAGAACTAAAGCACTTTGTTGAAACTGGTCAGCTTGTTGTTTAAAAATGGCTTGGGGAAATTGAGATTTTAATTGTTCTAGCGCATCGGCTTGATGTTGTACAAAGGTGAGCGCACAAATCCCTTTATGCGTTGAGGCGATCAGCACCTCGCCAAAAAGTGTCTCTGCAAACTGATAATGAATGCTTAGGTTCTGCCCACCATGTTTATATTCGGCAGGCGTCATACCTTCGATTTGAATAAAGAGATCATGCAACCGACTGGTGCTGGAAAGTCCTGTTGCAAAAGTTGCATCAAAGATGCTGCCCTGTTGCTTTAAAATATTTTTGGCATATTCCACACTGATATATTGCAGAAACTTTTTCGGACTGGTTCCCACCCATTCACTGAATAAACGCTGAAAATGGGCTGGGCTTAGATGAATATGAGCCGCGACCTCATCAAGTTGCGGCTGTTGCTGGAAGTTTTGCTGTATATAGGCAATCGCTTGAGCAATACGATCATAATTCCGTTGCTGTTGCATCTGTCTGCCCTCTTGTTGCTATTTCTCCACATTAACAAGCTTACAATGAGAAGAAAATCCGAAAGATGCTATTCATGCATATCCATACTCCCTTATGATGTCATACACCAACACCGCTACAGAAAAAAAGAGAGAATAATAATGCCTTTTACACCATTACACTTAGGCGTCGGTGCTTGTTGTAAAGCTGTAGCACAACAACGTTTTAGTTTTATGATTTTTGGTGGCACACAGATCTTAATGGATATAGAGCCCTTACTTGGTCTAATTTATGGCTGGCAATATCTACACATCTACACGCACAACCTATTAGGCGCAACCCTGATTGGAGGCATTGCATTTCTCATCGGCAAACCGATAAGCCAATGGATATTAAGAGCTATTCTAAAATACAGAGATTGAAAAATTTCGTGGAAAACAGCAGCAATGAGTGCATATATCGGTAGTTTTAGTCATATTTTATTAGATGCTTTCATGCATCACGATGTTTATTTCTTTTATCCGTGGATTTTGAAGAATCCATTACTCCATATTATTCCCTATTCTCTTATTTTTTATAGCTGTATTTTCACTGCGATTTTTGGGGGTATATCTTGGCTTTATCTTTCTAAATACAAAAAATAAGAGGGTGTAAAATACACCCTCCTATATTTATTTATAAACGGCGACGTAATGCGTCAGCAATCGATTCAACCAATTGCTGCGAAATTTCCTGTTTAGAGGCTTTCTCTAATTCACGTTTTTTCATGTGGTAAGACTGGGCAAAGAATACCGTCATGGCATTTTCATCAGAAGCAAAACCAATATCAGGACGAGAGACGTCATTACACGCAATCATATCCAACTTCTTCGCAACCAATTTACCCGCAGCATATTCTTCAACATTTTGTGTTTCAGCGGCAAAGCCGACCATAAATGGGCGTTCTTGCTGCTGCGCGATGGTCGCCACAATATCTGGATTTTTCACTAAAGCAACCGCAAGTTCATCGCCTGCTTTCTTAATTTTATGTTCTGCCACTTGCGCCACACGATAGTCAGCAACCGCAGCGGTGGCGATAAAAATGTCACAACCGTCTGCCAGTTGATTCATGCTGACATCTAACATTTGCATAGCAGAACTGACATTAATTCGTTGCACGCCATTGGGCGTATCTAAACTCACAGGACCTGCGACCAAGGTGACTTTCGCACCTGCGGCATAGCAAGCGGCTGCGAGCGCAAAGCCCATTTTACCTGTGCTATGGTTTGAAATATAACGGACAGGATCAATTGCTTCACGGGTTGGACCTGCTGTAATCGTGACGCGCTTACCCGCCAATAAACCAAATTTCTCTGCGATTGCACGCTGTGCTTTATGAAAGTACGCTGCAACTTGACGGGCTAGATCTTCAGGCTCAGGCATACGGCCCAAACCCACATCACCACACGCCTGCTCACCTGCGTCAGGCATAATCACATGTACGCCATCTTCAACCAAGGTTTGCAAATTACGCTGTGTTGCTTTTGCAGCCCACATTTGTTGATTCATGGCTGGTGCAACCCAAACAGGTGCTTTGGTCGCTAAATACAAGGTACTGAGCAGATCATCGGCCAAGCCATTGGCAAACTTAGCAATACTGTCACAGCTTGCGGGTGCAACTAAAATCAAATCAGCCCAACGCGCCAACTCGATATGTCCCATACCGGCTTCGGCCTCTGGATTTAACAATTCAGTATGAACTGGATTTCCAGAAAGTGCTTGGAAAGTCAAAGGCGTAATAAAAGCTTGTGCGCCATGTGTCATGACCACGCGGACATCAAAACCAAAGTCTTTTAAACGACGTACTAAAATGGCACTTTTATAGGCTGCAATGCCACCCGTGACCGCTAATATAATGTTTTTGTGGGGAATAACACTTAGATCGAAGCTCACAAACAGGATACCTTACTGTTGCAGTGGCGCTCACAATAGCATTAAATACGATCAGACCCAAGTGATGGGTTTTTATAAAAGTCATAAACACAATAAAATCAAAGTGAACTGAACAATGAATAAATCGATTAAACAGTCCATCAAAGCATGGCCAGAACAAGAACGACCAAGAGAACGCTTATTACTTCAAGGGGCACAGAGTCTATCCGATGCAGAACTACTGGCAATTTTTCTGCGCTCAGGCTCGAAGCAACATTCTGCAGTCGAATTATCTCGTATTTTGATACAACATTTTGGCGGCTTAAACCCTATTTTTGACGCTTCACTTGAAGATTTGTCCCAGTTTAATGGCATCGCCTCAACCAAATATGCACAGCTTATGGCAGTCAAAGAGCTTGGGCGGCGTTATCTGAATAATCATTTTCATCAACAAAGACTTTGTTTAGATCACTCAAACCTGGTACTTGATTATTTACGCTATGAACTGCAAGGTGAAAAACAAGAAGTATTTGCTGTGCTGTGTTTAGATGCTGAATTAAGAAAATTACATTTCAAAAAATTGTTTTTTGGCTCGCAACATTCATGTAGTGTTTCACTGAATCAGACCTTGCGTTATGCCTTACAACAGCAAGCCTGCCAAATCGTGGTTGCCCATAATCATCCCTATGGCATAGCTCAACCTTCTCAAGAAGATATTTACCTGACACAGCAACTCAAGCAAGCATGTAAATTACTTGAAATTAACCTCATTGATCACTTTATTATTGCATCAGATGGCTATTTTTCATTTTCTGAACAACAACTACTCAACCCTATTAAAATCAAACAATCTCGTCTTGACAAAGGCTGAAGCAAGCCTGAACATCGACAGATAAAATTAATGATCCAAATAACATGATTGTTCGTGACCAGCCGAGTATTTTTAAAGTTTTATTCTCATGGCGTGGGACGATTTTACCCAAAATTTTACCTTCCCTCGGATTTGTTATGCTCATCTCTGCCATCATTGGCGGCATTGAATATATACAATTATTTCGTTTCCCCGAGATTCCTTTAGTTGGCTTCACCTTGATCGGTGTTGTGCTTTCCATTTTCTTAGGCTTTAAGAACAGCGCCTGTTATGAGCGTTGGTGGGAAGCACGTAAACTATGGGGTGTTCTGATTGCCACAGCGCGACATTTTGATCGCGATTGCCGCGTTTTAACCCAAGCCCGACGTGAACGAGTCATTCAAAATGTAATTGTATTTGCGAATGTCCTGCGTGACCGCTTACGCCACCAAACTGCAAATCCAACGGAATTGACCGAAACCAGTGGCTTAAGCCAACAAGCGCTTACACAGCTTTATCAACAACATAATGCACCTCAATACACGCTGAGCCTGATTCAGTGGGAGCTTTTACAAGCACTCAAAGACGGTGAAATCTCAGATATTATTTACACGCAAATGAACCAGCATGTTGTCGCATTAAGTGAAATGCAAACAGGCTGTGATCGTATTGCCAATACCCCAATTCCTTTTGCATATTCGGTATTGCTCAACCGTACCGTGTATTTCTTCTGTGTGATGTTGCCTTTTAGCTTAGGTTCTTTACTGGGTCTAGTAACACCCCTTTTGGTTGGCATTTTGGCTTATACCTTCTTAGGTTTAGATGCATTGAGCAGCGAAATCGAAGAGCCTTTTGGTACGCAAAGTAATGATCTGCCACTCGATGCCATGGTTCGAAACATCGAAATTGAGTTGCTCGGTACGCTCGGTCGTCCGACACCTCCGCCGATTCAGGCACATGATCATAATTTATTGTAAAACTAAACCGCCCCGTCGCAAAGTTAGCAAGGGGGCTACTTTCTTTTCCCGATCTCAATCCTGCTTTACTGAATAAAATGGGATGAAACCAAGGACTTAAAGCGCTCAGTAAATTGTCCATTCCAATAAGGATAATACGGATAAGGTGGATAAATCGCACTCACCTGATCGAGTCTATCCATCTGTTCCTGCGTCAATTGAATATCTTTAGCTTTTAAATTATCTCGTAGCTGTGTTTCATTTCGAGCACCTATCAGTACGCTGGACACCGTTGGGCGTTGCAATAACCAATTTAATGCAATCTGTGGAATCGAATGGCCTGTTTCATCTGCGATTTCCCGCAATATATCAATCACACTATAGAGCAGCGCTTCATTCACTGGGGGAGCAAACTGCGCCGTCTCATGTAAACGGCTGCCCGCGGGAATCGGATGCTCCCGATCAAATTTACCCGTTAGACGGCCCCAACCTAAAGGACTCCAAACCACAGCTCCAATGTGTTGGTCATCATTTAAAGGCATCAGCTCCCACTCATAATCACGCCCAATCAATGAATAATAGACCTGATTCACCACAAATTTTTCATAACCATATTGTTCAGCAATCGCTTGAGCTTTCATGAGTTGCCAACCAGAGAAATTTGACACCCCGATATAACGCACCTTACCACTCCGCACCAGTTCATCGAGGGTTTTCATCAATTGGTGCAAGGAGGTAAAGCTATCAAACTGATGCAATTGCAACACATCAATATAATCTGTTCCTAATCGCGTCAATGATTGTTCCACGGCATGCTGTAAATAATTTCGGCTAAAACCTGCATCATTGAGTTGATCGGTACTTCGGATTCCCACCTTGGTTGAAATAATATTATGCTGTCGCTCTGAGGTGAGTGCCCGACCCAACATTCGCTCAGACTCACCATCAGAGTAAACATCCGCGGTATCAAAGTAGTTAATACCAGCATCTAGACAAAGTTGGATCATGCTATTGGCTTCTGCCTGATCGGCTTGTCCCCACGCTGAAAAAATCTGACCTTTCCCGCCTAATGTTCCTGCACCAAATCCAAGTTGGGATACCTTTAAACCCGAATTTCCTAAGAAATGATATTTCATCCTACGCCTCTCTCATCAAGTTTTATTCGCTTGAGATCACAATAGCGCTATGAGATTTTTTAAAAAACCACGATAATCAAGAAATACTTTTCTGGTTTTATTGATAATGAATACAGAAGATTTCCAATTTTTTATTCGAGTTGCTGATTTAGGTTCAATCAGCAGAGCCGCTCAAGAAGCCAATATTTCTGTTTCTGTAGCCAGTCAGCGAATTCAACGATTAGAACAAAATCTACAACTTCGTTTGTTGCATCGCACCACTCGTAAAATCAGTCTGACCGAAGAAGGGAAAACCTTGCTTGAACATGGTCGAATCTGGCTTCATGAATTTTCAAGCCTACAGCAATCACTAAAAGTTCAAGACAAATGCCTCTCTGGCACGCTGAGAATCACCACCTCTGCCACGTTTGGCACAAAAATTCTAATGCCAGTGATCGCTGAATTTTCATTATTACATCCAGAACTTAAAATTCACTTAGATTTAAATGACCAAAACATTGATCTGATTCAATATGGGATGGATTTAGCAATACGCATCGGAAAATTAAAAAGTTCAACATTGATTGCCAAAGCACTGACATCAAATCCACGTTTACTTTGCGCTTCGCCCGCATATTTAGAAAAATATGGTCGGCCACAGACGTTGTCAGATCTCAAATTACATCGTTGTATTTTGCAACAACATGAACATGGTTTAACTGATCATTGGAATTTCATAACAAAAATGGGAGAGCTGCAACACATCCAAGTGGCTGGTTATTTCACAACGAATTCAGGTGAAGGCGTTCGGCAAGCCTGTTTATCAGGTTTAGGCATATCCAATCATTCGCTTTGGCATGTCAGTGATGACTTAAAAGCAGAAAAACTTGTTCAAGTTCTCGCTCAGTACCCAGTTGAACCCACTTCGATTTATGCTGTTTTTCCGAATAGAAATTTAATCCCACCCAAAGTTCAATTATTTTTAGAATATTTACTGGACTATTTTCAAAACAGATACCCTTCGCACAATCTGCTTTAAAAAACTTACCTAAAACTTTCCCAAATGCCTCTCTGCCCTTCATTTACTTTCGGCGTTTGTCCAAGCTTGACCCAAGGCATATTGTCACCATGAAAATCACTGCCAATGGAAACCGCCAAATCAAACTGCTGAATCATTCGATCCACCATTTGCCGTGTTGAAGCAGGCTCTATACTCGGTGGCAGTTCGACTGCATCACCGCCACTCTGAGCAAATAACTCAATCAAATAGCGAATATTGGTAGCGGATAGATCATAACGTGTCGGATGTGCCAAAACGGCAAAACCTTGACTGGCATGAATCACCTCAATGGTTTCTTTTAAACCCACCCCATCAAATTTCACAAAAGCCTTCTTGCCTTCTTTTAGAAAACGATCAAATGCTTGCTGTGGGCGACTCACGATATTCTTTTCGACCAGTGTATTTGCAATATGGGTTCGAGTCACTCGATCCGCATGACCATCCACTTTGGCGACCACATCTGGGTAAATATCAAAACCGATACATTTCTCTAATAAACAACAGATCACCTTTGCTCGCTCAGCGCGTATTTTTTTCTGCTTCTCAAGCATGATCTTTATCGGTGTTTCGTCTTGCATATTCAATGCAACAATATGTACACCATAACTCTTTTTGGTATTTTCTCTCGCCCATTGACTAGAAACTTCAACACCCGAAATAATTTGAATATCATGGTCTTGAGCATACATTCGGGCCTGTGCCAAGCCATCCATGCTGTCATGATCGGTTAAAGCCAAAGTATGAATTTTTACATCCACAGCAGCCTGCACCAATTGCTCTGGAGACAAAGTACCATCTGAGATAAGGCTATGGGTATGTAAATCGACACCGAACATGGATTGTATTATGCTATCTGACCTATTTCATTGCCGTACTGTAACATGAAAGCGTTGCTCGACTATCTTCCGATTATTATCTTCTTTTATTTTTATAAAACTACCGACCCGAAAGATAATCATCACCCATTATTAGAGTTAGTGGGTAGTGCAGGAAATACGGATCAAAATCATATTCTTGTTGCAACCTGCGCCTTACTCATTTCCACACTGGTGGTTTACGGCTGTTTGTTCATTTTCCAAAAATTTAAACTGGAAAAGATGCAATGGTTTATCGTGGTCATGTCGGTTATTTTTGGTGGGATCACCTTAGTTTTCAGCGACGTCACCTATATCAAAATGAAAGCGGTCATTATCAATGTCGGTATCGGCATTGGCTTTTTGGTTACGCCATTATTTAATAAAGAACGAATGCCAATTATTCAAAAAATGCTCGGTTCAGTATTAGAGTTAAACAAAAAGGAATGGATACGATTGAATTGGGCATGGTGTGGTCAGTTCTTTTTATTAGCTGGCTTGCATTTCTTCTTTGGTTTTATGTTTTTAGAAGGAAAATATTGGGGTGAATTCACTGCTTTTGGCGATATTATCGTGTCGCTCAGTTACCTTGCTGTGATACTATTTTGCTTAAGAAAACGTTTTAAAACCACTGACTAGATTTTGAATCATTGAGCAACTGCTATGCCCTATTTTGTACTGACTTGTACTGATCGTGAAGGTACTTTGGAGAAACGTCTAGCGACTCGTCCGCAACATGTAGCTCGACTACAAAAACTGGATGATGAAGGACGTTTAATTACCGCTGGCGCACATCCCAAAGATCCTGATGACTTACAAGCTGGCTTCATTGGCAGCACCATTATTGTGGAATTTGATAGTCGTGAAGCACTTGATGCGTGGATTGAAGAAGAACCTTTTTTAAAAGAAGGGATTTACGCCACGATTGATGTAAAACCTTTTAATAAAGCGTTTCCAAAAGGGTAAACCATGCGTATTGCATTCCAAAGCTTATTTGCTCTATGTTTACTCACTTCTAGTGTTTGGGCTGTTGAATCATCAACGGTTCAAACCACCACAAGCGCAGTAACCAAACCATTAACAGCAGAACAAATTGCCAAAGCCAAACAGCAGCAAGAAGCAAAAAATAAGGCACTCATTCAAGATCAAGCCAGCCGTTTAAAGCAACTTGAAAATGCCAATCTTGAAGCACTGACTCAAAACCAAGAATTACAGTTAAAAAATGACAGTTTAATTGTACAAGTCCAAGTATTACAAAGTGAACGTAGTGCACAAATGTTCCTCTACGGTGCGATGACCATTGCGGTCGGTGTCATTCTTGGCTTTTTTATCGCAAGTTATGTTTATACTAAACGCCGTCGCCAGTGGTAAACCGCAACACATTTATTTATGTCTGAGTCATCAAAACTACAAACAGCTGCATTGGACTGGGAACTCATCGATGGTATTGAAGTTCCCATTTCTAAACAATTCGGCGATGTCTACTTTTCCAAAGACAATGGCTTATTAGAAACACGCCACGTCTTTTTAAATGGCAATGATCTCACTGAGCGTCTTTCCCAACTCAACGATTATCAATATTTTTGTGTGGGCGAAACAGGCTTTGGTACAGGTTTAAACATTTTAGCGTTATGGCAACTTTGGCGACAAATTCGTCCCGATAATCACAGCCATTTACACGCCATCAGCGTAGAAAAATTTCCACTCAGCAAAGCGGATCTCATCCGTGCCCTCAATGTTTGGACAGAACTACAACCGCTAGCCGAAAAGCTGATTGCACAATACCCATTACCGATCGCTGGCTGTCACCGCCTTGATTTTCCTGAAGAACGCTTTAGTCTTGATTTGTGGTTAGGCGATGCACAAGATATTTTTCCAAGTATTCCTAAAACCCAAGCGGTAAATGCTTGGGTTTTGGATGGCTTTGCCCCTTCTTGTAATCCAGATATGTGGCAAGAAAATGTACTCAATCATATTGTTCGTTTATCTGACTTGGGTACAACCTTTGCATCATTTAGCGTTGCAGGTGTACTGAAACGTGGACTCAAACAGCATGGCATACACATTAGTCGCCCACGTGGTTTTGGTCATAAACGAGAAATGCTTAAAGCCATTTGGCTTGAGGTTGTTTCACAAACTGAAATAGCATCGCGAAATACCGAAGAAAATGTGCTGACACAACAACAGCCTGAATCCAAAACAACAACGCAGCAAAATATCGCCATCATTGGCGCAGGAATCGCGGGTTTAAGTAGTGCATGGGCATTTGCTCAACGCGGGCATCAAGTCACGATCTACGAGCAAAATGAGCCACTCTCGGGGGCATCAGGCAACCCTCTCGCCTTACTCAACCCCAAGCTATGTCCAATTGAACAAGCACATGATCACTTGATGACTTTGAGTTGGCAACATGCTTTGAATTTTTATCCACGTTTCAAAGCGTTTAGACCGATTCAGGTTCAACAAATTGCTTTAAAAAATCCTGATGAACTTTTAGGATTGGTTGAACAATACCCTGATCATGTTTTATCTGCTCACTCTTCGCTAGAGGCTCTCCCTGAAACTGAGTTTTCCAGTTTAAAATTACGACAAGCAGGCGCAGTTTCCCCGCATCAACTCCGTGATGAGATTTTGCAACATCCCAATATCACGATCCTAAAAGCCAAGATCTCAGATTTAAAGCAAGTAGAAAAGCAAACTGAGCTATGGCAAGATCAAGAACGACTTGCATCGGCTGATCATGTGATTGTGTGTTGTGCCAAACAAAGTGCGGAACTGTTTGAAAACTATCCAATACTTAAGCCGATTCGAGGACAAGTCAGTTGGGTAAATAACAGCAATCAACCGCTTCCGCTTGATCAAGCTTATAGCTATGGCGGTTATTGTATGCAGTTTGATGCAACTCAACTGATCTTAGGCGCATCCTTTTTTCCAAATCGAGACGATACCGAAGTATTACCAGAAGACCATGTGCATAACCATGAACTTATCCACAGTGTCTTTCCCGAATACGCGCAACAGCTCCCATCGACAGACTCATGGCAAGGCCGAGCATCTGTGCGCGCACAAAGCTTAGATTACTTTCCTTTAGTCGGCAAAATGCAAAATACAAATGAGTGCTATACCTTTGCAGGTTTAGGTTCTAAAGGTTTCTTGTTTGCGCCGCTGTGCAGTGAAGTATTAGCTGCATTGGTTTTAGGTGAGCTTTGTCCAATTCCACAAAGCTTATTAGATAAACTCAATCCTCAACGTTTCCAAAAGAAAGTTAAAGTAAAAAAACCTTATTATTCTGGCTAAACTATCGTTTTAAGAAAAATTATTTTAATCAGATTCTTATTTTTTTAAATTTGCCAAAATACCGAAGTATTTTGGCAAATTTTCTTAGCGATTAAGCACCTTGCTCTAAAGCTAAGCCTGCATCACGTGCTGCACGTGTGCCACCCATCAAGACAACATATTCACGAGAACCATCAATACCTTCTAAAAGTTCTGCTGCTCGAGGTGCTTTACTGCCACCCCCGCATAGAATATAAATCGGCTGATCCGCTGCAACCTGAGTCAAACTATCCGCAGTTAATTCAGCAATTGGGCGATTTACTGCCCCTTTGACATGAGCCTCTGTATACGCTTTGGTATCTCGGACATCCCAAATGACAGCGTCTTTTGGGAACTCAAATGTTGTAATTTCTTGTTTACGGATCATTGCGCACTCCTTTGATGTAAACAACACTTGGCAAATGAAGAAAACCCCCTTAGCATCTCAAATATTCTTTCCCTTTGTAAAGGTCTAACTATGCCTTCTTTTGATATTGTTTCTGAATTAGAGTTATTTGAAGTCAATCATGCCGTACAAAACACTCAAAAAGAGATTGCGACACGTTTTGACTTCCGCGGACAGGATGTTTCGATTGAGCTAAATGAAAAAAATAAGGAAATCAAAATCTCAACTGAAAGTGATTTCCAATGTGAACAAGTCTATAGCATGCTCGAAAACCATTTCTATAAACGCAAGATTGACGTACAAGCATTAGATCCTCAAAAAGCCACCGCATCTGGTAAAAATGTGGTTCAAGTTGTCAAACTTAAAGATGGACTTGACTCAGATACCGCAAAAAAAATTAATAAAGCCATTAAAGAAAGCGGCATCAAAGCGCAATCTTCTATCCAAGGCGACAAAATTCGTGTCACGGATAAAAAACGCGATACTTTGCAACAAGTCATGAACTTTTTACGTGAACAACAATTTGGTCTGCCACTCCAATTTAATAATTTCAAAGACTAAGCAATAGGTTCACTATGGCAAAAGATAACCGTCTTTATACGCTGGTTAAAACCACGTCTAAGTTTCCTAAAGGCATCCGTAGCACATTATGGAGCAAAGCTTTTGGCCGTGTTGTTCCAATGGTGGGAACAGCGAATATCCGCTATTTAGAAGTGGATAAAGACCACGTGACTGTGCGTATTGAAAACCAACGTAATATGCAAAACCATATTAAAGGTGTTCATGCCGCAGCAATGGCGCTATTGGCTGAAACAGCAACGGGTTTTTTAACTGGTCTACATGTTCCAGATAGTCGCATTTTGTTGATTAAATCTTTGCATGTCGATTATTTAAAAGTTGCTCAAGGTGGCTTAACAGCGACAGCAACATTATCAGCTGATCAACAAAAGTTTATCGCTGAAAATGAAAAAGGCGAGTTATTGATTCCTGTCACTGTCATTGATGATGCTGGCAATGAACCAATCCAATGCCAAATGCTTTGGGCTTGGCTGCCAAAACGCAAAAAATAATTTTTTGAATGATAAAAATAAAGCCCAAATGATTTGGGCTTTATTTTTTGCAGTGTCCTGCCCTAAATGAACTTTTCAATGATTAAAATTAGCTGCTGAAGATACTCAGCATCGACATCATCAAATTGATCCAGTTCATCGCTATCAATATCTAAAACCCCAACACACTCACTATTTTTCATGATCGGCAATACAATCTCAGATTTAGAAGCCGAACTACATGCGATATGTCCGGGGAATTGATCCACATCGGGCACAATCATCACTTGCTGTTGTTGCCATGCTGTTCCACAGACACCACGGCCTTTTGCAATACGTGTACAGGCAATCGGCCCTTGAAAGGGTCCTAGCACCAGCTCATCGTCTTTCACAAGATAGAAACCAACCCATAGCCAATCAAATTGCTGTTTTAATGCTGCACAAATATTCGCGAGATTGGCAATCACATCAGATTCACCATCAACAATCGCTTGAATCTGCGGCACTAGACTTTGATATTGTTCAGCTTTATGACCTTGTTGCAAAACGAGTTCTTCAGCCATGATCTACACTCCAAATGCCAATATGATATAAAACAAAAAGATAGAGCATACAAAATCAAGCTCATATCCGTTTGGGTTATATTTTACAAGTTCGCTAAATAAGCTTGTTTAACCTCATCAGAAATCACACGTTTATTGCCATTCACATCAACAGCAACAAAAGTAAAGACCCCTTCCGTAATCCGCACAGGATCTCGAGAGTCATCATGACTATTCCAAACTTCAATTTGTACCTGCACCGAACTATTTCCGATTTTCAGGATTTTGGTGTAGCAGCTAATTACATTACCGACTTTGACTGGAACCAAAAAAGTCATCTGATTAATCGCGATTGTGGCACAGCGACCTTTACTCAGACGTTCAACATGAATCGCACCCGCTAAATCCATTTGAGAGACAATCCAGCCCCCAAAAACATCACCACTCCAATTGGTATCAGCTGGCATTGCAATATTTTGCAGTGATAAAGTACCCTCTGGATGATTCAAGCGTTCCGTCATATTCATTCTCTTAATGTTGCTGTAATTGCTGATCTAGCCATTGCTGTAATTCAGGCGTACGTAATGCACCGCTGATTCTTGCTAACTCGGTGGTTTTATTCATCAAGACCAAGGTCGGAATACTTCGGACATTAAAAGCAGCACTTAAACGAGGATTTGCTTCCGTATCAATCTTCGCAAAAATTACATACGGATTTTGCTGAGCAACTTGAGCAAAATGTGGTGCCATCATCTTACATGGACCACACCACTCGGCCCATAAGTCAATCAAAACCGGTAAATCGGTATTACTGATAAAATGACTAAAATTTTGTTCATTTAACTCAATTGGCGCTTGGGGTAATAATGCCTGATGACATTGACCACAATTCGGATGAACTGCTAGTTTTTCTTCGGGTACGCGATTTTTTGCACCACATGATGCACAGACAATCATCATTTACATCACTCCAATATGTTGATGTAAAAATTCTAATTGGGTTGTGACTGCTTTTTCAAACCATGAACCGTGATAAATATCAAAATGTTTCATATCCCACTCATGGTAGCTCACAAAAGGAGCAATATTGGTTGCAGCTTCACGACTCGACTCAATCGGAATCAATGTATCATGCTTCGCTGCAATAAATAACACAGGGATATTGATCTTACGTACAAACTGGATCGGACGATAACGCATCAAATTGAAAAATACCCGTGCTGGGACTTCCCCACTCCAGTAATAGTCAGGATTTATAATCGAATGATAACCATAATAACTATCCGATGTCGGTAAGAAGCACAGTCTATATTGATCAACAACAGGTAGAGTCTTAGGTACCAATCCCATCTTAGACCCCATGTAGTCTTGACTGGAACGCTTTAAAGCCTCAGGGTAGCGCTGAAGAGGGTAATGCTTGGCCGTCTCCGCACCATCTACATAGGGCACCTGTACCATCACTGCTTGGATATTTTTGAGGTCACTTGCCAAACTCAGTGCATAACCACCACTCAAGGATGTTCCCCAAAGAATAATTCGTCGGCTATCGATCAACTTACAGTTAGATGCATGTTGAATCATGGTTTTCCAATCATCTAATTGAGCAGTTAAGGAAACCAATTCTCTTGGTTTTCCTGTACTCCCACCCCAAAAACGATAATCGAATAGAATGACGGCATAACCCGCTTGAGCAAAACGTTGTGCATATTGCACTAATTTAAATTGACGCAATCCTGCAAAGCCATGTGCCATTAAAATTACGGCAGGTTTAATATTTGTCTTAGGAAGATAAAAATCAGCAGCGATCGTTTCATCACCACTTGGAACATACAACGGCTCAACAGTGTAGGTGTGCATGCGCGCTCCATTACGTTATCTTTTTTAGGTTCATCGTTTATTTACTATAGACATTTAAACTCAACATTAAGCTTAATGCTATGATAGAGCATAAAATGTTTTGTTTGTTTTTGGAGTGACAAGATGTCAGAGAATATTGGTTTTGCAGGTCAAATTGGACCAGATCACGTCGAGCAGGTCGTAGAGAAAGGATTCAAATCTATTATCAATAATCGCCCTGATATGGAAGGAGGCCCTGAACAGCCGACGAGTGCTCAAATCGAGGAGTCTGCACGTAATGCAGGATTAGATTATGTCTATCAACCTGTTGTTGCAGGCCAGATTACCGAGTTAGATGTCCGTACTTTTGCAAACCATTACAACGAATTACCAAAACCTATTTTAATGTTTTGTCGTACAGGTAATCGTTCAAATAATTTATACCAATTAGCAAAACAAATGGATTTGCTAGATGATTAATTTTTTCGTACCAAAATAACAACCTCATCACAATTTTAATCTGATTAGATTCATTAACTGACTCTAATCTAAGAATGAATGATGGCTGACTATCATTTAAATAGTGCTGAGATTTCACCTAGATGATTCAATCAGCACTATTTTTAATGTATGCTAGCGTAGTTAATTTAGAGTAATTAAATGCAATTATTATTTGCATCAAACTAGAACACTATCAAAATGGTATCAAACTTTTTTAATAATACCTTCTGAGGTTTTAGTGACTATAAATGCGACGAGATCATAATTTGAAACATAACTAAAATATTGTTCAAATGTCTCAATTGCAAATAACTTTGACATATTAACAACTCTATAGTTCACACAATTTATTTGGGGAAATCTATGAAATTTATCAAGGGGACACTTGCGATTGCGTTAACAAGCATCATCGCAGCATGTGGCGGAGGCGGTAGTAAAGGCTACTACAATCAAACAAATAGCGGAGGTAATAATACTGAACAACCACCAATTATCTCACCAGAATTAGAAGAAGCAACTACAACTCTGACTTCATTAAAAAAAGAAGGACAGTTTTTGTTTGGTAATTACGATGCGACTGATGAGTCCATGTCTAAGGGATACATTGATCATGCTTTAGATACCTTTGCTCAAGGGCCTTTGCAACTTACTGTTGATGCGAAAAAGTTATTTGATCAAGATAAATCTCATTTCACTTATCATGAAACGTGTTTTGGGGGTGAAGGCAATCAAATTTATGAAAATACCCCATGCTACGCACTAGAAGGCGAAACAAATATTAAAGCTGCCTTGAATACGATCTCACCAAATACTTATAACAACTGGGATTTTAGCATCAGCAAAAATGACCTAGCAAAACTCAAAATAACACCTGAGCAAATTAGTAAATTCACAGGTGAAACATTTATTTTGATCTTTGATAATCAAAATCAAGACAAGGCTTGGAATGATGTATGGATTGCTGGTGTATTTGGCTATCCCTATCAGCAATCTTGGGGATTAACTCAGTCAAACCAACTTCGTGTTGTTTCCATGAATGGTGAAGGTCAATATAATGTGACTGTTACCCATCCAGATGAAGAAAGTAAAACTTATGGCGCTTTAAGTATTTATAAAGATCCAAAAAGTTTAGAGGGTGATCTTTTTGTATTACAAAATAACTCTAGTTTCGACGTTTTGATTAATGACAATCCAAGTACACCAGATTTAGAACCCGTTTCTTTTGTTGTAAATTCAGTACCAGGTGATGCAACTGCGCTTGCAACCTATCGAATTAAACCTTCAGGAGACAAAATTTTAAATATCCCAAGTGTATCAGCCATATCAGGTTCTCGTATTACAAATGAAGCTCCTTCGAATAATACACAAAGTTTCACAGGGAGTATTTATTTAGAAGGTTCTGATATCTTTACATTTAAGAAATCATTAAATGGTACATTATTGAAGTTCAAGCATATTTTTAATGGTATTACTTTTGAAGGTAGCTCTGTCAACAACAATGGTACAGTTACAACAACTTTAAAAAAACCAATAGGCCTTCAGTACTAAATAAATTTTTCTCTATTTAAATTTTAAGGCCCTTAAATTGGGCCTTAAAATTATCTATTATTTTCTATACGCCATAAAAAACACCCCAACCATTTCTGATTGGGGTGTTTGATATTTAAAAGCTGGCGATGACTTACTCTCACATGGCAAGTGCCACACTACCATCAGCGCGAAGAGGTTTCACTTCTGAGTTCGGGAAGGGATCAG
>NZ_KB850056.1 GCF_000369505.1 Acinetobacter sp. NIPH 298
AAGTAAATAAACCCGATCCAAGTCTAAAAAAACAACGAGATCGAGAAAACTACTACTTGGGTGCAATGTGTAAAAAGCTGTTTGATGTCACTGGTTTTCATGCCAATCAATCGAATGACTTAAAACGCCTAGAACAAATCTTTATCGATACAGCAGCAACGGCTGTTCTAATCGAAAAAAATCAAATGACTGAAGATCAAAAAATAAGAACTGCTGAGAGGCATGTACGAAATGAAATTCTCAAAACCACAGTAGAGGGGTTTGAGCAGGACAGTAGAAATCCATTTAAAGCGACATAGCGCTCGTTTTAGCCACTTTTAATCTGAATAACATGAAACTATGCGTAAAGCAGAAAAGATTCAATATGCGTCAAATAGGACGTATTGAACGAGTGTCTACGAGTGGCACACTGAAAAGTCGCGCCTAGACTCCCTGAAAAACTGCTTTTTTATAAATTGAGTTCAAAAAATTATGGATAAATGGGCTTAATTTGACGCTAGAACGAGCATCGCGAGTAAAAAGGGGTTATGAGCAAAGCGAATCCATTTTTGTTGTTGCTTTTGCTTGTGCTTTTTTCACTATAAAAATTGAATTCGGTATGAGAAAAAAATTGCCCCTTCGAACTGAGCGAAAGCGAAGTTCAATAGAGTTTGAGCAGAGCGAAAACATAGGGCAATTTTTCTTTAGTCGGGCTTTTAATTATTTTTTAAGCTTTTAAATGCTTTTGAATAGGCTATAGCCCAGTTGTAGTAAGTCTTTCGAGCCTTATAAGACGACACTTACCTTGCAATAAGACGACACTTACCTTGCAGTAAGACGACACTTACCTTGCAATAAGACGACACTTACCTTGCATAAGACGACATAATATATTATTGTCGTCTTATCTCATAAAAACAAAGTGCTATGAAAGAGCTAATAGTAAAAGATAATGCTTTAATTAATGCTAGTTACAATTTAGACCTAGTCGAACAACGCTTAATTCTTCTTGCGATCATGGAAGCTAGAGAAAGTGGGAAAGGTATTAATGCGAATGATCCCCTGACAGTTCATGCTGAAAGTTATATAAACCAATTCAATGTACATAGAAATACCGCTTATCAAGCCCTAAAAGATGCTTGTAAGGATCTATTCGCTCGTCAATTTAGCTATCAAGAACAACGTCCCAAAGGGGTAGCAAACATCACTAGTAGATGGGTTTCACAAATTGCTTATATCGATAATACAGCAAGTGTTGAGCTTATATTTTCACCAGCCATAATTCCTTTAATTACAAGGCTTGAAAAACATTTTACAAGCTATGAAATGAAACAAATTAGCTATCTAAGTACAGGATATGCTGTACGTTTATATGAAATTTTGATTGCATGGAGAAGCACTGGGAAAACACCAGTAATAGAATTAATTGATTTTAGAAAACAGATTGGTGTACTAGATACTGAATACAATCGAATGCATGATTTTAAAAAACGCGTATTAGATCCTTCAATTAAGCAAATTAAAGAGCACACAGATATTACAGTTGAAGTAGAACAGCATAAAAAAGGGCGTTCTATCACTGGTTTCTCATTCAGACTCCAACAAAAAAAATCTGTAAACCAAGAACTAATTAACACCATAAATTTAGACACAGTAGATCTATGTTTTAAAATGACAGATGCTCAACGTCATATGTTTGCTAATAAGCTTTCAGAGCTTCCTAGTATGGGTAAATATTCTCAGGGCACAGAAAGCTTCCAGCAATTTGCTATTCGTATTGCCGAAATGCTACAAGATCCTGAACGATTTAAAGAACTCTATCCATATCTTAAAAAAGTTGGATATCGTTAAAATAGTCATGTAACGTTACATGACTACCTAATGTTTACTGACATACACTTTTTTACTTGGGTTACATGATGAAAGCATTGTCTGTTATTGAGTTGGCTAATCTATATGGAATGAATCGCCAAAGCATTTATAAGCGTATTAATAAAGGGGATTTATCTAAAAATAGTGATGGAAAAATTGATTTTTCAGAAGCAATACGTGTGTTTGGAGAACCCTCACACAAAAATAATAATGTAACCACGTTACAGTATACTTCGGTACAAAAAGAGACAGAAGTAGACATGCTAAAACAGCAGGTAGACATACTAAAAAAACAGCTAGAACTTGCACATGAACGAGAAATTTTTCAAAGAGAACAACTAGCAACAAAAGATAATCAAATCGAAGCGATACAACGCTTATTAGAAGCTCCAAAACCCCATATGACTACGTTTACCGATCAAGAACTGGTACAGCCCAATATGGCCAAAACAGCTCCAGAACAGGACAAAGCAGAAGCTAAACATGAGGGATTGACTACTCTGGAACAGACAGAGAATAAGCGTATTCCCGTGCCGGAGCAGGTTGAACCAGAGCAGCCGAAAAGAGGCTTCCTCAGTCGCTTTTTCTTGCCGAATGGGTGAGGGTATTGTTGACTGGAGCTAATCAAAACTGTGGAACAAAGGTTAAATACTAGGCGTGGAACGTGAAGAATCCATAAAAAAGCCTAGTTTGTTCAAACTAGGCTTTTTTATGGATTACAACTTATTGAAATAAAACAATTAATACAGACGATTTCGCATAAGGTGTATTATGTTAATAATATAAATTCTTAAAAGCGTATTGATTTAATAATAGAAAAATTATCAGAGTAGGTTATGTTTAAAGTAAACGTTCAATTATCAACCAACAATGATTGAAGATTTATATCTTATATATGTTAATTTCATTAACATATATATACCAAATCAATAATGTCTTAAGTGAAATAATATGATAGGTCAACATCATCACTTTTTAAAAAAATTTTCGATCAGTGATGCTGCTATAGCGTATAGAAAACCTCGCTCGACTATACTTAAATATATAAAAAGCGGAGATTTCGAACTTGACTACAATAACTTGATTGAATATAGCCAGTTAGTTAAAAAATTTGGTGAAATTAGTTCCCCTATACGGGACGAAAGAGATCAACAAATCAAAAAACTAGAAGATGAAGTTATGCATTTAAAAAAACAACTTAATTTTTTTAAATATACTTCAATCTCAAACAAACATAGATTAGTAATTTCTCATAAAGACTCCATTTAACATAATGGCGGTTATACGAAGTACACTTGTATATTAATATAAATATCAGATACTTATTTAAGTCATAAAAATCTAAAAATGCCCCAAAAGCCGATTTTGAAACAAGTCGGCTTTTTTATGTTCGATTCTGTAAGCTTTTGCCAATAAAAAATGGAAGAACTTTGCAAAATTTACAATTTTGTATTAACATTTTTATATTAACAAAAAGCGATGCAACTATGGAAATTGAGTTTTCATGGGATGAGCATAAAGCAGAAACCAACCTCAAAAAACATGGTGTAGCTTTTGAAGATGCAACATTGGTTTTTTATGATGCTCATGCCGTCTTCAAACAGGATCGCTTTGAGAATGGTGAATATCGTTGGCAAGCGATAGGTCTCGTACACGGGCAGACAGTTTTATTAGTAG
Source organism: Acinetobacter sp. NIPH 298 (assembly GCF_000369505.1). Lineage (GTDB taxonomy): Bacteria > Pseudomonadota > Gammaproteobacteria > Pseudomonadales > Moraxellaceae > Acinetobacter. The sequence goes on from NZ_KB850056.1 coordinate 3,529, forward strand.
CCCACACTGTGCAAGATCATAATGGGATTGATCATATCCGTATTATTTCAGCACGACAGGCAGAGAAAAAAGAGAGGAAACAGTATGAACAAAACCGTTACTTACAAAGTGGATTTGAATAACCCTCCTGTTTTATCTGAAGAACAAAAGGCAAGACTTGACGCTTTAGCTAAACGCCCAAACAGTGAAATAGACTTTTCAGACATTCCTGAACTTGATGAAAGTTTTTGGAAAAATGCAGTGCAGAATCCTTTTTACAAGCCGACTAAACAAGTAACTACGGTTCGCATCGATGCAGATGTCATGCAGTGGCTGAAAGCCCAAGGCAAAGGCTACCAGACACGAATGAACAAAATTCTGCGTGATGCCATGCTGAATGAACTAAAGAATCATCCATAAAAAATGGGAGCTATAAGCTCCCATTTTTGACTTCGTATAATCCGTATTATGTTAATTTTAGCGAATCTTAACTAAATTATTTAATAGGAGGGGAAATGAGTAGAGCCGTTTTAGCAGATCATGTCTTGTTTAACGAATGTGTCTATTACTTACGAGAAGACTTACATAAAAAAAATCAAGGACATATCTTTGATAAGGAAAAACAAACTTTTAGTTGTCTAAGTACTACTTTTCATATTACCAAACCTTGGATATTTGAAAAATTTACTATTTATCCGTCTGTCGAAGTAATACTTCCTGCTGCAAAAAAATCTCTTTTAAATTTTGTGAAAAATCCTTCTTGGGTAAATGAGGCTGCATTTGATCATCCTCATTTATTTGGAGAAGCTCTAAGTGCATTAATCAGTTTCGTAACTTTAAGATCTGTAAAAAGTCCACGAGATGGTTATGGCTTACGTATAGAGTCTCTAGAAAACATCCCTAGTCATTGTCTCGAAGAAATGGCGTTCACCTTACCATTCTTATGTGCAGGTCCTGGTGCACATGACAGTAGATTAGAAGAGGCTACTGAAGATCAATTTATAAAGGAAATACAAGAATTAATAAGCAACTTAGAAAAAATTGATGAAAACCTGTATGTATTTGCCTTAGAAGTTATTCGCTTAGTACAACTTTCGATTTTAGTAAAAAGAGACGACTTTGGATTAGCCTATTTATTACTAATTTCGGCCATTGAGGCAGTTTCACAGAAGGCTATTAAAAGAAAGTCTAAAAAACACGAGAAAGAAAAAGAATGGGAAAAACTTGCTCGTAGTAATCCATTATTTAAAGAACTATTAGTCGAATACAAAGATATTAGAGGACGAGATAAGTATCTCAGCGATAGGTTTATTGAATTTATTGTGACCTATAGCCCCTCTGAAGAATGGGAAAATATAGTAAAAAGTAGGTATGCGTTTATGGATCGAGAGTGGAATGATTTTATGCAAAGAAGCAAACATCCCTCAAAGATGCAAAAAGAAGAAATAGAGAAAATTCTTAGAAATGCCTATCAATATCGTAGTCGTTTTGTTCATGAAGGAACTCAGCCACCACATAAACATCCAGAAGCAAGTTTTAATAAATTTTTTGAAGTAATCGAGACATATGATCCTATTTCGTATCACTATAAATCAGAATTATGTCCCACTTATGAATTAATGTTAGGCATAGCTAAAACAGCAATCTCAAAGTGGATAAAGTCCGAAGCTATGAAATAATTATATTCTGTATCCCCCTTTTTATAGGAGGATACATATGTAGTTTTAAGGAGGTGTTTGGGTGGAAGGAGCTGGAACATTGTCATTCTCAAACTTACCTAACAATGCTTTTCCAATTAATGCGTAACTTATCCCCCAGACAAATAAGGTAGCCACTACAGTAATTCCCGCACCTTTTATAATTTCTCTAGTCCAATACCAACCATCACGCTTATTAAACTCTTTGATTTCTTGATCGATAGTTGCATGATTAAGATTAACTTTTGTCTCTAAAGCCGTAATTTTTGTACCGACTACATTTTCTAAAGAGTTTTTAGATGTATCAACTAAAGTTTTTAAAGAGGAGAAACTAGCCTTCACTTCAGTATCAAGAAGTGAATGGTTTGACTGAATTGTAGACATGAAAGTATCAATTTTTCTAATTAATTCAGCTGCAAAAGAACTTTCCAAGCTTCTCTCAACGTCTTTAACTTTTTCAGAATAAATATTATTTAAGACATCTGTTAAAATTTTTTCTGCTTCATTCCTCAACCCATCTAATTGGGAAGGAATTAAATATACTGAATTAAATGATTCGACTTCTTGTTGGGTGGGGCTCCCACCTTTTGACTTAAAAAAATCTACTTTTCTTTGTTTATACAAACAATAGGCAATATAGCTTACAAGATCATTTTCCTCACCATCATCTTTGGTAAGTTCGTGAAAGACCCAACTATATCTTGGATTACGTTCTTGTTGATTATCCGGCATGTATATGATGACGCTTTAGTGAATCATTAAAAGCATTATTAACACGTTTTAAATCAAGTGTATAAGATTCAACAGCACTTTTAGCAATTGGTGTTGAAAAATTCAACACTTTTACTTCTACAGCTCTACCTTTAGGAATTTTAGCTCTTTGAGAATCTTTAACTGTGAAATATGACATAAACACCTCCATTACAGTTAGGAAGCTAGATTGAGTACTATAATACCCAAGAGTACGGCTTTTGTATAATTCTGAATTTTTTAAATACTTACTCCTGTTATAGATTTAACATAAAATCTCTTATGCGAAGTCAAAAATGGGAGCTATAAAGTCAAATCTATGGCGTATCAATAAATAGAATTGATATAAAAATGATGCGATTAGCTGTCTAATTCACTATTTTTCAATTGGTTTTAAGTAAAATCATTGCAATAAATACGGTCATTGTGAACATGAAATTATTTCTAGATTGTGAATTTAATGGTTTTGGTGGAGAACTTATCTCGATGGCACTTGTTGATGAAAATGAAAGATACTTTTACGAAGTTTTACCATGTATAAATCCCACTGCATGGGTACTTGATAATGTTATCCCTATTTTAAATAAACAAGCTATTGATTTAAAAGAGTTTCAAAACATATTATTTAATTTTCTAAATCGCTATGAAAATATACATATAGTTGCTGACTGGCCAGAAGATTTTTCATTGTTTTTAACTTCACTCATAATTAAACAAGGTAGTTGTATGATTACTCCAAAATTGACAATGGAGCTTTGGAACAGCGATGCGAGTTTAGCAGCAGAGTCAAGAATCCCCCATAATGCTCTACAAGATGCTTTTGCACTAAAACGAAAATATGTGATCTGAAATAATTTTTAGCTTTTTTAAAAGATTACAGCTTCAATATGGAAAAATAGTTCATTTATTTTAATCTCCTAAAACCCTGGTCCATTCCAGTCATGGGATGACTCATTTTTCTTGAGCTGATTGACTTCAACCGCATCTAGAATCTGGGGTTCAAGGTGAGTATTTAACGCCTCAATGATGAGATCATCTCTTTCTTTAAACTTTTTAAGATTATGCTGCTGATCTAATTCATAATCTTCAGTAAAATAACGACTCGCTAGCGGTGCGATAAAACCCTCATAAAGCTGCATAAACCCTCGCATTTCAACCTGTTTCCCCTCAAAATTTCGCTGTATATCATTGCGTTGCCATGCATAGAGTTGATAACTAAAGTTCGTATCGAACGCTAGACTCCGGCTGTCATCAAAATTGGCTAGCTTTTGAATAAATTGGCTTAGATTTCTTAAAAAATAACGTAAATATTCTTGGTTATCTTCGTTCGAACAATATTGATCAAGCTTGTCCCAAGCCGATGGCTCCGCATCCTGTAAATTGATCTGAATAAACGTCGCCCCAGAAACAATTAATTGCTCACAGCTAAAATCTTTTAACAACGCCTGTTTCTGTAATTCTATCCAAACAGAGCCAAATGCTGAACGTTCTAAAAGCCGATTCATGATCGTACAGTTTTGCTGATGCATCTTTAAAAACGATTCGTGATAAGAAGCCCCTTGGCAAGCCTTCACAATCGTTCGTTGTAATTCATTCAGTTCAAAATCCGTGTATTTTTTCCGATCAGCATACCGTTGTCCGAGTAATTGTGTTTGTTCCAATTGAGACTTAGCCAACTCATTCTCATATGCTGTTTTATACAGCTCCATTTTATTTTCTTCTCGGATCCTTTGAATGGTTTCTTTTTGTGCCTGAACGTCGAGCTGAATAATGGGATCTGCACTGTACAGTTTCCACCTTGGAATCTGCGGAACATCTTTTAAATCGGTACCAAACTGTGTGTTGTAATCCCGATTCGATAAACAAGAAACCTTATTTTCAACCGTTAAAGCTAGACCATTAAGCATGATGGTTTTCTGTGGGGCATATTGCTGCAGACAATCATTCAGTAATTGTTCGGTCGTTTGCCTAAAAATTACCACCTGATTCTTTCCCTGGCCCAAAGCATTGGCCGTCATTTTTTGTGCACCCCCTTGCTGTGGATTTTTGGGGCGGTACTGTTTAAAAAACTGTTCCGGTGATCGTTCTATTCCATCGGCAAGGCTACGTTCAGAGTACATCAGATGTAAATGCGGTTGATCCTCACCCGTTAAAGCACTGGCATGATGGTGTACCGCTGCCGTATAGGGAAACTGATACGTGTCGGTAAATTCCTGAATAAATGCTTCGACCAACTCGATCCGCTGCAATCTGTTCAGCTCTTTAGGCAAAGCAACCGTTAAAACAGTCGATGTCCGACCCCGTTCAATTTCATGCTGATCGGCACTTTTCCAAAAATCTGCAGGCCGATTTTTAGCCCAAGCAGGAAGATGTCCGGAACGGACAAACTCTAATTCTTCATCCTGTTTTTTCGCCAAGAAATGTCCAGTCCTGGTGAGGTAATGGAAGGTATTTTTGCTGCTATTCGCCTTCTTTACATTATGCCGAATGTCCATGTAAAACATTGATTGCTACTCTCGATTTTCGGGGGCTTTTGCTTTTGCTCCGCAGGACGAAGACTTCTGTCTTTTTTGCAAAACTATCACGCTAGGGATAGTTTTGCAAAAAAGACAGGGAGACGAGATAAAAATTAATTCTGCCATACAGAATTAATTTTTAATTTCACTTCAATAACAAGTTAAGCTCACTGTACTAACGGTAAAAATAGTTGAATCTTTAGGAGCATTTATGGCTGGTCGTCAAAAATTGGTTTTAACTTTGGATGATGTAAAACAACTGATCAAACATATTCAACAACTGCCCTTCAAAAGAAAAATAGAACAGCGCTTATTAGACATCCTTCCAGGCAAAAAAAGCATGGCTGATTTTTCTGAAGCAGACTGGCTTCTCATAAAAAAATGTCGCTATGAAAAAAATGCCTATCTCAAACAAATAGCAGCTTTGGCCAAAATTCAATCGCAGCCTACGCCAACAAAATTTGAACGAGACATTTTAGATTTAGCCAAGCGTTCCGATATTGATGCACATTTTTTAAAACTGGATGCCTTAAAAAACTATCTGCAACAACAGGATCAGAAGAAAGCTGAAATCAAACTCAGAAACCAGAAAAAGCGTATCGATGCGAAAGTAAATAAACCCGATCCAAGTCTAAAAAAACAACGAGATCGAGAAAACTACTACTTGGGTGCAATGTGTAAAAAGCTGTTTGATGTCACTGGT